>NZ_JBPWPV010000005.1:0-123508 GCF_051811225.1 Rhizobium sp. 768_B6_N1_8 | reverse complement strand
GGGGGCGTTTGCGGGAGGGGGCGAAATCCTACGCTAAGCTTCAAGAACTATCGCGATAGCTGCAACATCAGAAAATCGGCCGCGCTCTGGTGAGCTGCTGAAGCGTTTCCTGTTCCCGGTCTCAAGAAAAAATCGTGCGCACCGCCTTCGTAAACATCAAGGCTAACGGGCCGTCCAAGCTGTTGGGCTGTCCGTTGCATCTCGCGACCAACCGACAAGGGAAACGTCCGGTCGGCACTTCCCCAAATCAAAAGCAGCGGCGGCAATGAACGGACAGGATGTGAATAGCCGTTCGGGAAACCACCATCGACCAACACCAGCGCGCCAATGTCGGATCGCCCGGCCGAAGCAGCCGAAGCGATTTGCGCGCCAAGGGAGATTCCGAGAACGCCAACCTTGCCGCCGTGGCGAGGCTGGCTCTCAAGATAGGCGACCACGCTTTGAACGGCGGAAATCCAGTCCGGCAACCGCTGTCCATAATAGGCGATGCGCACCCGCGCATTGTCCGCCGTGGCGATAGCGTTGAGATCGTCCGCCGACAGGACATGAACGAGATAGGCATTCAAACCCGCCGCCCGAAGCGTCTGGCCGATCTCATCATAAATGGAGGCCCCGAAGCCTTTGCTGCCACTCAGGATCACGACGGCCGGACATGTCGCGTTCGCGCAGTTCCCGAAGCTCTCGACCAGAACACGGCCGGTCGGCGTCGGCACGGTAAATTGCAGCCGGGATGCAGCATGAGCATTGAGGAACATACCTGCGAGAAAGACGAGAACGCACGAAAACAAGCGCATATACTTCTAAAACTCCATTCCTTGGCGTCGTGACACAGTTCGCGATCGGCCCATACCAACCGCCCTAATCAAGCGGCTTATCTTCGGTGGGAAGACTATGCTCGGCCCAATCTTCCTTCGGGATCGGATCGCCCATGAGAAATTCAAAGGCCGCAACCTTCTTATGGTCTGGGGTGAGGTCACATTTGAATTGCAACCTATACCAATCTCGCTTGCTGTGCAGAGCCGCCCCCTCTGCCGAAAAAGAGTTTCCCGATAGTTTCGGGTCGTCCATCGCATAGGCTACAACGCGATCAGGCTGATACTCTTCGCTCCACGCTCCGACCTGAGCCATAGCTTCCAAATTGCATAGTTGTTCGATCTGATCCGCGGGCCTGAGCATCGCAAGCTCTTGTCTGGCATTTCGGCTTCTTGGATCGTCCAGCACCTTCTCCGACAACATGCGCAACGGCTTCACCACTGTTGGCGTTTCATCACGACGATGAACCTCGTCCGGGACCGCCTCTGGAATTGCTGGTGTCTTTAACGCAGTCTCGGGCGTTTCCGCCGGCATGCCCTCGCCCTGCCGTTTAGGAGGAAGATCAAGTTGCCGTGCCGACTTCGCCTGTTGATCGGTTCGGGGAGGGGGAAGGGTCACGATTTCCACCTCTATGCTCTGCTCCTGCGGCTCGGCCTGTTTCGGCGCGGCGGGCAAAAGCAGTAAGAAAACACCCACAAGGATATGAAGGAGCGCGGACCCCGCAAGGCCCCACCTGTTGAATCGATCCTCTGTCCGTTCCGCCAACCTCATGCAAGCGCGCTCAGAGAGCGGCAGCTACGAACGGGGGGAAGGCAATGCACACAGCCAAGATTGTTGTCAGTTTATGAGACTTAGGCATTCGATTGTTCCAGTTGCGGTAGGCCCAGAAGCCGTCTGCCATGGTCCCTGAGTTCGCCTTTAGGGCCGACATATCGGTAGAGGGTGACGCGCTCAATCCCGAGTTCCTTGCAGAGATCGGAGACAGATGTATCGCGCTGTGCCATGGCTGCCTGGGCGAGGCGAACTTGCGCTTTGGTTAGCGCGAATTTGCGACCGCCTTTGCGACCTCGTGCTCTGGCTGCAGCAAGACCAGCCAGAGTGCGCTCCCGGATCAGATCTCGCTCGAACTCGGCCAGCGTAGCGAAGATACCGAACACCATTCGACCGGATGCAGTCGTGGTGTCGATCTCGGCCCCTTTCCCGGTCAACACTCGCAAGCCGATCTTGCGTTCCGAAAGATCCTTCACCGTGTTGACCAGATGGGTGAGCGACCGCCCGAGGCGATCAAGCTTCCAGACCACCAACACATCGTCGGCACGCAACGATTTGAGGCAACCGGTCAGACCCGGTCGATCATCACGGTTACCGGAGGCGCGATCCTCATAGATGTTGTCTTGCTCAACGCCGGCTGCGCGAAGAGCATCCTGCTGCAGGTCCAGAGACTGGGAACCATCTGCTTTGGAAACGCGGGCATATCCGATCAGCATGTTTCTTAAACGATGGTTTGAGGCGGCGCATCGACCGCAATTGCCTTGTTTCCCAGAACTGTATCTTAACCAGCGTCATAAACAAAGCATCTTGAACATTATCTGATTTTGAAAAAGGAACATGGATGCCGCGTCGTGTCACTCTAACCGATCGGCAGAAGGACGCGCTGTTGCGCCTGCCGACTTCGCAGGCGGATTTACTCAAACACTATACGCTGAGCGACGAGGACCTCGAGCATATCAGGCACCGCCGACGCTCGCACAACAGGTTCGGTTTCGCCCTGCAATTGTGTGTTCTGCGCTACCCCGGACGGGTGTTGGCTCCGGGAGAGCTGATTCCGGCGGAGGTGGTCGAGTTCATCGGAGCGCAGCTTGGCCTCCATGCCACCGATCTGGTTGACTATGCCGCCCGCGAGGAGACGCGCCACGAGCACCTTGCCGAACTGCGGATGCTTTACGGCTTCCGCACGTTCTCCGGCCGTGGCGCTCGTGAACTGAAGGACTGGCTTTTCCGGGAAGCCGAGATGGCGGTGTCGAACGAGGACATTGCCCGTCGTTTCGTGGTCGAGTGCCGCCGCACCCGCATTGTTCTTCCCGCGACATCGACGATCGAGCGGCTTTGCGCCACGGCTCTGGTCGATGCTGAGCGGCGGATCGAGACAAGAATTGCCAACCGTCTGTCTCCGCCGATCAGGGAGCAGTTGCGGGCATTGCTTGAGGATACGGTTGACGATCGTATGACCCGGTTCGTGTGGCTGCGGCGGTTCGAACCCGGTTCGAACTCTTCGTCGGTCAACCGGCTTCTCGACCGGCTGGAATACCTGCGACAGCTCGATCTCCCCGAAGATATTCTGGTCAACGTTCCTGCCCATCGAGTGACACGGCTGCGCAGGCAGGGCGAGCGGTATTATGCCGATGGCATGCGTGATCTTCCGGAGGATAGACGGCTTGCGATTCTGGCCGTTTGCGCATCGGAATGGCAGGCGATGCTCGCCGACGCCGTAATCGAAACCCATGACCGCATCGTTGGCAAGCTCTACCGGGCTTCGGAGCGCATTTGCCAGGAGAAGGTTGCGGACGAAGCGACTGCGGTGCGCGCCACCTTGAAATCCTTCGCCGAAATCGGTGGGGCCTTAGTGGATGCACAGGATGACGGCCAGCCGCTGGAAACCGTCATCGGCAATGGAGAGGGCTGGGACAGGTTCAAAACCCTGGTTGCCACGGCGGTCAGCCTGACAGGGACCATGACGGCCGACCCGCTCAATCATGTGCTTGACGGCTATCATCGCTTCCGCCGCTATGCTCCTCGTATGTTGCGCCTGCTCGATCTTCGGGCTGCGCCGGTCGCGATGCCGCTGCTCGACGCCGTGACGGCGCTACGTGGAGGTGCAAGGGTTTCGGTGCATTCCGACTTTCTGCGGCCAAGCTCGAAATGGCATCGTCATCTTCGTGCCCAGCCGGCTGGCGATATCCGCCTCTGGGAGATCGCGGTGCTGTTCCACCTGCGCGATGCGTTCCGGTCGGGAGATGTCTGGCTGGCGCGATCCCGGCGCTATGGCGATCTGAAGCAGGCTCTCGTTCCCGCGCAAGCCGTGGCGGAAAATGGCCGTCTCGCCGTGCCATTGCGGCCGGAGGAATGGTTGGCAGACCGACAAGCGCGCCTCGATATCCGGTTACGCGAGCTTGGTCGTGCCGCCCGCATCGGCACGATTCCCGGCGGATCAATTGAAAACGGCACCCTGCATATCGAAAAGCTTGCAGCCTCAGTGCCGGATGGCGCGGAGGATCTGGTTCTCGATCTCTACAAGCAGATGCCGTCAACACGCATCACTGATCTCTTGTTGGAAGTGGATGCTGCGACCGGTTTCTGTGAAGCCTTCACCCATCTGCGCACGGGGGCACCTTGCGTCGACCGGATCGGGCTGATGAACGTCGTGCTTGCTGAGGGGATCAATCTCGGCCTGCGCAAGATGGCCGACGCCACCAATACCCATACATTCTGGGAGTTGATCCGTATTGCGCGCTGGCATGTCGAGGGCGAAGCCTATGACCGGGCGCTCGCCATGATCGTAGAGGCGCAAGCCAATTTGCCGATGGCCCAATTATGGGGGACCGGTATCTCGGCATCGAGTGATGGCCAGTTCTTCGCCGCGACGGAGCAAGGGGAAGCGATGAACCTGGTCAACGCGAAATACGGCAATACTCCCGGCCTGAAAGCTTACAGTCACGTCTCGGACCAATATGCTCCGTTCTCAACCCAGGTGATTCCCGCAACGGCAAGCGAAGCGCCCTATATCCTCGATGGCCTGCTCATGAACGATGCCGGCCGCCATATCCGCGAACAGTTCGCCGATACGGGCGGCTTCACCGATCACGTGTTTGCCGCCTGTGCCATCCTCGGTTATCGGTTTGCACCACGCATCCGCGATCTGCCATCCAAAAAGCTATACGCGTTCAATCCTTCGTCAGCGCCAGCGCATTTGCGGACCATGATCGGCGGAAAGATCAATCAGGCCCTGATAGAACGCAACTGGCCCGACATTCTCCGCATCGCGGCTACCATTGCGGCCGGAAGTATCGCACCTAGCCAGATTCTACGTAAGCTCGCCTCATATCCACGACAGAACGAACTCGCCACGGCCTTGCGCGAGGTCGGCCGCGTCGAGAGGACCCTGTTCATGATCGACTGGATTCTGGATGCCGAGTTGCAACGCCGAGCCCAGATTGGGCTTAACAAGGGCGAGGCCCACCATGCGCTGAAGCGGGCAATCAGCTTTCATCGTCGGGGCGAAATCCGCGACCGTTCCGCCGAAGGCCAACACTACCGGATCGCAGGCATGAACTTGCTCGCAGCGATCATCATCTTCTGGAATACGATGAAACTCGGTGAAGTCGTCGCCAGAAAGAAACGCGAGGGGAAACAGCTATCGCCCGATCTGCTGGCCCATATCTCTCCGCTGGGATGGGAACACATCAACCTCACGGGCGAATATCGGTGGCCAAAGCCTTAGCGTAGGATTCCGCCCCCTCCCGCAAACGACCCCTTCAAGGGCCGCGGCGTCCGCTGCAGGATCGGCATCGATGAGCATCAGGCCGCGAATCAGCGACTGCGCCATTGCGGCCGGCATGCCGACGTGGACACCCGCCTTTTTGGCAGCCGGGTCGGCGGCCGACACCCATCTCTTCGAGCCGCTCCTCGCGATCACGGCGATTGGCTGTTCAGGCGGAATAGACGGATCGGCCCGACGAATGCGATCCGTCGACAGATCCGGAAGATAGATCGAGACGACCCTTGTCATCGCACGCCCTCACTATAAACTCAGCACACTCACCCGCTTTCACGCGCATCAATTCCAGAAACCAACGCGGCCTACCCACCCCCGGTACCGGCAACTCTTCCGACGGCATCACGCTCACCCGCCACCGCGTGGTCGAGGCTGTGGGCTGCCCAAAATCATTTGCCTCCGTCTGTCGTCGCCATCGCCGAACCGCGAGCGCCATGGTCCCGGTTCGCTCGGCCGCCAACTGCAGCCGGCGGGAACTGACCATGGGCAGGCGGACGAGCTCGCCGACGACGGCGCCGAGACCGCCGAAGGACAGCCCCTCTTCCATGTTGGCGAGCACATCCTCTTCCCGATCGGACTCGACGAAGATGACGCGGTCGGGATGGAGGCCAACCTGCGCCAGGGCCGGAAAGAACAGATCTGGCCGCGTCAGGCACCAGACGACGGGCCCTTTGGTCCGCGCGGCAATGCCGGCGACAAAAAGGGCGGCAGCCGCGCCATCGACAGTTCCCGAGCCACCGCCCGCGAACTCATGCAGCGCGCCATAGGCAAGACCTCCGCCAGGCAGCGCCGCATCGATCTCGGCAACGCCGAAGGAAAGCGCGCCAGCCCGCTTCGCGGATCCGCCCTCCATCGACGCGATGCGGTCGCGCAAATCACAGATCACCCTCTGGCGGGCAGCAGTCATCGTTCACGGCTCCCTTCAAGATCGTGGTCAAAGGATCGACATCATGTCGTACGGGCTATATGTTCATTGTTTGTTCTTATGCCGTGAAAGAGTCAAGCACCACAGAGTTGAGGAATATTATCCCAGCATTAGGAAATCCAAAGATTCGAAGGGGATTCAAGGACGTAACCAAAGTTGAGATTTTTGCCAGTTCCGTGTTCCCGTTGGGCCGCAGTGGTGGATAGCGGGGATAGATGTTCAACGTCACACTATTCTTAAGGTTTTTGTGCTGAACTCTCGGCATGACGAAGCCTCCGAGATCAAAGCCGCTTCTTCGCGATACCGAAGCCCCGATCCGCTCGAAGCCACGTCGGAAGCGCAACCCGGCGCAGCCACAGCTTCTGTTCGACGCCATGCCTGATCGCGTTGAGCCGGCCCTCGCGCAATTGAAAGCGCGTCCGCCAAGCGGTGACCAATGGAGCTGGGAGCTGAAATGGGACGGCTACCGACTGGCGGTTCATATCGAGCCAACGGGGATCCGGATCCTCACGCGTGGCGGCCATGACTGGACGCATCGGTTTCCGGCGATCGAACAGGCCGCCCGGGCACTCGGGCCAGCGACGATGATCATCGATGGCGAGGCCGTTGTTCTCGATGATGAGGGACGACCTGATTTCGGGCTGCTGCAGCAGTCGTTGGGGGCCAGCGGCAATACGGCTGGCAATCGTGCTTCCGATGCGATCCTCTACGCCTTCGATCTGATCTATCTCGATGGCCATGACCTGCGCGGTGTCGAATACCGATCGCGCCGGCATCTTCTCGAGGACACGCTCGATGGCAAAGACGGCGCCATCCGTCTATCGGAGACACTCAACGCCGAAGCCAATGTCCTGCTTGAGAACGTCTGCCGCCTCGGTCTGGAAGGCATTGTCGGCAAGCATCTCGATCAGCCCTATCGTTCCGGCCGCACCGGCGCCTGGGTGAAGGTGAAATGCGTCCAGAGCGAAGCCTTCATGGTGGTCGGCTATGAGCTATCGACCGCGTCGCCTTCCAGCTTCACTTCGCTGGTGCTTGCCGCTTACCGCGGCGATGAGTTCGTCCATGTCGGCAACGTCGGCACAGGCTTCAAGGAAGCCGAGATGAACAGGCTACGCAAGATGCTGGACAAGCTGCGCTGGAAGCGAAAGCAGCCGCCGGTGCCCTATTCCGGAAAAGCAGATATTGTATGGGTCGAGCCGACGCTGATCGCTGAAATCGAGTTTCGGGCGTGGACGGCGGACGGCAAATTGCGGCATGCGTCCTACAAGGGTTTGCGGGAACGGCAGGACAATGCCGACGTCTTCCGGCTCGACTAGCGAAATCAGTGGCATCCGCTAGATTGTCTCCCACGACCTGAGCGAAGGGGATGGCGCGGCATGTGCAACCTGTATCGAATGGAAGACAAGGACTGGGTCGCGAAATGGGCCCAGGATGCGGAAAGCCTGATCAACCTGATGCCGGCTTATCAGATGAACCCCGACCAGATGGGGCCGATCGTCCGGAACACGGCTGACGGCAAGAAGCAGCTCGTCCACGCGCGATGGGGCCTGCCCTCCCCTCGCTTCGCACTCGAGAAAGGTGCCAAAGCCAAGGCCGAGAAGCTCGCGGCCAAAAGTAAGCCCTTCGATCTTGAGGAACTGATCCGCATGGAGGCCGACCGCGGCACGACCAACGTGCGCAAGCTCAGTTTTCCGCACTGGAAGCGGTGGTTCGGTGTCGAAAACAGATGCCTCGTCCCGGTTACCAGCTTCGCCGAGCCGGATCCGGCCAGCCAGGTGGTTGGCGGAAACGTGCCGAATGCCTGGTTCGCCTGCAATGAGGAGAAGTCGCTGATGTTCTTTGCCGGTCTCCATGTGCCGCAATGGCAGAGTGTCCGAAAGGTCAGGGACGGCCTGACCACCGACGATCTCTACGGGTTCTTGACCACAGATCCCAACGACCTGGTGAAGCCGATCCACGAGAAGGCGATGCCCGTCCTGTTGCTGACGAAGGAAGAGACCGACATTTGGATGCGGGCGCCATGGGATGAAGCCAAGGATTTGGCCCGCCCGCTACCCAATGACGCGCTGATCATTTCGTCGCGCGAGCCGTACGGATCGACGATTGTCTCGAAATCCGGAGAGCCGGTGGAACAGGGCAGCCTGCTTTGACGCCTGAATTCCGGACTTGAATCGGAAACGAAAAAGCCTGCCGCGGGAGGAGGTGCGGCAGGCTCTTCGAAAGAACTGAACAACGGCTGGGAGGAGGAGTGCCGCTGTTCCGTCAGGCGCCCCTTGGGAGGAGGAGTGGGTCGCCTGAAACACGAAGCTCTGCGGGAGGAGGTGCATTGCTTCGTTGCCCTGAAGATATCAGAGGCTGCCTCGACGGCCAGCGCTCAGATCGCAGTGCAGCCATGCACTTGCTGCAAAGCAATATAGATCCTGTGCTCATTTTTCCGCCATTATGGTCGAGCCGCAGGCTCTCGGGTGCTGGGCTCGAAACCGAGAACGAACTCGATCACCTTGGCGGATGACATTTCGCACGGCTTTAGCATCGGCCCCGACCCAATCAATCGATAGAGGTTGAAGCTGACGATATCGGTCCCGCCAAGCTCCTCGCCATAGAGCCAAGTCCGTTTGAGATCCTGCGACCGCTTGACGGTCACGCCCCATGCTCGACCACCAAAATTTCCGTCGACATAACCGTCCGGCAATTTCGCAAGCGCGTCTTCGAAAGTCGCCTGAACCGATGGAGGTCCGTTGCAGACGGCGGTCATGGTACCAGGTATTCGTCGCAGATCCCGCAGCCATCCTCATCCATGCTGGTTGCCGGGCGCAACTCTCGACAACACGGACAGGTGGTTGCATCCGAAGCGCACGTCTCTTTGCGGTCCGGCGGAAGAATTTCGATGCAGACTTTCGGCAGCAGATCTGCCGCACTTTGATCCATGCGATGCTCCTGTTCAGGGTCATATCAGAGATAGTAAGCGTCCACGGCTGCACAAGCCGTCAGACGATGTGTACATCTGGACCCGACTGCACAAAGGTGTAGAGATTTGTCCCTTTCAGGGTTCCCCCCATGGAGACGCAGATGCCTGTCGACCGCCCGAGTTCGTTCATAGGCGACTTCACGCTCGCCAGGAATGTCGCGCACAGCCTCGATGTAGTTCGCACATTGTGGACCCTACGGGAGGAGGCGAACCCCGCGCGGAAGCGCTACCTCCAGAAGCCAATGATCATCCTCAATGTGGCGATCATTGAGGCCCTACTCTACGACCTCCACAAGCGGGTCAAATGGTTCACCCGTGAAGGGGTCATGGGCATGCCGGCGAATATCATTACTTATATCCGAGGCAAACAGATTGACAAACTGGAGACCCTCATCGCCAGTTGCCGGAAGCATGACCTATTCGATGAGCTTGAGTCGACCTTCTACGACGACCTCGATCTTCTCAGGCGGATTCGGAACCGGCTGCATCTGCAAAACGATAAGAACGATCTCGAGCCAGATGACGTCAATGCGTTTTCGGCAGAAAGGCTCGCGCTATCGGAGCGTGCGGTAGAATTCGTCATGATGACGCTTGAAGCCAAGCACCCGCGGCCGGGCAACACGTACACTCAGCCGTTTCATCTGCCATGGCCGAGCTATTTCACCTAATTTAAAAATTCCAGGGCCAGGTGCAAGTCGGAAGGCCGAGGGCAACCCTCTCCCGTAAGCAAAAAAAGATGGGTGCGAGTCTAGGCAGCATGGACGGATTGCCTATTGTTGGGAACCCTCTCGGCTCGAGCTGGTCGAAATCAAGCGCACCGGGTCAGCGCCAATCGCCGAAAGGCGTGAGGCGGATCGGCGTAACTCTGCCGGATACGCCGGGAAAGGCAATCGCGATGCAGGACGGTCGGGCGCCATCATTCCGGGGATCCCGAACAAATCCAACGAGAAGAGAAAACCGGGCTCCTTCGCAAAGGCAGTCTACAAAGGCCGCGCGCGCATCGCACAGGCCGCCGCCAAGCTCAAACGCTTGAAGCGGGTGGCAATAAGCAGCGAGAAGACGAAGCGAAATTTCGCTGCCGATCGTTCCATCGCCGCAGCATTCATCTTGGTCAAATCCGTCCACACTGCCTAGCGTTAGTGCTTGCCATCTGCCTTCGACAGGAACATGCATTCATAGTCAACATGTACTTCCTTTAAGCTTTTATATGGCGTTAAGGATCTGGGTGCGGGAAGCTAAGTGGCAATAAGATCAGCGAGCTTATCGGCCACGACCGCCAACGTGTCCTCCCCAGTGCTCAGGCCGTTTCGCGAGGCCAACAGCGGACTGACGTTGCGAAGAGCATCATAAGTCGTGTTGTGAATAATGGGCACGAGTTGGTCAGTCGCGAGAAGCGCCGAAAGTTCTCGGTCTGCAACACCTCCCGTAGGAAGGCGAAGCAGAAGCGCGGGTGTCACGAGCACGATCCCGATGCGCGACTTTGCCAATCCCCTATCAATCTCGCGAAGGAACGACGATCCAAGAGGAATGTCCTTTTCGCTGAACCACACGGATACACCGCGCGCTTTGAGCTGATTATAGAGTTCCGTGGCGTCTTCAAGACGGTCGGCCCACGCATGGCATAGGAAGACATCACGAAGATCGGGTAGTTCCGCGCGCCTCTCAACGGTTTCGCGGATCGGTTCGAGCGCCTTAGCTTCCACGGGCGTATACAACACTGTTGAACCAGCTTTCGACCACTTCGCTCTAACAGTGCTGGACCCGCCGCCGCTACGGCCCGACGAAGAGGAGTAGGACGGGGAGGAGTATGACCGGGACGGGGGCGAATACGCCCCGTACCCGTAGCCGCCATACCGGCTAGAGCCACCACCGCAAGCAGGGCACTCTGCTCTACCACTTGCTGTGCGGTGGCCCCGCGATGGTGCTGTGCATCGAGCCATTTGAGACCGTCCCTATTCTTCATTAAAACTAGACGCGGGTATCCGCTTACAATTACGAATCACGCCTCCTTAAGCTACAGTACAATTATTGAGGGTATTGTTGGCGGAAAGTTTCATGCACATCGAATCCATACGAATTCGCAACTTCCGTCGCCTCCAAGACGTGCGCTTAGATCTTGCCTCCGATATTTCTATCTTGGTAGGAGCGAATAACAGCGGAAAGACGTCCGCCACGCACGCTCTCCAGCTCTTCACCGCCGCTTCGCGCGAGCGGTTTTCCATTCACGATTTCAGTTCGGAATGCTGGGATTCGATCGACGGTTTCGGAGCGGGCGTTCCCGACGCCGTGCTACCCGCAATCTCCATGGACATCTGGTTCAGTGTGGAACCGGCGAACCTCCACAGAGTCGTCGATCTTCTTCCCAGCCTTTCCTTTACGGGAAACACGGTCGGCATCCGGGTCGAATTTGCGGCCACTGATCCCGCGGCGCTGCTACGGGATTTTCAGGCCGCCTACGCTCTTGCCGCGGCGAACTCGCGCGCCGGCGAAAACGGAGCTCCCGGCTATCATCCGTCACCAAGAACGCTGTGCGACTATCTGCGCGACGAGAGCGGCATTAGACTCCGTAAAGGATTCGACCTCCGCTACTACGTTCTTGATCGACCTCGCTTCGACGACGAATTACGCGAGCAACCGGGCTACGTTCCCCGCTTGATATCTACCGACAAGGGCCGTGGCGGAAAGGATATTCTCGCTGGACTCGTCAAGGTAGACTTCCTGCATGCACAGCGTCACCTTTCCGATTCATCGGGCGGGACGCGCGCGGAAGAGCTGTCACGAGTCCTTGGAAGGTTCTATCAGCGAAACCTTGAGCAACGAGCCGCAGACTTCGAGGCGCAGCGAGCCCTGGCAGATTCGGAGACGATGCTTAACGAGCATCTTGACCGGGTATTCGGACCAACGCTCAACCGGCTTGCAGAGCTTGGCTATCCCGGTCTGGGCAACCCGCGCCTGCTCATCAAGACAGCTTTGAACCCCGCTACGATAATGAGCTCCCAGGACGGTACGCGAGTGCATTATGCACTCGGCGAAGCAGATCAGCATGGCGTCTTGCCGACGCTCCCCGACCGCTACAACGGGCTCGGGTTCAAGAACCTGATCTACATGGTCGTCGAACTGCTTGATCTGCACGCGAGATGGCTCGACGTCGAAGAAAGCAGGCCGCCTCTTCACCTGGTCTTCATTGAGGAGCCGGAAGCCCACCTGCATGTCCAGCTTCAACAGGTATTCGTCCGCAAAGTCCTCGACATACTGAATATTGACGGCGCCGACGCCCAGTACTACACGAGCCAGCTCGTGGTTTCGACCCACTCTTCGCACATTCTGTACGAGCGCGGCTTCCGTCCCATTCGATATTTTCGACGTACGGCTGGCGCGACCTCACACACGTCCGAAGTGCTCAACTTGTCGGCCTTCTACCACGGCACATCATCACCATCTCGAAACTTCCTCGAGCGATATCTCAAGCTCACTCATTGCGACCTTTTCTTCGCGGACGCCGCAGTGCTTGTCGAAGGGAATGTCGAACGTCTTCTTCTACCGCAGATGATAGCGACCGCAGCTCCCCGTCTCCGATCAGCCTATCTGAGCGTCCTCGAAATCGGCGGTGCGTTCGGACACCGGTTCAAAAGTCTGGTGGACTTTCTCGGCATCACGACGCTGATCATAACCGATATCGACAGTGTCCTTCCGGGGGCGGCGCCTGAGCACGACGTGGACGAAGACAACGTCGATCAGCCTGCCGACGCTCTCGCGGCGAACCAACTAGCTCCAGATGAGGAGGCTTTGGGAGCGCTTGTAGTCGCGGAGGAAGAGGAGGAACTTGAAGACGAAG
This sequence comes from Rhizobium sp. 768_B6_N1_8, assembly GCF_051811225.1. Lineage (NCBI taxonomy): Bacteria > Pseudomonadati > Pseudomonadota > Alphaproteobacteria > Hyphomicrobiales > Rhizobiaceae > Rhizobium > Rhizobium sp. 768_B6_N1_8. The sequence continues at coordinate 110,415 of NZ_JBPWPV010000005.1, read as the reverse complement.
ACGGAGAGCCCGGCCCCGGAACGGCCTGCATGGTCTCGGTCGAGGGCGCGGTGACTTCGAACCAGACGCTCATCAAGTGGCTGCCAGGTAAAAAGCCAATCGCGGAGCTGCTTGCTGCCGAAGAAAGCGACTGCATCCAGGTCAGAGGCGCCAACAGAGCGCTTGTTCGGGTGACGTATCAGACCGCTGTCGATGTCGCATGGAAGGAGGAGACCGCCGTCCTTGGGGGGCGAACTTTAGAAGAGGCATTCGCACTCGAAAATCTGGTGTGGTCGCAGGACAAGGATCGCAAGAACCTCAAACTTCGTGTTCAAGGTGCTGCAAAGCTTGATCTGGCGGCAATCTCGGCGCGTCTACACAGGAAGATCGCCGGCTCAAGCTTTCACAAGACAGACTTCGCGTTGGCGCTTCTGGAGCAGAACCCGTCGGACTGGCTCGTACCCCGGTACATCGCTGACGGACTTCGGTGGCTCGAACGTGAAGTCACGCCTCCAGACCCCGGCGACGACGAAGGTGACGCCGGCGGGGAGCCTGGGCTCTTCGAGGAGCTCCTATGACAAGTCGAATTGGCAAGCCCGACACACAGGCGGACGTCGACCTGCGCACGGCGCTCGACACGCGACCGCCGACGAACTTCGTCATGGTGGCGGGGGCTGGGTCCGGAAAGACCACATCCTTGATCAAAGCACTGTCTCATCTATCGCAGACACGAGGAAGTGAGCTTCGCGTGCGCGGACAGCAGGTCGCCTGCATCACTTACACGGACGTGGCAGTAAACGAGATTAGAAGCGACGTCGGAGACGACCCTCTCTGCCGTGTCTCCACGATTCACAGCTTCCTGTGGTCGCTCGTCCAGTCTTTCCAGTTCGATATCCGCGACTGGATCCTCTCGCGGCTAGACGAGAAGATTGCAAAAGAAAGCGATAGACTCGCGAAGCCTGGTACGCGTGCCGCTTCCCGTCCGAAAATCGAAGCAGCGGTCACCAGATATCGACTGCAGAAGGAGATCGTCGCCGGGCTGGACAGGTTCACATACGGGACAGGCAGCGACTACGGACACGGCGTGCTTGGACATTCGGACATCATCAAGTTGGTCCCGGCTCTCCTAGCAGAAAAGCAACTTCTTCGAGACCTTCTTGCCGCCCGGTACCCTGTCCTTTTCGTCGATGAAAGCCAGGATACCACGCCGAACTTCGTAAACGTCCTTCGTACCGTCGCGGAGACCGTTCAGCATGAATTCTGCGTAGGGTTCTTCGGTGATCCAATGCAGAAGATCTACACCACTGGCGCAGGCGCCGTCGCACTTGGCGATGGATGGACAGAAATTCAGAAGCCGGAAAACTTTCGTAGCTCGCAGAGCGTCCTTAGGGTGGTCAATGCGATACGGGCCGAAGATGATGGCCTTCGACAGGTGGGAGGCAGGACGACCCGCCGGGGAGATCAGCACGTCTTATTGGAAGGCACCGCGAGGATCTTCGTACTGCCCGCGGACGAACATCGCACGGCACGCGTCGGCCAGGTACGAGCGTTTCTTGGCCGGGCGAACGAAGATCCTCTGTGGTTGAGCGATCATGATGAGGCCAGCGTCCGGATGCTGGTAGTGGTGCATCGTATGGCCGCTACGCGGCTTGGTTTCCCAAATCTTTATGCTTCGCTGAACGATGATTCGCCGGACAGCCTGAAAGAAGGTCTCGTCGACGGGACTGCATGGCCTCTGCGGCCGTTCATCAATTTTCTCCTGCCCTTGACGGCCGCTGTGCGTGCCGGTGACGAGATCGAGATTATGAATCTTTTGCGGGACAAGGGTCCGCTTTCTGCTCCGAAGACAAACGGAGATTTCATCGAGACCTTAAAACGCCTTGACGATGCAACGCTTGAGCTCAACCGGCTTTTTTCAAATCCTGCTACGACTATCAGAGAGTTGCTTTCGTTCGCGATTGAGACGACGCTGCTGGCCGCCGACGAGCGAATGTCTCGACATCTCGCGCTCCCGCTCGATCCGGCCGATGAGCTCGATCCAGAACACCTCCCCATGACTGCATTTTTTGCGTGTCCGGCAAGCGAGCTGTGGAATTATCGAGCCTACATCGAGGACTTGTCGCCATTCGCCACCCAGCAGGGTGTCAAGGGCGCCGAATTTAACAGAGTTATGGTTCTTCTCGACGACGAGGAGGGCAAGGGGCAAACCCTTTTTTCTTACGGCAAGTATTTTGGGATCACCGACCTGTCAAAAACAGACGACGAAAACATCGCCGAACGCAAGGACTCAGTGATTGAACGAACCCGCCGACTGTTCTACGTGTGTTGCTCACGCGCCATCCAAGATCTTGCCGTCGTGATGTTCGTGGCGGACGTTGCGAGCGCCAAGGCCGCAATTCGTGCAAAGGGTTTCTTTCGGCCGGAGGACATTTTAAGCGAGGCGGAATTACTTGTTTAGCTCGATGTGCTGATTCGGTAGTCCACGTCGAATCTAATTGGCGCTCGCAGGTCGCCGGCATGTCCGCTTAACCTCCGTGACCGAGCTAATTTCAATGGCCGAGAAGAGGGCGCGAAGCCGGTGACCGCTGGTCATACCTCAAACTCAAGGTTGGCGCGATTGAGAAGCTTCGGAAGGATCTCAGGCCGAATCTCGTAGATCGATTGTTGCGGGTTACCGTTCACAATACCCAAATCTCTTAATTCATCTAGCCCGACCACGGGATCTATATAGGCGACCAAAAGATAGTTGATGACTTTGACCGGCCGGGCCGTCGTCGCCTGCCACCGCTCAAGTTGCTGCTCGCTGTAGACCGATCGGCCGCCCGTCAATTGCATCAATTCTCTGGTGGAGCTCGCAAATGTAACGCTCTCCAAAATTCCTAGCGTCGTCATGGCTTGGGAAGGACGCTCCTTTGATGCTCCCTTGTAGAAGAACAGCAGAGAGCCCGCGTCGCCGAGGTTTGACGGCGCTCGGCATAGGTAGACTTTCCGGATCGTATTACCTGGCCGGGTCGGGCGGTCGGCCCGAGAAGCGCCGACGAAGAAGTCCGGCTGCTTAGGCTTCCATAGATCGGGATAGAGGGTGTCGTGATAGTCTTCCTTGATAGGAATTCCGAAGGCGCGAACTTGGTCTGTCACAAGAAAGCGGGGGTAGTTTTTCCTTGCGGTCTCGAAAATCGACATGGCGGGATCATCAAGTAGCTTTGCAGAGGAAAAAGCCCGTTCATAGATGAGCTCGCCGTTGTCTTTCGTGCCGGCATGAGTAAAGCCATAGAATTCCAGGAGGTTCATCAGCGCCGCTTGGTCTTCATATGTCGTGAGATACGCCAAGTCGTAGCCGTTGCGCTGGGCGTACCAAAGGACCTGTTTTAAAAGTAGCTCCCCGAGTTTGACACCGCGTTTGTCGGGCGCCACCTTGAAGGTGCAGACTTTCAAGATCTTGTTGGCTTTCGTCACCGCATCTGTGTCAGTCGCACTCTCATCCTTTCGAACGATCAGACCCGCGAGTTCGTCGTCATCATAAACAACCCAGCACGGGCGGTGTTGGCGAACACACTTCTCGCGCCACCAATCGTCGAACTCCGGATACCCCTGGCGGAGGCTGTCGAAGAAGTTATCTTTGTTGTTGATGGTATGAGCCTCAACCTCGGCAACATGCCTGATTGGGACCTGCTTTGGCTCGTATGTCTGCGTGAGAAGATCGACAGCGTCGCCAACGAACAAGATGCGCCGCCCAAGCTCGGCAGAATGTTTGAAGGCGCGTTCATGGAGGCCTTTGTCCTGCGTAACAAGGAAATCGACAGCGTCACTTTTCAAGGCGTGGAGGAGAGTTGCGTCGACTATGTCATTGGGCCGCTTCAAAGGGCCGAACTCAGCGTCAAGAGCGGCTTGGCTCAGGCCGCGCTGTTTTCCCAAGACTTGGTATTTTGAGATTTTGCTTAGGGAGATTCGGCGACGTTCCGCGTTCTTATCGCGGGCGATGTCGTCGCGGGCCGCCTCGTGAACGAAAATCGTGATCTTGTGGGCCGCGGCGAGACTTGAGAATTTAGCGTATGCGGCTTCCACCGCGTGGTAGTCTTCCAGGCCAATCAGGATGTTCGTATCAATGAGATACGACTGTTGCCTCATCTCTCAGGGCCTTTCGCAGATCGCGGCTCGCGTACAGGAATGACTGTGGTGGTTCGAATCCAAATTTCTCTCGCAACTCCGTGAGTGGCACGGGCCGGGAGAATGGCTTAACATCTTCAAAGAGCAGAGCGAAACCAAACTCTAAACCCTGAAAATAGCTTTCAAAATCATTGCGCTCGATAAATGCGGTGTCTTCAAACTCGGACCAGATTTGCTGCACGGGCAACTTCAGCACATCCTTGATCTCCGCAATTCCGACCATCGCTCGAATTGGCGACGTCGAATAGATGTATGCCAAGGTCCCCCCAGGCGCGGAAACCGGAAATCGCCGGCGAAGCTCAACTGTTTTGCGTCCTTCCATAATTTTCTCCGAGTATTGCGGACGAATGGAAAGAACAACATCTCGCTGCGGACGAAACGGCTCATCTGCCAAGAGGGGAAAGACGAGCTGATCGTCGTTGCCGTATTCAATGTCGAAGGTCTCTTTCACGCGCAAGACAAGGCGAGCATTTGCGGGAAAGACTGCGTCTACGCGCAACGACGCACCAAGAGCTTCCACGTAGCGTTTGACCGTGGACAGGTGAACCTCGCCACCCTTTTCAAGTTTTGAAACGGCTGCTTGCTGGATATTCATGCGGATAGCCATTTCGGCTTGTGTCAATCCAGACAGAAGCCGAAGTCGACGCAGATCGACGCCGGCGGCATGCTCGTCGCGTGGCTCGGTGGCTGCCGAAGCTTCGATAACTTTTCCCGCCAGTTTGCCCATGCTATGCTACTCCATGTTGTGGAGTTGCTACCCCGAAGGAACATTCCTTGCAAGGAATATTCTTGTCGGGAGACATGGAACGCAAATTTGAACTGGGCTTTCTGCATTCTTGCCGCAGTTTTAGGGGGAACGAACTTCAAGCAATGTATTTTTTGTCGAGGGGATGCGACGCAATCGCGCTCGGTTGAGCATATTGTTCCCGAATCACTGGGTAACTTTGAGCATACGCTGCCATCTGGCATCGTATGCGACCGCTGCAACAATTACTTCGCGCGGAAGATTGAAGGCCCGCTACTCGAGACGGACTACTTTCGTCACCTGCGTAGCATGATGGCGGTCCCAAACAAACGGGGCCGTATTCCGCCCATGAGCGGCCACATTTCCCATTCGAAAATTCCAATAAACATCGGGATGGATGCAACCGGGATTTTCGTGGAGCCAAAAGATAGGAGCCGAGCCAGTGAGCTTGAACGTTCCTTGCTCGCGGAAACTCAAGGCACTTTGCTGGTGCCCATCCCACACAAATCACAAGTCGATCCTCATCTCATGTCTCGCTTCATTGGGAAAGTTGCGATCGAAGCGCTCGCGCTGAGGGTCATGCAAGTCGACGGTTGGCGCGAAGAATTGCTTTCTAACGAAGGTTTGGAGGCTTTGAGAAAATTTGTCCGCGTTGGAGAGAAGCCTAAAGAATGGCAATTCCACCGCCGCAGTCTCTATCGCTTTGATCAGCGGTTTCGTGATGGGACCGATACTTTCGAGATGCTACATGAGTATGACTTCGTCTACACAGATAAGAATTTGCTGTTTTTTATACTAGCAATTTTTGGCGAAGAATTTGCGATTGATATGGGCAACCCTGACATACAGTCCTATGAGGACTATTTACGAGAGCACGACGGAGCGAGCCCCCTTTACCCCGTAGCCACAAAAGATTGTTGATGCCTCTGGCTCATGCAGACAATTGTTCTTTAGCGGATAGCAGTTGGCCTCTTTGCTACAAACATTATTCGATAATCTACCTTCCTCGCTACTTCAAATTGTGCCCGCGGAATGATCTATTCGTTGCACTGGTAGGCTGTATTTTCATACGATTCGGGGGGAAGGCGCATGGGGCAGACTCTACGCCCGACAAAATTCAAAGATGTGGATCTCAACGACAAATTCTTCGACAGTTTGAAGGCGCAATACCAGGAATTTTCAAACTGGTTCGCCAAGAAAGCGGCGGAACCGGTATATGTCATTGACGATGATGTCGGACAGGGGGTTCGTGGTTTCCTTTATATCAAGGTCGAGACTGGAGCGATTACAGATGTTCATCCGCCTCTGCCTGCCAAGCGCCGGCTTAAGGTGGGAACTCTGAAGGTAAATGCGAAAGGAACCAAACTCGGCGAAAGGATCATAAAGCGCATCTTTGATCACGCTATCCTGGAGGGCGTTTCAGAGGTTTACGTTACCGTTTTCGATACGCACGTCTCGCTTATAAGCCTTTTCAAGCGGTACGGCTTTGAGCAAAAGGGCATAAAATCCACGCCCAATGGGGAAGAGCTCGTTCTACTCCGCTCGTTTGCCGACCTGGCGAATGACATCGTCAAAGACTATCCGTTGATGCAGACCGCCGGAAAGTCCAAATGGCTGCTGGCGATCAAGCCGGAGTTCCACACGGATTTGCTGCCGGACTCAATCCTCAAGACAGAAGATCCATTTTCGGAAGAAGACGTTCCTCACACCAATTCGATTCATAAGGTCTATATCGCTGGGCTCTCTTTAAATCGCATGAAACGAGGCGACCTCGTCGTAATTTACCGCACGACGGACATCCAAGGGAAAGCATATTATCGTTCTGTGGCAACTTCGGTATGCGTGGTGGAAGAAACCTACTCTCGCAAGCATTTTAAAGACGCAAACGCGTTTGTGTCCTTTGCAAAGGACCATAGCGTATTCGGCGAACAACAGCTCAGGGATCGCTACGACGATGGGCGGCCATTGTACGCTGCGAAATTGACCTACAACGCCGCCTTCTCGAAACGCCCAAATCGCGCCGCTCTTCTGGACGTTGTCGGCATTGCGGTTCAGCCCAAGTGGGATTTGCGTGCGCTTACCGATGCTCAATTTTCGAGCATTCTAGATCTAGGCGAAGTTGATGAAAGTCTGATCGTCAATTGAGCTCGAAGGTTTGAAAGGTCTGATGTGAGATGAACGGAACTTTGGCGATTTGGTACGAGCCGGAGGAGTATGATCATTCTACCGCACCGATCGATCGCGACCCGCAGCGGCCGAACTTGGAGATTCACTTCAACCTTTGGCGAGACAACCCGTCAAAAACCAATTTTCTCGACATCGGCCTTCGGTTGTCCGAGATTGAATTGGTCAAACGGATCTACTTATATTTTCCGATATCGCTCCAACTCGATCAGTTTCAGGATCTGAGCGCGGTGATGGCCTACGACCAGACATTGGACGCGGTTTTTAACATGGTCGTCGAGGTCGGGAGCAAGACCGACCTGCGATACGAGACAACAACCAATGGTGAGCCGTTTGTAACTGTTCACAAAGTGAACGTCGGTGACGACCTCGTCCTGACGCCGGTTGAAGACGGCCTGAAAGGACCTGGCTCGACTATTACGCTGACCGAGGCCATGTGCACGCGCTTACGGCTTGCTGGGGCTGGACCGCAGTATATTCGCCTCAGGCTACACCTTACGGGCAAAACCCAATCTCTATTCACACAAGAGATAGTCGGGCAAGAGAAGGTGTTCGTCAGTTCGTCACAGCGATTAGAGTTGACCGAGCTCAGACTGAACGAACAGCGTAGCTTCCCCCATTCAATCGCAAAGCGGGCCTCTGCCAACGCTTTTAATATCATCCGCGTGCATTATTTTCTGATCCGCGAGCTTGGTCATGCACTTGTTACGCAGCATGCCCCTTTACGAAAGGTGCGCAGGCTTGAAGCAAAACTATGGGCCTCTTACCTGCGTGGCCGTGAGATTGCCGCGCGAGACGCTGCCGAAGAGGAGCGGCTCCTCTCTCGCCTGATCATTTATCATTGGCGTGAAGGTTCGAAAGAAGATCCAATTCAGGACTTTACGGCGTTTGCGAGTTTTCAAGCGAGCACTCCGGGCCTCCTGTTCTATATGATAGGGGTCATCTTGCTCGGTGCGATTGGAAGTGCCCTGTACGACTGGGGCAAGAGCTTTTGGGGCGTTACGGAAACAACTCTACCGTATTGGTGCGGTGGGCTAGCCGTTTTATGGGCAATTGCGCGAACTGGTGTATGGGGATGGCTGGAAGCGGGAGCCAGTCGGTTTCGGCGAGTATGTGCTCGAACCTTAAAGCGACTATCGCAATAACGGTACGATTTGTGCCGGGCACGATCCTCGGCTGAATGAGCGTGACAGGCGAAATCCGATAGACCTCCCGATCGATTGGCGAAGAGGGATGGCGAGTGACCGATTGGGAAAAGCATCAAGGGGCAAAGAAGTGCTGACTGCTGAGCGAACCTATAAACTGGAAAGCGGGCCCCCACCTTTAACTTGGGAACGCTATAGCGAGCTGGTGCGGCGAGATTGGCGCGACTTGCTTGATTCAGCTGAGCATCACGACGAGGCGATCTTCCAAAAATTTCTTGAGACACATCCGTGCATGGTCCCTGGCGGGCAGAGCATGTCAGGTCCATCGGGGCACAGCGCGTTCCCCGCAGCGATGATCACTCAACCATCTCTGCCGGGCTTCAGCGAGCATATCCCAGACTTTCTGTGGCTCGCGACTGACAGTTTGCACATTTATGCGGTACTTGTTGAGATAGAGTCCCCGAAGAAAAAGATGTTCACCAAAAGTGGTCAACCGACAGCGCAATTCACCCAGGCGCAAAATCAAATCGCCCATTGGAAAAGCTGGTTCCGCGACGCTTCAAACCAGAGATTGTTCTGTGATCACTACCTAATGGACGGGTTGCCGCGCTGGCGCACCTTCGTCCCTCAGTACGTGCTGATTTACGGCCGCCGATCTGAAATCGAGGGAAACACGCGACTGAATGGCCTTCGTGCCAACCTCAGTAGGGATGGCGAATATTACATGACGTTCGATCGCCTACATCCGATAAAAGACCATGACCAGTATATGACCGTGAAGTTTCGAGACGGCGGGTATCAAGCAGTGTCTATGCCGGCGACACTGGAGATGGGCCCGCTCTGGGCGCCAAATCGGTCGAGAATTGAAGGCAAAGATCTGATCGTTGATAGCACGCCCCACATGGCGGACGACCGCAAAGAATTTGTAAAATCGCGGTTGGCATATTGGGACAAATGGGCAGCCGATGGTCGTACTGGCATAATGAGTCTCGGCGATCGGGAGTGATGAGAGTTTACAACCGTCCAACGCGCATTATGCTATTCCCCACGCCCGAAACCTCCCCCGTCCCGTCATCTCCCGCAAGCCCAACTCCAAAACAATCCGCCGCGCCGCCTGCGGCGTCACCTCGAGCGTCTTCGCCACCATTTTGGCCGACACCAGCGGCCTTGCCATCACCAGTTCGACCAGCTCCGGCAATTTAGACGATGTCCGCCTCCCCTCCAGTTTTCGGTCCATCATTGTTTTCGCCAACGCCAGCCGGTCATGCTCCTTCAGCCCGATCTCCGCGGCCGCGATCAGCCCATGGGCGATGGCGAGCAGCCGGGTCTCCCGATCACGATGCCGGCGCCGACCGACGGGAATGGTTTTCAGGCCAAGGTTGATGCCAGCGAGATGAGCACCTAACGTGATGCCCGACTGGCGCAGGATCGATGCAGCAAACAGCCGGCCGAGCCAGGGCGCGTGCTGCAGCACGGAAAGCTCGTTCCAGCCATCGAGGGCAACGATCGCCTGCAGCACCGCCGGGAGATCGCCTATCTGTCGCAACACGCCGCGCCACTCGTCGAGCCTGGCATCCTCGTCCCAATCGAGATCGTAGATCATCGGATCTTTCTCCGACGCACGGCTGCCCGCCGCGGCGCGGCCGGGCCGTGTTGCCTTTTCGATCGCCGCGTCGGATCGGGCGAGCACCGCGTCGATGGCCGCATAGTCGAGACTGGGCAGATTTTCGGTGTCGGCGTCGTCGGCGCCCTCCCCTTCCGGATCGGTCGCGACCACGCGCCGAATGGCATCGGTCGGCTCCACCGCCTCCGCGCCTATCGGATTGATGTCCGACGTCTGTCGCAAAGTTCGGATACCCTCTGCGGACAAAGCCCAATCCGGCGGCTGTGCGGCGATGCGTCGGCGGGTCCGGAGCACGTCGCGGGCGATTGTCAGTTCGTGGGTTGGCGTGCGAATATCGCGTGTTGCATCATGAAGGACGAGGTCTTCGAGATGGACGAGTTCGCCGTCGATCCACAGCGAAGCGCAGGCATCGGCGAACTGGGCGCGCTCGAGAAAACCCTGGCCGACCGGCGAACGGGCGATACGCTCGTCCAGCCGCGTCAGCGCGATACCGGCGTCGAAAGCCGGCCCGATCAGGGCTGTCATGCTGATTTTCGCGAGATCGTAAGCCATTGAAATCATGGTAAATGATTTCTTATAGGAACTCTATATGAATATTGCGGTTCCTCACATGCTATGATCGACGGTCATGCCTATAACCATCGATAAGTATCTCTTATCGATGGTAGATTGATTTCGGCCTGCAAATCGGAAAGAATCGGGGCAAATCACGGTCTCAGAGGCCGCCGAAACCGTCCTTTTGGAGCGCCTGTGGCCAAACCGAAGACACCACTGACCGCCGTCGAGCGGCGCGCCGAAGAACTCGACACCATCGCCGCCGTGCTGCCGATCGAGCGTCGCGACGAGCTCGCCGAACTTTTGACCGACCAGGATGTCGAGACGCTGCGCCATCTCGTCAACCAGGGCATGGGTGACAATACGCTGCGCGCCCTGACTTCGGATCTCGCCTATCTCGAAGCTTGGGGCATGGCCGCGACCGGATCCTCCCTGCCCTGGCCGGCGCCCGAGGCGCTGCTTTTGAAATTCGTCGCGCATCACCTCTGGGATCCGCACCGACGCGAGACGGACGCCGATCACGGTATGTCGGCCGCGGTAGACGAGAACCTACGGAGCCAAGGATTTCTGAAGTCCGTTGGCCCCCACGCGCCCGCCACGGTGCGCCGGCGGATGGCGAACTGGTCGACGCTGACCAAATGGCGTGGCCTGGACGGCGCGTTCGCCTCCCCGGCCTTGAAATCGGCCATCCGCCTTGCGGTTCGCGCTGTCCCCCGGACGCGGGGCCGCAAGAGCGCCAAGGCGGTCACCGGTGACGTCCTGGCAAAACTACTGGCGACCTGCGCGACCGAGAGCCTGCGCGATCTGCGGGACCGGGCGATCCTGATGGTCGCATTCGCGTCCGGCGGCCGCCGCCGCAGCGAGATTGCCGGGCTTCGATGCGAGCAGCTGACCGTCGAGCCGCCGATCGAGATACCCGATGGCCCTCCCCTCCCCTCTCTCGCCATCCATCTCGGTCGCACCAAAACCACCTCCGGGGAACAGGACGATGTCGTCAATCTGACCGGCCGGCCGGTGGAGGCGCTCAATGCCTGGATGGCGGCAGCCAAGATCGAGAGCGGAAGCGTGTTTCGGGCTATCGGACGCTGGGGAACTGTATCGCGGCGGGCGATCGATCCGCAGTCGGTCAACGCAATCCTCAAGCAGCGGGCTGAGATGGCCGGGTTGGAGAGTGGGGACTTTTCGGCGCACGGGCTGCGGTCGGGATATCTGACCGAGGCCGCCAACCGCGGTATCCCCCTCCCCGAGGCGATGGAGCAGTCACGGCATCGCTCGGTCCAGCAGGCATCCAGCTATTATAACAGTGCCACACGACGAAGCGGACGTGCTGCTCGCATACTTTGACGGCATTCGCGCGAAAACCGTCGCCCAATGTCCGGTTAGCTGCATCATGGCCAACCGATCGAAGATTTTTGCCATACTGATATTCTCCTCGGTCAGAACCGCATCTTCATTGTCTGGGCTACGCTGAAAGGCGGGAAATTCGGCTGCCGTAGTGATCCCTGCATCAGCTCGAAGAACTGGGCCCAAGCGAACTTGTTGACGATCTCGTCTGGCCGCTCGAAAGTGAACATCTCCAATCCATCGACATTTCCAGTCACTCTGTACCGTTCCTTCGCCACTGGCGTGATGTAGAGCCGGATCGCATAACGGATGTTGTTCAAAAACTCCGCGATCGTGCTGGCGTGGTAGGCGAGCAAGTGGGTGTGAAACCAATCCCAACAGTCCGGCAATGCCAGATATGCGTCGCTCTCATCGATCTCGACCTTGTTATCGGCCAAGATCCTGCGGAGGGAATTTGCTTGCCCACCCAGACGCAGGAAGTTGTGCTTTCCGATGTCACCGCTCATACGGATGAATTCGATTCGCTTGATCCGAAGATCCACCTTCACCTCGATACTGCCTAACCAGACCTTTTCTACGAAAGAATAGGCCTCGAGCCAGTCGCTGAACTCTTGAACGATCCGGCTGAGGTGATCGATTTTCGTTCCGATCAGCGGTTTCTCGCAGATGCGCTTCAGATAATAAAGTGTCGTGTGATCGACTTTACTGCCATCCTTTGGCGGCTTTGGCAGGCTGAATGGCAGGCGCGAGCCACCCTTACCCGTTACCGGTGACAGAAAGTCCCGGAGGAAGGTCCCGAACTGCCGCAGGCTTCCGGCGGTCTGTGGAAGGAGGTTCGTGTCAGTGCGCTTATCGTCAAGGGGACAGAAGATCGCGTGATTGACCATGTCGTCGACCATACTGATGACAGCACTGAGGACGATGGCCTCCTGCTCGATCTCGGAAAATGTCCCTGGTTCAACCGTCATTGACTCGCCGAAATTGCTTGAGAAATTGGATGGTGCGAATGTGCTGACCACAAGACCACACCGAAGGAAGGAAATCGAGATATGGCACGCCGAAAGACCACAATGTCGCTGGACGAGCGCGCCGCGGCGTTGCCGATCGCCGAGGAGAACCCCGGCATCGAATACCTTCGGTTGAACAGGCAGGAGATCGATCAGGCTATTCCTGATTGACGAAGATCCGATCTCGGCTCACGTGCTCGCCAGCGCCGCGACCGCCATCATGGAAATCCTAGGAAAGGGCCGCGCCAGCGTCGGATTGAACAGCGTGCGAGATATGCTGAAAGAAGCAGAGCTCCCCCCAGATCTCGAAAACGAGGTGTTCACCGGCCTGCAGCACCCGTACAATTTTCTCAAGTACTCATCCTCCGATCTCGCGGTAGAGAACGACTTCTCGGTCGATTATATCTTGATGACGGTCTACGGCGCCGCCCATAGCTCCAAGCTGATTTTTCGAAACTACGACGGCAGAGATGCGGGTGTTCAATGCCATAGTCCAGGCATGGGGCGCCCGCAATGGTGGTCGGACGATCCAAACCTTGACGGCAAAGTCGCAGTCGCTCGGCAAATGGGGCTGCTGGGAGCCACACGGCACGAGTTCTGCGAGATTGGTCGGAGATATCTTCAGCGGGAGTGGGATCGGCAAGGCTTATGAACGAAAACAGGCGACCTAAAGGCCGCCCGTTTCCCTCAATGACAATCAGGTGGTGGCCGTGGAAGGCTCGGCCTAGCCAACCGTCGCAATCGGCTTATCCAAGGGGGCCTCCTCGATATTAATGAGGCCCTCTCCTTCCAGCGTCGCCATGGCATGGTAAAGCATCTTCTCCTCGTCCTCAGACGCTCCGTCAAGGCCGATGGCATCGTGGATCTGGCTGGTCAGCCTACCGATCATCACAATGTAGCAGACATGCAGCGAATATAGGTTCCGGGCGAGGTCGCGATGGTAGATCGGGAACGCCGATGGCCCACGAAGTTCACCCTGCTCCATCTCTACGATATCGTGAAGAAGTGCCGACTGGGAAACGTGGGCGGCACCGCTGAGGTCACCGTAGACTTTTCCCATATTCTTCAAAACGCCGATCGTGGCGTGCGGCGTCTTCCCGTCTCTGCGCTTATCGATCCCGAGCTCCTGAACAGCTGAGACGATCTCGTGCTCCTGTCGCAGAAGGGTCGCCGCCTGCACGTAGAGCCCCTCGACGATCGCCTCTTCGCATAGATGGATGCCCTGCATGAAATGTGACAACAAATTGATCTGCTTGCTCGCTTTAGGATCTTCCTTAATCTTCCTGCCGGCATTTCTCGAAAAAAGATTCATTAGCGCGCTGCAGGCAAAAGCGTGTGCTTCCGTCAGCGTGATGTCGTTTTCCTTGAACTTAGCCCTGTTTGCCTCGCGTCGTTCCATGTGCTTTCCGCCAACGATCGACACAGGGATCAAAGCCTTCTCGCCCCAATTGTTGAGCGCACCGACCATATCGTCGCCGAATTTCAGCTCTCTCTTCTGTTCCATTCTACTGACCCTTCACCGCAGCCTGCCGCCACAGCGCGGCCACCAGATCTTTGCCGCGGGTGTAGGACTCTGTTCGAGTATGGAGCTCAAATTCGCCGTCTCTGGCATAGAGCTGCTTTGTTGCATTCTTCGCCATGCTTGTATTCATGTCGGCAACTTGATCACGTCGAAATGCGCGGTTCGGAGGTTGCTTCACGAACAGACCGATAAGGGCGAGCTCGGGCGAGATGGGAAACATGACAATGGTTCCCTCAAGACCGAACCCGGGTGAATACGGCCCCTGATCCTTACCATCGGCCCATGCCAGCACAACAGGATCGTCACAGGTTGTGAAGGTCGATCCCGCAGGAGCCGATGCTAACGCCCAGCTTCTTCGAGCCAACTGTTCAACAATCGTTGGAACGGCGTCGAGCTCCAAGCCGATCAGATAGGTCTGATCGATTGCGATCCTGTATTCACCGCGATCTATAAACCCCTTCATGTCCTCGTAGCCTATGTCGTCGCGTATCGGGGCGCCGCCCTCGCGAGCCTGCCGTATCGAGTCATGGTATCTATCCTTGTCCTGAAGTGACATCCTTATCATGCCTGAGGCAACTTGGATGTGGAGGTCTTCCAGCATCGAACGGAAGCGGGGATTACGGACAGCCACGTTCCCCATCAACAGCATGACAGAGGTGAAATGGTCATCGGATGGGAAGCTTTTCGTTTCGATCACTTCAGCCAGGCGCGGGGCGATCTCACCCTCGATTTCTGCCATGCCGTCTTCCACATGGTTCGGATCAAATCCCTCTGCCTCGATGCGGAAGAAATTTCGGCGAGCTCCGATGTTTCGGACCAGCGTGCGGAATGACTTCTTTGTCGATTGGTCGAACACGAACACCTGCGCCTTCCGCTTAACGACAGCGTCGCTAAAACCTCTGAGGTAGAACTGCGGAATGAAGTGGTGATTTACAGTGTCTGACATTATTTCCCACAGTGCTGGCAGACCTTCGGGGGCGCGACCTGGTCTATAATTGCTGATATCGCGTTCAGCGGGTTCCATTAGAGGCCTACATATATCCGAACGGCTCTAGCGAGCCTTTGCCCGTTTACGAGTTACCTGTGAAGTCTCTTCCTTACTTGATTCTTTGGAAACCCTTATCCAGCAAATATCGGCCCGCCTCATACCCCAACCGGCTGCCAGGACGCCCTACGATAGTTACGCCATACCGCGTAGGCATCCTTTTATTTTCATTGGCGAAAACGTCCGTTTGTACGGCTGACAACTTGATATCATGGCAGCGATTCTCGCAAAACCGGGGTGACGTGCGTCTCGGAGCGAGTGCTTCATGCCGACTTGCGTCCCTCGGGCTCTTGCGTCCGAAGCAGCGCCATCAGCATCGGTCCAAGCGAGAACTCTCCTCGTGCTGCCCTCCTCGTCAGGTCGCGCAGATAACCGCCGGGTGAATTGATGTGCCCAGCCCGCTCTAGGACGCAGGCCATCGCAACCGCGGCGTTCTCCGGTCCCATCGCATCGCAGGCTTCTTGATAAGCCGACGGACTGACCCCGAGCATGGTCCGCACGACAACGGCGGCGGTCATCAGGTCCCGCCAATGCGAGATTATACCTCCCGTTGCGTAATCTGAAACCTGCGGGCA
Source organism: Rhizobium sp. 768_B6_N1_8 (assembly GCF_051811225.1). NCBI lineage: Bacteria > Pseudomonadati > Pseudomonadota > Alphaproteobacteria > Hyphomicrobiales > Rhizobiaceae > Rhizobium > Rhizobium sp. 768_B6_N1_8. The sequence continues at coordinate 94,523 of NZ_JBPWPV010000005.1, read as the reverse complement.
AGCCCTAAGCACCATACCCAACGGGAAAGCCTTTTTCGGCTCGGCAGGCCCTCTCGGTTTTAGCACCGTCCCCTCGCCCTGCTCTTTTCCAGAGCTAGGTTCAAGTTCATATAAGGATTCGGTATTTGAATTCTGTATGTGGTGACGGTTTCCGTTATCATTGGTGTCGGATTTTATCGAAATAAGCTGAATTTCCAGCATGTTGATAGCTTCCTCGCTTAACAACGTCAGCTCGTCGAGGCAAGCTTCGAGCGACGCTGCTGTCTTTGCCGTCTTGACGCGCGCGATGGCAGACACGAGGGCGTCTTCGACCGAATGCCAGTTGCCTGCCGCACCTTCTTCCATTGCTGCTGAGATGAGTTTGCGGATGTCGCGACGCGCGATCGTGATGCGCTCTTTGATAATGCGTAGCCGCCGGCTCTCCTCGGCAACCTGGTGAGCCATCACCGCGAGTTCTTCTGCGCGGGCAAGGAGCGGCGCAAGGCTGAACCCGTAGGCAGTTTCTATTCTACCATCGCTGCCTTTGCGAGCGTAGCGCTTGCCGTTCGGACTGTCGTTGCGCTGGATAAGTCCGGCCTCGACGAGAAGAGCCAAGTTTTCACGCAGGGTAGTCCCTGCGATACCGTTGGCACGGATCGCCAGCTGCGCATTCGAAGGAAAGACAATGAGATTGCTCTCCTCGCTCAACTCTTGCTCCGGGTAAAAAGTCAGCAAGGCATTTAAGACGGCAAGGGCACGGTCACGCACACCCAGCATTGTTCTCGCCTCGCATGCGCTGCGATAAACTTTCCATTTATCGACGGATTTTCCCGCCTTGATGTTCGCCGTTGCGAGCTGACCTTTTACCAAGGCGAGCGTCATCGGCCGCCGCCCAAACGGCGTCGTCACATTTCCTGTTTGCATTTCCCTCTCACCTTTCTAAAGGCAAAGGAAATCCGCTCACCAAACTGGCGCCAAAGACTCTTGACTGCGATTCATGGAAATGCGATTCTCAGGCTGCTTAGACATGAGGAAGGCTTCCACGACGGCGACGTTTGGGGGCCTTTTTCTTTTGCCGCTATTTTCCTTCTGTTTCAGTTGATTTCAGAAACTCCTGATGCAAACGATCGAGGTTTTCGGCGATGAACCGACCAAACCTTGCCGCGTCGTTTGCCTTCAGTGCGATAGAGTAGCTTTTCCCGCTACCCTTGAACTCTGCCCGCACGCTCGAATCATCTGCGCGCCATTCGCTCGCGTTGCTTGGGCGCTTTGCGTGCTTCGCTGCTTTTTTGAACGCTTTCGCCAACAGCTCGAAACGCACATCGGAGGCGAGCGAAGAGAATGCCGGATCGTCAACAAGGGTCCGCGCCAGTTCCAGCGTTGCCGGCCTTTCGATCTGCTGCGCGAATTCGGTCCAACGATCACGGCCGACGGACTTGGCCGCCCCGATCGCAGTCGCGATTTCAGCCGGAACACGACCCGACACCGACAGCATTCGCGTCAACATAGGTGCATCGACGGATAGTGCGGTTTGGATCGTCGAGCGGTCGTAAGACAGTTCGACCAGCCGCTGAGCAAACATTGCCCGCTCGATAAACGAGAGGTTCTCACGCGCGGAGTTTTCCTGACCCTGGGTGATGACATGGTCTGCATCCGAGATTGCTTTGACTACAGCGCGGACCGACCGCCCGAGATCCTTTGCAGCGCGCGCACGACGATGCCCAAAAACGATCTGATAGCGGCCATCGACCGTCGGGTGAGGGCGGACCTGTATCGGCGTATCCTGACCGCGCTCCCGAATGGCTTCGAGCAGCTCGGTGTAAGCGATGTCATCAACACCGATTCTGTCTGAGACGAACGAGGAGTCGAGAAGCTCAGGATTGAGCTCGATGATCGTGTCGCCAGGAACATGTTGTTCCGCTTGCGCAACCTTATCCCGAAGCTCGCTTAGCGAACTGATCATGGACCGCGAAGCACCATGAGTGGCATAGCCTGGTGTAGCCTTGCGCTCGGTCACTTCGTTTGAAGGAGAGGTGATGTTGGCAAATACGTCTTTACGCGCCATGCGAGCACACTCCGTGTTCGACAACACTGCTGTTTTCGTTGCGAAATCTCGCCATTTGTACGGCTGACAATTGATTAGCCAATGCGCCGCCCCCAAGCCTTTTGAAGCTGCTCGATGACTTCGTTGTTAACAGCATCCATCGACTCGCGGGCGCGATCATATGTCGTAGCCGTGAACTGGGCGCGCTCGACTTCATACAAGCTCTGCTTCGTAAGGCCCGCATCGGAAACCGCGGTCGACTTCACCATATGGTTCTTCATCATATGCTGAGCGAACATCGACTGCATGAAACCGACCATCTGCTGTTGCGGAATGTCAGTCGGTTCGTAGCGCGTGACCAAGTAGCGGAACCAATCAAGCGAGACGTCGACGCCCACGCCCTCGACGCTCTTCAGGATCTCGCCGAGCATCAAAAGGAACTGAGACATCGACATGATGTCGAGCATCTGCGGATGCACCGTGATGAGCACGGATGTCGCTGCAGTCAACGCGGTCAGCGTGAGATAGCCGAGCTGGGGAGGGCAGTCGATGACAACGACGTCATAGCGATCATCGACTTCAGCCAGCGCGTCGCCAATACGGGTGTAGAACATCTTGCCGGCAGTCGAGTCTTTGCGCTGCATAGCGATCGGCGTATCGTACTCATATTCCTGCAGTTCGAGATTGGCAGGCACGACATCGAGGTTGGGGAAGTTGGTGGGCTGAATTACATCCTTGATCGACTTGCGCTCGTTGTCATATCGCAACGCTTCGTAAAAGGACTTCTTCTCGTCCAATTCTGGTTGGATTCCATATAGCGCGGTCAGCGATGCCTGGGGGTCGAGGTCAACGGCTAGCACCCGATAGCCCTTCAGGGCGAGGAACTGGGCGAGATGGGCTGAGGTTGTGGTCTTACCCGAGCCGCCTTTGAAGTTTACGACTGCAATGACCTGAAGCTTCTCATGGCCCTGCCGATGCGGGACGCGATCGAGAAGCTGACGAAGCTCGTTGACTTGGTCGGCCGTATAATAGCGTCTGCCGGTCGAGGTCGTGCTCGGCTCAACGCCTTTTCCCTGGAGGTGCAGCTTCTTGAGGTAGCTCTGCGAAACGCCGACAAAATCAGCGACCTCCGCCAGTGAAAATTGGCGAAGCGTTTTCTGAGCGTTGGGCGGAAATTTCTCTTGCCGCAGCATGTCGAGCTTCGAGGATATATCCCCGCCCTGTGCGAGGATGGTATCCGCGAAACTCGTCACTTTCTCCGAAGCGGCCATTTTCACGTTCATTTAGCTATTCGCCTTCAGTCACGATATTGTTCGGAATTTGATCCAATTATCGTGACAATTGCCCGATTCCCAAACCGTGGCAAGGAAAATAAGGTTAACAAGGGGTTAACAACATTACCCCGATCGGTGCAGCTATGCCGAATCTGCGAAACGTTACTGACAGTTAGCCAGAATTACCCCAAGAGGTAAACGCGGGGGAAACTGCAGATCTGCAGAAATCCAGCGCGCTTAGCACGCCTCATGTTGGCTCGATTCACAACTCGGCTACCCAGACTCACCAGAATCACCGCCTGCAGATCTGCAGATGGCCAACTGTGGATTGAGATGATCTTCATCCCGCTGACGAAGTTCACGCGGAGATAAGGATGCAGGTTCTCACCATCTCGCCCGACCGATATGTCGAGCATCAAAATCTTCTGAAGCAGATGTACCGGCTGCGCGCCGACGTGTTCGGCGGCCGGCTTGAATGGGACGTAACCGTCACCGATGGTGGGGAGCGAGATCAGTACGACGATCTGAACCCGACCTACATCCTCGCCGTCTCAGTCGGCAACAAGGTTGTGGGATGCGCACGCCTTCTTCCCGCAGTGGGCCCGACCATGCTGGAGCTGACATTTCCGCAACTCTTGAGTGATGGTTCGCTCAATGCAAACAGCGCGATGATCGAGAGTTCCCGCTTTTGCGTCGATACGACCCTGCCCGTGGGCAGGGGAGGGGGTCAGCTCCACCTGGCAACGCTCACCATGTTCGCTGGGATCATCGAATGGTCGATGACGAATGGTTACGACAGGATCGTTACCGCCACTGATCTTCGCTTCGAGCGCATCCTGAACCGGGCAGGCTGGCCGATGGCGCGGTTGGGTGAACCGGTGGCAATTGGCAACACTGTCGCCATTGCCGGCACACTTCCAGCGGATCAGGAGAGCTTCGAACAGGTTCGCCCATCGAACTATCGGTCCGCTCTCTCTCGTACTGATGATCATTCGGAGAGGAGCGCAGCGTGACCCAGCTTCGCTCCCACACAAGACTTGTCCGCAAACTCCAGGACGCACTTGGCGACCAGCTCTGCGTAGCGCTCGACGATGCGACAGTCGTCGAGATCATGCTCAACCCTGACGGCCGACTGTTCATTGAACGCCTCGGTCACGGTGTAGCCGAAGCCGGGGTCATGACGCCAGCGGCTGCGGAAGTCGTGATCGGCAGTGTCGCCCACGCACTGCAGTCGGAGGCAGATGACGAGCGCCCGATCATCTCCGGCGAACTGCCGATTGGTGGCCATCGCTTCGAGGGTTTGCTTCCGCCAATCGTATCCGGACCCGCCTTCACAATCCGACGCCGCGCCTCGCGTCTCATACCGCTCAGTGATTACGTGTCCTCGAAGGTGATGACGGAGGCGCAAGCGTCTGCCATCCGTAGCGCGATTGACGCTCGCATGAACATCGTCATTTCCGGGGGCACCGGGTCGGGCAAGACCACACTCGCCAACGCAATCATCGCCGAGATCGTCTTGAGCGCACCCGACGATCGCATGGTCATCCTCGAGGATACCGCCGAAATCCAGTGCGCAGCCGAAAACGCAGTGTGCCTGCATACCAGCGACACTGTGGACATGGCACGGTTGCTGAAAAGCACCATGCGACTGCGGCCCGACCGCATCATCGTCGGTGAGGTCCGCGACGGAGAAGCGCTCACCCTCCTGAAGGCGTGGAACACCGGTCATCCCGGCGGGGTCACCACGATCCATTCAAACACCGCCATGTCGGCGCTACGGCGGCTTGAGCAACTGACCGCCGAGGCCAGCCAGCAGCCGATGCAGGAAGTGATCGGTGAGGCGGTCGATCTTGTCGTCTCGATCGAGCGGACAGGGAAGGGGAGGCGGGTCCGCGAGGTGATCCACATCGAGGGATACCGCAACAACCACTACCAGACCGAACATTATGCCCAGATCGACGAGGACAGCCATGTCGCGTAACACCTATCCCATTCTCGCAGCGATTATGTTTGCTGCCATCTCCTTTAGCGTTTCGGAGCCCGCATTGGCGTCCTCGGGCGGTGGCGGCCTTCCGTGGGAATCGCCGCTACAGCAGATCCAGCAGTCGATCACCGGACCCGTCGCCGGGTTCATTGCGCTTGCCGCCGTCGCGATTGCCGGCGCCATGCTGATTTTTGGCGGGGAACTCAACGATTTTGCCCGTCGCCTTTGCTATGTCGCCCTGGTCGGCGGCGTTCTGCTCGGCGCCACACAAATCGTCGCGCTTTTCGGCGCAACTGGCGCCTCGATCGGCGAGTATCATGCCAAGGCCGGTGTTGATCCGGTTGCCTCTGTGCCAGAGACGATGCTGTCCGTGGCAGGGGAGGAGGGCCGTGGCTGAAGCCGGTTCCAACCTAATCCGATCGCGGGTACACAGGGCGCTGTCGCGCCCCAACCTGTTGATGGGTGCCGATCGCGAGCTTGTCCTGCTGACGGCGCTTGCCGCCGTCATCCTGATATTCGTGGTTCTGACCTGGTACGCAGCTCTGTTCGGCATCGCGGTCTGGCTGATCACGGTCGCGGCCCTTCGATCAATGGCCAAGGCCGATCCGCTGATGCGAAGGGTCTATGTCAGGCACATCTCCTACAAGACGTTCTACCGCGCCACATCGTCGCCGTGGCGCAGGTATTGAGGGGGTACGGCATGGTTGCCCTCAAATCTTTCCGCCAGTCCGGACCGTCCTTTGCCGATCTCGTTCCCTATGCCGGGCTGGTCGACAACGGCGTCATTCTCCTGAAGGACGGCTCGCTCATGGCCGGCTGGTATTTTGCCGGACCGGACAGCGAAAGCTCGACCGACGCCGAGCGCAACGAGGTGTCGCGACAAATCAATGCCATCCTGTCGCGGCTTGGTTCCGGTTGGATGATCCAGGTCGAGGCTGTCAGGGTGCCGACCGGCGATTATCCAGGGAAGAACGCCAGTCATTTCCCCGATCCGGTCACCCGCGCCATCGATGCGGAGCGGCGGGCGCATTTCCAGAAGGAGAGGGGGCATTATGAAAGCCGCCATGCGCTGATCCTGACCTGGCGCCCACCGGAACCGAGGCGGTCCGGACTGACGCGCTATGTCTATTCGGACATCGGTAGCAGATCCGCCACATATGCCGACAAGGCGCTGGAAAGCTTTCTGATGTCGATCCGCGAGATCGAACAATATCTCGCCAATGTCGTGTCGATCCGACGGATGATGACACGCGAAACGCCAGAGCGCGGTGGTCATCGCGTCGCCCGCTACGACGAGCTCTTCCAGTTCATCCGCTTCTGCATCACCGGGGAAAGTCATCCGGTGCGTCTGCCAGAGATCCCCATGTATCTCGACTGGCTTGTGACGGCCGAGTTGCAGCACGGTCTGACGCCACTGGTCGAGAACCGGTTTCTCGGCGTGGTGGCGATCGATGGCCTGCCCGCGGAAAGCTGGCCGGGAATACTCAACAGTCTCGATCTGATGCCGCTCACCTATCGCTGGTCGTCCCGCTTCGTATTCCTTGACGCCGAGGAGGCCCGCACCCGGCTGGAGCGTACGCGTAAGAAATGGCAACAAAAGGTGCGGCCATTCTTCGACCAGTTGTTTCAGACGCAGTCGCGGTCACTCGACCAGGATGCCATGCTCATGGTGGCAGAGACCGAGGATGCGATCGCCGAGGCGTCGTCGCAACTTGTGGCGTACGGTTATTACACCCCGGTCGTCATACTTTTCGATGAGGGCCAGAAAAACCTACAGGAGAAGTGTGAGGCAGTCCGCCGCCTGATCCAGGCCGAAGGTTTTGGCGCACGGATCGAGACAATCAACGCGACCGATGCCTTTCTCGGCAGCCTGCCGGGGGTCTCCTATGCCAACATCCGCGAGCCGTTGATCAACACCCGCAATCTTGCCGACCTCATCCCGCTGAACTCCGTCTGGTCGGGCAGTCCGGTGGCACCTTGCCCATACTATCCGCCGGCTTCCCCACCCTTGATGCAGGTCGCAAGCGGGTCGACACCGTTCCGGTTGAACCTGCATGTCGACGATGTCGGCCACACGCTAATCTTCGGCCCGACAGGCTCCGGCAAATCAACGCTGCTCTCACTGATCGCAGCGCAGTTCCGACGCTACGCCGGTGCGCAGATCTTCGCCTTCGACAAGGGGGGCTCGATGCTGCCGCTGACACTCGGGCTGGACGGCGACCATTACCAGATCGGCGGCGATATCGGCCCGTCGGCGAATGGCGAGGTCAGGGCACTCTCTTTCTGCCCGCTGGCGGAACTCTCGACCGACGGCGACCGGGCCTTCGCCTCCGAGTGGATCGAGATGTTGGTTGCGCTGCAGGGTGTGACGATCACACCGGACTACCGCAACGCCATCTCCCGACAAACAGGGCTAATGTCGGAGTCGCGCGGTCGCTCCCTCTCCGACTTTGTCTCTGGCGTGCAGATGCGTGAGATCAAGGACGCCCTGCATCACTACACCGTCGATGGCCCGATGGGGCAGTTGCTCGACGCCGAAGAGGACGGTTTGGCGCTCGGCGCCTTCCAGTGCTTCGAAATTGAGGAACTGATGAACATGGGCGAGCGCAATCTCGTGCCCGTGCTCACCTATCTCTTTCGACGCATCGAAAAGCGCCTGACCGGTGCGCCCAGCCTGATCATTCTCGATGAAGCCTGGCTGATGCTCGGCCATCCAGTGTTTCGGGACAAGATCAGGGAATGGCTGAAGGTGCTGCGCAAGGCTAACTGCGCCGTGGTGCTCGCCACGCAGTCGATCTCTGATGCCGAGCGGTCCGGCATCATCGATGTGCTGAAGGAATCCTGCCCAACCAAGATTTGCCTGCCGAATGGTGCCGCACGAGAGCCGGGCACACGCGAGTTTTACGAGCGCATCGGCTTCAACGAACGGCAGATCGAGATCGTTGCGACCGCAATCCCGAAGCGGGACTATTACGTTGTCTCTCCCGAGGGCCGCAGGCTCTTCGACATGGCGCTCGGGGCCGTCGCGCTCTCCTTTGTCGGAGCGTCCGGAAAGGAAGACCTCAAGCGCATCCGCGCCCTGCATCTTGAACATGGGGCCGCCTGGCCTCTCCATTGGCTCCAGCAAAGGGGGATCGTCCATGCCGAAACGCTTTTGTCCATCAAGTAGAATGTTGCTCGCCGCGCTCGGTGCGGCCCTCACGCTCCCCTCCGCACTCGCGCTTCCGGTGCAAGCAGGCGGCGTCACGGGGCAGGCGACGGAATGGACGCAGCTCGCCAACAATGCGGAACTGATCAGCCTCGTCGGCAAATCGACCGAGCAGGTGAACAACCAGATTACCCAGATTTCGCAGTTGGCCGAGCAGATTCAAAATCAGCTCAACATTTACAAGAACATGCTGCAGAACACTGCGCAGCTACCGAACCATATCTGGGGCCAGGTCGAGAACGATCTGAAGAACCTCCAGACCGTCGTCAACCAGGGCCAGGGCGTCGCCTTCTCCATGGGCAATGTCGATGATGTCCTGAAACAGCGTTTCCAGAGTTTTTCGGAGATGAAGAGCAACCTGCCGGACGGAGCGAGCTTCTCGACCACGTACCAAAACTGGTCCGACACCAATCGCGACACGATTTCCGGCACCCTGAAGGCCGCCAATCTGACGGCCGATCAGTTCTCCAGCGAGGAGAGCACCATGTCGCAGCTCAGGTCAATGTCGGAATCATCCGACGGCCAGATGAAGGCGCTGCAGGTCGGGCACGAGATCGCCGCGCAGCAGGTCGCCCAGATGCAGAAACTGCGCGGTCTGGTCTCCCAGCAGATGACGATGATGGGGACTTGGTACCAGTCCGAACAGGCGCAAAAGGATCTGGCGCAAGCGCGGCGCGAACAATTTTTCAGTGGGACCGAGCGCGATATCAGGGGCGGCCAAACAATGGAGCCACGCTGGTGAGTACCCGTCTGATCGTCATTATCGCTTTTGTAGCGGTCGTCTCCGCGGCGAGTGCAAGCGTCATAACCTCGGTCTTGCTTCGACCGGAGCCAGTTTTGGGATCCGGCGCGATCGCGACAGGCTCTTCCTCCGATGAAGACCGGCGCCGACATCGCGATGAGTTCTTCGGTGGAGACGCCAACCGCGACATCCTCGGCGGCCAGGAGATGAAACCGCGATGGTAGTCGCTCCGTCTTCCCGCACGCTCGAACGGGTGTTCGTTGCGATCGCGGTCGTCCTGCTGGTGACCACGCCGGCGCTGGCACAACAGGGCCAGGTCCTGACCACACTCGAAAATTCCGTCGTCACCGCCGCCAAGGGCTGGGAGACGACGGTGATGAATGCAGCCCGCTCCTTGTTCTGGATCCTCGCCGGCATCGAGGTCGGGATCGCCGCGGTATGGCTGGCGATCAACGCCGCCTCGCTCGACAGCTGGTTTGCTGAACTGGTCAAACGCATCATGTTCATTGGTCTATTCGCCTTTATTCTCGACAGAGGACCGGAGTTCGCCAAGGCCGTCGTCGACAGTCTCTATCAGATCGGCGCTGGTGGCGGCTCGGCATCTCCCGCCAACATCTTCGATGCCGGCATTCGTGTCGCGACGAAGATGTCAGAACAGGCGAAGTTCGGTCTCTGGGAGGATAACGCGCTGGCGATCGCTGCCGTCTTCGCCATGGTGGTGGTCGTGGTGTCGTTCAGCCTGGTCGCTGCGATCTTCGTGGCCGTCATGGTCGAGATGTATGTCGGCCTGCTCGCCGGCATGATCATGCTTGGGCTCGGCGGCTCTTCCCATACAAAGGATTTCGCGATCAAGTATCTGGTCTACGCCTTCTCCGTCGGCATGAAGCTGATGGCGCTGGTGATGATCGCCAAGATCGGCTCGGACATCCTTCTCGGTCTGGCGGAGGCGCCAACCGCGACTTCTGAACAATTCATCACGACGCTCGCGATTGCCGGCATCTCCGTCGTCGTCTTCGTCATCGCCATGTATGTGCCCCCCATTCTGCAGGGCGTGGTCCAGGGCGCATCGGTAGGCGGCGGCATGGAAGCCATTCGTCATGGCGGGCAAGCGGCATCCGCTGCACTCGGCGCCGGCTTCCTGACGATCGGCGCTGCCAACAGAGGATTCGGGGCCGCCAGTGCCGCAAGGGCAGGGGGCGCGTCTCTCGCCAGTGCGGCCCTGCGCGGCATGCAGGCCGGGATTGGCGGAGCCGCCGGTGCCGTCGGCTCGGCAGCAAAGGAAAAGGCGATTGGTTCGCCCGGCGCCTATGCCGGATCGATGCTCGGCCTTGCCAACGCCAAACTCGATCAACCATCCGGCCGGCCAGGCACACCGCCTCCACCAACGCCGATCAACGACAGCAAGTGACGGGACGCTGAAAGAATGGCCGGACAAAATATCCCAGACAATCCCTATATCGCTGCGCGCAACGAATGGAACGAGCGTTATGGCTCGTACGTCAAAGCGGCAGCCGCTTGGCGCATCGTCGGCATTGCCGGAATGACCATGGCCGTCGTCGGTTTTGGCTACGCGCTCTATCAGAGCACTCAAGTCAAGCTGATCCCCTATATCGTCGAAGTCGACAAGCTCGGCACATCGGTCAATGCCGGTTTCCCGCAGCAGATCGAATATGCCGATCCGCGAGTGGTGCGCGCCACGCTCGGCAGCTTCGTGTCGAACTTCCGATCCGTCACGCCGGATGCGGTCGTGCAGAAGCAATATATCGACCGGACCTATGGGCTGCTGCGCACTTCTGATCCCGCCACGGAAAAGGTCAACGCGTGGTTTCGCTCGAATTCGCCCTTCGAGAAGGCGAAGAACGCGACGGTGGCGATCGAGGTCAACAACATTGTCGCTCTATCAAACCAGAGCTACCAAATCGACTGGACCGAGTTCGAACGGGATCGCCGTGGCAAGGAGACCGCCACTCGCCGTTTCCGCGGGATCGCCACCGTGACTTTGACGCCGCCCCAGGACGAGGGAGTCATCCGCCTCAATCCCATCGGTCTCTATCTCCGAGACTTCGACTGGACTGCACAGCTTTGAAAGGCATGGCTCCCAACATGAACATAAGACACTTCAGAATACGGGCCACGCTGACTGCGAGCGCCGCCATGCTGCTCATTTTCCCGCTGATGGGTTTCGCCCCCGCAGTTGCCGCCGATGGTGTCACCGCCAATGAGGCGAAAGGCATAGGGATTTCGACACAATGGCGCGGAAGCCGCGGCCTCGTGACGAAAGGAGCGGATGGAAAGGTGATTTTCCTCTATGGCGAAGTGCAACCCTCCGTCGTCTGCTCACCACTGCAGGTCTGCGACATCGAGCTTCAGGGTGGCGAGGTCGTTCGTGATGTGCTCGTCGGCGACACTGTGCGCTGGAAGGTGGAACCTGCGACATCTGGTGCGGCCGGTGGGCAGGCGATCCACCTGATCGTCAAGCCGTCGGAGCCGGGTCTGGTCACGTCGATGGTCGTGACCACTTCCCGCCGGACCTATCACATCCAGCTGAAATCACATGCCACGCAGTACATGGCGCGCGTCGGGTTCGAATATCCCCAGGACGTCTCGGCAAAACTTGCCGACGTCAACGCACGGCTGGAAGCCAGCACGATACCCGGCGCCGGCGTTCCCGCCGAACAATTGAGCTTTGCCTATTCCGTGTCGGGCAGTGCTGGCTGGCGGCCGACGCGGGTCTATTCGGATGGACAAAAGACCTACATCCAGTTTCCGCGGTCGATTTCCGGTCAGGATGCCCCGGTTCTGTTCGTCGTCTCTGGCGGACAGAACCGCATCGTCAACTATCGTATGAAGAACAATATGATGGTGGTCGATTACAATATCGATCGCGCTGTCCTCGTCTCAGGCGTCGGCTGGAAACAGCAGAAGGTGACGATCAGCAGGGGAGGGCGGTGATGCTGAAGCTCCTCCGTCGCAGAGGAAACCGTCTGGGCCCGATCCGGTGCTTCGCCGCACCGACTGCCCTCGCCATCCTCGTTTCCGGATGCCAGTCGATGGACACCAACGTCCTCGCCTACAGCGCGGCACCTCCAGAAATCTCCGGACCCGCGGCGGGTGCCATTGCGGGCGATATGGTCAGCCGTCTTGCCGAACAGATCGGACAGGGGAAGGCAACCGTTGCGCTTAAGCAGGATGGTTCTCTATTCGGACAGGCACTCGAAGCAGCCCTGAAGGGATGGGGGTATGCCGTTGTCACCGACCAGAAGACGGATGGCGGCGCCGCCGTCGTTCCGCTCGCCTATGTCATCGTACCTCACGAGGGCCAGGTGCTCGCGCGGCTTTCGACGAGCAGTGTCGAACTCGGCCGGGCCTACACAGTGACGACAGCGGGTGCGACACCGGCAAGCGCCCTTTCGCTCATGCGGCGCGGGTGAAGGAGAAACATCATGGTGCAGTCTCTCAAGCTTGGTGGCGCCGCGAACAGTCAGGCCACGTCCGGCATCAGACGGGTGAACCGTCTGCCGGTCATCGTTGTGATCGTGCTGTTGGTCGCGTTTCTCGGCATCATCTTCTTTGGGCTCTCCTCACGCGGGCTTTACTTCGGCAAGGATAGCGGCCCGGACACCAGTTCGGGAAATCCGGCCTCGACCTATGCCGACCAGATCAAGCGGGGCGTCACCGACGGCATCATTAGCGAGCCACAGCCGCAGACGACGTTCCAGCCGACGCCGGTCGAGACGAAACAGGCGCAAGAGAAGGCGGCCAATCCCTTTGCGCCTCAGTCGGAGCACAAGTCTGAACGAAGTGGATCGGAACTGGAATCGGAAGAGGTGTGGCGTGCGCGTCTCGCCCGCGAGCAACAGGAGCAGGTTCTGCGCGAGCAGCAGCGTCAGCGGATGGCACGGATGCAGGCCCGGGACTCCGCCTATGACGCCCCGCTTGCCATCGATCGCGGCAAGCTGGATGCACGGTCGGATAAAGATGACACTGCCGCGGCCCGGATGACAACGACAGCCGTCACGAATGGGAACGCGTCCGACCTTTTCTCCACGGCCTTGCGCGCCGGTCTGGGCGGAGAGAACGTCGATCCAAACCGACAGAGTTCTAAAGAAGACTTCTTCAATGCCGATCTCAAGGATCTCGGCTATTTACCGAACCGTGTCGTGCCGCAGCAGTCCCCATACGAACTGAAACGAGGCTCGGTTATTCCGGCGACTTTGATAACAGGCATCAATTCCGACCTTCCAGGGCGTATCACTGCGCAGGTCAGCCAGAATGTCTATGACAGCGCAACAGGCAATCGCCTGCTGATCCCGCAGGGCACGAAACTGTTCGGCCGTTACGATAGCAAGGTTTCGTTCGGGCAGAGCCGCGTTCTTGTCGTCTGGTCCGATATCATCTTCCCGAACGGCTCGACATTGCAGATCGGCGGCATGGCCGGCACAGATGCGGAAGGTTACGGCGGCTTCAACGACAAGGTGAACAACCACTATCTCAAAACATTCGGCTCCGCGGTCATGATCGCGCTGATCGGAACGGGCATCGACATGGCGGTGCCCCAGAGCTCGACGCTCGCGACACAGGATACGGCATCCGATGCGGCAAGGCGCAATTTCGCCGAGACCTTCGGGCGAGTGGCCGACCGGACGATACAGCGGAATATGGATGTGCAGCCGACCCTGCAAATCCGGCCCGGCTACGAATTCAATATCCTTGTTGACCAGGATATTGTTTTCGCAGGGCAATATCGTTGAGGAGCGCAGATGAAGGTCAACTAACTCATGCTCCGAGGGCACTTGTGAAGGGCGAAAGACCGCTCCCTTAGTCTCCTGATTTCGTGGGAGCCGTGATTTGCTTTTCCTTAGGGGCGGGGTTTCTGTCCCTTCAAGGCATAGGAGCGTCCGCCGTCGCAGCGGCATAGCAAATCGGCTGGAGCTAGCTGAGAAACTCAGGCGCGTGGTGTGTGTAACGGCATTCCTGTGCTGGTCGGATGGAAGCCGCGCCATAGGCTGGGTGTTGAGGTCGCGCGGCCAAACGGTGCACCTACGCACGACACTCGAAACTGACTTCATTGTACATGCGGTATGACGCTGTGCGAATAATACTGAAAGAATGCCCAACCGCTGAACAGCATAATGGTCAATCTGGGCACGACCACCGCTCTCTTGGTTTGGCTGACTTGTTGATCAGGGTCGGACTTCTTATGAATCAAGCGTCACCCTGCCGTGAGGACATCCTGTCGCGCGTAAGCGCGCTAGCTGCAACAGCGGCGATGGCAAATACCAAGCCCGCTCCACAGACCGCAAACCAGCCGCCCGACTGCCAGACGACACCCGCAACAGCGGACCCGACAGCGCCACCCAGGAACGTCAGTCCCATGAGGATGGTGTTCATCCGAGCGCGCGTGACTTCCCCGAGCCCGAAAATCGTATGCTGGTTTGAAACCAGGGAAATCTGCACGCCTATGTCGAGTAGCACGACTCCGAGGAGCATCCCGTAGATGTTGGGGATTGCAATGAATAGAAGCCAGGAGACGAGGACGAGGGAGATGCCGCTACGGACGGTAACAGTTGTTCCATGCTTGTCCGCCATCCTGCCCGCAATCGGTGACACGAATATCCCGAGTGCTCCAACAAGACCAAAAACGCCTGCCACGCTTGTGCCGTACCCAAAGGATTCCAGCCGCAGCGCAAGGACAGACCAGAAAATGCTAAAGGAGCCGAAGAGTGCCGCTTGAGTTATTGACGCCCGACGAAGAGGGGGCGTGAATTTCCAGATTTCCGGCAGCGATACAACGAGCTGTCCGTAAGTCAGGACACCCTGCGACTTCGTGGATGGCAGGCTAAACCAGAGTGTCCCTGCTGCTATCAGGTTGATCGGGACCGCAGCGAGGAACGTGTAACGCCATCCAATATAGCTCCCGACGAAACCTGCAACAGCGCGGCTAAGAATAATGCCGGATACCAAACCTGACATCATCAGCCCAAGGGTCTTGCCTCTCTGCGATGAAGAGGCAAGGAGCGTCGCCAGCGGGATGATTTGCTGTGCGACCGTCGCAAAAGCGCCCAGGGCTAGCGACGCGACGGCAAGCACCGCGATCGACGGTGCCGAGGCGACCGCCATTAGCGTGAGAGTCAAAGCGAGAAATTGTACAGTTACAAGACTACGGCGCTCGAACTTGTCGCCAAGTGGAACGAGCAGGAAGAGGCCCACCGCGTAACCGATCTGGGTCATTGCCGGAACTATTAGCGCGGCTCCATCACCGAAGCTGTCCCGGACGAGGCTTAGGAGTGGCTGATTGTAATAAATGCTCGCAACTGCCACGCCCGCAGACGCCGACATGAGACAAAGTAGCGGGCGCGCGAGGTTTTTATCAGGCTCTGCTAGCATGTAGACTTGTCAGTCATAGTGTGACCCCAACACCTGTTCATCAATAATGGCGTACAACGCCCGGAAAAAAGGAGAACACTCGGTGCACACGGCGAACGCCAGTTCAGTTCCAAGCTAGCTGCCGTGATGCGTAATACCCTGGAGAAGGTCCACTGCAGTTTAAAGGCGCGCCTCAATTATCGCCAAAGGACGATTGGCAGAGTTTGGCTCCCTTACGACGATTACCATACGAAGTGGGCAGCATTCCCAATGGCGCAGCGGTAAGTTTCGGCTGGTTTGATAGCCGCACCGCCGGCATGGACCATATCATGGCGAATTTCGACTACACCTTCCCGTTTGACGCGATAACGGACGTAGTCGGTAAAGGGATTACCGTCTTTGTCGAGAGCCGTATGCGCGTCAGAAAACGCGATTTGGTCACCGTCCACGACCATGAAGCTCTGTATTCTCAATCCTGCCTGTATCCGTGTCGCGGGGCTGTCTTGTGGATCTTTGCAACTGCTGAAATCGACGATTAAAGTCACTTGCTTTGCTTGTGAAAGCGCGCCGAGAATATCGTCAAATTCCGAAGCCTTGGTCGGCTCTTGAGCCGACGCCTGACCAAAGATAACCAGCAGTGCAACACTTGAGCCAATTAGCCTTCTCAACATGAATGCCATCCCCTAATCAATGTCGTATGCAGAGTTACCCTGTTGGCCCCGGTAAATGATTTCAAACTTGCAGCAATTCGTTACACTTGTAACCTGTTGAAGCCGTGCGGTTTCTTCCGTTTTTTCTCGATCACCGCCTCGCATCATGGAGCGCGGGCCGGAAAAAGCTCGACAGCGTCGACCAATGCAAATCTTAAACAGATCGGTATATTCGCCGGCTTGGGCGCTTCAGCTGACCTGAAGATCGGACCTCTCCCGAACTTTGCCGACCACGATCGATCCCTCGGCGCCTACTTTCTCGGCGATCTGGCGAACCGGGCTTCGACGGCACTCGGATGATCAATGCCGACGCTTGCGGCAAGGACTGTCGTGGTGGTGGCGCCGCGCCGGCGGGGTCATTGGGTCTTCGACGCGACCTCGCGCAGCATCTTTGCGCCCATGCTCTCGAACTTGTCTTCTCGTCCTGCCTATCAAAACCGGGTGATCCATGCCGAAAACCATTCAACTCCAACGGAGATGAAGCGGGGATATGCGTCGAAGGCCTGTGTGACCTTTAACTTGAAACTGTTCACCATCCGCATGTAAATCGGGAAGTCGAGTAATTAGAGCGAGTAGACCTTCCTCGAGTTCGATCTTTGCTAAAGCTTCGCCGAGAAATCCGCGAACGCCGCCACCTAGTATCGGATGCCAGCGCGGCTGGCCGCGGAGAATGTCGAGCCGATCGGGGTGGGGATAGATTTGCTCGTCCCGCATAACAGAAATCGTCATGAGGCTGACAAGCGCGCCGGCTGGAAGTGTTTGTCCATCGATCTCAATGGTATCTCGAGCGAGGTAGCATGCGGAGGCGATCGGCGGTTCGAACCGAAGAGCCTCGACAACTGCCTTAGGAACAAGACCCGGGTACTCGCATAGCGTATTCCACTGTGTCCGGTGTTTAAGTAACAGGGCTGTCTGGATAACCATCGCGTTATGCGTTGCGTTGCTTCCCGCCAGAATGACGGAAACGATCTGCATAACCGCTTCAAGGGAGGTCAGCTCACTTTTGCCGTCCACGGCAGCGACATACTCGGACAGGAAATCACCTCGAGGATTGCGGCGACGGAATTCTATTAGGGCTCCCACATAATCGTTGAGCTCCTGTGCCGCCTTTTCAATACTCAAAATTTCTTCCGGCCTAACCGCGTAACCAAATGCTCTCGCGACTTTGCTAAAAAGGCTAGTGAATTTCGGTTCGTCCTCGCGCGGAATGCCCAATACGAACGCTGCCGTGCGCGCCGGGATTAGCGACGCATAGTCCTTCAATAATTCCATCCGGTTTTTGGCCTGATGCTGATCAATGATTTCGTTCGCGTAGGAACGTACACATGGCCGCAGACCGTCAATCATGCTGAAAGTAAATGTCCGAACCAACGTCGCACGCCAGGCGCCATACTTCGCCCCAGTCGACGTCAGCATCGCGTTGTTGCAGAAGTTAAAGAGCGCGCCTTTGGTTATGCCGTGTACCTGGGTCACTTCGGGTTCAACCTGACTAGCAAGTTCATCATTCAAAAGCGAATTCACCTCGCTCGCTCGGATGGCTAGATACACGCCGTCGTCGCGCTGGATAAATGGACCGCTACCCCTATGTCGCTTGAATACGCCGTGGGGATCCGCCTCCAATTCGGCAATCGTGACTACTTTCGGCGCGCGCGTGTGGACAGCTTTTAAGGAGGGGGTCATCGAAAGATCCTTTCAAACATTTAGAGGATCGTTGACCGAGCAGGCTACAAAGATGTTTCACATCGCTTAATTGGATTAGGTATGTAACGATTGAGGAAACCCGTGCGACCGTCCACTCCGTCGGGAAGCTCCAAGAGGTGAGATTGCGAGCCTGTGCTCGCGCTTTATCACTTCCTGTCTCCCAGCAAGCCCGCTTCGCCGAGGCGCCAGCTAAATAAGGGCGTATTGCAAGCGTTGTTGAGGGTGAACTGCCCGCTGAAGCCCTTGGGTTCAGCCGTGGGACCCCGATTCCAATTGAACGATCAACATGCTAATTAATGCGCGGAGCAATGGTGGCGAGTCACATGACTCGGCTCAAGCTTCGATCGCGGCCAATCGCATGCCGAGCATGGCAGCGCTTGCGCCATCGATCCACCGCTTGGCGGCCGGATATGTGCGTCTAGACCGTTCGATGGAGAAAGCCAGCGCCACGATCATCTAACATCCGGCTTCGGCTGTAGAAACGCCGAGTGGTAACTACAACGCAAGTTCTGTTGTTACCCTTTGAGGGGAAATACCGCGAAAATGCCGGTATAGCCGACGATGGCTTTCGGGTTCCTCAGCCGGTCAACAGTGCGCCTCGAAAGCTTTGCAGACCGGACCGCCTGGACTGCTGCGCAGCTTGCGCATCGACTGGCTGCGCGGTCCCCTTCCAGATCTGCAGGCCTTAGTCATTTGCCCCGCATGTCACGTGAGCCTAGCATTTCGCCATGCCAAAGCGTTCCTGGTTCAATGCCGATATCCCGTTGCATATGCCTATTGAGTGCCCTGAGTTCGTGCATAGCAACTTTCCTCCTGCGCCGCTCCTCGAACTTTTGTAATACCGCAGTCACGGTCTGCATCCAAGAACGTTCTGCGGACGCAACATTCAGCCCCGGAGACTCGCTTGCCAAATCTGATGGTGAGCCTAGAAAAGTTTTGGGTGACAGGGTTGAGGGTTTCGACAACCCTTTAGCATCAGCCTGGCCGGTGGTTCCAGCGACCAAGAAGAGCCTTGGACGAGTTGGTTGCTTTAAGGATTCTGCGGAGAATCTGTCACGCATCTGTACACCTCATGATGATTTCACAGAGTTAGTACGGGAATACGGCAACCGGCTCATTGCAGAAAGCGGCCTTCTGGTTACGGCTGTAGCGTCTGGAACAGGGCATCTTTGGAAATCTGAACGCCGGGGAAAAGTGGAGTTTCCGCTGAGACTGGTTTAGATGGCGGGAACACGAAGTACCTTGACTAGACGAGTATGCGAGAACAACAGTCCGGCTTCCAACGCCGGTTGTGCGTCAAGCGTTGAATTTACCGAGATATATTCGCTCGATGCCGTCCCTCTCTCCGAGATCCCG
The DNA here is from genome assembly GCF_051811225.1 of Rhizobium sp. 768_B6_N1_8. Classification (NCBI taxonomy): domain Bacteria; kingdom Pseudomonadati; phylum Pseudomonadota; class Alphaproteobacteria; order Hyphomicrobiales; family Rhizobiaceae; genus Rhizobium; species Rhizobium sp. 768_B6_N1_8. The sequence continues at coordinate 75,159 of NZ_JBPWPV010000005.1, read as the reverse complement.
GCCCCTCTGGCATATCAGGGCCTGCTCGCCTTTGATCGAGGTGACGAGTGTCGCCACGGTCAGTGCTGTTTGGACCAATGACCGCCGCGAAAAAGCGCGGCGTCCGGCACCGCGCTTTTTCTTTGTTCTTCCGTGATTTCAGGCTTCGATCGGCGGGCCGACAATGACGGTGCCGTATTTTGATGCAAGCTCGACGATCTGAGGCAGTTCGAGACCGGCAACCTCGGTGAACATCTGCTCGACGCCGCCGGGCGAGAAGAATGCCAGCATGCGGGCCGGGGTGCCGGCACTGTTGCGCCAAGCATGTTGCGTGCCGCCAGGGATGTAGATCGCATCGCCCGCGGTGAGAACGGAAATCTCTCCACCGAGCGAGAAGATCACTTCGCCTTCGAGGATGTGGAACACCTCGTCCTCGACATGGGTATGGGCTGGGGTTGCGGTGCCGTGGCCGGCAATGCTTTCCATAATGGAGAACTTTCCACCCGTCTCGGAGGAGTGGACCCGGATCGTCAAGCGCTCGCCAGGAATGGCGTCAAACCATGTCTGGTCCCTTTCGAACCGGACAAATGGCAGGGCTGTGAGGTCGACTTTCGCGTTCATGTACTTTCCTTTGACCGATGATCGCAGCGCCTGTACCAAGGAGCAACACGGCGGTTCCCTGCGGATTGAAATTAGTGCGGACGATGTCGGCGCGCCGCGCGGCGCGTCCGTTTCAAGCGGCGGTCCGAAGACGATTTCCGGGGTGCCGCCTGCTTGATGATCGGGAAATTAAGGACGGTTTCTTACGGATCGACTGCGTTTCTTGGCTTGCGCGTTACGGCTGTAATGAACAGCGGCTTTACGCATTCTTTTTGGAACGGCTGACATTCGCAGCTCGACAGCCTCGGAAACGAATGAGACGAGAGAGCTGATCCTGAGCTCGCTTCAGCTGACGCGGGCGGTCGCGTCAGCGTCCGCGACGTGGGATGGGCTAGGATCCGAACAAGTCGCGTTCGAAGGTGCGCGTTGCGGCTCACGAAATGGATCGTCTATTAACCGGAGACAACGGCGGCGGTGTCGGAAGCAGTTACGAATCGCGCCAGACGATTGCGGCCACGCGGCCTTTTTTGGCCATGACCGGCTAAATTTTCTTAACAATAGTCACATGCATGGGTTTACGAACGTTGAAACCAATTCTCTGATAAACGATCCTCGCTTCGTTTTCCGTTTTGACATGCAAGAATGGCACCTTGCCGACTTCCAATATCTTCGCGGCAATCAGGGAAACAAGTGATTTGGCATAGCCGCGGCCACGGAATTCTGCGTGCGTACACACCGCGCTGATCTCGACGAACCTGTCGAGTGCCAAGCGCTCGCCAGCCATTGCCGCGAGCTGTCCATCGTCCGTTCGAATTCCGTAATAGCGCCCGAATGAGATCGTTTTTGATCCAAACGGTCCGGGTTCCGTGGCAGCGGCTAATTCCAGCATGTCCGGAACATCCGCCTCCCCCAATAGCCGGACACCATCTGTCCTAACTCCGGCTATCTCAGTACAGACCATTTGGTCGATCACCCGCTGCCGCGCCTCCCACCCGGCCGGAACGGCAATTGGATAGGCAGTAAAAGTGCCACCGCCAGTCCCATCGGAAAGCACGAGAGCAAGATCATTGAACGAGCTCTCGGATCCGTCAAGCATTCCAACAAGTGGAGAAACGTCTGGCGAGAAACGCCCCGCGGACTTATGTAGCGTAGCTAAAGAGCGATGATCAGAGTTGAGAGAATTCCATATTGGATTGTCTAAAAGCGAGAAATTCATACCCAAGCTCTTTCTAAACGTGTGACCAGCCACTGCACCGTGGACTCAACACCCTGCGTTTTCCGCAGCCAAGACGCGCGATTCTTGCGATTTGCATAAGGGACCAACGCAATCCGAGCACGTGAAGCCCTTGTTTCGATCTCTACGTGTTAGTTTCGCAGGCCATGAGAATATGTGACCGAATGTGTCCAAGGAGTGCTCTGGCATGTGCCGGTCCCGTCTGCGTAAGATGCAGACGCCCGTCAAACGTAGCCGCTCCGATGGTGTATTCCTCATTCAACCGTCCCACGACACATGGCCCCCAAATTGCGGAAAGTCGAAGTTCGTCATCGACCTGCTCGTCTGGCTGGATGATGCCTAGGTTGCTGACAACAGAATCATAGCCCAGGGCCCCGATTAAACCGCACGCTGCATCAGAGTCTGCTTTCGGCGGGATCATTCGATCGAGCTGTTCAAGCCATTCGACAACTCCTTTCTCGGAGCGCGCAGTGGCCAGATCGTCGTTGATTTGTCGAGCTAGGGCCCAAAAATCCGTGTCTCGATCTACGTTCACAGAAACAGAGCCGATCGCGAGGAACAAACCAATGTCGTGGCGTTCGACGCCTGCTCGTTGGCGGACGTTGATCGGTGAAACTACTCTTAGAGTCTCTTGCCGTTTGATACCGCTTAAGCTGATCGCGACGGCTGCGCAAAGCGCCCCTTGCACGGTGGCGGAATGCGATCTGCACGCCCGGACGATCGTATCTGTTTCCGGGGTAGTGAACCTGTGAGCATCGACACGTGGCCGATCGGTCGCAAAGTCGCGCCATAGGGGCCGCTTTGAAATTTCTCGCAGGGTCTGCATGCTGGGAATTCCGGCCGGCGGTGCATTGTCACGCAAGATCGCATCTGGAGGGGAGGCCACGAGAAGTGCCTCGATCGGCGGCTGGTGGGGCAGGGCTGGGAGATCTCTGCCGTTCAACAACGCGATGAGGTCGTTTAGGACCGCAATGGCGGATAAGCCGTCACCTAACGCATGATGGAAGGTAAGGATCAGCGTCTGCCGATTACGGGGATATGCGTTCGATAGGAGTGTCAGCCGCATGAGCGGTCCCAGGTCTGTTGGAAAAGGAGTACGCAGTTCCTCCTCGACCAGCTCTTGCCAGTTGGCAGACGAATCATTCTTCAACCGGAGTGGGATTGGGTGGCGATGCACTCCGAACTGCGGCCCGTCCTCTGCGTCGTGGATGAACAGACACAGCGGTAGGTGCCGTGCCTGCAGATTTTGCAGGGCCGTTTGCAATTCAACTGGTCGCAGCTGGCCTATTACTTCGGCTGCAATACAGAAATGCCGAGGGTGCTGCTGGGAGTATAGATAAAGCAAGCGCTCATGTGTTCCGAGTTTGCGACCAGAATCATAATTTCCTTGAGTTTCGGAACGGGCTTCAATGTCCATGCGTAAATCTCCTGAGAATTTACCCGCAATAGGAGACCGCTGATGTTAAATGATGACAGATGCGCATAAGATAGTTTCAATTGTCACATGGTCTCCGGCGCAAGCCCCGGCAGACCGCCGGCTCCTCGTCACCGATACTGCTTCTGATGTCCGGAGTGGGGATCGATTATCAAGCTAAGACAGACAAAAATGATTCTGGATTGCATGGGCAAGGGCTGTCGGTATCGGCGATCGTCAGGAAGACCGATATAGGTCCCAAGTTGGTTCGCGAATACATCGAACCGGGCTTAAGGCAGCCGCCTACAAGCCGAGAAAGCCAAATACCGGTGATCGATCCGTTCGCCAGCTATCTCCGTGAACGGGTGACGATCTATCCTGGCCTTACCGGCAGCCAACTGCTTTGTAAGATCAGGCGGTGCGGCTCCCCGGGGACGCTATACCGCCGCGGCCTATGTTCTCCGTGATATACCCCCACCGGCAGACAGGGTTTGTAAGTCCGCTTCGAGACGCCGCCCGGTGAGCAGGCGCGGGTAGTTTTCTACTTGTCCATATCATGTCCAACGACGAGCCGATGACGGCGAGGATCGTATGGTTATTCTCGGTGGTTCTCGGTCTAGTCCGCCCGAGCTACGCTCGTAACCATGGCATGCCGCCCGGCCGACATTGCATCATTAGTCCGACAAGAGCTCGTCTACAGTGTAACGCGACGAAGTGTTTGACCGCTAAGGCTGCCTCCAAATGCCTGCCCCGTGGCGTTTTGGACGGCCTCGACAGACCGATTTGCGCGAGATTGTTGGCGCGCTTCTCTATATTGCCTAGACCGGCTGCCAGTGGCGAAAGCTCATCAGGGGCTCTCCGCCCTCTTCGACGGTGCACAAGACGCCTCGCACGATATGCAACATCGTCGAACCCTTTTGGAATTCGACTCTTACATCTGAAATGATTTGTCCTCTTTCAAAACGATACATTCATAGACGGACTATAGGGAGTGACCGAGCGTTTCGGCGCTGAGGTCTCGCGGGTGGGCCGGCGGCGCATCGGCTGGCAGCAAAGGTGAAGTATTGATGTCAAAGGGGAAGCAACCAGCACAAATCTGGACGGCTGTTAGGGAACTCGAAGCTGCAGCGTGGAGCGACATGGTGGCCGCGGCCCCCATCGCCACGAGTAAATTGCTAGGTCTCCGATGCCACAAAACTGACAACGCGACGATGTTAGCGGCCAGTGCGGTCCCTCGCACGCCTTTCAATCGTTGCTTCGCTCTGGGCTCCGATTGGCACAGAAACAATAAGGAAGTCGCTGAAGCGATGACTTGGCTTCGCTGTCACGCCGCACCGGGGTGGGTATTTCAACTGGACCCAGACGAACTTGGAACAGCGGCTTCAGTGATAAAGCGGGAAGGAATGGTCGCTTCAGGACAAGGATGGGCCAAGTTTCAGTGGATGGGGCCGGGGCCTGGCGCAGAACGGACACCCGACATCGAGATCGAGGCAGTCAGCGACGACGCGATGGCGTCGGATTTCGCAGACTTGGTCCTAGCCGGCTTTGGTTTCCCTTCTGCGGCCGCTCCATGGTTTGCGGAGCTGGCGCGTCGCGATGGTTGGAGCGCTTACATCGCCTATGTAGACGGCAAGCCAGCCGGTGCTGGCGCAGTGTTTTGCAAATTGCAACAAGCATGGCTTGGCATCGACACGACCTTGACAACTTTTCGGCGCCGCGGCCTGCAGCTCGCCTTGATCGAAAGAAGACTGCGCGATTCCAACCCGCAATTTGCAATTGCTGAGACGGCGCTACCTCAATCGTCGGAGCTAGACGGTGCAAGCTACCGGAATTACTCAAAGTCCGGGTTTCTGAACACATACAATTCCATGAATTTTGCGAGTGTTTCGACCTGATCGTTCCGGGGCTCGCCTCGGCCTCGGCGTTTGCGGTAGGCAATCCAGTGAAGATCGTCGTGCTCGACGACACATGAATGTATCTGCTTCATCAGAGGAGCGGCCTTACGAGTCCATTCGTTGTGCTTTCGAAAGCATGAGACGCGGCATAAGGCGATGCGCTGGGTATTGGACTTGTATGAGCGAGGCAAGGGAATCCCGTCGTCCCATAGTCATCTTTGACGGTTCGTTTCCGGGATCAACAAGGCTATGGCGAATGCCGAGTACAAATCCGAAGATTACGCGCCACGAGATCGCGCCTGATCGCTGGCATTTGCGGTTTGGTGTGTTGTTTACCGATGCTGGCCATGGTGTTGGCTGCTGCGTTTCGCCAAGCCCGACGCATGCAAACTGACCTTGGACGTGGGGTACTAAGCATCAGGGGCCTTGATCTTCCCCATCATCGGCCATACATGCCCCGCAGGATCCGATCCCCGAAACCACTATAGTGGCCGCAGAGACGATCCTGAACTATGCAGGCTGGATGTTTCGGGCGACGTCAGATCATGTGAGCGGACTGCGGTTCATTTTGCGACTTCGGTCCATAGGGCTCACGTGAAGTCGGCATCTGCAAATATGCACGGACTCTGCCAAGTCTTCCCTCACGAGGAGATGGAGCGCGCGTCGAGATGTTGGCCGGGTGACCAAATTGCTGGGACTCTCTAGCGCTTTGACCGTATGCGAGATTAGCTCTTCCGTTACAATCGTAATCATTTGTCCAACCGACCGTAACATAGAGGACGACTTCGGCTGCTAAACGCCGAAAAGGATAATCACAGGTGATGCTTGAAACACGTTTTAGTTGTAGACGATGACAAGGCAATTAGAGGTCTGTTGGCTGATTATCTCTCTAAATACGCGCTTCGCGTAACAGCCGTGACAAATAGTCATGATGCATCGAGAGTATTTGCAGCGGAAACAGTCGATCTCTTGATTGTCGACCTGAATCTCGGTCACGAGGACGGTTTGGAGATTGTTCGTAGTCTTGCGAGCAAGACTGATGTCCCGATCATCATCATCAGCGGCCATCGGCTTGAGGAGGCTGACAAGGTGGTTGGCCTCGAGCTTGGCGCCATCGACTACATCGCAAAGCCTTTCGCGATGCGGGAGTTCCTCGCGCGCGTGCGGACCGGACTAAGATATCGTCCGATGCGAGTGACGGATAAGGATCGGCGCACTTACGTTTTCAGCGATTGGAAGCTCAAGCTATGGAAGCGACAGCTGATTGGCCTTGACGGCGAGGAGACCAAGCTCACGGCCGGTGAGTTCAACCTGCTGGTTGCTTTTCTAAGGTCGCCGCGGCAGATCTTGACCCGCGAGCAGTTGCTGTCTGCCAGTCGTGTGCATGACGAGGAAGTCTTTGATCGCAGCATTGATGTGCTGATATTGCGCCTGCGCCGCAAGCTCGAAAGTGACGCCTCGACGCCGCGCCTAATCAAGACGGAACGCGGTGCAGGGTATTTCCTTGACGCAGACGTGGAAACTGAAGACGCTCGGCGGAGCAGTGTTTCGTGAACTGTGCCTTTGCCAGCAGTATGAAATTTTTTTGCGCGGCAGCTTTGGCATTGGTCGCCATCAATGCGATCGCGGACGGTGTCTTTGGTGGCGACAACCAGTTCAGCGATCAGATCACGCCCTTGCAGGCCCCGCCTCCACTTGACGAGAGGAAACTTGCGCTTGGCGCCGAGCTGTTTGCAGATCCAATAATGTCAGGGAAGGGACGCCTGTCTTGCAACTCCTGCCATGACCTTGCTACCAGTGGTACCATTAATCTCAAGCGAACCATCGGTTACAACGGCGCAGTCCATAATTTTAACGCACCAACGATCTTCAATGTCGCCAACAACTATCGTTTGGGCTGGCGCGGCAATTTCACCTCGCTGGCCGCCCAGAATGAGCAGGTGCTACTTGACAGCAACATCATGTCGAACGACTGGGGGTCTCTGCTGGGGCGTTTGAAGGCCAGCTCCGACTACAGCAAGACGTTTCGCCTTATCTACGGAGAAGAGCCCAGCAAGGAAAGCGTGTTGGATGTTCTAGTGACGTTCCAGCTGTCGCTCGCGACCCCAAACGCACGTTTCGATCGTTTCCTGCAGGGTGAGAAAGATGCGCTGTCGGATAGCGAAAAAGCCGGCTACGAGTTGTTTCAGAACATTGGGTGCATTGCCTGTCACCAGGGGTCCAATATCGGAGGCAATCTGTTTCAAAAGTTTGGTGTGTTCGAACACCCGCCCGGAGGTGATGATGCCAATCCGGGTAATTTGGGCCGCTATACGATTACGCATCAAGATGGGGACAAGCAATACTTCCGGGTCCCCAGCCTCAGAAACGTCGCCGTCACAGGCCCCTACTTCCACGATGGCCGCGCTGACTCCCTGGAGGAGGCTGTTCAGGTCATGGCGAAAACACAGGTTGGGCAGGACATATCTTCGGAGGACATCCGTGCCATTGTCCAGTTCCTTGACACTTTGACAGGCGAGTATCGAGGCGCTCCGCTGCGCGAAGCCGCGGTTCCGCCGGACGGGGTAATGCCCAAGGATCGCTGATGTTGACTGGCAAGCTGCATCGCCGAGCCGGACATTGTCTATTCCCGAACAGGCATCGAAAATGGGCGCTATGGATCCCATGATTTTCTCGAATTGGACAACTGGTCTGGGGGCCTCTCTTGCAGGCTTCACAGGTAGCGGTGATCGAAAGACTATCATCACCACGGTCTGGACCGTGGTGATGATAATTGCCGCCCTGGTCTTCGCCATAATGGCGATTCGTCCTTTTCAGGATGGGCAATCGCACCACGCGATCCTGACGAACTTGCGGTCGCTTGATCTTCACAATGCATCGTTGCAACGCGATGTCCTGCGCGCACGAGCCGGTCTGTTATACAATTACGACCCCCTGGTGGATTCCATCGTTGGGCTGCACCAAGACGTAGCGGCGTTGAGAGGCTTGTTCGAGCGACCTGAAACGGCGAAGGACGATAGTATTCTCGGATCTCTCGATGAAATCCAACAGTCCATTGACTACGATGAAGCCGCTGTCGAATCCTTCAAAACTCAGAACTCGCTATTGCAGAACTCGCTCAAAGTCCTTGGAAGCGCCCTGAGCGACCTTGCCGAAGGGCGGGCATCGGGCAATCGAAAATCCATGCCTGAAGCAGGCGACTTGGGCAACCTGATGCTACAGTACCTCTCAAAAAACGATGATCGAACCGCCGCTCTGATCCGGCGTGATTTGGAAGCTATGACTGGTATCAGCGGCGAACACGCGTCTCTTGCCCGGCTTCTGATCATTCATGGACGATTAATTCTTCAAGCTCTGCCGCAAGTTCGAAACATCATCATCGAGGTACAATCCTCCGACACGATCAACCGTGCGCAGCGCCTGCAGCATCGGTATCTGGAAATCTATGGACAAGCCAACGCGAGCTCGCAATGGGTCCGGGCCGTTCTGGGCGCAGCCTCGGTAATGCTTTGCTTGTACGTCGTGGTTCTCGTGCATCGTCTGCGGTCACGAACCGAACGATTGACCCGGCGTCTGAACTTCGAAGCGATGACAAAAGATGTCCAAGCGTGTTTCGAGGGCGAGGGTGTGCAACATGATACCTTGGCATCTTCGGTGGATGCCTCCTTGAATGTGATCCGGGTATTTTTCGCGGCCAGCCGTTTCGGCTTGATGATCGTCGATTCCGACAGCTTGGATATCCGGGAAAAGTTCGGAGGTGAGCCAGCCGAAATCCTCGGCGGCCGCGATCTGATTGCGACCATGGTCCATGACCGCGAGCCTATTGTCTACCGGGATTTGCAGGCAGCAATCGCACCTTACTGCCTTACTGACATAAACTTTGGCGGCCGTGCGTTGAGCTTGCGATTGTCGGACGAGACGACGGCGGTCTGCATCTTGGAATTTTCTGACCCACGGTCGCGGCCGAGCGTGGATGAGGCTGTTCTACTGGAGAACGCGGTTCGGCATCTTTTGCAGACACTCAACTATCACCGCAAGCAGCAAGGGCACGCAATGTTGGAGCGGCGTCTGGAGCATGCTGAGAGACTGCAGGCCGTGGGCACACTCGCTGGCGGCATCGCCCACGAATTCAACAATATCCTGGTCGCAATACTCGGATATGGTGAGATGTTGCTGCAGTTGCTGCGCCCACGCTCGACCACGCGCCAATATGTCGAGGAAATTGTTAAAGCAGCCGATCGGTCGCGCGTGATCATTGACCAGATATTGGCGCTCAGCCGAAAACATGAACGGGTGCATAAGCCATTCGATCTGAGAGAGGTGGTCGGCGACATTGAGGCGCTGTTGCGGGTGTCCCTGCCGGTCGGCATCGAACTGGTCACACAAGCCACTAACGATGATTGTATCATAGATGGAAACCCCCTCGACATTCAGCAAAGCCTCATGAACCTGAGCAAAAATGCTGCCGAAGCCATGGACGGAACAGGAAAAATCCATATCGGCCTTTGTACAGTTTTCGTTGGGTCGCGACGGATCATATCACACGGGGTGTTGCGGCCAGGCGACTACGTCGTGCTGTCTGTAAGCGACACTGGCAAGGGCATTGCGGCAGGTGTGCTTGCCAACATATTTGAACCATTCTTTACCACCCGGAGTAGATCGGGAGGCACGGGGCTGGGTTTGGCTGCCGTTCACGGCAATGTCACGGCCTTAAACGGACGTATCGACGTTACAAGCGTGCCGGGTGAGGGGACAAGCTTTGAGATCTTCATCCCCAGGTCATCGAAGAACCCCGTTCCCATTCGGCAGTTCTTCATCGAAGAGCGCGTGCCGCTTGGGAACGGTGAGACTGTCGCTATCCTTGAAAAAGATAGAAATGCGCTTTCTGCTTATGAGGATCAATTGGCGGCACTTGGATACGAACCGATAGGCATGAATGACTGGGGCCAACTGGCGGACTGGCTCCGAAAGAATGATCACAACGTCGAGGTTCTTTTGATCGACATCACCTCCATACCTTCGTCGAAAACCACAGCAGAACTGCATGCAATTTTTGGAGAGACGCCCCTTTTGCTCATCTCCGAGCATCCTGAGATTGTGTCCGCACCGCTTCGGAACCTTACCCCGACAGACGTTATACGTAAGCCCGTCGCGTCCAATCTGCTGGCATTGGCGCTAAAATCACACGCGAAGAAATTGCATAACTAAGCGAGAAAATCAGATGCGCGATTACAAATGGAACCTGCCGGGCCCTCCAGAAACATCAAGTTAATCTGAACCTGGTGGATTGGGGCGCATAGTGCTTGGATGGCGAAATGGGAGTACGCCGGTGCGAACAGAAAGACCTAGGGACCCTATGGAGAGATTGGAACCGCGACACCGCGCGGTCATCTTGGTAACTTCCCTTGGAGGGGCCATGGTCTACTTTGATTTCGTGCTGCTTGCCTTTTACTCTCCCATGCTCGCGAAGATTTTTTTCCCATCTTCCGGTTCGCTGACGTCCGCAACCTATCAAGTGTGGGTTTTGTTTGCGGCCGGATATGTTGTCCGGCCTCTGGGTGGGATCGTCCTGGCAAACTTTGGGGACTTGTTTGGACGACGCCGCATCTACATGTTCTCCATCATTCTTATGACATTCTCCACCTTCGGGATAGCCCTTGCGCCGACTTACGAAAGCATCGGCATTGTAGCGCCGATCAGCCTAATAGCTTTCCGGTTCTTGCAGGGCATCGCGATCGGCGGCGAAGTTCCAGGAGGTTGGACGTTCATCTCCGAGCACGTGCCCAGATCGCGTCTTGGCCTGGCTTGCGGCCTTCTCTGCTCTGGTCTGTCGCTCGGGATATTGGCGGGTTGCGTCTCCGCTCTCGCTTTGGAGATGCTGGCAGGTCCTCGATGGACTGAGGCTTACGGATGGAGACTGTGCTTTCTGCTGGGCGGCATTTTTGGCCTGCTAGCAATTCGTGCCCGGAAATATCTCCAAGAGACCCCCGTTTTCCGCGAGATGATTGCGCAGCGCCAACTGGTGGCAGTCCTGCCCCTCAGCGTCGTCCTTCGCGACTTCCGCCCAAGCCTGGTCATATGCATGCTTCTCACCTGGGTGCTATCAGCGGGGATCGTGACCACTACGCTGCTGAACGTCAATTTTCTGCGGTTCTTTGTCGGCTATTCCGCATCCGAAGCGCTGTATGCGACGGCGATCAGTACATTGGGGTTGACCCTTTCGACCGCGCCGGTTGGGGCGTTGGTCGATCGATACGGAACAGGGCCGGTATTCATCATAGGAGGAATCTGCCTGTCTGTATCCGCGCTTCTATTTTACGGATTGGCCGACGTCTCTCTGCTGCACCTCTATGTCTTGAGTGCTGCGCTGGGTTCTTGTGTCGGAGTAGTCGGTGCCGTGCCTTACGTGATGGTTCGCTCTTTTCCTTCACAGGTCCGATTCACCGGCGTGTCATTCACATATAACTGCGCCTATGCAATCTTCGGCGGTCTGACTCCGTTTGCCGTCAACGGCTTGGTGCAGATCGACCGCATGGCCTATGCATACTATCTTTGTTTTCTATCCTGCCTGTCGATCGCCATCGGGTACTATATTTTGCGCAAAGGATTGGCGGACCAGAGATAACACCGCCTTGACGTTTGTCTGGCTGCGTAAGACCAAAGGGGACCACCGCGTCCTTGGCAGCTATCGGCCCCGCCACGCGAACGTTCGCTCGACGACCCAGCGGCGCGGCGGGCCTTCAAAGGTCTTCGACTTCCCGGCACGCTTGATAAGTTGAGCGTAAATTTGTGAGGTTCTTCGGCCATCTTTTCAGTTCATCGTCGACATAGCCCACCAATCATAAATAAATCGTTGGACCGTCGAGCAGGGTATAAGATCTTCGGGAGTAGCAGCCACTGGCATGCCGTTGAGTAAACGAGCGACGCGTGCTCACAATCCCGCGCAAGTAGCTTGCGCAGACGGCCGAGTCGGCGAGGTGCTGGCATGAAGGGAGCAAGGCTTATCATTCGCGATCTGTGACAGCCGTTGCGTATAGGCTTCTCCGCCGAACAGACATCCGCTGGATGTTAGTCCACGGTTCCATCGAACTTTACAAGTTTGAAGGAACCACAATTGACCAAATCACCGATTCGTTCGAGGCAGCATCATAAAGCTAGAACCCGCCGCCACCAGGTTGGTAGCGTACGGTTGAAGGTGGCAATTTACCGTGTTGTGTGTTTCGACCATCGAGTCCTCCCAAGCGGGGTGCAGCCCTACCAAAGCAACTGGAGCCCCGCGTTTGAACTCGCCGGACCTCCAGGGTCTTGTCGGAGCCAGTGCTGTCGCGATCGAGCTGAGATGGCGCCGTAACAAGACCCTGGATGTCGACTACTTCAACATCGAGTATTTGAGTTTGCCATCGCTGTCCGTTTTCCAGACGTAGAGAGTGTAGTCCTCATCCGTCCGGTCCCCCTTGTTGTCGAAGCGTAGGTCGCCAATAACTGTCGTGATTGGGTTGCCCGAGTGTAGGGCATCGGCGACGGTCTGCGGTTCCAGCGACCCGCTTTCTTCAATGCCAGCCTTGATCACCTCCAAGGCGGCATAGGCGTATAGCGTGTAGGCTTCGGGTTCAAAGCCGCTAGCCCGGAATTTTGCGACGGTGGATTGTGCGCCAGGTTTTAGGCGAGGATCCGGCGCAAAGGTCATCAGGGTGCCTTCGGCGGCCTTTCCGGCGATCTGGCCAAATTCTGCCGATGTGATACCGTCACCAGCGATCATGACAGCGTTGAGCCCCTGATCCTTTGCCTGCCGCAAGATCAGCCCTGCCTCGGTATAGAGGCCGCCGAAATAAATCACGTCCGTCCCAGCCTGCTTTAGTTTGGATATCAGCACCGAATAATCCTTTTCGCCGGTATTGATACCTTCGTTTAAAATTTCAGTAACACCGCCGCCGTTGATGACCTTTTTGACTTCCGCAGCGATACCGGCTCCATACGCTGTCCGATCGTTGATGATCGCGACGCGCTTTCCCTTGAAGGCCTTGAGAATGTGCGCGCCAGCGACCGCGCCCTGTTGGTCGTCACGCCCGCAGACACGAAACGTGCTCCAAAGCCCCCGTTCGGTAAACGTCGGATTAGTCGAACCGGGCGTGACCTGCAAGATCCCGTTCTCCGCATAAATGTCGGATGCCGGAATTGATACCCCAGAGTTATAGTCGCCGATCACGAATGAAACGCCATCGGCCGCAAATTTGTTGGCAACTGAAACGCCTTGTTTAGGCTCGGAGGCGTCATCGCCATACACTAGCGTAATCTGCTCGCCTAGAATGCCGCCAGTGGCATTGATTTCGGCGGCCGCTTTCTCGGCTCCTTGCTTGATTTCCTCTCCAACCGCCGCGCTTGGACCCGTAAGTGGGGCTGCGACACCGACAAGAATTTCCGCGTGCGCGACGCTGGAAAGAAGCGAAACTGCCAATGCAATTCCGATAGACGCGAACCTTTTCATTATCTTGCTCTCCGAAGATTGGGATATTAGAACAAGAGAAGTTTTGGCCTTTCAAGTTTCGTTGGCGTTTCAGATCGCCGTCAAATTATTGCAGCTGTCGCATGACCGCTTCAGCGCCGCCACTGTGTGCTACTACCGATCGAAATCCCTAAGATTACCGACACAACGAAGTCGAGAAGCACACCACTCAGCTTTTCTCTCAGAGCCTTTCGGAACTCTGTGCTTAATAAGTTTTGACGACCTGGTCTCGCGCAGCAACGGTGGGCAGACTGGGGGACAAAAGATTGTCGCTGACGATCAAGAGGTGCAGGGGCACCAAGCTGGCAATTCGGAGCAACGCTGATGCGAGATGCCCTGAGGCGATGGCAGTCTGTAGGTCAGTGGCGGGCAAATGTTACAAGGGTATTTGAACTACCAAGCGGCGCCAGACATTCGCCGATGATCGCGTGGGTTCAGACGGGACGGGGTGGCACTTGGCGACAGTCTTTGGTGCACCCAAACCTCCGAAACCGGCTGTCTGGGGATCGTTTCGAAAGGCCGCTTTTTAAAACCTGCCCATGTCGCCCGTTGCATCTGTAGCCAGGCGCTTGACCCATCATCACAACACTCGATAGGAGCCGTATGCGGTCTCCACGCGCAGACCTGCCCGGGGGCCGTTGACAACCGCACTCCCGACCGAGAAAGTTTGAGTCACGATGTTCGGTGAGCCCAGATACAAACTTACGCACTATCGACCAAATTTAGTCGAATCAGACTCTCCGCTGTTGCCACAATTGCTTCGGCACTGGATCTTGGCGACCAAGCGAGCATCTTCCTAGCCTTCTCACCGCTGGAGCGTCGACGGCTTGCGTTCGGTGACGGACCGGCGCTGCGGCTGGGGACTCGGGACGCTAGTTTACCAAAGCGGTTGCGCAGGATATTCGCGACTTCGAGCAGTGAAATAGGTTCGCCACTCACTGCGATAAAGCGCTCGCCCGCGGCGGTAGGCTCCGTCATCGCTCGCAAGTGCAAATCGACGACATCACGAACGTCGACCACGCCAAACCACATGTCAGGAAGCTCCGGCGGGAAAGAGCCGTCCAACAGGCCCTTAACGATTTGGATCGACGTGGAGAGCTGATCTCCAAGTACAGGTCCGAATATCCCAGTCGGATTAACGACACTGAGCTCCGGCGTCCCGGTGTTTTCAATGAATTCCCATGCCGCGCGCTCAGCGATAGTTTTAGACAAAATGTAGGGGGGATTTGCGGCTTGTATAGGAGTCCAGTCTTCTTCCGTGAAGACGTGGCTCGGTGGCTGGGAGCCGTATCCAACCGCTGCAAAAGACGATGTGAGAACAACGCGTTTCACACCCGCCCGACTGGCCGCGCTTAGCACGCGCAAGGTCCCGTCTCGGGCCGGTGCGATCAAATCATTTGGGTCTTCGGGCTGGTTTGCTGGGAATGGTGAGGCGGTATGCAGGACGTAGTCGCAACCGAAAACTGCCTCGTCCCAGCCTTCATCTCGTTCAAGATCGGCGGCGTGGAACGATAATCTGCTATCCGATCCCGGTAGTCCAAGCATCGTCTGTACTTGTTGGATTTTGTCCAAGTTGCGCAATGTCGCGCGAACCTCGTGCCCCGCCGCCAGCGCAGCCGAGATGCTGTGGCTGCCTAAAAAACCGGAACCTCCGGTAACAAGAATTCGGCTCATATGAAATCTCCTTTTTTTCCGGTTTAGGTCAATCAGATGGAAAGGAGCAAGTAGGATGAAATTTCAGACGTAGTATGAAAATACGGACCACTGGAGGTTAAAGCTGTCCGAGCCGTCACGGGGAGATGGCAAATGGCATCGTGTGAAGCCTTGTGGCTGGGCCGCTTCAATCACTGCTTTGTCGCTCATGCAGAAAATGCTAATGAAACAGCTGCGCGACTTGTATCTACCCGGCATCGTTATTCGCAGTGCTTGCAAGAAAAAGCGCCGCGCTCGGAACAGTCGTTATTCCAGGCGACATCGATCTCATGCTGAACTGCTGCGCGACTACCACCTTCGATACGAAAGTCATCGAGCTTCTAGCGCGGGAAACCTGAGGCGAGATGATCGATCAGCGCCCGCACGGCGGGTGATAGGCCACGCCGCGTGGTAAACACCAGGTGTACCGTTCCACGCACGCCACGCCATGCGGGCAAAACGCGCACAAGTCGTCCCGCTTGCAGCGCGTCGCGGCAGAGATGGTCCGGCAGGATAGCAACACCTAGGCCATCTATCGCAGCTTCGCGCACTGTCGCCATGTCCTCGCATCCCAGTCTCGGTTGGACACGGATGATTTGCTTCCGCCCGTCGTCCGCTTCGAGGTGCCACTCCTGATCGTCAGATGCATCGGTAGTCGCCAGCGTCGCCATCGTAGCAAGTTGCTCAGTGCTCGCGATGGTGCTCGCCAGTTGAGGACTAGCGACTAGAATACGCGTCGATACCCCCAACGATCGCATGGTCAGACCAGCATCGGAGGCGAGGCTGGATCGTACACGCAGAGCAAGATCGATTCGTTCTTCAATCAGATCGACGGCTCGGTCAGTCGCCACCAGTTGAAGACGGACCTTCGGAAAACGTATTAGAAACGATGAAATCAGCCCGCCGATCAAGGTGACCATTCCAGTTGGGCAGCTGAAACGCACGCGGCCGCCGGGCTCCGCCTGTGCCTGCGCCACCAGTGCCTCCGCCTGCTCAGCTTCAGCGAGTATCGCTCGGCACCGCTCGTAGAATGCCTGACCGGTATCTGTCACCCGGAACCGTCGACTTGATCGTTCTATCAAACGCAATCCAAGCCGCTCCTCTAGGCCCGCGATCCTTCTGCTAAGTTTCGACTTCGGCTCGCGCAACGCGCGCCCCGCCGCGGCAAACCCGCCGTGCGCTACGACTTCGGCATAATAAGCATAGTCGTTTAGATCAATCCTCAAATCGTTCTCCTTATGGAACGCAAGGTCGTAAAATTGGGTACTACAGCGATCATCGTTCTTAATTCAAGTATCACCCATCCCGCAAGTGCTCAGGACGCAGAGCATAGATGAAGGACATTGGAAAAGGGTTGGGTGAGACGCAAGAAGAAAACCGCCAGGGATTTCGTGGTGATTGAGCCTCGACGGTCCACAGAAGCGCTCGCGCCTTTTTTGACCCAGACGGGGTCGTCCCGGCAGTTCTCACTGGCTTTATGTGCGGCTGAGACGCGGTGAATTTACGGACTTCGCGTCTTCAACAGAGCAATAGTGCCGGTGGAAACGGCACAGCATCATAGGAAGAGAGATAACATTATGATTGAGCTTTTCGCGTTTCCGTCGTCGCCTAACAGCCTGAAGCCCGTAATCGTGCTTGAGGAGTTGGGCCTCGACTACAAACTATCGCACATCGATCTTCGAAAAGGCGAGCAACACGGTGTTCATTTTAAAGCGATGAACCCAAACGGCAAGGTTCCAGTCATTGTCGACCGAGGCATTACTCTCGCGGAATCCGGAGCCATTCTCGTCTATCTGGCAGAAATGCGTGACCAACTGATTCCCTTCGATCCTCCCTCGCGCGCGCGCGTTTTCGAGCAGCTTTTCTTTCACGCGTCGGCACTAAGCCCCGCATTTCTCCAGGCATTCTTTGCCAACATTCGGAAGGATACGTCCGAGGAGCACAAAAGTAACGCGCTTAAAGAGGTGGATCGTGTCCTCGGTGTGCTCGAGACACACCTAGAGACGCGCAGTTACGTTGCAGGCGACGACTATAGCATTGCCGATATCGCACACTTCGGCTGGTTGTGGCGACACGATGCCGTCGGCGTCGACTTCGAGAAAATACCTCGGGTCAGACGTTGGTACGAAATGATGAGCAGGCGCCCAACCGTGATCTCCGCAATCGGGAAGGTATCGGCGCTGTCGGGTAATGTGACGGCGGTCGCTGGATGAGTTTGCTTAGAACGTTCGTGTCCCGCTAACGTCGGACGTGGTCCGTGGCACTCCCAACGTCTGCCAGTCAAATTACACAGAAATGCCTCTCACACGTGAGGCTTGGACCCCACATCCCGACCGAAGGGGCGATTGAACTGCGCCCTTCGTGCTGAGGCGACCGAAAGCAACTTGGCCCTCGTGTCCCATCACATTGGAAAATTTCAACTGTAGTCAAATCGTTCGGGAGCGAAATGATGTCCGGGCAATCGAGGGAGATCTTGTTGCGTCGAAATATGAGGCTAACGAAATGAAGTTACACTTTAAAAGCCATTTGCCTAAGCGCGATTTCTCTATCTGTGTCGCAGGAGCCGGCGCAATCGGTGCCGCACTCTCCTTCAAGCTGGCCAGCAAGTTCGAAGGGGTGTCTGTCCTGGCGCGAGGCGAAACACTGCGCGCAATCAAAGCCAACGGTATCACGATGGTCGGTGAAAACAGCGCATCGAGCGTGCCGGTTTATGCCGGAGAACCGAGCGATCTCGGCGTCCAGGATGTGATCTTTTTATGCTCGAAAGCTCAAGATTTGCCTGAACTCGCCGAAGCAATCCAGCCACTGATAAGTCACACAACCATTATCGTGCCGATGACCAACGGAATTCCGTGGTGGTATTTTGAAGGAACCCCGGCTGCAGGCGACGCTCCTATTGAAGCAGTCGACCCAACTGGGCGCTTGAGTAAGCTGCTGCCGTCCACAAACGTTGTCGGCGCAGTCAATATGATCATTGCGGAACGCATCGCACCCGGCATGGTACAAAGCTTAAATCCCGGCCGCGTCATCGTGGGTCCCGTCCACAGTGATATCCAACCTGCTGAAACGATCTCTCTGATTTTGAATGAAGCCGGGATCGCGACCAGCTTGGCTGAGCCGATCAGAGCGGCGGTATGGAAAAAAGTCGTTCTTAATCTCGTGACTAATCCGCTCTCAGTTATCAGCGGAGGCAACACCACCGAGTTTCTCACCGACCCGTATTTGGCGGCCGTCTGCGAAGGTTTGTTTAAAGAAGCCAACGCGGTAGCGGAATTATATGGTTTCGAGGGTTGTCAATTCTCGGAATTTGAAAGACTTGGGCGTTCGATGAAGCCCTTTAAGACGTCAATGTTACACGACTTTGAAAACGGTCGGCCTTTGGAATTGGATCCAATATGTGGCTCGGTTGTAGAGCTAGCTGAACGCAGCGGCGTGGAAGTTCCGCTGATCAAGCAAGTCATGAACCTCACCCGTTACAAAAGTGCAGCGCGGTCTGTTCGGATGGCTGCATAAGCCCAGGTTTGATTGATCGAGGTGCGGCTCGACGCAGCGCGCCGCGGTGACTTCAAAAAAGGCGCGACCTTTTCAGGAAATCGACCATGAGAACGCGGCGCGATCTGAAAACAAGGCCGTTTACAACGGCCGGCTCGATAATCGCGGCTATTATCTGCGCATTGCTGACAATAAGATCGGTTCAAGTCGAGATCGTAAACCACGCGGTACTTGATGAGCTACGTGCTATAGAACTCAACAGTGCGTCCCTGCAGCGCGATGTACTGCGCGTCAGGGCTGGCCAAAAAAATGGTCATATTGCCCTTTCAAATTCTTTGGCATCTCTCCGACAAAATGCAGCTTTTCTAGGACGGCTTTTGCTAAACAGTGAGGGACGATTTCGTAACGAGATCGAGGGCATCCGGAAATCGATTGCCCTAGACGAGTTTGATGTGGAAACGTTCACAACGAAGAATGCATTGCTTTGCGATTCGATCCAGGCGTTCATCGGCTCTTTGAATAGAATTGGAGACAGTTCATCGCGCTTGCAGGGCGATCGCAACGTCGCTCATCTGGCCACCCTAATGATGCAGTATGCACTGCAGAACGACGTCCTCCTGCGAGCCTCGATCGACCGTGAACTCTTGGCGCTGCAGGATGCCGAAAGCGATCCGAATTTGCTCCTGCTGAAACAGCAGGGTCTGATCATACTTGCCGTCTCGCCGCAGGTGGAGACGGCACTTGCAAAGCTTCAAGGCTCTGACGTCAACTCTCGCGCGCGACGTCTTCGGCGCGACTTCGACCTCTACGGCGTCAACATTGGGCTTCTTTCCTGGGGCTCCCTGATTTCCGGATGTATTTCGCTCCTGCTATTTTCATACACCGCTGGCCTATTCTACACCCAACGTCAACAAGCTCACCGGTTAGCAAAACGGCTTGAATTCGAGAAGATGACCAGACGGTTCCAAGCGTACTTCGTGCAGGAGAGGCTTTCGATAGAAAGTCTCGAAGAGGCTACGCGAACTGCCACGGAATGCATCAAGGAATATTTTGGAGCGAGCCGTTTTGGTTTGGCCTTGGTGAACACGGCAACACTGGAAGTCGAGACCTATCTTGGAGATCAAATAGCGGAACTTGTCGACACGCAGAACATGGGCAATTTCTTCGGCGGCGGCGAAACGGCTTTCTATCGAATGCTGCAAGCCGTCGATGCACACGGCGCGGTGCAAGGTGCGAGATTTTTCGGTGGCGCTCTCGGATTTCGGGTATCAGACAAAAGGGCGCTGCTATGCGCCATTGCTTTTCGCGACCATCAGCCTCGTTGCTGCCAAGACGAACCGATATTTCTGGAAGAAGCGGTCCGCCTCCTGTTCCAGACGATCGACGACTGTCGCAAGGATTTGGAGCTCGAAATGCTCGGCCGGCGGCTCGATCATGCCGAACGTCTGCAGTCGGTAGGCGCGCTCGCGGGTGGCATAGCGCATGAATTCAATAATATCCTGGTTGCCATACTCGGCTATGCTGAGATGGTTCTCGACCATACCAAACGTCGACCGACGGTCAGAACGTATGTGGAAGAGATCGTCAAGGCCGCCGAACGTGCGCAACTCAGTATTGAACAAATACTGGCCTTCAGCCGCAAGCGCGAGCGGGCCGTTCGGCCGATCGACCTTGCAGAGGTTATCAATGACTTCGCTGCATTGTTGCAAGTCTCTCTGCCAAAGGGAACCGATCTTGACCTCGGAGAGATTGCCGAAAATTTGATTATCGACGGCAACCCCGTGGAAATCCAACAGATTCTCTTGAACCTTTGCAGAAATGCATCGGAAGCTATGAACGATGGCGGCTCAGTATCGATACGTGCTCGGAATGCAACCATCGTGTCAAAGTTGGCAACATCGCACGGCGTGTTGCCTGAAGGAAACTATGCGGTGCTCTCTGTAGCCGATACAGGCAGAGGTATTCCGACCGAGGTAATGCCCAAAATATTTGAGCCTTTTTTCACCACCCGCAGTACTTCCGGCGGGACAGGCCTGGGTCTCGCCGCCGTACTCGCAAATGTCGAGGCGCATGGCGGACATATTGACGTGATAACTCGACCTCGCGAGGGAACCCGGTTTGATGTCTACCTGCCCAACTCTCGAGCGGGGCAACCCGTTCCCCTGCAAGAGTTTTTCAAGGGCGATCCAGTTCCACTTGGAAGTGGAGAAACTATAGTTGTCTTTGAGCTAGATGATCTGACTCGCGTTTCGTATGAGGACCGGCTCGCAGCGCTCGGATATGAGCCGGTTGGTTTCTCGGATTGGGCTAGGCTGGAGGACTGGCTGTCTAGCAATTTGCGAGATATCGACCTGGTCTTGATCGACGAAAGAATCATCGGTGAAATCCTGCTCAATGACATAAGGCGGATTTTGGGACCAGTGCCGCTTCTGGTTATGACAGAAACTCCTGAGAGGTTCGTGTTGGATGGCTCGATCCGGAGTAGTGAACTTGTACATATCTCCATGGGCTCGAAAGCGCTCGCTACAGCTATCCGTTCAAGCATCGATAATTTTGCCAGGGACGGAAATGTCAGATCGCGGGGCGTAAGATCCACCATCAGCATCCGAAAGGGCGACACGATCTGACGTCGTTGGTTTCCGATGTAACCATCTCCGGCGGGTTCGAAATCAAGGAGTAGAATACGGGGAGCCAAATCCTAAGGTCTCAAGAGAGATCGAGGAAAGGAGTTTCGATGAGAAACGTAATAGGCATTGTAGCCACTTTATTGCTATCTAACAGTGTTGCGTGCGCTATGGAAACACAGGTTACTTCAGTATTTAAATCGGAACTAACCATTTCCGGCCAGCAGCTGAAGTTGCCTGGGGGAGATGTAGAGGTTGCAGTCTCCGTCTACGACATTCCGCCGGGGGCGGCATTGCCGGAACATAGACATGCCAGCCCGCGGTACGGCTATGTCCTCTCGGGAAAACTACGGGTATCAAATAGTGAGACTGGCAAAACTCAGGATTTTGAAGTCGGTGATTTCGTCATTGAGTCTGTTGGTCAATGGCATCGGGGGAGTAATCCCTCAACGGAACCACTGAAGCTTCTTGTTATCGATCAATCCCCGAACGGAGAGGCGAATGTCGAACTCCGGAAATGATCTTACACCAAATCCGGCATCACAAAGCTCGTGATCGGTCTCCAAGAGATTCTGGTTGCCGGCCGCATATTGACGTGCCGGTGGGCGGGATTCCGATAACAATGAAACGTAGTGTCTGTGCATGTCAGTGACGGCTCGGTAGTTGTAAATGACGCGGCCTTCGTTCCGGATGGGGTCCATAAGCAAGGTGCAAATGATCGGACTTCAATTCTCACGTGACGTGCTTCCGGGACCTTTTTCGCAGACATACAATTTATCATCTAACGGATGGCGCCGTTTTGTATTGCGCCATCCGAAATGTTACGGACAGGTTGACAATACCTCAGCCGCCTTGCTGGCCGCCATCCAGCGTCAGATTCACACCATTTGCGGCTCGGTTTTCCATTAGAAACCTGCAACCGTCCACGATATCCGCCATCTGCGGAAAGCGACCACTGCGTATGCTTGGCCGCATCTGCGCGAAAAGGCCCTTATTGTCACGCCAGTGAGGACTGTCCTCCACCATTCCAGGATGAATGGCATTAACGCGGATCGGCGCTAATTCCACGCTAAGCGTTCTCACGAGACCCATCACGGCGTTGTTTACAACTGTGACCGTCGTCGAGCCAGGGTAGGGAATATCTTTTGCCAGACCGCCAAAAATCAGCACCGAACCTAGTGGAGACAGTCGGTCCAGCACAGAGCTAATAGCGGTTGGATATCCAACCGCTTTAGTGGTTGCGAGCTTCATCGCCCCTGCCACGTTATAATTCTTAATGGAATTGGCGTCTCTCACCATGCCGACTAGTACCAGATGGTCTATCGGTTCCACGAGGGCAAGCGATGCCGGAAGTAGTTCAGGAGTAGATAGATCTGCAGCGATGCCGTCTATTGCCCCCGGAGCGTCGATGGAGCTCAGGATCTCGGAAGCCACGCTTCGTGCCCGCTCTGCATCACGGCCCGCTATCGTGACTTTCCCACCATCCTGGTAAAGACTTATAGCAAGCTCGCGGCCGATTCCTGCCGTTCCGCCGATGATTAAAGTATGTTTCATCATTCCACCTTGGCAAATTTTGTTGGACATTCGAACGTCACGACGACGGTTTCGATTGCCGCCAATGAAAGCGACGCAGCTACATGAAGATTGCCGAAAATGACTTTCGGGTTGCATTTGTAACAGAGCTGTTCAAATTGATCAGATCGGTTCAGCATACCGCTTTGATCATTCATTGGGCATTAGGCGCTTGCTCTGATGATTGCCGCCGCTGCGGCTTTTTTTCGCGCCATGGCAAGATGTTTGATGTCGATGCCGGCCGTCCACGATAGCGCGGCGAGCTCATTGAAGTCACAACGGACTTAAGACCGCGGCTTCCCGGCCTGGCTCATGGACGACTTGTCTATGCGCCGGAGCCGAAATCTCACGAACGCCCATGGTTGACCGGTTTTTAAACCCGATGTCGCGAAGCTGGCGGGCGCTCATCGCCGCTCCTCTATCTTTGGCGCAGGCCAGTCAGCCAGATCGAGGTCGCGTTTATCCACTCGCGGAACCTACTATAATGTTCGCCGGGGCGGCTGGTGCGAAGAGGGCTGCTCGACTGCATCAGAACCCCGTAGTCACGGAGGGATCGGTAGAACACGATGATGGCGCAAGGCATGGTCACGGAAGCCCGTGTGATGCCTCGGTTTTGCTTCTGACTGACTTTGGAAGAAGGAGTTCTGCGCGGAATACTGATTGGTTGGCAACATTTGCTGTTTTCAAGGTTGTTGCTTTTCACTAGGCTACCCTTCAGCCTTCGGGTCGCTATTGCGCGCGCGGAATGCCTTGCGGATGTGGTGTGTTTGCGATCTCTGAGACCATCCTGTTGGTTTCGATCTGGGTGTGCGAGTTTCAGACACAGGAGTATCAATGAGTGGTCGGAACCTGACATCGCAACTCCGAGAACTTCTTTCGGATCCCGCTATGCTCATCCTCAGCACTGAAAACTCCACGCTCTGGCCTTCGATCGGACGGGGGTTAGGTCTGCGCGCTTTCGACGACCACACATTGGATGTGTTTTTTTCACAAAGCCGCTATCCAGAAGTCTTCCCAGAACTCCCCCGTAAATCCAGAATGGCAGTGACTGTGACGCGCCTTCGCGATTATCGTTCTTATCAGTTCAAGGGACCTGCTTTGTTGCTGGGGCTGGATCCCGCAGATATTTCTTTCGTGTCAGATTATCGAACAACGATCTCGCATTTTTTTCAGGCTGCAGGAGCTACCCCCAATGCTATCGACGAGTGGATTGGTGGCAAAGCCTTGCTGAAGGCAAGGATAGCAGTCTCAGAGATGTATGAGCAAACGCCGGGCCTGCGCGCCGGGAAGGCCGTGAATCAAATCAATGACGATTACACTTTCTGATATTGCGAGCTGCTTCGAAGGCATCTATCCGTCGATCATCGCCACCCGTAGTGCCGATGGAATGCCGAATATATCATATCTCTCGCATATTCTTCCGGTCGATCTCGAGCGGATCGCTATTTCGAACCAGTTTTTCGCCAAAACTGCGGCGAATATCCGATCGGACCCGCATGTCACTTTTCTCGTCGTGGATCCGCAGAGTGGCCAGCAATACCAACTCCTAGCCACCTGGGAGTCGTCTGCTGATCATGGCCCGGTCTTTGACACGATCGCCATGCAGTTGAAGGTCAGTAGCGCTCAAGCCGGCCTAAGCGATGTGATGCGTCTCCGGACGATTGAGCTATTCAATGTCAACGAGATCGTAACGGTAGGCAACCCGCATTTACCGCGAACGCAGGCCAAGATTAAGCCCGACATTTCGATGGTGGCGGCGGTCACTCACCAACTTGCTGACCTAAGCGATCCCGGCGAAATAGTTGCCAAGTTGCTAGATGCAGTGCTGTCTGTGTTTGAGTTTCAGCACGCGATGATATTGCTGAGTGACGCAGCGCGCGGTGTTTTAGCTGCAGCGGACGCGATTGGGTACAATCAAAACCTCGTTGGTGCGGAAGTTCCTCTGTCCGTTGGGCTGATAGGTCAAGCAGCCGCTTCGGGCTCAACATTACGGATTAATGACCTCAGCCGTATGCGACGCATGGGCGAGGCGATAACTGAAACATCGCCCGAAGACCCTTTCACGCGAGAAGTTCCGCTTCCAGGCCTAGCCGATGCAATGAGTCAAATTGCCATCCCTCTCATCGTGTCCTCAGCCATACAAGGTGTTTTGTTTGTCGAGAGTAAAAAACGCTTTGCATTCGATAATGCAGTGACATCCGGCCTTGAGATTCTCGCTCGTCACGCAGCTTTGTTGCTTGCGTTAAATGAGCTACTCGCCGACGAAGCAGTTGCGTTGCCTTCGCGCCGAGCGCCTGCAACGACAGATACCTCAGACCTCAGCATTGATGCTGTATACCATAGCTTTGACCACAGCATCTTTATTGCTCGGCGCTATGTAATAAAAGGTGTTGCCGCGAGAATTCTACTTCATATGCTGCAGCGCGGGCTCGCATCTACCGACTTCGAATTTACAAATCGTGAGCTTCGGGCCTCCCTTTCGAACGTACTTCCGGAATTCAAAGACAACCTGGAAACACGACTTCTTCTGCTGCGTCGTCGGCTGGATGAGCTTGAACTACCTTTGCGACTTTTGCGTACTGGGCGAGGGAAGCTACTCTTGGAGATCCGAGGCCGGCTTAACCTCGTTGTTGAAAATTAGGAAAGGCGCGAAGACGAAATCGACGACTTAGGAAGTATTTAGTAACCAGCCTGCCTTTTAGGATACAATTAGGTATCGTTTCCAGCCCGCTCGCCTATGCATGTGACGCTCTACAAATCCAAATTGGATCAGGAGGCAGTCATTAAGCACGTTATGGTCGTCGATGACGATGAATCAGTTCGAAATTTCCTCACGGACTATCTTGTAGCGCATGAGCTCCGCGTAACAGCAACGGCAACGGGTCGGGCTGCTACGGAAGTTCTTCGCAATGACGATGTCGACTTGGTCCTGATCGATCTCAACCTCGGGCATGAAGACGGCCTAGACCTAGTAAAGGCCACATCAGAGGCATTTGCAGTTCCGATCATCATCATCAGCGGTTCCCGTCTCGATGAAACCGATAAGGTTGTAGGTCTCGAGCTTGGCGCTGCCGACTACATCACTAAGCCATTTGGAAATAAAGAGCTTCTTGCTCGTATTCGGGTAAGCCTCCGCAGCAGCCTTGAGCCTTCCGTTGGCCGAGACAACCGAGTTTTCAGTTTCATGGGGTGGGCGCTGCTCCCCGCACAGCGGCAACTTATCAGTCCAAGTGGTAACGAGATAAAACTTACCGCGGGAGAGTTCAATCTTCTCGCCGCATTCCTTAGTTCGCCTAAGAGAGTGCTTTCTCGCGAGCAATTGATATCAGCAATTCGAATGCATGATGATGAGATATTCGACCGCACCATTGACGTGCATATTCTACGTTTGAGACGAAAGTTACAACGAGAGTCGTCACCCTCCCAGTTTATAAAGACAGAGCGAGGCGCTGGATACTTTTTCGATGCCGATGTGACGATGAAGTGAGCGACCGGAGTCACACTGACTTCGTCCGTGCGCTGAGGGCATTGAGGCTCGTTACAGTTGTAGGCAAATCCGGGTTCGGATCCACCGATCTGTAACAGGGACTTCATAGCAAGGGACTGCAAAGTCACTTTCGGAGATCAAAATGTTTCCACCCTTGCTGCCTTCAACGTCGACCGGCCAGCCGGTCCACCTAAAACTCGTCATAGACAATAGCAGCGCTTCGGATGTCATCGAGTATGAAAGGCTGCTTACTTACGCAGATTTCTTTCACGTTCCAGAAACCTCGCCCAAGGCGGGATTTATCAGCCGCCTCTGGCAATCGTTCGGACTGGCCGCCGACGCATTTTACGTTGGGGCGATTACGGTTGAGGCAATGGACACCCTATTCGCGGAGCAGGAAACCAGGAAGAGTTCTGCGCAGGCCTGCATTGTGAGCCGCAGATGCGGTTTGCCAAAGTGAGGAACCGTCCCAAAACTGTACGCGGACTTTCCCGCGACGTCGGACCAGCAATTGCTAGGCATCGGCGTCAATCGCCGGACGCTAGACGGGACGCGCAACACATGGCTCCCGTGAACGTATATTTCGAAGCGACAGTCGAGCCATTCAGGATGGCCGAGATTTGTGAGGCAATGTCAGATATGGAGGTGATCGAATTTTTTTGGTCTGGCGTCCGCGTCTATCACGGGAGTTCGCCATCCTTGCATCGGCGCGGAATCGAATGCGAGTGCGATTTCAGAGACATGATTCGTATTGAGGTCATATGCGATGGTGCAACGGCATTCGCTGTGGCTGATCTTATTGATGAGACGGCCAGGGTTCGCTGCCCGGGCGCGGATCGAGCGATAATTCGACCTATCACCGTAACGTTCGGATCCGGGTCGCGATTTCCTGTGGATCAGACCGCTAGCAATCGCATCACCCACGGTTAGCCAACCGTAGAAGCCTCGGTATCAATCATTGTCTTACAGCGGATTTATCCAGTCCGGAATACTTCAGCGGTTCTGCCTAAGGCTTAGACACAGTGCCACAGTTGACAGGCGACTGAGTGCAGGGCCGCCGCGTGGGCCAGGCGTCGAGCGACTACGCTATGTGATGTAACTTTTGAGGTCCACCGCGTCGTTCAGTCTTTACCGGCGCCGACCACAAAGTGGCGGGATATTGCAGATGTAGTCGAATGCCAGAAACAGAAACAAAACGAGAAATTCGCTCCTCCATAATCGACTCGTCCATCCGGGGTGTTTCCCTTGATTCGAACCGTTGAGCAACGTCAACTAACCAACAAAGAGAGTAACATGAAAATTCTAGACGGCATGCAAACCCGTGACTTAATCGTCGATCGACCCTCCGATGAGGGCATAGCAATGACGTCATGGGGTGAGATGGGCCGTATCCGATTGGCGTCAGAAACCGCCACGGGCTCGCTTGTCGTGATGGATTATCGCGCACCGGCAGGTTTCGGTCCTCCACGTCATATTCATCGTAACGACGACGAGATCTTCTTGGTGCAACGAGGCCGTATCGCATTGTGGTCCCCCCATCAGTGCGGGACGGCGCTTCCAGGTGACCTGGTAATGCTGCCGAAGGGCATTGCGCATACTTGGCGCTCCTCCGGCGATGAAGATGTGCAGTTGCAGGTCATCACGTCACCTGGTGAGTTTAAGACCTTCTTTTCTGAGATCGTTCGGCGAGGGCTAACTGCGAGCGATATCGAGGATCTGACAGCCGTCGCCGACAGTGCCGGGATGGACATCGTCGGACCGCCTTTGACCGCCGATGAAGCGGATGCGATCTTCCGTGGCGAGCGGATCGCCTAGCGTCAGATGCACAGAGCATGGTCGAGCCGCATCAGTGGCGGCCGGCCGTCGCAACCATGATCCGTAACGACGAGTACTGAAGGCCGATATTCGCAAGGGTAGGTATTGAATTCCAGCCCCCTGCAGAATATTTTTTTGGCGTCCATATCTAGTGAAGTTGACTTGAGGAGTTGGTAACTTCGACCATCTCCGGCACACGTCGATTTTCAGCTTTCAACAGCCACGCTGGCGGCTTAGCGAACGGTTTGGTGGTACCACGGGTCGTTACCCCGGCCATAGCTTTGTCGCCAATGCTCTTAACCAGCAAGCCCAATCGAATACCGGATCCGCAGGCTGGCGATCATGCGGTTTGCAGTCTGGTGATGGCGCGAGGTCGCTTCTCAATCAAACGGAGAACATGGCGCTCGAGTGTGCGGACAGCTTCATCGAAGTTGCCGGACCGGAGATGCTGGAGCACCGCGTGGTGGTCTGCGTCAAACCTCGGCGCGACGAAATCCATATGCCCCTCCAGGAACAGGAATCGGGAGCCTACCATGTGAAGATCGTCGATCTCGGCGAGCAATCTCGGCATCTCGCAAGGCGTCAGCAGCAAGCTGTGAAACTTTCGATTTGCTGCCTCATGCTGAACGATATCGCTCGCCTGATCGCATGATCGCGCAGCGGCCTCTGCTCGGTCCAGGATATGTGAAGTCAGGTGCGGTGTAGCCTGTCGAAGCGCCAGCCCTTCTAGGACAGATCGCATGCGTGTTGCTTCCTCGACGGCAGCCGAATTGAAAGATGCTACCCTTACACCTCGACGCGCTTCACTAACCGCCAGGCCTTGAGCTTCAAGGCGGCGTAGCGCCTCACGAACCGGAACGTGGCTCACTCCGAACTCGTCGGCGATATGCTCCTGTCTCAGCCGTGTATCAGGCTGCAGAACGCCTGTGACAATCCTGTCGGCCAGGACGCGGCTGATGCGGTATGCGATCGTATCTTCGGTGGTGATCATGTTTCTGTAGATAAATTCTTCCCGTGGCACTGTCGAGCGCCGATCGCGGTCCCATACAACAATCATAAGTCCATTGCCGGATATGGTACGCTAATGGCCGTCGTCACGAGAGACCGTCCAGGCGAGGGCAAGGGTAATATTCTACGCGTGAAGGGCAAAAGCGTTGCGACTTCAGCTTCGAGATAGGTTTTCCGCCCTGTACCACTGAACGTCCGAGGTTCGAGACAGGTATCGATTGCGTTTTTCCAATTTGGCTATCTTCACAGATCAAGAATTAAATGCCTACCCTTAGTCCGTAATCACGTTCGTCGTTAGCGTGGAGAGGTGCCGCTCTGCAACGCCGGTCCAGGCGAAATCGGAAGGTATCTGAGATTTCAAATGAAACACTCTCGAGCCTTCCAGTAATCAAGCTCATAATTCGGCACGATATTGCCCGAACGGAATACCAAAATCTCCGGGTCAACTTAGCAGGACGATCATGCCGATATTTCTTCCCAAAGTTCACAAGATGACTGCCATTATTTTCCTTGCCATATGCACACTACCATCACTTGTGCATGCCACTGGCGATATCAAACGAGGGAAGTATCTCGTGCAGCTTGGCGGCTGCAACGACTGTCATACTCCCGGTTATTTCCTCGGGAAACCTGATACAAGTAGATATCTCGGCGGCTCCGATGTGGGCTTTTTCGTACCCAATCTCGGGACATTTGTAGGTCCGAACATCACTTCCGATGCAGAAACCGGAATCGGGAAATGGTCCGAAGATGACATCGTGAATGCTCTCCAAAAGGGATTGACTCCAGACGGCAGAGAACTTGCTCCGGTTATGCCATGGCCAGCATTTGTCAATTTGACGAAAGCGGACGCTCAAGCAATAGCAGCTTACCTTAAATCACTACCACCAGTTCACAGCGCTGTACCCGGCCCCTTTGGCCCATCAGAGCGCGTCACGGTACCCACTCTAAGAGTTGTGGCGCCGGATCCTTCGGCGAATTAACCGGTGCGATAAACCACGGGCGTCGGGCTGTCTTGCGCGCGAATCTGTGGGTGACGAACGGCAGATGGATGCCCCTCGCGCTCGTCACTCGATGTGAAGTTGAACTAGCCAGTTTGCCCATATTCGACGCGACCCAAGCCCTGATCCCACAATGGGCTTGCGCGCCGATAAATAATAGATAATTTTAGACGGATATCTATTTTGATTCGATTTGTATGAGGATACGTAATGCATTCCACCGAGATGGAGCGAGAAATTAGGTTTCGTAGGCAATCGCCGTTAGAATTCACGTTAGAAGATGCGATAATTATCTACAATTTGCCGTTTGCCGATCTGCTTTTTCGCGCGCATCTGGTTCATCGTGAGAATTCTGATCCTAATGCCATTCAGTTGAGCCGGCTCCTCTCGATCAAGACTGGGGGATGCGCAGAGGATTGCGGTTATTGCAGCCAGTCGGCCCATTCTCCGACCGGGCTCAAAGCATCCAAACTGATGCAGATCGACCACGTCCTTTCGGAGGCGCGGAAAGCCAAGGAGGCTGGTGCATCGCGCTACTGTATGGGCGCCGCATGGCGCAGTCCGAAGGATCGCGACATGGACGCTCTGGTTGCCATGGTTGAAGGCGTGAAGGCGCTTGGTCTGGAAACTTGCATGACGCTTGGCATGCTGACGCCGGAGCAGTCCGCTAGGCTTTACGATGCGGGCCTCGATTACTACAACCACAATATCGATACGTCCGAGCGCTATTACTCGCAGATCATCACCACCCGGACTTTCGATGATCGGCTGGAGACGCTAGCCAATGTCCGGGACGCCGGCATAAAGGTCTGCGCTGGCGGCATTCTCGGCATGGGCGAAACGTTTGAAGACCGGATCTCGATGCTGGTGACGCTTGCTAACCTGCCGTCGCCGCCGGAAAGCGTGCCGGTCAACATGCTGATCCCTATCCCCGGCACGAAACTCCATGACACAGCGCCCATTGATCCGTTTGATTTCGTCCGCATCATCGCGCTGGCACGTATCCTCATGCCGAGATCGTATGTCCGGCTCTCGGCTGGTCGGTCCGGCATGAGCGACGAGATGCAGGCGCTCTGTTTCTTTGCCGGGGCCAATTCCATCTTTGTCGGCGATACGCTTCTGACGGCGGGCAATCCCGGCGAAGATCACGACACCACTCTCTTCCGCCGGCTCGGTCTAAAGCCGATGGAACTGGAGCCGACACGGTGAGGTTATCGGGGCTCGTCCGCTATGAGGACACGCTTGCCGCTCTTGGGCGAAAATCGCGGCTACGGGCGTTGTCGCAGCAGCAGGGGATCGACTTCACTTCCAACGATTATCTCGGACTTTCCGGCTCGCCGCGTCTTGCGGCTGCGATACTGGCCGCCATTGAAGAGGGCATCCCTGCCGGGGCCGGTGGATCGCGCCTATTGAGGGGCAATCATTGGATGCATGAGGCGCTTGAGGCGGAGGCGGCCGCCTTCTTCGGCGCCGAAAAGGCTCTCTATTTCTCGAGCGGGTTTGCTGCAAACGTCGCGCTGTTTTCATGTCTGCCACAACGTGGTGATCTTGTTGTCCACGACGAGTTGATCCATGCAAGTGTCCACGCCGGCGTCTCGGCGGGCAAGGCTGATGCGGTGGCTGCGCGACATAACGACATCGAGGACTTCGACGCTGCCATCCGTCGCTGGCGGACAACCGGCGGCAAGGGCCGTCCCTGGATCGCCGTCGAAAGTCTCTATTCCATGGATGGCGACCGCGCGCCGCTCGCCGGACTTCTGGAGATTGCCGAGCATCATGGCGGGTTCCTCGCCGTCGATGAGGCCCATGCCACCGGTATCTTCGGCCCGGACGGCCGTGGCCTCGCATCCGGTCTGGAAAGTTCCGGCAGCCTGCTCACCTTGCACACTTGCGGCAAGGCGCTCGGAGTTTCCGGCGCACTGTTGGGACTGCCTGCCGTACTCGCCAGCTACATGGTCAATCGGGCCCGCAACTTCATCTATTCGACCGCGCCATCGCCGCTTGTTGTGGCTGGTGTGCGCGAGGCACTGCAGATGGTTGGAGATGAGCCCGAGCGTCGCCTTCGCCTGGGCGCCTTGCGGGATTTCACCGGCGAACTGTTACGCTCAAGGCTCGGCATAACGCCTAGCGGATCGCAAATTCAGCCGGTCATCATCGGTGACAATGCGCGCGCGTTGCGGATCGCCGGCCGCTTGCAGAGCGAAGGTTTCGACATCAGGGCGATCCGGCCGCCGACAGTGCCTAGGGGAACGGCGCGTCTGAGGATGTCTATCACGCTGAATGTCGATGAAGCGCAGATCGCATTGATGATCGAACGGCTGACCGCGATCATCGAGGAGGAAAAAGCATGAGAATTCGCTATGTCGTCACAGGCACGGACACCGGGGTTGGCAAGACGGTTTTCTCGGCTGCGCTGACCGCCGCTCTCGGCGCCCACTATTGGAAGCCGATTCAGTCGGGCCTCGATGAAGAGACCGACAGCAAGACCGTGCTTCGGCTCAGCGGTATTTCCAGCGAGCGGATCTTGCCGGAGGCCTATCGTCTGTCCACTCCAGCGTCGCCGCATCTTGCAGCCCAACTGGACGGCGTTGTGATCGACACCGCCCAACTTGTCCTGCCCGAACAAGACGCGCCCTTGGTGGTCGAAGGGGCAGGGGGGCTTCTGGTGCCGCTTTCCGGGGGTCTTCTTTTCGCAGATCTCTTCGCGCGCTGGCAGATCCCCACTATCCTGTGCGCCCGGACGTCGCTCGGCACCATCAATCACACGCTGCTTTCCGTCGAGGCCATGAAGCACCGCGGAATTCCGCTTCTCGGCATCGCTTTTATCGGCGAGGAAAACCGGGAGACGCAGCGCATCATCGCGCAAATGTGCGGCGCCCGGGTGCTCGGTTGCCTTCCTTGGCTTGCAGAGTTGAGCAGCGACAGACTGCGCCAGGCGTTCAATGAGAATTTCGATTTGTCGGCCTTTTCGGGGGGCTCGCAATGAACCGGTCGACCATCTGGCACCCCTTCACCCAGCATGCTCTCGAACCGCCAATGGCGCGTATTGCATCGACCGATGGCGCATATCTCATCGACGAGGCTGGCGATCGCATTCTGGACGCTATTTCCTCTTGGTGGGTGATCACGCACGGCCATCGCCACCCGAAGATCATGGCGGCGATCCGTGACGCGACCGAAGCCTATGACCAGATCATCTTCGCGGAGTTTTCGCATGCGCCGGCCGAGCGGCTGGCGGAAGGCCTGATCGAATTCGCTCCACCCGGATTGAAACATGTCTTCTATTCCGACAGCGGCTCGACCGCCGTTGAGGTGGCTGTCAAAATGGCGCTCGGCTATTTCCACAATCGGCACGAGCTGCGTGACCGCGTCGTTGTGATCGAGGGAAGCTATCACGGCGATACAATCGGCACGATGTCGATGGGCGACCGCGGCGTTTTCAACGCCGCCTATGAACCGCTGCTCTTCGGCGTCGATCGGCTTCCCTTCCCGGAGGCGGTGTCCGGGCAGGAGACGCTCTACCGGTTCGAGGGGCTCTGTCGCACAGGGCGTGTCGCGGCTCTCCTGATCGAGCCACTGGTTCTCGGTGCAGGCGGAATGAGAATCTATGAGGCTGGTGTGCTGGCCGCGCTGAAGGGCATCGCCGAACGCAACGGTTGCCTCCTGATCGCCGATGAGGTGATGACCGGCTGGGGGAGAACGGGAACGATGTTCGCCAGCGAACAGGCCGGGATCACGCCGGACATCCTCTGCACCTCGAAGGGACTGACAGGCGGCGCCGTCCCACTCGCCGCCACGCTCGCGACAGCCGAGATCTTCGAGGCCCATCTTTCGACCGACAGGCGGAAAACCTTCTTCCACTCGAGCTCCTACACCGCCAACCCGATCGCTTGCGCCGCAGCGGTCGCCAACCTCGATATCTGGCGAAACGAGCCGGTCCTAGGCCGCATCCGGGGCATCGAAACGGCTCATCGGCGCAACCTCGCGCGATATTCCGCTGATGCTCGGTTCGCCCACGTCAGGCAGGCCGGCACAATTGCAGCACTCAACCTCGTGGTGCCAGAGGACGGCTACCTCGCCGAGGTAGGCCCGCGGATGCGCAGGCTGTTTCGCGAGCGAGGCCTGCTCATTCGTCCTCTGGGTAACGTTCTCTACCTGATGCCGCCCTATTGCGTGACGTCGCAGGAGATCGATGGCACCTACGAGGCCATAGACGAGGTGGCCTCGCTCGTTCTGAAGGACGCCGCGTGATGCCGGCGATCTCATCGCGTATGGCTGGGTTTGGCCACGCAGTGCCGGCGCGCTGCGTTCCCAATGCGGAAATCGAGGCAACGCTGGGACTCGATACAGGCTGGATCGAGCGCCGCACTGGCATACGGACGCGTTACTGGGCTAGCGAAGAGGATACGCTGACCGGCCTAGCTGCCGAAGCTGGTCAGATGGCGCTGGAGGAGGCGGAAATTCGTCGCCGGGATATAGGGCTGACTTTGCTTGCTACGTCTACCCCGGACCACCTCCTGCCACCGTCGGCGCCGCTGTTGGCGTTCAAGTTGGGCCTTGAAAACTCCGGCGCGGTCGATCTTGCCGGCGCCTGTTCTGGTTTCCTCTATGCATTGACGCTTGCCGACAGCTTTGTCCGGGCGCATGGTCGCGCCGTGCTGGTTGTTGCTGCCAATATACTCAGCCGACGCATCAACCTCACCGATAAGTCGAGCGCCATTCTGTTTGCCGACGCAGCCGGCGCGGTAGTTCTTGTGCCGGACAGCAACCATGATCGCGGCCTGCTTGCCTCGGAACTCGGTTCGGATGGTAGCGGATATGAACTGATTCAAATACCCGCCGGAGGAAGCAACCGGCCGTTTTCGCCGGAAGTTGACGCACAAGAGTTCCTGATGACGATGCACGACGGGCGCGCGGTATTTTCGCGTGCGGTAAACATAATAACCGAGCTCTCCCAGCGAGTGCTTGATCGAGTCAAGATCACTGCTAGGGAAGTCGACCTGTTTGTTCCCCATCAGGCTAATTCCCGCATTATCGACATTGTCGGTGCAAATCTGGGCGTTGCGCAGGAGAACACCGTACGTACACTTCAACACTACGGGAATTCGTCCGCTGCGACTATTGCTCTCTCGTTGTCGTTAGCGAACCGAGAAGCCAGATTTGCAGAAGGCGAACGTCTGCTAATGTCAGCAGCGGGAGCCGGAATGATCAGTGCAGCACTAATCTTCCGCGTTTAAATGTCTAACAGGAATGTGATGATATGGTCGTCAGCATCTGCTTGTTCATGTCCGCCATGTCGTTCAGGTGGGCATAAGCCGCTATGCGCCAGGACAAGCGGAGCAAAGCGGCGATAACGATCTCGACGCTGTTGGCATCGCGAATGCGTAGGCTCGAGAAGTTCAACAGCTATGAAGCTGGCCGGAGCGGCGTAAGACCGCTCCGGAATGCGATCACCTGCGATTGCCGCGGGCATCGATGCTGCACCGTCCACCGCCGAACGCTATGACGTGAAGCAGGCCGCCGGCCATCGAAATATTCTTGAAGAAGTGGATGAACTGGTTCTGGTCGCTAAGCGCGCTATGGAAAATCAGAGCAGTAGCAAGTGAGAACAGCGCCAGGACGCCAGCGACTACACGGGTGCGATAACCAAGCAGCAGCGCAATGCCGCCGACAATCTCGACGAAAGCCGAAAGGGCAAAAGCAATGGTCGGCAACGGCAGCCCGACCGATTGGATATATCCGATCGTCATTGCTGGAGCTGCGATCTTTGACAGACCGGACAAGATGAAAATCGCACTGATCATCGCGCGCCCCGCGGCTGGTACGATCGCAGGTATCTGGTTGCCGCTCATCGAGGGCTGGACATCGGCGGTAAAGGGTTGGGTATTCATGTTTGAACTCCAGTTTTCTGAGTTAGTGGGTTGTGTCCGAGCATTACTGTAGCGCCGCCGAACCGAACATGCCCGGCAGCTGTGGATACGTTTGACGAGCGCGATGCTAGCGCTGTTAAAATTACCGGCTCGGGAACGAGGCCTGGGACTATTCGCGGCGGATGGTCCGGAATGCTTTGCGCATCTCATCCGTGAAAATCGCTGGCTGTTCGAAGGCTGCGAAATGCCCCCCGCGATCGACCTTGTTCCAGTAGAACAGGTTGGGCCAGAGCGCCTGAGCCCATGCCTTGGTTGTCGTGAATATCTCGTGCGGGAACACTGTCGCGGCCATCGGTAGTTCGATGCGACCGGCATTGGCACCGCGTCCGTTGCGCGCGTTCTCCCAGTAGAATCTGGCCGACGATGCCGCTGAGTTGGTGAACCAGTAGACCGAGATGTCGTCAAGCATTGCGTCCATACTCAGCGCATCTTCGGGCTGGCCTTTATTGTCGGTCCAAGCTTGAAATTTCTCGTAGATCCACATCGCCTGTCCGACGGGAGAATCCGCCAGTCCGTACCCGATCGTCTGCGGCCGGGTGGCTTGTTCGCGGAAGTACCCGTAGCCGTCTCCCGTAAAGCGTTTGACGCCATTAATGGCTATTTGCTCCTCAGGTGTCGGATGTGTGGGCAGCGTCTCGGGCACGACGAACTGCCAGTTGACGTGCGCCGCAATCAGCCCTTCGGGCCGAAGGTGGCCAAGGGCATGCGTGACTCCAGAACCCCAGTCTCCGCCCTGGGCCACCCAGCGCGTATACCCGAGTCGTTGCATCAGCGTGGCCCATGCGCGGGCCGTCCGCTCAACGGTCCAACCGGTCTCGCTAGGCTTGTCTGACCAGGCAAAACCCGGCAACGAGGGAATTACCACATCGAATGCGTCCTCCGCGAGGCCGCCATGTTTCGTCGGATCGGTGAGCGGGCCGATTACATCTAAGAACTCGACGATCGACCCCGGCCACCCATGCGTCAAAATCATCGGGAGCGCCCCTGCATGCTTTGATCGCACATGGATGAAGTGGATGCCAAGGCCGTCGATTTCAGTGCGGTACTGCGGAACAGCATTGATACGCCGCTCGAAGCGCCGCCAGTCATAGTTATCACGCCAATAATCGATAAGCGCCTCGGCCTTTTCCAACGGGACGCCCTGAGCCCAATCGGGCGCAGTTTCCTGCTCAGGGAAGCGCACCATACGGAGGCGCAGCTTGAGATCGTCTATCGCATCTTGCGGGACGGAGACACGAAAAGGAACAATCGCTGACGTGGCAGGGGCGATTGAAGATGACGAGTTCTGTGCGAGCGCCCTCGACGAAAGTCCGCCCATCGTCGCGACTACCAAGCCTTTCGAAAGGCTGAGCAGCACTTGCCTCCTCGAAGCAGATTCGATTTGGTGAGGAAATGATTTCGCGTTCACGGTATAACTCCTTAGAATTGCGAACGACTATTGCCGGGCCGGATGTCGTTAGGGCCGGATTACAAGGTAGATGGTTCACCGCTAGCCCGGCGAAACTCATCCGAGGTCTCGTCGAGGAAGACGTAGAGTGCCGTGATCTTGCCATCGCGGACCGTGATGACATCCCAGCCGGTATATTCAGGCGTCTCACCACGAGGCCCGGAACCCCAAGCCAATCGCCCCGCGTTATGGAGCACTTGAGGATTGCCATGCGGTGTGTAGACGTAGTGGGGATGCGTCTCCCGCAGATCGCCAGCGAACTTATCGATCGCTTCGTGCCCGGTGATTGCACCAGGGGGCACGTAGAGAACGGCGTCCGCTGCCCAAAGCTCGCCGATCGCCGCGCGCCGCCGCACGCCATCGTTTTCGCCGAAAACCTCCTGGAGGTTCCGGTCGAGCAACTCGCGGATCCGCTCCGCAGATTCGTTAGACTGTATCATGACATCTTTCCTTGAGAGGACGCCGAACCTCGGCGACGGGATTGCGCCGAGTTTCTTGGCGACACGTGGCACTTCAGATTTGAGCCAAGCCACCATCGACGAAGAGTTCAATTCCGTTGATGAAGCTAGCGTCATCGGACGCAAGGAACAGCACGGACTTTGCGATCTCTTCAGGTTGGCCGACCCGGCCTGCGGGGATGAGGCCCGCCAGGTAATCTTTGGTTCCCTGCGCCTGCGCGCCGCCGCCGAACAACTGGTCGAGTCCTGCAGTATCGGTCACTCCTGGGCTGATCGCATTGACGCGGATGTGCCGGTCCTTAAGATCGAGCATCCAGTTGCGGGCGAAGTTGCGCACCGCTGCCTTTGTCGCCGAATAGACGCTGAAGGCCGGCGTGCCGGAAATGCTTGTGGTAGAGCTTGTCAGAATGACGGAGGCGCCGTCTTTCAGAAGCGGCAGCGCCTTTTGAACTGTGAAAAGGACCCCCTTCACATTCGAGTCGAACGTCTGCTGATAGTGCTCCTCAGTAATCGCGCCGAGTGCAACCATTTCTCCTCCGCCCGCATTGGCGAACAATATGTCAATCTGTGCATGCTTTTGCTGAACAGCGTCGTAAAGCCGATCGATATCAGCAAGGTCAGCCGTATCGCCACGGACCGCAGTGACTCGGCCGCCAATCTGCTTCACCGCTGCGTCCAGTGCGTCCTGGCGGCGGCCCGTGATGAATACTGACGCACCCTCGGCAGAAAATGCCTTCGCCGCCGCAAGACCGATACCGCTCGAGCCGCCCGTGATCACTACGACCTTGTCTTTAAACCTGTCCGTCATCGTCTTTCTCCTTGAAGTTACGGCGAAGCGCCGTCGTCTTCATATGTGCAGCAAGAACGATGGGGGCTGTAGTCTGCAAATCCTGCACTTAGCGTTCTACAGGACGAACGATGATGGGCGTTGGCTTTGATGGATGGTTGACGGGCGGTGCGTAAGCCGAAGTCGAAAACTCAGTTGAACGGCGGCAGTTCTTGAGCGGCTACGCTTGCAGTCTATCCGCTGGTCGAGCTGTCGGCTTCGGGTGACCGACAACGGCCATACGTTTCACGAGCGATACCAAGCACATGTGAAAGCCAAGCGAAAGAAACCAGTCACAAAGATGAAGGTTTGCGATCTTACTCCGCCAACTGATTTTCGTAACGCAAGGCCCAATCGCGCAACGTCGCGAAGGTCGGCATGAGGTCGATGCCGGCTTGGGATAACGCGTATTCGACCCGCGGAGGGATCTCGGCATACGCGGTGCGAATGACGATGCCGTTGCAAGCAAGGTCGCGGAGCTGCTCGGTAAGCATATGCTGGGTTATACCCGGCAGGGAACGGCGAAGTTCGCCGAAACGCATCGAACCATTGACCAGGCTGCATACGATTTCGATTTTCCACTTGCCGGTGATAGCCCTGATTGCCCGCTGGAAGCGCATAACGTCGATTTGTTCGGGTCCTACGCAGCCTTCACAATCTTCCCCGTAAACTCGTGCCGCTATAGTCTGGTTTTTCATACTACCTCTGCAAAATCATCCTACTTGCCACGTTCAATACGCTTCGCAAGTATTGGCCGCAAGGAAAAGCGGAGGTATGGAAGCAATGCGTGGTTAGGTTTGAGCCTGGAGGTTGCCGTACGCGACTACGGCAAGGTCACGCCGTGCGCGAGGCTACGGTTGAACCGCAACGATCGCATGTCAAATGACGCGATCAACCGACATCGGCTTTTCACCTTCACTCCCGAGTTCCATAAACCCAATTATGCAATCTTTGCTTGTATATTTACCAAAGCACAAGCAGTGAGGAGGATCTCGTGACCTGTCCCACCTGACAATTTACGGAGTAAAATATGCAACATTGGCTGGACAAGCTCATCGACCTTGCTGCGCTTCGGGGCGATGAGAATGTTCTCAAGGACGCTTTGACCCATCTTGCCCATCAAGCGGGTTTTTCCGGCTATGCCTATCTATACATTCGACCGGGCCACACGATCGCCGCATCAAATTACCCTTCCGATTGGCGGTCGATCTATTTCAAAAGAAAATTCGAGGCCGTCGATCCGATCGTAAACCGCGCAAAGTCGCAGAAGCGGGTGTTTACATGGAGCGGGGAGGATGAACGGCGTCACCTATCCAAGGAGGAAAGGGCGTTCTTCAAACAGGCAGCAGATTTCGGGATCCGCTCTGGAGTCACCGTCCCCATCCGAGCGGCCAACGGATCGACGTCCATGTTCACGCTCGCTTCTGACAAATCCTCAATTGACCTCGAACGCGATATCGATCCTGTCGCGGCAGCCGCCGCTGTTGGGCAGCTTCACACCCGCCTGACTCTGTTGCCCCTAACGCCGACGGCACAGTACCCGGCATGGCTCGACCCGAAGGAGGCCGCGTACCTCAACTGGATCTCGGTCGGCAAGACGATGGAAGAAGCTGCCGACCTCGAAGGCGTCAAATACAATTCCGTGAAAAGCAAACTTGAGGAGGCGAGAAAGCGCTTCCAGATCCATACGATGCCGCATCTGGTGGCACTGGCCATCCGTGCTGGCCTCATCTAGCCGGTGTTTAGTTGACCGACACTTTCGGGATGTAGCCGAGAAGGCCTATCAGAGTGCTAACTGCGCTCATCTGCGCATGCATCTCGATCATTGCTTCGATGTATTCGAGATGCTGTTCGCCCCCGACAGATTTTCCAGTCTGATAATCCTCCGGCAACGCCCGGAAAAACTGATCCGCCTTTTCGACGAGCTGTCTGTGCAGCCGGATGGCGTTGATCGCCAAAGTCTCGATGTCCACGCTTGGCAGCCCGCGCGTGAGCCCGATCACCGGGCGCAGTTCACATGTGTCCGACACTGCTGAATCTTTCAAATCCATCGGTGGTCCAACCTTGAGACATTGTCTGCGGTACGCCCCCGCAAACGTCAATCCCTGATCCCAAGCCGGGGGTTGGAAACCGTCCTAGACAGTCCTGAGACCTTTAGCACCGAGGCGCCTGGACATACGTCACAGGCCCCCGGCCAATTGGTCAGAGGATTCTGGCGCCGTATCGGCCGGCGCCAACCGCTAGGAAGGGTTTCCACACCCCCGGGCAGCGCGTACTGCCCTGCCTCGTCTTATAAAAGCACCAGAGCGTTTCCGCTAGGGCATGGAGAAACAATCGGTCTGCAGATCTGCAGAGAGCTCTTGGTCAAGGCCTTGAACCGATCCCCGAAAGATCGATCCTCATGCCTGCCTTGTTCGGATCAGACGCTCCCGTGTCGGTCACGGTTGCCGCGGCGGCGTTATCCTTATTAAGGTCAGTGCGATTTTCAGATTCTTCGGAATCGGCGGTGGCGGGGCGAGCGATTTTGTCCTGCGCCGGATCCTCCGCCCGGAATACCGCTACCCCTTCGAAATATCCCGTCTGCCAGGCAAGGACCGCATCATCCATAACCTGAGGCAGGACTTCTTTCGCGGTGGGATTACCATACCATTTCGAAACGATGCGAACGACCTTGGCAAAGAGCGTCGTCCCCATGCGGATATTCTCACATGGCTCGACCAAATCCGGCTTCAACTGACCGGCCTCGACAATGCCAAGGCCTGCCGGATACTGGGTGATACCCACGCGAACCGTGTTGCGACCGAGATTGTCGCGGATCAGAGCCAGCGCCTCTTCCGGCGTCTTCGGTTTTGGCACGCGCACAACGCGGTTTCCTGAGCGAACCGTGATAGTCAACGGGTCCTGCGATCCGGCCTTCGCGATGAACTGCTCAACGATCGCAGGCTTAAGGGAAGGATCGGCGCATTGCTGGATAAGGGCGGCATCGAGCATCCCAGGAACTCCCTATGTGTTGAACGCCATAACGATGGGAAGGTCGAAGAGCCGAGCCCAAGCGATCGCGCTCGCTTTCTGAATGGCGACGATTGAAGTGTTTTCGGTCCACCAGCCATTGCCAACAGCAACAATTACCTCAGGCGAATACAGCATCGATTGCAGGACCGGCCAGAGAATGAGCTGCTCGTAGCAGATCAGCGGCGCGATCCTCACTCCGTCAACCTCGACCACTGGATTGGCGAAGAAGTCGGCCCGCGCGCCACCGCCCTGCCCGGTCCATTGTAGCCACGGCTGCCACATCGATCCGGGGACTGGCATGCGCTCGCGATAAAGCACATCCGCCGCGTCGATCGAGATCGTCACCATAACATTGTCGTAGCCCCGCGGATCGACGATGGCTGCACCGGCGATGATGGTGAGGCCGGAGCCTCGCAGCCCCTCTTGCCAGACGCGCTGAACTGTCGGCGTCCACAAGCCGAGCGTGCTTTCGGGGAGAATAACGACACGGATGCCGTCTTTATGAGCGGTGGCTTTGCGAACCGTAGCGATCAGGCCACGGTTATACGTGAGCGACAAATCGCGGCCGAGGCTTTCTCCCATTTCGAGATCGACGCTCGTCCATCCGGGTGTTAGCCTGTGGGACGTCCAGTCCGTGGCGGGCCAGACGTAAAGTCCTCCTAGGACTGCGACCGCGATTTGCCATCTTCGACCGGTCATGACGACCAACAGAATCGCGGTCGCGACGAGGCCCCACCACCCCCATCCTGGAAACAATACGCCAGCCGCCGTCAGCGGATGCGCCCATCCGGTGATGCCGAAGGGCGGCAGCCCCGTCAACACCATCGCCAGCAGATAACGCACGGCCCTTCCCGAACCCGCTGCCCTCATCCCAGACGCAAATTCACCAGGACGCTTCGTCAAGAGTGCGGCATGTACGCCAATGAACGACACCGAAGCCGTCACCCAGAGCAGAATGCCAGGCCAGAGATCGGCGGCATAAAAGTTGGCGACGCCCTGCGGCAGGCCCCGTGAGGCGGCGAGGAAATACCCGGCCGAAACAAGTGCTGCGACCCAGCGCGACCGCGACCGCGCCCAAAGCGCCGGGAAGATCATAGCGACCGGGAGAAGATACACGTTTCCACTCCAGCCGAGCCAGCCGCAGATGACGGAGGCGATGACAAGCAGAGCAGACTTCCATCGATCGTCCACTTGGCCACCAGCATTGTCACGGATCGAAGGTGATGATCGGCCGCGCCAGGCCAAGAAGACCGGAATCCGGAACTGGACCAAAATATCGGCTGTCATAGGAGCTCGCAAAGGATGAATGGAGAAACAGGGTTTTGGGCGGCACGACGCCGCCAGGATCGGGCACAAGCAACCTGCCCTCGCCATCCCTGTCGTGGACGGCTGAGCTGGCGAGAACGGTACCATCGATGACGACGTGACCGGTGATTTCAACATGCTGGCCGGGCAACGCCACGACGGACTTGATCAGGGGTGCGACGCCCCCAACGCACAGACCGCGGCGGAAATAACCGCGACGGCGCGCTTGCTCGAACTTCGCGCTCGCCGGCGGGCAAATGAAGACCAGATCACCAACCTCGACAGGGCGATGAATCTGCTCGATCCGCCAGAGCCCGAGCGGTTCACTCGGCGTCATGTTGATCCGGTAGCCACCGACCGCAGCACCTGTCACGAAGGCGCTGATGATGACTGTGGAAGCACTCACGATCGTGATGGCGTAGCGCCGGCTCATTGCTTCATCACCGGAGACTGGCGTTGCGTCAGGCGTAATTCCTCGACCTGCTTCAGTGTCTGTGCCGTGCGCTCGTGAGCAGCAAGCTGCTGCGCTGTCCGCATCACCGGCCAGGCTTCTTTCAACTGCTCCTTTTGCTCCGGCTTCATACCCTCGGAGAGCTTTTCGTACAGCGTTCCCGACGGCTCGGGTGCGGTGTTGGCAAGCAGCGTACGCTCCCCGAACCGCTCGGTAACCGCCTGGTTGAACCCGTCGATCTCCTGCTTGGTTTCCCGGTTGCTGAGCGCGTATCCCATCGCCGCCGGCAGGTCGTTGCGGTCGATAGCATCACGCACTCGCTCCAGCACGACACGCGCCGCTGGTGACAGCGCCGGAATGTCGATGGAAACGCGCTGACGCAATACCTGCTCTTCCGTCTGCAGCTTCTGCGTAGCAGTTTCGCGCATCCGCAGATACTGCTCGAGATCGCGCTTCAGGGCGGGCACGTTGACCTCCGCCACCCGGCGTGCCTCGCGATCTACCTTGCTGGCGAGGATCCCGGTCTTGCCTTTCAGCGGCCCGATCGACGCCGGATCGGTCTCGACCTTCTGCAACGCCTGACGCGCGATCTCCTTGTTGGCGAGAACATCGTCGAAGTTCATCGCCCGGAATGCCGTTTCGGGATCGGCGAAGACGTAGCGGAAGCGCGCGGAGACCTCCTCCCATTGCTGCTTCAGGGCGTGATCGGCGCCGAGCCTGTCACCGACTGTGTCAGCGACAGAACCGGGGAATGTCTTGATGCCTGCGACCATCGGCGCGGTCTCCTTCATCGTTTGAGTGTTTCGGGATTGCTGCAGGCCGAGACGCTCACCGAGCGCC
The DNA here is from genome assembly GCF_051811225.1 of Rhizobium sp. 768_B6_N1_8. Classification (NCBI taxonomy): domain Bacteria; kingdom Pseudomonadati; phylum Pseudomonadota; class Alphaproteobacteria; order Hyphomicrobiales; family Rhizobiaceae; genus Rhizobium; species Rhizobium sp. 768_B6_N1_8. The sequence continues at coordinate 30,574 of NZ_JBPWPV010000005.1, read as the reverse complement.
CGAAGCCGTCGGGTGAGATCAGCCAGTCTGTCCTTCTGGCGCAATGTCCAGTCGAGCCGGTCGCGGACAAGCGTACGCGCCACCTGCATGATGTGCAGGCCGCGGTTCTCCGCGAACTGCAGCGCCTGCCGGTAAAGCGTGCCGCGCTCGTAATCGAGCGTGGTTTCCTTGGCATTCCTGCGGGAGAGAACCTTCGAAAGTCCGCCTCTATAAGCAAAGGATCGCTGGCCATAATAAAGCTGCAGATCCTCGCGATGGCGGGTCATCGCCACATAGGTGAGATGCCGGTCGAGCGAGAGCGACGCCAGCACCTTGACCTTGTCGACGGTCGCACCCTGGCTCTTGTGGATCGTCGTGGCGTAGCCGTGATCGAGATTGCTGTAGAAGCGCTGTTCGACAGTGACCTGCCGCCGCTGATCGCCTTCTCCGACCATCGCCACGATGCGGTTCGGCGCGGCCTCGACAACATGTGCGATCATGCCGTTCTTGACGCCGAGCGATCCCTCGTTCTTCAGGAAGACGATCTGGTCACCGACGTCGAAACGGCGTTCACCGTCGGCAGTTCTGAAGACGTGGCCTTCTCCGACGATACCGCGTTCGACGAGCTTTTCTCGGGCCATGACATTGAGCATGCGAACATCGCGGCGCAGATGGGCGAGGATCAGCGTCGTCTTCGTCTGGTCGTGATCGTGGTTCCAGTCGGCGATCAGCGTCTCGACGGCTTCCGCCTTCAATCGCGTGCCCGTGATCCTGACGTTGGCGTCATAAGCCGCCAGCGCCTTCTCGACATTGCCTCGCGCCAGATCAAGCGACGCCTTGCGCATCCAGTCCTCGCGCTGGCGATAGATCGTCTCCAGTTCGGCATAGCCGATCCGATCGACGATAGCGCGGAAAGCCGCCCCCGCCTCGATCGGCTGAAGCTGTTCCGGATCGCCGACCAGCACGATTTTCGCACCGGCCCGAACCACGGCATCCACAAAGCCAGCCATTTGTTTCGATGCGACCATGCCGGCCTCGTCCATGACGAAAACGGTCTTGTCATCCAGGACGTCTCGACCGCTGCCCCAACGCAGTTCCCACGAGGCGAGCGTGCGGGAAACAATCCCTGCTTCCTTCTCCAGACCCTCGGCCGCCTTTCCCGCCAGCGCACCACCGACGACACGGTATCCGGCCAGTCCCCATGCCTCGCGCGCCGCCTTCATCATTGTGGTCTTGCCAGCGCCGGCGCGGCCAACGACAGCGGCGATGCGGGCTGGACCGGCAATGCGCTCGATCGCGGTTTTCTGTTCGTCCGACAGTCGCTCATGACGCCTGAATGTCGCATCCAGTACTGTATCGGAAACGCGGCGCCCCTCCTGGTTCGACAGCCACATCGACTGCCGCGCCATGGTGGCTTCGAGCCGGATCATCGCCCGCGTCGAATAACGCGCCGGAAGTTTCTCTCCGGTCGCGAATTCGATCGTTTCACGCTGCAGGCGCAAGACATCCGGGCTCAGGATGATCCTGATCATTAGTTGCTGGAAGACGGCGGGATCGTCGACATAGCGGTGCAGGACCTTTGCCACGTCGCGCTCGTCGAAGACGCTCTTCTCCCGCGTGATCAGGTCGAGCACGATGGCAGGATTCTTGACAATGCGGCGGGTGTTTTCGGCGCGGCGCGCGTCGTTCAGTTCGACCCGTTCCAGTTCCGGGCGGATACCTTGGCTCTCCGCCTTGCGCTCGATCGCCTTGGCACCAACGCCAAGATGGATGGTCGGTTCGAGATCAATACCCTGCTTTTCGTAAGAGCGGCCATCGATACGGAGATCGATGCCGCCAAGCGCCAGATGATGGTTCAACCGTTCGAACCACCCGTCCCTGAGAACGTTAAAGTCGTCTGCCGACCCGGCCCACAGTTCGTAGAGGATTTTTCCCGTTTTTGTGCGGACAGGCTGGCCATCCTCGCCGGTCACCGCGACCTTCTTTGACCCGAACCCGTCCTCGGTGAGCGGACGCAATGTGGTCATCAGGTGGATATGCGGATTGCCGGGATTGTCATGGTAGACCCAGTCCGCGACCATACCCTTTGCGAGGATATTCTTGTCGACGAAGTCCCGCACCAGCGCAATGTTCTGCTCGGCAGACAGTTCCAGCGGTAGCGCAATCGTCAGGTCGCGGGCGAGCTGGGCATCGGAACGTTTTTCGAAAGCCTCGACTCTGTTCCAGAAGGCTTCCGACGCTCCTGAAACAGAGCGGTCGGCGATGAGCGAACGAACCCATTTCGGGGCAGCGGGCGGCAGGACGAATTCCTCGTGCAGAAGGCCCTGCTTGCGCGTGTAATCGATGGTGCGGGCCTCGCGCTCATATTCCATTTTAGCGCAATGCCGGTAGGCCGCAGACAGCACGACGCTGCGGCCGGAGCCGCGGCTGACAATGCTGGCTGAGAAATGGGCGATGGCCACGGCGAAATGCGCTCCCGGTTAGAACCATGTTCGTCCAGAGCGGCGGCGAAGCCGGGGCCGCCAGGGCTTTGAAGCAACACGTCGCATCGCGACGTATAATTGCGCCCTTGGAACCGCTCCTTCGGAACGGCGGGATCATCCACAAAAGCATCGCCTCTGGCGATCTGCAGATCTGCAGATTTCAATTCAAGCATATCCGGAAGAATCTAGGCGTCGCAAGTGCAACGCCCAGACTTCAAAGGAGCAACCGGAATGAAGAAACCGTCGTCGCGGATCAGGGAAGAGATCGCAAGATTGCAGGATCAGCTGAAGCAGGCCGAGACCCGTGAGGCCGAACGCATCGGCCGCATCGCGCTGAAGGGCGGTCTCGGGGAAATCGAGATTGACGAGGCAGAGCTTCAGGCGGCCTTCGAGGACGTCGCCAAACGGTTTCGCGGAGGCAAAGGCGTTGCGACCGGGAAGAAGGATCCCGGAGATGGCCGAACCGCAAGCGGGACGTCCGCGACGCAGTCGCCTGGCGCGGATGCGGGCGGCCTTGGTGAGGCTTGAGCGGATGGCCAAGGCAATGACATCAGATGCGCGCAAAAAGGACACGCGCGAAAAAATCGAACTCGGCGGCCTGATCGTCAAGGCGGGACTACGCTACGAGAAGCGTTCTTTGCTGCTCGGCCTGCTGATCGACGCCGGCAGGCGGATCAAGGGCGACGAGACGGAGAAGGCTCGACTGATGGCAATCGGCGCGGAGGCCTTCGGCAATGACGGCGAATAAGCTGCTTCTGACAATCCTGCCCGCGGCAATCATGATCACAGCGATGGTCCTGATGTCAGGCCTTGAACATCGGCTTGCCGCGCTCGGGACATCAACGCCGGCAAAGCTGATGCTGGGCCGCGCAGGGCTCGCCCTGCCCTATGTAGCCGCCGCCGCGATCGGCGTTGTTGCGCTGTTCGCGAGCAACGGTTCGACGAACATCAAGGCCGCCGGTTCGAGCGTGCAGGCTGGCAGTGCTGCGGTCATCATCATCGCTATGACACGCGAGGCCATTCGCTTGGCTGGTATTGCCGGCAATGTGCCAGCCGGACAATCGGTTCTCGCCTATGCCGATCCGGCAACGTTGATTGGCGCCGGCATCGCTTTCCTTGGAAGCGTCTTCGCTTTGCGGGTTTCGATCAAGGGCAATGCCGCCTTCGCAACGGCGGCACCAAAGCGCATCGGTGGCAGGCGTGCGGTCCACGGCGAGGCCGACTGGATGAAGATGCAGGAGGCTGCAAAGCTGTTTCCCGAGCACGGTGGCATCGTCATCGGCGAGCGATATCGTGTCGACCGCGATAGTGTTGCCACCATGCAGTTTCGCGCTGATGAACCGCAAAGCTGGGGTGCCGGCGGCAGGTCGCCGCTGCTCTGCTTTGATGGTTCCTTCGGATCGTCGCATGGCATCGTCTTTGCCGGATCCGGTGGCTTCAAGACGACCTCGGTGACGATCCCGACCGCGCTCAAATGGGGCGGCGGTCTCGTTGTGCTGGATCCGTCGAGCGAGGTCGCGCCGATGGTTTCCGAACATCGGCGTCAGGCCGGCCGCAAGGTAATCGTGCTCGAACCAACCGCGTCTGGTGTCGGCTTCAATGCGCTCGACTGGATCGGTCGTCATGGCAATACTAAGGAAGAGGATATCGTCGCCGTTGCGACGTGGATCATGACCGACAACGCGCGCACGGCATCTGCCCGTGACGATTTCTTTCGGGCCTCGGCCATGCAGCTTCTGACCGCACTCATCGCCGACGTTTGTCTGTCCGGCCATACCGACGAAAAAGACCAGACTTTGCGCCAGGTCCGCGCCAATCTGTCCGAACCCGAGCCAAAACTTCGGGCGCGCCTGACGAAGATCTATGAAGGGTCGGATTCGGATTTCGTGAAGGAGAACGTGTCCGTCTTCGTCAACATGACACCGGAGACGTTTTCCGGTGTCTATGCCAATGCCGTCAAGGAAACACACTGGCTGTCCTATCCAAATTTCGCCCGTCTTGTCTCCGGCGACAGTTTCTCGACCGACGATCTCGCAGACGGCGAGACCGATATCTTCATCGCGCTCGATCTGAAAGTGCTGGAAGCCCACCCGGGCTTCGCGCGCGTCGTCATCGGCTCGCTGCTGAACGCGATCTATAACCGCAAAGGCGACGTGAAGGATCGCACACTCTTCCTACTCGACGAGGTGGCTCGTCTCGGCTATCTGCGCATCCTCGAAACCGCGCGCGATGCAGGCCGCAAATACGGCATCACGCTGACGATGATCTTCCAGTCGCTCGGCCAGATGCGCGAGGCTTATGGCGGGCGTGATGCGACGAGCAAATGGTTCGAATCCGCGTCGTGGATTTCGTTCGCGGCGATCAACGATCCTGATACCGCAGACTACATCTCCAAACGATGCGGTGACACCACGGTCGAGGTCGACCAGACCAATCGCTCGTCCGGAATGAAAGGATCGTCGAGGTCGCGGTCGAAGCAACTCAACCGCCGACCGTTGATCCTTCCGCATGAGGTGCTGCGCATGCGCGCCGACGAACAGATCGTCTTCACCTCGGGCAACGCACCCCTTCGATGCGGGCGCGCCGTCTGGTTCCGCCGCGAGGACATGAAGGCCTGTGTCGGAGAGAACCGGTTTCACAAAAACTCTTCCGGCACGCATGAACCGGCTGTGCGATAGATCGAGGACCCAACGGTGAGATATTGGGAAGCATGCGAAGCACAGGTGACAGTGGCCCAGGCGATCGATGAATGCCGCAAGCATGGCATCACGGCGGTGGTACGCGAAGCCGACGGCGCGCTGATCGACAAGGACAGTGGGGAAGTCATTGGCCTTCCTGACGGCTACGGAGAGTTCTATGGCGGCGATGTCCTCGGCTTCCTCGGATATTGATCGGCGACCGTTTGCACTGATGGCGCCTGGCGTTCGCGGGAAGATCGTGACCCGGATGGGCGAAGACCTTTGGGCTTCGTTCGCCCCAGCGGATAGAGCTGAACGCCGTAGGCGAACCGCCCATAGTGTTCACCGGAACTTCACGGAAATGAATCGGTCAGACGCAATCGATTCATATCTCTCGTTGGACGAAAATTGGCGATCGCGCGATTATGCTGGCATGCTCATTCAACCCTACCGACTCTATGTCGAACGCACGGACGAAGCCCGCAACATGGCCCGCTTTTATGCGATGACGATCGAGCCCAATCTGTTCGGCGAGATCTGCCTGACACGTCGCTGGGGCCGGATTGGAGGCCAGGGCCAGATGAAGGTCCAGCATTTTGCCAGAGAGCAAGATGCTGTCGCTACCTTCCTCGATCTTCTCCGCCGGAAGCGAAGCCGCGGATACCGGGTCACCCCTTCGGCAGTCCGTCATTGAAAGTCGGCGATCTCTCGCAGACACTAGCTAACTTCACACATCGACCACGATAAAACGGGAGCATTTTAAGTTTGGCATATTCGCAAGAACCCCGGCTTTTCTTCCGGGAAAGGAGAAAGCAACACGACCTCGCGATCCTCACATTTGTTCTTGGCATCATAAGCGCCATCGCCCTCACGGTCAGTGATCCAACGATGACACTGGCCGCGGCGAACATGGTTTCGGTAAGGTTTGAAAAATGTGCCAACGGTCATCGGATCAGTTGCGTTATCGATGGCGATACACTTTGGATCGATGGCACGAAAGTCCGGGTTGCAGACATCGACGCACCTGAGATCAGCGAACCAAAATGCGCCTCAGAATTGGCTCTTGGCAATCGCGCGACGGAGCGGCTGATCGAACTGGTGAATCAGGGACCATTTCAATTTCGGGCATGGCCCGGTCGCAACATGGACCGCTACGGCCGTGCACTTCGGGTTCTCGTGCGAAATCGCCGTAGCCTCGGCGATATCCTGGTCTCGGAAGGACTGGCCCGGACCTGGACAGGCCGTCGGGAACCCTGGTGCTAGACGGCTCGGCCGGTTAAGGCCGAGCCTGTCGGCGCTCACTTGCGCCGTTCCCATTCGGTCTCAATGTTGAACTCGACGTCTGCGAAAAACGGGATCTTGATAGCGATCTTCAGACCGAGCTTTCCCTTACGGAAAAGGTGACAGACAATCTTTCCGAGGGTGCGAAGACGGCGGCCGGTGGCGGTAAGGAATTTTGCGAGCTGTTGCATCATGGATCTCCGGTTGATTGCGCTTCATTGCGGGGATGAAGGGCGGACCGGGAAGGAGGGCTGCACCCGCAGGGCTGAAGTGGAGCGGAGGACCTGATGGCGACTGAATTTTGGTCCGCGAGGAGCCGGAGGCGGGGGAAATTCTGGCGTTATCAGGTTGCAGCCAGACGCCCGGGACGCACTATCCCTTATGTCGATGAAATGGGATCGACATGAGATCTGCGACAGCGTGTGATGAAGACGCGGTTTGACGCCGCCCCTCAGAACGGTGGCTCCGCATCGACGCGGCCCTCCAGCTCGGCTATCGCGACCGTCAGTTCGGCCTGTGCGAGATCGAGCTCGGCTTCGATCTGGCGGCGCTCGCAAGGCTCCAAAGCATTACGCAATTCCGCACGAAGTTCTTCGATCTGGCATTCGATTTCGTAGGTCATTGTCTGATCTCCTATGTGAAAGACGATCAGCGACGCCGGATAGGGAATGACGATGTCAGGGATCGCTGAAGCGACCGGCAGCGCCGGGGAGTGGGGGAGCCGATTTCGTGTTGGCGGCTCTGCTGCCAATTCGAAATTGGGGGCACCGCTCATCCTTGACGACGGCAATCCCGTCGGCATCATCATCGGATACTGAGCAGGTTTTTCCCTCTCCGTATGGCACCCAAAAAAAGCCAGACCTCGCTCGATGCGTGGTCCGACTTTGACTACCCGATAGAGATGGCGGCCTGGCAAACGCCGAATGCAGGCGAAAGCACGGCTCCCCACATTGACTTTGAGTAAAGGCGAATCGAAAGCTTGACCGCCTAACAGAGGAGAACACTGATGGCTGACGAAACCGCGATTGAGACCCCTGCCACGACCGAAGCGCCGGCCGCAGCCGCCGTTGAGAAGAAGACCCGCAAGCCACGCACGCCGAAAGCTGTCGCAGAAGCTAGCACCGTCAATGCTACCTCTGCACCGGTAGAAAAGCCGGCCAAGAAGACACGTGCGAAGCGCGGCTCCAAAGTGGTTCCGGTCAAGGCGGAAAAGCCGGTTGCCACACCGAAGGCGGCCGCGAGTCGCGCGCCCCGCGTTGGAGCTGCTGCTTCCGCTCCGGTCGCTACCTCTGTTGACGTCATCGACGATATCGCCGACCTCATCAAGCTTGAGGAAGAGAACAAGCAGCTTCGCAAGGAGCTCTCCGAAAAGCTGCGCGCAGAGAATGCAGATCTGCGCAAGCGCCTTGGCAAGGGCTGATTTCGGTTTTTGAGCGGCGCCACCTATTCCATGCGATGGCGCCGCCGATCTTTCGTATGATTGACCCGAGATCAATGCGGTTTTGGTGACAATGAATGACCGCGGCAATGTCCCCGCCGCCATGCTTTGAAGGTAAATGCGATGAGAACACCATGGAGATTTGTGGCTGACCTGGTGTCACGTAAACCGAAACCAGATAGCCATGACGAGAGCCCAGCAGTCGCGCCGAAGACCATTGCTCTCGAATACAGACCCTCCCTCGAAGAGGAACACCCGGACATTGAACCAGCGGTGCCCGACCGCTCCGCGGAGGCCGACTCCGAGGCGCAAGTCGAGGCAAACCTGCGCGACCCAGATACTGACTCGACGGACACCGAAACGGCGACACCAGTTGTAGCGAAAGCTCCTGCGGCCCCAGCCAGAAACGAGGAGCCGGCAGCGCTCCCCACATCGCAACAGCCTGACGAGAAGCCGCCTGCTCCCACGCCGACCCGAGCTGCCGAAACACCGGTCGAGCGAGCGCCGGCACGCCAAAAGAAGATTAAGCCGATCGTGGAGCCGGTGGTTTCCGTCGCCCAAACCGACGAGGTCGCCCCTGCCGTCGCTGCCGGCCCAAAATCTTTCGCGGATGAAATGGCTAACCTGGATGTGGAGGTTGCTGCGCTCCGGCGCCAGCTTGCAAAGAAACTCATCGAGCAGAACGCGCAGTTGCGCAAGATGCTCGCCAGGTTCGACGGGCGCTAATTGCGCGCCGCCGTTCCGATACGGGAAAGGCTCCGCCCGTGGGGCGGAGCCTCGTGATGTCAATCAATCCCGGTTCGGGCGGGACCAGATGAGCTGGAGGCCGTCCTCGCCTTCGACCTCGGCGAGCGTGGCGTAGATCGGGGCCGGGAAGCTCGGATCATCAAGCTTGACCGAGAGGTAGTCGCGGCCCTCACCGGAGGTCTTCTGCCAGGCGGCGCCCAGTTCAACGCTCCCCGCGTAGACGCGGAACTGTGGGCCCTTGTCGGAGGGGTTCTCGACCCGGGCGATGCGGGCCTTGACGTTGAGGGCGAGAGTGCGGATGGAGCCGGTGAAGCCGTTTTCGGTGGAGGTGAAGGTGCCGATGGTTGCCATTGTCGTATTCCTTTTCTCGTACTCGGGCCGCGCCCATCGCGGCCTCGATGGCTGTCGAACAGACCGGTGACGATCGGACCGCACCTGATAAGGCCGCAATGAAATGGAGGGCGGCAAGTCGCAGATTTGTTAGCGGGCGAGGAGGAGGGCGCAGCCTTCCGGGGTAAGAAATCTGCGAATTGTCGTTGCGGGAAGACGATCGAGGCGCAGCCGGTCTCCGGTCAGACATGCCTCATCGAGCCCGCAGATGGGTTGCCGGAAACTCTGACGTGAAGGGATATGGCAGTGGCGTCCCGCCGCAGTTGCCTCGGTCAGGAATGGTAGCCAGCGCCCTGCCCCACTTGCACCGCCGTCGTTGCCTGCTTCAATTGGGGAAACGAGCTCCACGTAGACATCGGCCGGCTTGTCCAAGACGCCTCGTGCGATATCGTTGCACCCGCGAATCGTAGCCTGGAGACCCAATGCGTCAGCAGACCAAGCCGTTCATCGTCGAACGCAAACCGTCCCGTAAACCCAAACCCAACGCCGCAAAACCGTCGATCTGGGGAAGGCTGGATGCTGACATTGCACAAGGTCTCAGGGACCAGCGTGATACGGATCACGCGGCCGCCACCGGTCGTGACGACCGCGCTTGAGCATTAGGCCGCAGCCTGCGCGTCCGTCTCCGACTGCAAGGAATGAAGGAAGCTAACGGCACGCTGTGCGTGAGCCGCCGCCTGGAAGATCGCCCGCTTGTCGTTGGCCAGTACCGATAGCCACGACTGAAGATACGATGCATGATCCGGCCGCGGCTCAAGCTCCGGCGCGATACCGAGGTCAGCGCACAGGAAGCAACTGCCGAGCTCCGCGACCAGCTCTTCACGTGCCCGCTCTGTTCGGTCCCTGGCATAGCGCGACAGGTCACGTCCCACGCGATGTTCTGCCGCCGTCCAGTGCGTCGCCTCATGACTGAGGACGGCCGCGTACCCGGCAGCATCGCGGAACGCCTCGAAGGGCGGCATCTGGATATAGTCCATGACCGGGGAATAGTAGGCCTGATTGCCGCCGTGACGGATGAGTGCACCGGTATTGCGGAAGAAGCGATCGGCACTCTCGATCCGGTCGATCGGATCAAGAACCTTGGCCGGCGGCGCATAGCAGCCATCGGGCAAACCCTCGATTTGCTCAAGGTTGAACACTGAATAGGCCTTCAGGAACGGGATCTCCCGATCGACTTCGTTGCCGTTCCCATCCGCTTCAGACTTGGTGAAACGGCTGGCGAAGACAACGGTCGAGCCGGTCTCGCCCTTGCGCACAGCGCCGCCCAGTTCGAGGGCCTGCTTGAAGGTCATCCACATCGACGACGTGAACCCACGCGACATCTGCTCAGACCACAAAAGAAGCACGTTCATGCCCGAGTAGGGAAGGCCGTTGTGGCGCACCGGCCGGCTAATGCGACCATTGGTGTTGGCGGCGCTCCACGGCTTCATCCAGGGACGCACGCCCTGTTCGAGATCCTCGACAATCCGATCAGTGATCCGCGCATAGATGTCGACGCGGTTGGTATCCGTTTTCCTGCTCATGGGTTTTCTCTCCATCAGGACAGCGCCTATCGCGGTCCGTCACGGAGGTCCGAAGCCAGGGGCCGATGGTGTGGCCATGCACCGGAACGGCCGCAACAGCGTGGAGGACGGCAAAGCCGTTGCATGGGCACCCGGCTCCTGCAGGACCGCCGACCGGGACGGGCCGCGATTAGCGCGTCTCCAGTTTTCTTTTCGGCATGAGAAAAGGCCGGCGCTGTAAGCACCGGCCTTGGACCAGGAAAAGAAGGCGGGGTGCGACCCCGCCAAATGTTTCATCCGAATGCGGCCATCTGAACTTCCGCCGCTTTGCGGTCGAGCGATGCCCCCGGGTGTTCGACCGGCCGGTCGAAGGGCTTCCAGGTCTCGCCGACGACCTGTTCGTAGGCTGCCACCGCGCCCTCGGCTGCCATCCGCAGCGCATGGGACTGGATACCCATGTCGGCTGCGAATTCCCGCTTGCGCTGGGCAGCACTGTCATAGCCGACCGGGCCATCGAGATCCTCGTCGCGGGCATCATTCGACGCCTTGGCTGTCGCGTCGCGTGCCTCGGTGACGGCGCGGGAGTAAAACTGCCCAGCGCCGTGCGCCGATCCGACGAAGGCCCCGACGATACGCTGAAGATGGATTTGCATGGCCTTGTCGCCGAGCCCTTCGGACAGGCTGTCGGCGGTCTCGACGATCAGCCGCTCATGCAGGCTGCGGATGCCATCGCTGTCGACGACTGCCGTGCCGAAGCTTTCGGCGATCTTGAGTGCCTGGGCGGTGTCTGGGCAGGAGAGGCGGACCATTTCGAGAGTTGCTCCTTTGCGAAGTTGCGAGATCCGTGCGTTGGAGCGGTTTGGAGCTGCGGGCTTGGCCATGTCTGTTCCTTTCTTTGCTGCCGAAGCGGTTCCGGCCCGTGCCGGTCTGCCCTTCGATGCGGACGACCAGAACCGGCAAGGGACGGGCGGCTTCACAGGTCCGATCCGGTTGAGCCAGCAGGGTCGGTTTGCGGGCCAGCAGGTTTCGACCTGAGCAGACCGCGAGCCTGCCCTGCGCAGGGAAGCTGGGTCGGCCGCCACGCGGCGCGACAGCGGCCTTGAAGCGCCCGGCCGCCGGTTCAGACCGCAGCGAACAAGAAGGGCAGTCCAGCACCGGTCCGATGCCAATCCCAAGCAACGGGAAGGATCAATGGCCGAGCCCGCCACGCCGATGCCATCGAAGCCCGGCAAGTTCAGCGCCAACGTCTCCGTTTCCGGGCCTGCCTATGTCGCCGGACGATGCAGAGGTCGCTTATCGCGATGCTGCAGTTCACTGATGACCCGCTCTTACGTCGCCAGCCTGCGGTGGATCATGTCGAGCTCGACCCAACGCTCGAAGGTGAGGCGGTCGACGAGCTCCTGATGGCAAGTACGACGACCCGATCGGCGACGCGCTCGGCTCCGGGTTTTCACTGTCGTCGCCTGCCTTCCCGCGCGCGCTTTGATTTGCCGGGTCAGGCATTCCAGATGCCGCTGGATCTCTCGCCGGTCGACGATTGCTTTTGCCAGCGGTTTCGAAGCGCGGACATTGATCATCGCCCATCCCCCGGTCGCCGGCGGCCGATGAAGGAGGACGGTCTGTCGACGGATAAACCGTCCGCACTGGTGGCAAACTCCACCCCCAAAAAATAGGGGGTGGGTGCTGGTGCTGCCATGTTCGACTGGGAGATGGCGGTCACGCTGCCTCCCTCTGATCGAAGCCGGCGTCGTGCTCTTCGTGGTCAGAAAAATCTGCATCCTGCAGATCGTCCCGATCTGCAGCCTCGTCGAAGTGCCCTTCCTGATACTCGGCTGGGTCATCAACATGATCGCCACCGTCATCTTGCGAGGCCGCGCCGACAATATCCGTAGCTGAGCTCGCCCGGATCCAGTCGAGCAACTCGTCGGCTGGCGGGGCGAAGCGCGCCGAAGCATGGACGAAGTGCTCGTTCGCGAAATGCTCGACGAGCGCTGCACGGGTTTCACGAACCTTGGGCCGAGGCTGCACGGATGCCTCGGCGCACGATGCTTCCAGTGTCTGGCGGGACAGGCACAGGAGGAACTCCTCCGAACCCATGTTCGGCAGGAATTTATCGGCGCCGATAGCCTCTCCGGCGATGCGCGAGACCATCCCGCTGTTCGACACACCGCGGCGGCACGAGAAGACATCGATCAGCACCGAGCGAACGGCGACCCTAAGCGTGTCCTTATCGAAGGCGAGCTTGCCATTCTCATCGAACAGGGCGACGGCATGGCGCGAGAAGCGCTTGCCGCCGTAGAAGGTCCCATCTGCACCGGAGTCGACGCGGACGTTCTGCCCGGCAAACGCTAGCACCACCAGGGCCATCAGCATGTCATCCTCGATCGGCGCGCGGCCGAGCGCATCATGGAGCGCGTCGGTGCGGAAATCGCCGATCATGTCATGGCCCTTCTGGGTCACGTCGGGGCGAACCTTCGGCGAGGCAATCGCATCGCCGTCATCGTTGCTTGCGGAGGATCCGTCATCACCAGCGCCCTTCGGCTTTGCCGCCTCGGGCATGCGGTAATGGACCGTCTGTACCTTGCCATCGCGATCGAGATAGAGCGCCGTGTGGTCGGACTTGGACGGTTTGCCGTAGACTTGCGCCGCTTTCTTCGGCAGCTCCGGCTGGCCCCAGCTATTGACCTCGACGATGGCGCCACGCTTGGGAAGGTTGGCGGTCATCCACTCATGCTGGGCGCCGAGAAAGCCCTCGACATTCGTCGTGTACCGCCCGTCCTGGTCAGCCGGCGCGAAAAGGTCCTCGACCCACTCGACCCCGTAGGCTTGAGCCAGATCGTCACCGAAGCTCGCATCCCGGGCATACATGCGCTTCTTCGTGAGCGCGTTGGCGATCTGCCACCACGGAGCCGTGTCGCCCTTCTTCGGCTTATGCGCCTTCCAGACCTCCTTCTGGTCGACCTGACCGGCGGCGGCGATGATCCGCAACTGCTGCTCGGATGGCATGTCGCCCAGCGCCATCTGTTCGAGCATACCCGGCAAGACATTGGCGAGCAGACGCAGCTTGCGGATCTGGCGAACGGGAAGTGCGAGGGCTACCGCGATCGCTTCCTCGGTCCAGCCGAGAGCAACGAGCCGTTCGATGCCCCGCCACTGATCCACGGGGTTGAGCGCCTCGCGAACCGAGTTTTCGACCATCGAGCGCATGGCGCCATTGTCGTTGGCTGCATCGACGACCAGAATTTCGATCTCTTCCAGCCCCGCTGCGATGGCAAGGCGCACGCGGCGATGCCCGGCGTCGATAATATAGCCGTTTCCACCATCGGTTTCGGGGGCAACAACCGGCGGCTGGACGATGCCGACGGCCTTGATCGTTGCCAGCATCAACGCATCGGCCTGCGGCGAGGATTTTGACTGGCGCATCCGGTCGGGATTTTCCTTCAGCGCACGTGGGTCAACCTTCATGATCTGCATGGGATTTGTCCTTATCTCGAGGGATCCGGACCGGCACCTTGCCAGCCCTTCCTGTCTTCATCTTTCTCGAAGACACCTCCCGGACCGCCGAGCGGCCGGACTGCCGCAACTGTGGCCGAGCATCCCTGCTGGGCAGGACAAGCGGGGCTGCCAGCCCTGCGAAGGACAAACGGCCGGGATGACGCAGGCGGCGGTTGAGCGACAGCGTCGGCAGGAGGACCGATCTGCGACGGGTTCTTCCTTCCTGCTTTTCAGTTCTCACTTATCAATTCGAACCTGGGCGCGAAGATAATTGGATGCGGCAGCAGCCGTACGTCGCGAGGATCGCCTAAGCTCGCCGCCCAAGAAGGGCCAGCGCGTCAGCCATCATACGCTTCAAGATGACTTTCCTGCTTTCCGGTGCGGCAGAAGCAGCTTTAGGGATAGCAACGGTAGAAGGCGATGGATTGATGGTTTCGGAAGGTGAGACCGGAAGCGGCTGTTCGACCAGTGCGGCGACAACGACGTGCGTGACCATTGTCTCATCCGATTTAACCGCGACAGTGACCTGGCCTCCGGAACGGAGGCGGTCGACGCCCGTTTGGGCGGCCTCCTGCTCGTCTTGAGCTTCGACCAGCGATGTCTGCGTAACCAGAAAAAACGGCATGTGTTCCCACGCAATGTTTGAGTGCAGATCTCATCCGCCAAGCGGGTGCGGTCAAGATGCAGCACCGGATTTGCGGTCGCCTCCGAAATAAAAAGGCGCTCGACCCGTGAGGGGAGCGCCTTCTTCTGTATCCCGGGACTATGTCAAACGCCGCGGCGATTGCAGCGAGCAGGACATCGTCTCATCGGGAAGTGATGCTCAGATATTGTTGACGAAGAGCAATTTCAAGTCGTGATCTGGGGTCAGAGCCGATCGATTGAGCCAGAGCTGCCGAGACTTCGGATGGGCAACGTGTCACGCGCGCTCGGCGCTCAAGAGCCGATCGGCAAAGTAGCGCGATGGCGTGGTCCCAAGCGCCTTCTTGAACATGACGATGAAAGCCGTGGTGGAGTCGTACCCTAAGTCGCCTGCTACCTGTTGGACTGTCGCACCGCCGGCAAGTTGCCGCAGGGCGATGACCAGATGTAGCTGACGCCGCCAACGGCCAAAGCTCAATCCCGTCTCTTGGACCATAAGCCGCTTCAACGTTCGCTCACTGATGGCGACATGCTCGGCCCATTCGCCGAGCGTGCGCCGGTCGCTCGGGTTTGCCAAAAGCGCCGCAGCGATCAAGGCAATCTTTGGATGGTCGGATACAGGTAGCTCCAGCCTCTCCCGCGGCATCAGGGCGAGCTCATCGAGCATGACCCGCATGAGGCGATCGACATGAGCGTCGGGCGCGTCCCTCTCCGATAAGTCCGCTATCCGGTGGATCATTTCCCGAAGCATCGGCGATACCGAAAGCGTGCAGCACTCATCCGGAAGCTCCGCCGCGCCAGCCTCGACAAACAGGTATGTCAGACGAGCATTGGACGTGACCTGATTGCTGTGCGGAACGCCGCCGGGTACCCATAGCCCACAGTCGGGTGGAACGACCCAGACCCCGCTTCCCGCTGTGCATGTCACCGCACCATGGAGCGCCAGGATCAGTTGACCCTGCGGGTGCTGATGCTGATGCCCCTCGGCTTCATAATCGGCGAAGTCCACTCTGAACGCCATCGCCAGCCCATGCGAGAGGCTCAGATCTATGGCAGTGCTGCAGGTTGGCCTCATCAACGGTTGGCCTGATTTCGAGATCATATGGCATTATCTCCACTTTTGCCCACCAGGCAATCCTGTAAGAATCGGCTCAGCAAACTGTAGGAGATGAGCCATGCGCATTGCCGTGGTTGGGGCGACCGGCAGGATCGGCGCCAGACTGACCGAGAAACTTTTGGCCAAAGGCCATTCAGTCAAAGCTCTGTCGAGAGGAGGGCCCGCCCTCGAAGCACTTGTCGCGAAAGGCGCAGAACCTTTCGTCGGTAGTTTCGATACAGAGGATGGTGAGCTCGGCAGGTTCTTCGAAGACGTGGACGCTGCGTTCCTGATGGTCAAAACCCTTTGGCAGGCGGAGGACTTTCATGGGCATTACCCTGCGGTAGCCCTTCGATTCTTTGATGCGCTTCGGGATTCCCCGGTGAAGTTTGCCGTGAGCCTGACCGCTATGGGATCGGAGGTCAGTGGAAACACCGGCCATTTCCAGGGCTTCCATATCCTGGACCAGATCCTCAACCGACTACGCGACATCAATCTGGTGCACCTGCAGGGTGGCTGGTTCATGGAGGACCTGTCCAGGTGGAGCGACGCGATCGCGCGGCACGACAGGATCGGCTTTACACTTGCCCCCGATGTCAAAGCGCCTTGGGTTTCCATTCAGGACCTCGTGGATTTCGCGGCGAAGGAGTTCGACAGGCCGACCGACCAGCACCGGTCGGTGAAGCAACTGGGCATTGACTACACGATGACCGAGATCGCCGCGCTGATCGGCCGAGCGCTCGGCAGAGAGGTGGATTACCGCTTCGTCGATCCGAGCGATCCCGAGGTCGAAACGGTATTCCGGGAGAAGTTCGGAACGCTCGATCGCTGGGTCTATGACAAGAATACCGCGGCGGCTCTTAACGATGGGCGGGTCAAGTTCCACGATGATCGTCCGGCGCTGACCACCACAATGGGAGACTTCGTCAAGGACAGCCTCAGACCGCTGATCGAGAAGGCGAGGACGGAAGGCCTCAAACCGGAGACCTTCCTGACGTGGAGCTCGCAAAGATAATGCTGCGTTAGATCTCGACGAAGAACAAAAAAAATGGGCCTGCGAGAAACCGCGGCCCATGAAGTGTGGAGATCTAAACCTCCAGAGGGGAACAGCTGCTGCGACGGAACTGGGAGGTGACCGCCATGTGCATCAGCTGAAGGCGTTATGCCTGAATTTTGACCACCACGAAAACATTTATTGTGCAATGCAGCTATGCAGCTGCCGGGACGGTCTCATTGTCCAAATCTGCCAGTTGAGCCTCGATTGCCCGCAGCTTCAGACGCTTTACCTCCAGGTCGTCTGCGAACGCGAAAGTGCCTCCGTCTCGGGAACGGTAGGAAACCAATCGCCGCTCGGCTTCTTCTAAACGCCGGCGATACTGGCGCTGTTCGTCGTCAAAGCCGCTGAGAGCGTGCTCCAGCCGTGAGATGGCGCCAAGCGGCGTGACCGTGATCGCCAGATCGATCTCGTAATCGGCGCCAGTGCGCTGGAGGAGGGTCTCGTAACGATAGCCGTCACCCTTGCCGAGCCGCTCACCCTCATAGACGAGATCGAAACCGCCTATCGTCGCCAGATGAACCTCCTCCTGGTGAAGCTGCAGCAGCGTGAGGATCTCCTTCATCAACGCGCGGCCCGCTTCCTTGCGCTCAGTGTATTCCTGCCCGAGCACCGTCATCGTAAAGGCATCGCCGCCTGTCGGCTTAAGCCGCACGATATCCTGGCCGATCTCACCGATGCGCCGGGTCGAGACCTCGATCTCACGCTCGGCATCACGCATCTGCCGACGGACGGCATACTGATCGTCCTCATGGGCGGCCCGCAGCCGTTCGAGCCGGGCAATGTCCGCCTCAAGCCCAGCCTTCTGCATCAGTCGCTCGTCACCCGAGGCGATGGCCTTGGCCAAGGCGAACTGGTTGGCGGTACCTTCACCGATATCCTCCAGTCGCCTGATCGATGTATCCCCGGAAAGCGCCGCGGCAATGAACCGGGCCTTGCGCTCGTTGTTCTGCCACATCGAGGCGTCGAGCGAGCCTTCGGTAGCATAGGCGAAGATATCGACTTCCTCATGCTGATTGCCCTGGCGGACAATCCGGCCTTCTCGCTGCTCGATCTGCGACGGCAGCCATGGCACATCCAGGTGATGGAGGGCCTTTAGCCGAAGCTGGGCGTTGACGCCCGTGCCCATCGTCTCCGACGAACCGATCAGGAAGCGGACCTTGCCGGCGCGGACATCGCCGAACAGCCTCTGCTTGGCTTCGGTCTTCTTGTAGTCCTGCATGAATGCAATCTGCGACGCCGGCACGCCGAGCCGGACCAGCTCGTCCCTGATGAAGCGGTAGGCCGAGAAGCCGCGGGACTTTTCGACATTGATGGTGCCGAGATCGGAAAAGATCATCTGCGCGGCGCCCGGCAGATCGAAATCCTTCCCATCGGGGCGGCGATAGGTGGTCTTGGCCGTCTCCTTCCAGATCCGATAGGCGTTGCGGATGAGCAGATTGAGCTTGTTGTCCTCCTCGTTGTCGGCGTCAGGTATGACGAAGCGCAGGTCGATCGCCGCATGGCGCCCGTCGGTGATTACCGACAGCAGGATGTCATCGCCCGGCTTGGCCGGTCCCTCGCGCTGTTCGATCGACTTGATGCGCGCGTCGAGCATCTGCTGATAGGTCTTGAACAGAGCGGTTGGCTTGGCCGTCAGGATCTGCCTGCGCCCGGTCGAGATATTGGGGACCTTTACATATTGCCGCAGGTCCTCCGGCATGACGACATCCGCGAAGGACCGGAACATGGCGATCAGTTCGGGAACGTTGACGAAGGAAGCGAAGCGGCTGACCGGCTTGTATTTGCCGGACGGCTGGATTTCGAGTTCGGTGGTCGTATCGCCGAAGCAGGAGGCCCAGGCATCGAACTCATGCAGTCCGCGTTCGGAGAGAGCCGCATGGCCGAGCAGGCGCTGGATCGAGAACATCTCGCCGAGCGTATTGGTGATCGGCGTGCCGGAGGCAAGAACCAGGGCGCGGCCAGGATTTTTCGTCTCGATATACCGGGATTTGACGTAGAGATCCCAGGCGCGCTGCGAGCCATTTGGATCAATGCCCTTCAGCGTCGACATATTGGTCGCAAACGAGAGTTTCCGGAATTCCTGCGCCTCGTCGACGACGATCTGGTCGACGCCGATTTCCGAGATGGTCAGAAGATCGTCCTTGCGGGTGGCGAGACCTTCAAGCCGCTCCTGCAAACCTTCCTTCAGCCGCTCAAGGCGCTTGCGCGAGACGCGGTCGTCGCTGTCGACCTTCGTCAGCAGATCCTCGTAAAGCTGCAATTCGTCCTGGATCATCTGTTGCTCGAAGGCCGACGGCACGGCGATGAAGCGAAACGCCGAGTGAGTAATGATGATCGCATCCCAGGTGGCGGTCGCGGCCCGCGAGAGGAAGCGTGCGCGCTTGTCCTTGGTGAAATTGGTCTCGTCGGCGACAAGGATGCGAGCGTTGGGGTAGAGGGCGAGGAATTCGCGGGCCGCCTGCGCCAGGCAATGGCCGGGAACGACAAGCATGGCTTTGGCGATCAGGCCGAGCCGGCGCTGTTCCATGATGGCGGCGGCCATGGTCATTGTCTTGCCGGCGCCGACGGCGTGAGCAAGATAGGTAGAACCGTCGGCGATGATCCGCCAAATGCCGCGTTTCTGGTGTCCATAAAGAACAAAGGCGCCAGAGGCGCCCGGTAGCTTCAGATGGGAGCCGTCGAATTTGCGCGGCGCGATATTGTTGAAGCGGTCATTGTAATCGCGCGCCAGCCGGTCGGTGCGATCGGGATCGGTCCAGACCCAGTCCTGGAACGCCTGCTTGATCCTCTGCAGCTTGTCGCGGGCGGCTTCCGTATCGACGACATTGAGTACGCGTCGCTCGCCGTCAGCATCCTTGAAGGTGTCGAAGATCTGTGGGACCCGGCTGTTCAGCGCATCAGCAAGCAGCTCGCCGGCATGCCGCCGGCTGGTGCCCCAGTTCGACGTGCCGGCGGCCGAATATCCAAGCTGCCGAGCCTCCACTGTCCACGATCCGAGTTCCGGCATATGGTGGATGCGGATATCGGCGTCCATTGTCTCCTTGACGAAGGCCACGACGTCGGACGCCGGGATCCAGGGTGCGCCGAGACGGGCGGTGATGTCGGAGGGTCGGAGATCGGCCGGGTGAACATCCTGAAGCGCCCGCACGTTGCGCTCATAGGCCGGATCGAGCGCGGCTGCCGCTTGTGCGGCGGCAAGCTTGGTGCGGACTGCTCCCGAGAGATAGGCATCGGCCGTCTGCCATGACCCATTGATCGGGTCGCGAAACACCTCGTTGGCGAGATCGGCAATCACTGTGGACACGTCGAGATGCAGCAGTTCGGCGATATGATCGAGGTCTACATGGCTGCGCTCGTTGAGTACCACCGCCAACGCATCAGCCGCATTGGTGATGACAGCCGACATCGGCGGAGCGATCACGCGGGTTGCGAATATCGGACCCGGCTTCGCCGTGTCGGTCTCCAGGTCATAGTCCTCGATCGAGGCGACCAACCAGCAATCCGGATCGTCGCGGAACGGAGCCAGGTTGGGCTGGCGATGGGTCTCTTTGACCTCGCCGGTCTCGGCATCCTCCTGGATCGAGACGGTGGTATGATTGATCGGACCGAAGTCGCGCACGAAGCTCGACCAGGCGATGCGCAGACGGACCTGAAGATCCTTCCACGGGCGGTCCTGTTCCTGTGCCTTCAGCACCTCGCGCACCGCGTCTCGGATCGGGATCAGCTTCGAGATAATCCGGACATGCTTCTCCGAGATGCCATCTCCGGTGCGCCCCTTGCGCATGGTGACCGGCACGGCCGAACCGTCGAGCATCTGCATCAGACCCTTTGATCGGTCGAGGAAGAAGCTGCCCTCACGGATGGCCCTCTCCCACGGCTGCAGATCGACAATCTCACCGAGCTCGTCCTCCAGATCGATATCGATCGGTGTCGGCTCGCCGTCATAGAGATCGGCTGGAAGGTGTTGAATGGCAGCGGCAAGGGCGGTTTCCAGATCCTCGCCGGCCCGCGGCGAGCAGGTATAGGTCTCGCCAAATGGTCCGGAGGTCAGCGCGTGGCTGCCGAGAACGAAGTCGGGGTGGCGGGCGAACCAGCGATTGACACGAATAGCGCCTTCGTCGTCAGTCGCGGGGCGAATCTCTTCAACGTCGAGCCAGGTCTGGTCGCCCTCCGACTCACCGGCCTTGCGCTTGCGAAAGAAGAGAATGTCGACGACGACATCCGTGCCGGCGTCCCGACGGAAACCGCCCTCGGGCAGCCGGATCGCCGCGATCAGATCGGCGGATTTGGCGATATGTTCCCGCGCCGTCGTATCGGCCTTGTCCATCGTGCCATGTGAGGTGACGAAGGCGGCGAGCGCGCCCGGCTTCAAAAGGTCGATGGAGCGCGCGATAAAATAATCATGTAGGCGCAGGCCAAGTGACCGGTAAGCGCGGTCAGAGCGGACGGTGCGATCGGAAAAAGGTGGGTTGCCGATGGCGAGATCGTAGATCGGCGCCAAATCGGTTCGTGCGAAGTCTCCCTTGATGATCCGGGCCTTCGGCTGAAGCAGGCTTGCGATGCGGGCGGTCACCGGATCAAGTTCAATCCCGGTGACGTAGGCCGCGGCACGATAGGGCTCCGGCATCAGCGCGGGGAACAGGCCCGTACCGATGCCCGGTTCCAGCACCCGGCCGCCGCGCCAGCCGAGCCTCTGGATGCCAACCCAGATCGCTCGGGTGATGAACTCTGGCGTATAATGGGCGTACTGGGTGCAGCGGGCCAAAGACGCATAGTCCGCTTCGGAGACGGCGGTTTCGAGCGAGGAGCCGAGCTCATCCCAGCCCTGTCGGAAATTCACCTCACCCGGCCGCCGAAACATGCCGTTGGCCAGCTCGCCGGCGCCAAAGCCGGTAAAGCGGATCAGTTGTGCCTGCTCCTTAAGTGTCGCCGGCCGGTCCTGCTTGGAGATGTTATTGGCAACGAGGATCGCCGCAACATTTGCGCGGGCACGATCCTTCCAGGACGAAGGTAAGCCGCGATCAGCCTCGAGATAGAAGTTTGCCCGGAGCCTCCTCGGGCGTAACGGAGGCCGCGAGGGTACGGCCTTCGGGAGTGCGGATGCCGGCGCTGGCGCCGGCGGCGGCGTCGGATCTGGATCGTCATCGTTGGCTGGTTCCACGGACGCTTCGGGCGCGAAGCTCCCAAAGGCCGTGACACCGAGGCCAAGCCCGGATGACAGGGCGGTATTGCCGAACATGTCGAGCGTGAAAGGATCGTTGCTCATGATAAAGTCTCCTTCTGAAAGCCCGCGTCATCGCTCCGCCAGGACGATTGGCGGCGAAGGGACGCTGATTGAGATTGGAATCCCGCTAAGGTGGGAACGTTACGACCACTCGATGATGAAGAGTTCCATCGAGTCCAAGTCAAAGGTGATGCCGAGATGCCTGGCGTTGGGAATGGCGGCGATCATTGCCTCCAGCTGCACGGCGTCGATGAACTCGACACCGTCATCGCCGCCGAAGGTCTTCCGCTTCACCTCGAACCAGTCGTCGTTCGTGCGGGGATCGCATTCGAGTGCATAGGCGACGAACGGCTTTTCTCCATCCGGCAGTTTGCCGTTCGAGCACAGGTAGACGCCGTGGTCCCCCACCAGCCAGACACCCGGCTGCTCATCGCGACCGGGATGAAGGCCATAATGGGGATTGCGAAAGCCGCCATTGGCTTCTGCGTCGGCGCGACCGCGGGCGATCACCGCCCGCACGGATTCAATCGGAAAGGAAAGCATGGCACGCATCTCCTCACGCTGCGACTGCAGCGTCGGGAAGATGGCGCAGCTGAACGGGCAGTTTGCTGGCGACCTCATCATCGGTCAGGTCGTCGAGCAGCTTCAACTGGGCAGACCCAGCACCGCTGTAGAGGGCGATAACGCGCTGACCCGGCAGATAGTGTGGGGAGCTTTCATCGGAGTAGCCGCGATAAGCGTCCGCCGTTGCACTCCAGATGTGCTCGAGACGTTCATTCCGCGTCATCGATCGAACCGGGCGCGTCTCCTGTTCGATGATCGCCAGTCGCATGTCTTCCACCGATCGGCCGTCGGAGAGATCGCAATATCCATGGAAGTGACGAATGACCCCGTCGATCCGTAGCGCGAAGAACACCGATGTGACAGATCCGGTCAGAAATTCGCGCATTGCGAACATCGAGCCCCGGATCCAAAGCGGCGGCAGAATCTCGAACATATAGTCGTGTTCGCATTCGGTGATTTCGAACCATTCGCCAGCATAAAGCGCGCTCGTGTCACCGTCGAAACGGTGAGGACGTTGTGCGTGCCGATCGAACAACCTGAACATCTGATGGCGGTCGGCGACGCCCTGGTAGACTTTGCGGATGGAGGAAAGGGTCATGATTGGCTCCTTCAGCCTTGTCCGGGCGAAGCGCGGCAGATCCTCTTGGTCGCCATCGTCTCTTCAGCCCTTCCTGACCCCTCCCCTCAAGCCGCCTCTCCGTCCGGGCGGGTCAAGGGCCGCTGGCAAGCGGGCGAAGCTTCACCCTTGACGCGGCCGGCGGGCATGCGGCAGGCCTCCTCTTCCTGCCCTCATTGTCCTTTCCTTCATTTCTTCGCCCCGCACTTTCAGCGCATCGTTCCAGTCCTCGGCCGGCGGCGTCAGTCGCAACCAGTCGCAGCCGACCTCGTCGGCAATGTCGCGAAGCCGGCCGGCAAAGGTCTCACCCTGGCTATTGGCGTCGGTAGCGGCGACCAGAACAACACCAGGGCGCGCGGCCAGCTTGCGAACGGCCGCTTCTGTCGCCGGCGCCCACCCGCCCCCCGTGCTGAGATAGAGGCTGCTGTCACGCAGCCCCTCAAAAGCCGCAAGGCTCATGGCGTCGATCGCCGCTTCGGTGACGCAAAGACGCGTGGCATCGGAAGAACCAAGGCGAAACAGAATTTTCGAACCGCCTGCGGAAAACCCCCGCCAATTGGGACCGCGCTCCTCCCAGCCGGAGACAGCGCCATCGTCATTGACATGTGCCGCCCACATGCTGCCATAAGGGCCTTCCCGAAGGACGTCATTGTAGATGGCCTCCCGGATGATTGTTGCCGGAAGGCAGCGCCCAGTTCGCAGATAGCGCCAGGTCATCGACCCCTGCCATGGGCTCTGCCGTTTTGCCCAGCGTTCCCGGATGGAAGTGCTGTGAGCGAGGCTTCTCGACGGCCGAGACCAAACAGAATCCGTAGCGATGACGCCGACGAGGTTGGCCACCCGGTCAAGCGCTTCGACAAAGGTGACGTCGTCCAGATGCTCCGCGAGACCGAAGACATCGCCTTTCGCGTCCGACAGTGGATCGAACCAACCTCGCCCCCCATGAATGACGATGACGATTTCCGCGCCGCGCCGGTATTTTAATGCCTTGCGGGTGCTTTCCTTGACGTCGATGGCAAAGCCGGCCTGTTCCAGCAAGGCTGCGCACGGGACACGGTCCCGAAGTTCTTCCAGCTTCTGTTTCTCCATATTTTCCCGGCGCTTTCGCGTCCGCCCTTCTTTCCAGATTCATGTCTCCCGCAATTTGCGGGACCGTTTCCGGCGGCCGCGAAGAGCAAAGGGGGCAAGGGCGCGCCCTGGCAATCTGCTGATCTGCAGATCAACGCCTACCGTCGGTGCCAAAGCGCGGCGAAGCTTCCCTTGCCGCCTGCCGCTCGCAAGCGGCACCAAGGAGAGGTAAATGCCGGCTCAATGAGCCGGCCAGGGATGGAATTCATGCACGATCTCCAGATCGTCTTCGTCATCGAGTTCGTCGCTCGGCAGAACGCCGAACTCGTCGCCGGACCTGAAAAGCGTGACCGGAACCATCAGGATGCGGGAAAGCTGGAAGGCGTGGTTCTGCGCAAGGGTAAGATCGGTGTTCATCGGAGGGCTCCATCTTTGGAGCGGGCCATTCCCGCTCGATGGCTCCCGTCAGTGTCCGGAACCGGTCGCGATCACCGCGAAGGCGCAGCCGAAGCGGCCGCAGCTTGCCTAGCGGACCCCGTCAGCGGGTTGATCGACGGAGATCCGGGGCCGGACCAGGAAGCCATCCATCAAGAGCGGGAATGGGACGCCTCAATAGATCTGCCTCCGGCCAACAAAGATCGTGCTGATGCGGATCTTGTCACGCTCCTCGATACCTGATGCTATCTTCTTTTCGCTCCAGTCATCAGGTCAAGTCGATGCCCACGTCTGCTGGATACGGGTCACATACGACGTGAAGCCCCGGACGTTGGCGATTGGGAGCCATGCGGAGCCGCCCCTTGAAAAGCCGACACGCAACCGATATATATTGGTCATAGTCGAGAGCGCTGATCCGTCGGTGCGTTGAACGATTGTTTCACTCGGCTTACCGAATTGGAGCGGACCGCATGCGGTCCGCTTTTTCGTTTCAGGGGGATTCGTTGCATCTACTATATCTCGACGAGTCTGGTCACTCGCATGATCCAAGCTCCGACTTCTTTGTCCTTGCCGGATTTAGCATATTCGAGCGCCAAACGCATTGGCTGGAAGCCCAGATAGATCCTGTAGCGGCGCGCTTTAGTTCGGCCAATCCTCGAGAAATCGAGTTCCATGGAAACCCAATGCGCTCGGGCAACGGTACCTGGAAAGGTGTGTCTCCCAACGACAGAGTTCAAGCCGTCGTCGATATCTTGTCGCTACTGGCCGACAAGCAGTTGCAGTTGAAGGTTTACGCCTGCGTCATCGAAAAGAAGCTCTTTTCTCCTAACGATATTTTGGCTCGGAGTTTCGAGGAAGTGGCTTCGTGTTTCGATGGATATCTGAAGACACTCTATAAGAAAAAGAACCCCCAACGCGGCTTGGTCATCCTCGACAAAAGCAATTACGAGGAGAAAATCCAGACCCTGTCTCATGTGTTCAAGCACGTGGGGCATGCCAACGGGCAACTTCGAAACTTTGCCGAAGTCCCGCTTTTCCTGGATTCAAAAGCATCGCGCCTCATTCAGATGGCGGACTTGATCGCCTACTGGATTTTCCGTCACTTTCAATCAGGCGACCAGCGTGGCTACAACCTCATAAAGCCGTACTTTGCCCGGTATGGTGTCGGGCCAGTCTCAGGTCTGCGCTGTCATGTCACGCCGGAGACAGAAGCGCGCCTCTCATCACTTCCAGTTCCAGTTCATCCGTTCCCAAAACCATCGGCGAAACCTGTTGTCACGGATGCATCCGAGGTCTCCATACTTGATGACTAGAGCGGCTTTGGAGGTGTAGGCGCCGCTTCCGACTCGCTGGCTTGAGCATTTTAGTGAAAATTCCGCGCCTTCACCTTCAGCGTTTCGATATGAAGATCGGGCGTGAACAAGTCCCGCGGGACAATCGGCCTTGGCCTGTCGCGTGAATCCGGCCCGCCGCCACCATGGGCAAACTCATCCCCTCGCCCGGTTGGCAGCTTGAACTCGACATCCCGGTCCGCCAGGCCGATGAGGTCGCCTGACAGATCGAACAACTGTTGTGCGACCAGATGAACGACCTCCCCTTCCCGCTGGATGCGGCCGTTGATCGCCATCATCGAAGCACCAAGAACGACCCGCCGACGCTTCTCGAACAGTGACGGCCAGACGACGATATTGGCAGGCCCCGTCTCATCCTCGATGGTGATGAACATCACACCCTTGGCCGATCCGGGCTTTTGCCGCACCAAGACAAGCCCGGCCGTATAAACCCATCGCCCGTCCCGCGCATTCATCGCCTCGGCACAGGTTATGATGTTGCGTGCTGACAGGTCCTTGCGCAGGAATGCGACCGGATGCTGTCTCAGCGTGAGCCCGGTATGGCTGTAGTCTTCGATGACGTTGTGCCCGTCCGTCATCTGCCGAAGCGCAACCTCCGGCTCCTGCTGCTCGGCGATCGCCGCCATCTCGTGTTCGGCCGCGGCTGCAAACAAAGGCAACGGCTCGTCGCGCAGCGCCTTGATGGCCCAGAGAGCATCGCGTCTTTCGAGTTTCAGCGATGGGAGGAAGGCATCGGCCTCTGCCAGCTGGACAAGCGCGTCCGTCGGGACACCCGTCCGGCGCCACATATCATCGACAGAGGCGAAAGAGATGTTCATCCGAGCCGTCACGATCCGGGCAGCATCCGCGACCGCCAGCCCCCTCACTTGCCGAAAGCCGAGCCGGACGGCATGCCGGCCGGAATTGCCAATCTGCTCCAGGGTACAGTCCCACCGGGAACGGTTGACACAGACCGGTCGTACCTCGACACCGTGTTTGATCGCATCACCGACAATCTGGGCGGGAGCGTAAAAGCCCATCGGCTGACTGTTGAGAAGCGCTGCGCAAAAGACGTCCGGATAATGGCACTTGATGTAGTTCGATGCGTAGGCGATCAGCGCGAAGGAGGCTGCATGGCTTTCCGGAAAGCCGTAGGAGCCAAAGCCTTCGAGTTGCGAAAACGTCTTTTCAGCAAACTCGGGTGAATAGCCGTTCTTCACCATGCCGGACACGAGCTTGTCCTTGAAGCGTGAAACGCCGCCAGTAAACTTGAAAGTGGCCATCGACTTGCGCAACTGGTCGGCCTCGCCGCCGGTAAAGCCGGCGCAGACCATCGCCACCCGCATGGCACTCTCCTGAAACAGCGGGACGCCCAGCGTTTTGCCAAGGACCGCCTCGAGCTCCGGCGTGGGATATTCGACCGGTTCCTTGCCCTCACGCCGGCGAAGATAGGGATGCACCATGTCGCCTTGAATAGGACCAGGGCGTACGATCGCCACCTGCACGACCAGATCGTAGAAGGTGCGGGGTTTCAGGCGCGGCAGCATCGCCATCTGGGCCCGGCTTTCGATCTGGAACGTGCCGAGCGTATCGGCCTTGCGGATCATTGCATAGGTCGCGGCATCCTCCTGCTTGATCTTCGACAGATCGAGATCGTCGTCCTTATGTTCGCGGATGAGATCGAAAGCCTTTGCCATGCAGGTCAGCATGCCGAGTGCCAGCACATCGACCTTCATAAACTTCAGCGCCTCGACGTCATCCTTGTCCCATTCGATGATTTGCCGGTCTTTCATTGTCGCCGGTTCGATCGGTACGAGATCGTCCAGCCGGTCGTGGGTGAGGACGAAGCCACCAGGATGCTGGCCCAGATGGCGTGGCGCGCCCATCAGTTGCTGCGCCAGTTTCAGCGTGAGCGCCAGACGGCGATCGTCAGGATTGAGATTGAGTTCGCGGATATTTCGATCCGGTACTTCCTCCGACCAGGACCAAATGCCCGATGACAGCGCCTTGATCACATCTTCGGGCAGGCCGAGCGCCTTGCCGACATCGCGGATCGAACCCTTGGCACGGTATCGGGTGACGGTCGCGCAGAGTGCTGCCTTGTCTCTCGTATAGGTCTTGTAGATCCATTGAATGACTTCCTCTCGCCGTTCATGCTCGAAGTCGACATCGATGTCCGGCGGCTCGTCACGCTCCTGGCTGACGAAGCGTTCGAACAGCAGATCATTGGTTGAGGGATCGATGGAGGTAATGCCGAGGATATAGCAGACGGCGCTGTTGGCCGCCGATCCCCTGCCCTGACAGAGGATGCCCTGGCTCCGGGCGAAGCGCACGATCGAAAACACCGTCAAAAAATAGGGGGCGTATTTCATGGTGCGGATGAGATCGAGCTCATGCCGCACGGTTCTCAACACGTCCGGCGGCAGCCCCTCGGGATAGCGGTTGGGCACACATTCCCAGACGTAATGCTCAAGCGACGCTTGGGCGTCCTTTCCGGCGACGATGGCTTCTTCCGGATATTGGTAGGTCAGCTCCTCCAGCGAAAATTTGCAGCGCCGCACGATCTCCGTCGTTCGCGCCAGCGCTTCCGGATATCGCGGAAACAGGCGCTCCATCTCTTCCGGTGGCTTCAGATACCGATCGGCATGGCGCTCGCGCTCGAAACCGACATCGTCGATCGTGGTGTTGTGCCTGATACACGTGACGATGTCCTGCAACTGCCGCCGGCCCGGCTCATGAAACAGCACGTCATTGGTGACCACTGTTTTAACCTTGAACCGCGCCGCCAGATTGGAAATCTCATGCAGACGCAACTGGTCGTTCGGTCGCCGGCGCAGGCACAGCGAAACATAGGCGCGGTCGCCAAATAGCTCAGCCATCTTGCGAAGCTGGATCGCACAGAGATCATCCGGTAGATCCGGCACCAGAATGCCGACCAGGGCTTCCGAATAGGCGACGATATCGTCCCAATGCAGGATGCAGTTGTTCTTGCCGCCGCGCGACTTGCCAAGGGTGATCAACCGGGTCAGGCGCGAATAGGCGGATCGGTCCATCGGATAGACGAGCACTGACATGCCATCCGCCAGATCGAGACGACAACCGACGACCAGCCGGACACCGGTAGCACGGGAGGCTTCCAGCGCCCGGACGATCCCGGCCAGCGAATTGCGATCGACGACGCCGAGAGCATCGATACCGAGCTGTTTCGCCGTCTCGAACAGTTCCTGTGCCGAGGATGCACCGCGGAGGAAGCTGAAGTGGGTCGTGACCTGCAGCTCGGCGTAGCTCATGCGAAGATCCCGTGGCAGAACCAGCGGTGGGAACCGGTCTCCGGATCAACACCATCGCCGGAGCGAAACACCCAGAGGCACTCGCCTGCTTCATCCTCGATGACAAAGTAGTCGCGTACGGCCTCCATTTCGGCGTCGCGCTGCCACCACTCGCCAAAAATACGTTCCGGGCCATCGGCACGCTTGATCTTCCGGCGTTTGCCCCGCCAGACGATCGAAACTGGCGGCCTGTCCGGCATCAGTGCGATTGCCTCGATCAGTTCCGGACGGGCCAGCAGCCGGACTGGCCGGCGCCAATGACTGACCCAGGTCACTGTGAGCGGATCGGCAGCGGCATTGATCCTCTGGACAGAGCGTTCCGGCACATCGGAGGCAACCGGTGCGACACGATAGACCCGCTGGCCGCGGTTTCCATAGATATCGATCAGCGGTGTGACATCGGTGATGTCATCCTCGACCAAAGCCGACGCTTTCTGCGCCTCCTCCAAAGACTCGGCCATGACCGCGACCAGAGTTAGCTTTTCGATCCCGAAGCCCGGCTCGATCTTTTCCGTCCGGTCCCGAAACAGTTTTGTCAGCCAGGCAACGTCGCGGACAGGCTTGGCTGTTCCCGCCCGGATCGCCTGTCTCGTGCCATTGACCTTCTCAACGATGAGATCGGCTCGCCGCACGCCCAGCCCGCGCTTCTGGAGTTCGTTGACGAGTTGGGCGACAAGGCGACCGACATACTTGTTGATCGTCTCGGCCGCGCCGATCGGTTCGGCAAAGGCTTTGGAGACTTCAACCAGCTCTGGCGTGCGGATTGGCTCGATCGGCTCGGCAACACGACAGAGCATCTGGTCAAGGCGGCGGCCGACCTCCGGACCGAAGCGAAGCGTCAACGGCGCGCGTGGCGTGTTGGCAAGCTCGCCGATCGTCCGGAAGCCGAGCGTGCGCATATCGCTGACGACTTTCCCCGGCAGGCGCAGCAGCGATATCGGCAGCTTCTCGACGGCGCGCACCGTCTCGCCGGGCGGAATGACGATCGTCTCGCGACTGATGGCGCGCGCACAGGCGTGAGCCGCGCCCCAGCTATCGGCGACCGCCACGCGGGCGGTCAGTTTCCTTGCCAGGAACTGGTTGGCGATTTTCGTCACCATGGGAAGCTCGCCGCCCTGCAGATGGTCAGCGCCTTCGGTATCCATGACGATGCCGTCGCTCCCATCGACGGCAACGATCGGCGAGTAGATCGTCAGCGCCCAGAGCGTGATGCGTTCAA
>NZ_JBPWPV010000004.1:0-231758 GCF_051811225.1 Rhizobium sp. 768_B6_N1_8 | reverse complement strand
TAGGGATTGTCGGATGCGCCGCTGGCAATCGTGACGTTCTGGCCGGTCAGGGCGAGAACCAGCAATGCCGTCAGCATATCATCCTCGATAGGAGCGCGCGCGAGCGCCTCGTGAAGGGCATCGGTTCTGAGATCGCCGATCATGTCGAGACCCTTCTGCGTGACGTCGGGGCGGGCCTTGGGTGTCTCGAGCTCATCGACGACCGTCTCGACGCCGTCGGCACCCTTGACGACCTTCGCCTTCTTGGCTTCCGGCAGGCGATAGGCGACCGACTGAACGGAACCGTCGCGGGCATTGATGTACCAGCCGGTGAGATCGCCCTTGCCGGGCTTGCCGTAGACCTGTTGCGCCTTGGCCGGCAGCTTGGCCTGACCGTATTCGTTGGCCTCGATGATCGCGCCGCGCTTGGGCAGGTTATTGGAGAGCCATTCCTGCTGGGCGCCGAGAAACGCCTCGACATCTGTCGTATAGCGGCCGTCCTCGTCAGCTGGAGCAAACAGATCCTCGACCCAGGTGATGCCATAGGCCTGAGCCAGATCGTCTCCAAAGCTCGCATGCTTGGCGAGCATCCGGGTTCTCGTGAGTGCCCGGGTGAGCTCCCACCAGGAGACCTGCGGATCCTGGTTCTTCGGCTTGTACTTCTTCCAGACCTCGGCCTGTTCGTCCTGGCTGGCGGCCGCGATAGTGCGCAGTTGCTGTTCGTTCGGCATATCGCCGCGCGCCATCTGGTCGAGCATGGCGGGCAGGATATTGGCGAGCAGCCGCAGCTTGCGGATCTGGCGGGCCGGGAGAGCCAGAGCAAGCGCGATCGACTCCTCGGTCCAGCCAAGAGCAACCAGGCGTTCGATCGCGCGCCATTGATCGACGGGGTTCAGCGGCTCACGGGCGATGTTTTCCGCGAACGACTGCATCGCGCCGACATCGTCGCCGGGATCGGCAACCAGGACCGGGATTTCTGCAAGCTCGGCGGCCACGGCCTGAGCGGCGCGACGGTGACCAAAGACGATGATGTAGCTGTTGCCGCCTTCTGGGTCGAGCTTGACGACTGGCGGCTGCACCACACCGACTGCCTTGATCGACGCGCAAAGCAGTGCATCGGACTGCGGAGAGGATTTCGACTGGCGCGCCCTGTCGGGATTGTCTTTCAGACTGCGCGGATCGACTGTCATCAGTTCCATGGGAAAGGTCCTTTGTCGGTTGCGGGCGGACGGGCTGTCCTTGCCCTCTCGTCTTCTTCTCGAAGACATCCCCCGGACCGCGGGACCGTCCTGCAGCTGCAACTGCGCCGGAGCGGACCTGGCTTGCGCGCAAGCGAGGCACACGTGCCTTGCGCGGCGAGCGGGCCCGGTCTGGCGACCGGAGCGATTGAGGGAACCGTCAGCCGCTGGCCGGTCCTGCGAACGGTGACCTATTTCTCTTGCCTTTCTTGCTCCCTCGTACTTCTCTTCCTCCGTGGGCCCTCCCTTCCTTGGCCCGACGGCCACCCCTCATCCGTCCACGAGGCCGGGTCATCTCATTTTAAGCAATTGCTGGTGAACTCGAGACATGTCAAAGCCGCCACGCAAGCCATCGCAACCTCTCTTGCGGGAAACCGAAGCGCCGATACGGTCGCGACCGCGCAAACCGCGCGATCCGGCACAGCCGCACCTTCCATTCGATCCGATGCCCGACCGGGTGGAGCCTTGCCTGGCACTCTTGAAGGCGAAACCACCGCGCGGGCGGGACTGGCTGTTCGAGGTCAAATGGGACGGCTACCGGGTGGCGGTCCATATCAGGCCGAACGATGTCCGGATCATCACCCGTGGCGGACACGATTGGACCGATCGGTTTCCGGCGATCGCGGCTGCGGCCCGCGCGATCGGCGTCGGCACGGCCATCCTTGATGGAGAAGCCGTGATTTTGGATGCGCAGGGCCGATCCGATTTCGGCGCCCTGCAGCGCTCGCTCGGCGGGCGGAGCGGCAAGAAAGCGTCTGCCGAGGCGATCCTTTATGCCTTCGACCTTCTGTATTTCGACGGTCACGACCTGACCGGAATGAAGCTGTCAGGGCGGCGGCATCTGCTCGAAGGTCTGATTGGCGAGAGCGAGGGGACGATCCGCGTTTCCGAGGTGGTCGAAGCCGATGGCCCGACACTTTTAGCGGCAGCCTGCGAGCATGGGCTGGAAGGCGTCATCGCCAAGCACCGCGACAGCACCTACCGCTCGGGCAGGCTCGGTGACTGGCTGAAAATCAAATGCGTTCAAAGCGATAGCTTTGTGATTGTTGGATACGAGCCATCGGCCTCGGCGCGCGGCGGGATCGGTAGCCTGTTGCTCGCGGCCTATCAGGGCGACGCGTTCGTCTATGTCGGCTCGGTCGGGACCGGCTTCAAAGAGAAAGATGCCGTTGAATTGCGCCGGATGCTGGACACGCTGAAAACCAGGCGCGCTCCGGTTCCGGTTCCGGTTGACAGGAAGGGTATCGTCTTCGTTCAACCGACATTAATCGCCGAGGTGGAATACCGGGCCTGGGCCGACGACGGCAAGCTGCGGCATGCCTCATATAAGGGCCTGCGCGAAGAGCAGGACAACGCGGCGATCTACAAAATCGGCGAATAGCGATCGCGAGTGCCAAAACGAAAGGGCGCTCGACCCTTTCGGGGAGCGCCCTTCCAACCCGGACAGTTTCAAACGCGCGGCGATCGCCGCAGCAGGGAACCATCGAAACGGGTGTTGGCCGATAGATGTGTATCGGCCATGCCCGTTTCAAGTGAAAGCAGATGTCCCGCCGTTCACGCGGCTTGGCGATCCTCCTCTGGCTCGTCGGTGGTTGCCGCCAGATCCCTTTCGATCTCCTCCAGCTGGCTCAACTTGAGTCCGAGCTCGGCTTCGAACGAGAAGCTTTCTCCCAGACGCGGCGTGTACGAAGCAAGACGGTGCCTTGCGTCAGCCAGACGATTACGGTTGCTCTCCAGCTCGTGTTCGAACCCATCCAGCGCGTGCTCGATCCTGGAGATGGCGCCAATCGGTGTTGTGGTGACGGCCAGATCGATCTCGTAGTCGCCCCCTGTGCGCTGAAGCAGGGTCTCATAACGGTAGCCATCCTTTCCGAACCGTTCGCCATGATATGCGAGATCGAAACCGCCGATTGAAGCAATGAGGACTTCACCCTCCTGCTGAAGCTGAACCAGCGTCAGGATCTCCTTCATCAGTGCGCGGCCGGCGAGCTTGCGTTCGTCGAATATGTCGTCTCCGACCTTCATGGTGAACGCGTCACCCGTGGTCGGGAGCAGACGCTCGATGTCCTTGCTCACATCCTCGATCCGCTGGCTGGAAAATTCGATATCCCGTTCGGCATCCCGGATCTGCCGACGGATTGCGTGCTGGTCGTCGATATGGGCGGCGCGCAACCGGTCGAGGCGGGCGATCTCGGCCTCCAGTCCGGCCTTCTGCATCAGACGCTGATCGCCTGACGCAATCGCCTTGGCCATGGCAAACTGGTTGGCCTGCCCCTCGCCCAGATCCTCCAGTCGCCGGACGCTGGTGTCGCCGGAAAGCGCCGCTGCGATGAACCGGGCCTTGCGTTCGTTATTCTGCCACATGGTGGCATCAAGGCTTCCAAGTGTCGCATAGGCGAACACATCGATCTCGTCATGCTGGTTGCCCTGACGGATGATCCGGCCTTCGCGCTGCTCGATCTGCGACGGGAGCCAGGGCACGTCGAGATGATGGAGCGCTTTCAGCCGCGCCTGGACGTTAACGCCGGTGCCCATGGTTTCGGACGATCCGATCAGGATGCGGACCTTGCCGGCATTGAAGTCGTTGAACAGCCGCTGCTTGGCATCAGACTTCTTGTAGTCCTGCATGAAGGCAACTTCAGATGCCGGCACGCCGAGACGCACGAGCTCGTCGCGGATCCAGCGGTAGGCGGAAAAACCGCGCGACGCCTCGACATTGATCGTGCCGAGATCGGAGAAGATCAACTGGCCGGCACCCGGCCGGTCGAACGGCTTGCCGTCCTTGCGGCGATACTCGGCCTCTCCCGTTTCCTGCCAGATCCGATAGGTGTTAGCGACGAGCGCATTCAGCTTGTTGGCTGTCTCATTGCCCATGGCTTGATCGACCAGGCGCAAGTCGATCGCAGCATGGCGGCCGTCGGTGATGACCGAGAGCAGAATATCGTCACCGGGCTTGGCCGGGCCATCGCGCATCTCGATCGCCTTGATCCGCGCGTCGAGATGTTTCTGGTAGGACTTGAAAGCCGGCGTCGGCTCGGCGGTGACGATCTGGCGCCGGCCGCCCGAGATCTCCGGCACCTTGACATAGGTCCTGAGATCCACCGGCAGCACGACGTCGGCGAAGGAGCGGAACATGGCGATCAGTTCCGGCACGTTGACGAACTGGCTGAACCGCGTGACCGGCTTGTACTTGCCGGACGGCTGCAGCTCGAGCTCAGTCGAGGTATCGCCAAAGGTCGAGGCCCAGGCGTCAAACTCGTGCAAACCGCGTTCTGACAGCGCTGCCGGATCCATCATCCGCTGCACCGAGAACATCTCGCCGAGCGTGTTGGTGATCGGTGTACCGGAGGCGAGTATCAGCGCCCTGCCTGGGTTCTTCGTCTCAATGAAGCGGGATTTGACGAACAGGTCCCAGGCGCGCTGCGAACCATTCGGATCGACGCCGCGCAGCGTTGACATGTTGGTGGCGAACGACAGCTTGCGGAACTCCTGCGCCTCGTCGACGATGATCTGGTCGATCCCGAGCTCGGAGATCGTCAGCAGATCGTCCTTACGCGTGGCAAGCGCTTCGAGCCGTTCCTTGTGGCCCTCCTTCATACGCTCGATGCGCTTGCGCGAGAGCCGGTCGTCACGCTCGACCTTGGTCAGCAGCTCCTCGTAAAGCTCCAGTTCGTCCTGGATCATCTGCGCCTCGAAGGCCGAGGGCACCGCGATGAAGCGGAACGCCGAGTGGGTGATGATGATGGCATCCCAGTTTGCGGTCGCAGCCCGCGACAGGAAGCGACGGCGCTTCTCCTTGACGAAATTGGTCTCGTCGGCGACCAGGATGCGGGCGTTCGGGTAGAGCGCCAGGAATTCGCGGGCGGCCTGCGCCAGGCAATGGCCGGGCACGACCAGCATTGCCTTGGCAATCAGTCCGAGCCGCCGCTGTTCCATGATGGCGGCGGCCATGGTCAGTGTCTTGCCGGCACCGACGGCATGGGCGAGATAAGTGGCGCCCGCTGCAACGATCCGCCAGATGCCCCGCTTCTGATGGCCATACAAGGAAAAGGCGCCAGAGGCGCCGGGGAGTTGCAGGTGATCGCCACTGAAGGATCGTGGCGCGATATTGTTG
Source organism: Rhizobium sp. 768_B6_N1_8 (assembly GCF_051811225.1). NCBI lineage: Bacteria > Pseudomonadati > Pseudomonadota > Alphaproteobacteria > Hyphomicrobiales > Rhizobiaceae > Rhizobium > Rhizobium sp. 768_B6_N1_8. The sequence continues at coordinate 226,427 of NZ_JBPWPV010000004.1, read as the reverse complement.
AACGTGTCGTTATAGACCCGTGCTAACCGGTCGGTGCGATCCGGATCGGACCAGATCCAGGATTGGAAGGCGGTCTTGATCTTGGCGAGCTTTTCCTTGGCGGCTTCCGTCTCCACCGTGTTCAGCACGCGGCGCTCGGTCTCGCCGTCCCGAACCGTGTCAAAGATCTGCGGCACGGACGAGTTGAGAGCGTCGGATAGAAGCTGTCCGGCATGGCGGCGATGCGTGCCCCATTCCGTGGTCCCGGCCGCCGACCATTCCAGCTGACGGCCATTGACGGTCCAGGTCGCAAGTTCCGGCAGATGGTGGATGGAGATATCGGCGTCCATGGTCTGTTTCACGAAGGCGACAACATCATTGGCCGGGATCCACGGCGCACCGAGGCGCGCGGTGATGTCGGAAGGCCTGAGATCGGCGGGCTGCACGCGCTCAAGTGCTGGGACGTTGCGCGCGAATGCGGGATCGAGGTCGGCGGCAGCGCGTGCAACAGTAAGCTTCGACCGGACAGCGCCGGACAGATAGGCGTCAGCCATGTGCCAGGAACCATCAGCGGGATCGCGGAAGATCGTCTCCCCAAGTTCACTGATAACATCCTCAACGTCACGATGTAGCAGCTCGGCGATATGATCGGGATCGACATGGCCCCGTTCGTTCAAAACGACGGCGAGCGCGTCCAATGCCGAGGTGATGACGGGTGCCGGCGGCGGCGCGATCACCCGTTCGGTAAAGATCGGCCCGGGCTTGGCGATATTGGTCTCAAGATCGTAGTCCTCGATCGAGGCCACCAGCCAGCAATCGGGGTCGTCGAGGAAAGGCGCAAGGTTCGGCCGGCGATGGACTTCCCTGATCTCACCGGTTTCCGGATCCTCCGACGTCGAGACCGTCGTGAAGTTGATCGGACCGAACTCGCGCACGAAGCTCGACCAGGCGATGCGCAAAGCAACCTGCGCCTTCTGCCAGGGCTGGTCGCGCTCCTGAAGCTTGAGAATGAGCCGGACCGCATCGCGGATCGGGATGAGTTTGCGGATGATCAACGCATGCTTTGCAAAGATGCCATCCGTACTCCGTCCTTTCCTGGCCGCGACCGGGGCAGCGACGCCCTCCACCACCTGCATCAAGGCCGTCGCCTTGCCAATGAAATAACTACCTTCGCGCACCTTTGGATCGTCGGGCCGCTCTGCCATCGCGTCCGCAACCTCATCCTCGAGTGCGAAATCGATTGTGGGCGGCTCGCCGTCATAGATGCCTGAAGGAAGGACTTCGATGGCAGCGTTCAGGATCGTTTCAAGATCATCACCTGTGGGCTGGCAGGTATAGGTCTCGCCGAAGGGACCTGACGTGAGCGCGTGGTGCCCTAACACCATGCCTGGATGATCGGCAAACCATTTGTTGATGCGGAGACTACCGCCCTCGCCTGCAGCCTGGACATCTGCGAGATCGAGCCAACTGCTGTCTCCTGCCTGCTCTTGCGTGCGGCGCTTGCGGAAGAACAGGATATCGACGACGACATCGGTGCCGGCGTCGGCGCGAAAGCTGCCCTCGGGTAGGCGAATTGCTCCGATGAGATCGGCCATGGCGGCGATGTATCCGCGGGCTCGCGCGTCGGCCTTGTCCATTGTGCCGGACGAGGTGACGAACGCGGCAATTCCGCCCGGCGTCAGCCGGTCGATGGCCTTGGCAATGAAATAGTCATGCAGTCGGAAACCGAGGGAGCGAAAAGCCGGATCGCTCTTCACTGTCCGATCCGAGAACGGCGGATTGCCGATCGCCAGATCGAAATGATCAGGCAGATCGGTTCGCGCGAAATCACCGGCGATGATCTTTGCCCCCGGCTGCAGCAGCCGGGCGATCCTGGATGTCACCGGATCGAACTCGACACCGGTGACATGGCTGACCTTAGAGATTGCGTCAGGCATCAGCGCCGGGAAAACGCCGACGCCGATCCCAGGCTCGAGCACCCGGCCGCCGGCAAATCCCAACCGAGCCAGCCCCGCCCAGATGGCGCGAACGATGAACTCCGGCGTGAAATGGGCATATTGGGTGCAGCGGGCCAGCGAGGCATAGTCGGCTTCTTCGACCGCCGACTGCAGATTGGCGCCGAGTTCCTCCCAGCCTTTGCGGAACGCCGCATCGCCCGGCCGACGGAACATGCCGCTGGCAAGCTCCGATGCACCAAAACCGGTGAAACGGATCAGTCTTTCCTGCTCGTGCGTCCGTGCCGGGCGATCCTGGCGCTCGATCTCTCGCGCTGTCAGGATCGCGGCGATATTGTCGGCGGCGCGCTCACGCCAGGACGCCGCCAGATTGCGGCTGCCATTGAGCCTGAAATCGATTTTTTCGCGCATCGGCGGTGGGGGCTTTGCTTGCGCTTCGACAACTGGAACCGGCGGGGTGGCAGGCGCCGGCTTTTCCACCGGATCGCTTTGGTCGAAGACAGCGTTCAACGCTGGCGCTCCAAGGTCGAAGCCCGAGGAAAGGGCAGTATTGCCGAAGAGATCGAGGGTGAAGGGATCGTCATGGGTCACGGGAAGTCCTTTCGTCAGATCGAGGCGCGGGCTCCGGCAGTGGGTGCTGCCCGGCCGGCGAAAAGGGATTGAGGGGGAGATGGCCGGGGCGCTTAGGCCGCGACAGCGTCGCTTAGGTGACGGATCTGAACGGGGAGCTTGGCGGCGACCTCGTCGTCATCAAGGTCATCGAGCCGCTTCCAGACCTTCGCCTGCGTGGCAGAAAACACCAGGACAAGACGCTGGCCAGCAAAACCGGGAACGAAACGCTGATCGCCATAGGCGCGAAAATCCGGCGCGGTGATGCTCCAGATATGGTCGAGTTTTTCGACCCGGCTCATCGCGCGGACCGGGCGCGATTGCCGCTCGACGATTGCGCTCCGCATCCGGTTGATCGCGCCGCTATCGCCAAGATCACAATAGCTATGAAACCAGCGGAACTGATCGTCGATCTTCAGGCTGAAGAAGACGCTCGTCACGCGTGCTGCCTGGAATTCGCGCATGGCAAAATGGTCGGCGCGCATCAAGAGCGGCGGAAGGATGTCGAACATGCGATCGTGGTCGGCCTCCGATATCTCGAACCATTCGCCGGCATAGAGCCTGCCGGAATGGCGCGCCTCATCGAAGGGCGCCTGGGCGTGCCGATTCATCATCGCGTAGAATTCGTGGCGGCTGGCCACACCTTCGAAGATCTTGCGGGTTTCGGGATGGCTGATCATAGCTTGCTCCTGAGGTTGCGGCCCGAAGAGCCTTGTCTCCGGACCTTTTGATCACTCCATCCGCGATCGCCGCCTGGCGAATTGCCGGGTCAGGGGCCGCGCCAGCGGGCGGAGACTTGCCCTTGACGCGGCAAACGCCCATGCGGCATGCCCTTCTTCATCCTTCCTCCCTGTCCCGTCTTTGCTGCAGTTCCTCGTTCCAGTCGGAAGCGTTCGGACGAAGCCGTTGAAACCCGCAGTCCTGGCCAGTCGAGATCTGCCGCAACCGGTCGGCATAGGCCTCGCCCTGGCTATTGCGGTCGGTCGCGGCCACCAGAAGATCGAGGTGACCGGCAAGCAAGATTACCGCGGCCTCGGTTGCCGGCGACCAGCCGCCGGCCGTGCTGACATAGAGCGTGTCGGCGCGGGATTGTTCGAGTGCTGAAAGGCTCAAGGCATCGATTGCCGCCTCGGCGACGCAAAGCCTTACCGCTGCCGGATTCCCGAACCGGAAAAGCGACTTTGCGCCCCCGGACGAAAATCCGCGCCAGGCTGGTCCTCTCTCTTCCCAGCCGCGGATTGTTCCCGCATCGTCCTGATGGGCGAACCAGGCGCTCGCCGACGGTCCCTGGCGGATCAGCCGGGCGTCGATTGCCAGTTGCAACTGATGGCGCGGGATGGCGCGCACCCGGGTCAGATAGTCGTGGGCGGCAGAGCCGGGACGAAGGACCGGGCGGGCCGACCATCGCTCGAAAATATCCGCCTCCCGCCGGCGTGATCGGCGCGGTCCCCAGGCAGGCTGTGCAGGCGCCATGCCGGCCAGGGCGCTGACCGCGGCAAGCGTTGCCTGGAAATGGCCGGGCTGCAGCCAGCCGACCAGTGCAAAGACATCGCCCTTGCGGTCTGAGAGAGGATCGAACCACCCTCTTCCCTCGTGAGTGACGATGATGATTTCGGCGCCCCGCCGATATTTGACGGCGCGGCGCGTGCTCTCCTTCAGATCGATTGCAAAACCGGCCTGCTCCAGTCCGACGGCGCAGGACGCCCGCGCGCGTAGCGCCTCTATGTCTCGTCTGTCCATCCTTCCCATCTTTCCCATCCTTTCCGCCCTTTTACTCTCAGGGCAGATCCCGCCAGCCGCGAAGACCGGCGGCGGCAAGGGCGCGTGCGTGGATCGACCAACGACGGAGATCGGGCGCGGCGAAGCCTCCCTTGCGGCAGACAGGTCGCGAGCGGCAACCTGAAGCGCTGGGATGGAAGCCTCCAAGGGAAGACCGGCCCAGGTTTGCGCATGTCCAATATCGCCGCCTGAGGGCAACGCAACGATTAGCGAACGGTCGTGCTCACAGGTTCAATAGGAAATCGCTCCAACTGCCGTCCAGGAGGGTTATGGTTCGTTGCAAATCGGCTAGCCGATATCGATGAGCACGATGTGAGTCGATCTCACTCCGATTGCGGGGGACTCGAAAGGGCCACCACAGGGTTCGGAAAGTGTTTTGGTCGTCCGAGGCATGCGGTCACTGAAGTTTGATCAAACGCCGACTGTTTGGCTGGCGGGAGAAGCACGGAGATCTCTCGCTGGAAAAGACGTTCATTCGAACAGATCTTTGGATTTATTCCGAGCCGAACCGCCTTAGCATCGATCTCAGCTTCTCGTTTTCCTGACGGAGCTTGATGATCACGAGCCTCTTCAGCCGACGGTTTTCTGCGTCGAGCGCAACAAGGTCTTCCTCGTCATCGCGCGGTTGCGAAAACTCAAAGCAACCGTCGGCAACAGTCTGCTGTTGGATGGGTGCGCGTTTGCCGCGGATTGAAGAACGGTTTGAACTCTTCGCGTCACTTTCAGTCCGACGATGATCGTGCGCTGCGGGCGCCGCAATTGCCGAAAGCTCTGGCGGAACGCCTTTTAGGGATACACCATTCCCGTCGCCCACGAGCGGACTAGCTGGAGCGTGAAGATGGTCCTCAACTGCAGCATGAGGCTCCTGCAAGGAGGCGATGGCTGCGACCGGAGCTGGATCGCTGACGGGGGCATCCGGATCGGACCGAACCGCATCAGGCAAAATGCCATCGGCCTCAATCTGCCGGGCAACGGCCTGCAGATCGAGACTACCCCAAATGGATGGAGATCTTGCTTGGGTTTGCCGCCGAGTCTTGTATTCGACAACGAAGTTGCGCTGTGGGGTTTTCATCGTTCGTCAGTTTCACATCGATTGCAGCAGCGCAGTGACCACTGCCCCGTTGATGGTGTCATCGCAAACATGAAACCCTGCCTAGCTGATCCCCAGCCGCTTGCGCAGTGCGGCGTTTTCGGCGCGAAGCTTTTCAGCAAGCAGCTTACGCAGCCGGCGATTTTCTTCCTCAAGCTGGGTAAATTCGGCGAGTTCATCGTCAAATGCGGCCGTGCTCGCGGGGACTTCAGCAATCGTCACAGCAACGGCTTTCTTCCACGTGTAGTAGGTCTGGTCGGATATCGACGCGGCATTCACAGCATCTTTCAATGTTGCGCCACCCGCAACGGCAGCTTCGATCTGCTTGATCTTGTCGCGCTTCTCGTCGTCACTCAAGCCGCGCGCCCTGGGCTTTGCCGTCTTTTCACTGACCGCGTCAGCCTTCCCCGCCACTGCTTTCTTGGAGCTTGACCGTTTGCCACGAGCGGCAGTCGCTGCCTGCACCGCTTCAGGCTTTGTTGCGGTGCTATCGGGGGGTGTAAGGACTTCTTTGTCAGCCATCGATGATCCTCATGTTGTTGCACGCGTTTTCGGTCAGGTCGGTGCAAGAGTCAATGTCGCCGCATCACAGACCCCTGATCAGCCTACGTCCGCTCAAGGATTGCGGCAGACCAGTCGCGAGCGGCACGAATTGGCGAGTACCCCTAAATTTTTAGGGTTGCTCATGATGCGAGGCCGCGCCGGCAATTCTTCCAGCTCGGAAAGAAGAGCGTACCAGGCAAAGGGCGCAGCGCGGCCGGAGCCAGTTCGCGCACCGCTTGACCGGTTAAAAGGGCAGCCGCAGGAGGTTTAGCATAGCGCCGCCCATCGGGCGGAAACCGGGATCGACTGGCCCCGGCAAGCGGTTCCGATCAAACTTTCCCGGATGCTCGTTCCTCAGGGACAAACACTGGCAGGCTGCTCTTCAGCGTCAGGGATGGACGCCCACAGGGGAAGACCGCAAGGGCTTCCGCTCCGCCGACAGCCCGGCCCGCAAGGGCGACGCACGGAACACTAGATGCGGCGCGAGAGCCGTCGTCACCAGCGCCGGCCGGTTTCTCCTCCAATCATTTGCTGGGAAGCCTCGATAATGTAGGCTCTCCGATGCGGTCAGTCGCGGGCAAAACATTAAGCGCCGGAGAGCATGAATGACCAGAATTCTCGCGTGCACAGACATCCATAACAACGTCAACGCAGTCCGGCAGCTAAGGGTGCGAGAAGGCAACGATTACGACGCGGTGATCGTCGCCGGAGATCTCGGAAGCGAGACCGCCGGCGAAATCTTTGAGCTGTTCCAGAGTTTCGAATGCCCGGTTCTCTACGTCTTCGGCAATTGGGATCACCGGCTCGGACACGACAGGCGTTTCGGTGAACGGTGCCACCATGTGCACCTTTCTGCGGTGCGGATCGGGGCGCTCAGCATTGTCGGCGAGACAATTGACGGCATCGATCCCGATTGGGAGACCTTGCGCCCCGAGATCGAGGCCGCAAACTCTGCCGGTATCCCTGCAGCCCGCCAGGCATTTCGCCAGCGGCAACGCGAAAGGCTCTCCGCGATCGTCGAGGCCGAGGGACCGGAGCGCACCATTGTCGTCAGCCACTATCGGCTCACGAAGACACAAAGATTCCTGCCGGGCGTTCCGCTTTTTCTGTTCGGGCATATCCACCGTTTCGAGGACAAGACCTTCCGCGGCCAGCGCTTCGTTAACGTCAGCGCCCTCGACAACAAGGTCATGGTCGTTCCGCGGGATCTTAGCCGGATCACGCGGAACGACTACCGCTATCTGAACGACGGCAGCTATGTCGTGATCACCCACGACCAAGACACCGGCTTTGCAATCGAGCCACGTCGGTTCGATCCCGATTTCTCGAACTGGAAGCGTATAGAGGGTATATTCCACAGCTCGGCCACCGAGGTGGAGTGACAACAAGAATTCTCCTGCCGTGAGGCAGCATTCAAGAGCGAGAGGTTCGTCAGTGAGCGAGTGTGTGCAGATCAGGCCGCGCTCGGGACTGGCAGCGAACCACGGCATCACCGTCCTGAATTCTCCTGCTACCATCGACAGCGATTACAGGGGCGAGATCAAGGTCATCCTCCACAACGCCTCCGATGCGCCGTTCCTCGTCAAGTCGGGTGACAGGGTCGCACAGATCGTCTTCGCTTCGGTGCTGCGCGCTCAATTCGATCAGACGGGCGGTTTGTCTCACTCGGTGAGGGCCGGTGACGGCTTCGGCAGCACGGGGCCCTAAAGCGCGTTTCGGCTGCCAGAGGAAGTCTAAACCGGGCGGCCCCGCTCCTGCGGGGCCAGTCTCGCTCGGTACGAGCCCAGCGGACGGTGATGGCCGGCGCAGGCGCGCCGTCGTCAATCCAGGCGAAACTTCCGTTGTCTGGCCCGAACTCGTCGGCGGTGGCGGCGAGCTCTTCTTCCGACAGGTGGTGGATCACCACCGTCGGCTGACCGAGCCGCGCCGATTTCAATTGACAAACGATCCGGGCCTGCAACCCTGAGGCGGGTTTCGTCGGAACAGTCTCCGGGGGGAATAGCGTGCGAAGTTACAGGATCGGACGTGCTCATCTCCCGATCGCGACCGGACAGGGTGCCGCGAAATTCGGCGGTCGCTGGAACCCCGTTGGCTCAGCCGTGATCTACACAGCTGACTCCGGTGCTACAGCGATGATGGAACTGTTCGCGGAACGGTCGCCGGACACGAGTCTGCCTCTGAGGATGGCAACCTTCGAGTATCCCGATACGGCGATCGACCAGATCGATCTAGCCAACACCGCACTCGACGATACCGCCGCTTCGCTGGCGATCGGCCAGAGATGGCTCGACGCTAACGCGAGCGCCGTCCTTAAAGTGCCGTCCCGCCGGGTGAACGGCGGATACCTCTATCTCATCAATCCTGCCCATCCCGATTTTCCGGCGTTCGAAATCGTCTCGGATGAACTGCTGTTTGAGGAAATGCCAACGCCGATCCTCAAGGCGGACCGATCCCTCGGCCTGATAGGTCTTCCGGGCGTCCAACTCGACAATTGGACCGGCCTTGTCGACCTCCAGGGTCGCCCGCTGACATCAGGTGGAAAGGCAAAAGCGCTCATTGAAGTTCAGGCTCTCGAAGGCGATCTTCTCGCCCGTCTGCGAGCGGATCCTCGGGAGTTGCTTCGTTTGTCGCCGCGCGAATTCGAACGTGCGATGGCCGCCTTCTACGAGGATCTCGGGTGGCAGGTCCAGCTGACACCCGAAAGAAAGGACGGTGGCAAGGACCTTATCATCGCTAAGGCCGACGAGGCGGGCACGCGGATGTGCTATGTCGAATGCAAGCGCTACGCTCTCCACAAACCTGTGAGCGTGGGTATAATCCGCGAGCTCTGGGGAGTCGTGGACAAGGATAACGCTACCTCCGGCATTGTCGCGGCGACTTCCTATTTTACCAAAGGCGCCCGAGCGGAAAGTCAGAGCGCGCGCATGGCACACCGCATGGCGCTCTACGATTACGACGCCCTGGTGGCTATGTTGAGGTCGACGATCGGCGGCGCGCGGCGGTAATCAGCTTTGATACCAGAGGGTCGCCTGCTTCCGCGACCGCCTCGATGACAACCGCCCTTGATGGAACATTGCCCAGGTCCGCGAGAGGAACAGTTCGAATGTCCTTGGAATGCGAGGTGCGCTCGAGTGCCGTGATCATCGTCGCCATCTTGGTCTGTTCGCCAGTCTCGGCGTAGAAGAGAATATAGGTGTTTTTCTTATCCCGCAGCGTGCTGCGGATACGGCTCACCTCTTGCCAGGTGACGTCCTCACGAGACTTTGGGCTATAAAACACGGCGAAGTCCGCTTCCGGCAGATCGAGGCCGCGTTTGCCGGTGTCACGTGTGATCAGCAACAACACGTTAGTGCCGGCGCGAAAGCGGGCAAGTGCGCGGTCATTGTCGGCTGGCGACTGGCTTCCGTTGACGACAACGATTGTCCGCCCCTCTGCTCTCAATTCCTCGGCAAAGCGATCGAGGATCCGGATATTGCGGAAGAAAATGACGCCGCTTTCGCAAGGGTGGCGATCCAGAATCCGGTAGAGCCCATCGGCTTTCCCACGCAGCTGCGCGTGCATGGGGATCACGTCGCCCTCCCGGGGCGGATCAATGATGCGGCGGACGGTTGCGGGAATGCGGCTCTCCAGTTCTCGATCCCAGCGAAACGTCTCCTCGAATTGCCAACCGGTATCGCGCGCCATGTCCTCGTAGAGAAAATCCGCCAGATGGCTCAACCATTGGAGCCGCCCAAGCAGACCGGACACATTGTCCGAGAACCTGCGAGGAAAGCCCGGCGACAGAGGCAACTGGCCCGAGCGGATCTGGCTGAGCCTCGGCAATACATAAACGGGATCGATCGGAAAGCCGAGCGCGCCTGAAATCCAGTTGAGCATGAGCCCAATTTCTTCGTCGATGGCCTCGTCCAGCGCGCGCACATCGGGATCATCGATTGCAACCGCGATGATCTCGGCATGTGGGATGAAGTCGACGTAGTACCGCTCTGGAATGGACACGTAGGCCGGCTCAAGACCCGCATCCAGGAAGCGGCGAAAGGCAGCCTGTGCCGTGGCGTCGACCTGCGTCTCGACATCGGCCGCAATGTCGACCTCGGCGAGTTCAGGCGTCGTCGCGCTGACGAGCAGGAGGCGGCAATGCTGCGGCAGCTGATCGAGGAGACCGTTCAGCGCGTCATGGAAATTCACCGCGACGTTTCGCGCGAGATATCTCAGTGTCAGGAAATGATCGAATTCGTCGACGATCACCAGACCAACCTGCGATGCGATTGCGTCATCGAGGGTTCCGTCGCCGAGCCGGTTGGAAAGGAATTCCGGCATTCCGAAGACGATGCGGGCGTAATCGAAGGAGGCACGCACGTGACGACCGTCCTCACGCGGGTTGGCGCCAACCAGCCGGATGGGGAAGGTTGGATTGAGCCAACGCGAGCGGTCGTGCAATTGGCTGAGCAGCGCGCGGCGCGGCGCGGTGAACAGGACACGGGAATCGGGCCGCTCGGTTAGAAAAAGGGCCGCCGCCATTCCGCAGATGACCGTCTTGCCGGTTCCTGTGGGCAGCGTAAGGACGGCATTGCGATCCTGCAAAAGCTCTTCGACGCTCTTGATGGCTGCCGTGCTCTGATATGAGCGGATCTGGTAGGCGTTGTTGATGGCGCCGCGTTTAAGGGCCTGCTGCAGATAGGTTTTGGCGCGTGAACGAAGCAGCATCAGCCGCCAGGGTTTACGGGAAACGCTTTCGCGATTTTCGCCTTCATCTCACGACCGACGCACCAGCCGTTGATGAGAAGAATAACTTGCAGCAGAAGAACGATGACGAAAAAACTGTTGAACACCCAGACAAAAATGCCTGGAAGGGCCACTTTTGCAGCGAGACGGATGTCGTTGAAGAAGTAGACGACCGCGCCCCCGAAGCAGAGAATGATGATAGTCATGACGAAGGGCTGCCAATTGTAGATCTCGACCATGGCATATCGGCATTCACGCCGTGCCGCGACCTCCTTCTCGTCCGAGCCGCTGTTGATCTCCCATTTCGTGCGCAGCCCCTGAAGTTTGGCCAGCCAGTTGCCGAGATGAACCGCAAACAGGCTGACAAGCAACCCGAAGAGGCTCATCAGCGAGCCGGACAGTGAGGTCAATGCGGTCGGCTCCATGGTCAAGCTCCAAGTTTCGCAAGAAGTAATGGAAAAAGCTGCGACGGGATGTCGACGGTCCGTCGTCCTGGCGAAACTGCCTTGTTGATGGGGGGCGGCAGGTTTGGCTGAGCGCGAAAAAGCTCTTCAAGAAGGACGGTGAGCTCGCGATAGCTGATATTGTCGAGGGAAACGGGCACGGGCTTCAACGCATCGCCATTCACGTTGTTCTTCTTTGCTTCCTCGAGCTTGCCGTTCAGCGCGACACGCAGGTTATCCCTGCCCTTCTTGCGCCAGATTGTCTGCTGCTTTTCGAGCAGGACGCGGGAGATATAGGCCGCCCTGCCGTAGGGAACGGAGAAGTTGTTGAAGATCCGCTCGGCCGAAGGTACGTCGTCCGGATAGAAGATCGGCAAGAGCGCCGTCAGCCACTCGGTGTGCTGCTCGGTTAGCGACTGATAGGCGGTGCGTCCGGACATCCAACCGAGAACCTGGTCCAGCGCGAAGTTCGCCAGCTGCTGGCGCTTTTCAGGATCAGCAGCAAGCTGTTCGCTGATGGACGCGGCGAGTGCCGCCATCCGCGCATCGTCAATATCGGCCTCGAATTTCACGTGGTGCCCTCGCCCCGAGCTGTGCAATTACAGATAGCATAGTGTCGCGCGCTTGCGAACGAAATTTACAAAGGGGAGGTGCCGCGAATAACGTTCGCATCAAGCCTCGGGAAGCCAGAACGCCAACATCCGTTTGGTTTCTCCGATATTCCGGCGTCGCTGCCAGTTGGGATCACGCGAGAGATACTGGAACGGATCGCGGTCTTCGCGCGCCGATTCCTCCAGATAGGCGCGCCAGCGATAGTGACTGTAGGTCTGCATCGCGTTGATGGCGTAGTGCATCGCAATCTTGCGGTGACCTCGAATGACGATGAAGTTCTCGTCGTTCTTGCTGCTCGCCGATTTCGAGAAATTGTGCGAACCGGTGACCACGATCGGATCGTCACCAAACGGGTCGATTATAAGAATTTTTGAATGGGTGATGGCGTGGCCGATTGCACTGCGGAACTGAGATGCAGTGCCCTCGACCACCCATTGTCCCACGGTTTTGCCGACGCCGGTGTCCTGTGCCGAATCGAGGAAATATTCCTCAGGATCCTGCTTCAGCAGCTTGAAGTGTTCGGCGCCAGTCGAGGTGAACTGGGTCGTGACCCCTCGCACGTATAAGCTTTTTCTCCGTCTGCATGTTCAACAGGGTCCTCACCGGTTCATTACCGGGCTGGAACATGATGAAGAACACACCCTGCTTTGCGCCCTTGACGAGCTCCACCAATTCCTTGGTGTCGATCTCGCCGTTCAGCCGCGAGAACCAGCTGTCGACCGTCGCCTCGCCCAGAGCGATACCTCGTTTCGGGTGATTGTTAGAGTCCAGCAGGTCCTCGGTTACGGTGTTGCCGGCCCCGACCAAGAGGGTAAACTGCGCCTCGTATCGGTCCGCGAGGTCCTTGTTCACCAGCATGATGCCGTTGTTGAGCTGGGTGCAGAGGCCGGTCGGCGTCCAGTTGGTGCTGCCGGTCCAGACCATCTCCGGCGCGAACAGTCCACCCGCACTGTGCCCAATGACGACAAATTTGTTATGGGCTAAGGCCTGAGGAGCCAGGAAGCGATCGTGCACGACGCAGCCGGCGCCTTTCAGGCGGGCGCGGGCGTCGGCATTTTCGTCCTCACCGTCTTCGTCGACGCTGCCGTTTGCCAGCACGATATGGGCGCGGTCGCCGATAACGACGAGGGCATCGACGAGTTCCTCATCGCTCAATTCGTAGAGGGCTGCATGCAATTCCATCTCGGGCGATTCTGCTACCTCGTCGATCATTGCCAGCATCGTTTCCCGCAGCGTACCGCCGAGAAAGTTGCGCGCTTCGCGATCGACATTCTCGCTGACGACCACCGCCGTCGCCTTGAGCTCTTCGAGAGTTATGCCTTTGCGCTGCATGTAGCGCGCCATGAATTGGGACAGGACATAACCACGGTTGAAGTGAACGCTGACGCCGTCGCCACAGTCGGCGCTGAGGGTCAGGGTCTCCGACCAGTCGCTCGACGGTCCGTCGATCAGTGAACCATTGTTATCCAGAACCCTGGCCACCACCCGGTAGGCGATCAACTCGCCGAGGTCGGCCGCGTGGTCCGTCCAGTCATAACGCTGAAATGGCCAGATCTGCGAGGAGCGTGACGTCAGGCGCTTTCCGTTGGCGTCAACCTCCGTGTCGTTCTCAAATCCGACTCGATTGGAAAGATATTTTGGATCATCATCGCCTCGGCGGCATTCGATGGCAAAGCCAATGCAACCCGGAATATCTTCGCTATGACGCCACACGAGATGAACATCATCCGCGTTCGAAAATACTTTTAACTTAATATCGGTCATTTGCGCCCCTCGGCTCTATCCGCAAAGTATGCGTGCAACTCCTGACAGTATAATGACATATTACTCGCCCGAGCAAACTGGCGGTGAGAACTGACCAATACCTTGCTGCAAACGTTCTGAAAGGAACATGCAGCTCTATGTGGTCAAACGGGATAGCATGGCTTCTATCGGACTGTAGTTGTGATTTTCGGCCGTTCTTCCTCACTGGAGTAGACGCATCAAACGATCGCTGCCGTACAGACAGCCGCCTGTGCTTGAAGGACTGCGCCAGCTTGCCAGAATTGCCTAAAGGTCCCTAGCCTGGACCAAACGCGGCAAAAAACCGCAAATACGGCGTTGCCTCCCCCTAATGGAGTGTCGGTGCTTCCGCCGCTGGTTGCTTCTTGGCGACCCACAAATCGTTGGTTCTCTCCATACTCATCATTTCGGCGGGAAACTTGCGTTTCTGGATGCTTTATCTCGACGAGCATGGTCGAAGCACACAGGGCGCGCCGGTCCAAGCGTTCTGCTTCGTGAGTACGAAAGAGAAGGGTCGCAAGGAAGAAGGCCTGCATTTTCTGCGCGTGAGCATGAAGAACTATCGCGCCTTCCTGCAGCTTTGGGCAAAATGGCTTCAAGATGAACGATGACGGCTAGTTTTCGTCACCGTACGATCGGCCGGGAAAGTCCGTTTGAAACGGACAATTTTTCGTACTTATAAAGTCTTCTTGCCGTAAGCGGATATCGTGTTGACGACCGCCGATTCCACTAGAGATGTCTTGAGGTGAGGCACGATGAACGGCCGCGCGTTTCAAATCGACGCACCGGAAGCCGGCGGGACCGCTCCAGCTCCGGGAAAACGGCCCTATCTTTTTTTCTGGAGCAGAACCCATACTGCGAACGCCTTGCGATCCGATCGCGGCGTCGATGCAAGATCTCTAATTGCCTGCTCACAGTTGTCGATCAGAACAAGGACTTCGGCCCGGACATAACGCGCAAGCGGGTCGTAATCGGCGCGGTGACGTTCTTCCTGCAGGATGACAAACGTATCGGCGAACGAGACGACGCTGCCCGGGAAGCCGCGGCTTGCCGCTGCTTTGCAGGAGTTTTTCGCGACACCGTGCTCGAGTGCTTGCGCCCATGCTGGTTCGCTGCGCGTTTCGCCCGTACCCACGAGCAGATCGGCGCAATCGCGAGCAAGCGCATGAAACAGCGCATAGTAAGCTGTACTGACGCCGCGTTTCAGGTCGGACCGGCGTGGACGCTTCGGGCTGGCCTTCGCGAGCCGCCGAGCGGTGGCGATCAAATCATGCGACACGGGTTAGCTTGCGATCTTCTGCTGTTCGTCGAAATGATGCCGAATATGCGGAAACCGCGTCTCTCCAAGGGCGCTCAACGCCTTTCGCACCTCGGTCGAAAGACCGTAAGTGAGTTTCGAACTGATTGGCTTGTCCGAATATGCATACTTCACGTCGACGAGCAGGATGGGATCGCCATCGCTGTCTCGATCGGCCCGAATGTCGGCGCCAGAAAACCCTGCCTGGCCGAGGCGGTCACGGAGGACCTTCTCAACGGCCGACTTGGTGGAGTTTGATATGGTCTGTTCGTCGCTCATGTTTGCAATATAGAGGATTCTGACCAGGACCGCCACTCCCGCAGAGACGAGGGCGAGCATATACATAGCGCTGCTGGATCCACGATTCTCACATTCAAATGCTAACGGTCGCCAGAACAGCCGCATTCTCACGACTAACCGCCAGGCCACACCAGAACCTAAGCCCTGCGTCGTTGCGGCACACCGTTCGCTCGCACAAGCGCCATCAACATCGGACCAAGGCTGAACTCGCCGCGCTGGGCTCGGCTCGTCAGATTGCGCAGATAGCCGCCGGCGGAGTTGATGTGCCCTCCCCTCTCAAGGATGCAGGCCATCACCGTGGCCGCATTCTCCGGGCCCATCGCCATGCATGCCTCTTGATACGCCGAGGGACTGACGCCAAGCATGGAGCGAACGACGACCGCTGCCGACAACAGATCGCGCCAACTCGAAACGACACCCCCGGTCGCGTAATCGGAAATTTGCGGGCATGCCTGAAGCACGAGGCCCAGCGGGAACGACCGAAGATCAGGCGCTATGCCCATTCCATCCCTTTCGGCTTTCTGCCGACCTGTCGATTGGTCGTCGTCTCGCGGTTCGGCACCCCGCTGACTGTTTTGCGCCGGCTTTGTGCCCTGCTTCGTTTCGAAGCCTGGTTCAGACTCATAGATAGAGTCGGGTTTTGAATTCTGTATATGCCGCTCAGTTTGAATGGCATTGCCGCTTTGATTTTTCGTTTTGACATGCGTTTCCAGCGTGTTGAGGATTTCCTCGCGCAAGAGACCCAGTTCGTCGAGGACATCCTCAACCTGGGCAGCGTTCGGAATCCGTGGCAGCCGCGCAAGTACGGACTTCAAAACCGCGATCATTCCCATCCAATCACCGTTAATCTCTTCTTCGATGGCCGTCTCGATCATCTTGGTGATATCGCGCCGGCACACGGTCAATCGCTCGCGTAAACGCTGCAAATGCAGTCGCTCTGCGATAACATCGGCCGCAAGACGCTCGATCTCTGCCGCCCGGGCAAGCAAGGGCGCCAACGAGAAGCCGAATGCCTCGGCAATCTCCCCGCCGCGGCCCTTTTGGGCATAACGCTTGCCGTTAGCGCTATCCTTGCGCACCAGCAGTCCCGCTTCGATCAACGCGGCGAGATGTCGGCGAATTGTCTGTTCCGCCATCCCATGAGCTCTTATCGACAGCTGCGCGTTGGACGGAAAAACGATTAGGCCATTGTCTTCCGCGAGCTCGCTGTGCGGATAGAAACTGAGAAGCGCATTTAGAACCGCCAGGGCCCGATCGTTCACACCGAGCAACGGTCTTGCTTCGCACAGCAAGCGATAAAGCTTCCATTTCTCGGCCGATGCACCTGGTTCAATCTCGCGCGACGCCATCTGGCTTGCAAGCATCCCAAGCGACATCGACCGCCGCCCAAAGGGCGTCGTGATTTGTCCACTTTCCATCTTCTTTCACCTTTCATCAGGCAAAAGAAATCCGCTCACCAAAACGGTGCCAAAGACTCTTGACGGGGATTCGTGAAAATGCGATTCTCATTCTTGCTTAGGGAATTGAGAGAGGCTTCCACGACGGAAACGTTCTGGTGGCCTTTTTCTTTTTGCGCTGCTGCTCCTTTGCTAGCTTAACTATGTTCTGACCGTGCCCTAGTTGGACTGGCCGGCTTGATGTTCATATTCGCGCATCAACTCCGGCATGCGTCCTGCCAGCCAGCGTGCGAAAGCGTCTTCCGCTTTGGGAATGGTGACGGTCGTCCCCGAAGCCGAACTTTTCATGCGACCGAAATGCCGTCCCGCGAGGGCAAAATCGACGGTTTCGATTGGCTTCACACTTTGGCGCGCCGGCGCTCCGGTGGCGGCACTGACGGCGAGCGCGATACGGCCGACGCCGTCTGCCTTGCGAAACTCGCTCGTTTGAAGCACTTCGCGGACCGCACCGATTTTGCTCTCATCCTTTAGAAGATCTGCGAATGCCGTCCACTTCGGCCGCCCGACCGCTTTTGCGCGACCGATTGCGAAGATGATGTCGCTCGGCACGACCGACGTCACCCGAAAAAGATGCGAGACGGCAGCTTCGGACAGGCCGAGAATTGGGCAGATGGCCCGATGGGAGAACCCTGCGTCTTTCAGCTGGACTGCCCACATTGCTTGCTCGATCCAGGTGAGATTTTCCCGGATGCCATTCTCAACTGACTGTTCCTCAATGAGCTGCCGGTCCGTCAGATCGCGCACATAGGCTTTGATCTTGACCGTCTCAGGCCGCTCCGCCTCCGCCATCATCGACTTGATCGCATTGAGACGGCGATGCCCATAGACAAGCTGATAGTGATCGCGCTTCGTGGGATGAGGCCGCACGAGAACGGGAATCTTCTGGCCCTCAGACGCGATTGAGGTTTTCAGCGCCTCGAGCTCTGCTTCGGCCTCTTCGTCGTTGTCGAAACGGTCCCGGTAGGGCGACCGCTCGACCTTTGCGGGATCGAGCGAAACGATCGTATCCTCGCCTAGATGCACGAGTGCTTTCCCGACATTCGAAATGACCGGCGAAGAATGACGCCGTGCGGAAACGGGTTTGTCCGCGTCTTCCGCCTCGGACACATCCGCCCTGTTTTCGGCCTCCTCGGCCATCCGACGAAGGATGCTTTTCTTCATGCGCTGCGCCCCCAGACCTTATGGGCCAATCCCAGGATCTCGAAGTTAACGCGGTCTGCACTTTCGACCGCGCGCTTCAAAGCTTCCCTCCCGACCTCCCCTGCTTCGAGCTCGTAGAGGCTCTTTTTTGCAACGGCTGCCCCAGCTATAGCCGTCGATTCGAGAGCTTCGGCGACGAGGACGTCATCACCGAAGAGCCTGCGCATGACGCCTGCCATATACTTCTGCGGCCCGTCGTTCGGGTTCACCCTGGTCAAAAGGAAACGGAAAAAGTCATGCTCGAACTTCGCACCAAATTGCGCGAGTACGTCAGAGAGATCTGAGATCATGATAAGAAACTGATTACACGAAGCGACATCGAGCATTGCCGGATGAACGGTGACAATGAGCGACGTTGCGGCATAGAGCGCAGCAAGCGTCAAGTAGCCGAGCGAGGGAGGAGTATCAAGGATGACGAAGTCATAACGATCATCGACACTCGCAATCGCAGTACTTAACCGCTCGAAGAACAGACCCAGGTCGTCTCGAGTCTTCGACGTCAGATAGGTGGGGGTATCAAACTCGAAATCCATGAGCTCTAGGTTTCCCGGAACCAAGTCGACACCGGGAAAATAGGTCGGCCGGATTACATCCGCGAACGGGCGCCGCTCATTGTCATATCGGATCGCTGCATAGGCGGTCTCGTTATCACCAAGGTCGAATTCCGGCTGAAGACCAAAGAGTGCGGTCATCGACGCCTGCGGGTCGAGATCCATACACAAAACCCGGTAGCCCTGCAGTCCTAGAAAATGTGAAAGGTGGATCGATGTCGTCGTCTTCGAGCTTCCACCCTTGAAGTTGACGGTCGCGATCACCTGCAGCTTCTCGCCATTGCGACGGACAGGTAGGAGTTCGCCGGCTTCGTCCGGGCGCATGGACGCCAGAAACGTTCTCAATTCCTTGACCTGCTCCACCGTATAGGTGCGTCGATTATTCTCGGCCCTCTCTGGTACTGGTCCTTTACCTTCGATCGTCAACTGGCGGAGCGTACTTTCCGGAACCGCCAAGAGGCGGGCCAGATCCATTGTTGAAAATGTTTTGGCAAATGTCTTGCGGGCTTCCGGCGGATAGACAGCTTCGCGCATGTCGCGCAGCTCGGCAGAAAGCTTCGCCGTGTAGGAGTCAATCTTCGACGCGGTGTCCCTGACGTTTTTAGATGCTACTTGCGGCATCCATTCCTCTTGACGGTTATGAGCTCTTTACGGGGCAATTTCCGTCGAGGGTGCCAGAGGCCATCCGATTCCACAAGGCATTTTTAGTTAATGAAATCTTAACGCCCATGAATCTGAAGGGCGGGTGACGACCTAAATGCCCATGCGGAGATTCAAAAACTTTACAGTTGTAAAGTTTCCGAATCCACATCCTCCCGGCAGAAAACTTTACAGTTGTAAAGCCCGAACACATCCGGAACCCTGCACGATCGATATCGTCGTGAAGCCGCCGATGACCGTGGATGACCCGATTCGTGCCTCCAATACAAGGGCATGGATTGCCCCTCCCTGGCCAATCCACCACATAGGCGACATCGATGCGCGATCAGCGACTGGATCTCAGAGCGAGCTGTAACGGCGCTCAAGCAATGCTGGCGCCCTTGCGGCCTACCGGTTGGAGTTTCGACTACTGACTCTCCCGACTGAACAACGACGGTTCGAGCGTCGAAGTCGCCACGTTGATCTGCGGTCAGCTTCGTTGCGGAATGAAGTGGGCGCAGGCCCTCCATTGGGCATTTAGGCTCAGTCTCCCTTTTTGCGGATAGTTTGGATTTCCTTGGGAACGCGCCGGTCAGTACGCTGATTGTGATCGGGGTCCGCTTCTGCCACAGCCGATTACATCGGGCCCTAACTCCAGCGCTCAATGAACGGCAGCGAAACGCAACATTCACAGCCTGTTCAGCGCGCTAATGTCATCAAGTAACCAGAACGAGCCTTACCTCCCAACACAGGCTCTTATGGAGTAGGCGATGAAAAAGATCATTCTCTCGACACTTGCCACATTGGTCGCGACCGGCAGCATCTTCGCTTCCTATGGCTCCGCGAGCGCACACGACTATCGCGGTCACCGCCACGGCGACAGGGGCGCAGCCATCGTTGGTGGGCTGGCGGCAGGGGTCATTGGTGGCCTAGTTGCTGGTGCTCTCATCAACGACAGGCATCGTCCGCAATACGACGATGGAGCAAGCTATGGCTACAGCAACGGCCCGCGTTACGAAGGTCGTGTCGGTTATCGCGACTATGGTGACTCAGGTTACCGCTACCGCAGTGGTCCGCGTTATGAGGATGACTCCGGCTATCGCGATTTCGACGGCTCGGGCTATCGTTATGACAGTGGTTGGCGTTGATGCGAGCTAGTGCGTTGCCCATGCGGGCCGTCGACTCTGAGCAGCCCCTTGGCGCGCAGTTCCGTCTCTACGTCGGCCGGCATGCCATGGTTGGGGTCCTCGGCTCTCTCGACCGGATCCCAGAGATGATGGGCGACAAATTTCAACAACAGCGCTTCGGGCGCCGGCCAGGGCAGCGCTCGTCCGGTGGCTGCCATGCCCAGGCTTCGAGATAGGCCAGATCCGAGGTCAGCGCCCTGAGCGTGTTGTCGCCCATGCCCCGGTTGACGAGATGGCGCAGCGTCTCGACATCCTGGTCGGTCAGGAGCTCGGCAAGCTCGTCGCGGCGCTCCAGCGGCAGCACGGCGGCGATCGTGTCGAGTTCTTCGGCCCGGCGCTCGACAGCGGTCAGTTATGTCTTCGGTTTGGCCACGGTGGCTCCAAAAGGACGATTCAGGCGGCTTCTGATACCGTGATTTGCGCCGATTCTTTCTGTCTCGATCGGCCTTGTTCAGCGAAATCAATTTCGTTGTAGTGATAGCTGTTCCAGCCTTCCAAGATCAGCGGAATCGTCTGACCTGGCCGGAATGCGCCATTAGCGGCCGTTGTAAATGCTGGTAGGCATGATACCTGACGCTGCAGTTTTAACGCTTCTGGAACGCGAGCGGTGCATTGATCGAGACGAATAGGCTTACTCTCCGACCGTACCTGTTGAACGACTATCAGCCTTATCTGGCGATGTGCACCGACGCGGTCGTTGTCCGGTTTCTTGGAGGACGACCTTTTTCACCGGAAGATGCATGGCATCGCCTGATGCGCTATGCAGGCCACTGGTCGTTATTAGGGCATGGAATCTTTGCTGTTTTCGAAAAATGCAGTGGTAACTATGTCGGAGAGACCGGCATTGCTGATTTTCATCGCGGGCTTGGCGCCTCTTTCGACGGCGTTGGGGAAGGGAGCTGGACTTTTTCTTCCCGAGTGCACGGGTTTGGCTACGCGTTCGAAGCGACTGATGCAGCTCACAGATGGTACACTGACACTTTGCGTCAGAGTCGGACAGTGTGCCTTATCCATCCCGAGAATAGTGCGTCTCTTAAGCTGGCCAGCAGGCTGGGCTACACTGCATTTGTCGAGCAACATTATAAAGATCAGCCCATGATAATGCTTGAAAGACAAGCGAGACTTTGACCGCTTAGGGCCGATTCCGGTCCTTAGCAGGTCCTTGCAAATCGCGGCGTCTTGGGACTCTTATGGTTCGCGAGCATGTTGAGATTTGCAGCGATGCATCGTGGCCAGGCCAATGTCCTCGCTAGGAGATCTCAATGGCGCAGACACCTGAAGCATTCTCGTTGTTTGCCAGGATTCCCGGAATCCTCTTGATCGGCTGCAATGCACAAGAAGGAGACAATCACCTAGGCGTTGAGGGTCGCTTTCGACACTGTCTCAGACAGTTGTATTCCTCCAAAAAGATAGGCAATAGCAGACATTGTCTTTGCGGTTTCCGCGCCATTCGACGGTATATCGACAGCCACTTGATTTCGACATAGCAATGACAATCGATCCAATTTGGAGATGGTTTGTTCAATGCGCGACAGCGACAAAACCCTGCGCCGCCGCCTGGTTGATGCCTTGCGCCCATTGGCTGAGCGCGACACCCGCTTACTGCTCAAAAAAGAAGATCCACCGTTCATCTCGGCCTTCGTCGCCCGTCACCGGGAAACGATTTCCGAGCTCAGCATGCCCGCCGCCGGCCTCGTCATCGTCATCGAAGGCCGCAAAGAGGTTCTGTGGGGCGCGAAACGCAACATCTACCAAGCCGGTGACGCCTTCGTACTGCCGGGCGGTGCGGAGGTCGATGTTGTCAACGAACCAGATACCGACACTGGCATCTATCGCGCCTTGTTCGTCCGCTTCTCTCGCGCCCTGGTCATTGAGGCGGCGCGCCTTTGGCCACAGCTCACCGTGCGCGAAGTACCCCTCGGCTCGCCCATCACGATCAGTCCGACGCTCTGCTCGGCAATCATCCATAGTGGCGAGGCGCTGGCGGATCCGCTCGACCTCTCCCGGCGCGTTGTGGACCACCGTGTTCTTGAGGTTCTGCTTATCCTGGCCGAACAGGGTGCGCTGCCATTGATGCCCAAATATGTCGACAGTTCAGTCACAGAAGCGGTGCGGCTCTTGATCCGCCACCGGCTCGATCACGCGTGGTCCACAGCTGCGGTCGCCGCATCCCTCTCGATGTCAGAGGCCACCCTGCGGCGGCGACTGCGGGACGAAAACCACTCGCTCCGCGCGGTGCTGCTCGCCGAAAGAATGCAAGCCGCTTTCCTCATCCTCTCGGATCGGGATGCCGATGTCGCCGACGCAATTGCCGCTACGGGCTATGCTTCGCGTTCACACTTCTCGCGGCACTTCCAGGATGCCTTCGGACAGGCTCCTTCGACCGTTCGCAGAGCACGTAGAAAACCAATGGCCTGACCGCTTCAGGCTCATTCCTGATCAGATCGGGCCCACCCGCGCTGGCATCGGTCCCTATGGTCTACTGAAATCAACCAGGCGAGACGAACAATGACCAGGAATAAAAGCATATGGGCCGCCATCAGTGTGGCCGCCGCATTTTCCGCGACGGCGCCCATGGCCGCAGACTTCACGCTGTCCGTAAAGTTCGAAGGGCTTGACCGCTCTGGCCGGTTTGCAGACTCCGCCGCCTTCTGCCCGCCCGGGATCCGGTCCAAGGACGTGAGCCCGGGGGTCTCATGGTCAGCGGGACCCGAGGGCACCAGATCTTATGCGTTGCTGATGACCGATCCGGACGTACCGCAGGATTTCAGCCTCATCAATAAACCCGGCACCACAATTCCATCCGACGCGCCGCGGATCAGCGTCTTCCACTGGGTTCTGACCGATATTCCCGCCGGTATCATGTCCATCGGCGAAGGTGCGGAAAGCGAGGGTCTCGTGCCGGGCGGCAAGCCGGTCGGCGTGACGCCTCACGGGCTGCGCGGCGCCAATGTCTATACCAGTTTTCTGGCCAAAACTGATGACATGGCCGGCACCTATGGCGGTTATGACGGCCCCTGCCCGCCCATAAATGACCAGCGCATCCACCACTACACTCTTGAAGTGGTCGCACTCGACGTTCCGACACTGGGCCTATCCGGGCCATTCACTGGCGAAGACGTGGAAAAGGCCATGGCGGGCCACATCCTGGCAAGCGGCGAGGCGATAGCGACCTATACATTGAACCCGAGCCTGATCCCCACCCCCACGGCGAAGTAGATCACAATCCCGAAAAGTTGAGCCACACCATGTCACCAATAAACGTATCGTCCTCACCCGTCTTCAATCGAGATGCGTCCGGCTACGACGTCCTTCGGCGCGGCCTTATTCCCTGTTTCGATGCGTTTTACGGCACAGCACTCGACTTGATCGATGACTGGCGGCACACCGACAAACTGCGTGTCCTGGATCTTGGCGCTGGCACCGGTCTTTTCAGCGCCATGCTGCTTGCCCGCCACCCCGATGCGCAGATCCACCTCGTCGATGCCTCTGAAAAAATGCTCGAGCAGGCCCGGCAACGCTTCGATGGAAATCCGGCCATTACCTATGCCGTAGCCGACATGGCCGATGCCGAGCTCGGCGGTCCGTGGGATCTCATCATCTCGGCACTGGCGATCCATCATCTGGAAGACGCCGCGAAAAAGCACCTCTTCGGTGGCATTCGGGGCGCCTTGTCCGAAGGTGGCCTGTTCGTCAACGCCGAGCAGGTCCTTGGCCATGATTCCGAGGTAGAGGCCCGCTACGCCCGGATCTGGCTGCAGCAGGTCAGGACGCTGGGCATACCCGAAGCGGAAATCGCCAAGGCGCACGAGCGCATGTCCCACGATCGTTGCTCCTCGGTCGAAAGCCAGTTGCAATGGATGCGCGATACCGGACTTTGCCAGGTCGACTGCAGCTTCAAAGCATGGCGTTTCGCGGTGCTCAGCGGCGTTAGGACGATCGGTCAGGCGGAACGGGTTGTCACTGCAAAGCGCCGGGCGGCCCAAGAGCTCTTTCGAGAGTGATCCCGTGGACAGAGGCGGTTGTCCGGCATGCCTTGATGAGGATGCCGAAGAGGGGAGGGACCGTTGTTGCTGGCGATCATGGGCATTCCTCGAAGCGGTGGTTTGTCCGATGAACCTCTCACCGGCATGGCAGGCAGTGACGATTGCGGCGATTACGGAACTGCTCTTCGGGGCTGGTCGCTGGAACGACACGACTTCCGTCTGCCGCTCGCAAGGCCCTTTGGGCAATTCGAGCGCGGGCCCACCGCCCCAGATCTACAAGCCCCTTTACCTACGCAGGTGGCTTCAGCCGTGAAACTCCGCTTCCAAACCGAATACCGGCAGCTCCCCTGAGGCATTATCGAAAGCAAAGGCTGGAAATCTCTGCCGCCGAGAACAGGGCGCGCAAGAAGCCGGGCAATCGGAAGGTTGATGCTCCGTGCCCTCAGTGACGGATAAGACCGAACCGATGTGCCTCGTCCAGCAGATGACGAACAGAGGATGGCTGCCATTTGCGCCCACCGCGCGCCGGCCGCTCTCCCATCTGATCCAGTTGGGCGGCGATGTCGCGAAGCGAAAGGCCGGGATCGGCAATGGCGATCGCCGCTACGAGCTTCATCAGATGGTCTTCCGGAGCTCGGCGAGGCGACCGGGTGAGGAGTTCCTTTTCGGCGAGCTTTTCGCGGACCATGCGATGGACGGCGCGACGAAGGCGCTCAACGGTCCAGTCGTGGCCGCGACGATTGAGAACCCGCACGACATTGTCCCAGCTGTGCTGAGGCCGGAGCTGCCGCACCGTTGGCAGCCATGTTTGCGCGGACGCAATGAGCTCGTCGAGATAGAGTTTCTCGCGTGCTTTCGAAACCGCCTTGATTGCCTCCGGCCGCCGCTCTCGCAGGCCGGGATTTCCGGGAAGCTTTCCTCGCGCCTTTGCCGCGTTGATGCCGGCTTTGGTTCGCTCTGCGATCAACGCTCGTTCGAGCTGGGCAACAGCACCAAGGACCTGAAGGGAAAACATGCCCTGCGGGGTCGAGGTATCGATCGGATCACGAATGGATCGGAAATGGACGCCGCGTTGCTCAAGGTCCTCGATCACCTGCAAGAGATGGCTGACGGACCGGGCCAGCCGATCAAGGCGGACCACGACGAGGACGTCGCCAGCAGTGAGCTCTCCGAGCAATCTGGTTAGGACCGGGCGAGCTCGCGATGCCCCAGATCCATGCTCTTGGTAGACCCGATCGCAGCCGGCGGCGCGCAGCTCGTCCAACTGGGCGTCGTGAAGCTGATCCTCTGTCGAGACGCGTGCATACCCGATGAGCCGCTTTGGAGATGGCGGGACGTTAGCTGTTTGTCTCTTTGCCATCTGGCTTTTTAGGGGCCTATTTCGAGGTGTCTTGTACAGATAAAGAATGCGCGAGAAAATGACCGGTTGCAAGCGTGTTTTATGAGGTAAATGCAGCCCCGCCAGACTCGAAAAGGGACGTCGAACGGGCATTGGGCCGTAACCAGGGTGAAACGCGCCCTGGTGGCCATCTGCGGCGGAAATGGCTGAAAATAAGGAGATCGGAGGACGGGAGGGCCATGAAAGCCTGGTTGAGCGACAGAACGATGGAGAATTCTGCGCTCATCGGTAGGGGAGGGCTGCTCTGAGTGGCCTGCAGAGCAGAGACGTTTCCGCCGGACCTCGCCGAAATTTGCCCAAACGGCCGGAAAACCAAGGCTTTCCGGCCATCCAGGACGACCGACAGGGTGATTTGCGCCACCAAATCAATCTACCATCGATAATTGGTACTTATCGATGGTTAGAAGCCCACCCCCGCATCATACCATGTGAAGAACCGCAACTTTAATATAGAGTTCGTTTAGCAAATCATTTACCATGATTTCAATGACTTATGATCTCGCGAAAATCAGCATGACAGCCCTAATCCGACCGGCTTACGACGCCGGGACCGCTCTCGCGCGTCTGGACGAGCGCATCGCCCGTTCGCCGGTCGGTCAGGGCTGGATCGAGCGGCAAAATTTCGCCGATGCCTGCGCGTCGCTGTGGATCGACGGCGAACTCGTCCATCTCGAAGACCTCGTCCTCCACGACGCCACCCGCGATATCCGCACGCCCACCCACGAACTCACCATCGCCCGCGACGTGTTGCGCACCCGCCGACGCATTGCCGCGCAATCGCCGGACTGGGCCTTATCCGCAGAGGGTATCCGTATTCTGCGACAGACAGCGGACATCAATTCAGTCGACGCTGACGCGGCGGAGCCGGCCAGCGTCGTTCGGACCGCAATCGCGGCCGATCCCGAAGGGGAGGGGGACGTCGCCGACGACATCGAAAGTCTACCCGGCGTTGACTACGCCGCAATCGATGCAGTGCTGGCCCGCTCGGAGGCCGCGATTGAGCAGGCGAAACGGTCCGGGCGAGCTGACACCCGCGAACGAGACCCTCTCGTCTATGATCTCGACTGGGACGAGCATGCTCGGCTTGACGAATGGCGCGGCGTGCTGCGGCAGACTCAAGACCTGCCGGCGGTGCTGCAGGCGATCATCGCCCTCGATGCCTGGAATGAATTGTCCGTCCTGCAGCACGCGCCCTGGCTCGGCCGGCTATTGGCCGCCTCCATCCTGCGCCAGGCCGGCGTTACCACCGGCGCCCATCTTGCCGCGCTCAATCTTGGGCTCAAGTCCATTGCCGTCGATCGACGCCGGCATCGTGATCGGGAGACCCGGTTGCTCGCCATCGCCCACGGGCTGGTCGCGGCCGCCGAGATCGGGCTGAAGGAGCACGATCGTTTGGCACTCGCCCGAACCCTGATGGAGCGGAAGCTGGACGGACGCCGGACGTCTTCAAAACTTCCGGAGCTGGTTGAGTTGGTGATGGCCAATCCGTTGGTGTCGGCAAAAATGGTGGCGAAGACGCTCGATGTGACGCCGCAGGCGGCGCGGCGGATTGTTTTGGAGCTCGGGCTCCGGGAGATGACGGGGAGGGGGAGGTTTCGGGCGTGGGGCGTGATGTAGGGCGGGCACCTCAGTAGCTTGTCGTGCGACGCTTCAAAGAGTGTCGGTCGCGCGAGTTGTTTTACGTCAGACGTCGCTGAATGGAGTGCAATGCGATGAGCGAGAAGTTCTTAACCATCGCATTGCACGGAATGGCAATCGTTGAGGTCGCAGCATGAGACTGCTTCCGCTTGACCTGATGAACCCCTTGCTAGCGAATAACACGTAGGCGAGCGAGCGACGCTTGGGCCTCGTCCCTGGTCACGGTCCGCATCCAGCTGAACATCGGCGCTGCTGCTGCCAAGCTGCGACGGATCCTCGAGAATGGCTTGAATGCTGCCGCGGACCATCTCGATACGACGGACAGTTACCGGCTTGAGCAGTGCGTTCTCGAGGCGCGTTAGCCAACGGAAGTTTTTCCGGCCGGTTGTTGCGGCGGTTGGTATCGATATGGTCTACGACGTGTTCGGGGGTAGGGGCACGCTATGGAACGTTGTGGCGACAACACGATGGACGCGAACTGTCCCAATCTGCATGTAGCCGGTTTTGTCGCTCGGCCTTCCGAACGTCCAGGTGTTATCGGTTGGGCGGGCCCGCGTACCGTCGGGCGGAAAACGGCTCAATTGTCCCGAATAGAATAGCGCTCGCCATCATAAGAGCACTGAAGTTCGCGAGAAAGATCCTCAGCATCAACCATGCGGAGTATTATTATACGATGCTACATTAGGTTGCAACTGCCGAAGACATCGGACCCAATGACAACATGGACTCATGACTAGAGGATGTATACTTCCTGTTCCTCAAACCAACCGTTCTCCACCGCGGTGGACTTCACCGCGCTAGGATTTTCGCTGTAGGCAATTATGGCGAGGCTGTCTTCGGCTCGGCTACACGTCACATAAAACAGTCTTTTGGTCCGATCGATCGTCGTCTCGTCGCCCTGGGCCTCGCGTTGAATATCTGTGGCACTCTTCGCTTTGGCTCCAAAGAGCTTCTCATAGCTGAATAGAAATCCACGCGCTTCTTCGTCACTTACGATTACCAGCACTCGCGGGAATTCCAAGCCTTTCACGCCTTGATGTGTATCAAAGCTCGAGGTTCGGCTGACATAACTCTCGTAATTCTCAATTTGCGCAAAGGGTGTATCCAAAACGAGCCGCCACGCCTCAAGCTCCGTTAGTTTCTCATCTGTGCCGGGTTCCTCCGGCCTGTCATCTTCACTCAGGTGAACCTCGCCGGCGCCGACAAACGGGGTGAGGGGAGCCGGAATGGGAAACAACTGAGATACCGCGATATCGCCTAGCACGTCCAAGAACGTTGGGTTCGCACCAGCGGCAAAAAGAGCGGCGAGGGAGTCCACTCCGCGCTGAACTTGCAGGATCCTTTCGGCCTGGTCCACGCCGTCAGCTTGGAGCGCTTTCTTCTCAAGCAGCGGTGAGCGCTCACGAACGGCCGCCGCGATCTCGAAGTCATCTTGGCTCCTAATGGCCTTTACGAGGATCAGCACGTCCTTTGCAAAGAACCGCGCCGCCGAATAGCTGCCGTC
Organism: Rhizobium sp. 768_B6_N1_8; assembly: GCF_051811225.1. Lineage (NCBI taxonomy): Bacteria > Pseudomonadati > Pseudomonadota > Alphaproteobacteria > Hyphomicrobiales > Rhizobiaceae > Rhizobium > Rhizobium sp. 768_B6_N1_8. Next base: position 197,755 of record NZ_JBPWPV010000004.1, on the reverse strand, counting down.
GAGCAATCCGGTTCGAAGGCGCTCAACCTTGTGCAGGGGCTCGAAGAAAGCCGAAAAGCCTAGGCGCCGTGCCGCCATGTGGTGTTCAAGAATCAGAGATTTGACGCTCCCCGCGGTCCAACCATCGTCACCCGTTTCCTTGACCATGACGGTACGGACATGGCCCTCGGTCGAAGCCTGATCGCTCCCGGAAGGCACGATAAAAAGGCGGACATGGCCCCCCGGTTTATTCGACCGTGCGCGCTGCTCCTGACCATCCACATCCTTGCGGATACGGTTGATAAGGCGAATGATCCGCTCACGACTGCGATGGTTCATGACCTTCGCTGGCCGCTCCCAGCTTGCAGGAAGAGCTCGCTCCAGACCGACCATGCCATCCGAATAAATGCGCTGCATCGTGTCGCCAAAGAGCCCAAGGCTGAATTTGCTGCCATGCTCCTCCTGAACCGTGAGAAGGGCCGCCAACAGATCCTTGTTGGTGTCCTGGCTTTCGTCGATCAGCAGGATAGGGAAAGCATTCACCAGAATTGACCGCAGGCCCGGCTTGTCCGTGAGGAAGCTCGCCGTAATCGAAATGACTTCGCTGTGGTTCAGGGCGTCCCGCTCGCGATTGTCACCAGTCGGGCTGTACTGGAACGTCAGCAGGTCATCGAGTGCGGCCAAACGAGCCGTCTTACTCAGGATCGACTTTTCCCGGTCCGCAGAGGCTTTACTGGTTCGGCCTCGGGTCTGCTTATCTTGAAGTTCGGCAATCTCAGCCTTGAGGTTTTCTTTCAGCCATTCGCGGATATCGTCGTTATAGCCCTGAATGAGCGACCAAGCGAACGAATGGATCGTGGACACAACCACACGGACATCGAAATCCAGGCGCTGCTTGATCTCATCACAAGCTGCATTGGTGAATGTTATGACACCGACATTCCGGCCGCCCAGAGCCAACCTTTCGCCGGACTTCTCGCGCAGGCGCCGAAGCACTTCAATGAGAGAGCGCGTCTTTCCGGAACCCGCACCGGCATACATGAAGAAGCTTTTGGGTGCGTCGAGGTCCAAGCATTCAAAAATTTCATCATCGACATGGTTGTCGACGAGGTTGTCGTTTGTTGCCTCATTCTGAGCCATCTGACCCACCGGACTTCGTTACATCAATGATATCACTTCGCTTCTTCTTCAGCTTTCCCTCGAGCCAATCCAAACCCTCGTCAATGTAGGCCGGCACCTTTAAGGTTGTAAAATCCTTATGGGCCAACACATCGAGCGCGAACTCCGCCTTTTTTCCTTTCTTCAGGGCCACGAACATGGCTGCGCCAATCGATTTAATATCCGGCTGCTCATTGATTGCAGTGTGGAATTTTTTTACGAGGCCGTTGCCAGTCATCTTGGAGAAAAATTCGATATTTGAGAACACAAGTGCATCCTCAAACGTGTAGGGCAAGGCTTCGACCTCGTCGGAAGTACCTGGTTTAGCTACGTTTAAGGGCTTCTGGTAGGCGACGCGAACCGAAAATAATGGATCGCCTGCTGTATCCTTGACCTTTTGGGTCTGGGGAAGGTCGAACAACTCGTCTGCGTCGGTTTTTTTTGGCCACCATTTCTCCAGCGTGTCATTGTTAGTGATCTGTCCAGCTTTTCGCTCAGGCTGAACCGCTTCGCCGTCCTTCTCGGTGTCCAGATCGGTAATAATGAGAGTGCTCAAGCCCAAGTGCTCGATAAGTGGCCTGAGCGTATGGGCGTGGCTGCCACCTATTTCCAAGATCGAGAGGTAGCACTGGTGGAGGTAGGGATAATGCTTCCGCACAAAGTTCGGCAGCAACATGCGCTCTGCAGGTCCCTCCACCAATATGGCAGCGTCCGCAAAAAAGAGGTCAGCATGCTGCGATCTAAGATACCGCGTAACGAACCGCTCAGTTCCGCTTGCTGGGCCGAAGGTTTCCGATAGGTTGACGACAATGGAGGTAGGCACGCTCGCACCCATGCCGGCCGGCAGGCGACGGAAATAGCGAAGGGACGAAAAAGGTGTTTCGTGCGCGACGTGGCTGGAATGGCTACTTACGATGAGCTGCGTGCGAAGGGCCTTCGAGTCTCCGAGATCTTTATGTTTGCGGAGAACACTGTAAGCTTTTCGGACGAAAACCTGCTGCACTTGGGCATGAAGATGCGCCTCCGGCTCCTCTATCAGGACAAGCTGCAGCGGCTCGATCGGGTCATCAAGGTTGTTTTTGCCGGCTTTTCGGACCCGCATCCAGGCGTCACGAAACGCCATAAGGCGGAAGATCATCGAGATCAGGTTTTGGTAGCCAAGACCGTTGTTGTTTTCGGGAAGACGCAAGGTAGGCGTGATCTCACCCGCTTCGCTCACCACATCAATTTCAAACGATACCGCAGCTTCGTGATCAATGCCATCCACGGCTCGAAGCCGTGTCGATACCTTGATCTTTGGGTCCGTGACCCCGGGATATCCCAGACCTTCGACCTCGACAAACGCGTCGGAGAAACTGTCACGCAGACGTACGTTAAAGGCCTCCTGAGCGGCCTCGATCGCCTGCAAAGCCCCCAAGTCGCTGATATCGGGTTTATCCGTCGGGTCCAGGTGTTTGGTATAATAGGATCTCAGTTGCTCGGATAGGCGCCGGCTTTCGGCGTTGCCGGGGGCCGCGCCCTCTTCCGCGCCATCCGTTTCGCCAAATCCACGCTGAGCATTGATCTCGTTGACCCGTATTAGGCCGCTAAGCGGGTTGCCCTCGATCGCTACGGCGCCGGGGCGTAGCTTTTGAGGTTGGGCCCTACCGTTTATGGGCGCCTGTAGCTTCGAAGGATTCAGGACGTAAGTGCGAACGGTAAGGTACTTCATGAAGTCGCGGCTCAGAAAATCGAGTAAATCTTCCGGCCACAATGTCAGAGACGGCGTTGGGGAGGGCACCTCGCCTTCCTTTTTCAAACTCGTCTTCAGCTTAACAGCGTCTGTGAACGCAGTTAGGAACTCCTGGTGGAGTTTTTCGATCTTCTCGGGTTCCAATCTCAAGCGCAGGCCCAGAAGGCCCTTGGTGAAACCAAGGGTCGGCAGCACAGTCCGAACGTAATGGAGCTCGTTGTCCCCAACCTCGAGCCAGAGATCGAGAAAAGGCATACACTCGGTCCAGGCCGTGTCGGTAAGGTCCGGAGGGAGCTCCTCCGCGTGGGCTTTTACCCAAGCCTGGCCGATTTTCCGTATCTTGTCCCAATGGGCGAGGGTGAGATCATGGGGCCGGAAGCCCTTGCCGTGATTCAGCAGGAACCGCCGGAGCGCGACCATGGCGGACGTCTTGCCACTATTGTTGGCGCCGACGAAAAGTGTGGTCTGTTCCGCAAGATCCATGCGAACGGCAATGAGTTTCCGAAAATTTGACAGTTCCAGATGCGCTATTAACATCAGCTCCCCCGTAGTTTGAAGAGCTTAGGAGTGGAAACGGAATCTTGCAACCGAGAATAGTCACATTTCACCAGATCGGACAGGGATTCGGCAACGTCTAGCCGATGCCTTAGAGATTGAGATCGACGCCGGTGTAACGCTCCACATTCTTCTTGATGAACCGTTTCGCGAGGGCCTTGGCCAAATCCAGCGAGAATTCACCCGCCTCCAAACCTTTCTGTGTCTTGTCCCAGATATCCTGATCACGCACGTTGTCGATGAAATCGTGGCCTTCCCATTTCAGCCCTTTGAACCCAATACCACGGTTGGGATCACTGTTGCCGGTGTCGACGAACCCGACCAACCTGCTGGTACGTGTAGCCTTCGATCTGCATCCGCTTATCGCCGGCATTTGACGAACCAAATGCCTCCGGGGAGCAAATCGCGCGCTTCGAGCTGAAAGAGGATTTCCCGGACCAGATCCATGTCGCGCTTCCATGTATCTATCTCCGTATCGATCTCCATGTGCCGTGCACGCCAGATACGGGAAGCCTCTTCGTCCATATCTATGACCTGATAGCCGTAATGGTCGGATTACCAAGCCTTTACAACAGCGCCCTTCGCTGTCAGCTCATGCCACCGCAACCATGCCTGACGGGCGCGGGGGTCACTATTGCCGCCGTTTCATCAGTTCGGCTTCAGTCGAGGAAATTTAGCCGACGCCGGCGCAAATGCTCGGCCCGATCATAAATGATATGGCACCGCTGGCAGAGCGAGCGCATTTTCCGTCCATCGTTATGCCCAGGATTGTTATGCAGGTTGGCTGTAGCGAGGTAGACGACGCGTCGTCGGGACGTGATCCAGGAGCGGGGGAGGGCGTTCCTTGCGCACGGCCAAGCCGCGATCGTCACACCAGATGCCAGAGTCCACGTCCCACCAGCGGCCGTCGCCAAGATGGCAGACAATCCTGCCATGGGGCGGCTGGCAATGCTCACACCGGGCCTTCGCCCTTTCAAACCGCACCATGTCCGTCAACTGCTGCCAGTCGATTGGATAGAGCCACCGGTGTTGTGGACGGATGGGCGTCGGCCCGGCTTGTAACGAAAACGGTCGTTTTACGAACATAGTCGCGGTTCCGTTTACGTGGTGCCAAGCCTCCTGATGTCCTCCTAACCTTTCGCTCGCTTCCGCTGATCCCGTAGGAGACCACCTTTAGGAAAACGGCGCTCGTATTCCTTCGCACAAGCATCCCATTTTTTAATCGATTTTAGGTGACCTATTATCAGGCCCTCTTCGACGTCGGCAGCGAAATACCGGTTAATGAGTTGTTGCCTGACCATGGTTTGAACGTTCTTTTTTGCCGGGCAAGGTACCGGGTTCTCGTCGAGAAAACACCAGTGAGCGGCCATTTTCACTATTCCGAGCTCCCCCACTGCCGTGACGAGTGAGGCATCCATCAACTTCGCCAACTTGAAAAATGCATCCGAAGCCATGATGGCATGTCGCGGCTGCCATTCTATAGGCATACCGTCGATGATTGAAGGGATGGCAACGCGCCACTTACCCGCGCGCTTTGGCCATTTTGCCAGAGCGTTCTGAAAGTCCTTGCTGACTGACAACTCAGCCAAGGCTGGACTTGCGCGCCCCGACCGATGGACAATACAGTTCCTTGCGACGTCAAAGAATTCGACGACTTTCGTAACATCGACGATCGTCGCTGGGGAAATTCTCAGGCGAGATAATAGACGCTCGGTGACCGCGTCAGCTTCCACAGAAGTCGGATTAGGTCTAGCCCGATTTAGCTCCGCATCCAAGCCAGTTTGAAAATCTTCAAAGGCTGAAGCGGCACGGACAATGCCAATCTCAGCCACAAACGCTTCTGCCTTTCCAGCGATATCAGTAGGATTTTTCCAATGTGTCACTGGCCCCCAAGGTTCTGATCCGGTCGGGAGAGTGGCCGTGGTCGCCGACGCTGAAGAACTGGTCTTCTAAAATTCGAGCGCGCCCACCGCAGCTTTGATATTGCGATTGAAATCATTGTGAAAATTCAGGATTTTAACAAAGGGTTCGCTTATAGCGTTTTCGAGATTCATGTAGTGCTCTAACCCTCTGCAATGATTACTTGCTTTCGTGTTTAATACACGCTGTTCTGTGAAATATGTCATCAGAAAATACGCGATGGCGGCCGCGCGACCCATCAACTTGAAGCAAGAGAAATTGGAATCCCAGCTTATGGATGAAATATGGGAAGGAGAGCCAAGGCTCTTGGTTCAGCAGCAGGGCGCAACTACCGACTATCTTTTAGAATTAAGCCCACAGCTGCGTAGAGCGGCTGCACGGCTACGAGACGATGGCGTCGAGCCAGTTCCGACTCGCCTGTTCACCATCGACCATTCCAACAGACGTATCGCTATATATCCGCTCATAACTTATCTAAGCGGGCGTCTATACATGCCCAAGTATGAAAGGATTGAATCGATTTGGATTGACTCCAATTTTATCGATGACCGACCGACAACGTCGATCGACGCCGTGGGATTTCTGGATACATATTTGCCTTCAGGCTTTATCAAGGAAATCGGATACGGGTTGGGCTTGACCAACGAAATGAAGCCGCTAATCCAAGCGGTGGAGAAGGTTTCCGGCATCAATGGCTTGTACCTAACAAAACAAGGCAAAACCGGACGAAATGGAAACTTCTTTCATATAGTCGATCAGGATTTTTCAAACATCCGTAGTATGTTCAATCGGATTACCCGAATTCATCAACGGGAAAGTCTGAAAGAACGAAATTTTCTTGCGCACAATGAAGTTCTGCACAGAGCCCTTCCAGAGGAGTTTCCGGAAAAGGTACGTGCCTATGAACCCGGTACCATTTTCAAGCTCATCGGTGGGACAAACGCTGCCACTACCGTCCTGAAGGGGGCGGATCGGGTGGCGCTCTTGGAAGCTGTCAAGGGAAACGCACCCTCGATTGCCAAGCGTGATCCGAAAGAGTTCGTGCAACTCCAGAAGGACATTGAGCTCGTAAGTCTCGATGGGATGATAGAAGCCTTCGAAAGAAAGCTGGGCCATAACCGCAATGAACTGGAGTGGCAACGGTTGTTCGAGGTCAACCCTTTCATTCTTTCGATGATATTCGGATATCCCGTCGTTGTGGTGCAAGCCTCGGCATCAGTTGGAGGAGGGACCCTCTCCGGCGTGGGTACAAAAATTGCTGATTTCTTGTCCAAGAACAGCTCCACATATAACGCTGCGCTCGTGGAAATAAAAAGGCCTGGCACGCCCATACTGGGTGCCGAGTATCGCACGGGCGTGTGGGCACCTTCTCGTGAGCTTATGGGCGCTGTCGTCCAAGTGCTTGATCAGCGGCAGAAGTTCGTCACGAATATTGCCTCGATCAAGCAGTCATCGCGCGTCTATGACTTGGAAGCATATTCCGTTGATTGCGTATTGGTTGCAGGCAGAACCCCAAGAACACCGGAAGAGGCAGCTTCTTTTGAATTGATAAGAAGTCAATTCAAGGACGTTCGCGTCGTCACGTTCGACGACCTGTTGGGAAAACTCATTCTATTACGTGAGATGCTGTCTGGAGAGCGGTATGTTTCAACGGTAGATCCCGCCGAGTACGAGACTGAGCTCGATGAGGGCGAATTCGACGACGACGGCCCTAACGGGGAGGACCGGCACGAACAGTGATCGCAACTTAAAGAGTCATCACGCCCCTTTTGCGCTCTGCCGGAAAGCGCGCAAACCCAGCCACCCGAAACCACCAGCGGCGCTCGGCGTCTTGGGCGACATTGCTAACCCAGGCCTTTTTCGAACTTGGCGCCGGCGTTCGTAAGTTGCAGAACCAGCTCAAGCGAAGCTTTGTGTGCGGCAAGGGCCTGCCCACGATTGCACGCTTCCTCTCGATAGCGAATGCCGGGTTTGCATTGAATCTCATCCACCAACGGCTTCCACTGAAAGAGGATGCCAAACCCTCGAGCTGCTTGCAAAGCTCCGCAAGGCTATGGCTGAACTTGAATTGACCGCCTGCAAGAGTGATGGCCGCCTTTAGGACTTTCTCAGCGGCCTGCAGCGAAGCCCATTTGGATTCGCCGTAACGCTGGCCGCGGTCAAGCATGTTGCGCACAGCCGTCTCGATGTCGCCACGCGCAATCTCAATCAACTCGTGGTCGCTATTAGTCTGCAGTATGTCGTGCGCTATGAACCCTCGTTGGAAGTCGTCACCAAGCTCCCGGAGGGTATCATCATTGAGAGTGGCCGCTCTCCCTTCCGTCAAATCTGTAATCAGCTGAAGAATGTTACAAATGGCGGGCCCCTTAGAGGCGACTTCTGGCCTTTCGACGAAACGTCGCGAAAGGATGAATTGCGCCTGCCCCATGACGAGCGGTAGGCGCATCTCGTAAAGATCGCCTTCAATAGAAGTCGCGATGTTGCCAGGTGAAAAGCTCGTTTTAAGTCGGTCACCGTAGCGGCTTTTGTACCAATCTCGGATATTCTGGCTCAGCGGCGCGTACCGCGCCAGGTCAGGCCGAGCACCAGGAATGAGATTTGTTATGGGTATCGAGATCTTGTAGCGTGTACCAACCTTCATGATGGCGTGAAGGCTACGTCCGGGGATAGCGATGCCTTCTTGGATGCACTCGGCATCAATGCCCCGCATCAGTTCCTCAAACCCTTCCCCGCTCTCCGGCACTTCAATCACTTCTAGCCTCCAGCGAAAGCCTAACCTTGTGCAGCTGCCGTCGCGATGTGCCCGGCAAGCGTCGTTACGAAGGTCTTAAGGCTCGTGAGTTCCGACAACTCATTGAAATCGCCCGTCGCTGACGCCGTGCGAGGTGACGCCAGCAACGCCGCTGCGCCATAAAGCTGCTCTTGCACCAGGCGCTGGCAGAGTACGTCGTATCGTTTCAGGTACGAAGCCCCTTGGAATTCCTTGAAAACTGGGAAGTGAGGAGAACGGTCCGTAACCGGACGACGGGATTCTGGTGCATCTTCCACCATCATCATCCATCCGACAAATGGCCGTGGGTGTTTACCAAAGCCGCCTTCGCGGTAGGCAGTCCACAGGTCATGGGCGGTACCGATAGCCTCCTCGGTCCGGTTATTGAAATTGTTGCCGAAGGACGGCCCTACCTGGCTCTTGAGCTCGATCGCCGCGATGAGTCGCTTATCCTGGACCACCAGGACGTCCCACAACTTGGTCGGCCGAAAGTAGCCCGGCAAGGTCAGCACGGCCCTCTGCTGATGAATTGACGCATTCTTGAGACCATTTGCCTCGACGATGTCGATAAGCAAGGCGAGGAAACCATCCATGTTCTTGCCAGCGGTAACCCCCGCACGCTCGCCCTGGTCGGCCCGGCCAGCTTCGATCTGTTTCTGGCGCGCCTTCTCCCGGTTGCCCCAGAATGCCATAGTGGCCTCGCGGGCCTTCTTCTCATAATCAACTAAATCAAGCGGCATTCTTAAATTGTCCCATTTCCCCCCATGGCCGCCCGCTCCGCCGGGCTCAGCCGATAGAGATGGGCAACAGCTTCATTACACCGCTGGATGTCAAGCGCCCGAGCTGCACTCAGCAGCTCATGGCGAACTTCCGGCGGCACGTCCTTCCAGTGCGGCACGCGGATCCGGCGCAGGTACTGCGCCTGGAATCGCAGGTAACCGCCCCGCATCTTCGTCGAGTAGATCGCAACAAAAAGGCGTGCGATGCCCGACAGCAGAACCGCCTGCAGCGCCTGGATGTCCCAGTCGTCCGAGGTAATATAGTAAAGGTTGTGGTGCGGGTAGAGCTTCCCGGGCTCATACACAATATTCGCCTCGCTCTTGATGTCCGGGATCAGAAGCTTGGGCTTGTAGGTCAGGCTCGGGTAAATCCGGTCAATTGTGCGGTACCAACCGTTCGGGTTCTTCTTCGAGACATGGCGGTTCTTGATTTCAGCGCCGTGCTGCTCGAAATACCGTGCCAGGCGCGGGTATTTGTCGAGTGGCACCAGTCCGCCCTTCTCGTCGAAGGGGTTGATAACGCCTTTACCGTGCCATTCCACCTGCCCGGAGTGAATGTCCTTCGCCATGGCCATCGGCAGCTTGCGGTCGTCTTCGACGTCCAGCTTGTCGAAGGGTCCCGTGAACACCTTGTCGGCGCCCGTGGCCACACCAATGCCCACCTTGCATCCGGCTTCTTCCAATGTCGGAAACTGCGCCTCCAGCCGCCGCACCACCGCCAGCTGGTCAAAGGATTCCAGCACCCACGGCTCGGCACCCCGGGCCAGCGCCTGGATTTCCTTGACCCCCTCTAGGGTTGGAGCGTCCTCGGACGTCAGCGCCGTCGCGAGTGATGCCAGGAAGGGGCCGTTGATTTCCGGCCGGTGATAGAGGCGGGTGGCCTTGCCGCGTTCATTGGCGATAATGAAGATGGCAGGGTAGGCGCTGACCTCGGTATGGAATGCCGGCGTGTCCATCATGTCCACGTAAGTCCGGAGGTGGAATTGGTCCGCCACCAACTTGCGCAAAGGCGTACCGTAGCGGTTCTTCATCCAGCGATCGGCACAGATGAAACCAAGCGCGCCGCCCGGCGCCAAATGGTTCAGAGAGTGCTCGATGAAGGGCACATAGATGTCCGCCCGGTCATAGATCGTGGCATAGCGTCGGCGATACTCCGCCATCAGCTCGTCCGGGATCAGCTCCTGGCGTACGTAAGGAGGATTGCCGACGACATGGGTAAAAGTGCCCTCGAAGTCCTCAAGCAGGAAATCGCCCTGCGACAGCCACGCATCCGCAAGGCCACGTGCGACCAGCTCTGACATGCCACGCTCGGCAAGCAAGCCAAGCACACGGTCACGGGTAATCTCAAAGGTTGCCCGATGCAGCTCCACGCCCCGCAGCGCCGGACGCAATGCAGCAGCGAGGTCTTGCTCGGGCATGTGTTCTCGGTAGGACGTCAACAGGCGGTCGATGATAGGCAGGAGAAAATCACCATCGCCAAACGACGGTTCCAGGATCCGCAGCGTATGCAATGGACGATCGACCGTATAGCCGGCAAGATCCAGAATAAAATCGACCACCTCGAGGCGGGTAAAGATCGCGCCCCGCTCTTCAATGCCGGCATTGGCCAGCTGAGCGACCGCGGCCTCGAGGGGATCGAAGCCTGGGAACTGGGGAGCGTAACTTTTCAACAGCCGCAACGTGAGCCTCCAAAATTAGGTGGGGCCAACCTAGGCGGTTCATTGGCTCCGAGATACGGCAACACTAGAACAAGCCAAGAACATTGACAACTTATCAACAGCTATAGGGACGCTAGTGTTGCCCGCCAGCCGTCAGGGCAGTGGTGTCCACCCCAGAGTCGCCTCGATAGCCCGCCGATATGGCGTGGACACTTGTGCAGGCGCCCGGCGAATGTACGTCTCGGCCGCTGCTCGTTTGCCTCCCTCGAGCCCGCCAAGGTAGGCAGTTACCTGGTCTACGGTCGGGACCATCGTCCTTCCGTTGAACCGGGACGACAGTGCCGTCCACACGACTCCCGCAACCTCATGGGCAGCTGCCCACGCCGGCAGTGCAGCGATCGTAGCGGGTGCCGGGTCGCCCACCGACCAGCTGGCTACATTCGCCTCGTTTGTGGTGTCCTCCCGGGCCATGAGTGCGGTTTTGGCGCTCGCAAGATCTTGTGCCTGCATCGCCGCCCACAGCGAACGGGTTTCTGGTGCGCCGGGTTCAAGTACCAGCGTTATCCGTCCGTTGTTGGACTGGCGTGTAAATTCCACACGGAGCAGGGGGCCGTCCTCAAACCATCCGCTCGCCAATGGGAGATCCCGTGGATCCCAGATCAGCGACCCCCAGCCCAAACATGCGATCGTCATGTGCTTTCCCCCGCGTATTATCGCCCCCAAACTCGCACAATAAGCCCCGCCACGCCAGCGATCCGCTAGCGTAGAAAATATGTTACATATTTCCTTGAAAATCGAATAGAAAGTATGTTACATATTTTCTATTGGACATAGAAGGCCAATATGATGCCGGTAATCAGACTCAGTGACGCCACCTTCGCGGAACTAAAAACCATTTCAACTTGGTTCAGCACAAAGACTCCGGGCGATACCATTGACCAGCTCGTCCGGGAAAAACTTGATGAACTGGGGCTTGAACGGGATCAAGAAGAGTCGCTGGACGCGTTATCGAGCGACGACGTCATTCGGTTCACCAAAGCACCGGGACTTTCGTTCACACGTGTCCTATCCGCCAAGATAGCGGGAAAAGTCGTGCCGAAGGCTAACTGGGCGAACCTCCTTCTGCAAATGATCGCCACCATCAAAGGCAAGGGTCTTTCGGCCGAGAAGCTTGTGGCAGAGCTCCAGGTTCCGGCGAAAAGCCGCACCTACACCGGCGAAGGGTTCCGGTACCATGACGAGCTCGGGATATCGATCCAGGGGCAGTCCGCTCAGGACGCCTGGAAGGAAGTGGAGCGCCTGGCTCAGAAGTGGAAGGTTCCAGTCGAGGTACAGTTCCAGTGGCGCCAGAATGAGAAGGCCCAGCACCCGGGTCGATCCGGCGTCATTACGATCTGACGGATCCGGGCACATCTGCCACGCCTCCACGTGGCAGACAGTCGCTCTGCGCACCACAGCGCAATGGGGAGCGCGTTCGCGGCGCGGTGGGCTCAGCAGTGGACGGTCCGCTGACGACCCCAAGTCGGCCTCCGCGACGCCACAGTCATGGTGAGATTGGAAAATCTGATACTTATTGAAATCATGTCAACATGGTCGGTTGTTCGTTTCCCATCAAGGCGTGGGCTGCGGCAGGAATGTGCCTCGGCCATTTAAACCCCATTCGCCGGCCTCCTAAAGCTGTTTATCGGCTCCCGCCGGAACACCTGCGATTAGGGGTGCTGTCGCTGTGACAGGCGGCCCTCGCTATCGTTGGGCGGGGAGAAGCGGAGGGCAGCAGAAGGCCCGGAGCATCCAGCCCCTGCCACCATCCTCCGTCAACGCGCCTGAGCAAGCGCGACAGCGTCCGCTCCGGCAGGGAAGCGGAGCTGGTTATCGGTATCGTGAACGGCCTGCCAGATTGCTTCTGCAACATCGCTTTCGGTGGTGGTCAGGGCCGGGTTTGCGAACGCCTCGAGAATTGGCTGTGCGAATTCTGCATAGCCGCCGGGAAGGAGCTCCGAGACAGGAACGATGGCATTCGCCCCAAACCGGGTGGTTGGCGCATAACCGGGCTCGACGAGTTTCACGCTTACTCCGAAATAGCGGAGCTCATGCGCGAGCGAAGCCGAGAAGCCTTCAATCGCCTGTTTGGTGGCGGTATAGGCTGCCGCGAGTGGGAATTCTCCCAAAGTAACGCTCGACGTGACATTGATGATGGTTCCGGACCGGCGCTCGCGCATCTGCGGGATGACCGCCTGGCACATCGCCATAACGCCAATCGTGTTGGTCTCGACAAGCTGTCGGATGAGGGACATCGGCATCGCCTCGAATGCACCTACACTGCCAATCCCCGCATTGTTCACCAGCACGTCAATCTGACCGGCAGAACCGATCAGATCGGCAATGCTCCCGGGGCTGGTGACATCGAGCGGCAGCACGCGCAGCCGGTCGGATTCAGGAAATAGCGACCGGTCCGGGCGCCGCATAGTCGCGACGACATTCCACCCGCCAGAAAGGAAGTGTTCCGCGGTAGCCTTGCCGTAGCCCGATGATGTTCCGGTAATGAGGATGGTCTTCGTCATGTCTGTCTCCTTGGTTTGGTCAGGTGACAATAGACGGCAGTTCCAATACGATCTATAATACGTAGTGCATAAACCATTACGGATCGTCCAATCATGGATCCTCTCAGCGATATCATCGCCCTTTTGCGGCCGAGCACCGCAGTAGCGAAGCCCATTTCCGGGCGCGGCCCATGGGGCATTCGCTATAAATCGTATGACGCACCTGGGTTCACGGTCGTGCTGACCGGAGAAGCATGGGTCACATTTCGTGATCGGGAGCCGCTCCGGATTGCTGAAGGCGATTTTCTCCTTTTGCCGACGACGCCGGCGTTCTCGCTGTGCAGCAAACCAGGCGTAGCGTGCATTCCCGCTGAACCTCTGGCTGAAGCTGTCCGCCACGGCGAGCAAGAAGGAGAGGCAGATTTCGCGGCTCTGGGTGGAAGCTTCTCGATTGAGAGTGTCAACGCGCCGCTGCTGCTCACGCTACTGCCCGATCATATTCATATCTCCGCTTCAGCGGGGCGCGCGACGCGGTTCGGCCGCCTGATCGAACTGCTGTCTGAGGAGTGCGTTGGCAACTATCTCGGCAAGGAACTGATCATCCAGCGCTTGCTGGAGACGCTGCTGGTAGAGGCATTGCGGTGGGACATTATCGGCGACAACGCAGCTTCGGCGGGCTTATTGAACGGTTTGCGCGATCCCGCCATTGCCCGTGTCCTGCGTGCCATCCACGAGGACGTGCGGACGAGGTGGACAGTAGCCGACCTTGCAGGAATAGCCGGCATGTCGCGATCGGCCTTCGCCGCGCGGTTTCATAAGGTTCTTGGTTGTGCGCCAATTGAATATTTGGCGCGCTGGCGCATCGCACTTGCCAAGGATGCGCTCCTGAGCGGCGCGAAGTCCCTCGACCGAATTGCGGACGAAATCGGTTACGAATCCGCCAGCGCCTTCAGCACAGCGTTTAGCAAAAGGCTCGGCTGCTCTCCGGGCAGGTTCGCCAAAGGATACGTTGCCAGTGCCAGTCCTGACCTGCTTGCCTTCTCATGACCGGTGACACGCGCGCGAGGAAACTTCCGGCTGCGGCCTTGGCTCCGCGAACGGTCCGCTTCAAGGCCCGGGCTCAAGGGGCCCCATGTGCTTGGCTCCCAAGCCTGGTAACGTGTGGGCAGGTTGTCCGTAGGGCCGGTTAAGCGCCTGTTGATTTCAAGGGCTTTGCAATAGGGACTTTGGGTCGATGGGACGTCCTCGATTACTTCCAAATAGATCATTCCCCCGCTACGCCTACTTGCCGGGCATGGGCCCACATCCAATCCGTGATCCTGGAGGACATAGCTACGGTGTCCAGCCCGTTTTGGTAAGTGCGTCTCTCGACTCTGAGGAGTTCGCCTGGGGCCAGGACCTCTTCAATCACGGGTACTATTGGGAAGCCCACGAGGCGTGGGAAGGACTCTGGCAGATTGCAGACAGAGGAAGCCCGTTGCGCGCCTTTCTGAAGGGATTGATCTTGCTATCCGCAACGGGGGTGAAGATCCGGGAAGGCAAACGGACGCCAGCGATGCGTCACGCTAGACGCGCCGGCGCGCTGTTGCGGGATCTGACACCGGCGCCGGATGACCATTTCGCGCACGCCCTAGGCATGTCGCCAGTATCGCTCGCCGGTCGCGCCGAAGCGACCGCTCAGGCCATGCCGGTATTGCACATGACGTCCCAGGGGCAGCCCGAATCCGTCTTCGACTTCGTTCTGGGAGACGCGTAGATATTGGCGGATTACTCATAGGGATTTTCGGCGCAAAACGGCAGCCACTTTATACTGCGATCGTGATGAGCTGTTTCATGTTGTGCGTCGGATAGCCAATCCGGATTGCGTTTACGAAGGCCGGCTGCACAAATGCATGCAATTCTTCTCAGATAGGAAGTCATATATGCCCACCGGCAAGGTGAAATGGTTCAGCGTGAGCAAGGGGTTCGGATTCATCATGCCCGACGACGGTAGCGCCGACATCTTTTTGCATCTCTCAAAGGTCGAGGAAGCCAATCTACCGACGTTGGAAAGCGGAACCGCGCTTCAATATTCTATTGGGTCCCGGAACGGAAAAGTCTTTGCAGAAGGGCTATCGATCGTTCCCCGGCCAAAGGCGCTTCGACGAGAGCCCGGACCGGATAATACAGGTTCAGATTTCGAGACAGAATTCGAGAAGGAATGGGGCCTTCGAAGGCGATAGCGGTGTTGGACGATTAATGGAGCAAGCGGTCCTTGATCGCTTGTCCGACGACGGTCAATTGCAGCACCGGTTCGCCTCGCACAAAGCTTTCCTCCACCAGTTCCAGCTGCTCGAGCCGCTCGACGATCCTTTCCGATAGGCGCCTGTCACCGACCAACCAGCCCTTGCCGACTTTTTTCTGTCGGCGGAAAAAAGCGATCGCTCTCAGAGCGTCCTGCTGCGTGCGCGTGAGGCTTTTTGCAGTATCGACTACTGCGCGATGATCCGGTGATGGGACCATGTCGCCTACTCCTTCGCCTCGGCCCGGATATTAGCGCCCGGCCAGTCGTTGGCCGGTTCCTCAACAGTTTCTTCGGCGGGATCGGGATCACGCTCATAGGCGAGTTGCCGCTTTGCCAGAACGTCCTGCAGTGCTTCGATGACGACGGCCGTTCCATGACCCTGACTTGCGAACTGATCAATGATGTCAGCGACGAGGTTGTCGAGGTGCTGGAACAATCGTTCCGGGCTTTCCAGTCGTTCGGTCATAATACACGCTCCTCTTAGCTTGGGGTCCGACGCTGTTGCCAATCCTTGTAAGGCGCCAAGAGCTGGCCCGGGAACCGATCCTCAATGGCTGTCTCGACCAATGCAATTTTCGCAAACACATCGCTACTGTCGCGTTCGTCGGGGCGAATGTCGTCGCTCTCCTCTTCAAGCTCCTGCATGGTTTCGAACAATTCGTCCTCGCTCATTTCCGCGAGACGATCGGCGAAATCGCCGGCATCGAAGTCTCCTTCAACAGGCATAATGTCCTCCTTCTATGATATTGTCGCGGCAAGCGGGGCAGCTCATCGAGTAGATATCCGGCTATGAGATAAGTTATCCGTCATCGAGTTCAATCCAGGCCGGCGCATGGTCGCTGGTGTGCCCCCAGCCACGCGCAAACTTGTCGACGCCTGACGCAGTCAGCCGGTCCTCCAGGGAAGGGCTGAGCAGGAAGTGATCGATGCGCAACCCGGCGTCGCGCGCAAAGGAATGCCGGAAATACTTCCAGAACGTGTAGATGCGCTCATCGGGATGAAGATGCCGGATCGCGTCTGTCCAGCCCTGGTCCACGAGGTCGGCATATGCGGCTCTCACCTCCGGGCGAAACAATGCGTCGTCCAGCCACCGCTCCGGCTTGTAGACGTCGAGTTCGGTCGGCATGACGTTGAAATCGCCGACGAGCGCCACGGGTACCTCCAGTTCCAGCAGTTCATCCGCATAGGCGTGCAAGCGTTCGAACCAGCGGAGCTTGTAATCGAACTTCGGGCTTGGCGCGGGATTTCCATTCGGAAGATAAAGACAGCCTACGACGATACCATCGATTGCTGCCTCGATGTAGCGGCTGTGACTGTCGTCGGGGTCGCCGGGAAGTCCTCGACGGGTTTCGCGCGGCTCCTGTTCACGGGCGAGGATCGCAACGCCATTCCAGGATTTCTGGCCGTGCCAGATAGCACCATAGCCGGCGCGCTCGATCTCGCGCCGCGGAAACTTATCCTGCGGTGCCTTTAATTCCTGCAAGCAAACGACATCTGGTTTCGCCTCGGCGAGCCAGCGCAGCAGCACCTCGAGGCGGCCGTTGATGCCGTTGACATTGTAGGTCGCGAGCTTCACAGATCTTATCGGCGCTTGTGATCGCCCTTGTCACCCTGACCAGGTTTTGCGTCGTGTTTGGCATCGTGGCGAGCATCGGCCGAGAGGGAGCGGGACACGTCAACGCTCTCCTTGAACTTGCCGTCCTCGTCCCTGCGGACATACCGCTTGTCGGTTCCGGTATCGATCAGTTCGCGTTTGGTCATGGCGAGACTCCTTTATGGTTGCTGTTTCCCATAAACGCACCTGCCGCCCAAAAGATGCATGCGAATCAGCGGCCTAACTGGGACTCGTATAAAGGGCACGGCAAAACAGCTAAGTCATTGAAAAATGATTCGTTTCGACTCGGAACAATTGCCCGCTGATTCGCTTGAATCGCCTAAGTTGCGTCAGGAGTTCAGCGTCATGGTTGCCCCAAGAGCCAATTGGAAAGGCTTCATCAAGTTCGGAGAAGTATCCTGTCCGGTGGCGCTCTACACCGCCGCCTCCTCGTCAGAGCGAATTGCCTTCAACACGCTGAACCGAAAGACCGGCAACCGGGTAAAGCGAGAATTCGTCGACAGCGAAACCGGCGATCCTGTCGAGCGCGACGACCAGGTCAAGGGCTACGAGATCGAGAATGGCCAGTACATCGTTCTGGAACCCGATGAAGTCGCCGCCGCCGTACCCGAAAGCGACAAGACCCTGAAGATCGACGCGTTCATTCCATGCAACGAAATCGACGACGTCTATTTTGACAAGCCTTATTATCTTGCGCCTGACCGTATGGGCAAGGATGCTTTCGTGCTGCTGCGCGATGGTATGAAAAAAGCAAAAGTCGCCGCCATTGCCCGCACGGTCCTTTTCCGCCGGATGCGCACGGTCCTGATCCGCGCACACGGCAAGGGCCTGATCGCCTCGACGCTGAACTTCGATTACGAAGTTCGCTCATCCGAGAAAGCGTTCGAGGAACTGCCGGATCTGAAGATCGAGGGGGAAATGCTCGATCTGGCGGAACATATCATCGGGAAGAAGAAGGGTAGTTTCGATGCCGGCACCTTTGACGATCGGTACGAAGCCGCGGTCGCCGAACTGGTGAAGGCCAAGATTGAAGGCCGCTCGCTGCCGAAGAAGAAAGCGCCGGCTGCTTCCAGGCCCAGCGATCTGCTGCAGGCACTGCGCGAAAGCGCCGGGCTCGCAGCCAAGGCCGAGCCGAAACGCACCGCTGCCAACGCCAACAAAGGCACCGGCCGGCAAAAGGCCGCCAAACCTGCCACTGCAGCGAAGTCGAAGGTTGCGACGCCAGCGCGCCGCGCAAGCTGATCGGAGGATATCATGGCAGTTCGTCCATACTGGAAAGGCTATCTCAAGCTGTCATTGGTTACTTGCCCGGTGCAGATGATGCCGGCGACATCCGAGAACGAGAAGGTCCGCTTCCACACGCTCAATCGCGAAACCCAGAACCGGGTGGTCAGCCATTATGTGGACTCGGTCACGGGAAAGGAAGTTCGGGAAGAAGACGAGGTCAAAGGCTATCAGCGCGGCGAGGACGAATACATCATCCTCGAGGATGAGGAGCTCGAAAATGTTGCGCTGGATAGCACCAAGACCATCGATATCTCCACCTTTACCCCGCGCGATAGGATCGAGTGGATCTGGCTGGACACGCCCTATTATCTGTCGCCGAACGATCCGGTCGGCCAGGAGGCATTCTCGGTCATACGCGACGCGATGGAATCCCAGGACATGGTCGGCATTTCGCGGTTGGTCATCACGCGGCGCGAGCGCGCCGTCATGCTGGAGCCACGCGGTAAGGGTATCGTTTTGTGGACTTTGCGTTATGGTGACGAGGTGCGCGATGAAGAGACCTATTTCGAGGACATCGGTGATGAGACAGCGGATTCCGATATGATGCCGCTGATCCAGCAACTGATCAAAAAGCAGACCCAGCACTGGAACCCGAAAATGGTCATCGACCCGGTTCAGGACCGGCTGCTCGATATCATCGCCGAAAAGAAAAAGGCGCTGAAAAAGCCATCGAAGACCAAGGCGAAAGCGCCAGCCTCAGCGCCCGCACCGAGCAACGTCATCAACATCATGGATGCCTTGAAGAAGTCAGTCGCAGCCGAGACCCGGACCGGCAAATGAGCAAACGCGCCAAGCCTTTGCTGCAAGACGATGCCTTCACCGCAAAATCCAGGCCGAGGCGGAAGCGTGACCCGGCGCAGCCGAACCTTCCCTTCGACCCCATGCCCGATCGGGTCGACCCATGCCTGGCATTGCTCAAGACGGCGCCGCCAGTCGGGCCGGATTGGGTCTTCGAAATCAAATGGGACGGCTATCGGCTCGCCATCCATATCGAACCATCGGGCGTCCGGATTATCACCCGCGGCGGCCATGACTGGACCCACCGTTTTCCCGCCATTGCCGCGGCTGCTAAAGAGCTTGGGGTTAGAACAGCCATCCTCGACGGAGAGGCTGTCGTCCTCAACGCCGAGGGCCGATCCGACTTCGGAGCGCTACAGCGGTCGCTCGGCGGACGCGGCGGCAAGAAAGCCTCGACGGAGTCCATCCTGTTTGCCTTCGACCTCCTGTATTTCGATGGTCATGATCTGACGAAGACTGAACTCTCAGTCCGACGGCGTCTGCTGACTGATCTGCTCGAGGGTGCGGTTGGCGCGATCCAGCTTTCGGAGGAAGTCCAAGGCGACGGCGCCACACTTTTGGAAAATGCCCGCTCTCTCGGACTGGAAGGCATTATCGCCAAGCACCGCGACAGCCGGTACCGCTCCGGGCGGACCGGGGACTGGCTGAAGATCAAATGCGTGCAAAGCGAGAGTTTCACGATCGTCGGCTACGAACAGTCGGCCGCCGCGCTCGGCGGGATCGGTAGTCTACTGCTGGCCGCTCGCCGCGGCCACGATTGGGTCTATGTCGGCGCTGTCGGCACGGGCTTCAAGGAGAAGGACGCCACCTATCTGAAGAAGACGCTCGACACGCTGAAGGCCAGAACGCCGGTCGTGCCGTTGAAAGGCAAGAACTACGTGTTTGCGCAACCGACGCTGATCGCCGAAATCGAATTCCGGGGCTGGACCGACGATGGTAATCTGCGGCATGCCTCTTACAAAGGCCTGCGTGAAGTCCAGGATAATGCGGCGGTTTATGCGCTGAACTGAATGGCGCCGGCAGAGGCAAAAAAGCCGGAATTTTTTCTGGCCGTGCTCTTGAATCTAAAAATCCCAAAAACCAAATCGATTGTCGCCAGCCGCTGATGAAGGGCTGGCCTTGCTGGAGGCACCGTCTTTCGGCGCTTCCGTACCCCATGTTGCTTCAAGGAGGATATGGCTATGGCAACATCTTACGACTACGCACCGCTGTTCCGTTCGAGCGTCGGCTTCGACCGGGTCTTCAACCTTCTGGAAAACGCTCAGCGCGCTCGCTCGATCAGCGACTGGCCGCCCTATGACATCGTCAAGACCGGTGACGACAACTACCGGATTTCCGTTGCGGTGGCCGGCTTCTCCCAGGACGATCTCGACATCACCTTCCAGTCCAATCTGCTGACTGTCACCGGTAAGAAGCAGGAAGCGGCTGCTGAGGGCTACCTGCATCGCGGCATCGCCGGCCGTCCGTTCGAACACCGTTTCGAACTGGCCGACCATGTCCGGGTGAACGGAGCGGCTCTGAGCAACGGCCTGCTGTCCATCGATCTTGTGCGTGAGATCCCCGAGGCACTGAAGCCGCGCAAGATCTCGATCCAGAGCGAACCCGCGCTGACATCGGCTGCTCCGGCGCAGATCGAAGCGCAGAAGGCAGCTTAATCGACATCGTCCGCTCAACTGGGGCGCCGTTGCGACGGCGCCCATCGACGTTCCGGGTTGGAAAGGAGAGAGCGATGAAACCCGATATGTTCAGACAGCCTGTTTCCATTCTTGTCGGCCTCGGCTTTCCCGCGGAGGTGCGCGGCGTGATGGACGCCTACCGGCACCTCGTCGAATGGCCGGTCTCACAGAGAGATGGCGCGCACTCAATTGCGCTCAAGGCGTGCAGTGCCGCGCTGCGCGGTGAGATCGAAGCAGAGACCGCACGCGGTCTATTTGCCGCCTTTGCCGAGAAACACGACCTACTGGCGCCGGAAATCAACGGGATCGTCGCGTCGCGCTTGCGGCGGGACAGAGATCCGCACGTGCGGTGAGGTGGTCAGATGATGCACGATATGTTGCAGCAGGCCGCCGACAATGCGATGGCGGTGGGCCCAATGGTCCTGCTTCAGGGTATGCAGCTTCAGCGACCGATCGACGTGGTGAAGTCACCGTCTCTTTCCGTCGATGACAAGCGCGCGATCCTTGCCGCTTGGGCGTCGGATTTCTATGCGCTTGATTCCAAGCCGGCGCTTCGTCAGTTGCCGGGAACGCCGGAGCCGGTCTCGATCAATGACGTGCAGTCTGCTCTCAAGGCGCTCGATCGGTGCTATGGTATTTGATGGACTGCGCGTTCAGGCGGCCTGCTTCATAGACTTGGCCAACCGCTTGATTGCCTGCTCCAGCGAGCGCTGTCCGTCGCAATAATCCTGCCAGGCGCTCGTCTTCTCAAGGAGCGCCGGCACGGTGCGGATCGTGAAGCGCTTGGGATCGAGATCTGTCTTCACTTGGGCCCAGGTCAGAGGCATCGATACGGTGGCACCGGGACGGGCACGCGGAGATAAAGGCGCAACAGCGGTCGCCATGCGATCGTTGCGTAAGTAGTCGAGGAAGATGCGGCCGTTTCGTTGGTTCTTCGCCATCTTGATCAGATAGAGGTCAGGGTTCTCGCGCGCCATCTGCAAGCAGACGTCGTGCGCAAAACCCTTCGCCTCGGGCCAAGCCAGCTTCTTGCCCTTGGCCACGGCAAGTGGGGTGACCACGTGCAGCCCTTTGCCGCCGGTGGTCTTGCAGAAACTGACGAGCCCGAGCTCCTCCAGCCGGTCGCGCATCTCGCGGGCGGCTTCAACGACGGTGGAGAAGGGGACGTCTGGACCGGGATCGAGGTCGAACACTAGGCGGCCCGGAACTTCTGGCTGATCCGGTTCGCAGTTCCAGGGATGCAGTTCGACGCCGCCGATCTGGGCGATTGCCGCGAGGCCTTCGACGCGATCGATCTGCAGATAGGGCTTTTTGTCGCCGAACACCTTCACCAGCTCGAGGAGGTTCGAGGTGCCCGGCATGGCATGCCGCTGAAAGAACTGCTCGCCGCCGATGCCATCGGGGGTGCGGATGATTGAGCACGGCCGACCCTTGATGTGGTCGATGAGCCAAGAGCCGACCACCTCATAATATTGCGCAAGCTCGACCTTGGTTACAGGCTTGTCGTCACCCGCGTCCGGCCACAGCGGCTTCTCGGGATTGGAGATCAACACGCCCATGACATTTGCCTTGCCGCCCTTCCGGAAAGACTTGGTCGGCGTTGGTTTTTCAGCCTCTGCCTCGGGATCAGGCACATCGGCTTGTGCCGGTGCGGAAGGCTTCTCCGCAACGACTTCGCCGGCCGGCTTGTCTTCCCGCAGGCCCTTGAACGCCGCCTGACGCACCAGACCGTCGGCCGTCCAGCCGGCGAACTGGATTTCCGCGACAAGCTCCGGCTTCAACCAGACGATGTCAGGATCCTTCTTCGGCGCGCCGATGCCTGTGAACGGTGACTTGGTGGTTTCCAGCTCGCGGAGCTTCGGCAAAATCGTGTCGACGACTTTTGCGCCATACCCGGTGCCAACCCGGCCGACATAGACGAAATGATCACCGCGGTTGACGCCGACCAGCAGTGAGCGAAACTTGCCGTTCGTCTTGGCATAGGCTCCGATGACCACCTCATGGCCAGCCCGGCATTTGGACTTGGCCCAGGTGTCGCTCCGGCCGGACTGATAGCGCGCATCACCTTGTTTGGAAACGATGCCTTCCAGCGACAGCCGACAGGCTGACTTCAGAACTGCGTCCCCGCCGGTTTCGAAATGCTCGACGAAACGCAAGCGTGGATCCTCGCCCGCGTCTTCAAGCAGCTTCTGCAGCCGGTCCTTGCGCTCGGTCAGCGGCAGTTGTCGCAGGTCCTCGCCGCCCTCGAACAAATGGTCGAAGGCGAAATACACCAGGGCGTCCGTCTTGCCTTCCGACAGCGCCGCCTGTAGCGCAGCGAAGTCTGGCGCGCCGTGTTCGTCGAGCGCACAGATCTCCCCATCGATGATCGCATCGGGCAGGGTTGCGGCCGAAGCGGCGATCGCCGGATATTTTGCTGTCCAGTCGAGGCCCTTGCGGGTTTTGAGCGTTACCCCGCCGTTTTCGATGCGCATCTGGATGCGGTAACCGTCAAACTTGATCTCATGAATCCAGCTACCGGCCGAGGGTGGACGCTCGCGCGTCTCGCAGAGCTGCGGCGCGATGAAGTCGGGCATCGGCGACTTCGCTGGCTCTGCCCCTTTGGCCGACGTTGCTTTCCTTTTGGTTTTGGTTCCGGCTTTGCGTTCTTCAGCAGCAAGGCCGTGGGTGCTGTCCCAGACGGCATCCGCCTGAACGTCGCCACTCTCGACCATGAACGGTTTGGGCTTCCTGCCTTTGCCGGCGGCGATCGCCTCCATCGTCCGGCCGGAGGCCACCGATGTTGCGTTCTCCTCCAGGACAGCCGCACCGTTCTCCTCGACGGAGAACTCATCGTGATGCTTGATCAGCAGCCAGTTGGTGCGCTTGCCGCCGTCACGATCATTGCGCATCCGCACCAGCACAAAGCTGCCATGCAGACGCTCGCCCTCCAGAGTGAACTTGAAGTCGCCTTTGGCGAGAGCCTGTTCCGGACTTTTATTGCCCTCCGGCTCCCAGTAGCCACGGTCCCAAAGCATGACCGTGCCGCCGCCATACTGGCCCTTCGGGATCGTGCCTTCGAAATCGCTGTAGTCGAGCGGATGATCCTCGACCTCGACGGCAAGACGCTTGTCGTGTGGATCGAGCGACGGCCCTTTGGTCACCGCCCAGGATTTGAACACGCCATCAAGCTCAAGCCGAAGATCATAATGCAATCGGGTCGCGTCATGTTTCTGGATCACAAAGCGCCGACGGTTCGACGCTTTCAGCGTTGCCTGGCCGCTCGGCTCCTGCGTCTTCTGAAAATCGCGCTTCTGCTTGTAAGTTGAGAGCTTGTCGCTGGCCATGGCAGTCCCCGGTACAAATCCGCCTCCAACGTCGAATGACGAGAGAGTTGAGGCGCGGCCGGACAGGTAGGACGCTCGACTGCCATTTCGTTGGCCGCAAGGAGAAACCGGAAAAATCCTCGCGTTCATCATTCCTATCACGTCCGGTTGACACGGCACGCGACCTCGGAACTGAGAAGCATCCAGCCCGCATTTTGTTCCAATTCAGCGTGTTAAGACGCCGCGACGGAAACACGCCGCGCGTCAACTGACCTGCTCGACCTTCAGGATGCTGAAAAGACGCAAAGGTCGATAACCCGCGCCAACCGCTTTAGTTATGTTTCTCTCGTCCGATTTCTATCCACAGATCGCCCCCAACACGCGGCCTGAGGTGGGATCGGTCTCTAAGGTTACCCTGTTGTCTCGGTAATCATGGGTGACGGGTTGGCCGGGGGCGATCTGGCGTACGATGGTCACTCCAGTTCTTCGCTTGGCTTCCTCGTCGGTCGGCTTTGGTTGCCCATTAAGTGCCCGTGCAGCTACGGGATCGCACCGACCACTGGGGACTTCAGAGCCTGCGGAGCAAGCCACCAAAGCCGGGAGCGTGCCGAGGAAAACCAGAATAGGCGTAACACGCAGAGCAGATTTCATTGGCTTTTGCCTCTTTCGATCAACGACAGATTGTGTCTTTGCATTGCCGCCAGCTAACTTCAATATGAAGTCGTTCTGTCATCGAAGGCGTTTTGATGTACCCGACGTATTCGAGATCGGCTACACCGTTTCGGCGGCTCTTTAGACTTGTCGCGAGCCGCCGGCATACCCGCATCCGTGGGGCCCGGGTGCAACGACATTGACCCGAAAGCCTCCTTGTTATTCAGCCTGCGTTGCTTTGTACTGCCGAGCGACGCTCATAACCCGCGCGCCATAGAGACGTGCTGTTTCGAGATCGCCCGAGGACATTTCATCCGGGGCGGCGTCAGCGTCCGACTGCGCCATCGGGCCAATATATGACCCCATGCGGTTCGCGTCATCGCGCTTAGACGCTTTCACGTTCGATGGTTTGATGCCGAGGCTCACCCATAGGCCACCATGCTGCCCGGAAAGAAGGACAAAGTATTGCAGCGTGTTTAGCTTGTCGCCATTGAGGCTGGCGCTGTTGGTGAAGCCGCCAAAGACTTTGTCCTGCCACTTCGCGGAAAACCACGGCTTGGAAGATGCATCAGCGAATTTCTTAAATTGCCAGCTCGGTCCGCCCATGTAAGTCGGCGAGCCGAAGATGATCGCGTCGGCGGCATCCAACGCGGCCCATCCGTCGTCAGAAAGGTTGCCCTCGGCGTCAATCGCAAGGAGCTTTGCGCCAGCACCTTCCGCGACGGATTCAGCCATGCGGTGCGTATGGCCGTAGCCGGAATGGTAGACGATAACAGTGCTTGGGACGGAACTCGATGTGGTCATGATTGGCTCCTTATGCCATGGTTATGCGCCTCGCTGATGGAACTCAGCGCGGTTCGGATTAGTCGTTGCTGTGATTGAGGCTGGCGGTTTCCGCGCAGCTAAGATGAGAACTGGACGAGAGCTGCGATGATTAGTAGCAGCAGGAACACCGATGGCGGCGGGATATGGCGGAAATCGCGGGCCCTGATGATAGCGATAACGGCCGCGACCATGATGCAGGCTCCAAGCGCCACGCCGAATGCGAAGGTTGGCCGCAAGACCAACAGAACTGCCGTCAGGAATTCCAAGATTGCGGTGATCCAACACCACCACGATGGAAATCCGTAACGAACGAACTCTTCCCGAACAGCCTTGCTGCCGGACGCGTTGATGACCGCACCGAGAAGGAATGCGGCGGCGGCCAGGAGCGTCGCCGCATTGCCGACTGACAGCGATATGAAGTTGAACATTGGACGATCCTAACGGTGACACCCGCGAGCGATGCGGCGTCAATAGCGTCATAAATAACTATAGCACTGCTAGAATGTCAATCGTTGCTTAAGATTATTTGTGCCGCTATAATGCTTTGAAACGAATGAAGGTGAAGTTGTGGGCATAAGTGAACGCAAAGAGCGGGAGAAGGCCGAGCGAGAGCAGCGGATCATCGGCGCTGCAAAGATGCTTGCCGAAAAAGACGGATGGGCTTCGGTGACTGTTCGTCGACTTGCTCAGGAGATTGAATACAGTCAGCCCGTCCTGTACGCCCATTTCGAAAACCGCGACGCGATTGTCGGGGCGGTCGCTCTGGAAGGATTTGGGGAGTTAGGGCCGGTGCTGCGGTCATCGGTTCGCCGCGGCGCGAGTGCGGCGCAAGCAATGGAAGACGTTGCTATGGCATACCTGGAATTCGCCATTGAGCGGCCGGCTTTGTACGAAGCCATGTTCGTCCTTCCGAGCGGTCTGCGGTTTGCAAAGTCCGATACACCTCAGTCCTTGCGCGATACATTCGGAGCCATGATGGCTGTCGTTGAGCCATTTTGCGCAAACGCTGAACTCGCTACCGAGGCTTTCTGGGCTACCCTTCATGGTCTAGCGGAGCTTGAGCGCCATGGACGGATCAGGACGGCGTTTCGCAAAGAGCGAGTTGCACATATCGTTGATATGTTTGCGTCTAAGAGTTGACATAGGAATACGCGAGACGTTTCGACACAGGCATCCCGACTTAAGGTCATTTGCGAGGTTTGCTGGGCTTCCTCGCACTTTTTCCAAATGATCATATGGCGCATTCGCAGACTCAATTGTAAGCTGCATGAGATCGAGGCTACCTGTTGGCGCGCGGTCTCAACGGCCCCCGGACAGTGGCTTTCCAAACACATCTCTGCTTATCCGAGTTCCTCGGCAAGGCCGATGAGAAGACCTTCGGGTCCGCGGATGTAGCAGAGCTTGTAGGCGTTCTCATATCGGACGACATCGCCGACAAGCTGGGCGCCGTGCGTGCGCAATCTCTCAACGGTCTCTTCGACGTCATCGACTGTGAACATGGCTCGCAGATAACCAAGGGAGTTCACCGGAGCGTTCCGATGATCCGCGACGACCTCCGGTCTGAGGAAGCGTGAGAGCTCCAGCCGGCTGTGGCCGTCCGGTGTGCGCATCATGGCGATCTCGACGTGCTGGTCGCCCAGACCAGTGACGCGACCGGCCCATTCGCCCTCGATCGTCGCGCGACCTTCGAGTTCGAGGCCCAGCTCCTGAAAAAAGTCTATCGCCGCTCCAAGATCTTCAACGACGATCCCGATGTTGTCCAATCGCTTTACCGCCATGTCGGCCTCCTCCGGTTTTCGCACCGACTTTCTTCCAGGACGTAGATGAACCATCGGTCCTGAC
Organism: Rhizobium sp. 768_B6_N1_8; assembly: GCF_051811225.1. Classification (NCBI taxonomy): domain Bacteria; kingdom Pseudomonadati; phylum Pseudomonadota; class Alphaproteobacteria; order Hyphomicrobiales; family Rhizobiaceae; genus Rhizobium; species Rhizobium sp. 768_B6_N1_8. Next base: position 170,381 of record NZ_JBPWPV010000004.1, on the reverse strand, counting down.
ATCACTATCAAAATCTTTAGGGAATCTATTCGGATGGGTTTCCCCCTTACGAGACTTCGTGCTGTTATTGGTGACGTTTGCCGAATATGATCGGCGCTACGCCAGGTGGCTTGACCGTCAGGCGTCCAAAAATACTTTGATTGACGGGGCGTAGATGTCTATTTCCGATGATCAGCAATGCGAGGACCAGGCGAAGGGCCCGCGACAACTAGAGGCTGACATAGAAGCTGCGCAGGCGGGACATATTGCTGCAGCTTTTCTTGCAGCGATCGTCGAATCCTCCGACGATGCGATCGTCAGCAAGAGCCTCAGCGGCGTTATCACGACCTGGAATAAAGGCGCCGAGCGTCTTTTCGGCTATGCGGCGAATGAGGCCATCGGAAAGCCAATCACGATCGTCATTCCACCGGATCGCCTCGACGAGGAACCAGCCATTCTCGCCCGCATCCAGGCCGGCGAGCGCGTCGATCACTTCGAGACGATACGACGACGCAAAGACGGTAGCCTGATCGATATTTCTCTCACCATCTCGCCTATTCGGGACGGCAACGGAGAGATCATCGGCGCATCGAAGATCGCCCGCGATATCTCAGAGCGCAAGCGAGCTGCCGAGCATCAGGAACTTTTGCTTCGGGAAATGCATCACCGGGTAAAAAACCTATTCGCCATTACCGGCAGCATCATCACTCTTGCGGCTAGGACGGCAAAAACGACTACCGATCTCGCCTCGGGGTTGAAGGACAGGTTGATGGCCCTGTCCCGGGCGCATGAGATGACATTGCCGAGCTTGAACGCTGAGGCCGCGACCGGCACTCCACAGACGACCCTGTTCCGGCTTTTGTCCAATATTCTCGCACCCTATGAGCGGGAGGGTGCCACTCGTTGGCAGCTGACCGGAGATGACATCGATGTCAGCGGCAACAAGATCACAAATTTCGCGCTGCTGTTCCATGAATTCGCAACCAACGCCGCGAAATATGGTGCGCTGTCCGTCGAAGAGGGGAAGCTGGATATCGCAGTGACGGTGAAAGGCGAGATCCTGGAGATAGTCTGGCTCGAGAGCAACGGTCCTCAACACTCCACGTCGGAGACACGTTCGATCGGTTTTGGAAGCCGGCTTGAGCAGATAATCGGAAAGAGTCTCGGGGTCGATATCTCGCGCGAGTGGATGCCGAATGGGCTCTCGATTCGACTGTCCGTCCCCCGCGGCGCTATCAGCGATTCATCCGGAAGATAGGCGATGGCGGCATCGGCGCCCTCGCGCAGAAAAGCGATTGCTGTGGCACGGCCGATGCCTGAATCGTCGCCGATGACGAGTGCCTTCCGCCTGTGAGCTTTCCCGCCCCGCGATAACTCTGAGCGCAACCGGCTTGCGATCCTCGGCTTCGATAAGGTCGATCACCTCCCTGGCATCCGCCTCTTGGTTGTACCCGACCTATTTGAGATCGGGTACCCCGTTTCGGCTGCTCCCTAGACTTGCCGCAAGCCGCCGTCAACGCATAGCTCAGCGCCGGCGATGTAGCTCGCGTCATCGCTCAGCAAGAACAAGGCGGCCGCAGCCACTTCTGATGGCCGTGCCATACGACCCATCGGAATCGGAGCGACAATTGCCGCGCGAGTGTCTTCCGCGACAGCAGCCATCATGTCCGTATCCGTGGGGCCGGGTGCAACGACGTTGACCCGAATACCTTTTGGTGCGAGTTCTGCCGTCCAGGTTCTGGCGTAGGAACGGACAGCTGCTTTGGTTGCGCAGTAGGTTCCGTAACCCGAGTAGCCTGCGTTCCCCGCTATGGAGCCGACGAGGACGACCGAGCCGCCTTCTGTCATGGCGGGGAGAGCGGCCTGGAAGCCAAACACCATTCCTCGAACGTTGACGTCGAAGTGGCGGTCGAAGTGCTCCGGCGTTATCTCGGCGATCTGCGAAGGCTCGGAAAGACCTGCATTCAAAACAAGGGCGTCGATACGACCGTAGGCTTTGCGCACTTTTTCGACAACGACGATCATGTCTTCCGGAGAGCTTGCGTCAGCGAGAATGCCGACCGTGCCATTGCCGATGCGTTTGGCCGCCTTGTCAGCATCTTCAGCTCTACGACTGGTGATGAAGACAGTTGCGCCTTCGGCAGAGAGCCGCTCGGCAATAGCCAGCCCGATACCCTTCGCGCCGCCAACAACCAGAGCCACTTTGTTGTTCATTCGAGCCATCGTAAATCCTTTCACTGAATGGTCTCTCAATGATATACGGTGGATATCTGATATCAATTACGCACTTGGATTAGCCTAGATATGGACGAGTATACTGACCTCGAAGAGCTCTCTCATCGCGCACTCTGCAACATGCCGCAGGTTCGCCCGGTACTGGACAAGATTGCTGATAAATGGACGATCATGATACTGACTGTGATCTGTCCGAAACCTGCGCGCTTCAACGAACTCAAGCGGCGTCTCGACGGAATCACGCACAAGGCTCTGGCCGATGCCCTGAAGAGACTTGAGCGGAACGGTCTTGTCACGAGGACGGTGCTCCCAACGCAGCCGATCGGCGTGGAATATGCAATCACTCCGCTAGGCCATTCCCTGCGTGAGCCGTTTGAAGCACTGTGTGCGTGGGCAGCAGCCAATGCCGACAAGGTCGAGGCGGCCACGCAACACTACGACAACACCGGAAATCGTCGTTGACGGCGTCGCTGTGTCCGCTCCTAGCTCTTCAGAGACTGAGGTCTTGGCCCTCTTCGGCCCAATCAGCCATTCAGGAAGAGATTGGTAGCGGACCGTTCTTGGGCGTCGCCGATGGAGCCTAAATCGATAAAGCGCCGATCGCCAGTCACACAAAATTTGAGGGAGAGCTGAGTTCGAAGCAACTGTATCTGCATCATTGGGACGATGCGCTTGTCGTGTCGCAACCCCGCGTTTCGGTCCGCAAGGAAACCGGGGGTATTGTGATTAAATGAGTCGATGGAGTTACTTGGCTGAAATCCGCCTAGACCTCTGATTCGTCTCATCATTTGCGTGACATCGCTTTAGCGGAACCTAAATTACCGCCCTGAGACCGGCTTGACTCTTTCAACGGAGCGGAACAAAAGAGGAACGTCAACAATTTTCGGGGACGTGAAGTCCATGCAACGCGAGCCGGGGAGGTCCGTGAACGATGTCGCGCACCACCAGCCCTCGGGTCATCGAGGAACTCAGAGACCGTATCGCCCACCTTGAGGGGAGTGCGGCGAAAAAGGCCATCGTGCTACCCTTCGGTATCAGCGAGATGGATGAGCGGCTGCCAGGTGGTGGCCTGCCTTATGGTGCCCTGCATGAGATTGCGGGTGGCGGCGCCGGTACGGTGGACGGAGCCGCGGCTGCATTGTTTGCCGCCGGCATTGCCGCGCGCTCGAAAGGCAAGGTCCTTTGGTGTCTGACGAGACCTGATCTCTTTTTCCCCGCTATCGCCCAAGCAGGCCTGCATCCCGATCGCGTGATCTTTTGCGAGGGTGACAAGGAGGAAGACGTCCTTGCTTCCATGGAAGAAGGGCTTTCCTTCGGGGGATTGGCAGCAGTGGTCGGGGAACTGGTTCGATTGCCGATGGTGGCATCCCGGCGGCTGCAGCTGGCTGCTGAAAAGACAGGCACCATGGGGCTCGTTGTCCGCAGGTGGCGGCGACAGACGGAGGCGTCGGACTTCGGCAATCCGACAGCCTCGACGACACGATGGAGGGTAAGCGTGCTGCCGTCGGAGGCGTTGCCAGTCGCGGGCGTTGGCCGCCCAAGATGGCTGGCGGAATTGATGCGCGTGAAAGCAGGCGAGTGTGCTGAGTTCGAATTAGGAGCCTGTGATGCCAAGGGTCGTTTGTGTCTACTTCCCCACTCTGCCAACAGACCGGATACGTCGGCATGGAGAGGGAACCGTGCCAGCTGATCAGCCTCTTGTCGTTATCTCGAAATCGGGCTCGAAACGCTGGGTCTCGGCTGCCGACACCGCCGCGCGCAAACTCGGCCTCAAGGTCGGGATGCCTGCAAGCAAAGCGCAGGCTGTGGTCTCTAACCTTACGATGATCGATGCCGATCCTGCCGCTGACGCTGCTGCCCTAGAACGGCTGGCGCTGTGGGCTCTCCGACAATACACCCCTGTCGTTGCCGTCGACGGCACGGACGGTATCGTCATGGACACCGAAGGCGCCGATCATCTTCAGGGCGGCGAGGCCCTGCTGATTTCCGGGCTGGTCAACGGGTTGAGGGGACGGGGCCTGACCGCGCGTGCTGCGGTGGCCGATACCTGGGGAGCAGCGCACGCGATCACCCGCCTGACGTCGGCGGAAACGACCGTTGTTCCGCTAGGCGGCGTGGCGAAAGCAGTCACTCGCCTGCCGATCCACTGTCTCCGGCTCGCCCCCGACACAATACATGGTTTACGGGTGATGGGCGTCGAGACGGTCGGGGAACTCTCCGCGATGCCACGCGCGCCCTTGACGCTGCGATACGGCCCGGAGGTCGGTAGGCGGCTGGACCAACTGTTCGGGCGGATGGCAGAACCCATCGAACCTCTACGGACACCAGAGCTGGTCGAAGCCGCGAAGAACTTTCAGGAGCCAATCGGCGCCGCGGAGACAATCTCCAAATATGTACGCCGACTGGTTGGCGAACTGACATCCAAACTGGAAGAGCGCGGCCTTGGCGTGAGGCGTTCTGATCTTGTCATCCACCGTGTCGACAACACCCGCCAGTGCATTCGAGCCGGATTGGCAAAACCGGTACGCGATCCCGCTCGGCTGTCGAAGCTGTTGTGCGATCGCATCGAGAAAATCGACCCCGGCTTTGGAATCGAACGCCTGGTGCTGGTCGCCATCATCGCAGAGCCGCTGGAGGAGCGGCAGGTCGCGTCGTCACTCATCGAGGAGCAGGTTGTCGATGTTACGCCGCTTGTCGATATTCTCGGCAACCGTGGCCAGCGTCTCTACCGTGTCACGCCCGTTGCCTCCGATGTTCCCGAGCGGTCGGTGAAGCGGATTGGGCCGACGGCGGACGACACCGGAGCGACATGGGCCGCGAAATGGCCACGGCCATCGCGGCTGCTGGCGAACCCGGAACGCATCGACGTGACCGCTCTTCTCCCCGATCAGCCGCCCGCCGTGTTCACCTGGCGTGGCAAGCGCCGGCGGGTCAAACGGGCAGACGGGCCGGAGCGGATATTCGGGGAATGGTGGGTTCGCCCGAGAGAGCATGCCGCCGTTCGGGACTATTACGTGGTCGAGGACGAGGCCGGCGAACGCTACTGGGTGTTTCGCGCCGGCGACGGCATAGACGCTGACACGGGCTCGCACCTGTGGTTTTTGCATGGGGTGTTCGGATGAGATATGCCGAACTCCAGGTCACCACCCATTTCTCCTTTCTCCGCGGTGCCAGTTCGACCGAGGAACTGTTCGCCGCCGCCGCGGCGCTTGGCATCGACGCCTTGGGTGTTGTCGATCGCAACTCGCTCGCCGGCATCGTGCGCGCCTGGGAGGCGGCCAAGACCACTGGCGTGAGATTGGTCGTCGGCTGTCGGCTCGATCTTTCCGATGGCTTGTCGATCCTGGTCTATCCGACCGATCGACCGGCCTATTCGAGATTGACCCGCTTGCTTTCGCTCGGCAAGAGCCGGGGAGGGAAGGGCAAATGCATCCTCGATCTGTCAGACGTGGAAGCCTATAGCGCTGGCCTGATTGCCATCCTTGTCCCGGATGAGGCCGACGAGACCACTGCCGGCCAACTCAGGAAGATCGCTACGATCTTCGGCGACAGGGCCTACGTTTCGCTGTGCTTGCGCCGTCGCCCCAACGATCGCCTCCGGCTTCACAATCTGTCCAACATGGCTGCGAGACATAAAGTGAAAACGATCGTCACCAACGACGTGTTGTTTCACGATCCCGGTCGCCGGCAGTTGCAGGACATCGTCACCTGCATCCGCAACCGAACGACAATCGACAGCGTCGGCTTCGATCGCGAGCGGCATGCCGATCGCTTCTTGAAAGCACCGGAGGAGATGCATCGACTGTTTTCGGAGTATCCAGAAGCGTTGGCACGAACCCGCGAAATCGTCGACCGCTGCCGCTTCGACATGAGCGAGCTGCAGTACCAGTATCCTGAGGAAGCTCTGGTTCCAGGCCTCGACGCGCAGCAGTCACTGACCAAATTCGCCTGGGAGGGCGCTGCCACCCGGTACGCCGAGGGGATCCCCGATAAGGTTCGCAAGGCGATCCTTCACGAACTCGAGCTCATCCGGGTGATGAAATACGCACCGTACTTCCTGACCGTCTACAGCATCGTCCGGTTTGCCCGGTCGCAAGGAATTCTCTGCCAGGGGCGGGGGTCGGCGGCCAACTCGGCGGTTTGTTACTGCCTTGGCATCACCAGCATCAATCCGGAGACGGGTGACCTGCTCTTCGAGCGTTTCGTGTCGATGGAACGCGACGAGCCGCCGGATATCGACGTCGACTTCGAGCACGCCCGCCGCGAGGAGGTCATCCAATGGATATACGAGACCTATGGCCGCTCGCGCTCGGCCCTCTGCTCTACCGTCACTCGGTACCGCGCCAAGGGCGCGCTACGTGATGTCGGCAAGGCCTTGGGGTTGCCTGAAGACCTGATTACCCAGCTCTCCTCCGGAGTCTGGGGCTGGTCGGAGGGAGTCGGCGAAAAGCAGCTCATAGACAACAACATGAACACCGCCGACTACCGCCTGAAGTTGGCATTGGATCTTAGCGCCCAGTTGATGGGGGCGCCGCGCCATCTCGGCCAGCATCCGGGTGGCTTCGTCCTGACACAGGACAGGCTCGACGATCTGGTCCCGATCGAACCGGCGACCATGAAGGACCGCCAGGTCGTGGAATGGGACAAGGACGACATCGAGGCGCTGAAGTTCATGAAGGTGGACGTGCTCGCACTCGGCATGCTGACCTGCATGGCGAAATCCTTCGAGCTGCTGAAGGAGCACAAGGACATACCCATGGGGCTGGCTGACGTGGAACAGGAAGATCAGGCGACCTACGCGATGATCCGCAAGGCCGATACGCTCGGCACCTTCCAGATCGAAAGCCGGGCCCAGATGGCGATGCTGCCGCGCCTGAAGCCTCGGACATTTTACGATCTCGTCGTGCAGGTGGCCATTGTTCGACCGGGACCGATCCAGGGTGACATGGTCCACCCCTATCTCCGCCGCCGTGAAGGCAAGGAGAAGGTAGAGTATCCGACGCCCGAGCTTGAAGCCGTGCTTGGAAAGACGCTCGGTGTCCCGCTGTTCCAGGAAAGCGCGATGAAGGTTGCGATGACCTGCGCGGGCTTTACAGCGGGCGAAGCCGACCAGTTGCGTCGCGCCATGGCGACGTTCAAGTTCACAGGCGGGGTGTCGAAGTTCAAGGACAAGCTCGTCGAAGGCATGGTCAAGAACGGCTACACCCGCGAATTTGCCGAGAAGACATTTACCCAGCTCGAAGGGTTTGGCTCCTATGGCTTTCCGGAAAGCCATGCCGCCAGTTTTGCGCTGATCGCCTATGCGAGCTCGTGGGTGAAGTGTCACCACCCCGATGTCTTCTGTGCTGCCTTGCTCAACAGCCAGCCAATGGGTTTCTACAGCGTTGCCCAGATTGTCCAGGATGCCCGAAACCACGGCGTCGAAGTCCGGCCAGTCTGCGTCAACCGCTCGCGCTGGGACTGCACCATGGAACGGATCGGCAATTCCGACCGCTTTGCTTTAAGACTTGGCATGCGTGTTGTCAGGGGATTATCCGCCAACGACGCCGCGCGCATCATTCTGGCGCGAGCTGACCAGCCTTTCGTCTCCGCCGACGACATGTGGCGGCGCTCTGGTGTGTCGCCGTCGTCGCTGGTGAAGCTCGCCGAAGCTGATGCCTTTCTCCCATCGTTGGAACTGGAACGGCGTCAGGCACTCTGGGATATCAAGGCGCTGAGGGATGAACCTCTCGAGCTTTGGGCGGCCGCCGCTGAGCGAGAAGCCAAGGTCATAGCCGAGATGCAGGAGCCTGAAGTGGCGCTGAAATCGATGACCGAGGGCAGGGAGGTGGTTGAGGACTACTCGCATACTGGTCTCACCCTGCGAGCGCACCCGGTGTCATTTCTCCGAAAAGACCTCGACCGGAAAGGCATCGTTACCTGCGCCGAGGCGATGCGGCAGCGGGACGGGAAATGGCTTTGGACGGCTGGTCTCGTTCTCGTGCGACAGCGGCCTGGATCGGCAAAGGGCGTCATGTTCCTAACGCTGGAAGACGAGTCTGGCATCGTCAACGCCGTCGTCTGGCCATCGCTGTTCGAACGCCAGCGGCGTGTCCTGATGACCGCGAGCATGATGGCTATCAATGGCCGCATCCAGCGGGAAGGCGAGGTCGTTCACCTCGTTGCCCAGCGCCTGTTCGATTTCTCCGCCGACCTGGCAAGCGTTGGTAATCGGGACGGCGGCCTCGGTGACTTCCCGCTGCCCCATGGCCGCCGCGATCAGGTCAAGCACGGAGGAGGGCCGGATCCTCGGGATAATCCCAAACCCGCTGTGCAGGCGCGCGACATCTATATTCCCGACCTTCATATCGATAATCTGAAAATCAAATCCAGAAACTTCCACTGAGGAGACCGGTGTGTCGCGCCTGTTTGCAGTCACCAAAAGCCTGGAGGAGATTGTCGCCCATTTCGCGGTCGACATGGCGCCGGCGCTTGAGGTGCCGAGTGAGACCGTCGAAGGCACCCCAGGACTGATCGTCCTTGAGAAGGACGGATTGCGGTTGTTGAAGTCGGTCCCATGGGGTTTTCCGCGACAGACACGCGACATGCGGCGAGAGGGCGAGCCGCCGGGCCGCATCGGCCTCGTTGCGGATCTTACCAATCCGCTCTGGGACCGGATCGTCGTTGATCCAAAATACCGCTGCCTGATCCCGCTCACCCATTTTGCCAACCCTGACGGTGTCAAAGGCGAGAAGACCAGATCATGGTTCTCGAAGAACCGCCAACCTTTGATGGCCTGGGCGGGGTTCTGCAAGAACACTCCCGACTTCGGCCCCGTGTTTGCCGGCATGACCATGACCGCCAATGATAAGATCAGACCGTTCAACGACCGCATGCCTGTTTTGCTCAAGCCGGAGGAGTACGACCGCTGGCTTCACGGTTCGATCGAGGACGTCATCGCATTCCAGTTCCGCGAGCCACCGCCGTCGGATGACTTCGAAATCCTGCATACGCGTGATCGCTGGCAAAGCGGCGTTTCGCCCTCCAAGGCTTCACCGCGCCGGGACAACATGCTTATGTAGCCAAGGTTTCCTGTTGAAAGGACTGCCATATGTGCAACTTGTACACCGTCCGTCTTTCCGCCGCGGAAGTGGCCGCGCACTTTCGCGTGCCGAACCCGATGCAAACCAACGCTCCCGAGGAAGTCTATCCGGGCACGCCCGGGATGGCCCCCGAACATTAAAGGGGCACAGATATACGGGATGGCTTTCATTTCTGGTCAGCCGAGTGCTGACAACAGCCGATCACGATTTTTCTGAACGTACTCTATGTCCCTGAGGTATATGGCGGCGTCGCCGGCCTCCACGTCCTCCACGAAGGTTGAGTCTCCTGTTTCTGCTCTTGAATGCATGAAATCCACCAATGCTTGCAGTCGTCCGCAGATCGCCTCGGGAAGCCTGCGCTTTTCGTCGGCTGTCGCGCCATAGGATGCACAAAAGATGCTTGCGCGATGCAATTGTTCACGGACATCGAACACAACGCCATGGTTGGAATAGTCAGACAATGGCGCCCATCTGTAAACTGCGTAGGCCAGATCCCATAAGGCTGGCGCCGGATGTGCGGTGTCGAAATCAATGATCCCGACAGCCGCATCGCCCTCAGTTGCGACATTGTAGGGGGCGAAGTCACCGTGGCAGATAATCTCGCGAGGTTCTTGTGGCGGCAGCATCCACATTTGGATCTCGCGATCAACGTCCAGGAACCCACGCGAAGCTGAATGGAATTTACGCAGAAGCTCGCCTGCAGAGCGTAGCATCCGCTCCGAACCAACAAGTCGATCCGCCAAATGCTCACAAACGCGCCCTTTGACGTAAGTTACGGTTTCTTGATGTTGCGTTAGTTCGACAGGAATTGGTGCAGCAGAAAAGCCGCTGTTTTGCAAATGGCGCAAAAACCTATGTACTGTAGGCGTCCAAGGACCAGATGGCCTCCTGACGGTATTTCCGTCGCGCCAAATCTGCCCTGCTCGCCCTCCCTCCAATTCTTTCATTTTCTTACTCCCAAAGTGATCTTTTTCCGTCCGAGCAGACGTTCACCATCGCCCCGCAACTCACCCTTGGGACCTACAAACCGGTATAAGGTCTGACGGGTGATGCCGAGTTCTGCGCAGAGATCGGCCACCTTCGTCTCAGGTTTTCCCATCATTGCTTGAGCAAGGCGTAATTTCGCAGGCGTCATTTTGAATGGCGCCCCGCCATTCCGGCCACGCGCTCGGGCTGCCGCTAGGCCTGCTTTGGTCCGCTCGATGATCAGTGCCCGCTCAAATTCGGCAAGAGCGGCAAATATTCCGAACACCAGCCGGCCGTTCGCTGTGGAAGTGTCGATCGATGCGCCTTCGCCTGCGAGTACTTTCAGACCGATGTTCCTCTTTGTGAGGTCGTCCACGAGATTGACGAGGTGACGCAGGTCACGACCGAGACGGTCAAGCTTCCAGACGGCGAGCGTGTCGCCAGCGCGCAGCGCCTTCAAGCAAGCCGCTAGACCGGGACGATCATCTTGCTTGCCCGAGGCGGAATCCTCATAGACGTTATCGACCTCGACGCCAGCCTTGATCAGCGCATCGCGCTGGAGGTCATGGACCTGGCTGCCGTCGGCTTTCGACACCCGCGCATATCCGATCAGAGCTGTCATTTATACGTCCGTTTGTGTGACATTCTTCATTTGGTCGTGCCAAAGTCTGTAGATTGTCACATAACCCGTCTTGCAATGTAAGCTCTATGAACGGTTATCTCCGATCTTTTTGTGACGAACGGAGTACCGATGCCCCGCCGGATGATTTTGACGGATGCCGAACGGCAGAATTTCCTTGCATTGCCGACCGATGATGACACCCTGATCCGGCATTGGAGCCTTGATGATGATGATCGTCGTCTTATCGAAACTCGACGCCATGATGACACTCGACTAGGATTGGCGCTTCAGCTCTGTGCGCTTCGTTATCCAGGCCGCCTAATCCAGCGCGGGGAAGTCATCCCTTCTGTGGCGCTGTCGTTTCTGGCCGAACAACTTGGGATCGATCCGGAGGCGCTTTCCACTTTTGCACGGAGAGCGGCAACCCGCTATGAGCAGCTTGCCATTCTGCGGCAGCACTATGGCTTCACCGAATTGTCCCATCCTTTGCGCGCCGACCTGCTTGCTTTCGCGCGCGGCATTGCGATCGCTGCGACGAAAGACAAATTTGTCGTTGCAACACTGGCTGACGAGATGCGGCGGCGGCGCATCGTTATTCCCGGCATTACCGTGCTCGAACGGCTGGCCGGGCAGGCTTGTACCGAAGCCGAGGAGGCGCTGTATGCCGACGTCGCTGGAAGGTTGGCGCCAGACCTTATCATCCGAATGGAAGCTTTGCTCGGCGCGGGACGACGCGCAAAACAGAGCGGCATATCCTGGTTGCGAGAACCTCCTGGCAAAGCCGGAGTATCGGCCATGCGGGGATTGATCGATCGGCTTGAGGCCGTGCGACATGCCGGTATTCCCAATGATGTGCTTCAGGCGATCCCGGCTCACCGTGTTCGTCGGATGGCACAGGAAGGCCGTCGTCTGACTGCCCAGAACTTTGAGCAGATGCGACCTGGCCGCCGTCACGCGACATTGGCAGCGTTTCTTCTGGAAATGGAAATCGCACTCACCGACGCGGCGATCGGCATGTTCGAGACGTTGATCGGCAAGAGTTTTCGACAGGCAGAGGCAACCCGTGACAAGCAACTCCTCGAAAGCGCATCGTCTGCGACATCCGCACTCGATTTCTTCGCGAACTTCGGCGAAGCCATCACCGCCCAACGCGAATCCGGGCTTTCCCTTGATGAGGCGGTGACCACCGTGACGAGCTGGGAAGAGCTCATTCAGGCAACTGCCTCGGCAAAAGCGGTCAAAAGGCCTCGAAGCGAGGATGATCTGATCACCTACCTGTCGGCTCAATATGTGCGCATCCGGCGGTTTGTCACTCCATTTTTGGCATCGTTCACCTTCGAAGGAAACCGCCGAAACGCACATTTCATCGAAGCTATCGTGCGGATGGAAACTGCCTGGAGGAAAGGCTCCAGATCAGCAGAGCAGCCTTGGGTCCGCAAGGCCTTGTTGCTGGCGAACGCGCGATGGCGCAAAGAAATCGTTGGCGCCGATGGCGCTATCGACCGGAAGATGCTGGAACTTTTTCTCATCGTCGAACTGAAGAACAGGATTGCCGCCGGAGACATATGGATCAGGGGTTCCCGCGCTTACCGTGCACTAGACGAGCACATGATCTCGCAACAGACGTTTGCTGTCATCAAAGCCGAGGCCCGTATTCCGGTCGCGATTCCGATCGATGTCGAGACCTATCTCACCCAGAAGGCCGAAGCGCTGGATCAAAAACTGCGTGAGGCGGCACGTCGCCTGGAAGCCGGCCGAGGCGATACCCGCATCGGCGCGAAGGGATTGCGGGTTCCAGCGGTCAGGACCACGGAAACCGAAGCCGCAACCGCATTTGCGAGACGTGTTGCAACCACCATGCCGCCGGTCCGGTTGACGGATCTTGTAGCCGATATTGACCGGATGACCGGCTTCAGTTCGCTGTTCGAGCATCTTCAGACCGGTCGGCCACCTTCTAACTTGCGCGTGTTCTATGCGGCGCTGATCGCCGAAGCCACAAATCTCGGCTTCTCGAAGATGGCGCATGCCTGCCCCGGCATCACACGCCGACAGCTACAGCAGATGGCAATCTGGCATTTCCGCGAAGAGACCTTCACGCTAGCGCTCGCCAAGCTGGTGGAAGCTCAACACTCCACGCCATTCTCGACCATGTTCGGATCGAACACAGTTTCCTCGTCGGACGGACAGCATATCCATCTTGGTGACGGTGGCGAAGTCGCTGGCAGCGTCAATGGCAGGTATGGAAACAACCCCATCATCAAACTCTACACCGCGATCTCTGGCCGCTACGCGCCCTTTCACACAAAAATCATCGCCGCGACGGCGAGTGAAGCCGTTCATGTGCTCGACGCATTGCTGGAAACTGATGCCGGTCTCCATATTATCCGTCATCATGTCGACGGCGGCGGCGTCAGCGATCTTGTGTTTGCCCTCTGTCATGCGCTCGGCTTCGCGTTCGTGCCGCGCATCCCCGATCTCGACGGGCGATGCCTCTATGGCTTCGAACCGGCTAAGCAATACGGAATTCTACAGAATGTCATGGGTGACCGGATCGACGCTGATCTGATCCGGGCAAATTGGGACGACATATTGCGCCTGATGACCTCGCTGCGCACACGCACCGTCAGCGCTTCGCTCATGCTGAAGCGGCTATCAGCAACCACGAGGCAAAGTGGTCTCGCCCAGGCGTTGCGCCAGATGGGCCGGATTGAACGAACCATATTCACCCTCGACTGGATCAACGACGAGCAATTGCGCAAGACCACGACGGCCGAATTGAACAAGGGAGAAAGCCGGAACAGTCTCGTTCGTGCGGTCAATCTTCATCGTCTGGGCCGTTTCCGCGATCGCAGCCAGGAAAACCTTTCGATCCGGGCATCCGCACTCAACCTGATCGTCAGCGCCATCATTCATTGGAACACAATCTACACCGGCCGCATCGTTGATGCCCTGCGCAATGCTGGACAGGCTATTCCGGACCATCTGCTGTCCAGCCTGTCACCGCTCACATGGGAGCATGTGAACCTGACTGGCGATTACCTCTGGGAAGAAAAACCTGCTCTTGATGAAAACGGGTTCCGCGCAATCCCGTTCGTCCTATGATCCGCCTACCGTATATCTGCGCCCCTTTAATGTTCAGGGGCCGATGTGGGCCGATCGCGCGTATGCGAGGTGCTGGTCGACATCTGGAGGGCTGTTCGCGAGGGCCGGCTCGCCACTGTCAGCGATGGTGTGCAGCAAGTGCTCCAACGCCCACCAAAGAGTCTTGGTGATTGGATCGACGAAAACGTCCGGTATTTTGCCAAAAAGGCGGGCCGATCCTAGTGAACCTATGCCTTGATTCGGCATGTTCGGTTCTAAGGCGACTTATCGACCCAACTCGGGATGGGTGGACAGGTAGGCGAGGGTCGCCTTCACCGCTTCGCCCTTGGCCTCGCGGGACGTGAATGGCGATAATGTTACCCCGTGGACGACACCTTCGACCAGACTCGGCAGGACGAACAAGATGCGGTTCATATTTTCATAGCCGCTTCGAGCGATGGCCTGCTCAAACGCCGATCGCAATGCGTGGCGAAAATGTTCCGGGCCCTCGTTGATCGACGCGGAAATCAACTGGTGCAATTCTGTCTCCACGCAATGTAGATCGACAAGTTCCTCAACCAGTTCGACCACAAATCTGCTGAAGGACGATGACTCATGTGCGCCGACATAGCGCTCCAGCAAGTTTCGAACGTCATCGACATGGCGCTCATGCAAAGCACTGAAAATCGATCTCTTGTCCGGAAAATACTGATACAGTGAGCCGATACTCACTCCTGCGACCTCGGCAATGCGGTTGGTCGTGACACATCCGGCCCCGTGCCGTTTCACGACCAGAGGAACGGCAGCAAGGACGGCCTCCACGGTTTGCTGAGAGCGGTGTTGCCTGGGAATGCGCCGCGCCGAAATGTTGTCGCTACTCATCATCCGGTGAATATAACGACCTGATAGGGGCCGGTAAAGGGTGACGCCGGGCAGGGTTCGATCGACGGCCGTTTTCGCCAACTGGGCGCCGGAAGCGGAAACAACCGGCGCTGAACTCTGGCGACAGCTAAAGTGCAAAGGCTTCCGTGGTTGCTCTCGTGTCGTCGGCGAGTGGGCCGCAAGGCGACGGCGGTCTGAGCGGGCTTGCGATCAGCAACTTCAAAAAGTGCTATCCGCCAGAACGGTTGCCCGATTGATGACAACTGCTCGCGATCAACTGGGTAAAGCTGACACAATCACCATTGCGGCCATAGAAGCCGGCGTTCCCGCCTTGATCCAAGCCCGCAATCTAATTGATCGGTTCCAGACAAAGATCCGAAGGAAGGCCAGGACAGAACTCGACCCGTGGATCGCTGATGCGCGCGACAGTCTGTTCGCCCACTTCGCCAAAGGGATGCTGAAAGACAAGGCAGCGGTGTCCGCCGCCATCACCGAACCTCGAACGTACGTACGCCTTGGAGGAGATGGTTGACGTTTTTACCGGCTAGCCGGCCGACCACAGAGGATCCCTCTGTCGACCCAAAAGACTGTTTCGAGCGGTTCTGGTTGGCCATGTTGGGCATGGACTTGGTCGCTACGACGCGGTCGCGTGGAGATGACGACGTATCCGGGATAGGATTGAAGCGGAGGCTATTCACGAGAGCGAATTCTTAAATATATGTCTCTCTCAGTCTGCGTATTCGACCGCGGTTTCCGAGCAACTCTCGGACCAAACCTCCTCCACGGTTTTCCCCGCCTCACGGAGCGCGGCGATCCTGCGGATGGTGACGTAAGACTTGGGATCGTTTCGGTCCGCTGCCGAGTGCCTGCATCATTCGTCGAGGAGGAGACTTACCACAACGTTTTCGCTGGCCTCCATCGACGTCGCTTCAGGACGTCGATGGAAGGCAAGGCTAACGAGCCCGAACAGCTTCAAACCCAACGCCGACGCTGAAAATATCATACTTTGATATTAATGTTTTTGCGCGCGAGGGAATTACAAAAGTGACTGTCGAGGCTGGCACTCGCAGATCGCGTGGAGAAAAGAGACCCCAACTGTGAACGCCCGTTCTCCTAGGTGAAATCGAACGACACCCATTCCAGGCGACTTTCCTCGTAGACGCTTTGCGTTGGCGCCAGCGAGGATGGGTCGGTGAAGCATCCCAAGGCGACGGCGACGAGACCTTTCCTGAACTCCGGCATCCAGAAAACCGTCGAACCGCATGCAGGACAGAAACTGAACTCGATCGAGCTCCCGCTGTCGCCCGACCGGACGTAGCTGGTCGACGCTCCGGACGTCTCCACTTGATCCGTGCGGAAGAAGACGGCCACTCCGAACGCGCTGCCGGTGCGACGTTGGCAAGACCGACAATGGCATGCGGAGATTTTGACGGGTTCTCCGTCGGTGGTGATCGAAAGCTGACCGCATGAACAACTGGCCGCTCGTTTCATTCCGTGCTCCTCCCAAATTAATATTCGCGAAAGTTTAGGAGTATGTCTCCGCCGTTGCTTGTCGAGAGCCTTCGGGACAAACGGCAAGACCTCGATGCATCCTCGTCGATTCAACACATCACTTTCCGCTTGAACTCTAGCTGAAGCGGTCTGATCGCATGCCAGATCGATAAGGTGAAGACGTGTGGTCGCCTTCTAACCGGCAGGGGCGAAAGCCTCAGCGTGCTCTCAACATATACTTAAACTTTTTGTCATAATTCTAATAAACCGCCGCGTCGCAGAGTGTGTGTTGAAGTCGTGAGTTTGAACGCCAGTCGCTGGAGCATTCTTGTCCAGCTTGTCGACCTATCGCGTCAGCCGGGAGCTCGACTGCCCGTGCGGCAAGGAGCCCAGCAAATGCCGAAGTTTCTAAATCGTATCAGTGCCAAATTGACGGCCACGGCCGCTGCCGGCATCGTGATGGTCGCGGTCCTGCTAGCGACATTTTGGGTCGGGGGCAGCTCAGTCGGCAAGAGTTCGGATTTTGGGCGAATGCAGTTGTTGATCTCCCGTGATCTCGTCGATGCAAAGGCGTCCTTGCGTGGGATGCTGGCGGGGATGTTGGAGCTGCGTCTGGCAGAAAATATGGCCGACGCGACGAAAGCCCGCGAATATGTCGACAAGCGACATAAGTCGGTCATCAACTATCTGACAAGTGCCGGCAGCCATGTCACGCTTCAGGCAAACAAGGATCGACTGGCCAAGGTCAACGAGCTGACAAGTCAATGGATGATGGAATATGATGGTCTCTCGAAGACAATCGACGCACGATTGAACAGCTCCAATGCCTCCGACTCGGGAAAGTCCGCTCAAGGCAAGCTTCTGAACATCGCAGACGAGATCGGATCCCTCCTCGACGAGTGTGTAACGGCGGCGAAAGCCAAAGCGGAAGAAGCAAGTCAGCAGATGGACGCAGCATCTAACTTGGCGTTGCAGGTCAGTCTCGGCATCGGACTTGTGGTGGTGAGCACGCTTGTCGGGTCGGCCGTTTTCGGCTCCAAAGCGGTCGCTCGCCCGATCGAGCAGTTGACGGCAAGCATGAAACATCTTGCCAACGGTGACCTCGAGACAGCCGTGCCGTATGGGGGCCGGGCCGACGAAATTGGCGAGATGGCCGGCGCCGTGGAAGTGTTCAAGCAGAATGCCCTTATGATGCGTCATCTCAACGCCCAGGAAAGCGCGTTGCAGGCCAAGAGCGCTGATCTGTCATCGAATATCTCCAGCGTCGTTGCCGGGGCGGTGGCTGGCGACTTCACGAAGCGAATTGAGAAGACTTACGACAACCCCGATCTTGACCGCTTCGCGGCAAGCGTCAATGAGCTTGTGTTTTCCGTCCAGCGTGGTGTCGGAGAGACCCAGCGAGTGATCGCGGCACTTGCGCAAGGAGACTTGACCGGGGAAATGCAAGGGGAATTCCAAGGCGCGTTCGGAGAACTCAAGCGCAATGTGAATTCGACGATGGACGGCCTGCGAACCGTTATGACTGAAGTCAGGAGTGCGATCGATACGATCAATTCCGGCACTGGCGAGCTAAGCGATGCGGCCGGGGACCTCTCCAAACGCACAGAGCAACAGGCCGCCTCGCTGGAGGAAACCGCCGCAAGCCTTGAGGAGATCACATCCGCCGTCAAGAGCTCTACCGATCGAGCCTCGGAAGCCAGCCACATGGTCGGCGAAGCGCGGAAAAGCACGGATCAATCGAGCGCGGTTGTGACTGATGCCGTTGCGGCCATGGGCCGTATCGAGCGGGCGTCCGGCGAGATCAGCCAGATCATCAATGTCATCGACGAGATCGCGTTTCAAACGAACCTGCTGGCGCTTAACGCCGGCGTCGAGGCGGCGCGTGCCGGGGAGGCTGGCAAAGGCTTTGCAGTCGTTGCACAAGAAGTTCGCGAACTTGCTCAGCGTTCTGCCCGCGCCGCAAAGGATATCAAGGAATTGATCACCCGTTCGAGCACGGAGGTGCAGACCGGCGTCAGACTGGTGACCCAGACTGGCAATGCATTGAGCGTCATCCAAAGCCAGGTGACCCAGATCAACGATCATGTCCATTCAATCGCAACTGCAGCGCGAGAACAAACAACCGGTCTTTCCGAGATCAATTCGGCCGTTAATCAGATGGATCAGGTCACGCAGCAGAATGCGGCCATGGTTGAAGAGGCGACGGCAAGCACGAGCAGGTTGGCTGAGGAGGTCGTCATGCTTGCCGATCTCATTTCCCGGTTCAAGGTGACAGCGGAAGGCGGCCGTACTTTTAATTTAGTCAGAATGGGCGTCGATCATTTGCCTACTGCCTCTCCGGTGCGTGCAGGTCAGAGGCTGGCGAACGCCGGCCGCGGATAAGGTGCTGTTGCGCCGAACGCTACGCGACCGCCTTTGAAGCGTTACCAACTCTTGTCGAAGCGTTGAGCAAATAAACGACTGGGCAGGCAATAGTGCCTCTCGAGATTTTGTCGACGATGCGAGCCGCCTTCTGGGGCTTTTCGTATTCGGCTCAACGCCATGGGCGTTCTTTTCGCACGGCATAGATAGCGCGGTGCTGATTTGCCTTTCGTAGAAGTGCGGCGGGTCGCTTATGAGCCCCAGGAACCGAACATGGTTCGAGGCAACCTGAGAGTGTCGCAGCTTCGCGTGGACCATGCGACGCTCGCACGGGGGTCGATGGTTCGAATATCATCAAGGCGACAATGAGAATTCACGCCGGAAACAAAAGTTCAACGACGGTTCCCTTGCCCGGCAGCGAGGAAATGCGAGCGTCGCCACCGCTTTGGCGTACGAAGCCATAGACCACTGCAAGGCCAAGACCCGCGCCTCCTTCCGCGTCGCGCGTGGTGAAATAGGGCTCGAACGCCTTGTCGACGGCCTCCGGCGACATGCCGATGCCGTCATCCGTCACGCTGACGCTGACGCCAGCCTCGCTGCGGGAGCAACGAATGAGGATCGTTCCACCCGCTGGCATGGCCGCAGCGGCGTTGAGACAAAGATTGAGGATCGATTGCTCGAAGAGCGCCGTGTCGATGAAGACGATAGGCAGGTCGTCGGCAATTTCGAAGGCAAGCCGGCAATTTTCGCCGATCGCGATTTCCAGCACGTCGGCCATGCCGCGCAGCACGGCGCCAATCTCCACCGCGCCTGGATGGATCGGCTGCTGGCTGCCGATGGAAAGCATGCTCCCGGCCAGCGACCTGCCACGGTCGGCAGCTTTACGGATGCGGGCGAGGTGCCGTTTTTGCCGGTCATTGAAGCCGGTTTCGCGCTCCAGCAGGCCGAGGCTACCGGTGATGATGCCGATCATGTTGCCTACTTCGTGGCTCACCTGGTGGGTCATGCGCATGATGCCGTCGAGGCGTTGGATCTTTGCTGCCTCCGCCTCCTGCCGGTCTATGTCGGTAATATCGCGCGCCAGCAGCACGATTCCGCCATCGGGCTGGCGCGACAGCGACACTTCCGTCACCCGACCCGCGTCGGAGCGGTGGCGCAGCACCGACCGGTCGGAGAGCAGGCCAGCATCGTTTTCGGCCGGCAGGAGAGTCGGCTCGATCTCTGGCAGCGGCGCCACGAAACTGCGGAGCGGCAGTTTCCTGGCCGAACCAGACCAGCCGACCAGCTCGATGACACGCCGGTTCATGGTGATCGGCCGGCCGCGCGGATCAAACAACGCGATGCCCTCGTTCATGCTGCGGAAGGTGGAGCGGATGGTGCGTGCGGCGGCCTCTGCCGTGCGCCGCAGCTGCGTCACGCGCTCGACGCTCTCCCGGAACGCGCGGAAGGCTTCGAGCAGGCGCACGAGCTCGGTTTCCGTGCCGTCATAGCGCGGCGTATCAACATCCTTGCGACCTTCTGCCAGCGCGTTCATGCCGTTCGAAAGGGAGACGATGCCGCGTGAGACGCGCATGACCGATCGGATCGAGACGACGGCCATTGCCAGCACCAGCAGCGAGGCGACGGCGACGATGACGAGGATGCGGCTCAAGGCATCGGAGGTCGAGACGAGGTCATCACTGAGGCTGCGGGCGACGGCCTCGCTTTGGGTTTCCGTCGCATGCGACAGATCGCGTGAGACGTTGTGCAGACGCGAGACGGCGGCGCGGATGGCGAACATTTCGAGGAGATACCGCGTCTGTGCCTCGAAGACCCGTTCGTAAGGCGCAAGCTCGGCGGCGGCAATCCGGGTGTCCGGCGCGGCACGTTCGAGGCGAGGCGCGGTTTCCGACACGTAGCGCCGCCGCAGTTCGCCGAGCTGAAAGAGGCTGTCCGAGTTGGAGGCGGATTGCACGATGGCGTTCAACCGACTGCGGAAACCGGCGTCTGCAATGCCGCTGCCGGTCGCGATCTCGCCAAGTGCTGCCGCAGCCTCCGCCTTGTGCTGCTGAGCCGATTCCGCGTCGCCCGCAAGGGTCGTCGTTTGCGTGCGGATCGTTTCCAGCAGCTCGATGATGCGGCTACTCGCAAAACCCTGCACGGCAGCCCCGTCGTTTTCAGGTTGCATGGCGCGTAAAAGCGCGTCGACCTGCACGACGACCGAGCGGCTTTCGCTGGAGACCCGGTAGGGTGAGGTCGCATTCATCAGGAAGGGCGCACTGGAGACGAGATCGGAAACCTGCCGCGAGACCAGCGAGGCCTTGGCGAGACTCGAAAACGCTTGCAGGCCATAGGCGGCCATCTCTTGGCGCGCCCGCTGCAGGCCGTAGACGGCAATGGTCGAAAGGCTGAAGACGAGCACGCAGATGAAGGCGATGGCGAAGGGCAGGCGAAAGGCGATGGAGGAGAGGAAGGGGCGGCTGATCACGGTGCGATCTCGCCATCGTCTGTGTCGAGAACATAGCCCTTGCCGCGGCGCGTCTTGATATGGCGCGGCAGGTCCGGATTGCGCTCGATCTTGCGACGCAGACGCAGCACGAGCACGTCGACATTGCGGTCGATATAGCGCTCGCTTTCCGCGCCCAATCGATCGAGGATATGCGCGCGGCTAACGGGTGTGTTGGGCGTTTCGGCGAGGATTTCGAGCAGCGCGAATTCGGCGCTCGTGAGCGACTTGGCAGGGTCGGTGCGGCAGATGGCGCGGCGGCCCTTGAGATCCACCGACCATTCGCCGAGCTTCAGGGATGTCGGTTCATGCTCCCGCTCGCTTTCCCGGTCCGGCTTCAGCGAGGGGATCGTCCGGCGCAGCACGGCCTTGATACGGGCAGTCAATTCGATGGGCTCGAAGGGTTTGACGACATAGTCGTCTGCCGCGGTTTCGAGACCGAGCACCCGGTCCACGGCGCTGCCGGCAGCCGTCACCATGACAATGCCGATATTGGCCTGCGCACGCAGGCGCTGCGCGAAGGTGCGGCCGGAGGTGCCGGGCAGGTTATGGTCGACGAGCACGAGATGCACGGTTTCGCGCGAAAGTACGATCGTGGCCTCTTCCGCGGACGGCGCGGTGAGCGCTGTCCATCCTTCCGCCTCAACGAGGTCGGAGATAAGCTCCGCCATGTCCGGATCGTCCTCGACGATCAGAATGGTTATCCTCTCATTCAACACATGCACGTCCTCCCGCGCCTATTATAGGCAGAGCCGCCACGATCTTCAAAGCGAGCTCTTGTTATGCGATTTGTCACATTTGTAACCTTTGTCATGTTTTCGACGATGAAGCCGCTCCCGCTGTAAGAACCGTAACCATTCTTCGATTGCGCATGGAAACAGATGTGACATCCTGACTGCGGAGATTGGGACGCAAGGTCCAATGGGAGGAAATTGTGAGAGGCATCACCGCTTTCAGCGCGGTAGCAGCTTTGTGGCTGGCGAGCGCCAGCACCGGCATGGCAGCCCCGTCGCTCACCGTTCTGTGCGGTGTGGACGAGATGTGGTGTGCCGCGATGAAGACGGCCTATGAGGCAAAGACCGGGCTCGAAATTTCGGTGACGCGCAAGAGCACCGGCGATATCCTCAATCAGATCCGCGCGGAGAAAGCGGCGCCTACCGTCGATGTCTGGTGGGGCGGCACCGGCGATACCCATCTGCAGGCCGGTTCTGAAAATCTTCTCGAACCGTATCAGCCTGCCCATGAGCGCGACATGCTGCCGTGGGCGCAGAACTTCTTCGCCATGTCCGGCGGCCGCTCGGCCGGCATTTATGCGGGGGCGCTCGGCTTTGCCTACAATGCCGACCTGCTGCGCGAGCTGAAGCTGCCCGCGCCGACCTGCTGGAAGGACCTCACGGACGTCGCCTATCGCGGCCGCATCCAGAGCGGCAATCCGAATTCGTCCGGCACCGCCTTCACGACGCTTGCGACGTTGGTGCAGCTCTTCGGCGAGGACGAGGCTTTCCGTTATCTCGCTGCGCTCAACCGCAATATCGAGCGTTACACCCCCTCGGGGGCTGCGCCCGTCAAGGCGGCGGCGCGCGGAGAAACGCTCATCGGCATTTCCTTCATGCATGACGCCGTCACGCAGAAGCAAGTCGGCTTTCCCCTCGTCATCGTCGCGCCCTGCGAGGGCACCGGATACGAGATCGGCGCCGTGAGCATCGTTAAAGGCGCACGAAATATCGAGGAAGCAAAGCGCTTCGTCGATTTCGCGCTGAGCCCGGAAGGGCAGGGTACAGGCGCGGCGTCGGGCCAAAACCAAGTGCCATCCAACGCGAAATCCAGCCTGCCGCTTGCAGCCCCGGATATCTCGATGATCAAGATGGTGGACTATGACTTTGCCACCTTCGGCTCGCCGGGTGAACGAAGTCGACTGCTCCGCAGGTTCGATGCGGAAATCGCCGTGACAAACTGATCAAGGTCTTTCCACAAACCACAATCCGAAAACATGCACACGCCGCCGCGGGCAGGCCGATGGCCGCGCTGTGTCTTGTTCGTGCGAGAATTAACCCAGGCAACAGGAGGATGCCCCAATGAAAATGAAGACCCTTTCCCTCATGCTCTTCGCCGGCACGGCGCTCGGTGCGCTACCGGCGCAGGCGGCCGGCGAACTCAACCTCATCTGCTCGGCGGACGTCGTGATCTGCGAGCAGATGAAGGGCGATTTCGAGAAGTCGCATAGCGACATCAAGGTGAACATGGTTCGCCTCTCGTCGGGCGAGACCTATGCCAAGGTGCGCGCCGAGTCTCGTAACCCGAAGACCGACATCTGGTGGGCTGGTACAGGCGATCCGCATCTCCAGGCGGCATCGGAAAATTTGACGCTGGAATACAAGTCGTCGAAACTCGACGAACTCAACGACTGGGCGAAGAAGCAGGCAGAAAGCTCCGGTTACAAGACCGTCGGCGTTTATGCCGGCGCGCTCGGCTGGGGCTACAACACGGAAATCTTCAAGACCAAGGGCTACAAGGAGCCAGTCTGCTGGGCCGACCTTTTGGCACCGGAACTGAAGGGTGAAATTCAAATCGCGAACCCGAATTCTTCCGGCACCGCTTACACGGCGCTCGCCTCTCTCGTGCAGATCATGGGCGAGGACCAGGCTTTCGACTACCTGAAGAAGCTGAACGGCAACATATCGCAATATACCAAGTCCGGATCGGCACCCGTCAAGGCCGCAGCACGCGGCGAGACGGCGCTCGGCATCGTCTTCGTGCACGATGCGGTGGCGCAGACGGCTGAAGGCTTCCCGGTCAAGTCGATCACGCCTTGCGAAGGTACCGGCTATGAGATCGGCTCCATGTCGATCATCAAGGGCGCCCGCAACCTCGAAAATGCGAAGGTCTGGTACGACTGGGCGCTGACGGCGGAAGTCCAGTCGCGCATGAAGGATGCCAAGTCTTTCCAGCTGCCTTCCAACAAGAGCGCCGTAATCCCGAAGGAGGCGCCGCGCTTCGAGGACATCAAGCTGATCGACTACGACTTCAAGACCTATGGCGACCCAGCAAAGCGCAAGGCACTGCTGGAACGCTGGGATCGGGAAATCGGCGCCGCCGCCAACTGATGCCCTGACCGGCGGCGCCCGTCTCCCCGGGCGCCGCCTCCTCACACTCAAAGACAGCGAGGTCAGCCATGAGACATGGCAATCGTAGGCTGGACATCGTCCTTGTCCTCGGCGCGGTCGCATTGATCCTATTGCCCTGGTATCGGATCGAGAACGGCTTCTTCGGACTCGGTTGGCTGGCCGCTTTCCCCCTTTCTCCGGAGGCCGCCCCCGGTATCGTGCAGATTTTCGCGCATGGCCGGCTGTGGCTTGCCGGTGCGCTCGTGCTCTTTCTTCTGGCGATCGTGGCCCGCGGCATGGCAGACCCGATGCGCCGCGGCGCCGCGCTCGCCTGGACCGGCGCGATCGGTGTTCTCTTCCTGTCGCTCCAGGGCCTCGCCATCGGCTTGTCCGGCTGGACCTGGACGGTGAGCGAAACGCTCTTCGGCACACTCTCGAATGGCCAGGCTTCCATGGGGGCGGGTGCGGTGCTCTCTGCCATCACCTTCGTGCTGCTCTTCGCCTTCGGCCTTGCCGAGCGCGGTGTCATGAAGGGCGACGCGTTTGTCGTCAGCGCGATTGCGCTGCTGGTCTTCCTCGTCGCAGTCTTCGTCTTCTACCCGATCGGCAGCATGTTCGTCGGCTCGGTGCAGGATTTCGATGGGTCTTTCAATGCGGATAACTTCATCCGCAACGTGCAGGATCCAAGCATCTGGAGCCTCAATTGCCTGATCGGCGCCGGTCGCTGCGGCGTCGCCTGGCGTACGCTCTGGCTCGCCATCATGAGCGGCCTCGGCTCGACCCTGCTCGGCCTCGCCTTCGCGCTCGTCGCCACCCGCACGCGTTTTCCCTTCAAGAAGGGCCTTCGGCTGCTGACGATCCTGCCGATCATCACTCCACCCTTCGTCATCGGTCTGGCGCTCACCCTGCTCTTCGGGCGCGCCGGTGTCGTCACGCAGGGGCTGTCGCAACTGTTCGGCTTCGAGCCCGGGCGCTGGCTCTACGGCCTCACCGGCATCTGGATCGCGCAGGTGCTGTCCTTCACGCCGATCTCCTTCCTCGTGCTGATCGGGGTCGTCGAGGGCGTCAGCCCGTCGATGGAGGAGGCGTCCACGACGCTGCGCGCCGACCGTTGGCGCACGTTCTGGCGGGTCTCGCTGCCGCTGATGAAGCCCGGTCTCGCCAACGCCTTCCTCATCGGCTTCATCGAAAGCATGGCCGACTTCGGCAATCCGCTGGTGCTCGGCGGCAGCAATGGCGTGCTCTCGACGGAAATCTTCTTTGCCGTGGTCGGGTCGCAGAACGATCCGTCGCGCGCCGCCGTGCTCGCCACGGTGCTGTTGCTCTTCACGCTCTCCGCCTTCCTCGCCCAGCGCGTCTGGCTGTCGGGCAAGAACTACGCCACCGTCACCGGCAAGGGCGATAGCGGATCGCATATTGCTCTGCCGCGCGGGCTGTCGATCGGCGTTCACGCCGTCGTCATCCCGTGGATTCTCTTCACGCTCGTCATCTACGGCATGATCCTGATCGGCGGTTTCGTGAAGACCTGGGGTCTCGACAACTCGTTGACGCTCGACCACTACGCCAAGGCCTTCTCGATCAGCTTCGAAAATGGGATTGCCTGGACGGGCGTCGCCTGGAACTCGTTCTGGACAACGATAGAAATCGCGTTGGTGTCTGCCCCGCTGACCGCCGCCGTCGGCCTGCTGACGGCTTATATTATCGTGCGTCAAAAATTCGTCGGCAAGAATGCCTTCGAGTTCGCCCTGATGATGAGCTTTGCCATTCCAGGCACAGTCATCGGCGTCAGCTACATCATGGCCTTCAATCTGCCGCCCCTGGAAATGACCGGCTCGGCCCTCATCTTGATCGCCTGCTTCGTCTTCCGCAACATGCCGGTCGGCGTGCGCGGCGGCATCGCGGCGATGAGCCAGCTCGACAAGAGCCTGGACGAGGCCTCCCTGACGCTCCGGGCCAACAGCTTCCGTACGATCCGCAAGGTCATCCTGCCGCTCTTACGCCCGGCCATCACCGCCGCGCTCGTCTATTCCTTCGTGCGCGCGATCACCTCCATCAGCGCCGTCATCTTCCTCGTCAGCGCCGAGTACAACATGGCGACCTCCTACATCGTCGGCCTCGTCGAGAACGGGGAATACGGTGTGGCCATCGCCTATTCCACCATGCTGATCGTCGTGATGATCACCGTCATCGCCGGCTTCCAGCTCATCGTCGGCGAACGGCGCCTGCGCCGTGAAAACCGCGTCGCCGGCCTCGCCACATCCGCTTCCTCTCGCCAGGAGAAAATCGCATGATCAACCCCAAAGCCGGTTCCGTCGTCTTCCAGAACGTGCGCAAAACGTTTGGAGCCTTCACCGCCATTCCGGACCTCTCGCTCACCATCGAGCGCGGCACGCTCGTCACCCTGCTTGGCCCTTCCGGCTGCGGCAAGACGACGACGCTGCGCATGCTTGCAGGCCTCGAACATCCTTCGGCCGGAAAAGTCCTGATCGGCGGCAAGGACGTCACCATGCTGCCGGCCAATGAGCGCGATGTTTCGATGGTCTTCCAGTCCTATGCGCTCTTTCCGCACATGAATGCGCGCGACAACGTCGCCTATGGCCTGGAATCCTCCGGCTTCAACCGCAAGGAAGCGCGCGAGAAGGCAGAGGAGGGGCTGGCGCTGGTCGGCCTTGCCGGCATGGGCCATCGCCTGCCCGCCGAACTCTCCGGCGGCCAGCAGCAGCGCGTCGCCGTCGCCCGCGCGCTGGTGCTGGAGCCGCAGGTGCTGCTGCTCGACGAGCCGCTTTCCAACCTCGATGCGCGCCTGCGCCGCAAGGTACGCACAGATATCCGCGAACTCCAGCAGCGTCTCGGCTTCACCGCCGTCTATGTCACGCACGATCAGGACGAGGCGCTTGCCGTGTCCGACCGCATCATTATCATGAAGGATGGCGAAGTTGCCCAGTCCGGCGCCCCGCGCGACCTCTATGAATCGCCGGCTTCCGCCTTCATCGCTGATTTCATGGGAGAGGCGAATGTCATCCCATGCGAGGTGGTTGGCATCGATGGCGCAGATGCTGACATCCGCATTGGCGGTTTCAAACATCGTGTGCCGGCGAGTAGGGCGACGCCGGGCGCGGCGAGCCTTGCCGTTCGTCCCGGCGCGATCGCGCTCTCCGAGGGAGGGGGGCACGGGCTTGCCGGCCGCATCCTCCATTCGGCCTATCTCGGAGATCATGTCGAGTACGAGGTCGAAACCGACGTCGGCACGCTCTTCATCGTCGACCACGCCGTCGACCGTATCCTACCGGTCGCCTCCGACGCCACGCTCGGCTTCCGAAGTCGCGGCATCGCCCTTATCAGCACGTGAGAGCCTCTGACACGAGGCCCTGGGCCGAGCCGCGTTCGATGCCCGTCGACCAGGACGATTACGCCTGAATGGAGCCTCGCGTCAAACCGATGTTCGCCCGCCGGAAGGATGAGGTATGATTGATATTCTATCGCTGGAAAATGATTTCGAGGCCGTGATTTTTGATTGCGACGGCACACTTGTTCACACGCCCCCTGTCTATGCGGACGCATGGGCGGCCGGCTTTGCCCTTTCCGGCAAACCGATGAGTGAGGCTTGGTATTTGATGCGGGCCGGAATGTCTGAAGTGGTTCTTATGGACGCCTTTGAGCGAGAATTCGACGTTGTGCTCGATCGCGCATCCGTCATCGCCACCATGCGATCGCACTTTCTCCAGAATGTCCACAATGTGCGCGAAGTTCGCGCGGTTGCTGCAACCGTTCGCCGGTTGGCCGGCTTGCGTCCCATGGCTGTTGCATCCGGCGGTTCGCGAGAAATTGTCACAGCGACCCTACAAGGAACGGGCCTGCGGGAGTATTTCGACCAGGTGGTCACGATCGATGACGTGCCAAATCCAAAGCCGGCGCCGGACTTGTTTCTGCAGGCGGCCGCTTTGTTGGGAATAGAACCAGCCCGGTGTGTCGTGTTTGAAGATAGCGAACAAGGTCTTGAAGCAGCTCGACGGGCGGGTATGAGCGCCATTGATGTGAATCGACTTGATCGCCATGAGCAGCAACAGCTTGCAGATGAATGCCTGAGCATTCGGTCGGTGCAGGCGCATTAATCCTGCGGCAGGTTTTGTCCTAAAGAACCGCCGGGGCCGGCTCTTGCACGCAATTGCAATTTGTGCACAGTCCGGGCAAAGGGAGTTGCCGGTGGTCATGAAGGATTTTGTCAGCGCGCAGGAGGTTGCTGAGAAAGCGGGCGTTTCGCGCTCGGCGGTATCGCGTGCCTTTACCCCGGGTGCCAGTGTATCGGCGAAGACGCGCAGACGCGTGATGGATGCGGCCGAGGCGCTTGGCTACCACGTCAATCATCTGGCCCGGGGGCTGATGACGAATGAAAGCGGCATCGTTTGTCTTATCGTGTCGGAACTCGGAACGCCCTTTCGCTCATCTCTGATCCGGGCGATCACGCAGCAGCTTCAGAATAGTGGAAAGATTGCCATGCTCATTAACACCGACCGTTCCGACGGCAGTGTGGATCGGGCGCTGCGCCAGGCAATTCACTACCGGGCCGATGCGTCGATCATCCTATCCGGACTGCCGGACAAGTCGATCACACAGCTCTGCCTGAGGAATGGTCAACGCCTTGTCCTCATCAACCGTGATGACGACCAGCCGGGGCCGCTTCGCATCAACATCGACGACCAGGAGGCCGCCAGCCGCATCCTCACCGCCTTCATGCGTGCAGGCTGCCAACAACTGGCATTCGCCAATTCCGAGGTCGGAACACCGAGCCTGATGGCGCGCGAGCGCGGTTTCGTTGCGGCGGCTGCGGCCCTCGGCATCGAGGTTGCGGTCGAGCGTCATGGCTCG
This sequence comes from Rhizobium sp. 768_B6_N1_8, assembly GCF_051811225.1. Lineage (NCBI taxonomy): Bacteria > Pseudomonadati > Pseudomonadota > Alphaproteobacteria > Hyphomicrobiales > Rhizobiaceae > Rhizobium > Rhizobium sp. 768_B6_N1_8. Next base: position 141,227 of record NZ_JBPWPV010000004.1, on the reverse strand, counting down.
ACTGGCTACGAGGCTGGAAAGGTGGTTGCCCAGAGGCTGCTGACGCGCACGAATCGGCCCGACGCGATCTTCTGCGCCAACGATCTGCTCGCCTGCGGCGTCATGGATGCCGCGCGCCATCAGTTCAAGATCTCTGTTCCTGACCAGCTTTGCATTGCAGGTTTCGACGATATCGAGCAGGCGTCGTGGTCTTCCTACGATCTGACGACCTTCGCACAGCCGGTTGAGATGGTGGCGCGCGAAGCGGTCGCGTTTCTAGCTGCTCCTACCCTTCCGGAAGATGCCGGTGAGGTTAGGTCTCTGAAACTTCATGCCGAACTGGTCTGGCGCGGCTCGATCCGCGGCGGGTAACATATTCTCCCGCCAAACCCTCGCGCGAGTAACCTGGAAAGGCTTCATATCCGTCCTCGGGAAACACATGAAGAACGACGATAAACGCCAGAAAAACAAGGCCGCGGGTTTGCTGCAACAACTGGCGCTCGCGCCCGAGACCTTGTTCAAGGGAGCCTTTCTGCAGCAATATGGCGCGGTCTGCTTTCGCTATCTCGGCGACGAGGACAAGGTCGAGATCCTGTTGGTCACGTCGCGTCAAAGTCGTCGATGGGTCATCCCCAAGGGCTGGCCGATGAGGAGAAAGAAGCCATTCGAAACGGCTGCCACTGAAGCCTGGGAGGAAGCTGGTGTTCAAGGGAGCGTGCGCAAGAAGCCGATTGGCCGATACACCTATCTCAAGGAACTTGGTCCTGACGTGGTTTCGCCATGCATGGTCGACCTGTTTCAGATCGAGGTCGAACGCCTGACGGACGACTTCAAGGAGCGTGGCGAGCGGGTTCTCGTCTGGGTCTCTCCCGATGAGGCAGCCCGGCGCGTGCGTGAACTTGAACTCAAATCGCTCCTCGTGTCGTTTCGACCACATCGACCGAGAGTAAAGATAAAAAATAGGTAGTGAGGGCCGTCCTCGGGCCTTCTGACTGTTCAGACATCCATTTTCCCAGCACGAAGCAGGCGCCGACATTCAAACAGTCTTTTGAAACAGATAGAGCTTGGCTTCATATATTTGGCCCGGCATATCCAGCCATGAACAGGAACCGATACGGCCATGGATCCATCTTCAATCATGAAAACGTCAGAGCAAGGCGCGGGACCGGACATCATCACAGTCGATTCGCGGGAGGTCTATGCCAACCGGTGGATGACGGTCCGCGAGGACAAGATCCTGCGCCGTGACGGGTCGCCCGGGCTCTACGGCTATGTCGACAAACCCGACTTCGTGATGATCCTGCCCTTCGACCGGGGTCTCGTTCACCTCGTTCAACAATTCCGATATCCGATCAAGTCGCGCCAATGGGAATTTCCTCAGGGAAGCTGGGAGGAGAAACCGGACGCCGATCCCGGCGAACTCGCCCGCGGCGAATTGCAGGAGGAAACCGGGTTGATTGCGGGCTCATTGATCAGGATCGGCACTATCTACCCACTTTATGGAACGGTGACCCAGAGATGCCATGTCTTCTTGGCGACGGATCTCACGCCAGGGGATAACAAGCTCGAGCATGAAGAACAGGACCTCGTTCGCGCCACCGTTTCGGTTGATGAGCTGCAACGGATGATCCTCGACGGCGATCTCCAGGATGCGGGCACGATTGCCGCTTTCGGGCTTGCCAGGCTGCGGAAGCTTCTGTGACAGCCTCGTCACGATATGTGACGAGGGGAGAACTTTTGCACGTAATCCGCGCAGGCTATGCATGTGCTTCTAAAGATCGCGAGCGGGTATGAAACGGATTGTATTATTCTCGGGCGGCAGCGCCTGTCGATCGATCAATGTGGCGCTGTGCCAACGTGGAGCCGATGTCACCCGCGTCGTGCCTGCTTGGGATAGCGGCGGCAGCTCGAAAGTTATTCGCGAGCGGCTCTCCATCCTCTCAGTGGGAGACATCCGCCAGGCTCTGATGACGATGGCACATGGAGAAGGCTGCGCCGGTGACGTCGTCAAGATCTGCAACGCCCGGGTATCGGCCAATCTTGGCTTTGACGATGCCCGCAAGGAATTCCTCTTCTACGCCGAAGGCCGTCATCCGTTGCTCGAGAGAATGGAGCCGGGCCTGCGCGGTGCAATCCTGAATTATCTGAACACATTCGCCACTTCTGTTGGTCGAGATTTCGACTTCAGGCACGGCAGCGTCGGGAACTTCATTCTGACGGGCGCCTGCGTGGCGCATAATGGAGACGTCAACACGGCGATCTTCGTGTTCAGAAAGCTGTGCGGCATCGTCGGAAACGTATGGCCTTCGTCCTGTGACAACGACTTGGTTCTCTCCGCAACTCTGAGGGACGGGCGGAGGCTTGCGCCGCAGGACGTCATCACATCGATGGGGGCAGGGGATGCAAAGGTTGGGATCGCAGAGGTCGAGCTGGCTGGCGCCGATCAGGCCCTGCCGGTTACCAACTCGGCTGTGCTGGACGCCGTTGCCCGGGCGGACCTGATTGCCATCGGTCCGGGCAGTCTCTACACAAGTATCCTTCCTCATCTTCTGGTGACGGGCCTCGTTTCAGCTATCGAGAAGGCCAACTGCCCGAAAGTCTTCATCGGCAACATCCTGCAATGCCGGGAGACCATGGGACTAACGCTCGAAGACGTCCTGGCGGCCGCGGATCTGCATGCGCGCAAGGGCGGCGGAACCTCGAATCTGTTCACCTTCGTTCTCGCAAACAGGATGCTGTTTCCCTTCGAGAAGACGGTCGGAACGTTTCCCTATCTCAGAGAGAAACCGCAGGAAAAGAACGGGCGTCACATCATCAAGGGCGAATTCGAAGATGCCTGGAGCCGCGGTCAGCATGACGGTGATGCAACCGCTGCAGCCTTGCTGAAAATCGCATCCGGAGACGCTTCAGATGCATGAGATAATAAGTAGTGTCGACGAGGTCAGGCGCCTCAAGGGTTTCCTGACCATTGCGCAAACGCTGCAGCTTGCAGATTTGGGCGTCACGGTCATCGATCCGTTTTCGACCTTGATTTCCTCTCGCGCCAGCCTGGGGTCTGGCGTCTTCCTCTGGCCTAATGTGACAATCGAGGTCGGCCCGGAGGGATCGGTCAGCATTGGCGCGTCGACCGTGCTTCACAGCGGCGTGCGGATCGAGGCCGGCGCCGGTTCGATTGCCATAGGCGCAAACGGCGATCTCGGTCGGGAGGGGGGCTTTACCCTTGTGGTTGGCGCACAGAGTGACAAAATCGATGTCGGAAACGATGTCCGGTTGAATGGCGGCGGTGCGATTACCCAGAGCGCAACGCTTGGCAACGGCGCGCAGGTTCTTGGTCCGATCCGCATCCAGAATTGCCAGCTTGGCGGCGGCGGCTCCTTTCGCGAGCGTGATCCGGACAAGCGAGGAGCAGTCCTGAAAGGCAGCGGGGTTGCCAGAAACATCGATCTCCCGGCGGGCATGGTCATTCAGGCATTTGGGCTGTTTTCCGAGGCGCCGAAGCGGTGGCAGAGCTATTTTCATCCCCAGAAAGACGAGCGATCCTAAGCCGCTGTGGAAGAGGGGCGACATCGATTGGGCTTCAACATTCCAGAGGCCGGCAGATGGTCGGGCGCGCTTGCAACCATCAAGGAAAACGGACGAACAGAACCAAGTGATCACCAGCGATCGCAGGACTTGACCCGATTGCACGCGCGTGCAAATATGAGCGCGCGTGCAAAACACCTGAGGGGAATCATATGCATTCAGTATCCGATGCAGCCTTGGCCGAAACCCGCGCGGATTATTGCCGCGCCGTCATCCGCACTGCCGGGGATCTGGTTCTCAAAGGCTTTCATGCCGGAGTGGCAACCGGTCTGTCGATGAAGGGGCCACAAGATTACCTGACGGAAACGGATGCCGCGTCCGAGGCCTTGATCCGCGACAGCATCCTGGCTCGCTTTCCGGGCGACAGCTTCTTTGGAGAAGAAGGCGGCGGCGCAATCGGTGAGCGCGTTTGGGTCGTCGACCCGGTCGACGGTACAGCCAATTTCGCGCGCGGTATTCCGCATTTCTGCATCTCGATCGCCTACGTAGAAAAGGGTGTGACGGAATTTGGCGCCATCTATAACCCCGCGCTCGATGAGTTGTATTTCGCAGAACGCGGCCGCGGCGCCAGTTTGAACGGCAAGACGATTCGGGTCGCTGCGACACACCGTTACGATGCCACTACCATCGAAATGGGGTGGTCGACGCGCGTTGCGAACGAGACCTACCTCGAGGTCGTGAAAGGATTGCTTGATCTCGGCACAAACGTCCGAAGGGCGGGCTCGGGTGCATTGGCTCTGGCCTATGTGGCCGACGGCCGCTCCGACGGATATGTCGAACTGCACATGAATTCCTGGGACTGCCTGGCCGGCCTTCTCCTCGTCAGCGAGGCGGGGGGCGATGTCTGCCCCTTCCTCGATATCGGCAGCCTGGAAAAGGGTGGTCCCGTCCTTGCCGCCGCTCCAGCCATTGCCGCAGGGATCAGCAAGGTCGCCAAAATCCCGCTTTCGACGGCAGGCAAACCGCTTGAGAAAGCACACTCTGGGCCTCTCGCAGGAGCATGAGGACAATCCGCCCGTAACGGCGACAGTCGCACGCGGAGCGAAGGAGGATTTGACATGGACGGACCCGTTTACGCTCGCCCGGCGATCAGCCTGATCGCGGAAGGCCTGGGCCCCTTCGGGGCGGCTCTTTTCATTGGCGGGAGCGCCGGTGCAAGCGACATTGGTCTCCTGCGACAGCACCAGATCACCACCGTGGTGAACTGCGCCGTCAATCTCGATATCAACTACGTGCAGGCAGACCTGGGAACGGCTGACCTGCGGGCGTCAGGCTACGGTGATATTCGCTACTACAAGATTGGCCTCATCGACGGGGAGGGCAGCCCTGATACGATGATGCTCGGCGCCTATTACATTCTCGATGGCGCTCTGCGCCAAACTATGCCGAAGCGCGAGACTTACCCCTTTCCTGACGGCGGCAACGTTCTCGTCAATTGTCGAAGCGGGCGCAGCCGCTCCGTCTCGCTGGTTGCGCTTTTTCTGCACAAGCAGCAGCCGCATCTCTATCCAAGCCTGGACGACGCCCTTGCCGTCATCCGCGAGCGGCGCGAGCTGCGACCCGACGAGTGGTTCGAAACGCCAAAGCCGATGCTCTACGCAGCAGCCCAGCGGGCGTCGGAATGGATCGACATGATCGAAGAAGGCAGGCAACGCAATTCATGATGCCCCGATCCTATCCCGAGATTGCCGTCATCGCGGACGCACATTTTCACGACGTCGATGCCGATTTCGGCTTTTCCGGTGTCAGGATCGGCGGTCGCGCCATGACGATGCGCAGTTGGTCGGACACACGCCAGTCAACGCGGGTCTTCAACGAGAGTGCCGGCGCACTCCTTGCGGCGCTTGAATACGTACAGAAACGTGGCATCCGACATGTCGTGCTGCTTGGCGACTACAGTGACGATGGCCAGCGGGCAACGACGGAAAAGCTCGCCGAAATTCTGCAACAGCACAGCCGGGAGCATGGAACGGCCTTCTATGCGCTCCCCGGAAATCACGACATATTCGGCCCGCGCGGCCGTCATCACACCAAGCAGTTCCTGACGGAAGGTGGTCAGGCGATCCTCGTCTCGAGCGATGCCGGACTTGCACGCGAGGGTGCTGTCTTCAGCGACAGGATGTATTGCGAAGGATATCCGGATGGGCTTCGCGCGATGGCGAATTTCGGCTATTTCCGCCGGCCGGAATACATCCATTGGGAAAGCCCTTTTGGATTATCAGATGCTCAGGAGGATAGGGTCTACGAGGTGACGTCGCCGGACGGCGTCAATCGCTATCGGCTCATGGACGCATCCTATCTCGTCGAACCAGAGCCTGGCCTCTGGCTGCTGATGATCGACGCAAATGTGTTCGAGCCCCTCGATGGAGCCTTCGCCGATGGTGAGGAGGCAGCCTTCACCGACAGCACCGCCGGCGGCTGGAATGCCATGCTGCGTGCTAAGCCTTTCATCTTTTCATGGGTCAGCGACGTTACGCGCCGGGCACGTCTTCTCGACAAGACCGTGCTCGCCTTTTCTCACTATCCGGCGCTCGATCCCTTCGACGGCGCTTCCGATGCGGAAAAAACGCTCTTCGGTGAGACCAACGTCGTGCGCCGCACGCCCCGGCGGGAAGTCGAAGAGGCGATCCTTTCGGCAGGCTTGCAGGTCCACTTCAGCGGCCATCTGCACGTTGAAGGCGTCACCACGCGAGGTTACGATAGCAGCCATGTGACCAATATTGCTGTCCCGTCGCTCGTCGCATTCCCCCCAGCATTCAAGGTCATACGACCAACTCGACACCATTTGGCCGTCGATACGGTCGGGCTTTCGGCAATCGCTGTCGACCGTGATCTCCTCTCAGGCTATCGGCTTGAAACCAACGGTCGCCATGAGCGCGGCGCCGATGCGCTGTCTGCTGAAAGCTACGGCGCCTTTCTCCAAGCCCACAAGCGGGCGCTGGTCGTCCATCGTTACCTGCCGAAGGAATGGCCAGGCGCGTTCGCGGCAGCTATCCTGGCGATGAATGTCGCGCAGGCAGCACAATGCGTAGCAGGGGGCGTCGCAAGGGAAAGCGACTGTCTCGAACGGTCGAGTTCGGCCCTGGCAGAAGATCTTCCGATGATCGATCTGATTGCCGACTGGTATTGCCTGAGGCAGGGCGGGCATCTGTCAATCGAGCATATAGAACCCGAACGACTGGCACTCTACCGGTCGCTGACAGATCAGTTCGGTCGCGCGCCCGACGCCTATGATGGATCGCTTCCTAGCTTTCTTGGCGTCTTCCTCGGAGCACTTGGCCTATTCCTGGACCGCGCGGCAAAGGGCAACCCGAACATCGTTGTCCCGCTCGAAAGGGCTCAGCAGGATGTCCCGGCATAGCAGCGCGACTTCGAACGACGATAATGTGAGTTGGAATAAAATAGGAGTCTGACGACGCGTTTGGTCGCCGTGAATGCCGGAACGCGAAGCCGGCAAAATGCAGCAGGTGTGATATGGAATCGGCTATCGTCAGCATCAATCTTTTCGGCGCGGTCGCTCTGCTTCTGTTTGGTCTAGCGCAGGTCAAGGGCGGCATGACGCGCGCCTTCGGTACGAAACTTCGTGCGGGCCTTGCCAGGAGTACCAGAAGTGGCACCAGATCCCTTTGCGCTGGCTTCATTGCCACTGTTGCTCTGCAAAGTTCTACGGCCACCGCCTTGATGGTTGCCTCCTTCGTCGAGAAAGACCTGATCGTGCCGGCCATGGCACAGATCGTGCTCCTCGGAGCGAACGTCGGCACCGCTGCGACCGCTTGGATCGTCGCCCTTGGCCTCGGCTGGCTCTCGCCATTGTTGATCCTTGCCGGAGCCATCCTGTTACGGGGCCGCTCCACAGCCCGCCAAGGCACGGGTACGGCACTGGTTGGGATCGGCCTCATGCTGCTGTCTTTGCATCTGCTCGCGGGAGCGACCGATCCCATCCGACAATCGCCGGCGCTCAGCCTGTTCATAACCATGCTCGGAAACGCGTGGCCGGTTGCTTTGATCTTTTCGGCCGTTCTGGCGATCCTGGCATCTTCCAGCCTTGCGATTGTCGTTCTTATTCTTTCACTCGCCGCCGGTGGTGGCATCGACACGGGGCTCGTGATCGTGCTCGTCCTTGGCGCCAATCTCGGAGGCGCGGTTCCGCCCGTTCTTGCCACCCTTCGGGCGCCGACGAGCGCCCGAAGGGTTACACTCGGGAACCTCATCGTGCGGGCGATCGGCGTTTGCATCGCCCTTCCCCTTGCAGGCTATGGCGCAGACCTTCTGGAACTGTCGCCGCTGCCGCATCAGAATTTCGCAGTCGACGCACATCTCGCCTTCAATGTGCTCGTCGCTCTCGTTGCCTGGCCTTTGTCGCCATACGTCCTGTCACTGATGTCTCGCCTCCTGCCGGAGGAAGAGAAAAATCTTGAGAACAGCTATCTGGACAGCAATGATCTCGCACGTCCGCTCTCCGCTCTCGCCGGGGCAAGCCGCGAGGTCATGGTGGTCGGCGATCTAGTCGAACAAATGCTGTCGCAGGCGGCTGAGGCGATAAACCGAAACGATTCCTCCACTCTTGCCGGAATCGCAATGCTGGAAGGCCGGGTCGATCGGATTCAACACGCGATCAAGGTCTATATATCCAAGCTTGGTCATGATGGCTTGAGCGCAGAAGAACATCGTCGCTCCATGGGCATCGTTGAATATGCCATCAATCTGGAACACATCGGCGACATTATCGAAAAAGGGATACTCCCGGAAATTGCCAAGAAAATCGAACGTGGCCTGCAATTTTCGCCGGATGGGCAAGAAGAAATCTCCGGCCTGTTCGCTGTTACGTTCGACAGCCTAAGGATGGCACAGACGGTTTTTGCAACACAGAACGCCACGCTGGCGCGCCGGCTCGTCGAAATCAAGGAAGACGTGCGCCGGCTCGAAAAGCAATCGGCCCAACGGCACCTGCAGCGCCTGCGCGAAGAGCGGCCCGAAAGCATTCAGACGAGCTCGCTGCACCTCGATATTCTGCGCGACCTGAAACGCATTCATGCCCATATCGCGGCCGTCGCCCATCCGATCCTCAATCAAAGCGGTCTTTTGATTGAAAGCCGAATCCGCCAGGCCAACTAGCGGGCTGTTGTCCTCTCCACCATGAACACCGACACGACTTGAAGCCGGGTCTCTGTCTCGTCGCTGTCGAGCGCCGTCAGAACTTTGTCTGTCAGGTCGTCAAGCGGTTGGGCAACCGTGGTCAACTGGTAGCTCTTCCAGCTCGCCTGAGGTATGTCATCGAAACCGACGACCGACAGATCTTCAGGCACGCGGCGGCCCATTTCCAGGCGGGCTGCATCCAGAAATCCGAGAGCCATGAGGTCGGTGACGCAGAATGCGCCATCAATAGTCTTGTCCGAAAGCAGTTCGCAGGCGGCCTTATAACCGCTGCCATAGGACGTCGGACCACCCGACCAAGCCACGACCTCTATGCCCTCTATCCCCATGCGCTGGCTGAAAGCGTTCGCCCGACGAACTTGTGACGGGGTCTGGCTGCTGCTCGAGACGACGACGACCTTTTTGCAATCGGCTTTGACAAGTCGCATGGCGGCGAGCTCGGCACCGTGGGAATCGTCGCTTAACACCATGCTCGTATCGGTTCTGTCGAGGCGCTGGTTGATCAGGATGAGGCGAACACCGTTGGCGATGCACTCGTCGATGATCGAGGTTGGAGGCTCCCCCGAAAGAACGATGATTGCTTGAGCCCGGAACTCGAACAGAAGTTCGATGAGGGGTGCAATATCCTTGCGTGCATCTGCTGCGTTGAGGAGCAGACATTGCAGGCCCCGCCGCAACAGACCGATGCTGAGAAGATCAAGCTGCCTGGAAATGAATGGCGAACTGAGATTGGCGCCAACCACACCGATGAGATTGGAGCGCTCGCTCATCAGACCCTGAGCCAGACGGTTGACGCGATAGCCGAGTTCACCGGCGGCTTTGAGGACCTTGCGTCGCACCGATTTCGATACACTTCCGCCATTGAAAGTGCGCGACACAGCCGAGCGCGAAACTCCCGCGCGCTTCGCCACTTCTTCTGCCGTCACAAATGTTTGTGCCATCAATATTTCCACTCGAACCAGGGTCTTTATCAGTGGCCATAAAGTCCCGGTTTTTCCAATCGAAAATTTTCGATCGCCTGCCAGTCACGCTTAGCGACAGCTGACCAATCAGCATCGCCGGCTGCGCAGGATGAGGCCTCGCACGATATCGCGGCTGGCCGCCATGCATACCTGTTCGAAAATACATTTTAACGTGATAAAATATTCCATGAAAACAGATAGATAACATATTGACCGCGCGTGCATTTTATCGTTGACAAAGTGACCGTTTCAATGGATCATGCATTCTATAGAAGGGCATAAATGGAATGCATATTCCGTTGACGATGCCTTTGACGAGCGCGCCGGGAGGAGCCGGCTCGCTCGCCGGTAACGGGCCACAGAGGCCTGTGAAAGATTGAATTCTTGCTCGCGCTTTTGCGCGCAGGGTCATCCCGTTCGCGGGAGCCTTCTGTGCATGCCTTCGCTTGGACGATGTCATGCGAGCACGGAGATGACGATACGGGAGGTACGATGGCTCTTTTTAGCGAGACGATGAAGGCAAAAGTGCCCGCCACGGGTGCTGGCGCAAAGCCATCCGGATGGCAGGTGTGGCGCTATCGGCTCAAGGTCGCCCTTCGCGAGCCGACAACGCTGATCGGTGTCTTGACGGCCCTGCTGTTCACCTACCTGATCGTTGTTCCTATCATCTCGATCGTTCTGGATTCCATACGCGTCCAATTTGGCAATGAGCGGCGACTCGGCAAACAGGTCGGCGACCTCACCTTCTATTATCTCGATCGGACGTTCTTCTCTCCTGTTGCGACCGACCTGTTCTGGCACCCGCTCGTCAATACCTTGACCGTTGCATTTGGTGCCATAGCCCTTTCTCTGGTGATCGGCACCATCCTGGCCTGGTTGATTAGTCGAACTGACATGTTCGGGCGACGCTGGTTTGCGACCGCGTTGATCGTTCCGTACATGCTGCCTGCCTGGACCTTTGCCCTCGCTTGGATGACGCTGTTTAAGAACCGAACAATCGGCGGTCAGCCGGGTTGGTTCGAGGCGATGGGCATGACCCCACCAGATTGGGTCGCCTATGGTCGCTTTCCGATTACAATCATTCTTGCCCTGCACTATACGCCCTTCGTCATCCTCCTTTTTGGTTCTGCGCTCCGTCGCTTCGATTCCCAGCTTGAGGATTCCGCCCGCATCCTGGGCGCCCGGCGTTACCAGGTTGCCTTGCAGGTTATTCTGCCTCTGATGCGGCCGGCTCTCCTGTCGGCAATGGTTTTGATCTTCGCCAAGTGCCTGGGCGAGTTCGGCGTTCCCTACGTCCTTGGCCTGCCCGTGAAGTTCGAGGTGCTTTCGACCTCGCTGTTTCGCAGTATCGCCTCACGCCAGACCGGCGTGGCAGGTGTCGTCGCAGCCTCGATCATGGTGATCGGCATCATAACGTTGATGATCGACGCACGGTTGGTGCGCGAGGCTCGCCGCTTCGTCACAATCGGCTCGAAGGGGTCGATGAACCGCCAAAGCCGCCTGGGCAGGATGCGGCTTCCGGCGACCGGGTTCGCCGCAGCGATCTTCCTTCTCGGTGTCGGATTGCCGCTGCTGACGCTCGCATTGTCTACCGTCATGAAAATACCGGCGCAGTTCACACTCGACAACTTCACGCTCGACTACTGGATCGGCACCAATCTCGACACGGTCGCGCTGCAGACCGGCATTCTCTTCAGCCCGGATCTCTGGGCAGCGGCCGGAAACACATTGATGATCGTCGGCCTAGCATCCCTGACCTCGGGTATTCTCGGTCTCTTCGTCGGGTATGTCGTCATCCGTACACCGGTCCGCGCGCTGTCGGTCTACCTCCGTCAAGTGACGTTCCTGCCTTATCTCGTGCCGGGTATCGCGTTTGCCGCGGCCTATCTCTCCTTGTTTGCTGTTCCGCGCGGGCCGATGCCGGCGCTTTATGGGACCGTGACCATCCTCGTGCTTGCCCTTATCGCCGATCAGATGCCCTACGCTTCCCGCGCTGGCATCTCCGCAATGACGCAGCTCGGCAAGGATCCGGAAGAGGCCGCCCAGATCGCCGGTGCAGGGTGGTTGCGGCGCATGATCTCGATCGTGATCCCGATCCAGAAGGGCTCCCTGGTGACCGGCGTGCTTCTTCCGTTCATTTCCGGGATCAAGGGCCTCAGCCTCTTCGTGATCCTCGCGGTCCCGAGCACCGACGTTCTGACCACCTATTCGCTCCGGCTTGTCGATTATCACTACACCCAGGCGGCCAATGCCGTCGTCCTGATCATCGCCGGCATTGCCTATTTCGGCACGCTGCTGGCCCAGAAACTCACCCGCACAAATCTTGCAGAAGGACTTGGAAGCTGATGCCTACGATCAACCTGCGCGGTGCGCAAAAAAACTACGGCGTGAATGCAGCAAACGCGGTCTCGGACCTCGATCTCGAAATTCGCGATGGTGAGTTCATGTGCCTTCTCGGCCCCTCCGGCTGCGGCAAGACGACGACCTTGAGGATGATCGCCGGGCTGGAGAACCTGTCTGGAGGTGAAATTCGCGTCGGAGACAGACTGATCGATTCCGTTGCCGAGGGCGTTTTCGTTCCTCCCGAAAAGCGCGAGATGGGTCTCGTCTTTCAGAGCTACGCGCTGTGGCCGCATCTAACGATCGAGCGGAATACCGATTTCGGCCTGCGGCTGCGCAAACTGCCGAAAGCCGAGCGTGAGGCCCGCGTGGAAAAGGTCATGCAGGCGCTCGACATCGCCAAATATCGCGATCGCTATCCCTCGCAGCTTTCCGGCGGCCAGCAGCAGCGCGTTGCGCTTGCGCGCATGCTCGCGGTCAATCCGGGCGTGCTGCTTCTCGATGAGCCTCTGTCCAATCTCGACGCTCGGCTTCGGCTGGAGATGCGCGCCGAACTCAAGCGGCTACACAAGGAGTTCAAGACGACCATCGTTTTCGTGACCCATGACCAATGGGAGGCAATGACGCTTGCGACCACGATCGCCGTCATGAACGAGGGCACGCTCCAACAGATGGGGACGCCCAATGACATCTATGACCGGCCGGCCAATCGTTTCGTCGCGGAGTTCGTCGGCAGCCCGCCGATCAATATCCTGACATTCGGACAGCCGGGTGTCTCCGATATCGCCGACAAGGCTGAAGCCTATTTCTCGGCGCGGTATCCTGCACTCTCCGGCATCGGCTCGGTCGGCATCCGGCCGGAGGCGATCGGGTATGTCTTGAAGCTCGAGGACATACCGCAAGGTGATTTTTTCGGCGAGATGACCGTCACTGGCGTCCTGCCGACCGGTGGCAGTTGGATCCTCGAATTGCGGAGCGACAACCATACGCTGTTTCTCACGACCCACGCGCTGCCGCGTATCGACGCCGGGGAGCGCGTGTTTTTCCACGCACCACCTGAGGCCCTGCATGTTTTCGATGCACGCGGAGAGCGAATTACGGAGTCAGATACGCTGCTGAGGAGCGGCGTCTACAACTGACACCCGCGCAACCAAGAATAGCTTACTGAAGGAGGAGCAGTAATGAAGAGAAACCTGATCGGCGGCACGGGCCGCGTGTTGTGTGCGACTGCCGTTGCGATGGCTTTGGGAGGTGCGGCAAGCGCCGAGGAGTCGTTCGACCTTGATGCGTTGATCGCGGCTGCCAAGAAGGAAAAGCCGATTACGGTCTATGACAGCACCGGCAAGATCGTCGAAATGGCGAAGAATTTTGCCGCGAAATATGGCCTGTCGGCAGAAGGCTCCAAGGTCAAGGCGTCGGCGCAGCTGGAGATGATCATCCGCGAGGCCCGCGCAAACAACATACAGGGCGACGTGTCGATCGTCAGCGACGCTCCGGCTGCCATGGCCCAGCTGATCCCGCAGGGCTTTGCCGAAAGCTGGCTGCCGCCGGACCTGGCCAAGAACATCCCTGCCGAATATCAGGATCCACTGACGGTCGTCACGAGCGCGAACGTGTGGTCCTATAATACGGCGCTGTTCGACAAATGCCCTGTCGACAACATTTGGGAACTGACCGAGCCGAAATGGAAAGGCAAGGTTGCGATGCAGGATCCGCTCGGAAAAGCGTCCTATGTCGACTGGTTCAACCAGATGGCAAAACATGGCGACGACAAGGTTGCTGCGGCCTACAAGGAGCGATACGGCAAGGATCTTCAGACGGATGAGGCAAGCGCGACCGCAGCATGGGTCAAGGCGCTGGCCGCCAATGCGCCGCTCCTGACCGATGCCGACGCCGCCGCTGCGGACGCCGTCGGCGCCCCCGGGCAGTCTCAGCCCTTCATGGGACTCATAAGCTCGGCCAAGTTTCGCGATAACGCCGATAGCGGCATGAAGCTCGGCCTTTGCAAGGACCTCAAGCCATGGCTCGGCTGGCTTTATCCCGGCGTAGGCCTGATCACGAAGGGCACCGACAGCCCGAATGCCGCTAGGCTTTTCATCCACTACGTCATGACCGCCGAGGGCATCGCACCGCAGGCTATCGACGGCAAGATGTCGACGAACAAGGATGTCAGCCTTCCCGCCGATGAGCCATCCGGGATCGGCGCGGCTCTAGACCAGTTGCTGCCATACCAGATGGCGACCAGTCTTGACGACTGGGATGCCCGCGAAACGTGGCAGGACTTCTGGCGGATGAACTATCAGAAATAACGAGCCGACCAGGGAGGCATATCATGGCCCATTCGAACCAGACAAGATCGGCATGGCGAGGCTTGCTCGCCGGGACTGCGGTGCTCGTCTTCGCGTCCGCCCTTTCGGCCGCGGCCTATGCCGAAGACACGTTTGATCTTAACGCGCTGATAGACGCTGCAAAAAAAGAACCACCCATCACGGTTTATGCAGTCACCGGCAAGATCGTCGATACCGCCCAGGCCTTCTCGAAGAAATATGGCGTGCAGGCGAGCGGCAGGAAGGTCAATGAGGCGACGCAGGTCGAATTGTTGATCCGCGAGCGGCAGGCAGGAAATGTCGTCGGCGACGTCAGTGTGGCAACCGACGTCGCCGCGGCAGTGGGCGAGCTTCTGCCGGAAGGCGTGGTGACAAGCTGGGCGCCGCCGGATCTTCAACAGGATATTCCAGAAAGGCTGCGCAACCCCTTGGTCGTCGCCTCGGATGCGCATGTCTGGACCTACAATACCGAGAAATACGACAAATGCCCGGTGACCAACATCTGGCAACTGACCGAGCCGCAATGGAAGGGCAAGCTCGCCATGCTCGATCTGTTCGACAAGCCGCTCTATGCGGATTGGTTCAACCAGATCGAGATGCATCACGACGTGGATGTCGCCAAGGCCTATGAAGCGCTCTACGGCAAGAAGCTCGACACGAGCAGCCAGAGCGCGACAGCGGCCTGGGTCAAGGCGTTTGCCCAGAACGGACCGCTTCTGTCGGACTCCACCACTGTTGCCGATGCCGCCGGGGCGCCTGGCCAGTCCGACCCTTTCTTCGTGATCACATCGACGGCGAAGTATCGCGACAATGAGGCCAAGGGCCTGAAACTCGGCCTATGCACCGGGGTCCAGCCTTTTTCGGGTTTCCTCTATCCTGGCTTCGGGTTGATCGCCACGCAGACCAAGAGCCCCAACGCAGCAAAGCTCTTCGTTCGTTATCTGATGACCGAAGAGGGAATTGCCCCGCAGACGGTGGATGGAAAGATCTCCGGCAATTCGGCGATTAGCTTGCCGTCCGATGAGCCGTCGGGCATTGCCGCCCATCTCGATGAGCTCATGGCATTCGATGCGTCCACCGCAGCCGCGGATCTCGACAAGCGCGAGGGGTGGCAGGATTTTTGGCGCATGAACTACAAGAAATAAGCCTTAGCAGCCTTTGAGGATCTCCTGGGAGGGAACGATGAACAGAAATGCCAAGATTTCAGTCGCGGCGATTGCCGCCATGGCGACAGCGGTTTTTGCTGTTCCGGCAGTCGCTGGCGATACGGCCGATATCGAAGCTTTGGTCAACGCGGCCAAAGGCGAAAAGCCGATCAATGTCTATGACAGCACCGGCAAGATCGTTGAGATGGCCGAAAACTTCAGCGCCAAATACGGTTTGAAGGCGACGGGCATGAAGGTTTCGGCCAACAGCCAGCTCGAGATGATCATACGAGAAAGTCAATCCAACAACGTTCAGGGCGACGTGGTGTTGATCACCGATGCTCCGGCGGCGTTGGCACAGTTGCTGCCGCAAAAGTTCGTCGAAAACTACCTCCCTGCGGACATGGCCTCCAAGATCCCCAAGCAGTTCCAGAATCCTCTGGCGATCTCAACCAATGCAAACGTATGGGCCTACAACACCGAGGCCTATGACAAATGCCCCGTGGCCAACATCTGGGAGCTGACGGAACCGAAGTGGAAAGGCAAGGTTGCAATCATCGACCCCCTGACGAAGGGCAATTACACGGATTGGTTCAATCAACTCGATGCTCACGGCAGCGATGCAGTTGCTGCCGCCTATAAGGCGCATTTCGGCAAAGAGCTGCAGACTGATGAAAAGAGCGCTGCTGCCGCCTGGATCAGGGCCCTGGCTCAGAATGCCCCGTTGGCAACAGATAGCGACGACCGGATATCGGAAGCCGTGGGCGCACCAGGTCAGAAGGAACCGTTCTTCGGCCTGTTGAGCTCTGCGAAATTCCGTGACAACGAAGACAAGGGTTACAAGCTCGGCATCTGCACCACGCTCGATCCCTGGGTCGGCTGGAACTATATCAAACTCGGCCTGATCGCCGCCAAGTCGCAAAGCCCGAATACGGCAAAGCTCTTCATCCACTATATCCTGACCGAGGAGGGCATCGCGCCGCAGATGAAGGACGGTAAACTGCCGACCAATAGCGACGTCAGGATGCCGGACGACGAGCCTTCCGGCCTGATGAAGGTCGCCGACAAGCTGCAGGCCTATGACACGTCCACCGGTCTGGATGATTTCGACCGGCGCGAGGAATGGCAGGATTTCTGGCGGGTAAACTACACGAAGTAAGAAATTCCGACGTGAAGCGCGGGAACCTGTTCCCATATGACAGACTGGACATGCCGATGCAAAACCCCACTCGCGTCAACCCGAGCCCCGACAATGAAGACGCGCTTAAGCGATCCCGCAGGTTGATGGAAATCGCCAAAGGCGCGGCGCTAGCCGTACGCGAGCCGCTGCTGCAAGCCTTCCGATCCAATATAGACGTCGACTACAAGGTCGATCTCCACGATGTCGTCACCATCCACGATAAGCGTGCCGAGGTGACGATCCGGGCTTATATTCTCGAGCATGAGCCCAATTCGGCGATCATGGGAGAGGAGGGCGGACAGACGGGCAGTGGGGATATTCAGTGGTATGTCGATCCAATCGACGGAACGGCGAACTTTGCCCGTGGGCTGGCATTCTGGTGTGTATCGATCGCCGCCGTCATCGGTGGGGAGGTTGTTGCCGGCGCGATCTTCGATCCAGTTTCCGGAATGATGTTCACGGCAGATCTTGCGGGCGCCGATCTGAACGATCGTCCGCTGCGGTCGCGTGCGGTTGCAGAGGAAGCGCATGCGACGCTGATCACCGGCTATCCGGTGGCGCGGGATTTCCGGCTTGACGGTCGCGAGATCGCACTCGCCAATATGGGTGAACTGGTCGAGACCTTTTCGACGCTGCGTCGTCCCGGAAGCGCCGCTCTCAGCATAGCGCATGTAGCCGCCGGATGGGTTGATGCTGCCGCCGGATTTGGCGTCAACGCGTGGGACGTTGCCGCAGCCACGCTGATCCTGAAGAATGCCGGCGGGCGGTATGAACCGTTGACCCTGGGCAAGGTTCCAGCAGGGGCTGCCGATTTCCTTTGTCCTGGTTACGTCGCTACAGGCGAGGGCGCGCACTACCCGACATTGGAGCGGGTGGCACGGTCCATTTGCGAAAACAGGGTAGCCAGGGCGGCCGCCTAGCAGGATCACCGGCGGTGGCGCATCGGTCGATGCGCAGCCTGCCATCGACCATCACTTTTTGAACGCCGCCTGCCTCAGGGGTAGCTGCCGTGGAGACGACACATGCACAAATCTGAAGCCGCGATTGGACAGGCCGAGAGACCCCTGCCCAAACTGAGCCGCATCTATCAATCGCACCCGCTTTACGGCGTCGATATTTTCATATCGGGAAAGGAGGGGGCAAGCGACCTCGGCCTTCTGCGCCGAAACGGCATCACGACGGTAGTCAACTGCGCCGTCAACCTCGACTTCAATTTCGTGCAGCAGGACAAGATCGTCTCGGATCATGAGGGCAGCGTCTATGGGCCGGGGGAGATTCGCTATTACAAGGTGGGCCTCATAGACGGCGCCGGAAATCCGGATACCCAGATGGTTGCCGCCCACTATATCCTTCGTGCAGCACTTGAACAGATCCTGCCTGACAAACCGTCCTATCCGCTTCGCGAACGTGGCAGCGTTCTCGTCAATTGTCGTGGTGGCCGTTCTCGTTCAGTCGCAGTCGTAGCGCTCTTCCTGCATCTCACGTTGCCAAATGAGTTTCCAACACTGGACGACGCGATCGATTTCGTTCGTCGAAAGCGTGAGTTGCCTATCGACGAATATTATAAAGCGCCGAAGCCAGTTCTCGCAGATGCCGCCCGGCGGGCGGCTGGGTGGATACGGATGATTGACGCCGCAAAATAGGCTTCGTCTGGCAAGGGTATAGCTCCAATGCGGTATCGATCGATATGATAACGAAACTTCAAACTTCCAACAGCCAACCCAAGAACTTGCGTGATCTGAAAAACATGATCGCGGCACGGGTGGTCGTGTTCAACGGGCAGTCGGAACGCGTCATTCGTATCGCGCTCGAAAAACCGGAGTTGATTGCCTTCGGGACATTACAGTCAATCGCCACCGAATGTTCGGTTGCCCCGACGACTATAGTCAGAGTGGCCCGCCTCGCCGGATTTGCAAACTTCGCGGATTTCAAGGCAATGTATCGGCTACACCTCAGGGGCATTGGGTCTGGGGCGGAGAGCCCCCGCCCGCCCCTACCGCGATGTTCTAATCCGGACGGCCTGCCGTGCTCAAACGACTGGCCGCCTTCTTCGGCTTGAGAAGCTTCTTCTTCTCCTCGATGAGCCTCAGCAAGGCATCCTGTATCGGGTCGCTGACCATGTTGGGCGACCATCGCGCGGTCTTCTGCTTGATGAGCTGCTGGATGAGCGGAACGAGATCGCGATCGGCCTTCTCATCGATATCTTCGAAATAGGCCTCCTCCGGACGCACCTCGTCGCCGAAGCGAAGCGACCAGAGAACGATCCCTTCATCTCGCGGTTCCAGGACCACCGCGCGCTCGCGGCGACCCATCACGAGCTTCGAAATCCCGACCACCTCGTCGGATTTCATTGCATCACGGATGACGGCGAAGGCTTCGTTCCCGACGGCACGTCATCCAGTGCCTATTAGACTTTGTAGCTGCTCGTATCTTCGAGCGCGCTGGGATTCGAGATGTTGCCAGTGCCGCGGATCGATTAATGGAGGCCTGCGGGCGCAGGCGCGATCAGGGGGAACCTCGCAATTAATATACTGGTGAGTTCCTCCTGGGTGCGATGGCCGCGATTGAAAAGGTCGATTGCCGCGCTGCAGATTATTTCCGATGTCTTGTCGTCCGGTTTGGCCTTGTAGTGCCTATACCAAGATTGAACGGATAGCGAGAGCACGGCCCATTCGGTTTCTTGGACGCTCGTGACCAACATTCCTCATCTCCCCACAAGTTGAACGCGGCAGCTTTGCAGGGTTTCATAAGTGAGCCTGCAATCCCAGTGACATTGAAGAATATCTCCTGCCATTCAGTGCGAGGTGATCGCACGACCGCTGGAGGCGAGATGCTCTGTAATGGCGCGCCGGATTTCGGTAACCGTGTCGAAGAGCCTGTTGTCCAGGTCGATGACATTGAAGCGGACAGCGATGAATTTGAGGCGGTTTTCGACAGAGACCGCGATCCCGACTTCCTGACCATTGAATACGACAGCTTGCTTTTGCATAACACACCTCGCGGCGCGCCACACGGGAGCACCATCTAGGAAAAGTGGAACAAAGGGATTACGACGCGTCAGCTTGCCGTCGCAGGTCGGTATCAGATCGAGACGAGATCACACGCTCGCTGCACCAATGCGAAGAAACGAAGTCGCACAAACAAAGTCATCATCCTCCCTCAAGCGGGGTCAAACGACCGCTGGGTATCGCCGACAAGGGCCAGTATTTCGGACCTTCTCTGTAAAAAAACGTAGTCGAGAAATTTCGAGTAAGCAACTGATTTTTGTATTTATTTAGCGTTTTGAATCGTATGATAATTACCGCAGGTGCGAAGTAATAAATGATGTACGTTCGTCCGACCCCATCGTACCGCCCTTCGGTCGACACGCGCGCCCGTTCCCGAGTAAGTCACTCAGGTGCGAATCGAGAGCAGAATCAATACGTAGATAGTCGAGCCCTATCTTTAGGTCTCGTTGGAGACATCGCTGGCATTCCAGCGATTTTTCGTGACTACAGGCGGGCTGGTTTCGCTGTCAACTCAGCTGCACTGACCATCATTCGACGAAGTCGCGCCGCACAATAAACAGAGCACGTACGCATACTGAACCGGTACCCGCTTGCTTCCCAATGGGCGAAACCTGATTGATGGCATCCCGGATGTCATTGAGATGTTTAAAGATGAGATCGGACGAAAAGCCCAGGGAAATGCATCGAGAAGGTCAAAAAGGGGTACAGGAACCCCGTCGGGCACCTTCCCGAACCGACACAAGCTCTCTGTCGCAGTTTAAGTGCCTTAGGGCAGTATCCAAAATCCGTATTCGGGATGTCGGCGTCAGCGTCGCTCGAGCGTCCTTGGGAACATCAAGACCGTTCGCCCGCGCACTCGCGTGAACGAACTTTTGCATCAATAGCTCATCCGCAGAGCGAATTCCCACCGCCCCAGTTTGGAAAAAGACCAAAGGAGATAAACGTGTCTACATCAGTGCTCTTCATGTCCATGTCACTGGACGGGTATATCGCGGGGCCCAACGATGAAGTGGGCATTCCCGGCGGCGACGACTTTATGCGGTTGCACGAGTGGTACGGGGATTTTTCCCGACCGACCGGACCGGTCGGACAATTGTGGGACGAATGGAACGCGCCAGGTGCGATTCTGGCGGGTCGGCGAACCGTGGAGCAGGTCGATCACTGGGGCGGTGACAATCACGGTGTCGCGATCTTCGTACCCAGTCACAGGCCGCCCGGGCCATCCGTCGCGAATTATCCGTTGGTCAAATACGTGAGCGACGGGATCGCGAGCGCAATGGCGCAGGCGAAGGCCGCCGCCGGGGACCGGGACGTGTTGATGCTTGGCGCGTATACGGCGCAACGGGCGCTGGAAGCTGGCGTGCTCGACGAACTGCAAATACACCAGGTTCCAGTCTTGTTCGGATGTGGCCGCCGAATGTTCGAAGTCTTACCATCGCGCGTCGAGTTGGAGATCGTTCGGGTGATCGATACACCCGAGGCCACGCACATCCGCTACCGCGTCCGTCGCTGAGCCCGTCGACCCAGCCGTCAAATCGGCCGATCCGTACAATCGATCACCGGGCTGGGAGCTATCGCGCCTAAGAAGCTGGTTGGTCGGTCACAGAAAACGGGGAATCATGGGAGGCGCAGGATCACGAAGCGATTGTAGAAACTCAAACAAAATGACCGGCGGCTACTAGCAAAATCAACAACTTACGGTGAGTAATAAACTCATCAATGTCCCAAAAGTCATCCGATTTTGTCCCAGAATTTTAGCCAATTGATTTTGCTAGCCTATTCGGGACCTAGCCGACGTGTCACATAGTTTTTGGAAAAGGCGGCACGCGGGCCTGGCAATGAGAGTGGCGATGTCCGCTCACGCCCCGTAGCTCTCGGCCGGGACCGCTGCACTCATGCCCAACGTGCAGTAGGGAGAACAATTAAACTCAAATAATCATCGGCGTGTTGGAATGGATGTCACTGACTCCGGATCGCACGTCATAAGCAGAGCTGCATCCTTGCGATGAAGGATCATCTGTCCAATTTGGTCCGTCGGGAACGCGGCCTCGATACCAAGCAAACTCACTCGCTTTTCGAAATCATAACGACCCATCTCGCTTTCTCGCTTGAAACGAGCAGAGGTGATATATTTCTGATTGAACGCGGCAACGTCGCTTGCGGAGATCGACCATGGTCCATCGAAACGTCCGGTAAAAACCTGGAAGCGCTCCAACGCGGGCAAAGTACCTTCTTCAAAACCGAGTATTTTCGTGACGGTTCTCGGTCCAAGGAAAACGCCCTCAACTTTATGAAGAACCTCCCACAGGTCGACGAGAACCGCGTCGCGCATGGATCCGGCGTCCAAGAGATCTATTGTCCTTAGACGGCCGTCGAACACGGCTCGCAACACGTCGTCATGGCCAGACGAAATGCGAGAGCCAAGTAAGCGAATGGTGATCAAACCCGTCGACGCAGTCACGACTCGCGAAGAAAGCCCGCTCTTAAGCTCTAGAACGCTCTGACGCGAGTATCGGGGCTTAAGGCCTTTGCCTTTTGTAACTCGCGACAACACAGGACGAACAATGCCAAGGTCGACCAAACGGCGGAAGTCCGTGACCTGCCATCCCAGAAGTTGGCTAGCGGCTGGCAGCGACATTGAATCGCCCAATATTTCAATTGCATGAGCCGCCGTTTCGGCGTCCACGAAACCGTTGGCGTCAAGCTTAGAATTCGTGGAACGTACAGAGTATTCGTTAAGGTAACGCCTTACTGTATTCCTGGTGAGGCCGGTGCCCAGCACGACTGTTTTCAAACTTGCGGAACCTTTCTCGCCAACGAGCTCGAACACCCGCGAATCCGGAAGCATGACCGCCGTCGCAGTAGCGTGTTCATGGACGATTTTTCTAAAGATGTCGTACTCATCTCCTCGCGTTTGCTCGCTAAGAAGATAATAGAGGTGACCGTAAAGGGCGCGGCCTCCGCGAGTGGTTGATTTCGCGCGTTCGCTTTGTATTCGAGACAGAGCTTCGAATATCGACGGTTTGCCACCGCGCAACGAATGGAAGCCTAGTGCCATTGCGTTCCGCATTTCGGTTTCATTTACGTCAGGTATCTTGAACTCGCGACCCAGCTGCACAGCGAGACCAAATATCTGACAGAGATCGATGCTCTGGGGCAGGGGCATCGCATCAAGGACGACACCGTGCCCACGCACACCTGAAAGACGTTCCGCCACGAATCTTTCGAAATCTGTGGCGTGAAGCAGATTTTCCGCGTTTTCTGAACCCGAAATTGCATCACTCGCGGCATCCATGAACCTATAGAAGTCAGGGACGCGCGAGCGCTCGGTGTTTATGGACGTTAGCCTCCGGCTATGCTTGATGCAGGCGTGAACACTGCGGATCGACCATATCGAGCGTGCATAGCGGCGCGTTCCGGGCTTCCTATCCCTATCGCTATCATCTTCCCTGAGGCAGCAGGCACAGACGCGGAATCGAGAATGCGAAAGAGCAGGGCGATTGTAGATTTCGCCGTTGAACAGATAACGCTGACCGTCCATCGGCTTGATGGCGCGAGAGTGCAGGAGGCTCGGGTCCATGTCGAACAAAACGCCAAGCCGTTCCAATTCCTTATGATCACCGTTGATAATGTCCCGCGAGCTGAGAGCGAAATCCGACAGGAACCCACGAACGCTGTCCCTCCCGTTTACGCGCGACATCCGGCAGAGAAAGCTAAGGAAACTTTCCGTTTCAAACAGGGGGACCCGGAACAGACCAGTCACGCGCGAAGACCATCCGCTGGTCTCGCGGAAACTGAATAGCCGTTCCTCCAGACCATGGTTCTTAAGGTCCAGCCGCGAAGGCTATTCGTGCGCGGTCGCCGTATGGACGATGGCGGGTCCTTCAGTCCTATCCCACCAACAAGACGCCTTGCGCCCCCGCGGCCCTTCAAACCAATCCGCGTGATATCCGCTCGTCGATAAAGCTCGATCTTGAACGGTGTCTCGTCGATTGCTCTCATAATTTTAGCGCTCTCAATTCTCGCGCGGACGACACTGCTCGTGATGTTGTAGTCGGAAGCGATCGCCCCAATACTCGCGAACCGGCTTTCGAAGGTACTCAGCGCTTTTGGATGAACCGCCACCGGGTTGTCAGCGTCGTCGATCCAAGCGGTGATAAGACCGCGTTTGACGACTTCCTTGAAGGCGGCCTGGCTCAAACGGAGCCGCCTGCGAACCGACGCTCCTCCGATTAAGCCCTCCAAATCCAAGGCCCTAGTGAGCTCCGCTGGATTGACGAGGAGGCTATGAATCAGTGGCGAAGTTCCATCGAGCGCGACCTCGGTGACATCGCCGCGCATCACAGCCGACAAAGCATCCGCCAATTCGCATCCGACTTTACTCACGGCCCGCCGAAGCGGCACGAGGCTTGGATCGTATCCGGCGACATACCCAAGAATATTATCTCGAACGCCTTGCAACTGGGCGCGGTGATATTGGTCACGGCGCGTTGAGATACCGTCCAAATCTGGGTTGCCGATCAATCGTGAGATAAGGCCCGAGACAGCGATACTTCCGATCTCCGCTACGCTCAAGCCCATGAGGGCGCTGGCTTGCCGAATGTCGATCGCCGACCTCAGCGCGATCACCGCGATGTCCGCCACTCCCGCCGGGACATGCGAACCTCCGTCCCGCATCAAACCGTGTTGGCGCAGGTAGGCATCGACCATGTCCACCGAAACCCCGCTGGATTTCGCGATATCAATCACGCCCACTTGTCCGGAGGGTGTTGTGATAACGAGGGAAGCCGGTGAAAAGCTTGGGTAACGCGAAATGGCATGCGCGTTTAATATGTCGCCCAGGGCGGTGGCCTGGAAGCGGCCTGATTTCAGCGCGTCAAAGATAGGTCCGTAGAGGTCGTGACCAGATCGAGGTTTCCTTGTCCCGGACCTCGACAAAAGATCGTCGAGGAGCCGAACAACACCAGGTTCGCCCTGTCTTAAAATCGCGAAACCCAGATTGAGCGCATGGCGGCGGTGGTCACGCCGAGTAACCATGGCGCTTCCTCGATTGGCCGCCGACTTTCCGATTTGCTCGCAAAGTTCGATACATGTTGGAAGCGATAGCTTGTCGAGCATGAACGAACACCCTCGGGCGAAGAGCAGCCGCCGCTATGGCCAGGTCGAGCATTTCGGTCGCTTCTGTAAGGCGTTCGCTCAGATGCTGGCCGATTTGGAAGTCAGTACCGCCGAGGCAGGCATCGTTCCGAACTATGTCCTGATGCAGGAGCCAAGTTACAACGCGATCTACGAGGCCTGGCGTCGTCTTCTTGAGGAGGACAAGGTCCTCGACGATTTGTGGGCGTGGCAGGCCGAAACCTGGACCGACTTTTCAGTCCTTGCTGTCGTTTTAGCTCTCAGCGAACTGGAGGAGGCCGAGCTTGTGGCTCAGTCTCCCATCGTCTGGCGGTCAGAAGCTTCCCTGGGCCGATGGTTCGAGCAAGATCGTCCCATTGCTGTGTTCTGGCTGAAAAATACGGGTCGGATCGTTGAGGTGCAATCTCGGCCAGAGTCGCCCGGACGTCTGCTTGCTCTGACCAGAGCCCATGTCTCCCTTCGGATTTCTGATATCCGCTCTGGCGGAATGCCGCGCCGGGTTGCCGTATGGACACCGCACGCACTGTCGCGTGTCGATCTCGGCGATGCGGTTCAGCGAGCAAACGAACGGCTTGTTGAAATCCAGCCATTCAGCCAGACCGAGGTTCTTTTGAACGGGCTGATCCTCACGCCATCGCATGGAGAGTTCGAATCCACAGTCGCGAAAGGCCGCAGGACGAGGGTCGATGGCATCGCCATGGAAGCGTCCGGCGAGGGGCTGCGGAAAGGGCTGGACGCCATCCGCGCTTTCGCTCGCGCCGAAATCTACGCGAACATGCCATGAAAAAGCTGTGCGGCTACGACCTAAATGGATGGTGGGACAAGGCGGCCAGAAACTGGGTCGTCCTCTCCGACGGTGAGGAGAAGGAGGTACCGTCGTCCATTGTTGAAGGTGGTATCTTCAGCGTGGTTGTCGAAACCGGGGCGAAAGCGGATGGTGGCCTCGTTGGGGGCGCCCAAGCTTCAATATCGCCCCATGGCCTTGGTGCTGGTTGGGGTGCGATCGGAGCGTCGGAAAAGCGTACCAGAGTCACGGAACTGTTGAACGCCAATCCACCTCTTGGGCATTTGACGGCTGCCTTAAGAGGAATGTCGTCTTTGGCCGGTTTCGGCGTAGCCAGTCTCGATGACCATTCGGAAACTGATGAACTGCTTCAAGAACGGCTCCTAAGTGCTTTGCGGAAAGCAAAAATATCCACGCCGTTGCTCGTATGGCGATCGGTGCTGGCCACCATTTTCGCTATTGAAAATGGCGCGGTCTCAGAGGGGCAGATCGTAGGGGTGATCTCGCAGGCGGCTGGAGGAATAACGCTGCAGCGCCTTCGTGTCCGGCGGGAGCGTAGTCATGGCGATACCGTGTTGGCGCCGGAACGCAAGTCGGTCGGCAAGTTGATAACGTCCGGATGGGGCTATTCCAGCCTCGCGCTCCGGGCATGGGAAGCGGTTGTGGCTGCCTCTTCCAGTGATCGCACCGAGCATTTGATCTGGGCTCGTGCCCACGGTCGTCTGGCCCTTGGCCTTCCGGTTGAGCCAGAGGCGCTTCGGAAAAACAACGGTGACTGGGAAGTCCTCACGTTGCCAGCTTCGTTGGAATTCAGCGAAAACAGCGACCTGCCTGACCTGCGAGCCGATGTCGAGGGCTGCGATATTCTTTTTTTCGAGACGCTGGCAGTAGGCCAAGTCAAAGATGCCGTGCATTCAGCGGTGTCGAAGAGCGTTGGCCGCGAGGTTCAAACACTAGATGCGAACGCGGTAGCCGAGGGAGCGCTGTTGGCCGCTCGTCGCCTGAGCCGACGCGACCCCATCTATTTCGATTTTTTGCCCCAGATATCGACCATTGTTCAGCGTCGGGACGCCGTCGAGAGTTTTGACCTCGTCGATTCCGAGGAAACCCTCCCGGCTGGCGAAGTTTACCGGAGCCCCAAGCCTGCTCGGCTGGCAATCCAGGCGGGGCAAGATCGATTTTCAATCTTCCTGCGCAAGGAAACCGCAGACTTTCCTCGTAAGGCCGAGGTCAGCATCGGGGTGAAAGTCGACCAGACAATTCCCGTCGAATTATGGGTCGAGCAGAGCCCGGCATCCGGTCGGGCCAAAATTCTGGTCCATTCGCATAAGTTGGGTTATCATTTTCAAGTCGACTGGGATGGCGCGACAGAGCTCGATCAAAAGTGGGACGAGCTGCTTGAGGGGTTCCAGAAGCCCGCACCGACTATCCCGGGCCGACTGGTTCTGCCGTGCGGTATTGATGCCTGGAACGACAGCCCGCGCGGCGATGGCCTATTCACCCTTCTAAAGAAAAATGCCGATAGTCCCGTCGTAGACTGGACCTCGCTGGCCAACCGCCTGTCGGCCCGGCCAGGAGGAAAGTACGCGATTTCGAGCGATGGAATGATCCCGTCTGAAGTCGACGCCGCCTCCATTGAGATGCTTGACCGCCTGGTCGAACGCGCACTCGACGAAGTCCGCAAAGGTGTGAAGGATGGCGGGATCGGGACCCAGTCCATCCGGTTTCTGACGTGGCAATTTCGGCGCTGCCCAACCGACGTGTCAAAGTGGCTTCTCGATGCTTGGGACCGGGAAATTCGGGGACACCCAGTTTTCACTCACGGTGCCAGCTGGAAGCTTGCCTACCAGGGGCTTGGTCGCGTTGCCAGCAACCAGAACATCGAACTTCAGGCGATTCATAAGGTTCTTGGGAAAACGGTCGATACGTGGAAGTGGCAGAAAGAAACTGCCGCGATGGCGTTCTTGCTCTCGCGATCAGAGACAGCACCGAAGCTGCTGACCCGCAAGGACGTCGATCGGATCGCCAAGCGTGTCCTCCACGAGTTCGAAGAGATCCTCGGGTCGACCTATACCCGGTTCCAGTACGCGCCGATGCTGCTGGTCGGATTGCTTCGTTGGCGCGTTGTCGAGCCGTTCGCGCTTGTTGATGGTCAGGATCCGGTAGCTGATAAGCTGGTCAAAGCTGTCGAGAAGACGATAGCCGACCTCCGACATAGAGACCGGGCGAAACCGCTGGCAAAGTACGGCCGCATCCTGGAACAGGTGCTGGAAGAGCTGCGCGGCGAGGGGTCGAACCCAGAGCTGCTGCTGGATATCTATGGTGGTGCGGATGGCGGTGATGCTGATTGATCGGGGGCGTAAGCTCGTTCGGATCTATAACGCAGAGGGCGCATGACAACTTACCTTTTAAAAATCAACTGCGAACTCCACCTGGGTGGTGCGGAGCCAAGGCCTAAGCAAAGCTCGAATTGGGAAAACATTAGAGTGACCTTTCCCAATCCGTCGCGCATATCGGGCGGCCTTGGGCAGCCTGTCGCAAACGGTGACCAACTTGTCGTTTGGGCTCATGAAGATCCTGGTTTTGGGAGCGGTCTGGGTCTTACAGCGGAAGGCATTGCCAATGACGTCACCGTTGATGGCAGTTCAACCTCCGCGACCCTCACCAGCGTTGCCTTGTTGACCCCGCACTACAAGCTACGTGGCTGGCCCGGTGGATCTTCCGAAAGCGTTGCTATCGATCATCTTTTGAGTCACAGACACCTGCGATCTTACGAGCTGGAAGATGCGGAGTTGGCGGAATTTCGCTCTGTGATCGCAGACTTCATTGCTGCTAAGAAGACGCAGTTGGCCACGCCATCATATATGTCTGACGAGGAGAAGGCTCTGCTCGCGGATAGCTCGGCGGTCCTTAATGGTTTTGAACGGCGGTTCACTCGGCAAGAGGCTCGCCCGGATCAAGCCAAATTCAGGGCAGCGCTGATGCAGCTTTACAAAGGGCGCTGCGTCATCAGCAGATGCGGCATACCTGAAATTTTAGACGTAGCGCACATCGTTCCATTTTCGGAGTCTGTCACCTTCAGGAACAACACTCGAAACGGGCTCGTTCTTCGGACAGATCTCCACACATTATTCGACAAGCTTCTCCTATCGATTCATCCTCAGAGCGGGATCGTCATGGTGTCGCCGAAGCTAAAGACCTCAACATACCATCAGTTTGAAGGACGCAAGATCGTCCACTTTGCCGCCAAAGAGTTCTTGAGAGCGCAGTATTTAATGTTCAAGGCCGCGCTGAACTCGGATGTAAACGGTCAAGCTGAGATGGTGGATCCTATCCCAACTCCCCTCTGACGCGTGAGGCGCAATCCCTAACAGCCGCTCTGGAAACGGTCGGAGCCGCTTCATTGTCCCTGACGTGCCCCCAATAATTTAGGCCATTTGGAACTGGAATTTTCCACTTATGATCCCTGCGGGGAAGAAGAGGAGAATTGTACGGCAATATTGGATCCCGAAAAAGGCTGGATTTCACCGTTATCGGTCCCGCCGTGAACCTCGCTTCGAGGCTGGAAAAGCTTACAAAGACCACAAAGAAGCCGGTTCTGCTGTCCGACGATTTCGTTGAGGCCGTGGGAAAGGACGCGCGGATGGAGGGGCTGGGATCATTTGAACTTCGAGGTGTGGCGAAGCCCATCGAGGTCTTCACGTTCAGCTGATGGACTTCGGAACTCCGAGAGCCGCGTGCCGGTTGGAAGTCAAACTCTCCGCCGGGTCTCGCTGCAGTGGTGTTTTCCGACACCAATGAATTTGTCGCTGATCTTTGACCTAAGCACCGCTGCACCGGCGCAAATCTGGCTGGTGGCCGTAACTCAATTCTGAGGTCTTGTCTTCCGGTCACAAAATACAATCTATCGGTCGGTAATCGAGTTCACCAGGGAAATGCCCATGACCACCGCGCAACAGATCGTCCTCGCCAGCCGACCTTCAGGGTCCCCAACTTCCGAGAACTTCCGACTTGAAGACCGCCAGCTGCCCGAAGCGCAAGAAGGCGAAGTGACACTTCGCGTGCTCTACCTCTCTTTGGATCCTTACATGCGCGGCCGCATGAGCGACGCGAAATCGTATGCCGCGCCAGTGGCGATTGACGGCGTCATGGAGGGGGAGACGGTGTGCGAAGTGACTCGCTCCAGACACCAGGACTTCAAACCTGGTGAAATCGTCCGTGCTCGGACTGGATGGTGCACGGACGCCGTTCTAAAGGGGGAGTCCATACAGCATGTCGATACCCACGGAGCACCAGTGACCACGGCCATCGGTGTGCTCGGAATGCCGGGGTTCACGGCTTATAGCGGCATGAAAGTGATTGGGCAGCCCAAAAAAGGCGAGACGGTTGTTGTCGCCGCGGCCTCAGGGCCGGTAGGATCCTTGGTGGGGCAAATCGCGAAGTTAGCAGGTGCGAGGGCCGTCGGCATCGCGGGCGGCCAGGAGAAGTGTGCCTATGTGAGAGACGAGCTCGGCTTCGATGCAGTTGTCGATCATCGATCTAAGGGTTTTGCGTCCGATCTCGCAAACGCATGCCCAGACGGTATTGACGTCTATTTCGAAAACGTTGGAGGTCCGGTGTGGGACGCCGTTCTGCCGCTGATGAACCTTTATGGACGTGTCCCCGTTTGCGGGTTGATCGCTAACTACAACGGTGCGAGCTCATCAGATCATGACAAGCTGCCTGCCACGATGTCCGCCGTGCTGAGACGAAGCCTGCTGATGCGAGGATTCATCAACACCGAGTTCGTCAAGGAGCACTACACCGCCTTCCGGCAGGAAATCGGACCGCTTGTTGCGTCAGGGAAGATCAAGTACCGCGAAGATATCGTTGACGGCTTGGAGAACGCGCCCGATGCATTCATCGGGATGCTTTCGGGCAAAAACTTTGGGAAGCTTCTCGTTCGAGTCTCTTCTGGCTCGCGATAACCTATCTACATCCTAACATTGCGGTGCCTCTCAGCCGAAGCCTTCGCCTGTTCCGACAAAGGTAACATCAATCGTGTTTGCGAATGGTGGGTTAATGATGCGCTGTTTCTTCGAGCTTTCGTCTTCGATCTCGGCATCGGCTGCCGCTGTTAACGGGAAAATTGAAAGCTTCGTGGTAATCGTATCGTTCAACACCCTAGATACGCCGACACTGCCGTCCAATGTTGCAAGGTTCACTGGGACCTGCAGTCCACCACTTCCGGACGTTGTTTGATCGACTTTAGCAGTGACCGTTATCGCTACTTTCGATACGATGAAATCCACCGCGCCAGCGCAAACTTTCCCGCTTCCCACTGCTGATTTGTCATTTTGGTGTCGGTATATATAGGTCCCAATGTCATGTTTTATCTGCCGCACAAGGCTCTCGAATGCGACAGTCCGGCTTACATCTGCGGTGTTTGCACCTAGCCCGCAGCTCGACAACAATCCGGCGGGCACCGCTAACAGCACCCCCCTGCGGTTGATGAGAAGGTCCATGAAAACGTCCCCCGACGAAGTTCAGTGAATTTCAACCCGAGGGCGAGTATGGTCACAACCTGGTGCACCTGTCGAGTTTCTCAGCGGTTCACGTCGACTAGCGTACGGCCGCGAACCTTGCCTTGAAGCATGTTTTCGGCAACGCCCCTGACTTCATTAAGCCCGACCTCGCTCACCATGGAGCCGAGTTTCCTAAGATCCAGATCGGTCGCCAAGCGTTTCCACGCTACCTCACGTAGAGACTGTGGCGCATTGACGGAATCGATCCCACAAAGAGTGATACCCCGCAATATAAAGGGCAATATCGAAGCTGGAAGCTCCATTCCGCCTACAAAGCCGCAGGTTGTCACGGCACCGCGGTACTTGGTCTGGCTCAAGATATTTACAAGGGTCTTGCCACCGACCGCATCGACAGCGCCCGCCCAACGATCGACCCCTAGCGGCGGACCGTCCTCCGAGAGCAGGGCGCGGTCCATAACTTCAGAAGCACCCAGCGACTTCAGGTAATCGGCCTCAGCGGACTTGCCACTCGAAGCAATCACCCGATAGCCCAACTCGGCCAGGATGGCGATCGAAATAGAACCGACGCCGCCGGACGCGCCGGTCACGAGGATGTCCCCACGCTCGGGAATGATGCCGCTATGTTCGAGTGCAAGTACGCTCAACATGGCCGTAAAGCCTGCGGTTCCGATTGCCATCGCATCGCGGGTGCTGATCGACCCTGGCAGTTTTACCAGCCAATCGCCATTGACGCTTGCTTGCCGCGCATAGCCTCCGTGATGATCCTGGCTGAGCCCCCATCCAGTAGCGACAACTTTGTCCCCGACTTTAAAACGGTCGTCGCGCGAGCTTGCGACAGTGCCTGCAAAATCGATCCCGGGGATTAGTGGAAAGGACTTGATGATCCGAGGGGTCAGGATAGCAATCGCGTCCTTGTAGTTCACATTCGACCACTCAACCGCGACCTTCACTTCCCCATCGTGAAGTATCCGATCCTCCAAGACTTCGACCGAGGTGGTGACGGCGCCGTCGGGAGCACGATTAGCGAGGATAGCCCGGAATGTCATGGCACGTTCCTTTCGATTAAGAATTGCTATGACTTTTAGGGGCTTGCGGCGATCATTGAAAGAACCCACAATTATAGCTCATACGACCATTTTTGTAAGTATAGCCCACGGAGGATCTTGTGAGACCTAAACGCCTAAATCCGAAGAGCGACTGTGCGGTCGAATTGACGCTGTCTGTCATCGGCGGTGTATGGAAGCCTCTAATCCTCTTCAA
Organism: Rhizobium sp. 768_B6_N1_8; assembly: GCF_051811225.1. Lineage (NCBI taxonomy): Bacteria > Pseudomonadati > Pseudomonadota > Alphaproteobacteria > Hyphomicrobiales > Rhizobiaceae > Rhizobium > Rhizobium sp. 768_B6_N1_8. Next base: position 108,845 of record NZ_JBPWPV010000004.1, on the reverse strand, counting down.
TCTTCTGATGGGAAAGAAGCGGTTTATGGAACTCACGAGGCTCATCCCGAGCGCGACTCAACGCATGCTCACACTTCAACTGCGTGAGCTTGAAGAGGATGGATTGGTGACACGCCACGTTTTCCCGGTTGTTCCCCCGCGCGTAGAGTACGAGGTGACCGATTTGGCGCGAACTCTAGCGCCCGTAATGTTGAGCCTGCGGGACTGGGGTGAGCGTTACCGGCTTGAGCAGCAAAAGCTGCCCCCGCTCGAACCTCACTGTCAGGCCTGAACACAGGTTTCCAGACCAGCATTCTTATAACTGCAGCGCGGATTCCACATGGGCTAGGAGAGCCTTCACGTCGATGGGCTTGCCGAGGAATGCAAATGCTCCGCCGTCCATCGCCTGGGCTTTAGTACGTCCGTCAAGATACGATGTGACGAAAATGATCGGCGGCCGCTTTTGATCCGTGCTCAGGATCTTTTGCAAATCCAGGCCGCTCAAGCCGCCGGGCATGTCGACATCTAGGAGCATACAATCAAAATTCTCGCGATCGGGCGCCGCAAGATAGTGTTCGGCTGACGAAAATAAACGGCTCTCGTATCCACAGGACACCATGAGGTCGTCGAGTGCCTCGCGGATGGCAAGATCGTCGTCAACGACCGCGATGGTCTTGGAAATGGGCAATTTCGGAAGCCTGAATGTGAAAGTTGGACACGGATTGAGTTATGCGCTCTCGCCGAGCGCTTCGATACCACACCTGGGTCTAGGTTCCGGTGATTTGGTGCATCTTTTTGAGGAGATCTGCGAGCGTTCGGACCTGCATCTTCCTCATAACGCTACCGCGATGCAGTTTCACCGTCACCTCACTGATGCCCAGCTGGTATGCGATTTGTTTGTTCATCAATCCCTTGTTCACTGCTGTTAAAACCTCGCGTTCTCGCGGTGTCAGACTTTCCAACAGCCGCCGGACATCCTGGGTGGCGGCGACGGCTTCTCGAGCCGCCGCATCCCTCGCCAATGCGACGTTCACCGCGTCAAGGACGTCCTGGTCGCGGAATGGCTTGGTGAGAAAGTCTACTGCTCCGTCCTTCATTGCCTGGATGCCCATCGGAATATCGCCGTACCCGGTGAGGAAAATCACGGGTAGCTTGCTACCAATGCGATTGAGTTCGCGATAAAAATCCAGACCGCTGACCCCAGGAAGTCGGACATCAAGCAGGATGCAGCCAGGCGCTGCGACGTCTGCCTCCTCAAGGAATTCCTTAGAAGATCCAAAACTTCTTGCAGGGATGCCTACGGATAGAAACAGGTCGCTCAAAGATTCACGTATCGAGTGGTCGTCATCCAACAAATAGACCGTCGGTGCGACCTGTTCATGCGTATTGCGTTTCATGCTTTTTAGCTCCGACCAGTGGAAGAGAAAGTTCGAACACCGCGCCGCCCGAAGCGTTGTTTCGAGCGGTCAATCTTCCGCCTATCGCCTCTACGAAGGTCTTGCAGACAGACAAGCCAATTCCCATCCCTGTCTCTTTGGTGGTGAAGAAGGGCGCGAAGAGCTTATCAACGGCGTCTTCCGCGATGCCGGGACCATTGTCGGCAACCGAGATCACGACCTGATCGCCATCCCCGGGGCGGACCTCGATATACACCTGCGGATTTGCCTGCCGGGAGTTGGCAAGAGCCTGGATTGCATTCGTTACGAGGTTTATCAGAACCTGCTGGAGCTCGATCCGCATGGCGATGACCTGCGGAACGGACTTGGAAGTGATGATCTTGTGCTTCACCCGATGCCCGTCAAACTCTGCGTCCATAATCGCGCATGTCTCCTCGACTAGATGCACGAGGTCCACGCTCGTTGGTTCGCTCTGTGTCTGTTCGATCCTGCTCCGTGTTTGCTTGATGATCTCGCTTGCTCGCTCGCCATCTCGGACAATCCGGTCCGTTGCCCGCCTTGCGGCGGCAAGATCGGGTGGATCGCGGTCCAGCCATCTGACCAGTGTTTGTGCACTCACAATTATCGCGCCAAGCGGCTGGTTAAGCTCGTGTGCCAACGATGTCGAGAGAGCGCCGATCGCGGCTGTTCTCGACGATGCGGCAAGTTCTGCTCGCGCATCCTGCAACGCCTTTTGAGCAAGCTCACGCTGCGTGATGTCCACCATACCGGTGACCACCCGGTTGAACGCGGTGGCATCCTCCGGGAAGCTGACCGTTAGAAGAACAAGCTTCCTTTCCCCATCGTCGCCGACCACGGTCACGCTGTCGGAAAATGAACGGCGGCCCAGGAATATTGCTTCCATCAGGTCAAGGAAGGTCTCATCGCCGGGCGGCAGGATCCGTCGTAGCGAACCCGGCGTCTGATCAATTGCATTTCGACCCAATAGTTCGACCGCCGCCTCGTTCGCCGCCACAGTCCGAACCGCTGCGACGCATCTATCGACGATTTCTGGCTGTTGTCGCGCATACTCTCGAATGTCGTCGACCCCTTGAGCCTTCAGCGAGAACAAAATCTCTCGCACAGCGGAATAGTCGCGTTCCCAGAGTGCGACTTTCGTGCGCTCAAAAATGGCTCGATACCTACTCTCGCTCTCGCGAAGTGCGGCGTTAGTGGCGATTAGCTCGGACCGTGACGCTTCATTTCGCATCAGCAGAGACGTCGTGATGACAAGTGCGGCCAGAGCGACGCTCAGCCGAAGCAACGATTGCAGGTCGATAAGCGCGTCGCTGTGAGCGTAGACGTACGACGCGGCGGCAAGCCCAACTGCCGCCACGCATGCGGTCACATGGCCGCGGGGAGTTAGGATATCCCCAAGCAGAAGGAGGGCGATTACATAGAGGACCGCGATTGCGCCCTCGATGTTGGTGAATGTGTCAATGTAAAAGATGGTCCCAGCAAGAGCCAGCGCCACAGCAGCAAGAACCGTGCTGTGGCCGTTGTCCGTTCGACCATTAAAAAAATGTGCTGATGTCATCCCGATCGCAAAGCCCCCAGTGCGCAAAAACCGTACCACCCTCAACAGCGATGTCACCTGTACTCTGGTCTAAGGTAACGTTTCGACGTCGCGATCGGTGGATCGGTAATGGGCCGTCTCTCGGGGTATTGTAAGATCCGGCAGTCATCAATCACGGCGTGGTGTCCTCTCAAGTCTTTGGATGCGCAGAACGTCATGAAGGAAGCTGATAGATTATTTAAGCCCGCCCTTGTAGTTTTGATCTCGGGTGTGCTTGGGAGAAACGACGTTGCCCAATGATAGAAACTCACACGAAGTCATGATGCGCGAACGGCTCTTACGGGCAATCGATAGACGGGACCCGTGGAACGCTGCCGATTTAATGGACTGGTTGCGCTTTCATTTTCCCGAGTATCTAATGCAGGGGGACGAACGCCGTGCGGCAGCCGATTTTGCTGAAGAGCTTGCCAGTGACTTGGCTAACGATCCTGCTTTCCCACTTGTTGTACGCAACCTGCGCGATATCTCCGCTGAATTAAGTCGATGACGACCGGATCTGTAATGTCAGCGTACCCTTGCCGACGCCAAGAACTTCGTGCGGTAGATTGACCCTTTTTAAGCCGCGAGAGTTCGGAAACAAGCGGGTCCGGTTGAGTTTTCACTGCACTGCTACGACAAGGGGGAGGGTCTATCTCCGGGCTTGTGTCTACACGGCTACAGCTGAAAGCTGGCGCCCCAGCTTTTGACTGGCCAATGGTTTTCGGCGCCATGGCCGACGTTGAAATGGAAGTTGTTCAGGAGTTTCTGGCTAAAGAGCCACACCATTTCGGTAAATTGCTGCCTTGTAACCTCAAGCCCAAGGTTGAAGGACGGCATGTTTTCTGAATTGAACATAAACCCAGCTTCGACGCGCTGCGGCGTCAGCGGAGTGCGTACCCAGAACGAAACGACCGCAGGCCACCGCATTTTTGTGCTAGGCGAGATCACGACCGCGCCTACTATGAGGTATGTAAATTCGACTGACATCTCCGGAGGTCCAGGTTGAACGTGCTGGCCGATCGATCCGGATGGACGTTGGGCGAATTCTCCAGCCCAATCTCCCACTTCGACCTCCGGCCAAGCAAATTTCGGCAGCTCCTTTTTTGTGCTTTTTGGCATCGGGAACCTCTCCGGCAATCAACGTCAGCAGACAAAGGACAAAGTGCGGCGACTCTTCGCCAAGAAGGCCCAAGGTCCTGCATCCGGATCGATGGGTTATGGCGTCGGTTCATGTCGACGGCCCCAGCCTTTTCTCAGCCGCGATCGGAGTGCCCTCCTGAGATAAAATAGTCGTCGAGCCACCTGTGAGTTAGGCGAATGCCTTCAATGCAGCGTGGATTTGGGATACGACGGCTGCGCCTTCACCGACAGCGGCAGCGACGCGCTTCGTTGAACCGGACCTGACGTCGCCAATCGCGAAAAGATTTCGAAGGCTAGTTTCGAGAGATGTGCGTTGACCGTCGTCAGCGCCGGTAGTCTCGGGGCCTGTGAGAATAAAGCCAGAGCGATCCCGCTTCACATGCTCGACGAGCCACGCGGCGTTGGGATCTGCCCCGATAAAAAGGAATATATGGCGCAGCTCGAGATTTCGTTTTTCACCCGTCGCGTTGTTCCTGACGACGGCTCCTGAAAGCTCAGAGCGGGTGTCGCCGGAGACAGCATCGATCTCGCAACCCATATGGATTTCGACATTTGGTAGCTGGCCTATTCGGTCCACCAAATACTGAGACATTGTTTCTTCCAGGGGGCGGCGGGCAACCAGATGCAGCTTCTTTACCTGCGGCGCCAGGTAGGCGACCGCCTGTCCCGCGGAATTGCCGCCGCCAACGAGCGCGATCTCTTCACCTTGGCAGAGGCGGGCTTCAACAGATGTGGCCCAGTAGGAAATCCCCGATCCCTCGAATTTATCAATGTCGGCGACGGCTGGTCGGCGGTACCGAGCACCTGACGCGATTACGACAGTTTTGGCCCGAACGGACCGACCGTCATCCAGTTCCAAGGAGTGATAACCATCTGACGCGGGCACGAATTTTCGAACTTCGATTGGCAGCGCGATCTCTGCACCAAACTTGAGGGCTTGGTTGAACGCTCTGCCAGCGAGAGCTTGTCCCGATATTCCCGTTGGAAAGCCAAGGTAGTTCTCGATCCGAGCCGACGCCCCGGCTTGGCCGCCGACAGCTCGTTCATCCAAGACTATCACTTTCAAGCCTTCGGATGCGGCGTAGACCGATGTAGCCAATCCAGCGGGGCCTGCCCCGACGACTGCGACGTCGTACAGAACGTCCGTGTTGATGTCCGGTGTGATCCCAAGGCAAAGAGCGGCTTCCTGATTGCTTGGATTGTTAAGCACGCTGCCGCTAGGGCAAACCATGACAGGCAAGGCGTCGGCCGAGACGCCAAGCTTTTTGACGAGTTCACGGCCACTCTCGTCGGCGGAGGCGTCGAGAACCAAGTGGGGATAGCCGCTGCGCGTGAGAAATCCCTGCAGACGAGTGATTGCGGCACTTCCAGGGGTGCCAATTAGGATCGAACCAGCACCTCCGGTGTCGATCAAAGCAACTCGACGAAGGATAAAGGCTCGCATCACCAATTCGCCAATGTCGGCTGAACCAATAACCAACGCCCGGAGGTGTGATCCGTCGTAGGGTAGCGCAATGCATCCCTCCGCACCGGCGACGCCTCTCACCAATGAAGGTCGGCCTGCAAGTTGACTGACCTCGCCTGTGAACTGGCCGGGCGAATGGGTCACCACATTCAGTTCATGCGCAAGGCCGTCGTGTCGAAAGACGTCCAAGCTTCCTTCAAGCACGAGCCAGACTGGCGCGTCTTTTTCACCGAAATGCACCACTATCTCGCCTGCAGAGAAGTGATGAGGTTCCCCGCTGGCGAACCTCCGGGCCGATATCATCTGTGTCGGGCTCAAGACCGGAAACATCTGTTCCGCGCGATTATTCGAATTTGCCATGAGAATGCTCCGCCGGTCCGGCTTCAATAGAATTTGGGAATAGGTCCCGGATGGGGTGTCCGATCGGGAAGTTCGACGATGGTCTCGTCGACGAAGCACCAGCCCCAACCTTCGGGAGGATCGTAGCCCTCGATTATCGGGTGGCCGGTCTCCTGAAAATGCTTGGTGGCATGGTGACCGATGGAGTCATCGCAACATCCGACATGGCCGCATTCCCGGCAGAGCCTGAGGTGTACCCAGCCTTGTCCAATCTCCAGGCATTCCTCGCAGCCCAATGTGCGAGGTTTCACTCTGCGTACGATAGATCCATGGCTGCACGTACTCATGGGGCCCCCCATCCGGTTGGCTGTCGTGATTGACTGGGGGATTGTATCGAAGTGCCTGCTTCTAGCAACGGGCGGGAGATCCATCCGGCTAAACACCCGATAAAAATGCCCGCCACCGCCCCAAGGACAAGCGCCGTCTGTCGCGGCTGATGATATCCTGCATTATGGAGTGCGACGTTTAGGCTCGCGGGAACATCTTCAGCCCCGACGGGATCAAGCGTTCGACGAAGAGCTTCGGCCTGCCGTTCATAGGCGCCTACACGCTGGGCGGCGCCCAGATCGTTATGGAGATATTTATCGACTTCGAGTTTTTTCTCCGGAGCGAGACTGTGATCGATGAAGGATTGAAGGTCTGCTTCTGTGATTACCGGAACTGTCACTTCACCCTCCGCAGGTAATGCCCTTTGATGAGCGTTTGGCGGAACGGCGCTTCGACAATGAGCCTGAGCTGCTCCCGCGCTTGCGGCAGCAAACGTAGAAGCTCGCCCTCCGAAATATCCAGGACCTGCGCAGCCTCGCGATGAGAGAGCCGTTCGACCGACGTTAAAAGGATCGAGCTTCGTTGGAGCGGCGCCAGTTTTGGCAAAGCGGTCGCTGGTCCGATGACTTTTTGCCCATGGTTCTCAGAATGGTCAGCAGACGGCGTTGCCGACAGCTGCCCGTCCACCAGGCCACACATCAAACTAAGAGCGCTGAGTCGTACATTCGAGTGTCCCATCCACAGCCACCGAGCTCGCAATTTCTTTAGAGTGGTGAGCACGAGGAGATCCGCTGCATCCACGTCTTGACAGTGGCCTCGCGCAAAACGCCTCAACGACGGAAGGTGTGGGAGAACTGCTTCGCTAAAGTTTTTCATAGGATCTCCTCTAATCGCCGGACGGGGTTAAATATTGGATGATTTCGCCGCCGCGTCGTTGATGCTTCAACTCGCGAAGCGCCTGAGTGGGGAGTCGGTAGGAAGTGTAGTCAAAGGATCGGATCGTCAAAGAATTGGCCGCGCAATTGGGTACATTCGTCTCATCAGCCGCCCGGGACCGCCCTCCCGCTAGCCGCTGGTCGTAAGGGCAAGGCCCTCGCGGCGAATGCTCTCCAACCCGCATTCGCGTCGCGGCCCCTCGTTTTGGATCCCCTCATCAAAACGAGGGGCCGCAAAATCTTCGAATTCTCTTGCAGTTAGAAGCCGCGTCGATCTTCGGGAACCGGACATACCGGCTCGCTTGTGTCGTCTAGTCATTGGATTTCTTCTGCTGGTTTGGGGTTGGAAGAGCTTTCAGCGCGGCTTCAGCAACCGCGATATCCTCATCGATCGAGCCACCGCTGACGCCAACGGCTCCTGCCACGTTGCCATCGAGAAGGATCGGGATACCCCCACCAAGAATGACGAAAGTCCCGCCATTGACCGAGCTGACGGCGAATAGCGATTGTCCTGGCTGGATCATTGGAACGAAGGCAGCGGACGGGGCGTGAAACGCCCTGGCAGTCCGGGCTTTGCCGATCGCCAGGTCGAATGCTCCTGGCCACGCCATGTCCATCCGCGCCATGGCGACAAGGTCTCCACCACCATCGAGAATGACGATTGTGGACTTAACGGCGATCTGGTTGGCCGCATGTTCGGCTTTTTCGATCATGGCTCTGGCGAGGGAGAGGTCGAGGACACTCATGCTGTTATCCAGTGCATTGAGGGATCGGGGCGACACCGCACCCAGCAACGGCTGGGTGCAGTTAGTGCGATTGTGAGATCGGGTACGGAGATGACTCGTGCGGCTTGTGACGAGCGGCCGATTGCAGGTCGAACACCGCGTGCGACCGTTGAGGGCGGGCGAGGGCGGTGCCTCGCCCGCCGGGCGATCAACTTAGTTTGATGTCAGAGAGATCGATGGAAACGACCAAAGGCTCGGCCATGGATTGTCCATCGGGCTGGCGTGGAAAGATACGGCGCACGGTCGGGAACTTGATCCCCTGAACTTCGGTATAGTCGCTGATGTAATGCGCACCGGGTGTGTTACCAGCGATCTCGACGTCGTAGTCGTGTCGCGTCAGCAGACCGGATTCATCGACGTAGAGCGTCTGGACGGTGCTGTGGGTCGCGATTTCTTTCGGGAACGTCACCTTCAGGCGCTTCCAGGTCTCGCCTTTCTCCGTCCAGTCACCGAGCTCTTGGGTTTCGACACCCGGCGCCGCAAGCAGAAACGGTATGTTGAGATAGGTCCACATGGCGATGCCAGCGAAGTAGGCAAGCTGCTCCTCTGTCCACGGTGTTTCCAAGGTGTGGCCAGCGAACGACGCGCGAGGGCTCTCGAGTTCGCTAACGATATTCCCGCCGTTGTCCTTGATGGTGACCTTGCCTGGTTCGAAGCGTGTGACCTTGGCTTCAGGACCCAGAGGGGAGTGCGATGCCCATTCATGGCCGAGACCGACGGTGACGTTTGTTTCATCAAGCTTTCCAGCCTGGCCCTTCAGTGTCCAAAGGGCGCCGCCTTGGACGAGGTGAGCGGACAGCTGAGAGAACTTTTTCCACTGATCGAGACCACCGTGGGCGTCGACGATCTTCTGTGCGAGTGCGTTCATAGTATTTCTCCTTGTGTGTGGCGCGATCAGGCGTCCAGGAATGTCTTGACGTGGGCGACGAAGGTCTCTGGGTACTGGAACAGCGCACCGTGGCCAGAGTCCGGATATATGATCAGCGTGGCCGTGCTCATGTTCTTGAACATCTCGTACGCGTTGATCGACGGGAACATGGTGTCGTCGCTTCCGTGGACGATCAGAGTAGGCTGCTTGATGGCTTTCAGAGAGGCATGGCCCGGGTCTTGCTCAGCGCACCAGCCGATAATTGAAGCGGCCTGAGGATTGCTGACGTCGTCGCCGCTGTCGGGGTCACGATCGTTCTTGCGGACGGTAGCACGGGCAACGAAGGCTCTCGCTGCTGCTTGGCTTGCGTCTGACGGCGGGAAGAAGAGGGGGAGGCGCACATCAGGAGCATTTTTGGAAAACGCGTCCTGGACGACCTCCATGAGGTGCTCTTCTCCTCCCTTTGGTGCGGTGCCAGCCAAGATGATTTTGCGGACCTTGACGGCGGAACGGGCGGCCATGACCTGCGCCAAGAAACCGCCGAGCGAGAAGCCAAGGAGATCGACTTCATCGAGGCCAAGTGCGTTGATGAAGTTCTCAGCGTCAGTCGCCATCTGATCGACGTTGTCGGGCGTCTTGCCGCCAGATGTCCCGACGCCAGCATTGTTGAAGATCACCACCGGGCGATCCGCTGCAAGTGAATTGGCAACGATGGGATCCCAAGCGTCCATTGTTCCGGTGAAATGCTGCATAAAGACCAGCGGGACGCCGGTCTTCGGCCCAAGACGGCGATAGGCGAACCGTATACCCCCAGCCTCGACGTACTCGGTAGGTGCTGTCTCCAATGTGACGGACATGCTGTATTCCTTCCTCGGTGATGCGGCTGAGCCGTGTGTGTTTCCGAGGAGATACTGCCTGCCAGGTGCCAACCACGCGAGTTAAGGCATATTAAGTGATGTTAAGGTCGAAATAGCCCGGAGCAGCCGTTGATTGCGGAACAAAGGGGAGGGTTAGCACCCAGCTTGGCGCGTTCGGATCTATTCGAAAGAGGTGCCGAATTTTCTCGGAGAGGCTGTCCGGATGACAGTGATTGAGGTTTGAGCCAACCAAGTGACCGTGCGCCAGCGCTTCATTTCGAGCGTGGATGCTCCAAGCTCGTCAGAGATCGCGACTCCAACAAGGATGCCCATCAAGCTACGGTTAAGCTCGTCATGGGCATCCTTCGAGGCGAGGATGTTACTTTCCTGCACCTGAGTTCTGAAGAGCCAACGGCAGCATGACGTCCGGGAAGTCCTGATAAGAGACCGGGCGCAGGAAACGATAGATCGCCAGTGTTCCGACCGACGTGGAGCGGCCATCGGATGTTGCCGGGAAGGGGCCTCCATGGACCATTGCGGACGAGACTTCGACGCCGGTGCCAAAGCCGTTGATCAGCAATCTCCCTGCCAACTGTTGGAGGCGCGGGACGATCATTTGGGCCGCGGGATAGTCGGCCTCGTCAACTTGCAGCGCAATCGTCAGCTGACCTTCCAGATTATCGACAACCTCTAAGACCTGGCGTTCATCCGAGCATTTGACGATCAAGCCCGCCGCACCGAAGACTTCTTCCTGCAATTCGGGGTGAGCGAGGAACGATGAAGCGTCGGTCTCAAACAGCGCCGTAGCCGCCTGAAATTCCTTGCCATCCTGTCCGCGAGCAAGCTCCGCCACCGAAGAGTGAGACGCCAGTCGCTGTACGGCTTCACAGTAAGCTTTGAAGATTCCGCCGGTCAGCATTGTTTGCGCCGGTGTCTCCGCAAGTGCCGCACGCGCCGCATCTTTGAAGGCGTCAAGGCCGGGACCGTCAATCGCGATCAACAAACCGGGGTTCGTGCAAAACTGGCCAGCACCCAAGACGAGCGATCCTGCGAACGCCTTCCCAATGTCCGCCCCCCTTTGCTGCAAGGCATTGGGAAATAGGATGACTGGATTGATGCTGCTCATTTCGGCGTAGACCGGAATCGGCTGCTTGCGCTCTGAGGCGATCTTCACCAGTGCCATACCACCGCGTCTGGACCCCGTGAAGCCGACCGCCTTGATCCGATGATCGGCGACAAGCGCCTGTCCGACTTCAAAGCCGGTATCGAAGAGCATCGCGAAGGTCCCCGGATGCAGACCACTGTCGGATACAGCCTTTTGTACGGCATACCCAACCAGCTCGGAGGTTCCGGGGTGCGCAGAGTGGGCTTTGACAATAACCGGGCAGCCAGCCGCCAGCGCGGATGCCGTGTCGCCGCCTGCAACAGAGAACGCCAATGGAAAATTTGACGCACCGAAAACAGCGACTGGCCCCAAGGCGACGTTTCGAAGTCTCAGGTCAGGCTTGGGAACGGGCTTCCGGCTCGAATCGCCAGCATCAAATCGTAGTTCTTGGAAGCGGCCAGCCCTTACTTCCTTGGCGAACAGTCGAAGTTGACCGACGGTCCTGGCCCGCTCGCCTTCGAGACGACCTCTTGGGAGGCCGGTCTCAGCCATGGCCCGCACGATCAAGTCGTCACCGATTGCCTCAATTTCTAAAGCAACACGGTCAAGGAAAGCGGCTCGCGTTTCGAGGCCAGTTTCGCTGAAGCTTGGAAATGCTTCCCATGCCAGGGCCGAAGCTTCGTTGACCTCATCGAGCGTGGCACCTGCGAATTCGACGGGCAAGCTGTTGCCGGTCGCAGCCTCGACTGCAAAGAACGACTTTCCTTTGCCCATCCGGGCGGTTCCACCGATGAGCAAGCTACCGTTTAGCATTTTGGGGGCCTTTCTACAGTTGATGCGGACCTACATTGCTGAGCAATGCAAAGGCCATTTTGAAGAAGTCATCCAGCGGACCACGGTCGCCGGTCAGCTTGGTGCGGAGTTCACAACCTTCCCAGCTGCTGACCAAAAATCGAGCGAGTTCACTCGCCTTGATATCGGAACGAACTTGTCCAATTTCTTGTGCTGCTTTCACGGCTGCTGCCAAGCTCTCTGTCCATCTGTCGAGATCCGACCGCAGAGCTGCTTGTAAATCAGGAACCGCCGTCGAGCTCTCCGCGGTTAGATTGGCAATCAGGCAACCGCGGTCAAAACCGTTTTGCTGATGACGCGCCAGGCAAAATTCGAAGTGGCGTCGTATCCGATCTATGGGTGCGAGATTGGCGTCGAGGAGAATTTCCCTTTGAGAGGAAGCCGCGTATTGGTCCAACACCGCGATCGCCAACTCCTCCTTCGATTTGAAATGGTTATAGAAGCTCCCTTTTGGAACTCCTGCGGTGTCAGAAATTTCCTGGACGCCACAACCATCATATCCAAGCGCGTGAAAGCGCTCCAGACCAGCCGCCAAGATCCGTTCCCTCACAGACGGTGCCATTGTCGTCTCCCTTTTCAAGAGGGGATACGAACGCAGCCGTCAGCCTTCAAGCCCCGCGAGCTAATAGTAGCTGAAAATTGAGGGGTGGAGGTTCATGAATCTGAGCCGATTGAATCAGTTAGGCCTTGGTCCCGAACCCATTTCAGACGTTGGATGCGGGCTACGGCCAGGCATTCCCGGCATTCCGAAGTTGTCACGACCTTGCTTCGCGACTAATTCGGCTGCGAATTGTGCCGACGCCTCAGATAGAAACCAAGCATGGGATCCAGAAGAAAACTTTAGCAGGGACTTCGAAATCAACCCTTCCATCGCCTCGTCATCGATGCGGCGATGCCGTGATCCAGTCGTCTCAGTGCCAGCAAGCGTGCAAAACGCGTCCCGTTCTTCTGAAGTCAAAGACCTATAGCTCCAGTCCAAATTCGCACGTAATGACTTGTGTCTCTCGGGCGCAGTCCGGCGGCCAAATCGAAGAACTGCCAGGGGCTCATGTAGTGCTGCGTCGAGACCAGAAATGCCAAGGTCCCTTACGCGGTGCGCTGCGAGTTCGAGTGCAAGTGGTAGGCCATCCAATCGACGGACAATATTGGCAGCAAGCCTCATTGTTTCGAGGTCCGAGGTGTTGATTTCGGCGCCCGCAGCAAGGGCTTCTTCCAGGAAGTAAGCGAGGGCCGGAGAAGGGTCGGAGCATTCTTCGTCGCCATTTCCTGGGACGTCGAGCCCGGCTAGGTACCTCACGCGTTCGCCGAGGCTGCGTAGTGGTTCGCGACTGGTCGCGAGAACCATGGCAGAGGCCGTGCGGGCGACAAACGTTTCGGCGAACGTCGCGACGTCGTCCACTATGTGTTCACAGCCATCCAGAATAAGCATGATGTCGTCATCGCCTACCGCCTCAGCGATTCTCGCGACCGTCAATGTAGTGCACGAGCGCTGCAGTAGCGCCTTTCCTACAGCCGAGAGTAAGTCTGCTTGGTCGCGAGCCTCAGTTAGGTCGACATGGAACACCTTCTTTTCCAGTCGTAGGAGGTTCCCAATCGCGATCGCAACCGCGGTCTTTCCAGACCCTCCGGGGCCAACGATGCTCGCCAAACGGTGAGGCTCATGTGCCCACCGGGCCAAAACGGCATCGCGACCGACCAAAGGTCGGCTTGGCCACGGCAGGTTGCCCTCCTGAGCCTGCTGCACCGGTGTATCCAAGGGAGGCTTGCGCGTCACAGAGGCGGCAAAAACGTAACCCTTCCCCGCAACGTTTTGGATGATCCCGGTGGCGCCCTTGTCGTCGAATGCCTTTCTGAGGGCGACCAGGTGAACGCGCAGCGCTCCCTCGTCGACATGAGTGCTGCCCCATACCGACTTGATGATCTCGTCTTTCGATATGATCTCGCCCGGGCGGCTTGCGAGCGAAGCGAAGATATCGAACGCCCGTGGCCCCAGGCGCACGCGCTCTCCCCGATGGGTGAGCTGTCGAGCTTGGAGGTCGAATGCGAATTCGCCGAAAGACGAGCTGTTCATTGTGTTCCCCCAGGTCATTGTCGATATGCGACCGTTTCAAAATGGCGATCACGGTACCGGTGATGACGTGAGAGGCTACCCGATGACAGGGATGGTTCAATCGCAACCAAGGTGCAGTCACCCTATACGCCGGTATAGGTCGGCGTCGCTTTGAAGCCCACGCAACAGGAGATGTCGGCCGCGGGTACGAGGCGTTGTTCTGAACAAGGGCGGTGACATGGGGACGCAGATCTCACGATCAGCTGCAATCATCCCATACGATGGTTTGGGGTGTCAAAACCACTGTTCAATCGAAACCTGGACTGGAACAGGGCATCTTTGGCTCATTCACAAATCAGGCCAAGGAATTTTATTATGAATCTCTATCTCGGCACCATCGCACGCTCTTCCCGCATCATGAAAGCTGCAGGGTACGGAAGCGGTTTGGCTTTTGATACTGCCTCCGAGACCGCGTACGAGCGCAGCCCGATGCATTTTCCAGACCTCACCGACGAGATCGTCTATCAGGGCATTCTATCTCCGTTCCAGAGAAGCATGATCATGCGGGCCGGAAGCCGTTCTCGCAAGGATGTCGGCTGCGAAGTGATTGGCGCAACTGTCAGACATCAGCGTCCGCGCGAGTGGGTCGTATCCGTTGGCGGGAATACGCTTCATTAGCAATGCATGAAATACAAACCATCGTATGATTCCGGAGGGCTCGGAAAAGTCCTACTGTCGTCGCGAGGCTGCACCGGCAGCCATGAAAGGAAAACCCAGTGTCTGCCCTTAAGAAATCCGTCGCGATCGTCGATGATGACGAAGTGCTCCTTGAGGCAACAAGCGGCTTCCTGGAGGCGATGGGTTACGAGCCGTTGCCGTTCCCTTCAGGTGAGTCATTCCTGACCTTCGACCAAAAAGAGGGTCTCACCTTGCTCCTGTCAGACATCAACATGCCCGGCATGAGCGGTTTCGAACTTTTGGACATTGTTAGAAAGAAACACCCCGACATGCGAATAGTGATGATGACGGCCCTGAAGGACGAGAGCATCATTCGGAAGGCTCTTGCCGGTGGAGCGCAAGCTCTACTACAAAAGCCTATCCTCGCAGATGACCTCATGAAGTGTATCGAAGGCTGAAGGTGTGAGCATTGCGCTGACTGCTCCGAAACTGCCTTCGGTCGCGGTTGTCCTGCTCGCCGCTGGAACGGCCAGCAGGATGGGCGAGGGCGGAAAGCACAAGCTCCTGGCGGAGTTTGACAATGTTCCCCTCGTTCGCCGCTCGGCCATTGCGGCGCTCGGGAGCGGGGCCAGCTTGGTTGCTGTGGTGGTGGGTCATCGGCACGGCGAAATCTCTGCCGCCTTATCAGGTATCCCAGTTGAGACTGTCTACAATCCACATTACCGTAGCGGTATGGCGACCTCATTGATCGCCGGATTTTCGGCCTCCGAGGTTATGTCGGCTGATGGGGTTCTCATCATGTTAGCGGACATGCCGGGCCTGACAGCCAACCACCTTGCGATGCTGATCCAGGCTTTTGAAAATACCGGCGGCAAGGCCATCGTCCGCGCCACTTTTCATGGCAAACGCGGAAATCCAATTATTCTCCCGCAGTCGCTGCGTGTCTCTGTGATGGAGTTGAAAGGCGATATCGGCGCCCGTCAGATCATTGAGAGTTCTGGCGTCCCGATCATCGACGTTGAGATCGGCGCCGCGGCCAGCCTCGACGTGGACACTGTAGAAGATATTATCATAGCAGGCGGAAAACCCACTCGATAGCTCACGCTAACCGACGCTGGCAGGTAGCAGGCTGTCTACCTTACGAATCAGATCGGCGATTGATGTGGCTTTCATCTTCCGCATGACGTTTCCACGGTGAATCTTGACCGTGATCTCACTGAGTCCCAGCTCGTGAGCGATCTGCTTGTTCAGAAGGCCCGTGGCAACGGCCGCCATCACCTGCTTTTCGCGGGGGGTGAGCGTTGCGGCCAAGGCGGTAACTTCAGAGTTCGCCGAAACCTCTGAGCGTCGGGCCCGATCCTTTTCAATGGCAATCGCCACGGCGTCCAGCATTTCTTGGTCGCGAAAGGGCTTGGTCAGGAAGTCGACTGCACCAGCTTTCATTGCCCTGACGCTCATTGGGACGTCCCCATACCCTGTCATGAATATGATCGGCAACTGATTACCCAATGCATTGAGCTTGGTTTGCAGATCGAGCCCACTTAGGCCCGGCAACCTGACGTCGAGGACGAGGCAGCCTGGACGATCAGGAAGTGCTTCTCCCAGTAGTTCCGCAGTTGATCCAAAGCCAAGGGTCTCAATTCCCACCGACTGCAGGATCTCTCGGAGACCTTCTCGCATACCATCGTCATCATCAACGACAATAACCAACGCGGCCGAACTATCGGCTGGGCTAACCGCCGCGGATTTTAATGGGCGCGTTGTCATCGGTTGAACCCTTCAAGAAGCATTTCGTGTCCAACTCGACACATAGCTTCTGCGGATCGAACCCGTCAATATGAATTGGCCGCTGACCGTAGCAAGCCAACCCTATCCAATGGTATTGGATTTGAGGGTCGGACATTGACTACAAAAAATCCGGAGCCTACGGGAACCAACGACGCATTTTGCCGACAACTCCAGGAACGGCTTAGAATTTTATGATCGATAGCGCGATTTTGACGCCCGCGAGGAGTTTCCATCCAAGCATTGACCGGCCAATGACGGTCCGGGTCCTGTTATCCAGCCTCATCGGGACTTCTGTCGAATTTTACGACTTCTACATATACGCCACAGCTGCCAGCTTGATTTTCGGTCCGCTTTTTTTCCCAGCTTCGGTCAGCTCTTTGGAGCTAATAGGCGCCTATGCGAGCTTCGGCATCGCCTTTATTGCCCGCCCTCTCGGCGGAGCCGTTTTCGGACATTTCGGCGATCGGGTCGGCCGTAAGGCCACCTTGATGGCATCGCTACTCATGATGGGGATCTCCACAGCGGCAATCGGCCTGTTGCCGACTTATGCAGTGGTTGGTTGGCTCGCTCCACTTCTTCTGTGCATGCTTCGGTTCGGACAGGGCCTGGCACTCGGCGGCGAGTGGACAGGCGCTGTTTTGCTGGCGCTGGAGAACGCGCCTCCTGGTTGGAAAGCTCGATTCGCTATGTTTGCGCCGCTCGGTGCACCGATCGGCTTCGTTCTAGCCAATGGATTGTTTCTGTGCCTAACCCTCGCTCTATCACCGGAGCAGTTTGTCGACTGGGGGTGGCGAGTACCCTTCCTTGCAAGTGCTCCTTTGGTCCTTATGGGGCTTTGGGTCCGGTTCAATCTCGTAGAGACGCCGGAATTCCAGGAGGCAATGGCCGAGGCGCAGCCAGCAAACGTGCCATTGGTCGAGGTCCTTCGCGACCACATGGGCGCCGTCGTTGCTGGCGTTTTCGGCGTCGTCGCATGCTTTTCGCTGTATTACACCGTAACAGCCTTCGCGCTTGGCTACGGAACATCCACGCTCGGCTACTCTCGACCAACCTTCCTGATAGTCGAGCTGGGCGCAATCGGCTTCATGGCCGTCGCCATCGTCCTCGCTTGTTGGCTGTCAGATCGCATGGAGCCTGAGCGCGTTCTCATCTACGGCTGCTTCGGGACGATTGTCTCGGGTATTGCCTTGTCACCAATGCTGGGCAGCGGATCGCTTTTCGTCATTTTCCTGTTCCTTGCGTTCTCGCTGTTTTCGATGGGCTTCGTGAACGGGCCGTTGGGAGCTTGGCTTCCAGGCCTCTTTCCGGCACGGGTCCGGTACACTGGAACGTCGATCGCTTTTAACATTGGTGGCATCATCGGCGGTGCTTTCTCGCCAGTGGCGGCCCAGGCGCTCGCTGATTACAGCGGTCTCGTGGCCGTTGGGTTCTATCTCGCCATCACCGGCGGAATGAGTTGGGTCGCGTTCGATGCCAGCGCAAGGCGCCGTACCCTTGGTGCGCTCGCGCAGAGTGAAAAGCGCTACCGTTCGATCTTTGAACAGTCGCACGTCTCGCTAGGTGAGGTTGAACTCGCCGAACTATATCAACGCATTGAAAAACTGCGGAATGATAGGGTCGATATCTCCGCACTTCTTGTGTCGGATCCTGGCTTTGGTAATGAATGCTCACAGCTGATACGCTTTGTTGACGTTAACGAGGCAACGGTCCCGCTACTAGGCTGCGCGTCCCGTCACGACGTTCTGGGATCAATTGACCGTTTCCTGCCGCCTAGCAATGATCTCGCTGTTTCAATCGTTACGGCGATGTCGAACCAGGTTCATAATCTCGAGATCGAAACCAAGCTTTTGCGCCACGACGGACGTGAAGTTATCGTGGTTTTCTACATCGCTTTCCCAGATGATGCCGCGGCATATGACCGTGTCGCCTGCGCGATGATCGACGTGACCCAACGCGAACAGGCGAAGGAAGCATTGCTCGTTGCCCAAGGCGAACTCGCACGCGCCAGCCGTGTTGCAACTGTCGGCGCAATTTCGGCATCGATTGCTCATGAGGTCAATCAGCCGATCGGTGCGGTTGTCATGTTTGCCCAAGCGTGCGTTCGGTGGCTTCAAACGAGCCCGCCCGATCTTGCGGCGGCGACCAAGGCCGCGGAAAGAGCTGTTGAACACAGCGTCAGGGCTAGCCAGATTATCCAGAGAACCCGCGAGAGGCTGAAGGGTGGTGGCAAGCGGCCTGAGATCCTTGATCTGGGCGAACTCGTCTTGGATGTCGTGGGCTTGCTCGAGAGGGAAACGACCAGCAGCGCGACGACGGTTCGGATTGATTTCGCGAGGAGCGGCGCTGTGGTCGCCGATAAGGTCGAGCTACAGCAGGTCATCGCAAATCTGATCACGAACGGCCTTCATGCAATGAAGGATGTGCCTGACGCATCGCGCGAGATCACCCTGCAAATCCATGGCGATGACTCAGAGTTTTTAAAGGTATCGGTAAGGGATCACGGCACAGGCATAGATGAAGCAAATATCATGAAGTTGTTCACTCCGTTCTTCACAACGAAGGGTGATGGAATGGGGATGGGCCTCGCGATCTGCAAGACGATCGTTGAGGCTCATGGTGGGTCGTTGTCTGCTAGGAACCACGGCGAAGGTGGCGCGATATTCGAAATCGTCCTTCCAATCGCAACCTCAGGCGACCCCGCCGCGGCTTCCGAAATTGTGCACGTTCCTGCTCAGTAGGGCGTTAAGGACCCTAATATCTCTTAGCAAGCCTTAACTCGCAATTTCGCGCCCGTTGCTCGATCTTGATGTTGTCGAGCCAACACGGATTGCAGCGACGGCGCACGGGCCAGCAGACCTAAGCGCCTTTTCTCCGCCAGATTGGTCGATCCCAACGCTGCGCCGGTCCTGAATAGGGCCGGGCAGCATCGCTCAATTTTTCAGGGAGAATAGCAATGAACCTTAAGGGAAACACGATTTTCATCACTGGTGGCGGTTCCGGCATCGGTCGCGGCCTCGCTGAAGCGTTCCACAAGCTCGGGAACCAGGTGATCATTTCAGGACGCCGAAAGTCGTATCTCGATGACGTCATCACCGCCAATCCTGGGATGGCGGCTTACGAGCTGGACATAACCGATGTCGAAAGCATCAACTCGGTGACACAGCGCATTGTTGCGGACTACCCAGACCTCAACGTCCTGGTCAACAATGCTGGCATCATGCCGTTTGATGACGCCGCGCATCCCATCGAGGAGACAGTTCTCCAAAGCATCGTAAACACCAACCTTCTCGGTCCCATCCGGATGACGTCTGCACTCGTCGAGCATCTCAAGACGAAGGCAGACGCCGTGATCATCAACAACACGTCGGTGCTCGCCTACGTGCCGATCGCCTACAATGCCGTTTACTCCTCCACGAAGGCAGCATTGCACTCCTATTCGCTGTCGCTGCGTTTCGCACTTCGCGAGACCTCTGTCTCGGTGCAGGAGATCGCTCCGCCGTGGGTTGACACCGATTTGATCAAGAAGAGCGGTGATCCTCGGGCGATGCCGCTGGAAGCTTTCATCAACGAGACGATGGCGAAGCTTGCGAGTGAGTCGCCCGAAATTGTCGTCGACATGGTCAAACCGCTGCGCGACAACCCTGGTTCCGGCGAACACGTTTTCTTCACGCAGTTCAACCAAAGCCTGATCGACAATCCGATTCCGCGCTAAGTCTGATCGTCGTGTTTCTGGCGGGCGGTCGACCCGTCCGTCAGAGATCACCGAGGTCGAGAATCTCCCGTGCCTTCGCAATATCGGCGGTCAAATAGGCTCCATCGACTTTATCGAGAGCGCTCTTGACCATTTTACGCGCTTTGATCTCCTGATTAGGCCCCGCCAGTTCATAGGCTGTGTTGGCCGCCCTCAGTTCCCAGAAGGGGGCTTCCATCCGACATGCTTCATCCAGGGAAGCTTCCACCAGCGACTGGGCTAGAATTGGGTCGGACTCTTTTAATACCTTGGCCTTTATCCGCAGTAGTTCTGGACGGCACCAGCCGCCTTCTCCTTTTATGCCTCGATCCAAGGCCTCTAACGGCGCCCGAACGCCCGCCAAGACGAGCAGGTATTCCAACCTCATTCCGACTGCCGAACGGAAAATTTCTTCGGTCTCTGGCTGTTGAATGCCATCAGAGATAAAGGACCGATAGGCAGCCACCCATAGCGACCATCTGTGGAGGTCATGCTTTTTGGTGAGTGTCTCGGCTATATCTAGATACTCACCCGCTCGCTTTTGATCGCCAGACAAGAACGCGATCGGCGATGCCGTCAAAAACAAAAGTAAACACGTTGATATCGAATAATCGAGAGCACGGGCCTCTTCCAAGGCGGAGTCGAGTTCCCCGAATGCTTCAGAGGTTTCACCCTGCAAGAATTTCACGAAAATGAGCACCGCTCGTGAAATGATGCGCTGATCGAAACCGACACCATCGTTTAGGGTCCGTCGCAGAGACCCCTCAGCATCCCGAAGAGATCCGTTCACATGTTCAGAGGCTAGCTTGAGGTTGCCATGGAAGAAGTATCCGTGCTCAAGCATCCGGCTGAAAGATCCCAACGACATCTGGGGAAAACGAATTCCGAGTTTGAGCGCCATATCAATAGCTTCAGCGTATCGCGCGTTTGAAACCCAAATGGAGGCTCGGCCCGCCGTAGCTCTTATGAATGTGGGCATGTCGCCCAGCGATTCCGCAATCTCGGCACTGCGATCGAATTCCTCCAAGGCTTCAGGGTCGGCAGGGTAGCCTCGGACGTGGAATAACGCTCCACCCCTCGATATCCGAAGCTCCATTTCGACGCGCGTCCCTACGTGTTGTGAACCTGGAAGTCTGGCTAAGGCTTGCTCGACCACCTTCGTCTGTTCGTTCATGAGGCCGAGTTGCGCCCACAGAACCGTTGACTTCGCCGAGAGACGGATCGCGAAATCGGCGTCGCGTTCATTGTCGAAGCTCCACTGTATCGCAGCTCGGACGTCATTAATCAGAGATGAGTAGCGTCGCATCCACTGCGGAGTGGCCAGAACCTTCCAATCGGCTTCCGCGCTTTGCAGCTCCTTTTCACAATAGACAGCGTGCGCGGATCTGATCGCATCCGACTGGCCGCTCTTCTCCAGCTTCTCAAGACCATAGCGCCTGGTCGTTTCGAGAAGTCGATAGCTTCCGTCTCCGGCGCTCACGGATAGAAATGACTTCAGGAACAGACCGTCAAAAGCCTCGTAGAAGTCGTCCTCGGAGAGACGGCCTCCGCTAACAGAGAGAGCTGCATCCGACGAAAATGAACCGGCAAACACGGCAACGTATTCGAAAAGCGTTTTCTCTGTGGGCGTCAGGCTATCGAAGCTCCAGTCCAGCGTGGCTCGCAGGGTCTGTTGGCGGGGTGGGGCGGTACGGCGCCCCCGTCGCAACACGGTCAGCGGGTCATCCAGGGAGTTGGCAAGATTGACAAGGCCAAGGTGGGCGACGCGGGAGGCTGCAAATTCGATCGCCAACGGAATTCCATCAAGCCGCCTCACGATTGACGCAGCGGTCTCAAAATCCTCAGGCCGATCGAAACTTTCGACGTCAGATGAAAGCATCATCCTGTCGATAAGGAGTTCCATGGCTGAAAAGGAGGACCAATCAGCGTTGGTGACGTCCTCCGGCGGAATGACCAGCGAGGGCAGTTGCCGGATCCTTTCGCCTGAAACGCGCAGAGGTTCACGGCTGGTAGCCAAGATCGAAACGTTAGGCGTAGCAGTCAGAATGTCTTCGGTCGAAGACGCGGCCTCCAGAATCAGGTGCTCGCAATTGTCGAAAACAAGCAGAACATTGCTATCTTCCAATGCCCGCAAGACGCCGGGCTCGGCATCGTCCGAAAACACTGTGACTCCAAGCAGCGAAGCAAGTGTCGGCATGATGAGCCGCCCGTCGGTGAGTGCAGCAAGATCTACAAACAGGACAGGCCGTGACTCGCTCAGGATCTCGCCAACAGCAAGAGCCACGGACGTTTTTCCAATTCCTCCGGCACCAGCGATCGTGACGAGGCGGTTCGAGGCCACAAGTCGTGCGGTCTCCTCAACAAAAGTCTCCCGGCCTATCAATCGTCCTGCAAGACGGGGCAAACTGCTTGAGATGTTCGCCTTTGGAACCGCAACCGGCTGCACGTCACTGCTGCTCTCACCATCTTCAACAGATTGGACCGGCATGACAAAGGCGTAGCCACGTCCAGGGATATTTTCGATATATCGCCCGGCCTCTCTATCCCCCAACAACTTTCGAAGCGTCACCATATGGACGCGCAGAGCGCCTTCGTCGACGGTCGTAGTCGTCCAAACGGCTTTAATCAGTTCATCTTTACTGATGATCTGCCCAGCTCGTGCAACTAAAACGGCCAAAATGTCGAAAGCACGGCCGCCAAGGTGAAGGATTTTCCCCGACTCGGAGAGGCTGCGATGAGCGATATCGAGTTCGAAACGACCAAATCTCAGTACAGTCATTAGTCGCGAGACCTGATCGGCCGAGAGACTACAAAAATGCGGTCGTTTTCACCTGCTGCTGAAGCTGAAAGGTCCAACACTTGTACGGATGCCACTCTCATGCTCAGCCCATTCTTGATATCTGAATGGTCTATAAACCAACTGGTTCATGGGTTCAATGAACCTCTGCGTGAACAAGCGGGCTATGCGTTATACCCGCCGTCGACGTTCAACACGCTGCCTGTGATGAAAGAGGCGCTCGGCCCAGCAAGAAATGTGATTGCACTTGCAACTTCCGACGGCCTTCCAAGCCTCTTGAGGGCAGTTGACGCGCGTTCGGATTCGATGATGTCCGGTGAAACTGCAACTGCGTCGAATGCGATGGCGCCCATCTGGACGACGTTGATTGATATTCCGCGCGGCCCCAGATCATGCGCCGCGCCCTTGCAGAAGGCGGCCAACGCGGCGCGGGTTGCCGCAAAATCGGCGAGGCCAGGGGTTCCGACGCGATCAGCCAGGCTCGACCCAAGTGCAATAACGCGTCCGCCGTCCGTCATCACTCTGATCACGGCTCTTATGAGAGCAATATTGGATTTCACGTTCATGGAATATTGGAACTCAACTTGGTCCTCATCGAGGTCATCGTCGTCAACTTGCCATTGAACACGATACTCAGAGTTAGCAACCAAGACGTCAATCCTGCCGAATTCCGCCATCACCTGTCGAACCAGCTGGGTATGCTGTGTTGAGCTCGAATCCGTCGGCGCTCTAAACACGACGACTTTACAGCCGATGCCACGGAGTTCGTCTAGCAAAGCAGGCTCAACTTCCGTGTCGAGAAGCGTCAATGCCAGATTGGCGCCGCATCGAGCCAACGCGGTGGCTGTGGCCATGCCGACCCCTTCATCCGCTCGGGTCAAAAGCGCTACTTGTCCAGCTAGGGGCCGGAGACTATCAGTCCGTCCATCCAAAGTGACGTCATTCTGTTGCATTTGGTGCTTGGAGCTCCCTATCCGCCTCGCTTCACATATAGGCTCGCCCTAGAACCGTTTATTGTATCATCGGGCGCCCACGAGAACCTTCAAGTAGCAGGCAACCGTGGTGGCGAAATCGGCATTGTTAACGGAACGCGCTCCGGGTCGTTGACGCCCTAACATCTCTTAACATCGCTTAGCTCGTGTTACGGGGCAGCCTGCAGCTACCTTTCAGCCATCGAAGCAGAAAGGACACTGCCATGACACGAACGGTTTCATTCATACCATTCCTCGTAGGCCCGGGCGGTGAACGCGTCTGGGGTCTAGGACCTCAAGACACTGCAATCGATCTACGTCCGGAAAGTCGTGTTCGGCTCGCGGACATGGCCCACGGCTCCCTCCGAAATTCCCACAAGACCGTTGCGGGCCTTTCCGATTGGCAGAAGAACAAGGTAGTCCGCTATATCGATGAAAACATCGATGGCTGCATCCGTGTCCAGGAGTTGGGCGACCAAGTCCGCTTGAGCGCGAGCCGGTTCTCTAAAGGCTTCAAGGTCTCCTTCGGCCGCTCGCCCTACGACTACGTTTTAAGCCGCCGCGTTGATGCCGCGAAATATCTCATTTCTTCGACCGACGAGCCGTTGAGCCAAATCGCCCAGGCGTGTGGTCTGAGTGATCAGGCGCATCTCTCGAAGGTGTTCAAGCGTCTGGTTGGTGTCACCCCGCTTAAGTGGCGGCGCCTGAGCGCTGGCAAGTGCACCACTCAACACACTCCAGCTTCGTGGCGTCGCCTTGGCTCCGCAGACGTGCACGCATCCGCAAACGCCTGATTAGAGGCGCTTATCCCCCGAGGAGAGGAACGAAAATGTCCAATGAATTTCTCATCAGCCGCCGCGATACGCTGCTGGCCGGTGCCGCCGTAACCGCATCATTTGCAGTCGGCATGCCGCAAGAGACTCAAGCTGCAGCCAAAACAAAACAAGGAAACCATCACATGAACTTTGTCACGACCAAAGACGGTACCAAAATCGCTTACAAGGACTGGGGCAAGGGGCAGCCGATCCTTTTCTCGCACGGCTGGCCACTTTCGAGTGACGCCTGGGACGCACAGATGCTGTATTTCGGCATGAATGGCTTCCGGGTCATTGCTCACGACCGTCGTGGCCATGGAAAGTCTGATCAGCCCTGGACCGGTAACAATATGGATCAGTATGCAGACGACCTCGCTGAGGTCATCGAGCATCTCGATCTGAAGGACTTGGTCATGATCGGCCACTCCACCGGTGGCGGCGAAGTCGCGCATTACATTGGCCGTCACGGCACTAAGCGGGTTTCTAAAGTGGTGCTGGTCGGCGCAGTCCCGCCGCTGATGCTCAAGACCGATGCCAATCCTGAAGGCACTCCCATTGAAGCCTTCGACGGCATCCGAAAGGGCACTGCGACCGATCGCTCGCAGTTCTACAAGGATCTGACGATGCCTTTCTATGGCTTCAATCGCGAGGGCGCCAAGGTTAACGAAGGACTCCGTGAAACGTTCTGGCTGATGGGAATGGAAGGCGGAATCAAGGGCGAATACGATTGCATTCGCGAATTTTCGGAAGTCGACTACACCGACGACCTCAAGAAGATCGACAAGCCGACCCTCATCATTCATGGGGATGACGATCAGATCGTGCCGATCGCAGCAGCTGGCCTCAAGAGCGCAAAGATCGTCAAGAATGCGACGCTCAAGGTCTATCCGGGTGCGCCTCACGGTCTAGCTCAGACCCAGGCTGAGAAGTTCAATGCAGACGTGATGGCCTTCATCAAGGCAGCGTCGTAACTGCAGGCTGGCGCAGAGGCGATCCAAATGACTTCTATTTCCAGCGAACGCGCGGCAGGTCAGTCGCTCGCGCCAGCCTACATCATGGCATTAGGTACTTTTGCTATTGGCACGGAGGGGTTCATGATTGTTCCCCTTCTGCCAAAAATGGGCGAGGATCTTTCACTTCCAGTCTCGGCACTGGGTAGCCTGGTCACCGTCTTCACCCTTACCTTGGCGATCACATCGCCGCTCCTAACCATCCTGTTCGGAAGGGTCGACCGCAAACGTCTGCTCGTCCTGACCATGGCGGCTTTCGCGTTGGCTAATTTAGTGGCCTGGGCATCCCAAGGATACTGGGGAATTTTTTCTGCCCGTGTCCTGCTTGCCATGGCGGCGGGACTTTACACCCCGAACGCAAACGCCTTGATGGGCGCCTTAGTTGTGCCAGAGAAACGCGGACGGGCCCTCGCCATCTTGAATGGTGGTTTGACGATAGCAATCGCAATCGGGCTGCCTATTGGCTCGCTCGTTGGAAACGCCCTTGGCTGGCGGGTGACTTTCCTTGGCGTCGCAGCCCTGTCGATCATCGCAGTGGTTGCGCTGGTTGCAAGGCTGCCTCGTACCGATGGCACCGAAATGCATGTTGCGTCGGTCTCCGACCGCCTCGCGATCGTTAAACGCCCCCTAGTCTTCCGGGAACTGGCTGTGATCTTCTTCTGGGCGCTCGGTACCTATTCGGTCTGGACCTACATCGCTCCATATCTGAACCAGGTCGATGGCCTCGGGCCAAATGGAATTAGCGCCGTTGTCTCGGTTTGGGGGATCGGCGCTGCAATCGGCATCGTACTTGGTGGCACCCTGAATGATCGCATGGGAGCAAGACCGGTCGTCGCCGCAAGCCTTACCCTCGCGGTGTTAGTTTTCCTCTCGCTTATATTCTTTGCAAGAGTTCTGACGCCCGATCAGGCCATTGTTCCGACGGTCATTGCGGTTGCTTTTTGGGGTATCGCGATCTGGGCGTTCTATCCAGCACAGATTGCCACATTGATTCAGGTCGGCCAGCCCGCGGTCCCAATCGCAGTCTCACTCAGCACGTCGTTCATGTACCTGGGCTTTGCCGTGGGCAGCGCCATCGGATCCGCCGTGCTTTCGAGAGGCGGTGTTGGTGACCTGGGCATCACCGGCGTGATTGGGGAAGGTATCGCTCTTCTCATCGCTACCTACGCGAGTTCGAGGATTAGGCAGCCTCGAAGTGCAACTTAACAATCGAATTCAACAAGGGTGGCAAGATTGCTGCCCCTTTCGCCATTCCGATTTTCCGAAGGAGGGAACCATGGAAAAAATGAGGGCCGTTATGATTGCCGCGGGGGTGATCGTGCTTGGGGCCTCGTCGGTACAAGCCGATGGAGATCCAGACAAGGGCAAAAAGGTCTTTGCCCGCTGCAGTGCCTGTCACGCAACGACCGAGCAAAACAAGGTCGGCCCGGGTCTTTTGAATGTTGTCGGTCGACCCGCTGGAAGCATTGCTGGGTACAACTATTCCGCTGCGTTGAAAGGGTCTGGTCTCACTTGGGATGAGCCTACTCTCGACGCCTTCCTTAAAGCGCCAGCCGCCTTGGTCAAGGGGACCCGCATGAGCGCGTCAATCCCGAAAGACCAGGATCGAGCAGATGTCATCAGCTATCTGAAAACACTGACAGCGCAATAGAGAACCCAGGAAGGTTAGACCAATGAAGACGATCACCATCAACGGCAAAACACATGAAGTCGATGTTCCTGATGACATGCCACTGCTTTGGGTTTTGAGAGACGTGCTCGGCATGACCGGAACCAAATACGGTTGCGGTATCGCCCAATGCGGAGCATGTACCGTCCTGATAGATGACATGGCAGTTCGATCCTGTCAGACAACCATGGATATGATCGATGCTCAACAGATCACCACGATCGAGGGCGTCGGTGAGACCGAAAACGGGCGCAAAGTCCAGACGGCGTGGCTCGAAAAGGAGGTTGTCCAGTGCGGGTACTGTCAATCCGGCCAGATCATGTCGGCAACCGCGCTTCTTAATACCAATGCGAAGCCGACAGACTCCGACATCGATGAGGCAATGGCAGGCAATATTTGCCGTTGCGGAACTTATGTCCGGATCCGCGATGCGATCCACACGGCAGCGGCATAGAGGGGACGGACATGATCAACAATCTTCATTCCCGTCGCGGCTTCCTCAAAGGTACCGTTCTGGCGACCGGAGGTCTTGTGCTGGCGGTTCAACTGCCACGGATGGGGCGAGCAACCGGCCCAGCGAGTTCCTCTGAAGAGGCCGCCTTCACGCCCAACGCCTTCGTGAAAATTGATGAAAGTGGCATCACCCTGATCATGCCACACACGGAGGTAGGGCAGGGTATCTATACATCCAGCGCGATGTTGATGGCTGAGGAGCTCGAGCTACGGCTTGACCAGTTGAAAGTGGAAGCCGCTCCGCCGGACCTTTCGAAATATATGGATCCCATCCTGTACGACCAGGCGACGGGTGGATCGACATCCACTCGTTCCGACTGGATGCGGCTACGGCAGGCAGCCGCTACGGCGCGTATCATGCTTGTTGGAGCGGCGGCCGCCAGATGGCGGGTCGATCCGGCCCAATGTCGGGTCCACGAGGGGACGATCTATCACGACGCTTCAAATCAATCGTCGACCTACTATGACATCGCGGCCGAGGCGGCAAAGCTGCCCGTTCCAGCCGACGTTCCATTGAAGGACCCGTCTCAGTTCAAAGTCATCGGAACGCGAGCAAAGAGGCTCGACACTCCCGGCAAAGTCAACGGTTCGGTCGTCTACGGTATGGATATCAGGGTCCCCGGCATGAAATATGCGACGCTGGCGATTTCTCCGGTGACCGGTGGCCGTTTCACAAAAATGGACGAAGCTGCGGCTCGCGCCGTGAAAGGTGTCCTCGACATCGTGACCGCCGATAATGCCGCTATTGCGGTGATCGGCGAACACATGTGGGCGGCGAAGCAAGGCCTGGATGCCCTCAATATCGAATGGGACGCGGGTGAAAACGGCGCCGTCACGGTGGACACTATTGTCGCCAAGATGGACCAGGTTTCGCAACAGCCGGGGGTCGTCATCCGTGATGAAAATAAAGCGGTTGACGTAATCGCCAACGCCCCAACAAAGCTTTCGGCGATTTACCGTTCGCCGTTCCTGTCGCATTCACCGATGGAACCCCTGAATTGCACCCTGCATATTCAAAACGATCGGGCAGAGGTCTGGGTAGGCACACAGGTGCCTGTCCGCACACAAAAGGCGGTAGCCGACATCACAGGGCTGCCGGTCGAAAAAGTCACCGTGAACAATCAGCTGATGGGTGGAGCGTTTGGACGCCGGTTGGACGTCGATACGATTGAGCTGGCGGCCAAGCTCCTGAAGGACATCCGCTACCCGGTCAAACTGGTCTGGACGCGCGAACAGGACATGACCCACGACTATTACCGGCCATATTACTACGACCGGGTGGCGGCAGGCCTCGACAAGGACGGCCGCTTGATTGGCCGCACGCATCGGGTGACCGGGTCCTCCATTTTCGCACGGTGGGCGCCAGCAGCGTTCAAGAATGGCATCGATCCTGATGCCGTCGATTGCGCGTCGGAGACCCCCTACGATGAAGAGGCCGTTTTTGCGGATTATGTTCGCGACGAGCCTGCGGGTGTTAATACCAGCTGGTGGAGAGGTGTCGGGGCATCGCACAATCTCTTTGTAGTCGAGAGCTTTGTGGATGAGATGGCGACCGCGACAAAGCAGGACCCGCTTGAGTTTCGCCGGAAGATGCTCACGAAGAATCCGCGAGCACTTGCGGTACTGAACCTTGCCGCGGAGAAAGCAGGCTGGGGTCAAGCATTGCCGCCGGGAAGGGGCAAGGGCATCAGCCTTCAAGTGGCTTTTGGAAGCTATCTCGCCCACATCCTGGAAATTGAGATCACCGATGAAAAGGAGGTGCGCCTCCTTCGCTCGGTCATCGCGGTTGATTGCGGCGTTGTGATCAATCCAGACACCGTTGTCGCCCAGATGGAGGGTGGAGTGATCTTTGGTCTGAGCAGCGCGATGTTCAACCAGGTCACCTTCACTGATGGAGCCGTCGATCAGACAAACTTCGACACCTATCGGGTACTTCGTATCAACGAGGCACCCAAGGTCGAGGTCTATCAGATCAAGAGTGGCGAAGCGCCCGGAGGTGTCGGCGAGGCAGGAACGGCCGCTGCAGCTGGGGCACTTGCCAACGCGATCTTTGCCGCAACTGGAAAGCGGATTCGCTCCTTACCGCTTGCCGAGGCACTAGGCTAATGCCGCGAGACTGTAGGCCGCGCGTTCGAGCGCGGCCCGCAACACCCTCGACGAACTTTCTGGAGATTGGAAATGGATCCGTTGCGATTGGCGGAGGAGTGGTTTCTTTCTGGCCGACAGGTTGCTGTCGCGACAGTTTTGAAGACATGGGGATCTGCACCGAGACCAGTCGGCAGCTGTTTGGTTATCGATCAGGACGGCAACTTTGAGGGGTCGGTCTCGGGCGGCTGTGTTGAGGGCGAGGTCATCGCGCAAGCCATTTCGGTGATTGAGACCGGCAGCCCCACGCTTCTTGATTTCGGTGTGGCGGACGAAACAGCATGGCGGGTCGGCCTTTCATGCGGAGGCAGAATCGAAGTCTTTGTGGAGAGGGTCGACTGATGCAATTCTCCGAACTTACAAAGATAAACAAGCTTAGGGCCAGTCGAACGCCGATTGTTGAGATCGTCGATTTAAGATCGGGCAACCAAACTCTTCATCTGGATCGAATTCCAGAGAACGATCCCCTCCGCGTTGAGATCGAGATCGCCTTGATTGACGGTATCTCTCGCCGGGTCTCGGTGGGAACGGAAAACTACTTTCTCAGAGTTCACGTCCCCAAAAGGCGCATCGTCGTCGTCGGGGCCGTCCACATCACCCAGCACCTCGCTCCTATGGCATCTGCAACAGGCTTGGAAGTTTTAATCATCGACCCTCGTGAAGCGTTTGCTTCCGCCGCGAGATTTCCCGATGCGGCGATATATTCGCTTTGGCCGGAGGAGGCGTTCGCTGCCATTCAACTCGATAGATCGACCGCAGTTATTGCGGTCACACACGATCCGAAAATCGATGACCCGGCGATTGTTGCAGCGCTCTCGCACGGTTGCTTTTATGTCGGAGCCCTCGGAAGCAGAAAGACACACGCTGCTCGTCTTGATCGATTGCAAAGTCACGGGTTCTCTCGTGAGCAACTACTGCCTATCCGGGCGCCAATCGGCTTGGACATCGGTGCTCGCACGCCAGCGGAGATCGCTGTGTCGATCCTCGCCGAAGTCATCGCTTTTCAGGCGGGCAGGGTAGGTAGGGAGCTGATCTGATGTTCGGTATCATGGAAACCAGAACAGCTCTCGGAGCTATCTTGGCACACAAGGTCAGTGCGGAAGGCAGAACTTTTCAAAAAGGACACAAGCTTACCCGGGAAAATCTGAGTTTCCTGGGCTCTTTGGGAATCTCACAGGTCACGGCACACCGTATCGAACCCGACGAGGTTGACGAGGAGAATGCGGCAGATCTCGTTAGCAGGGCGATTGGTGCAGAACACATGAGGATTGCCCCGGCCGTGGGTGGTCGGATGAATTTCTACAGCCAGGCGGATGGACTATTCATCGCCGACAAAAAATTAGTCGACATTTTCAACAGCATTGACCACGCCATCACGTTCGCTTCCTTGCCAGATCGCATCTCCGTAAAGGCGGGAGAAATGATCGCCACCGTGAAAATCATCCCGCTCGCAGTCTCAAGGTCGGCAGTCGAAGCTGCAGCGTCGGTCGCAGGGATAGGGTGCATGATCAAGGTCATGCCGTTCCGTCGCTACACGGCCAGTTTGATCGCCACTCAGTTGCCCAGCCTATCCGAAAAAACGATGAGCAAGACAGCTCGCATTCTTGGTATTCGGCTCATGGAGAGGAACAGCCTCCTTCTGTCCGAAACACGGGTGGCTCATTCCGCGGACGCAGTTGCCGCGGCGTTGAAAGTAGAGATCGAGACGCGCCCGCCCGGTGACCACATGATTGTCATCTTTGGGGCTTCCGCCGTTGTCGACAATAACGACGTAATTCCTGAAGCCATACGTTTGGCAGGTGGTGCGGTCGAACGCGTTGGCATGCCTGTAGACCCAGGTAATCTCCTGGTTCTCGGCCGGGTCGGCGATATTCCTGTGATCGGTGCGCCTGGTTGCGCTCGCAGTTCGTCTGAAAACGGACTGGATTGGGTCCTGGACAGGTTGATCGCGGGCGATCATCTCGATGGCTTGGAAATCAGTCGAATGGGGGTGGGAGGTTTGCTCAAGGAAATCTCGGCCCGCCCGCAACTACGTGAACAGCCAGTTCGAGGCGCTCATTTTCTGGATCGAGATGCGGTAAGCGCATGATTGCGCGAACGCGAGAGAACCATATGAACATCCAGCCAACGGAAATTCAAGCAAACACGTCCAGGACAATCCGCTCAATCGAGGCCGAAGCATGGATCGACATGCTGGATGCCGCACCGCTGCCGGTTCGGAAGCAGTTGGGGATCGAGACTTTCCGGAGCGACAATGCGTGCTTTCTAGCCTGCCGTGAGCTTCCTGCCGTGCCCTTCAATCGCGGATTTGC
This sequence comes from Rhizobium sp. 768_B6_N1_8, assembly GCF_051811225.1. Classification (NCBI taxonomy): domain Bacteria; kingdom Pseudomonadati; phylum Pseudomonadota; class Alphaproteobacteria; order Hyphomicrobiales; family Rhizobiaceae; genus Rhizobium; species Rhizobium sp. 768_B6_N1_8. The sequence goes on along the minus strand of NZ_JBPWPV010000004.1, from coordinate 76,724 downwards.
CGTTAGACCGCAGTGGTCGGCTAGCGAGAAGGAGATGGCAGAAGGGTTGCGATGGCTGGATCGCAACGCATCGAAAATGTGGGTAATTCAAGTTGACGAGGAGGGTTTCGACGCTTCCAGTGCCGCTCTGTCCCGCATGGGGATCACACGGAAGGACAGTGGTTGGATAAAATTCTTCTCCAGACCGGTCGATCACATTGTGCCGAACGAACCCCGGATCGAAATCGCCGACGGCGGCCGGAAGGCGACCGACTTCGCCAACGTGATCAACGCGGCGTATGGCTTCCCAACGGCGACCTTCGAGTGGTTCAAGGCGCTCGCCAGCCGGGACAGATGGACCTGCTATGTCGCGTATGCCGATAATGAGCCTTGCTCAGCAGGAGCGGCTTTCTTCGGATCTGCTGGGGCATGGTTCGGCATCGATGCGACTCTTGCCACCGCGAGAGGGAAGGGCCTCCAGTCAGCAATGATAGCGCGGCGGTTACGCGATGTAGGGGACAAGGGAGCCGTCATCGCAATGGCCGAGACTGGCCGACCTACAACCGTCGATAGTCCGTTGGGCACCAGCTTCAGGAATTATCAGCGGGCGGGCTTCGAGGTTCAGCACTATTCGGCGAATTTTGCTCGGGATCCGAACGCCCCGCGCAGTGCAACGCCCGTTTTTATGATGTGAAGAAGCGCACCCTGACGGTACGCTTCTTCTTCGACCGGTAACTACTGAGCGGGCTGACGCATTGGCTTCAGGGCGACCGCCCACTTGTGCAGTTCCCCCAGGAGCGTGGTCGTTCCAGAGGTCACTGCTTCGTTAGGGGTGAAAATTCCTTCGTCATTGATGAACTGGGTATAGAAAGGCACCGGAACCGGCTGGTTGATTGCCACCACGTTCACGTTTCCCAGCAACTGACGAAGTTCCTGGGAGCCGCGTAGGCCGCCGGAAACGCCGCCATAGCTGACGATTGCTGCTGGCTTGTAGGTCCACTCGTGGAAGAGGCACTGGATTGCATTCACGAGGGCTGCCGAAACGAAGTAGTCATACTCCGGCGCAACAAACAAAAACGCGTCAGCTGAGGCTACGCTTTCGCTCCATCGCTTAGTATGTTCGTGCTCATACTTTCGCATTGCCGGATGGGCTGGTTCATCCAGAAGCGGCAGGGCGAAATCTGCGAGATCCACCAGCTCGACGTCGAACTGGCCGTGTTCCTTGGCGAATTGTTCGACCCATTTTGCCACCGTCGGACCGTTGCGGCCCGGCCGAGTGCTGCCGATTATAATGTTCAACTTAAGTGCCATGTGGTTACCTTTCTGGCGTCAAAGGACCCTTAAGGTCCGGTTCGGATTTTCTGAAGGGTGATCTCGCTAAAGAGGAATCCTGTAGAAACCAAGGGCTTCTTCCAGCTCCGTCTGTTCGTAGCTAAAATGCGAGCGAATTGTCTTGTCGAGGACGTCAAACGTCGTTTTGGCCATGGAGAAGGTGTCGGGGCCGGGTTGCGTCAAAATCAGCGCAACATTGGCCGAGAGCTCGTCCAGGATCTGGCCAATTATCCGATGCTCGTCTGCAAGGCGTTCGACAACTCGCTTTAGTCCCTCGTCGCCATTCGCATGGAGAATCGGAAAGAATTCTTCGTCCTCTGCTCGGTGGTGAAAATCCAGGAACTGGCATTCGCGACCGCAAAGATTGCCGAAAGCTCTGTAGTTCTTCAAAAGCTCGAGCGAACCGATGTGCTCGGCCAATTCTCCAGCAGCAATTTCACCAGCTTCGACCATGTCCATCATTGCCCTGGTCTCGTCCAGAGCAACAACGTGCATTTCGTGAATCATCGCCAGCTTCTTGCCTGTCATTCGATGTGCGAGCGTCGCGCCGGGAATTGGTGGGGCCTTTGGTCGTGTTTTATCGTCGAGAAGATCGAACACTTTCATGAAATTCACTGCCGTTCATTTCGTCGTTGAACCAGATGGTGCAGTTCGCCTGCAACCAACATTCGGATGGTCGGTATCCAAATGATCCCATTGTATCGCTGGGAAACTAGAACCATATTTAGCCCGTCTTGAATACGGCACAAGAAGGCACTTTCAGGCTACGGAGGTATCCTTGACTATACCGCATATACTAACTGAGCATCCTGCTTGCTGGCCTGTCAGGGATCTCTTGTCGACCATAGGAAGCAAGTGGGCGATCCTGCTCATTGGCCTGCTTCAAGAACGCCCCAAGCGATTCTCAGAATTGAAGAGGGAGGTCGGGGACATCACCCAGAAGTCGCTAACCAGCGTGCTGCGAGAGCTGGAGAAGGACGGCATCGTCGATCGCATAGTGACGCCGACGATACCGCCGCGCGTAGACTACCGCCTTACGCCGCTGGGCCATTCGCTGTGGAAAGCCCTGGAGGCTCTCAGCAGCTGGGCAATCGAAAATCACACTGCCGTTGCCGAGGCCCGTCGACGCTACAACGCTCCCTCGACTGTCGAGGTCAAGTAGAGAAGGGCCGATAGCACCTCGCGTGCCGGATTGTCCTATTTCGCTAAATCCGCCGACGCTAAGGCTGATGCGTTGGTTCGAAGCGGAGATGGATGCAAATGGGGGATGAAGTTAGCGGGAGCTTGCTCGCGACCATTTCCATGCGGTTGATGGGGGCGATGGAGTCTATCGCCACCGCGCGAACATACGAGGACACACTTAGTCGCTTGAATTCCGCCGCCAGAGGTCTGTTGTCAGCGGATTCTGCGGCGTTGATCCGCCTGGAAGGGGACGTCTGTCTTTGTGTTGATGAGGACGCCTTCGATCCGCTCTGGATCGGCCGTAGTTTCCCCGTCGATGCGTGTGTGAGCGGCCTTTCCATAGCGTTAAATGAAAAGGTGATCGTCCACGACATCGCTGAAGACGAACGCACTCTCAATACCATCTACGACGGCACTTTCGTCCGCGCGGTCTCGGTCGTCCCGCTTTCATCACCTGGCCTGTCCGCAATCGGGTTTTATTGGGCTAAACCCCATACCCCAACTGATAACGAGCTCGCAATGGTGGAGGTATTGGGTCGAATTGCATCGACAACTCTTTCACTGCTAGCCGAAAATACGCGAGCCGCCCTCGCGCAGCGCGATGCAGAGCTCGCTCGTGATGAACTTCGGCACCGTTTGAAGAACGCCTACGCAAGCGCCATCGGCGTTGCATCCTTGACGCTCCCTAAAGAGATGGCATCGGAATATGCGGGAAGGGTGCGAGCCCTTGTTTCCACATACGATGCGATTGATGGACCCGCTTCAACCCTGCCGCAGCAGCAATTGAGCACCTGTATTGCAAACGCTCTGAGCCCCTATCAGCGAGGGCCTGACGTGCCTATCTCACTTGATGGACCGATCGTCGACTTGCAAGGTGATGCGATTAGCGCAGTTGGCCTTCTGATGAACGAGTTCGCTACAAACTCAATCAAGTATGGGGCGCTTTCAAACGAAACTGGTCGAATCGCAGTCAGCTGGAGAACGAATGACGCGGGAATGATAATGACTTGGGCGGAACGTGATGGGCCGCCGGTCGATGTCTCAGGATCGCCCAGCGAAGGGTCGCGTCTGTTGCGACGGATCGCTGAGCGGTACCTCAGGGGAAGGATAGACTGCCGACCAGCCATCGACGGGATGGAGTGGTTAGTCGAAATGCAAACGGGCTTCACGCCCCACTAACGGATCTCTTTGTACATGGCGTTTCGGCACCCAAGGGTGACACACTGAGCATTGCCGCCGACCGCAGCCGAAGTTCCATTCCCACGTTGTCTCCGCAGCCCTAATCTGTAACCGGCCTATCATGCGCATGCGACGGGAGTTTGCACATGGAGACAACATCGGAGGTTCTCACGGCCAGGTACCTGGATGTGAGGTTCATTGGCATTGGCCGAACGAAGGCAAGGCGCAGATCGTTTCAAAGTGCTTGAGATCGGTGAATGAGGTCGCCGAGGGCTTTGGATTGCGGACGAACCGCTCCTTGCGGACCATGGCGCCGCAGAGCAAGCCGGTTCTACCCGTACCCGAGGATGCGCGGAGTTTGCCGCGTTGATTGTCGATACGTACCTGACGGCTCGGGTTTGGCCAAAAGGCGACATTACGCGTGAGAACCGGTGCGTTGCGCTTTCAGGTTGATGATTCCCTTATTGTGAAATGATAAAATGCCCAAGTGACCACTTGGATCCGATTCGCGAAAGCTGGACGCCATCTCCACTTTAGACAACATTCGTACAGCGACCACATATGCCGAGAGCTATCTCTACGGTGATGGGAAGTTCTTCTTAATTGTTTACAACAACGATGACCACACCGTAGCAGTCGAGCGTTACTCTGAAATATTACAGCTTCAAGCCCGTCTTGCAACCATCGAACGCCACATCGAAGAGGGGCTCACACGCTCGAAAGTTGTGACCGTCGAGGTGTCACGCGTTAACAATCTCGTGCGAACATATCCGAATTATTTCGGCGACGTTGGGGTCTTTTTGAACAACCTGAGAAGGATAGTTCGAGGCCAGGATGCTCTGGAATTCACTCTGATTCAGCAAGAGCGCGTGAAACTTCCGGAACAGCAGCCCCAAGGAGATGTCCGAAATCTGAACCGGCGCTACACACGCTGGTACCCTAGCTGAAAATCGGGAGACGGCCTCAAGCGCAGGCAATCCGGGGGGCGCTGTGACGGCGCCGAGCAAGAAGTGGTTGCAGGCGCCTTGGCACATACAGTAACGGTGATAGCGGTCATTTTCTTACTCTATGGTGCTTTCGTTCGACGCGGGCGGGACGGTGTTGATGGCTTCATCAGCGGCGCCAGCAAGCGCCTGGCTCATTTTGAGGATGACGGCTTTTGCATCCAATCCGTGCCGCTCGGCGACGAATGACGGCTCGTTATACGAAAACCAATGGCCGTCGGGAGTGCTCCAAGCCAATGCCTTCAGTGGCAGATCGATACCTGCCCGCTGGTCGCGCTGGAGCAATTCGGTACCTACTTTGGGATTGCCAAATATCGTCAGCAAAGTGGGGCCTAACTGCAATCCAACGGCTTCCGCGTCGGCAGCGAAGTCTATTCGAGCAAAAACCTTCATCCCGCGTGCGACAATCGCTCGCTCGAATGCCGCCATAGTATCGGCTGGGCTGGTACGGGCCTTCAGAACAGTCAGCCCCGGCGTCATGTGAGCTTCTCCTTAGAAGAGCCAGCGAGTGCGGCGTTTCCTGCAGGCTCAGTGGTGGAGCCGAAGGCGATCCTATTGACGCCGATCGCCACGACCATCCCCATCACCTGGGCCGCGACGAAAGCGACGGCAGTAACGGGTGCCAAGGCAACAGGCCCTGAAGCGAAGGCGGCAGCTAGCGTCACCGCTGGGTTGGCATAAGAGGTGGATGGAGTGGCGAGGATCGCGCCGACCAACCAAGAGCCGACTGCAAAGGGGCCGGTGTCCCATCTGCTGCTTCGGGCGCATCCAAAGACGACTGTCATCAGTCCAGCAGACGCTACTAGCTCGCTGAGGAGCATGCCGAAGGAGGGAAATTCAGGCGAGACCGTCCGAAAGGGGCTCCCAAACATCTGTCCGGCTACCAATGCCCCGACAACGCCACCAATAATTTGAGCGATGACGTAGCCTACAGTGCAGTCGCCCTTACGCTCGCCCCCAAGCCACTGTGCGAATGTTATTAGCGGGTTGTAATGGCCGCCGGAAACCTTCCCCAGGGCAATGATCAGGCCCACCAGGGATCCAGCGATCGCAATCGCGATTATGAGCGATGCTGCCAACGGCTGAGCTTTCGCGAACATTGAGACCGCGAGACCGGATCCGACCATGGCAACGACAAGAAGCCCGGTTCCCACGCTCTCCACAAAGGCCCGTCTAAAAAGAGACAGGGCGGGGTCGCGTTCGAAAAAGCACCGGACGTCTACTGAGATATAGGTGTCGGCCATTTTAGGATGCCGATTGTTGACTTGCGAGCCAACGCCCTTCGACCTCTTCCATTTTGACTGCGAGTTCCCCGGGCGTCAGAATGCCCTTCTGGAAGAGAATGTTAGCAAATGCCGCGATCCATCGTTCATAGTAGGAGAGCTTGCCGACCATTTCAGAGCCGAGTGCCTCAACACCGCGGCGCTTTTCCTCGGTGTTGATTATTTTGTGAAAGTCGAGGACGTCAGCCAGGGCATGGCAACGCTTCTCCCAAGGAAGTAGCTCGTGCTCAACGCGTTCGACTTTTCCGGCAGAATCGCCACCGATATCGTTCGGTAGTTTTTTGACGAGTAGTTCTGAGCCCATCACACGGCCTCCTTTTCGTAGCTTACAGGGATCACGCCGATCATGGCGTCGCGTGTGACGAGGTCGGCGAGCTCTTCTTCGCTCAGAGCTTCTGTTCCAGCAGGGCGCAAAGGCAGGACAAGGTATCGGATGACAGCCGTGGAGTCGCTGACGCGGATCTCAACGTCGTCCGGGATGTGAGTGCCGAACTCCTCCAGCACCGCTCTCGGTTCATGGACGGCGCGAGCTCGGTACGGCTTCAGTTTGTACCAGTCTGGTGGCAGACCAAGGACGGGCCGGGGATAGCAGGAGCACAAGGTGCAGACGATCAGATTGTGGACGTCCACCGTGTTCTCGAGCACGATCAGTTGGGTATCGTCGTAGAATGTGATGCCCAGTTCTTCGCAGGCGGTGCGTCCGTTTTCCAGGAGCCGTTCCTTGTAAGCGGGATCCATCCAAGCCCTGGCGACGACCTTGGCGCCGAGTGCGGGAGTTCGAGAGTCGAGGACTTCGATCTGCCTTCTGATCTCGTCGGCACCGAAAAGCTTGCGCTCAACCAGCAGTTCTCTGACTGCGGTTTCCATTATCTCGTAGTATCCAGGATGCTCGTCGGCCGTGATAGCCTCGTGAGGGTGATCATGATCATGATCATGATCGTGGCCGCGGTCGGTCATCTCAAATCCTTTCCAGCCAATTTTCGAAAATCTCAATTCTCAAGCCGTCGTTGGGCGAGCCCACGTAGTCGGACCAAATCTCCGTCATCGGGATGGCGATGCGGTAGTAGTGCCCTTTGGAACCGGCGTTGCGTCCATAGGCCTCTTCTTCGTTATCGACGGCCATCGTAGGGATGACTGCCTCTACGGTTCCGAGTTTCCCGCGCAGGTAAGTTGGCATGCGGTAGTGCCCAACAGGCGAGCGGGTAGCGATCGTTACGCGATCGCCTGGCGCGAAAGCGGGTACCTCGCCTAGCGCTGGCACAACTCCGCCGATATGCGTTGCCGCAGTCTGCATAAGGATTCTCCTTGAGAGCAATTGGCTTCAAAATGACTGAGCGCGAGCCACATTCTTGTAAGATGCTGTCGCAGCGGAATTCGGATCACAAAGTGGGTGAAGAACGTCGGCAACTCAAACTTGCACGCTCCATTTATACCGACCTGTAACCGTCCATGATCCAGCTTGAGACCAGTCGTGCATAGTCCGCCGAGGCATCTTCCCAAACGAAATGACCTGCCTCGACGATCTCGGCCCGGCTGTGGGGAAGAAGTCCTGCCAGGAAGTCCCCATTCGATGGGGGAACAAGCGGGTCATCTTTGCCGGAAATAACCAAAACTGGCGTCTGAATGTCGGGAAGGAGCTTTTCGAGCCGGGGCAAATCGGTGGAATAGGCCCGAACGAAATCTGCAGCTTCGTTCCAGCGTTGGCCCTCAGAAGACAGTCGGTAGTCTTCGAGGATCTCCGTTGGAATTGTAACTCTCGCTGAACCTGAAACGAATTTCACGACCTGTTCGCCGCCGTCCGAGCCGACATATGCGGCTTTTTTCGATGCCACCACCTGTGCCAACGACTCGCCCAGCAGGGGCATGCTGGCGCCCCCGCTGCCTGCAACGATGCTCTCGAAAAGGTCTGGCCGTTTGGATGCGGCGAACAGCGCGGCCAAGGTACCCACGTCGGGTGCGATAACGTGCGACCGCTCGATTCCGAAGGCAGCCATGAGTTTTATCACGAAATTACCCATCGCGTCCGGCGACATCAAATCTTCCCGGGCTTGAGATTGACCGAATCCCGGGAGATCTACCGCGATAACGGGTCCGAGCTTGCAGAGGTCGGACCAAACGAGATTGAAAGCAAAGATACTCTCCGGCCAGGGAGCCGTCAGAAGCAACGGGACGCCATTTTCCTTCCCCGCCTTCACGTATCGTACCGACACGCCATCGACGGACAGGTGGTCGATCGTCTCTTTGATAAAGATGCCGTCAGCCATGTGAATACTCCTCATTTTCGGCGCCTTGGCCGCGACTGAATTCCCCCCAAACTCGCAGGTGAGCCCGCTCCGTTCTTTGACGATCCGGCTTTTGTTTTGAGGAGGGTATGCTTGTCTCGGCGCTGATGGCTATGAACGCTTGGTCGCGGCTAGAGATCGAATTTTACAAGACCGCGTTCTGAAATTTCCGCTTCATAGGGGCATCAACGTAACGAGGTGCACCATGAATTCGGTCGACAAATTCGACATTTTGATCTTTGGCGGTGGCAAAGCTGGCAAGACGCTGGCCATGGACCAAGCAAAGGCGGGCAAGAAGGTAGCGGTCGTTGAGGCGGGTCTCATCGGTGGCTCGTGCATCAACATAGCTTGCATTCCCAGCAAGACACTTATCCGCAGCGCCGAAGTCGCGCATTCCATGAAGGGGATTTCCGAGTTCGGGATCACAGCCGACAACGTCCGTAGCAGTCTCGATCTTGTTCGCGATCGCACCGCGCGTGTCGTGGCAGAGATGGTTGCAACAAACCAAGCCGGTTTCGACGCAAGCGGCTTCGATCTTGTCTTGGGCTGGGGTAAGTTCATCGCCCCGAAAACAATTGAGGTTGAGACCGCGTCTGGAACAAGAACTGTTTCGGGCGAGCAAGTTTTCATCAATTTAGGAACGACAGCAGACGTACCAGACCTTCCGGGTCTCGCGGACGCAGCTCCTATCACCCACGTCGAAGCTCTGCAGCTTGGCGACCTTCCAACGAAGTTGATCGTAATCGGCGGTGGCTACATTGGAATGGAGCTGGGCCAAGCGTTCCGTCGCCTGGGTTCAGACGTCACCATACTGGAGCGGGGACCCCGGCTTGCTCCGCGGGAAGACATAGACGTCAGCGAAGGCATTCTGAAGATCCTCAGTGGCGAGGGGATAGAGGTGGCGCTCAGCGCCTACGACCTCTCCGTTAGCGGGCGCTCAGGCGAGAGTGTCACTGTCCGTAGCGCGGATGGTCGAGTATTCGAGGGATCGCACATCCTCGTGGCCTCGGGCCGACGTCCCCGAACAGCGGGCATCGGGCTCGAACTGGCAGGTGTCGAGGTCGACGATCGAGGTTTCATCAAGGTTGACGACCATCTTCGGACGACCGCCGACGGCGTCTGGGCGATGGGTGAGGTGGCCGGAACTCCTATGTTCACCCACGCGTCCCTCGACGACTACCGCGTGGTTAAGAGCACGATGACGGGCGGCAACCGAACCACAGAGGGTCGAATGATCCCGTACTGCGTCTTTATCGATCCGGAATTTGCTCGGATCGGAATGAACGAAGCGGAAGCGCTCAAGGAAGGCATTGAGTACCGGGTCGCGAAGCTTCCGATGGATGTCGTGCCGCGAGCGAGAACCCTCTCACAACGCAAGGGGTTCATGAAAGCGCTCGTTGCGGTCGATTCCGACGAGATCCTTGGTTTCAGCATGCTCGGCGTGAACGCAGGCGAAGTAATGAGCGTCGTTCAAATGGCGATGCTTGGTGGTCTGCCCTTCACAACGCTTCGCGACGGGATATTCGCCCATCCAACCATCGCCGAGGGGCTGAATATGCTGTTTGCGAACGTATCGGCATCAGCTGTGGTTCGCAAAGCCGCGTGACATCGATTTAATAGGACAGAGATCAATGACTTTGGAAAACGCTACAAACACCGAGACGGAATACGCAGACTTGGACGGGCGACGCATTGCCTACCGTTTGATCGGGCAGGGAACGCCACTCGTTCTTGCGGTCCGTTTCAGGGGGACACTTGATGCCTGGGATCCCCTGTTTCTCGACGAGTTGGCCAAGGACTTCACTGTTATCACCTTCGATTATACCGGCTTGGGTGCATCCACTGGAGAACCAACCTACGACCGAGCATCGCTGGCGAAGGACGCCAGGGACCTGATCGATTTTCTTGGATACAAGAAGGTTGTGATGGGCGGCTGGTCGCTCGGAGGTGTCGTAGCTCAAGTCTTCAGCCTGACGTATCCGGAACTGGTCTCCCATCTGGTTTTGATCGGAACTGCCCCTCCAGGCCATTCCAAGATCAGCGGAGACCCACTCTTCATGAAGACCGCCATGAAGCCTGTAAACGACCTCGCCGACGAAGCAATCCTGTTTTTCGAGCCTGAATCTCCCCGGAGCAAAGAGGCTGCACGATTGTCTCACGAACGTATAGCTGCTCGAAAAAATGACCGCTCGCCCATGATTCAGGAGGCAACGTTCATGAAGCTTCTGAGTGAAGCAAAGGACCGTACCACCATTTTCCCGGACCCGAATGGGCAGCAGATGGAGGATATGGCCGCTGGACGCCATCCGGTCCTCGTCATCAGCGGCGACCACGACATCGCCTGCCCGGTCGACAATTGGTTCGAGGTATCGACCTTCTGGCAGTCGCTTCACATCGTAACAGTGCCGCAGGCCGGTCATGCACCCCAACATCAGGCGCCTGAATACGCTGCAGAAGTGATCGCGTCCTTCGTCAAGCGAATCCGATAATCAACGCTTGCTGTGAGCTTCTAATCGCCCTTCTTCTCACCGGGGAGACTTAAAATGCCGGAGCTGTCCATTTAGCTCACCCTGGCTTTGCCAGCTATGCCGTTGTCAGAGGTGCCAAGCACCTCGCGATGCATCCGCCTTCAGATTAATCCAAGCCTAGACGCCGTTGCCACCGCTTGTGTGCGCGTTACCGCGCCGAGCTTTTCCATGGCGGCCCTGAGATAGCCATCGATTGTGTGATTGGAGAGCGCGAGTATTTGCCCGATTTCGCGGCTCGTTTTACCCGCGCTTGCCCATCGGAGGCATTCTCTCTCGCGAGGTGTCAAAACGTCAGTTGTCCGCGAACGCGAACTATATGAGTCTACCGCTCCCATAAGCGCCATCATAAGCATCGCCATCTCTTCGTGGCGTTCGATCTTTCGCCGACCAGACAATAGACAGACGTAACGTCGCTGTTCTGAATCTGAGAGTGCAACCGCGAACGTGAACGAGAATCCCTCGTTGATGAAAATCCCGTCTTGAGGTCTGTGACCAGGGTGAGGGGCTCGGGCGAGAAGTAGTGGCATCGTCGGTACTGGAAGGACGGTTCGCTCAAGCCTCCTGATCAAGGGGCTTTCAGTCAAAAGGTTTCGAGCTTTGTAGGCGTTCAGCAGATCGGTGGGCCAGTTGGTCGCCAGAACGTTTTCGGCAAACAGTGGGCGCCCTGGCGCCGGGAAGGTCCCGAACAGAAAGTAACGAAAGTTATAGCCCTTCAACATCGAGCGGAAACGCGATTGCAAGGCGTTAAGCCGGGCAATCTCGCTTACGATACGAGCTGGATCAGAGCTCTTGGTCTTTCGATGTTCCCAACGAGCAGGCATCTTGCTAGCCGTCGACGACCTCAGTCTCTGGTCTGTCGGTGCCAAGGGAATATTCGCGATGCCATTTGCCGTCGGTCGTCTCAAAAGCAATTTCGGTGTCGCGGCCTGCTATCTGCTGTCGCTGCGCGGCAATCCTTGCAGCCGCCAAGGCATCGTCATGTGTATTGAAGGGCTCTGACCAAACGTCATCAAGACGGTACGCAAAGCCACCGTCATGGGGGCCAATGTGATAGGTGATATGCATTCGAAATTCTCTCTAAGTCGCTGGAAGTCATCGCCGATTAATCAAGAAGGTCTCGGTAGCGGGCGGGAACCTGGGTGTGGTGCGCAACCTGCCTTTCCGAGGATTGCATCGAGCGCGATTGAGAACACTGCTGATCTGATGATCAGCAGTGGGAATCCGTCGAATAGCCACCTCTGAATATGCTGTTGATCGTGTCGCATTTGCTAATCCGGATCGAGTGGCGATCCGATAATGCGCCGCGGATGCTTATACGATCTTGTAAGTTTCGGCTGTGACAGATGGCTGGAGACTACGCGAATTTACGTGCTTCAGAGACGTCCAAGGACAAAGCTTCACCCTCAAAAAAGGAAAGTGTCTCCGCTAGCCTCTCGCGCTCTGTCTGACCATGAGGTTCCGCCGCATGTTTTGCGAGACTGGTCGCAGATCTAAGTTCCCAAAACTTTGCGCCTTGTTCGGTTGCAAGATCGTATCCACGACGTATCAGTTCCCGGCCATCTTGAGCATTTTCAAGAAGAAGTCGCTCTCCCTTCAATCGGTACAATTCCGCACGGCACCACCCTGCGTTCTTTGAAAGCGCACGATCCAACGTCTCGTCATCGGCGAGGTGACCGCCTGCCATAAGGCAATTTTCGAACCGAGCACCCTTCGCATTCCTAAGGCTTTGATTGAACTCGTCCGAGTTGCCCGACTGTACGGCTTTAGCGACATGATGGAACGTCGTGGCCCATTCTTGCCACCGAAGGAGGGAGTTTTTCGTTGCTTTTTCGGCCAGATCGCTGAGAAGCCGAACTCCGAGATCATGGTCTCCCATGCCAAACGCAGTTGGACATGCGGAAACTGAAAGGAAGAGGCAGTACGAGATGGCGTGATCTAAAGCGCTAGCTTCCTCAAATGTCGAGGCAAGCAAGGTCCTCGCCTCTGAAAGCTTTCCCTGAACCCACAGAGTCTTGACGACCGTCGATAAGGCACTGATGCGCTGATCATAACTCGCCCCGTTGTTGAGAGTCCCCCGGACACCTCCCTTTGCAAGTTCCAGTGCAATTTTCGCGTGTGTCAACCCGGCATCAAAGTTTCCGATGTAATGGAAGTTGTGAGCAAGGAGGCGGCTCGCTGCATTCGGCAGTTCGTTCCCAAAGAGGTCGTTGAAACGGAGTGCAAGTGATATCGCCTCGACGTAGTCACCATTCATGGTGTGTATTGCCGTCATTCCTCCGACCGCGCGGAGCGTGTTCATGTGGTCACGCAAATTCTCGGCAATGGATTTGGCTTTGGAAAACTCTTCGATTGCTTCCTGGTCACGTTCGGAGCTCTTGATGTGGTAGAGGGTGCCGCCATGAGAGACTCGTAGGTTCATCTCGGTAAGCGCGTCGACCTCGTCTAGCTGATCGAAGTAGGCGAGGGCGCGTTCGAGGTGCGTGAGCTGCTCAGCCATCAGGCCAAGCTGGGTCCAAATGATGTTGGAACTGGCCACAAGATCAATTCCGGCCCGCGTCTCACCGCCCTTGGAAAATGCCCACTCTAGTGCGCTTCGGAGTTCGTGAACCAAGCCTCCGTGTTCGTTGAGCCAACTACCGGTATCGAGAACAGTCCAATCGCGCTCAGCTTCAGCAAGCCGAGCGCGGCAAAGCTTGGCGTGAGCCAATTTGCAGGATTGATCAAAACCGGAATTGGCGAGTTTGGTCGCCGCATATTCCCTTGTGGTGACCAAGAGCCGATAGTTGCCGCCTGCGGCGGAGACGTTGAGCAAAGACTTTAGAAACAACCCGTCAAAGGCATCGTAGAATTCTTCGTCGGAGACATCCTCAGCAGCAACCCACCTTGCGTGGTCCGCAGTGAATGTACCGGCAAAAACAGAAAGCCGGTCTAACAAGTCCTTTTGGGTGGGCTCTAGCGTGTTGTAGCTCCAGTCCAAAGCGGCTCTTAGCGTTTGTTGCCGGGGCGGTGCGGTACGACGACCTCGCCGTAACAGAGCCAGCGGGTCCGCGACCGAGCGATGAAGACTTTCCAGATCCATATCGAACGCCCGCGCAGCCGCGAGTTCGATAGCCAAGGGAATTCCATCGAGCCTGCGGACTATATCGGCCGCCAAAGTCATTGCTTCTGGGCGTGCAAAGTCACTTTCATCGGCCACGAGGCCTGCGAGAGAAATGAAAAGTTCTAATCCAGCATATTCTGATGGGTTTACGGCCGATGAACCCTCAGGGGGAACCTCCAAAGGTGGAAGTTGCCGCACGCGCTCAAGAGACGCCCGCAATGGCTCCCGGCTTGTCGCCAAAATAGTGGTCAATGGCGAAGCCTTCAAAATTTCCTCGGCGGCACGGGCGGCTTCGTCGACGACATGCTCGCAGTTATCAAAAACCAAGAGGGTGGCGCTCTTTTGCAACTCGCCGATAATCGCTGGGAGAACATTCGATCCGTAGACGCTTAGCCCCAGCTGGCTTGCCAGCGATGGCAGCAATGTCTCGCCAGTGGAGTGTGCCGCGAGATCCAGGAACAGCACCCGATACTGCTCGCTTAGCAATTTGGCTACGGCTATTGCGACCGATGTTTTGCCAATGCCGCCAGCACCAGCAATCGTAAGGAGCCTCGTTGTCTTAAAAAACTCAGCGGTCGTCCGTATAAAAACTTCCCTACCAAGGAGCTTGGTAGCCGTTCTCGGCAATGTTGACTTATCGATCGGATTCGCTGGACGGTTTGTCGTCGCGCGAGGGCTTACTCTGACATCCGGTAGAAACTGGTATCCCCGGCTAGGCACGTTTTCGATAAATTTCCGAGCTTCATCCCCGAGCGACTTCCGGAGCGAGACCAGATGGACTCTCAGCGCACCTTCTTCCACGATCGTGGTTGGCCAAACCGTCCGAATAAGCTCTTCTTTACTGACAACCTGTCCCGCCCGCGTGGCAAGTGCCGCGAGAATATCAAAGGCTCGACTACCAAGGCGAAGTGCTTTCCCATCCGCAGACAGCCTCCGATTTTCGATATCTAGCTCGAAACTATCGAAATATAAGACTGACATGCTGCCCCCAAGATTCAGCTTGGCTCACTTTTTTCAGTTTTCGGGTTTTGCACCGCCGCGTCCGCCCTTACAGGTCTTAGCCCGGTCTTTCAAGAACTTCTAATTCATAGTCTTCGATCGAGTTTTCCCTCTTCAGTTTTGTAGAATACTGACTCATTTCTCATCAGCTCACCAGAGGTCGATGTGGTGGAATCATAAACGGCCCTGTTATAAATATGCGCCTCCAAATCGATGTCTGAAATCGACTTGGAGCCGTACCGCGAGCAATAACAGGGCTACGCACGCGAAACGATGACAAAAAAACGCTGGGCGGCTGTGGAGTAGGGTCTCCGAAGCCCCGATCGAGATCCCGCGCTTCGCAGGATGTGTGGAGCGTTAGAAAGCCATCAGATAACAGGATCGCGGGTGACGAGCGCGAAGACCTCTCGGGCAAGGTGGTAGAAATGCTCCACCCTCAACCTCCTACTTGCGATGCCATAATGCTGGCCCAACCTGGCCGGAACCCCTGTATTTATTCAATTTCTGCGCGGCCTCATCGAGCAGCTTCACGAAACTCCTGGGGTCGATACCATCGGCTCGGTTCAGCAGTGCTATTAATGGATCTGACCTCATCTCAGTAATTGTAAGCGTTTCGGGCATCGGAGCCTCCTTTGATGCGTTGGAGGCTAACCGAGTAGGTGGAGAATTCTTGTCAAAATCGAGTGCGGCGTGTGTGTTTGCTCGCTCCTGCCGGATCGTCCAATAAATGGAGAGGCCAACCCCTTAATGACGATGACACCGCACCGTTGAGGTGGTGGCGAATTGGTTCGCGAACTGTGTGGCAAGAGAAGGTACCAGAATGCGTGTCCTAGTTCTGTTTGCGCATCCCGCACAACGGAAATCGAGTATTAATCTCGCAATGGCCGATGTGGCCCGTAGAGTCGACGGTTTGACGTTCGTTGATCTCTATGAGGAATATCCTCGCTTCCAGATCAATATCGATCGAGAGCAGGAACGCTTGCTGGACCACGATGTCATTGTCTTCCAATTCCCGATCTACTGGTACTCGACGCCTTCGCTTCTGAAAGAGTGGCAGGACCTCGTGTTGGAGTACGGATTCGCCTATGGTCCACAGGGGAAGCTGCTGGCTGACAAGTTCGCGCTTATTTGCGTCACCACAGGTGGTCGCGAAACCGACTACTCGAGCACTGGTGGCAATAACTACCCCCTTCGCCAGTTCCTGCTGCCTCTGCAGCAAACCGCGACGCTCTGCGGAATGAAGTTCCTGCCCCCATTTGTTCTTCACGCCGCCAATCACATCGGCACGATGGAGGCGCAGCGACATATTGCATCATACGGCGCTCTCTTAAGGGCGATCACAGCCAACCAGCTTGATCTTGATGAGGCGCTGGCCCGCGACTCGATATTCCCGGCTGATTTGCACATCACGGCGGAGCATTAGGCTATGGAAGGTTTAACGTTCTATGCCCTGGCATATCTCGCCGCAGCCGTCTTCGCCGTCATCCTCTCGCGGCGGCTTGGGCTCGGTTCAGTTGTCGGCTACATCGCCGCTGGCGTGATTGTCGGTCCCATCCTTCACGTCTCTGGGGCGGGATCTGAATATCTCGAACAATTTTCGGAATTCGGCATCGTGATGATGCTCTTTCTGATTGGGATGGAGATCGATCCGCAGATGGTCTGGCGGCTCAGAGGCAAGCTCATCGGCTTGGGCGGCCTGCAAGTCATTGTGACACTCTCGGCGGTGAGCATCATCGGAACGTTGTTGGGTTTCTCTTGGCAGCAAAGCGCATTGTTCGGCTGCGTCGTCGCTTTATCTTCTACGGCAATTGTTCTGCAGACCCTTGAAGAGAAAGGGCTCCTGGAGTCCGACGGTGGAAGGGCGAGCTTCGCAGTCCTGCTTTTTCAGGATTTGGCAGTCATTCCTATGCTGGCCTGCATTCCTATGCTTTCTTCGGTCACCAATGTAGCTAACAGTGCTCATGGAGAAGCATTTTTTTCAGCGCTACCAGGGTGGGCATCTGCACTCTTGACGCTGGGAGCAGTTGTCTTCGTCGTGGCCGCCGGACACTACCTTTCGCGGCCCGTCTTTCGCGCAATAGCACAATTAGGTCTTCGGGAAGTTTTCACAGCTGCTGCTCTGCTCGTAGTCGTTGCAATAGCGGCCCTTATGTCCGCCGTTGGCCTTTCCCCAGCTTTAGGTGCCTTCCTCGCAGGCGTCGTGTTGGCAAATAGCGAGTTCAAGCACGAACTTCAAAACGATATCGAGCCCTTCAAAGGGCTTCTGCTCGGCCTTTTCTTTATGACGATCGGTGCAAAAATCGATCTCACGATACTGCTGCAGCATTGGGCGATCGTCCTCGTTGCGACGTTGGCGATGATATTGGTCAAGGTTGGCGTTCTCCTACCATTGGCATGGCTATTCCGACTTCGGGCGACGGCAGCCTGGCTATTTGCTCTCGGCCTCGCCCAAGCGGGAGAATTCGGCTTTGTCTTGCTCTCATTGGGACGAGAACGAAATATCTTCTCGGAGGAGATGGTCTCGATTTCGATACTTGTTATCACGTTGGGGATGGTCCTGACGCCCGGTCTATTCATCCTATTTAACCGCATCGTGACCTTGCTGGACAGTCGCGGTGCGACCCGGGCCGACGACGAGCCCGAAGAGGGCACTGTCATTGTCGCTGGACTTGGACGCTTCGGCCAAATTGTTAACCGGATGCTGCTGGCGAACGGACACAAGCCGGTCGTGCTCGATTTCCGCGCAGACGTGGTTGATGATCTGCGAAAGTTCGGAATACGGTCATTTTTTGGAGACGCGGGGCGGCCTGACCTCCTTGACTCTGCAGGCCTCGCGAAAGCGGACGTCATCGTTGTTGCAATTGACGATCCAGATCGCGCGGTTGAGATCGTGACCTACGCCCGACGAACCAACCCCAATATCAAGATTGTCGCCAGGGCTTATGATCGGCTGCACTACTATCGCCTTTCCGATGCTGGCGCGGATCACATCGTTCGAGAACTTTTCGGTAGTTCTTTGGAGGCCGCGGTCCTGACATTGCGGTCGCTAGGCATGCACCCCTATGAGGTCGAAAAGAGAAGAAACGTGTTTATCGAGCAAGACCTAGCTGGATTGAAGCGGATGGCGCCCCTTTTTGATGGCGTCACGCCCGTATCTGACAATCCTGACTTCATCGCCGGGTTTAATGACATCGGGAAAGTCATCGAAAATGCGATGCTCGGTAACCGCACGGCGTACAACGACTTGGTTCGACGGGGTTGGACTCCACCCGTACTCGACGATAGTCACGCTCTGAAAGCTGAGCAATCGCGGCGGTAAATTGCCACAGGAGCGGTTGGAATGAAGCGTTTTCAGAAACTGATAATTGCCGCTGTGGCTTTGGTATGCGTGGGTGGGGCGGGCGCCGGTTTCTTTTTCTTCTGGCCACATTCCCTGCCAGATGTTTCGGCGAGTGCACTGCAGCCCACCGGCGCAGCCCTGATTGCACGAGGCGAACATCTGACGATCGCGGCGGATTGTGCTGCCTGTCACACTACGAAAGGCGGGAAACCGTTTGCCGGAGGCTTGCCCTTCAAACTGCCGTTCGGGACTATCTACTCATCGAATATAACGACAGATCCAGAGCATGGGATCGGTGCCTGGAGTGACGCCGAGTTCGTCCGTGCGGTGCGGTCCGGGGTAGGGGCTCACGGCGAAAACTTATATCCCGCGTTTCCGTATGCGTCCTACGCCCTGATGACGACTGACGACATCTTGGCCGTCCGGGCGTATCTGCGCACACTGGCACCTGTGAGCGAGGACGCGCCATCAAACTCGCTTGCGTTTCCCTTTAATCAACGTTGGCTTATGCGCGGTTGGAACCTCCTCTTTCTCCCGTCTCGTCCTTTCGAGAATGACCCATCTAAGGATGAGCAATGGAATAGGGGAGCATATCTTGTGGAGGCGCTCGAGCACTGCGGCGAGTGCCATACACCGAGAGGTCTGATGTTCCAGCGCAAACAGAGCGAAGCGTTGTCGGGCAGCGAAGTGGATGGCTGGAAAGCCTGGAACATCACGTCCGATCCAGATAGCGGGATCGGCCTCTGGACAAACGATGAGATCATTTCCTTCTTATCAAAGGGGCATGCCAACGGGCACGGGCCCGCGGGCGGTGCGATGCGTGAAGCGGTTGACCTGAGCTTGAGCAAGCTCCCAACGTCGGACATCGAGGCTATAGTCGCATATCTACGGACAGTTCCTCCAGTAGAGAGCGACGAGAAGGTTCGTGTGAAGCGCACGAGCTCGATCCAGAACGCTTCGTCCAAAAAATCGGACGAGAGCCTTGGCTCGCGGATCTTTGCTGGTGCGTGCGCAAGCTGTCATGGGCTCGGCGGTAACGGATTGGTGAACAGCCGGGCCAATATTGTTGGCGCCCACGCGTTGGCTGATGTCGACGGTAGCAATTTTATCCGGATTGTCCTTCAAGGATCTTCAGACAATATGGCAGCGCCGGGTCGGACGATGCCCGCGTTTGGGGCGATCTACAATGACGCGGAGATCGCAGCGTTGACGAACTTCGTCATTGGCGAAATTGGTAAGAAGAAAGGCGCAGTTACAGCAGAAGATGTTGCGAAGGCACGGGAGTGAACTATCAGGTCGTTTTGACCAAGTGGATTCCCAAATGAGCGGAAGCATGCTTCAAGGCTGCCGTTAGGAGGCGGGTTGGCTCGCTGCGTTCCTTGCTCTGGCTGCCGTTCGCGTCTGCCATTATTCACCGGGACGATACAAACGCCATGATGTAACCGGGGCCTCCCCAGTTCGAACGTCTTTGTATGTCGCGGAAATCTTATTTAGAATCGTCTGGTCGTCCGTATCGATCTCGTAGAACGTGCCGTCGACCGCCCGGATGATAATCCAGGTCTCGTCTGGCTGTTGGGGTGCCGAGGCGACAAACTCCCCCCAGATAACCTGGCGCGTATTATCAGCCAGAGCTGCTAAATCGGAGCCTGAAAGCCGGGCATTGTCCTGCGCCAAATCTTCCAGTTGTTCGCCGCCTTCACCCGTGGCCTCAAACCATTCGTGCTCAGGTTCCGACGACTTGACTGTCGAGACGATCCAATTCGCTTCCAAAGATCGAGGTGCCAAAAGCCGCAGCAAGTCTTTGAGATCAAGCGCAAGGGCATGTTCCTTGAGATCGTAAATCCTAAGTGTTGCCATGGCGTCCCCCGAGCCAGCCTCTCATTGGCAGCAACACGTTGTCAACACGACCTAGTTCATTCACGTCGGCGGTGTCTCCACATTCGCGGTGAGGAACGATCAGCGTTGACCGAGTGCTGGCACTCAGTTCAATGCTCGCTGCTGGATCTTGCAAGCGGCGCAAGGGGGCAAGCGATTGCCGACCGAATATTGCAGTGCCGTCTCGCGAACCACGCCTCAAAAATTAGCCTGTCAAGGACATGCCGTGCTGCTATTAGCAAATCGCCAGGTCATCTACGTCGCTCGTTGATGTGTGGGCTTCAGGATCGGACGCGGACTCAGTGGACTGGGCGGTGAAGCCTTCATAAACGCTACCAGGACCAGCCCAGCGACGGAAAACCAGAATGCAATGATGAAGCAGTCGCTGTAGGCCAAAACGTAGGCTTGCGATCGGACTGACGCGGACAGTGTACCGACAGCTTTCGCGGTTCCACCGCCGTTGTGACCGAGCGCGTTGTTTAAAGCGGCTAGACTTCGCTTATACAGCGGGTTGTCATTTGTCAGGTGAGCGCCAAGAACATTTGAATGGAACTGCTCCCTTCGGCGAATCCACGTCCCCATCAGTCCAGCCGCAAGCTCAGCGCTTCCAAGACGAGCGACCTGAATGTATGCCGACATCGCGGTCGAGCGTTTTGGATCCGAATTTCCAACCAGGAAGACAAACGATGCGTAGAACGTCATAACCTGGCCGGTCGTGTGCAGCAGCACGATCAGCCCGAAACTGTCGGGGTACCAATCCGAGGTGACCTCTGATCCGATAAGAGCAGCGACGCCGCTTGCGGACAAACCCACGATCAATGCCACTCGCGCATCAACGTACGTCAGAACAAATCCAGAGAGCATGACGATCATTGCCACGGGAATAACCGCGTAAAGGATAAAAACGCCGCTTATCTGCAACGGCCGCAGACCTCCCACGGTCTGCATTATTCCCGGAATGAGGGTACTTCCAGCACTGCTGGCAAACGTAAAGACAGTGACAACGGCCAGGCCGAGAATAACGTTGCGAGAACCGAGAACGCTGGCATGCGCCCACGGCCTCAACACGATGCTTTCGTTTATGAGGAAGGCGACAAATAGAAGCCCTCCAGCGAGAAACAATGCCTCGATCAGACCCGATTCAAGCCAGTCCAACCGGTTTCCTTGGTCCAGCGCGATATAAATGAACGTCATCGACGCGCCGAGCAGGAGCATTCCGCCCCAATCTGCGTTTGCCAAAAGTGACTTGTCGATCGGCTCCCTTGGAGCGCCCAACACTAAAAGCAAAGCGATCAGCGGAGCGACAAGTACATCCTGCCAGTAGAGCCACTGCCATCCCAGGACGTCCCCGTAATATCCGACCAGTGCGAATCCCAAGCTCTGGGACAGCGGAATACGAAGTGTGTAGATCCCAAGGCCGATGATCCAGTATTTAGGAGCAAGGTTGCGGAAGATGATCATCAGCGTGGCCGGTACGAAGACGCCAAGAAGCAACGCTCGAACAATGTGTGCGGCGAACAAAAGGTCGTGGTTGTGGATCGATGGAATTGCACAAGAGAGCGCCGCGTAAACCAGGCTTGAAGGTATCATCACCCTGCGAACGCCATAGACCGTCATCAACCAAGCGACGGCCGATGCGATAAATATCTGGGGCGCGTTGGCTGCGGTGGCGAACCAAGCACCTTCGTCGGTGCCAAGACCGTATGCTCCCTTTAGATCTGGGAGACCCACAGTAAAGACGCGGGTATCGAAACCCACTACAAATGCCGCCAATAGAAGAGCCGCAACGATGAGTATCGGCCGTTTCGTCGTCGTGCCTTGCGATGAAGGCCCCAGAACATTCTGGGCGGAGCCATTCATTGGGTGGTGTCCGGAGTATAGACCGTCACGACCGCAGACATCCCCGGGCGTAAGGATTGAACGAGTGGTTGACCGGTTTCAAATTCGATCCGAACAGGAAGCCGTTGGACAACTTTCGTATAATTGCCAGTCGCATTGTCTGGCGGCAGCAGCGCGAACGTCGAGCCGCTCGCCGGTGACAGCTTTCCGACTTTACCCCGCAGAATCATGCCGGGAAAAGTGTCAATGCGGACATCAACGAGTTGCCCCGTACTCATCCTGCCCAGCTGCGTTTCTTTGAAGTTTGCGGTTACGTACACATTCGGGACTGGAACGACGGCAACGATACTGCCGCCGATGCTCACGTAGTCGCCAAGGTGGACCGACTTTTTACCAACCACGCCATCGAACGGTGCGTAGATGCGCGAGTACCTTTGGTGCAGCTGGGCGGTAGTGAAATTGGCTTCCTGCGCATCTATCTGAGCATCCAACAATGGCTCTTGACCTTGCAGGACTTGGAGTTGAGCCCGTTGCTGTTCGATCGCGGCGGCTGTTGACGCGACAGAGGCTTGCGCTTGGAGAAACGATGCCTGAGCCTGCTGGAGGCGCTGCTCCGTGCTTGCTTGGCCAAGGTTCTTCTGTCGTTCAAATTCGAGGCGTGTCTGTTCCTCCACCGCAAGTGCGGATGCGTTTTGCGCCTCAGCGGCCTTGATCACGGCGCGTTGCAGGTTTTCCTGGTTGCCAAGGTTGACGCGTGACGCTTTTGCCGCCTCTAAATTTGCTGTCGCAAGGGCGAGTGCCGCGTCGTATTCGCTGGGATCGATCTCTACTATCAGGTCCCCTTTTTTGACCGGCTGATAGTCATCAACGGCGATCGACCGAATATTTCCGGAGACCCGTGCGCTCATGGTGCTGAAATCTGCTCCAACGGCAGCGTCATCCGTCGCCTGCGTTGCCGCGGAGGCAGTCCAGCTATTCCAGTTCGCGTTTGCGTACGCGACACCAGCCACAGCCAGGATTACTGCCGTGGCCGGTATGAAAAGCCTCGCTAACAGGCTGGGCTGGCTTGGAGGAAGGTTCGAGACAGGTGATGGTGGCGCCTTGGCTGACGTCGGCGACAAGGTCGTTACGTTGTCGCTCATTCGAAGATCCGCACGCTTTCTGCGGGAGGGTTCCGTAGTTCCCTGCGCGTCAATTCAATTTCGGCTGGCCGGGTCGCCTGAACCGCCAAAGAGGTTGTCGCTTCAAATCGCATTGTCTTCTCCGCTCGACATACGAGGATGTATTCTGATTATAAGTGGACCTTGATGCAGTGCTGTTTGGATCGATTGTAATATCCGGCACCCCAACGACTGGTTGGCTGTCCATGCGAACCCAAACGCTCCAATCTTACAATAAAGCCCCGGCCAGCGCCTGTACGAGGGAGGGAGGCGCCTGTCGGGCAGTCGAAAATCGTCGCAATTGAGAGATCTCAGCTATGTCAGATAAGAATTCAAATGCAGCCGAAGCCGGTACCTTCGCTATAGGCTCGACGGTAGTCAATCGGTTGGGTTTCGGCGGAATGCGGATCACCGGTCGAGGTGTTTGGGGTCAGCCGCACGACCCAGCCGAAGTCGAACGGACACTCAAGAAATTACCAGAGTTGGGCGTCAACTTTATTGACACGGCCGATTCCTATGGGCCTGGCGTGTCAGAAGAACTGATCCGAAAAGCTCTCCACCCTTACAGTGGGCTGTTGATTGCCACGAAAGCCGGGTTGACCCGGCCGGGCCCCGATCAGTGGGCACCGGATGGCCGTCCCGAAAAGCTGGTGGCCCGTGCTCACGAAAGTCGCGAGCGACTTGGTGTCGAGAAAATTGGGCTGTGGCAACTGCATCGGATCGACCCGCGTGTCCCCCGCGATGAACAATTTGTCGCCATCCGAAGCCTGCTCGACACCGGCGTTATTTTGAATGCAGGCCTGAGCGAGGTCTCAGTCGAGGAGATCGAGGCGGCTTCTAAATATTTCAAAGTTGCTACGGTTCAGAACCGATACAATCTCGTCGATCGTTCCAGCGAGGATGTTCTGGATTACTGTGAGGAGAATGGGATCGGCTTTATCCCGTGGTTCCCTCTGGCAGCTGGCCAACTCACCAAGCGTGGCTCCGCGCTTGATGTTATTGCGGAGAACCACGGGGCGACTCCGAGCCAGATCGCACTGGCGTGGGTGCTGAAACGAAGCTCCGTAATCATTCCGATTCCGGGCACGTCGAAGGTAAGCCACTTGGAAGAAAACGTCGCTGCGGCAGGCATCAAACTTAGCGACGAGGAGTTCGCATCCCTCGATGCAGCTGGTCGCCAGTGACGCAGCAATCGGCCCGACAAACTCGGGTGAGTTTGTCGGGCCGACAGGCAAAAGCCTGATGTTTTTGAATAACATCATCAGGGAGAGATGTCCCCAATGCCACCTTGCTCGGTTCTATTTCCTCGCGAAAAGGTAGTTTAGCGTTAGCGAGGCTGCTTCTGCGACAGCAGCTGCAGCCCCAATGGCCCACACAGCATCGAGGCCAATAATCCCCGCACCCAGCGCACTTCCGATCGAGAAGCCCAGATACATTGTCGAAGTGTTCAGGGATAGCGATACCGAAGCCTGAGAAGGAGACGATGCCGCAATCAATCTGGCCATCTGAGCGGGGAAGAAGGACCAGACGCTGAAACCCCAGACGCCGATAGCCACTAAGGCAGGTATTTGAGCCGCTGCTGGACCAAGGACAGTCACTGCTGCCAAAACAGCAAACGAGCAGCCGAGCAGAATGAGCGACGCCGCCACGACCCTTCCTGATCCGAACCGGTCGTTCAGGGCGCCACCAGTGGTCACACCTATCGCTGCCGCAAATCCCCACATTGAGACCGTAGCGCCAATCCCTGAGGTACCAAAACCCAAGACAGTAGTGAGGTATGGTGCGATGTAAGGGTAGGCGGTATAGGCGCCAATTGACCAGAACAGAGTGATGGCAAGCAATTTGAGAATTGGCGCTTGCCGAATGACGCCCACGCGCTCCGACAAACTTGCGACGGACATGCCTTCTCCTGCCGTGCGGACGATCCCCGCGATAATACCGAAGATCGCCACAAGACCCATCATAGCGACGGCGAGAAACGTCGTCCTCCATCCAAAGGCGTGACCGACCAGGGCTCCAAGCGGTAACCCCAAAGCGATCGCGATGGTCATGCCACCACTGACGATAGCAAGCGCTCTTCCTCTTCGAGCAGGCCCGGCGATTGCCCCAGCCAGAGCGTTCGCGTTCGGAACGAATAGTCCTGCTGCGACGGCCATAAGTAAGCGAGCAACCAGAAGGGTGGAAAACGTTGCCGAGAATGCTGCCACGAAGTTGCCCACGGCGAAAATAGTCATGGCAACTAACAATGTGTCGCGGCGATGTAGACGCCCAGTGATCACCGTGGTGATCGGGGAACTTATGGCCAAAGTGATCGTGAAGACAACCACGAGCATCGCGGTCGCTGACAGGCTCATGCCGAGATCAGCGGCAATTGTCGGCAACAGAGGCGCGATCATGAAACCCTCTGTGCCTATTGCGAAGGTTCCAAGCGCTAGAAAATAGGCAGGCATCAAAGATGGCGTTGGCTCAGGGGATCCCAACGTCGAGGAAAGTGTCTCAGTGGGAATCTTCGGTGTCAGATTCAGGCGGTCAGACATGATGGGGGTACCCTTAACTGCGTTCTTCTCGGCCTTCCCGTCTAACCGGCGGGAAGGCCGATGGTTTACTGTCCAATATTCAAACGGGGATTGGGTCTGCTACGAGGGCCGCGTTGAAGTCGTGAACGAGTTGATGTTCGTTCAGGCCCGGGTTATCGCGAAGAGCCGTGATTTCTTCGACGAAGACCTCTGGAGCGTCGGTGGCGAGGCCCGCCATCGTTTTTTCGATAAACACATCCAGCGGCATTGCCCGTGGATCGCCGCTCTTCTTAACGAGGTCTGTGTCGACCCACGGCGGAGCGATCTCTTGAACCTTCACGTTGGTGTCCCGCAACGCAAAACGCTGGGACAGTGAATAGGAATGCAGCGCAGCCTTGGTCGAGGAGTACACCGCGTTTCCAGCAAGCGGCACGAACGCAAGAACGGACGTGTTATGAATGATAGTCGCGTCCGATTGGGTCTTGAGGTGGTCGACAAGTGCCGAGGTCAGGCGAATTGGGCCAAGAAGGTTTGTCTCGATGATATTCTGCGAGACGGAGTCGTCGATTTTGCCTGCCGGATCGTCGAACGGCATAATACCCGCATTATTGATGAGCACGTTGAGTTTCGGATATTCGGAGATCAGCTTTGTCGCCACCCGCTCGATATCCGCAGCGTCGGCGATATTCAGCTCGATTCCGTCGATCCCTGGATTGGCGGCCGAAACCTCATCAAGCAGCGCCTTGCGGCGACCGGCGATGATCACCTTGTTGCCAAGCTTGTGAAACGCTTCAGCAAGGGCGCGGCCAATCCCCGAAGTGCCGCCCGTGATGAAGATTGTGTTGCCAGTCATTTTCATAAGTCGCTCCATCTATTTTCGGTGCCAACTTTCTGGCTGGGCAACCGTGTTTCGATGGGAGAATGATGGCGGAAAATCGCGCTGGCTCAAATGCCATTGAAACGGCGATTTCGGACATTCGATGTCTCGTTACGCTTCGAGGAAGCGCGTTGCGTCCTCAACGAATTCTTCGGCATGTTGAAAGAGCGACGCGTGACCCGAGTCTGGGTAAACGATGAATTTCGCGTCAGGAACCTGCTGAGACAGGACAAACGAACAATAGGCGGGGGCCACAATATCTTGTGCGCCTGCCACGACGAGTATTGGCAATTTAAGTTCTCTTGCTCGATGTAGTATCCCTGGCCAGCGCGTGAAGGCTTGAACTTGCTCCATAAAGGCGAGGGCGCTTACTCCTGGAGATCTGTAGGGCTGGTTTGCGATCCGGCGAATCGAGGTTCGACCGCATGACACCGCGGCTTCCGTCTCGGGATAAAAGAGGTAGAGAAAGTCTTGTTCGTCGTTTTCCTGCTTCGCCAAAACGGTAGCAACACGGGGTTGTTGGCGCGGCCCTTCGGCGATTGCGCCTGGCGTCGCTCCGACAAGGATCATCCGACGCAATAGGTGGGGATAATCCAAGGCAAGCTGCTGGGCGACCGCGCCCCCGAGAGACCAACCCAAAACATCAGCATGACGCGGTGCGACTTGGAGAATTACCTCGGCGGCAACGCTGGCCATGGATTTTATGCTGTTGAGCGAACTGCCCTGAGACAAACCGACGCCCGGATTGTCAAACCGCACGACTTGGTGGTCGCCGGAAAGCAATTTGATGAACGCCGGATCCCAATCGTCCATTGTGGCTCTGAAACGAGGAAGGAGGACAAGCGGCGTGCCCCTTTCTGGGCCATTGGTCCGGATCGCAATTTCACCATGCTTGGTTTGGACTGAGTGGATCTCTGGCCCTGAAGGCATTTATTGGCTCCCGACGTACCTATTGCTGGACCCATTGTAGCCAAAGTCCAGTTTGTCTCATATGACAGGTATCCGTCGTTTTAGGACTTTGACTCATGCGTCCGCTAACTCGACATCTTCGCCATCCATGAGCTTTAATGCCCGCTTCAAGCTTTGTGGTGGTTGTCCCAGTGTGCGAAGAAACGCGCGGCGCATCCTGTCTCGATCGGAAAATCCCGTGTCGCGAGCTACAATCTCCATTGGGTGGCGACCGTCTTCCAACATGGCTTTCGCGGCCTCGAGACGTAACATCTCGACCGCTTTCGCTGGCGATTGGCCAGTCTCCTCCCTAAAAAGGCGACTGAACTGTCTTGGGCTCAAACTGACGGCCTCCGCCAGCTCCTCAACCGTCAATGGATTGCGGAGATGTTCCTTCGCATAAATCAAGGCGCGACGAATTCGGTCGGACCTTGGCTCAAGCTCCAAGAGCGCCGAGAACTGCGACTGGCCTCCAGGCCGCCTGTGATAGACCACGAGCTTCCTCGCAATCGACCGTGAAACGGCCGCGTCAAAGTCGTCCTCGATCAGAGCCAGCGTGAGATCGATCGCCGAACTCATGCCTGCGGATGTCCAGATGTTTCCATCGTGTGTGAAAATTCGATCCTCATCGACGTGCGCCAGGGGAAACCGTCTCTGGAGGTCGCGAGCGTGTGCCCAATGTGTAGTCGCCACCTTCCCATCCAGCAGTCCCGCTTCGGCCAGCAGAAAAGCTCCGGTGCAAAGCCCGGCAACTCGCCGCGATTCTGTGCCCGCCTTGGAGATGTAATCTCGCAACACTGGGGAAGAGGAGCTTGGGGTCAGCTCGCCAACAACCATTAGCGTGTCGGGAAAATCACCAAGGGGTTCAGTCTCCACGCCAATTTTCAGTGACGATCGAACGGTGCCTCCCTTCTCGGACATTACCGTCAGCTTATAGGCCTCCGTACCCTGATCCTGATTGGCGAACTCAAACGCCGAAAGGGCGGCAAGCCCCATGACCTGAAAACCGTCTTCAAGAATAAAGCCCACAGATCGCATCAATCGCTCCGTCTTAAAGTGCCGCATACACCATATTTGAGACATGGACCTGTCTTGGTCAAGAGCGCAGTTCTAGGACCGGACATTAGTCGTTGATTGTACAATAACTGGCACTGCTGTGCTGTCAGTCTGCTTTCACAATGCCAGACCCGCATTCATGTGAGGTCGGCGTCAGCCCTTGTTACGCTGCAACTTGTGAGGTGGAAAATGAAAGCCCGAATTCTTGTATTATCGCTTTGTATGGCCGGATGGACGGTAGCTCTGAGGGACTTCGTCAATGCCCAAGAGGCAGCTCCGCAGGTGGTTGTAGCGAAGCCTCTGGTTCGCGACGTGACAGATAGGGATGAATTTATTGGCCGGTTTCGGGCCGCCGAACAGGTCGATATCCGTTCGCGCGTCGGTGGCTATCTGCAGAGCATTGCTTTCAAAGACGGCCAGTTGGTGAAGGACGGTGATGAACTGTTCAAAGTCGACCAACGCCCCTTTGTGACTGCTTTGAGCCAAGCTAAGGCCAGCCTCGCTGTAGCAAATGCAGGCTTAACCTATGCGCAGGCCCAATTCGATCGCGTTAACGCTCTGGTTAAGTCGGGGAGCCAGACGGTTGCGACCCTCGACGATCGGCGGAGGGAACTGGACTCGGCGCAAGCAAATCTCCAAGGGTCTCAAGCGAGTGTCGACCGCGCTGAGCTCGACATGACCTACAGCCGGATTGTTGCGCCACTGAGCGGCCGCATCGACCGCCATATGATTTCTGTCGGCAACCTGGTCACCGCAGATCAGACAGTCCTCACGTCGATCGTAATGCTTGACCCGATCGACTTCTATTTCGACATCGATGAACGTCGCCTTCTTAGCTACGCCGAAACCGCCCGCAAAAACGGCTCCGTCCTGCAGAGCGGTGGCGGAGGTTTGAAGGTCTCGGTTAGGCTGGGCGACCGGGACGGGACGGCCTATACCGGCACGCTCGATTTTGCTGAAAATCAGGTCGACGCGGCAACCGGAACCCTTCGCGCCCGCGCCAGGTTTGCAAATCCTGATTTCGTGCTTCAGCCAGGGTTGTTCGGCAGGGTCGAGCTTGAAGGTTCAAATTCATACAAGGCGATCTTGATACCGGACGAGGCTATTAGCTCCGATCAAGACGAACGTGTTGTCTTCGTCGTTGGCAAGGACAATGTCGTGTCGACAAAAGCGATCCGGCCAGGTCCGAGAATCGACGGATACCGTGTTGTCAGAAGCGGCCTCGACGGTAGCGAGAGTCTAGTTGTGAAGGGCGTCGTACGCGTCCGCCCAGGCGTTAAGGTCGACCCGAAAGAAACTACCCTTCCGCCTGAAAACAAAGATCCGGTTGAGTCAGCACCGCTGACCGCCGTGAATGCGGAGTAGCTGAGATGCGGTTCGCACACTTCTTTATCGACAGGCCGATCTTTGCCTCAGTCATTTCGCTCCTGCTGATTATCGTGGGTTCAATTGCCTATTTCGAACTGCCAGTCGCGCAGTATCCGGAAATCGCGCCCCCAACAATCGTCGTCCGCACCTCATACCCAGGCGCAGATTCACAGACGATAGCTGACACGGTGTCCACGCCGATCGAGCAGGAAGTCAATGGCGTGGAAGACATGCTGTACATGTCGTCCTATTCGAGTGCCGACGGCGCGATGACCCTCACAATAACGTTTGCGTTGGGTACTGATCTGGATAAGGCGCAGGTCGTCGTCCAAAACCGCGTTGCGATTGCGCTCCCAAGACTTCCGCAAGAAGTCCAGCGACTGGGGGTGACGACAAACAAAAGCTCGCCTGACCTCCTGATGGTGGTCCACCTGCTTTCTCCCAACGGGAGGTACGACCAGCTCTACACCTCCAACTACGCGAGAAACCGTGTTCGAGATGTGCTGGTACGCCTGCAGGGTGTCGGCGACATTCAGATCTTCGGCGAACGCCAATACGCTATGCGCATCTGGCTGGATCCGGAAAAACTGTCCTCTTACGGTATGACATCGAACGATGTTGTGAGTGCTCTGCGTGACCAGAACGTTCAGGTGTCCGGCGGCTCAATTGGAGCTCCTCCGGCAGCGGTCGACAATCCGTTTCAGTATACCGTCAGGACAGATGGCCGCTTCTCAGATGCTCGACAATTTCGATATGTCATCGTCAAGTCGACACCCGACGGGCGCCTCGTGAAGCTCGAAGATGTTGCTCGCATTGAGCTTGGAGCCCGCGACTACGTTACCAACGCCTATGTGAACAACAAGCCAGCCGTCGGTATGGGCATCTTTGCCCGGCCAGGGACGAACGCGCTGGAAACGGCAGCTCAGATCAAATCTATCATGAAGGACCTGTCAGCTCAGTTCCCGCCTGGTCTTGAGTATCGCATCATCTACGACACCACCGACTTCGTGGCTTCTTCGATCGATGAGGTTTACCGCACCATCGGCGAAGCGATTGTCCTCGTCGCGCTCGTGGTTCTCATCTTCCTCCAGTCCTGGCGAACCGCGATAGTGCCGATCGTTGCCATCCCGGTCTCTCTTGTCGGTACATTCGCCTTCCTCGCGGCGTTTGGCATGTCTCTGAACATGCTGACACTGTTCGGATTGGTGCTCGCGATCGGCATTGTGGTCGACGACGCGATTGTCGTAGTGGAAAACGTCGAACGAAACCTCGCCGCGGGTATGAGTCCGCGGCGGGCAGCTCATCGGACGATGGACGAGGTCGGGACGGCCGTCGTCGCTATCTCGCTCGTGCTTATCGCCGTATTTGTACCGACAGCCTTCATTCCAGGAATTTCCGGACAGTTCTATAAGCAGTTCGCAGTGACCATCTCGATCGCAACGGCGATCTCGGCAGTCAACTCGCTGACGTTGTCTCCCGCTCTGGCAGCACTGGTGCTGAAGAGGCATGAACACGAATCTGCAAAGCGAAGCATCGCGGGAAGAATCGGTCATAAGTCGGCCGAGCTCTTCAACCGCGGCTTTGACAGAGTGAGTAGTGCCTATTCAACGAGCATCCGCCATATCGTTAGCACGAAAACTGGACTGACTTGTGCCTTGATCGTCTTTCCATGTTTGTTGGTCGCCACATGGTTCTTGAGCACGAAGGTGCCAAGCGGCTTCATCCCGATCATGGACCAAGGCTATGCAATCGTCGTAGTCGAGCTTCCCGACGGAGCTTCGCTGGAACGAACCGATGCGGTGATCAAAAAAGCGGGTGAAATCGCGAGGGCTACCCCAGGCGTTGCTAACGCCGTTCAGTTCGCCGGGTTCAGCGGCGCAACATTCACCAACGCATCGAATGCAGGCGTGATTTTCACACCGTTCAAGTCATTCGACGAGCGATTGAAGAGCGGGGATACATCAACGAAGATAATTCAAACGCTTTACAAAAATCTCCAAGCGGTCGACGAGGCCTTCATCATCGCCATTCCGCCGCCGCCAGTGCAGGGCATCGGTAATTCCGGTGGCTTCAAGATGCAGGTGATGGACCAGGACAGTTCCAGCATGACGCGTGCGCTCGCGCTGGCAAGACAGATGATGGTGATGGCCAACAAGACGCCAGGCTTGACTGGAGTCTTCACAACATTTTCTGAATCGAGCCCGCAATACTTCTTGTCGATTGATCGGGATAAGGCACAGTTCTTGAATGTTCCGATCCCCAACATCTTCGAGACCTTATCGAGCAACCTTGGTGTATCATACGTCAACGATTTCAATGCTTTTGGCCGCGTCTATCAAGTCCGAGCTCAGGCCGACAAGAAGTTCAGACTTGAAAAAGATGACATGCTTGATCTGAGTGTGCGCTCCGCAACCGGCGCTCTGGTGCCGCTCGGAACGCTCGCAGATATACGGGAGGCAAGTGGGCCCACTTTGGTGCAGCGGTACAACATGTACGTTTCCGTCCCGCTTCAGGGAAATGCCGCTCCCGGTGTCTCGACAGGGGAGGCGATTTCCAAGATGCAAGGCATTGCGGCGCAGGTTCTTCCGCCAGGCACTACATTCGAGTGGACCGAGCTCGCTTATCAGGAAACGCATATCGGAGGCAGCGCGATCTGGATCTTTGCCCTTTCCGTGGTGTTCGTTTTCCTGGCGCTGTCGGCGCAGTATGAGAGCTGGGTCCTTCCCTTGGCGATCATTCTGATCGTTCCACTTGCGGTTCTCGGAGCTCTCACGGGTGTTTATCTGAGAGGCATGGACAACAACGTCTTGACGCAAATCGGCTTTGTTGTGCTGATTGGTCTCGCGGCCAAGAACGCAATCCTGATCGTTGAGTTCGCTCGTCAGGCCCAGGAGAACGGGAAGACTGCGGTTGAGGCCGCAGTGGAGGCCAGCCATCTCCGCCTCCGGCCGATCTTGATGACCGCCTTGGCGTTCATCTTCGGCGTACTGCCGCTAGCCATAGCGGAGGGCCCCGGCGCAGAGATGCGGCAGTCACTTGGAACAGCGGTGTTTAGTGGCATGCTCGGTGTAACAGTGTTTGGCCTGTTTCTCACGCCAGTCTTTTATGTGGTTCTTCGATCGAGATATTCGCCGCGGACAGCGGAGGAAGATGACGACGTGATCATTGAGCATCAACAAGCAGCCGAGTGATTCCCCCTATCGCACCTTTCCATGCGGCGCCCTCTGGGGCGCCGCTTTTTTTGCCCTGTAAGCGGCCCCAAAAAGGATGGTTAGCTTGCTGGTTCGAGATAGCGATCTGGTCGCTCGGTGCCGCGACATCCTAAATGGGCGGCCAGCTATCAATCTTCGAGATTGATACGCGCCGTTGCAGACCGCGCAGGAGCTGGAATGTCCAAGATATTTTCGTTGCATTTCGCAAAGATCACCAAAGGCAAAAGGAGATCTAGAAATGGACAGCAAAAATCTCGACAGTCGAGCCGAGGTCCGCGATGGCATCGAAGTCATGCCCGAGATGGCCGATATGCCACTTGAGATGCCCCACGCAAAACGCACCACTGCAGATGAACTCGTTGATGAGGCGCTGCTGGAGTCATTCCCAGCAAGCGATCCAATGGCATCGGGCAGAATGGAATGAACTCTAGAAACGCAAAAGGAGTTTTCAATGGACCAGATCGATAACTTGCACCGCGCCGCTGCGCTTAAAACGCCGACTGGGTTCGGCGAGGAAGCGGTGAAGGACATTTCTGCTGCTGCCACAACGCTGCTAGCTGACGTCTTCGCGCTTTATATTAAGACCAAGAATTTCCACTGGCACATGTCGGGGCCGAATTTTCGGAGCTATCACCTGCTCCTTGATACCCATGGCGAAGAACTCTTTGCCATCACGGACCCCTTGGCCGAACGAGTTCGAAAGCTCGGCGGTACGACACTGCGTTCCATCGGCGATATAGCGCGACAGCAGCGTATCACTGACAACGACGCAGACTTTGTTCACCCGCATGAGATGCTCGCCGAGCTGCGCGAGGACAACGGCAGTCTCATCGCCCGGATGCGGGCCTTGCATGAGCTCTGCGACGAATATCGCGATGTTGCGACCGCCAGCCTACTCGAAAACTGGATAGACCAAGGCGAGATGAGGGTGTGGTTCCTCTTTGAGACCCTTCGTTCCACAAACGGGTGACTTTGAGCCGCAAAGCAAGGTCTGCCTCACCTAATAACGTTCCCCAAAAGCAAAAGGTAATTCCCATGATTAAGTTGATAACCGCCGCGCTGCTCGGCGCCGCGGCGCTCGGTATGACTGGTTCGGCGAATGCTGCCGAAAAGCCAGCAATCGTCCTCGTCCACGGCGCGTTCGCGGAAGCGTCAAGCTGGAACGGCGTGATCAAAAAGCTGGAAGCTGATGGATACTCCGTAACAGCGGTCGCGAATCCTCTCCGAGGTGTTAAATCCGATGGCGACTATGTGCGCCATCTCGTCGCCAGCTTTAAGACGCCGGTGGTTCTGGTCGGTCACTCGTACGGCGGATCGGTCATCTCCGAGGCCGCGGACCCGTCCAAGGTAAAGTCGCTGGTCTTCGTCTCCGCATTCGCGCCAGACACTGGCGAATCCGCCATCGACCTCTCAGGCAAGTTTCCTGGGAGTACGCTTGGTGGCACGCTTGCGGCACCTGTAGCGCTGAATGATGGAGGCGAGGACCTTTATATTCGGCAGGACAAGTTCCACAGCCAGTTTGCCGCCGATGTTCCGGCAGCTGCCGCGAAGTTGATGGCGGCAACCCAGCGCCCTGTTACGTCGGCTGCCCTCGGGGAGAAGTCCGAAAATGCCGCGTGGAAGAACATCCCGTCCTGGTTCATCTACGGTGACGCCGACAAAAACATCCCGCCGAAAGCAATTGCTTGGATGGCGGAACGCGCCAAGTCCAAAGATACCGTCGTTGTGAAGGGCGCATCGCACGTCGTCATGGTTTCCCATCCCGACAAGGTTGCCAAGATCATCGAAGAGGCGGCGACAGCCAAGTGAGTTGACGCCTTCGAGATTCGAGAATCTTCACACATTCCGACGTCGTCGGCATTGACGAAGTAGGAGCGTGATCGAATTTTCAATGGCTAAATGACGTGCGGCCGCTAGCTCAGCGGCCGCATTTTTCAATTGACAGCCTGATTTTTGTTCCGTATTTGTTCATCATGAAGATGATCGCTCGGACCCAGATACGAATAGCACGCTGAACTGCTCCGCAATCGCGGAGGCTGTTGTTTCGTGTATTTTCGAGGGTTCATGATGAGCATCTCTTCGTCGCGCGATTTCGCGCAAAATAGTCCTGTCCAAATTTTCTATCCGCTCAGCACGGTTCGTTGCGTGGGACCAGTCCTGTTCAGAGATCAGCTGGCAAGGGACATCGCGTGCCTGCTGGACGTCGACGACGATGTTCTGTCGTGGTCATGCCGGTCCCTTTCGCTGTCCAGCGATGGGCAGGTCTACAAACCGGATTTTATGGTCGAAAGAGCTGATGTGCGGTTTGCTGTTGATGGTGTCCGAGATGACGGAGCACCGGATTGGGCAAATGCAAAATCTATCGATGCAGGTTTCCCGTACGAGGCGATCGCGGCGTCTGCGCTCCCACGTATCCGATTGAAGAACGCCAAGGATCTATTGCGA
Source organism: Rhizobium sp. 768_B6_N1_8 (assembly GCF_051811225.1). NCBI lineage: Bacteria > Pseudomonadati > Pseudomonadota > Alphaproteobacteria > Hyphomicrobiales > Rhizobiaceae > Rhizobium > Rhizobium sp. 768_B6_N1_8. The sequence continues at coordinate 41,220 of NZ_JBPWPV010000004.1, read as the reverse complement.
TACGCCAGGTACGAGGCGCCTTTATCGGACCGGATCCGACTACTCGCAGCTCTAGACGAATGCTCTAGGTTAACGGTAGCGGAAGCGCTCATCGTCTTTCGAGAGATCAAGCCAGTGGCTGGCCTGGCCTCCATGGTGCTGCACAGGTTCATCGAAATGGACCTGGACGAACGTTTGATCGGGCCCGAGACCATAGTCCGCCGCAGGCGCGACTAACTCCCCAAAACCTTCCGGAACCATTCACGCTGCCTCGTGCAGTTGAGGACGAGCTATGCCTATTGGCACCACAAATGCGAAGATCAATTCGTCGGTCAAACACTATGCGCTCTATCGAACATTCGAACGAGCGCTTGAGCAATGCAAATATTTCAAGTTGGGCGGCCCGGGTATTATCGCCCTTGTAACGCCCGAAGGCAAAGCCGCCGGTGACTATAAGGCTTGCGCGGTTGCCTTCTTCTATGAGGGCCTAGAGCGCGACGATTGGGACCATGTCGGATTTGCATGCATCGCGGCGACAGATAAGCCGCAGCATGTGAAAGACGAATTTTACGAAAAATGCGGAAAGCGGCAACGAGCTGTCCTGTTTACGGAGACGCGGAGCCTGCCGCCGATCGTCACCGTCGCCGTCGATACCTTTATCGACCTGCAGCCCATCAATGAAAACGACCTGCGAGAGGCGTGTGCTCAGGTTCTAAAGCTGAGGATGTCGGCCAAACAGGCTCGGCAACTTTTGTCCTTCCCGCCTGATCTGATGTTTGCGGCCTTGCGGCGGAATAGTACCGCCGCAAATGCGATCTTTCGGCTGAGGTCAGTCCCTCCGAGCAATCCAGAAGCGGCGCCGATTGAAGAGCAGGCTCCGCGTCTGGAAGATCTACATGGCTACGGTGCGGCCAAGGAGTGGGGACTGCAGCTTGCCAAGGATTTAAAAGCTTGGCGGTGCGGACGGCTGAAATGGTCGGAGGTTGATCGCGGTCTTCTTTTGGCCGGGCCTCCAGGCGTTGGGAAGACGATTTTCGCCCGGGCCCTTGCAAAAACATGTGGCGTCAATTTCGTGGCGACCTCCATCGGCCAATGGCAAGCGAAGGGGCATCTGGGCGATCTTCTTAAGGCGATGCGGGCCGATTTTGCGTCCGCCGTCGACAAAGCGCCCAGCATCCTTCTGATCGACGAACTCGACTCGATTGGCGACAGGAGCAAGTTCAGCGGTGAGTATGCGCCATACTCCATCCAGGTCGTGAATGCGTTGCTGGAGGCATTGGATGGCTCCGCAAAGCGCGACGGCTTGGTTATCATCGGTGCCACCAACTTCCCAGAGAAGATCGACCCCGCAATTCTTCGCCCTGGCAGGCTCGACAGACATGTTGTTATTGGACTGCCCAACCTAGTCGATCGTGTCGCCATTATTGACCAAATGCTTGGTGAACAAGCCGTGGAAGGTATCGATAAACTCGGTCCGCCAACGGAAGCGATGTCTGGCGCTGACCTCGATCGAATGGTTCGGGACGCCAAGAAGCGGGCCAGGCGTGAGAACCGGCCGGTGATTCTCGGTGATTTGATGTCTCAGTTGCCTGAACTCCTCAAAATCAGCGGGGCGTACAGACACGCCATTTCGATCCACGAGGCTGGCCATGCCGTGGTCGGCCGGGCGCTGGGGCTCGGTGTTTTTCTTGGCGTCAATGTCGCCAGCCAGATCAACCCCAGACTTGAAGTGCAATCGGCGGGGGGAGCCAGCTTCGAGTTTCCGGTCCTGGAAGTCCGCAACGAGCAAAGGTACCGAGACGAAATCTGCCTTCGGCTGGCGGGCATTGCCGCCGAGAGATTGATCTTAGGAAGCCACGGCGATGGTTGCGGCGTCGGGCCGACAAGTGATCTTGCAATCGCTACTGACCTCGCGGTCCAGATGGAAACGAAGTCTGGGATGGGAGCACGGCTGTATCAGTTTGGTCGCGGAACAGCATGGGATCAGTTCGGGCCGCAGAGCGTGCCGTGGCTGTTCGATCGGGTGAACGAAATCCTCCGCGCGGAGATGGCCCGCGCGAATGATATTCTTGCGGCTATCGGAATGGATGCGGGTCGTTCATTGATGGCTCCCTGGATAGTTCCAGGATTTTCAACAACGGCCTTGCAAGAAAGAAGTGGTATCTCGCCGAGATAGGTCGGGGTTCTTGATTTGGGTCATTTCCGTGACTTCAGGTCATTTTCGATGACTTTCTACAGCGATTTATGAGATTGTGTAACCCAAGGCTTATCCCCGAGAGTTCCATAAATATGGTTACGCGATTTTCACAATTCACGCTTGCGCTTTCCACAAGATCACCAAGCGCGTGGCGGCGACTTACGTACCTGTTTTATTTCGCCAAATCACAGATATTTGAACGAGGGCGCACACGCTTGCCGCGCATTGTGCTTTCTGCTAGTTAGGTACGACCTTAAACCAACGGTAGTTTCTGCCAAGCAGACAACTCGCACCCGATCCGATGCCGCGCCCACGGTCGCGGCCTGATGTGATTCCGCGGGTAAATAAAACGAGATAAAATTTGAGCATCTGAGCCATTGGAAAAGAACGGGAAGATTTTTGTCAGCCCTCCGAAGGAGGGGCGCGATTTCAAAGAACTGTTCAGGCAGTTGGCCGCGGTCGGAGCAGGCCGGCCTTTGGGTCGAGACGGGTTTCCGCAAGGCCCATGGACGCCGGAGTTGTTGGTGGAGGCGATATCAGAGATCGACTCCAACCGGCTCGGCGTCGATTTGCGAACAGTTCAGCTCTGGTTTCAAGAAAACGATAAGGGAATTAGCCCTTCCAACATTCGCTGGTTGGCACGGATCTTTGGATGCGACGATCCGGAGGCGACCAGCGAATGGCTCATGGAGCTCAGCACAGCTCAAGCGTTGCTAACCTCAAAGAGGCGGGATTCAAGAAAATCCGTAAGAGGCACGGCATCGCTCGTGCCAGATGCGCCGCCGTCTGTCACCGTTGATGAGATCCAACCTGAAGGCGGTTTCACACAAGACAGTCAAATTTCTCGAGAAAGGCAACGCTTCAGCTTAGCGGAAAGATCGGAAGCGCTTTTCAGTCATGGATCCCCTTTGAACCTTCCGGCATCGATATTCGCCGGTGCTTCCGCCCTCGGGTTTTTGTCTTACATCGTCGGGATCGCCAGCATCACCTATGGGCGGCCGGACGGCGTCGTTAAGGAAGTCGGTTTTCTATGGGCACCAAACTGGACCCTTCTCTTCATGGTACTTCTGCCGCTATTTTTCGTAGTCGTGATTGAGCTGCTGGCCTTTTGGAAACAGGACGCACGCTTACGCCTGGTAGCACATGCCGATAGCTCAGAAAGCACTAAAGCCTGGGCGAGCAATGTTCGCGCTTATTCATATTCCTATTGGGCAGTTTTTCTGATCTGCATCCTGGTCGCTGGCGTTCTTCAATGGATCGGCGTGTGTCTCGTCCCACTGCTGGAGGGTAGTGGCGATTACGCGATCAGCTGGGGCACAATAGCGATTGTGCAACCTGATCTCATATCGGTGTCAGTGGAAATCGTGTTCACCGCGTTTTCCTACCTTTACATGAGCATTTGCTTTTATCTCTTTTTCGCGGGCCTGATTTTGCTTCATGCGATTGTATATGATCTTTGGAAAATCGAGGGAGGCGCACTGACGCAGCCAGAGGCGTCGCATCGGCGCGAACGGGCCGAAATCCGCCTTAGGATCATGCGGGGTATTTTCCGCTGCACCCTCCTTGGTGTTCTCGTCGCCGTATGCATGAAAGTCCAAAGTGCATACTTGAGCTCGAATGGAGAAGACGTCATGACCTGGCTGATCCACGATATGTCTTCGGTCATCGACGGTCACCCCGATGGTAGCGAAAGCTTGGGCTATCGAATGCCGACACATTACAGCAGTCTGCTTGTCGCCATTTCGGCCTGTGTCGTTTTTGTATACGGTTTTCTTCGTTTGGCTCTCGGGAAAAGGTTCCGTGTGATTTTGTGGAAGATGGCAGCGGTCGTAGGCCTGCTCTTTGTCACATATCTGTCGATCGATGCCTTTGACGGCTTCTCGATCTTCCTCGGCGTTAGTGTTCCACTCGCCGTGTACGGACTCTTTGATCCAGAGCTCGGGCAACGGCGAAATGCTGAATTGGAAGGCAACCAGAGTGTATCTTAAATGGCTTGATCATTGGGACGAGCGGCGGGCGCGGCATGGCGAGGAAGCGAAGAAAGCGACAACTATCGTTCTTGACAGCTGCCTCGCGTTCCCGGGTGAGGAGAGGGTAGGAACTATTGAGGGCTTTTGTGCTCTTGCCGACCAGGCTCTCGCTGATTCAAGCTTTTATGACGAACCGAGCGAGAGCGATGATGGCTTTGAGATACACGATGGGTGGTTGAAATATCCTTCGGACCTTTCAACGGACGTCGAAGAGAATAACTTTGTTTGGGCGAAGGTAACCGAAAGCGGCTCGCGCAATCAGGCATTGGTGATCTTCCATCACTGGAATGCCAGCCGCCGAAATCATCAGATCGCGAAGTTCTTTTCGCGGCGGGGGATTACGACAGTCGAGATCGCTATGCCCTATCACTTCGAGCGAAGCCGTCCTGGCTCGCTTTATGCCGAGGACATGCTTAGCCCGAATCTCGGCCGAACCGTCCAGTCTGTAAGGCAGGCCGTATGGGACGGGCGAAAACTCATCCGCTGGCTAAAAAGGGAAGGCTATCGAGAGATCTCGGTTCTCGGCATGAGCCTTGGTTCCTGGGTTGCGGGATTGATCGCCGCACATGAACCGGCCGTAAGAAAGGCGTCCTTGTTTTTGACGGCGGGTAGCCTCGCTGACATGGTTTGGACAGGCCGTGCGACCCGGACGATACGTGATAGCCTGGAGCGTGCGATCGAGATCACCGATCTTCGTAGGGCGTGGGGGACGCTGGATTTGGAGAACTACGCGCATAAACTGGCGCGACCCGATCTTGCTCTTCACGCGGTGATCGCGACCAGAGACAAGGTGGTGTTACCCCAGCTATCGAAACACTTCATCGAAAAACTACACGAAGCCGGGGCGAGGCCAAACGTCCTGGAGTTGAACTGCGGTCATTATTCCCTGGCGATGCCCCCGTACATTTTGCTCGCAGGTTGGAGCCTGAAGCGTTTTATGTCGCGACGAGGCTAAAGTGCGAGGACCGCAAGGAATCCCGCTGGTGGCCGACAAGTAGAGCAGGCCTCCCGCTCCTCGCTCCCGCGTCCATAAAAAACTTTTTGGTTCTAAATCAATACTTTGCGCCCAGCGTTTCGTTTGGTTTCGCTAGGATTCGCATTCCATCACGCAATCTGCGGTAAGCACCGTACTTATCAAATATCAGTTTTCAGCAAGGCGCCGCTCGAGTGAAAGCAGCGCCTTAGCGCTTATTTTGAACGGACACAGATCGCAATCGACAGTGCACAGGGGAAGCTATTTCAGCTTTGAGAGCAGCTATGGAATCTGACGTATTCGACATGCATTGCATCCGCAGGCAAGTGGGTTCAACTGGCTTGGTCATTTTTGAGCGTGACGACATCCTCCTGAGGCAGAAGCCGCAGTTCGAAGACCAGACACTCGGCGATATCGATGCTGATTTCGTGGCAATGCTTCAGGACATGCGTGATCTCGATGTTCGTTTCGGGTTCATTTCCCATCATCCAGCTCCGCCGTTCGACACGCGTGCCCGTATCAATAACGCGACACTGACACGGCTGCTCGACGATCTTCTGAAGGTATCAGGCGCCCTACCCGACTTCTGGATAGATGCAGCCCATTCATCAGACCTGAGACAGCACCGGCGCTCGCACAGCAGATCTGAACTCGACCTTATAACGAAACTGATGGTATGGTACGAAGCCGATCTCAACAGGACGGTCTTGGTACGGAAAGCAGAAGCCGCCCCGGGCCGCCCGGACACGCCGGGTCTCACGGAAATTTTTTATCCAGGATTAAGCGCCCGCGCGCCTTCCAACATCAGCCGACCGGCGACAGTGGTATGGCTTAAAGCGATGATCAAGCATGCCTTGGATCTAGAGTAAGCGGGTTCCTGTTGTCGAGATGAAGGCTGGTGAAGCCTTTCTCGTTGAAGCAGTTTCGCCTTTTTCGGTTACCGACTGCGGTCCCGATCTTTTTCCTGCGGCGGGCGAAGCTTGATCGATTTCGGTATCTCGCGATCGCGCTGTTGATTCCTCTGGCGGTCTGGCCGATCTTTTTCAGGGCTATCATGCTCGGCATTCGAACGGGCTATGCGCGACTGATCAACAGCACGGTTGCTCGAACTCTTGTTAACGACGCCCTGCTCCGCAACATGGTCGCGCCCGGTCGCCGACTTCGTCTCCAGGCTATCCGACGTGCGCTTATCCTTGCCAGCCTCCGCCCGATCCCGATTTTTCGCGACGCGGGAATCGAGCTGCAGCCCAACCACCTTGCCGATGATCTTTGTCGCTTGCTCGAAGATCAACCGATCAGACGCATTGGCGATCTTGGCGGCAACGCTCAAAGCGGTGTTCGCCAGTGTTTCTTTCGCCGCCCTCGCCTGCGCGGCACTAATGGGGGTGGATCGAAGCATGTGCTCCTCGCCTTTCTCTCGTGTGGGATCGCGACCCTCGCGAACCGCCGTTTCAAGCCGTTGGTATTCGCGACGAAGCCCCACGGACAGATCGTGGCTAAGATCGCGTGCGGTGCTGGGGGCTGATCGATCTTTTGCGATTTTCTCCAGCATCTCGATGACACGTCCGACGGACCGCTGACTCTGTTCGAGCCGGACCCGAGCATCCTGGCGCTTTGGTGCGGTCGGAGTATCACGCACCCTCGCCATGACCTTATCCACGACGTTGCTCGGAGCCGTTGCGCCCATCCGCCGGAACATCTCCCATTCCCATCGCTTCACCGGCGCCGGACCGGCGCGCTCGATGCGCTTCTGACGATCGATAGGGATACCGCGCGCTCGTGCCATTTCGGCAAAGCGGACACGCCATTCAGTGAAGTCGCGGATGTTGGGGTTGAGCGACCTTCCGCTGGCATGGCGCAGCGCGACGATCACATGAAGGTGTGGGTGCTTTTCCAGATCGTGACGATTGTGAACAGCATAGGCATAACGATGCCCTGCAAATTGCTCCCGCAGGAAATCGCGGCCCGCGAGGATGAACTGGTTGCGATCCACATTGGCTGGTCCGGAGAGCAAAAGGTGCATGAAATCCCGCGGTTGCCGGGTTTGCATGAGAACCCCAACCGTCCTGCCCTCCGCGGTCAATACCTTGTGGTCCCTGGTCGTGACTTCGCGCCGCACCTCGCCGAGTTCATACCGGCCGCTCCTGCCAGGCCGCTCCTCGATGCGTGCCTTTGTAGAAAGCGTGACCTCCGCCCCTGCCCGCTGCATGGCATGCAGGGTTGCCGTCAGGCCTTTAGGTCCAGAGGAAAACTCCGCCGGATAGCGCGAAACCGGAGTAGTTCCAGCGTCCCGCAGAGCCCTGTCCAATCGATCGTCGATCACACGCACATTCTCTATTTCCGCAGGAACTCGGTTCGCGCTGCTTCGATCCGACCTGTCTTTCTTCTCGTGAGCGATGACCAGGGCAAACTGCAGACGGGTTCCTCCCTTCACGCCTTCGCTGACGCTGAACGCGTAGGTCCGATCTGTGTCGCCGGGCTGGCGGAAACCATCTTCCGCGAGAGAAGCAAGACCACGAGCGATATCGTCGCGGTTGGCATTCTCCAGTTCGTAGGTCAGGCGAAGAATATCCTGACTGCCTTTCCGGTTGCCGAACTCCCGCTCCCAGGAGCGCACAGCGTCTCGCAGATCGGTAACCTCGCGGCCATCCTGGTCGTGCGCTTTCTCTTCCTTGCTCTGATAGGCGAGCACGTTGCGCGCTGAAGCCGCGCCCGCCCCATAAGACAGGGCTTTGACGACAACCGCATTGTTGCCGGAAGCACGACTGAAAGCCGAGGCAGCGCCGGGATGTTTGCCGGCGCGCGGAACTGCCTTGGCCGACGATGGTCGCTTTGCGGCGCCGCCTCCACCGCCGCCTCGTCGCCGGAGTTCGTCTTCTATAAGCTCGAAGTAGTCCGGCAGTCGGCGGCCCTGGGACCTAGATGCTAAGCGACTTTTGGACATGTCGGTCATCATGGTTCCTGATCAGATCGGCGATAAAGCTAGAGGGCCGGACGTAGGCTGCGTCTCTGATAGCATCGAGCGCACCCATGACGTTCTCGAGCTGCTGCGCAATCGCTTTTGCGCTTGCAGCACGAACGTCTCCTTCGGAAAGGAACTCCTCGTTTCGAAAAGCAAGTTCTCGCAGGAACTGGTGCATGTTTGCCAACTGACGGTCATGTTGCTCGAGCATCGCCGGGATGTGCATCACCTCTCTGGTCACGATGAGCTTGGCGACGATGTTCACAGAGACATCAAGCCTGCGAGCCACGGCCTCGAGATTGCTCAGAATGTGAATGGGGAGACGGAACATCACGGCGGGCTCACGCATCTGATTACAGCCCCCTCGCCTTCAGCGCCTCTAAAATCAGCCGGTGCGTCGCAGAAGAGAGCTGTTCATGCCGCTCCAGCGACACGCGGAATATCTTGGTCAGTACGTCGTCGTCGAGATAGAGAGAGATACGCTTGCGCTTTGTTTCAGCGTCCGTGGCGATCGCTTGCGGTGGCAGTGGACCGGGATTTCGGGTCTCGGCTGGTTGCCGCCGCGCCTGAGGCTCGCGGCTCTCGGCTTCTGCTTGCAGAGCCTCATCTGGCATCAGCGTCTCAAGGTCGATATCCGTCGGCATGTAAGACGTGGCACTCTCTTCCACCTCCTTCGCCTGGTCCTCCCTGGACCGTGCAAGGGCAAGAATATTGCCGGCGGGCGTCCGTTCCCTCGACATACGTTAGGCCGCTTCCGCCTGCAGCAGGCCGATGAATTCGTTGTTGATCTTCTTCACGAGATCAATTGCATCGAGCACGCTCTCGGATGCCCGCCGCTTTGCCGACGGGGTCAGCGAGGAATTGTTCTCGATACCTGCCAGTTTGGAATAGAGCGAGCCGAAACCGGCTCCGACATCGCTGAAATGATTGCTCTTCCGGATGACCGTCTCCACCATCGGAATCCGGCCGCTCGTCAGGATCGCATGAACCTCGGGAAGTGACCTATTGTGCTTAAGCGCGATCATGTCGACATAATTCCAGATGGCCGCATAGGGGATCGGCCCTGAAGCGCGCTTTTTGGATATTTCCTTCAGGATCGTCGCCACCTTGATTGCTGACGTGGCGGCGGTCGGCTCCGGGATGATCGGAATGAGGACTGCATCGCACTCGTGATAAACCTCGACAGCCCGTTGATGCACGTAGCCGCCGACGTCATAGATACGGATATCCGCTTCAGGTGCGTCGGCCAAGCGGTCGCGAAACCTGTCGCCAGGTACGACGCGCAGATGCAGCAACGTGCCGTCTGTCGGGAGCAGCCCGCGCTTCATCGAGACATTGTACCAGCGCGTCGATGACTCCTGCTCGTCGCAATCAATCAGAAGCGTTCGATGTCCCTGCTGCGCGAACTCGGCTGCGAGATTGACGTTCAGGGTTGATTTGCCGGCACCGCCCTTGAACGTCGAGATCGCGAGGGAAAGGGGTTTAACTGCCATTTGCTTCTTCACCATCTTGCATCGACTATTACTGTTGGGAGGAAGGGAGTTCGATGGTGGCGGCCAAAGATTGCGGACATCGCCGCCACGCTCTGGACGAACCTGCCCTCGTCATGCCCGAAATTTGGCTCGTAGCTCTTCCTGCCGCCGAGCGGCGATCAAATCCTCGTTCAGCCGTGCCATTTCGCGTTCACGAATTGCATCCGCGACCGGATCCCTCCCCGGCCAAAAGCGAAGGATTGGTAAAAACAGCAGCGCGAAGAATGTGATCGTGGCCGCTTTGAACCAGGACGAATGAGCGTAGAGATCAGCTGCCCATTGCCACAGCGCTTGCGTCCATTCTGTGGGGAGAAACGCATATGAAAATACCAGCGCGACGCCGTATGCGACGAACGACGCAAAAAACAGGCCCACAGCCGACACTATGATAAAATTGGCGCTCAACACGACGAACCAGGCCGCCCGAAACGGGAAGACAACGACCTTAAATGACTGCCTGAACGCTGACATCCGCTCTTCTCCAGGTGCGATTTTCAGTGCCTGGATAAGACATACTCCAATCCGCATGCCTTTTCCAGACTTGCACTGCAGTATAATTTCGTGCATGGTCGAAAAAGTCGAAATAAGACGGATGCGGACATGAAGAATGGCGCATGGCGGCTCGATCGCCTCCTCTCCTACACCCTCGTCAACATCCTCATCGCGCTGCCCCAGGCTGCTGCGGCCGATACCGATACCGCTGCGGACTTCGTCCAGTCCTACCAACGTGCCTACGCGCAGGGGCGCGATCTGATACCAGGGCCAATCCCGCCGCTCGACACATCCTCGATAGCGACGCGGCTCGACCTGCAGACCATCAGACCTCAAAGTGCCCTTACTGGCACTGGGTTCGTCGCGCTCGATGGGACGATTGTCAAACTAGCCGGCGCTCAGGGCTGCCTTTCGACAGAAGTAGTCGAGTTCACTGGGTTGCGGACGACATGTGCGATGGTCTCGCTTGCGGGAATGACAGCGACCCTCAATGAGGCAGAGGTAGGTGCGGGCAACGCATTTCCCTGCCATGTCTTCGGAAATGCGCCCGGAACACCCACGGTCCACTATGCCGAGTGCTTCTTTGTCGAAGATGGCGGGGTCCGATCGCTTTCGGAAACGCTCATCAGCAGAGGACTGGCGTTTGCTGCCCGAGATGGTGCCGGGCGTCCTGTTTTTCCGGAATACGCAAAAGCCGAGGAGCAGGCTCGCCGGGACAAGGCGGGGATTTGGGCGAACGCCTATTTCGTCCATCCCTACGGCGCTCGCTATCGTGCCAATCTATCAACGAACTGATGCGAGTGAGATCACTCATGCTGATTTCCACGATCACAGTGTCTGGCTTCTTTGCAGCGATGAACATCATGCCGATGCTTGCACAAGGCGACATGACACGGACACCCTCCGCTCCGGTCGTCCGAGTTCAGGCCTCTGAACAAGACTTGCCCGCCACTGGCACGCGCGACGACGATCAGTCCACATTCCGTCCCTTTCCTTCAGAGGCGCAATTCGAAACCGGTGACACCTGGATTTCCAGCGGCCGGCGGTATCGCCTGTACGGCCTGCAATCGTGCCTTCGAGGGACAAATATCACGGTGTCTGCCGGCGTCGTGCGCGACTGCGGCGAGCTCGACCTCATCATGGTGCAAGCATTGATCCGGGACACCCGACCTGTCTGCGCCACCATCAAAGATCTCGACCAGAACAATGCCGTCGTGGCGTGCCAGACAACCACCGGCCAACACCGCTACGATCTGGCAACCTATATGATCGCTCAGGGATGGGGATTTGCCGCAGTCGACGGGGCGGGCCGTTTGATCGTCCCTGGATATAGGACGGCTGAGGAGGCGGCGCGATCCGCACGCGCCGGGCTTTGGGCGTATCCTGACATGCCGCATCCGGTTTCGTTCCTCACGCAGCAGGCGAGGACCGAACGATGAAAGTCGTGGCCGTTTCGATGATGCTGTTCATGGCGATACCAGCGGCGTCGCTCGCACAAAGTCGACAACCCGATGTGCCGCGCCAGATCTACGGCATGGTTCAGGTCGTTGATGCAACGACTTTCGAATTCGTCAAGAGCCGACAGGTCGTCCGTCTGGCCGGCTACGAGGCGCCCCGCCTGGAGCAGACCGCGACGAGCGCTGGGGTGGGATGGCCTGCCGGTCAGGTGTCACGTGCATGGATGATCCTTCGGACGCTTGGCCAAAACGTCAACTGCGGACCGATCGGACGCGACGCCAAGCAGGTGTTGGTCGCCCACTGCTTCGTCGGAGAGACCAACCTGGCAGCAACGGCAATTGCCGAAGGCATCGGCTATGCGTTCAACTACCCGGGCGAGCCTCAGGTGCCTGCCTATTTCGACATCGAAAGAAAAGCCAGGGGTCTGGGGTACGGAGTCTGGTCGTCGCCCGACCTGCTTCCGCCCTGGCTATACGATGCTTCGGTGGCGAAGGCAGACACGTCCGACAGCAGGCTGCTGGAATCCGAACCGGGACTGCCGTTGCCGCTGCCTGTCAATCAAACAACGCGCTGAGTTGAATGACCTGCCTGGAGGCTGAATGAAACGTGTTCTCGAAACCCTTGCCGTAGCAATGGCCTTGCTTGCCTTTGTTCCTGTTGCAGCCAGCGCGCAAAATGCCGGTTCGCCCAATCAGATCGAACAGCGAGACCCCGATCACTGCGGTGTCGGCGGCGCCGGATGTGATCCGGCGGACGTGCAGCAATGGAAGGCTGTTGGCAACAGCCTTGCCGACCTGTCGTCGGCAGACCTTAGCCAATACGCCTACGCCTGCGCGCGTCATCCGGAATGGAAAAAAGACTGCCAAACCGATCCCGCAATCATTCTGAAGCGCCTGGGAATTGAAGGATATTGAGACTGCCGATGAGCAAGTAGGACAATGTCGTCGCCATTGCCGCAATGGCCTTCCTCGTCGGGACGGCCGGCCCTTTCCTTCAAGGATCGGTAGCACCTGGACGCAAATTCAAGAATTAGATGGAGGAGAAGTAATGAGACGATTTTCGATCGTGGTCGCGGCGTTGGCGGCTGGGAGCTTCACCGTATGGAGCCCTAACGTCAAGGCCGAGGACGCCTCCTGGGGTTGTCAGGTGCTCCTATGTGCAGCATCGCAGAATCCCTCATGGCATGGCGTTTCCTATTGCGTTCCGCCCATGACGAGGCTGATTGCCGCCATGAAGGAACCCGGGTTTGATTGGCCTATCTGCCACGAGGCAAATGCAGGCAAGCCAGGTCGCGAGGATTTCGAGGAATGCCCGGCCGGCACGACAGTCGGCTACAGCTCGCAGGGCGACAATGGATGGCGAGGTGAGCCGGACCAGTGCATCAAGACAGTCGATGTCTGCCGCTCGCCGAACTTACGTTCAGATGCGACGAGGCTGCCCGGTCAAACCATCCGTCGCAGCTTCGGAAGCGACGACACCGACTGCGTCCAGCAGATTGCCACTCCGCGCCCGCGACGCGCCGACCCCTATTTCTTCGCCATACCCAACGACACGGGCGTCAAGGAGCGGTTCTGGTTCAACCTCAATCATTAGCCGCGTGTTTTCGATCTGCCCGGACGGCCAACGTCAGGCGGCGGGCTCCGCAGTTTCCTTTTTCTTTCCCCGCCGCGATCTCAACGCTGCGATGCGAGGAAGATCGTCTTCGGTGACCTTGAGCAGATCTTCGATAACGACTTTCCACTCGCGCTGCATCTTGTCGAGGGTCGAAATTTTCACGTCACGCATGCAGCGTGTGACTTGCGACATGTAGGCTTCCGATACACCGAGCTGCTCGGCCAGCTCCTTGTTGGTAACGCCACGCTCGGCTTTCAAACGTCCGAGGCCAACCGCCAGTCTTTCCTGAAACGACAGCGATGTGAGGACCGATTTATCCAATTTTGCGTCGGCATCGACCTTCACACGTGGCATTGGACGAATATCCCGCGTTCGGTTGAAAGGGATATGTCGGGACAGGACGCGCCATCCCTTGGAAAAGCGTCGTCACTGCGGTGCCTGCTTATCAACATGTTCGAAAATAAATCAGTCATTGCGGATCCGACGGCGACAGATGATCAACGTAACCATGCCTATAACTCTCTGTTGCCCATCGTTGTCATTGGGACGTTCACAAGCTCGTTACCTCTCTACACCGTCAGCCAACGTTGCAGCAAGCGGTCCGGGATTGTATGGGCTTCGAACTGCGCCCTTTGATCGTCGTCGCGATGATGTCGGACGACATGGCTTGCACTTCTCAACAACAATCCCATTGCCGAACAATTATACTGCAGTTAAAGTCTATCCACTATGCTTGATCGGAGGATTTGGATGGCATCGTTCACGACTTCCAGCTATCGATTTGACCTGACGCGTCTCGCCGTCGCGCTTCTGATCCTCGGACTGATTTTCATCACGGCCCGCCTGTCGATCGGCGACAGCCTGACGGTTGGTTACGTTATGGTGATCCCGGTGTACGTTTTTTTGTCGGCCGTTCTCGAGGACGCGCGGCTCGTAAAACACAGCCGCGTCCATGCGTGGGCAGAGACATTGGCAGCTTTAAGCGCCGCAGCGGCTTGCGGATATACAGGCTATCAACTCTGGATATCAGGGTACTAAGACATCGGCATGCGGATCGTTGTTCGCAACAGCCCTGCCCACGGTCTCGCCACACTCGAAGAATGCGAGGCAGTTGCCCTGCGCGCCTGGTATGGCAACGCTGCTTCCAGTGAAGACGAGGCCATCGCCCTATCCGTCATCAAGCGCTCTCGGTTGATGGACGGTTGGATCGAATGCGACTGCCTGCCCGGCCGATACCGGCCCCTTCTTGCCCCGATTCAACAGGAACACACATACACCCTACGGCGCCTGCTGCCGAAAGACGAAGATCCCGGCCGGCATGAAGAGCGCCCAAACCATGCACATGCCTGCCCGTTTCATGTCGACAAGGGTGCCGCGCCCTCTCCCTTCGATCGCGGCTATCATCTTCGCCCGTTGTCCAAGTCGGAACGAAGCTACATCGATGCGCTCCCAGCCATTCCCGACCGACTTGCTGACGTCTCCGCCTCAGACCGGATCCGATCGGTCGAGCGAAACGATCGGCCCTCGCGGCTTGGATCAATCCTCTGGAGGGTGCTCGATAAAGCAGGCACCAATGTCATTCCGCCCCTGCAGGATGAGCAGGATTTTAGCCTCGGAGATCAGCTTGCAAGGCTACGCTCCGCGGCGCGTGAGTTTCGGGTGCTACGCACCTGGACGCTCAACGCGTTGATGTCGACATGGGCGGCCGACTACCGTGATCCAGACAGCCGTTGGCAGCGGTTGCTCGCAACCTCGCGCCCAGATTGGCCCGAGACTGTACGTCGAACCGGCTTCATGGCGCTGTTTGCGACAAGCGTTTCGACACAAACAATCATGCCGGCATCCTCGGCGCGCAAGATTGAGATCCTGGCGAAAGTGCGCCAGCCGCTTCGTGGCGATCCAGCCAGCCGCGGACCGTTCCTGACACTGTTGAATGTGGATTTTGGAGACGATGACGATGGGCCAGCCCGAGCGGTCCAAGCCTATGCACAGCCCGTCTACAATGGCGACACACTGTTTCCGGTGGAATCGGGATTTGAGCGGGACGTAACCCATCTCCTGTTCTGGCTGCAACAGTCGCTATTTGAGGCCGCACCAGAACTTCGTATCGAGATCACCAAACCACTCTTCGCCTCTGACACACCCATTGGTCCATGCCGCCCAGACTTCATCTTGAACGTAAGCTATGGAGCAACCCATTCCTTAAACCTTATCATTGAAGCCTTTGGAATGGAGAGTGACGAGTATCGTCGGGCGAAGGAGGTGATGTTGCCGCGAGCTAAGTATCTCGGACCGCTTTTTGGAATTTTTCCGAACGACCTGGCTGCGGCGCAGGCGGCGGAGACTGCCCGGCGTCTGCAGTCGTGGGTCATCGATCAGGTGCGACACGCCGGAAATCTTTCCAGCCTATCCGGCGGTGGACATACCTCGTAGCTATCCGTCATCGACGTCGGAACTGGAGCTATCTCCCGCGTTCTGTCATTGAGAATCCCGCAGTTCGGCACCCGCTGCTTGGAGCAAGGCATCTTGAATGTTCGCTAGGGTCCCGGTTGAACAAGTTCCAAACATGCGCGAGACGAGGTCATTAGCCAGCTCTGCGATCGACGGCGTCAGACTTCCTGCTGCGGTGTTGCTCACCTCGCTTTTCCCGGTAGCTCGCGCGTTACTAGCGGCGGCAAGTGTCCGCCTCTCCATCTCGCGCTCTTTCACCATCAGCCAGAAACCTGGGTCAGCCCTTGCCGCAGAGACGATCTGCTGGATACTCCGAGGATCTGAAAAATCCGCTTTCGAAAAGTGTTTGATCTCGCCCATGATATTGCTCTCATCAAAAAAGACGCGGCGCTAGACGCGCCCTATTCGCCCGGCTCATCGAGTTGCTCGACGTCCTCGCCCAACGGATCGCGCGCCACCCTCGCGAACTGATGAAGGTAATCCAGTGAACTCGTCTCCGTCAGGCGGTTCGATAAGGTCTCGATCAGGAGGTCGACATCTGAATTGAGGTCGGTTGGTTCGAGTGCGAGCTCGTCGGCCTGTTCGAAGATCGCATCGTTCAAGGTCCGCAAGTCGCTTCCGAACGCCTCCCTGACCTCCTGCCGCTTGAGAACGCCTGGCTCCGCAGGGTGCGAGGCGGCATGATCCGCAGACTGGTTGGCTTCTTGGCGTCGACGGCCGTTGCGAGCCGGAGATCCCGAATAGAGATTATCCGCAAGTCTCCGCTCGTCGATTTTCAGATCGATGGCAGGGTCGCGGTCGGGACCATGCCGGTTCGGCACGCGGTCCTGTCGACGCCTTCCTGCAGGTTCCGATGCAGGTTCTTTTCGCTGCTTCTGCTCCGCGGCGGCAGGATCATCGTCGCCACCCCCAATCTCGCGCGCCTCATCCAGGTCGAGCCGATCGCGAAGCTCATCGAGGGAGGAGATATAAACATGGCGAACACCGTCTTTGACGATGAAGCGTTCGTCGTTGGCTTGCCGAGACCGTGTGCCGGCTGCGTGGTCGCGATGGCCGATTGTCCATTCGATCGGCTCCATGCATGGCCGCGACACTGGCCCGAATTTGCGCACTTTGGCGAACATCCGCTCGCCGCCAGAATCGAGTTTCATGATCCGCATCAGCGGCATGCCGGTGACCTGCAGGATTGCCTCCTCGGGCTTCATCATCATCAGCGTGTTGACGGGAAGCAGGTCGACCGAGACCGGCACTTTGGAAATCGCTCTTTGGCGGCGTCCGTGGCGGTGGGAATAGGAAGACTGCTCGACCCATTCCGTCGTCTTGCCGGCAGCGATCGAGACCGCGGTCGCGTCCTCCTGGCTCTGGAAGTTCATGAATAGCTTGATCGTCGATGCGCCCATGAGGATCTTCTGGCCGGAACGCTGGTACAGGCGCTCGAGCTGGGCACCATCCTGGAGAATGAACACGAAGCGCACGCCGTTCTTGCGGATCAGCGGCGCGAGCGTCAGCACCGTATCGATGCGGCCGCCATTGCCGAACTCGTCGAGCATCATCAGGACCTCGTGCTCGCCGTTGCGCAACGGACCCAACTGAACAAGCTTGTCGGCCATCTGCTGGATGAACATCGAGATCAATCGCTCGTAGATCTGCATGGCGTTCCAGTCCGCCTGGATGTAGACCACCATCTTGCGCTTTCTGATGGTGTCGATCGGGATTGACGTGATCGAGGTAAGGGCTTCGACCAGCGGGTTCTGCAAGAAGTTGAGCTTGGCGACGATCTCCGCGGCAATCCCCTCCCCGAGCTTTTCGTGGCGGCCGGCGAATTTGGTCAGTTGCATACGGGTCTGGTCGGAAAGGACCGCCTCGTAGTTTTCCAGCAATTGCACGATCGCCTTGCGCTCATCGGACATGGAATTGAGGATGCGGTACAGTTCGCTGAGCGACTTGCGCGTGTCCGGGCATTCGAGCACAAACCCCAGCATCGCCGTCAGTAGGATCCGTGCACTCTCCTCCCAGAAGTCGGACGAGTCGGACCGCAGGCGTTCCGGCAACAGCATTTGCGTCAGCTTCTGCAGGTCGGTGATCCGCTGGTTCGGCTCGGTGCTGATCAGATCGAGCGGGTTATAGCCGTCGGTGAATTTCGAGCCGGGCGCCAGAAGAAAAACCTCGTAGCCCTTGTTCTTCAGGTATCCCGACGTTTCCTCGAACAGCTCGCCGCTCATATCGAGGACCATCTGCGACCCTTCAAAACTCATCATCGTCGGGATGACGAAGCCTCGCGATTTGCCTTGCCCGGGCGAGCCGATGACCATGACGTGCTGGTCGCCGTCGTTGCGCAGCAGAAGCCCTTGCTTTAGACCAAGGACGATGCCGCGCTTGTCGCGCAGACGAAAATCGGCCGCGTCCTTGAGGGTCGCCAGACGCGCCCTTCCCATGATCATCCGCTGGCGACGCTGGATCGCCGCGCCGATCGGAAATCCTACCAAAGCGCCGGCGGCGGCAAGACCGGCAAGTGCGGCGAGTACCGTCTGCCGGGAAGGCTTCTGATACGTCCCGGCCGTGTCGGTTGCGCCGAAAGGCGCCTGATACATCGCGGCCAGATGATTGCCGTAGTAGCCGGCGATCTCGGCGTGTTCGCCGGCTTTGGTAGCCACGAGATAAAAGGCCACGCCATAGATGATCACGCCGGCATAGGCAGCCGCGAAGACCAGAGCCGTATGCGTGATCAGGCTGAACATCGAACGGACATGCAGGAGGTAGAGGATCTTGCGCGAGAGAGCTCTGCCTCCCTTCAGCATCCAGAGGCTGAGCAGGAGAAACAGGAACGGCGCGGCAAGCGCGAACGCCAGCAGCGACAGTCCGACCGTATTGCGGGTGTGAATAATCGACCAGGTATAGCGGAGCGCCTCGACGAAGCGCACCTGCCCGACATAGTCGAAGTAGGAGACCGATCCGAAGGAGAAGATATAGGCGTCGTAGATCAGCGTGAAAAAAATAAGCCAAAGCATGACCGCGCAAAACAGCGCGACCGGCAAGGTAATCAGCGAGGCACGCTGCAGGACGGTCCATTTTGGGCGGTCAGTCTCCGCTGACGTGAATACGCTTGCCATCTTTGTCCACCTCATCGGCAAAGTAGATCTCGCTGACGCCGCGGCCGCCGGCGGCATCGCTCTTCTTCAACTGCACCACGATCGGGATGATCGAACGGATATATCGAATGATATCGTCGCGCTCCATGCGGACATTGCTGTTGAGCACCAGCGTCGACAGGCGGTTGAACGCATGGTGCGGCGAGTTCGCATGGATGGTCGACATCGATCCCGGATGGCCGGTGTTGATCGCGTTCAGGAAATCAAAAGCCTCGTCGCCGCGCAGCTCGCCCATGAAGATCCTGTCCGGCCTGAGCCGCAGCGCCGTGGCCAGCAAATCAGTCATGGTGACCCTGGCCTCCCCTTGGCCTCCTTTCGAAACCAGCAACGACACGACATTTTCCTGTCGCGGTTCGAGTTCCTCCGTATCCTGCATCAGGATGAAGCGTTCCTGGTTTGGAATGGAAGTCAGCATGGTGTTGAGAAACGTCGTCTTGCCGGTGGATGTCCCACCGGAAATCAACATACTGCGATGATTGACGGCCGCGAGTTCCAGGAAAGCGCGAATCTTGCCGGCGCGGAGCAGCGTTGAAAGCTCGATATCCACGTCATCGATATAGTCATCGCCAGTAACCTTCGTGAAGCGAAACGCGCCGGCCTTCTCGTAGTCGTCCAGGTCGAAGCGACGAATGAACTGCTTGCGGATCGAGAAGGCATGCCCCGTCGCCGACGTCGGGCTGAGGACGAACTGCACGCGCTCGCCGCCCGTCAGTGTCGCCGACAACAGCGGGTTCTCAGCGTTGACGGTCTGCTTGGTAAAAGACGCCGCGCGAGACGCCATGTGGCGGATCGCGTCCTGGTCCAGGCCGTCGACCTGTTGGCTAACCATGCTGAGCTGGCCGATCTTCTCGAGCCAGATCTCGTTGCTGCGCTGGCAGGAAATTTCGACAACGGCAGGATCGTCGAGAAAGGCCCGGATGGGTTCCAGCGCCTCGGCCAGAAAATGCCGTTCGGCGGAGATTGCAGGGCGTGCGTTCATTTGCCGTATCTCTGCTTGCGCAAGCTCTCGAACCGCTCACGAACCGGATCGGGATAGAGGTCTGCGAAGTCGAGGTCGCGTGTGACGAAGACGTTGATGTCGGAGCCCTGCGGGATGTGGATGGTCGGCCGGATATTGCGGCTGTCCTGGAAGGCTTCCGTGCCAAGCTGTTGAATGCCGGAAGCGATGGTCTCGGCGGCGATTTGCCGGGCGCGATCCTGTGACGTGTCGCCATTGTCCTGCGGGATGCTGGTAACACTGCCACTGTCGTTGATGATGGTGATATTCCGGTCGGGCTTCTGGCCGAGCTGGGCGATATATTGCGTGGCGCCGCCGATCAGCGTCATCAGAGCCGGCGGTCCGAACCGTTCCCAATATTTCCGGTCGACGACACCCGTCATGCCCGAGCGGCCAAGTCGGTCTGCGCCGTAGGAGCCAAGCTGCACCGAGACACCGTCACCGCGGATCATGCGGGTCCAGACGATCAGGATGCGCTCCTGCCCCCGTTCGACCCCGGACTTGTAGTCGCCGATCAGCGAGGAACCAGCTGGGATAAGAATTCGACGGCCGTCAAAGGAATAGACGTCTTCGCGGACAATCCCCTTGACCATGCCGGCGAGGTCGGAATTGATCGCTGTCTCCAGCGTTCCCCGGATCATCGTGCCCTGGGGGATCCAGGCGTCGGTGCGACGGTTCTGCGAGGCGACAGAGACTTCGACGCCTTGCCCGCCCATCGCCTTCAAGAACGCGCGGTCACTATCGGTAGCATTGCCATCCGTCGCTGCGCTCGGCTGCGCCCCCGATCCAACCCCTGATCCGAACGGTCCGGCACTCGTGCTATCGGCGGACGCTTGGGCCGCACCGGTCGTCTTATTCGATTGGTCGAAGACCATGGCTGATGAACGTACGCGCTCCAGAAGCTTTGCCTCCCGCGCGAGTTCGATGCAGCGCGGGTTGTCAGGGTTCTTGCCTCGCGTGCAATCGACTTCCGCCGGGGGTGCTACGGGAGCAGCGGCGGGGACTACAGGCGCGGGTGGTGGCGGAGCTGGCGGCGGGGGAGCCTCGGGGACTTCAACCGTTGGAAGCGGCGGAGGCGCTGGCGTCCTGAAGCCTTCACTGCGCGGCACCTGCGCGGGTCGAAACTCTTCGCGCGGCGACGTGTCGACTGCCGGCTCCCTCTCTCCGCCCGCCAGGAGGAAATACAGGACCACGCCCACGCCCACGATCGCCGCAACGACCGCGATCGGCCGCATCATGCCGATGCCAGAACGTCTGACCTGTCCGCCGATGGCGGTATCGTTGTCGATCGAGTGGTAGCTGGGATCTGACATGGCGCACCTCCTATCGTGATTGGGATTGCTGGTTGGCGGCTCCGGCTCCAATCCGCTTCGGAGCGACTGCACCTTCGATGGGCGCCGGAGTGTCGGCGGGAGACGTCCGGAGATTGAACAGACATGTCTCCTCCTCGGTCCCGTACCGGAGGGACCACTGCCGCGAGACCTTGTCGATGACGATGTAATCGGCCTCCCGACGATAGTTCACGAGGCTCTCGCGCCGCTTGGGGTCGACGATGAAGATCGCTGGGATGTCGCCGGTGAACTTCATGAAGGTCTTCACCCCATCGTCGAAGACCCATAGGGGCTTGGCGGCATCGTTGCCCTTGAAGCCATAGTCGTAATTGACCTTGTCGCGACGAATGTTCTTGATATTCGGATTACGCTCGGCATCCTGAGCCTGTTTCCAGAGGTCGGCAGTTCCTTTCAAGCCGACATCTTCCGGATAGGTGAATGTCAGCTTGAAGGTCTGGTTCTGCATCGCATTGCTGTCGTTGACGCGCAGATCGAAGGAATAGGTTCGCTTCGTGGTCACAACCGACAAATTGGTCGCCGCGTCCTTCTCCATCGGCTTCAATGTCAACGAACGCCTGTCGGCCGAGGTGAGGATCTGCCAGGAGACGGTGTCGCCCGCGACGACCTGTGTGATCTCCTCGTCAGTACCGAAGAGAATGGTCGTGACCAGCCCATAGGTGCCGGTGACGAGAAATACCTGCTCGGCGGAATACGGAAGTGACCGGACGCGTGGGTCAAGCCGGCCCGGCCGTGCCAGGAGCTCGCCATGAACGACTGCTGGGGTCATGAGCAGAACGAGGAAAAATGCGGCGGCGCATCTCTTCATGGGGCGAGCCCCGAGGGCATTGTCTCTGGTACCTTCACATATTCGGTAACGACAAAGCCGAGCGGATTGTAAAGCCGAACCCGGTTGCTGGCCGGCAGATTGATCTGGCGATAACGTACTGTTGCAGACCACCGATTGACGACGTCACCGCCACGTCGGCGCTCCCGTGTTTCGAACCGGACGGCCATGGTCGAGGCATTGAGCGGATTGACCGAGAGGATCTCCGGACGGATGTCACCGGTCGCGCCCATGGTTTTCACAGGCCCTCGTGGGTTGGACGGGTTCATCCACTCCTCGTAGTCCTTGAAAGCTTCCGAGTTCGGCTCCGACCAAAGCGCGATCATGTCGAAATTGTCCGACAGATAGCGCGGATCGTAGGTCTCCCGCCGTATGACGTAATTGCCGACGAAGGAGGCCCGAACGGCCTGCATTTCCGAGACGCTGGACCGATCTTTGTCGAGAGATGTCACGGTCTCCATGTATCCTGTGTTCTTGTCGACGATGAGAGGAACGACCTCGGTGCGGACAAGGGGGAAAAGCTGGGCAACCGAAAAAGAAAGCACGCCGGCGACGACCCAGCCGGCAACGGCGAAAGCCAACAGGATGAGAACAATCAAGGTCCTGAGCGAGCGGTTCTTTTCTCCCCAAGACAAATGCTGATCGTAGATATCCTGCGGACCGGGGACATGATCGGCCGGGGCGGCCCTCAATTGCTTTTTGAACAATGCCAAGTTTCAAACCTCGAATTCGTGGGCGTCAAAATCGTGGAAACATCTTTGTCGCCGGATCGTCACTCGCCGTTGCGGCGCCGGTTGGTCAGCATGCGGCCGAGTGCGCCGGCACCTGCCATGCCGCCGCTGCCGGCGAGCGCGGCTGCGGTTACCGCGCCTCTGGGGCCTGCCAACATGCCAAGAGCAACCGCTGCGGCCTGCCCGGCTCTCGAATTGCTGGCCGACAGGCCCCTTCGTGCCGATCCATATGCCGCGTCGACGCCACCCCCGCCCGGCACCCCGGATATGGCAGCGCCGTAAGCGAAGGTGCGGGCAAAATCAGGAACCTGAAAAATGAAGTAGGAGATCAGTGCCAGGTACAGAACCATGGCCAGCACGATCGCGAGCGCGTTCTCCTTGGTCGCCATGTCACCGTTGATGGTGTCCATCATGCCAATCAGAAACCCGAAAGACAGCCCGGCCATGATGTAGGTGAACAGAAGCATGAACATGCCGTAGGCGACGCCCCTTACCCAGGCGTCGAAGACGAAGCGCGTGATGCCGAAGAAATAGCAGAGGATGGCGATCGGCCCGATCGCTAGCATGACGGCGGTGATCATCTTGGCAAACAGCGTCACGCCTGTGAGGATCAAGAGCATCGGTAGCAGTCCGAAGACGAGGACGATAAAGACGACGACAGCGCCGGTGACGTTCGGTAGCCAGCCGGATTCGTAGGAATTGAAGAGCTGCATGGCAAAGTCGTAGACTTTGCGCGCCATCGACGCGACCTGGCTGGCAAGATCCGATCCGGCCGATTGCCCACCCATTGCCGAGGAAATCGCCGAGCCAAGATCCTGTGGCGTCGACAACACGAACTGGCCGATATTGTCGTAGAACGTCGCCCAGGACATGATCAGGGCGTATGCGAGCGCGAGCTTGAATGCCGTGACAGCCATATCCTGCAACGACACGCTGGAAAACCCGAGCGCGCCCCAGAGAAAGTACAGGATCAGGAAGATCGCCAGGATCCCAGAGACGAGATTGCCGTTTTCGGCAAACAGACCCCAGGCTCGTTCCAGCGACGCTTCGTTGATCTTGTCGAAGTAACGCAAGGCATCGCCATAGAAATTGATCGCGTAGCTGACCGGATCCATGTCGCATCCTGTAAGTGGCTTCTAGAATTGATTAACGGGTCGCATGGGACCGCAATCGTTCACGACGGCTGCCGCCAGTGCCTGTTCAGCGGGTCCAGGCTTCTGCTCCTTATCAAAGCCAAGTGCCGGCACCGGATTCTCGTCGGCGGAGCACTTCGCCAGTTGTTCCTGTTTGCCGGCGCAGCCGGAAAGCGCCACGCAGCCGAGGACAAGGACGAAGATCAGCCTCACTGTGACTGCTCCTCGAACGCCTTTAGTTGATCCCGCACGGAGACGCCTTGCTGACCGGCGCCGCCATCGCGCATGACGCTGTCGGGGAGCGTCGCGAAGGTCTTGAGGTTCTGAGACGACGTCGCGAGCGCGGCCCTGTATTGCTGGTTCAACAGCATGACCTGATTGTTGAGCGAGCCGACGGCCTCGTTGGCGGTCTGGTTGCCCTGCAGCACCATCTGGGTGTTCTGCTCCAGCGCTCCCTTCAGATCCTGCGCGGTGCCGACCTGCTGTGTCGCCTGCATGAAGGAGTTCTGTCTATCCTTAGTGGCGCTGTTCATCGCATCGGTGAGCGCCGTCATGGTCGTTAACGCGTTTATACCTTGCGAATAAGCCTGGTTGGCACCGGAGAGTTTGCCCCCTTTGACCGTGTCGGCGACCATCTTCACCAGATTTAAGCCATTGATCAGTTTGGCGGCCGTATTCTGGAATTGGCCGCTGATACCGCCAAACACAGCTTGGTTGCCGGACAAGATGCTATTGAAATCCGGCGCCTGCCCCATGCTGAAACCATTGCCGGTCGCAAGCTTGGCAAACTGGCTGGCATCCTGGGTACGATCGCCGGTAATCGCCTGCAGCGTCTTCGTCGTATTGTCCTTGACGACTGACGTGTCCTGCTGGATCTGCGACGAAAGCCGCTTGATCTCCTCGCTCAGAGATATGTTCTCTGCGTCCTTGACCGGCACCTGCGCGTAAGCCTGCGAGGCGACGATGATGCCAAGAGCCGCCGCGATAATGAATGTCTTCATGTGCCTAACCTCTCTTGCTCGTTCAGTTTGCTGTCGGTCTGGCGTCGACGACCGTCACCAGACCCAGTGCTGGATCCTGCATAACCGAGAAGGTCGCGACGTCGCCGTCGGCGCGCGCCTGTTCCTGCAGGTCCTCAAGCCAGCGCTGGATCTGTTCGGTCGTCGCCGTCGACGGCACGGCGAAGCAGCGGGTGCTGCCGGTATCGGCGATTGTCGTCGGGCATTGGATCTGCGCCATGACAAGCGAACCGTCGTGGTCCTTCGCATAGCCGCCGCCCGCCCCGCGCAGGTTCGCCGATGACGATTGCAACCCGGCCTGAAGACGCTGCAAATATTGCTGGTTCGCTTCCGTCGACTTCTCTACAAAGGCGTTCCACACATTCCCGCGCTCGATCTGTGCCTCCGTGTTGCGATCAACGGCCTTCTTCAGTTGCTCACCGCAACTGCTGCTATCGCTGACAGTTTCCGGCTCGGCTTCGGAGCCAGCTGGGGGAGTACGGTCGCCATTCTGCGCCTTGTTGCGGCTGTAATAGGCCGAAACCTTTTTGACGTAGTCCTGTGTTTCGGGAATGTCGGGGACCTGACCGTTCTGCAGAGACTGGCGATACGGCCCGGCATTGTAGCCGGCGGCGATCAGGTCATAGCGATTGCCGAACATTCCTTGCAGTTGCTTGATGTATTTGACGCCGCCACGAATGTTGTCGCGCGTGTCATAGGGATTGACACCAAGACCTGCCGCGGTTCCCGGCATTAACTGCATGACGCCGGTCGCGCCAACGGCGGAACGCGCGGATTGCCGGAAGCGCGATTCCTGTTCGGCAATCGCCATAGCAAAGTTTGGATCGACGCCCTGGCGCAGCGCCTCGTCCTCGACCATGCGAGCGACCTCCTGTTGGCTCGGGGTCCGCTTCGACGGTGCGGCGGGCGCTGTGTTTCCTGCCATACCTTCCGCCGAACAATCGGCCGGTGCGCCCGAGCCTTGGCCGGGTGCCACGCTGTCGGTTGTTCCGCCCGTGGCGCCCTTTACCCCTTGAGTGTCCGCCTCATAGCTCTTGTACCAGTTCAACGTCTCCTGCTGGATCTTCAGACGAGCGTTGTCTATGACGGGCACCTGTGCGTAGGCGGTCGGGGTCGTCACGGCGGCGAGCACCAGGAGGCTGACGGTCGCCAGCTCAGAAAGCCTTGCGGTCTTCATCGGACGCGCCTCTCTCCCAGTTGCAGAACTTCGAAAGCCAGCCTTTCGGATCGTCACCGTATTCGTCGAGCAGCAGCTCGACTTCGCGCACGGTCTCTTCCCTCCCAGAAAGCACCTTGATGAATTCCGGCATGTGGGACATGTCGACGCGCGCGATGACGCTGCTCTTGGCTTGCTTGATCAGCATGAAGCGCGAACTTGGATCGCCATTCTTGACCCAGTCAAATTCGGCCCTGGAGAGCCCGAAATGCTCCATGTAGGAGTTCTCGTCGGCCTTCGGATTGGCGAAAAAAATGTTGGTCGACGTCTGCTCGATGATCGTCCGGCTGACGCTCGATCGAACCACGTCGTCGGCGGACTGCGTGCCAAAGATCACAAGACCGTTCCGTTTACGGATGGTCTTGAAATAGTCTTTCATCGTGCGCTTGAACTCGTCGTCATCGAGCAGCTTCCAGGCTTCGTCCATCAGGTTGATGATCGGCGCCTTGCCGTCATAGATCGCGTCGAGCCGATGAAACATGTACAGAAGTGCTGCGGTGCGCACCGTGGGATCGTCAAGGATCGACGTCATGTCGAAGCCGATCATCGGCCTGGAAATGTGGAGATTGTCGTCGGCATTGTCGAAGAGCCATGCATAGGGGCCATGACGGACCCATTTATCGAGCCTCGCGATCAGGCTCCCCTCGGTTCTCTCGCTGCCGGCCAGAAGAGCACGTAGCGACGACAGACGGCGATAGGATCTGTCCTTCGTCTTCAGGACCGACTTGATGGCGTTGCGAATAATCGCCTCTTCCTGCGGCGTCAGGTTCTCGCCTTCCTTCGAGGGCTTCAACATGAAGCTCAGAAGGCCGTAGAGGAAAACCCGGTTCTCTTCGGTGTCATCGAGAAGGAGCGGATTCCAGCCGGACGGTTCTCCGGGCTCCAGCGCCATGTAGGTGCCACCTGCAGCGCGTACCATGATGTCGAGGCCGCGGTCCTTGTCGAAGACGATCGTCTTCAGGCGCGGGTTGACCCTGTAGGCTTGCAGGATCAGAAAAGCCATGATCACGGTCTTGCCCGATCCGGTCGGGCCGAAGACGGTGGTGTGCCCGACATCACCCTGATGGAAATTGAAGAAGAAGGGTGTGCCAGACGTCGTCTCGAAAATGGTGATCGCCGGCCCCCAATGGTTACCGTCGGGCTTGCCATAGGGATAGGCATGGAAGCTGCTTAAACCCGCGCAGTTAAGGGTCGAGATTAAGGCTCGGCGGGCAATGTACGCCTGGTTGCCGGGAAGCTGCGCCCAATAGGCCGGCTCTGCATTCAGGTCTTCGCGAACGTAGGAGGCCCCGAGCGCTCCCAATTCATTGCCGATGAGCGCTACCGCGTCGTCCAGCTGGGCCAGCGACTTGGCGACGGGCATGACGGTGAGATGGTGCTCGGTGAAGGCGACGCGCTTGCGAGCCAGTTCGTCACGGGCAATGTCGAGATTGGCCTGGACGCTGGAACCACCCTCGTCGGCTTTCGACATCTGCCGGTCGATCCTCTCGATCCGGCTGCGCGCCGCCATGTCGTCGATGAATGACATCGACTGGGTCAGCACGATCTCGAATGGCAGCTTGAGAACATAGTCGAGCATACCGGCCCCGGTTTCGGGCGGGTACTCCTTCAGCGATACCATCGCGGCATATCGATCATCGTCCTGCGTATCGCCCTGCAAATGGATGACCCGGTTGCCGATCGACGTTCGACGTGCGGGAAGCATTTGGTCGATCGGGATATTGCCAAGCCGGATCGGCCGGACGCGCCCGCCGTTCAGGAGTGTGTAGAAGAATTCACACTGTTCCGAGAACCAGATCTTCCGCATGCCCTCCTCGACCACCATGTCCTCGGAGATGTCGCGATAGATCTTCCTTCCGTTCCCAAGCTCGGCTTCGACGCGTTGGATATCGCGCAGAACCTTTGGACCATAAACAGCAAGGGACTTCTCAAGTGCGCGCGTCGCCTCGACCAATTTATCGCGCATCGCCCGAAACTGTTCCTTGCGTACCACATTGCCGCCAACGCCCATGATCCGGGACAGCGCCGATCCCTTCTTGAACAATGGCCGGACGACCAGCGACACGTAGGTGTCGTTGACGAACATTTCGTTCTTGGAGATGCTCGATTGATAGACGTCGTCGAGGCGCCGCATGAAGGAGTCGGAAAAGCCGGACGGCAGCGATGGCGCCACCTTGCGCCTGATGACATGGGTGTAGAGCGCGAAATTGCCGATGGACGAAATTGCCCGAAACGCCGAGTTGCGTTGGCGCTGCAGCATGTTGATCGTCTCGATATCAGCTGTCTCGAATGAGAAGCCCGTCAACTTAATGGTCGAGACCAAACAATCGTTCTTGAGCCGGATTATGCCGTTTTCGATCGGCACATAGAACGGAACATGGGTCGAGATACTGCGGTCGGCAAATATCTCCCATCCCTTCGACAATGTTCCTTTCAGCGATCTTGCCATCGTGCTCATGGGTCAAGCTCCGTAGGTTCGGATGCCGCCGCCGAGCCGACGGCCGAGCGGGTTGATGCCGCACAGGCTGAGCCTCCCGACGATGTCGAAGAACCAGAGGTCGAGCTTGACTGTGAGCACATAGAGGATGGTGTGCAGGATGACGAAGGAAACCGGAAACCAGAGGATCGAGCCCAAGATCATGAACACCATCAGCGAGACAAAGCATTCCGCTAGAAAATAGGTGTAGGGTATGCCCATCACGGTCGGCGGCCGAGTGAGCGCGAGTATGACGGGGTGGCACTCGATATAATCGTCGCCAGCGTCGTCAGTGCTTGGAGACCCCGCCATGATCAGGATCCGCCGCCAGCCAGGAAGTCAACGAGTTCGGCAGCGGCAAACATGCCAGCAAGGCTTCCACCGACACGAAGCAGCGCTCCCCAGGACCAGTATCCGAAGGCCGCCGCCAGAAACATTCCGATGAAGGCGATCGCCCCGACCGAGCGGCCGAACGGTCCGGTAAAGAATTGTACTAGCCGATCGGCGGCGTTCTGCAACGCATCGAGATTTTGCGCAGCGGCTGGCTCAAATTGACTGATGAGGAGGATCAGGCTGGCGGTGACGATGATTGCAGCATTGCCGAGCCACTTCTGTCTCATCAACGAGTACCAGACCGCGCGCCCGTAGACGACGAGGACCTGGACTGCAAATTCGGAACGATTCATGGGTGCACCTCTTCCTTGACGATTTTAACCGGGCTGCCGAATGGGATCTCAGCAGCCTCCTCTTGGCTCCGGCTTGCCGCCACGGGCGTGCCGGAAATGGAAAAGACAAGCATTGGGGATCTAGCCCGATCAGCGCGACCTATAGGACGACCAGGGGCCGGAGCGGCCGGAGTTGCGTTGCCAGTGCTTGAAGCTGATGAAGGTGACGATGCACCCGTGTAGTAGCCAACGACCCGCGTCACATAGTCGGCCGTCTCCTCAATCAGCGGCAAGGAATGACGCACATCGACGCGGGGTTCGCCGGCATTGTAGGCGGAGGCGACGAGAACCGGATTGCGATATTTATCGATGAGGAGGCGCAGGAAGCGGGTGCCGGCACGGATATTCTGCTCGGGATCCGTAAGGTCGGCAGCGCCGAAAGCCTTCCCGATCTTCGGCATGACCTGCATCAGGCCGATGGCGCCAGTGGCACTGACCAGTTCGGGATCGAAATCGCCATTCTCGGCGCGCATGATTGACAGCACCCAGTTCGGATCGACGCCCTCTTCGACGGAGATCTTTATGGCGAGCGCGGTATACTCCTGGGGCATTTGGGCGATGAGGTCAGGTCGCGCTCCGGCCGTCGCGCTGCTCTTGTGAGGCTCGCCTGCCTGGTTGACGGCTGCGCTCACCGGCTGATCATCAGCGGAAAAAACGCCGATCAACGAATAAACGCCTGGTTTGGCTCCGGCACCTCCGCTCAAGGCCGTGCCTTGCACGTCAAGGCTGCTTTCCATCGTGTCGACCACATTTGTCCCCAGTGGAGACAGGCTGGCCGTCATCTTATCGGCAGTGTCGGGTTCACCGATCCGCTGTGAGAAATTGGTCCAATCGATTGCCGGCGACGAGGCCGCGCTCTCCGTGGTCGTCACGGCCACGGCAGCCAAACTCGGATGGGTTGCCGCGAAGCCTGATCTGAAGTTGTCAACAGAGCGCAGCCGATCGCCCCGCTGAGGCGGTTGCGCGGCTACGATAAACTGACCGCCCTTCCCGGTACTGGCGGTGAAAGAGGTCAGGAGAAGAACAGATGTAATTGCAGGCCAAAAAACGTGTCGCGACCATTCGGTTTGCGGTCTCTGGAGGGGAGAAAGCGGGCTGAGAAACATGGTCAAACCAGTTCATGAATTATACTGCGGTATAATAGGTTGAACTGTATCCCGGCCTGGAAATCAACCGAAAAATTGCACTTGAGTATAATTCGCAGAAAGATTCACGCTTTGCGCCCAAACATTCACAATAGACTTCAATCCCTTAGGCGCGACCACGGGTCAGGCGTCCACCGGTATTCAAATTGTTCCCGATCGCCCAGAATTCGCGCGAGGCGAACCGCCGTTCCGCCCTTGATCAACACGGAGCCGGCATCATTCCCCGATCGAGCTCTATAGATTCGGCACACGAAATTCGGCAACTGCCGCTGGACTCTCGGAGCGGGCCAGCACGACGATACCTGATACCGAACATCGTCACGATCGGTCGCCAGGGCTAGCGCGACCTCTTGCACCGGGCCAAGGCGATGCCGCCCGAACTTCGTGCCATATTCCAGCTGGCACTCGACATTGCTTCGATAGTCTCGGCAGGCTGTGAGGCTCAGATACGCAAATGGTGGTGGTGGCGACGGCCGCGCTGGTGGCGGTAATTGCGCGCATCCCGAAAGAACGAGCGGAATGGCGAGAAGTCGCGATAGTGCTCTAGAGATCTGCATGATCCGCCTCCTGATGTTCCTGCTGATACCCGGCATCGCCGAGCGCTTTGAGAAAGAGATCGCGGGCAAGCGCGCAGTATGGTGACGACGCCTGCGCGAGATGAAGCTGTGTCAGCACCAATCCAAGATCGGAGACGGTTGCCACCACACTGGCCAAATCGTCGTTGACGGCGTCGCGAAGCACCTCGCGACCGTCACGCCCCCTGACAAGAACGGCGTAGTCGTTGCGCGCGATGCTATGCCACAATTCGAGTGTACCGGTATCGCCACCTGGGCTCTCCGTGTCGCAGACGAGCACAACCGCGTAGTCGGGATACGGGAAGTTGGTTTCCTCGATCGATGTGCCGCCGTGAAACTCCGTCAGGATCGCCTTCGAGGAGTAGATCAGCAGCCGTTCATTCACCCGCAGCCGCCTCCGCCCCAAACGGACGAAATCATTCATCACTGAAGACCGGATCGCGGGCGGTGCGAGACCCTCGGTGCAATGCTCACAAATCGGCACCAAGCAATCGTTTCTGAAAGCGAACATGCTATGAAAGCGGTTGACGACGAAGCGCTCAATATTTTGAGTTCGACCGCTCAGCGTTTCGACGAATGCAAACCCGTCCAGCGAAGCCGGGGGCCTCGTCAGGATATCGTTTTCGGCGGAGTCGGCGGGATCTCCGATTAAGCTCGACGGCCCCACGACGATGCCGGCCGATCGCGTTTGCGCGCCGCAGTTCGGGCAGTCGACGCAAATCGGGACCTTGTACCATTCCTTGGTCAGAAGAGATCGGCTGTGTGTCATCGAAAACATGCGTTCATCAAACGGGGGATGGCAGCTGGAACAGCCGGGCAGAGGGCGAAAACTGGCTTCGCGTGAACTTATACTTCAGTGTAATTATTTGCAACCGGTAGAGGTTTCACAAGCCTGAACCCTGACGCCTTGCTTGAATGCGTCTTGCAGTAAACTCGCCTTCAGAACTCGTGGAAGGTGCGTTTGTTGGTGGGACCTGGGTACATTTCATCGACCGATGCCAATTGCCTAAAAACCCATCCGGCAGATCGGCGATTCCCCTATTCGCTCATTCGCACAATCACCTATTCGCTGAGTCTCGCATGCACTCAGTCGCCGAACCGCGCATTCAGTCATACGCCCGATCGCTCATGCCCCGATTTACCCAATCACCTAATAGGTCATTCGGTGGATCGGCGTGGCACCTAGTCGCCGATTTGCGCAGACGCCTATTCGCCGCTTCACATGTGGGCCGATTCACCGAGTGGCTTATTCTCTCAAAGACCGACGCGCTGAGACTCCTATTCACCGACTTGCCGATCTACCCAACCAAACAATTGTTCATTCGGCGGATCGACATTTCGCCAATTCGCTCATTCGCGCATTCACCTATTCGCTGAAAACCTGCTGTTCTCGATCGCATCCGGCGGTCGATGACCCAAGTGGTCGCCTGCCCCACCTTGCCCGAGGGCCCGCCGCCTTTTCGTTGTACCGTCTCGTCTCTGGATCGACGGGAAATGGACGATGCCTCCGTCGCCGGCTCGCCCTAGCGACAATCGCCCCTCGGGCGAAACGGCTATTGGTATACCAATAGCCTATCCTGCCATCCACCACCAAAGCCGCTGCCCACCGTGCCCGACGCGCCCATGCTGTTGCGAGTCGTCAGACGAAGCAACAGCCATCTCAGTCGCAAGACTGTGATCCGCGCGGGAGGAACAGCAGGGTGGGCAGCGGCTTTGGTGGTGGATGCAGAAGCGAGCCGTCGTCTTGAGGGGTCGAGGTGTCCGTGACCGAAGGGAACGAGCATCGATGACTTCCGAACGACGAGACGGCGAGCGCACCGCAGGTGAGGACGAACATCTGGAGCGGATGCCCGAAGGATGAGGGTGCAGCGCAAGGTGTTCGTCCTTACCGTCTTGTTTGAGGAAGTCGCGGCAGCGTCCGCCTACCGGCCCGAAAGGCCGGGTCTCGACCCGCGCCGCAGGGAGAGGGGAGCTTGAGGGGAGAGGCGGCAAGTCTCTCCCCTCAAGACCGCGCGCAGGCTCGATGCCGGCCAGCGGTCAAAGAACCGAGAGAGGGACGAGAGGCGGACGCGCCGCCTCTCGTCGGACGTTCAGTCGCTGTACGGTTTACCGGCCTCTTCCAGTTCGCGGATCACGGCCTCGACCGGCCACTGGCCAAAATGTGTCCGACGCAGGGCGACGAGGATATCGACGGCGGTCTCGTTCGCCTCAATGGCGCAGATGGCAGCGTCCATAGCATTCCATGGACCGAGGTTCTCGACAGGGATGACATCGCCATCCTCGTCATAGCCGCCGGCGATGTACATTGGTGCACGCTTTACCCGGAGCAGCGCGCGTTCCGCCGCGTGGATGAGACAGAAACCTTCCGTACGCTGCCGCCAGTATTCCAGGCTGCCACCGTCGATGTATTTGATCTTTCGCTCTGTCATGAAATGTCTCCTTTCGTCCTCTGACGGAAGGAGGCCGCAACGTAGCCGCGAGGAGTCAGGGATCGCGGAACGCGACCGCCGGTGGCGGCAAGCGGGAGCCGATTTCCTGGGGACGCCCAAAAGGGCGGGCGCCTGGAAAATGGAAGGCCGCGCAGTCCTTGACGCCGGAGTCGCGGGTGCACAATGGGAGGTCAGAGAAGAAGAGCCCACCGCGCCGCCAGGCGCCGTGTCCGTGTCCGGCGGTGAGCCGGCCCTATCGGCGAACACCGCTTGCATCGGCCGCAGGCGGCTCGCCCGGGTATAATGCAACTCACCCCCGACGACCCATCACCGGCGTGAATCAATGAACACCGACCGATTCAAATATCTCGTTGGACGCGGAGTCTGCCTTGTCTGATTCTGCCTGTCATGATCGCGCAGCCCTACCAGCTCTATGTCGAACGCACGGACGTCAGGAAGAACATGGCGCGCTTTTATGCGATGTCGGTCGAGCCCAACCTGTTCGGCGAAGCCTGTCTGATCCGCCGATGGGGCCGCATCGGCGCCAGCGGCCAAAGACTGGTACATCATTTTGAGAGGGAGGAGGAAGCGGTCGGGCTCTTCCTCCAACTCCTGTGGCAGAAGCGGAAGCGCGGCTACGGCCCGAGATCGCATCTCTCGCGAGAGACGACTGCCTGACCGATGGCGGAAGGAGGCCGAGCAAGGCGAACCTTCGAGCCTGAGGCGGCGGCGACCCGGCGCGTTAGGCCAGGCGAGATGGCAAAAGCCACCCTCAGAAGGGTGGCTCGGCGTCGATTGCGCCCTCCTGCTCTGCGGTGATCACAGCAAGCTCGGCGCTGGCCAGCTCTAGTTCGGTTTCGATCGAGCGGCGCTCCACCGGGTCGATTGCTTCGCGCAATTCGAGGCGAAGCTCTTCAATGTGTTGTTCCAGCAACATCGTCGTCATCTCCTTGACGTTTGTGAAAGACGACGCGCGCGGTCATGGGGGCGTGGCGGGGTCAGGGATCGCGGAACGCGACCGCCAGCGGCGGCGAGTGGGGGTGCCGATTTTGTCGGAGCGTAGGGAACCGGAGCGGAGTCAAAATTGGGGGAACCGCTCGTCCTTGAGGCCGTCATGCACCCATGGCACCCTCGGACGGACTGAGCAGATATTCCTCTCCGTATCGCACCCGAAATCGAAGGCGGGCTCGATGCCCGCTCTTCGGTTAACTGACATGTGACCTGAATAGCTGTGGAGATCCCGGGCTTTCCGCTCCATTTGCCGCAGCGCGTCGATGACAGCCGACGACGGCGGTGGCAGGGATTTCGTATCGATCACGATGCGGAGACGAAAATGACCACCACTAACGAAATTGCCGACAAGCTCGCAACCGAGCACGGGCTGACCAAGGTTCAGGGAAAGGCCGTGGTTGAGGCAGTCATTGCTGCCATCACCGAAGCGGCGATTGCCGGCAACGAGACCAGCCTCCCCGGCTTCGGCAAATTCAAGGTGAAGGATACGCCGGAACGCGAAGCGCGTAATCCGGCGACCGGCGCGACCATCAAGGTCGCCGCCGCCAAAAAGCTGGCGTTTACGCCAGCCAAGGCGCTGAAGGATGCGCTTAACAAGTAACATGGGAAAAGCCCCGCTCGGATCGAGCGGGGCTTTGTTGCCCGTTCAGCGGCGGGTATTGCGTGACCAGATAAGCTGCAGGCCTTCCTGGCCCTGGACTTCGGTGAGCGTCGCGTAGATCGGCGCCGGAAAGCTCGGATCGTCGAGCTTGACCGAGATGTAGTCGCGCTCGGTTTCGCGGGCCTGCTTCTGCCAGCCTGCGCCGAACTCGACATTGCCGGCCAGGACCCGGAAGTCGGGAGCGTCTTCTGAGCTGCGCTCGACCCGGACGATCTTGGCCTTGACGTTGAGGTTGAGGGTCTTGATGGTGCCGGAGAAGCCGTTTTCCGAAGCGGTGAAAGAGCCGATGGTTGCCATTGTCGTATTCCTTTTTAGTTGCTCGGGCCGCGCCCATCGCGGCCTCGATGGCTGTCGATCAGACCGGGGGCGATCGGCCCGCACCTGAAAAGGCCGAAACGAAGTGGAGGACGGCCATGGGCCGAGGCTTTCTTGTTTCGCGAGGAATGGACGCGTAGCGGCCAGGGGAAGAAAACGAGCCGGCCGTTGCGGATGCCGATCGAGCCGAACAGCGTGAGGCGGCCTTCGGTCAGACATGCCCCATCGAGACCGCGGTGGGTGTGCCTTGCGCGTGATGAAGGAAGGCAATGGCGAATAAGGGCGTCACACCAGCAGCGACAATATTACCCCGGCGTTGGTCCCCGCCAGCCTCGAGTCAAGGCTGTCACCGTCACGAGCGCGCGACGCCCGCGAGTTTTCGGGCCGCAGCCGCCTGTTTGACGGTGCTGGCGATGGTCTTGAGAAAGGCAGGGCTGAAGGTGCCAATCGGCGTGGTCGTCTCGAAGTCGAATGCCTTGTCGAGCTCTACCCGATTATATTCGTCGAGAATGATCCAGCAGGGGAAATCCAGCCCGGCTCGACGACACTCCATCTGACTGATGGCAAGCGACACCCGCTCAGTTCCGGGCAATTGAGACGTGATCGGAAAGAGAAACACAACGCCTGGCACGGCGAGCGTGCGAACGACAACACATGTGGGCCTCGCCTTGCGACCCGACTCTTCACCTTGCGCCGCCTCACGGCTCCACAGATAAAAAAACCGGACGATCTGCCCAGGCTCAAGCATTGTCAGTCCCGATGATATCGTCTAGGCCGGTCATCAATTCCTGATGAATGTCTTCCGGCGCGTCGAGCAATCCATAGGCTTGCGTGTGCGAACGGCCGATGAGCTTTCGGTATTGCTCGGCGGTCAGGATGACCAGCTTGTCTTTGCCCCGCTTGGTCAGGCTCACTGGTTCGACGAGGGCCGCCTCGAGGATTTCGCCTGAAGCGCGATTCATGTCTGAAAAGGTAAACTGCTTCATCGCAAAGCCTCCATCGTGAGTTACCTATAATACGTATTCTATGCGATTCATGCAATCTGAATCGGCGGTGGCGTTCAGATCGTCAAGTGCAGGGACGAGCGCCAGATGCCCGTCCCTGCGAGGGCTGATTTATGTCAGCCAAGGCAGATCCTGCATGGCCTGGATCGGAAGCTGTAGGTCCTGTTCCGCGCCCCTAAGCCAACGGGCATGGATGGCAATTCCCGTCTGCCGAACAATGTCCCTCATAACAGGCGCTAAGGAGCCAAGTTCTTCGTCGGTCAACGGAACCAGCTCGGGATAATCGATATCGACGCCTGTGTCATCTACGGCCAAGGCGCTGATCCAGGGGCCTCCATCGAGGCGATATTCGTGTGTGTCGTAGTCGATGTCGATCTCATCCAAGAGGTTGATGGTGAACCGCTCGAAAATCTCGGTCTCGCCCTCCAGTTGGAAAGCGGCAAATTCGTCACCGGCGAGAAGTTTCCGCTCCAAGTCGATAATGATGCGAACCCGATCGATGGCTGCGTCGAGCCCGTCAATCAGGCGATCATGAAGCTCTTGAAAGAAATCGCTATCGCAACCGAGGCGATTTGCAAGGACGATGAGCCGGAAGCCGGCGAGTTCGGTATACAGCATCAGGCTAGCGTTTGATGTCATGATGTGATCTCCTTCATCTTGATGACGGAGATCGGCCACTCTGTTGCAAAGAGGGGTCAAGGACCGCGCACGCGGCTTGCAAGCGGGGGAACCGATTTTGTCGCTTGCGGCAAAATTGGGGGAGACCGCGCCGTCCTTGACGCCGGATTTGCTGGAGTAGAATAGGACGTTAGAGAGAGAAGAGACACGCGGCCCCAAAGGGGACGCGACTGTTTCCGACGCAGTCGGCATGTGTCTTGAAATGACGACTAGGCTGCATCTTGTCGTGACTCGCCTTGCAGATCGTGAAGAAAGGCCACGGCCCGCTGTGCCTGAGCTGCGGCTTGGACGATGCAGCGCTTGTCATTCTTCAGTACCGAGAGCCAAGATGCGAGATAGCTCGCATGGTCCGCTCGCGGCTCCAGTTCCGGCACGATCCCAAGGTCGGCGGCGAGAAAGACGGCACCGAGTTCGGCGATCAGCTCTTCGCGCGCGCTCCGTGCGGTCTTTCGTATATCGCGACAGATCACGATTGAGCCGGTGAGTGGCACCGACCCAATGCACACTTTCGTGCGCGAGCGTTGCATAGTAGCTCTCAACGTCCCGGAATGTCTCGATTGGCGGCATCTGGATGATATCCAGGCCTGGCGAATAGAAGGCTTTGTCGCCGCCGTGCCGGATGACAGCCCCGGTCGCAGCAAAGAAGGCATCCGCGCGCGCGATCCTGTCGACCGGTCGCCCAATGATATCTTGGCGCGCATGCGCATAAACGTCGCCAAGGCCGTCGATCTGTTCGACGTTGAAAACCGTGTATGCTTTCAGGAAGGGGATATCGCGCTCGATCTCGTTTCCCGCGCCATCGGTCTCGGTCTTGCTGATCCGGTTGGCATAGACCACCATCGAGCCGGTCTCCCCCTTTCTGACGCATGCTCCGAGCTCCTGCGCCTGACGAAATGTCATCCATGTCGACGAGGCATAGCCGCGGGCCATGGCTTCAGACCAGAGAAGCAGCACATTGATGCCCGAATAGGGTTCGCCGTTGTGGCGTAGTGGCCGCGACACGCGACCGGCAAGATGCTTGTTCTTCCAGGGCTGCACCCACGGCCGCACGCCCTCATTCAACGCGGCGATGATCTTGTCCGTGATGCGCGCATAGACGTCCACCCGCTGTTCATTGGTCCCTTTATCCTTCTTCATCGTCCTGTCCTCACCTTTGCAAACCGCGCCTATCGCGATTCGTCACGGCGGTCGGTGAAGCGGCAGCCGGAGGCGGCGCACCCGTTGAAATACGAGATTGACTGTC
This sequence comes from Rhizobium sp. 768_B6_N1_8, assembly GCF_051811225.1. Classification (NCBI taxonomy): domain Bacteria; kingdom Pseudomonadati; phylum Pseudomonadota; class Alphaproteobacteria; order Hyphomicrobiales; family Rhizobiaceae; genus Rhizobium; species Rhizobium sp. 768_B6_N1_8. The sequence continues at coordinate 2,850 of NZ_JBPWPV010000004.1, read as the reverse complement.
GGGACCTTGGCGGACGGGCCGAAACGAAGTGGAGGACGGCTTGGCCGTTGCGACCGTTGATCACCGGCGACGCTAGACCGCTCACCGGGACGAACCGTGATTGGCGCGCCTGGCTTTCAAACCGAGAAGAGTCGGCGCAAAAAAAGCGTCGGCTCTTCTCGGACGAAGAAGGGGCTTGCGCCCCTTCGGCTCAATCGAAGGCCGACATTTGCAGCGACGCGGCCTTCTGATCGATCGACGGCGCCGTGACCGTGGAACCGGCGCGTTCATAGGGCTTCCAGGTTTCGCCGGTGATGTCTTCGTAGGCAGAGACGGCACCTTCGGCCGCCATGCGGAGCACGTGCGCCTGCAAGCCCATGTCGGCGGCAAATTCGCGCTTGCGCTGCGCCCGGCTGTCGAAACCGACCGGGCCGTCGAGGTCTTCGTTGCGATCGTCATTGGAGAGCTTGGTGGTGAGGTCCCGCGCCTCGGTGACCGCGCGGCTGTAGAATTGCCCGGCGCCGTAGGCCGAGCCGACGAAAGAGCCGACGATGCGCTGCATGTGGATCTGCATGGCCTTTTCGGCGAGGCCCTCTTTTAGCGCGTCGGCGCTGTCGATGAGTTGGCTGCGATGAAGCTCGCGGATGCCATCGCTGTCGACGATGGCAAGGCCGAAGCTTTCGCAGATGCGGCTCGCCTGGGAAGCGTCCGGGCACGCAAGGCGGACCATTTCGAGGGTGGTGGGGCGTTGTGCGGCGGGGCGGGCCTTGGAAGAGCGGTTGAGCGATGTCATGATCGACGTCCTTGTGTGTGGTTGAGCGAAGCCCGGGGCTGCCATTTTCCGGCCTGTCCCTCGGGTGCGGTCGACACGAACCGGGCAAGCGGCCTGGCCCAAGGTCAGGTCGATGCGCTCGAGCGGGGTGGGGTTGCGGAGGATGCGGGCCGCGCAGCGGTCTGCAGCGAACGCGGCCACGCATTGCGAAGCGCGCCTCGATCCTGCCGCCACGCGGCGCGGAACGCGGCCTTTGACCAGGTTGCGACCGGTTCAGACCGCAGCAAACCCGAGGACTGAGCCGGAAGCTGCTCGACGTCTTTGCCGACACCGGATGGCATCGCTCATGGCCGCCGCGGCGCGCCACCGCCCCGGCGAACAATCGGCAGACGATCGGTCGCCGATGGTTTCTCGACACATAGATCGAGATCTCACTGCGGTTCGGCCGACTCGTCGTGCACAAGGCGCTCGATGGTCCAGGCAATCGCCGCCGCAACGCTTGAAGATCTGCGAAAGACAAACCGGCCCTGCACCACCATGGTCCTGACGCGACGGTTGCGACGATCATCGGCTCGCCTCTGCGCCGGCCTCGGGCGTTGACCAGTCCGGTTGGACCGACCGGCCCTTGCGGTTCGCCGCGGCATCTCACGCCTCGGTCCAGCCGGCGAAACTCGACGGTCCGGCGTACCGCCGGTCACGGGCCTCGTCGATGACGAAGCCGAACGCGCCGATGTCGTAGATCGCCTCATCAACCAGGTAGCGCCGTTGGTCTTCCGCCGGTGCGCGGCCACCGGTCTCTCGCCTGCCACCGAGCGTGGCGATGCATTCGACGAAGCCTGGATGTTGCCTGGATTGGATGGCCGAAACGACCACCCATCGGTCGGCGTTGTCGCGGTCGAAGCGGCTGCGGTCCTTGCCGCGGGACTGGCCTGGTTGGAGAACCTGATCGTGCATTGCTTCCCAAGCATTCGGGTAGACATTGCGCAGTATGTCGTCAGCCGTGCGTTTCTCGAAATCGGTGAACAAATCGGGATAGGCAGTCGCCACCGCTACCCAGGCGCAATCCTCCTCGTAGAATCCGTCCTGGACCCGTAAACTCGATGGAATGAGCCTGTTGCGGTCCGCCGAAAGCGCAAAGCCGCCATGGCTTGCGGTGCTATGGGCAATGATGCCGACGGCGTAAAGGACGGCGTGCTGCGATTGGCCCCAGGGGGTCGAAGTCCGAACGGAGACTGTCCGGCGTCGGAGATCGGCCAGTTGGGCGACATGGGTCGCCCATTCCTCGACTGTGCGCCGGAACCCGACCTCGTCGACCGGATCGGTTCGCCGATCGTGAAAATCGGCGATCGTCCAATCCTCGATCGGTCGTGCAAGGCCCCAGGCCTTGACGAGGTGATGGCCGCCCTCAGACGGGACCATGGCGAAGGCCTGATCACCGACGAGAGCCGCGACGAGACCGTCGCGGGTTATTCCGTAGAGGGGAGATGTTGCGGACATTGTCTGCTCCTGTCCATGTCTGGAAATGAAAACGCCGCCGGCAAGCCGGCGGCGGAGGAGGGAAACTGGCTGGCAGATGCTACTCGGCCGCCTCGCGGAAATCGTCGGCGCCGTCAACGCCGGTGAGGTCAGAGGCCGGAACGACGTCCTCTGTCACGGGGGGTGTCTCGTCATCCTCCTCAAGGTCGGATGGGGCGGAAGAGAAGCGGCTCGCCCAGGCTCGAACCTCGGCAGCGTCTGGCGCGATCGCTGCGGCCGGTAGAACAAAGTGGTCGCCGGCAAAATGTTCGACCACGGCGGCGCGAGTGTCCTTGACCTTGATGCGATCGGGAACGCCCGCCGTTTCCGCGACAGCTTCCAGCGCGTTGCGCGACAGGCATGAGAGAAACTCCTCGCTTGCCATGTTGGGCAGGAACTGGTCAACGCCGATGGCATCGCCGGCGATGCGGGCAACCAGTCCGCTATCGGACCGGTTGCGGCGAAGCGACAGCACCTCGATCAGCACCGAGCGGGCGACCTGGCCAAGGGTATCGCGATTAAAGGAGAGCTTGCCGTTCTCATCGATCAGCCGGACCGCATGCGGGGCGCATTTCGCATGGCCG
>NZ_JBPWPV010000003.1:0-509272 GCF_051811225.1 Rhizobium sp. 768_B6_N1_8 | reverse complement strand
AGGGGTCGTTTGCGGGAGGGGGCGGAATCCTACGCTAAGGCTTTGGCCACCGATATTCGCCCGTGAGGTTGATGTGTTCCCATCCCAGCGGAGAGATATGGGCCAGCAGATCGGGCGATAGCTGTTTCCCCTCGCGTTTCTTTCTGGCGACGACTTCACCGAGTTTCATCGTATTCCAGAAGATGATGATCGCTGCGAGCAAGTTCATGCCTGCGATCCGGTAGTGTTGGCCTTCGGCGGAACGGTCGCGGATTTCGCCCCGACGATGAAAGCTGATTGCCCGCTTCAGCGCATGGTGGGCCTCGCCCTTGTTAAGCCCAATCTGGGCTCGGCGTTGCAACTCGGCATCCAGAATCCAGTCGATCATGAACAGGGTCCTCTCGACGCGGCCGACCTCGCGCAAGGCCGTGGCGAGTTCGTTCTGTCGTGGATATGAGGCGAGCTTACGTAGAATCTGGCTAGGTGCGATACTTCCGGCCGCAATGGTAGCCGCGATGCGGAGAATGTCGGGCCAGTTGCGTTCTATCAGGGCCTGATTGATCTTTCCGCCGATCATGGTCCGCAAATGCGCTGGCGCTGACGAAGGATTGAACGCGTATAGCTTTTTGGATGGCAGATCGCGGATGCGTGGTGCAAACCGATAACCGAGGATGGCACAGGCGGCAAACACGTGATCGGTGAAGCCGCCCGTATCGGCGAACTGTTCGCGGATATGGCGGCCGGCATCGTTCATGAGCAGGCCATCGAGGATATAGGGCGCTTCGCTTGCCGTTGCGGGAATCACCTGGGTTGAGAACGGAGCATATTGGTCCGAGACGTGACTGTAAGCTTTCAGGCCGGGAGTATTGCCGTATTTCGCGTTGACCAGGTTCATCGCTTCCCCTTGCTCCGTCGCGGCGAAGAACTGGCCATCACTCGATGCCGAGATACCGGTCCCCCATAATTGGGCCATCGGCAAATTGGCTTGCGCCTCTACGATCATGGCGAGCGCCCGGTCATAGGCTTCGCCCTCGACATGCCAGCGCGCAATACGGATCAACTCCCAGAATGTATGGGTATTGGTGGCGTCGGCCATCTTGCGCAGGCCGAGATTGATCCCCTCAGCAAGCACGACGTTCATCAGCCCGATCCGGTCGACGCAAGGTGCCCCCGTGCGCAGATGGGTGAAGGCTTCACAGAAACCGGTCGCAGCATCCACTTCCAACAAGAGATCAGTGATGCGTGTTGACGGCATCTGCTTGTAGAGATCGAGAACCAGATCCTCCGCGCCATCCGGCACTGAGGCTGCAAGCTTTTCGATATGCAGGGTGCCGTTTTCAATTGATCCGCCGGGAATCGTGCCGATGCGGGCGGCACGACCAAGCTCGCGTAACCGGATATCGAGGCGCGCTTGTCGGTCTGCCAACCATTCCTCCGGCCGCAATGGCACGGCGAGACGGCCATTTTCCGCCACGGCTTGCGCGGGAACGAGAGCCTGCTTCAGATCGCCATAGCGCCGGGATCGCGCCAGCCAGACATCTCCCGACCGGAACGCATCGCGCAGGTGGAACAGCACCGCGATCTCCCAGAGGCGGATATCGCCAGCCGGCTGGGCACGAAGATGACGATGCCATTTCGAGCTTGGCCGCAGAAAGTCGGAATGCACCGAAACCCTTGCACCTCCACGTAGCGCCGTCACGGCGTCGAGCAGCGGCATCGCGACCGGCGCAGCCCGAAGATCGAGCAGGCGCAACATACGAGGAGCATAGCGGCGGAAGCGATGATAGCCGTCAAGCACATGATTGAGCGGGTCGGCCGTCATGGTCCCTGTCAGGCTGACCGCCGTGGCAACCAGGGTTTTGAACCTGTCCCAGCCCTCTCCATTGCCGATGACGGTTTCCAGCGGCTGGCCGTCATCCTGTGCATCCACTAAGGCCCCACCGATTTCGGCGAAGGATTTCAAGGTGGCGCGCACCGCAGTCGCTTCGTCCGCAACCTTCTCCTGGCAAATGCGCTCCGAAGCCCGGTAGAGCTTGCCAACGATGCGGTCATGGGTTTCGATTACGGCGTCGGCGAGCATCGCCTGCCATTCCGATGCGCAAACGGCCAGAATCGCAAGCCGTCTATCCTCCGGAAGATCACGCATGCCATCGGCATAATACCGCTCGCCCTGCCTGCGCAGCCGTGTCACTCGATGGGCAGGAACGTTGACCAGAATATCTTCGGGGAGATCGAGCTGTCGCAGGTATTCCAGCCGGTCGAGAAGCCGGTTGACCGACGAAGAGTTCGAACCGGGTTCGAACCGCCGCAGCCACACGAACCGGGTCATACGATCGTCAACCGTATCCTCAAGCAATGCCCGCAACTGCTCCCTGATCGGCGGAGACAGACGGTTGGCAATTCTTGTCTCGATCCGCCGCTCAGCATCGACCAGAGCCGTGGCGCAAAGCCGCTCGATCGTCGATGTCGCGGGAAGAACAATGCGGGTGCGGCGGCACTCGACCACGAAACGACGGGCAATGTCCTCGTTCGACACCGCCATCTCGGCTTCCCGGAAAAGCCAGTCCTTCAGTTCACGAGCGCCACGGCCGGAGAACGTGCGGAAGCCGTAAAGCATCCGCAGTTCGGCAAGGTGCTCGTGGCGCGTCTCCTCGCGGGCGGCATAGTCAACCAGATCGGTGGCATGGAGGCCAAGCTGCGCTCCGATGAACTCGACCACCTCCGCCGGAATCAGCTCTCCCGGAGCCAACACCCGTCCGGGGTAGCGCAGAACACACAATTGCAGGGCGAAACCGAACCTGTTGTGCGAGCGTCGGCGGTGCCTGATATGCTCGAGGTCCTCGTCGCTCAGCGTATAGTGTTTGAGTAAATCCGCCTGCGAAGTCGGCAGGCGCAACAGCGCGTCCTTCTGCCGATCGGTTAGAGTGACACGACGCGGCATCCATGTTCCTTTTTCAAAATCAGATAATGTTCAAGATGCTTTGTTTATGACGCTGGTTAAGATACAGTTCTGGGAAACAAGGCAATTGCGGTCGATGCGCCGCCTCAAACCATCGTTTAAGAAACATGCTGATCGGATATGCCCGCGTTTCCAAAGCAGATGGTTCCCAGTCTCTGGACCTGCAGCAGGATGCTCTTCGCGCAGCCGGCGTTGAGCAAGACAACATCTATGAGGATCGCGCCTCCGGTAACCGTGATGATCGACCGGGTCTGACCGGTTGCCTCAAATCGTTGCGTGCCGACGATGTGTTGGTGGTCTGGAAGCTTGATCGCCTCGGGCGGTCGCTCACCCATCTGGTCAACACGGTGAAGGATCTTTCGGAACGCAAGATCGGCTTGCGAGTGTTGACCGGGAAAGGGGCCGAGATCGACACCACGACTGCATCCGGTCGAATGGTGTTCGGTATCTTCGCTACGCTGGCCGAGTTCGAGCGAGATCTGATCCGGGAGCGCACTCTGGCTGGTCTTGCTGCAGCCAGAGCACGAGGTCGCAAAGGCGGTCGCAAATTCGCGCTAACCAAAGCGCAAGTTCGCCTCGCCCAGGCAGCCATGGCACAGCGCGATACATCTGTCTCCGATCTCTGCAAGGAACTCGGGATTGAGCGCGTCACCCTCTACCGATATGTCGGCCCTAAAGGCGAACTCAGGGACCATGGCAGACGGCTTCTGGGCCTACCGCAACTGGAACAATCGAATGCCTAAGTCTCATAAACTGACAACAATCTTGGCTGTGTGCATTGCCTTCCCCCCGTTCGTAGCTGCCGCTCTCTGAGCGCGCTTGCATGAGGTTGGCGGAACGGACAGAGGATCGATTCAACAGGTGGGGCCTTGCGGGGTCCGCGCTCCTTCATATCCTTGTGGGTGTTTTCTTACTGCTTTTGCCCGCCGCGCCGAAACAGGCCGAGCCGCAGGAGCAGAGCATAGAGGTGGAAATCGTGACCCTTCCCCCTCCCCGAACCGATCAACAGGCGAAGTCGGCACGGCAACTTGATCTTCCTCCTAAACGGCAGGGCGAGGGCATGCCGGCGGAAACGCCCGAGACTGCGTTAAAGACACCAGCAATTCCAGAGGCGGTCCCGGACGAGGTTCATCGTCGTGATGAAACGCCAACAGTGGTGAAGCCGTTGCGCATGTTGTCGGAGAAGGTGCTGGACGATCCAAGAAGCCGAAATGCCAGACAAGAGCTTGCGATGCTCAGGCCCGCGGATCAGATCGAACAACTATGCAATTTGGAAGCTATGGCTCAGGTCGGAGCGTGGAGCGAAGAGTATCAGCCTGATCGCGTTGTAGCCTATGCGATGGACGACCCGAAACTATCGGGAAACTCTTTTTCGGCAGAGGGGGCGGCTCTGCACAGCAAGCGAGATTGGTATAGGTTGCAATTCAAATGTGACCTCACCCCAGACCATAAGAAGGTTGCGGCCTTTGAATTTCTCATGGGCGATCCGATCCCGAAGGAAGATTGGGCCGAGCATAGTCTTCCCACCGAAGATAAGCCGCTTGATTAGGGCGGTTGGTATGGGCCGATCGCGAACTGTGTCACGACGCCAAGGAATGGAGTTTTAGAAGTATATGCGCTTGTTTTCGTGCGTTCTCGTCTTTCTCGCAGGTATGTTCCTCAATGCTCATGCTGCATCCCGGCTGCAATTTACCGTGCCGACGCCGACCGGCCGTGTTCTGGTCGAGAGCTTCGGGAACTGCGCGAACGCGACATGTCCGGCCGTCGTGATCCTGAGTGGCAGCAAAGGCTTCGGGGCCTCCATTTATGATGAGATCGGCCAGACGCTTCGGGCGGCGGGTTTGAATGCCTATCTCGTTCATGTCCTGTCGGCGGACGATCTCAACGCTATCGCCACGGCGGACAATGCGCGGGTGCGCATCGCCTATTATGGACAGCGGTTGCCGGACTGGATTTCCGCCGTTCAAAGCGTGGTCGCCTATCTTGAGAGCCAGCCTCGCCACGGCGGCAAGGTTGGCGTTCTCGGAATCTCCCTTGGCGCGCAAATCGCTTCGGCTGCTTCGGCCGGGCGATCCGACATTGGCGCGCTGGTGTTGGTCGATGGTGGTTTCCCGAACGGCTATTCACATCCTGTCCGTTCATTGCCGCCGCTGCTTTTGATTTGGGGAAGTGCCGACCGGACGTTTCCCTTGTCGGTTGGTCGCGAGATGCAACGGACAGCCCAACAGCTTGGACGGCCCGTTAGCCTTGATGTTTACGAAGGCGGTGCGCACGATTTTTTCTTGAGACCGGGAACAGGAAACGCTTCAGCAGCTCACCAGAGCGCGGCCGATTTTCTGATGTTGCAGCTATCGCGATAGTTCTTGAAGCTTAGCGTAGGATTTCGCCCCCTCCCGCAAACGCCCCCAATTCAGTGTGCGGTAATTGCGTCTCGGGAACCACGGACCCGCGGCGATGGAGATAGCGTTCGTATTTTTCGCGCGCCTCCGACATATTCTTAAGATACTCTCCTAGGATTGTTTCCACACGGGCACTAGCATACCGATCAAGCTCGATGGAGCTGGGAAACTTGCTGAGGAGCTCACGGAAAACCGCGGCCGGAATGGCGCCTGCTCGGTCGCCGCCGACCACAATTTCCCCGTCGGCTTCCATTACGCGAGCAACACGGCGAAAGATGCCCACATTGCGCTCCGCGACGAAGGTCTTTCTCTCGAAAGAAATTTCCGTGCTTGAGATGAGGACGTCATGTTCACATCCCAAAACGCGGCCAGGAATTCGAAAATAGCCGGCCTCCCTTTTCGCAAATCGGAACCGATAGATCGGATCTTCATCCGTTCGCTTCGATCGACGATTCAGCAAGTCACGCATCACAAACGTGAAGGCCCTACTGACCGTGACCTCGCCCTTTTCTTTCAGCTCGTCACTCACCCAAGACGGGCTGTTAAACTCAGGTTCGTATTCGAGGATCAGGCCCCGCTCGTCGGCATCGAAGTAAACCATATCGCACTGGACCGAATGCAATGAATGTTTCTGTTGGCAAATAGCCTATTCCAACTTTCTCCCCATCACCAGACGGCGAATCTGGTGATACTTAAGATTGAGAAGTAAAAGCGGAAAGGCGAGACCGGTGGCTGTAGTTCGAGAGGTCGAGATTAGGAACTTTCGCCGCATCTCCTATTTGAAGTGGTGGCCCAACCCCGGCATCAACTGCCTAATCGGACCGGGAGACAGCGGCAAATCAACCATCCTCGACGCGATCGATCTTTGCCTGAGCAGTCGGCAAAACTTCGCCTTCACCGATGTAGATTTCCATCTCGGCAACATCTCAGAGCCAATAACGATCGATATCACATTGGGCGACCTCGATGACGAGCTCCGCAATCTAGAGACCTATGGACATTTTTTTCGAGGGTGGGATTTCTCCACCGGCCAGCTGCACAATGAGACAAGCGCATCGCTCGAAACGGTTCTCACCGTTCGTTTGATAGTCCGCGATGACTTGGAACCTCAGTGGCTGCTTTTCTCGCCTGGCCCCGCGGCTGAGGGTCGGGAGAAAAACCTCCAGTGGAAGCATCGACAAAAGATTTCGCCCGTCCGGCTGGGCGCGATCGCCGCCCATCATATGGCGCTCGGGCCGAGATCGGTTCTCGGCAAGCTGTCGACAGATGCGACGCAGGCGTCCGCCGCGCTTGCATCGGCATCCAGGCAGGCCAGACAAGCGTTTGCCGATCAGGGGTGCCAAGGCGTTGACACAATTCTCGAAGCCTCGAAACGGATCTCAAATGAGATGGGTATCAAGGTCGACGAGGTTAAAGCCCTACTCGATGCCAAAGGCGTTGCGCTGTCGGGAGGAGCTATTTCGTTGCACGATCAAGACCAGATTCCTTTGAAGAATCTTGGTTCAGGCTCATCACGTTTGTTGGTGGCTGGTCTCCAGAGAGCGGTTGGTCGCTCGTCAATCTTCATCGTGGACGAGGTCGAGTTCGGTCTAGAGCCCTACCGCATTGTGAGGCTTCTGGATTCACTCGGCGCCAAGCGAAACGACCAAAGCCAACAGGTCTTTTTAACAACCCATTCCCCTATCGTGCTGCGAGAGTTGGCCGCAGTCCAGCTGTTTGCCGTACGCTCACACACCCAGACGATTTCGCACGAAAATCCCGCTCGCAAGATAACGCAAAACTGGATGACGACACTTGGAGGAGATGAGTCGGCACAAAAAACGCTTCGCGCCTGCGCGGAGGCCTTCTTGGCTCCAAGCGTTATCGTCTGTGAAGGAAAAACAGAAATCGGGTTGATCAGGGGCATCGATCTCCACCGGCAGGACGCAGCTCTTCCCAGTATGTTGGCGCATGGTTGCCATTGGGCCGACGGTGGTGGATCATCGATGATCGAACGAGCCCACATCTTTGCGCGGATGGGATACCGGACCGCGTTGCTAATGGATTCGGACGTGACCTATGGAACGGATGTCTACGCTGCGCTGCAGACGGCCGGGGTCAGCGTATTCCGGTGGTTAGATGGCTATTCCACCGAAGCAGCCCTGTTTGCATCGATCCCGGGCAGCCACATCCCTGCGCTTCTGGGCATTGCTTGCGACTGGCGCACTGCTGATTCTGTCGACAGCAAGATTCGAAACGTGAGCGGCAACCAATATAGTCTGCAGAGCTGCTGCTCCAGTTTCACGGAAGTGATGCGCCCGATCCTCGGCAAATGTGCCGGCGACGGAAAATGGTTCAAGGACATCGAGCCAGCAGAGCGAGCGCTCCGAGAAGTTGTCTCGCCAGTTTGGACGCAAGCAAACTCATTGCTCACTGGACCGATCGACCAACTTTGGCAGTGGATATCTCCAGTGCCGAATCCACCCCGCAATTCCGGTTAAGGTGCATGGTCACGGTCGCCGAAATCATTGAAGCAAGACGCGGTCACATCGAGGCACCAGCCGGATGCGGGAAGACCGAGCTCATTGCGGGCTGCGTCGCCGGCGGGTCCTTGAAGCCGACCCTGATCCTTACACACACGACGGCTGGCGTGGCGGCACTTCGCCAGCGACTGAAGCGCGGAAATGTCCCAGCGGCGAACTATCGTCTGAACACCATAGCCGGCTGGGCGCTTTCAATCATCGCAATGTTTCCAGAACGAGCGGGCTACAGACATAACCCGCTCGCTGCACCAGACTATACGGCCATTCAGTCATCCGTTGGCACACTCTGTCGATCGGGAGACATCGCGCGCGAGATAGCGGCGACGTATGGTCGGCTCTTGGTCGACGAGTATCAAGATTGCTCGATCAGCCAGCACGCAATCGTCAGCGGGATTGCAAATGCCATTCCGACAGTTGTGTTCGGCGATCCGATGCAAGCAGTTTTCGGATTCGGAGCGGATCCCCTCGCCGACTGGAACAGCAATGTTGCCTCGACGTTTCCGCGGATCGGGCATCTCGGAACGCCGTGGCGTTGGAACAATGCCGGAGCGAACGACCTCGGCAATTGGTTGCTTGGTGTGCGCGGGCTGCTTCAGCAAGGGTTGAGCATTGACCTTAGATCCTGTCCGGGCCGCGTCTTTTGGCACCCACTCGGCGGAGTTACCGCGGCCGCGATCACCGAGCAGATTAAGGTACAATACGACATCTCGCGTGAGCATCCGAATGACAGCATTCTCATCGTCGGCGATTCGAAGCTTGCCGAGTCTCGGCACAGCTATGCGAGCCGCGCTTACGGCGTGAGCGTGGTGGAACCTGTAGATTTTGGGGACGTTGTTGGATCCGCATTAAGCATGAATGGACGAAGCGGAACATCGCTGCTTCACGCCTGTATCGGTTTTCTGATCAAGGTGATGACGAATGTCTACGGCGACAAGCTATTGGCTCGCCTGCAATCTATCGAGGCTGATAGAAACAGGACGTTACCGACGCCGCCAGAAACAGCGGCGATAGCGCTCACCCGCAACGGGGGTTACGCCGAAGCAGTTGGCTTCATGAAGGCGATGGCGGCAGATCGTGACAGGCGCGTCTATCGTCATAGTGCCTTCAACATCATGGTCGACGCGCTGTCGAGTTCCGCCGCGACCCGCCGCGATCTCGGAGAGACCATTGCGGCCTTGAGAGAACAGCAACGACACGCCGGGCGCGTCATTCCAACGAAGGCAGTCGGCTCGACCCTATTGTTGAAAGGTCTCGAGGCTCATCATGCCATCATCTTGGATGCGGACCGACCGGGCAATGTCATGTCGAGAGAGCACCTGTACGTTGCGCTTTCGCGAGGCGCCCGCTCTATCCATGTCTTCTCCAGAAATCCAATCTTGCCATAAGGACGTCAGAGGTTCGGCTTGGGTGACAGGGCCTGCTGATCCAGGAATGACGCGACAATCTTCTGAGCGTCGCTTTCCGACATCTGAGCACGGAGAACATGTGACCCCGACACGATTGTATTGGAAACTGCGGGCAAATTTGCCATGATGAGTGGATCCGCGATCCACTTTGTCACATCCTGGCCCTGCAACCCAGATCCGGAGACATGATCCTGAAATTTTACGAGAAATCGAGCTGCACTATCGTCACTTCCACGTACAGCGGCAAAAAGCATCGTCCCAAGAATCCCGTTTGAAACGGTGATTGCGGAGTTCGACCGGTCCCGGCGCTTGGCAACCTCGTGGTAATAGAGGCCGGCGCCAACAGCGTCTTCCAGTCCTTCGATCATATTCTGAGCCTTCAGCATTAAGACCGGAAAAGTAACGGTCCAAATGCCGCTCATGGCGGGACCTTCATCCTCTGTGAAAATTCGATCAACAAGAATTTTGGTGGCCGTTCCTGCGGCCACGAGAGCGTCGATCTTTTGACGATGCTCCGGCTTAAGACGACGGCCAGCTTCATCAATGAGAAATATGTAATGACACTGTACAACCCCCTGTTGGGCGAAGGCATCCGCGATTTCGCAGACGGCCCGACCTGAGACAACGGTATCGATGAATATGAAGCGACCTGAGCCGCCGCCCTTAATATTTGTCGAGCCCATTGCCAGCTCCCCCGACAACGAGCGGAGAAAAAGGTGAAACTGCAGGGCCGGATCATGTCCATCACGTCTTACCATCGCAGCAACCACACGTGACCAATATCGCCTGATGACTGATGAAGGGATTGGAAAATCGTCCGCGACGTCGGCTGTAAACGGAACGTAGAGTTCCTCTATCGGTTTGAGACGCGGGGCAGCCGGATCAAAGTCAGCGTATTTCTCGTTGCGCAATGCGTGAGCGTAGCTCCAGGCGCCGTCGACAAAGGGGCTCGCACCTCGCGAGGGTATGACCAGGAGATCATATCCGCTTGTGCGAAGACGTTCTATGCAAAGGTGAACATCTGCGCAGGCCTGCGCGTAGGAACGAACCATCTCTATCGTTATGGAGCGAACGTCCATCCAACTCATCCTTCATCGCCAGATTCACGAGTTCTGCTTCTATCTGCGTCCGGAGCGCCCTGTCTGCGGCGCAATAAGAGGATGACCTACAAAATCCCCCACGCCCGAAACCTCCCCCTCCCGGTCATCTCCCTGAGCCCCAGCTCCGCCACGATCCGCCGCGCCGCCTGCGGCGTGACCTCCAGCGTTTTCGCCACCATCCCGGCCGACACCAATGGCTTCGCCATCACCAGCTCGACCAGTTCCGGCAGTTTTGAAGACGTGCGCCGCCCCTCCAGCTTCCGATCCATCATCGTCTTCGCCAGCGTCAACCGGTAATGTTCTTTCATGCCGATCTCGGCGGCCGCCAGAAATCCGTGGGCGATGGCGAGCAGCCGGGTTTCGCGGTCGCGATGCCGGCGCCGATCGACGCGAATGGTTTTGAGGCCGAGATTGATGGCGGCGAGATGGGCGCCGGTGGTGATGCCGGCCTGTCGCAGGATCGAGGCGCAAAACAGCCGGCCGAGCCAGGACGCATGCTGCAGCACCGACAGCTCATTCCAGGCATCGAGGGCGACGATCGCTTGCAGCACCGCCGGCAGGTTTTCGGCCTGGCGCAATACGCCGCGCCATTCGTCGAGCCGGCCATCCTCATCCCAGTCGAGATCATAGACCAGTGGATCCTTCTCGGAAGCACGGCTGCCACCGGCGCGACTAGGTCGGGTGGCGTCCTCGATGGCCGACTCCGACCGCGCCAGCACCGCATCGATAGCGGCATAATCGACGCCGGGTAGATCATTGGCGTCGTCACCACCATCCCCCTCCCCCTCCGGATCGATGTTGACCGCGCGACGTTCGGTGCCGCCGCCTACCCCTGCCTCAGCGCCGACCGGATTAATGTCCGACATCTGTCGCAGATTTCGGATACCGTCTGCGGACAGTGCCCAGTTCGGCGACTGAGCGGCGATGCGCTGGCGCGTACGAAGAACGTCGCGGGCGATGGTCAGTTCGTGGGTGGGCGTGCGGATGTCGCGGGTGGCGTCGTGGAGGACGAGGTCTTCGAGATGGACGAGTTCGCCGTCGATCCACAGCGAGGCGCAAGCGTCGGCAAAATGCGATCGTTCAATCAGGCCCTTGCCGACCGTTGAGCGGGCGATGCGCTCGTCCAGACGCGCGAGTGCGATACCGGCGCGAAAAGCCGGTTCCATCAGGGGTGTCATGCTGATTTTCGCGAGATCGTAAGCCATTGAAATCATCGTAAATGATTTCTTACAGGAACTCTATCTAATAATTGTGGTTCCTCAGATGGTATGATTGTGGGTTGGGCATCTAACCATCGATAAGTATCAAGTATCGATAGTGATATGGTTAGAGCTTGACCAACTTATGGAAACGGCCATATGATCGCCCAGAATGTCGAAAGCGGTGCAAATCACCGTCTGCTCGACGACAGACGCAAGCTCTGGAGCATCCATCATGACCGTTACCGTCAAGGTCGCCGAAGCCAAAACCCATCTGTCGGAGCTGCTGGCGAAAGTCGAAGCCGGCGAAGAGGTGATCATCTCGCGCGGCAACACGCCTGTCGCCAGGCTTTCGCGCATCCGCCGCGACAACGACGTCGATGCGCTGATCGCCGAGATCAAGGCCCAGCGCGGTGGCCGGCAAGCCACCACACAGGAGGAAATCCGCGAATGGCGCGATGAAGGAAGGCGCTACTGATGGCCTTCGTTCTCGATGCCTCCATCGCCGCCGCCTGGTTTCTTCCCGATGAACAACACGACGCCGCCGATCGACTGATGTCGGAGATGCGTTCGACAGTGGGTCTCGTGCCGGCATTGTTCTGGTTCGAGACACGCAACCTGTTTCTGGTGGCCGAGCGACGTGGTCGGCTCAAGCAGGGCGAACCGCTGCTACTGATGACACAGCTGCGAGGGCTGCCGCTAGAGGATGCGGGATCGGGAGGGGACGGCCTCGTCCTGGAACTGGCGACCCGTTACACGCTGTCCGCATACGATGCGAGTTATGTCGCGCTAGCCAGGACGCAAGGTTTACCTTTGGCGACCGGCGACCGGAAAATGGCGACCGCCGCCCGCGGTGAAGGGATCACCATCGTTGGGCCGCTCGAGCATGAGCACTGACCTGTCGCCTTCAGGAAACGCCGTTTCGAAGCGTGTCGAAGAACTCGATGCGCTCGACGCGATCCTTCCCTTCGATCGCCGCGACCAGCTGGCAACGCTGTTAACTGACGATGATGTCGCCACGCTCAAGCATCTGGCAAACCAAGGCATGGGCGACAATACGCTGAGAGCGCTTGCCTCCGACCTCGGCTATCTCGAGGCCTGGTGCGACCTTGCTACCGGCGCTCCCCTCCCCTGGCCCGCGCCCGAAAGCCTATTGCTCAAATTCGTCGCCCATCATCTCTGGGACCCGGCCGAGCGTGGCGAGGATCCGAGCCACGGCATGCCAGCCGACGTCGAGGCGGGATTGCGAGACAAGGGTCTGCTGCGCGCCGACGGGCCACACGCGCCCGACACCGTACGCCGACGACTGACCTCCTGGTCGATCCTGACACGTTGGCGCGGTTTGATTGGCGCGTTTTCAGCGCCATCGCTGAGGACCGCATTGCGGCTGGCCATTCGCGCCGCGCCGCGGCAACGCCGCCGCAAGAGCAAAAAGGCGGTCACCGGCGATGTCCTGGCGAAACTGCTGGCCACCTGCGGCGGCGATCGCCTGGTCGATATTCGCGATCGCGCATTACTCCTGACTGCCTTTGCCTCTGGCGGTCGCCGGCGTTCCGAAATCGCCGCCCTGCGCATCGAGGATCTTGTCGATGAGGAGCCGGTGCATGCCGATCCGAAGAGTGCCGCCTCCCCTCTCCTGCCGTGTCTGACACTTAACCTCGGCCGCACCAAGACGACGGCGGTTGAAGACAAGGCTCATGCCATTCTGATCGGCCGACCAGTTGAGGCTCTGAAGCGATGGATTGCCGAGGCGTCGATCAAGGCAGGCCCGATCTTCCGCCGTATCGACCAATGGGGCAATGTCGACAGGCGGGCGCTGACACCGCAGTCGGTCAATCTGATCCTCAAGAGCCGCTGCGCGCTGGCCGGCCTGGATCCGGAAGGATTTTCGGCCCACGGGTTGCGATCGGGATACCTGACCGAGGCCGCCAATCGTGGCATTCCGCTGCCCGAGGCAATGCAGCAGTCGCACCATAAGTCGGTAACGCAGGCGGCGAGCTATTACAACAATGCCGATCGAAAGCAGGGTCGGGCAGCTCGATTGATCGTGTGAGCCGCCGCATCGACGAATACTTGTAGTTCTACACGACACTATCGGCGCTGCGCTGCCTTGCGGAACAAAGCAGGACATGTCGTTCTGTGCCTGCTTATTCGGAAGCACAGGAGGATGGTTACGATGAAGACGCAGATCGACGCGGTTATCGAAAGAGCGATTATGGCCGGCAAAATCGTCGGCACCGTCGTGATCGTCATCAAAGACGGAGAGACCGTCTATAGCCGCGCTGCTGGTTATGCTGATCGCGAAGTCGGAAGACCCACTCAAACGCGGACCATTTTCCGCCTCGCTTCTGTGACAAAACCGCTCGTGGCAGCAACCGCTCTGGCTCTTGTCGACAAGGGGAGGCTGTCGCTTAGCGACCTCGCACGAGATTATCTCCCCTATTTTCGTCCGAAACGGCCGGACGGGGAGGTAGCCGATATCACCATCCACCACCTTCTGACGCATACAGCAGGTCTTAGCTATGGCGCAGATCCGAAAACCACACCACCAGAGCGGATGTTCAATGCCGGCCTTGCCGACACAGATTTCGATTTCGAGGAAAACTTCAGCCGACTGTCGACCTTTCCGCTCTTGGCCGCGCCGGGCACGCTTTGGTCTTACTCAATCGCTATCGACATTCTTGGGGCAGTTATCGCCCAAATCGAAGCGTCTAGCCTGGATGAAGCAGTCCGTCATCATGTGACGGAGCCGCTGGGGATGAAGGATACCGGTTTCTCGCTCAGTGATCCGGAGCGGCTTGCCACACCCTATGCCGACGCCAGTCCGGCGGCCATCAGAATGGGGGATCGTCATCTGGTTCCGGATAATGACGGCAATATGCTGACTTTTGCGCCGACCCGGCTGTTCAATCCAAAAGCTTTTCAGTCCGGCGGTGCTGGCATGGTGGGCACAGCTCCGGATTTAATTGCATTTCTCGAAGCTGTTCGTCGCGGTGGCGCGCCCGTTTTGAAGGACGAAACGGCGAAGGCGGCGCTTCTCAACCAGATCGGCAATATCCCGCGCCTAGGCGAACCGGGGCAAGGCTTCTCCTTTTTGGGCGGGGTGATCCAGGACACGGTTTTGGCAGAGGTTCCGATGTCGAGGGGGTCGATAACGTGGGGCGGAGTTTACGGACACAGTTGGTTTATAGATCCCGTGAAAGGCATTTCCGCTGCGATCATGTCCAACACGGCGGTAGAAGGCTGCCTAGGAGCTTATCCGCGAGATATCGCTCGGGCGATCTACGACGCCTGACGCCTATCGCGCGAAACGGTATAGAAGCTTTGCGAGAACGACGTGGCCCCATGGCTGCTGCGTACCCCAACGAGGCGCAAGCAGCAGGTCGTATCCACCCAAACCCAATTCTGCGCAGAAGTTTGTTGCCTGTCAATCTTAGGCTGGGCTAGAGCCCGTTTTGGGGTCGATAGCCGCCGCCCCCCTTGCACGCAAACAGGCCACTGTCTTCAAGCAACTCGAAGGCTCGGCCTGGGTTGATCCAGAAGAATGCGAGGGCTACGGTTGTCGCTCCACAACAAATGCAAACACACGAGGATGTCATGCCGACTGGCAAGGTTAAGTTTTTCAATCAGGACAAGGGCTTCGGCTTCATCACGCCGGAAAGCGGAGGACCTGATGTGTTCGTCCATGTCTCCGCGCTGGAGTACGGCGATGCGCTGAAGGAAGGCCAGAGCGTCTCCTATGATCTCGGCCAGGACCGGAAGACCGGCAAGTCGAAGGCGGAAAACGTCAGATCACTCTGATCTGCACGAGATTTATGAGCGAGACAACTGATTGCGGGGCGCCCATCAAGGCGCCCCGCTTCTGTAAGGCCCATACGCCTGTCGACCGGACTGCCGCTCGCACTCAAACCCGTCAGTGTTTGGTGAGGCCCGCGACAGGCTTGCCAGCTTTCGGCGGTGGGGTTGTCGTTGGAACGCTCTGGGCGCCGCCTTTGGATCTGCTTGCGACCTTTGGCTTTGCCGCCTCGTCGGAGCTTGTGGCCTTCTTCGCGCGCGGCTTCTTGGCCGGCCGGCTGTCGGCGTCGGCACTCGCGGCGATTTCCTGAAATGCCTGAAGCCAGTGCCTCATATCCTCTCCGTTCGGACGACCTTCCCGCTCCCAGATTTCATAGGCGCGCCGTCTGATACGGTCTTCCTTGACTGACATCGTCGTCCTCCACTTGCTCATCCTGTCCGGATGAGCCAGATGGCACTGCAACCCGCGTCGACAACGGTGTTGCACGCTTTTCTAGCCTTGGCCGCCATCACGAAATCGCGATTGTCGGATCCATCCTGACGTTTGCTCCGACCTTGTGCCGGTCAGCCCCCTCCCCTCCTCAGGTTTCGGCTCACCACGGGCCGGTTCGATCGCTTGAGCCGCCGTTAACCATGTTTGCGACGCCCGTGGCTCTTGGAGAATTCGAGTGACTGCCGGTTCACGACTGCAGCTCGAAAAGTGGACCCATCTCATCATGCCTATGGTCCCTTCCAGGCGCTCTGGTCATGTGGAACCTCTTCACCGCCTCCGCATTATCGTGTGCTTCAACATGGACAGTGTCATGGACCATCAGACCCTTCTCGCTACCACCTTCGCCCCTGCATCTTTCGCTCTTGTCTGCTGGCAAGCGAAAGCCTGATGGATAACGCTTGCCGGAGATCCCGGATCCGACTGTCGCGAGGGCGGAAAGGCTGCGGACGTCCAGCACTGCGGCAGGACCGCCTTAGCCAGTCCCAGCACGCCTGCTCCCATTCCCGCTGCTGCGATAAAGCGCCATCAGCATGGGACCAAGCGCAAACTCACCGCGTTCCGCACGCCTCGTCAGGTCGCGCAGATAACCGCCCGCCGAATTGATGTGGCCTCCCCTCTCCAGGATGCAGGCGATCACGGTCGCTGCATTTTCCGCACCCATCGTTTCGCAGGCATCCTGATAGGCAGATGGGCTAACGCCGAGCATCGAGCGGACGATGACCGCCGCCGCCATCAGATCCCGCCAGCTGCCGATCGCGCCGCCCGCCGCGTAGTCGGATATTTGCGGGCATGCCTGCACGACGAGCCCGAGAGGGAAGGATTTCAGGTCACCGCTGGCTTGTCCCCTCCCCCTTTCTGTCGCCATGCCCTTGCTGCCGTCCTGCTGCCGTCTCGTCTCGGCATTCGGCCCGTTGTTGTCCTCGGCTTTCGCGCCCAGCTTCGTTTCGAAGCCAGGTTCAAGTTCAGAAATAGAGTCGGGTTTTGAATTCTGTATGTGCCGCTCATTTTGAATGGCATTGCCGCTTGTTTTTCTGGAATCCAGCAGATTTTCCAACTGGTTGACCACATCTTCGCGCAGTTGTTCCATGTCTTCGAGGGCTTCTTCGAGTTCCGAAGCGGCAGGATGGCGCGAAAGGGCACCAACAATACCCTGCTGATAGAGGATAACGGCCTCCCAATCGCCGGAGAGCGCCTCCTCAAGCGCCGTTTCAACGAGCTTTGAGATATCCCGCCGGCAGAGCGTCAGGCGCTCACGCAGGCGCTGAAGATGCATCCGATCGGCAATGACTTGGGCGGCCAGAATCTCGATCTCTTCGGAGCGCGCAAGCAACGGCGCCAGCGAGAAGCCGAACGCGTCCTCCACCGTTCCCGACCTGTCCTTATGCGCATAGCGCTTGCCGTTCGGGCTGTCCTTTCGGATCAGCAGCCCGGCACCAATCAGCCCGGCAAGATGCCGTCGGATCGTTTGCTCGGCCATGCCATGGGCGCGCAGAGACAGCTGCACGTTCGATGGAAATACGACAAGCCCGTTTTCTTCCGATAGCTCGTTTCTCGGATAGAAGCTCAGAAGGGCGTTCATGACGGCGAGCGCCCTGTCGGACACGCCGAGCAGCGGCCGCGCTTCACAGAGGGCCCGATACAGTTTCCATTTGTCGACCGATTTGTCCGGTTCGATCCGGCGCGACGCCACCTGGCTTGAAAACATGCCAAGCGTCATCGGCCGCCGCCCAAAGGGCGTCGTCACATTTCCACTCTCCATTTTCTTTCACCCTCTATCAGGCAAAAGAAAGCCGCTCGCCAAACTGACGCTCAAAGACTCTTGACTGCGATTCGGGGAAATGCGATTCTCAAGTTGCTACAGATGAGAGAGGCTTCCACGACGGCGACGTTTGGGGGCCTTTTTCTTTTGCTTTCCTAAGCTCCTCTGTCTTGCTGATATTCCGCATAGAGACGCTTGAGCCTCTCCTGCACGAATTCGTCGAAACCGGGCGCTGCCTTGCTGTCGAAGACAAAGGTTGCGGTTGCCGGCGTACGTTTAAATTTCACCGGAAGGTCGGCGATCTGCGTCGATTTGGCGACAGGCTTCGGGCCTGTCTCCTTCTTCGTCGCCAAGCCGAACACCTGATGGAACCGGTCATTGCTGGAGAGGCTGCGCATGTAGTCCGCGGACAACATTGCCACCAGCCCATCGATATCCTTGCCTTCCAGATGCTCGCCGAACTCCAGCCAGCGCCGGCGGCCAATTTCCGGCGCAGCACCGATCGCACTGATCAGCACAAACGGCACCTGGCGCGTGATGACGCGCATTTTCGAAAGTGCCGCCCTGTCGACGTTGAGCGCCGCCATCACGACATCGTTGCTAAAGCCCTTCTCCTCGAGCCGATGCGCAAACAGCGCCCGCTCGATATAGGAGAGGTCTGTACGGGAATTGTTTTCCTGGCCCTGGCTGACGACGAGCTGACCATCGGTCAAGGTCCGTACGATCGCCTTGACCTTTATCCCGAGCGCCTTTGTTGCGGCGAGGCGACGATGACCGAAGGCGACCTGATAACGCCCTTTGGCGTCCGGGTGCGGACGCACCAGGATCGGCACCTGCTGGCCATGCTCGCGGATCTGTTCAATCAGCTGCGCCAATTCGCCAGCGTCGACTTCGAGTCTGTCGGCGACGAAGGATGCGTCGATCAGCGCCGTATCGAGTTCCACCACCGTCTGACCTTCCGCCAGCTGGCGTTCCAGATCATTGGCCCGCTCCACCTTTTCGGTGATACTGCCGAGCGTCTTGGTGATGCCGCCGACCGGGCCGCCGCTGCGTGTCTGCGGGATGAAGCCGGCGATCGGCCGGCTGTCGCGTGGCGACACTGCGGCCTGTTCGGGACGGGCTTCATGGGGGTTTGAGACTTCGATGAGATTCTTGCGCGCCATTCAGCTATCTCCTGCCCCAGGTCGAGCGGATATGAGCCTCGATCTCACCATTGACGAGGTTCATCGATTCCAGTGCCCGGTCGTAAGTGCCGCGTGTGAACTGCGATCGATCGACCTCATAGAGCGTCTGCTTGGTGACGCCGGCATCGGCGATTGCGGTGGATTTCAGCATCGCGTTCTGCAGCATGCGATTGCCGAAAATCGCCCGCATGAAACCGGTCATCTGGCTCTGCGGGCCATCATTAGGCTCGAAGCGGGTGACGAGATAACGCATCCAGTCATAGCTCGTTCGTCCCCCTGCCCTTTCGACGACTGTCATCAGCTCGCTGGTCATGGTCAGGAACTGCGACATCGACATGACGTCGAGCATCTGCGGATGAACCGTGATCAGCACGGATGTTGCAGCACAGAGCGCCGACATGGTGAGAAAGCCCAGCTGCGGCGGGCAGTCGATGACGACGACATCGTAGAGGCTCTCGATATCGGTCAGCGCCTGACCGATCCGGGCAAAGAACAGGGACTCGGCCGTGCCGCCCGCCATTGCCTTTGGCGTCTCATGTTCGAATTCCATCAGTTCCAGGTTGCCCGGAATGATATGGAGGTTCGGCGTATAGGTCGAGCGCACGACCTCGGAGATCGGCACCGGACTGTCGTAGCGGATGGCGCCGTAAATCGTTTCCCCCTCGCCGACGTCAAGCTCGGGCTGGTGGCCGAAGAGCGCGGAGAGTGAGGCCTGCGGATCGAGATCGATGGCAAGGACGCGATAGCCACGCAGCGCGAGATATTGTGCCAGATGCGCCGCCGTCGTCGTCTTGCCGGAGCCCCCCTTGAAGTTCATGACCGAAACGACCTGCAGCTTTTCAGCGCCGCGCCGGGCCGGTACATATTTTGGCGTGCCATTGCGGTCGTCCAGCGCCTGGCGAATTCGGTTCATGTCGTCTGCGTCGTACTGGCGCCGCCCGTTGGCGAGTGGATCCGGTCCGTGGCCGTCCTTGGCAATCTGGCGAAGATAGCCTTCGCCAATGCCAATGAAGGAGGCGGCCTCCGCCGGAGAAAACACTCGCATGGTCTTTTGCGACAGCGGCGGGAAGATTTTCGCCTGGTGCTGCTGAAGCTGATAGGCGAGTTCCTGAGCGTCCGTTGCCAGTAGCGACGGAAGGTGCTCTTGATCGTCTTTCAGAACTGGATTCGCTAGCATCGTGGTTTCCAACTTAATTGCGCAATTTTCGGGAATAGGGCATCAACTGCGCAGTTATATTATCGCGCGATTCGTTACCGATTTACAAACGCTTAACCATAAGCCTATCCACAGGGTCTTTTGACCTCGCTTTCCCAATAAAACGGCGCTCCTCCACAAACGCTGTCGCAGTGATCAATCTGTTCACGCGCCGCGACGCGATACGGATTCAAAGGGTGCCATCACGATTGGTGTTCTGCGCAATTCCACGCAAGAAACGACGATAAGCGAAAGCCCCTTGGCGTCATCCCCGCGAATATGAGGGGACGCGGACATGGTGCACCGCTGAACGCAGCCGCCAGCGAAATGTAGTCCGCGGACTACAAGGATAGTGATTTTGCCGACGCGACGGCGAGGCCTCGTCTGGATCGGTTACACTCACCGGCCATTCCTGTTGCATCACTGAACGCGACAGCCAGCGATGTAGTCCGCGGACTACAAGAACGGCGATCCTGCCGGCGCGACAGCGGGGTGTAGATGCAATCGGTTACGCTCACCAGCCATTTCTTGCCACATCGCTGAGCGCGGTCGCGGATGATGTAGTCCGCGGACTACAAGGACGGTGATCGTGCTGACACGACGGCGAGGGCTCGATCGGATCGGTCGCGATTGGCAACCTTCTCCGTTGCGAAGCTGGCATCGCTGAACGCGACAGCCAGCGGTGTAGTCCGCGGACTACGAGGACGGCGATCTTGCCGACACAACGGCCAGGGCTCGATTGGATCGGTCGCGCTTGGCGACCTTTTCCGTTGCGAAGCTGAACGCCTCCACCGGCGATGTAGTCCGCGGACTACAGGGATAGCGATCTTTCCGGCAATGGCGGGATCTCGATTGGATTGGTTGCGCTTGGCAGCCATTTCCTGCCGCAAACCTGTCGTGACTACCCTCGATAGCGGTTGGTGCAGCCCCCGCTGCGCTCTACGAGACGTCCTTTAGGGCGTGATCGGTGCCGAACTTGAGAGCACTCGGGTCTAACCGTGCATCCAGATCCGAAAAACGATCAAGCCAGCGCTTACCACAGATATCGAGCAGAGAGCAGTCGGAGGACTGCGCGACGTCTTCGCCGAAAAGGAGGGTCTTCGTTTCGATGAGCGGCATCTCCGTCCGGCTTCAGCGACTTGCTTCCGTCCGGGTATCGATCGAATCGCTCATGACAATGTCGCGCATTATTCACCGGATCGCCCCGACGGACAGGCAGGAGAACATGCGGCGCGCTAGATGATGGAACGACAGATGAGGGCAGGGGACGTTCGCGGAACCGGCAATCGACAGGGTGGGGATGGTTTGGTCGTGGTCGGGTTGGTGCGGCCTGCGTCGTCCTTTTGACCGCGAAGGAAGGCCAGCCCTCTTCAGCACGACAGCTACCGGCCTCGGGTCGGCCCGGCTGGGCGACTCAGGCCTGGACCCCCGGCCCTTGCGCTCTAAAATGTAGGCGCAGGTCCCCGTTGCGATGCGGGCGGTAGTAGCGGTGATGGTATTGCCGATGGCGATGCTCCCGCCAGCGCCGTTCGGCGCGCCAATCCCGGTGCCAGCGATGGTGACGCCGGTAATGTCGGTTGTGACGATGGCGGCCCGGAACGATCTCAATCTTATCGGCGGCCACAACAGGTGCCGGTGCCGCAGCTCGCGGCATCGCAGCAGCAGGCTCAACCGCAACAAAGGCCGAACCAAGCGAGAGCACGGCCGCAAAGGCAAAGTGAGGAATTTTCATAGCGCATCTCCTTGATGTCTCATGACCAAGGGGGCCCGACCGGCATCAACTCGCTCTGACACGTGGTTCACGTCGGGTTCATGGCCACAACTCCGCTGGCCAGCGTCGTAGAGGCCGAGCCAAGCGCGCGTGAGCCAAAGCGGTTCCTGAAAAGCAACGTCATCCCCGGTCTCGGCTATCTCCTCGCAGCGTTTGTCAGTCGACCGATCCGTCGTCCCCTGCCCGGTCCGCGATGGTCTCGCTTCCTACCGACGCCTTGCACCTCGATCCGGATGGAGAAAGAGCGCGCGAACCCTTCGTCGCTGCGGCATACGCACCGGTGGAGCTTTACTGGGGCGGGTTGCCATGAATGGGGTGAAGAGATCCGGTCGATCGATGACAAAAAGTGCTGGATGCATGGCGGTTCGTTTCGGCAGATCGACAGGACCTCCAGGCAGATACCTGTGCGCCACATCAGCGCTGGCAATCGCCCATTCGAATATTGGATTTTCCTATAAGCCTTGCGTGTTTGACAGCCGAACTATCAATGGACGAGATCAGTGTTTTTGTATGGAGGGATCACCTCTCTCGACGCGCGATTATAGGTCCCGCGATTCATCTGGGCGATTGTAACGTTGATCGATCTGTTTCATGTTGCCGGCATCCGCGTCTCTATCGGCCTCAGCACGTCGGTATTCAGCAGGCATCCGCGAAACATGGTTTCGCGTGAAGATGGCTTAAAAATCCATCGATATCGAAGCCCAAAAACGCTGAGAGCGGCTACACACCAGCATGGCTAGCGGAAGCGAACGGCGATTTGGCTTCCGCGTGGCGAAATAGAACTACTAACTCATATGGTTAATGAACCGAAAATTGTGGAATGCTGATGGATCGTCTACCAAAAGCCCGATGCGCCATCCGCGCCGACCAGTCCCCCTCACATCGGAGGGTCTGACAAGCGGCAGGCGTCGTGGTTTGCATAGCCGCACCTCAACAGGCGCGGAGAACGATTATGTTTGCGACGGCAGTGACACCGGCAGAGGCAGCATCAGGATCCTGTCTTCTCGACAGCATGTTTCGCCTCAGGGCGCGCGTCTTCGACGCAAGGCTCAAATGGCAGGTAACGGTGACGGAGGGCAGGGAGCGCGACCACTTCGATGCGCTCGCGCCCCATTACATCGTCATCGTCGGAGGAGAGGGCGAGGTCGTCGCCTCGGCACGGCTGCTGCCGGCACTGGGTGCGACAATGCTTTCGGATGTGTTTCCTGAACTGATTGGAAACAGACCCTTCCTGCCGCATGAACGCATGGTCGAAAGTTCAAGATTCTGTGTCGATACGCAGGCGGAGTCGGCGCCTGGCCCCTTCGGGCTGAGCCTTGCGACCGTCTTCCTGTTTGCCGGCATTCTCGAATGGTGTCTGGCGAGCGGCATGACGGAAATCGCAACGGTCACCGACCTGCGCTTCGAGCGGATCCTGAAGCGTGTCTCCTGGCCGCTTGCGCGCTACGGCGAACCGCGCCTGATCGGCGCCGTGCGCAGCATCGCCGGAAGCCTGCCGGTGTCGCAGGGCCAATTCGAGGCGGTGCGGCCGCCCGGCTATTGCTCGCGTCTTGCGCCCGGCTTTCGCGATGCCGCGTAGGGGTGAACGATGGAAGCGCGTTCTCTCCCGCGCCTGGTGCGCAAGCTCGAGGAAGCTCTTGGTCCGTCACTCCTGGGAGCGCTCACCGATCCATCGGTCAGCGAGATCATGCTCAATCCCGACGGACGTCTCTTCATCGAGCGTCTCGGAGCTGGCATCGCTGCGGCAGGCGAGATGGAGGAGGGGAGGGCCGAGATCATCATCGGCGCCGTCGCCCATGTCCTGAATACGCAGGTCGACATGGGGCGTCCGATCGTGTCCGGCGAACTGCCGATCGGTGGTCACCGTTTCGAGGGCCTGCTTCCGCCAATCGTAACGTCTCCTGCCTTCTCGATCCGCCGCCGCGCCTCCCAACTCATACCGCTCGACGACTACGTGGCATCGGGCATCATGACCGAACGGCAAGCCGGCATCCTGCGTGAGGCCGTGCGGGCGCGACACAACGTGGTCGTCTCGGGCGGCACCGGATCGGGCAAGACGACGCTTTCCAACGCCATCATTGCCGAGATTGCCGTCCATTGCCCCGGCGATCGCCTCGTCATCCTGGAAGACACGAGCGAGCTTCGATGCGCAGGCGCCAACGTGGTGGCACTGCGGACCAGCGACGATGTCGGCATGGCAGAGCTCCTCAAGAGCACCATGCGCCTGCGACCCGATCGCATCATCGTCGGCGAGGTGCGCGACGGTGCCGCACTCACGCTTTTGAAAGCCTGGAATACCGGCCATCCGGGTGGCGTCACCACCCTTCATGCCAATACCGCTCGCTCGGCGCTCCAGCGCCTCGAGCAATTGACGGCAGAAGCCAGTCGCCAGCCGATGCGGACAGTCATCGGCGAGGCCGTCGACCTCGTCGTCTCGATCGAACGGACCCCGGAAGGCAGGCGTGTCAAGGATCTCCTTCACGTGAAGGGCTTTGATGACGGCGCCTATCACCTCAAACCCCATGTGGAGGAACGTCATGCAGCCTAGTCATCGTACCGCCCTGACCGGGTCGGCCTTCCTGGCGCTCGCCGCCCTCGCTCGGCCGGCCCTTGCGGGGTCCGCAGGCGGCCTGCCCTGGGAGGCGCCCCTCGAACAGATCCAGGAATCGATTACGGGTCCCGTCGCCGGCTTCATCGCCCTTGCGGCGGTCGCCGTTGCCGGCGGCATGCTGATCTTTGGGGGTGAACTCAACGATTTCGCGCGGCGGCTGATGTATGTCGTCCTCGTGGCCGGCGTCCTTCTTGGCGCAACCCAGATCGTCGCCCTGTTCCAGGCGACGGGTGCCTCTGTTGGCATCGCCGCCGACGTCGCGCAAGTGGCGCAGGAGAGGGGAGGGGAGAGATAATGGCCCCGTCCATCTCCAGCCTGCAGACCAACCGCATCCATCGCGCCCTGTCGAGGCCTAACCTTTTGATGGGCGCCGACCGCGAACTGGTCCTCGTCACCGGCCTTGCCGCCATCGTCCTCATCTTTGTCGTCTTGACCGTCTACTCGGTCCTCATCGGCATCGCGATCTGGGCTGCGATCCTTGGCCTGCTGCGTCGGATGGGCAAGGCCGACCCGATGATGCGGCGGATCTATCTGCGTCACCTGCGCTACCGACCTCGCTACCGGGCGACGTCGACGCCCTGGCGAAGTGCTTGAGGCCGACCATGGTGGCGCTACGACTTTTCCGCCATGCCGGACCGTCCTTTGCCGACCTCGTTCCCTATGCCGGCCTCGTTGATGAAGGCGTGCTGCTCCTGAAAGACGGCTCGCTGATGGCCGGCTGGTATTTTGCCGGTCCGGATTCGGAAAGCTCCACCGATGGGGAACGCAACGAGGTTGCTCGACAGATCAATCAGGTGCTGGCGCGCCTCGGCTCCGGATGGATGATCCAGGTCGAAGCGATCCGCGTTCCGACCGCCGACTATGCCGCGCCCGCGCGCTCGTATTTTCCCGATCGCGTCACACGCGCGATCGACGAAGAACGCCGGCGGCATTTCGAAGCCGAGCGCGGCCATTTCGAAAGCCACCACGCGATCATCCTGACCTACAGGCCGGCCGAGCCTCGCCGCTCCGCTCTCACGCGCTACGTCTATTCCGAAACCGGTAGCCGAAAGCAGACGCATGCCGACATCGCACTTGCAGCCTTCAAGGCGGCAACACGCGAGATCGAGCAATATCTGGCAAATACGCTATCGATCCGCAGGATGAAGACACGGGCGGCGGTCGTCGGCGCCAACACGGTGCGCTATGACGAACTCCTGCAGTTCGCCCGCTTCTGCATTTCAGGCGACAACCATCCGGTCCGGCTGCCAGACGTGCCCATGTATATCGACTGCATGGTGACAGCCGAAATGGAGCACGGCCTGACGCCGAAGATCGACAATCGTTTCGTCGCGGTCGTGGCCATCGACGGATTGCCGGCCGAAAGCTGGCCCGGCATCCTCAACAGCCTCGACCTGATGGCGCTTGCCTATCGCTGGTCGTCACGCTTCATCTTCCTCGATGCCGAGCAAGCGAGGGAGAGGCTGGAGCGCACCAGAAAGAAGTGGCAGCAGAAGGTGCGGCCGTTCCTCGACCAGCTCTTCCAGACACAAAGCCGCTCGATTGACCAGGACGCGCTGTCGATGGTGGCCGAAACGGAGGACGCAATTGCGCAGGCTGCTTCCGAGCTCGTCGCCTACGGTTACTACACGCCGGTCATCGTGCTGTTCGACGATCATGCCGAGAGCCTGGAGAAGAAGGCCGAAGGCGTTCGCCGGGTGATACAGGCCGAGGGTTTCGGCGCCCGGATCGAAACGCTCAACGCCACCGACGCCTTTCTCGGCAGTCTGCCTGGCAACTGGTACTGCAATGTTCGCGAGCCGTTGATCACGACACGCAATCTTTCCGACCTCGTACCGTTGAACTCGGTATGGACGGGCAATCCGACCGCCCCCTGTCCCTTCTACGAGGCGGGCGCTCCGCCGCTGATGCAGGTCGCCTCCGGCTCGACACCCTTCCGCCTTAACCTGCATGCCGACGATGTCGGTCACACCTTGATCTTCGGCCCGACCGGTTCGGGAAAGTCGACGCTGCTCGCGTTGGTCGCCGCCCAGTTTCTTCGCTACAGGGATGGCCAGCTCTTCGTCTTCGACAAGGGCTGTTCGATGCTGCCGCTCACCCTTGCCGCCGGCGGAGATCACTACGAGATCGGCGGGGAAGGGGAGGGGAGTGACCTGAGTTTCTGCCCGCTTGCGGAGCTGTCGAGTGAAGCCGATCGGGCCTGGGCAAGCGAGTGGATCGAAACGCTCGTCGGCCTCCAGGGCATTGCCGTCACACCGGATCACCGCAATGCGATTGCGCGGCAGATCGCGCTGATGGCCAATTCTTCCGGACGCTCGCTGTCGGACTTCGTCAGCGGCGTGCAGATGCGCGACCTGAAGGAAGCGCTGCGCCATTACACGGTCGATGGACCTATGGGCCAGCTCATCGACGCAGAAAGCGACGGCCTGACGCTTGGCCATTTCCAGACTTTCGAGATCGAGCAGCTGATGACCATGGGCGAGCGCACGCTGCTTCCTGTCCTCACCTACCTCTTCCGGCGCATCGAAAGGCGGCTTTCCGGCGTGCCGAGCCTGATCATCCTCGACGAAGCCTGGCTGATGCTCGGCCATCCGGTGTTTCGCGAAAAGATCCGGGAGTGGCTAAAAGTGCTCCGCAAGGCCAATTGCGCCGTCGTGCTTGCCACGCAATCGATCTCGGATGCCGAGCGATCGGGCATCATCGATGTTCTGAAGGAAAGCTGCCCGACGAAGATCTGCCTGCCGAACGGATCTGCCCGCGACATCGGGACGCGCGAATTCTACGAGCGGATCGGCTTCAACGAGCGCCAGATCGAGATCGTCGCCACGGCGAGGCCAAAGCGGGACTATTACATCGTCTCTCCCGATGGCCGGCGCCTCTTCGACATGGCGCTCGGACCGCTCACCCTTTCTTTCGTAGGCGCCTCGGGCAAGGACGACCTCAAGCGTATCCGCGCGCTCCGCAACGAGCATGGAAACGACTGGCCATCTGTCTGGCTCAAGGGGAGGGGAGTGTCCCATGTCACGATCTAGACGCGGCTTTCTCGCAGTCTCACTCGCCACCCTCATGGCAGTAGCCGGGCCCGTTCCTGTTCTCGCAGGGGCTGCGACCGGCGCGGCAACCGAATTTACGCAGCTTGCCAACAATGGCGAGCTCATCAAACTGCTCGAAAGTTCGGGCGTCCAGGTCGACAACCAGCTGACCCAGATCACGCAGCTTGCCGAGCAGATCCAGAACCAGCTGAAGATCTACGAGAACATGCTGCAGAACACCGCGCAACTTCCCGCCCATATCTGGGGAGAGGTCGAGGGCGATCTCAATCAGCTGCGATCGATCGTGTCCGACGGCCAGAGCATCGCCTTTGCCATGGCCAATGCCGATGACCTTTTGCGACAGCGGTTCAAGAGCTATGCCGATCTCAGGGCGCACCTGCCGGACGCGGAGAGCTTCTCTGCGACCTACCAGACCTGGTCGGACACCAATCGTGACACGATCGCGGCCACGCTCGGCGCAGCAAGCCTGACGGCCAAGCAATTCGACACAGAGGAGGCAACGATGGCATCGCTCCGATCGCTCTCCGATGGCGTCGACGGCCAGATGAAAGCGCTTCAGGTCGGTCACGAGATTGCCGCCCAGCAGGTTGCCCAGATGCAGAAGCTCCGCGGCCTCGTCTCCCAGCAGATGACGATGATGGGAACCTGGCTGCAGACCAATCAGACGGACAAGGACTTCGCGCAAGCCCGTCGCGAGCAGTTTTTCAGGGCCACCATCCCGCAGACAAGCGGCGGCAGGACCATGGAGCCGCAATGGTGAGGCATCTGCGAAGACAGAGAGCAGCGCGCGGCGCGCGCGATGTCGTTTGGGCAGCCCTTCTTCTTTTCGTCATGGTTGCGCCCGTCCATGCCCAGGAAGGATCCCTGATCACATCGCTACAGGACGAGATCAGCGGCGCGGCGCGCGGATGGGAGCAGACCGTATCGAATGCTTCGCGATCGCTCTTTTGGATCCTGGCATCAATCGAGATCGGGCTTGCTGCGATCTGGCTCGCCCTGCAGGCGCCGTCGCTGCAGGAATGGTTTGCCGAACTCGTCCGCCGCATCATGTTTGTCGGGTTCTTCGCCCTTGTTCTTGAGCGGGGACCAGCCTTTGCAAAAGCGGTCGTCGACAGCCTCTTTCAGATCGGGGCGTCGGGCGGAGATGCCTCGCCGGCCGATATCTTCAATGCCGGACTGGTGGTGGCGGGCAAGATGGCCGAAAAGATCCGCTTCGGCCTGTTCGAAGACAATGCGCTGGCGGTGTCGGCGGCCTTCGCAACGATCGTGGTCGTGATCGCTTTCTCGCTGGTGGCGGCGATCTTCGTGGCGATCATGGCCGAGATGTATATCGGCCTCCTTGCCGGCATGATCATGCTCGGGCTCGGTGGCTCATCCTTCACCAAGGATTTCGCGATCCGATATCTGGTCTACGCCTTCAGCGTCGGAATGAAGCTGATGGCGCTCGTCATGATCGCCCGCATCGGTTCGCAGGTCCTGATCGGCCTCGCCAACCGTCCTGAGATCGGCGACCAGTTTCAGACGGTGCTCGCGATCGCCGGAATTGCCGTCGTCGTCTTCGTCATTGCCATCTATGTACCAAACATCATTCAGGGCGTGATCCAAGGCGTGTCGGTCGGCAGCGGCATGGAGGTTATCCGGCACGGCAGCCAGGCCGCCTCCTTTGCGGCAGGGGCCGGCTTCCTGGTGGCCGGGAGCGCCTCGGCAGGCATGTCGGCGGCGAGATCGGCCCGGGCTGGCGGCGCATCCATGGCGGGCGCCGTCATGCGCGGCTTGGCGGAAGGTGTGAGCGCCGCGAGCATGGCGACCGCATCAGCCTTGAAGGACAAGGCGATCGAGGCGCCGGGCTCGCATGCCGGATCGCTGCTTGGACTTGCCAATGCCAAACTCGAACAGGGCCGGTCCGCGGCAGGCAAGGGATCGTCGACAGCACCCCGACCCGGACAACGGACGTGAACGAGGAGTGGGGAACATGAAGTCGAACGCTGCAGAAAACCCCTATCTCTCTGCCCGGCTGGAATGGAACGAACGCTATGGCTCCTATGTCAGGGCAGCGGCGGCCTGGCGTATTGTTGCAATCCTCGCCTTGATGATCGCGATCATCGGATTCGGCTACGCGCTATTTCTCAGCACACAAGTCAAGCTCATCCCCTACATCGTCGAGGTCGACAGGCTGGGTACGCCGGTATCTGCAGGCTTTCCCGAACATATCGAATATGCCGACCCGCGCGTGGTGCGCGCGACGCTTGGCGGCTTCGTGACCAGCTTTCGCTCGGTAACACCCGATGCGGTGGTGCAAAAGCAGTATATCGATCGGACCTATGCGTTGCTGCGGACCTCTGATCCCTCGACGCAAAAGATCAACGCGTGGTTTCGCGGCAATTCCCCCTTCGAGAAGGCCAGGGCAGCCACGATCGCGGTCGAGGTGAACAACATCGTCGCGCTGTCAAGCCAGTCCTACCAGATCGACTGGACCGAGTTCGAGCGCGACCGGCGCGGCAAAGAGACCGGTAGGCGCCGCTTCCGCGCGATCGCCACGGTGACGATCACCACGCCTCAGGACGAGGCGACGATCCGGCTCAACCCGATCGGTCTATATCTCAAAGATCTCGACTGGACCGCACAGCTATAGAACGAGGATAGGGCATGCATAACCGAACACACTTATCGGTCGCCTTCAGCTGCGCGATCGCGGCCACTACGCTCTGCGCTGCTCCCGTGGCCAAGGCCCAGGCCATGACGCCCAAAGAGGCGAAGGGTACGAACCTGTCTTCCAAGTGGCGCGATGGCTCGGGCCTCGTCACCAGGGGGTCCGATGGCAAAGTCGTCTTCCTCTTCGGCGAAACCCAGCCTTCCGTCATCTGTTCGCCGCTCCAGGTATGCGATATCGAACTTGAAGCCGGAGAGGTGGTTCGTGACGTGTTGGTCGGCGATACCGTCAGATGGAAGGTCGAGCCCGCGACCTCGGGAGCAGTGGGAGGACAGGCGATCCATCTGATCGTCAAGCCGGCCGAACCCGGCCTGGTGACATCCATGGTCGTCACCACGTCGCGACGCACCTATCATATCCAGCTGAAATCCCAGCCCAGCCAATACATGGCACGCATCGGCTTTTCCTATCCCGAGGACGTTTCGGATAAGCTCGCGGATGTGAATGCGCGCCTGGAAGCGAAAGGAGTGCCAGGGACCGGTGTTGCGGCCGACCAACTGAACTTTTCTTATTCCGTCAGCGGAAGTGCCGCCTGGAAACCGACGCGCGTCTATTCCGACGGCCAGAAGACCTACATCCAGTTCCCGCGCTCGCTTGCCGGACAGGATGCACCCGTCCTCTTCGTCGTTTCCGGCGGACAGAACCGCATTGTCAACTACCGCATGGCAAACAACATGATGGTGGTCGACTACAATATCGAGCGCGCGATACTCGTATCCGGGGTCGGCTGGCGAAAGCAGCAGGTTACGATCCGGCGGAGCAGCTGACATGCGCCGGTCCCTTCTTGCCGTGACTGGTTGCCTGGCTCTCTGCGGCTGCCAGACCGGGGATATGGATTCACAAATCCGGCCCGCGCCGGTTTCCGCGGGCGCGGCGGCGGCGATCGCCGGCGACATGGCCAACCGCCTGTCTGAGCGTCTTCCCCGGGAAGCAAGCCCGATCAACCTGCCGGACGACCGGTCGGAATTCGGCCTGGCACTACAGGCGATGCTCAAGGGATCCGGCTATTCGGTCGTGAGCGGCCAGAAGACCGAGGCGAAGGCGACCATGCTTTCTTACGCCCTCGACGGATCGGACGACGGCGTGCTCGCCAGCCTGTCGACGGATGGTTTGCGGCTTGCGCGGCTCTATGTCGTGACGGGCTCCGGTGCGAGACCGGCAAGCCCATTGTCGGTGATGACGTTCAAGTAGGAGGCGCAGATGGCACAGTCACTCCAGCTCGGCAACATGCATGGCGGTCAGGCGCAGGCGGTCCGTCGGCTCAACCGGCTGCCGGTGCTTGTTGCCATCGGTCTGATCCTCGTCTTCTTTGCGGTGGTCATTTTCGGGCTTTCCGCCAGGGGGTTCTACCCCACGCAACATGAGCGCGAGGATGGAGCGGGCGCCCCTGCATCGAACTACGCCGACCAGCTGAAGCGTGGCGTTCAAGACGGCATCATTGGCGAACCCGAGCCGGCCGAACTGTTCGACCCGCGACCTGCTATCGACAAGGCGCCGGCGCAAGTAAAGCCCGACAACCCGCCAGCCACACCGAACGCTGCCACCAAAGCCGCCCAACCCGGATCTGATGACGATTTCGAGGTACGACTGGCACGAGAAGGCCGCGAGCGCTATCTGCGCGAGCTCCAGCGCCGGAGGATGGCGCAGCTCCAGGCCGAGGAAGCAGCGCTCGATTCACCGCTTCAGGTCGACATCAGCCAGGCAGGGCCCTCCGAAGGTCAGGTCGATCCGTCGGAAAGACCGTCAGGCGGCCGGACCGCAACAACTCCCGCCGATGTCTATCAGGCTGCGCTGCAGGCCGGATTTGCCGGGCAGAACGCGGATCCGAACAAGCAGCTCTCGAAGGAAGACTTCTTCAATCAGGATATCAAGGAGCTTGGCTATCTGCCGAACAAGATCGTTCCGCAGTTGTCGTCTTTCGAGCTCAAACGCGGTTCCGTCATCCCTGCAACGTTGATATCAGGCATCAATTCGGACTTGCCGGGGCGTATCAGTGCACAGGTCGGCCAGAACGTCTACGACAGCGCCACCGGCTACCGACTATTGATCCCACAGGGAGCAAAGCTGTTCGGAAGCTACGATTCGAAGATCGCCTTCGGTCAGGCGCGGGTTCTGGTCGTCTGGACCGATATCATTTTTCCGAACGGATCGACCTTGCAGATCGGTGGCATGGCGGGCACGGATGCCGAGGGTTATGGCGGCTTCAACGACCGCGTCAACAATCACGCCATCAGGACATTCGCCTCGGCGGCCCTCATCGCCCTAATCGGCACGGGCATCGACGCGTCCATTCCGGAAAGCTCGACACGGTCAACGCAGGATACGGCCTCCGACGCTGCAAGGCGCAATTTCGCCGAAAGCTTCGGACGCGTTGCCGAGCGGACGATCGACCGAAACCTGGATGTCCAGCCGACGCTGGAAATCCGGCCCGGATACAGGTTCAACGTCCTGGTTGATCAGGATATCGTCTTTCCCGGTAGCTACGACAAGTAAGGACGCGCCGCTCAAGGCGGCTGCATCACCGGCTAATAATTTCGCCCTTTGGTAGGCTTTGCCGCGATGTAGCCCGTTCCATAAGTATTTAGAGTTGAATAAATCGCCTGTTGCTGTTCAAGTGAGACTGGAGCGGCGGAGGGGGCAATGGACCAAGATCGGTTTTTTGATGACAGGCTGAGCGAATTGGTGGCAGCAGCAACGTATGAAGATATGGCTGCAGTCGTCCATGCGATGCGCGATCATTACGGCGTGCGCAACCTCACCTATCGAAAGCTTCGACAGGAGGGCGCCGGAAAGGTCTCCTCGCCGCTTGCGCTTTCGACTGTCGATCCAGAGTGGTTCAGGCAATACGAGGCACGGGAATTCATCGAGATCGATCCGATCGTCAATGCTGCCTGGCAGTCGCCACTGCCGCTCGACTGGGACGGGATCGACAGAAGATCGAGGAACGCCCGTTATTTCTTTTCAGAGGTGCATCGCTATGAACTCGGCGATCGCGGCCTGACGATTCCGGTTTCGCCGATCAACAAGCCGCCCGGATTGCTGACGATCACGGCTCGCGGGCTAAGCGACCTCGAATGGAGAGCCCTGAGACGTCGTTGCGAGGCAGACATGCTGTTGTTCGCCAACCACCTTCACTTCCATGCCCTGCGGCTCGACGAGAGGCGGCGGGCCGATCCGCTTCTAACAGATCGCGGCCGCGTCTGCCTAGAGATGGTGCTGCGCGGGCACAAGCCGGCGCTGATCGGCAAGCTTCTCGGACTGTCGGTTCATACGGTGCGCATGCATCTCCGCCACGCCCAGGAGCGCCTGCATTGCCAGTCGCTGCCAGAGGCCGTTGGCAAAGCAGTCGAACTCGGCATCATCAAAAAGACCGCGCAGATCATGTCTTATGGGCTGCTGGTCCAGCTCGTCCGGGAAAACTCCTTCCTCGACGTAGTGTCGGCGCTGGCGGCCTGAGCCACCGCGGGCATGGCCGATGGCATGTTCGCGCATCCTAATAGAACAGACCGGAATAAATTTTCGCCTGGATGCCAACAGGGGACACATGCGGGTATAATTTGACAGAACGACGCCAATTTCCGGTCGGGAATTTCAATTTTTCCGTTGTGTAAATTTCCTAACGAGCCATTTTTCACGAACCGGATCAATGGCATAGGCATAGCTTTACACTACTCTGCATATATTGATTGAACTGCCAGTTCCCTCATAGGTTACGCCCGCAAAGTGCTCATCAAGCATGTTGGATGGAGGGTCTGATGCGCGCGAGCCGTTTGAATTCCCGCTCGGAGCTGACCTTCGCGGTCGTCGGAGCGTTCATGTTTTCATCGATCATCAATGCGTTGGCATTCACCGCGCCGCTTTTCATGATCGAGGTCTACGATCGTGTCATTCCAAGCCAGAGCCTGCCCACACTGATCGCACTGCTTATTCTAGCCGCCGGCCTCTATGCCTTTTCGGGTATCCTCGACGTTCTGCGCAGCCGCGTTCTGATGCGGCTCGGCGCCATGCTAGACCAGGCGCTTTCAAGGCGAGTCATTTCGGTCATCGCTGGCGCCTCGCTGCGAACCAAAGCCAATGGCGACGTCCTGAAACCAGCCCAGGATCTGGATCAGATCCGCGGCTTCCTGAGTGGCTCCGGACCGAGTGCGCTCTTCGACCTACCATGGATGCCGGTCTATCTTGCCGTATGTTTCTTCCTGCATCCGCTGATTGGCTGGCTGACCGCTGCGGCAATGGCTCTCCTCGTCGCTATGACGATCGCCACCGATGCCCTGACGCGCGCGCGCACCCGGGATGCGGCCGATGCCATGGCGGTTCGCAATCGCTTCGGCGAGGCGAGCCATCGCAATGCCGAGGCAATAGCAGCCATGGGCATGTTGGAATCTGTCAGGACACGGTTTGCGGCGATGCACAGTGCGGCCACGCTTCTTCAGCTCAGAACCGGCGACGTTGCCGGCCTGTTCACGGGCATGTCGAAAGCAATTCGGCAGGCCGTTCAGTCGGGATCGCTCGCGCTCGGCGCCTATCTCGTGATTGAGGGAGACCTGACCGGCGGCATGATCATCGCGTCGTCGGTGATCGTGACCCGCGCTCTTCAGCCCGTCGAGCAGGTGATCGCCAATTGGCGCAACATGGTCGGAGCACGCCAGGCCTGGCAACGGCTGCAGGACATGTTCGCATTCTTCCCGGAGATGGCTGACCGCACGGCGCTACCG
Organism: Rhizobium sp. 768_B6_N1_8; assembly: GCF_051811225.1. NCBI lineage: Bacteria > Pseudomonadati > Pseudomonadota > Alphaproteobacteria > Hyphomicrobiales > Rhizobiaceae > Rhizobium > Rhizobium sp. 768_B6_N1_8. The sequence continues at coordinate 474,422 of NZ_JBPWPV010000003.1, read as the reverse complement.
GCGCCGACAAGATCGCTCGTGGTGGACGCCGCATTTGTGGCTCCTCCTGGCGAGCGCCAGCGAATGACGGTTCAAAACGTGTCATTTCAGGCCCGCGCCGGGACGGTGGTCGGCGTGATCGGGCCGAGTGCCTCGGGAAAATCGTCGCTTGTGCGCGCCATCACTGCTGTCTGGCCGCTGGCAAAAGGCAAGGTGGCCCTCGACGGTGCTGCTCTCGACCAGTGGTCGAGTCGCGAACGCGGCCGACATATCGGCTACATGCCGCAGACGTCGGATCTGTTTCCCGGCACGATTGCCGACAATATCGCCAGGCTGGTGCCTGATGCCGACGACGTTGCGGTCATATCCGCTGCCCGGGCCGCCGGCGTCCACGACATGATCGTCGCGCTGCCGGATGGTTATGAAACGCAGGTGGGCGAGGGCGGACGCAACCTTTCTGCAGGTCAACGTCAACGCGTCGCGCTGGCACGCGCGCTCTATGGAGACCCGTTCCTCGTCGTGCTCGACGAACCGAATTCGAACCTCGATGGTGACGGCGAGAGAGCGCTCGCCGAAGCAATCGCAGCCATCAGGGCGCGTGGCGGCATCGTCGTCGTCGTCGCTCATCGAAACAGCGTGCTGTCACAGATCGATTTCCTGCTGGTCATGGAAAATGGAGCTGCGAAGATCTTCGGGCCGCGTGACCAAGTATTGAAAAGCCTTCAGGAGCAGAGGCCGCGCGCGCCACGCGCCGCTTCGCTTGCCAATCTGACGGTCGTTGAAGGGGAGGCGGCGCAATGACGATGGATGGGCATCTCTCGTTGTCGCGGTCGCTGCGTCGCAATCTAGTTGCAGGAATAGCCACTATCGCCCTGCTGTTCGGTGGCGTCGGCGGATGGGCCGCGACGACGGACCTATCGAGCGCGGTGATCGCTGTCGGCACGCTAGTGGTCGATGGCAATGTCAAGAAGGTGCAGCATCCGTCCGGAGGCATCGTTGCCGAATTGCGGATGAAGGAGGGGCAACTGGTTGACGCCGGCGAAATCCTCATTCGCCTCGATGACACCGTCATCCGCGCCAATCTCGATGCGGTTTCCAAGAGCCTCAACAACCTCCACGCCCGGCAGGCGCGCCTGGAAGCCGAGCGCGACGGAATCGCCACGGTCATGATCCCGGCCATTCTTCTCCATCGTCTTGCTCCTGAGGTCGCAGAAGCGACCATGACGAGCGAGCGAAGGCTGTTTGATGATCGTCGCGTCTCGCGTGAGGGCCAGAAGGCACGGCTTGGGGAACAGGGCCGGCAAATGGAAGAGCAGATCAAGGGGCTCGACGTTCAGCAAGCGGCAAAAGCACGCGAGATCGAGCTGATCGGCAAGGAACTCGAGGGCCAGCGCCGGCTGTTTGCGCAAGGCCTCACCAGCTTGAACCGGGTCAACAGCCTTGATCGCGACGCAACACGGCTTGAGGGCGAACGTGGTGCTCTTGTTGCCTCGATTGCCGCCACGAGGGGCCGGATTTCGGAGATCGAACTCCAGTTGTTACAGATCGATCAGACGATGCGCGCTGATGTGGCGACGGAACTGCGTGATGTCGACAACCAGAAGGCCGAGCTTGTGGAGCAGGAGGTGACGGCTCTCGAACAGCTCAAGCATATCGACATCAGGGCGCCGATCGCAGGCGCCATTCATGCGCTGTCGATCCACACGATTGGCGGCGTCATAACACCCGCCGAGATATTGATGGAGATCGTTCCGCAGGAAAGCCCGTTGACTGTCGAGGCCAGGGTTGCGCCGCAAGACGTCGACCAGCTTGCGATCGGCCAGGCAGCGACACTGCGACTGACAGCCTTCAATCGCAATACCACGCCGGAGCTGAGGGGAACGCTCATTCGCATTTCGGCCGATCTCGAAACGGACGAACATACGGGATCGAGCTTCTATCGCGCCGGCGTGGCAATACCCGATGACGAACGCCAGCGCCTGGATGATCTGTCCCTCGTGCCCGGAATGCCGGTTGAGGCCTTTGTCCGCACCGGCGATCGCAGCGTGCTTTCCTATTTCACCAAACCCATCCGCGATCACGCGGCCCGGGTTTTTCGGGAGGAATAGCTCACGAACCATGATGGGCGCGGCCCATCCCAAGAATGTCGAAGCGTCATACCCCGGTATGAGGCCAGGGAGATTGCGTCGGCAGCAACGGCAGCGCGTCTGCCAATCGAAGAGGAGAAGGACATGCCAAGTCGTACCTATGACAACAACGTCAATATTGTTGACCTGCGCGGCGAAACCTCGACGCCACCCGCAGGCTGGCCCGATCATCAGGCATGGTGGTCGATCTACACCCTTGGCGGCGACGACACCGTCTATGGAAGCGCCTATAACGACTGGGTCGAAGGCGGTGAGGGCAACGACACCCTATATGGCTTCAACGGTAACGACCTGCTCGACGGCGGCAACGGAACCGATACGCTGATCGCCGGAAACGGCGACGACTCTCTTTATGGCGGTGCGGGCAACGACCAGCTTTACGGCGATGCCGGAAATGACTGGCTGACCGGCGATGCCGGCAATGACACAATGGCGGGCGGCACGGGCGACGATACGTTCGTCGGAGGTGACGGAGCCGACACGATGTTCGGTGAAGCTGGCAACGACGTCTTCTTCGGCGATGCAGGTGCCGACATCATGGATGGCGGCGTCGGCAACGATCGCCTTTGGGGTGGTGCGGGCAACGATCAGTATCAATTCACCGGTGCTGGCATCGACGTCATCAACGACGGCGTCACCGACACGGGCGCGCCGCGCACGGATACCGTCTTCGACACGCAGGATCGCCTAATCGTCTCCTATGCGGCAGCCGAAGTCCAGTTCTTCGTCTCGGGCGGCGACGATCTGTTGATCACCTCGCTCAACGACACGGCCGACGGTGTCATCGACAATGCCGTGATCATCGAGGATTACTTCCAGGGCGGTCACTATGTGATCGATATCCTTCAGACCAATGACGGCGCCTTCAACCTGCCTGCCCTCATTCCGCCGATGGTTGCCTAATTGAAGAAGTCTACTGAAAACGCCGCTGCCGGCGTTTTCGATCGGGGCGAGGCTTTTAAACTGCTCTCGCCCCGATTGGCGGTCCCATCACTGTTGTGACAGGAATGCTTCTCTCTGCTGCTTCAAGATCTCGAGATTGCCGGTCTGTTTCTGAAGTTGGGCATAGAGCGGATCGCTCATCATCGCCTCGTAGTCGATCGTCGGCTGCTGGACGACGATCTTCGGGAGTGCTGCATATTGAGGCTGAGTCAGCGCCGTCGCTGATTTCGAGATCCTGCCGCCGAACATGTCGGCGATCTGGTCGGCCCGGTCCTGAGCGAGGTCGGGTCCGTTCGTCCCATTGATGCTGCCCTTCAGGGTGTCCTTGAGTCTCGATCCCAGAGCATTGTCGTCGGTCTGTACAGAGCCGTCATTGAAGATCGTCGCCACGACCCGTCCGTCGACGGTGACCGTTGCATACGGCTTGTTGCCGGGATAGTCCGACAGATCCGGAGGCTCCGGAAACTGCGTGTGCTGCATTTCCAGATACTTTCTGTTGGCCTCGATCCTTGCCGCTTCTCCTTCGATAAAGGACTGATATTCGTCCTCCGGCAGCTCGGAGATGTTCATCGGCTTGAGGTCAACGGCGAGATTGGTCGCATCGATCACCCGGCCCATGAATTTGAAGGTTGCTGAAGAGGGTCTCGAATCGACCCTCGTGTCAGAGCCTGTCCTCGCTTTGGCCTCCTGGTCCCCTGGAAGGGAATAGGCTTGCTCGGACTTCGTCGAATTCGTCTTGTCGTAGCCGGCATAGCGAGTGCCGTAATATGATGCTGGTGCAATGGTTGTCATCAAATTCTCCCCGCATTGGCGCTAAAATGCTGGGTTGTGATAAACTGCGACGCTTGCGTGTAACTTGTGAAAACGGTATTCCGTTCTACTTCTCGGCGTAATTCGGGCTTTCTAAACCAGCCCAAGGCGTGTCGCCAGATAGACAGCATTCATCGTATTATAGGCACCGAGCTTCCGCTTCGCGGCATCGAGATAGTAGCGAACGGTATTTTTCTTGATTCCGAGGATATCGGCCGTCAGCGACATCGATTTACCAAGAGCGGCCCAGTTCAGACATTCCTTTTCCCGAACGGTCAAGCTGACCTGGGGTTTTTTCATAGTCGAAGGATCGCTGACTTTTAACGTTGCATGCACCAACGCTGTCGCGGTCGTCGCCCGGATGTCATCAATCATCCCGTCAACCTTGAAATCGGGCAGATGCGACGCGAGGGTCAAGACCGCTATCCGACCAAATTCGATGCGGATTGGCATGGAGAGGCCGGAGACGATGCCGAATTGACGAGCATGCTCATAAAATCTTCGTTCTTCAGGCGAGGCGGTCCACCGCAGGGGGCTTGCTGACCAGTAGAAAGGCTTCAGGAGACGCTTGGCGGCAGTGATGACAGGGTCGACCTTCTGATAGTCGTTCGCGAAATAGATCTCCTGCCACTCCTGCGGATAGTTGGTGAAGGCTTCGGTGTCTCCGGAACGCACGTTCATGTAGGCGAAGCGTTCGAAGCCGCATTGCTGGGCAAACGTCAAAAGCGCAGTGCGTGCCGAGCGTTCATCGTTTGAAAGACTTAAAACATCAATCAGATCATCCAATCTCTTCTTCAAGACACATCGCTCCCGCTGGCCGGCCGCACGACGTTCAAAACCAGCCGTCGACCGAGGCAATAATCGCAACTGACATATCCCTATCAGCCGGATTAAACACCCATGAGACGAGAATTGGAATCCGTACTTATTCAGGGTTGACGCGCGCGACGAGGACGTAGCCACCAAGACGCACGGTCTGAATGAGCTCGCCGCCATTCCCGGCTTCGGTGAGCTTGCGGCGGAGCCTGCAGATATGAACATCGACACTGCGCTCGAGTGGTCTGCCGAGACCGATATGCGTCGCATCCAACAGGAACCGTCGCGACAGGACAGTTCCGGGCTGGCGACAGAACGCAATCAGGAGCTCGAACTCGGCTGCGAGCAGCGAAACGTTTGAACCGTCGGGTGCTGAAAGCAGGCGTCGGTGCGGATCGATACGCCAGCCGTCGAACTGCAGCACGCGCCAGCGTTCTTGCTCGTCCAGTTCGGATCTGCGCAGCAGGGCGCGCACATGCACCATCAACTGGCGCATCTCGGTGCCAATAGGCAAACAGTAATCGGCGCCGGCCTCGACCCCATCGAGCTGCCTGCCAGCCGGAAGCAACAGGATGATAGACATCGCACTTGCGCTGCGGATCGCCCGACAGAGATCGAGACCCAGATTTTCGACGAGAGTCGAGATGATCAGAATGCGGAAGCCATCGTGTGCCGAGACCTGCGTCGCCTGGGCGGGCGGGACCACTGTGCTTGCAATTTTGTCAGCGCCAAGAGCGGCGGCGATCCGCCCGACGGAGGCGAAGTCGTCGGTCGCAATCAGAATGGCGCCCGGCTGTCGCTTTTTTTCCATCGGGCGAGGAGAGCATAGAACCCAGCCGCTTCAAGTCGCAGATCTGAGGGGACGCTTTGGTCGAAGAGGGAGGCGAAATCGCGGCCCCGGACGGGAAACAATAATTAATATCATAGCGTTTGCCGTTAGTGGACGTTCGTGGCATCGTTGCATCCATAAGTTGCTGAATTCGAGAGAAGCCCGATTTCTCGCGGTTCTGTTGTGAAACCCAGTGTCGTCATAAGCTCGCTCGATGCCGACTTCAGCCTGTCGGTCCGCCATATTCTCGAAGTGGAGGGTTTTGCCACCGACCTTGCGATGGGACCGGTCGAAACCATCGTGGCCGTGAAGGAAAAACACAATGTCGGGCTCATCGTCGACGGCGGGAACGAGTTCGCGGTCGGTCTCTGCAAGGTGCTGAAGGCGGATGCGACGACCGACCATGTTCGCATCGTGACGCTTGTCCCGGCCGGGGCTGCACGTCGCTTCGAAGCGTTTCTGGAGGTCGGCGTCGAAGAGGCGTTCATGCGCCCGGTCGAGCCCGATCGGTATCTGCGCGCCCTTAAACGACTGCTTGGTGCCGACGAGGAGCAGCCGATGGAGCGCGTGGAGCCACAGACGATCAGCCACGCAGGCTTGATCGTCGACGCCCGTGCCCACCGCATCACCTACGAAGGTCGCGACATCCATCTCGGACCGATCGAGTTCGTCCTGCTGCATCAGATGATCAGTGAGCCAACCCGCGCCTTCCGGCGCGAAGAACTGGCATCAAGAGCCTGGCCGCAGGGCGTGTTTGTCGATCCGAAAACGGTCAACGTCCATATCGGCAGGCTCCGCAAGGCGCTCTCGCCGTTCTTAAAGGTCGACATCATCCGCACCGTGCGCGGCATCGGTTATGGACTCGAGGTCCAAGGATCCTGAGAGGAAGGAGTAACGGATGAGCCCGCAGCGCCCGATTGCGATCGTGAACGGCGAGCTGATAACGGGCGACGGCGTGACTGTGCTGAAGAAGGCCGGCGTGCTCGTGTCCGGCCAGACGATCGAAGCCATTACTCAGTCGGATGACCTAATGGTTGCGCCAGACTATGCCGTGATCGATGCTGCTGGCTGCACGGTCCTGCCCGGCATGATCAATGCTCACGCGCATGGCTGTGTCCACGGGCCGTCGATGCCGAGCGGATCTCCGCCATTTGGCGAAGAAGATGTGCTCTATCAGCGTAACCGCCATCTCCTGTCCGGCACGACCACCGTCTTGAATGTCTGCGGGCTTGCCCTGACCGACGAAATCGACGCCGGGCGAGACGCGTCCCATCCGCTCGACATCCACATCAGCACCGGCCACACGCCGTCGAGCCTCGCAGCGGCGGTGGCCGCTGACGGGAACGGTCTTTCCGGACGCCACCTGACGGCGACCATCGACGACATGCTCGCAAATGGCGCCAAGGCGCTTGGCGAGGCCGGCGGCGGCCAGACGCTCGGCGGCGGGGCACAGGACTATCGATTTCTTCCAGCCGCGATCGAGAAGGCTTCGGGAGTCGTTGTCCACCCAAGATTGGCACGCGAACTCAAGGACGTTGTTCTCGGTCATAGACTCGAGCGAAAAGATGGCGGAGACCGTGAGGCGCTCCGATGGATCATCGAGGAAAGCGTGCTCGACGGCCACTTCTCTGCAGAGACCCTCGCGACTTTGATCCACGATACGGTGATGCCATCAGTTGCGCTTGCGCACCGCGGTCTTGCCGAAATCGCCGCGGAAGCCACGCGTACGGGCATGCCTGCGATCTTTCACAATGCGGCGCCGACGGGCGAACAGCTGATCGACCTCGCTAGGATCCATCCCAAGGCGCGCATCGTCGCAGGTCACAGCAATCATCCTTCCTTCACGACAAGCCAAGCACTGGAAACGGCGCGCTCGCTCCGCAATCGCGGCGCCTTCGTCGATGTGTCGACGCTCGATTGCATTTCCACGCGATGGCGCAACGGCCCGGACAATCTCGATGCCCTGATCGAAGCCGGTCTCGCCGACACGCTTTCTACCGACTATGCCGGCGGCGACTGGGACGGCATATTGGAGGCCATTCATCGCCTGGTTCAAAAAAGGCTCATCGCGCCCGCAGCGGCGATCGCATTGGCGACCGGCAATGTTGCACGCATTCTGCCCGAACTGGCCGGCGACCGCGGCTTGATCGCCACGGGAAAACGCGCCGATATCGTCATCAGCGAGGCCCATAATCATGGCCGTGTCCGTCACGTTCTCGTCGCCGGCCGGATCGTCGTCTTCAATGGAAGCCTCGTCGGTCGATCGGCGGATCGGTTTCTGATGTCCTTTCCGCTCGCCTGAAGCAGATCCCAGTCTGCTAGCACGTCCGGCGGAGCGCCTGCAGGAGATCAGCGATCGCAGCAGCGCCCCCGCCTGGCAGCGCGGCGACGGCGCCAATGATGTCTTGCTGCTCTGCGTCCTGAAGCTGGTGGCGTGTCAGATTGCGGAATTTCCGGCAGATGGCCTCCCAGCCCATCGGCCGCGTCTTGTCGCCCAGCGGAGTGTGGATATCAGAGGTCAGTTCGAGCGTCCGGGTGCGTATGACGACGCGCGACAGAGTCTGCGCCGGGAAGAACCGGTCGAGATCGGGATCGACGCTCAGCCGAACCTTCTGCGCGAAACGGATCAGGTCCGTTCGGCCAAGCGCAGCTTTATCGATCGGTGCGAGCGCCTGCACGCCATCGACGGCGAGGATCGCCATGCAGAAGGGGAGGCTGTATTGCATGTCGACCAGGCTCTCCGGCGATACCTTGTTGGCAAGCTTCAAGGCCCACGCAAAGGTCTGGACCTCGACCTCGATGATGTCGTCGGGACCAATCGTATCTGCGGCGAGCTCGCTATAGGCGTCGAGTGCGGGGTGAATGTAGCGACAACAGGCATAGGGCTTGAAATAAGTATCGCCGATTTCCCAATGCTCACCGAGTGCGCTTACGAGACGCTCTGCGTCGTAATAATCGGCATGATCGAGAAGATCCTCAGGTCCCGTGAATCCGGCTTGCGCCAGATGAGCCGCAACCATGCCGATCAGGCTGCTCCAGGCAATACCTTCCTTGACGTCATTGCCCGTCAGCTGCGAATAGCCCGAGCTTCCGTTGGCGAGCATGTTCGGCGCCAGTACGCCCGATATCGCCAGCGCCTGCGCAAGACGAGGCGGTTCGAGCTGCAGAAGGCGGCCGGCCGTCGCAGCCGAAGCGAAAGCCGCCCAACGGCCCGACTGGCGCGTCCGGATCCCGCCGGCGCTCTGCGAGGCAGCAATCCGGACCCCGACGTCATAGCCGCAGGTGATCGCTCTCATGAGTTCATTGCCCCCGGCACCGGACCGGCCGGCCATCATCAGCGCCGTCGGGATGACAGCTGCGCCCGGATGCCCGCGAGCGGCACGATTGCCGTCATCAATGTCGAGCGCGGATGCGGCGATGACATTGCAGAAAAGCGCACCTGCGGGTGTGCTCGTGCCTGCGAGCCAGATGACTTCATCGCCGCGGCCAAAGATCGGTCCGGCGATGGCGCGTGCTGCGATCGCCGCCCGCATGTCGATGCCGGCGATAGCGGCACCGATGATGTCGAGGATACAGCGGCGAACCATCTCGGCGATGTCGGCCTGGTGGTCTGCCGGCGCAGTGACGACATGCTCGGCCAGAGCGCGGGTCAGGAGAGGCATTTCCGATCCGCCTCCACCATCGCATGGGTGCGGCAATGTTTCTCGAAACTCGCCTGAGCGACGAAGAGATCGAGCACCGGCAGACCGACACAGGTAATGCAGGTCGGACCGCCGGTGTCTTCATACCACGGATCCGCGCTTGTGAGCTCGCGAATGCCGATGAGCGGGCCGATCGCCTGCAGCGACAGGTCTCTCCTCGAAAAATGCAAGGCGATGCTTTGTGAATTGCGCTTGGAAACGGTCTGCAGGTCGTCGCAGACCATGAGCCCGGTTCGCAGGACACGTCGCAGATAGGTCTCGGGCGCCTCGTTGCCGCCGAGATGGAGCGTGGTCGCCTCGCGCGCCAGGTCCTCGTCGTCGAAAACCGGCTCGCGGGCATTGGATGCCGTGATGACCAAGGAGCAGTTGCGCATGTCCCGGTTGTCGCAGACAGGGACGAGCGGAATGCTCACCTCGTCGGCAAGCGCGATCGCAAGTGCCCGGGCGCTTTCCAATCTGCGGCTACGGATGAAGATCTGTTCGATCCCGTTTCCGTGAGAAAAGGCGAGCGACCGGATGACACTGCGTGCGACAGGGCCGGCGCCGACAACGAAGACGGACGCGGTGCTACCTCGGGCAAGACATTTGTCGGCCACTAGCGAGGCATAGGTTCCGGTCCGATCTGCCGACAGCGCCGTCTCGTCGAGGATTGCCACCGGCCGGAGCGTAAACTTGTCGAGCAGGATGAAAGTCGAGGTCGATCGCGGAAACCCCAGGCTGCGATTGAACGCATTGGCGCCGATGATCTTCACCCCGCCATGTGTCGAGCTGACGCTATAGAGCGATGACAGCTTCCATCCGAGACGTTCCTCGGCAAAATCAGGCTTGAAGGCGGTGTAATCCGGCACCGCCCAGAATTCGTCTTCGGGTAATGACAGCACCGCCTTGCCGCCGCGTGCCGCGCCCGACCGGATCTCAGCCCAGGCTGCCGCCACGGCCTCGTGAACTTCTCCGACCGTCAATGCGCAGCCAATCATGCTGAGCTCGGCCTTCTTCAAAAACGCAACCTCTCCTGACGTATCGGTCATCGTCTCCTCCCTTTCTGCGGTGCGATGAATGCAGTGCCAGTCTAGGGAATTCGCTCGATGCTGGAGGTGAAGTTTTCAGCAAGATTGACGACACGGAGTTGCGGCCATGACGTCATTTCGGAGACATTTCGGCAACGTTTCGCATGACGGCTTCACAGGTTGCTCCGTCACCGTTTCAATCGATGGGCACCCTATCGATCACCCGCATTCTCCGAGATCGTTAGAGAGACCGGTTATGCCATCAGGCCTGTGTCGCGACGCGACGACATAGCTTTTGTCGGTCCCAGTTGCGGCCGATATGCCTGGGTTGCCGGCTTCTCAGAAGAGAGGGTTGAAAAGGGTGACCCCCGGTCAGGGAGAATCACCCTTTTCGTGCTGAGTTCGCGTCATCAGCGGAGCGGAAACTAGCAGACAGATCGCGCTCTTCAATCGGACCAAAGTCCGCCCTTGCCCACCCCTGTCTTTGCCAGCCCGCGGGTGGCGCGCTACACGAATTCCACATCTACCGGCCGCAGCCACGGGTTGCGACCGGTGCTCTGCATTTGGGCCTCTGCTGCCACCTCGGGCTGGTTTGGACCTCAGCGGAAAGCCAGACAGCCACGCACGTTGGCGAAGCTGATCTCGTCCAGGCCATGACGCATTGCTCGCGACATGAGACACGGAGGGAAGCGACGGCTCCGGTGGCTGGTCTGGGCACGACCTTCGCGCGACGAAAATCCTGCTCTCCCACCCACGTCCATCCGGGCACTGCGAACGCGTCATCATTCCCTGACCGACCCCCAGCGGATCGCGAAATCGCAACCCGATCGGGATCCGGCGCCTTGTCGGATTCCAACTCGGTGATCGTCAGGCCGTATGCAGGGAAACCTGGTCGTTCGTGGCCCTGTGTCTCGGTGAGGCCAGCAATTCTCTGACGGAGGTCACGATCTGCCCCTCCCGGCTGGCGCTTTCGATATCCCACCCGAATTTCCAGGCGTCGTGTCGTGCCAGCCAGTCTCCAAGCTCATGATGGTCGGCCGTCGGCATTCTGCTCGGGTCCAGGTACGGGTTTTCGTAGGTCTTCAGCCCGAGAACATAAGCTCTCGCCCCAGCCTCCTGCAAATCCATCAGTTCTTCGATTGTCATGCGCCTCGATCCCCGGGTGAGGGGGATGATAACAAGAGGTCTTGGGCATTCAAGATTTTCCTAATTAAAGCTTCGGCTTAGGTTAATATCGATGCCGGATCGACAGTTCGACCATGCGACACCACCTGTACAACCTGGAGCGTTGACCCTCGCGGTGCGCCTGTATATTGCCACGGCGTTAACTATCCGCGTCCTTGATACTGGCAAAAAGAGCGACTCTGATTATTGATCTTCAAAAGAGGAGCATCATGAGAAACCTGTTTCTGATCGTCGCCGGTATCCTGCTTGTCAGCACACCCGTCCTTGCCCAGTCGAGCGTGACGGCCACGCATACGAACCAACTGATCGAGCACTATCGTGCCTATATCGGCGAGGCCGATCTCTTCAATTCGAAAGGAACGCGGCTCACGCAGCCCTGGCAGATCATCCGCCAGGATCGAGCGAATTTCCATCAGTACGGCGTTCGCGACAATGATGACCAGTCGGACTCCTTCTTTGCCGATCCAGCCAATCGTCAATCGCTCGAGGCCATGCTGCGCAACGGAACGATGACCGGGGAAGCTGCGGCAATGATCGTGCACGGCAATGTCTGGATTGATGTCGATATCTATGGCAGCCAGGGGACTGGACGCTGGATCGACGTGACGGTTTCCGACTGACCGACCGGCCGTCCAACCGAACAGGGAGGGCAACGCTCATGAAGGGCCTCATGGCCACAGGACTTGCGGGTCTGATGGTGATCTTCGGTTCCGCCGCCGATACCTGGTCTGCGCCAGCATTGACATCCTCTGGACAGGCGAACGTGGCTGCGACAGGGATGCCGACAATGCAACATATCGACCCGAACCGGTTTCCGGTTCGCGCGATCTACCGAGGCAAAACCGCCAAGCCCGACTTCCGCGGAGACAATGCATCCTTCCGGACTTTCCGGACACGGATCCGCCAGGGCATGGCGGAAGGCCCGGCCTTCGCGGGCGAGTTCTCCGTCATCCAGTTCGGATGCGGAGCCGGTTGCACGGGGGTCATCATTGCGAGCAACCGAACGGGCAAGTTCTATAATTTTCCAAGGGGCGGCGAGGACAACATGTACCTCACCCTCAAGTACCGACTCGATAGCCGCCTGATGATTGCCCAGTGGGCCTCCTACGACACACAGAAGTGCTTCATGGAATTTTTCGATTTCTCCGACGGGAAATGGCGTCCAGTCGAAAAGCGCGAAATCGGTCCGATGGACAAATGCTACGACGATATCGACGCCAATGGACCTTAGCTGCGCGGCCGGGCTGCACGAGACGGCGCCAAAATCGGCCTAGGATTCGGACCTGAGGGCACTGCTTGCCGCCGGCTTGATCCTGACCAACTGATCGCCACTGTCGGGATCGTAAATCGCGAGGTCGACGACAAAGTCACCGGACCTTGAAACGAGGTCGAGGAGGGCGACGGCGAGCCTGGCGGCGCAGACCGTGTTGGTCGACAGGTCGAGTGTCTCGTCGCTTGTAAGAGCAAGGCGGACGCTGACTTTGCCGTCCGCGGACAAGGCGAAAGGCTGGACGCTCTCGAATTCGAGACAGGCGTCCGCCTCTCCATCCGCAGACGGCCTCCTGGATTCGAAAACCTGCCCGAAAGTCCGTGTCTTTTGTCGTCGGTCCATGGTGTCCCCCGTGTCGGCGTCCTCTCGTCAGTGCAATGACGATCGGTTCGGCTGTCGCTTTGTGACATGCCTCAACACGCCAATGAGGCGAGCGCAAGAGGTGACCACCTCGAAGGCGACGTCCGGATCGCCTTCGCCGATATCGGCTGCCAGCCGTCGCATTGTCTGGGACACGTCCTTGACCAGCAGGGCAAGTTCCTCGTGATCATCCTCGCCAAAATCCTTCAGCAACGCGAGCAGCGTGTCTGCGAAGGAGACCAGTATCGCGATCGTTTGCACCGACGTGAATTGAGGTTTTGTAGGATCGATCCGCATAAGGCCCCGCTTTGCCTGTGACTTGTCGCAAGGATCGGCAAGGTCAAGGGAGAGAAGCCAAGGCGCGGCCGCATTAGCCTCGGTGTTCACGGGCGAGAGCAGGCTTGCCAGCCGTGCCTGTCTTCGCAATTGCGACGGGCATGTCGCTGATATCGATGCGATGATCGTCCATTGGAATCCACGATCGCACTTGCTTCAGCCGCCCCCGGTCGAGCCGCGCGCTGAACACGCCTGCCTCATCGCCGGCCCGCGTCAGAATCTGCCCCCAGGGGTCGCAAATCATCGAGTTTCCGAACATGTGGCGTTCCTCGCCGTCAGGTGCAGTGTAGGAACCGCATTGTCCGCAGGCGACCAGGAACGCCTGGAACTCGATCGCGCGCGCCCGGCACAGCACCTCCCAGTGATAACGACCGGTCTGCGTTGTAAACGCGGCCGGCAGGATGAAGACATCAGCATCATGGCTGGCCAATCGGTCGAACAGCCGGGAAAAGCGAAGATCGTAGCAAATGCAGCAGGCGATCCGAAACCCGTTGAGCTCATAGATCAGCAAGTGGTTTCCGGGCGCGACAGTGTCCGATTCCGCGTAGCGCTTGCCGTCCGGCGCCAGGATGTCGAAGAGGTGCACCTTCCTGTAGGTGCCGACCTGTCTTCCTGAAGCGTCGAATATGACGCTCGTGTTGAAGATCCGGTTATGGCCAGGAACACTCTCGAGAATGCTTCCCGCATGGATCGCAACACCGTGTGCGGCGGCAAAGTGCTGCACCATGTTGTAGGCCCTGCCGCCCGGAACAAGATCCGCGGCCGCCGACTTCTCGACCGTCGTTCCTCCCGTCCAATCGAAATGTTCCGGCAAGACGATGAGATCGGGGCGCTCATCGCGCACCGCCTTCAACATCAGGCGGCTTGCCTCGGAGAGATTGTGGGCCCGGTCAGGCCGGGCGTTCATCTGGATGAGAGAGATCTTCATGCGAGGTCCTGTTGATCGAATGAGAAAATGGAGCTGCCGGAAGCAAGATGGCGGCGCAGCGCGGCCGAGCGTTGCTGGCGGGCGATCGCAACATGGGCAAGCGCGCGCATGCGCTCGGCGTCAGCGACGAAGACCCCCTCGTTGTCTGCAAGAACGGCATAGCATGGAAGCACGGCGGCCGAGCCGCAGGCGATCGGAACATTGATCGACCCACCGATCGCAAAAATCCGGTTTGTGGTGCGCGACGAGACACCGTGACACCAGACGGGAAGTCCAATGTTCCTGATCTCCTCGACGTCGGTGCAGGGGCCGTCGATCACGATGCCACTCGCCCCCTTGGCCTTGGCGGCGGTCGCAACACCGCCGCCGACGCAGGCGACATCGTCGCGGTCGACGCGGGAAATGACCAGCATGTCGCCCGCCTTCAACATGTCGATCGCCTTGTAGATGACAACGCCGTCGCGGCCCGGCGCCGCGACGGTCAAGGCAGGGCCAAAGGCCCGGCATGGAAAGACGGGACGGACATTGGCGCCAACAAAGCCCAGATGCTCGACATGTCCGATCGTTGCGGTCTCGACGGCCGGAAGCATGTCGAGGAGATCCGGGGGTAGGCAAAGCTGGCGTTCATTGGCCCGATAGAAGGGTGTCATGTCACGGTCTTTCCTAAAGGGAGATCAGATCGGGCGCTCGCCCGAAGTCGTCGTGCGATGCATGATGCGGATCGACGCCGGGTCGAAGGAGTCACGCCGGTGCATGGTGCATCGGTTGTCCCACATCATGATGTCGCCCTCGTCCCATCGCTGGACGAAAACCTCCTGTTGGTTGGTCGTATGATCCCAGAGTTCGGCAAGCAGCGCGTTGCTTTCGTCGATCGGCATGCCGACGATCCAGGCACCGTCAGCCGTGCCGCCGAGATAGAGCGCCTTTCGGCCCGTTTCCCCATGCGTGCGAACCAACGGATGGACCATGCCGTTCCACTCGCGGAAATCCTGGCTGGGGGGTGCCACCTCGCCGAGACGGAGTTTGCCGGTCTTGTCATAGACGTGCTGGAAGAAGATCTGGCGGCCGGTGACAAGGTTCTTCAGGACCTGCGGCAGCGTCTCATAGGCAATGTAGGTCGACAGGAAGTACGTATCGCCGCCGGCGGGCGGTACCTTGACGGCCCGCAGGATCGCGCCGGCGGGCGGCTTTTCATAGAACCAGGTATCGGTATGCCAGGTCGCCTCGCTGTTACCCATGGCGCCCGTCGGCATCCCGTCCTTCGTCGTATTGCTGATGACGAGGATCTCCGGATGGGTGGGATGGCCGCCTTCCTGGAGCTGTTTCGGATGGATCACGAATTCGCCGAAATGGCGCGAGAATGCCACCTGATCGGTATCGCTGATCCGGGTGCGCTTGAAGCGCAGCACGCCATACTGGAGCCAGTATTGGCGCAGATCCTCAATATCGCGCGCATCATAATTGTTGAAATCGAACCCCTCGATGTCGGCGCAGACATTGCTCTCCTGCTGCACCGCCTTCAGTCTTTCCTTCAGCATTTCAATCTCCTTCTGTGGTCTTCCTTGAGACCTGCGCCATTCTAGGCTGGCGCAGGACCGCAGCTCCAATATCGATCGCCGCGCATTGATAACGGGAGGCGATCGGTCGCTCTCACCGGGAAAGGGGACGCACATCGGCCGGATCGACCGACACGGTGACGGCCTGACCGGGCTCATAGGAACGGGCCATCGCACTGCCTGGATGGTGCACAACAAGCCGGTGTCCGCCATCCACCACGACCTCCAGCTCTGCATGGGCTCCAAGATCGATCACTCTGTGGATCGTCGCTTCGAGCCGGTTCATGCCATCGGGCACCGCTGCCTTGGCCACGAGCGTCAGGCTTTGCGGTCTGATCGAGCAGAAGCTAATCACGCCGCCGGTGGCCGCAGCCGATCGCGCCCTCAAAACGATCGGGCTGCCGTCGATCGACAGCTTGACGCCGGCGGCCGAGGGCGAGGATGCGCTGACCGGCAGGATGTTCGACCGTCCTATGAAATCGGCAACGAACCGCGAGGCGGGATTGCGATAAATGTCGCCGGGTGTGCCCTGCTGGGCGATCGCGCCAGCGTCCATGACGATAATTCGATCCGACATCGCCATGGCCTCTTCCTGGTCGTGCGTCACGTGGATGAAGGTCATGCCGAGCGTCTCATGGATCTCCTTCAACTCGACCCGCATTGCCTCGCGCAGCTTGAGATCCAGATTGGAGAGAGGCTCATCGAGGAGCAGGACGGAGGGCTTGGGGGCAATCGCCCGGGCGAGCGCGACACGTTGCTGCTGGCCGCCGGAGAGTTCTGAAGGATAGCGTGTGCCGAAGCCGTCGAGACGGACGCTGCGCAGCGCCCTCTCCACAGCCGCGCAGATTTCGATGCGCGGCGCGCCTCGCATGCGCAGCCCGAAGCCGACATTGTCGGCAACCGTCATGTGCGGGAAAAGCGCATAGTTTTGAAACACCAGGCCGAGATTGCGTCTCTCGGGCGGCACTTTCACCTGGCTGCGTCCACGGATCCGGATGTCTCCCTGGCTCGGTGCGCTGAAGCCGGCGATCATGTTCAGCGTCGTCGTCTTGCCGCAACCGGAAGGTCCGAGAATGCTCACGAACTCGCCGGTCGGGACCTGCAGATTGATGTCTCTCACGACGGAAACGTCGCCGAAGGACTTGCTGACCGACAGGAGTTCGATATCGAATTCGCTCATTTGCTTCCTCCATGAAGCTGCGCGGAAAAGCCGCCGACCTTTTCGAAAATCAGGATCACCGCCAGGATGAAAACCATCGACGCGACATTGACCGCCGCCATGATCGGATCGAGGCTGTATTCGAGGTGATTGATGACGGCGATCGGCAGCGTCGTGTCTCCCGGGCGAACCAGAAAGACCGACAGCGGAATGTTGTTGAATGAGATGATGAAGGCGAAGGTCACGCCGGACAGGACGCCCGGCTTGATCAGCGGCAGGACGACATAGAACATCCGCTGGCGCTTGCTGGCGCCGAGGATCTGCGCTGCCCGATCGAGGTTTTCGTCGAAATTCGCAAGTGCGCCTGCCGCCATCCGGATCACGAATGGCAGGGCCAGCACGATATGTGCGGCAATCAGCGCCGGCGTGCCGAGCATTTTCTGCAGGCCGATGATCGACAGGAACAAGACGATCGCCACCCCCTTGACGATCTGCGGAACCGAAAGCGGCGACAAAAGGGCCGCCATGATCGCGCTCGAGCCCGGAATGCGCTCGTAGACAAGCGCAAAGGCGGCAAGTGTGCCGAGAAGGCCGCTGATCGCCGCAACGATCACCGCAATCTGGACGCTCAACAGGAAGGGCTGGAGCCATCGTTCCTCGAAGAGACCGCCATACCAGACCGGTGTCCATTCCCAGGGTCGGAAGGTCACCGTCGCGTTCGGGCTGATCGACGCCGCGATGACGACCAGGAGCGGGAGTGTGATGAAGGCCAGCACCAGAGCGAGCACGGACCAGAAACCAACTGCAATCAATTTCGTCATTGCGTCTGTCCCTTCCGCGGTGATTTGCGGGCTTTGAGGCTTGCCTCCCATCGGATCCCGATCAGCGAGATTGTGAGCATCATCGCAAGCAGGGCGATCGACATGACGCTGGCGAAGGGCCAGTCGATGTAGAACAGCACCTGCTCGGAAATCATCGTCGCAAGCACCTTGAAGCGCGCGCCGCCCAGAAGCGCAGGCGTCGCGTAGGCGCTGGCCGCCATCGTGAAGCTGATCAGCAGCGAGCTGACGATGCCGGGCACGGACAGCGGCAGCACGATGTGACGGATGACGGAGGCTCTGGAGGCGCCAAGCATCTGCGCAGCGCGTTCGAGGTTGACGTCGATCCCCTGGATGCTCGTCATCAACGACAATATTCCAAAGGGCAGCACGACATGCGTCAGCCCGGCGACAACCGCAAACAAGCTCTTCGAGAGGGGAAGCGGCGTTGAAATGATGCCGAGATGGATCAGCGCATCATTGATGAAGCCACGATCCTCGAGGATGATCAGCCAGCCGTAGGTGCGTAGCACCACGCCGGCGAGCTCGGGCGCGAGCGCCAGCGCGAAGACGGCGGTCCGCCAGCGCGAGCGCGAACGGGCGAGGAAATAGGCCACTGGATAGCCAAGCAGTGTGACGGCCACGGCGACGAGGGCCGACATGATCGCCGTGCGGACAAAACCGGCCAGGGACAAACCGTCGACGAAGAAGCGTTCGTAGTTTGCAAGCGTCGGGACAAGGGTCCGGCTATCGAGGAAGCTCATGCCGATCATCACGCCCATCGGAAGCGCGAAGAAGATCGTAAGCAGGAGGCAGGACGGCGCCAGTAGCATCGATGCCGGCGCTCGCATGGAAAGGCGCCCGGAAAAGGCCGGGACAGTGGCGGCAAGCGTTACCATGGAAACTCCTCAACGGGCCTGCGAGACGACGTCTCGGTCCCAGCGTTCGCCCCATTCGGAGAGCTTGTCACCGAGCACGGTCAGATCGGGCATCCTGAGCGATTTGAGATCTTCGGCAGAGGTGATCTGCCGGCGGCGCAGGGCTTCCGGAACCTCGATGTCGGTGCGGGCGCTGCCGACCTTGTAGCCTGTGACCCAGGCTTCCTGGCTGGTCCTTTCGAGGAAGAAATCGATGAAGGATCTTGCCGCGGCCTTATGCTCGGAGCCGACGGGAATGTTCAGCGTCGCAAGAAGCGGGATGGTCCCTTCCTTCGGCCGTACGTAGTCGACGGGCAGACCCTCGTCGACGAGCAGCTGGGCGCGACCGTTCCAGAAGGGCATCGCCCAGACCGTGCCGTCCTTGATGTAGCTTTCGAGGATGGCGGAGGATTGCTCGAAGCCGATCGATTGCCTGGCAAGCCGCGCCATGGCCGCAAAACCCGGATCGATATTGTCGATCAGCCCGCCTCCCTCGGTGATCGACATCATCTCCAGGAGATAGACGGCCATGATATTCTGGAAAGTCGGCAGGACGACCTTGCCTTCCAGATTTGGGCCGAGAAGGTCCGTCCAAGAGGTCGGCGCGGAGCCAAGCCTGTCGGTTCTGTAGAGCAGCGACAGGTACTGGACCTCGTGCACGGCGCCGCAGGGGCCGGCCGCGTCCTGAAGGCTTGCCGTGAGGGAGGCGAGGTTGGGGATTGCGGCGGCGTCCAGCTTGTCCAGCACGCCATCCCGGCAGCCCTGGAGCGACTGCGACGCAGTCATGACGACGACGTCGAAGCCCGGATGCCCGTTGGTCGCCTTGATCTTGGCATAGTCCTGTGAGGCGGAGCCGACAGCGTCATAGACGACATCAATGCCGGTCTTGCGCTCGAATGGCTCGATGATGGCCTGGCGAATGATGGCCTCGTAAGGTCCGCCGTAGCTATTGACCACGAGCGTTTCGGCATGCGCGAGCTCAGGCAGACAGGCTGCAAAGACTGCCATGAGAAGAAGCGGTGATTGGATTCTTCGCAACGTCGGTTTCTCCCGGTTGGTAATGTTCCCGGAAAAAGGGTGACGACGCAGACTTCACACGTCTAATAGCAATTGGCTGGGATTAATGCCTCGGCGATATGAACGGGAACCTCCGCGCCGTCCTGCCGTTTGTCGCTTGAACGACGAGCGAGAAACTGAGACGATGTGGCCTAGGTTGGAGACTTTCCCATCCATCAGATGACGATTGCTGCAGTATAGCATGTCGTGGCGAAGTTCATGGCGAGCTCGTCAGGTTGGCCGAGCTGGAAAACGGCGACCATGTCGTGTGCTTCTGCAATCTCGATGTCGGCCTGATCGATCACGGCGGCGTCTCCAGACGCTTCGCGCCGCAAAACTGTCAGCTATCATCCCCGTCTAAATTGTCGACCTTCAGTCCGCCCGTTC
This sequence comes from Rhizobium sp. 768_B6_N1_8, assembly GCF_051811225.1. Lineage (NCBI taxonomy): Bacteria > Pseudomonadati > Pseudomonadota > Alphaproteobacteria > Hyphomicrobiales > Rhizobiaceae > Rhizobium > Rhizobium sp. 768_B6_N1_8. Next base: position 454,219 of record NZ_JBPWPV010000003.1, on the reverse strand, counting down.
AATTCTACCCTCGATGACGAAAGGCGCAGTCGGTGAAGACCGCGCCCGGCCAAATTCCGTTTAGATGCTCCGGGTGCTATGGCAGGGCCATGGGCTCGCAACACCATTGTGCCACCACTCGGCAAGTGGCTAAGCTGTGAGGTGTAGAGACGCACAGCGCAGGGGAGGCGAGGAATCCAGCGTCACAAGGGCAGCACCAACATCGCAGCGCTTGGGCGAGTACCTGACCTAGATAGGTACGCCGCTCCGGGTCAATCAGGTAATAGGTTTGGCGTAGATCGCCATGGGCTAGAATGGCTTTTCGGCTGGACGAGCCTTTATAGATATTCCTATTGGTCAATATTTAATTGACATTTTCGATACATTATAAAGTTATCTGGACACCAACTTTCGAAAATGGTATTTACGTCATTCATGGATAGACAAAAAGACGATTCATTAAAGAAAGTCCTAAACCAAGTGCCTCAAGGTTTCCTGGTCGACTCCTCCTGGATGAACCAAAACGGCATCTCCAGGCAATCCGCGCATCAATATACACGGAACGGCTGGCTCGAAAGCCTTGGACGGGGCCTGTTTCGGCGACCATTCCCGGCCGGAACTCGACCAGACGTATTGATAGACTGGAAAATACCGGTCTTGTCCACGCAGCAACTCATGAACCACCGGGTTCATGTTGGCGGTATGAGTGCATTGCAGCTTGCCGGCGTGACCCATTACCTATCCTTTGGCGGAAACGCCCGGCTATACCTTTACGGTGAGGTGCCGTCTTGGTTCGAAAGATTGAGCCTGAACATCAGGCCATGTTTGAGACCGACCAATCTGTTTACCGACTTTGATCTGGGCATCGACAACAGCGATTTCAGCTTGGCGAGTGGCGATGGCCAATCGCTTTCGCTTTCCCCTTGGACGTGGCCAATGAGGATGTCATCGCCCGAACGTGCGATCATGGAAATGATTGATGAACTCCCCAAAGAGGAAAGCTTTCATAACGTCGATACGCTTTTCCAGTCACTGAGTAATCTGCGGCCGAGAAAGCTCTCCGAGCTTCTGCAGGACTGTCGCAGTGTGAAAGTAAAACGGCTCTTTCTGGTCTTCGCCGAGCGGCATGGACATGCATGGCGCAAACATCTCGATCTGGCCAATGTCGATCTTGGAAGTGGGGATCGTTCGATTGTGAAGGGGGGGCGCCTGCACCCGATCTATCGCGTGACCGTCCCGCCTGAATTCGTGCCTGGCCGCAAGGAAGAAGAACTTGGCGCGTGACCGCTACAAATCTCAGGTGCAACTACTGATCCGAGCCCTGCCTCAGATCGCCAGGGAGGAGGCGTTCGCGCTCAAGGGCGGTACGGCCATCAATCTGTTTTACCGAGACTTTCCGCGCCTGTCTGTTGACATCGATCTGACGTATCTACCCCTGAAGCCGCGCGAGGAGGCTCTAGACGACATCAGCGCGACACTCGATCGACTCGGCGACGCCATTCCCAAAACGCTGCCTGGAGTGACATCGCAGCGTATTGCTGGAGGTAGCGGCAATGAAACCCGCCTGCTCATCAGGAGAGATACCGTCGAGGTCAAGATCGAGACATCTCCAGTCGGCCGCGGCACGGTCCATGAGCCTGAGCTTCGCACGGTCACCGAGGCGGTTGAAGACGCGTACGGTTTTGCGGAGATGCCGGTTGTCGCTTTTCCGGACCTGTTCGGCGGCAAACTCGTTGCGGCGCTTGATCGCCAGCATCCGCGCGACCTCTACGATGTGCGGCTACTCTACGACAATGAAGGCATTACCGATGAGTTGTTTCGGACCTTCCTGATCTATGTCGCGATGTCCAGCCGCCCAATGCATGAGGTTATCGGGCCATCGCTACAGCCTCTGGAGATGCCATTCACGCGGGAATTCGAAGGCATGACCGAGGTGCATATTCCCCTCAAGGACCTTGAGGAAACGCGCCTTCGCTTGATAAAGGACATAAAAGGCAGGCTGAAGGCGCCCGAACGGCATTTTCTGCTCACCCTCCATGACGGAGAGCCTGACTTCGACACGATTGGATTGCCCCGGGCCGCCGACCTGCCTGCCGTCAAATGGAAGGTCGTAAACCTGCGCAAGCTGCGCGAGGTCAACCCGGAGAAACATGCGCAGCAGCGCGAGGAGCTGAAGAGAAAATTCGGCTGAAGATTGGCTGAGACGACCGCAGTCGGCAGGCCGCCGTGTCGCGGTTCGCCATTTTCTTCAAGATAAACGGCGAGAACGAACGCTTCGAGAATGTCGCCAGCGTCGATGACCGCGCCGCGCCGGGAAACAGCATCCGCCAACGCCCCGGTCGGGCTGGTTCTGCGAGGTCGATTGGCGCACAGGGTCGGGCGTATGTTTGGCGACGCGGCCTACATTCCTGATCAAGGAATGGCCGACAGATGACGCCAACGCGGGACGAACTCGGTGCTATTGCTGGCCACCAATGCGCGACAGATCGATCCGTATCCGCGCGCGCCCAGCATCTCGCTCCGCCTCTGGCTGTTCCTCTCTTGGTTTTGCGTCAGCGTCTTCCTCTTCCTCGGCGAGGATCTTCTCTCTACTTTGCTGCGGCACTTCAACCGCTGTTCCCGGATCCTCTGCCTGAAACACATGCACACCCTCGAACTCGCCGGTCTTCCATGCGTAGACCGCATCCTCGAAGATCTGCGGAAAGACGTCTTTGCTCGTGGGGTTGCCATACCATTTCCCAACGATCTTCAGGACCTTGGCGAACATCGCCGTGCCCTGGCGAAGGTTCTGGCAGGCATCGACAATGTCCGGCTTCAGATCCGCCGGTTCCTTGGCGCCAACGCCCGCGGGAAACTGAGTGAGCCCAACGCGGACGACCGCCCGACCAGCATATTGCCGTACGATCGCCATCGCATCCTCTGCTGACGACGCTTTCGGCACGAGGATCAATCGGCCGCCCGATCTGACGGTGACGGCGAGGGGATCAGCGGAGCCCGCTGATGTCACGAACTGCTCGACGATCGCGGGTCTGAGGGAAGGGTCGGCGCATTCTTTTATCACGGCTTCGTCGAGCATGGGTGTCTCCTTGGCGATCAGGTGTTGAAGGAAGTAACAAGCGGCTTTGCGAAGAGCCTCGCCCATGCGGTCGTAGCAGCCCGCTGGATGGAGACGATCGATGTGCCTTCGGTCCACCATCCGTTTCCGACAGCAACGACAAGATCCGGATCGTGGAGCATGGACTGAAGGATCGGCCAAACAATCAGTTGTTCGTAGCAGATCAGAGGGGCTGCCCGGCCGGCACCAACGGAAACGACTGGGTTTGCGAAGAAATCCGCCCTGGCACCGGCACTTTCTCCGAACCAGGATCGCCACGGCTGCCACATCGAGCCGGGGACCGGCATGCGTTCGCGATAGAGGATGCGGACGCTCTCGCTATCGATCGACACGAGGACATTGTCGTAGCCCCTCGCGTCGGCCACCACAGCGCCAGCGATGACAGTCGCATCGCCGTCACCGAGGGCGCCTCTCCAAAATCGCTCCACGGTCGGTGTCCAGAAACCGAGCGCACTTTCCGGCAGCACCACAAAGCGGGCCTTATCGCCAGCCGCACCGCGCACCGTTGCGATCAGGTCACGCTGCCGTTGAAGACCGGCCTCACGACCAAGCGAAGCACCCAATTCCAGATCGACGCCGCGCCAGGCTTCCGGTAGTTTCGGGTCGGTCCAGATTGCGGCGGACCACAGCCAAAGGCCTGCCAAGGCGATGGCGACAGCTGGCCACATGCGGGTGACGAGGCCCGCTAGGCCAGCTGTCATCAGCCCAAGTCCCCACCATCCCCATCCCGGAAACAGAACCCCCGCGGCAGTGACGGGATGCGCCCAGCCGGTGATGCCGAACGGCGGGAGAGCCATGACGACGGCCGCGAGAAGATAGCAGAACGGACGAGTGCCAGCCTTCTTCGTCCAGGAGACGGCGTGCACGATGACAAAACTGATGGACGCGCATAGCCAGAGCAGCAAGCCCGGCCAGATATCAGACAAATAGAAGGCGGCAACGCCCTGTGGCAGACCGCGCGACGCGGCCAGGAAGTATCCGGTGGAAACGAGTGCAGCTACCAATCTGCTTTGTGAGATCGACCAAACAACTGGAAACCCGATCGCGACGGGCAAGAGCATCACATGGCCGCTCCAGCCCACAACGCCGATCGCGATCGAGGCAAATATCAGCAGCATCGCTCGAAGATAGTCACGGCGCAAAGGTGATGACCTCCTGCGCCAGGCCGAGGATGCTGGAGGCAAGCATCGGACCAAAATATCGGGAGTCGTAGGAGGCGGGGAAGGCGGAATGCAGGAAGACATATCCTGGCGGCACAATACCACCCGGAAACGGCGACAATGGCCGGCGCTTGCCGTCCCGTTGCGCAAGACTGGAAGAGGAAACCATCCGCCCGTCCACGCTCACGCTGGCGCCGATTTCGACACGCTGTCCTGCGACGGCGACTACTGTCTTGATCAGCGGTGCGACGCCGCCTCGGCAGGAGCCGGAACGGAGATAGCCACGCGCTCGCGCCTCCCGCATTTCCGCGGTGGCCGGTGGGCAGATGAATACCAGGTCGTTGACAGCAACGGGGCGACAGAGCGGGACGATACGCCATAGGCCGAGCGGCTCGCTCGGCGTCAGATTGATGCGGTATCCGCCGACGAGGGCAGTGCCGGCCGCCAGAATGGCGAGAAATGCGGTCATCACAATCATTCCGGCAGTTCGTCGTTGTTGCGGGGTCGTCGCCCGGCGCGCTCCAGCTCCCGCCGTCATTTCAGAAAGAGCCCCCGGCTCTTCGTCTGCCGCAGCGTCTCGGCCTGCTTGAGCGCTTGCGTCGTTCGTTCGTGAGCAGCAAGTTGCTGAGCCGTGCGCATGGAGTTCCACGCGGACTGGACCTCGGCCTTCTGGCCGGCCGTCATTCCTGCCGTGACGGTCTCGAAGGTCTTGCCATCAGTGTCTTTCGCGGCCAAGGGGAGGAAGGTCCGCTCCCCGAAGCGCTCGGACACAGCCTTCGCGAAACCTTCGAGTTCGGCCTTCACCTGTCTGTCGGCCAGCGCATATTCGAGGCCAGCCGGATGATCGTTGCGATCGATCACATCGCGAATGCGGTCGAGCGTTTGCTTGGCCACTGGCGAGAGGGCCGGGATGTCGATCGAAACCTTGAGCCGGACCGCGCGCTCCTCCGTCTCATGCTTCAATTCGGCCTCGGCCCGCTCACGAAGGTAGCGTTCAAGATTTCGGGCGAGCGCCGGCACGTTGGCGACGGCTTTTTCCCGGTCCTGCCTGTCGCCACGGCTGGCGAGAAGACCGATCTTGCCCTTCAGCGCACCGAAGCTTTCGGGCTCACCGGCGATCCTCGCGAGGGTGGATTGCGCGACCGAATGGTCCTTGACCATGGCGTCGACAGTGATCGCCTTGAAGGCCGCTTCCGGCTGGGCGTAAACCAGATGGAAGCGGGTCGAGACGTCCTCCCATTGTTTCTTGAGGCCGCGATCGGCGCCGAGCTTGTCCTCGACAGCCTGCTCAAGCGATTTCGGGAAGGTGGTGATGCCTGATACCATCGGCTTGGCCTCCTTGATCCTGTTCGGGATGGATTGGTTGCTGCCTACTGGGACCAGTCCGAGTGCAGCGCCGACTGCCGCAAGACGGGCACCGAGGTCGGCGAGTTTTTGTTTCTGCCGGACGGCCCATTGGAGCCGATCGTGTGCGATCGTGCGGGCGACGTTCATGAGGTGCAGCCCTCGGGCCTCTGCAAAGCGCAAGGCTTGGCCGTACAAAGAGCTCTCCTCGTAATCGAGCGTCGTTTCCTTGGAATTCCTGCGCGACAGGATGGCCTCGAGCCCACCAGCTTTTCCAAAGGAGCGTCGACCATAGTAGAGGCTGAGATCCTCGCGATGGCGGGTCATCGCCACATAGGTCAGGTGCCGGTCGAGAGACAACGAGGCCAGAACCTTGACCTGGTCGACGGTGGCGCCCTGGCTCTTGTGGATCGTCGTGGCATAACCGTGATCGACATGCCCGTAGAAGCGCTGCTCCACGACCACCTGCCGGTTGTCATCGCCCGCACCGGTCTGGACGAGGATGCGGCCGGGCGCTGCCTCGATCACCTTGCCCAACATGCCGTTCTTGACGCCGAGCGAAGCCTCGTTCTTCAGGAAGACGATCTGGTCACCGGCTGCAAATTGGCGTTTGCCCTCGGTCGTCGCAAAGACGAAGCCCTGTTCCACGATACCGCGCTCGACAAGCCGTTCGCGTGCCATCTCGTTCAAGGCGCGCACGTCGCGGCGCAGATGCGCCAGGATCAGCGAGGTCTTGGCCGGATCGTAGTCACGATCCCAGTCCGCGATCAGACTGGCGATGGCTTGCGCCTTCAGCTCCGAGCCGATGATCTTGTCGTTGGCCCTATAGGCGTCGATGGCCCGACCGACATTGCCGCGGGCAAGGTCGAGCGAGGCGTCACGCATCCACTGCTCGCGCTGCCTGTAGATCGTGTCGAGTTCGGCATAGCCGATGCGGTCGGTGATTGCCCGGAAGGCGGCGCCCGCTTCGATCGGCTGCAGTTGTTCGGGATCGCCGACAAGCACGAGCTTGGCGCCAGCTCTCGTCACGGCTTCAACGAAGAATGCCATCTGCCGGGACGACACCATGCCGGCCTCGTCGAGAACGAAGACCGTCTTGTCATCGAGCGGGTCTCGGCCCCGGCTCCAGCGCTGTTCCCAGGACGACAGGGTGCGAGAGACAATACCCGCTTCCTTCTCCAGTCCCTCTGCCGCCTTGCCGGCAAGTGCTGCGCCGATAACGCGATAACCTCCCGCCTCCCAGGCCTCGCGGGCCGCCTTCATCATCGTCGTCTTGCCGGCGCCGGCACGGCCGATCACGGTTGCGATCCGCTCCCCGCCGGCAATATGTTCGATCGCCACCTTCTGCTCGTCCGACAGAGCCGAATGACGCGCAAACGTCGCCTCGAGAACTCTGTGTCTGACACCATGCGATGAGCGCTGCGACAGCCAGATCGCCCGGTTCGCCATCTCGGCTTCGAGGCGGATCATCTCGCGGGTCGTGTATCTGGCCGCCGCGCGCAGCCCGGTGGTAAAATCGGTCCGCTCCTCCTCGAGCATCACTATCTGACGACTCTGCAGGATTTGCGCCATCAGGCTTCGGAACACCCTGGCATCATCGATATAGCGATGCAGCACCTTGCCCACATCACGTTCGTCGAAAACGCTCTTCTCGCGGATGACCAGGTCAAGAACGATATCGGGATTGCGACGGATACGACGAGCATTCTCTGCGCGCCGCGCCTCCTGAAGCTCGATCCGCTCCAGCAAGACGTAAGGGCTGAGACCAGCCGCTTTCCGCTCGATCGCCTTTGCGCTGACGCCGAGATGGATTGTCGGCGTCAGCTCTATCCCCTGTTTTTCGAAGGAGCGCCCATCGACCTTGATCTCAAGACCAGCGAGCGCCAGATGCCGGTTCTGGCAGACAAACCAGCTGTCGCGCAGCCCGTTGAAATCGTCGATGCCACCAGCCCAGAGCTCGTAGACAATCTTGCCCGCATCGTTGCGGATCGGATTGCCGTCAGCGCCGCGCACCGCAATCTTCTTGCCCCCGAAACCGTCAAGCGTCAGCGCACGCAGCGTCGTCATCAGATGGACATGCGGATTGCCGGGGGCATCGTGATAGACCCAGTCGGCCACCATGCCTCTGGCCGTGATCTGGGTCGCAACGAAATCTTGAACGAGGGCAATATTCTGCTCGCCTGTTAGCTCGATCGGCAAGGCGATGGTGAAATCCTTGGCAAGTTGTGCATCGGCGCGGGTCTCGAAGGCTTCCACGGCGTTCCAGAACCTCTCGGAGGCGCCAGAGACCGAACGATCGGCGATCATTGACCGCAGCCACGGCGGAGCATCGGTGGGGATTGCAAATTCCTCATGCCGGAGCCCCTGTTTGCGCGTGTAATCGATGATCCGGGCTTCCCGATCGAACTCCATGCGTGCGCAGTGACGATAGGCCGCCGACAGCACGGCGCTGCGGCCGGAGCCGCGGGCGACGATGCTGACGGAAAAATGCGGAACGGCCACGGGAACGGCTCCTGGAGGTCGGCGAAACCACAATGTCCGTTGGAGACGGAAACAGTCCGGGCCCTCAGCAAGGACGTCGCGCCAGCGACGTATAATTGCGCCCTTCAGGACCGCTCCTTCGGATCGGCCGGGATCATGCGCAAAGGTGTCGGCTGCGCCAACTCGCATATGTGATAGTAGATCGGCGCGCCGATCTACGGGACTGTCATGCCGATCGCGTTCGAAACGGCATGAAAGGACGAACCGGAATGAAGAAGCCATCCTCCAGGATCCGTGAGGAGATTTCCAAGCTGCAGGAACAGCTGAGGCTTGCCGAAACGCGTGAAGCCGAACGCATCGGCCGTATCGCACTGAAAGCAGGATTTGGCGAGATCGAGGTCGAAGAGGCCGAACTTGAGGCTGCCTTCGAAGAGCTCACGAGGCGATTTCGCAAAGGCAAGACATCGGGCGGCAGCGAGCAGGCCAGGCGATCCGAAGCGGGGCCGGTTCAAACCGCGCCGGTCGCGCCTGGCGCGACTACGGGCGGGTCTGCTGAGGATTGAGCGCATGGCACGCGTGACCAAATTCGACGCCCGAAAAAAGGATACACGCGAAAAAATCGAGCTCGGCGGCCTGATCGTCAAGGCGGGCCTCAGGTTCGAAAAACGCGCCGTGCTTCTGGGGGCCCTGATCGAGCTCGCTCGGCGATTGAGCGGCGACCAACAAGAGCGGGCACGATTGGCAGAGCTCGGCGCGGAGGCTTTCGGGGATGATCGGGCATAGGATCGGGCTGCCCGCTCTCGCGATCGGCCTGATGGTATCGGCAACGATGACGACGAGCGGGATCGGAGAGGCATTTGCCGGGATTGCCGGGACACAGGCGACGAGGCTTTTTCTGACCCAGGCCGGCATCGCATTGCCGTCTGCGCTCGCGGCCGCGACCGGCATTGTCTTCCTACTTGCCTGCGCCGGATCAGCAAGCATCAGACATGCAGGCTGGGGTGTTGCAGCGGGAAGCTTCGCGAGCCTCGCCAGCGCCGTCCTCAGGGAAGCATCGCGCCTCGAGACGTCTGCGACGGGCGGCGTCGGCGGTCGATCGATCATGACCGCTCCCGATGCAGGCGCTGTGGCCGGCGCAGCGGTTCTATTAATATCGGCCGCCTTCGCTCTGCGCGTCGTGCTCCTCGGCAATGCGGCCTTCGCCGACGCTCGGCCAAAGCGCGTTCGGGGCAGGCGCGCCATTCATGGCGATGCCGGCTGGATCACGCTGCGCGACGCGCACAAACTCTTTCCCCAGACGGGCGGCATTGTCATTGGTGAGTGCTACCGAGTCGATCGCGATCCTGTCGCCGGCCGGTCGTTTCGCAGCGACGACAAGGAAAGCTGGGGATCCGGCGGCAGGTCACCACTGCTTTGTTTCGATTGCTCGTTCGGCTCGACCCACGGGATCGTCTTTGCGGGATCAGGCGGTTTCAAGACGACTTCGGTAACAATTCCGACGGCGCTCAAATGGGGCGGCACCCTCGTCCTCCTCGATCCTTCAAACGAAGTCGCTCCCATGGTGTCGGACCATCGCAAAGCGGCGGGCCGCGAAATTCGCATTCTCGATCCGCATCAGTCACAGAGTGGATTCAATGCGCTCGACTGGATCGGCAAATTCGGCGGCCGCAAGGAGGAAGATATTGCTGCCGTCGCGTCCTGGATCATGAGCGATAGCGGTCGCGCAGCAGGCCTACGCGACGACTTTTTCCGAACCTCCGGGCAGCAGCTTCTAACCGCAATCATCGCCGACATCTGCCTGTCAGGACATACGGTCGAACACCATCAGACGCTCCGCCAGGCGCGGGCTAACCTGTCCGAGCCGGAGCCGAAACTGCGCCAGCGCCTGCAGGAAATCTACGACAATTCCGCATCGGCTTTCGTCAGGGAAAATGTCGCCGCTTTCGTCAACATGACCCCGGAAACCTTCTCAGGCGTCTACGCCAATGCGATCAAGGAAACCCATTGGCTCTCTTATCCAAACTATGCCGCGCTCGTGTCCGGGTCGAGCTTTTCGACCGAAGACATCGCCACCGGCAAAACCGACGTGTTCATCAACATTGATCTGAAAACCCTCGAGAACCATGCCGGGCTTGCCCGCCTCATCATCGGCTCGTTCTTGAACGCGATCTACAACCGGGACGGCGCAATGAATGGGCACGCGCTCTTCCTCCTCGATGAGGTCGCCCGCCTCGGCTACATGCGCATTCTCGAAACCGCGAGAGACGCCGGCCGCAAGTATGGCATCACGCTGACGATGATCTATCAATCGATCGGCCAGATGCGCGAAACCTATGGCGGTCGCGACGCCGCCAGCAAATGGTTCGAGAGCGCCAGCTGGATTTCGTTTGCGGCCATCAACGATCCGGAAACGGCCGACTATATCTCACGCCGATGCGGCACGACGACGGTCGAGATCAATCAGGAGAGCCGCAGTTTCCAGCCTCGGGGATCATCGCGAACACGATCAAAGCAGCTCGCAGCCCGGCCGTTGATCCAACCCCATGAAGTGCTGCAAATGCGAACCGACGAACAGATCGTCTTTACCGCCGGCAACGCGCCGCTGCGATGCGGTCGCGCCATCTGGTTTCGCAGGCGGGACATGCGCGCATGCGTGAACGAGAACCGGTTCCACAGTGACGTGGTGCGACCGATTGAATAGGTCGCAGGTGGGCTTGAGACAAGAGATTAGGACCGTGCGACCGCCAGACGGAGATATTTTGTAAGGCGATCGGGGCTCGCGCCACCGGCCTCAGAAGGGCGGCTCGGTATCGATCGTGCCCAATTGTTCCGCCACCGCCACATTGAGTTCGGCTCGTGCCAGATCCAACTCGGCAATAATCTGACGGCGTTCGGCCGGATCGACCGAATTCGACAGTTCAACCCGCAGCTCCTCGATCTGTTCTTCTATGGAAAACGTCATCGTCCTGTCTCCTGGAGAGGGTGAAAGATGACGAACGGCGGTGCGGCGAGCAGGCGGGGTCAAGGATCGCGAAAGCGACCGCAAGGCGGGGCGCGGGGGAACCGATTTTGTGCGGACGGACATAGTCCGGCCGCGAAAAATTGGCGGGACCGCGCATCCTTGAGGCCGCCTGTTCGCCGTGCCACAGTTGGAGGATCAGAGCAAACATCCCGCTCTCCGTATCGCGCCGTTAAGACGCAACCGAGCTCGATGCTCGTGCGCGTCTTTCGAGGCGATCAACGGGACCGGTTAACCTCTGTCGACGATTTGCGACGGGCAACGAATTCGCGAAGGAGGGGCAGAAAAAAGGCCTTGCTGAAACGCCCGATGGGAGGTTCAGGCTCAAGATAGAATGACCGTCCGATAACGTCGCTATTGAACTCATCGAGGATGATCCAAAGTCGGAGGTCTGCGTCGAGCCCGGCACGTCGTTTCTCGATTGTCGGGATTTCGGCGGCGAAGCGAGAACCGTCCGGGTGTTTTGTCGTTATTGGGAAGAACAGCACGAGATCGCCATCCGGCCTTTGCATGCGAACACCAACCGCAACGGGCTGATGCTTGCGCCCTTCCGTTTCGCCATAGCTGGCCTCGCGGCTCCAGAGATAGGGATAGCGAATGACTGCTGCAGTCCGGATATGGTCGTATCCGGTCACCGGCCGCCCTCGTCGCTATCGGCATATTCCTCGACAGCCGACTCGAATTCTGCCAGCAAGGTCTCGGACATGGTCTCGATCGTGCCTGAGGTGCGCACATCCGATTGCTGCATGAGGCGCTGGTAATCCTCGATGTTTAAAAGAACCAGCCGCGGCTTGTTGCGTTGCGTGATGGTGACGGGGTGGCGCAGCGCCTCCGCAATTATATCCCCCGATTTTCGCGATAGATCGCTCGTCGTATAGGAACCGGTTCGACGCACCATCGTCAATCTCCTGAATATTTCCTGCCCGTTTGAACCATAGCACGGTAAACCGAAATACTCCAGCATTTACAGCAATTATGAATTTTCTGTAAATGCTGCAAATGCTGTGAATCCTTGACTCTGGACCTGCGTGAGCAAAATGTACACACAGAGAGGCAAGTCGCGTCCCCGAGGACGCAACCTCCGCATACATGAATGCCGGAGCAGGATTCGATACCGGCTCCGGCATCCAGATGTAGCAGGAAAAGCCCCGCCTTTCGGCGGGGCTGTGTCTGTCAGTCCTGGCTAACGCGGCGCGACCAGATCAGCTGGTATCCGTCGTCGCCTTCGACCTCCGAGAGTGTCGCGTAGATCGGGGCCGGGAAGCTCGGATCGTCGAGCTTGACCGAGAGGTAGTCGCGGCCCTGCTCGGATGTCTTCTGCCAGGCGGCGCCGAGCTCGACGGCGCCCGCGAAAATGCGGAAGTGCGGGCCTTTGTCGGTGGGGTTATCGATCCGGGCGATGCGGGCTTTGACGTTGAGGGCGAGGGTCCGGATCGAGCCGGAGAAGCCGGTTTCGGTGGAAGTGAAAGTGCCGATGGTTGCCATTGTCCTGTTCCTTTCGCTGTTTCGGGCCACGACCATCGCGGCCTCGATGGCTGTCGCAAAGACCGGGGACGATCGGACCGCACCCATAGGGCCGAAATGCAATGGAGGACGGCAAGTCGCAAGTTTGTTAGTTGGCGCGGAATGACGGCAAAGCCGGCAGGGGTAAGAAAATTGCGATTGCCGTTGCGGCAGCACGATCGAGGCACAGCCACTCTCCGGTCAGACAAGCCCCATCGAGCCCGCAGATGGGCTGCCGGATAACAGACGCTCGAAGGAAAGAGCATTGGCGCGACCGCACATTCATCACCGGAAAGGTCCGGACGAGCGTATCGCCCGACCCACCGACGACGAGGCGGCCCGAACGGAACATTCTCGCGCTCGACCAGTTGCTAAGGCCGATGCAATGGATATCGTTGCCAAGAGATTCGCCCGCGCGGAGGACACATGCGCCAGACAAAGCCGTTCATCGTCGAGATCAAGCAGCCCCGGAAACCGAAGGCCCTCGCACGCAAGTCGTCGATCTGGGGCGATCTGGATCTCAGCCGGGATCAGGATCTTGTGGCCGTGGCACCGACAAACGAACCTGCCTCGGCCTCAGACGGCACCGGTGACTGATCAGGCTCGGCAGCCGGGCTTTGCCGGCGGCGATCGGTTCGGCGCACGATCCTCAATTCACATCCCGTCGATCCATCCCAACCGGAACGTATCCCCTCTTGCGCTTCCTGCGAGCAAGCGCCAGGAAATGCGAAATCGCCTGCTGTTCACTGGAAAAGATCTCGCTCTTTTCTCCGCCGGACTTGCCTATGCGACCCCAGCTGCGCATGACGGCGATCTCCCCGAACAGGGTCGGCTGGATCGACAAGGCATAATAGCGTGCCATGTTTCGGGTCTCATCGATACGCTGGCAATAGAGCTGGTAGGAATGGGTTGTCATGCGAGGAGAATCGCCAGCTTTATCCGTCGCGTCCAACGACAAGTTTGAATCGATCCGGCCGCACCGATTCATGATGATGATGGATCGCAGGCCGGGCCGTCTCTCATCGGAACGCCCATTTGGTGGCAGCGGCAATCGCCGCGGCAGCCCGCGACGGCGCAAGCCCGTCAGCGGACCGTCCGGCTGATGCCGCCAACCGTGCTGCTGGATCAAGGATCGCCCACAAGAGCGGCGGGGTGTCCGGTGACGAGAGCCACCTGGTCTTGCCGGCTCAGGCCGATGCGAGCGGGATGGGGGCCTGGGCAGAGGGTACGTCGTCCCCGTTCGTTATGCCCAGGCGTCGGCGCTCACGCGCCGCCGAACGTCCAGACCGGAATGCCGAGCCTCCTGGCCTTGTCTGCGAGATTGTCGTTGATACCAGTGCCGGGGAAGTGCATCACGCCCTTCGGCACGATCTCCAGCATCAGATCGTTGCGTTTGAAGGGCGCTGCGCGTCCATGCTTCGTCCAGTCAGGCGCGAAGCCGATTTGTGCCACGCCGCGGTGTGTCGCCCAGAGCGAAGCGATCTTCTCAGTACCCTTCGGCGCCTTGCCGTGGACCAGCACCATGTCAGGATGCTTTGCGTAGACCTGGTCGAGCTTAGCCCAGATCATCCGGTGATCGTTGAAGTCGACTCCACCTGTGATGATGATCTTCGGACCGGGAGGCAGAAGAATTTCTTGCTCGGCGCGCTTCCTCGCCATCAGGAAGTCGCGACTGTCGATCATCGCCGAGGTGAGATTGCGATGATTGACCTTCGATCCGCCGCGCGGGAGCCAGGGCTTGCCCACATGGCGCTCGTAGTGTTCGCCGGCCTGGTCGCGCATCAGCTCGAAGGCGTTCCGGCGCTCGATCATCGTCATGCCCTCGGCGATCAGGCGTTCGAGTTCGACCGACTTCACCTCACTGCCGTCCTGTTCCCTCTGGGAGCGTTTCTGGGCTTGTTCGTTGTCGTCGAGCTCGCGTGCGATCCGCTCGGCCGCCCGATGGAAGACATTGACGGCCGACCAGAGGAGATCGTCGAGATCGGGTTCGAGGCGCGTATCCTCCAGGGTCGCGATCAGGGCGTCGAAGATGTCGGCAACGGCGCCTGCGACCGCGTTGCCGTCCGGCAGGAGCCGCTGGTCGGGTTCGTCGACAAAGGGCCGATAGCCGTGAAGCTGCAGCTCCTCAAGGACATGTTCGGTGGGTGAGGATTCGTGGTGCGGTTCGAAGTCGTGCTCGTTCATCGGATGCTCCGTCGGTTGGGCTGCGACCGTCGCGGCCTTCATGGCGACGAAGCCCACGGGCCGGCTGTCACTGCACCCGCAGCGTGAGCGCAGGGCCGAAGCGACAGCGGAGGATGGCGGCGCCTGACTATTTTGCCTCGCGATGGAAAGGCCCAAGTCCGGGGCGGCCTTCCGCGTCTGGACTTGGGCCGCCGGAAAATAGTCGGCCGCCGCCTTTGCCGGGCTGGCCGGCTTGTGGGCTGATCGCTCTCTCGAAGGCCGGGGCGCGCTAACTCCGACCGAAGCATCCGGACGAGCACAACGGCACTGCAGCACGTTTCCGCTCGCCAGCTACGCCGCCGGCTCCATGAAGCGTCCGACATCCCGCGGATCGATCTTCATTCGGGTCTGGGCGCGCAGCAAATCGAGACCAAGAATGCGGAGATCCTCGTTAAAATC
Source organism: Rhizobium sp. 768_B6_N1_8 (assembly GCF_051811225.1). NCBI lineage: Bacteria > Pseudomonadati > Pseudomonadota > Alphaproteobacteria > Hyphomicrobiales > Rhizobiaceae > Rhizobium > Rhizobium sp. 768_B6_N1_8. The sequence continues at coordinate 438,996 of NZ_JBPWPV010000003.1, read as the reverse complement.
GCCGAGCTGCGGCGAGAGGACGATCGCCTCGATCCCGACCGCGTTCGCCCGTTCGATCAGGCGGTCGCATGCGCCGTCGCCGGCCGCATCATCGTCGCGCAGAATGTAGAGCCGCCGCAGCGTATCCTGGAACAGGACGGCGCCAAGATGAGTTGCCGAGAGCGCTGCCAGCATCGGCATGTCAGGCAGGACCTGTCGCATCGAGAGGACCGTCTCGATGCCTTCGCCAGCAGCCATGACGTCGCCGCTCGCGCCAAAACGGACGGCGTTGCCGAGAAGGTTGCCCATCGCCCGCCGCGGCCTATCGATCGGCGCCTTTCCCTGGCCTGTCGGGTCAAGCCAGGTGCGATGCGCCCCGGTGATCTTGGCGTCCTGATCGGTGATGGCCGCGATCATGGCGGGCCAGGTCTCGGTCGGGACATGCTCGTCGAGCCGATAGTAGCAACGCGGGTGATAGCGGAGATTTCCGGTTCCGCGCAGATCCGTGATGCCGCGTTCGCGCAAATAGGATTGCACGAGCGTGCCCGCGATGGGCTGCGACATGGCGAACAGGCGTCGTGCGGCCCTGGGCGAACCGTGCAGCGCCGGGAGTTGATGCATGGCCGGCTGGGCAGGCCTAGGCCGCGGCATGGCGAGAAAGGTCCGTGCCTCGTCGACGGCCTCCTGGAAGGCGACGAGACCGCAGCTTTCACGGATCACGTCGAGCAGATCGCCATGTTCGCCCGTGGCGGCGTCGGTCCATTTGCCGGCCGGGCCCTTTGGTGAGTCCTTAAGCCTGACGTAGAGAGAGCGACCGGGCGTGTTGTGCACATCGCCGACCAGCCAGTAGCCACCTACGCGGCGGCCGCTGGAGAGATAGTGGCGGCACACTGCTTCTGCCTGCCGGCCAAGGCGATGGGCGAGATCGGAAGCGTCCTGACGGGTCATCACGCAGCCCCCCGCCTGGAGATGTGCGTCTCGGACGAGCCTACGCGTCGAACGTTTGACTGGTTCAGCACCAGCTTGTTGAAGGGAATGTCGCGCGAGGACGACAGGGTTATCTTCTGAACTGCAATAGCCATCGGGTTTCTCCGCGACGGGCTGCCGAAAGTCTCTCTTTCGACCTTTAACCCGTCACGACGCGCAGCGCCGCCCCTCACTCTCGAGGGCAGCGCCGCCGGTTCCGTTGAAATGAGGGGCGTGGACATCGAAAGCGGGAGCGCCGTCAATCGGGTCTCCGGCCCCGTGTGTCAGGCGGCGCTATCCAGAAGCTTCTTCGCCTTCGCCTCCATGTCGAGACGCGCGTCCTGATGCGGCTTGTCCCGCGCGACCGCGGTGATGCCCTGGACGAAGTCGAAGATGCTTTCAGGAGGGCGGCCTTCCTCGGCCAGCACCGCCTCGATGATCCTGCCGGTCTCGGCCTTGGAGAAGCCACGACGGCGCAGGAAGTCTGTGCGATCCCCGTCATGGCGCGCCACGATCCGTTCGCGCGCCGCCCTGATGCCATTGATGAAGGGTTGGGGGGAGGAGTTCGCGAAATTGAGCAGGGCCGGCGCCGCCTCATGGGCAAAGCGGGAGGCGGCATATTTCGAGTGGCGGATGGTGATTTCCTCGAAATCCTCGACGCCCCAGAGATTGCGGTTCTGGCAAACGGCACGCAGATAGAAGCTCGCCATGCCGAGCGTCTTGGCGCCGACCTCGGAATTCCAGCAATAGAATCCCCGAAAATAAAGATCCGGAGAGCCATCGGGCAGGCGCCCGGCCTCGATCGGGTTGAGGTCATCGACGAGGAACAGGAAGACGTCGCGATCGGACGCGTAGAGTGTCGTCGTGTCCTTGGTGATATCGACGCGCGGATTATAAATGCCGGTCGACCAGTCGAGGACGCCGGGGACCTTCCATCTTGTGTCGCCCGTGCCGTTGCCGGCGATGCGCTGTACCGCATCGACGAGCTCGTGATCGAAGATCCGGCCATAATCGGGACCGGTGACGGCGCGCAGTTCCAGCCGCCCGTGGTCGATTTCGAGCGTCTTGATCTGCTCGGCCCGCGTGGCGCTCAGGCCATATTGCAGGTTGATGGCGGCGAGCGGGGCGGGAAGCTGGCGCAAGTAGGCGGCCGGGGCGCCAACAATGGCGGCAAGCTGGCCGAAGCTCCAATGGGTCGGCACGACAGGACGATCGGCGTCGGGGAGCAGGAGCGCCAGGCGCTCCGGATCGGAGCGGTTCGCCTCTACGTGGATGCGAGCGCTCTCCACAACGCGGGTCCGGCTGTGATCGGCACGATCGCGAACGGAGCGCGCCAGCTCGGAGAGGGACAGGTAGCGCTCGTCAGCCGAGCGCGAAAACCACTCGGACGAGACGCGGCTCACTCGTTCGCCGCGGCGCACATCAACCTTGTAGCCGCCGCTCGTATCACGGCCTGCGTCCGGAATTTCAATCTGGGTCATGGGACCAAACTCCATGACGGGCGCCGGAGACCTCTTCTCCAGCCCTCAACCCGTCACGCCAAATCCGGTCCGCGCTCTCACTCTAGGGGCGTTGCGGGTCCACCGCGCGGAAGGGGTCGGCCAAGACGAAGGCTCGGCCGCAGGAGGAGGCTTTCCGCGGCGCGTGTCCAAATCAGCCTGGGACTCACCTCTGACAGGATCCTCGTATCCTAAACTCGCTCGGCCGCCTGCAATCGAGGACTCAACGCGGGGCTACTCAATCGAACAAGATTCTGAGCGACTACGGGCCTAGACTCGGTCCACAGCCCAGGGGTTGATCACCCTCAAACCCGCCGCTTCGAATGGGCTTTGATCCCGGGTAGCGACCACGAGATCGCGCGCTGCTGCGATCGCTGCGATGTGGCCGTCTGCTGTGCCGATTGCTTTGCCCGACCGGCGGGCACGTGCCATGAGCTCGCTGTAGAATTGCGAGGCTTCAAAATCGAAAGCAAGGATGCGGCCTGAAAACAGCGGCAGGACGTCTCGTTCCAAGCGGTCATGAAGAATTGTCTGGCGTTTGCCCGCAGGCATCGCGGCGATACCGAAGCGCAGCTCAGCAACCGTGATCGCGGAGAGGAAAAGTGTCTCGACTACCTGAGCGTCGATCCACGACAGCACGTTTGGGTCGGGCGCGGGTTTCCAAGGCTCCGAGACAACGTTGGTGTCAATCAGGATCATTCAAAGCTCGTCGGTTCGGCCGGTGTCTTGTCGCGAACCTGTCCCAAAGCGTCCACATCCGCATTGGAAAGGCCTGCCTCACGACCAATCGTTGCCAGAAGCGAACCGAGCTTGACACGCTCGGCCGGGCGGACCGCCGCCTCCAATATCTCGCGGATTTCCGCCTCTGTACTGCGGCCATGATGAGCTGCCCTGACCCGAAGGGCACGGTGAGTCTCGTCAGACAAATTGCGAATAGTGACGGCTGGCATTGATATCACCCTACCAGGATCGATGACATTGATATCAATTTATACAGATCGATAGCATATTGCAATACGCCGTGATCGCCACGTACCGGCAATCGCGCCCGCGAGCCTGGCGCGCTTGCAAGTCAGCGCACGAGCAGGGCCTCCAACATATCGGCCAGCCTCACATAGTCGCCAGGCTCGTTATAGGGTGCGACTGAGAGCCTGAGCCAGATCGCCCCGTCGATGAAGGAGATTGCAGCATCGCACTGCCTGTCCAACAAAGCTTCGCGCAGACGTACGGCATCGTCGGCCAAAATGCCGCGCACAGCGGGAAGCCTGATCAAAACCATCGCCCCATGCCAATGCCTGTCTGCACCGAGGTCCGTTCCGAACCGACCGGCAAGATAGGACGCCGCATCCCAAGCAAGATCACGGTCTCTGGCCATCAACGCGTCATGGCCGAGCCGCGCGCGAAAATCGATTGCCGCCGGCACGCTGAGGCACGCACTCCAGTCGCGCGTCCCGACCCAGTCGAACTCGCCGGCAAGACCCGTTCCGAACCCGTGCGAGATGGTTGTCGGATGGATCTCGCGAGCACGCGGTCCGGCAGACAGGAAGGCAGCCCCCTTCGGCGCCATGAGCCATTTGTGGCAATTGCCGACATACCAGTCTGCATCAATTTGAGCGATGTCGAGAGACAGCTGCCCCGGTGCATGCGCGCCGTCGACGATGACGGGCACGCACCTGTCACGGCAGATGCGAACCATGGCAGCCACCGGAAGGGTCAACGCACTTGGAGACGTGACATGATCAAGGATTGCTAGCCGCGTGCGGGGGCCGATCGCCGCATCGAGACGGGCCAACAAAAGGTTTTCGTCAGGATGAGGGAAGGGGACGTCCACCTCGACCGTTCGCGCGCCGTTGCTTTGGGCGACATAGTCGGCCGTCTTCCTGACCGCACCGTAGCCATGCGAGAGAACCAGGATCTCGTCGCCGCGCTCGAACGGAAACGACCGCAGAATGGCGTTGATACCGGATGTCGCATTCTCCACGAAGACCAGCCGGTCGGGATCGGCCGACATGAAATCGGCAAGCCTTGTGGCCGCGCGCCGGATCGCATCGGGAAGAATCCGCTGCATGAAGATGGTCGGCTGCCCCTCCATCATCCCCCGCCACCGGTCCTGCTCGCGCAGCACGTCCAGCGGCGTTGCTCCATAGGAGCCGTGATTGACGATGAGCCCATCCGCCGACAAACCCCAAAGGTGCCGGATTGTCGCGCCATAGGCGGATTTCTCGGTCGTCGATCCGAACGTCATGACGGGGCCTTTCCAAGCGATCGCCCGCTCAGCCACCTGGCGATGGGACTGCGCGACATCATCGGTGGCAACGCTAACAGGCCGGCGCTCATCCGCAAAGGACGGCCTATCGCAGATAACGGCGTTCGTTGGCCCTTGTCCCCTCCATATCCTGCAGGCGGAATATCTCTTCGACGGAGACGATGTCCTTGTGGACATTCTGGACGCCGCCATCGGCAACGAGGAGCATGCGTTCGAAGCCGAGCTTTGCCTGGATGTTGCCGACAGACAGGGCAGCGAGCAGGGCTCCGAAACCGAAGGCACAGGACAGGAGCCCGAACCCGACGGAGGAAAGATCAAGGACGCTGGTCGAGACGATCGGCAGCAGAGCATTGATCGTAGGCGCACAATTTGACAAAAGGGATCGCATTAAGGTAATCACGATTAAGGTAATCACGATTAAGGTAATTATAATTACCAGAAGGCAGGCATATGCAGTTTCTCGGTCGCGAACGTGAACTCAAGCTGGTGCGGACCGAATTGGATTCGCAACGACCTTCCCTCATCATCGTATTTGGCCGACGGCGGATCGGCAAATCGCGGTTCCTTCGGGAGGCCGCCAAGAATCGCCCGGAAATCTACTTTCAGGCGACCCGCGTCTCATCACTTTTGAACCTGGAGCAGTTCAAATCCGATGTCGGAAAGGCAATCGGATTAAAGCCACAGCTCGAAGCCCTGTCAAGCTGGGAGGGGGTATTGCACTATGTTGCCGAGCGTGCCGGCGAGCATCCGGGTTTGATCGTCACGATCGACGAATTTCCCTATCTGCTTGATAACGAGCCAGCACTGCCATCGATCGTGCAGAAATTCTGGGATTCCGGCGTGCTTGCAGATGGGGCGATGAAACTGATCCTTTGCGGCTCTGCCATTTCTCAAATGGAAGAGCTGTTGGCGGAACGGAACCCGCTTTACGGGCGAAAAACCCTGTCGCTCGACATGAAGGCCTTGCCCCTTGTCGATGTCGCCAAGTTTTTCCCGGAGTACACGGCCGACGACATTATCAGAACCTATGCGATTTTCGGCGGCATTCCCTACTATCTTCAGCTTTGCGACGCTCAGGAACCGCTCCGCAACAACGTCATCAAACTCTTGCTCACAGAGACAGGCACGCTGATCGACGAACCGAACACGCTGCTGCAGACCGAACTCAGAGAGCCGTCCTTTTACTCAAGCGTGGTTGCGGCTGTATCTGACGGTTGCAACACTAAGTCGGAGATCGCAAACCGGCTGGGTGTCAAAGCAGACGGTATTGGACCGTACCTGGCAAAACTGCTCGCGCTTGATTTGATCGATAATTCGAAATCGCTGGATGCCGACAAAAAGGGCCGAAACCGCCGCTATCGCGTTGCAGACAGCCTGATGTCGTTCTGGCATCGTTTCGTGCGACCAAACCTGAGCGCGATCAGCAGCGGGTTTGGCGAGGAGGTTTACGACCGCGTCGTGGAGCCTCGGTTCTCCGAATATATGGGGATTGCGTTCGAACCGATCGCCCTTCAATTTGCAAGGCTTCATCTGCAGGAGGTCCTTGCGGTTCCGACGCAGGAGGTTGGCCAGATTTGGGGTCACGCCGATTTCGACATCGATGTCGCGGGGCGATTGTTGGATGGTGCATTTTTCTATGGCGAATGCAAATGGCGATCGCGCGTGATCGACCTTGGCCACGTACGATTGTTGCGTGAGCGATCCGAGAAAACGACTTACGGGGAAGGAGCGACAGGCAAGCACTACCTGTTTTTCAGTAGAAGTGGTTTTTCAAGCGATGTCGAGAGTTTGGCGAAAGAAGACGAACGGCTCCATCTGATAACCCCAGAAACACTGGTAAAACCGCGTCGGTAGAGGCGACAACGTGGGCGCATTGCCACTCCTAACGCGCCGCCTGACGCATGTGGCACTTGCTCCATAACACCGGTAATTTCTGTAGTAATTCAGATGCCTAAGCTGCTTTTGGTGGTCTTTGCTACCTAATGCCGGGCTTATGCACTTAACGCGTATTCCTTCGCATCCTGTGAATTCGCTATTTCGCGTCTTGCCGCGCGGGCCAGAAAACCAGAACGCGTCAGGCCCTGAGATTCCGCATAAGCGTCGATCGCATTCAAAACGTCTTCCGAGAGAGTGACATTGATGCGAACGGATTTTCTACTTTCGCCTTTGAGCGAAACAAGGATTGCGACACCGTTCCTGTTGTCAGGGTCCGCCATTACAGCATCCAGGGAGGAGGGCTCGGGAACAGCCTCGCCGTCCTCGACTAGTCCTTCCACATGAAAGGCCAACGCCTCCTCGGCAAGCCGACGGGCGTCATCAAGATCCGTGCCCGCGGTGACCACGCCGGGAAAATCAGGAAATGAAACGCCGAAGTCACTGTCAGCGTCCTTATGGATCAGTCCGATATAGTTACGCATCATGCCACCTATTTCAGTTTCAGACCGGATTGTCTTTCAATGCTCTTGAGCGTTCCAACTGGAATGTCGCGCTTCGGATGCGGAACCGTGACACGACCTAGTTTGGTTGGATGCTTGAATTGGACGTGGCTACCTTTGGTAGCCACTTCATACCAGCCATCATTTTTCAGTGCCGCTATGATGTCGCCGCTCTTCATAAACAAAAAATACACATTGAGTGTGTATAAATCAAGAGAGAAAGCGAGACGCACGTTTTACCCTGTAGCCCCATCTGTTAGCCGTTTGTAGGTGAGGGACCGAGCCCCCTCGGCTTGAATGGGACGCACCGGCGCCTCCGGCACGTCGGCATGAAGACACATAAGTATATGAATATATTTATTATTTTTCTAAGCCTGGAGGCATGTGGCGGGGAAGTTGGAATGTCCGTTTGTGCAAAGTTGGAATGTCATTTTGCGCTTGGGCTGATCCCGCTTGCAAGATCAGATCGGGGCGGGTGAGGCACACCCCTTCGGCTTTAGCTTTGAGACTATCCGATCGACCATTCACTCCGCAGCAGGTCGCGATAACGCCTTCGCGCGCCGCAGAATCACCGCCGGATCGTTGATGAAATCCGTCTTTGGCCCAGGCTTGCGGCCACGCGGCGTATAGCCATTCTTGGCGCTGTTGGTCTTCACCTTCGGCTGCGGCTGATCCTGGCGTTCCTTGATATAGGCCAGCACATCGCCAAGCCGCTTGTTCTCGGTAATCGCCGCATGTGTCACTCGCTGATCCTTGTCGAACACCGTGTAGGGCAGGCAATACCCCTTCCAGCGCACATCCAGGCGTCCGTCAGCATAGGCATAGGTCTCGACATAGCGTCCGACCAGACCACGCGTCACCTCGGTCTCCTCCAGCATGATCCGCTTGCGCTCGAACGAAAACGTCAACTGCGATCCGACATAGCGCTGCTCTCGTTTGCACAGGATCTCCTTCAACCGATCCGGCGCAAGATTCATTGGACGATGCAGATCGTCGGGCCGGGCAGGGGCAATCGCAAAGCGTGCGTTGTAGTCTTCCATGAAGCCAGGCAACAACGCATTGCCTGCCTCCATGTTGCAGATCCCGGCCAGCCGCAACTCCTTGACCAGCCGATCTTGCAGCGTCCGGTTCATCCGCTCGACACGGCCCTTGGCCTGACTGGAATTTGCGCAAAGAATCTCGATGCTTAGCTCGCAAAGCGCACGCCCGAACTGGGTCATGCCCTGGCCACCCTTGGCATCCTTCTTCGCCACCCGGAACACCGAATGCTTGTCCGAATAGAAGGCAACCGGTGCGCCATGACGCTCGAGATAGAGCTCCAATGCCTCGAAGTAAGTGAAGGCGCTTTCCGATCGCACAAAGCGCAACTGCATCAATCGACCAGTCGCATCATCGACAAAGACCAGCAGCGAGCACGGGTCACCGCGATCCTCGAACCAGCGATGCTCGGACCCATCGATCTGCACCAGCTCGCCATAGGCCTCGCGTCGCAGCCGCGGCTGATGAAACGTTCGACGCTGTTTGCGCGACAGCCAAAGCCCGGCCTCCGACATCCAGCCACGCAATGTCTCGCGCGACACCCGCAGACCATCACGCTCGGTCAGCTTCTCGGCCGCCAGCGTCGGACCGAAGTCCGCGTAGCGTTCACGAACCAGCGTCACTGCGTAATCGCGAACACCATCGCTGATCCGGTTGTTCGACGGCCGGCCGATCGCCTTGTGCCGGATCGAAGCCGCGCCGCCGGTTCGTATCCGCTGCAGCAGCCGACGCACCTGGCGCTCGCTCAGGTCAAGAATATGTGCCGCAGACACCGTGGTCATCCGGCCGGCGATCACTTTCGATAAAATCTCGATCCGCTGCAGATCGCGCTCGCTCATCGCTATCAATCCCATCCGCAATCTCCCAGACGTCGCTTGGCCCCGGGGAGAGTGACATTCCAACTTTGCAGAAACAGGACATTCTAACTTTGCGGCTACACAAAAAGATCGCATAATTAACATTATGGAACCAAAGATATCCTTTTGGGCGGCTAGTTCTGTAAAGGCGGACCGAAGACCGGATTTCTAGGAACGTTTCGCCGAAACAAGGAAAGTAGCACCGGACCACGTTTCTCGACGCAAAATAATTCCAGAACTTCAGTAAGGTGATCGCTCTTTGTCGACTACAGCAAACGGAATAAGTTGCAGCTTGCTGAAGCCTTTCAGCTGTAGTCTGGTCCCGGTCTAGATGGCACATGAACGGCCATCGCAAACGATCGAGTAGACAAGGCAAATTCGTAGCCGCGCCGAGGTGGTTGAGCTGGCTTTCAGATCAACGAGCGGCGTGAGTACCGACATGGAAGTGGGTGATTTGAACGAGGTTCAACAATTGTGGGAATGGCGTGAGAAGATCGCGAATCTCTACTACGAGGTACGTTCCAGCTCGGACGCGGTTGCTGCCTGGGAACTTTGGCGCAACACACGTTCAGCCGGAGTCGACCGCAGGTACGCGGGCAGTAACCTAGAGCGTTGCGTAGCCAGCCAATGCCATCGACCCGGGTCCGCTTTGAAGTCTCATCTCACAGGGACGAACCAAGTTGAATCAAAAGAGAGCCGTTCGCGACATCAATCTTTTTTAGAAGGTCCGGGCTGAGCTCTTTCCGAGTGACAGCTTTAATGTGCCGCCACCTCTGTTTTCTGGCGTTTACGGGTAACTCAACGCCTTCCCGCAAAAAGAGCGTCAAGTCAGGTTCTTGATCTGATTTGTAAATGCAAATCCTCATCGTTTGCCCCTTCTTCTTGCGTTGCAAAATATTGTGCGCCGCAAAATCAGTGAAGGCAAATTTTTCTTCGCCGGATAAGTGAAAAACTGGTGTTTCTACGTCGTGAGCCGCGCCGGAAGCCGACCTGGGAGAATACGATCGTCCGGCGCCCCAGCTCCTAAGATCCGGAATTTCGCCGTTTATCGTAAAAGGTGAAATTTCTCTATTGAGCTACCGTGCTGACCAGAATTGCTGCAGCCTCGCTCGCTCTTTCCAAGGCAACTGACATTCCGGCACCCGCTGCAAGGTTTGTTGCTAGCACACCAATGAATTCATCGCCCGCACCGTGTGTGCTGATTAGCTTCACCTTCCTCGCCGGAATCGCGGTCTCGAATGGAGGATCGAGCTGAGCGCAAGCGACCCCCTCGCCCCCAGCCGTCACCACAGCTACCGGATATTTGGTCGCAAGAGTCCGCGCCGCAGCAAGAGCATCGTGAAGAGTTTCAACCTTGCTGACGTCGGCGAGCATTTCGGCTTCGACCGCGTTCACGACGATCACGTCGATCAACTGGGCCAGCTCCGCCGAGAGTTCTCGGGCAGGTGCCGCATTGATGAGAACTTTCCCGCCTGCTGCTTTCATCGCCGATGCCGCTAGAACGTTTGCCTCATCGGGGACCTCGCTCTGCAGCACAAGCAAATCACCGGCAGCGAAATGGACCTTTGCCGCATCAACGTCCGACGAAGACAGCGAAAGATTGGTGCCCGAAACTATGACCGCGCCATAGTCACCTTCGCTGTCGAAGATTGCCACGCTCATGCCTGTCGACGCGCCATCGACGGTTCGAACGAAGCGATGATCCACGCCCTTTTCCTTCAGATTGGCTAGAAGATGAACACCGAAGTCATCGTTTGCGACTGCGCCGATCATCAGGGTCTTTGCCCCTGCTCTCGCTGCAGAAACTGCCTGATTTCCGCCTTTACCCCCGCACTTCGGAAACCATGCGGTTCCGGTCACCGTTTCGCCCTTGCGAGGCCGGGCCGGACCCTTGACGACAACGTCGTAGTGCAGGCTGCCGAATACGAAGATGGTAGAAGCGTGAGATGTCATAGAAACTTATCTTTTCGTTTCGAGGCGACTGCCGCCATCGTTCGTTCCAGGTTCTTTTCCGCAGACTGATAGTCTCGCTGTGCGACGGCCACAAAGACCGCATCGAGAATGTTGAGCTGCGCGATGCGGGCAGCAGCGTTCTCACCCATCAGGGGCGATCCCTGTGCTGTGGAACAGAGGACTACATCGGCCTGCTGAGCGAGCGGAGAGCCGTTGTAATTGGTGACGGCAATCGTCCGCGCCCCGTTGCGTCGCGCAAGCTGAATGGCTTCGATGACCGCTACCGTATTGCCCGAATGGGAAAATCCGATCGCGACATCGCCCTCGCCGAGCAGCGCAGCCGACATCAGCATCATGTGGGAATCGTCCACCACGCTGGAGCGCACGCCAATGCGAAGAAATTTATGGGAGACATCCCGGGCAATCTGCGCTGAGCCGCCGACACCGTAGAAATCACGCTGGCGCGCCCCGTGGATCAAATCAGCAGCCCGATCGAACGCTGCCATGTCGATAATGGCGAGCGTTTCTTCCAGCGCCTGAATCGATGTTCTGAAGACTTTCTGGACGATCTCCTGTGAAGTATCGTCCAGCGAAAGTTCCTGATGCATCTCTGCGGTCGGAAGGCGATTGTACTGGGACAGCGCAGTTCGGAACTCCCGATAACCCGCAAATCCGAGCTTCTTGGTGATCTTCACCACCATCGCCTCGGAGACCCCGGCCTCAGTTGCAATTTCCTTGAGCGAGGTCTCGTCGTCGAAACTCCTCAAGGCGAACACCGTCTCCACAACACGCGCTTCCAACGGTGTCAGAAGCGGCATCATCATGCGTATGCGGGGGCCAACCGCCTTGAGATCGAAACTCTCGGAATTCATCCACGTCCCCTTGTCAGGCGATCAATGATCATCGCGACAAGAATAATAAGGCCGGTTGCGAGAAGTTGATAGAAAGCTTGCACATTCATCAACGTCAAACCGTTGCGCATGGCACCGAGGATGATGGCGCCGAGGATGGTCCCGACGATGCTTCCTTTGCCGCCCATCAGCGAGGCGCCACCGATAGCCGCCGCAGCAATGGCGTCGAGTTCCCAAAGATTGCCGAGGATAGGCTCGGCGGCTCCCAGGCGACCGATCAGGATCAGCGACGCCAGTGCTGCCAAGGTGCCCGAGATAACGTACGCGGTGATTTTGGTGAGCGCGATCGGAACACCGGCCACATAGGACGCTTCCTCGTTGCCACCGACGGCCAGCAGATATTCGCCGATCGGTGTCTTCTTCAAGAGAACCCAGGCGGCAATGGCGACACAGCCGACGATGATGACAGAGTTCGGAATGCCAGCAACTAATCCGTTGAAGATTGACCGGAAACCCGCTGGAATGCCAAGCACTGGGTTGCCGCCCGTATAGATGAGAGCGATAGCGCGATATGTGCTGAGCGTTCCCAACGTCACGATGAATGGCTGTAGACCGACATATGCGACGAGAACACCGTTCACGAGACCGCATACCACACCGACGCCAAGGCCCGCGAGGATGGCGATAGGCACGGGAATACCGGTAACAAGTAGGGTAGCGCTGAGCACAGCCGCAATCGCGGCTGTCGGGCCGACCGAAAGATCGATGCCGCCGGAAATGATGACCAGTGTCATGCCGAGGGCAAGACAAGCATTGATGCTCGACTGCTGCAGGATATTGATCAGGTTGCGCTCGGAAACAAAGCCCGGCACCAGCAGAGCGAAGACGGCCATGATCAGGATAAGGCCAATCAGCGTGCCAGCGTCGCGAACCGAGAAGGACGCGAAGAGTTTCGAACGCGCAGGGGCGCTTGAGGTGATATCAGACATTTTGACGCTCCTGGTTAGACGACCCAGCACTTTGGCTCGCATCGCCAACCGCATATGAGACGATGTTCTGCTCGGATAGTTCATGCCGCTCCAGCTTCGCAGCGATACGGCCGTTGCGCATGACGACCACGCGGTCGGATACACGCATGACCTCAGGCAGCTCGGACGAGACCACGATTATGGACCGACCCTCCGAGGCAAGTTGCTCGATAAGGTGATAGATTTCGGATTTCGCTCCGACATCGATGCCGCGTGTGGGTTCATCGAACAGAAGGATTTCAGACCCTGCGGCTAGCCAGCGGGCAATGATCGCCTTCTGCTGATTACCGCCGCTGAAAAGTTTGATCGGCCTATCGATTTGGAAGGGGCGGAGATTCACGCGCTTTAGAAGTTCGTTCGAACGCTTCTTCACGAGGCTATGTCGAACGATCCCGCCCTGCGAGAATTTCGCAAGCGACGGAAGCGCCATATTGATGGAAACCGGCCGGATCGGGATTATGCCCTCCCGCTTCCTTTCTTCCGGCAACAGCCCAATACCGGCGGCAATGGCGGACCGAGGATTTTTCAACGAAAGTGGTTTGCCATCGATCTTAAGCGTTCCGGAAGCGATCGGATCGACGCCCGCGAGAAGCCGCAGCAGTTCGGTGCGACCCGAGCCAACGAGACCGGCAACGCCGAGAACCTCGCCTCGATGAACGTCAAACGAGATGTCCCGTACGTGCGTTTTTGCCGACACGAGGTTTCGAATTTCAAGGCGAACATCACTCGTTGCATGCGATCGGTGGTCTTCATGCATGAGTTCTCGTCCGACCATCATGGCGATGACGTCTTCCTGCTTGGCAGTCTTCAGGTCGACGACGCCTACCACTTGACCGTCGCGCATCACGGTCGCTCGATGGCAAATGCGGAACACCTCATCCATCTTGTGCGAAACGTAGATGATCGAGACACCTGAGGCCGCGAGTTTTTCAACAATCCCTGCCAGACTCTCGAATTCCGAAGGCGTCAAGCTGGAGGTCGGTTCATCCATCGCAATGATCTTCGCCTTATCCAGCAGCGCCCGAGCGATCTCAACGATCTGCCGCTGAGCGACCTTCAGGCTCTTGATCGGAACGGAGGGGTCGATGGTCGGATCGATCATCGCCAGCGCTTCGGCCGCCCTTCGCTCCTGCTCACGTTGGTTTACCAGCAGCCCGCCCGCCATCTTCAGCGGATGGCCGAGGAACATGTTCTGCGCGACCGTCAGGTTCGGGACCTGCTGGAGTTCCTGATGGATCATGGCGATCCCGGCGGCGCGAGCATTATCCGGACGCCGGAATTGAGCCAGTTGTCCATCAACCTGAAATTCACCGCTGGTGGGATGGAACACGCCCGAAAGAATACGGAGCAGTGTGGACTTACCTGCTCCGTTTTCACCAAGGAGCGCGTGGATTTCACCTGGAGCAACCTCGAAGGAAACGTCGGTCAAAGCCTTGACGCTCGGAAATGCCTTCGTGATGCCTTCGAAATTAAGTCGGGGCGTCGCTGTCATCTGCTGTGCCTTAGTGGAATGGAGCCGGTCCGTTTGAACCGGCTCCTATTTCGTTACTTTGCTGCCGCAGCTTCTTTCATCAGAACTGCGCGAACATCGACGCCGTCACCCTGATAGGTCGCAAGGTTGTCCGTGGTAATCAGAGCCTGAGGGGTCGAGACGACACGCGGAATGGTCTGCCTAGCAACCAGGCGAAGCGCAGTTTCAAGTGCAACCTCCCCTGTGAGGACCGGAAAGCTGTCGACTGTGCCGGTGAGTTCACCGGCCTTAATCGAGGCGTAGGCGTCGGAGATACCATCGGTGCCGAACACGGCGACCTTGCCGAGAAGGTTTGCGGACTTCACAGCCTCGACGACACCGAGCGCCATACCATCGTTGTTGCAGTAGAAGCCGATGAGATCAGGATGCTGCTGCAGGATGTTGGTAGCCGCGTCGTAAGAAGTCTGTCGATCCCAGTTCCCCGGAACGCTGGCAACAACGTCAAACTTGCCGCCTTGAGTGATCGTTGACTTGAAACCATCAGTACGCTGAACGGCCGCGAATACACCGGCCTGCCCCTCGATGATTGCCACCTTGCCACCCTCGGGGCGGTTCTCGATGAACCACTTAGCGACCCTGACGCCGTTGTCGCGCTGGACATTGCCGACATAGTGCTCGGCCTGCGGGATGACCGCGTCATTGACGTTGACCACCGGGATCTTGGCTTCCTTGGCCTGTTCCATGACGGGCTGCAGGTTTGCATCCGTCTGCGGCGAGACGAGGAGAACATTGAAGCCCTGCGTGACCATGCCCTCGGCAATCGTCAGCTGACCCAGCTGGTCGCCTTCACTCTGTGCTGCCTGATAGGCGACCGTGACGCCGACCTTGTCGCCGAATTTCTTGTAGCCCTCGCCAAGGGAGCGCCAATATTCATTCGTGAGAGTCTTCGAAACGCCACCAGCCTTCGTACCATCAGGAAGCTTCGGCAGTGCGCCGAACTTGGTTTCGAGCTGAGACCAATCGATGCGGTCCTTTTCCGTATCAGAGTTGAGTGGTGCAAGTTCCTGAGCGAAGCTGATACCCGCCCAAAGAGTGGCAACAAGACCTACTGCGAGTGCTGAAGTACGAAGTCTGTTCATCGGTTCCTCCCGATTGAGTGATTGAGATGCCCGATTGGGCGGTGGTGCTACGCGTCAGCTCCCAGCATCACGTCTGTGAGAATGCTTTGAGCGGAAACTGCGTCCTGGCGGTCAATCGCGCTAAGGAGGCGATTGTCCTGTTCGAGGCGATCAACGACATTCAGCATTCGCCTAACCGTCTTGATGTTGACCTCGCATTCGTGAACCGGATCGAGGCCGGTCAGATCGGGGAAAGTATCGAAGTAGATCGCACCCTCATAACCATCGCGACGCACCTGTCGAAGCAGTTCGATGGTCTGGATGCTGTGAACGGCCCCAACCATCAGGCCGTCGTCGCGCTTGGCGTATCCGTCATTGAGATGAACGCCCAAGAGGCGGCTGTGACGAGCGATCATTGCGGCTGCAAATGCCGGTTGCTCGTCCGCGTACAAAACGTGAGCGAAGTCCAGAGTGACGCCGAGATTAGCACAGCCAACGTCTTTGATGGCGAGGAGTGTCGTCGCGCAGTCAGGCATAAGGCTGTACGAGCGCGGCTCATTGGGCTTGTATTCGATGCTAATCAGGCACTCCGGATCATGTTCGCAAACTTCACGAATACCGTCAATTTCGTGTTGCCACATCCGGTCATAGTCGGCCTGAAACGCGTAATCGAAACCGTCCTGCCCTAGCCAGATCGTCATCAGATTGGAACCTGCGGCCCGCGCCGCGTCGATCCCCGCTTTGGTTAGATCGATAGCCTCGCGACGAACTTTCTCATCGGGGTTTGTAAACGCACCAATTTTGAAAGCCGGGTTCGTATAGTAGCGCATTGCAAATCCATTGATCTGCAGGCCCAAGTCGCCGAGCTTTCTGGCGAGGTCAACCGGATTTTCGCTGACGTGATCGGGATAGTTTAGGTCAAGGTCGGTGAGACCATCTACCTTCGCCGCCCTCTCCGCCATCTGTATCACAGAAGGCTTACCCTTGAGGTCGGGCCACTCGCTGTGAGCGTTTGACGCGAACGAGTTGAGGCGCGTGGCGAAACGGGAGCTGGACAATGTTCTGTACCTATCTGCGTGAACCATTATGCACTACTTCACAAATTAATGTGCTTTTGTAAAGTTAAAAAGTTGATGCGGTGCAACATGGCAAACCGATGGCGGCCGAAAATTGCGTTCGAGCGCTCTAGGTCTTTTGGCTGTCCAGTATCCGCTGCGGTTGGGGTTCGCTGACGAGACCGTTGGCCAAATCACCGCCAGCTCGCCGAAATGTGAACCTTTAGTAACTTGCAACACAAGCGGTGACGCGCTTTATCCGGACAATGATTTCGAAGCACTTCATCTCGGCAATGAGCATCGCGATCCTTACGGCGTGCTCGCATACTGAGCCACTGGAGCCGTCTCTTGCGCAATCGACTGTTCAGCACGCCGCTCCTGTGACCGATCAGGCTGTAATCGCAGACACTGTTGGTCATGCCCAAGCCGGTGCGAATGCTCTCGCGTGGGCAAATCCATCGACGGGAAGCGCTGGCGTTATTGAGCAGATTGATCCCACCAGCGATGGACCGGACGGATGTCGCGGTTTTGTTACCAGTCGGCAGTCCCTTGAAGGCATAACGCGCTTCAACGGAGTTGCCTGTCCTTCCGGTGACAGTTGGAAGCTAGGTGGCGACGTAAATTAGCGCTCGGCGTTGCTTTGCTACGCAGGCATCCTTGGATTGTGTAGGCCAACGCCATAGTCGCGCCATAGAATTGCGGCCAATAACGTTTGTTTAACAAGCGGATGGCGACATGAGGCTACTTGCTATCCTGGCTGCGGCGCTTCTTATGACCGTCGTCCAGGCTCACGCTCAGTACGACGGATATGACGAGTATGACGGCTACAGTTACGACGACCCGTACAACCTTTATCCGCCATCTGAATATGAGCCAGTTCCTCGCTATCGTGGCGCATTGCCCAACCGGGCGCAACAATCGAGGACTAAAGAATCCATCGTGATCGTCACGGGCGAGCACACTCTTTATTACGCGACACCTTGGGGTGAGCAGTATGTGTACCCGATAGCTGTCGGCCGTGAGGGCAAGCAATGGTTCGGGTCTACACGGGTGGTGTCAAAGAAAGCGCATCCCGAATGGCGCCCCACCGCAAGCATGCGTCAGAAGAACCCCAAGCTTCCCACCGTGATGAAGCCCGGGCCGAACAATCCACTCGGAACCCGGGCGATCTATCTCGCAGACAGGCTACTGCGTATCCACGGCACCAATGATCCCTCGTCGATCGGGACCAACGCATCGAGTGGCCGCTTTCGGATGTATCGTCAGGACGTGGAAGAGCTGTACAAGCACAAGCGATTGCGAGGACGAGGCTGGATCGGGCGACCGTCGTTGATTGTATAGCGGGCACACAATCAAGCTATTCCAGTCCGGCCGAATAGCTGCAGACGGAGAGAGTTCGGCACTCATGGTGAGGGCTGCTCCGGCGGCGCTCGATACAGAATAACCCGAACGCTCGGTATGAGTTGAGAAAGGAAATCAAAGTCCCGAACGTTAGCAGTCAATACGCTCGCACCCAGCTGCCGTGCCTGTAGGAAAATGAGGGCATCATTGACGAAGCGGCGCTCATGTCCCTCGCCCTTTGGCAGGTTGCTCATGCGAAAGAGGAGCCCCGCCAGCACGCCGGCCTGTCCCCAGGTGGTTGCATCCGGGGCATGAAGCCGGTGTTCCGGAATGTCTTCTACGGTCGCCGCGATCGTTTCGAGAGCCGCCTTTGTGGAGGGATGATTTGGATTCAGCCGTCCGAAGGCATGGGTCAGCTCGGATAGACACACCGCGGAGTGGTGGCACAGGCGATACGTCAACAGTGTATCGACCTCCAACGGCGAGCGGCCTTGAAGCACATCCAGATAGACGCTGGTGTCCAGGAAAAGAGGCCCTCCAATTTGTGGCTCGTCAGCGGCCCATGAATGAGCTTCGTCGGGCCTCCGTTCGAGCGTTCCCACGTGCTTTCCGGGCTTTAGCGATCGGAGGGTTTCGGAGAGATCAAATCCCAAGATCGACATCCGTCGGGATGGTGCCCTTGCGGCCCACCAGACGCACGCCAAAGTCATCTTCAAGAGCCAGCCGGGAAAGTGCCAATTCCAGCAACTCGGTGTCGGAGGTAACATGGGCGCGCTTCTTGGCCGCCTCGACCAACTCCGAGGGGACTCGTCCCGACAAGCGGGTATTCTTTGCCGTGCCGAGGAGACCGATGGCTTTCGCTTGCTCGAGCACGAGCCTGTTGCGGTTCAACGCGACCTTTGCTTCGGTCTCCGCAGCAGTATGGGACTGGGTAACCATAGGTTTCTCCTGTGTTCAACATAGTATATGTAACGTTGAACGAAAAGGCAAGATCGATAGCGGGTGGCGAGCTGGGATCCCGATATGGCGGCTCGCCCGTGATGAAAAGCAGTCCGAACCTGTTAGGTGGTCTGTCTCATAAAGGCTGCGTTCCGAATCCGCCCCCTGTCACTTGTTACGGATATCCCTAGCTTCACCGGATATCCGTTCTCATCTGGGCAGGAAGAGGTCGGAGCCCCTTCCCCGATCACCCCGCCATCTTGCGACAGCTCTCGGCACAGCGGCGGCAGGCGTCGACACAGCTCTGCATATCGCCGATCCGTTCGCAGTCGTCGGCGCATTCCCTGCAAACATGCTTTTGGTGCTCCGAGCCCATCAGCATGAAATGCGCGGGGGCCCCGCCGATCTCAACGCAAGCCATCATCAGGTTGAAGTGCGGGGGCTTCGTGTGCTCCCCACCTAGCTCCAGGCAATGACGGCTCGGAAGCGCGGTCGACGCCGCGGCCTGACGCCGGCGGGACGCGAGAGAAGTTCGTGTGTGCGATGCAGGACACGCGACGCCTGTTGCGCTAGCGACTTGATCGGAGCTGTGCGAACTGCCGGTCGCGTCACTGCTTCGCAGATGGCTGCGGCGTCCGCTGCGTCATTCTTTTGACGCGCGACATAGGGCTTCACGTACGAAGCGGGGATCATTCGGGCCTCATGGCCAAGAGCGCGAATCTCGCGTGCCCGGTGATGCGACGAGGCGCATGCCTCCATTCCGACAACGCAAGGCGGCAATTTAACAAAGAAGCTGAGCACTTCCTCGCGGCGAAGCTTCTTCTGAAGGACAGGGCGGCCATTTGTATCCGCCCCATGGACCTGAAAAACTCGCTTGGCCAGATCGAGCCCAATCGTCGTCACTTCGTTCATGGCTGACATCTCCGCGTTAAAGCGGTCATCGTGACCGCTCCCTCACTATGGCGCCGGAAGAGGGAGCCATCCACCTCATCAAACTTAACCATGTCGAGCCGCTGGCCTATCTGACGGCCACACTCACCGCCATCGTCAACGGCCACAAACAAAGCCGGATCGATGAACTCTTACCGTGGAACTATTCGGTTTTATGTAGCAAGTGCCACCGATGACGCTGATTGGCTAGCCGCCCCACATCCCACGATCCGGAGGACCGCAATGGTGTGGCAAGCGGTCATCCGAGGCCCCCCTGGGTGGCGAAATACGTTTACAGTTTTGATCCCGCGAACAGCAGTTCGAAATCGAGGATGGCCGGATCGGCCAAGAGGTGGCCGATCCTGGACGCGATGCTATCGTCCTTCTCGGCGGACTAATCCACGAGTTCGACCTCGCTCGGTCGCCATTCCTTGGCGAAGAACGGTTCAAGCGGGCTGTAGAGCCGCAGGCACGGGATAAAGCCTTTACCGGGCATGGTCTGAATCCAGTTGCCGCGTTTGACATTCGCTGGCTGCGTCGGGCCGAAGTAGATCGTTGTCGTGCCTTCGGCGTCCGCTTCCGCTGCGGGTGATGGAAAGCTCTGGCTGCCTGCTCGCGGGTAGCGCTGCGGCGTGTCCAGCATCGAGCGCGTCATGTTGTCGTAAAGCGTGAACGACCAAAAGTTCGCTTGTGGGATGTCCTTCGGCAACGTCACCTTGTAGGTCTTGGCACCGTCGAAGGGCTCCTTGTTTGCATCGATCATCGTCCATAGGTAGGTCGAGCCGATGCCGGGCAGACGCATGGCCATCGCGGGCGTGATCCCGGTGACGCCGTAGAAGAAGTCCGTCCGCGCGTCGAGCGTGCGATAGCCGGTCGGCGGGTAGGGTTTTACGCCTCCGGTTGTAATCAGCGGTATCGGCGTCTCGAACTCGTAGCCGACCTCGAACAGCATGTTCTGCCAACCCGAGCCGGGATAGTAGTACAAAGTGGGATCGCGAGGAGCCATAAACAGGGTGCGCGAAGTGGCATTGGCGAGCGCAAGCGCTTCGGTGAGAATCTTCTTCATCCGATCATCCGGCGCGAAGGGTTTGCCCTTGATGATGCCGATGGCGGCGATGGGGCCCATCAACTCGGGGTCAAGCGACCCTGCAGGCTCCTGCTGCACGACCTCGTTGAGCATCTCGTAATAGCTGAAGTCGTTCGGCGGGATGGTGTTCATTACCTTGCCGGTACCTTCGTGGAACACGGTCGGCGGCGGTGGCGTGACTTTGCCAAGTTTGGCCTTGCCGCTCAAAAAGTCGGCAATGGGGGTGCCGACGCCGCCAACCTCGTATGGATAGACCTTGGTGAACTTTCTGATCGTGTCGGCCACGGGTTTCGGATCGTTGTTCTCTAGGAACGAGCGAGCGAACCATATGACGAGGCTGGTCCGGGCGTGGGCGATATTGAAGCCACTAGGCAGCGGACCATCGTAGCCGGGCGGCAGAATGAGGTATTTCCCGCCCTCGCCGCGATCAGGACCAGGCAGCCCGATGTCGATGACCCAGCGGAACCAGTAGTCATCGATGGCACCAAGCGCCTTCGGTGGCACCTCCAGCACCATGGGACCCTTGGTCAGGTCCAGCATGCCCATGGAATAGACGGTGTCCGCGTTGGCCGTCAGGAAGAGCGACTTGGCGTCCATCAGTTCGGAGAAGACAAGGACTTCGTTATCCTTGACACCGGCGCTCAGTAGGCCCTTGTGGAGGGCGTGTATGCTAACCCCTTGAAGGGTGTTCACAAACGCCTCGAACGCGTGGGTGAAGTCTATGTTGTCATAGACCTTGGCGATGGTCTCCTCGCTCGGCATGCCGTCCTTGAAGTCGAGCGGGCCTATCCGAGTCTCGACTTTGTCCGGCGTGGTGATCGCCGGGGGAATTTCAGCAGCAGTCTGGGCGGAGGCTATGCTCCCGCCGTTGATACTGGTTGTCGCGAGGAGAAGAGCCAGAAAGGCAAGCCTGCGTGCTGTCGATGTCATGTCATTCCCTCCACTATAATTTTTCAAAGTTGGAACGGACTGCGCATGCACGTTTCACGCCCCAAAACAACACGGGCGGACCTATACCTTTCGCACAGTATTGGCGACCGAAGCTCACAGCCTGCCCGCAAAACTTGCAGGCCATCTTCCCCCGGCATCGAGAAATGGCAAGTACGTTACAGTAACATACGCTGCTACCGAACTTCGCTTGGAATATTGCCTCCTACGCAAAGGTCCGCGTAGGGCCGTTAATGAGAGTTTGCGGGGATCAGCGGAACTTCTGCTTTGGGTCGAGACGCGACCTTCGCGACATCACTGACAAAGGTCGGGATGTGGCGCATAGTTGCAATACTGCTCCACGGCTGGTGGCATTTGATACAGAGTGCCGGAATTATTCCGCCCAAGTGTGAGCGGCACACCGCTCTGATGTCCGTTGTCAATGCTGTGGGCCTCGGCTTCGTCGGCGGCGGCGCTATAACAGCTTCAAAGGACATTACGAGGAAATTCGAGCGGTATCTGCGCCTTCCGACCGCCAGCAAGGGTTTTCTTAGAGCCGTCTGCATCTATGGTCTCGTCTCTCGCGGCGTCGTTTTCGCTGTGACAGGCCTGCTTTTCGTTCATGCCGGATTTCGGGTCGATCCGGAACAGGCTGGAAGTATGGGCGACGCGATGGCCTGGGTCCGGCAGCTCCCGTACGGGGTCATTCTTTATTTCGCTGCCGCAGCAGGTCTGGCCGCGTTTGGCATCTACAACCTGGTTGAGGCTCGATACCGGGTGATCCATAGACCTTCACTGGCAACGACAAAGCGGTCAATGCCGGCAATTCGATGAGTTCCACGGCCGTCTGTGACCTCAAGGGTTCGAGAACGCCGGAGTAGCGTCGATACTGATAAAACGCGCACGAAATGGCCTTTCGACAGGCAGCAGGCAAGGCGACGCCGTGTGCTTGCCTCTAGGGAATGCGTTGCCACGCCGGCCCAGATGTGTCGGTGCAGGCCGCATCCTGTCTTCCGACGAGAGTTCCAACCACCTGCCATGCGGAAACTCCGCGGCCACCCGGTCGGTGTAGGCAATAGCGTGTCCGCCGGCGAGCATGTCATAGGCGAGCGGAGCGCCTATGTTTCCGGAGATAGGACGTAGCGGATGTCGGTGGCAAACATCGCTCGTAAAGATTGAAGGCGGCTTGCCGTCCGGCGCCGGTCCGGTGGCTCACTTGTCGTCATAGCGTTCGAGCAGGCGACGCAAATGTGCGTTCTGCTCAAGCAGTTTTGCGGAGAGCTGCGATCGCAGATCCTTAATTTCGAGTTCCAGTTCAATGGCCTCATCGAAGAACGTTTTTTTCTCCGCCGCTGGCTCTCCGGCCGCTTGTGTGACGCCAGATTGTTCCCCGCGATTTTCCCGCGTCCGAGCAGCCGTTGCCCTTTGCTTTTTTGCACCGCCTGGCGGAACTCCCGCGCCGTTTTCACCTGCGATGACGGTTGCGGACGGCAAAGGCTGGTCATAAACCTTTAAAGCGCTGGCTTCTGACTGCTCGCCAACCAAAGGATCGGATTGGTCCACCCGAGCGGGTGGCTCGGCCGCCGCACCAGCTGAATCCCACCGTTCACGCGCATCGTTCTCATAAACGGTCGACTTAGATTCGATTGCGGCTTCTATTTCCGTCCGCAGAGTTGGATCTTGCCGGTATTCCTCTGCTCGTGGATCGGGTATCGCCACGATTTCATCGGCCGGTGCACTCGCTTCTGTCGCCTTATGGCGCGACGCAAAGTCCTTGATTAGTTTCCACGGTGATCTCATCACCACCTCCCGACTCGTTTTCTTAGTGCCATAGTACCGAGCGGGAGACCGGGCTTGCAATGCGAGCCCGGTCCTTCGTCATAAAACAAGATTAAGCCGGTGGACGGGTTTGTTGATGATCAAACCAATCCGAGCTTTTTGCGCAGGTCGGCGTTCTCGGCGCGGAGCTTGTCGGAGAGCGCCTTGCGCAGCTTCTGGTTCTCTTCTTCGAGCTTCAGAAGATCCGCAAAACCGTCCGTTTGCGGCGGGGTGGCCTCGACGGCCTGCGGCGCAGGCTTGGCAGGTTGAGCCTTCGAAACCCTAGGCTTCTTTGCAGGAACAGATGCCTTGGTGACGGTTGCGACCGCCACCGGGGCAACGGACGCCGTGGGCGCTGCGGTCTTTTTCGCCGGGCCGCGGGTCTTCTTGACCGGAGCGCTCACCGAAGTGTCGGCAACCGTTTCAGCGGCGGTCTTGGGCTTCCGCGGCGCCCGCGTCTTCTTTTCTTTTGTCTTCGAAGACGCATCTGCGGACGCGGTCTCGATTGCAGGGGTTGGGTTCGGATCATCTGCCATCGGTTAAATCCTTGCGGTTAGTAAAATCGCTCGACCATATCAGTCGCCGTCAATAATCGTTGAAGATTATTTCGAACTTATTGACGATGGTTCAGCTGTTTGCCAACCACCTCGCCCCGCCAGTCCGATGGACTGCCAACCCTATCGCCGAAAATTACTGCCGGCCGGCTGGATGAGATAGGCGGACGTGTTCGATGGAGAAATGAACGAAAACCAGGAGCTGGCGGATCGTTGGAGCGAAGGGTGACGCGAGAAGCTCGGCTGCCTCATTTCCTGATATTGGCCCCAACAAGCACGCCAGGGGCGACAGATCGATTGGAAACTGTGGAAATCTCGCCGAACGAGTGCCATCGCCGATGCTGCCTTCATGACAATGGACGCGGTCGGTGTCAGGGATTGCGCATCAACGACGATCCGGAGAATGACATGACGACGACCAACGAAATCGCAGACAAGATTGCTGGCGAACACGGTCTGACGAAGGTACAGGGCAAGACGATCGTCGAGGCGGTCCTCGCCTCGATCACCGAGGCAGCTCTTGCTGGCAACGAAACCTCGCTGCCGGGCTTTGGCAAGTTCAAAGTCAAGGCGACGCCGGAGCGCGAAGCACGCAATCCCTCGACCGGCGCGACGATCAAGGTTGCGGCCGCAAAGAAGCTGACCTTCCAGCCGGCCAAGGCGCTCAAGGATGCGATGAACAAGTGATACGCGAAGAGCCTCGTCCAGTCAGGAGAGGCTCTAACGCTACGCATTTGATAACGCTGGGTTCGACGTTGCTTTCACCTGCCAAAAAAGCCGTTCTCAGGTGGTCAACTCCGCCGTTGGAATTTCAATGTCGATAAGCAGCCCTTCATCGAGCCAGTTTCTCTCAAGGCGCCCCTTGAGCTGTTTTTCGACCATCGCACCGACAATCACGGTGCCAAATCCTCGTTTGGTCCATTTAGACGGAGCGTCGGCGCCGGTCTCCTGCCACCGGATGCTGAGGCCCCTGCCCGACTGCCCCGGCCTCCAACGGATGGAAAGTGTGCCCTGCTCGACGGCAAGGGCACCATGACGGGCTGCGTTGACAGCGAGTTCGTGGAAAACGAGCGCAAGTGGCTGGACGATCGATGCCGGCAACCTGATGTCCGGCCCACTAAAAGAAGCGCGGGCCGCTGCGAACGGCGCCACTTGTTGACGAATGAGTTCCTCAACGGAAATGCTTGTCCATCTTCGCTCAGCAAGCAAGGCGTGGGCACGGGCAAGCGCCTGCACGCGATGTTGGATCGCGGCGGCATAAAGTGCCGGGTTATCTGCATTGCTGAGGCGGACGATGCTATCGACTATCGCCAGGACATTCTTCGCGCGGTGATCGACCTCCCTCAGCAAGCGGTGCTCGGAGGCCTCTAGGGCTTCGACGCGGCGATACTCTGTCATGTCGATTTGAGATCCAAAATAATACAGGATCCGTCCATCGTCGCCGTGGATTGGACTTAGGTGCAGGCGATTCCAGAACGGCTCGCCGTTTTTCTTGTAGTTGAGGATCTCGACGTTGACCTCCCGCTCGTCGGCTATGCCTGCACGAATTTCTGCAACAGCTATAGGAGATGTCGCAGGCCCTTGCAGGAAACGACAGTTGAGGCCGAGCACCTCCTCGGCGCTGTAGCCTGTCAGTTCGAGAAATGATTTGTTTGCAAGTACAATCGGCAGATCGGGTGTACGCGCGTCTGTGACGACCATCGGCATCCTGGTGCGCTCGAAGGCGATGGCTGCCAGTTCTTTGCGATCGCCGTAGGCCGCCTCTGACGATGCGGAAGGCAAATCACCTTGGAGTTTTTTCGTTGAATGGCTTTTCATGCGTCCACGCTTGCGATGAGATGGACCAATAACGCGGCGCGAGCTCCTTTGTTTCCGACACGGTCATTCAATCGGATTGCGGCGCGGGTCCTCCGAGACGTGCCTGACAACGTGTCACGTCCACGAAAACGTTCGGCCGCGCCGCTTTCCCACATCCGCTGTCAGGAAACCGCGCTGAAGACGGTGATTGGAACGCGAGAGGATCCCGGCAATGAGAAGGCGGATGAGCCCAATCACGTCGGGACACTCGGTGTGGCTGTGTCAGCTTTCGCGAGTTTGTGAACGGACCCGACTTCCAGGAGCCGCAGCAAGTTCATGGAGGTCGCAGGTTGCGTAGATGAGCGACGATAGTGCAGTGAATAATGGAAGCGTGCAGCACGTCTTATCGGCTCGTCCGCGTTTACGGGCCTCAGGCCTTCAAACGCGGCCGCAATGACTATGCTGACGCGGTCTTCCGGATCCCGAAGCCGTCTGCTGTCATATGCCGGTTGGATGCGGGATCGTTGCCTCGAAAGATTTCGTTCAATCCCAATATTCCAGTTCGACTGGCCGCGCACGAAAATTTTCCTAATTTCGTCTTTGACTTACAATCGCGCCAATCGATATGCAGACTAGCCGGTTTTGGTCCTTTTCTGCCGTTGACTTGCTGCTCGCGAACTTTCAAAAGTGACGCAAAGACCGAGGCGATTTTCATGCGCGAAAATAATCATGCCGTGCCCAACCAGGGCGAACTGGCCGCGATCATTCGCGATTGCGACTGGGCAGGCACCGCCCTTGGACCGATATCGTCCTGGCCGATCCAGCTCAGATGCGCAGTCGATATCGCACTCCCCTCCCGTGCTCAGATCGTCATGTTCTGCGGACCTGATTTCATCGCCATTTATAATGACGCCTACGCACCGACCATCGGGACAAAGCATCCTGCGGCGCTTGGCAGGCCGGCAAAAGAAAACTGGGCGGAGCTTTGGGATGATCTGGAGCCGCTGCTGCGCAAGGTTTTGGAGACTGGCGAGACCGTTTTTGCCAAGGATAGGCCTTTTTATATCGAGAGGCACAACAGGCCTGAAACGGTCTATTTCGATATCTCCTATTCCCCTGTATCCGATGAAAACGGCAAGGTTCTCGCGGTCTTCTGTATCGTCAGCGAAACGACCGACCGAGTCGGCTACGAGGCGACACTCAAACGGCTCGCATCGATCATTGCTTCCTCTGAAGATGCAATTCTCGGCATCGATCTCTCTATGATGGTCACCGACTGGAACGATGGCGCCGAGAAGCTCTACGGCTATTCGTCCAGCGAAATTCTCGGTCGGCCGGTGACAGTTCTTATTCCAGACAATCGCGTAGATGAGGAGGCTCGCATCATCGCCCGCATCAGGGCCGGCGAGCGTATCGAGACCCACGAGACGATCAGGCGCCATAAGAGCGGAAAACTCTTGGAGGTCTCCCTTACGGTATCTCCGATCTATGATGCGGATGGCAGCATCGTCGGCGCCTCGAAAATCGCCAGAGATATTACCGCGCGCAAAGAAGCCGAGCGGGTCCAGGAGGTTCTCATCGCCGAGTTGAACCATCGGGTCAAGAATATCCTGGCAACGGTTGCGGCCATCGCACGTCAGACATTTGCGGGCGCGCCGGATTTCGAGGCAGCAAGGGCGGCTTTCGACGCAAGGCTGCAAAGCTTGGCGAGAGCCCATGATTTGCTCACCCATGGCAACTGGGGGGCCGCAAGCCTTCGAAGGGTGGTCGCGGAAGCGCTGTCAGCATACTCGACGGAGCGCGTCAACATCAGTGGACCGGATATCAGTATCTCTCCCAAAGCAGTGGTCGCGATCGCGCTCATTGTGCATGAGTTGGCCACCAATGCTGCCAAATACGGCGCCTTATCGGCCGAGTCTGGCAAAATTTCAGTCTCCTGGAAGTTGGAAGGTTCACCCGACCCCTTCCTGAGACTGCTATGGAGTGAGAGTGGTGGCCCGCCGGTTAGACCCCCCTCACGGCGCGGGTTCGGGTCGCGCTTGATCGAGGCAATGTCGTCGGGACAGCTCAACGGCCGCGCAGAACTTGGATATGACGAGAGTGGCCTGCGTTGCCTGATCAGCGCACCTCTGGATGTAGAATGGAGAGATTCTGACCACGAGGTTGCGGACTCGGCCTAACGAGGCGCTTTAGTTGGCCAGCGCAACACTGCCCCGAACTCAGGATCTCGGGGAATTCCCGGGCAGGTCTTGGCCCGGCTAGACATGAGCCTGCAGGAAGAACCCAAAATCGGGAAACCGGTAGAGGATATGGGCGGTGGAAAAACCATAGCCATTGAGTTGCGCTGCAGATCCAATGAGAGTCATTCATTTTCATTTCATGACAATCCAAATTGCCGCGCAATGTCTACGTCCATCGGCGAATGCTTGAACGCAGGAACCAAGTTTCCCGTTGATAATCCGTATGTTAGCAGCACCTGTTGTGGATTGCTAATTTTTTCTCTTTGCCCTCTTGAAACCGAAAAATCGCAAAACCAGATCATGTTGCGCAAAACGCTCGAATGAGGTTTGCACCCGCCCGGACTGGTCATCCGGTCCGGTAGGGGATTGTGCGTCATCTTTTTTGTCCAATGGAGGAAAACATGTCGTTCCGACCGCTACATGATCGCATTCTCGTCCGCCGCATCGAGTCTCAGCAGAAGACCAGGGGCGGCATCATCATTCCCGACACCGCCAAGGAAAAACCGCAGGAAGGCGAGGTCATCGCCGTCGGCCCCGGCGCGCGCACCGACGCCGGCCAGATCCATGCCCTCGACGTCAAGGTGGGCGACCGCATCCTGTTTGGCAAATGGTCCGGCACCGAGATCAAGATCAACGGCGAGGATCTGCTGATCATGAAGGAAAGCGATGTCATGGGCATCATCGAAGCCCAGAGCGAGCAGAAAAAGGCTGCCTGAGGGGTGAAAGCGGGCCTTTCGGTGATGGCGCCAAATGCGGAAAACCCACCTGGACAAATATGTGCTACGACAGATCGGCGAGTATGGCCTGTCGATCATCATTTTCCCGGGTCGCGAATAGTCATTCTTCAAGGAGAGCTCAAGTGGCTTGGAAAACGCGGAAAATCGAATACGTGAACGGCTACAAGATTGTTGAAGTCGATGGACCCGCCTTCAAAGTCTTCGATGGCGATCGGCAGATCGGTGATGATTTCCCCTACCCCGGCGAAGCGGCAGCTCACGCGAATTCTCTGCCAAGACTGAACCCTCCACGAAGCTAGTCAAGAGAGATTCGGAGAGATCCCAAGACCCCAGTTTTTCAGTTCTTCTCGACTGCGCATTGAGCCTCAGCGCTTAAAAAGGATCGGAACCTTCGCGGCCGCCCCCAAATTGGTAGATATTCGATTCACGGATGGAATTCTGAGCAAGCCGCAAAGTCCCGGGAGCTGACGGTTCAATCATTCTTTAATCTTGGACTTTGCTCTTTCAGCGCTCTGCTGTTCGGCGAAAAGCGACCATGCCGCGATAAACAAGGCGGCGATCAAGGGGCCAATGACGAAGCCATTGATGCCGAACAGGGAGATGCCACCGACTGTCGAGATCAGCACGACGTAGTCGGGCAGCCGCGTTCCCTTGCCGACCAACGGCGGGCGCAGCAGATTGTCGATCAGTCCTATAACGAATATGCCGATGAGGACCAGGATCGATGCTTTCAGCCAGGCCCCCGTGAGGACCAGCCAGATGGCGGCCGGAACCCATACGAGCGCCGCACCAATTGCGGGCAGCATCGACAGGAACGTCATTGTCACACCCCACAGCAAGGCGGCCTCAATCCCCAGAGCCCAGAATGCCACGCCGCCGATCGTTCCCTGGACGATCGCGATGATGATGTTTCCCTTGACGGTGGCGCGAACGACAGCGGAAAACTTGTCGAGAAACTGCCGCGTATAGTCATCGCTCAACGGAATTGCATGTCGGATCTTGCCTCTGAGGTCCCCGCTATCCCTGAACAGGAAGAAAAGCAGATACAGCATGATGCCGAAGCTGATAAAGAACTGCAGCGTATTTTGACCAAAACTGAGCAGACCGCCGCCGACCGACCGGCTTGCCTGCACGACGCCGGAGGAGATATTCGCGCGCAGTTCCGAAAATCCACCGAGTTTCAGTGACGTCAGCCAGTTGTCGATGAAGGCTGGCAAGGCATTCTGGATCCGGACCAGATATCCATTGAGATCGATTTCGTTGCTGCTGATCCGTTGATACAGGCTTGTTCCTTCCTGGATAAGAGAACCGAGAATGATCATTGCCGGCACGATAACGAGGCATATGCACATCAACACCGTCAGCAGGGCGGCAATGCTACGACGGCCCCCTAACAAACGCTCCAGTCGCTTGTGAACGGGAAAGAAGATGATCGCGAGGATGACGGCCCAGAAGACAGCGGAGTAATAGGGGATAAGCAGCCAGATGAACGCGATCGTCACAGCCGCCAGAAGGACGTAAAAGCTCGTACGCTGAATGGACATGTCTGCCTTGTTCCCTAAACGGCCTCTTTTCCTACCAGCTATACAAGAGAATTGCACAAGATAGGTTCAACGGCGGAGCAACGCCCTAGTCCGCGGCAGCCTCCGCTTATTAGAAAGCATCCCGGCCATTCCCTCTGCAGTGTTCGAGCATGCTGCGGGGCAACGAAATTGCGGCCGGATGTAAAGGCCCGAATTGCAACCATATGAAGATTTCTCATTAATCTGAAAACTAAAAGTTGACATTGTGCTGCACGTTGCCCATATAGCGACTATCGATATTTGCTTGCTGAGCTTTGGTTACTGCGCGATTGGCACCGCGCCCTGAACGAACCTTCCTTTCAAAAATCGCTATCACCATCTGCAGCGCTCCGGTGCTGTGGCCCCTCAATTGCTATGAAAGGGTTCATCATGACCACTGGCACAGTTAAATGGTTCAATTCCACCAAGGGTTTCGGCTTCATTCAGCCTGACAATGGCGGCGCCGATGCGTTCGTCCATATCTCGGCCGTCGAGCGCGCCGGCATGCGCGAAATCGTAGAGGGTCAGAAGATCGGCTACGAGCTGGAGCGCGACAATAAGTCGGGCAAGATGTCCGCCTGCAATCTGCAGGCTGCCTAACTCATCCGGTATCTGCTTTTCGTTGACCACGGATGTACTGGCACTGTTAAGAGCTGATACCAATCAGGGTCAGGCGTATTGCCTGGCCTTTTTTATTGCCGCCAACCCGGCGGCCTTCATCCGGAAATGATCATGTCCCAAACATATAGCAAGTCTCGCCAACAGGCTGAGACAGCCTTCAACCTCTCACAATCACAGTTTTTCGCACGCAACAGCGCCGTCGAAGAGCTCGACTCCCTCGTTCGATCTCGCCAGGAAAAGACTGTGCGCCTTCGCGAAGCCCGTCTTGCAAAGGAATTGCGGGATCGCGCAACAGCGACCGCCTCCCTGCTAGCCAAACGAGCGAAAACGGCCTGACAACTCTGTCTGGATACGATCGAAGGACACATATTTGAAGAACGCTAGAGAAAAAGATCTTTTCGATCGTCGAAGAGCCGCTGCAGATGCAAAGGCAGCCCTCCTGAAAGCCTATGCCGCTGCAAAGGCTTCGACTGAACCAGCGAAACTGGCGCGACAGGCGGAACGCATCGTCCTTGCGGCAGATAGGCAAAGACGGCGCCTTGAACGCGAACGGCTGAAGCTTGCGGCGTGTGAGCGCCTTGCGACCGAGCTAGCCGAGCAACTGGAAGCCGCAGCTGCCGAGACCCGCGCCGAGGCTGAATCATACGAGGCACTCGAGAAAGACCGCATCGCACGCATGATCGAAGATGAAGCCGCTCGAAAGGTCGAGCGTGATCGGCGCTATTCCAATCGCAAGGCAAGGCAGGCTTAAGGTCCTGGATCGGCTCCACGTAGGTGGCCGATCGAATACGCGAGGTTTGGTCGACACGTGTTTGCAACGGAAGCGGAGAGGCTCGTCCGTTCGTGTCAGTGCCAGCAGTAGCAGACCATCGAAGAGCCAAGGAAGCGTATCTGAGCTTTCACGCGCTGAAAGGGGGAATTCGATTATCGACATAAGCGAAGCGTGCGCTCGAAATTTAGGCTGCTCCGACCGGCTGACGGTCTGGTCCCTTCAAGAACTTGCCCGAAAGCGAACCTCGACCGACCTACATCGATCGATAGGAGCAGAGCGTTTTACACCCTGACCATCGAACTGGTCGATCGTTTGGCCTCCGTCTTGGCGGCTGAGTTGCTCAAAAAATCCTGGCAATCTGGTCACCAAACTCGAGCGGCTGAGGATGTCACGGCAGGACGGGAATCGGGACGATGATCACCGCTGGCGAGCTAGACTACCCCTCCGGACATCTAAACGCGGCCGCATTTGAGCAGCCCGTCGTCAAACAGGGTGAGGTTTCAGCGAAACGACCAATCGGTGGATTGCCGGCCAATCGCGATCAGATTGACGAGGCCGCGTTGCGGATTGCCGGCCCTCGCTCTGGCCGATCGCGCAGGACATTCACAGACTGCTCGCCGCCTGTGCCAGCGCCCACATTCCTGCCGAACGCCAGTGTGCTGCAGGTCTTGGGCTTAAACAACATGAGAGTTCAGAGGCGGTCTCCGGTCTGCTCGGCCAGGAGACGGTCGTCTTCAACACCGCGGCCCGTGCGCTCTATTCGGAGAAGTCCGGCCCTTGCCGAACAGCATGTGGCGCGCCCTCTCCACAGGACGAGTTGGCAACCTGCCCATGAAGCAGCGATGAAGTGCGATCGCTATACCTCAGTCTTGGGTCAAATCACCAACTTCACCGAAGGCAGCGAGCAGTCTTGGCGAGCTCATATCACCCGTTTCGCTGTCGACCATCACGGAGTAGGCTCCAACACCGAGGGATCTGGCCGACATTGCAAAAGCGATCTTTTCCGCAGATGTCCCATTCGAAGCCTGTCGCATCTCTCCTGGGATCAAGCCAGCTCGATTGCGCTTGAAAGGAACCACAATGAATTTCTCGGCCAACGACATCGTTAATCCCTTGTTGTCCATCTAGTTGATTGAGTTGAGCGCTTCGATTTGATCGTCCAGTTCACGCACGCGTTCCAAATATCGTGGTCGAAGCGGATGATCCTCTGCCAGGCTTTCGAGTTTTGACAGCGCAAGCTGACGCTGGTCTCTGAGGAGCTTCAACCGACTCATTGGGGCCTCGACTTGTTGCTGCCGAGCCATAGCCGAAAATCGGCCGGAACGCCAATGGTGTTCTTTATATGTTCCGATCTCCTGGCCCGCGTGGGTTCTCTCGAAGTATGGTCCTGCTCGGTGAGGCAGGAACCGTCAAGCAACGCGGCTTGCGCGGCGCGTCCATCTATGAGATTTCCCGGCACGTCCGACGCCTTCATCGTCACGCCATAAATCCCTGGCAATCCAAGCCGCTAGAGGCCGGGGCTTTTGTCCTGGACCATAAGGTGACAGGGGCCGGGATCACCTCGTGCTGCGGTGCCGAAATTCGAGAAGATACCGCCAGCCTGAAGCGTGGGACATAACGGTCGATTTTACAATCAAGTTTCGAGAACGCGCCTCTGTCGATCGATTTCGCGGTTCTATCCCACCTGCCCGAGACGGTCCGATCACATGACCGACCCCTTGCCGCCGTCGGTTTCTCAGCTCCGGGGTCGCAGATGCACTACTGGGCGGTGAAGAACGTCAGCAGGACCTTACCCTTATCGCCGAGCAAGCACACGAACCTGTCCGGCTTTCCCGTCTTTTCCTTCCGGGCAATGTAGGCCTCTCCAAGAATGACGGTTTTCACGGCCACATCCTCGACTTTGGTATCAGACTTGCTGATGGCGAGGCTCTCCATATCCATGACAAGATCAGTGATCTCCGGCGAGCGCTCCCGAAGAGCGAGAAGGCCTGTGTTCTTGCAGGCATTGACTGCGGGATCCTCAACTGCCTGGGCAGACGCGTTTTCCGCAAGAAGGACGACAAGGACGGCGGTAACGGCGAGTGTTGAATATTTCATAATGCATCTTTCTGAAAAAAGCCCGCGACCGGCGCGGGCTTGGTGCGGGAATGTGTGTGCTCGAATGTGGCTATGCCCTGTCGACGACCTTTTTCACGGCATCCTTGGCGTCGCCCTTGGCGACCTGGGCCTTGCCCTTGGCCTCTTGCAGGGAACCCTTTGCCTGTTCCTCGTGATTATCAACGGCTTTACCGACGGCCTGCCGCGCCTTGCCGGCGACCTCGTTCGTCGTTCCCTTAATCTTGTCTGCTGTGCTTCCCATAACAGTCTCCTTCGTTTGACAGGAGCGAAAGCCCCGAAACCGTTATTCGTTCCACGCGTGAAAGCCCCAGGCGGTATATCTTCGCACGTCCAGAAGTTTTTGCCGCCGCATCCGATAGCGCCATCAGATAGACTGCCCGCTTCCAGTCGCTTGATGATGCGTGCAGCCGTTCAATGAAATGCTTGATATGGGGACGGAGCCTGCTATGTTCCCCTTCTGTTTCGGCATAAAACTCTCGATGAGCGCCGCCAATCCCATTGCGATCGCCGACGGCGCCATGAACGATATGAGCTCGACCCCAGTCCGAAAAATCATCCATGTTGACATGGATGCCTTTTATGCCTCGGTCGAGCAGCGCGATAATCCGGAACTGCGTGGCAAGCCGGTTGCCGTTGGCTATGCGGCGGTTCGCGGCGTTGTGGCGGCGGCAAGTTACGAGGCCCGAATTTACGGCGTTCACTCGGCCATGCCGTCGGTGACGGCGAGGCGCAAGTGTCCGGAGCTGATTTTCGTGCCGCCTCGCTTCGAGGTTTATAGGTCCGTATCGCAGCAGATCCGTGCGATCTTTGCCGAATATACGTCTCTCATCGAGCCGCTCTCACTCGACGAAGCCTACCTCGATGTCACCGACAATCTCAAAGGCATGGAAATTGCGACCGAGATCGCGTCGGAGATCCGCTCAAAGATCAAGCAGCTCACCGGCCTCAATGCTTCGGCCGGGATTTCCTACAACAAGTTCCTCGCCAAGATGGCAAGCGACCTCAACAAGCCGAACGGCCAGGCCGTCATCACGCCGAAGAACGGTCCGGCCTTCGTCGAGCAACTCCCCGTCAAAAAATTCCACGGTGTCGGACCGGCAACCGCTGAAAAAATGCATCGACTGGGAATCGAGACCGGCGCCGACCTCAAGCAGCAATCGCTCGAGCTTCTCACGGGGCATTTCGGGAAATCGGGACCGTATTTCTATGGGATCGCCCGTGGCATCGACAATCGCCAGGTAAAGCCTGACCGGGTGCGAAAATCCATCGGCGCGGAAGACACGTTTTCGCACGACATCCATTCCTACGAACCTGCGCGCGAAGGGCTTCAGTCCCTGATCGAAAAGGTCTGGGGCTACTGCGAAGCCAATGAAATCGGGGCGAAGACCGTGACACTCAAGGTCAAATATGCCGACTTCACCCAGATCACGCGCAGCAAGACAGTTCCGGCAGCGCTGCCGGGGATTGCCGATCTTGAGGAGGTAGTCAGCCTGCTTCTCGCGCCAATCTTCCCGCCGAAAAAAGGGATCCGTCTGCTCGGCGTATCGCTGTCTTCACTGCAAGGGCGAGCAGCTCTCACGCAACCGCAGCTGCGGCTGGCGCTTTAGACGGCGAGCTTTGTCTGACCGGGAGAGGGGTTGGGAAGCTGGCTCCGGGGTCAGGCGGCATATCTGCGATGATGAGTTGCGGAGGTCACAATTGCCGGATGTCATCTTCGAGCGGCGGAGAGCCGGCGTCAAATCGCATTCATGGTATGCGAAACAACATTACTTGGCGAAGACATTGGAGATGGGCCAACCGGGGGCTGCTGACTGCGCCTGTACCACTCTCCCGCCCGCCTTTCGTCGTCGGCAAGGGTCGTGGGCTATTGTAGAGCAAGATCGCGGAAGGCGGCTTCGAGGTTTACCGACTTGATCGACGCGATAAGATCTGGCACGAAAAGGGCGTCATCGCTGAGACTTTATCTTGCTCTCTTTGCTGTGCAGCGGATAGTGCCGGGGCAAGGCTGGCAAAATCCGCGCGGCAGGCATCCTAAGCGGCTGAGCAGCACGACGTGAAGCTGAAAGAACTTCATGATTGGTAGAAGACGCTTTTCGGGCGCTCTTCATCAAATCATCTATTTTAGCAATATCTCACATAATGACTTTCGTACGATCTTCTCCCATGATACAATTGCGGCTGTCTAATGACATCTCCAGCCTAATGAAACCCGCTTGTTTCCCCAAGCGGGTCTTTTCTTGCGTCGTCGCAGCACAGCGAACGTCAGCGAGCGAACTGCGCGCCTCCTCTTGCCGTCACGACGGATGAATCCATCTCGGTTTCGTTCTAGCTAGCGGAATTACCCCTCGTCTGCGCCTCAAGCCTCGCCTGACGAAGCCTCTCGGTTTTCAGTGCGCGCAGCCGTCGTTCCTCCTCGAGCATCTGCATGGCAACCCGCGTCGTCTGTTCCCGAGCCTCTATCCACGCCCGCTGCGAACTTGACTGTCGTTCTTTCGGTATCCGATCATCCATTTTAATTACCCACCCACGCGTTTCGAAATCCGTCGGCCTTGTGCACTTCGATGCGAACCGAACCCCGCGAGCATGGCAGTGACGTGTAGTGCACACCTCCCGGGGTCGAGATCACGCCGGACGGGTGGGGCGCTCGACTGCCACTTCGTTGGCCACAGGAAGAAATCGGAAAAATCCCCGTGTTCGCCATCTCCGTCACGTCCGATTGACACGGCCGCGATCTCGGGATGGGCAATGAGCGACGAGAGAAGTGGTTCCCTTGGCCAGAGGCTTGGTCTGTTAGCGGACGCTCACGCCAGCCTGCAAAACACGTTGCGATCGGCTGTTTCGGGTAGGGATAAAGCAGTTGGACAATTGAGTCGCGACTCGAATCACGGAGTATCGCATCATGGCCGGGAAAACATTCCATCGGGATCGCCTTCCCCGATCAGAAACAAGTGGTCGTTAGGGAGGCCGTTGAGGAGATGATAGGAATGATGATGTAGAGCCGCTGGCCCAAGGTGGCTAACGATACGACATTTCGATACGCTCTTGCCACGTGGGTTCGCGGGCTCTCCACGGGAAGTCGGACATCATTAAAGCCAGGAACACCTTTCTTGTCGCTTCAGTCGCGGCCGGGCTGAAGCAATCGGTCAAGAATTGTTTGAGTTTCGCTTGTCTAAAAAATCAGACGTGGCCTCCATCACATCCGAGTATGATGCAACGGTCAGTGATATCCGCTGCGGCGAGCAGGCCTTCCCGGATCTCATGGTGCGACGCTTTCCCGGCAGACGATGCCCGTGAGGTCACCCCAATGACCGCATCATGCCCGGTGCCGACGACCGGTATCCCGGTGATACCCCTCAGATCGCGGATGGTGGCGATTGCCCGGAAGAGCAGGCCTTCCGGCCTTCTGCGCGAAGGTTATCGAGGAGTTCGCGGAAGGCCGGCATTCAGACCAGGCTCGCAGCGCCTGACAGCCGTTCGGACCATATATCGTCAGCGGACGTCGGCTCAAAAGAAGGGGTCCGAACAGATCGAACCGAAGTCGTGATGGGAGCAGACATGCTCCGCAGCTAACAAGGCATGCCTCGTATGAACTTGTCAGCTTGGCGACCGTCTCAGGAAGTCCGGTACGTCTTCGCACCGCGAAGGGCAGCGACCCCACCAGGATACGAAGATGCTTCCCGCCATTGCCGCCGCTAGGTGTGGGCCGAGGCGTTTAGACCCGAACTGCCCTGCGCTGCAAGTCGAATGCCTGAGAGGCTCCGGGTTAGGCTCCCTTACTGCGAGAAAGGTTGCCGGTTTCCGTCTTCACGAAATAGTCGATCTCCGATTGCGGAAATCCCGCCAGCTACCGGGATCCAGAGTTCGGTCCCTCCATTGCCCCAAGGACTTTATTCGTGGCTGCGGAACATTGATCCTTCATGGCCGTTCGCTGAGCAGACCAACGGACGGAGGAAACAATGGCAGGCATTTACAACGAAAGCGCTCCCGCCTTTTCGAGCGGCGCTGCGAAAAGCAATCTCACGGCCTTTTTCGATTCTCGCGCCGACGCGGAGTCGGCTGTCGAGCGCCTGAAGGAAGCTGGCGTCACTGATGCCCGGCTTATGCCGGGATACGAAGCCGATGGTGATAAAGCCAATGTCGGCAGCGATGATCGCGGCGGCTTCTTCGGTGCGCTTGCGGACTGGTTTTTGCCGGACGAAGATCGCGATGTCTACGCCGAGGGGCTGCGCCGCGGCGGCTTCCTGGTATCGGCATCCGTCGACGACGCAACCTACGACACCGCCCACGACATTCTGGACGATCACGGTGCGATCGACATGGACGAGCGCGCGGATCTCTGGAAGGCGGATGGCTGGACTGCCCGACAGGCGAACGTGTCTTTCCCGGATTCGGGAAACCAGCAGCGCTCCATCGGCGACACTGAACGCGAGCAGCAGGCTGACGCCTCCCGGGACGACACCTTCGCCGTGGACCCGGCAGCAAATCCGGGCGTCGGATCCTACAGCCGCAGCAGCCGCGCGACATCGCCGCGGATCCGGTCCTACGCCCTCGCAAGGGATTTACCCGACGACCTTCGGGACGACGTCCTTCCTACCGGACACCAGCGCGACGTCTCCGACAGCGACACCGGGGCCGATCGCGAGATGAGGCAATCCCAGGAAATGGATGGCCTGAAGCAGGATCAAAGCTTCCCGCGCGGCCGTTGAGTTATAAGCGGCCCGTTCAAGAACTGCTTGGAGGCGCCGCATAAGCGTTGGTGAAGTCACGCGTGCTCACAAACTGGGCGCGCGTGCGGAAACAACCGCGTCGATCACGTCAAGGAAGAACTAGGCGACGTTTCGAAGAGCGCCCAGCGGCGTCTTCGGATTTCAAGGAGGAAGTTACATGGACAGGTCCATAGATGCTGACTGCATGAAGACTGCGTCGGAGCAAGGCGACGTTTCGGCCGCTGCTATCAATTCGCGGGTAAGGGCGAGATTATGGTTGATCGCGCCCGCAATCGCGGTGCTGATGGTCATAGCAGCGGGGTCCGCAGATGTATTCTAGCGCGCCAGCACGAGCTGGCCGCTCCGACGGAACAAGCCGCTATGCCGTTGGACCGGAACCCGAAGGGACTTGGCGAATATTGGACACGATGACCGGGTTGCCCGCTGCCACGAATGGAAGAGATTTAGTAGGCCTCCAAGAAATCGACGCCCTTGAGATAGCGGCGGAGTTGAATCGATGCGAAGAGAGCGGTTGTCCCAGTCCCTTGCTTTAGCCGATCACCGGAGGACAAGCACATGCGGGCGGGCGCCATGGACTGACTGCAATGGTCGGCATTACCAACTCGCCCAGGAGCACGGTTCCAGTCGTCAAGAGCGAGGTTTTGCAGAAAATCGCGCACGGAGACGAAGATGAAAATCTTGCGATCATGGCAGCCGAGCTTACGCAATTTCGGTAATGCCCGCTTTCGATAACATGCAATCAGGCTCGAGCGGCGGTTCACAACCAAGGCGCCGCTATCTTCCGATGGACTTACCCTCGTGGTCTGCCGCTTACGTCCGCAAAGCCGCTACTCGTGCCCGCTAGATCGACCCACCAGCAGATCTACGGCGGAACGATCAAGTCCGAATTTGGTTTAACCCACATACCAGATGCCAGCGGAGGCCATCCATGTGGGCAATTCTGATCGGTGCCGCACTCATAATCGGCGGACTTCTTATTCTCTTTTCGTCGGCACTTGGTCGAAGACCCAGTGATCTGCATCGAACGCCGCAAGGCGGCAACACGCTAGAGCCACGGCGCCAGGGTCTCAGGTACCTCGGAATATCCAAAAACTGGCCAGGACTAGCCATTATCGTGGTCGGCGCAGCTCTATTGGCTGCCGGGGCGTATTCATGACGCTCGACAGGGATTGACCGTTTAAATACCTCCAAAACAGCTTCAAATAATACCTCATCCAGCGCATTCACGATGTGCTTTGCGAATTCGGGTCGACGCGTCTCGAGCAAGTCACCTAAAAATGCCCGCCGAAGCGGACAAGGTTGGGGTGTATCCGCGGCGTACGCCTGAGCGCAGGCTGTTGAGGGAAGTGCGCTGATATAGCGGGCCCGGTATCTTGGTGGTGAGCAATCTTGTCGTGTCCGGCAGCAGGGTCGTATAAGGCGCCATGACGTCTGATTCAAAGATATTTGTCGGACTGAGACCGACGCGAAAGAAACCGGCCGACCATCGCGAAACAAGTGGCCCAAAATGCCAATGGGACGGATGCGAGAAACAAGGCACGCATCGCGCGCCCGTGGGAGCGGATGCTGAGGGGCTGTACCTGCTGTTTTGCCGTAGCCACGCGAAAGAGTATAGCGAAGGCTACAATTACGTGACGAAACTGTCGAACCCTGTCACGGCCCGCTATCAGCGCGAAGCGGCAAGTGGCAGCCGCCCTACCCGGGGCGTTAGAGTCAATCACGCTTCTGAAACGCCCCTCCCCTCCTCCATTCGCTCCGGGACCGCGAAGACGATCAATGCCCGAAAAAACGCGGCGCATGGCAGAGCGGCAAAAGCGGCCATTCAATCCCGCAAGCTTAAGGTGCTGGAAGCAAAAGCATTCGAAACGCTCGGTCTCTCACCGGACGCTACGCCGGATGAAATTAAAAGCCGTTACAAGCAGAAGCTCAAGATGCACCATCCCGATGCAAACAATGGAGACCGCGCGTCAGAGGAGGCGCTTCGGGCGACGATCGACGCTCATAAAATCCTAAAGCTCAATGGCTTCTGTTAGGTGCGATATACACCCCTGGTGGCCGATGTGGAGACCATTCGAGCGGGTTGGCCGCTCGGGGCCGCAAGCTACCATCGACAGCACCCGATTGGGCCAGTAGCCGTCAATCTTCGCTTATCGAAGCGCACTCAGTTCATTCGCGTGAACGTCTAGAGTCCTTCAAAGCTCATCGATTATCCGCCGTGAGGAGAAAGATCACCACCTGCGCAACTCGCCGGACGGGACAGGATCATGCCTGTCAGTACGCTCTAAATAGATCGCCCGAGGCCGAGAAAAACAAGTCAAACAATAGAGATAAGCGCCACTGAACTTTTTGATAGCCCCTGGGTAAGACCTTGGTCCCACGCCGGTTCTCCTCAAAATATTATTCTAAACGACTGTCTATTCGGCGAAGTCGAAAGGAAACCCACGGTCGTGGGCTTCGACAACACTTGGTAGGCACCAAGCCAAATCAGAGGAGCGTCAAGATGACATGCCTTAAAGAAAGAAATCTGCCACGCAATACCGCGCGCAGACATTTTCTAGGTGTTGCCGCTGCCGCCGGTGCCCGGCTTGCCGGCGTTGCGGCATTGGCGACGGCAATTTCCACCTCTCCCGCGAATGCGTTGGGGCGCCGGTGGGGGCGGGGCGGCTCCGGTGGACATGGAGGCTCCGGCGGACACGGCGGCTCCGGTGGACATGGAGGCTCTGGCGGAAGCGGTGGCGGCGGCAGCGGCCCGCAGTGTTTCCTGCGTGGGACGGCGATCCTCACGGATTGCGGTGAAAAGCCCGTCGAGGACCTGCGCATCGGCGATCGCGTTGCCCTTCCGGACGGGAGCACCCGTCCCATCAA
This sequence comes from Rhizobium sp. 768_B6_N1_8, assembly GCF_051811225.1. Lineage (NCBI taxonomy): Bacteria > Pseudomonadati > Pseudomonadota > Alphaproteobacteria > Hyphomicrobiales > Rhizobiaceae > Rhizobium > Rhizobium sp. 768_B6_N1_8. Next base: position 397,445 of record NZ_JBPWPV010000003.1, on the reverse strand, counting down.
ATGGGTCGGCCGCCAGGTCTTCAAGAAGAGCGGCGCACGCTGGCATGAAGGCGTCGTGCCGATCCGGGTTTCCCGCCACGCGCTGGATAGCCGCACACCACATTCCGATCTCTACCTGTCGCCAGGCCATGCGCTGTATCTGAACGGCGTTCTGATCCGCGTGAACGATCTCGTGAACGGTACGACCATTGCACCGGTCACCCCGGCCGACGACATGTCGATCGAGTACTATGCCGTTCTGCTCGACACGCATGAAGTCATCCTTGCCGAAGGTGCCGCGGCCGAGACCTTCCATCTCCTGGGGAGCAATCACGAGGACTTCTCCAATTTTGCGGAATACAAGCGCCTCTACGGTGAGGAACGTGCTGCGATGACATCCTATGCACCGGTGCTGGGCGAGGAAGGCGGCTGGAAACACTTGAAAGCGCTTCTCCTCCTTGGTGCTTCGCCATTGGTGCCGATGCGCGATCCATTCGGGGATGCCTGCAAAAAGATCGACGCACAAGCCAAAAAAAGCAATGGGCTGGACAGTTTCGCATCTTTACCGTCGAGGTGAAGCCAACCCGCAACTGAGCACGCCGAACATGAAACCACGCAGCTCGTTCGATACGGCAAGATCGTCTCCGTAACGCGTGCCCCGCGATGCTCGACAAGTGGTCGCTATACGAAGCGCGACGATTCAACCGCGATCACGTGCCCCGGGTGGCGACTGTTCTTGTCGAGTGTCTTGAGCTCCATCTGCGTTCACCTACCTCGCGGTCTGGCCGGCAAACCCCTAGCAGAGCAAAGGACAATACGGCGAGATATGCGAGCGTCGTCCTGCCCTGACTGCGGATCGCGCATGTTCTCCGCCGGTGAGAAAGAGGCGGGAAATCAAGCTTGGCGTGCTGACAGTCGGCCAAATAACTGGCGCGGCGACGAATGCGTTTTATAATTTTCCCTGGCTCCGAGCAGAAAGCCGGAGCCCGACCTTCACCAACAAGTGCCAATCTGGGGAGGGACATCTGTCGCTGCCGGAAGATGCAATCGATACGGTGACGACAGGGGTCCGGGATTAGTGCCCCGCACGTCACGTGCCCGTCGACCGCGATGTCGGTCGCACGGCGATGTCAGAGGCGCTCCGGTCGCTGTAGAAGTATGCGGATAAATCAGTTCAGAAACGCTCAGGCCCAAGGCGGACCGACTGGGACCGGTCCGGGCAGCACGATTTCGCGGTCTGCGCCGCCGCCGACCCGGCACATTGCTTTGGCGCTAAGTGGGCTCGGGACGCCTGGACGTCTCCTATCCGCGCATCCGGTCCCGCCAATCCCGCACGCCCACCGGCTCGATGCCGTATTCGGCCATCAGCTCTGCGGCCCGTCCGCTGCGGAAGAACTCATATTCTCCTGTCCGGAAGGCCGCATCGCTCGCCATGCGCTCGATCTCGCCGGGTGCATTGAAATGCAGGGCAAGCCAGCTCACGCCTTCGGGCACGCGCGAGAACAGGTCGCGGTAGGCCGCCTCGATGCCCTGCGGCCACGCCCAGGGCGTTTCTAGCTGCAAGTCGACAATCGGATTCCCGCGCCGCCGCGCCCGACACGATGCTGCGTCGAATTCCGTCGTCGTCACGGGACCGACATAGTCCATGACGGAGAACGTCATGTAGTCTTTCATCATGAGGATCGGCAGGCGGTAGTCGGCCCCCAGCCGCTCGTAGACGGCAACGAACTCGGGCATCATCGCCGTACCCATATGGCAATCGAGGTGGGTCACATCGATGCCCGCAGCAAGCGCGGTGTCGATCTGGGCGCGCAGCTCGCGCTCCACCGCCGCCGGATCGGCGTTGCGGCGCACGTCGGGCACTTCGGCCCAGAAATAGCCGTCCGCATCGGTGAGGCCCTTATCCGATACACCGGTCAATGGACGCCAGCGATAGGGCTTCATGTCCGAGTTGAGGGTCAGGTGCACGCCGAGATCGAGCTCCGGATTGTCGCGGGCGATGGCAGCGATTTCCGCAAACCACGGGCACGGCACCATCACCGAGCCGGCAGTGCAGAGCCCCAGGCGAGTGAACTCGAGGAATGCGGTATCGGCGCCATGGCTGACGCCGACGTCGTCTTCATGAACGACAACGAAACGGGAAACGGATTGCGAGGACATTCTGGTCACCCTTTCTCGCGGGCCGCCGCGACATGCGGCAGCTTCATCGAGTTCGGGGGACCAGGCGCCGTAACGCCAGATTCCAGGACGCTTCTGCGACGTCCCTTTTTCGCTCCAAGCGTGATTTTGCACCCGCAGGCGCCGGCGTGCAAGTCAAAGGGGGCCGGGACATGGGGCCAAAGGCACATTGAACCTGACCGCCACGCTCACAGCTATCATCAACGACCATGAGCAGAGAACCAGATTGAGGGCCCTCTGCCGTGGAACTATCCCTCAGGATGATATGGGCCCAAAAAGGCTCCAACCCCGCCCAAAAGCTACCTTCCAAGACATCAAGATCGGAATTGCTTCGTGAGCCGCCAAATTGCCCAACCCAGCCCCTGTCCCAGAAGTCCACCACCAAGCACGGGGACCAACAGGAAAGAAAGGAACAACCCCGCTAGTCCGATCATGGCGGCAAGTCCCTTCACAGAGTCGCTGGTAGTGCATACGTCGCCCCAGGAGCATCCGCCGAATGCTGTCATTGCCGCATCTATGAGCAGGACCTTGATCATCAGCCACGTTTGTCCGGCTCTGAACTTGTCTTTCGCAAGTTGCCAGTATGTCAACGGTGCGCTGAAGAGGATTACCGGTGCCGCGGCGAACGAATATGTCTTGAAGTCGCCGAAATCCATGAGACCTCCAAGGAATTGATCTCGCAAACCCTATCGAGCGCAATTAAAGAAATCGGAAAAAATTCCACCGCTTTCTGGCGCGAGGCGGCGTCCCGTTATGGCGGTGAGCCTCCAAACTTTCTAACGCATTGTGATCAAGGCGCGGCCAGGCCAGCGCTTGCGGAATGACGCTGACTCAAAGCGATCATCGTCAAAGGGGGCATCGCGCGCCAACCCAAGGGAATCTTTGCGAATTGCTACCGGCGCTAACCCGGTTAAGGTAGCATTCAGCCCGGTAGAAAACTTACGAGCGCGCTGGACAAGACAAATGCGGGACATCGAAATACCGACGGAACGCACGATCATCCGCCCCTTCGCACCAGAGGACGCAGGCGAGGTATTTGCCTGTATCTCTCCTGAGATCACGCAGTTCACGGCCTGGGAACCGCCTCCGACCGAAGAGGCTTTTGCCGAAGTGTGGGAAAACTGGCTACCTGCTATGGACGAAGGATCGGAGCTTACGCTCGTCCCCCGCGGTCGCGACGATGGTCGGTGCCTTGGCATTCTCGGCGTACACGCCCTTCAATCCGGGACACCCGAGCTTGGAATCTGGTTACGCCGCGACGTGCATAGAAGAAGGTTTGGTCACGAGCTGATCGGCGCCGTGGCGAGGTGGGTGAGCAGGATGCATCCGGTCCGGTATTTCGAGTATCCGGTGGCCGAGGAAAATCTGGCCAGCAGGCGGATTGCAGAGGCCTATGGCGGCGAGATGCGAGAACACCGCCAGAACAATAAATACGACTGCGTCGTCTATCATATACCGCCGATCCTGCCGTAAGTCCGATCGCCGTTTGCGCCGTCGACGCGAAGAGCAATCCGCTGAGCATCACCGGGAAAGACGTGCGACGAGGATGCTGTCTGCAAGCGAGGCGGAGTCTTGGACTCGAGCTTTTAAGACGACGCCACCATCTCTCTCATCGCCGTCATGACGATTGCAGGATTGTATGGCTTTCCAAAAAACCTTCCTTCTACCGGAAGAACCCTGTCGCTCATCTCCCGATGACCTGAAGTCACGATGATCTTGATCGGCGGCCATCTGTTGCGAACGGCGGTCGCAAGCTTCAGCCCGTCCATACTTCCCGGCATATCGATGTCCGTAAACATCAGCCCTATCTCCGCGTGGGCCTCCAGGACGGCGATCGCTTGATCAGCATTTTCGGCTTCGTATACGCGAAAACCCTCTTGTTCGAGCGACAATGCTATGTTCATGCGAAGAAGTGTTTCGTCCTCCACGACCAGAACAGTGATCCCGTTGTAGTCCATGCGAAACTCCGACGGTGCTGTGCTCAGTTTTTTACTATAGGCGTAGAGTCCGTAAACGCGCTCGGAACACGAACGATCCACAAGAAGACGTTAAATTTGGATGTTTATGACGCTTGCGTTCCCGGACATACGGCACAGCGGGTTACCATGTGGCTAGCCGGCGCAGTGGACCGGAAACATGGCATTTGAAACCTCCACGGGCGAAACTGATCTCCGGCGTCGACCCGCACAATGACCCGAGTGCTGAGCGAACATATCGCGTGCCATAGCCTTGCCGGCTTGGCACTGAGACTTCGGGGCCGTCGCTTTCCGCCCAATCCAGTGTAAACACTGGCTCGTCCGTTTCGCAAACGTCCCACACGATGTCTACTGACCCCTCCCCGTTGGAGAGGGCTCCGTATTTGACAGCATTGGTAATGAGCTCATGCAGACAAAGAGCAATTGTCGTCGCCGCGTCCCGCCCCACCGCGATCTCGGGCCCTCGAACGTTGATCCGACGCTTCGTTCGGGTGTTGTAGGGCGCGACCGTCAGCTCGACGACAGAGGAGAGGAAGACGTCCTCCCCGCCTGCCTCGAAGACCGCGCTGTGCACATCCGACAATGCCTGAAGGCGTCCCTTGAATTCCGAGGAAAGCCCCTCAAGGGTGGTCGCGCCTCTTTGCGTCATCTGGAAGATGGAGCTGACGCTTGCCAAGATGTTCTTGATCCGATGATTGAGCTCGAGACGCAGCTCTCTTTCACGATCGATGGCATCGCGAACCTGACGCTGACGCAAACGGACGAGCAGGTTTGACTGAATGCTGTTGACAAGTTCCAGCTGAGCGATCGGTCGGGTATGAAACAATAGGCGCGAACCGGACCATGCGCGTTCAAGCTGAGTGCGAATTTTGGCGATGGATGCGGCTCGTTCAAGCAGTACCAGGATGGGAACTTCTGACCAGTCGGGCTGCCCCGCGAGATGTTCACTGATGCTTGCCACGATCTGTGGGTTCAGCGCTTCGTGGGCGATGACGATAACGCCCGGCGACATAGCGAGGTGATGGGCGACATCTTCGCTTCCGCGTAACGCCACCACCTCGACCCTTTGCTCCCGAAGCAAGGCAGCAATATAATCGGCGTCCTTGCGGAAAGGGGCGAGAACGAGCACCCAATCAATTTCACTTTCGCACGGATGTCCGCTCATTTCGGATCAGGAAGCGGATTATAGGCGACGACGCTGACGCTTCCGCTCTCGATCAGTAACTCCTGAACGTTGAGGTCATGCGGGCCATGCCGTTTTTTTACGACCGTGATGCTTCGGCGCAGCCGTACTTCGTGCTCAATGATCCGCAAAAGCAGAACGGTGTCGCCCAGAAAGCTGACATCGACGTCAATACCGACGTTTTGACCGAGCAAGCCATGCTGAGCGACAATCAACATCGTCAGCACGCCGGACCGAGCCAGGAATTTCAGAAGCGACTGGATGTCGCGCACTGCTTTTTCCCGATGCGGCAGAGAGTTTAGATACCCGGTTAGGCTATCGATGACAACGACACGGACCTTGTTCTCAGTGACCGCATCCTGGACGATTCGGCCGAATTCGCCGGGTGAGATTTCGTTCGGGTTGAAATCCCGCAGGATTAGCTTTCCGTCTTTGTGAAACTGCCGCAGCTCCATACCCAGGCCTTCGGAACGACGGAAGAAGGTTTCCAAGCGCTCTTCGAACAGGAACAGCGCGACACTCTCGCCGCGTTCAAGCGCGGCGGTGGCATAAAGAGATGACATTGTCGACTTGCCGGTGCCGGACTGGCCGATAACAAGCGTCGTGGTGCCGGCCTCCTGGCCCCCGCCAAACATGTCGTCGAGAGCCGCGACGCCGGACTTGATCAGTTGCGGCTTGGTGTTTTCCAATCCCGTGCTCGGCATGATCCGGGGAAACACCACAACGCCCTCTCCCTGCCGAATGGCCATATCATGGTATCCGTCAGCGACCGGAACGCCGCGCAGCTTGGATACTTCGATGCGACGGCGCACACCACCGTATTCTTCGAGCGCTTTGTCAAATCGAATGACGCCGTGCGCCAACCCTTCCACCTCCTCGCCGTTGCGATCGAACCCAGGCGTCTGCGTATCGAGTAACAGCGCGACCACGTTTCGCTTGGCCAGGAAGGTTTTGAAGGCGATCAATTCACGACGAAACCGTGGAGAATCGCCGGTGATCAGTCGGATTTCGAGAAGGGAATCATAGACGAGTCGACGGGGCTTATGCTTATCAATGGCCGCCTCGATTGCCTTGCGTGTTTCGTCAAGCCGCAAGTCAGAGGTCAAGAAAATGCTCTGTTCATCCGCTTCGTTAATGCTGCCTGAGGTTGTCAATTCTTCCACTCGAATACCATCGAGCGTCCAACCATGCGACGCAGCGATCGCCTCGAGTTCGGCAGCTGTCTGCGAGAGGGTCACATAGATGCAGCTTTCACCAGCCTCAACCCCCGCCCGTAAGAACTGGAGGGCAGCCGTTGTCTTGCCGGAGCCAGGCGCGCCTTGAATCATGTAGAGATTGGACGCCGGAAGCCCGCCACGCAGGATTTCGTCCAGACCCGTAATGCCTGTGCTAACAACGGCAGACTTCTTCTGTTTCGGCATATCTCTTCTTTCGAAACCAAATAGCGCAGACCCAGTTGGACCGTGCCTCCTCGCTCATGAGCCTCGTTTCAGTTATATTTGCGTTTGTCAAAACATCAATGACACCAGGACGCATCGGCCTCATGTCCGCCGGCCAGCCGGAGGACCGTCTGCAGGTGCGGCTGCTCGTACGCTCGACGCACCGGGCTGTCGCCAACAGACGTCGGGATTCGGTGCTACGAAAGGGCGATCCAGGACGTGCACGAGCTCTTGCTGGAGGGGAAAGGCGGCGGAGCCGGCCTATCTAGGCGTTTGCGGATCTGGCCGCTGCAGCGTTTGCCAGGCTCATGGTCGTGCCACGCCTCCATGCTATCCGTCGACAGTGCAAAGTTGCGGTCAGCTAAAATATGGTTGACGATACGGAATACCAAATTGCATTGGCGTTGATCAGGTCCGACATCTATCGTCCACTCTCCAGTTCCACCCGCAAATTCGGCTCTCGGCTTTATCGGCAGGTTCGGCGCTTCGGCGTTCGGTAGGACTTGTCGGGGATTGCCTGAAAGCCACCGTCTCAACCGATAGTGCTTGCTTTGAAAGTCTTAGGTCCGGCTTTCTCGTTTTCTGTCGGCTTCCGCCAAGGCTCGCGACAACTGATCCTGACTAAAAGGTTTTGATAGCCGGATCGCTCCGGAAACATCCTCGGCACCGCTCGGCAACTCCGCGTAGCCGGTAGCCAGAACGACGGGAAGCGCGGGAAAGCGGCGGCGAATTTCTTGATAGAGGCGTGCACCCGTCATCTGTGGCATCGCATGGTCGCTAATGACGACGTCGGGAAGCGGGCCTGCCTCGAGGACGGAAAGCGCCTCCTCGCCGGACGAAGCCTGCATCGTCTCCATGCCGAGGTCTTCAAGCAATAGAACGGTGTTCATTAGGACCAACCCGTCATCGTCGACGACCAGCACCGTCATCGGATGGAGCTCCTCCGATTCTGAGGATTGGACTTCCTGCGCGGGGACAGTTTCGGCATCGGTTTCATCTGAAACGGGAATCCAGAGCTCCGCTGTAGTTCCGGCGCCTTGCTTCGATCGGAGAAACAGCTTGCCGCCCGACTGCGCCATCAGGCCGTGGACCATCGGCAATCCGAGCCCAGTCCCCTTCCCGACGCCTTTGGTCGTGAAGAACGGTGTAATCGCGCTGGCCAGGGTCTGTGGGTCCATACCTTCACCCTGATCCCGAACTGCCAGACAGACATAGCTACCCGCGGCAAGCTCAGGATCTTGGCTCTCGGACACCGCCTCCGTTCGCGCGGTGATAGCTATCCGTCCTTGGCCAGCCATTGCGTCACGCGCATTTACGACAAGATTGAGAAGTGCGCTCTCAAGCTGGTTGGCGTCGGTTCTTGCCTCCGGAAGATCCGCCGAAAGGTCAGTCTCGATCACAATGCCGGGCCCGATCGTGCGCTGCATCATTTCGACCATGCCGTCGACCAGCTCGGCGACATTGACGGGACGAAGCTGAAGTTCCTGCCTGCGCGAAAATGCCAGCAGGCGCTGCGTGAGGGCCGCTCCTCGCTGAGCGCCCTGGATGGCATTTTCGATGAGGTCGATGACGTCCTTGCGTACAGCGCGCTTATGGGCGATTTCCAGGCTGCCCAGAATTGCCATCAGGAGGTTGTTGAAGTCATGCGCCAGCCCACCGGTGAGCTGACCGACAGCCTCCATCTTCTGGGCCTGGAAGATTGCCTCCTGGGCGGCCCTTTTTTCGCTGATGTCGCGTGTGATTTTCGCAAAGCCGATGAGACTACCTTGGGCGTCGCGGATCGGATCGATGATGACGTTCGCCCAGAAGCGCGTGCCGTCCTTTCGAAGGCGCCAGCCCTCGCGCTCGAAACGCCCCTCCAGTTGCGCAATTTGAAGAGCCCGTGCTGGCAGGCCATCGGCTCGATCGTCCTCGGTGTAGAAGGTCGAGAAGTGGCGGCCGACGATCTCCTTTTCGCTATATCCCTTGAGGCGCTCTGCACCGGGATTCCAACTCGTGATCATGCCTTCCGGGTCAAGCATGTAGATCGCGTAGTCGGTGATCGCTTCGACAAGAAGCCGATACCGCTGCTCTTCGTTGGCTTGGTGCTGGTTCAACTTCTTCGCCGCCTTGGAATGTTCCATCCGATCTATGCTCTGCGACCAAATAGGTGCCTGTGTTCCAAGTTGTATAGCCAAGCGCGCTGAAATCAATGGACGGTGAATGTGTTTTCCGGTGCCGTCACACTGCCGATGGTCACGAGCCTGGCTCGAACTCCACTCGTGCGTCTTTGTATGCTCTCGAGGAGTCAAAACCTGTCCGCGAACGCGAGTCGGTAAGCGTCGTCCGCGCACGTTTGATATCGGCGACCAGTGCCTTTCGTTTTTTCTACCAAGAGTCAGATAGCACAACCAGAGCGCTTACAACACGGACCTTGTTCCGAAATTCTTCTTACGTTGCACACCTTCCTGAATAGACGTCCACCCTGTTCTGGCGCAATCCTGCACTGATCGAGGGGTGGCTGCCAAAATGCGCCCTGCGCATATTACGAGGCCGTTGCCGTTGGGCTCGATGGCATGATGCATACGGACAGAGAAGGACCCTCAAGTCGCCTTAATCACCTTGCACTCCCAGATTGTAAGAGGCAAAGATCATCTTATCTACCCCAGTTCGAAAACAATGAAGCGTATCGGAGCTTTCAGCAAAGCGGCCGCACCAGAAGTGCGGGAAAGCGGGAATTCGCGTCACACGAGGGGCGCGAGGAAGGGCAGCCCCAGGAGCTTGCGCGTTGGCGCAAGCGGGACCGACTGCCCCGCGCCATCGTGTTCCGCTTTGAGGCCGAGCTCGCCACCGTCGCTATCCTCGCGATTCATGGTCGGCCCCTTTCCTCATCACCTGCCCGGTCGCAACAGCGATCGGGCGATATCGATGATGTCGTCGCGGCGGTCATATCCTCTCTGATCCAGGCGCGCCGAGCCCGATCTTGAAATCGACGCCTCCCCCGTGGACTAACGCAATGCAAGATGGTGCCCATGAGCTATGGATACTGCTGCGCGCGTCGCCTGGAACCTGCCAAATCTTCACTCTCGGCGGAACATCCCGCAGGAGAACCTACCTTGTGACGCTCAGGTCGATAGAACAGTCGTGAAGGTTTGGAAAGAGAAGAGCGCAAGAAGACCTGAAGCCGGTGATGGCTGCGTTGATGGAGTGTTACGCCTCATCCCACGGTGCTTTGATCGACATGGTACGATCTGAGCGGGCGGCTTTCGGCGGCCATCCACGACGCACAATCGAGACTGTTTCAATCGGTCCTTTCTGCGCCAGTGGGCTCTTCTTCGCCACGGCCCAGCAGATGCCTTTGAATGTTGGGAACGAAAACCTCCACAGGGGCTTTAAACCTTCGGAGGATTAACATGAACGAAGAAACTTTTGCACAGCTCACCTCAATCAGCCACCAGCTACAGACCAGATCCTACGAGCTGTCGCAGGCGGGCAAGGACCATGACGTAGCAATGATCATGTCGGCGCTGGCTGTGACAATGGATGCGGTTAGATCTCTCGGTGAAGACTTACGCCAACTCACAGGCCCAAAGGGCTTGGGAGCCGAAGGAGAATAGGCGCATTCCTTCATCGTGCGGTTTCCTGTTTTTTGCGCGTGGACCGGTGACCAGTCGAGGAGAAGACTTCCTGACAAGCAAAAAGGCCGCTGCTTACGCATACGGCCTCAAGCACTAGAGAAGTTGGGGCTTCTTGGGGCTTCGGTGGCATCCTCCCACGGGCTAGACCAGTTTGGCAGGGGTCTCTTCGATCTCGGATGCTCTTCGATCCGCAAGTAACGAGTTCAAAGCCTGATGTTCCGGGCCAAACGGCCGCTGATTCAAAAACGAATTCACAGGGATTGTCGTTTCATGGCCACCTGACGATGGATTGCCGCGGTGAACGACTACTTCTCTGTCGGTGGCAGTGTCGAAGCCAAGAAACCACTGATCGCCATTCGTGCTTGAAGCAAATTCTCTGAGTTTTTCCACGTCGATGCTCCTTCTGAAGGTAGAAATAGAGCGCGGATCGGGAATTGCGATGAAATACTTTGCTTCGGCTGCAAGGATCACCCCTTGGCAATCGCGAAGTGTGCCCGGCGGGGGAACTTCGACGCCTAATCCATGTTGTACTCGGCATGACCGAAACAGAACAAAAAGCCAGCGGAGGGATGATCAAGTTCGTGCTGACGATATTCGTCATCGCGGTCATTCTTGCTGTAGCGTATTTGACTTTTTTTACTCCTGGCGAAGTTGAAACCGACCCGAAGGTACCCACCGTACGCGAAGGCGGCCAAGAACCATAACGAACGATGGTTCGAGCTATGGGATCGGCGTCGGACCGGGCGCCGTTCTCGACCCGACCGTGTGCGACAACATCACGATCGGGTTTGCCTGCGGGTGGGCGACGCGCTGCTCAAATCACTACCTCTTTACCGACTTACGTGATGATCGTTACTGGCGCTTTCAGACGAGACGGCGCTTAATCCGCTCGGCTTACTTAGCTCTGGTGAATGCTAGCCACGTTGGAACCAGACCAGCCGAACGGACGCGGCTAACCGCGACCTTGTAAATGGGCGTGGGACCGGCGCTTCTCCTTGCTGGTTCATGTGCCGCTCCTCACGCTCTGGGGGCGCTATCAGCAACCGGCAAGGCCCTTCTTGGTCTTGACCATATTCGCCGCTAGCGACATTTATTCAACCCACTTTGATGGGTTGAATAAATTGAAAAAATGCATTATTTGCACCATTGAAAGGGTCAATTAATGCGCCTAACGCTCCAAACCCATTTTGACGGTGAGTGGCATCACGCCGCGACGCTAGAACTCAAGGACGACGCGGCCGGCTTTCAGGGCGCGTCCATAGTTGACTACGATCTCGACTATTTCGTCAACGTGGCCTCAGCGGAGTTTGCGGCCGGAACGACGGTGCGCGACCATCGCGCCTTGTCCGTCCGTTACCCCGTTGATCTTGAAAATCGATATGGCAGCAGTTGGCCGCCTTTCCTTTTGGATCTCATGCCGCAGGGACATGCAAGGCGAAAGCTTGCCGAGCATCTCAGCCTTGCTGAAGGCTCGCGCGCCTCTGATCTCCCGCTGCTTTTGCGATCGGCAACGGGAGGCATAGGCAATATTCGCGTCAAAGAAGCGGCGGACGCCGAAGCGGAACGGCTGCGCGGTGTTGAGCGCCAAGGGGTGACAGAAGCGGAAATCCTTGAACGGTCAGATCGCTTCATGGAAGTCGCCGACCGCTTTGGAATGCTGGCCTCCGGCTCCAGCGGCCTGCAAGGCGAATGGCCGAAGGTCTCGATGACGCAGGCGAATGACGACCTCTATTATCCCGACAGCTTCGTGACTGATGACGAGGCTGCGCGCCACGTCATCGTCAAGCTGGTACGCAGCAATGAACCCATGGACCGCCTGATTCTTGAAGGCGAGGCCCTCTATTCGCTGATCGCTCAAGAAATCGGTCTTGATGTCAACGAACCCTCGACCTATGCCGAAGGCGTTCTGATCATTCCCCGTTTCGACCGGAAGAAGAGAGACGGCGGCGGCACCGTTCGCCTTGGTCAGGAAAGCCTCGTCTCGGCGATCGGCATTGCTGATTTCGGCTATGTCGGCACGCACGAAGCCTATATCGCCGTTCTGCGCCAATATTCGGCCGATCCCTTCTGGGACGTTGTGGAATACCTGAAGCGCGACATCGCCAATCTGGCGCTCGGCAATCCCGACAATCACGGCCGGAATTCGGCTCTCAGCAAGCACCAGGACGGCACGATCTGCCTGTCTCCGCTCTTCGATTTCGCGCCTATGCGGCTCGCCAAGGAGGGGATCGTTCGCTCCACCCGATGGGCTATGATGCGTGACGGCGGTCGCGATCATCTTCCCGATTGGAAGCGCATTTGTGCCGAACTGATGCCTGATCCTGCAGAGCACAAAACGCTCGCGGCTACGCTTTCCGAGTTTGCCGAACATCTGCGCCAGGCTCCGGCTATGGCGAAAGATTTGAAAGCGTCTCCGGAGATTCTGGACCGTGCGATGGAACGCTGCATCGCGATAACAGACAGCGTTCTGGCGGCGTGCCACTGATGCCGAAAGACAGCTAAATGGCTCGATGGAAGAAACCCACGAAAGAAGAGATTCTCGAAAACCGGCGAACACTTGCGGAGCGTGCTCGAACTGGCGACTTAAGGCTGCCTGAAGCGGTTGTCGAAATCCGTAAGGGACTTGGTTTGACGCAGAATGAATTCGCCAAGACGCTATCGCTCACAAGACGCCAAGTTGCCGAGATCGAAGCCGGGAGCGCGAACCCAACGCTCGAAACTTTAGTGAAAATTGGTCGATTGTTTGGATTTGCTGTGGGGTTTGTTCCAAAGGCGCAATGATGGCTGAATTCTCAGGTTCCGTCGAGCGTCCTGTCACGGCGGATCAAGCCTATCATGTCCTCCGAACTTTGCCGGACATAAACCTCGAGGTACCGCATCGCAGTTTCCTGGTCGCCAGCCATCGAATAGATGCACGCGGTGTTGCAGCAGGTGACGGGATCGTCGGGATCAAGCACCAAAGCCCTCCGGGTCCACGCGAAGGCTGCCGGCAGCCGTCCGAGATGGACTAGCGCAACGGCGCCGCGGGACAACGGTGCGGGATTTTCGGGCTGCAGGACCGCAGCCCGTTCGGCTAGTTCAAGCGTCAGCTGTGCCCAAACCAGTTTTTCCGATGTGGAGAGGTCGACTTCGCCGAGGACGAAATAGGGACCAAGATAGTCGTCGGGCCGCAGCTGCGCCGCCTCGAAGAAATGCGCCTTAGCGATCCCGTGCGCTCCCTCCATCCGGGCGAGAAAGCCTGCGAACAGGCGCGCCTCATAGCAGGTGGGGTCGATGGCAAGCGCCTTCGAATAAGCCGCCCGCCCCTCTTCGAGCCGCCCGAGACGCTGGAAAGCAAGGCCTTGCGTGATGTGGGCCTCGGCGAGACTCGGGTCAAGCGCCAATGCCTTGTCCGCCAGGGCAAGAATCGACTGCGGCGTCTCACTGCCCGCGAGCCATTCCAGAAGGACACAATCGCAAAGGGCAGCCGCCGAATGCGCCCTGGCGAAGGCCGGGTCAAGCTCTACGGCCTGCATGAACATCCGGCGGGCGACGAGCAGATATTCCTTGGACCAGTGGCGGGCGAGCTGCCAGCCGTGGCGATAGTAAGTATATGCTTCCATGTTCTCGGTGCGGGAAAGCTGGAGGGCGCGCCGGTCCTCCGGCAGAAGCTCCAATTCCAGATGACGCACCGTCGCCCCGGTAATCTCGTCCTGGATGGCGAAGACATCGGAGAGATAGCGGTCGAAACGGCCGGCCCACAGAATCGTGCCGGAGAGCACGTCGACAAGCCGGGCGGACACGCGCAGGTGCTCCCCCGCCAGCCGAACGCTGCCGTCCACCGCATAGCGAACGCCCAACGCCTCGGCGGCCTCGTTCGCGGAAGCGGCCGGCTCGGCGGATCGCGAAAGGGGAGAGATAACGGTCAACTGCCGGCTACGCGTCAGTGCCGTCGCGATATCCTCCGTCAACCCTTCGGCGAACCAGTAATGCTCCCGGTCGCTCGCCAGCGGCCGGAAGGGCAGCACCGATGGAAGGCTTTTCGGACTGGCGCGCCGGAAGCCGGCTGCGACTCTGAATGTTCTCGGCATCGACGATATAGCCACGGCGGGGTACCGTGCGATGAAACCTTCGGCCGCGGCGCCAAGCGCTCCACGAATATCCTTCAGGCACTGGCTTAGCGAGTCGTCGGTGACGATCGATGTTGGCCAGACGGCAGCAATCAGTTCTTCCTTGTCGAGGACCCGGCCCGGATTTTCTAGCAGATACCCGGTGACGGCGGGTGCGACCTTGCGGCTAAGAGCACCCTGGCGAGGCCACTAGTATGTCCCGGCTCTGGATGGGCCGCACGACAGAAGTCTGACGCGGACCAGATAGCTTGAACTGGGCCAGAAGCTCGATCAGCGATTCGGCGTCGCGGGCGTGACGGGCAATCAGAGACTGGAATAGGAACGGTCAGAAGTCCCACGGGCACAGGAGATCGAGACCCGTCGTTTCGAAATCCTTGAGATTGCGTGTGGCCAGGCGCCCGCCATTCACTCGCGCGACTGCAGCGATCATTCCATCAGGTGCTGACATTGCGCGCCCTCGACGAATCGCCTCCGCCATGATTTCCCCATAAGCGAGGGCGGCTTCTTCCGTCAGCCCAAAGATCCGATCGGCAAACCGACGACGCCACTCCGCCAGACCCTGCTCCAGACGATCGGCCCGCTGGTCGGGCCTAATCTTCTGGATACCGAAAGCGATCTCGGCGATTGTCACAGTTGGCAGCGCCAGTTCCGCATCGAACCGAACCAGCCAAGCCATGACAGCTTCGCCTGGAGCCCTCCTTAAAGTTTCGGACACGACGTTGGTGTCGAGAAATATCAAACCTCGATGCCTCGATGAGGATGACGGTTTTCACGGATCACGGCATCCAGATCAATGTCTGTGGCAGCTTGCGCGTTTACACGCAAATAGAAACTAGAAGCAGGCTCGCGCCCCGCCTCGCGGGTCTCGTAGGCTTCAAGCGCGCGTTCAACCACTTCGGCAATCGAACGATTTTCACGGCGCGCTAACCTGTGAGCCAGATCCCTTGCCTTTGAGCTTCGGACAGAGAGTTGTGGTGCGGCCATTTGTGGTGGTTCTCCTTTTAGCCAGATATAAGCCAACAATCGGCTGCCATCAAGATGGCGCCTGATGGCTTGCCGTCAATCAGATCAAGACATCCAAGCCCGGGCACTGCCGAGGCAGAATTGAACCACTGGATGCCGATGCCCTCTGCAAATCTCAATTGCGGCTCCACGCCATCACTCTGGGAAGGCGACGACGCTTCAACGGGGATCTAGAACTACGCCGCCAAAGCTCCTGCACATGGCCATACATCATCGGCCTACCTCATGGCACGTGAAAGGCCGACAGCCGCTGGCGTCGAGAAATTTGCCTTTGGCCGGGAGCATACGAGGACCACGCGCCTCCTGGATTGAACTGGATGACGCCGAGGTCGTTATCGGTGAGAGCACGTGTTTGCATTTGAGGAGCGGAACGCCATGTCCGATCGACCGGTTCGCTGGTCAAGGCCCTTGCGGCCCCGATCGGTATGGAAATAGTATTGGTACCAGTCGCGCGCCTCCCGATCGGGCGAACCCGGATTGACGGCGCCAACGATGTCCTGGCTGCTGTAGGTAGCCCCGGCGCTGGCCAGTCCCAGCCCCCTTTCCGGCCATAGCGCGGCAACAATGCAGGCGGCGCGGCCAGCCCAGTCGTATCCTCCAAGGATCGCCTTTTCGATCGACAGGCTGTCCATCAGTGCCAACAAATCGGCGCCCAGTGCCGCCTGCTCCCCGGAGCGCGGCGTTTCTTGCGACAGAAACCGGGTCTGGCCATACCCTCACAAGAAAGGCACGATGCAACGGTTTCCCGATGTCGAGAGGGTCATCGCAACGTCGTCATAGGGAAAGCCATGAAGCAGGATCGTCGGCATGCCATCCGCTGGACCTGACTCGTAATAGGCAATATTCAGGACACCCGCGGAGACAGGTATCAAAGCTGGTACTTGCGACATGCTCACCTAAAAGTCGTTCCGATCAGGCGATGCCCTTGCCGCCGGTGACACCGTAAACCTCGCCGTTGATGAAGCTCGCTTCCTGAGAGGCGAGGAGCACAAAGACGGGAGCCAGCTCGACCGGCTGGCCAGGACGACCAAAATCACTGTCCTTGCCGAAGTTCTTGACCTTCTCGTCTGGCTGGCCGCCACTCGGCTGGAGAACTGTCCAAACTGGGCCCGGTGCGACAACATTGGCGCGAATGCCACGTTCGATCAGTTGCTTGGCGAGCGCTTTCGTATACGCCACGATACCAGCCTTGGTCGTGGCGTAGTCGAGCAGGATCGGAGACGGCTGGTAGGCTTGGATAGAAGCTGTCGTGATCACCGCCGCTCCTGCTGGCATATGACGAACCGCAGCCTGTGCGATCCAGTGGAGCGCATAGAGATTGGTCTTCATCGTTTTATCGAAATCTTCGCTGGAGAGATCTTCGATCTTCTCGCGATATTGCTGCCGGCCGGCATTGACGACGAGAATGTCGAGACCGCCCAGCCGTGAAACGGCTTTTTCGACCAGTTCACGGCACCATGCTTCGTCCTTGATGTCACCCGGCAGGGCGAGCGATGTGCGGCCTTCGGCTTCGATAAGGCCGATCACCTCTTTGGCATCCGCTTCTTCATCCGGGAGGTAGGCGATGGCGACATCGGCGCCCTCGCGAGCAAAAGCGATGGCCGCGGCACGCCCGATGCCGGAATCCCCGCCCGTGACGAGGGCTTTGCGGCCCGTGAGCCTTCCCGATCCCCGATAGCTTTGCTCACCGTGATCCGGCACGGGATCCATCTTGCGGGCGAGGCCAGGCGCCTGCTGCGGCTGGACCGGAAAAGGGGGCGCGGGATAGAGATCGCGAGGATCGTTCAAGAAGGTTTTGTCGCTCATGATGACACCTGATGCTTTCGCAAAATTGCGCGATAATGACTGTCTGCGAACGCCCGTTTGCTCCTTTGGTTCCTGTAAGCCCTCCGGTGGAGCAGACTTTCTGAACCTTCGTTCGTCCTTATTATCGCCGAAGGAGGACTGTCATGCGCCGTGGTGACAAGTCCAATCACACAGACAAGCAGGAACGCGGGCGGACCACATTGCCGAAGTTACGAAGACCGCGGCGGATCCGGGAAGGAGGCCGAGCGCCCAGCCTGGGCGATTGTCAACAAGGATGATGGCGGTGGCAAGGAGGCTGGCGGTTCAGGGCAAGGCAAGCATACCTCCCGCAGGCCACAAAGCCGGCGAGAAAGGCGGCAAAGCTCCAGCGTCGCGATCGGCCGCAGACCGTTCGGCTTCGGCAAAGAAGGCGGCGGCGACGCGGAAGCGGAACGCCGAGCACCGCGTTCATCATTGATGAACCACATGATCATGCGCGGGGTCACGAGCGTGGCGATGCCGTCGAACACCATCCGAGGTCCCTCGCAAGAAACGGCTCACATGGCGGCTCAGCCAGGCCCAGATCATACCAAGCGCGGACGGGCCTCTCCGACAGGCAACTGCGCCTTCTAATTGATTTCGTTGAGGCCAACGTCGATCAAACGCTCACGATCGCCAACCCTGGCGCGCGGGGCGGGGGCCAGCACTTCGCATCGTCGCCATGGCTTCAAGCAAGCGATGGGCATCGCCCGCGACGGAGGGAGGGCGACGTGAGTGCTAGCGAAGCAGCCCTTTCGGCCGGCTTCTCGCACCAATCCCACATGGCACGATGGATGAGGTGCGAGGTCGGATACCGCTGTCGAGGCGAATTCAGCCCAAGAGGCTTTAGAAGCTCTGAAGATGGCCCCTGCGATCGATCGTTACCAATTACGCGATGCCGGTTATGACCGGCTCACAGCTTGCAGACGAGATCCGGCACGTGGCACCTAGTGCTGGCCACCGGGTATGCCGAACTGCCGGAAGGGGCGACACAACTATGGTCAGGCTCGCCAAGCCCTTTACCCAAGTGCAGCTTGCGGCCCGTTGGCGGGAGCTATGCATCGACGTGGTTGAACTCGGGAGCATGCGGTCGCTTGAGAAAGGCCTGTTTGGGCTCGTGAGACTCGATCTGACCACCCTTATTGATGCTAGAAGATCCGACCGACCGAATTGTGTGCCAGCACGATGAGGCAAGCGGCGCCTCATCGTCGTGAAGTGGCCTAGCATCGGCTTGTCTGGGACTCGATAGGCTTGTTCAGAGTTCATGAGATCGCCGGCGACCACCCTCGAGGACAAGGCCCCGCGAAACCTGTGCCAACTTGGTCCGTGGGCACCAAGCGGGGTCACGCACGGTCGTAGGTAAATGACGTCAGCAGGGTGGTGACGAAATTGCTCGCCCGTTCCTTGACCAGAACCTCAGTCCATTCATCGGTTCCGCGAAGCCTTAGATCCGTATAGATGCTGTCGACAGCTGCTTCTTCGATCCGCTTAATATGCGTCTTGAACGCGGCTTCCCCGCCGGCATGATACATGTCGCGGATGACCATGCGCAAGATCTCCTGGATCGCGATCTGCCAGGCAGTGTTGATCGCCTGAAGTTCCTTCGTATCGGGTGCCATCGGAGGCTCCTGTGGTGTGAGTGAGAACCTTCAGCGAGTCGCGATGAGACGGCGTCGGCAGTTCGGATCATCGAGCGGAAGGCTAAGCTTGTCTCGCTTTACGGTTGGCATAACGACGGTCGCGTTCAGCCTTTCGCGCCGCCTCATCCTCGATCACCCGCGCTATCCGGGCGTTCTCGGCTGCGACGCGGGCTTCGTTTGCGCCTTGAGCTACCGCGTCCGCGGCGGCTTGTTGCTCGCTGGCTTCCGCATTCCGCCGTTCCTGCTCTGCGAGCTTGAGCCGGTCGCGCTCCTGGCGCCTTTGTTCCCTGGCGGAAGCGGCAGCGAGGCGCTCAGCCTCTCTTGTCGCTCGCAGAGGCTCGGCTGCAGCCCTTGCAGCGCGATAGGCATTGAGAAGAGCTGTCTTGGCATCCGCCGCTGCGGCGCGCCGATCTGATAGCTCTTTGTTTCGTGCGTTTTTCAAATTTTCGTCCTGGATTGTGTTGCTAGGGATCAGCGCGCTCTGGCGCGTTTTGCAAGAAGCGCGGACGTTGCTGACGCTCGGTCCTGAAGTTCTTTCGAAAGGCGCGCCTCGCGAAGCCGCAATGTCTTCGCCTCCCGTGCAAGAACAAAGGCGTCGAGTTCTTCGACTGCTTTATCCTTGGCGAAGAACTGCTTTTGGACGTCGCCAAAGGCAACCTCCGCCCGCTGGCGGGATTTGCTGTATGTCTCTGTCATGGGAGTTCCGATCCGGATGGGCTCGCTGGAAGGCGATAAACAAAAAGCCAGGCAAATTGCCTGGCCTCGTTTCGATAAGTTGCTTCAACCAGTGCCAGTACATCCGTGGTCAAAGGGAAGCAGTGTTTAATCAAGCCGACTGGAGATTGCAGGCCGACATTTTGCCCGACTTGTTGTCACGCTCAAGATCGAAGCCGATCTTTTGCCCTTCCACGAGTTCGCGCATTCCGGCGCGCTCGACAGCAGAGATATGAACGAACGCATCGGCGCCGCCATTGTCGGGCTGAATGAAGCCGAAGCCCTTGGTGGAATTAAACCATTTAACTGTGCCAGTGGTCATGAGAACCCTTTCATAGCAATAGAGGAACCACAACGCCAAAGCGCTGCGGAAGATAGCGATTTTTGAAAGAGGGGTTCGTTCAAGGCGCGTTGCCAATCGCGCGGTAACCAAAGCTCAGCAAGCAAATATCGATGTCTTGTTCAATAGGCCAAAGGGTCCTCGTCGTCAACAGATTTCTAGCGGAATAGACTTCCGACTTAGTCACTCTGAATCTGCTTCCGGCCGACGTACAGTGACATTGCCCAGACTGCACTCCTTCACCGTGCCCTACCCTCAGGGCATAGTCGGCCCTCTAAGAAGACCCAGGGGTCAAAGCGTACGCGTTGAAGCGGACGCGCGGCCGTTGCGAGTGCTGCGGCACACCAGCGCCCTTCACGACCGCTCCGGGCGATGATTATCCTACGTCATAGGGAGAAGCTTGCCGACGGCGGCAGCGATAGAGTTCAGAATGCTTGCGATTTGTCCGAACTGCCACAGGGCGCTTCACCATGTTAGCTATGGAGCCGAACGAGCCGATCTCGTTTGCGAGCGCAATTCACAGCTCATTCGCGACTGCGTGCTTCATCGACATCGACGGAAACGCGAAAAATCTGCACAGCATGGGCATTCGCGCAGGTAAGGATCAGTGGCGACCTGTCGTCCTTGAAGTCGCTCTGTCAAAAAATCGAGTTTCGCCAATGCCCCAAAGGGCCAGTCTTTGTCAGCGTTTGCGCAAGAAGCAGCGGCTGCGGCGCTGCCGGAGCATTCTCCGGCAAAGGCAATCACTGAAACCTCGCCAGAATGTGAACTATTAGTAACTTGAAATACCAAAAGCAAAACGCTTTATCGGGCGATGAATCCAAAGCACTTCATCTCGGCAATGGGCATCGCGGCTTTGACGGCATGCTCACATATCGAGCCGCTCGAGACGCCCCTCGCCCAATCAGCAATCCCGCACCAGGCGCCCTTGACCGATCAAGCGGTGATCGCAGATACAGTCGGTCGCAGTGCTGTCGGCGCAACTGCGCTCGCTTGGGCCAACCCATCGACAGGCAGCACGGGCGTTATCGAACAGATCGATCCCAGTAACGATGGACCGGACGGCTGTCGCGGATTTGTAACCAGTCGGCAATCGCTCGACGGTATGGCGCGATTCAACGGCGTAGCTTGCCCGTCTGGGAACAGTTGGAAACTTGGTGGGCAGTATCCAACCCCTGCCCTAGCTCCTTGAATTATAGCACGACGCCCAGTTCGTACTGCCGAACGACGGCAAGGTCTTCGGTGTCGGACTCTCTCCAGAGGAAACTGGTGAAGTACTCAAAGCAGCAGGTGCGCCCACCGATACCGTCACGCTGAGCGTGGACGCGTTGTTGGTGAAAGCGCCAAAGCGCGTGATCCTGATCGATACTGGGGTTGGCGGGGCGCTGCAGCAGTCCCTCGCTCAGGCAGGCACCAAGCCGGAAGAAGTTACCGACATTCTGATAACCCATTCGCATCCCGACCACATGGGCGGCCTCGTTAAGGACGGGAAGTTGGCCTTCCCCAAGGCAACGATCCGCATGTCCTCGGCGGAATGGGCATTCGCCAAGAAGAACGCCCAGCTTGCGAACATCGTCAAGGTGATCGACAGAAACGTGAAGACCCTTCAAGCCGGGCGGGGTGAAAACCCTGCAGGAAGTGGCCGGGCGTTCGGCGATTGACCGGCTGCTTATATCAATCGAGCTTGAGCCGTTTGCGCAGATCGGCATTTTCGGCGCGCAGTTTTTCAGACAGAAGCTTGCGCAATCGTTGATTCTCCTCTTCCAACTGCAAGAGATCTGCCATCTCATCGATCACCGTCATCGGCACGGCCGAGGCTGTCTGCACAGCCTTTGCGGCACGGCTCACACGTCCACGTTTGTTACTGGACGCAGCTTCGATCACCTTTGCCTTACGACCTCTCCTTTTCTCGCCAACGGCGCCGGTCGGAGCAGCTGATGGCTCTGCCGTTGCGTCAGCTGATGCCGTTTCGAGTGCCGCGGCTTTCTTGGCGCGGGGTTTGCGCTGTTTCTTCGGCGCATCGGACGTTTCGACAACGGTCAGTACGTCGGCATTTGTGATCGTATCAGTCTCGTCGGCCATGCCCATCTCCTGCGTCATTGATTCAGTTGTCGACGTCCCGGAAAGCGGTGTCAACAACGACTCGGCCTGATCTCGCTCCGGTAAAGACACCTCGCGGTCGGATTTGCCACTCTGAGAGATGCCTGAGAGATATGGGATTGCCTCTCTCTCAATATCGCGAGCAACGGATTTTAGATCCATGTTGCCCCAGATCGAGTTTGACCTGGAATCGAGTTTTCGCCTGCCGGTTTTGTACTCGACCGCAAAATTGCGTTGCACTTTTTTCAATATAAAAAGCCTTGAAGAATCCACGGGATGGTTTGGTGATATGCTGGGACATTCGCAATACCGATTACCGGACTACCAGTCCATAGTCACCTCCGATGCTGCCGCACAATTCCGCAGCGGTGTGGCTGACCGAACGCGGTTAAGGTCGTAACGCTTGACGCTACGAGGTGCACGGTCTTGAAGCGATCGGAGACGGCGACGCCTTACTCAAACGAGCTAAGCGCTTGATAGGGCGAACGTCGAGACATAACGTCCATTTATGAAACCCACACGCGGTCGAGAGCTGGCGCTGGCTTCCAGGCCAGCGCCAGCCCGACCAAAAGCTTCCAATTCGTGATCACGGGGAAGACCACAGTGGCGAAGAGTTGGTGGGAATTTTGCGTCGAGGTTCCAAAAGACACTCGAATCTATTCCTTGCTTCAAAGAGCGACGGCGACATCGAAGTGAAAACTCCTGGCAGCCAAACACCTCCAGCGTCACGATGACGAGGCAGTTTATCATGCGAACACAAAATGTCCGAAACGGCGTGGTCGTCCGTACACTCGAAGCCGATCAAACTGCAGACTAAGCGTTTATGCTGATAAGGCGTTGCCGAAGCAGTGTATCACGCCCTGAAGCGGTCGAAGGCGGTCAGCCCTCGCTTCGCCCTGCAGGGAATCTAAGGAACACCGGACTTTGCGGTCGATCGCTTTAACGCCCGAGATTGCGCGTCCTTCTGGCCGTAGACCGCGACCCCGACATTAAGTTGCCTCGAGAATCATGTTGAGGGGCGTCTGGGCCGCCCGTCGAACATGGGTGAAACCGCCCGACCGGATCACGTCGGACAAACGTTGCTCTCCTGCCTGCGCGCCAAGCGCGAGACCCGTCTCCTGAGCAAGCGAGGTCGGAACGCAGATCATCGTCGAGGCGGAGTAATAGAGCCGTCCCACTGGGTTGATATTCTCCTCCAGCGTATCCCCGGCCATGGGCTCCACGACCATCCAAGTGCCGCCGTTCTTCAGTGCACGTCGGATATGAGCCGCCGCGCCGTTCGGATCGCCCATGTCGTGCAGGCAGTCGAAGCAGGTGATAAAATCGAAATCGCGACCCTCGAAATCCTGCGCCCGGCCGACTTCGAAATGGACATTCGTCAATCCGTGCGCCTGGACATGCGCAGTCGCAGCGGCAATCGAGCCCGGATGGAAGTCGTAGCCCGTAAACCGCGAGTCTGGGAACGCCTGCGCCATCAAGATCGTCGATAGACCATGCCCGCATCCGACGTCGGCCACCTTCACGCCCTTCTTCAGTTTGTCGACGACGCCGTCGAGCGCCGGCAGCCAATCCTGCACAAGCGCATTGACGTAACCAGGGCGGAAGAGCCGCGCGACGGCACAGAACATGCAGCCAGCCTGATCGCCCCAGGCCACACCCCTACCGGTCTTGAAGGCGGCCTGTACCTTCGGCTGGTTCTCCACCATCGCAGCGGCGGTATCGAACGCGCCGATCAGATTGACCGGGCTGTCCGGTGCGGCAAACACGAGAGATTGCTCGGGCGTCAGCGAGAAGCGCCCCTGCTCGTAATGCACATAGCCCGAAGCCGCCTGGGCTGCCAGCCACTCGCGCACATAGCGCGGCGCACAGCCCGCAGCCTCGGCGAGTTCGTCGGCCTTCGCTGGGCCGATCTCCCTGAGGGTCGCATATAGCCCGAGCGCATCTCCGATCCGCACCAGCGGCACGCTGACCGCGCCGCCAAGATCGCCGAGGACCCGGCCTACCAGCTCATTGAGAGCTGTTTCGTTGAGTTCCGACATCTCGCATTCCTCCTCATCCTTGGAAGGCGTCTTGCCATCCGTGACGCCGAGGATGGAACAAGTCGCCTCCAGGAACATGAGGCGATCGTCCCGCAGCGGCGAACAATCCCGCTGATTGGAGGGACATACGTCCCGTCCGCCGCACAGAGAGCAGCTAGCTGTCGGGGGACTAATTGGAGAGCGCGATGACGATCGCCTGCGAGCGGCTATGCACGCCGAGTTTGCTGAAGATCACCGACAGCTGATTTCGTACGGTTTTGACGCTCTTGCCGAGCCGTTCTGCGATCGCCCGGTTGTCGAGACCTTCCGCCACGAGGTCGAGAAGGGCCGCCTCGGCGGGTGTGAGATCTGCCTCGCTGACGGCGCGCGGTCGTACGGGGCTGTCCTGCCCGAGAAAAGCAGCGAGTTCTGCCTGAAATACGCTCCATGCGGGCTCATCTGGCAAGAGCACGTGGTTCTTGCTCTCTAACGGCACGAAGCTGGCGCCTGGAATTGCAGCGGCAAGCTTGCAGCCCTGGTCGAACGGCACGCGCACGTCGCCACGGCTATGAGCGATCAATGTCGGTACACGAAGCATCGTCGCAAGCTGCAGCACATCGATCCCCTGCATTTGCCAAAGCAATTGCGCTGCAACCTCAGGAGTCGCAGTCAGGCGCTCCAGATCACCCCACCAGCGATGCTGTTCAGGCGTGCCGTCGGGGATGAAAAGGTTGGTGAAAAATTGACAAAAGGCTGGATTGTCTCGTCCCCAGCCGATGCGAACGAAATTGACAAGTGTTTCGGCTTCCAGCCGCTCGGCCTCAGTCTGAGCTCTCGTCCTGGCACCCTGGCCATACGCGTTTAGGAGAACCAGATGCGAGACCCGCTCCGGATACCTCAGCGCATACACGATAGCGAGTGCGCCGCCCTGTGAAAGACCGAGGAGAACGAAGCGCGGGTCCTCGATCGAAGCAGCCACGGCATCAAGGTCGGCGTGCCACGCGTCGATCGAAAGGTCAGATACATGCCGGTCCGACAGGCCGCAGCCGCGCGGGTCGTAGCGTACAAACCGGTTCCGGGCAGACATCGCCCGGAGCCAGGGCCGCCAGACCGGGCTCTCGAGATCATAGTCGACGTGGCTGAGCCAATGCGCCGCCCGCAGGATCACCTGGCCTTGTCCACAAGACGCGACGGCGATGCGGGTGCCGTCTGCGGAGGTACAAAACCGTATGGTCTGGCTGAGTTTCATCCGCCGAGAATATCGTACGGAACGGTCACATAACAGACCTATCCCCATCAATTGGTGCCCCCAACGGTCAAATGCTATCCTTGGAAATCCGGTAGCGAGTTTCGATCAGGGCGTACCCAATCTTGCCCCTCGATCAACCAAATACTGGGCGAGCCTGATCAAGCGCCGGGTGTTCGGCGTGGAGAAGACGAGCGACCTTTTAAGGTTCGGGGAGCATGTCTGGCTGCTCGACTTTGCACCGGCCTCCTACGTCTACAGGATGATCGTTCTCTTCGGGATATTGCTTTCCGTCGCGACCCTATATCTTGTTTTCGGGATAATGCTGGCGCTGTGGCGGCTTTTCTCCGGCATCGCGATGCTGGCTGCAAAGACTATGTCGTAGGTGTCTGCAAGTCCTCAGCTGCGACGCCACCGCCTCGGGCACACAATTCCGGGCCGAGTGGCTTATCCACCGGCGCAAGCCGAGGTGACATCCAGGATCTTGAGGAGGCGAACGCCGGGCTTGAGCGTTCAAGAGAGCGAGGTCCTCGCGTCGGCCAGGGGCGGTCCGATTGCAACCGATCCACGTGATACCGAAGAAACACTGAGAAAGCGCGACGAAAATAAGTCGGAACTTTTCGCCGGAGATGCGATTAGATATCCGGATCGTGCGGCGAACCGTCACTGTGATGGATCCCTTCAAAGCCCTGGCGGTCGTTGCGCGGTCCACCTCCACAAATTTCTTCTTCGGTTTTGGAACTTTATCGTACACCAAGAATTTGGGCGTCCGGATCACGTGGCGCTTTCGTCTTTCCCGGATCACATGCAGCACATGGTGCGTCGCGCGATCCACCAACCGGCATCACGGCTGTGGATGTCACGCCGTTGTCACGGGATTCGGGTGTTGAATCGTGATTACCGTGACAGAGGCGTGTCGGGACGGAGCATGAGCAGCTTGCATCTGTTTGAGTTGCAAGCCTATTTCCCGCAACGATCGACAGATTTCCACGTCTACAATTTGGGATCGCGCGAAGGGCAGACCCTCTTTCGACCCAGGCGCCTACGGCCCAGCGCGCGGTCCCACCAAGCCTGTCGCTACGTTTATCAAGCCTTTACTGCAAGAAAATTGTGATTTCGGCGAGGATATTTGGGTAGTATCAGGATCGGAGGCAACCCAATCGATGATGGTGTTAGCGCGCTGTATATTGGAGCGACAAACATATATGTGCGGCATGATACGATTTTCGGATGGCAGCCGGTCGCTTCCGTTGTATTCCCTTCGACATTGACTCCGTGGCAGTTTTCATTGCGCGACTGTTTGCGTCATCAACCGGCAAGGCCGCGAGCCGGCGGCGGGAATTTTGGAAGGCATCAATTGGCAGGCACCCTTTTAACCCCGCTTAACGACTACCGCATCGAACCCCACCTCCCGAGCGTTGACGATTACCTGCGCCTGCGCGAGGCCTCCGGTCTTAGCCCTTTCTCGAAAGAGGCGGCCGAAAAGGGGCTGCCCAATTCTATCTTTGGCGTCTGCCTGATGAGCGGCGGCGCGGTCATCGGCATGGGTCGAATCATCGGCGACGGGGGCTGCTTCTTTCAGGTGACCGACATCGCGATCATGCCCGAGCACCGGGGAAGAGGGCTCGGCAAGATGATCATGGCAGCACTGATGGACCATATCGAGAGCAAGCTGCCAAAGACCGCCTATGTCAGTCTGATCGCCGACGTGCCGGCAAACCGGCTCTATCAACAGTTCGGCTTCACTGAAACCGCGCCGCGCTCGGTGGGTATGGCGAAGAAAGTTTCTTGACAGGCCGGTGGAGTGTCAAAGATGCAGCTTGACGATTTCCTCGTTGATCTTGAGGGAATGAGGAAGCCGGCGAGAAATCCGACGTCAGCCGGAACACGATGCATCGCCGTACGGACGAGATTGTCGGCCCCTTGTTTCACCTCGGACGCCACCTGCCCTGTCGTCGCACTGCAGACCTGCCTCAACTTGACAAGAACGCACACAGCCCGCTCCTCCGGCGAGTTACAGGTGGAGGCTAGGATGTCGGGGCCAATCGCCTTCTCGATCAGGAAGTTGCACGCCTCGCCAACAAGGGCAGCCTCGGCGGTCGGCGTGCGCCCCGATTCTCCCGAAACAGAGCGCCTGGAAAAATTCTACGGCAATCAGCTGAAAATTTGCATTTCATTTGTTCTCCGTTTTCCGCAAGCGCGTCGAGCCTGAGCAGCGCGAGCTCTGCGCTGTTGATCCCGAGTTCCTGCGGAACAGCAGCGGAGAAGGTGCAAGCGGCGTCGCCATCAAGGCTTGCTCCTATGCCATTTTCGGAAGAATCAGCCTGGAGACGCTTGGCACGAGGTTGCTCTGAATAACAACGCAAAGTTCGCCCGGCGGGCGCGGTATAGGCTACAGAATCCACC
Organism: Rhizobium sp. 768_B6_N1_8; assembly: GCF_051811225.1. Classification (NCBI taxonomy): domain Bacteria; kingdom Pseudomonadati; phylum Pseudomonadota; class Alphaproteobacteria; order Hyphomicrobiales; family Rhizobiaceae; genus Rhizobium; species Rhizobium sp. 768_B6_N1_8. The sequence continues at coordinate 369,653 of NZ_JBPWPV010000003.1, read as the reverse complement.
CGGCGATCTCGATAGCATCTACTCTGACCGGTCACGATTTTCGCTTATCCGGCAAAATATTGTTTGCCATCATTGATATTGCGGCGCACAATATTTTGCACTGCAAAACGGGGGCGGCGATGAGGATTTGCATCTACAAGTCGGATGACGAACCCGACGTGACGCTTTTTTTGCGTGAAGGAAAGGCAATACCTGCGAACGCCACAAAACAGAAGTGGCGTCATTTTAAAGCGGTGACAAGAGACGAAGTCAGCGCGGATCTCCTAAAGAAAATTGAGGGCGCGAATGGCTCTCTTTTCATTCATCTGAGTTCGCTGTCGTAGACAACATAAGAAACAGGCGGCAAGGTCGGCAGACCGATCGCGCGCCATGCCAGCAACTCGACAAGACTATCTCCGGGGGCCAGTTTGGCGGGTGCGCGTAAACGCGGCACTTCGCCGAGCGATAGAGGCCAAACGCTAACTGCCATGGGGATCTACCCCGACAAGCAGACGCGACCGATCTGACCATCATTCCGCTTCGATATGGCGGAACCGATCCTCATCGTTCGGGGCTCGAATGCCGCCCATGGTCTCGGCTTCTCGCGGCATGGCGCCGGTCGACTGCTCAACCCCCGCGGCAATCGCAGCATCAAGCAGGTTCCGGAATTCTGACAAGGGAGCCCTGTCCTGCTGCATCGAGAAAACACCGCGCACGCCTTCCATCGCAGCCGCAAGCGTGCTTGCATCGTTGAAGTCGCCTCGGGGCTAACTCGATCCCAGAGTCCGCGAGCGAGCGTGCAGCCTCGCTATTCTGGTCGCGCACCAGCGCGCGTACCCGCCGGCCCTTTTTCAAAGCGAGGGCTGTCACGCTTCAGCCCTGACCGCCGGTCACCCCAGAAGAGGACCTCGACATCAAGCTGAATGGCATAGGCGGTCGCCCGCATCTGCCTCATCGGCTATGCCAAGGATGGCTCTAGCTGTGAGCTCCACGTTAGGAAGGTCTCTGGTTTGACGCCATCCTTCCGCGCCTTCTCGATCAGCGGTCTGAGGGTGTGTTTGACGAATTCTTCCATTGTCGTGCGCAGCGCAGGACGATCATCGCGAAACGTTACACGCCCATCGTTAAGTGCAGCCATGGTGTCGTTATCGTAGACCCACCGTCCGAGGGTTCCGAACCTTTTCCGGAATACCGTCTCAACCTCGCGATCGCTCCTATTGATGAAGCGATAGTCTACCTCTCTACCGAGTGCCTGGCCAATAATCGCAGCGATCTCGGTCATCGTGTAATCGATGCCCAGTTGCTTTACGGATCGGTGCTGCTCAGTCGGCGTGTCGAACTCCTTCGCCGCGAGATCCGCGATGTCCTGAATGGCAACCCAAGGAGTCTTGACGTTGGGGTCAAGTGACCAGCCGATCCTCTCGTGCTGCGCGATCGAGTCGGTCCACCCGGCCAGGTCCTGCATGAACCAGCCACCCTGCAGGTGCACCAATTTGATGTCGCGTAGTCGGTTGAGGATCTGATCCAGGATATGGAAGCCCTGGAAATGGCCGGTATTTCCGCTGACCTCGGATCCCATCCCGGTCAGGCTCACGGCCAATTTCACTGGGGAATCCCGAAGTGCGTCGAAAAACCGAAGCGCTACCGTAGGGTAGTGCCCATGGAAGTCCTCCGACCCCCAAATGGTTTTGACCATGAGGAACGCAGCGTCAGCGTCTTCGAAGAACGCGTCAAGCTCACCAGCACCTGTGTCGAAGCTGCCAAGGAACGGTTCTGCTCCTTTCGCGACAAGTGCATCGAGGGCGGGCCCTCCTCTCGAAAGAGCTTTGACTGAATGGCCTTTGGCCAAGAGGTTCTCGGTAAGTTTGGCACCGATCCTGCCGGTCGCGCCAACCACGGCGATACGCATGGCTAATCTCCTCAAGTTGCTGAACCAAGATCCTAAAAGATTGCGTCGTGAGCAAAAGTGGAGATAATGCCATATGATCTCGAAATCGGGCCAACCTTCGAATAAGCCACCCTGCAGTACCGCTATCGATCTGAGCAACCTCTTGCATGGACCGGCGATGGCAATCAGGATGGACTTCGCCGACTATGAAGCCGAGGGGACCCAGCACCAGCACCGGCAGGGTCAACTGATCTTGGCGCTACATGGAGCGGTTACCTGCAAAGCGGAAAGTGGGCTCTGGATCGTTCCGCCTGACTGCGGAGTTTGGATCCCCGGTGGCGTTCCTCACAGCAATCAGGTCACGTCCAATGCTCGTCTAACATACCTGTTTGTCGAACCCGGCGCGGCCATGCTTCCGGATGAATGCTGCACGCTTTCGGTATCGCCGATGCTTCGGGAGATGATACACCGGGTAGCGGAAGTATCAGAGAGTGATGCGCGCGACGCTCATGTCGATCGGCTCGTGCGGGTCATGCTCGATGAGCTCGCGCTGATGCCGCGGGAGAAGTTGGAGCTACCTGTATCTGACCACCCAAAGATCGCCATGATCGCTGCGGCGCTTCTGGCAGACCCGAGCGACCGCCGAACCCTCGGCCAATGGGCTGAGCATGTCGCCGTCAGTGAGCGATCCCTAAAGAGGCTTATGGTCCAACAGACGGGATTGAGCTTCGGCCGTTGGCGGCGTCAGCTACATCTAGTCATCGCGCTGCGGGAACTTGCGGGCGGTGCGACAGTCCATCGGGTAGCAGGCGACTTGGGATATGAATCCACGACGGCCTTCATCGTCATGTTCAAGAAGGCGCTTGGGATCACACCATCGCGTTACTTTACCGATCGCTTATTGAGCACGGGCCACGCGTGAGAAGTTGCCCATCCGAAGTATCGGCGGCGACAATCCTCCTGACGCAACTTAGCAATTCAAGCGAATTAGCGGGCAAGTGTTCCCGCATCGTCTTCATCAGCAGCAAGTCCGCGTTGGACCCGCCGAAGAAATGATCGACGACGGGATGACCAAAGCTGCGCAGCTCGCGGTCGCGCGCGCGTCGCTGAACCCGCTGGCGGGACCGGCGTCACCGTTAACTCCGTTCTTCCAGGTCCGACGAGGTCAGAAGGATTCGGCGCCGTGCTGGAGAACATCGCACAGCGGTCCGGCCAGAGCATTCAGAACGTCGAGCGAGATTTCCTCGCCAATAACCGTCCGCCGTCCCTCCTCGGCAGGTTCTCGACCACCGAGGAAATCGCCAACATTGGTCGACGTCTGTTCCCAGCGGGCCCCTGCGACGAGCGGTACTGCATTGCGTGTCGATGGAGGCGTGGTGCGGTCGATCATGTGAGGAGCAAATCCGAATGGTCGACGACGGCTTGTTGAGCATCCGACCTGCCCGCCGATCCGCGCCATCGCAGTTTCAGTGCCGGAAGGCGCACATTTTCTCTAACACGTAGATGGAGCTGACCGGCCTGTGAGGTGAATCGCGTGGTATATGCGAACTTCCTTTCGCACGCGCTCTCTACGGGAAGCTATAGGTGCGCTCGCGCCCCTTCACAGAGACGAGCCGACGCCACAATAGCGCCCTAGACTTGACAATTCGTTTGCTACCTTGCAATAATCGCAAGGTAGCAAACAATGTCGGAATTGATGCACATGGGAGATGACCGAGACGCCGAACATCTGACTGTCGGGGCATGGACCAAGCGATGCTATCTTGCGGGGCGGGCCCTAATGGACGCGACCCTGCGCCCATACGATCTGGGTTCGACGCAGTGGTACGTTCTGTGGCATCTGGCAAATGCTGGTCCGGCGATGCAGCGCGATCTCGGACGCGCGCTTGAGCTCGAACGGGCGACTTTGAGCGGGATCATCGCCACGCTTGTTCGCAAAGGGCTGGTCCAGCAGACCTCGGACGGAAAAGACCAACGCCAGCGTCTTTTAACCTTGACGAGTTCAGGCGAGGCCCTGTGGCGCGAACTCCCAGACCTCTCGTTTATTCACCGGGCTGCTTTTGATGGCATCGACGAGGCCGATCTGGCCACGACGATCCGCGTCCTTCGATTAGCGAGCGAGCGGCTTCGGGCTCTCTCAGAAAAGGAATGAGCTGATGACGATCCTGATAACGGGTGCGACAGGCATTGTTGGCGAGCGCCTTGTTCCTCGTCTGGTGGAGGCAGGTCTTGATTGCAGACTGCTTTTACGGGCAGGGAAAACCTGCCCTCCGGGAGCAACAGCCGTAACGGGCGATATTCTTGACCCTTCGACGCTTTCGGAGGCTGTGCAGGGCGTTTCGGCGATCGTGCCTGGCCGCCGTCTTTCGCAGCCCGGATATCGATCTGATCTGGAGGAGTAATCTAGAGGGCACCCGCAATTTGATCGCCGGCGTAAAAGCCGATGCCCTTGGCGCCCGCTTCATTATGGCGAGCACGTCGAATGTCTATAACAGGAATTCAACCCAGCCAGGCCGGGGGACCGATAGTGTCGAGCCGCAACAAGCCTATCCCGCTAGCAAGGTCGCAGCCGAGGAACTGCTGCGCGAAAGCGACTTGAACTGGTCGATCTTACGGTTCCCATTCGTTTATGGTGACGGCGACGGCCACCTGGAAATGCTGTCAAAACACCTGGTCACCTTTGGCTTCCATCCCGCCAATCGGATGAGCACCATACATCATCGCGATATTGCGACGGCGATGAGATTGGCGCTGGCGGGCGCCTTCGATGGCCGGATCGTCAACATATCCGATGAAGCGCCGACGACGGTCTATGAATTGGTGGGACTCGCGGGCCACAAGATGGAACCCTCGTGCGAGCCAATGCAAAACCCCTGGCACCTCCACGTCGATGCATCGCTGGCGCGGATTCTTGGTTTCCAACCGACTGTGAGGACCGTTTACCAGGCCGTGCAAGAACAGATCCTGTGAAAGGGGAATAATAGCCGAGGCCCGCTCCAGTTAGGTGTCGTGTTTGTTTGGGATTGCTCGAGGAATAATGACCTTGGTGGAACCACCGACGGTGGTCGGTCGTCTAACACCTGAAAGCTGAAGCAAGGAGGAAAAGATGGCAACGCCTTTTGCCATCCATGTTCCCGACCAACGACTTGATGAGATCAGGCGCAAGGTCGAGGCCTATGACTGGGATCAGCTCCCGGACGCGGGAGGCTGGAGATCCGGGCCGGGGCGCTCACCAGTCGGATCGATGACCTGGCCGGCGCCGGAGGTCGAGGTGCATCCCGCCAGCGCCGAAGCCGCCGTCATCGCCGAGATCGACAGAAAAGCTGCAGCGGGATTTTGTTTTCAAGGCTCACGCTCATCCCTGGTCCTGCCACCTGCGCAGATCCGTCTGGTCGTGATACCCCATGCGGTCGGGCGTGGTGATAAATTCAATCGTTGTGCCCCATGGCATGCGGCAATAGCAGACCTTGTTTCCAGGACCTTTTTCGGTTGCATAGGGAATAGCGCGTGGCGCGGTAAGGGGTGTGCCTCCGGCCTTTTCGAAGCGGTCAACCGATGCGTCGATGTCGTCGGTGTAGACACCGACGTGTGTAATGCCGAAGTCGCTCGCTCGAACGGGCTGGGCTTGTTCGGGTCCGTGCATTTCGAAGAGCTCGATGTCCGGTCCGGTTCCGATTTTGACCATCGCCTGGGCACGCACGACCGTACCAGGGAACGCGCCAGTGGCGCGCTCGAATTCTGGTCCCTGACGCGGCGGATCCTGCGGTCCGAAGGACTGATAGATCACCTCGCCGCCAAAAGCTTCCACCAGGAACGATTTTGCTGCTTCGATGTCGGGCACCGTGATGCCGATATGATTAACGCCGCGAATGACAGGTGCGGTCATGATAGCTTTCCTTTCTTGTTGAAATCGACGAACGCGATAGGTGCTGGCGAAACTCGCCTGCAATGTTGTGCTCCGCCCGCCCGCGCCGGAGCGGTGCAGAATTTTAATTGGCCTTGAGAAAATCGATCAGAGCTGCCGCTACTTCATCCGGCCGCTCGTCCGCGACATAGTGGCTACACCGCGCAATCGAGCCGCCTGTTACATTGCTCGCAAACTCCTTAAGCATCGGAACCATATGCGCACCGAAGCGCTGCTCCCCGCCGAGACCGAGTACCGGTATCTCGAGCGGTTGCTTTTTGTACCCGAGTGCGGCCGCATGGTCGGCTGTTAGGGTACGATACCATTCCATGCCGCCGCGCGTGCGGCCAGGAAGGGCCATTGCTTTCGCGTAGATCTCGATGTCCGCCGGATTGAAGGTGCTGTGATCGTAGAACCGCTCAGCCATGAAGGCCGAAACATAATCATATTCACGGCCGTGGATCAGGCGCTCCGGTAGATCCCGGTTCATATGAAAACTGAAGTGCCAGATCCTTGCAGTCGTCGCCTCCCATTGTGTCCAGCCGGGAAGCGGAACGTCGAGGACGGCCAGATGGGTAACAGCCTCCCGATAGGTGGCCGCCTGCGGCAACGCCACCATTCCGCCAATGTCATGGCCGCACACGGCGTAGCGTTCATGCTCAAGTGCAACCATGACCTCGTGCGCGTCGCGCGCCATCGTCGCCTTGTCATAGCCGTCAAGCGGGCAGTCGGAAAAACCCGCGCCGCGCAGATCCATGGCCACCACGCTAAAATGCTCGGCCAGTAGCGGCATCACATGGTGCCATTCCCACCATGTTTCCGGCCAGCCGTGTAGCAAAAGGATCGGCGGACCGGAGCCCCCGGTGACAGCGTTGATCTTGATGCCGTTCACCGGCACCAGCTGCTGGGTAAATCCCTTCAAAGTTGCGATCATGACAATGTTCCAGTCGATGTTAAAGTTCAAAACAGAGGTTGCGGCCAGCGCTCAGTGCTGGTCGAAATTGGTGGCGATGGTGATGTCGCGCCAGGCGTCGATATCGCTTCGAAACGAAGCCAGCTTTCGCTCGGCGATCGAATGCGCGACGGGACCGAGCAGCAGATGAAGCGGGGCGTTGTCGGCATTGAGTGCTTGCAGGATCCCCGCGATCGCCTTGTCTGGATCGCCTGCCTGATTGCCGTTGTTGGTTTCGCGATAGTGCTTGCGCGAAGTCGCGGCGTATTCCGGCATCTCGTTCGCCACCATCGTGATCGAACGTCCAAGGAAATCGGTGCGAAACGGCCCAGGCTCGACGATCAGCACGCGGATGCCGAACGGCTGAAACTCGCCGGCGAGCGCTTCGGAAATTCCTTCCACGGCAAACTTGGCGGCGTTGTAATATCCGCCGCCTGCGATGCCTGCACCGGATGACATGTTGACGATCGTTCCGCCCGAGCGTCGCAGGACGGGTGAGGCTGCTCTAGTGGTTTCGATCAGACCGAAGACGTTCACCTCAAACATCGGCCGATATTCTTCGGGGGTGCCTTCCTCGATCGCACCGAACAGTCCGTAGCCGGCATTGTTCACGAGCACATCAAAGCCGCCGAATGTCTCGACCGCCTTGCGACCACTGCCCTGGCTGCCGCCGCATCCGTCACGTCGAGCGGCAACGCGATCATGCGCCCGCCGAAAGGCTCAGCCATTTCCTCGATCGCTTTGACATTGCGGGCCGTCGCGATGACACGATCCCCGCGCTGTGCTGCAGCGAGCGCGAGCCGCTGTCCGAAGCCGCTTGAGCAGCCTGTGATGAGCCACGTTTTCATGACTTTTTCTCCGAGTTGCTTTCAGACGATGCCAAGCTGTCGCCGCCACGGACCGTCATGTCGGCCATGATCGACCAGTCCTTCTCGCCGAGGCCTGCCGAGACGGCTTTCTCGACCCCCTCGCGGACAGCTTCAAGCATCGGGAGCGTGCGTCCGATCGCCTTGCTGGCCTCAGTCGCCAGGCGCATGTCCTTGAGTGCGAGCTTGGCTTTGAAACCGGGCTCGAAGGACCGTTCCGTGATCTGCGCGCTGTAACTCTCATAGGCGCGTCCTGAGAAAAGGGTGCCCAAGATGAGTTCAAAGAAATCTGCTCGGTCGAGCCCGACGCTCTCGGTCAGCACGACACCCTCCGCCATTGCCTCGATCGCCATGGCGATCATCATGTTGCAGGCAAGCTTTGCCGCGTTCGCCCGAGCGGGGTTCTCGCCCAGCTTCCAGACCTTTTTGCTGAGGGGAGCGAGCAACGGCTCGATCGCGGCAACGGCATCGGCCTTCCCGGCCGCCAGAATGTTGAGCTGCCCACTCGCGGCTACGTTCGGTCGCCCAAGAACCGGTGCGGACACATAGCCAAGGCCCGCTTCTTCGTGCAGCAGCTCCAGGTCTCGCGCAAATGCGACCGAGATTGTCGATGTGACCACGTGGATCAGCCCTGGTCGCGCGCTTGCGAGCAGGCCGGCATCGACGATCACCTCTTGAATGGCGGGGCCGTCGGATAGCATCGTGAAGACCACGTCAGCCTGAAATACATTCGCCGTGAGTTCGACAAGCGTCACCCCGGGAATGCTATCCTGGGCGAGCTTGCTACGGTTCCACGCCCGGACATTGTGGCCCGCCTTCGCCAGGTTAAGGGCCATTGCCGAGCCCATACTGCCGAGACCGATAAATCCGATCTGCATGTCTTATCTCCCGTTCAGATGAGAGCTGTGCGCGGAGGGTCGGACTCATGCTGTCGGGCGATCGTCCGGTCGCTACCTTGCAGGCGATGGCAAAAATTTAGGTACTTAAATTTGTTCTTTAAGTGACATAAATGTATTCTCGGCGTTCAGTTTTGTGCAGGTGCGGCGATGGAGTGGAGTGACGTCAGAATCTTTCTTGCTGTTGCTCGATCTGGCACGCTCGGCGGAGCCGCGCGTTCTCTTCAGACGAGCCATCCGACCGTCGGGAGGCGCCTGCGCGCACTTGAGCAGGCGATTGGTCACACGCTCTTCCAGCGGACTGCGGACGGTCTCGTACTGACCGAAGAGGGCCACGGCATCATCGCGCTGGCGGAGCAGATGGAAGAGGGTGCACTGGCAATGGAACGCCGGCTTGCAGGGCGGGAGCAGAATCTCAAAGGCAGTCTGCGCATTTCATCAGCGGACTGGTTCGGGGCCTATGTACTGCCTCCCATCCTGGCGGATTTCTCGACCGCCTACCCCAATGTCGACGTCGAGATCCTGACCGGCACGCGCCTGTTCAGCCTCGCCCAGCGGGAGGCCGATGTTGCTTTTCGCATCGTTCCGTTCAACACTGCCGATGTCGTTCAGCGGCGGCTCTTCAGGCTGGAATACGGCGTCTATATCGCCGAGGAGTCGCCTGATCCCAAATATGGCGACGGGACTGGTTTCCGGCTGATTACTCACGATACGTCGACCGGGCAGTTCCCCGATATCGCTTGGCTCATGGAAAGTTTTCCCAACGCGAGACCAGTCCTGCGATCAAATAACCGCAACGTCCAGGGGCGCATGTGTAGGCAAGGCGTCGGGATCGCCGTCCTGCCCCGCGTAGTCGGCAATCAGATCGCCGGTATCCGTAGACTGGAACTGCCCACGACGCCGCCCGCGCGAGACATCTGGATGGGATATCACCGAGACCTACGACGTCTTCAGCGTCTTCGTGCGTTCATCTCGACCGTCTCAGACCATCTGGTGAATGCGGCCGCGTGATGAGCGGCCCGGTCAACCAATCGAATGTCGGCCGATATCAGTCGAGTTAGTCTCGGACCCGATCGTATTCTTCTTGCGCGCGCTCAAGCTCCGGACCGTAGGTCATGGACCAAGCGTAGAGCGCCTCGAAGGGTTGCTGAAGGGAGCGGCCGAGCGAGGTGATGGTATATTCGACGCCGACCGGTGTCGTTGTCGTGAGCACTTCACGACGAATGAGTCCATTACGCTCCAAGCGCTTCAATGCGTCGGCGAGCGCTTTGTGCGTGATCCCGTCCAGGCGCCGCATGATCTCGTTAAAGCGTGACGGCCTAGTACACAGGACGGTCAGGATCAGGACCGACCACTTGTTGGCGATCTGCTCAAGCACGGGCCGCGCCTTCTCAACGTCAAGCAACGCCTCGGCGGAGACAGCTTTGTGGCTATGGGACGAGCAAGCTTTGATGAGCGGACCTTCTTTCATTGCGGACATGGATATACTCCTCGATATCTGCTTTACCTGTAGTGCGTAATTGACCGTAGGTATAGAGGATATATCTTGGCTTCATCAGTGTTGATGGAGTTAACATGAGCAAATTAGCAAACAAGATTTCCCTCGTTATCGGCGGTGTCGGTGGCATCGGCGGCGCCATTTCTAAGAGGTTCGCCAGCGAAGGAGCGCAGGTCTACGCGACCAGCCGCAAGGGCGCGGAGAGCCAACCAGACTTAGCCGGCATGGGCAGCATCCACACGATCCAGGCGGATGCCAGTAACAGCGCCGATCTTCAGCGCGTCTTTGAGCAGATACGATCGGAACAAGGCCGCATCGACGTGCTTGTCGTGAACGCGGGCCTATCCGAATACGCACCCCTTGAAGACATTTCCGAGGATCATTTCGATCGGACATTTGGCCTGAACGTCCGAGCCCTCGTATTCGCAGCACAGGGTGCCATCGACATCATGCGGCCCGGCGCGACGATAGTGCTGATCGGCTCCATCGCGGGCGATATAGGCACCAAAGGATATGGCGTCTATGGGGCGACCAAGGCCGCGGTCCGTTCGTTCACACGCACATGGGCGAACGAGCTTGCTCCTAAAGGTATACGCGTTAACGTTGTCAGCCCTGGACCGACCGATACGGCGATGATGGCGGCGGCCTCACAGGAAATACGAGACGCACTGTCCAGTATGATCCCCCTTGGGCGCATGGGTAGACCTGACAAGGTGGCGGCAGCAGCCCTCTTCCTTGCAAGCGACGAGAGCAGTTTTACCACCGGTGCAGAAATAGCCGTTGATGGAGGTATGGCTCAGGTCTGATGGCTGCCTTCGACGGCGCCGGAAACGAGCCCGAAGCGCCGGTTTCGAGTCGACCGCGTAGAAATCAGACGCCCAGGCGCAAGGATCGTCCGTTTGTCATCAGCCGCCTTCTGGGCTTCGATCTGTGCCGGGGCAGCCGATGTCGACGAAGGTGTGGTCTGGATCCAGATCTTACGCGGCTTCAATGCCTCGGGGATCTCACGAACAAGCTCGATCGACGGAAGACCGTTGCTGAGGTCGGCCCCGTCACCCGGACATGGTCGGCAAGTTCGAAACGGTGTTCGAACGGACGCCCGGTAATGCCGCGATGCAGACACCCATCTGCTGGTACTTCCTGCTTTTTGCCGGTGACCATCAGCAGATTGGACTGAAACGTGATGTCAAGATCGTCCTGGGCAAAGCCTGCGACCGCGATCGAAATGCGGTAGCTGTCGTCGCCGGTCCAGACGATGTCATAGGGCGGCCAGTCGTTGGTCGAACGGGCGCCGGGCGTCTTCGAGGAGATCGAAGACCCGTTCGAAGGCAACGCTCGAGCGGTAAATAGGTGCGTAGTCGTAAGATGCCATAGCCATATCCTAGGAGCAACATGGGTACGGGAGTGCCAAAAGCGGCGCTCCGGCAAAGCCAGCCCTGATTTCAGCGGACGGTGGAATTCAATTTGTGTCTTGCCGTTTTTCCGATTCAAGATCTGCTGAGACAAAAATGAACCGCCCGCGAGCCGAGCTCAGGAGCGCCCTTGTCTTGTCGCCTCCGATATTCATGCACGCCGCGAGGTCTGGGTGCGCTTCCCATGTGTAGTCAAGAAAGAACCTCTCGGTGCGCCGTCCAATATCGTGCGCACCGGTGACGAGTTGGGACGGCCGGTTAATGGACTGCCCGACTGAGAACGCGATGCGGGTACGCCGCCTTGAACTGCGAGATCATTGCGCACGCCTGTTGCAATACCCGCTCAGTCGTTTCGGGATTGTCGCGTGCGAGTTCATCGGCGTTTATGCGGATCGCTTCCGCCATATTGGCAGACATCAAAGCGAACCGCCCTTCACCATAGACCTGAGCCTCCTGCGAAGCGGTCTCAAGCCATCGGGCGAAATCGACGATGATCTCTTCCCTCTCCGGGATGCTGGCGCTTCTGATGATATTGATGGTCTCTTCCATGTGGTCTCACTCCATGCAGACGTGGGAAAGCGACCGGGCTCATCAAGCCCCGATCATCACGTGAACTAGGAAGTGGAAAATCCGGATTCAAGATTCAGTTCAGCTTGAACTCGCCTTCGACACGACGCCATTCGTTCGGCCCGATCAGGCGCTGATGGCTGTAGCGGACGGAATGCAGCGGGCCATCGAGGCTCTCCTGCCAGAAGTCCAGGAACTTGTGCATCTCGGGAAAATCGGGCGCCAGATCGTAGTCCTGCCAGACATAGGTCTGCAGCAGGGATTCGAAATCGGGAATGCGGTAAAGGATATGGGCGGTGGTGAGACCATAGCCATTGAGCTGGCGTTCCAGGTCGGATGAAAATTGCATGCTCATCTCCGTTTCATGACCTTTGAAATTTGCCGCAAGAATTTGCGGCTATCAACGGGTTTGTCAACGAGTGAAGCCAGTTTTGTGTTCCCTTCCAGTATGTTAGCAGCACCTGTTGTGGATTGCTAATTTTTTCTCTTTGCCCTCTTGAAATCGAAAAATCGCAAAACCAGATCATTTCGCGCAAAACGCTCGATGGAGGTTTTGCACCCGCCCGGACTGGTCATCCGGTCCGGCCAGGGGATTGCGTCATCTTTTTTGTCCGATGGAGGAAAACATGTCGTTTAGACCGCTGCATGATCGCATTCTCGTCCGCCGCGTCGAAACGCAGGAGAAGACCCGGGGCGGCATCATCATTCCCGACACCGCCAAGGAAAAGCCGCAGGAAGGCGAGGTCATCGCCGTAGGTCCCGGCGCGCGCAACGAGGCCGGCCAGGTCCAGGCCCTCGATGTCAAGGCAGGCGATCGCATCCTGTTTGGCAAATGGTCTGGCACCGAGATCAAGATCAACGGCGAGGATCTGCTGATCATGAAGGAAAGCGATGTCATGGGCATCATCGAAGCCCAGAGCGAGCAGAAGAAGGCTGCCTGAGCATCCGGCAATCAACCCATCAGTCAACAATAGCTGCCTATTGAGGAGTTAAAGAAATGGCTGCGAAAGACGTGAAATTCAACATCGATGCCCGTGACCGCATGTTGCGAGGGGTCGATGTTCTGGCCAACGCCGTGAAGGTGACGCTCGGCCCGAAAGGCCGCAACGTCGTGATCGACAAGTCCTTCGGCGCACCGCGCATCACCAAGGACGGTGTTTCGGTCGCCAAGGAAATCGAACTCGAAGACAAGTTCGAGAATATGGGCGCGCAGATGCTGCGCGAAGTTGCTTCGAAGACCAATGACATAGCCGGCGACGGCACGACGACGGCAACCGTTCTTGCGCAGGCGATCGTCAAGGAAGGCGCCAAGGCGGTCGCTTCCGGGATGAACCCGATGGACCTGAAACGCGGTATCGACCTTGCCGTGGACGCGGTCGTCAAGGAATTGAAGACCAACGCTCGCAAGATCTCCAACAATGCAGAGATTGCCCAGGTCGGCACTATCTCGGCCAATGGCGACGAGGAAATCGGCCGCTATCTCGCCGAAGCAATGGAGAAGGTCGGCAATGAAGGCGTCATCACCGTCGAAGAAGCCAAGACCGCTGAAACCGAGCTCGAAGTCGTCGAAGGCATGCAGTTCGACCGCGGTTATCTCTCGCCCTACTTCGTGACCAATACCGAGAAGATGCGCGTCGAGTTCGAGGATCCTTATATCCTGATCCACGAGAAGAAACTCTCCAATCTTCAATCGATGCTACCGGTCCTGGAAGCCGTCGTGCAGTCCGGCAAGCCGCTGCTGATCATTGCTGAAGATGTCGAAGGCGAGGCCCTTGCAACCCTCGTCGTCAACAAGCTGCGTGGCGGCCTAAAGATTGCCGCTGTCAAGGCTCCGGGCTTCGGCGACCGCCGTAAGGCCATGCTGGAAGACATCGCTATCCTCACGGGCGGCACTGTGATTTCCGAAGACCTCGGCATCAAGCTCGAGTCCGTCACCCTCGACATGCTCGGCCGCGCCAAGAAGGTGGCGATCGAGAAGGAGAATACCACTATCATCGATGGCGTCGGTTCCAAGGCCGAGATCGACGGTCGCGTTGCACAGATCCGCGCCCAGATCGAGGAAACCACTTCCGACTACGATCGCGAAAAGCTGCAGGAACGTCTTGCCAAGCTCGCTGGCGGCGTTGCCGTCATCCGCGTCGGCGGTTCCACTGAAGTCGAGGTCAAGGAGAAGAAGGACCGCGTTGATGACGCGCTGCATGCCACGCGGGCGGCTGTCGAGGAAGGTATCCTGCCGGGTGGCGGTGTCGCGTTGCTGCGCGCCGTCAAGGCGCTCGACAATCTTAATACGGCCAACCAGGACCAGCGTGTCGGCGTTGAGATCGTGCGGCGCGCAATCGAATCCCCGGTGCGCCAGATTGCCGAGAATGCCGGCGCAGAAGGTTCGATCATCGTCGGCAAGCTGCGCGAGAAGGCCGAGTTCTCCTACGGCTGGAACGCCCAGACCGGCGAATACGGCGATCTCTATGCACAGGGTGTCATCGATCCTGCAAAGGTCGTACGCGCAGCACTCCAGGACGCGGCCTCCGTCGCCGGCCTTCTCGTGACAACCGAGGCCATGATCGCCGAAAAGCCGAAGAAGGACACTGCTCCGGCCATGCCCCCTGGCGCAGGAATGGACTTCTAAGAAGTGATCGGTAAGGCTCGTCCCAGCCGCCGCGGGGCGAGCCACTCGCGGAGAAAACATGAGTTTGCCATCGAAAGAAGATGCGCGCCTCTGCGCCAGTGTCGTGAAAGAGGTTGCCCGCTCCAAAGGAATAACGGGCGAGCCGGCCTCGATCGGTCGGCTGACCGCGACGGTCGCCAGGCTCTTCAGCAGGGGCGTGCGAGACCGGGACAGTCTGCTGTCGCAAGCAATGGCAATCACCGAAATTCCGGTGGCGCACGAGGAGCACCGTCCGCTTCTTGCCGAGCTCCGGCACATCACCACAGGTACCATCGCTTTATCTATGGAGCCAGAAAATGAGAGAGGACATCAACAACAGTAGAACGAACCATAGTACCGAAGCAGCAATCAGCGCCGCGCAACTGCTTCATCCGTCCAAGCATTTTAATCACCCCCGTGACGTGCTTGTTGCCAGCGATATCGGCGATGACGCAAAACGCGCCATTCTCGCATCGTGGGCATCCGACCTCTTTGCCATCGAGTCCATTCCGGCACTTCGTCTTTATCCCGGCACGGATAAAGCCGTCTCTTATGACGAGATCATCGAAGCGTTGAAGACTCTGGACCAGTCTGATTGGCAATCCGAGGAGCAGGGTGCATCCAATTTCCTCGACATGCAAAGAAGCCGTTGCCGTCGCTCGCCGTCGCGCCGGTTTGGCGGCGTTGGTCTGTGCAGCTACCGGAAAGGAGACCACCGCCGACAGCCGTTTGAGATCTAAACACTGCCACCAGCTGCCGTGTGCCTGTTCGAGGACGCGGGCATGATTTTTGCCGACGACTCTTTGCTCAATTGAGGAGGTTTTGCCGATGAAGATCGCTCAGATCGCACCCCTTGCCGAGAGTGTTCCGCCCAAGCTCTATGGCGGCACGGAACGGATCGTTTCTTATCTGACCGAGGAGTTGGTCCGTCAGGGCCACGAAGTTACCCTATTCGCAAGCGGCGACTCTGTTACGGACGCCAAGCTAGTGGCATGCTCGGATGTCGCGCTCAGGCTTAACCCGGCTGTCCGGGATCACCTGCCACACCAGGTAGTGATGCTGGAGGAAGTTCGCAGGCGCGCCCATGAATTTGACGTCCTTCACTTCCACGTCGATCTCCTGCATGTCCCATTGATCCGGGATCGGCCAGTGGGATGGGTGCACTGAGAGTCACGCCTCATCCCACGGAGCTTTGGTGGACATCGTGCGTTTCAGACGCTCATTGGGCTGTGCGGGTGCGTCCAGTCGGGCAAGGTATTCGGCATAAATTTCGGGGCTAACCGTGAATATGGTACGGTCAAGCAGCACCTCCTCGGCACGGCGCTCTGAAGCCTCCAGCATGAAATCCGTGCGCGTCTTGCCGAGCAATTCGGCGGCGCGGTCGATCAAGTTGCGGGTCGCAGGCTTGATACGCATATTCAACGGCACGCTGGCGTCCTGGCTTTTACTTGTACGCGAGGGGGTGGGCATAGAAATCTCCTGTCTCCACCAATCGTATAGCGTAACGACATCATCTCACAAGCGCCGTAAAGATGATGTCGTTACAAGTTCCGCTTTGGTGTTTTGGGGTCGAAGTCCAGCTCAGGTGAGGTGACGACATCGGTGTGCTGGACATCCTCGCCTGGATCGTTCTCGTCGTGCTCGTCCTCAGCACGGTCGCAGCGTTGTCTTCCTCGCCATGCTTCCAGGCATGATTGCCACACTCGGAACCATCCATGGGCGCAGGCAGTGACCATCGGAGGATGGGTCACGCTGTTCCTGGGCTGTGCGCTCTGGCCCCTGGTGCTCATCTGGGCCTATGTCGGATGGCTTGATGGCGATGTCGTGGCCGCTCTCCGTAACTTGTCCGGCACATCCTAGCTGGGATCGACGGTATCCCTTGGCCACGGTCCTCGTCATCGAGGGATGTTCACTAAAGGGTGGATTACCGCCAGACGGTCCGAGCTCTTGAGGAGAGGTGAACCGACGAGCGGCCAATATTGGCGGTGATCATTTCGTCATAACAAGGGTTTGTGGGGTCGAAGCAAACCGGTAAGACTTTCTTGATGTGAAAGTACCCCAGTCTTCCGCAGTATCAAGAATGCGGTATGCCCACTCCTCGAATTGTCGGTCATGGTTTTCCATCATCCGCGTTGCGGGCTTACATCGCGTGGCTCACCACTAATGGGATGGTCCGCCTCGCCCCTGCGCTTCATTCCCTGGTCCTTTCGATAGGCCAGAGCTTACTTCATAACGCATTACTTCAACGGGGCAAGTCATGCGCCAACCGTCACAAAATCGATTGGTCGATACCGCCTTACATATTGTCGATGATCGACGGCACGCCCTCGGAAACCTCGGGAGGTCGCGCGGCATTTTGGATGGCCGGTATAATGTCCTCCACCCGATCGACAACGATTGGCTGGATCAGATGGCGGCTATGCAAAAATCCAACTTTTTCCATGTGTTCGATCATGGAGAGCATCGGATTCCAGAAGCCCAATATATTGGCGAAGACCATAGGCTTCCGATGCTGTCCTAGCTGCGCCCAGGTCATGATTTCAACGATCTCTTCGACAGTGCCTATCCCACCCGGCAACGCGACAAAAGCGTCGGAACGTTGGAACATGGCGTGTTTACGCTCATGCATCGTCTCGGTAATGGTCAAATCATCGAAAATCCTGAGCGCATCAGCGGTCGATTCGCGATTTGTCAGAAACTTGGGGATGATAGCGCCGACCTTGCCGCCGTTTTTCAGCGCTGAGAGGCCGACGGCGCCCATCACGCCGTTGGTGCCACCGCCGTAGATCAGTTCCAGCCCCGCCTTGGCGATGGCAGCACCTAATTTTTCACCGGCTTCAACGAACGCAGGATCGTTGCCCGGTGAAGAACCACAATATACGCAAATCGAATGAATGTTTGTCATTGCATCATAAACGGTAAGGCAGAAGCTCTAGTCAAGAGACGGGATGTTCCGCCGCGTTGGGTCCGCCCTCCCCTCGTCACTCGGCGAGCGCTGAGACCCTCGGAACACTAGAGCGAAGGGAGCGACGACGAGACCGTTCTTATGAACTGTCCCGGGACCGACCGTCACAGCCAAAGCTCGCTATTCGGCCACTTGAGCCCCAACAACGCTGATCTATATGCATCTCACCGCTTATTCATGCTGCATAGGTAAGACATGTCTGAAACATCAGATGAAGTGGAGACGATCGACACGCCGCGCATTTCCACCGGGGTCGCGGGCCTTGATGTGATCCTTGAAGGTGGCTTGGACGAAAACCGGCTTTACCTCTACGAGGGCCGCCCCGGCACAGGCAAAACCACGATAGCCTTGCAATTTCTTCTCGAAGGCGCTCGGCAAGGGGAGCAGGTGCTGTATATAACGCTGTCGGAGACGGAACGCGAACTGCAGCTCGTCGCCAAACGCCACGGCTGGTCGCTCGACGGCGTCAGCCTCTTCGAGCTTGTTCCCCCGGAAACGACGCTCGATCCGGATCGCGAGCTGACGGTGTTTCATCCGGCGGAGATGGAACTGAACGAGACGACGAAGCTCATCCTCGACCGAGTGTCCGAGCTCAACCCAAAGCGGGTCGTCATCGACAGCCTGTCCGAGTTGCGTCTGCTGGCCCATAGTCCTCTGCGTTACCGGCGGCAAGTGCTCGCGCTGAAGCACTATTTCACCAGCCGACAGTGTACGGTCATTCTTCTCGACGATTTATCGTCTCAGCAAAACGACCTTCAGCTCCATTCCATTGCGCATGGTGTCGTCTTGCTGGAGCAGACCGCGATCGACTACGGCGCGGAACGTCGCCGCCTTCGCGTCGTAAAGATGCGCGGGATCAAGTTTCGCGGGGGCTACCATGATTTTATCATCGAGAAGGGCGGGCTCCACGTCTTCCCCCGGCTGATCGCAGCAGATCACCATCTTGCGTTTGAGGAGGAGTTTACCTCGAGCGGCATCGCAGAACTCGATCAGATGCTGGGTGGCGGGCTCGAGCGCGGGACGAACGCCTTGTTTCTCGGCGCGGCCGGGGTGGGAAAATCGTCGCTCGCCCTGACCTATGCTCTGGCGGCCGCCGACCGTGGCGAGCATGCCGTCATCTATGCTTTCGACGAAGGGCGTGGAACCCTGCAGGCGCGGGCCAGGACTCTCGGCTTCGATTTGCAGAAACATTTGCAAAGCGGGATGATCCGCTTGCAGCAGATCGATCCGGCGGAAATGTCGCCAGGCGAATTCACGGCCAACGTCCAGAGAAGCGTCGAGAACAATGGTGCCCGCGTCATCGTCATTGACAGCTTGAACGGTTACATGAATGCAATGCCGGACGAGCGTTTCCTGATCCTGCAGATGCACGAATTGCTGACCTATCTCGGGCAGCGCGGTATCATGTCGATCCTTGTTCTCGCTCAACATGGGCTCGTCGGTCCTCTCGAAGCGCCGCTCGACCTGAGCTACCTCAGCGATGCCGTTGTGATGCTGCGTTATTTCGAGGTGCACGGCACGGTTCGCCGCGCGATCTCGGTCGTCAAAAAGCGAAGCGGCCAGCACGAGCATAGCGTTCGCGAATTCAGCCTGTCGGATAAAGGCATTTGGCTTGGGCCACCGACGGCCGGCTTCATTGGCGTGCTGGCGGGATCGCCCCATTTTACCGCAGCTCCAGCAGTAAATTCAGTTGACGGACGTGATGGCGTTAAGTGAATCCGAGCCCGAACCCGTTCTCGTCTTTGCACCGGTGGGCAGGGATGCGGCCGCGTCCGTCGAGCTGCTCATGCGCAACGGGATCGCTGCCAAAGCATGCGGTGATCTTTACGCGTTTGTGAGAGAACTTGAAGCCGGCGCATCAGCAGCGTTTCTTGCCGAGGAAGCGCTGTTTGGAACAAATGCCAGCTCGTTATACAAATGGGTCGCCGACCAGCCACCGTGGTCGGACCTTCCCTTTATTTTGCTCACCAGCCGCCAGGAGCAGATGGGCATCGAAGGGTGGCGGCAGGACGTGATCGCCAAGCTGCGCAATGTGGCGCTTCTGGAGCGACCGGTCCAGGCGCTCACGCTCGTCAGCAGCTTGCAATCAGCACTTCGTGCAAGGAAACGGCAGTTGCAGCTGCGCGCGCTGCTTGAGGAACGCGAGCGTTCGGCACAGCAGCTTGAGCAACTCGTTGTGGCCCGAACCGAGGCGCTTGAAGCAGCTAACACAGCTCTGCGGGACCAGATACGCGTCCGGGCCGAAGTCGAGGAGAAACTTCGTCAGGCTCAGAAGATCGAAGCCATTGGCCAGTTGACAGGGGGCATCGCTCACGACTTCAACAACCTGCTGATGGTCATTTCCGGAGGCCTCGAAATGCTCGATCGGCAGGCGGACCCGGCGAGGCGCAAGCGGCTGATGGACGGCATGCGGCAAGCTGCTGAAAGAGGATCGGGCCTGACACGCCAGCTGCTGGCTTTCTCCCGGCGTCAGGAGCTCAAACCGCAAACCATCAACCTGGCGCGCCAGATCGGCGGCATGCGGGAGTTGCTGGACCGTAGCTTGAGGGGCGACGTCCACGTCGTCATTGATCTCTCACCAGACTTGTGGCCGGTCGAAGTCGATGCCAGCGAACTCGAACTCGTGGTTTTGAACCTCGCGGTCAACGCGCGCGACGCGATGCCGAAGGGGGGCACGATCAAGATTACCGGCGAGAATAAAGCGGCACGGGCAGAAGCTGACGGTCACGGCGACTTTGTTCGCCTCGTCGTCGCTGACGATGGCTCCGGAATGACGCCTGAGGTGCAGGCGAGGGTATTCGAGCCCTTCTTCACGACGAAAGATATCGGCAAGGGATCGGGTCTTGGTCTCGCGCAGGTTCACGGCTTCGCTCAGCAGTCCGGCGGGACGGTCGAGATAGAAAGTCAAGTTGGGAAAGGAACCACGATCTCGCTACTGCTACCGCGCTCCTCAAACCGTCCAGCGTTTGATCAGCACCACCTGGTCGATCTGCATGTCGCAAGGCGGCGAGCAGAAGCTGCCGGTAACGTCCTGCTGGTCGAAGACGACGACGAAGTCGCGGCGCTCGTTGCTGAGATGCTCGACGAGCTCGGATTTGAGGTGGTGCGGGCAGCGTCGGCTGCAGCTGCACTTGGCGCCTTGGCCAACGGCCGCAGCGTCGACCTCGTGTTCTCTGACATCATGATGCCAGGCGGGATGAACGGTGTGGAGCTCGCGAAGGAGATCCGGCTCCGCCGGAGCGATTTGCCCGTCCTGCTCACTAGCGGTTATTCCGAGGCGGCAAAACAGGACGCGGAGGCACAGGGGATCAAGATCCTGCGCAAGCCCTACCAATTGGCGGAGCTCGAAGAGGCCCTTCGGCGAACCATGGCCGGTGGAGACGGAAATTGAGGGTGCAACAAACAACAGCGGGAGCGGCTCGACGGGTATCTGCTCATCCAAGAAGGACCGTGTGTCCTTTCGCCAGTCATGTGTGTGGGAGTGCGCAGATGGGGAGCACGCCGATCGCGCGCCGTCTTCCGTCGTTCGCCGATTGCTTAACTTCTCGCCATATCCCTCCAATGCAAGTCCACCGCATTGCATCGCGCCGCGCCATCTGCACCTCAACGAGCAGGCCATAGAATGAACACTGCTTCCCATTTCCCCGCCGAACGCCTCCAACAGGTCCTCGACAGCGCAGTCGACACCGGGATCATCATGCTCGACGTCGATGGCATAATCACCGGCTGGAGCAAGGGCGCTGAAGCTCTCCTCGGCTGGTCGCAGGACGAAATGCTGGGCAAAACTCTGGTGGCGATCTTTCCGCCGGAAGGAGGAGCCGCCGCGCTGCTCGAGGCGGAACTGACCGACGCCAGGACCAGCGGAAAGGGAAGCGGCGAAGGATGGCGGCTACAGAGGGGCGGTGGCCGCATCTGGGCCGTTGGTGAGACAACGCCGATAATGGATGATGAGAGAAAGCTTGTCGGTTTCGTGAAAGTGCTGCGTGATCGCACCGAGCAGCGCGAGACGGAGATCGCGCTGCGAGAGCGTACCCGCGCGCTCGAGATCCTCAATCGAGCCGGAGCAGACCTCGCGCGCGAGAATGACCTGGAGAAGGTTGTTCAACTGGTAACGGATGCCGGTGTCGAGCTTACCGGAGCGCAGTTCGGCGCATTCTTCCACAACGTCATCAATCCATCGGGCGAGAGCTACATGCTCTACACGCTATCCGGTGTACCTCGCGAGGCATTCTCGAAGTTTCCCATGCCACGCAATACGGCTGTCTTTGCACCGACCTTTCTCGGAGAGGGGATTGTGCGTTGCGCCGATATCACCCAGGACAGCCGGTACGGCAAGAATGAGCCGCGAAAAGGGATGCCGGAAGGTCATCTTCCCGTACGGAGCTATCTGGCCGTGCCAGTCATCTCGCGAATGGGCGAGGTAATTGGTGGACTGTTCTTCGGGCATGCTGACATCGGCGTGTTCGACGAGGCGTCAGAAAGCGGTCTCGCTGGCCTCGCCGGCGAAGCTGCGGTCGCCATCGACAACGCCCGGCTGTACGAGGCCGCACAACGTGAGCTGCAGGAAAGACGCCGCGCTGAAGAAGCACTCAAGGAACTGAACGCCAATCTGGAGCATCTCGTCAAGCAGAAGACGGAGGAGCTGACCCAGAACGCAGAGGCGCTGCGGCAAGCCCAGAAAATGGAGGCGGTTGGGCAGTTGACGGGGGGAGTCGCCCACGATTTCAACAATCTACTGCAGATCATTGTCGGCAATCTCGACACGCTCACGCGGAACCTGCCGCCGGAAGCGGGGCGGTTGCGAAGGGCAGCCTCGCAGGCGATGAACGGCGCGAGGCGGGCAGCGGCCCTGACGCAACGGCTTCTCGCCTTTGCCCGGCGGCAGCCGCTCGACCCCAAGCCGATCGATGCCAACAGCCTGATCCGCGGCATGTCCGAACTCCTGCACCGGACGCTCGGCGAGATCTACAACATTGAAGTTGTACTCGCCGCCGGCCTCTGGAAGGCGGAAGCCGATCCCAACGAACTGGAAAGCGCGCTTCTTAATCTCGCAATCAATGCGCGCGACGCGATGCCTGAAGGCGGCAAGCTGACCATCGAGACATTCAACGCTCATCTGGACGAAGCCTATGCTTCAGCGCACGCAGAAGTGATCCCCGGACAGTATAGTGCCATCAGCGTCTCCGACACTGGGTCGGGGATGGACGCCGATACGCTGTCGCACGTGTTCGAGCCGTTCTTTACGACCAAGGACCAGGGCAAGGGCACCGGGCTTGGCCTCAGCCAGGTTTATGGGTTCGTCAAGCAATCGAAGGGCCATGTGAAGATCTACTCGGAAGTCGGAGAGGGAACGACGGTCAAGATCTACCTGCCGCGGCTCTTGTCGGACGGGGCCGATGAAGATGTGGTAGAGGCACCTGCTATCCCCGACGCTGCGCCCGGCGAGGTCATTCTTGTCGTCGAGGACGATCCGGATGTCCGTGCCTATTCGGTCGAATCGCTGCGCGAACTCGGCTACCATGTACTCGAAGCCAAGGACGGCCCTGCGGCTCTGCAGGCGCTGTCGACCCACGGTAAAGTCGATCTGATCTTTTCGGATGTGGTGTTGCCAGGCGGCATGAGCGGCGCAGACGTGGTTGCTAAAGCGCGTGAGACAGACCCGACGCTGAAGGCGTTGTTCACGACAGGCTATTCCCGCAACGCCATCGTTCATCATGGCCGGCTCGACAAGGGCGTGCATTTGCTGCCCAAGCCATTCTCCTTCGAGGATCTGGCCGTACGCGTCCGGGATGTCCTCGACCGTAACTGATGGCTCGACAGCCAGCCTTTCTGGCCGACAGCCCTCCAGCGAGGCGATGCGCTCGCGCAGGTCGGAAATAACCCGTTGACGCCGTCGTTGCGGCTCGCAATTTAGACCGCAACTCTTGGCTGGAAGGAAGCGTTGGAAAGAGGTTTGACACGGAAGGTTCCGACGGGAAGTGGCCGCAGGATTTCATCTTCGGGTACAAGCCGGTCAAGCCAATCCATCCGTTGATCGCGCGTCAGGACCGCCATCTGCCGGTCATGATAGGGCGCGATGTCGGCATTCGCCTCGATCGTCAGGATGGCATAGGCCTCGGGCCAATCTGAAGAGCCCGGCCGCCAGATCCCTGCGAAATAGAACCAGTCGCCGTTGGCGAGCGAGAAAATGAAATTCTTGCCCCCACTGCGATGACGGAACTCGGATGCCGGCACCAGGCAGCGGCGGGTTGAAAACGTCTTTCCTTCAGAGCGGACGACATTGACCGCGCGCGACCCACCATCGAGCGGACGCAGCCCCCAGGGCAGCTCGACCATCTCCACATCGCCGTCCCGCCGTCTTATGATAACGCGACGCTCGTCGAGCGGGGCGTCGGACTGGAAAACCTTCGCGTTCACCATATGTAGAACATAGCAAGAACTCAGCTTCACGACAAGACTGCGAGGAACACATGTGCAATGATTATCGGTTGATGATGGACGTGGCTTCGATCGTCGAGGATTTCGCCCACCTCAAGATCAAGATCCGTTTTGGTGAAGGTGCACCGAACGTTGATGCACGCGAGGACATCAAGATCACCGACATGGCGCCGATCGTCCGCACGATCGAGGGCACGCGGGGTGAAGGCGATCTAGTGCAGCGGCGCTGGAGCTGGCCGGGACTAAACAAGCGGCCGGTGTATAACTTTCGATCGGACGGACGCGAGTTCAACTCCAATCGCTGCCTGATCATCGCAGACGGCTTCTACGAGTTCACCGATCCAACGGAAAAGGGGAAAAAGCGCAAGGACAAGTGGCTGTTCACCAAGAAGGAGGAACCGATCTTCTGCGTCGCCGGCATCTGGCGCGACACGGATGACGTCGGGCAAGCCTTCACCATGCTGACAACGGAGCCTGGCCCGGATATCGCACCTTACCATGACCGGCAGATCGCTATCCTTGAGCGGGACGCCTGGGCCGACTGGCTCGATCCCTCTGTCTCGGCGAAATCTCTGATCAGGCCGCTTCCCGCCGGCACCCTTAATGTCGAACAGGTCGGCTGACGCGTTTTCTGTTCCACTACCGCATCTCGACAGGCTGAATTGGAACAAAATGCGCGCTGGGGGCTTCTCAGTTGCGAGGTCGCGTGCCGTCCAACCGGACGTGACAGGGTTGATGAACGCGCTCCTTGCGGCCAACGAAACGGCAGCCGAGCGTCCCACCTGTCCGGCCTGCGCCTCAGCTCCGTCGTCATTCGACGCGGATGGAGGAAGTGTACCGGGGATCGCGATGGCCAGCGACAAGCTCTCAACCTACAAGCAGAAGCGCGACTTTCAGAAGACGCAGGAGCCGAGCGGCCAGGCGAAGTTGAAGGGGTCGAACCGTCGCCGCTTCGTCATCCAGAAACATGACGCGACCCGATTGCATTACGATCTCCGGCTTGAGCTCGATGGTGTGTTCAAATCCTGGGCGGTGACCAAAGGCCCGTCTCTCGATCCACACGACAAACGTCTTGCCGTCGAGGTCGAGGATCATCCGCTCGACTACGGGGACTTTGAAGGCACGATTCCGAAAGGCCAATATGGCGGCGGCACGGTGATGCTCTGGGATCGCGGCTATTGGGAGCCGGAAGGCAGCAAGAGCCCCGAGCAGGCTCTTGCTAAGGGCGACTTCAAATTCACCCTCGAAGGCGAGCGACTGCATGGCAGCTTCGTTCTCGTGCGGATGCGTAGTGACCGTGACGGCGGCAAACGCACCAACTGGCTGCTGATCAAACACCACGATGATTTCTCCGTCGACGACAACGGCGCGGCAGTCCTGGAAGAGAACGCAACCTCTGTTGCCTCCGGCCGGACGATGGAAGCGATCGCTGCCGGCAGGGGCAAGAAGCCAAAACCGTTCATGATCGAAAGTGGCGACGTGCAGGCGGATGCCGTGTGGGACAGCAACCACGGCCTTGCAGCGGAAGAACGCAAAGCAGAAACGAAGCCCAAGAAGAAGCCGACGCCGACAAAGCCAACGAAATCCGCGATAGCGGAGTTTATCGCGCCGCAGCTCTGCGAAACGCGCGAACGTCCACCTACGGCGGACGGCTGGATCCACGAGATCAAGTTCGACGGTTACCGGATCCAGATGCGTATCGAAAACGGCGATGTGACGCTCAAGACCCGCAAGGGCCTCGACTGGACAGGCAAATATCCGGCCATCGCTGCTTCCGCCGCAAACCTGCCCGACGCGATCATTGACGGGGAGATCTGCGCGCTCGATGAAAACGGGGCGCCGGACTTCGCCGCGCTGCAGGCGGCGCTATCGGAAGGCAGGACGGATGCGCTGGTATATTTCGCCTTCGACCTGATGTTTGACGGCAATGAGGATCTTCGAGAGCTGCCGCTGACGGAGCGCAAGGATCGGCTGCAGACATTGCTGAGCGATGCAGGCGACGATCCACGCCTGCGTTTCGTCGAGCATTTCGAAACCGGCGGCGACGCCGTCTTGAAGTCTGCTTGCATGCTCTCGCTCGAAGGGATCGTCTCGAAGCAGGCCGACGCTCCCTATCAATCGGGCCGCACCGACACCTGGGTCAAATCGAAGTGCCGGGCAGGCCATGAGGTGGTGATCGGCGCATATGCCACGACCAACGGCAAGTTCCGGTCGCTGCTGGTTGGCGTCAACCGCGGCAGCCATTTCGTCTATGTCGGCCGTGTCGGCACGGGCTATGGCGCCGGCAAAGTCGATGTTCTGCTCCCCAAGCTGCGCGCGCTGGAAACGGCCAAGTCACCGTTCACCGGTATCGGGTCGCCGAAGAAGGATGCCAACGTCGTGTGGGTGAAGCCGGACCTGGTGGCGGAGATCGAGTTCGCGGGCTGGACCGCCGATGGCCTTGTCCGCCAGGCAGCGTTTAAGGGCCTGCGGGAAGATAAACCAGCAGGGGAAGTCGTCGCAGAAAAGCCTGTCTCACCCGAAGAAGCCGATGTGCCTGATCCGGAGGCAGAGGCCGAAAAGCCAGCGCCGGCAAAATCCTTCCGGAAGGGCGGCAAGGCAAATGTGATGGGCGTGCTGATCTCCAATCCCGAGAAACCGTTGTGGCCCGACGCTGGCGACGACAGGCCGGTCACCAAGGTTGAGCTTGCGAACTACTACGAAGTCGTCGGACCTTGGCTCATCGACCACATCAAAGGCCGGCCGTGCTCGATCATCCGGACGCCCGATGGCATCGGCGGTGAGCAGTTCTTCCAGCGCCATGCCATGCCCGGAACGTCGAACCTCTTGGAACTGGTGACCGTCTTCGGCGATAAGAAGCCCTACCTGCAGATCGACCGCGTAGAGGGCTTGGCGGCCATCGCCCAGATCGGCGGCGTGGAACTGCACCCCTGGAATTGCGAACCGAAACAGCCTGAGGTCCCGGGTCGGCTCGTCTTCGACCTCGATCCCGGTCCGGACGTACCCTTCTCCACCGTCGTCGAGGCAGCCCGAGAGTTGCGTGATCGGCTGGAGGAACTCGGCCTTGTCAGTTTCTGCAAGACCACGGGCGGCAAGGGGCTGCATGTCGTCACGCCGCTTGCGGTGGCGAAGGGCAAGAAACTGGCATGGCCCGAGGCAAAAGGTTTTGCGCACGACGTCTGCCTGCAGATGGCGCGGGAGAACCCAGAACTCTATTTGATCAAGATGGCGAAGAACCAACGCAACGGCCGCATCTTCCTCGACTATCTGCGCAACGATCGCATGGCGACTGCCGTGGCGCCACTGTCGCCGCGCGCCCGGCCCGGCGCTCCGGTGTCGATGCCTCTCGCATGGAGCCAGGTGAAGACGGATCTCGATCCGAAGCGATTTACCGTCCGCACGGTGCCGGCACTCCTGGCGAAGACGAGTGCCTGGCAGGACTACTGCGATGGGCAGCGATCGCTCGAACAGGCGATCAAGCGCCTTGCCAAGTCGATGAATCAGGCCGCCTGAACGCGCGATCGGTCAGATGCCATAGCGCCGGTCGAGTTCTTTAAGGGCAGACTGCACTTCATCGATCGAGACTGGCTCTGGTGTTCCTGGCACCTGGCGGAGGGCTGGCTTTGAATCAACCGCATAAAAATCCGATGCCCAGGCCGCGAGGATTGCTCGCTTGTCATCGACGCAGAGAGACGGCGCTCTCACCACATCGATTGGCCTCCGAAGCTGCGCACCCTGAAGCAGGATCGTTGGTCCCATGGCCATAGCGTTGCTGGCCGCCTGCTGCAACATATCGTGTATCATCGGACCACCTCACCGCACGTGCGGATCTTTGTCCCGCCGCAGGTGCGACGCGGGGATCACGTTATTTTCCGGTGCCAGCAGATCATGTTTCTCGGCAAAGGCGGCGAAGAGCCCACGCGCGGTCTCCGCTTCGATTTCACCGCGCAACGCGGCACTGCATGCCCTGAGCGCCACCGAGTGCGCCGCGTCCCGCAACGATGCTGGCCATTCGGCAAGATGCCGGTAGGCGTCCATCACGCCGCGAACCTCTGCCGGAAAGCCAAGGCCGACAAGAATGAAAACTGGCTGTCTGAACATATCGGGTTTCATCGCTCTCTCCTTCCCAACCCGGAATGTTGATGGATGGACGCCGTCGCAACGGCGCCCTGTTCTGCGGATAACGCAGTTACGCGGCCTTTTGCGCTTCGATCTGCGCTGGAGCAGCAGACGTCATTGCGGGAGCGCTCTGGATGGAGATCTTGCGCGGCTTCAGTGCCTCCGGGATCTCGCGAACCAGATCGATCGACAAGAGACCGTTGCTGAGGTCGGCCCCGTTCACCATGACATGATCTGCAAGTTCGAACCGATGCTCGAAGGGACGGCCGCCAATGCCGCGATGCAGGTAGCCTTCGTTTGCTGCTTCCTGCTTCTTGCCGGTGACGGTCAGAAGATTGGACTGGAAGGTGATGTCGAGATCGTCCTGCGCGAAGCCCGCCACCGCAATCGAGATCCGGTAGCTGTCGCCACCGGTCTTGACGATGTCATAGGGCGGCCAGTCGCTGATCGAGCGGGCACGCTGGGCGTTTTCGAGAAGATTGAAGACCCGGTCGAAGCCGACGCTCGAGCGGAAGAGGGGTGCATAGTCGTAAGATGTTGCCATAGCCATATCCTCCTTGAAGCAACATGGGTACGGGAGGGCCGAAAGACGACGCCTCCAGCAAGGCCAGCCCTGTCATCAGCGGCTGACGTAATCGATTTGGTTTTTGGCATATTTTGATTCAAGAGTGCGGCCAGAAAAAATTCTGGCCTTTTTGCGTGGGCCGGCCCGCCACTCAATCTAGCGCGTAAACCGCCGCGTTATCCTGAACTTCCCGAAGTCCCTTGTAGGACGCGTGCCGCAAATTGCCGTCGTCGGTCCAGCCCCGGAACTCGATCTCGGCAATCAGCGTCGGCTGGGCGAAGATATAGTTCTTGCCCTTCAGCGGAACGACAGGCGTCCTGGTCTTCAACATATCGAGCGTCGTCTTCAGGTATGTCGCGTCCTTTTCCTTGAAGCCCGTGCCGACGGCGCCGACATAGACCCAGTCATGGCCGCGGCGAGCCGCAAGCAAAAGGCTGCCGATCCCGCCTCGCGCGGCGGCTGACTGCTCGTACCCAATGACCATGAAGCTTTCGGTCTGGACGCACTTGATTTTCAGCCAGTCTCCCGTCCGGCCGGAGCGGTACGGGCTGTCGCGGTGTTTGGCGATGATACCTTCCATCCCAAGCAAGCGGGCGTTTTCCAGAAGCTCGGCGCCGTCGCCTTGCACCTCTTCGGAAAGCTGTATCGCACCAACCGCGCCATCGAGCAGATCTTCTAATAGGTGCCGGCGGAGCGACAGCTCAGTCTTCGTCAGATCGTGCCCATCGAAATACAGGAGGTCGAAGGCGAATAGGATGGACTCTGTCGAGGCCCGTTTGCCGCCGCGTCCGCCTAGCGATCGCTGCAGCGCTCCGAAGTCGGAGCGGCCCTCACCGTTGAGGACGACAGCCTCCCCGTCGAGGATCGCTGTCCCGCCCCCAAGCTCCTTAGCTGCAGCCGCAATTGTTGGGAACCGGTGTGTCCAGTCGTGGCCGCCGCGGGTGATGATCCGAACACCGCCTGGCTCGATGTGAATTGCCAGGCGATAGCCATCCCATTTAATTTCGTAGGCCCAGTTGGGGCCTGCCGGTGGGACGGACTTTAACAGTGCGAGGCATGGCTCGACCCGATCGGGCATTGGATCGAAAGGAAGGTTCGGCTGCGCGGGATCGCGCTTACGGCGCGGCTGGGATTTCGCGGTGAAGCTGTCGTCGTGCAGCAACGGCTTGGCGCGTTTGCTCATTTGCCGTTCCGGCTTTCCGCCGCTACCGACTTTTTCAAGGCATCCATGATATTGATAACGTTACTCGCCGCGGGCGACGAGGCCGGCGTCTTGACCTTGGTCTTCGTTGGCTTCTTCA
Source organism: Rhizobium sp. 768_B6_N1_8 (assembly GCF_051811225.1). NCBI lineage: Bacteria > Pseudomonadati > Pseudomonadota > Alphaproteobacteria > Hyphomicrobiales > Rhizobiaceae > Rhizobium > Rhizobium sp. 768_B6_N1_8. The sequence goes on along the minus strand of NZ_JBPWPV010000003.1, from coordinate 339,659 downwards.
GCGTCTTCTTCTTTTCGGCGATGATATCGAGCAGCCGGTCCTGCACCGGATCGATCACCATCTTCGGATTCCAGTGCTGCGTCTGCTTTTTGATCAATTGCTGCACCAAAGGCATCATGTCGGAATCCGCGGTCTCATCGCCGATGCCTGCAAAATAGGTATCCTCGTCACGGACTTCATCCCCAAATCGCAATGTCCAAAGCACAATGCCCCTGCCGCGTGGTTCCAGCATGACGGCGCGTTCGCGGCGGGAGATGACCAGCCGGGAGATGCCGACCATGTCCTGGGCTTCCATCGCGTCACGGATGACCGAAAACGCTTCCTGCCCCACCGGGTCGTTGGGCGACAGATAGTAGGGGGTGTCGAGCCAAATCCACTCGACGCTGTCGCGCGGCGTGAACGTCGAGATGTCGATCGTCTTGGTGCTTTCGAGGGCGACGTTCTCCAACTCCTCGTCTTCCAGAATGACGTATTCGTTCTCACCGCGCTGGTAGCCCTTCACCTCGTCTTCGTCCTTCACCTCTTTACCGGTGACGGAGTCGACGTAATGGCTGACCAAGCGGTTCTGGGTCTCGCGGTTCAGGGTATGGAAGCGCACCTTCTCGTTCTCGGAGATCGCTGGCATCATCTGCACGGGACAGGTTACGAGGGAGAGCTTCAGATAGCCTTTCCAGTAGGGGCGGACAGCCATTCCTTCCTCCGATCAGCTCGCGCGGCGCGTCGGCGCAGCAGCAGACTTGGATTTCGCAGCCACAATAGGCTTGGTCGCCTTCTGCCGGCCAGCGCCCTTATTGGCATTGGCGGCGGTGCGTTTCGGCTCCGCTTTCTTCGCGACCAGACCGGCGCTCTCGCGCAGGGCCTGGAGAAGATCGCTCTGCTTGGATTCTGCGGGCGCTTTCTTTTTCGGCAGCGAACGACCTTCGATCTTGGCCTTCACCAGCTCGGCAACGGCTGTTTCGTAGCGATCTTCAAATGTACTGGCGTCGAAGCTTCCCTTCTTGGTGCCAATGATGTGCTCGGCAAGCTCCAGCATCTCGCCTTCGATCTTGAGATCTGGGAGTTCCTCGAAGGCTTCCGCCGATGAGCGGACTTCGTAGTCGAAGTTCAGCGTGGTAGCGATCAAACCCTTGCCATGCGGCCGGATCAGTACCGTGCGCATACGGCGGAAGAGCACCGTACGCGCGATCGCCGCGACTTTGGCTTTCTTCATGCCATCGCGCAGCAGCATGAAGGCATCGGTCCCCATCTTGTCGGGTGCCAGGTAATAGGGCTTGTCGAAATAGACGTCGTCGATTTCGTTGCAGGGAATGAACGCGTTGATCTTCAGGGTCTTGTCGCTCTCGGGTACGGCGGCCGCGACCTCATCCGGCTCGAGAATAATGTACTGGCCGTTTTCGATCTCGTAGCCTTTGACCTGATCGTCCCGCTCGACCGGATCACCCGTTTCGCTGTCGACGAACTCGCGCCTCACACGATTGCCAGTCTTGCGGTTCAGCGTGTTGAAGGCAATGCGGGCCGACGATGATGCGGCGGTGTAGAGAGCCACGGGACAGGCAACCTCTCCGAACTTGATGAAGCCCTTCCAATTCGCTCGCGGAGCAACCATGACGCAATCTCCCTACACGACCTAGGCGATTCAAGCGAATCGGCATGGAATTGTTCCGAGTCGAAACGAATCATTTTTCAATGACTTAGCGCGATTAGGCCCGCCCGTTTTGCGAGTCCTGCGTAGAGTCCTGATTCGCATGCATCTTTTGGACGCCACGCGCGTTTTGGTGTGCAGCAACCACGAAGGAGTCCCGCCATGAGCAAACGCGAACTGATCGACACCGGTACCGACAAACGCTATGTCCGTCGTGACAAGGAAGGGAAGTTCAAGGAAAGCGTCGAGGTCTCGAGGTCGCTGTCAGCCGACGCGCGCCACGATGCCAAATACGACGCCGAGCCGGGCCAGGGCGACAGGGGCGATCGCAAGCACTGACGGATGAAGCTCGTCCCGTACAACGCCAGGGGCATCAACGGACGGGCTCGACGTGCGGCTTCGCTGGCTGGACGAGGCGAAGGCCGACGTCGTTTGCCTGCAGGAACTGAAGGCGCCGGACGAGAAGTCTCCCCCCGAGAGACAAAGCGCGCCTGGTACGGTGCGATCTGGCACGGCCAGAAACCCTTGAATGGCGTTGCGGTTCTCGTCCGCGATCAGGACCCGCGCGAAACGCGTCCAGGACTTCCAGGCGACCCCGACGACAGCCGCAGCCGCTACATCGAAGCGGCGATCGACGGTATCGTCGTGGGTTGTCTTTATCTTCCAAAGGGGAATCCCGCGCCTGGCCCAAAGTTCGACGACAAGCTCCGCTGGTTCGAACGGTTGCACGCCTACGCGGATGAACTGCTGGAACTCGATGTGCCAGTGGCGCTCGTCGGCAACTTCAACGTCTGCCGAGAGACCTCGACGTCTACAAGCCGGAGCGGTGGATGGACGACGCGTTGTTTCGTCCGGACGTGAGAGCCGCGTTCGCCGACCTCGTGGCCCTGGGCTGGACAGACGCGATGCGATACCTCCATCCCGATGAGCGCATCTATACATTCTGGAAGTATTTCCGGAACGCCTTCGCTCGTGATGCCGGTTTGCGCATCGACCATTTTCTGCTGAACCCGTCCCTGCCTGGACGGCTAACGGCGTGCGGTGTCGTCAAGTTTGCGCGTTCTTGGGAGCACACGAGTGATCATGCACCCACGTGGATTGAACTCGATGACCGGTAACTTACCTTATGGCCAGATACCCGTCTACCCGCCCCTCTCCCGGGAGTCTGCGGCGGAGATATCAATAGAAGGAGCGATTAGAATACTGAAGCGCGGTTCCGCTTTCCAATGTCGGTAGATTGGCTTCCTCAACCTTTGAGAGATGCAGGAAAACGTCGTCAGTGCCTTCGTCAGGCGTGATGAAACCGAAACCCTTAGCTGGGCTGAACCATTTCACCTTACCCGTGAGCATATATGATTTTCCTCTTACGAGGAGAATTGCCTGAATTTTTGCAGCCGCCATTCGCATACGCGGTCGGCAATGGCTCCCTTAAGCACCGGGATTTAGTTCGCGAAAGGTAATCGAATAACGAAGCTTGTCGACCGCAGGGATGGAATGCTCCCAGACAGTTCGTGCATCACCCGCCATCACGTATGCCGATCCAGGTTCGAGAATAATCGAGCTGCGCTGCCACTTGTCGCCGTGGCGTCGCCTTAGCCTGAATGTGCAGGGAGAGAGAAGCGAAATTCCCACCACCCGACCGAAGACAAATTTATCCTTGTGCCAGCCGATCGGAGCGCCGGAACCATATTCGGTCACCAAAGCCTGTTCCAACCGGTCGGGATCGATACCGGCGAAACTGCCGGCAAGCGCGCGCACGGGCAAAAGAAACGGCGGAATATCGTTGCCTTTCCGAACCCGCTGGGTATCGAAGTCGTATTTCCAGCCGTACGAAACCGTCCTGCGCTTGCCTTCGAAGCCGTGGAAATCGAATGCCGCGAACGGAAGTCCGGGCATCGTTTCCAGAAGGGCCTGCTGCAGATTGTCGGGGACGACATCCGGCGTATAACGAAACCCGTTCGGCAGCGCAGGCTCGATTGCACCGAAGAGGTCATGCTGTTCCATTATGCTCATATGCGGCTCTCAAAGTTGCCTATTGCCTCAATGGACGCTCGGCGTTTTCATCACGGTCGCGAAGTCCTCGGCGACCAGTTCGCTGACGGCGATCAGGATCTCCTCGCGCGAGAAACCCGTCTGCAGCGCACTGCGGATCAGGTCCTGAAGCTCAGGTTCTATGACGTCGCGGCAATCCTCCAGGCGCTCTTCGGAGATCGTTAGGCTGGTGAGTTCTTCCATTCGTTTATCCTTTCGAGGACTGTCGCACGGCGTCGGGGCGCGATAGGGCACTACCGAGCGGAGGCCTTCCGCGTCGGCGCGGCGATCAGCCCTTCACGCTGCAGCTTCATGTGTGCGGCTTTGCGATGGCGGCTGATCGCCTGCGCCTTTTCCCGAACGCGGCGTTCGGACGGCTTTTCGTAAGCGCGCCCTTCCTTCATTTCGCGAAAAAGTCCTTCGCGCTGCATCTTCTTCTTCAGAACCCTGAGGGCCCGACATTGTTGTCTCTGACGAGCACTTGCATTGTCTTCTTCTCTTGTGAGCATCGTAATCAGCCGAGCTGTTCGGCGATAATTTCCTGCAGTTCGCGGCGTGTGAGGAGGCAGGGATATGGTTTCCACTTTCCGGTCGGTCGAACGACGGTCTCATCGCGATCCCGCGGCTTCGCGGCCGCAGGCGCGGCAGCGATGTTTATCTTGTTCAATGAGTTTCCTTTTGCCTGCCAATCGGCAGGCATCATCAGTACTTGTTGGATTGGCCCGTCACGAAACAGTCGGAGGGCGCCAGCTTGCCGTCGGCTAAAAAGACGACGGACGAATCCCAAAGGGTTGTCTGGCGAGTCCAAGACATGGGTACTCGCAAAGAATATTACAATCCCCCGGAGTGGGCATCCGTGCACCGTCACTAAAGGCGGCCACGGCGTTGAGCCCATTTGCAATACGCGAAAACGCGTCCGCCTTCGGCATGCCCCATTGCTACTGATTGCCGGACAGGGCAACGCGTCGTCCATTGCGTTCAGCGTGGGGTAATGCCCAACCAGTTCAGCCGCGAGTACGCGCGTCTATTTGGTCTGCCACCACTGCGAGATCTTGCCCATGCCCGGAACTGAGAGCGCATTGCCAGCGCCTTCCCTTGCTAAAGGTCAATCACAACCCGCCGCAAGATCGCCTTGAAAGGACTCGAATCGCCGGCCCCCGTCGTTCAGGTGGCTTATATCTGCGTTAAATTTTGAAATACTGCGCCGCACAAAGAAGCTGACCGCAATTCACAGAGCGCATGTGTCGTCGAACGAAAGAGGCAAAAGTCATGAGATCTACTCTTCGTATTACGCCTATTCTTGTTTTCCTCAGCACCATTCCGGCTTTGGTGGCTTGCTCCGCAGGCTCTGAAATTCCCCGTGGTCGGTGCGATCCCGTAGCTGCACGCGCGCTGGTCGGGCAACCAAAGCCGACCGACAAGGAAGCCGGGCAACAAACTGGGGCAACCGTCGTACGCCAAATTGCACCCGGTCAGCCCGTCACCCATGATTTCCGAGATAATAGGGTGACCCTCGAGACCGATCCGACCTCCGGCCGCGTGGTGGGGGCAACCTGCGGGTAGGCCAGACAACAAGGTTGGCCGGTGCGATTTCGTCCTCGATGGTGATGAACATGGGTGGACCGCACATCCGACTTTAGTGGGGTCAAGGCTTCAATCCCCCGGCTGCACGGTCCGCGCGTGCAACTCGCGACGAAGAGTTAAGTTCCCCGAATCATCCGAGACTGCAACCTCCGACTATTGACTCCCGAAACAACGAGAACATAATAAGAACACGTTGCAAGGCAAGTGGGCCGCGCCGCGACCTCCTTGCCGCACACTCTCGGAACTCCGCGCGGCCCTCAACCTTGATCGCAACATCGTCCCAAAGACGTTTTTGACGAGATCCGCCTGCCAAACAAGCAGGTCGTACGCTGGCGCTTGTCGATCACGAAAACCGGTGGGAGATTGCAGCCTACCGCATTCCGTCAGGCAGCGAGCTTCTGATGTTTGTAACTGGCGAGCCAATCCAGCGATCGTCCGCGGGCGGCCCGAACCTTTTGCTGAACAACATTGCGCGAAAACAAAAACGGCAAACGGATGGAACTTTCCGTCCACAACCCCGTTTGACGCGCGGATCGTGCGGCGAACCCTTTCCGTGGTGATCCCTTCAAAGCCCTGCGGTTCGTTGCGCGGTCCACCTCGCCGGGAACTTCTCGCCCTTTTTTCCGTTACAGCAACTCGGTACGCTTTGAGGGACTGAACATGCCGGTTTTTTATTTCCATGTTCGAAATGGCGAAAACTTCGAAGAAGATCCAGAGGGGATTGATCTCCCTACAATTGAGAAGGCGGAAGAGGAAGCTATTCTCGGAGCGAGGGAAATTCTAGCGGAAAGGCTGCGGTCTGGTGAGGTCGTCGACGGCCAGTCCTTCGTCATCACTTCTGAAGATGGTCGCGTTCTTCGCGAGGTCCCTTTCAAATCTGTGTTGAAGTTCGACTAGCGCAGATCGGATAGTATCCTAATTACTTACTTGTCCTGGCGGCCGATGTTTCGTCATATTTACTGCCGGCCCTTACTTTCTGCCCCCGTAGCGAACCGTGCACCCCGAGGCGTTAGGCAGAAATGCGGGACCGGCACCCTCGCTTGGCTTCACCTCGTATTCAGTTTCGACCTGCGAGGATCAGCAATAAATGCAGCCTATTTGGTAGGCGAGTGCACGAAGCCAGGTCCGACAGTTTTCATTCGGCCTGAAAGCTTTGCTGGATAGGCATCCAGAAATCGCCCCTTATGGGCCGACGGCAAATCATTTAACCGAACTAATCGAGACCTATGGCGATGCCTTGAGGTCCAGAGAGAAATACCAGACCGATAGCGGTAATCACGGAATAGTTGTCGCTCACTATATAAGCGTCTGCATGAATTGGAGGAGCACCTCCTATAGAGCCTGACCCCCAACAAGCGGTAGTAGCGCTTTATCCGGCGGGTGGCTGGTGAGCTAGCCGCCATTTTGCGCCGCAGACAGCCGCTGGCGCTCCATTCGATCGATTGGTTCTCTCAAGTCGAGCAAGATATCCCGAGCGTCGTAAACCGAGCCCTGAGCCGTCTTGACTTCATCGATCTGGCGCTGCTGGTCGATGAAGCGCTGGTCATAGTTGCCGAACACTCGGTCCAGTTCCTCCCGCGGCACCTGGGCGTCACGTAGTTCCTTGACGCCAGAATCGGCCTGGCGCGGTCTTCTGCGCTGCGCTGAGTGCTCCTTCCGGTTCCTTCCGAGTGACCATCTTGTCAGCGAGGATGCTGACAGACTGCTTCAAGTCGTTGGTCGCCTCCCGGATCGGGATATAAGCCAAGCCGCCCAGCATGACGGCAACGTCCAAGAATTGGGCCCATATCGCAGTACAGCTCGACAGCACGCATTGGCTTGTCATTTTCATCCACGAGAACGGCGTCGTTTCGACGGTGTTGGACAGCGACGATTTCATCGACGTGATCCTGGATCAGGCCAAGAGCGCGACGCTGTGACCGCGGGCACATGTCACGCGGTTTTCACACGACAGTCTGCACCCTCACGTTTAGGTTCTCGCGCGATACGGGTGGCCAGGCGTTTTGTGGAGTTACTGCGTTATGAAAATCGACATGTCGACCGAATTTGATCAAGTCATCCTCATCTTCGAGGATCCAAGCCGCCGGCTGATAGTTCGAACCGCTCTTGAGGCTGCCAACGCTTTGATCAAGGAGTGGCCATCAGATGATGGCGAGGAATTTCTAACCGCGGTGAAAGCGTGTCTCGACGTGATGACGGGAAAAACCAGTAGCAGGGAGCTGAGAAGCGCTATTCTCCGGGCAGCTAACGAAGCTGGTGTGGCCGCGGTCGCCGTCATCCATTGAAAATCTCCACCCGCATCGAGGCGCTGGCCGAGCCGGACCCGACCGGCGGGCCCAGTTGCAAATACCGATCGGCCACTGTCACGAGTTGTTGAGTATCGCTGAGCCCGTTCGCCTCTTATCTCTTAGACGTGCTCTCCGACTGCCGCGGAAGGACCCGCCATGGCAAGAATCGACTACGTGGAAGACTCGGTCTACACCGAAATCCTGGGTGCTCCGCAGACCGCCAATCTGCTGCGCGCCATCTTCAATGCGCCGCCTTGGGCCGAAGCATTTGTCAGGCTAGGCATCGTACAGATGACGCGCTCGGCGCTTCCCCTAGAATCGCGAGCTGATCTTCATCCGCATGGTCCACAAGCACCGCACCGGCTATATTCTGCACAACCACCACGATGGCGCAGTAAAATCCGGGCTGACAAGCGAGCAAATGCAGGAATTACAAAAACCGGGCCATGCCCCCGCACATTTTTCGCCGCGCCAGCTCAGCATTCTGGCCCTCGTCGATGCCGCTGGACTGCCGGCAGAGGCCGATGGTGCGTTGGTGCGGGAGGCGAAATCCCATCTGAGCGACGCGGAAATCATCGAGGTGTTCGGGCGTGATCGGCCTTGCCTTCACCGTCTCCTGCATCACCGTTTCGCTGGATATCGCACCGGACGGTGAGCCCTTCAAGCATATGGATGCTCTGAAGTCCGCACTCAGTCCGTGAAGCGCGCCTTCGCCGTAGAGGCCATCATCATCCCACGCTGGACTTATTGGCAATCTATATCACGACAAAAACCCATCAGACGATGATGGGGCGGTGGCGGGATAGCATCTGGTTGTCATTTCATTGACATCCACCGCTTATATGTCGGCCTCGCTGATGCTGCACCATCAGTCGGAGAAGGGTCCCTTCGTCCTAACTCAGGGTCCTTCTCCACCCATCGCAATTTTTGCTCTGCTGGGCCGGCACTCTGACGCGGGCAGTTAGTTGAGAAGCTGCGATCGACTAAGCAAATTTACGGCCGTGCCCTTGAGCGTATCAATCGTGCTCAATGGCGCCTTTGCCTACAATAGCCTGCTCTAACAGCGTGGCAACCTTATCGGCGGCAGGGCCATCACCAGGGACGGGATAAGTACACCTGAGGTCGCGAAGTTGATCTCTCAGTTCCCTGAGGTCCACCGTCATGCGGCACCACGGTCTTCGCACTTGGTCCCAATCAGGCAATGATAGGACGAACCAGGCGACTGACAAAAATTAGCTCCATCATCGGAACTTTACAGGTCTCCCAAAGTTGAGCGCAAGGATCGTGCGGCGAGATCTCCAGTCAACCTGCCCATCAGGCGTCGCGCGATCCCTGTTTAGCCCCCCAAAACTGGCCCGTTTCGGCGGGCTTTTTTTCGATCGCAGCGACCTCTTTATTTTTCTGGGAACCTTTCCTTGAACTTTGCGTTCACGAAGCCGTGGGGATGTACGCATGTCGCGCGCTTCTCCATTTTTCCAGTCCGCTCTCCTAGCCCCGCCCTACGCGGGGCTTTTTTCGCTCGATCGTTTCCCACAACAATTTATAGCCTGTCGCCTCTTTGCGAGGCAAATGATGAGAGGGCGCTAAGGGCGGCCTTTCTAGCATCGGACTTTGGTCCGATTCTATCCGCAAATTTCGTCCTGCTGGCGCCCTGAGGTCTGAATGGGCGCTGGCAACATCAGATTTTTTCCCTGTTCCCTCAGTGTATCAGCGGGAACGCCCTTCGGAAGGTGATAACCGGCACGCGACAACGGCCATCCGCTGCGCTGACGATTGTTTATATTGTCGAGGCTTAGTCAGGCGTTTTCCGGCAATGATCCACGATGAAGATAAACCCTCCGGCACTGCGTTTCCGATTCGTCATCCTCATTGCCGGGGCCGCGATCATCGGCAGTCTGGCATGATCATCGGGCCATCGGACACCAGCACGGTCTGGGTGCCTGATAGTTCAGCCGGCCATCGGTCTCCATTGATGAACATGGCCGTGGGGCGTACTTCATGCCTGTTGCTATCAGCGATTTTCTCCGCGCGACGGCGTCGGGTCGGCTTTGATGTCGGTTCCGACAGCCAGACGAGGCATTCGCGAGGCGTCGACACTTTTCGCCTTCGGCCACGCCGGCGCCTATGACACCTACCTGGAAGGCCTACGCATCGTCGATCTCGGCGACGCCGATATCGTCCATACCGACACGATGAAGAGCCATGCCAATATCGAATATGGCGTGCGAAAGATCCTGGCCGCCGGCGCGCTTCCGGTCGTGTTCGGCGGCGACCATTCGGTCAACATTCCCTGCATCAACGCCTTCAGCGAGCAGGAGCCGATCCATGTCGTGCAGTTTGATGCGCATCTCGACTTCGTTGACGAGCGCCACGGCGTTCGCTTCGGCCATGGCAGTCCGCTGCGCCGCGCCTCGGAAAAACCCTGGGTCACCGGCATGACCCAACTCGGCATCCGCAATGTCTCCTCTACCGCCAAGGAAGGTTATGATTATGCCCGGGCGCAGGGCTCAGATATCCTCTCGGTCCGCCAGATCCGCAAGCTTGGTGTCGATGCCGTTCTGGAGCGTGTTCAGGCTGGGAAACGCTATTACCTGACGATCGATATCGACGGCTTCGATCCGTCGATCGCGCCGGGCACTGGGACCCCGAGCCATGGCGGCTTCATCTACTATGAGGTCCTGGAACTGATCGCCGGGCTTGCCAAACGTGGCACGATCATCGGCGTCGATCTCGTCGAAGTGGCGCCGGATTACGACCATACAGGCTCGACGGCCATCTTGGCAGCCCAGCTGCTGCTCAACACGATTGGCAGAATCTTCATAAACGCGAAGCAGCAGAGTTCTTAGACAAACCCGACACGAGCGCTATTCGGGAAGCCTTATACAAATTGATATGTTTAGTTACAGAGGCGGGTGAAAGGGCGTCGAATAGGAAAGCTAATCGCTCTGCACTCATCAAGTTTGGAAGCAACAAACGCTATCCAAGATGCATCAAAGGGACGCAAAATTGATCGAACGTGCGGTCGGTTACCTTGTTTGCAATAGGACACCAGACGATAGAACGCAGTTAGTGCTTACTTCGTCAAATTTGGTCCGGCTCGGCCGGTTTCTGCGGTCAGTGCGTCCGCGACGACACCACGTGCGGTTTTTGTGGACGCCTATTCTTAGGCGACGCCTCCGATGCGGCGCGATCAATCGCCCAGTCTACTTCTCGAAAGCCGCGGGTGCGCATCCCTCGGGGCCATCGCGTTCGGCGATGATCTTAGCGTCGAACCACCGAGCAAGCTTCTCCCCGCGCTTGTTGCCGCTTGAGGTATTCCCGACGATCGTAGAAAGCCGCAGTCGGCTGAAGCCGTATCCGACCAGCGCTGCGGCCACATCGAGCGCGAGCGCGAAATGGTCCCATTTTGCGGGAGCGAGTTCGACTCCGAGAACTGGCGCGTCGTCTCTCGACATACGAAGCCCCGCGCAGCCGCACGGCTCTCCCGTTCGTCCGTCGAAGATACCGATCTGGAAATTGTGCGTGGCGTAGCTTTGCTCCATTCGCTGAATAAATCGAAGAGATCATTAGGCCGCTGAACGTCTGAAGCTTCAAAGTCATAGAGCGCGAGATAGCGCGGATCCATCTGGTAACCCAGAAACGCGGCTCGATCCGCATCTGTGAAATCCCGCAAGAGAAAACGGGGACGCTCGATCATCAATGATGTCATTCGGCTCTTTTTCATTGTTTTACCGGTCGCAACGGCTTTGAATTTGGCAGCAGCCCGCATGGCTGCTTCGCGTTTGGCTAGGGGAACCGCGACAGACAGCTAACCATTAGCGCATCCAGGAGAATGGAACAAGAACCGTCTAAATGCATTATGACGGTTCCAATAGACGGGAGAAGCTGTTAGGAGAGAAAAGCATGACAAGACGCGAAATAACTCATCGTCGGGCCGCCATTGGCAGGCATACGCTGTTCCTCCGGGAAGCGGGACCGAGGAGCGCTCCCGTCCTGCTCCTGCCGCACGGATACCCGTGCTCTTCCTATCAGTTCCGGAGGTTGATGCCGGCGCTCGCCGATCAGTGGCGCACCGTAGCCTTCGACTGGCCGGGTTTTGGCTACAGCGACACGCCTGACCCCGCCGAGTTCGGCTATGACTTCGACGCTTACGCCGAGGTGCTCGGCGATGTCGCTGAGGCGCTCCGCCTGGAGCGCTACGCGCTCTGGCTCCACGACTACGGCTCGCAGATCGGTCTCCGGCATGCCATCGCCCAGCCGGAGCGGATCGCCGCGCTGATAATTCAGAACGGCGACATCTACGAAGACGTGCTCGGCCCTAAATACGAGACGATCAAAGCGTGGTGGGCCGACAGGTCGCCCGAGAAGCACCGCCCTCTCGACGCGGCCGTAAGCGAGGACGGATTTCGTAAGGAGTTCGTCGGTGAAGTCTCGGAGGAGGTGGCAAGCCGAGTCCCCCCTGACCTTTGGAAACTGCATTGGCCGCTCATGGACACCCCAACACGCAAAATGGTGTCAGTCGGCCTGATGGAAAAGCTGGAGCAGAACCTCGACTGGTTCCCGCGCTATCAAGCCTATCTGCGCGAGCACCGCCCGCCGACGCTGGTGGTGTGGGGCCCACAGGACGGCTACATGCCGGAGGCGTCGGCGCGAGCCTACCAGCGCGATCTCCCGGACGCCGAGTTCCACATTCTCAACGATGCCGGCCATTGGCTGCTGGAAACGCACTTCGAACAGGCGCTACCGCTCGTCCGCGAGTTCCTCTCTCGGGCGCTCCGATGACCGCGCCTCTAAGCGAAATCTCGAACTAGAGGAGACATACATGGTCACAAAGCCCACAATTGCAGGTATCTGGCGCGGCCGTACTCGCTGCGACGTCGCCGACAGCTACGAGCCCTATTTGCGAGCCGAGGGCATCGCTCCGCTTCAGGAGGTTGCCTTAGGCGTCCAGCTCTTTCGAGAGGACCGGGACGAGGTGACGTGGTTCACGACTATCTCCGATTGGCCGGACATTGAGGCGATGACCGCCTTCACGAAGGGCGATCCGATCAAGGTTCATCATCTCGATCGCGACGCAGAGTTCTTAATCGAGCTGCCGGAGCGCATCGAGCTCCATCGCATCCTGATTGACAATCAGAGCCTGCGTTGAACTCGCCTCGTTCCAGGGCGACGGCGCCGATTAAGGAAACAAATGAAAGCTACGCGATGTCCCTGCCCCACCGCATTTCAGGCAATCTCGCGCTTGATCTCGCCAACACCATCAGTTGGCGCACCACGGCCTGGGAAGTCGACCATTTGGCGACCTTCGATGACGTCTTGGCGTGGTCCAAAGAAGTCGGCCTGATAGGCGACGAGTTCGTCGCATCGCCGCCGGAGCAAAGGACACTGCTCGAGCAAGTCCTTGCGCTTCGCAAGGCGGTCTATGCGGCGGGTTCGGCGATCGCGAGCGGCCTCGATCCGCTGCGCACGGATTTGGACGTCATTCGCGATATTGCCGCGGTGGCCCTGCGCCATGCTTCGCTTTCCGGATCCCCGTACACATTGCATTTTGAGGGAATCTATCGTGTGACGGGCACCTTCGCATGGTCAGCCCTCGACCTGCTTCGTGGCGACGAACTCTCTCGACTGAAGCAGTGTCCACCGGATGATTGTCACTGGCTTTTCATCGATCGCACGAAGAACGGCTCAAGGCGCTGGTGCGACATGGGCACCTGCGGCAATCGCGCCAAAAAGATGGCGTACAGAAAGGGGCGCGTTAACCCGAAACAACTTCCATGAGCAGATAGCGGGACTCCGCACCGGGGCTGTCACGAAGCCATTTCATGGCACTGTTTCGCGATTTGGTCGGTACAACGCCGCAGGCTTATTTGACGGGATGGCGTTTGACTCTTGCTCGACGGAAGCTCGCCAAAGGAGGGAAGGTGAAGTCAGCGGCGCGTCAAGTCGGCTTTGGCAGCGCGGCGGCCTTCTCCGCGCATTCTTTCGCAAATTCGGGGACTGGCCATCAGTCCGGTCATAGGCGCGATTGAGGTTGCCGGGCGGTGCTGTTGACCTTAGCGTGCCATCTTTGAACCAAGGTTGCAGAGGCTGTTTCGTTGCGTCCAAGCTCCGCCGCCTTGAGCAGTTCGAACCGGAGACCCGTGGTTTGCGCACATTTGAGAATGTGATTTCAACCGTTTTCGCCGGCGAACAGATTGGCGCAATGGGAGCGTCCTTGGTACCCACATTGAGAAGGACGACCACTTGTTTTATATGATGCGTGATGAGGCGGATATGAGAACGACCTTGGCAATCGACGACGATGTTCTGATCGCCGCAAAAGCGATGGCCACCCAGCAGCACCGGAGCGTCGGCGAGGTCATTTCTGAGCTGGCGAGACGTTCTCTGCGTCGACCGCCCAGCAGCGGCGAGCGCAATTTCATTCCACTGCTCTCAACTCGGCCGGATACGCCGCCAGTGACGCTCGAAATCGTGAACTCCATGCGTGACGAACTGCCGTGACTTTCCTGCTCGACGTCAATCGCGCCAGGGGTGTTTGGATTGTCAGAGCCCATGTGAACTTCACCATGCAATTAGTGATGGTAACGGGTAAAACTGGTTCCGGCGGGACAGGTAAGCCTAATTCCGGTCATGGTCGAATGTAATCAGGGAATTCTGCACTGATAACGTCGATGATAGAAAGGGTACCCGAAAGGTGCTTCTTTAACGCCGCCGCAGCACTCTCCGGCTTGCCGGACGCCACGGCCTCAACAATCGCCTCGTGATCCGCGATCACCATCTGCATTTTTCCAGGCATTGGCAGGTTTAGGCGACGCAGTCGATCGAGGTGAACACTCTGGCGTCGAACATTTGCCCAGAGCTGCAGGATGCCGCTCCTTTCATAGAGTTTTCTGTGAAACTCGCGGTCGATGCCGTCAAATGTGTCGTAGGTTTCGGGCGTTGCCACCGCTTTCTGCCTGGCAAGAATTTCTCCAAGCTCGGCTGCGGTCTCGGCGGGCGCAGCCTCCGTTAACCTTCGCACCGCTTCGAGTTCGATCGATAACCGCAGGAACTGCGCTTGCCTGGCATGGTCGATATCGATCTTCGCCACAACCGTCGCATATTGCGGATAGACATCGACGATCCCCTCTTCCTGCAGCCGCATCAGGGCGTCACGTACCGGCGTCTGGCTGACCCCGAACTCCAACTGCAACGATGCCCGCGACAAAATCGTGCCCGGCACCAATTCCACCTTGAGAATCCGCTCCCGCAGAATTTCATGCACCTGTAGCGCCACCTGCCGCGAACGGTCCAGTTGGCTGCCCCTCATCACACTACCCATGCCATTTCCATCCACTTGCTCGCTAGCGCAGTACTAAAACATAAAAGCGGGGTTGATGCACTGATGTTTTAGTGCTTCAATACATTATTCGCTTTTCACACTAGGCGAAACCCGGGCCGGGAGGGCTCGCACCTTGGGAGGAAAACCATGCGACTGTTGATCAGCGGCGTGACCGCAATTGTTATGGCTCTCGGCTTGGCCTGTCCGAGCCAGGCGCAGGACAAGACCAATATCTCCATCACCCGGCAGCCCGGCATTCTCTATCTTGCCAGCCATGTGATGGAGACGCAGAAACTCATCGAGAAGCAGGCTGCCAAGGAAGGCGTCGAGGGCGTCACCGTCGAATGGCGGACCTTCAGCGGCGGTGGCGCCCAGACCGACGCCCTGCTTGCCGGCAATGTCGATGTCGTCAACACCGGCACCGGCAACCTTCTGCTTCTGTGGGATCGCACCCGCGGCAAGGTGAAGGGCATCATCACCAGCTCGGCTCAGCCGGTGATCATGGTTTCCAACGACCCGCGCATCAAATCGCTGAAGGACATTGGCGAGGGCGACAAGATCGCCGTGCCGACCGTCGGCGTTTCCACCCAGGCGATTCTGTTGCAGATGGCGGCCGCCAAGACGTATGGCGACGATCAGGTCAAGAAATTCGATTCCAACACCGTGCAGCTCGGCCATCCGGATGCAGTGGCAGCCATCGCCAACTCCAAGCATGAAGTGAAGAACCACTTCTCCGCACCACCGTTCCAGTATGTCGAGCTGAAACAGCAAGGTGTCCACAAGGTCACGGATTCCCGCGAAATCCTTGGCGGTGCCCTGACCCAAGCCACCTTCTTCACCACCACGGCCTTCGCAGAAGCCAATCCGAAACTGGTCAAGGCACTGCGAACGGCAACCGAAGAGGCCGTCGCCTTCATCAAGAAGGATCCGAAGGCAGCCCTTGAAGCCTATAAGTCCGTCTCCGGCGACAAGACCAGCCTCGACGATCTTCTCGCCATGCTGAAGGAACCCGGCATGGACGAATGGCGCACCGACCCGCAGGGAACGATGAAGTTTGCCGCACATCTCAACAAGATCGGCACGCTGAAGACCATGCCAAAGGCCTGGACGGACTATTACCTGCCCGACAGCGCCTATCTCAACGGCAACTGAGCCCGTCGCGACACCAGCAGCGGCGGACACGCTCGCCGCTGCTCCTCTTAGGGAGTGAACCCATGATGCAGGCAAATATTGCCGCCGCCGAGCGCATTGCGCCGGCTGCCGACAAGGCACCGCTTCTGTCCGTTGACCACGTGACACTGCGCTACAAGACACCCAACCTTCTCATCACCGCCACCGAAGACGTCAGTTTCAATGTCCGCGAATCCGACCGTTTCGTGCTGCTCGGCCCTTCCGGCTGCGGCAAGTCCACGCTGCTCAAGGCCGTCGGCGGTTACATGACGCCATCTGCAGGCACGATCCACATCAACGGCCGTCAGGTGAAGTGTCCCGGGCCGGATCGCATGATGGTGTTCCAGGAATTCGACCAGTTGATGCCGTGGAAGACGGTGCTGGAAAACGTCATGTTCCCGCTTCTGGTCGCCCGCAAGCTGCCGAAGGCCGAAGCCGAGGCGCTGGCCCGCCAGTATATCGACAAGGTCAAGCTCACCCGCGCTATCAACAGCTATCCGCACACGCTGTCGGGCGGCATGAAACAGCGCGTGGCGATTGCCCGCGGCATGGCCATGCAGCCGGACATCCTGCTGATGGACGAACCGTTCGCCGCCCTTGACGCGTTGACCCGCCGGCAGATGCAGGACGAACTGCTGCAGCTCTGGGAAGACACCAAGTTCACGGTCATCTTCGTTACCCACTCGATCGCCGAGGCGATCAAGATTTCCAACCGAATCCTGCTACTCTCGCCGCATCCCGGCCGGGTGAAGGCAGAGGTCGTCGATGTCGACAAGATCAGCCACGAGGACGGCAGCGCTGCAGCCCTCGAGCGCGACATCCATAACCTGCTGTTCTCGAACGAGCCCGGTCACAAGGAATAGAGCCATGCTGTCCGCAAACATCATTCTGGCGGCCGATGTCGAGGCCAACAAACCCTATGACAACATCAAGCCGGTGGAACAGAAGCTCAGCGCCTTCGAGACCTTGTGGGGCATCGGAGCATTGCGCAAGACGCTGCTGATCCTGACGCTCGCCATCATCTGGCAGGTCTACTCCTCCTATCTCGACAACCCGTTGCTGTTCCCGACGCTCACCGACACGATCGCCACGCTGATCGACCGCTTTGCCGACGGCACGCTGCCGGCCCGTATCTGGACGACGCTGCAGATCCTGTTCATGGGTTATGCTGTCGGCACCGTGCTTGCCGCGTTCCTGACCGTGCTTGCCATCAACACCCGCATCGGCACCGATTTCCTCGAAACCATGACGGCAATGTTCAACCCACTGCCGGCGATCTCGCTGCTGCCGCTGGCGTTGATCTGGTTCGGGCTGGGTGCCTCCAGCCTGGTTTTCGTCCTCGTCCACTCGGTGCTCTGGGCCGTTGCCCTCAACACGCATTCCGGCTTCCTTGGCGTATCGCGCACCTTGCGCATGGTCGGGGCCAACTATGGTCTCACCGGCATTTCCTACGTGCTGCGCATCCTCGTGCCGGCTGCCTTCCCGTCCATCCTCACCGGCCTCAAGATCGGTTGGGCCTTTGCCTGGCGCACGCTGATCGCCGCCGAACTTGTCTTCGGCGTCTCGTCCGGACAGGGCGGTCTCGGCTGGTTCATTTTCGAGAACCGCAACCTGCTCGACATCCCGGCCGTGTTCGCCGGCCTGCTCACCGTCATCATCATCGGCCTTATCGTCGAAAACCTGGTTTTCCAGACGATCGAACGCCACACCATCCAGAAATGGGGCATGAAGGAATAGCGTCAGGCTGTTCCTTCGCATTCCCGAGAAGGTCATTCCCATGACGAAAACAAAGACGCCCGAAACGCTGCGAAGCGCCCGCTGGTTCGCGCCCGACGACCTGCGAAGCTTCGGTCACCGGTCGCGCATGATGCAGCTTGGCTATGCGGAAGAGGACTTTCGCGACAAACCAATCATTGGCATTCTCGATACCTGGTCGGAACTCAACACCTGTCATTCGCATTTCAAGGAACGCGTGCAGGACGTGAAACGCGGCGTCAGCCAGGCCGGCGGCTTCCCGGTGCAGATGCCGTCGCTCTCCGTCGATGAGAGCTTCACCAAGCCGACCTCCATGCTCTACCGCAACATGCTGGCGATGGAAACGGAGGAAATGATCCGCTCGCACCCGCTCGACGGCGTGGTGCTGATGGGCGGTTGCGACAAGACCACGCCCGGCCTCGTGATGGGGGCGATTTCCGCCGGCGTGCCGATGATCTACCTGCCGGCCGGCCCGATGCTGCGCGGCAATTATGCCGGCAAGGTGCTGGGGTCAGGCTCGGACGCTTGGAAATACTGGGACGAACGCCGTGCCGGCAACGTTACCGATGAGGAATGGCTGGGCGTACAGGGCGGCATCGCCCGCTCCGCCGGCACCTGCATGACCATGGGCACCGCCTCGACCATGACCGCGATTGCCGATGCCATGGGCCTGACCCTGCCCGGCGCCTCGTCGATCCCGGCCGTTGATGCCAACCACCAGCGCATGTCGGCCTCTTGCGGCCGTCGCATCGTCGACATGGTCTGGGAAGATCTTACCCCCGACCAGATCATCACCGACGCCGCCTGCCGCAATGCCGCGATCGTTGCCATGGCCACGGGCTGTTCCACCAATGCCATCGTGCACCTGATCGCCATGGCGCGCCGCGCCGGCGTCAACCTGACGCTCGACGACCTTGATGCACTCGGCCGCGTCACGCCTCTCATCGCCAATGTCCGGCCCTCCGGAAAAGACTACCTGATGGAGGACTTTTTCTATGCTGGCGGTTTGCGCGCGCTGATGAAGCAGATCGAGGATCGGCTCGAACTTTCCGCCTTGACCGTTACCGGCAAGACCATGGGTGAAAACCTCGAGGGTGCGCAGGTCTATAACGACGACGTCATCCGCCCGCTTTCCAACCCGGTCTATCATGAGGGATCGCTCGCCGTGGTGCGCGGCAATCTCTGTCCCGACGGGGCTGTGATCAAACCTGCCGCCTGCGATCCGAAGTACCATGTGCACCAGGGCCCGGCCATGGTGTTTGACAGCTACCCGGAGATGAAGAAGGCGATTGACGACGAGAATCTCGATGTCACGCCCGACCATGTTCTCGTGCTGCGCAATGCCGGCCCTCTCGGCGGACCCGGCTTTCCCGAATGGGGCATGTTGCCCATCCCCAAAGCCCTGATCAAAAAAGGCCACCGCGACATGCTGCGCATCTCCGATGCCCGCATGTCCGGCACATCCTACGGTGCCTGCGTGCTGCACGTGTCGCCGGAGAGCTATGTCGGCGGGCCGCTGTCGCTTCTGAAAAACGGCGATATCGTCCGTCTCGATCTGCCCAATCGTCAACTGGACATGCTGGTCGGCGAGGATGAGCTTGCCCGCCGCAAGGCCGAATGGAAGGCGCCTGAACCCCGCTTCCAGCGCGGTTACGGCTGGATGTTCTCCCGCCACGTGACCCAGGCCGACCAAGGCTGCGATTTCGATTTTCTGGAAACCGGTTTCGGCAAAAATGCCGGCGAGCCGGATATCTATTGAGGAAGGGAATACAGATGACCGATTACGTGCTGAGTGACGCGACCCGCGCCAAGTTCAAGAAGATCTCGACCGCCTCGATTGCCACGGCGCTGTTCAAGCGCGGCCTGCGCAACCAGTTCATCCAGGGCGTGGTGCCGGTTGCCGCGAAGGCGGATACCATGGTCGGCCAGGCCTTTACGCTGCGTTATATCGTGGCCCGTGAGGATCGCAACCCGATCACCGTCTTCCGCAACGCCGACCACCCGCAGCGCGTGGCGATCGAGACCTGCCCTGCCGGCCATGTGCTGGTCATGGATAGCCGCAAGGACGCTCGCGCCGCCACCGCCGGTTCCATCCTTATCACCCGACTGGCGCTGCGCGGTGCCGCCGGCGTCGTCACCGATGGCGGCTTCCGTGATGCCGCAGGTATCGGCGCACTCGACATGCCCGCCTATCACGCAAGACCGTCCGCTCCCACCAACCTCACCCTGCACGAAGCGATCGACATCAACGTGCCCATCGCGTGCGGCGACGTCGCCGTGTTCCCAGGAGACGTTGTGGTCGGCGATCGAGACGGCGTGATGGTAATCCCAGCTCATCTTGCGGAAGAACTTGCCGAGGAATGCACGGCGATGGAAAGCTACGAGGATTTTGTCCTCGAGCAGGTCAAGGCTGGCGAAGCCATCATCGGTCTTTACCCGCCCACCAAGGATGAGCACCTAGAAAAATACGAAACCTGGCGACAAACACGTGGGTGCTAAAAGCCGGTTCGTGTAAGCCCTAGGTGGAATTGAACCCATTAACAGTGGTCATGGTGACGGGGTCGAACGTCGATGCGCTCGTTTACGTTGTTTATCGATGATAAAGTCAGTTATCATGGATACAAGTTGAGGTAGGGATGTGGCCTTGGCAGTCGGAGCGGCATCGTCAACTTAACGAAGCGTGGATGTCGATGTGAGATGACGGGCCATGACAGACCGTGATCCGCTGTACCGCCGCCATCGCTTTCCCGCTGAAATCATCGCGCATACTGTCTGGCTCTATTTGCGTTTTCCTCTCAGCTTGCGGATGGTCGAAGACATGCTGGCGGCACGAGGGATTATTGTCTCGCATCAAACGGTCCGGCTTTGGCAGAGAAATTCAGCCGGTCGTCTTGGTGACAAGTGGCACCTCGACGAGGTTGTCGTTTCGATCCGCGGCAAGAAGCACTGGCCCTGGCGCGCCGTCGATCAGGACGGTTTCGTCCTCGACGTTCTGGTGCAAAGTCGTCGCAATGCAAAGGCAGCCAAGCGTCTGATGCGCAAGCTGTTGAAGAGCCAGGCGCGCGCGCCGCGTGTGATGATCACCGACAAGCTTCGATCCTACGACGCTGCAAAGCGCGAGATCATGCCAAGTGTCGAACACCGTTCACATAAAGGATTGAACAATCGAGCGGAGAATTCCCATCAGCCAATCCGGCGGCGAGAGCGGATCATGAAGCGCTTCAAGTCACAGCGCCATTTGCAGCGCTTCGTCTCCATCCATGATCCGATTGCCAACCTGTTCCACATCCCCGCCACGACATCTCATCCAGCCATCATCGAGACCTGCGTTCAGAGGCAATGAACCTGTGGGCAAAAATCGCTCGGACGTGAGCCGCCACAGTGCAAGCTGGCTACGACTGCCTCGTGCCCGTTAAGTTTACAATGCCCTTGATAGAGAGCGGCAGCTTGGAATGCGCGTCAAATGCCGATACGGGCTTGCCCCCTGCCTGCGGCAGCTTGAAGAGCAGTGATGTAAGGGCTTTTGAAGCTTCACGTTTCGACATCATCCGTCATTTTAAATGACTTTCCATCGAGAACGACTGTGTTCAATAAGTCATCAACGACTATTGGAGCGGTGACTCGATGGAAAAACCGATCGCGCTGGAGAATATCTCCGAAAATACAGTGTTTCGCAAAGGCGACGTCTTCGTTCTCTTCGGCGAATTGTTCGGTCGCGGCTACGCGACCGGCCTTCTCGACCAAGTCCGGAAAGTCGGAATGCGGATCGTCGGAATTACGGTCGGGCGGCGCGACGAAAAGAATGTCCTGCGGCCTCTGACCGACGATGAGCTCTGTGAAGCGGAAGCAAGGCTCGGCGGAACAATCATAAACGTTCCGCTGATGGCTGGCTTCGATCTCGACGCGCCAGCAGACGGTCCCACGCCTACCGACCTTCTTGCCGGGCTAACGCTCGAAAGCTGGGAGCGTGAAAGGCTCGACTGGGAATATATAGAAAAATGCCAGGCCGTAGGGACGGCACGGTTTACGGATTCATTGTCGCAGGTCATGACCATCCTCGACGGCATGATTGCCGACGGGAGCAACGTTTTCTTTGCCCATACGATGGCCGGAGGCATTCCCAAGGCAAAAGCCTTCCTGGTCGTCGCCAACAGAATCTACAAGGGAACGGGACCGCGACACATGTCGTCGCAAGCCCTGGTCGAAAGCGATATGGGCAAACTGATCCTTCGCAATTTCGACGAGGTGTCGG
This sequence comes from Rhizobium sp. 768_B6_N1_8, assembly GCF_051811225.1. NCBI lineage: Bacteria > Pseudomonadati > Pseudomonadota > Alphaproteobacteria > Hyphomicrobiales > Rhizobiaceae > Rhizobium > Rhizobium sp. 768_B6_N1_8. The sequence goes on along the minus strand of NZ_JBPWPV010000003.1, from coordinate 317,616 downwards.
CAAATACCTTCCGCCATCTTATCGATTTCAGCGCGGCGATCCGGGAGCGCGTGGAAGCCTCGGGCGGCCAGGTTAGGTACACGGCATATGGCTATCACGGCACGGGTATCCTGATCGACGGAGAATACCGGTGGCAGACATACACGAACTACACGCAGGGCTACGCCAAGATGCGCCTTGAAGGTATTGCCGAGGATGCCTGGGCGATCGGCGTGAAGGCGAGCGTCTACAACTGTCCCGAGATCCGGACCAATTCATCCGACGTATTCACGGGCATTGAACTGCCTCTCATACCCCTTCTGCTTGCGCTGAAGAAGGAGAACGGTGGCGAATGGGCGGCCGAACAATGGCGAAAATGCCAAGAGCTTCTGGCGGATGGTTTCACGATAGATGACGTCATCCGCAAGATCAGTGACCTGCAGGCGAGCGAAGTCATGACCCCTTTCTATAACTTCTCCGCGTGGCCGATGCCCAACAACCAGGGACAGGCCGACCTGACGATCGGCACGTCGAACCAGATCACCTCGATGCACCGTGACAGCAAAGTCATGATCAGCGATCTCCTGAGCGCTCTGGTCGTGGAAGCGACCGGACAACTTATTTTTGGTGCATCATCTTCACCTTCCGGGCCAGTCCGGTGGCTCAACCACGACATCGTGGCCCGCCGCCTCAATGCTTCCCACGGAGAATACAAGACTACATCGAAAGGTAAAACACGCCGATCGTGTGATGACGCTGCATCAAGGCTGGAGATTGCCTGACTGTTAAATGGCCATGGGGGTCAGGTGCTGCCCAGCAACAATCCCTATGCTGATCTAGCAACATCACCTCATTGTTCGGTCGTTCGAACGCGGATCCGCCCTTTCGGAGGAGCCGTCGCAGGCATATCCACCATCCCGTCTGCCGATTGGCACCAAATGAAATCCTCAGGAAACATGAAAATGAAGGTTGCGAATTCTGTTCGGAGATCGGATCGGGAGAGCGGGCTTCCAGACGATCAACTTCATAGCTCTCACGATGGCGACCGGTACGCCGAGCGTGGCCTTCTCGCCAACATAAACCCGTTTGCCGCTCAGCTTTCTTCTGCCCACGTCCCAATCAACATGGTCATGAAGCGCTCTGCCGCCGGCGAAAGCGTCCCACCGCGACGGCGCACGATGCCGATCGTTCGCGAGATTTCAGGATTGCGAATAGGTCTCGTGACGAGGAATGGGTGCTCTTCCTGCGGAGTAGCGAGTTTCGGCAGAACCGAAATTCCAAGCCCGGCCTCCACCAAACCAAGCGATGTTGAAAGATGTGTGACTTCGTAGGACCAACGCAGTTTCAGGTTCGATTTCGCCAGCGCGGCATCGAGAAGCGTACGGTTGCCGCTGGACCGATGTACTGTAATCAGTTGATAGGGCGCCAGATCGTCCCATTCGAGTTCGCTCTTCGCTGCCAGCGGATGATCCTTGCGTGCCGCCAGCACGAATGGATCTTCGATGAGCCTCTCGAAGATGAGGTCGGGATCTGAAAAACCCATGATATTGATGCCGAACTCCACCTCGCCGCGGGCGACTGCCTGCAGACCGTCGGTGGCCGGCAGATCGAGAATGCGAAAACGAATATTCGGATACTCGGCGCTGAACTGCTTAATGACGGTCGGCAAAAAGTAGAAAGCGGCCGTTGGCAGACATGCGATCGTCACAAGGCCGCTGCGCTGAGATCCGACGTCACGCACTGCAAACAGCGACGTGTCGAACTCCTCGAGCATGCGCCGCACCAGGGGGATCAGCTCCGCGCCAAGCGCGGTTGTCGAGACATGACGTGTGGTGCGCTCGAGCAAGGGCGCCCCGATGGCCAGCTCCAGCTTCTGAATTCGACGGCTGAGTGCCGGCTGGGACAGATTGAGCGCTTCGGCGGAGCGATGGAAGTTTTCCAGTTCGACGACCGATAGAAATGCGCGCAGATCCAATATCTCGCAATTAATGCTCATAACGCATCATTCCCTCTGATATTAGCATTTCACATATCAATCATTTTGCCGCTTACTGCAACAAAGAAGCTGATTGATATTTAAATCACATCAGTATGCGGGCACAACCATGAACGACCTGATTTCCATTCCCTGTGTTCTGATGCGAGGTGGCACCTCCAAAGGACCGTTCTTTCTCGCATCCGATCTTCCATCGGATGCGCGTCAACGCGATCAAATCCTGCTTTCGGTCATGGGCTCTGGTCACCCATTGCAAATCGATGGAATCGGCGGCGGAAACCCCGTCACCAGCAAGGTCGCCATCGTCGGTCCAGCAACCGTACCGGATGCCGATGTGGATTATCTGTTCGCCCAAGTTCGCATCGATCAGCAGTTCGTCGATACCTCTCCCAATTGCGGAAACATGCTGGCCGCCGTCGGGCCGTTCGCGATCGAGGCCGGATTGGTCCAATCGACTAGCGGCGTAACCCGCGTGCGTATCCACAATGTCAATACCGGCAAACTGATCGAAGCCGAGGTTCCGACCCCCGATGGCCGTGTCGCCTACTTGGGAGATGCTTCGATCGATGGTGTGCCCGGCAATGCGGCGCCGATCGCCTTGACGTTTATGGATGCTGCAGGGGCACGCACAGGCAAGCTTTTTCCCACCGGCAACCCGCGCGACAGCATTGACGGTATCGATGTCACTTGCATCGATTGCGCTATGCCGATGATGCTGCTTGAGGCCGGCGCCCTCGGCGTGACCGGCAATGAAACCACCGCCGAGCTCAATGCCAACGGTCCATTGCTCCAGCGGCTCGAAACTTTAAGGCTCCAAGCCGGCCGACGCATGGGTATGGGTGACGTCAGCAATCAGGTCACGCCAAAGCCGGTTCTAATCTCCAGGCCCAACAACGGCGGCGATCTCGGCGTGCGCTATTTCATGCCGCATCAGTGCCACCCATCTCTCGCAACGACCGGTGCGGTCGGCATAGCTACGGCCTGCATCAGCGACGGAACCGTCGCCTCGCGGCTGATCGGAGATCGCAAGCCACCGGTCATTCTCGTTCTCGAACATCCAAGCGGCCATTTGGAAGTGAAACTGGATACCCGCGACGGCAAGACAGTTGCTGGAATCCTGCGTACGGCCCGGCGCCTCTTCGAAGGCCAGGTCTTTGCAAAACCTATCGCGCAAATGGTTTGCGCGGCATAATCGAAAGTGGTTGCCGGGAGGGCGCCACGCATCAGGGAGGAATACACATGCGTAAACTATTGCTCGCACTTGCGGCAACGGTCGCTTTCGCCGGTTCGGCTATTGCGGAACCCGTCCGCATCAGCGTCGGGTCCTACAACCTCAACAACCTGCCCTTTCCGGTCGCAGCTGGCCTGGGTCTCTTCGAGAAGGAAGGTCTTGAGGTCACCGTCGAAAACTTCGCATCGGGCGGTTCCAAGACGCTGCAGGCGCTCGTTGCCGGCTCCACGGATATTGCCGTCGGCTTCTACGACCACACCATCCAGATGCAGTCGCAGAACAAGGCTGTTGTCGCCTTCGTGCAACTGGCCCGCAATTCCGGGCTCGTGCTTGCCGGTGGAAAGAACGCTGCGTTCGATCCTTCCAAACCTGAAACGATCAAGGGCGCGAAAATCGGTATCACAGCGCCGGGCTCGTCTTCAGACTTCTTCGTTCGCTATTATCTGCAGCGCCACGACCTATCGGCTGACGACGTCTCGTTGATCGGGGTCGGCTCCGGTTCAGCTGCTGTTGCGGCGCTCGAGCAAGGGAAGGTTGATCTATTGGTCAACTACGATCCGGCGGCGACCTTTATCGAAGCCAAGGGTGTCGGCAAGATTTTGATCGACGCCCGCAGCGACGAGGGTGCCACGGAAATCTACGGTGGGATCTACCCGACCTCCGTCCTTTATGCGACGCAGGCCTATATCGATGAGAATCCGGAAACCATCCAGAAAGTCACAAACGCGACCGTGAAAGCGCTTGCCTGGATGAACACACACAGCGCTGAAGAGATCGTCGAAAAACTGCCGAAGGAATTCATCTCCGGTGACCGGGACACCTATGTGAAGGCCGTCGAGAATGCCAAACCGATCTTCTCGGTCGATGGCAAATTCAGCGAGACGGATACTCAGACACCCCTCGCCGTCCTGAAGAGTTTCAACGAAAAGGTTGCTGCCGCGACCATAGATCTTTCCAAGACCTACACGAACGCATTCGTGGACAAAGTCACCGACAAGACCATCAACTAACCCAGGAGGAGGCCATGGCATTGGCTGTCGTAAAACCCATGTCCGTTCCGTCGGGCGAGCTAAACAAAAGGCCAATGGTATCGATTGACGCGGTCACGATGTCATTCGGCTCCTATGTCGCGGTGCAGGACGTGAACCTGACGGTGGCCGATGGCGAGTTTCTCGCCATCGTGGGACCGACAGGCTGTGGCAAAAGTACCGTTCTCAACGCCATTGCCGGTCTTTTGAAGCCTGCCAATGGAACAGTGGCGATCGACGGCGCTCCGGTTAAGGGCGTCCAGAACGATATCGGCTATCTCTTTCAGCAGGACGCACTGCTGCCATGGAAGACATCGATCGAGAATGTCGAGCTCGGACTGCTGTTCAAAGGTGTGCCAAGTGCCGAGCGGCGCGAGCGTTCTATGAACTGGCTTGCGAAAGTCGGGCTGAAAGGGTTCGAGCATCGCTATCCGCATCAGCTTTCGGGCGGTCAGCGCAAGCGCGTGCAGATGGCGCAGGCCCTGATCTCCGGCCCCAAAGTCATCCTAATGGACGAGCCCTTTTCGGCCCTCGATATCCACACACGGCACCTCATGCAAAACGAACTCCTGCGTCTGTGGCAGGAAGAGCGCAGGGCTGTCGTAATGATCACGCATGACCTCGAAGAAGCAATAGCCCTCGGCGACCGGGTCGCAATTCTTGCAGCTGGCCCCCGTTCACGGGTCATCGAAAGCTTCCCGGTGGAACTCGAGCGCCCCCGCGACGTCGCGGAAATTAAACTCGATCCACGCTTTATGGATCTGTATCGAAATATCTGGGCTTCCCTGCGCGGCGAAGTGGAGAAAAGCTATGAACGTCGTGACTGAACGCATCATCCAGCTCGGGATGCTAATCTTTATCCTCGGCGGCTGGCAGCTTGGCGTGACCGCCGGCTTTATCGATGTCTTCTTCTTTCCAGCCCCGCTCGACATCTTCAACCAGATGATCCGCTGGATTGTTGACCCCAGCTTCTATCGTCATGTGTCAATCACACTGACGGAGACTGTGCTCGGCTACATCATCGGCACGGGCCTTGGCGTCGCAGCCGGTGTATGGCTCGGTCTCAGCCGCAGTGCGGCACGGATTTTGGACCCCTTCATCAAGGGCCTGAACGCCATTCCGCGCGTTGTGCTTGCCCCAATTTTCGTGCTTTGGCTTGGTCTCGGCCTATGGTCGAAGGTAGCGCTCGCGGTAACGCTTGTCTTCTTCATCACCTTCTTCAACGCCATGCAGGGCGTTCGCGAGGTCAATCAAGTCGTCCTCGCAAATGCAAGGATCCTCGGGGCCAAACGTTCCGATCTGTTGCGGCATGTCTATTTTCCGGCGGCGGCCAGCTGGATTTTGTCCTCCCTTCGCACCTCGGTCGGTTTCGCGGTGGTCGGCGCCATCATTGGTGAATATCTCGGCTCCTCTGCAGGGCTCGGTTACCTGATCGCGCAGGCGGAAGGCAACTTCGACGCGGTTGGAGTGTTTGCCGGCATCATCATCCTGGCCGTGTTCGTGCTCATCATCGACCGAATCCTCGATGTTCTGGAAGGCCGGCTGATCAAGTGGAGACCGAACGCCGCAGAAGAAAGAGCGGCGTAACTCATCGGATCAGTTTCCATGTGAGTTAGAGTTTGGGGCGCTGTTATCAGCACCCCATTCTTTTTGGCCTTGTGTTCGAAGCGCAACCAGCACCGGCTTGATATGCGGCGCGAGCTTGGGCGGCGTCATCTTCTCGCTCCTCTGGATTGCGTTGATGGCGAGCATCGACTTTGTCCCTGCCGCTTTGGCCATCGGTTCGTCATGGCCGCCGTTGTTGGTGTCCTGTCGGTGCTGGTTTTCCGGCACGCACCAAAAGCCTGGGACAGAACCCGGACCGCGTCGAGGGCACCCTCCTCCGGCCGCTGGCGATCCAGGGTGGATCAAGCGGGCGTCGGTCATTGTTCAGCGACCGAAAATTCTGACCTTGGCCGATGGCATGATGCTTGGGCTTTTTGCCCAGGTCGGGCTGCTAGCGCATCTGTTCTCGCCTGGTCTGGGACACGCTGCTTACTTTCGTGCGCACGCGCAGGGCGCCTCTCACAGCAAGTTTCGCTCGATTATTGCGGTTGCAAGCAAGTTGCTCTCTTTGCGGAGCGACGTCGGTGCCATTATGATCGGTAAGTTTCAAGGGGTAGGCAGGGTTCGCATGCAGCGGTTTCAATTGGGGTCCATCGACCTCAATCTTCTAAAAGTCATCTATGCCTTGGTCTTGAAGGGTAATATGACAGCTGCTGGCCAGTATATCGGGCTTTCCCAGCCTGCGATGAGCCATGCGCTGAAACGCGTGCGCGCCATAACCGGTGACGACCTGTTCAAGAAGACCTCGGGTGGCTTCGTGATGACCCGTTATTGCACGGAGATATTCCCAGCGGTAAGGCGTATTATCGAGGATACGGAGTCGGTCATGCTGTCGAAGCAAAGCTTCGAGCCTGCGACGTCCCACCGGGCATTTAGAATTGGAATGAACGACTATTTCTCAGTTGTTCTGATGCCCCGGCTCGTGGAACGTGTTCGATCTGCGGCAGAGCACTGCGTTTTGGAAGTCATTCACATGCCGCGCACAGGCGTTGCCAATAACCGCAATTTTCTGCCCGTTGTGCAGGAACAACTCGACGAGGGCACGATCGATGTCGCCGTCATGACCGCAGATAATTTTCCGGCTCGCTATCGCTGCACGTCGCTGTTTACCGAGCGACGAGTGTGTATAATATCGGCACACAATCCAGCAGCAAAGGATCCGCTGACGCTGGATGCCTTGCTATCTCTGGGTCATGTGAAAGTAACCTCTGCCCCGAGCCGTCGCGGCTGGATCGATGAGCGTCTGGATGCAATGGGGATAGAGCGAAGGGTTGTCGCTGTCGTCCCCCATTTCTCCGCTGCGGTCGCCATCGTGGCACGCAGTGATCTTGTCGCCATCATGCCGGAAAGCGTTGCGAAGCTTTTCGAGCGTTCACACGAGCTATTATTGCTGGAATCGCCTTTTGCAGAGGAAAAGCAATCCACCAGCATGATCTGGCTTGCCGAAAAGGAGAGTGATCCGGCAAGCATCTGGTTGCGTGAGCAGATTTCTGCCTGCTTTACGGAAGACCTGTCGTAAACGGCTTATCTGCCTTTGACCTTCCGTTACCGAACGCCGAGTTTTGCACTGATAAACTGGTCGGCAACGGCCAGGAAATTTTCCATGGTGACTGCTGGTAATTCTTCCTTGAAGCTTCCGTCGTTACGGGCAATCGCCAGATCGTCTGGAATAGCGCGCCGGTTTACAAACACCATATCCAGCGCAGGCATGCACAGGATGAACTGTCCGAAATGGCCCGCTGCGACAAAGGCACCTTCCCATTCAGGCTTATCCTTGGTCACGACTGGGATCCACCAAAGATAGCTATAGCCGGCGATCCTGGACTTTTCGCTCTCATTCATCTTGTCGGCGGGAACATGAATTCGCGTGCTTTCCGCGACCCACTCGGCCGGTACGATTTGCTGGTCGCGCCAACGACCGCTTCGAACCATCGTCAGACCCAATCGGGCCATGTCCCGGCCGGACAGGAAAAAGTGGTAGGCGAGATAGCGGGAGGCTCCCTCATATCCCATCACACGCTGGCGTGAGGGGTCAAAATCCTGCATGCCCATCGGACCCGCGAAATCCTCCACAAAAGCCTTGAAGACGCTGCGACCGGTCAACTGCTCGAAGGCCGCGCCGAGAACGTTGAAATCCCAGTTGTTATAGTGGAAATAGTCGCCTGGCTTTTTCGAGCCACGCGCCGGGATGTTCTTCGTGTTGCTGCCGGGGCTGCCCGGCTGGTGATAGACACCCGAACTGCTGATTAGCAGATGACGTAGCGTCGCTGTCTTCTCGATCGGAAGAAGACCATGGTCTTCGTCGATGTGCAAATCCGCCATGGTCAGATCGAGATTGATCTTTCCTTCCGCAACCGCTTTGCCGAAGAGCATCGAAAGAATGCTTTTTCTGGTCGACGCGAGATAGCTAACTTCCGATACATCGCCGTAGGTGTAAAGCACCTTGCCCCCAACGACCGCCATGAAAGAGGTGGTAGGCAAGGTGTCGAGCATGGCGTCGACTTTCTCTCGAACTTCGGCAGAAAGACCGTGTTCTTCAGGAGACCGGACGATCGCCCACTCCCGGGATGGAAACTCTTGGCTGACGGGTTGAGGCTGGTGTTCCAGAGGCGCTGAAACAGACATGTTGAATCCTTTTAACGTTCAGGTTTGTCGATTGTGGGAGGTTCAATCGTTGAGATGGCAGGCACTCTTGTGCCCTGAGCCGATGGTCCGAAGTTGCGGCCTTTCGACCCGGCAACGCTCCATCGCGAACGGACAGCGAGGATGGAAATGACATCCCGATGGGGGCGAGAGCGGGCTCGGGATTTCTCCTTCGATTGCCGAAAAACGCCGCTGAACTGGATCGAGGCTTGGCCGCTCCTGCAGAAGCGCGCGCGTGTAGGGGTGGTTCGGCTGCAAAAACAGTTCGCCGACCGGCGCCTCTTCCACGACCCGTCCGAGATACATCACCACGACGCGGTCGGATATGTGCTCGACAACGGAGAGATCGTGACTGATGAAAAGATAGGTGAGATCAAGCTGCTCTCTCAGGTCGAGGAACAAATTGAGGATCTGCGCCTGTATCGAGACATCGAGCGCGGCAACGGATTCGTCACAGATCAGCATATCAGGCTGTACAGCAAGTGCACGCGCAATGCCGATGCGCTGGCGCTGACCGCCGCTGAACTGATGCGGGAAACGGCTGGCCATGGATGGATCAAGCCCTGACCGCTCCATCTGCTGGCTGACATAATCATCGAGCTCACGCGGGCTCGTCATTTTGTGGTGTAGCGGCGCTGCCCCGATGATCTCACGCACGCGCTGCCGTGGATTAAGCGATGACGAAGGGTCCTGAAAGATCATCTGAACCTTCAGTCGCGCGTCTTCTGCCTCTTTACCATCCATCTCCGTCAGTTGCTTGCCTCTAAACAGGACAGAGCCCTCGGAGGCCTGCAACAGCCCCGCAATAACGCGACCGAGCGTTGATTTTCCGCAGCCGGATTCACCAACGATGCCGACGACTTCGCGTTCTGCAACGGTGAGACTGACGTCATCCAGCGCCTGGACGACCGGATTTGGAGCTTTCAGGCCCATCAGTTCCGCGCCGCGCTCCAGTACCCCCGATTTGCGGCTGAAGCGCTTGCTCACATTGCGCACGTCCAATCGATTGCTCACGATGACGCTCCTTCCATGACGGGGTGAAAACAGCGAAGAACGCGCCCTTCCACCGGCTCAGGCGCCGGAGCGGTTAGACAGATTTCAGTGGCTGACGAGCACCGAGGGCCAAACGCACAACCCTTGGGCATATTGGTCACAGAAGGGGTGGTTCCGGATATCTGCCTCAGCCGTGCGCCGCGCTGGTTATGGGCCGGCAAGCTTGCTATCAGGCCGTTGGTGTAGGGATGCAAAGGCCGTCTCAGCAGATCGGCCGTCGAGCCTTGCTCGACAATGCGCCCCGCATACATGACAGACAGTTTCTCGGCCAAACCGGCAACGACGGAAAGATCGTGGGTGACCCATATCAGGGCAGTACCTTTCTCTCGGGCAAGCTTCTGTACAATCGAGAGGATCTGCGCCTGGATCGTCACGTCGAGAGCGGTCGTCGGTTCATCTGCAATGATCAGGTCTGGCGACATGAGAAGCGCAATGGCGATTGCCACTCGCTGCCGCATGCCCCCGGAGAACTGATGCGGATAAGCGCTGAGACGCTCCTCGGGGCTTGGAATGCCAACCATGCCCAGCGCGTCTCTAGCGCGTTCCCGCGCAACCTGTTTGCTGACGGTTTCGTGGGCATGCACGACCTCCATCATCTGCGTATCGACGCGAAGCACGGGATTGAGCGTCGACATCGGATCCTGGAAGATCATTGCAATCCGGTTGCCCCGGATGGATCGCAGCTCTTTCTGCGAGGCGCTTCGCAAGTCCCGCCCTTTGAACAGAATTTGCCCGCTGGTGACCTGTACGGGCTTGTCGAGCAAACCCATGATGGAGAGCCCGGTCACGGATTTGCCGGATCCGGATTCCCCGACGAGGCCCATGACTTCGCCCGAAGCGAGGCTCAGATTGATGTCATCGATAAGGGTGACGTTGCCTTGCTCGGTCACGACCTCAGTTTTCAAACCTTTGATTTCAAGCATGGCGCTCATCTCCGTGCAGCCCTCGGATCCAGCAACTGGCGCAGACGATCTCCAACGAGATTGATGGCAAAGATCGTGATCAGAAGTGCGATGCCCGGGAAAAGCGCAATCCAGTAGGTTCCTGACAGCATGAACTCGTAGCCGCTGGAAATCAGAAGCCCGAGCGAGGGTTCTGTCACCGGAACACCAAGACCCAGAAAGCTGAGCGTTGCCTCAAGCGTGATGGCGCGTGCCACCTGCATGGTCAGTAGCACGACGAGGGGCGACAGACAGTTGGGCAGCAATTGGCGAAACAGGATGTTGCGGTGCGGCAACCTCAGGGAGTGCGCCGCCTCGACATATTCCCGGCGAAGCTCCGTCAAGGCAGCGCCACGTGCCGTGCGGGCATAGGTCGCCCATTCCACCAGAACGATTGCGAAGACGACATTGCCGACGCTTTTGCCCAGAAGTGCAAGGATCAACAGCGCGGACAGAATCGTCGGAAAGGAAAGCTGAAGGTCCACCAGCCGCATCATCGCGGTTTCAAGCCGTCCGCTGACATAGGCAGCCGTCAGTCCGAACGCGGTCCCGATGATGAAGGCGAGCGCCGCGGAGCCAAGTCCCACGATCAGGCTTATCCGCAAACCATAGAGAATGGCCGACAGCATGTCCCGACCCTGATCGTCGGACCCGAACAGGAACATGAAGCCTGCCGACGATTCTGTGCCGGGAGCCATACGCCCATCCATGATGTCCAACTGCATCAGGTCATAAGGATTCTGTGGGGACAGATATGGCGCAAAGACGGCCACGAGAACGATCAGGACAATCAGTATCAGTCCCAGCGCTGCCAAAGGCGCGCGCGCGAACTGCCTCATGAATTGCAGACCTGTGCGAAATTTCGAGGAGTTCATAACCGCTTGCACATCACTCTCCCTGAAGCCGGATGCGTGGATCGAGCAGCCTGTAGGTAACATCCACGACGAGGTTGATGATGACGAACATGATAACCACGAGCATGAGGTAGGCGACGATGACGGGGCGATCGAGCGCGGCAATGCTGTCGATGATGATCTTGCCGACGCCCGGCCAGGCAAAGATGGTTTCGGTCACGACCGAAAACGCGATCGTCTGACCGATATCCAGACCCACTACTGTGACGACCGGGATCATCACGTTTTTAAGGACATGGACGCTGAGGATACGCCTCGGCGACAGGCCTTTTGCTCTGGCAAATCGCACATATTCGCTCGACATCGCCTCACGCACGCCCGCTTCGGTTAGACGCGTCACCATCGATATATTAAAAAGCGAGAGGCTGACGGCTGGCAAAAGCATGTGCCGCAGGCCATCCAGAGTGACAAAGGACCACGGTATCCCGAAGACGATTTCGGTTGCCCCGCGCCCCGAGCTTGGAAGCCAGCCGAGTTGGATGCTGAAGATCATAATGAGCAGGATCGCGATCCAGAAAATCGGCAGGCTGAAGCCGAAAATCGAGCCAATCATGATGACGCGCGCGAAAGGACTTTCAGGCTTCCAACCCGCGGCAAGTCCCAGCGGCACGCCGACGATCAGCGACAATAGGACAGCCGCGAAGGCGAGCTCGAGCGTTGCGGGCAAGCGAGACAGGATCAACTCGACCGCTGGCTCCTTATAGACATAGCTGACCCCGAGCTTGCCTTGGAGGAGGCCTTTCAGGAACAGGAAGAACTGCTCGTAAAGAGGCCGGTCGAGACCGAGATCCGCAATCAATCTGAGGCGATCGTCGTGGGTCGCCTCTGGCGGAAGCAAGGTTTCTATCGGGCTGCCGATCAGGTGAAGACCGACGAATACAATCAGGGCCATTGCCAGAGCGACCAGGATCGCTTGCAACAGGCGCTGGATAATCCACAGGGTCATGATACCCTCTTGTTATTGGTAAGATACCGACCACGCCTTTGGGGATGGTCTGGCAGGCGCACTATAGCCGGCATTTGCTCAGACGACTTCGCCATCGATCGGCGGAAAAGAAGGCTGGTGCCTTGGCACCGGCCGCTCATCTCCGCGCTTTATTCGGAAATATCCTTGGCAAGCGTGCGTTCGTCGATGCGCGGGGCATAGGACAAACCCTTGCGCATCACCCAGGCATTGCTCTGCTGGTAGAGCGGGATGATGGCTCCATCAGTGACCGCAACCTTTACGGCGTCGATAAGGGCCGCTTCACGCGCCTTGTCGTCGTAGATCGTCATTGCCTTGGAGACGAGGTCATCGAGACCCGGGTTGGAGTACCCGCTATCATTGGCCGCACCCAGCCCCCGCTTCGGATCGACGGTACCCAGAACGTTCACCAGCATGGAACTGGCGTCATAGGTCGCATTTCCAAGACCCAGAAGCTTCATGGCGAATTCTGACTTCCGCGATGAGAAGGTCGTCCAGGGAAGGGCTTCCACATTCGTCTTCACGCCAATTCTCGTCCACATCTGCGCAACAGCCTGAACCACCGCAGGTGCATTGGGATATCGATCATTCGGCACATGGACCGTCAGTTGGAAACCATTTGGATACCCGGCATCGGCCAGGAGCTTCTTGGCCGCCACAGGATCGGGCTTCGGCGGCTGAATATCAGGCGTGTAGGAGAACGCGCCCTTGGGGAGCCACTGGCCGGACGCCGTCGCGGTGCCTTCCATGATCTTGTCGACAATGCCTTCGCGATTGATCGCTTCAGACAGTGCATTGCGCACGCGCGGATCCGCCAGAGGATTTTTCTCCAGCGCCTCCCCCTTCGGCCCCTTCACATTGGCCTTCCACGCATCACCGGATGTCGATGGTGCAAGATAAATGACCCGCAAGCCCGGAGTGCTGACAAAGGAAAGGTTGGCGGTGGTTTCAAAGCGCGCGATATCGGTCGCAGCCGGCGCGTCAATAACATCGACATCACCTGACAGAGCGGCGGTCGTGCGGGCGCTCGCACTGGAAATCATGCGGTACGTCGCGTGATCCCATGCAACTTTCTTGCCCCACCAATCGGGATTGCGCTCAAGGCCGACCTCGATGCCTTGTTTGAATGTCGTGAAACGAAATGCGCCTGTGCCGATTGCTGCCTTGCCGGAGTTGTAGTCGGCAGTATCGGCGCCCTCGCCTGCATGGCGCGAAACGATGGCGATATTTGCGAGATCGCCCGGAAGCGTCGGCGCGGGTGCCTTCGTGTTGACAATGACCGCAGTATCGCCGTCCGCCTCGACGCTCGCGATATTGCGCATGAATCCGCCGAAGCCTCCTGGGCTGTTTGGCACGCTTCCAGCGCGACCGAGCGTGAAAACAACATCGTCCGAGGTAAAGGGCTTGCCGTCGTGCCACGTCACGCCTTCGCGTAGCGCGAAGCGCCATTTGGTCTCGGAAACAAACTCCCACTTTGTCGAGAGACCTTCGACCAGTTCGCCGTCTGCGGTGCGCTCCGTCAGCCGATCAAAAATTTGCATGGAAATCGAGTTATTCGGTGACGCATTGTAAAAGTGTGGATCGATGGACGTTACCGTCCCGCTGAGACCAATCGTCAAGTCCTTAGCAAGGACAGGGCTCGCGACAGCGCCCACGATGCCGGCCAAAAGTATTATGCTCGTTTTCATATATTCGGTTCCCTTTTTTCCAAGGCATACGTCTTTGCCCAATTTTTCCTCGATTATCGACGGCTCATAGAATTTAACAAATGAATGTTTTTTGCGTTTGTTATTCGTGAGGAGAATAATGCGGCTCGTTGGCGCGGAAACTACGTTCCGTTAGAAGCTACCCCCTCAGTTGAGGCATCGCCCGGAATGGCGTGGAGGTAGACCCGTCCTTTAATGTTAGCAGCGTGAGGCCGAGGCAGCAGCCATCAATCATTCGCCATTCAAATCCCTCAGTGTCGCCAGAGGCATACCCGACTTCGCAACAACAGTCGAAATTATGCGTTCGCCTAACAGGGCTTCGCTTGGGAACTGCTACCTGCAATGCTAGGGATGCAATGCCGGAGCCCTCGCCGGGTAGGAACCTAATACTCTGCCGGCATCGCATACACTTCGGCGGCTGGATCCGCGAGAAACGAGCGCACCGTGGGTGGCAGCTGGCGTGACGACAGCGGCAGAGGCCCGCAGCGCCCAAGAAGTTCGCGGAGGTCAGGCTCGACGCCGACGTGGCGCCAGATAACACGTGAGGCATAGGGGAGGTTTTCCCTTCGCCAGGAGATCCCCATTGTCGTTCCACGCAAATAGACGCGCTGGTATTCATCGAATGGCAGGAGGATTGTCTGCGACAAGATGGAGTTCGGCCCGGTGACACGCTCCGTGATGAAGATCCGGTTACGATAGAAGGCCGCAAGCCCAACGTATTTTGAAAGCTGCTGGATTCCATTTCCGGGATCCCGCAGACGTTCCATTGACTTGACGTGCATCAACCCGCCTTGCTCTGTCAGCCGACTGCATGAGCATACGACCATTTCCGGCCAAGATGGCGAGCGGTGATAGGTCTGGAAGTAGCCGATGTGACGCCTGAGCGCGCGCAGGTTGCCTGGAAACGCGTTGAAAAGCTCGGAACCTTCGTAGGCGCCTACCACAGATTTGCTGAGGCGTTTGCGAAAGAGTGTGGGGGCGAGGAAAAAATCCGCTGCTTCGACATCGAAATGGTTAGCAATGCGGGCCAGGTTATGGGCGGACGGTCTCGTCTGGCCGTTGATGTATCGATTGAATTGTTGCCGGTTGATATCGATTGCACGGCACAGATGCGAAATTGAACGCTGCGTTGCGCATGCAATCTTCAGGTTCTCGACCAGGTGAGGCATCGGTAGCTCCGTCTTGACCAAACTAGCGTAAACTCGCTTAAAAGTGCGTCAAGTCGCGAAATTGCGTGAGTCTGTCTGGCGCTTAACGTCCCTCTTAACAAAACTGAACGAGGGAACTGTCATGACGCATCAAAATGATCAATTTTCGCAGTTGAAACTCGGCCGCCGGCATTTCCTGGGGGGAGCCGCAGCACTTGGCGTATTGCCAGCCCTTGCCTCCGGCCTCCTGATGCCGCTGGATGCCGGCGCGCAGGAAGCGAAACGTGGCGGCCACCTGAAGCTCGGCCTCAAAGGCGGTGCGACCAGCGATACGCTTGACCCGGCGACGTATAGCGCTTCCGTCTTGTTCGTCATTGGCCGCCTCTGGGGCGACACGCTCCTCGAATCAGATCCCAAGACCGGCGCACCCCTGCCGTCGCTGGCAACGTCCTGGACGCCATCAGCAGATGCATCCGTCTGGACCTTCAAGATCAGGAACGATGTGCAATTTCACGACGGCAGCAAGATGACCATCGCCGATATCGTCGCGACGCTGAAGCGGCACGCGGACAAGAACTCGCAGTCGGGCGCTCTTGGGCTCATGACCTCGATCACAGGCATTGATGAAAAGGCGGGTGATCTTGTCCTGACGCTGAGCGAAGGCAACGCGGATCTGCCGCTCCTTCTCACCGATTACCACCTGATCATCCAGCCGAAGGGCGGCGTCGACAAGTCGGCGGCGGCCATCGGTACCGGCCCTTACATTCTGAAGAGCTTTGAGCCCGGCGTGCGGGCAACCTTCGAGAAGAACCCGAAGGATTGGCGCGCCAATCGCGGCTTTGTCGACAGCGTCGAAATCCTCGTCATCAACGACAACACCGCCCGCATTGCAGCGCTTGCGTCCGGCCAGGTCCATTTCGTTAATAATGTCGACCCGAAAACCGTACCGATGCTGCAGCGGGCACCAACCGTCGAGATCGTCCGCAATGCTGGCAAGGGCTTCTACTGTTTCCTGATGCATTGCGACACAGCACCCTTCGACAATAACGACCTTCGCCTTGCGTTGAAATATGCCATCGATCGCCAGGCGATCCTCGACAAGGTTTTGGGCGGCTACGGAACGATCGGCAACGACTATCCGGTCAATTCCAACTATGCGCTTGCGCCGACCGATATCGAGCAGCGGCCATATGATCCGGACAAGGCCGCCTTTCACTTCAAGAAATCGGGCCTTGACCGTCCGGTTCAGTTGCTGACCTCGGATGCTGCCTTTCCAGGCGCTGTGGATGCGGCAATCCTGTTTCAACAAAGTGCGCGCAAGGCGGGGATTGCGCTCGACGTCAAGCGCGAACCGGAAGACGGCTACTGGACCAACGTCTGGAACAAGCAGCCTTTCTGCGCGTCTTTCTGGGGCGGTCGGCCGACCCAAGATTCACGCTATTCCACCTCCTACCTTTCAACCGCGGAATGGAACGACACGCGTTTTAAGCGTCCGGACTTCGACAAGCTGGTGCTGCAGGCAAGGGCCGAACTCGACGAAACCAAGCGCAAGATGCTTTATCGACAGCTGGCTCTGATGGTGCGAGATGATGGCGGCTTGATCCTGCCCGTCTTCAACGACTACATCATGGCCTCTTCGAAAACACTGAGGGGCTATGTCGACGATATCGGCAACGATATGTCCAACGGCTATATTGGCAGCCGTGTGTGGTTTAACGCCTAAACCTCTTCGGGATATGTCACCATGACCGAGCACAGCTTCACCACCATCGAAAATCAATGGATCACGCTCAGTGACGGGACGCGCCTTGCCGCGCGCATCTGGATGCCCGACGGTGCGGACGCCGATCCGGTGCCGGCCGTCTTCGAATTCCTGCCCTATCGCAAGCGCGATGGAACGAGCCTGCGCGATGAGTCGACCTATCCGGTCTTTGCCGCCGCCGGCATTGCCGGTGTGCGTGTCGACATCCGCGGCTCGGGCGAATCCGAAGGCGTGATCGATGGCGAATATACCGAGCTTGAGCTTGCAAATGCCTGCGAACTGATCGCGTGGATCGCAGCGCAACCCTGGTCGAATGGCTCGGTCGGCATGATGGGCATTTCCTGGGGCGGGTTCAACAGCCTGCAGGTCGCAGCCCTTCGACCCCCGGCATTGAAGGCCGTCATCTCGATCGCCTCGACCGTCGACCGCTACAATGACGACATCCATTACAAGAACGGCTGTCACCTTTCCGCACAGCTCTCCTGGGCGGCGACCATGCTCGGCTACCAGTCTCGCTCGCCCGATCCTGCCATCGTCGGTGATCGCTGGAAGGACATGTGGCTGGAGCGGCTGGAAAACGAGCCCTTCTTCATGGAGGAGTGGCTTAGCCACCAGCGACGCGACGCGTTCTGGAAACACGGTTCGATCTGTGAGGATTTCTCAAGCGTCGAGATCCCGGCGCTGGTGATTGCCGGCTGGGCCGACGGCTATCGCAATACGCCGCTGAAGGCGATCGCGGGGCTTGGGGCGGGAGCCAAGGCGCTGATTGGTCCCTGGGTTCACAAATATCCGCATTTCGCCTTTCCAAAGCCGCGCGCCGATTTCCATGGCGAAGCGATCGCCTGGTGGAACCGCTGGCTGCGCGGCGAAGAAAACGGTGCGGAAAACACGCCGCAGCTTCGCGCCTACATCCTCGATGCCGTGCGCCCTGCCCCGCGCCGCGATGCCGATCCCGGTTTCTGGGTCGCCATGGACATATGGCATGCGCCGACAATGCAATTCTTCCACGTCGGTTCGTCGGGCCGGATCGAGGAAGGTAAGGCCGAGCCGCAGGCATTGGCGCACGAGGTCTATCTGCGCTCGCCGCTCGATACAGGAACAGCATCGGGGGAATATTTCACGCTGAAACCGGATGCCGAAATGGCCATCGACCAGCGCGGGGACGATGCCGGCTCGCTCACATTCGAGACCGCGCCACTTGCCGAAGATCACGACTATCTCGGCCAGCCTGTTGTTACCCTGGCGCTTCGCTGTGAGGAGAGGACCGCAAATCTCTGCGTGCGGCTCGTCGACGTGCATGAGGACGGTACTGCGACACGCGTTTCCTTCGGCGTCCTCAATCTTGCTCATCGTGACGGCAATGCCGAGCCCAAACCCGTGAAGAGCGGAGAGCGGACGTCGGTGCGCCTGCTGCTCGATGCCTGCGGCTATCGCTTTCGCGCCGGCCATCGCATTCGCCTTTCGCTTTCGACGGCCTACTGGCCGATGATCCTGCCGCCGCCGACTGATCCCGGCCTTGTCATCGATACAGCCTCAATCGAACTTGCCCTGCCGATACTTACCGATCATCGCCTCATCGCCGTGAACGAGCCGGATAATCCCGATCCACTGCCGAAATATATCGAGCATGCGCCGGCGGAAACCAAAAGACAGGTCATCAGGGAGCTTTCCGCCAATCGAACAGAATACCGCATTCACGAAGATACCGGCCTTTTCGAGCATCCCGACACCGGGCTCAGCACGCGCCAGGTGCGGGATGAGACATGGTCGATTTCGCCGGATGACCCGCTCTCGATGACGGGCATCTCGACATGGACATGCGACATGCAACGCCCCGGCTGGTTCGTTCGCACAGTCGCGGTTTCGGCCATATCCTGCACGGCAAAGGATTGGGTGATCAGTGCCTCGGTCATCGCCTATGAAGGCGAGACGCGGATCTTCGAAAAGATTTTCGAGAAGAAGCGTATCCCCCGCGACCTGATGTAGATAGATGCGTGTGAAAGCTGCTCCAAGCGCATCCGATGTATCAGCCGGCGGCAACGGACGGTTACTCGCTCGAGCTTTTTTCCCTTCTTCTGAGGTGGAGAAAGACAATATCTAGGCTAAGTCGGGAAGGAGTTGCCTTGCGCGGTTCCTAAGGTGAGACCATCTTAGTGCAGGTTGAGCGCGGCTATTCGGCGGTCTCATCGATGAAGGAATGACCGAGCCCATTCAGTGAGATCAAAGGCGGGCTCAAACCGGATGCTCGTGTCTTCGAGCATGTCTTCCGGGGGTGTTGGTCGCTTAGACATGCCCGCCACTACCAGCACTTGCCTTTCGCCAACTCCTGCGCGAACTTCTCATGCCGTGCATTTTTCAGAAGTGGCATTGGGATACCCTGGGAGGATTCAATGAATGATGATGACGAACTGATAGCCGGGATCGCGGCCCGAGCTGACCGGGCAATGGAGAACGCGCCTCGGGAAATGGACCTGAAAGCTCTCTCCGTAGTTCTAGCCCAACGCTTCGGGCATCGGTCACCAGAGGAGATTGAAGAGCAGCTCGTCGCCGTTTGGCGCGCTCGTGGCCTTTATTGGCACACGTGAGAAAGATCCTTTCCTTCCTTGGCCTGCCTGTGGAGAAGTCGAACAACGTGGAAAGCTGGATCTCAGGCTTTCACACCGTGAAGTTGCCGTTTCTCTTCCGCGACTCAATCGGATCTGTCCTGCTCAGCTTGCAACCAACACAGGAGCAGGCAATGCCACACTACATGATTAGCTACGACCTCCGGAAAGTCCGGAACTATGATGGTCTGATAAAGACATTTCGAACCATGAAGTGCATCTCGCCGCTGAAGTCGCTCTGGGTTGGCAGCCTTGTCGGACCTGCCAGCGCTATCCGACAAATCTTGGCCAACGAGATGGATTCTGACGACGGTCTTGTCATCGTTGAAATCAAGCCCGGATCAGACTGGGCGACAAAAGCGCCAAACGAACATGCAAGCACATGGTTTTCCAACAACATTACCAAGGCGGGATAGTTGCAGCGCCCGCCAGATCCCCTCACCGGGTGGCTGATACGACTGGCATGCCGTGAGGAAAGCGGCAGCCATGCAGGAAACAGCTACAACGACCGCCAGGATGAGGAGCGCCCGCTTCCAGTTCGACATGACGCTCCCCTCCTCGATTACTGGCTGACTTTTTCGAATGTCAGGCGATAGACAGCGCCCGGTTCGAACTGCTCGATGGCGGCCGGGTTGGTGACGGTCATGGGAAGCTCGCCCGAGGGCGTATACTTCGACCAGTCTTCATTGCCTTCCGGAAGGCCGCGAAGGTAGGCGCCGAAGGCAGCGGACATCTTCACTTCGACATTGACGTCGCCGGGATTGGTGGTGGCGCGATGGTTGATTTCCTTCGCGTAGAACATTGCCTGTACGCTCATGGCGTCTTCTCCTTCTTGGTCCGGATACCGCCTGACTCGGGAACGAAAAAACCCCGCCATTTCTGACGGGGTTGTCGAAGGAAGCTGAAACCGCTTAGCGGATGTAGAGCTGGAACACAGACCGTGGGTAGTAGTAGCCGTCGCTGTGGCGACGATAACCCTTGCGGTAGTCCCTGTAACCACGATGACCGTTCCAGTAGCCGCGACGGTCGCGCCCTTGTTCATAACGGTCCCGGCGGTCGTGACGATATTCGTGGCGGCGGTCGTCGCGGTGGTACTGCGCAAGTTCGACGCTCGAAGCGACCTGCGGATGCTGAGCCGCCATGGGGGCGGCTGAGGCCATGCCAAAGCTAGATGCTGCGATAACAGCAGCAACTATAGCAGTACCGATGCGAGAAAAACTATTCATGGTTACGCCTTTCCATTTCTAATGTGGGCGACCATGCTCTTAGGGGGATGAACGTTATGTGAACTTACCGTTCATGTTTACACCCGCCTCGGCGAACCGGGCGGGCTGGTTTTGGTTGCGGAGGGAGGATTCGAACCTCCCGCCCTCCAGCTTATGAGGCTGGCGAGCTACCGGGCTGCTCTACTCCGACATGAGGTCGGCCGCCTCTTGCGCGAAGCTGCAACTTAGGCGATTATATCATGCCCTGACTTTTCTCGCGGTGTAACCAGGAGGATGACTATGAGTGTCAAGGCTCTACTTGGATGTGCGCTTGCACTGGCGGTTTTCGTCTCACCGGTGGCGGTTCCCCGGGAGGCGAGCGCTCAGGTTATCGTCGGCTCGGGCAGCAGCCTAAACCACGGACGAGGTATATCCTGCCCTCAGGGAGCGCGGCTGCTTCGTACCCGAGGCTTTCGCGGTGTCCGTCAGACGAATTGCCGCGGCAGGTACTTTACCTATCGCGGGGTTCGCAGAGGGGTGAGCTACGAGATCGCAATCCGTCAAAGAGATGGGCGCATCGTCAACCAGCGGCACACTAGCCAAGGGCGGTAACGCCTTCATGCGGCCACCACTAGTGCGGGCCACGACAAAACCCGCCTCGGCGACGGGGCGTGCTGAGAGGTTCTGTCGCAAACTTTTGGAAAGGGTACGGAAACAGCTATCGCTGGACACAGGTATGCTGCGAGCGCGGCGAATTGCTGAAATGCGGATTGGCCACTCGTTGGAAATTGCCGCTTGCGGATCATATGCGCCACTTCGATGCCATCCAGCGTTGCTGAGGCAGACTGAAAGGATTTGAAGCCTTTCATCGGACGGGTCAGCTTCTTAATAAACCGATGGTCTTGCTCTAGCATGTTGTTGAGGTATTTGACCTGCAGGATCTCGATCAGCCAGAACCATCCCTGCAACAGCAGGAGCCAGTTCAGGTTTTGCAATCCTGCCAGGTTCGCACCGCTCTTGTCGATGACGACCTTTTCAGGCCAGCCGTTGTTCTCGATTGTGCGGGCGAAGAAGGCGCTGGCCGCAGCCTCATGGCGGTGTTCGGACAGCATGAAATCAAGGGTTTTGCCGAATTTGTCGACAGCGCGGCAGAAGTAGGTCCATTTGCCTTTGACCTCGATATAGGTCTCGTCCATTCGCCAGGAACTGCTGGTCGCGGATTTGCGGCGATGAGCGCGGCAGGCAATCAAGGGCGAATACTTCACAACCCATCTGTTCAGCGTCGCGTGGTCAACGGCAACGCCGCGCTCAGCCATAATCTCTTCCAGATCACGATAAGACACGGCGTATCTGACGTAGAAAAACACCGCGTATAAGACCAAGTCTTTCGGGTAGTGACTGCCTTTGAAATCGACCACGATCGGGAACTCAACAATGCCTGCTCATCTTCAACCCAGATCTATGACATGACCATACAGGTTGCAAATCCGCTGGAAAGTTTGCGACAGAACCGATAAACCCGCCATGACTCATGGCCTTATCGAGCTTTCAACGACAACACCAAGGTCACGGGGTTCGCCGGCGAGGCCATAAACCCATAATGCTCATAGAAGGCCTTGGCTTCGTCGGAGATTGCGTGAACGAGGAGACCGCGAATACCCATGATATGCGCTGCCTGTCCGGTGCGCAGCACGGCGTCCTGCAACAGCGCGGTTCCGATGCCTTTTCCCTGCCAGTTGCGATCAATCGCCAGACGGCCAAGGATTGCCATGGGAACGGGATCGGGCATATTTCGCCGGATTGCTCCCGGCGCATCTGCGACCGCGAGCGCTCCCGATAACAGGCAATAATAACCTACAACGCGCTCGCCTTCGCACACCACATAGGTTCGCGAGGCGCCGCTGACCTTATTGGCCCGCGCCCGGCGGCGCAGCCATTGATCGAGGCTGTCGTGGCCGCTGTCGAATAGCTGAAGATCGTGCGCTTCGCTAAGAAGCGCCGGTGCTGACAACATTATGGCTGCCAGGGTTTGGGTGCATTCATCAACCGTTCGAAGCTTTCACCGCTTGGCGGCTGGTCGAGCACGGCGAGATAATGTTTATAGCTGTCGGGATCGACCTGCACCAATGTCTGGTCGAGAAGCGCGTCTTCGGCGGCGCGGCGCGCGGCATCGATCATGAAATCCGAGCGGGTTTTCCCGTGGGCCTTGGCGGCACGGTCGATCAGGACGCGGACGTCCTCACGAACCTTCAGATTGACGGGGCGTTTATGGCTGCCGGTTGCGTTTTTGCTGGTCATGGCATTTTTTCCTTCAAGCCCAATATAGCATAAACGCATACACAATGTGTATCTATTTCTTGCGGCATCGCGGTTCGATGGCCTTAAGCCGCCATTTCAGCTCTCCGGACATGAGCGTCGATGGCTTCCATGGCGAACGGGTCCGGCGTCACTCCCAGTAGCTAGCTCGCCCTCAATCTTAGGAAGCAGCGATAGCCGGTTCGCTGCATCCATCTCGATGTTCACGCTCATGTCCTGAACCTCGATAATGAAACTGCGGTTGGATATTCGAGCAAAGGGGCGGAAGCCAATGAGCAGCCGGCCCGAAGCGGACTACTGAGGCAAACTGGGTTGACCGATGTTCGGGAACAGAAGCTGCATTGGGTAAGGAAGAGCAAGTTTCGGCATTTCATCGAAAGATGTATATTTCAAGCGGATCGTCTCGGTATCCGTATATCCGCCTGCTTCTCCGCGCGTCAGGCATCTGAATAAAACAACCAGATATTTGACCTGATCTCCGTTCGGATAGGTGTATCGAAACTCTCTACCGCCAAATACCGCCAAATACCGCCAGAACTTCCGAGCGGATAACCGTAAGGCCGGTTTCTTCAAGTACTTCACGCTCTATCGCCTGCTCCGGCGTCTCGACCAACTCGATGGCCCCAGCGGGTGGACTCCACCCTTCACCTGAACCCTTGTCGGGGGCGATATTCATGCTGTCTGTGGCGCTTGTTTTTCTGATAGCGCTCAAGCTTGCGGCACGTGGCAAGCCGGTTGGGTAGAGCGCATTGACATGCTCCCGCTAGGAACGAATGTTTTTGATCGCTGCCGCAAATGGCGGGGCAGAACCTCTGTGCCACACGGTCGCCTTGACAGGAGTCGAACCGGCGACCTGGTCTTCGTGTCAGCCTCTCCATTTCAAGGATATAAAAGACGTGGAGACGTAGGGCACGAGCCAATCCATTTCGGGAAAGCAGGGAAAACGTCGGTTCCAAGATTCGCCTCTTTCGCTTGGCGTTGCTATCTCCCTTAGCCGCCCAGCTAGAAATGCTCCCCAACCCAAGCCGCGGGTCCCGCGAACGCACGGCCGAGCATCATGATTGCCTTGTCGCACCCGTCGAGACCGCCTGCCGGACGAAGGAACGCCGCCGACCGGAAACCGGTGCACAGGCTCGGACATGCAGGCAACTGGCGCTGGTGTCTTCCTCGTCTTCGGTCTTCTCACCCTAGCGGCGCTTGCCAGCCGGCTGCGCATCAAAGCACTCCTTTCATTCACGGTCGTCTTCGCGCTGGTTCTCTTCTGGTGGAATTCGATCAAGCCGGAAGCCGACGCCGCATGGGCGCCGGATGTCGCCCGCCAGGTGACGGGTCGTGTCGACGGAAATTCGCTGACCTTGACCGATGTCCGGGACTTCGAGTGGCGAAGCAATTCCGACTTTACCGAGCGCTGGACGACGCGAACCTACGATGTAAGCAAGGTGAGGACGGTCGACCTGTTCATGTCATACTGGGCGGGGCCGAAGATCGCGCATGTCATCTTCAGCTTCGGCTTCGAAGGCGGCGAACAGCTCGCCTGGTCGATCGAGGTCCGCCACAAGGTTGGCGGCGGGTTTTCTCCCCTTGCCGATCTCTTCAAGAACGACCCGCTGGTGGTTGTTGCTGCGGACGAACGTGACGTCGTCGGCGTCCGCTCCAACGTGCGTGGCGAGGACGTCCAGATCTACCGGCTGAGAGCCAGTGCCGAACAGGCGCGGAACCTGCTGCTCGAGTACGTCGCCGAGGCCAACGCGCTCGCCCGGACGCCGCAGTTCTATAATTCGATCACGACGAACTGCACGACGACCGTCGCCAAGCTGATGCGGGTCGCAGGGGACAAGGTTCCGTTCGATTGGCGGCTGATCGTCAACGGTTATCTTCCTGACTACGCCTATGACCGGGGAGCCATCGACACGTCGTTGCCGCTCGACCGCCTGCGGGAGATTGCCAAGATCGACGTGAGGGCGCGGGCGGATGGAATGTCGCCCGACTTCTCGAAGGCAATCCGTCTCGGCGTGCCCTTCCCGGTCGCCGTCGCCAGGCCGTAACGTACAGTAACATACGAAGGGATTCGCGATGATTGAGGCATGGTCCGGTCTGTCAGGAATTCGCTACGCGAAGTTTCGATTATGCCCTTAAACCAGGACCAAACTCATGAACCTCATCAAGCACTTTCAGAACGCCGTGACGGCAGCGGCCCTCCTGATGATGGTGGCCGCGCCGATGCTCGCTCCGACCCCGGCCGAAGCCCGCCGTGCGGCGGTCGGCTGCGGAGCCAGAGGATGTGCGGCCGTCGGTAATCGCGGCACCGTCGTGGTCCCTCGCGCGCCCGTCGGGCGCGTCGTCGTCGTGAATCCTCGCCGCTATTGGCCCGCCGGGGGTGCGATTGCGGCTGGAGCCGCCATCGGCTTCATCGCGGGCGCCGCGGCGGCCTCGGTCGCCGGGACGCCGCCGAAGTCCGGCATGTGCTGGTACTATACCGACAGCACCAAGAAGACGGGTTTCTGGGACGCCTGCCCAGGATAGCGCTCGACGATCTACGCGAGCATCGACCACGTCGATCGATTTGAACAGACAGCGGTGATGTAGCCGGAATGCCGATGGGGGACTTGAGCTTGTTTGGTTCGTTGACTGTTGGTCGCATCCGGCGACTTCTTCCATGCCTCGCGCTGGTCGTGCTCGCCGGCTGCGGCGGACATCCGAAGAACGTGCTATTCCCCGTTGCGGACACCGTGCCGGATACCAGTCGCGTCGACATGCTGGTCGCGACCACCCGCGCCCGATCGACTGTTCACGGCGAGATGTTCACGGGCGAGCGCGCCCGGACGCCGTCCTTCGCGCAGATGAGAGTCTCACTGCCCAAGGTCCGCAAGGAGGGCGACGTCGCCTGGCCCAAGAGGCTGCCTTCGAATCCGGAGACCGACTTCGCCACGCTGAAGGCCGACGAGCTTAGTCTCGAGGGGGCGAAAGACTGGCTGAACGCATCAGTCAAAAGGAACCGCGACCACAGCGTCCTGGTCTTCATCCACGGCTTCAACAACCGCTTCGAGGACAGCGTCTACCGCTTCGCTCAGATCGTCCACGATTCCAATGTCCGCAGCACCCCGGTTCTTGTGACCTGGCCGTCGCGCGGCAGCCTGCTCGCCTATGGTTACGACCGCGAGAGCACCAACTACACGCGCAACGCGCTCGAGACGCTGTTCCAGTATCTCGCCAAAGACGGCACCGTGAAGGAAGTCAACGTGCTGGCCCACTCGATGGGCAACTGGCTGGCCCTGGAAGCGCTCCGGCAGATGGCGATCCGCAACGGCGGTCTTCCGACGAAGTTCAAGAACGTCATGCTGGCCGCTCCGGACGTCGACGTGGACGTCTTCCGGTCGCAGATCGAGGACATGGGCGACCCCCATCCGCAGTTCACGCTCTTCGTCTCGCGCGACGACAAGGCGCTTGCCTTCTCGCGGCGGGTCTGGGGCAACATCCCTCGGCTTGGTTCGATCGATCCGGAAACCGCGCCCTACAAGACCGAACTCGCCGACTACAAGGTGTCCGTGATCGATCTGACCAAGATCAAGGTCAGCGACGACCTCAATCATAGCAAGTTCGCAGAATCGCCTGAAGTCGTCCAGCTCATCGGCGCGCGGCTGTCCGAAGGGCAGACGCTGACCGACAGCCGGGTCGGCCTTGGCGACACGATCCTTGCAGGGACAACGAACGTGGCGGCGGCGGCCGGAAGCGCCGCGGGCCTCGTACTGACCGCCCCCGTCGCGGTGCTCGACGCCGATACTCGCAGCAACTACGCCACTCATGTCGGCGGTCTGACCGGACAAGATAGCGGAGCGCAGAAGATCGCGGTCAAGAACTGCGCGGCGACCCCGGCGGACCCGGCCTGCCGGAAGCAGCGATAGCAGGAGGTGCCGCCTTGATTTCGCCACGCCTGGCACCCTCGTCTTCATAGCCCGTTTGGGGGCCTCGTTCATCGGCGTCATCGCCCGTGACCGGTTGCCCGGCCCCTACGTGATCCGCCTTGAAACTTCTTTCAGGTAGACGAAACACACTTCCGGCGTTAGGTTGCATTAGGGGATTTCGATACAAGCTTTAACTGTCGCGCATATGTGTGACGGACGGGGAGCATCCAATGCAGACCTCGGTGCCTACGCCTGACGATCGGGCCGAGCGCCCGTGCCCGCCCCCTGAGCAGGTCAGGGCGCAGCTTGAACGAATTCTGTCGAGCCGCGAGTTTCCGAATGCCGGACGTGGCGCTGCCTTCCTGAAATATGTCACCGAGGAGACGCTTGCAGGCCGGGCGCAGCGGCTCAAGGCGTATTCGATCGCCATCGAGGTGTTCAACCGAAGCGCGGGCTTCTCTCAGGAAGATCCCGTCGTTCGCATCGAGGCCGGACGTCTGCGCCGGGTCATCGAACGCTACTATCTCGTCGCAGGCCAGCGCGATCCGATCCGCATCGACATCCCCAAGGGCGGCTACGTGCCGACCTTCACGTGGAACGATCCGCCGATAGAAGCGGCCGGGGATGCGGCGAACGAAGATATGGCCGAGCACCGGATTTTCGCGTGGCGGCGTCTCGCCTGGCCGGTACAGGCCATGCTCGTGGCATTCGTCTGCGCGGGGCTTGGCTTTTACGCGGGCGTTGTGAAGGGGCCGTCCGGCGGTCGTTCCGCCGGGCATGTTCCCGGCGAGCCGACCCTTGTGATCGCGCCCTTCGCGGACCTCGGCGACGACCCCCAGGCTGCACGCTATGCCGCCGGGCTGACCGAGGAGCTTCTAACCGCCCTTCCGCGCTTCAAGGAGATCACCGTCTTCGGCCGCGAGACATCGAAGGCACTGCCTCCCGGCGTCGAGGCGTCGCAGGTGCGCGAGGGACTTGGCGCCCGTTATCTGGTCGCAGGCGGGGTCCGCGTCGCGGGCGACAAGATCCGTGTGACCGCGCGCCTCGTCGACACCTCCGACGGATCCATCCTGTGGTCGCAGGACTACGACGAGAACCTGGACACGCACGAGCTCTTCTCCATTCAGACGGATGTCGCGAGCAAAGTCGCGACGGCGATCGCCCAGCCTTACGGCATCATCGCGAAATCGTTGGCGGTCAGCCCGCCGCCGGACGATATGAGCGTCCATGACTGCACGTTTCGCTTCTACGCGTACCGCGAGGAGCTGAACCCGGAAACACATCGGATCGCGCGCGACTGCCTGCAGAAGGCCGTGGCGCGCTTCCCCGGCTACGCGACTGCTTGGTCGATGCTCTCGATCATCCATCTCGACGAGGGCCGATTCGAGTTCAATCCGCAGAGTGACAAGGATCCCGCGATGGAGCGCGCTCTGGCTTCGGCGCGGCGGGCGGTCTCGCTCGAGCCCGACAATACGCGCGCCCTGCAGGCCCTCATGACGGCTCTGTTCTTCAACAACCAGACGAAAGAGGCGTTCGACGTCGGCGAAGCGGCGCTCGCCGCCAACCCGAACGACACGGAGTTCCTCGGGGAGCTCGGAACACGCGTGGCGTTCTCGGGGCAATGGAAGCGCGGCGCGGACCTGCTGGATCGTGCGATCGAGCTCAATCCGGGCGGTGCCGGATATTACTTTGGGACGCGTGCCCTGATCGCCTGCATGCTCGACGATCATGAGATGGCGGTGCGACTAATCCGTAAAGCCGACCTGCAGAAGTTTCCGCTCTTCCATGGCGTTGCGGCGGTCATCTACTCCGAGGCGGGGCTGTTGGCGGAGGCGAAGCGCGAGGGCGAGGTGTTCATCAAAATGCGCCCCGACTATCTGCGCAACATCGTGGCCGAGAACCGGAAGAGAAACCTGCCGCCGAAGGACAGCATGCGCATGATCGCAGCGCTTCGACGGGCTGGACTGCCAGTGCCCAGCACGACGGATGTCGAAGCCGAGTTTAGGATCTCCGACGCCTCCTACGGTCCGTGAAAGCCGTACGCTACAGTAACATACATATCTTCTGCCGGTTCGTTGCCTCATCTTCCGACGCATGAAGTGACCTCAGCCTGGCTCGCCGCCAGCCTGCGGATCGGATGGAGACAGAGCAAATGGCCAACACCGCATCGACCCGGACCTACGCGGTGAAGAGGTCCCCGACGCTCGCCATCGCCGCGATCCTCGGCATGGCGGCACCGGGCTACGGTCAGGATTCCAGCGCCGATCTCGCCAAGAAGCTTTCGAACCCGATCGCCTCGCTCATCAGCGTTCCGTTCCAGCTGAACTATGACAAGGGCTACGGTCCGCTCGATGCCGACAAGGCGACCTTGAACATCCAGCCCGTGATCCCCTTCTCGCTGAACGCCGACTGGAATCTGATCTCCCGCACGATCCTACCCGTGACCTACCAGAACGACGTCGCCGGACCATCCGGATCGCAATTCGGCCTCGGCGACGTCGTTCAGAGCTTCTTCCTGTCGCCTGCCAAGCCTACCGATGGCGGTCTCATCTGGGGTGCCGGACCCGTCTTCCTGATCCCAACCGCGACCGACGATCTGCTCGGCGGCGAAAAATGGGGCGCAGGGCCGACCATCGTCGCGCTGAAGCAGGACGGCCCCTGGACCTACGGCATCCTCGCCAACCACATCTGGTCGTTCGCCGGCAACGAGGACCGCAACGACATCAATAGCACGTACATGCAGCCCTTCCTTTCCTACACGACGCCGGCGGCATGGACGTTCGCGCTGAACACGGAATCCACATACGACTGGACGGCGCATGATTGGTCGGTGCCGATAAACCTGACCGTCTCGAAGCTGGTCAAGGTGAAGGAGCAGCCCATCAGCTTGGCTGCGGGGCTTCGATATTGGGCGGCGGCTCCGGACGACGGCCCAGAAGGGCTGGGCGTCCGTGTGGGGCTGACGTTCCTGTTTCCAAAATAGGCGTAAAGAGCCGCGGAGACGTCTACGGCGCCTCCTCACGGATCGACGCACAACTTCTTCTGCTACTTCCGCGTACCCTCACCACACGCGGCGAACCGAAAGGATGTTCAAATGCTTACGAAACGTAATTTGCTTCGATCTGCAGCCATGGCAGCGCTCGTCGCGACGACGGCGAAGGCCGCCGACCTCACCTCCCCTTTGATCATTGATCAGGACAATTCCGATTGGCCTAGGCTGTTGGAGGCCAAGGACATCGCTGAGGAAGGCTTCATCTACGGTCTGCCCCTCGTGATGAATTATGCGGTTATGCAGGAATATGCCGTGGACAATAACTCCGGGCAGTTCAAGGCGCCGTTCAACGAAATCAAAAATCTGCACCATGTCGCCACGCCAGAGGATACGGCCGTTATCACACCGAACAGCGACACCCCTTACTCTGTGCTCTGGCTGGATTTGCGCACTGAACCGATGGTTGTCTCGGTGCCTGCGATCGAAAGGGAGCGCTACTACTCGGTCATGCTCATCGACGGAAATACCTACAATTATGGTTATATAGGCACGCGGGCGACTGGGAGCGAGCCTGGCGACTATCTGGTAGTCGGCCCCGATTGGAAGGGTGAATTGCCCAAAGGGGTCAAGAAGGTGTTCCAATCGACCACGCCGTTTACATTGGCGGTCATCCGCACTCAACTCTTCAACTCTGACGACATGCCGAACGTCGAGAAAGTTCAGGCAGGTTACCAGGCACGGCCCCTCTCTGCATTCCTGAAGCAACCCGCACCTTCTGCCGCTCCCAAGGTCGAATTCGTCCCTGCCACAACCGCCGGGATCAAGGATAACTTCTTCGAGTATCTCGACGCGGCCCTGCAGTTCGTGCCCGAGACGGGGAAGGACAAGGCGATCCGTGCGAAACTTGCGAGAATTGGCATCGGGCCCGGCAAGACGTTCGTGTTGAAGGATCTGTCGCTCGAACACAAAGCCGAGATCCTGCTGGGCATGAAGGAGGGTAACGACAAGGTCGACAAATGGCTGGCCAGCGGCAATAAGAGCATCAACGGCTGGAACGTCGGCTCGTTCTTTGGCGACGAGGCCTTCTATAACGGCGATTGGCTGATGCGCGCGGGGGCCGCAAAGGGCGGTATCTATGGCAACGATGCCGTCGAAGCCATGTACCCCTATACCCGAACGGATGCCGCCGGCGAGGCGCTCGACGGCAGCAAGCATAAATACACCATTACCTTCCCATCCGGCCAGTTGCCGCCTGTGAATTCATTTTGGTCCCTTACAATGTACGACGGCAAGAGCCAGCTCCTGGTTAAGAACCCAATCAATCGCTACCTCATAAACTCCCCGATGTTGCCGGGGATGAACAAGAACGCGGACGGCTCACTGACACTGTACATCCAGAAGGGTAGCCCCGGTGCGGACAAGGAATCCAATTGGCTTCCGGCACCGGACGACAAGATCTATCTCGTGATGCGCCTGTACTGGCCGAAGACGGAGGCGCCTTCGATCCTGCCGGCAGGAGAAGGGGCGTGGCAGCCACCCGGCGTGAAGCGGGTCTCGTAGGAGGCGCCGAACGCCGACGGAAAATCTCCCGCAAGCCCACCGGTTCCAACATGTGCAAAGGACGCGCCAGATGGCCCCGACGAAGACGAAGCGGTAGCGTCGCCTTAACTTTGGAGGGGCAGGATTGGCCATGATGGGGCCGGTTTATGCTGCAGTCGACAGGCTGGCCATGCAATTGGAAACACTCTTTGACGTGTCCACACCAACTCGAATAATTTGTTCCACGGACGGCCTCCCTCGATTGAGCTTTCAACGAACTCATTCTGGCACATCGCGATGCCGTTGGGAGCCGTCCACCCCAACAGGCGACACCGAGCCCGATCTTGAAGTCGACCCCTCTCACCTTGCGAAGCCGATGCCAAGACCGGCTGAGACCTGCGCGTCCTTTTCCTTTAGGACTTGAACCATCGTCTCATCGCCATGAATGAGTTCCGGTCACTATAGCGGTGGATGCGCCGCCAAGCGGCGTTCCGCTTGTGGCTGGTCAGTCGGCTACAGTCGTGATCAAGTGATGTGCGCTCAAGGCTGCGCGTGTGTGGCGGCTATGCGGCTGCAAAGGCTGCTGTGAACAGTCTCACCCGGACATGGGCTCTTGAGCTCGCCGAATCCGGTATCACGGTCAACGCGGTTGCGCCGGGTCCGATTGAGATGGAGATGTTCCGTCGCAATAGTCCGGCCGGCAGTGAAGCGGAAGCTCGGTTTCTGTCGATGATCCCCATGCGTCCTCTGGGAAGGCCGGAAGAGATCGCGGCCGCGATCGCGTTCCTGCTCTTAGAGGATGCCGGCTTCATCACCGGGCAGATCCTGTTTGCCGACGGTGGCGGCTCTGTCGGCCGATCGTCCATCTGATGTCTATCCCGTCGAAAGTGAACATCATGAGGCTCCATACCGCACTAAACGCCGCGCGGGCTGCTATCCCAATGACCGCGCTCCTCACGCTGCACCGCCGACGGACGGCTTGGGGAGCGCTGTTTATCTCGCTTCGGGACCACTATTGCAACCTCCAATCAGTTGGTGTTGCGACGACCGCTTGATCTGCCCTATAGTCCCGACTTCAATCCTATCGAAAACGCATTCTCCAAACGGCAAGCTATGTGCGCGCGATGAATGAAATAGTGATGGCATATCGAGTCGATCTTCAGCTTCACGCGATGTGGTCGGAACAGGGTTGTATGTTCAACGCGCGTGAGCTGTCCAATCCTCGACGCGTAAGCCAGGCACGCGATCAAATTCGCGCCTATTATTGGTGACGAGTATCAGTCCCCGCGAACGCGCGTGACCGGCGATCAATTGATCGTACGGTCCGATAGGAGTTCCGCCGCGCGCAAGTTCGGCGCGCAACTGACCGCTATGGCTGGCTGCCATTTGGTCGTATGCCAGCACCTCAAGCCGAGCGGCAAAGCCTTCGATGACAGCTAAGTTCTTTTCTGGAGCCGCCGACTTTTCTGCGCCGTAGATCAGTTCCATCAAGCTGACGGAGCTAATGCAGAGTTGGCCATGGTGGCGGTTGAAGGCCTCTCTCACCTGCTGCGGCCGGTTCTTCACCGTGAAAATACAGATGTTAGTATCCAGCATGTATTTCAGCATTTAAAACGCCTCGCGCTCCTGCGAGGCTGGCTGATCACGCTCATTCATAAAATCCGATGTCGCAGCGTCGCCTTCAAACCAGCTATCCCAAACTTCTCCGGCAGGGGCGATAATCCTCGTGCGTCCGACCGCAACGATGTCCACCCGTTTTACGTCGTCCGGTAAGGCGACGGCTTTTGGTAGCCTAATCGCTTGGCTACGGTTGCTTTGAAACACTGCGCCCTGCTCCATCTTTTTGTCCTCAGCCATATACGGATGCCATATCCCATTTAGGGCGAGCATCGGGATATGTCAATGGGATATACTGTGCAAAATAAGCGGTACTCAATGGACTCGCCTCTCAGACTTATTTGCCTCGACGGGAGCAGAACGTGAGCCAACCCGCCATTGGACGTCTGGCGCAGTCATGGAAGTGAACCAGAAACTCCTTGCCATTCCTTCATCGCGCGAATAGATACTCCAATATGCGCCTGCTCCCTGTCTTGATCGCGACCGACGGGGGACAGTGCCACCGAGGTGCCATCGACATCATGCTCTCGACGGTGATCGGAAACACCAAGTTCTAAACTCTCTGCGCGTTACCGATCGGCATAATGCTCTGCGGCTGTTTACCCGGCTGACCTTCGAGCTGCTGCGCATCAGGCTCCGGAATGGCATCCTTCGCAACCCGCATCACTTTCCCCTCGATCACCTCGTAGCCCGTGAACGGGAAGGCCGGTCTTTGGTCTTGATGGGAGTCGAACCGACGGCACCTAAAATTGCATAATGTTTATGGAAGCCAGGGGTTAATTACTTTCAACCCAGCGGCCTCGGGCGGCATTGCGCAGAACAGCACGGGCTTCAGTGCTCTTGCTTTCCCTTTCGGCGGACCGGATCAGGGAGAAGAGCATCGCCATGTTATTCTTGACGCGGTGATTGAGCTCGTCGAGGAACACCTTCTGGTTCGTTTCGGCGAGTTTCCGATCGCTGATGTCCACCAGCATGTTCAAGATTGCATTCCAATCCCCAATGCCCAAGTTACTCATGGGAATAATATTCTAGTGGATGGCGCAAGAGGCGGTAATCCGGGTCGGCTCATCGTAGCTGCGCCTTGGTGTCAGGTCCCTTCTACTCGGCCGCAATCCTACCAAGCCGGCTCGCCGATTGAATCGTCTCCAAATCATGGAGCTGGACGCTTGGGCAAACCTTCTTGGCGATCTCGGTCAGGTGCTGATGATGCGTCAGATAGATTACCTGCCCACGCCCGGCCATCTCGGTGAACAAACGGAAGGCCTCCTCGGCACGGAAGTCATCGAAGGTTTCCATGATGTCGTCGGCGATGAACGGAATGGGTGCGCGATTGGCAACGAACTCGTGATATCCCGCCACCCGAAGCGCGAGATAGAGCTGGAACCGTGCGCCCTTGGACAGCTCGTCGGCGATCTTCGAACCGCCGTTCGCCGAGACCGCGATCAGGACTTCTCCATCCTTGCCGGGCTGGGCGGCGACACCCGTGTAGGCACCGCGACTGATGGTCCTGAACGCATCCGACGCCCTTGTCATCATCCCGCTTCGATGCCGATCTCGAAAGAGCTTCAGCGCCTGCTCGGCGGCGGTTATCCCCGCGCGAAGTTCGAGGTAGCGCCCGGCGCGTTCTTCGATCTCCAGCAAAATGGTGCGCCGCTGCTCCTCGATTTCCGCGACGACGGAATCGCCGCCTATGGCGTCGAGCGCTTTCTGCATGGTGGAGCGCTCATGGAAGACGTCGTGACATTTTCTGTCCTGGTCTTCGAGGATTGGCGTCAGCAAAGCTAGCTGGCCCTCCAATTCTTCTCTATTCGCCGACGCGAGCCTCTCCTCGACGTCACCGATATCGTTCGCACCACTGATCTCGATGAGTTCTTGCTCGACGTCAGAAATGGAAGTCCGCAGCACCTGCCGCTTCGAGGAAAGCTCGATAAAGGTCTCGACCTCATCCAGCGTGGTACACTCGAAGAACGCTGCCATCTTTCCTATTTGGAGATCGAGTACCTCCTTGGTGACAAGGTATTCGCGCTCTTCTTCTCGCTTCTTGTCGAGATCGCGTCCCAGCTTCTCCCGTTGCTCCCTGCCCCGCTCTGCAACCATGAGACGGTCGGTGATCGTCCGCGTAAGCTCCGTGAGAGAGGCGGATTTCGGGATTTCCAGGCTGTCGCACAATTCGAACACCGAAGCTTCGAACAGAGCGCTATCCTTTTCCATCTTCTGGATTCGATCGACGAGGCTGTCTTTGGCTTCGATTGCCGAAGCTAGTTTTTCGAGAACGTCGAGGATCCCGTTGACTGCATCTACGTCTGGGAGGATCGACGCCTCCCCTAACCAGCAACCGTTGCAGAGCTCGAACCATCTGGCGTCCCATTCCTGCGCGGCTTTCAACGCATCGGTCATCGCACGGGCACGCGCGGCGTTATCCTCCTTCAGTCGCACCAGACGGTCTGCCTGATCCATGGCGAGGTTGAAGGCATCGAGGCCCTCTTCGGCGGCTGCGAACAGCGTTGCCAGATCGGCGTCGCCGCGGGCGGCCAGGCCCGTTGCCTTGATAGCCGCAAGCAACTGTTCCTTCGATTGCTGGGTCCTGTCATGGATTTCCGCGACTTCCTGGTCGATGGCCGATAGATCGTCACGTGCCCTTAGGGCAACGGTCCTTCTACGCAGCCATTCTTCCAGTTCTGAGGGATCAACACCAAATTCGGCACCGGACGAAATCGATGCCAACGTTAGGGACATCTCTGCCCGTAGTTCCGCGAGGGAACGTGCGGCCGCTTCAATGCGCTCGCGGGCAGTTTCGATATCGGAACCTGCGGATGCTCGGCTCAACATCAACTGCGCCAGCTTGCTGGCCTCTGCGAAATGCAGGAGCCGTTGCGAAACGAGGTGATCGTCCGCTCTCATGGCATGCTCAAAAGCGTCAGCCGATTGCGCGTCCATTGCCTGACGATGTGCAACCCATGCCTTTTCACGGGCGGCTCTGCTAGCCGCGACCGAAGGTTCGTCGATCTCCCCTGCCCGAGCGCGGAGGACTTGGATCTCCGCGTCCATCCGTCTGGCGTCCGGCTCAAGGCGCTCAAGTTCGGCGCGCGTTGTCTTCGTCCGCTCCCGACCGTCCTGGTATCGAGTCTTCCAATCGTTCAGCTTTGCGGCCGACGGCACGCTCATTGCCGCCAGGTCGGCCGGACTGCCGCCCCAGGGAGCCAGATGCGCGAGGCTTTCCGACAATACGCCATCCGCGTTCTCGCGCCGCCGCATCAGGGAACGGAACGCGACCTCGTCGCCGGCTTTCGGCAGAGCTTTAACCGTGGCCGCAAGTACTTCGAAAGCCCTGATCCGTGCAGGATCGCGAAACTCCTCGAAGAGCGAAATCCGGTTGCCCTCATCCTGAAGGGCGCGTTCCGAACGGATAAGCTCTTCCTCCGCTGAAGCGCGACGAGCTTCGACCCCGGACCTGGCGCTGATGAGCGATCTGAGTTTGCCGACGGTCGCCGCATCCAGAACCAACCGCGCAGGCGTTTTCTCGTCGGCTTTGCCTAGCTGCAGAAGGAGCGTTTCGACAGAGAGTTCAGCGACCCGGCCAGTAAGCTTCGGGATGTCGACCTGCGCCGTCAGGTATCTGGGTTCGAATGTTTTCGTGAGATCGGCGACGCGGGCCGCGAGGCCAAGAGCGACAGCGTCATCGGCCATCCCGTCAATCTCGTTCTCGATCTCCGCAATAGTACGGGCAACCTCGTCCAGCTTGACGCGGATTTCGATTTCACCCTTGCGGATTGCCGGGAGTTCGATCTTCCACGATTCCGGTGGATCGGACACCGTCTCGAGGGCATCGAGCTGGCCTCGAAGCCCGGTAAGCCTGCGCATCGTCGGAAGCGCTCGTAGGACACGGTTGATCTCGTCAGCCTGGCGCTGGGTGTTCGCACGCTCGGTCAAAGCCTGATTGTAGAGACCGTCGAGGCGCTGCAGTTCAGCCAACCTCTTACGATACTCGGTGGCCTGGAGGTCGAGTTCTTCGCGTTTTTGCTTCAGCTCCGTCAACCGCAGCTTGAGCTCACTCAGTTGGCTGCTGCGTCCCCGAAATTTATAGAAGGTGTCCGCATCCCCGCGGATCGTCAGGAGCTGGCGGCTGAGATCGGAAAGCCCGGCGCTGGCGGAGAAAAGCAATTCGCCCAGGTCTCCCTTGCTTGCCAGAATACTCTCACCACCTTTTTCGAGTGTGATGTCGTCCAGCGAAAACATTGTCGAGAACGCGTCACGATCTATTCCGCCAAGGTCGGCCCGGATCTCCGTATCGGCGAGGCTGCGTTCTTCACGATCGAGCAAACTGTTCTGGGGCCGCTTGATACGGACGAAGTCTCTGTCCTGACCTCCCACATGAACGTTCGTCCCTAAGCGCATCGTATTATAGGGGTGCTGGAACCCGTATTTGGTCGTATTGCCGATCCCGAAGATCAGATCGAGGATGGCGTCGAGCGTGGTCGATTTTCCAGCCTCATTCGGACCGTAAATGACATGGAGGTCTGGAGATCCGACGGGACGCGATCCGAAATCGATGACGGCATCGGTGAACTTCCCGTAACGCGTCAGGTCGAGACGGTTGATGCGCACGCTATTCTCCCTCGCCGCCGCGCAGACGCGCCAAGACCTGCGACGCACCGTCCTTGGCAAATTGCGCCAACAAGTTCTCGAAAGACGCCTCGTCCTTGCCGAAGATCTCGCGGAGCTCGGCCGGGAGCTGGGCCCGCAGTTCGTCGGCGATCGAGCGAACCTCGTCGCGATATTCGGTCGAGCTATGGATCTCGCTGTCGATAATCGCTGCAAGTTCGTCGAGCGCGCTCGGCCGTGCATCTTGCTGTTTGGGCGCAACCGACGACGTCACGACCTTCTCGATCCAGACATTCCCGATCGTCGCACCGCGTGTCTCGAGTTCGGTCCGGAGAAGGTCGGCGTCTCGCCGGATGCGCCACGCGAGTTCGGTGGCTCCGGTTATTTCGACGCGGGCAACCAGTTGGTCGGCGGACACCGCTGAAGAAAGGCTTTCCAGTTTGCCTTTCGCCTCCAGAACCACATCTTTCCAATCAGTCGCCCTGGAGATATCGACGACCAGTCTCTCGAACTGGGCGATGGCGGTTTGGCGTTCTTCGACGACGACGGAGCGGTCATCCCCTATCGTGACGAGGGAGACGGACTTGGGGCCGTCCTCGTTTATGTCGCGCCCTTGAGGGATGCCGGGCATAACGATCGCGGACGATAAATCCTCGACCGCCAACCTTTTGTGAATGTGGCCGAGTGCCCAGTATCGAAAACCCATTTGGCGGAGGTCGGCGACGCTACATGGAGCGTACAGATCGTGCCCCGCCGAGCCGCCAAGGCTGGTGTGCATAATGCCGATGTTCACGGCATCCGGAACAGGCAGCGCATAATGTCGAAGGAGGCTTTCGGGCGCTTGCGGCTTGGCAAAGCTCAGTCCGTGTATCGCAACTGCGAACCGGCCGGGAGCTCGGTCTATGGCAATGGTTTCGGCCACGGAACCGAACAGTTTGACGGAGTCCGGCATAACTAGCTCCGTCGTGATCTTGGAGAGCGCATCGTGGTTGCCGCGAATGATGAACGCGCTGATGCCGGCTTCATGCAGACGCGCAAGCTGCTCGGCCAGAAATCGGGCGGTCTTCATCGACGTCTGATCGCCATCGTAGAGATCGCCGGCGATGACCAACGCGTCTACCCGTTCTTCAAGGCATAGATCGATGATGCGGACAAATGACCGTCGGGTCGCCAATCCAATCAGCTCGGAAAGCTCGGCATTGCGCAGGGCCAGCGTCCGCAGCGGGGAGTCGAGAT
The DNA here is from genome assembly GCF_051811225.1 of Rhizobium sp. 768_B6_N1_8. Classification (NCBI taxonomy): domain Bacteria; kingdom Pseudomonadati; phylum Pseudomonadota; class Alphaproteobacteria; order Hyphomicrobiales; family Rhizobiaceae; genus Rhizobium; species Rhizobium sp. 768_B6_N1_8. The sequence goes on along the minus strand of NZ_JBPWPV010000003.1, from coordinate 278,634 downwards.
GAATGTCGGCGGTGTGAATGAATCGATAGACCAAAAGCAGAGCCTCATCTGTTGGTCGATCTTCCTAGCCCTTACAATTTGCCCGCGCCAGCCTTTATTCTCGGTTTGTTCTGGCAATCCCCAAAAAAGCGGGGTGCTATGACGGATGCTCGCACGGCCTCTGCCATCTGGGCCTTGACCTGCTCCATGACTTTTTGTTCGACACCTCTACGCCGATGGCGCGTGAGCATCCTTCACGAGTTCGGCCTTAAGGCATGCGGTTTCCAAACCGAGTTCGATGAACTGGCGAGCATGTCGGGCCAAAGCAACATTGTCGTCCCAAAGGTTTCGCCAGATAGCCGTCTTCAAAGACAGATCTTTGTCAACGATGGCCGTTGAGAAGGATTCGAACGTGACGTAGTCGTCCCATCCGATGGCGACCAGAGCGTCGAAGATGGCGGCAAAATCGATGTTGCCCGTTCCGAGATAACCACGATGGCTTTCGCCGATGTGGACATAGCCGATCTTGTGGGCGGCATTGCGTATTGCCAGTCCGACATCTGCTTCCTCGATATTCATGTGGAAGGTGTCGAGATGCAGGAAGACGTTCGAGGCACCTGTGTCCTTGATGTACGCTAGACCTTGGGCTGCCGTATTGAGCATGTTGCTCTCGAAGCGGTTGACGATTTCGAGATTGAGAGTGACACCGGCTGCCTTCGCACGATCGGCGACCCGTGACAGCGTGGTAACACTCGTTTCCCATCCCTTGCGGGACAACGCATGCTCCTGCTTTCCATGCGAGGAACTCAGTATACCGCCGAGCTTCGTGCCACCTAGATCGCGAACCAACGCAACGGCTCTGTCGAGTATGGCCTCACCGTTGGCGACCACCGACGGATCATCACTGGAGATGTCACCATCGGTCGGAAGACCCATGCTCACCGCGACGTCGAGGCCCAGTTCCCTGATGCGGGATGCGAGCCATTTCACGTCGACCAGCTTTGGATCGAGATAGGAAAATTCCACCAGCTTAAAGCCAAGTTCATGCGATCTGGTAAGTGTACGCTCAAGCTCATCGCGAGACGAGCCAGCACTCCAGACGAACGAGTGGACGCCGATTTTGGACATGACACTAATATCCTGAATTTCATTGAAGCGAAGGCTCGCCGGGCCCGAAGGCGCCGGCGAGCTCCTGGGAGGAAACGTTAGCGGGCTGCGGTCCAGCCCTTGTAATCCTTGACGTTGTCAGCAGTGATCAGCTTCGGGTCGAGCAGGACAGTGTTCTCCGCCGGCTTCTTGCCGTTCAGAACATCGACAGCCATCTTGAGGGCGTCGCCGGCCATGACGTAGGGGTCCTGGGAAGCCGAGGCCTTGATCATGGAATTGCCGCTTGCGAGCGACTTTTCGATATCTGGGGCACCGTCGACGGCAGTGATGAAGAACTCGTTGCGGTTCAGCTGCTTGGCGGCAAGCTCGGCACCGATGCCCGTCGGGTCATTGATGGCAAAGACGGCGTCGATCTTGTCGAAGCGCGTCAGCAGGCCCTGCATGACTGAGAGGCCGCCATCACGCGAGCCCTGACCGTTCTGGTCGTCCGACAGGATCTTGATGTCCGGGCTCTTCGTGAGCACGTTCTTGCAACCCTGCACGCGGTCGAGGATCGAGGACGAAGCAGGGCCGTTGATGATCACGACGTCGCCTTTGCCCTTGAGCTGATCGACGATGTACTGGCACGCCTCTTCACCTGCCTTGATGTTGTTCGTCATGACCGTGACGTCAGCGCCCGGAGCCGAAACGTCGAAGGCGGCAACGATAACGCCTGCAGCCTGGGCCTTCTTGACGGCCGGAGCAATCGCCTTAGCGTCGACGGCGTTCAGCATGATGATGTCAACGCCTGCGGCGATGAAGCTGTCGATCTGCGAAACTTGCTTGTTGAGGTCGTAGTCTGCCGAAACCGAGGTGACCTGTACGTTCGGATTGATTTCCTTGGCGCGATCCTCGATGCCCTTGATGGTCGCAACGAAGAACGGATTGCCAAGCAGACCGACGGAAATGCCGATCTTTTCCAGGTCTTTGGCGGCTGCCGGCAGTGCGATGGCTGCGGCCAGAGCGGTCGCTGCGAGCAGTTTCGAAATCATGCGCATATTTTCCTCCTTATGGCGCTTCCTGCGCCCCGTTATCCGGCAACCCCGGTTCCTCCAGCCGCACGTCAGGTGCGGCTAAGTCCTTTGAGCCTGTAGCGGTCGAGCGCCACGGCCACGATGATGACAAGTCCCTTGACGATGTACTGCCAAATGTCGGAAACGCCGACGAGGATGAGGCCGTTGGACAGCACCGCGATGATGAGTGCGCCGATCAGCGTCCCCCAGATCGACCCGACACCGCCGACGAAGCTGGTTCCGCCGAGAATGACGGCTGCGATCGCGTCGAGCTCGTAGGATTGGCCAAGCTGCAGGCCGTTCGCGGCATACAGACGGGCTGCGGACATCACGCCGCCAAGCCCCGAAAGCAGGCCCGACATCGAGTAGACAAAGAGCAGCACCAGTGGGACCTTGATCCCGGTGAGGCGCGCTGCCTCGACGTTTCCGCCAACAGCGTAGATCCAAGTCCCCAATACCGTGCGCTTCAGGATGAACCATGAGATCAGGATCGTCGCCAGCGCAATGATCGCCAGCCATGGCACGCCGAGGAAACTGCCGTTTCCGATGAAGTCGAATGGCAGGTCGGGATTGAAAACCGTCGTGTCGCCACCGAGCAGTCGGGCGATGCCGCGCATCGCGGTCAGCGAGCCGAGAGTGACGATAAAGGGCGGAAGCTTTAGTGCCGAAATGATCGTGCCGTTAACGACACCACAGGCAAGTCCCACGCCGATCGCAGCCGGAATACCCAGCATGCCGACATCCGGCCAGAGTGACACGATCACGCCAACCATGGCCGAGGCCGCAAGGATAGAACCCACTGACAAGTCAATGCCGCCTGTCAGGATCACAAACGTCATCCCGGCAGCCAAAACCGTATTGATCGATGCCTGCTGCATGACGATCGACAGGTTGTTGACGCTTAGAAAGCGCCCGCTCAACAGATGAAAGCCGATAGCCAGGATGACGAGCACCGGCAACATACCGAGCGCGGTGAGCGTCGATCTGAATCTTGCCTTGCCTGCATTCGACTGGTCGGTTGATGTCGAGGTCATATCTTTATCCCGTCGTCTTTGTTGTCCGGCTTCAGGCGACTTTCGATGCCGATCCGGTGGAGAAGGCCATGATGGCTTCCTGGCTGATTGGCTGATCCGACGTCGCCAGAACTTCGCCCGTGATGCGTCCTTCGCGCATGACCAGGACGCGATCGGCGATGCCGATGATTTCCGGCAAGTCACTCGAAATCACGACTATCGCGATGCCCGCCTGCGCGAGTTCATCGATGATCCGATAAATCTCGGACTTGGCACCCACATCGACGCCGCGGGTCGGCTCGTCGAAAATGATAACCTTGGGCTTCGTCTCGAGGAGACGGGCAATCAGTGCCTTCTGCTGGTTGCCACCCGACAAAGCGCCGACATTGATGCTGGCGCTCGACGTGCGAATGGAGAGTGATTTGATGGCGCGGGCGGCACGCTCCCTGGCGGTGGCAAAATTCAGGATGCCTCCCGGGCCGGCATCCCTGCTGATAACGCCGATATTGATGTTTTCATTGATCGTCATGTCGAGGAAAAGGCCGAGACCCTTCCGGTCCTCTGTGAGATACGCGATCCCTGCATCCATCGCGTCCCGCGGTCCGGCAATAGCCAGTTCCCGGCCCTCCAAAGACACCGTGCCGGCCGTTTTGGGGTCCGCGCCGAAAACGAGGCGCGCTAGTTCCGTCCGACCGGACCCAACCAGGCCCGCGATGCCGAGGACCTCGCCTGCCCTTGCGTCGAACGAGCATCCGTGAACTCGGCGGCCGTCGCCAACATCTTTCACTGAAAGAACCGTCTTGGCCGCCTGCACAGGTGCCCGATGTTCCTTTTTGTAGAAAGTGGAGAGATCGCGACCGACCATCATCGAGACCAGCCGGTCGGCGGACAGTTCTTCGCGCTCGAGCGTGCCGACGTAGGCGCTATCGCGCAAAACGCTGACACGGTCTGCGAGCGTGTAGATCTCTTCCATTCTATGGCTGATGTAGATCACCGCGATGCCACGCGCCTTCAGGCCTGCGATCACTTCGAAAAGCCGTTCTGTCTCCCTGGAGGTCAGCGAGGTCGTCGGCTCGTCCATGACGATGATCCTCGCGTTGGTGGTCAGGGCACGCGCGATCTCCACCATCTGACGTTCGCCCAACGAGAGTGTGGCCACGAGCTGCGACGGTCCGAAGTTTATTCCCAGCTGTTTGAGGATTGGCTCGACACGGGCGCGTGCCGCAGCCTTGTCGACGACACCATAGCGCGACGGCTCGGCACCCAGGAACATGTTCTGTGCAACCGTCAGGTTCGGCGCGAGCGACAGTTCCTGATAAATGACCGCGATGCCATTTGCCTTGGCCTTGATCGGATCGCCGGACACGATCGGCTTTCCCTCGACGAGGACAGCGCCGCCAGGATCCGCAACATAGGCGCCGGACAGAACCTTCATCAGCGTCGACTTCCCGGCGCCGTTTTCACCCATCAAGGCATGGACTTCGCCGGGATAGACGGTCAGCGAGACGTTTGTAAGAGCCTTGGTGCTTGCGAACGTCTTGCTGATATTGCGCATCTGCAGGACGGGTGCTTGCGTTTCGGTGTTTGCCGCGCTCATGCGTGGAACTCCTTCCTTGGATGCGTCGCCTCCGGCCTGTCGATCTCAGCTAGCGTTCGCCACGTGTCGCGGTATGCTTCAAGACCAAAGATCTGCGCCGGCGCTACCTGACTGGTCTCATTTGCGAACGGCTCTAGGCCCATCGTGCCGAAAACAAGAGCCGCGGCACCAAAGGCACTGCCTTCGGCCGTCGCGCTGGTGAAGATCGGCTGGGCGGGCCGCAGCTGGGCGAGTATTTCGGCAAACAACCCGGTCTTGACCAGGCCACCGTCTATGACGATCGCGTTATCGGAGCGTATGAGATCGAGGGACAGACTGGTCATGAGAACGACGTATAGAAGCGCGGCGGCCGCCCTCTCCTCGCCTTCCACCTCCGGTCCCACGAACCGGCCTTCGAAGCCCTGCATCGGGCCGCCGAGCGCGAACGACGGCAATGCGAACACGCCTTTTGCGATTACCCGAGACAGTGCCTCAAGACTCACAGGCTTGTTCCAGCCGCCACTGGCGCGATCGTACTCTCTGCCGCCCATGAAACGGATCGTCGGCGCCGGCTTCCCATCGACCGTAACGTTCGCGAGCATATCCCTATCTTCGTCCAGCGCTTCGAGCGGGCATGCCGAATTGAAGATCACGACCCACGTCCCGGTAGACACGAGGGTGAAGTCCTGGAATCCAACCGAACGATAGTAGTAGAGGGCCGAATTGCTGTCGTGAACGCCATTGTGGACATTGACGGAGCGCGCCTCACCCGTTCCGTCTGTGAGATTCCAATTGCCCAAAACAGCGCCTGCTTTTTCGAAAGCGGGCATCTTCTCACGCCAACCTCGACTATCGACCAGACTGCTGAAATCACCGCGCAGCGGTGCCCAAAGGTGAGAGTGGCAGCCGATGTAAGATACCTCGGACACCTTGCGGCCAGAGAATTTCCACGACCAGAACTGGGGATAGGGAAGAACAGCATCGGCGTGGCTCAGCGCCTCGGGCTTGACGGCCTCCAGCCAAAGCATGTGCCGCCCGTAGTTGAAACCCAGCGGCAGCCTTGGAGAATATGTCTCGGAGAAAGCCGGGATCGACATGTCGATGCGATCCCCCAGCGACGGAGGAGGTTCCTGTTCATAGTCGAGGATCGGATGCACCAGGTGATCCTCCTCAACGAGCGCAAATGTACAGCCATGACCGGAAAAGATGACGTGTCCGACCGAGTGGTCTTCAATCGCACGCGTCAGTGCGGTCTTCATCCATTCGAACAGAGCGGCGTCGTCGAGCACGCGAAAACCTTCGTACTCGCCCCATGACGGCTTCGTTCGCGTCTCCGAAAGTAACGAGCCATCGGCCCCGAACACGAAGAGTTTCGAGTTGGTCTTGCCGAGATCGAAGACCGCGATCGCGTTTGGTGGCGTCATGACTGACCTCCGACCGTCGCGATCACTATCGTAACCCCCGCATCCTCAAGCATTTTTGCTCCGACGTCCGACAATCCGTCGTCGATGACGATCGTGCCGATACGGGAAAGCGGGAGAACGACATTGCGCGGTTGAATCGAGAGTTTGCGGCTATCTGCCAGAAGCACGATTTCGTCCGCACAACCGCTCAACTCCCCAATCGCCTTTGTCAACAACGGGTGCGATTCCAGAAGTCCCTCGCTGCTGATGCCCTGGGTGCCAAGGAAGAACCGGGAGGCGAAGAAGTCGGGCGCGCCGGCCGACGCATCGTGGATAATTCCGGGCTCTCGATACAGCACCCCGCCCGCCAAGGTCAGATGGCAAGTCCCGTGCTCGCCGACATATGCGGCCAAGGGCATGGAGTTCGTGTAGAGGCGGACGTTGCGACGAGCCAATTGCAGACCGAGTTGATAGCAGGTCGATCCTGCATGGACGATTATCGAGTCCCCGTCTCGCACCAGACCCGCGGCCATCTCAGCGATCGCACGCTTTGCATCAACAGCAATGTCGCGGTTTTCGTCATATGGCCGAGCAGAAAGACGCGCCACGGTCGATGACTCGTTAGCGGATATCCCGCCGTAGACCTTTCGAGCAACTCCGATGTCGTGAAGCTTATCGATATCTCTTCGGATTGTCGCAGGGGAAACGCCAAGCCGCTTCTGCAGGTCACGCACGGACGCGAAGGGCCGCTCGCGAAGCATTTCCGCAATCAGGCGATGGCGATCGGAATCGTTCAAGACAGTCCTCCACTGACGCTTCTCCCTGAGCGCTTATGACGAACTATAATCACATCATGTATAGGATCGCAACACGAGAGACGCAAAATCTTCATCGTTGACGATCTGCAATCACATTTATAGGATCGCGCAAAAGTTCGCTCATGAGCCAGCCGAACCGGAAGGCGAGTATCAACGCAGCAGGAGGGAAGATGATATGACCCAACCGGACCCCAGGAATACGAAGCTATTCAAGAGTTTTCTCGGGCTTTCCAGCCAGATTGGCAGCGACATCCTCAAGACGCAGGGCGCAGGCGGCAATACGTCGATCAAGAGCGACGGCGTGATGTGGGTGAAGGCATCGGGCACGTGGCTTTCCAAGGCGGATATTGAAGACATCATGGTCCCAGTTGTCGTCGATCCGCTGGTTGCAGCGCTTCGCAATGGCGACGTACGGGCCGAGAAGTCCACCGATTTCGTTGTTTCCGAACTGAATTCCAGCGGCCTTCGGCCATCGATCGAAACCAGTTTTCACGCGGCACTCAAAAGTCCGGTGGTCGCGCATTATCATTGCGTGAACGCAATTGCTCGGGCCGTTCTTGAAGACCGCGAGGCCATGCTGGCTGAATGCATGAGTGCCGTCTCCGATCTCAGATGGGTGACGATACCGTATAGGCGTCCAGGGACCCCGCTCGCCAGGGAGATCGAAAAAGCCGCCGCTTCGATGCCTGATGTCCTGATCCTGTTCAACCACGGGATCATCGTTTGCGGTGACACGGTTGAGGAAGTCGCCGGTCGTATCCAGCGTGTCTCGAAGGCCCTTTCACGCGAAACCCGGAACAGCGGTCTGGCCGACGTCGATGCGCTGGAACGGATTGCGAAGAATTCCGGCTATCATCCGGCACGCGACAGTGAAAGCCACGCCGTCGCGCTTTCGAATGTCAATCGAGGAATTGCACTTGGCGGCTCGCTTTATCCGGACCACGTCATTTTCCTTGGAACGAAGATAGGCGTGCTTTCAGAGGGGCAAAGCGCGGCCGACCTCGAGGCCGCATCTCACCGCGAAGGTCGTGAAGCTCCGAAAATGCTGATCGTCCCGGACAAGGGAGTACTCTTGTCCAGCACCCTCACTGCAGGTGGCGAGGTTATGGCCCGTTGCCTCTCGGAGGTGGTGGGCCGCATCCCTGAAGAGGCGTCGGTAGTGTATCTTTCGAACGACGACGAATATGAATTGACGCACTGGGAAGCGGAGCAATATCGACAAGCGCTCGACCGAGGTTCGGAAAGGCGGAACGCGTGAGCGCCAAAAATAGCCAACCAGTTGCACTCGGAATCGATATCGGCACGTCCGGCGCTCGGGCCTCGGCTATCGACCGTGCGGGCAATCCGGTCGGCTTCGCCTCCGCACCGTTCCGGTCGCCCGACGAAATGCGTCAACCAGCATGCTGGTGGAATAGGGTGGCAGAGGCAATCGAGCGTCTTGCCCACAAAACAGATCTCTACTCTGTCGAAGGCGTCGCCGTCGACGGAACGTCCGGGACCGTCCTCTCGCTCGATCATGCCGGCGAGCCGACAGGTCAGGTCCTCATGTACAACGATCCCTGCCCTGATCCTGCAATCATCGAAAGCATAGCAAATGAGGCTCCAGCGACCAGCACGGCAGTCGGCGCGAATTCGGGCCTTGCCCGAGCCATCTATTTGTCGCGCCAGGACCGTGCTCACGCCATCGTTCATCAGGCCGACTGGATCCTGATGAAATTGGGTTGCCCAGGGCGGGTCAGTGACGAAAACAACGCACTCAAGACGGGTTTCGATCTGGGAACGGAACGCTGGCCGGATTGGATCGAAGCGGCGGGAGTGGACGTATCCAAGCTGCCCATGGTCTATCGTGCGGGCCAAAAGGTCGCCCCGGTCGAGAGATACCTGCGGGAACTCGGTCTGCCCAAATCCGCTTGGTTCCATGCGGGAACGACCGACGGCTGCGCTTCGTTTCTTGCTACGGGAGCATCGGCCATTGGCGACGCGGTAACCGCCCTCGGATCCACGATTGTGCTCAAGCTTGCATCGGACGCTCCGATCAGCGCGCCCGAATATGGCATATACTCGCACCGTGTCGGGCGGTTTTGGCTTGTTGGTGGCGCTTCGAACAGCGGTGGAAACGTCGTGCGCGCCCTATTCGGCGATGACCGTCTGGACGAACTCACCCAAAAGATCGACCCGGACCGCCAGCTGGATCTGGATTACTATCCGCTTCTGCGACCCGGCGAGCGTTTTCCGATCAACGATCCTCATTACCCGCCCCGGCTCACGCCGCGTCCCGCCGAAGATCACGCATACTTTCAGGCAATCCTTGAAGGCATGACCGAGATCGAGAGGTTGGGTTATCAGCGGTTAAGCGAGTTGGGAGCGCCTGCCGTGACAAGCCTTCGAACGGTTGGGGGCGGAGCGCGAAATCCCGTTTGGACCGCCATGAGGGCGCAGGCTATGGGGGTGGACACTTTGCCTGCGAAATCGGTCGAGGCAGCCGTCGGTACAGCTGCGCTGGTGCTTTCCCGATTGGATGGCGGAAATGCCTGAACCAACGCAGATCACTCTACCTCAACTGACGCCGGCATATGACGTTTTCTTCGTCGACCAGTTCGGGGTACTGAGGGACGACGCCGGTCCCTATGAGGGTGCAATCGCTGCCCTGTCCAAGCTCGCATCGGCGGGCCGGAAGGTCGTTATCCTATCCAATTCAGGCAGAAGCGGCGAATACAATTCCGAGCGGCTCGTTAAGCTCGGCTTCGCCCCTGCAAGCTTCGACTTCTTTGTCACATCGGGAGACGTGGCATTCGATATCCTCTCTCGACCTGAAAACGCCATCCCGAAAAATGCTCGATGCTTGACGATATCCAGCGGTGGAGACACCAATCTCGCCGAACGGCTTGGGCTCATCTCCGCACAAGACGCCGCCGGCGCCGAAATTGTCATCATCTCCGGCAGCGAAACCGAACGGATACCGATGGATGACTACCGCGAAATGCTGCGTCCGGCGGCCGAGAACGGAGTCCCCTGTTACTGTACCAATCCGGACATCCATAAATTGAGCAACGGCTCCATAGCGCCGGGCGCAGGCACCATCGCCAAGCTCTACGAGGGGATGGGCGGTCACGTCACCTGGCTTGGAAAACCGTATCCCGAAATCTACGAACACGCATTGAAGCTCGTAGGCGTCACCGACCGTCGTCGCGTGGTCTGCATCGGCGATAGCATCGATCACGATATTCTTGGTGCGAAGTCGGCTGGATTGGATTCCGTGCTGGTGCGTACCGGGATTCTTGCTGATGTCAGCGATGAGCAGTTAGAAAAACTCTGCGAAAATGCGCGTGCCTACCCAAGGTATATCCTCCAGCATTTTGCATTTTAGTCCCGGACATTGGCGCTGGATTTGCGGCCTTGGAAGGATTGGCGTAGTCCCGAAGGCCGCGCCGCCAGTCCCGCTAACAATTGCTTCGCCGGGCGTTAATGCGGAGGGATTGCGGTTTCGGCGCAACGAGCACCGAAACCATCGCGGCTATACGCGAGGAAGCTTAGAGGGCCAGTTTCCAGTGAACCCGTTGCCGACCTTCAGAAGGCGTGGCAAACCATACCGGGTGCGGACGATATTTGAACGGAGAACAAGATGGCGCGAAACGCACGAGACCCGATCGATGCGGTCGTTGGCGGAAATCTGGCACGTATCCGGAAGACGAAGGGATTAAGCCAATCCGCCATCGCCGAGGCTTTGGGGATTTCGTTTCAGCAGGTGCAAAAGTACGAGAAGGGTTCAAATCGCGTCAGTGCCAGCGTTCTTTACCATCTGTCGCAAGCTCTCAGCGTTTCCATGGACGACTTCTTTAAAGGTGCCGAAACCATCGAGCGGGATACGATCTCGCTACAGGCGACAGGTCGCGCGTACGTCTCCAGCGACCTTGACCGGGTGAAGAATGCTGGCGTCAGGAAAGCCCTGGCTAGCCTCATCAAATCCGTTTCTACAGAATTGGACGACGATCCAGATCGATCCGCATCCGCTTCTCAGTGAGCCCGTCGCCTCTGGTACGGCAAGGCTCGTGCTATGAAACCTCCTCGGCACTATGGCGCGAAAGGCACGAGATGGTCCCACTAGACGTCTGTTCCCAATTCTTTGATCAGCACCTGATTATCCCGTGCAGCATCAATGACGATCCATCCGAGCCGCTCGCATCATCTCGTAGCGTCGAGAAATTGGTCGTAACGCTGCGAGAGATGCTGTTGGATTCTATCGGGCGTAGAAATATTCAAATCCCCTTCCGATGGGCCATTGATCGAAGGGTCCCGCCTGGCTGGTCAGCGGCGAGACCAACCAGTGGCAACCGGACCTCTACCGTATACCACGCGGGTCTATCCCTATCTGAACAACCCCACTTACAACCGGACTACGGACATGGCGGACGACGCCATCAACTATCTCAACCAACTCAACCAGCTCGATCCCACGAAGCCTTTTGCCCTATCGGGAACCTTGGAACGGAGGCTCCGATCCCGAAAGACATCGTCAACGGCGTGACCTGGGAGTTGTTCGACCTGTCCAAGGACTGGACGCAAAACAACGATCTGGCGGCTGCCAATCCCGGCAAGCTAAAGGAGTTGCAGGATTTGTTCTGGATCGAGGCCGCAGAGCACCAGGTCCTGCCTTTGGATGCCTCGGCCTTGACGCGGTTCATTCTCCCGCGACCGAGCATCGTCGCCGGACGCAATGACTTCATCTATACGAAACCGATCGTGGGCGTGCCTCTTGGGACGGCACCGAGCATCCTCAACAAGTACTTTAAGATCACGGCCGATATCGATGTGCCCGCTGGCGGCGGAAACGGCATGCTGGTGACTGCCGGCGGACGCTTCGGGGGATGGGGCTTCTATCTGCTCAAAGGGAAGCCAATCTTTGTCTATGACCTGTTGGACCTCGCCCGGCCAAGGGTTGAGGGCGCAGCCGCAGTGACGCCTGGAAAGCATAAACTAGTCTTCTAGACAGGAAGCCCGCTTCTGCGATTCACGCGTCTTAATTCCCCTTCCCTGATCGGCAAAGTCGTCAAAGGGCCCGATGCGGTGCCTTTTATGGACGAAGATCAGTTTCTGCGGTAGGTTACAAAAGAGATAGTTAATAAAATCTCCGGTGGTCCCGCCCCCCCTCAAAGGCGGGTGAGGAGCAAGTTGTCGTGCAGGATACATTGCCAGCAAGGCGCGATATCGCGCCGGATTCGACGCGCCCACCTCCGGCTCACGATGATGTTCGAGCTCAGCTAAAGCGAATCATCACCAGCCCGCAATTTCCGCATATCGGTCGGAGTGCCGCATTTCTTACCTATGCGGTGGAGGAAACGCTTGCAGGCCGGGCAGACCGGATCAAGGGTTATTCTGTCGCCATTGAGGTCTTCAAGCGCCCCAACGATTTCACGCAGGATGATCCGGTTGTGCGGATCGAGGCCGGAAGGCTCAGGCAGGTGCTTGAGCGCTACTATCTTACCGCAGGTCAACACGATCCGATCCGAATAGACATTCCGAAAGGCGGTTACGTGCCGACCTTTGCCTGGACTTATCCGAGTGCTGACAATTCTGATGCTGAAGACCAAAGTTTGCTGACGGAGCGCGCCGAGTCCCCTTTTCCCGGCTCAAGACGGCATATGTGGGCAGTGGCCCTTGGATTGATCGTGATCGTGGGCGGCGCTGTAGCCCCGGCTGGCTTGACCTCTATTCGATTTGGCTCGATCTGGCCCTTCGCGACTGCTGACATAACCGGAACCGATGGACCGACATTGGTGATCGCTCCTTTTGCCAATCTGGGTGATGGTCCTCAGGCACAACTCTACGCGACGGGCCTGACCGAGGAGCTTCTCGCTGCCCTTCCCCGCTTCAAGGAGATCAAGGTTTTCGGTCGCGAAACGTCCAAATCCTTGCCTCCAGAGGTGGGGACATCGCGGATTCGCGGGGAACTTGGCGCGCGCTTCCTGCTGGCAGGCGGTGTCCGTGTCTCCGGAAGCCGCGTGCGTGTGACGGCACGTCTGCTCGACACGCAGACCGATGAGATCCTCTGGTCGCAGACCTACGACGACGACATCGGCGTCCGCGACCTGTTCACCATTCAGTCCGACGTCGCAAACAAGGTTGCGAGCGCCGTGGCACAGCCCTATGGCATCATGGCGCAGGCCGATGTCTCCAACCCGCCGCCTGATGATCTTGGCATCTACGGCTGCACGCTGAGCTTTTATGCTTACCGTGCTGACTTGAGCGTCGAGCGGCACGGACGGGTTCGAGACTGCCTCGAAAGTGCTGTCGCCCGTTATCCAACCTTTGCGACGGCCTGGGCGATGTTGTCCATCCTCTATCTCGATGAGGATCGTTTCAGGTTCAACCGGAAGCCCATTTCGTCCGCGCCGATAGATCGCAGCTTCCAGGCCGCCCGCCGCGCCGTTCAACTGGATCCCGGTAACACCCGCGCCCTTCAGGCGCTGATGACGACGTTGTTTTTCAGCCAGCGGGTTCCCGAGGCACTTCAGATAGGCGAACGGGCACTGGCGACCAATCCGAACGACACCGAATTGCTAGGAGAGTTTGGTACCCGGCTGGCGATGAGCGGGCAGTGGCAGCGCGGGGCGGCACTGATGGATCGTGCCATTGCTCTCAACCCTGCCGGCGGCGGCTATTATCGCGGAATGCGTGCCCTCGCAGCCTACATGTTGCACGACGACAAGACCGCAGTCATCGAGATCAGGCAGGCGGACCTGCAGACGTTCCCGCTATTCCATGCGGTAGCTGCCGTCATCTACGTCGACGCCGGAATGATCGAAGACGCCCGCAGCGAGGCCGCGCGGTTTAACGAAATGAGACCCGATTTCATTGCGAACATCGTGGCCGAACTCAAGATGCGTAATATTCAGCCACAGGACCGGGCACGGGTGATCGCCGATCTGCGAACGGCCGGACTGCCTGCGATGGGCGAGTTGCAGGCGACGATGTCGCTGCCGATCGACGGCTCCACGGCTCTTCAACCGAGGTAGCGCTGGAGATACCGCCGTCAGGGCAACAGGCACAGAACATACCCGATGTTACACGCGCACGCCGCCGTCACCGTGTAGGTTGGGGTCGCTGATTATCGTTCTTTGATACTCGAGACCCAGCGAGCGACCTCAGTTGTCCGACCAAACCATTTAGAAGGGATTTGTCGATGACCAAAGCACCCCAGCGAGCCTTGCACCCTGCCGTGGCGGCGGCGTCCTCGGCAGCACTCGGCTTGATGATCATCTTGGGATGTGGATCCGTTGCACGTGCCGACGACGCAGACGCCAAGAAGCTCGTTAAAACCATGTCCGACTATCTGGCCGCAGAAAAGGCGATCTCATTTTCGTATGACACCAACCTGGAGGTCGTCACCAGCGACCATCAGAAGTTTCTGCTAGCAAGTTCCGGCAAGATTGAAATGGGCCGGCCGGATAAACTCCGGGTTACCCGGTTTGGTGGGTTCGCCAACGTTGAGTTCACATTCGACGGCAAGACGCTCTGGCTGCTTGGCAAGGACGCCAACCTCTATGCCCAGGCAGAGGTTCCAGGCACGATCGATCACCTGATCGATGAATTGCGGGACAAGCTCCAAAGACCCGTTCCGGGTGCCGATCTTCTGCTCCCGGATGCCTATGAGGAACTGATGCGCGACGTGGTCGACGTCAAGGACCTCGGCAGTGGTGTGATCGGCGGCGTCGAATGCGACCACCTTGCATTCCGCACCAAGGAGGTCGACTGGCAGATATGGATCGCTCAGGGCGATCATCCCTATCCGTGTCGCTATGTCATCACCGCAAGTCAGGTGGATCAGGGCCCGCAATACAGCATCCAGATCAGTGACTGGAAGACAGGTATCGATGTCGTTGCCGACGATTTCGGCTTCAAAAACACCACGAATGCAAAGAAAGTCGACCTGACGAAGCTTGCCGATATTGATGAGCTTCCTGATCACTTTGCCATGGGAGGCACCAAATGACCGTCGCAAGAAAACTGAAACTCCTGCTGTTCGCTGCAGCGATCGCCATGTCTGGCCTCGAACTCGGAAACGGGCTTGCGATTCCGGGACTGAATGGCGTCTTCACGCCAGCAGAGGCCAGGGTCGGCCGCCCGCTGACGCCTGTGAGCGTGGCTGGAGCTGCGCGCCGCACGGTCCGGCGCTGCGCCGTCGGCGTCTATAACTGCTAAAAAACAGGCCCGGCGAACGCATTCGACAAGTGGGAAGCAAAAGCAACTCGGGGAATAGGGTCGATAGTTGCCGGCTATGTTCAGTGGATTCTGCGGTGCGCATTGATCATCGCCCTGTCTGGGTGCGGCGGACATCCGAAGAATGTGATGACGCCCTCCTTAATATCCGCGTTTACCTTGGCGACCTCGATTGAAAAAACGTCGACGACGCATGGGGCGACGTCCCCGTCATCCAGATCCTTGAGATAAGCGTAGCGGCCGACCGGCTTTGCAAACGGAATCGCGAATGCCTGCCTCTTCCCAGGTTTCGATCGCAGCAGCCTCGTATGGTTTCTTTCGCGTCATCGGCCACCCCTTCGGAATGAACAATCTGCCGCTGTCGCGCGAAGTGATGACCAGTATCTCGATCGCGCCTTCAGTCCGCCGAAAACAGAGAGCACCGTATTGTTGTCGGAACGCGGCCGTGAACAGCTTGTCCGGCAAAGTCGCGAGCTTTTGAAGCAAGGTTACAGTCGCGGAGGCTGCCCGGACGTCCTGCCAGACAAGCCGCATCAGGTCGCCGGCGGGTACAACCTCCCCGGCGCGGTCTGTCAAACAGATGAGAATGTCTAACGCTCGTCCCCCAAGGGGAACCGGTACTCCGTCCTTGGTAAGCAAGCGCTGCGAGGCCACGAGGCAATATGGCCCAAAGCGGATTTGACTGTCGTCTGCCCGCTTTACCACAGTCATCAAACTGCTCCGCTACGCGCCAACGAGATTGTTTGCATTCTAGTCCTCAAGCCGAGATTAACCAGCATGCTGTTCTTACCAAAGGTCGATGGCGGCAAAAACCCTCGCCGGCTCACTGGACAGGCCCGTTCTTTGAAAGGATCTGTCGGGCCGCGACGAGGTCAGATGTATCGAACCCTTCCTTGAATTTGGCGTAGACGCGACCGAGCAATTCCTTGGCGTTGCTTTCTCTTCCCATGCATCGCCATAGCCTGGCAAGCGATATGGCCGACCTCAACTCCCAACTGTTGGCAGACTGCCGAACGGACTCCTCCATCGACAGCACCAAAAAAGCTTCGGCCTGCACGAGATCCGGGTCCGGCTGGGCGAGCAGGATCTCTGCTCTTGTCCGATAGATGTCGGGAAGCCAAACGATTTCGCCGATCGCACCGGCAAGCCGGTGGGCTTCCTCAGCAATGGTCTGGGCTTCCGCGAAACGACCGAGATCAGCCAGACCCTTCGCGAGGAAACAGGATACCGACGAGGAAACGATGTTGTAGTTCTCTGCTTTCAACGCCTCAAGAGAGGCTCGCAGCAACACTATTCCTTGCTCGCTCCGCCCAGTCTCCACCATGATCTGGCCGTTTAGGGCAGCCCCGAGTGTCTTGAACGCCTGAAGCGAATATTTATCCGCCTGCGCCAGAAGTATCTCAACGGCGGCAGATGCTTCGTCGAAGTTACCGCACCAACAGAAAACCGGGATGGAATAGGTCAGGGCCACACAATAGGACACATGATGGCTGTATCTGGAAATTTCCCTGATCGTCTGTCGAGCGACCTGCAGGGACTGGTCTGGGTACCCGACGAGCCACAGCGACCGGGCCAGCATGAAGCGCCCGCGCGCTTCCGTGAGCAGGTCGAGTTGAATTGGTGCGGCCTGTGCAGCCAGTTTAAAACCATGCCGGCAGTGCCTGAGAGCGCCCGCTTGGTCGCCCGCCTGATGACACGCCACTCCGAGCATGAGCTCGGCGGCTATCTCGTCCTCTACAACTCCGATTTTCTGGGCGATGACGGCCGCTCGGTTGGCCGCATCGACCGCCGCGCCCGCGTCTCCCCGTCTTGTAAAGAAGATGTTCAGGTCGGTCAAAAGATTCAACTGCCGCCGGTTGTCGCCCAACCGCTCCGCGAGGTTTAGAGCCGTCTCGATCAGGAACTTCGTTTCGTCGCGGTTACCCAGTGTGTACATCGCCGATCGGGCAAGTGCTTCGGACAGGCGCAAGTCCAGTGGCGTGCCCTTTGCATTCGGTTCGATGATAGCGAGTGCCCGCGAACACCACCTTTGACACTCGCCGTACTGCGAGAGGTCCATCAACAGAACCGCGGCGCTGGCGGAAAGATCAACGGCTATAAGTGCGTCCCCACTATCGGAAAAGCACCATGCAAGCGCTTTTCTGATGTTTCCCAAATGTGGGATGAAGGACGACATGGTCCTGGCATCGTGGATCGCACTTTCGACGGAAAGCGACTTCAGGAAATGCCTGAAATAGTTTGCGTGTCTGTGTGAAATGACGTTGACGTCCTCCCGCGACGCAAGTTTGCTTCCCGCGTAAGAGCGAGTGGTGTCGAGCAACCTGTAAAACAGGTAGCCACCGATGGGCGACACGAAAATCAGCGACTTCTCGACCAGCGAGGTGATTACGAGGCTGGTCTGACCAACGGTCCATCCATCCTCGGCTGCTACTCCGTGCGCTGCCTCAACGCTGAACGGACCCGCGAAGACAGACAACCTGAACAGCATCGTCCTCTCGACATCGGAGAGGAGGTTGATGCTCCAGTCAAGCATCGCCTGCAAGGTCTGATGCCTGGGCAATGCGCTACGCCGACCCCGCAGATGAAGTTCGGCACCGTTTGCCAGAAGCTCGGCCGTCCCGCCGATACCAAAGGTGCCAACACGGCTTGCCACAAGCTCAACTGCAAGCGCGATGCCGTCCAAACGGCGGCACATGTCGGAGACTTTCAACACCTCGTCATCCGTTAGCTCGCTGTCGTGGCCACTCGCACTGGCACGTTCCAGGAACAATTGAACCGCAGGAAAACGAACGACTTCTTGTCTGGAGAGGTTTCCTTCCGGCGGAACCTCGAGCGGCCCCAGCAAAAAGATCGTCTCGCCGTCGGCCCGCAGGGCTTCCCGGGAGGTGGCGAGTACATAGACCATCGGCGCATAGGCGTGTATGCGGTCGGCGATCTGCGCGACCGCGACAATCAAGTGCTCGCAACTGTCGAGTACGACCAGGCAATTCTTGGAGGCCACGAACGCGAGGATCGCCGGTTCGGCGTTCGGTCCCTGAACGGCGCACCCGAGAGACGACGCTATCGCGCTCGGCACGTCCGCCTCCTCGGCAACCGAACTGAGATCGACAAAGAAGACGTGATCCTCCCCATATTCTTGCCTCATTTGGTCGGCGACAGCGACCGCAACACTGGACTTCCCGATCCCACCGGCACCTACAATGCTCACGAAGCGCCGCTCCTTGAGACGCTGCCTGACGCTGGTGACGGTCTCTTCTCGTCCGATGAGGGTTTCCAGAGGCGCGGGAAGTTCATGGCGCGTGCCCGGCCGCGATGATGCAACCGGCAACGGGATCGCAACCCTTGCCATTCGGATGAGAGGGGCTACGAAGCAGTAGCCTTGTCCTGCAACGTTGACGATATACCTGTTGCCGCCCTCTCCGTCCGCTAGAGCCCTTCGCAAGATCGAAAGCTGCGTGCGCAAATTGGCCTCTTCGACGACTACGCCCCTCCAGACGAGCTTCATGAGTTCGTGGCGGCTGACAACCTCACCGGCCCGCTCGATCAAACTAATCAAGATGTCCAAGGCGCGAGAACCGAGCCGAATGTCTTCGGCGTTCCTTGTCAGGATTCTCTCATGGATGTTCAGCTCGAACGGCCCGAAACGTACGATGCCGCCCTGGTCGGAGTTCATCACTTCGCGCAAACCCTATGCATCGATTTACAACTATTAACATAGCACGACTCTCAGAAGTGGCGGAGTCGCGCGATGGTGTTCAAAAATCAAAGCGTTTCCGCCAAGAGACGCCAAAACGAGGTATGACATGCCGAGAACAGTTGTTGACGGAGCATCCGTTGAACGGAGTGAGAAGAGTGTTTTCGGCTTTGAATGAGGAAGACAGCCATGATTGAGGAGGTCTCTCCAGCAACGGGGTACCCGCATCGGTCAGCAACCGCCATCAAACCGTCGCACAGTTAGCCCGATGTTCAAACCATCCGAAATCGCGGAGGAACTGCCTGCGCTGGCCATAATCTTGGACCACGAAGGGCAGGCGATCTACTTGAACAGGCACTGGGCACGCGTTACGGGCGAGCACGGTTCCTCCCTGCTCGGCGACCGCTGGAAGTCGTTCCTGCACACAGCTGAGGTTTCCGTTCTCGCGGGCTTGCCCTCCGGTGATGATGACCAAGCGGTCGTACGCGTGCGTACTGTGAAAGGCGAATTTCGTTCTCATCTCTTCAGAGCGTCAAATGTCCACCAGGGTCGCCTCCTTGTCGGAATGGAGGCTCATAGCGTTATCGTATCGAAAATCGCCGGCGAGGAAACGGCCGCCGATTTTGAGCGGACACTCGACCAGGTACCCGCGATGATTTGGCGCGCGAGGCCTGACGGCTTCCTCGACTACGCCAACAAACGATGGCTTGATTTCTGCGGCCTGACCCTCGCTGAGGCCATCGGTTGGGGTTGGCGCGACGGGGTGCATCCCGACGACCGGGAGGGCATAGAGACCTACTGGCGGCGGATGCTCGTCAGCGGCACCGAGGGAAGCTACGAAGCCCGCGTCGGCAATGACAAGATCGGATACCGCTGGTGCCTCAGCATCGGAACGCCTCGATACGACGAGAACGGCGCTATCTCCGCCTGGTACGGAGCGATTTTCGACATCGAGGAGAGAAAGGCGGCAGAGACGTCGCTGCAACTGAGCGAGGCCTATCTCGCGAAGGGGCAGGTACTCAGCAAGATCGGCACCTTCGGCTTCGAGATTTCCACTGAAAGGTTGTTCTGGTCTGACGAAACCTACCGGATACTCGAGTATCACCCGCAAACCCGACCGTCGCTGTCCCTCCTGGTATCGCGTATTCACGAAGACGACCTTTCTGAGTTCGAGCAGTTCCGCGCGGAACTACGCGAGCGCAGGGCGAAGATCGAAGCGACTTTCCGTCTTTCGTTCGATGACGGCAGGATCAAGCATATCCGGGTGCTCGGACAGCTCACCTCCGCCGGGGGAGCCGCCTACACCGCCGTGATCATGGACGTCACCGCCGAGGTCCAGAGCGCCGAGCGCCTCAAGCAGAGCGAGGCGGAGATCGCTCATGTCGCCCGCGTCGCGATGGCCGGAGAACTCACGGCCTCGATCGCGCACGAGGTTAACCAACCTCTCGGCGCTCTGGTCGCCAGCGGCGGAGCGCTGCTACGCTGGATCGAACGCGATGAGCCGGATGTCGAAAAGGCTAAGGCGAACGCCAGACGGATGGTCGGCTATGCCCGACGGGCAAGTGACATCATCGCGCGTGTCCGAACGCTTTTCGAAAAGGGCGGATCGACGTTCGGTAAGGTAGACTGCGTCGAACTCCTATCAGGGGCGCTGTCCTATGTCGAAGCTCCGGCCCGTCGAAGCAAGGTCGAGGTTGATATCGACCTCGCGCACGATTTGCCCAACATCAACGGCGATCCCGTTCAGCTTCAGCAGGTCATCATCAATCTGATAATGAATGCAATACAGGCGCTTTCCCACGACGATTTCAGCAGCCGGATCGTCCGCGTGTCGGCGCGCCTTGACGACGATGAGGTCGTCATTTCGTGCAGCGACAACGGACCCGGCTTTTCCGGCGATGGCGAAGCATTCTTCAAGCCCTTTTACACGACGAAGGAACACGGAATGGGAATGGGTCTCGCCATCTGCAGATCAATCGTCGAGGCGCACAACGGGAAGATAACCGCCAGCCAGAACCCGGCGGGCGGCGCGACTTTCTTTGTCCACCTGCCGATCGTTTCCTCACACTAGGAAAGAAGACTTTCATGGACGCCATACACGGCGAACGTCAGCGCGACAGGCGCACGGTACGGACGGTCAGGACGGATGACGGGCTACCGAACCTCACGCCCTGGCGATGCAAGGCCCTCCGGCAGCAAACACGGCGCAACAATCCTCGAACAACGTTTTGCCGGCGGCTACGCGGCGTGCTTCGAGAACGCAGTCTTACGGGCAGCCCGCGAGGGCGGACACCATCTTTCGGACGACGGTGTTAAAGCCCTCTCCTGGGAGTTTGTATTCCGGCCAGGACGTATAGATCTCCGGAGTAAACATTATGTATAAAATAGATAATATTAAAGCTATGCCAACCTGTACAAGGGTATATACTGGCGAATACAATTGTATTATATCGGTATATTCTTAGAGATTTATATTTAATGCGTCATCTAGGAAGGATGACAATCATCGTATACTTGTGCAACCAAGTGACGTGCGTAGTTACACTTGCGCGTCCATCGAGAGGAATTCAGAAATGAACCGTCTTGCCCACATTGCTATAATCGTCGCCGTTTCAACCATCGGCTTCAGTGGTGTCAGCCACGCCGACAGCCTTACAATGAACGGCGATCCGGAGATCGAGAAAACCTTGCTCACCTACAGCAAGCCTTTCTCGATCATGTATCTCGAAGACTACGACAACTCGAAGTTCGACAATACTTCCGGCACCGACGCCGAAGCTCCGCGCAGCACCGGCGGCATTGAGCATATCCAGGCTTCGATTGCCGCAAACAAGGGGCTCGTCGAACGCCTCCAGAAGCGCGGCGTCCACGTGAGGGATATCGTCAACGCTGAACAGGCGGCCGACGGCAGCATCATGTTCACCGTAAACTGATTTCGACGAATGGCCCGGACGCCAGCACCCGCCCGGGCCATTGTCTTTGATAGGCACGCGCGCAGCTTTGCTCGGCAATTTCTGCAAAGCGCTCCCCGCCGAGCGGTATCTTACACTCGGCGGCCGTTCTCTTTCATAAAAGGCGCCTCGCGATGGATCAGCACACCATTGTTAATTCCGACACCTTGTTTCGCCCTATAAATCTCAACGGTCTCACCTTAAAGAACAGGATTGTCATGGCCCCCATGACGCGCAAGTTCAGTCCGGGTGGCGTTCCGGGTGCCAATGTCGCCGAATACTATCGGCGTCGAGCGGAGGGCGGTGTCGGCCTGATTATCACCGAAGGGACGACGATTGGCCGATTGGCGGCTTCGAATGATGCGGGCATTCCTAATTTTCATGCGCAAGAGAGCCTTGAAGGCTGGGCCCGCGTCGTCTCAGCGGTCCACGCGGCAGGTGGCCGCATTGCACCGCAACTCTGGCATCAGGGCCTTACGCGCAAGCCGGGCACCGGTCCCAACCCGGAAGCACTGTCTGAAGGTCCAACAGGAACTGCTCCGGACACCAGGACGATGAACGATTCTGATATCGCAGATACGATTGATGCTTTTGCGAGCGCTGCTGCCGCTGCCCGTCAGATCGGCTTCGATGCAGTGGAACTTCACGGTGCGCACGGCTATCTGATCGACCAATTTCTTTGGGCAAGCACAAACAAGCGGAAGGACGCCTATGGCGGCGATGCTGTTGAACGGACGCGCTTTGCCGTGGAGGTGGTACGGGGCGTTCGCGCGGCCATAGGGCCGGACTTCCCTTTGATCTTTCGGTATTCGCAATGGAAGATACAGGATTATTCAGCGCGGCTCGCCGAAACGCCGCAGGCGTTGGAGGCGCTTCTTGCTCCCATAGCCGCAGCGGGTATCGACGTGTTCCACGCCTCGACGCGCCGCTTTTACGAGCCGGAATTTCCCGGGTCCGATCTCAACCTCGCGAGTTGGACCAGCAAACTGACTGGGCTCAAAACGATTAGCGTCGGTTCTGTCAGTCTCGCAGGCGAAGACTTCTCCGCGCAATTGCTGGGAAAATCCCAGTTCGCGCCGGTCTCCGGTCTGGAGGAACTCATTCGCCGTATGAACGCCAATGAGTTTGACCTGATTGCAGTCGGTCGTGCGTTGATCGCAAACGCGGACTGGGCAACTCTCGTACGCAGCAACGGACAGAATTGTCTGAACCCCTTCGACAAGAAAATGCTGTCCACGCTCGACTGACGCGGACGCGAAAAATTTCACCACTCGATCCGAAGCAAGGAATACGATCATGAAAACCTATCTCATAAACCATCTTCGCATCCCCAACGATATTCCCAACGAGGCTGGCTTGTCCTACCTGGATCAAGTTGAAGCCACCGTCGCCCCTTTCGGCGGCAGGTGGCTGGCGCAGGGGGCGGCTGAAGTGGTCGAAGGCACATGGCCGGGTTCGGTCGTTCTGATGGAATTTCCAAGCCGAGAGGCCGCGACGTCTTGGTACCGGTCAGAAGAATATCAGGCTATACTTCCGCTGCGGAAGAGCAATGCAATTTCAGACATCATTCTAATCGATGAGATGCCCGAAGATTTTACGATCAAGGGCTTCGTCGCCGGCATTCGTGAAGCGCAGCGGACGGGCTGACTCATTTAGTTCCAGGTCGGTCGATCCGAGGGACAGAAGTCGATCTTATAAGTGTCACCGTTGAGGATGATTGGACATCGATCGTCGGTCAAAGCTCAGGTGGTTTCGATGATGTCCGAGAGGTGGTGTAGCTCGTTCGATCGTCGAGCTTTCCGGTCACGGCCGGGAGCAGGTCAACTTGCGGTGGGCAAGTTGATGAGCGGATCATCGAGGAAAGCTATGTGAACCGCACCGGGTTTGCCGGAGGCCGTTTCGTTTGAGCTATGCGACCATGACTGCTTCGTCTAGCATGGCGTGGTACCGCTATTCGGCTTCGGCTGGCGGTATATTCCCGATGGGCTCCAGAAGTCGTCGGTGGTTGAACATGGGGTAATCGCGGTGTGATCCCCCTGTGACAACCAATGTTCATTGCGGGGTGGTTGCTCCCCGATAAGACAACTTCGCTGTCGTTCTCATCTGCCATTGAAGATCCGGACAACTTCAAACGATCTCGCTCCGTGGGTGCCTGGCTTGGGTTGACAACGAGACGGTATCAATCCGGAGAGATCGATTACGACGGGCATATCTCTCGCCGCGGAGAGAGCCACTTGCGAAGCCTTCTGTACGAGGCGGCAATGGTGATGCTCACGCGACCAAATCCCGAAATGACAGCTGCCTCAAAGATTGGGGCTCAAGCTTCGAGAGCGTCTTGGCATCAAGCGTGCAGCCGTTGCAGTGGCGCGTAAGTTGGCCGTCATCATGCACAGCATGCTAAGCTGTGGCACCCTTCGCGATGGACAAACCGATTTGGTACCGGACCTTTGAATCCGATCGCTTCAGTCAATGTCGAACAAGTCCCGGAACCTGCTAGGCTGCGATCGCAGATATTGCCGTGGAGCGCGCACCTTTGCACCCAGTTGGACGGCCGCGTGCCAAGGCCAGTTCGGTTCGAAGAGAATGGTTCTAGCGAGGGCAATCAAGTCGGCATCGCCGGTGCCAACGATGGCCTCTGCCTGTTGGATCCCGGAAATGAGACCAACCGCGACCACCGGGATGTCTACCGCCGTTTTCACGGCCCGAGCAAAGGGCACTTGATAGCTCGGGCCGGTCGCGATGCGTTGATCCGGGTGCAAGCCGCCGCTGCTGACGTGGATCGCGTCGCAACCGCGTTTTTCGAGCTCCTCGGCGAAGAACAGCGTCTGCTCAAGGTCCCAGCCACCTTCAACCCAATCCGTAGCAGAGACTCGAACCGAGACAGCTCTGTCCGGCGGCATTGCTAGCCTGACCGCGTCGAACACTTCCAGTGGGAATCGGGTTCGGGCGACCAGAGAGCCCCCATATATGTCAGTCCGGTGATTTGAGAGGGGCGATAGGAATTGATGCAGAAGGTACCCATGGGCAGCATGCAGTTGGACGAGATCGAGGCCTAGTTTCGCCGCGCGTTTTGCGGCCGCCACAAATGCGTCACGCACTCGGGCGAGGCCCTGCTTGTCTAGCGCTGCAGGCGGAATAATGTCGGCCATGAAGGGGATCGCAGAGGGTGCTTTCGTCTGCCACCCCAGACCATGGGTTGGAGCGAATTGCCCTCCGCCTAGCCAAGGCACTTCGGTTGACGCTTTCCGACCCGCATGGCTCAATTGAATTCCGATCGGCATATCCGACCAGCGGCGAATACTCTCAAGTGTCAAGCTCATTGCTGCATAGGTCTGCTCGTTCCAGAGGCCGACATCGGCATATGTGATGCGACCTTCGGGAAGGACGGCCGTCGCCTCAATGATAAGCAATGCCGCGCCGGAGAGGGCGAGCTTTCCGAGATGGATGAGATGCCAGTCATTCATACAGCCCTCTTCGGCGGAATACTGGCACATCGGAGCGATGACGATCCGATTTCTCAACAATAGGTTACGTATCGCGAGTGGCTCGAAAAGCGCTGCATTGGCCATTGCTCTAATCTCCACGCTTCTATTCGCACCATTCGCATTTAAACGCATGTCAAGACATCCCGCCGCTTACGACGACTTTGAGCCTACTTGCCGGAAACTTCTGTTGAGACGAGCCGCCGCAAAAGCAACCAATGGCGCGACGCCGAAGACATAGGCCATATCGCGTTCGTCGCTGCAGGGATTGCGACACCAAGATCGGCCAGGAATGGGTTCATGGTCCCATGCTGGCAGACGCGGAGGCCCCAACGCAGAAGCTGCCGAGTGGGAACGCGAACCGCGTGAAGCCGCTCCTGCCACGATCGACGGCATTGCTCCAGTACAGCTCCACAATCGCACACCGAGTTTAATAGGCTTTGGCGAACATGATCACTCCTTTCGGTGCGATAATCGCGCTCCAGTTCCGGGACGGTGGACGGTCGGATCAGGCTCCTTTGCTATGCGACATCAACCGCGGTCACCGTCAACGGCAGCCTGTCGGCAAGATCGCCGACGCGTGCGAGGTAGTTCTGAAAGTGCGGGCTGGCCTTATGGGCCGCGACCGATTTTTGGTCCCGATAGAGTTCATCAAGCAAGAAGCGGGCGGGGTTTTCACTGTCCTGCCAGAGATCGTAGCGAACATTTCCTTCCGCTGACCGCGAGAGCGAGACCATCTCCCGAAGCAGGTCTGCCAGCTCCAGTGTGCGCCCCTCTTTCGCAGTGAGAACGCCATAAACCTTGACGGTTGACATAATCAATTCCTTCCATCCGCACTCGTATGGCCAGCCGTCGTCCGATTCAGGCCCACAATTTGTGCGTAAGGATAAAGAAGCACCACGAGGATGGCGCGCAAAATGCTGTCAAATTCAGTGAAATCAGCGACCTAATCCGGGCGTCGAGCGCTTATGGTTGCTTGATGAACAGTAGAAGATGAATAATCGGCGGACCCGTGTCGCCGCAGACATCGGGAACGGTCAGCCGATCACAACCTCAAATGCCAACCGTTTGAATTAACACGGACGGAATGTGAGGTTGGCTGTCCCTGCACTGCGCCTTCCGTGTCGTATATAGATAGTCCTTTGCGAGCATCAGTCTTGCATTAGAGAGCGACTTGAGGCGCCCCGCTTGACACTTGTCACTTTTCGTACGGCGGTTCATAGTGCCGCGACTTGATCAATCAAGGAAGCCCCTGCGTTTCCGATGCATCGGGCGAGCGCGGACGGCAAGCACGGGAGCTATCTTTCCCACATCACCCGAAGGCGAAGACCATGATGGCAAACGGCTCGAACGGCAGCGTCTTCGGATTTGGACCTTACTCCCTCGACGTCGGCGGCAGAACGCTGAACCGCGGCAACGCGGAGGTCATGCTGGGAAGCCGGGCATTCGATCTGCTCACGGCACTTGTACAGCGCCCCGGCGAGGTGATCTCGCGTCGCGAACTCATGTCTGTCGCCTGGTCAGGCCTGAATGTCGAAGAGTCCAACCTTCGTGTCCAGATGGCACATCTGAGACGGAAACTTGGCTGTGGGGTTGAGGGCACGCGCTACATAACCAGTGTCGCCGGCCGGGGTTATTGTTTCGTCGCGCCTGTCATGGTCAAGTCGGAGCAGATAGATAGCGGAATTGACACAGCTCGAGAGCCTCCAATCGCTCCCCAGCTTGTTGTGGCGGACTCGCCGTTCTTCCGGCCGCAGCGACTGCCGCGTCTCGTCGAGCGCCTCTTCGGACGCGAAGAGAACGGTGCAGAGCTGGAAAAGGCCATCAAGTCCTGGCGGTTTGTGACTGTGGTCGGACCTGGAGGGGTAGGTAAGACTTCGCTGGCTCTTGCCGTAGCCCAGAAGCTCACAGGCTTCGAAACGGTCCATTTTGTCGATCTGAGCACGGTCTTGACACAGGATAGAGTGATCGACGCGGTTGCCGCAGTTGGCGGCCTTAATGTTGTTCCAGGTGTTTCCCCACTGGAGCGCTTCGTCGAGCATGTTGCGAAGCAGCGCAGCCTAGTTGTTCTCGATAATTGCGAGCACGTCATCGATGCGGTTGCCGGCATTATAGAATTCGTCAGAGAACGGGCAGAGGGCACCCATCTCCTCGTCACGAGCCGTGAGGCATTGCGTCTCCCCGGTGAAGCGATCTATCTGTTGCGGCCACTTGGCGTCCCACCGAACGCTGGCCGTCTAACCCCTGAGCAGGCGATCGCATGGCCCTCGGTTGAGCTCTTCATGGATCGAGCGGCCCGAGGCGGATTCCTTGATGCTCTCGATGATCGGAACGCGGCCGTGATCGGGACAATTTGCCGAAGGCTCGATGGCAATCCTCTCGCTATCGAATTGGCTGCAAGTCGTGTGGGATCATATGGGTTGGAGAAGGTCGCCGCCCTGATCGACAATCAGCTTGTCCTTCAATGGAGAGCCAAACGGAATGCCGAGCGACGCCACCAAACGGTCGAAGCGATGCTCGACTGGAGCTATGACCTGTTGACCGAGACAAGTAAGCTCTTCCTGCAACGGCTCTCGGTATTCGCCGGGGACTTCTCTCTCCATGCAGCCCTTGCCGTAGCCAAGGCGAATGACTCGTCGCCCTCAGAGGCGAGCCAAATGATCGACGATCTCGTGGAAAAATCGCTGGTTTCGGCTTTTTCGCCGGAAGGCTCATCGCGCCTAAGACTTCTTGAGATCACGAAGACCTATGCCACGGCGAAGCTCGGCGAAACAGGGACCGGACGCGGAGTTCGCAGAATACACGCGGTCTATTACGTTGAGTGTCTGCGCAAGCTGGCCAGTGATAGAAGCGTTCGGACTGACGCGGAGACTGGCTTCGACGTCCAGTTCGACGTCGACAACGTACTGGCCGCGCTTGATTGGGCCTTCTCGGAGGACGGAGAGCTGCCACTCGCTTTGGAGCTGTGCAAGTTTTCGATACCGATGTTCATGGACCAATGGCGCATGGTCGAATGCACGAAATGGTGCAGGCGGGCTCTTTCGGCCATTCCCGAAAGGCTAACCGGCTCGGACTTGGAACTGCGGCTGCTGGAGGGGTTCGCCACTTCCTCTTTCTATACAAGCCATAATGTCACCGAAACGGACGCCGCCTTCCAAACCGGAATAGAGCTCAGCAAACGGCTTAAGGACCACAGAACCGAATTCCACCTGCGCGCCGGACAGCATTTTCTAGCGTTGAAATCCGGCAGCTATCCGAAGATGCTCGACCTGGCCAAACGCTACGCAGCGGACGCCGAAATAAAAGGAGGGCCGATCGAGCGTGTTGTGGCGCAGTGGCTGCTGGGTTCGTCCTATCAGATGTGCGGCGACCAGAAGCTGTCGCAGGAAGCCTACGATGTCGGTTTCCTGGAGGAGGCGGCACTCGGCCTCGCGCCGCTGGGTCAACTCGATATCGCTCAAAAGGCAGTTGCAAGAATTCTGCATGCACGGATGGTCTGGTTGAGGGGGTCACATAATCGCAGTCTCCAGTTCGTTGAAGAGGCGATCCGCGACGCGCGTCAAGATGTTGGTCCACTGTGCGTCACGCTTGTCGTCGGCGTGGAGGTACTCCTCCTTTGCGGCAAGTTCGATGAGGCGCGACCATATGTGCAGCGGCTGAACACTTTAACACGGCGCTACTCGTTGGCTGGGTTGCACGAAGCTGGTTTGACGATGCGCGATCAGCTTCGCCTTTTCCAAGGACATACGGACCGTGCCATCGATTTATTGAGGGCGCATCTGGATGCCGTGCTCGGCGGCCGCCTCGTGGCGTCTACACTTACTGCCTTGGGCGCGCTTGCCCAAGGCTTGAACAAATTAGGAGCCCACGAAGAAGCCATGACCGCAATAAATGCGGCCTTGGCCGTAGACGAAAACGCCGGCGGCAGTTTCAGGCAGCCAGAGCTTCTGCGGATAAAGGCTATAGTCCTCGCCGATGCGCCCAAACCCCGTCTGGATAAGGCGAACTCGTTGCTGAAGCGGGCCTTGTGCTTGGCGCGGGAACATTCGTCCCTTAGTTGGGAACTTCGGATCGCCACGGACATTGCACGCCTGGGCAAGAGAACGGGGGAAGAGGAGGCCAAACAATCACTCCATGCTCTCCGGGAAATCTTGACTCGGTTCGACGGTGGAGAAGTCAGCGCTGACGTTTCCGCGGCAAGAAATCTGCTCGACGGCAAGGCTTCTGAAGAGGAAAGTGCAGTGGCTCGACCCTCTGCCGAACACGCTCCCCGGCATTAGCCGTCGGCGACGACAGATGTCCGGCTGGGTTGGGCCGCGGCGCGACCGTAGCCCGCACCAAAAGAATAGTACTACAAGTGTAGCGAAAATGCTCCGTAGGCGCGACAAACCGGCAATCTGATCCGTTTCTATGGCCTCTTCTGGAGGCCCATATGTCGACAAGAAAACAGCTCAACGCCACACCTCAAATCCGGCATCCGCAGCTTGTCTCATTGATGGATGAGACGATCGCGCACTCAAAAGAGCCGGAGGCGATACCCTCGTCATCTGTTGAACAGTATGTACTCCGGGATCTGTTGTGCGGACTTGCGCTCATGGGGGCGGCCTTGCACGCCTCGCATGAGGCAATTGCAATGCAGTCGCACATACTGGCATCCGCCGGAGGCAAAAAACCCATACGTGCGGAATTTCTGGGTGGGAGATGGCGGTGGTTGATCCGCTCGAAATTATCCCAACGTTTGTGCCGGAAAAAGAAGACAGTCCCATCCGTGAGCCGGAACCGGCTTGGTGAGATCTCGCGCTGGCGCCAGACGGAAATGCTGCGCGAGGACCGGAGGTCGCGAAGCAGGCGCCGATCCGCCGGCAGGGGTCCATTGCTGTGCGCCCCGGCCGGCGGTCCAAAAATCATAAAATGCCCAAACTTCAATGTGTTCAATGTCGGTCTCTGCGAATGTGACTGAACCAGATTCGGTCCTTTGCTCCTGTCTGAATGCGGCGTCAGCGGCGTCAGCCACTTCACCGCCGCCATCGCAGCCATCCCGTGGCGTCGCAAAGCTTGCCAGAACGAGTTTGCTTTTGGCGACTGCGGTTTTGGAATTGCATTGGCCGAAGTCGCTGTCCCGAAATCAGGCCGAAACATTTGTCCGATTGGGTAGAGCAAGCTGGTGCAGGATGCATCGCATAACAGATATGCACGATGCCACCGGCGGTGCGCCGGCGCGCTTGCCGATGTCCGCCTGTCTTTGTTTCTACACACAAAATTGGGCAGCGGGAGCCCTTCAGCGTGCTGCAGATCGAATGGGTGCCGCAGCTAGCGCGCCGCGGAGGATGGGAAGTTGCTGCCCCGGCAGCAACTTCGGCTGCTGCCGGGGCAGCGTCACGTCAGAACTTCAGCACAGATCGTCCGACGATCTCGTTCTTTCTCAATCGATCGAGATAGGGATTGATTTCCTCGAAGGAGAAGGTCTCGATCGTATGGCGGATCTTGTTCTTGGCGGCCAAAGCCATCACCTCGGCGAGATCGGTGTTGTTGCCCCAGAACGAACCTTGAATGGTCTGTTCACGGGAGACGCGCGGGAAGAGGGGAATGTCGATGCGATCGGCGATGAAGCCGACGTCGACATAGTGACCACTAATCGCAAGTAGTCCGGTTGCGATCTCCACGGTCTCCTTGGCACCCGCGCAATCAATTGCCGCGTCGATATCGCCCTGCCCCGTCGCCGCCTTGAGCTCAGCAACTATATCACCAATGGATTTCCCGTTAATATTGATGATGTCATCAGCCCCGTATTCCTTGGCAAGTGACAGCTTCTCTGGATTACGTGCAAAGGCAACCACCCTCGCCCCGCTCCCAAGCAGCTTTGCATATTGTACCGCATAAGCACCGAGACCGCCAACGCCAAAGACGCCGATAACCCTGTCGGGGCCAAGGACACCGGCGTTGCGAAGCTTCTTGATGGCGCGGTATGGTGTCAATCCAGCGTCGGTGAGCGGCGCTATTTCCTCGAACTTGAGACGCTTGTCGACCTTAATTACGTAGCGGGCGGGAACTGGGATGGATTCTGCGAATCCTCCATATGCACCAAAGCCCGGCCAGCGCACATTGGCGCAGATCTGGGTATTGCCAACAAGGCAATGCCGGCAGGTGCCATCACCCCAGCCGGGCGCCACGACGACGTGATCGCCTTCCTTGATCGCTGACTTCGGCACCAGGCTGCCGACCCTGTCGATGATACCGGTGATCTCGTGTCCCGGAGTGATGGGCCGCGGAATGTCGGCATAGGTGGTGAAGAAACCGTCCACGAGCAGAACGTCTGATCGGCACATTCCGCAGGCCTTGATACTGACCAGAACCTCGTCCGGCTGAATGTCGGGAACCGGCACCTCCTCGAGGACGAGGGGCTTGTTGTATTCGTATAGGCGGGCCGCTTTCATGTCTTTCTCCTCTTAGGTTGGTGGATGTGCATCGGAAGGATTTTTGTCTGGACCTCACGCGATTGCGGCAATGGCGGCTTCGGCAACAGCAATGTCCTGTTCGACGGATCCAGCGCTTGCGCCAACGGCGCCGATGATCCTGTTGTCGCGCACTACAGGGATGCCGCCCCCGAAAATGATCACGTTTCCTCGGTTTGTCTGATGGATGCCGTAGAGCGGCTGCCCGGGCTGGGCGAGCGTTGCGAGATAGGCTGTCGTCTTGTCAAAGAGGCGTGCCGTGACTGCCTTGTTGATCGCCAGCTCGATGCTGCCGATCAGCGCCTCATCCTGACGGACGAAGGCGACCAGATGGCCGCCGGCATCGACGACGGCGATGTTATAGGCGATGCCGAAAGAAACAGCCTTCGCCTCGGCAGCGCGCAGCATCCGCTTCGCCTCTTCAAGTCTGATCGATGCGTTTGTCAGTGGCATCTGGTCCTCGCTTCAAATTCAATGATGTCGAACCTGTCCTAGGAGGGGATGCCGCCGGCGGCGGAGGCACGAAACTCACGGATGACATTGGCAAAAGGCTAACATCCCGGCGCTGTCGCCACCTGTTAAACCTTGAGAATTGAAGGGAATTGTCCTTGGCCTTACCGGAATGAGTTGCAGCAAATTCAAATACTTGCGCCTAACTATGCGTTGCGGCAGGAGAAGCCTCGGCAACACAGATGAGTGCAAATGTCCTAGGTGAAGGAGCCAACCGGCTGTCATGCTTAACCAGCTGGCTCAAATATTTTCCGGTGTTCAGGTTGCTGGCTGGCGAGAATAGCCCCGATAAACCGACCTTATCTCGTCGCGGAAGCTTCTGTTGATGCGATTCACTCCCTTGCCGCGTGCCCCGCCAAGAGGTGTCGCAAAAGCTTCACGCCATGTTCGCTTGCGAAGTGGTCCAGCTCCCGGCGGGTCGAATGTTTACAGCTCCGAAGGACAAGGGGAAAAGACGCCAAACTCGCGAAAGGCGTTTCGGGAAGAAGTGCGGGTGCATTGCGCACAGCCACAAGATGTAGGTCGTTGGTCAGGACGGGTTCCGGATTGAATCTGCTGATCGACGAACTGTCATAGATGACCGCTAGGTCCAGCCTGCCATCACTCAGCCACTCCAGGAGGTGTCCCTGTTGATCCCTCGACGATTTGCATCTGCGTCCCGGGAAAGTCAGTTCGCAATCGCGACATCAACGGAACGGTCAACAACAGTGCAGTCGACGGCATGATGCCCACCGTAATCGCCTTGCCGACGACCCCACTCATTGCTTCCAGTCTAGCGTGCACGCTTGCCAAGGTCGCGGTCACCGACCGTGCAGCTTCAAGTACGACCGCGCCTTCATCGGTTAGGACCACGCCGCGTCCATCGCGATGGAAGATCACAGCGCCGAGTTCGGACTCAATCTCGCGCACAGCCCGGCTGAGGGTCGACTGTGTAACGCCAAGGACGATTGCCGCACTGGAGAGGCTCCCGTGCTCTGCAATCCTGATCAGATACAAACAGGATACGAGATTCATCGGCTAGGTTCCAATCGGTTTATGCTGGTCCCGAATTTAGGGCGCGGAGCTGAGTCCTGTCACGGCGGCGAGCGGACGCGAAATCGCAACGCCAGCACCCCGCCGAAAGGGCGCTGTCCGATCGAATGATCAGCGGATGTCGCGAATGCCTACTTCACCCGATTACATTCTCCGCCACCGGCGTCGCCTGAAAGGTTAATAACAAGCGCCGATCTTAGCACCCATGCGATCGCCACCGGCCGGCATGTCCGAATGGGACTGCGTTTCGAATATCCACTAGAGACGCCGGTCTATCGAGTAAACCGGCTTAAACTTAGCGAATTCTTCCGTCGGCGGGTCGCTAATTCACGCACCGGCCCTGATTGGACGGCGTCGATCTGAGTCTGCATTTGCAATCATCAACGCCGTCTACGGGTCCAGAATATGACTGCCGCCTTAGCGGGCAGGAGTGAAGTGCTACAGGTGCCTAACCAAACGGACGTCCCCTGATGGGGACGTCCCCGCTTATTCTTAGGCAACCTTGGCGCTCAATCCCGCATCTAGCGCCGAGACAAGGGTCTTTGCCAGCTCGTGATCGGAGCGGGGGTTCTGGCCGGTTATCAGTTCCCGGTCGTGAACGACGTAGGGCTGGAAATCCCGTTCGCTGCGGGAGACATTGCCGCCGGCGAGCTGCAGCGCATCGACTACGTGCCACTGCATCTTCGCGTGCAGGATCTCATCCTCGATATATTTCTCTTCCTCATTGGTGAAGATGGTCATCCTGTAGCCCGCATAGGGCCAGCCCTCGGCGGCGGCAGCCTTGGCGGCACCGGTATCGTTGTCCTCCAGTGCCGTGCGGAAAGCCTTCATCTCGGTCAGCGATGAGATCAGGGCAATCGGACCATGGCACAGCAGCGCCGTCGGCTTCGCTCGCATGTGGAAATGTTTCAGTATCGTGCCGAAGTCTGCATCCTGCGACAGGTCGACGATCGGTGCTTGGCCGCCCGGCACAAAGACAGCCGCATATTTGTCAAGGCCGTCGGCGACGACCGACGTGAGGGTGCGCGGATGCTGCATGGCGGGGTCGGTTTCGAAAAAGGCGATCGCCTTTTCGAACGCAGCCTGATTGTTTTCGAAATGCCCGACCGCCCATGACACTTCGTCGATGATCGGCTTGGTGCCGGTCGGCGTTGCCAGCACATAATCATACCCCGCCTCCACGACCGTCATGACCGGAACGACGAGTTCGTTGAGATAAGTGCCGGTCTTGCCGATCACGCCGCCGGCCAGTGGAATGCGATCGGCTGCCGATACGGCGACGAGAATAGTACCCTTGCTCATGGTGCCTCCATGGCGTTTGTGTGACGCCTGCTAGCTGTTGGGTGCAGTTGAAGCGCGGATGGGATCATCCACCTTCACAATCATGATTTCGTAGCGGCGAAGGTGCAGATGACCCTATCTGCCGGTCAATCACCGCCGCCTTATTCTAGAAACGTCGGCAGTGGAGCTGAAGTAAAACCCCGTGAAACGGAGTTAATTCGGACCCCCCTGGGTGATGGTGCTATCACCGGCTTTCGAAGAAATAGCAGCATCGCCCCCGCCTGAATGGTGACGAGATGCCAGTCGTTCATGCAGCCATCCTCGACCCAATACCGGCATATCGGCGCAATCAAGATCCCGTTTCAAAGACGATGAGCCACGATCTCTGTGAACTCGAAAAGATGGGCTCTTGCCACGGTTCGATCTCCATTTATCGCGCAGGCTTTGCGTTATTCTCACGCCGCAGCGAATTGAGGGGCGCGCGGCAGCGTGACGGCAAACACGACCAAGCCAAGAAACGTGAGGACGAACCCTGCCCATACCGCCGAGAGCAGACCGAAACCGGCGGCAATCGCCGCTCCGCCGGCCCAGGCGCCGAAGGCGTTGGCGACGTTGAGCGCCGCAAGGTTCATAGCGCCCATCAGTGTCGGCGCCTCCGGCGCAAAGCTTGTCAGCCGCACCTGAATCGTCGGAATGGCGATCATCATCGTCGTGCCGACGCTGAAGAGACCAATCATCAGAAATGCGACATTGTCGCCCAGCGAAGCAAGGGCTGCCAGCACGATCAAGGCGCTGCCGAAACCGACGATGAGGCCGCGCGACGGATACCTGTCGGCGAGGCGCCCGCCGATAAGATTGCCGGTCGTCATGCCGATGCCGAAAAGGGCGAGCGCCAGCGGGATCCACGCCGGATCGATAAACGCGACATTGGTCACGAACGGCCCGATGAATGTGTAGACGGCAAAGATGCTGGCGACGCCAAGAGCAGCGACGAGCATCATGATCCAGACGGCTCCGCGGCGCAGCGAACTGAGTTCCTGCACGATCGCTCCCCCGTTCAGCGCATCAGTCCGAGGCACCCATGCCCAAAGCGCCATAAGCGCCAGCACGCCGACGCCAGCGACGGCGAAATAGGTGTTACGCCAGCCGAGGTTCTGGCCGAGGAAGGTGGCGAGCGGCGAACCGATAATTGTGGCAACGGTCAGCCCGGTCATCACGAGCGCAAAGGCTTTGCCACCATGTCCGGGTCCGACGATATAGGAAGCGACGACGGCGCCGGCACCGAAATAGGCACCCTGCGGCATACCGCTGATGAAGCGGGCCATGGCGAACATTCCGAGGTTGGCGGCGAGTGCTGAGAGCACGTTGCCGACGATGAACAGGCCGAGCAAGGCAAGAAGCAAGCTCTTTCGGTTCAGCCTAGCGGCAGCGAGCGTGACAAGCGGCGCACCGATCACCACACCGAAGGCATAGGCGGTGATGGCGTTGGTTGCCACCGGTATGCTGATATCAAGACTGTCAGCAAACAGTTGAAGAACGCCCATGCTTGCGAATTCGGATGTGCCGATACAGAAACTCCCAAGCGCCAGCGCAAAGAGCGTGAGGCCGCGCCGCCGGCGTTGTGCCGCATCCGTACAATGGATCGCGACCGCCGTGCATTGAGGTTCAAAAGCTTTCTGAAACATGTTCCTCTTCGAGCTCCTCTGTTCGACCTAAGGGTGGGGATCGAGGGCAGCGAACCTTCGCCGGAGTTTCCCCTTGGTGCCACAACCAGGCCCGTTGCGGCCGCTCATAGTAGCGATGCTTCGGGCCGCATGGGGTTAAGCGTGGTAAAACTTCGAGAATTTTCTGCGTGACCTGGCAGAGGCTGCCCCAATCGAATGAAGCTTCGAGCTTAAGGGGACGGTCGAGGATTTCGGTGCGAGTGGCGAACCGGTGACGGCAAGGTAGCTCTTGGGACGCGGCAATGCGCGACGGAACGCCACGATTCCTTCATCGGCATAGAGTTCATGGTGCCAAGGCGCAGCTATTCCTTCTCATATTTTAGCGAAGGCTGCCGGGATCGCAGGCCGAGTACCGCCGAAGCTGGTATATTCGACCGACCGATCAGCTGTCACGCGAACGAGAGCGGGCGAATTCACCGGAAACTACAGCGCTTAACTCTCTCTCCGGAGAATCCGACGCTAGATTGAACGGGCATCGCCGAACGACATCTGCGCCCTAGCGCATGGGCGCAGAGCTCCGCGCTTATCAAGGCAAATCATAAACAACGACATCGAGGCCCCCCATGATTGAAGTCGTCCAAGCATTCGATCGGTCGCCAATTGCCGAACTTCCAAGCGACGATGCGGCCGCACTCGAACGAAAGTTGAGCACCGCCCAGCACCTGTTTAAAGATCGACCCAACTGGCTGAAGCCCTATCGTCGTATCGAGATACTTCATCGGCTCGCCGCTCTGGTTCAGGACAAACGCGCAGATTTCGGCCGATTGATTGCCCGCGAAGGCGGCAAGCCTCTCACCGATGCGCTTATCGAGACTGATCGCGCCATCGATGGGATCCGCTACGCCGCGAATGAGCTGCGGACATGGGCCGGTCGGGAAATCCCGATGGGCCTGACGGCGGTAAGCGTCAACCGCCGCGCCTGGACTGTTCCGGAGCCAATCGGCGTCGTTGCCGCTGTTTCGGCCTTCAACCACCCCTTGAACCTCGTCGTTCACCAGATCGCGCCGGCAATTGCCAGCGGCTGCCCGGTCATCGTCAAGCCGGCAACGGCGACGCCGCTCAGTTGCGTCGAACTGGTCAAACTGGTGCATGAGGCGGGCTTACCCGATGGCTGGGTGCAGACCTTCCTGCCCGAGGATCGCGCCCTCTCGGAAGCTTTCGCAACCGATTCCCGGATCGCATTCCTGAGCTTCATCGGTTCGGCAAAAGTTGGCTGGCAGCTTCGCTCGAAGCTTGCGCCCGGTGCGCGCTGCGCGCTCGAACATGGTGGCGTGGCGCCGCTGATCGTCGACAGGAGTGTCGATCTCGACCGGATCATCGAACCGATAGCAAAGGGCGGCTATTACCACGCGGGCCAGGTCTGCGTATCAGTGCAGCGCATCTATGTGCACACGGACATTGAACAGACATTTATCGAGAAGTTCGCTGCCCACGTCGCGGCGTTAAGAACTGGCGATCCGACATTGCCTGAAACCGAGGTTGGGCCGCTGATCACGCCGAAGGAGGCTGACCGAGTTGCAGGCTGGATTAAGGAGGCTGTCTCGGCAGGTGCAAGAGAGTTTGGCGGTGGGCGTGTCAGCGAGACGACTTTGAAGCCATCGGTTCTTGTCCGGCCGCCGAAGGACGCCAAGGTTTCAACTCTCGAGGTCTTCGGGCCACTCACTTGCATCTTCCCCTTCGAAACCCTGGATGAAGCCATCGCGGAAGCCAACGCGCTGCCGGTCGCCTTCCAATCGAGCATTTTCACGCAAGATCTCGCGGCAGCCTTCTATGCTGCCGAACGTCTCGACGCCTCTGCGGTCATGATCAACGATCACACAGCGTTCCGCACCGACTGGATGCCGTTTGCCGGACGCCGTGAATCCGGCTACGGCATCGGCGGCATCCCTTATACGATGAAGGAGATGACAGCAGAAAAAATGCTTGTATTCAAACTGTAATGATCGGACGAGAGAGTGCTTCGTCCATCCACCGCCGTCGCTTCCTCTCCAACAAATGCGACGATGATGGACCGCGCTGGCCTAACGCTGAGTGTTGTACCCCAGAGAAGTTACCGGTCTCAAAGGTTTCAAGGTCACAGAGACGAAGACAGGCATGAGCACTTCGTTATTGCAACGATCACGTCGTCCTGGCGTAAGCCTCCTCATTGTCCATGTCTGAAGTCGCGTCGGAGCGGCACTCTCGAACGAACGCCGATAAGGCCGCTTGAAATTTCCGAAGTTCCTCATAAAAGGGAAGGTGTCCCGATTCCGCGATCACCGTAGCGGCTGGAACTGACCGCACCAGAAGCCCGCTGGCCCCAGGTGTGCGGGCCCAGTCGGGACTGCCACTCAGAATCAGTGTCGGCGGGAGCGTTCAATTCACCGCGCGTTACGAACTTTAACGCCTATTTTGCGACGAACGATCTACGCTTCAACTGCGGGGTGTGCACGAGCACAAGTCGATGGCCTTGCCTTCATGCAACAGGCGCCTCGACCTCGCGCGCGAACCCGACATGAACAAAGCAGATGAAAAAGGAGAAGACGATATGGCATCCGTCGTTGAAAGAATTGCGCTTCCCATTTCGCCCGACCACGTGTGGAAACTGATCGGCGGGTTTGGTTCACTCCCCGACTGGCTTCCCTTTATTTCGAGCCTTGAACTCCACGACGGCGGCCGCATCCGCCGCTTTTCAACGGTGGAGGGCGCGCAATTTTCGGAAAGGCTTATAAGATTTGATCAGGCCAAACGCAGCTACACCTACGAACTTGTCGAGGCGCCAATTCCGGTCGGCACCTATCGTTCGACACTGGGCGTCACGCAGAGCGATGCGGACAGCGGGTCCGTGGTGGAGTGGTCGGGTGAATTCAAACCAGTCGGTGTGACTGAAGCAGAGGCAGTCTCTGTGGTATCCGGTATCTACCGGAACGGCTTGAAATCCCTCGCGCAGCAATTTGGCGTGGGGAGGTCGTCCGAAGCCGCCGACATTGAATTGAGGACCGCTAACTAAGCTCGCCGCGCGCTTCCTTCGTCAGGGCGGGTTTCCGTTTGAAACCGGCCCGGGCCGCGAGAACGGGTGTCGGCCAGGAAGATGGGCGCGGCCAATATTACATGACCCAATCCGGACCCGACACGATCGCACGGGCGGCACGGGAACAGTCGAAGCCTACGGTAGGTCGGCAGGAGCTGGATGACGCTCTCGAGGAAATCCGCGATTATGTCGTGCCTAACGACGGTGAGTAGTTGGATGTCGATGTCTGGCTCGAGAGAACGGTCAGCGTCAGCTAAGCGGTCAGATGGTGGAAGATTTCGCAGGTTGCCTCGGGGCGATCGCAAAGCAGCTTTCCAAATAGATAGGTGTGCGCTTTCGTCTGCGATTCCCAATTCCGGCCATCCAGCATGCCTCTGTCCTAGACACGCCAATCAGTATCGATCCGCCCTTCCTCCGCCTTGTGAAAGTACTGCGAGCAGACCAACCACCCTTTCAGGGGCCTCAACAGGACGATGCAGGCAGCGAGGGTCAGCGGCAAAGTGACCACAAGGTGAACCCATAACGGGGCGTCGAAGGTCAACTGGAGCCAGAGAGCGAATGCGAGCGCAGGAACCGCGACGATACTCATGGCGAAGAATGCTGGTCCGTCAGCTGGGTCCGCGAAGGAATAATCCAGGCCGCAAACCTCGCAACCGGGAGCCAGCGACAGAAGGCCGTTGAATAGATGACCGCGCTGACACCGCGGGCATAGTCCTTTGATGCCTGTCAGCGCGGGATTTTTGGTTTCATCGTACTCGCTGGTCATCCTCGGACCTTTGCAATGCGCCGACCAGTCATACCGCTTCTGATTTAGGCGGCAACACCGAGGCGAACTCGTCACGAGCCGTTGGGTTCCCGTCGATCATCTCGTAGACGGCCTTTGATCTGCCGAGCGTAGTCATTAGCGAAGGTGGCCCCGAAAAGGGTTCGCCACCAATGTGCCAGCCGTCCGTATGTAGTTCCTCGATCAGAACCCAGGTCACCGACCTGAACGCCTCGGAACCTTCGAATTTCACCATGACGTCTGTGATCGCCTTCGCCAAGGCATGTTTCTGGGTGCTGGTGAAGACGCCGTCGACCAGTTTGATGTTCACGAAAGGCATGGATATCTCCTGTAAGATTGAATGCGGAGGGCAACGATCACACTTTCGAGGCCTGTCAATGAACCTCGACGACAAGCTTCCCGTTTGCCTTGCGATTCTCCAAAAGTTCATGAGCGTCGGAGGCCGTCGCCAGGGTGAATTTCCTCGGATCGACCCGCGGCGAGACCTTTCCAGCTTCCACCAGCTTCGTCGCCTCTCGCATGATGTCGCCGTGATGTTCTCGTCCCTCGCCGGTTAGAAGAGGGATCAGCGTGAATACGCCGGAGTAGGTTGCAGACTTGAATGACAACGGAGCTAGCGCGTGTGTCCCCCAACCGAGGCAGCTCACGACATGACCAAACCGTCCGACGGCTTTGAAAGCGATGTCCAGCCCCGGACCGCCAACCGTGTCGTAGACAACATTGAAACCTCTTCCGTCGGAATGCTTCGCAACGTAGCTGTCGACGTCATCTGAGGCGTAGTCGATCGGCGTTGCCCCGAGACGATCTCAACCGGACCGCAAAGAGCATCAAACGCAATCTGCAAGAGCGCATTGATTCCGCAGTCGAAGTGCTAAATGAAGAAGATCTCGCAAGGGTCGCCATCATGTTAGATGCATTGGCCGCTGCTCGGTCTTAGGCTCTGTAGCGATCAAGATGGTCGCCTTGAACGGATCTGAACCGCCGCCTCTCTGATTGCGAACCACTTTAAGTTTGGCGCTTTGATATTACTGAGCTTTTGAGGCTATCTCGACATGCAGACCGTGCATCAACGGCGTTTACTATCACTTTGACAAGGACGGCTATGCGCAGAGCCGCAGCCCGGCGTTCCGCGTCGTCGATACGCGTGACTTCAAACCTTAGTATTTGATGTCTCGTCCTGTTTGACGTCCTTTTTGCTTGGTGGCGCGTTTATCCTGCCGGCATGCAGCATTGCTTTGGTCATTGGCCGCGCGGCAGTCCTGCTTTGTATCCCGCGCGCCCTGGCGGGTGTCTTGGCGGATATCACGCGCAGATTTGCGCTGCTGTCCCTGCTCTGTCGCGACGGACATTACTGGCATGCCCAAGAGGAATATTGCAGCCATCGAGGCAGCGGTGAAAGACTTGAGTCCGAACATGGTCCGTCTCCCGTTGAGAGGCCATAACTATAGCCTTGATGCTCTCAGTGGCGGCGTGAATGCCGCCACTGTCACAGGTTCTGCTACATTTTAGAGACCGCTTCCATGGCGTCTGCCAGCGTAGAGCCGGTGTTGCTCTTGCAATAGGCGGCGACCTTCTCCGCGTTGGCGTGAGCCTTTTCGCCGTCGATCATCGCACTGCCAGCTTTTCCGTGAACGTACCCGTTCACCCACATGGCCACGCCGATGGTTTTGGCGGCAGACATGTCGCCAACTTCCTTACAGGTAACCTTTGACATGTCCACTTCCGCGGCCAAGGCCTGGCCTGCCAAGCCAAGACCTGCAAATGCTATTGCGATTGAAACTAGGCGCATCATAGTCGTCCTCCCAAACACCCTTGCCCCTTACCAGAGCGAGGGTTCGTGTGTGCAGTGATATGTTTGGAAACCACAAGGGGCCGCGGTCAACTCTGATCGCGGCAGGTCGCAATTTAGAAACAACTAATAATAGCACGATACGTTGAAGGATACACGTAGTTTTTAATATGCGAAGGATGCCTCGCCTTCTCGGTAAACCACGCGGCCTGCTCAGGCGCCACCGAACGGTGCAAGCACTACCGTGATGGCGACCCGCCACGGTCAGCAAAGGTGGCGAGATCTTGTTCACGATGCGCAAGAAAATATCGATGAGACCTTTCAAAGGTTTGTTCTTCTCTGGCGTGCTGGCCCGCCCAGAAGGCGAGGTCGCGCTCTCGGAGGATTGGAAAGCTCGAAGTGCCCGGTGCTGCAATTCTTAAGGCAAGGCGCCCGGTTCGTTTGCGGCATTAACTGCACCGGCGCGGGAAGAAGGCTGCGAAGGGCAAGGCCGAAGATGCCATTCCCGTCTTCCAACGTCGTGAACATCATGGACGCGCTGCGCAAGTCGGTAGAGGCCGACCTCAAGAGTAAAAGGGCTTCATGACGGGCCACCCAGTTGTGCGAGCGGAAGTGCATCGTCGTAACAAACAAGAAACGCTCTTCGCAGGGCTCGGCCTTAGGGGAAATTTCGGCTCTTCACCTTCAACGTATCAATGTGAAGATCCCGCACATATCCCGAGCGGGAGACTATGCCGAGCCTGTAAAGCACGCGATTTTCCGATAAATCCTGACAGCAAGCTCGGTATATTTTTCAACTGCCACGCCCTAAGAGCCGTCACCGATCTCCGCGAACGCGCTTCCCTGAGGTGCTCCCCGATTATGGCTTAGCAGGAGATGGGATTTTCCGGGGCTATAAGCGCCTCATCACGCTCCTCTCCGTCGGCGATGTGGCGAGAATGCGCCTCAAGGAGGCGTACAGCGTGCGGACTTGTTCGAACAAGTTTCATGCTTTCTCCCCGTAGCCGGATATCGGCTTGATACCCTCGGCGCCAAGATGGCCCACATGATCGAGAACATCGGCGCAACAATAGACATCTTCGGATTGCTGAACTGAATGCGTTCAGTCGCGACCGTGCAAAGCCAAGGCGAAAGATGCCGCGATGCCAGCGCAAGTTTACTCGGACCCAGAAGTCCTAGTGAAATCGCGACCATGACCGAACGCTTATGCGAGGTGGCAAATTCCAAAAGTTTGGAGATACTTTCTTTTTAGGATAGTCTAATATTTTATCTTTCTTATTTGTCGATTACATATACGATTGCGTTCGGACGCGATGATTGGAATGGAGGTTCCAAATATCCAGATCCGCCATCGGCGGTATGCCAATCGGTCAGAGAGTGCCCGAAGGATTTCACGACCGCCTTGCATTTGGATATTTTACTGACGCCGATTTTTTCGGGTCATCCCGTTGGGTCACGCAGATCATTGCGGCGGCCACAGAACAATTCAGCCTGCACACCAAAAGGGGATATCAATGAGAAGCTTCGTGA
Source organism: Rhizobium sp. 768_B6_N1_8 (assembly GCF_051811225.1). NCBI lineage: Bacteria > Pseudomonadati > Pseudomonadota > Alphaproteobacteria > Hyphomicrobiales > Rhizobiaceae > Rhizobium > Rhizobium sp. 768_B6_N1_8. Next base: position 235,230 of record NZ_JBPWPV010000003.1, on the reverse strand, counting down.
CACTTATCGCGACAATGTCAGTGGCGCTTTCGTTTGCGATGGCAGCCTACGGACAAAATCCCGTTCCCAGCGCCAGTGATGTGCTCGTCAAATACGGGGAGGTTGAGGACTGGACCGTCTATACCAATCAAACCCGCGGAGATTGCCTCATCGTGCGCGACTTCGGTTCAGGTTCGGTGCAGATGGGCGTTACCGCAAATCAGGACGTCGGATATCTCGGCGTGTTCTCGAAGGCTGATATCGGCCTTCAGAACGGGACCAAATCGGAAATCTTCGTCTCCATCGCCGGCCATCTCTATAGTGGTGTCGCCACCAGCACCCATGGAGAACTCAAGGGCGGATATTCGGGCGGCTACATCCTGACGAACAGCCCGGAATTCAAACGCGCCGTCGCGAAGAAATATGAACTGATCGTGTTTCCGGAAACCAAGGGAACCTTCGTCGTCGATCTGAAGGGAACTTACAAGGCAATGGAACTGGGCCGGAAGTGCCTCAAGCATTGACCTTGATGTAGAAAGACCTGTCCGTAAACTCGGGAGACTACGTCGTGTTGCCGCCTACCCCGGCAGCGGCAAGACCCGCGTGATCCTCGCAAAGCTTCTTGGGCTTGCAGATACCGTCGACAAATCCCCCCGATTTATCGGTTGCATAACCTACACAAATGCGGCCGTGGATGAGATTGAATCCTGTAGAGGGCTGCGTGCGCCCCGACCACGAGGAGTTTGCGCAGGTGCCGGTTGCCCATTTTGGAAATGGAACCCAGCCTTGGTTTGCCACCGGTCGAATGCTGCGTGGGGACAAGGCCCAACCAGGCTGCGAACTCACGTCCGCCTTAGAACAGCTTTGGGTCTGAGACGCTGGCCGAAAGGCAAGTAGCGATGACGGGGCCAATTCCGGGAACGGTCGCAAGCCGAATACTGACATCGTTGTTGCGATGGGCGGCAAGGAGCGCCTTGTCTAGCTTTGCAATCTGCCCCTCGATCTCTGTCCGTCAGGTGGATTTCAAAGAGCCGTACGAGCCCGATGGTTAGCTCCCACCCCCAATTGCCATTCTTTTTCAATGGCTTCTGCACCAGTGGATGACTTGGCCGGACAAGCGCCTCCGCCATCGCGTTCTGAGAATGCAACCTTGGTTTCGAGCCACAAGATTAGTTGCCGCACTTCTTGCCGTGTGAGCAATACTGCAGTCACGTCCACTTCCGCCGGCAGCCCACTCTTGGTATCGACGACATTGAAAAGGCCGTAAGCTGCCGGGACGCAGACGTATCTAGGTTTTTTTTCGATTGTGACATCGCTCGCCCCTGGGTTTTCCACCTTCAAATATGTGGACCGCTACGTTTGTTCGTGGAAATTTTGCCGACCCGATAGTCGCTCGGAGCTCGGTTTTCTCTGAAGGCTATCAGCCCCGCGTGCAACGGGCATTGAGCGAGATCAAAATAAGAACTCCCCGTTCTTGATCGCTATCAATGCAAGACACTCGCGATTTTGGTTGATTGTAGGAGGGCAAGATCCCTCCGATCGGAGATTCCAGCAGAAGAGTTCACCTGATGCGTTGGAACCAATGGTACAGCTTCAATAGCTACATCCGATCCTCGCTGTGGATCGTTCCATTTATCGCTCTCGTGCTTTACGTCGGTGCAATCCGTTACGCGTACCTGTTCGATGCCTGGATCCTGTGGGCAGATGTTTGGCCTTGGGGCGTCGAGGGAACCCAACGCATGTTGGAGACGATCATCACAATGACGCTAACCTTTGTTGTATTTACCTTTGGTTCGCTACTTGTGGCAATTCAGGTCGCGGGAGGTCAGTTAACACCCAGGATCATCGCAACGGCGCTTCTGAGCGATAATGCCATCCGCTTTACGGTCGGCCTTTTCATATTCACGCTGCTTTTTGCAACGGGGGCCCTCGCAAGGCTCGTCACCACCGTTCCACACGGCATATCCGGAATTGCCGGGATGCTGGGCTTTTGTTCCATTGCCGCGTTTCTTTACCTTATCGACTATGCCGCGCGCCTGCTGCGACCGGTCAGCATCATCCTGAAGGTAGGTGAAAAGGGCCATCGCGTCATCAAAGATGTTTACCGCCAGGGTGCTAAGCATGAAGATACGCATGGAGGCGTTTTCGTTCTGTCTGACGTGCCCGACCGCATCGTGTACCACAAGGCGAATCCGGCGATCGTGGTGGCCGTCAATCTGAACGCCCTCGTCGCGCTCGGCGAGGATAAGAACTGCGTTATCGAGCTTGTCCCAAGAGTGGGTGACTTCGTCGGGACGGACGAGGCGCTGTTTCGGCTGTTTGGCCCAACACTGCCACGCGACCGGGCGCTGAAGGCCCTTGTGGCCTTCGGACCAGAGCGAACCCTCGAGCAGGATTCGACATTTGCTTTTCGAATCATTGTGGATATCGCCATCAAGGCTCTCTCAAAGGCGATCAACGATCCAACGACGGCAGTTCTCGCCATAGACCAGCTTCAGCGCCTTCTCTGCTTTGTCGGCAGTAGGCAGCTTCTCGGGGAGGAAATTCGCAGCAAGTCAGGAAAGTTGCGGCTTATCCGCAAGACACCGAACTGGGAGGACTTCGTAGAGCTGACCTTCAGCGAGATACGATTGTATGGCGCGGAAAACTTCCAGATCGCGCGGCGATTGCGCGCCGTGATCGAATACGCCCTGCAAGTATTGCCGGATGACCGACATCGAGCGCTGCTTAACGAACTAGACCTGCTCGACCGGATGCTGGAGCAAATCTACGTCCTTCCGGAGGACCTGATACTTGCACGAACACCAGACACCCAAGGCTTGGGTGGCGCGGGCGGGAGGTCGAATCTTGCCACCGCCGGTCTCGATCCGCCTTTGCGCCATACGTCGAGCCATTAGGAGCACTGCCCCTATCGACTCGGCGGAGGTGCCAAGTTTGGATAGGGGGTGTTTTGGCAACGTCCACGCATGAATCGACAATGAAAAGTCGTCACGGCTGAAAACAAAGGTAACCGGTGTTCTAGCCCCACGTTGTCCTGTCCTTCCTGATCTGTGATCGCTTTTCCATGGACGAGCAACGGGAGTTTCTCCATGGAGAGAGCATTGGTGCAGGGATCGAATTTCAACGGTTACCGCCTATGAGTGTTTGGTCGCAAGCAGCGGGATTGATCTGCATACCATGCCGCATAAGCACAATTCCGCCCGCCGCCATCACATCGGCAAAATGAACTTCAAGGTGACGAACTGGGCGGAGTACGAGGCAGGCCTTCGCCCGCGGGGCAGCCTGACGCTTTGAATGAGCGCGGAAGCTCTGTCGTTATGGCAGGTGTGCATAAAAGTCCTCCTGTATAGATCGCTGGCGACATAGAGGTCGACAGTCAATTGTCGATATGCCCGACTTGATCATCCTTCGTTCGACCGGGATGCATCGCTTTTAGCTGTCTGCTGGTCGCTCATAGAATGGTAACGGGCCTGCGACTCTTCGGTTTCCATTTTCACGCGAAGGTCCTCTGAAGAAAAGCGAGTGCCTTCTGAGCCACCAGGACGCGGATGGTCGTTATTGCCCGCATAAGCAGGTTTTGGATCTCGGAAGTCGAGAGGCGATCGACCTCGTTGGCGGCCCGCACGAGTTCGGAAACAAAGGATGGAACACTCCAAGGAAACGATTTAGCCAGAGAGTTCAATCCTTAGCATGGACGCTGGGCAGTCTCGACTATGGGAGGGATCATCCCGGCAGAAGGAGCCGCCTCATCAGCGGCTCCCAGCCCAATCAATTGATCGACGACCACTGACTACGGACGTCGTCCGCGCTCTTGGTCAGATGAACGTGTTTATCGATGTGATCCACCCAATCCAAAGGAATTAGATGATGCTGACCATCGTCGGAATCCGACTTTGTGAGCTTAATCCGAGACGAGCCGTCCATATGGTCGACGGTGCCAACGTGGGTGCCGTCTGCGCCGATCACTTCCATATGTTCGCGAACCTGTTCTGCAGAAATCATTGGAAATTCGTAAGCGCGATTTTCGATGCGCATTGACGGCAGCAAGACCGATGAACGTGCGCGCATTGGTAGCGAGATCCGGCTCTATCCGGCCGCAGTAGTCTTGGAGAAGTTGAACGGCAGCAGGTCGCCGATTTCGGCCGCTTCGCCCCGCTGCGGCAACTCTGTGAGTACGTGGCGCAGCCAGGCGAGCGGGTCGACGCCGCAGGCACGGCAAGTCAGCATGAGACTGTAGATCACGGCGCTGGCCCTGGCTCCGTCAGCGGTATCGCTGAACAGCCACGATTTTCTTCCGGTGGCAAAAACTCTGATCTCGCGTTCCAAAATGTTGTTATCGATCGGCATCCTGCCGTCGCTGGTGTAGCGTGTCAGGTAATCCCATTGGTTCAGGGTGTAGGACACGGCGTCGCCGAGCTTTGTATCCGGCACGACCTTTGGCGCGATATTGTCGAGCCACACCTTCAGAGCATTCAGAACAGGCAGGCTGTGCTGTTGGCGGAAACGGCGAATGCAGTCAGCCGTCGTCTCCCCGGCATCTGGGGTTTTGTCTCTTGCCTGCTTTTCGATCCGGTAGAGCTGCTCGAAGAACCGGAGCGCCTGTTCCGGCGGTCCGCCTCCATTCTTCCTGGTTTTGAGGGCCTCGACGAAGCGGCGCCGGGAATGGGCCATGCACCCGACATGGGTTGCACCATCCAATGTGCGCCAGGCGGTGTAGCCATCGCTCACCAATATACCGCGATAATCACCCAGGAAGGTCTGCGGATAAATCTGACCGCGGCCAGGCTGGTAGTCGAGAAGCACGATTGGCTCGTCACTATCCTCGCCGCTGCGGTAGGCCCACATATATGACGTGCTGGTGGCTTGCTTGTCCTTTTCCTTCAGGACTTGGACCGTCGTCTCATCGCCATGAATGAGAGGCTGCGATCGCAACCGCAGTTTCAGGGCATCATAGATGCGGTGCAGATGCTTCTCGCTTGAGCCGATCACCCAGTGAGCGAGAGCGCCGCGGCTGATCGGAACACCGGCCCGCTCGAATGTTTGCGCCACGCGGTAAAGCGGCGTGCCATCGACGTATTTGTGGACCAGCGCGAAGGCCAGCGTCGAAGCAGTGGCGATGCTGCCCGGCAGAGGCTGCTTCGGCATAGGCGCGATCACAACGGGCGTGTTGATCCCGGTGCGGTCGCAATGGCGGCAGGCATACTTGAACCGGACGTTCTGCAGGACCTTTGCCTTGACCTCGATATGAAGCTGTTCGCTAACAGCCTCGCCCATGCGATGCATTTGACTATCGCAGCAGGGACATGACTTCTGATCCTCGGGCAGGTCATACTCGACACGCTCGCGCGGTAGGTCTTCCGGCAGAGGCCTGCGTCCACGCTTCTTTCCCGTCTGACCTTCTACCGCTGGCAGGCCGGTGTCCGGAAGCTCGACAACATCGCCTTCCTCGCTGCCATCTTCGATCGCAGCCTCTTCGGCCTCGTTGAAGAGGCGATCAACGTGCTTTTCGCTGCGGGGTGCAAAGCGATGCAGCTTTGCAAGCGCCAGCTCCTCCTCAAGCTTTACGACTCGCTGCGAGAGCGCTTCCTTCTCGGCTTTGAGCGCGGCGATTTCGGCGGCACTTGTCTTCGGTTAACCGCTTCAGGACCAGCACGAACCCGGACCGATCAAAGAACAGCAGCTTCACCCGGTCACGCCGGCGGTTGCAGAAGGCAAACACTGCAGGAGCAAACGGGTCCAGCGCCATCGTCTCCTGGACCAGGACAGCAAGGCTGTTGATGCCGGCCCGAAAGTCGATCGGCTCGCGATGCAGGTAGACCTTGAGATCAGCGCCAAGTCTGAACATGACCCAGAGCTCCGATTATTGCCGTCAATGCGTTGAGATCGCTGCACTCCAGCGTCAATCTCACACCATTCGGCAGTGACGCACTCACCTTTGCTGGAGAGGTCAGCGGGCCGCTTCTCTCCGTCGTCGGCAATCGCTCTTCGCGATCCGTGGCAGGCATCTCAATGTCGAACTCGCTGCTCGGGGCGGCGATCTGAACGGGAATAAACGCAGATGACGAAGACGGCGATAATGGATGGGCCTGGGTGTGTTTCCTGATCCATTTCCAAACGAGGTTCGCGTTGACCCCGTGTTCGCGCGCAAGTTTCGATACCGATGCGCCAGGTTCAAGGCAGGCCGCAACTAGGCGATCTTTCGAACCTGGATCGAAGCGGCGCCTTCCATTCCGACCAACCAGCCGCACGGCGAGTTTTTGACCTTCATCCATCACTTGGTGTCCACCTCTTTTAGGTGGACCCCTTGTATGGGGATTCTGTTGTCAAGGGGGCTTGGCACCGGTTTCGCGGCAAAGCGGTTAGGATCGCCACCACAGAACGGTTGTTTTGCCGGCTGTGCGTTGATCCGCAAGCATCAAATTCGAGGGAGCCTGCCTTTGGGCGCTTCGCATTGCGCCGCAACCTTGTATTCGGTAGGTCTTAGATAGGACCGTGAGCGTCCGGCGAACGCATTTTCGTCTGGTCGAGCGGGCGGCTATGGGATGCGCTTTGCCTCATCAGCCATGACACGCTCTATCATCTCGGGATCGCATTGTTCATCGACAAGGAACTTGCGGATACCACCATCCCAGGTCCGTATGTCGGCGAGCAGAGCTTGAAGATCGTCAATTCCGTTTTCGGTCAGGCCTTTTGTGCCATCTTCACTGCCATCACGGACATACACCAATTCGCCCTCGGCGATGTTGTCCGAGTTGGCGGTGATTTCCTCGATCAGTTCGAGGTTCTCGCCGATCATGCCGGCGACTTCTTTAAGCGTGTAGATGAACCGCGATCGTGCCATCACGCAGCCTCGTATCGGTCTTTCGCCGGCGCCCACTGCCAGGGTAGCAGTTCCGCAAGTCGATCCTTGGGGTGCCCCTGGATTCTGGTCAGGACGTCTGTGAGATAGGCCTCCGGATTATGGCCATGGAGTTTGGCAGTCTCGATAATGGTCAGGATGTTGGCGATGCGCTCACCACCCTTGTCCGACCCGGCGAAGAGCCAATTTTTTCTTCCGATTCCAAGCGGTCTCATAGCGCGCTCGGCTATGTTGTTGTCGATCTCAACACGGCCATCGTCGATGTAAACGCTCAACGCTGCCCACCGCGAGAGGGCATATCGCATCGCTTCAGCAAGCTTCTGCTTCTGTGGCAGTGTCGGGAGAGTCGCTTCGATCCAGACCTTCAACTCTCCCAGTATGGGCTTGGCATGTTGTTGGCGCAGTTTGCGTCGCTCGTCAGCCGACATGCCGCGGATGCGATCCTCGACATCGTAAAGCACGCCTATGCGGGTCAGCTCTTCGTCTGCGATCGGTGACGGCTTCAGCTTGATCACGTCATGGAACTTGCGGCGCACATGCGCCATGCAGGCGGCCTCGATGATCTGGTTGCCGTAAAGCTTCTTGTAGCCGCCATAGCCATCGGCATGCATCACACCGCTGAAGTTTGCGAGATGGACAGCCGGATGCACGCCCTTGCGGTCGGGGCTATAGTAATAGGCGATCGCGCCGGGAGTGGGATCTTGGTAACCGCTTCCATCGAAGACATAGACCCAGACCCTGCCGGTTTTCGTCTTCCCGCGCCCAGGGTCGAGAACATCGACCGGGGTATCGTCCGTATGTATTCGGTCGACCGCGGCGATATGCGCTCTGATCAGCAAGATGAGAGGAGCCAGTAGAACGGAGACGCGGCCGACCCAGTCCGCCATGACAGAGCGGGAGATGTCTATGCCCAGCCGGTCGTACATCTCGGATAGGCGGTAGAGGGGGATGTGATCATCGAATTTGGCGACCATGATATGGGCCAGCAATCCTGGTCCGGGCTTGCCGCGCTCGATCGGCAGGGTCGGCATTTCGCCTGCCACTGTCGTGTCGCACTCCCTGCAGATCATGCGCTTTTCGACATTGCGGACAATCTTTATGGACGCAGGCACGTGCTCCAACACCTGGACTACCCTTTCGGCGGCCTTCAAAAACGATGTGCCACCACAGGTCGGGCAATTGCAGGGCGCCGCATAGACCAGCTCTTCAGTTGGAAGACCATCGGGCAATGGCTTGCGCTTCGGCTTGTCCGGCGCGTCATCCAACTCCGGCAGAGGAGCTTTCCCGGAGCGCATCTCAGCCTCCGCACGGGAGGCCTCGATCTCCTCCAGCATCAGCTCAAACTGCTCGATCTTCCGGTCGATCTTTTCCGAAGAAGCGCCATGCTGCCGATGGCGGAGCAGCTCCAACTGCGCGCGCAGGAGCCCGATAATGGAGTCTCGCTTGCTGACTTCGGCTTCCTGGCTCTCAAGTTTCGCCGCCTGTTCCGCGACGAGTGCGCGCAAAACAGATAGCTCGTCCTGACTGTCCAGCGGCGTTGTTTCCATACCCGCAAATGTAGCCGATTTGCGCCAAAAACGCCAGTATTTTGCCCCGGATCTCCCTGCAAAATATAGCTTTTATCCCGTTCGACCGGGAGCGGAAGTCCACGCCGGGCGGCGCCAGTCGATCCCTTCCACAAGCATCGAAAGCTGCGCTGCGTCAGGTGCGCAACGCCTTCCTTCGCCGTCGGCCAGGGAAAGTATCCGCGCTCAAGGACCTTGTACCTTGTCCCAGAATGCAGCCACGACCAGCGCAGAGCAGCAGCTAGTGCTGGTTACACATCAGTTTCATCCTCTTTTCGGACGGCAGCTGCGCTGCGTTGGCAAGCGAAGTAACTTGCAGGGCGACCGTCTGCTGCTGCAGACCGACGATGGCGCCATATGGCCGCTTCCTCCTCAATGGACTGATCTTGTAAGCATCGATCCAGAAGTTGTCGTGAGCAACGGGCGCGCGCTGTTGCTCGTTACGAACTTGATGGATCTAGCCAGCATGGTGGAACACCTTTGCGGCAGGTTGGCAACGCGGCCGCGCGCGGAGTGTAAGGATAATTATGCCGCAAATGTAAAGGAGATTATGCCGCATGAGGATCTAGAATGAGCTGTTATAGCTGTTTTGTCGGCCTAAATACGGACTTCAGATGTGATCTCATCCTTGATATAACCGAGATATGCGGCATAATTGCAATTACATTCTTACTCGATCTCATATCTGGAGCCTGCAATGCCCGCGAAGTACGGCGGCAAGCGATCAAAGATGGACGCCCTCATCGACGAGGGCACCTTCAATCCAAATTCCGAGAAGGTGCGCGATCCAAAGTTTCGCGGCAGCGAGTTCTTCGATCCGCATGACGCGGTCCAGGTCAAATACGAGATGCTGCGACGCGTCTCCGTCGACAACGTCTCGGTAACAGACGCTTCCGACGAGTATGGTGTTTCCAGAAGCCATCGGCATGCTGATCGCCGAGCAGATGACGCCGGCAGCCGTCGAACTGGCAATCGAAGTCCGCAAGGAGATCGAAGCGCGACATGAAGAAGCGGACCGGCTGCGCTGTCGCGCGATCGAGCGGGCCCAAACGGAAGCCGATCTCGCCCAGCGCCGTTTCATGCTCGTCGACCCCAATAACCGTCTCGTTGCCGACACGCTCGAAGGCGAATGGAACGGAAAGCTCCGCATCTTGGCTAACGCCCGCGAAGAGCGCGAGCGCGGCCGGGAGCACGATCAATTCATCCTCGATAAGGCCGTACACGAGCGGTTGATCGCAATGACGGCGGACTTCAAACAGCTCTGGACCAGCCCTGAGACCCCCAACCGCGAACGAAAGCGGCTGCTTGCCCACATCATTGAGGACGTCACCCTCCTCAAACTACCCAAGAGAGGCACCACCAAGGCTCATATTCGCTTCAAGGGCGGCAAAACCCAGACGCTCGTCACCATCAGCCCAAGATCTCCCAGCCAGCAGGTCAAGACGAACCCCGACATCATCGTGTTGATCGATAAACTCCTCGATGATCATATCTTTTCCGAGATCGCAGAGATTCTCAACAATCAGGGATACCGTCCCGGCTCGGTGACGCGCCGCGACCAGCGCAACGCCCGCTTCACAACCAAACGCGTCACCTATCTCGTTCGCGAGTACAAGCTGAGATCACGCTATGACCGCCTCCGGGATCGTGGGATGTTGACAAAAAAGGAGGCGGCTGCACACCTCAATATCCATGAGCATACCCTCGCCAGATGGGCTGAACATGGCCTCGTCACCAGCCATGCCTACAACGGACACTATTACCTGTACGAGCTTCCAAAGACAGATTTACCGCAAAAGCAATGCAGTCGATGGAACCAACTCGTTGATCGCGTCGCCGCGCTTAACCAGTGCGAAAGCCAAGCCAAAACCTTCAACTGAAGCCAGAAGAGTGATGCAGTATGAATTCAAATCGTTGTAAAACAGGCAGAACCCTTGGCCATCCCACCATAAAAGCTTGATCCGGTCGGCGCGTTTCCCGCGGAATCCGAAGATTGCGCCGGAGCCCGGCGCCTCCTTGATCCCCGTCTCAACCAGCGCCGACAGACCATCAATGCCGCGCCGCATATCCGTCACTCCGCAGGCCAGATAGACCCGCACATTCCCGGAAGGCCCGATCATGCCGCCTCCACGCAAGCGACCAGCGACGATAGCACCTCGAGATCCATGTCCGCTGCAATTCTCAGCAAGCGGCCATTCCTCAGCACAATTTCAACGTCTTTCCATCGAGACCGAGCGCCGCTCCTCTTGGAGCCGTCACTTAAGCTCTCAGAGCCCCCGACAAGCGACACCGGGACGAACGATACGGTCTCTGAAGGTTTCAATTCGGGTGGCAAAAGCTTCCTTCGCCAGGCGTAAATCTGCTGCGGAAGAACGTCGTGCCGACGTGCCACATCCGAAACGTTGCCATCCGCGCTGAACGCTTCGCGCAATATCGAAAGCTTCTGTTCTGTCGACCACCGCCGCTGTCGCTCCGTACCCGTCAGGATCTCAACCTTGGCCATTCATACCCTGTTACGTCACAAATGAATCATCTGTGACGTAACTTGCGCCAATTATGCACACGACCAAAACCGGCTCACCGGACGCTCACGATAGGACGGCTTCATGTTGCGACGCTGATGAAGAAGATGGGCATTGAGGCGCGCCTGTCGCCCCCTCAAGGAGTTGGTCCTTCCACTGCTTGATCTGAGCGTTGTTTCGGTATCGAAGGTCTGAACCCTTGCACGACGCGGCTCTACGAGCACGGTCAACCTTACATGCGGTCGCCGCTCACAACGGCTGCACCAAAATCCCGCTTTCGGCGGGCAGGGCTCAGCAAGACGAGACCATTCTTGAAAAAAGAACGTCCACATTCACCCCTTGACCGGAAGACGCCGGATCAGGCTTACTTCAACCCGCTGACACCGATGATGGTGGCGGCATAATCTAGGCGGAAATTCACTTAGCGAAACGTCGCAAGCTGTTCAGGCAAACCGAGCCACCTCTGGTTACCCGTTCGCCTAGCTGCGCCGTGATCGCATCGGTATAGGTTCGGTGGGCGTCGTTGTTGTTGCTCATGTCGTCTGCCATCCTTGTTCCTGCCCTGCCCTTTCAATGCAATGCCTGTACCGCGCAGCGCCGCCATAAGCGGCGGCACATATCTTGCAGACTTACTGATGTGTTAGTTCGTCAGGGACCAAGTGTAATGGAATGGAACACTTCGGCCGAGTTTTCGCCGGTTGCCGTTATCTTCGAGGATAGGAACGAGTGTGTGATAGTCCGGACGGCCAAAGAGGCTGCCAACGTTCTGATGAGGAGTTTCCCGCTGGACGACGGAGAGGAGTTTCTTGCTGCCGTGAGAGCCTGCCTCGATGTCATGGCTGGGAAGCTTGAGCCGGAAAAGCTCAGACAGGCAATCATACGTGCCGCTGAGGAAGCAGGCGTTACGACCGTCGCCGTTCTTCATTGATAACTTTCTGCCGACGAAGAATGGCTTTTTGGCCCCGACGAGCACAGGTATATCTTTTGAGAGGTCCGAAGTTATGAGCAAACGTCGATGGGAAGCGCCTGTGCTGGTTGCCTGCAGGCGCACCGGAAAGACGTTCATCATCGCGACGACTGAGGAAGCGCTGAACACTCTGTTGAACGCGTGGCCGGTCTCGACTGGCAAGGCATTTCTCCAGGCGCTACAGACTTGCGCTGATGTCGACGCAGGACTGCGAACACCGGAGGAGGCTCGTGATTTCTTCATAGCCGCCGCACAGGAGGCGTACGTTCCAATCGAAATGGCCACAAGCGGGCAACCCCGCTAGCCGATCAGCTGGGCGCGCTGGCACGACGGGACAACTGATTATATTACGATCAGCCTGACAGGCTTGATTGTAGGAGGGCCCGGTCAACACTCTTCCGCTTGAAAACTGACCTCGCGAAATTATCTCGAGTCCTGATTTCGAATAATGGTGGATCGAATGATTGAACGTCACATACGCGGGCGCGATCACCCGATGACTTCGGAAGACCTCGCCATATGCCGGCGCGTGCTGGATGCCGTGATGGCAGAATTTCAGCTTGACCAGGATGGCGAGGAGGCGGCGCATATCGCCGCTGTTATCATCGAACTGTTCCGTGAGGGCGTCCACAACTTCGACCACTTGAAAGTCTTGGCCTTTGCAGCCAAAAGCTAAGGCTAACCGGAACTTTTAGGCATCGCGTCAGTTAGGGCGGCATGGACCGCGCGGCGAATGCACGTCCCGTTTGACCCTTCAATCGCTTCGGCTGCGCGATCCTACGTTCCTCAGAAAAGCTTGCCCGCTTCGGCGGGCTTCTTTTTGCTGCATCCCCTTGGAACCAACCGATCGCCTGTGAGTCTAATAGCTGGGTCGCGCGGCGAACCATCCTCGTTGCGATTCTTCACGGTCTTCGCCTTGCGGTCCACTCCCTGTTAATTCCCCCAGAAACTAGCCCGCTTCGGCGGGCTCCTTTTTGGCGGACGGAGGCGGCCTTGATGAGTAGCCGGTTCTTTGCCTGGCGACTACCAATTTCAGGGGGCGAAATTTCGCTCACCACATGTGGCGGTTAGACCATCTCCCGAGGCCGCGCTGTTCTTCTGGCGAACAGGAGGCAATCACGAATTGGTTCCATATCGCAATACAGCTCGACAGTACGCATTGGCTTGTCATTTTCATCCACGAGAACGGCATCGTTCCAACTGTGATGGACAGTAACGATTTCATCGACGTCATCCTGGATCAGGCCAAGAGCGCGACGGTGTGACCGGCGACATATGTCACGCGGTTTTCACTTGATGACGGGAAGCGCGCGCCTACCTCTGTTAGCGCTTTTCGCTCGATACGAGCGTCGTGGTCAACCAGCTAATGGATAGTCATGCCAATTAACGATTCGGACAGAATATTGTTTAACCGCGTTTGGTCTCTCGGCGCCAAAGTGGTGAGAGAAAATCGCATTTCCGTACTGATGGACGTCGCGCTCAGCACTCCTACTTTAGAACAGTACCAGGACGGCCGCGGTCAGCGGATGACTGATATGATCAAAGTAGTCCAACTGGGTATCTCGCAACTTAGCAGCGGGGAACTCGATGAATCTGATCAGACACAGACGGCTCCTCCGTCCTCGCGTCATGTCGCCAGCCGTCGATGATCGGGCGGTGGAGTGCAGTGTGCTCGGTTTGGGCGACAGAACACATCGCATTAGAATGCCCTACCTTACCGTTGCTCGTCCGTTCATCAACCGTTCCTACGTCTTTTGGATGAAGATGAGGCGGTCCAGTGACCTCCGTCACATCGCTGGGGTTCAAAATTCGCGCGATGTGACGGAGGTCACTGGACCATTCAGCCGCCGCGTGTGGGTTTCGCCCGCTGATGCTGCAAACGATGATGGGGCGGTGGCGATACATGGTTCAGCCGAATTTGCTCGCCTAGATACGTCGAATGTGACCTAGTGACGCGCTTGGTCCGTTTGGTACCTGTTCCGGCATCTGAGCTTTTTGGAGCCCGCTTCTTTCACCCTTAGCGGGCTCCTTCTTTCAGCATCGCGTGATGATGGGGCGGTGGCTGTGACCGAAGCCTTACAACCCGCCGGGGCTTTACGATAGGCATACCTTCCTTGGACAGGAAGAACTCACTGCTTTTGGTGATCACCACTTGGCCGTTTTGCGTCGGAGAGACTGACGTCCCATGGACCAGCTCTCCATTATGAACGAGGAAAACCTCTGCGCGCCAATGCAGCCGCAGAGGTCTGAATATCAGCTGATATACCTTAATGTGACGCCCTCCAATCGCTTAGAGGTTGGACCAGGCGATGAGGGTGATGGGTGTCCTTAGAATTTAGAATTCACGAAAACCAAACTTACAATTATTCCTTGTATGGAGGGGCATGAGCAAGTTTTCGGTTATCGTCCTGCTTTCTTCATCCGCATCCTTCTTGGGCGCGGGCGGTTACACGCTTTTGCCTCGATCGCTCAACGACCCTGTCTGCAATATTAAAGGCAACATCTCGATCGGCTCGGGCGAGAAGATCTACCACCTCAAAGGCTAGGAATATTACGCTGACACCATCATCCGCTACGAATACGGGGAGCGGTGGTTTTGCTCCGAACAAGAAGCCCGCGCTGCCGGATGGCGCCGTGCTGGTAGATGAAGCGTCCCCCACCGTTTGATGATGGGGCGGTGGGGTGGGTGTGCACTGATCGTCCTCGTTGTCCTGCGATTTCCCCGATGTTATTCACTCCACAAAGTTCATTGGAAGTGACGAGATGAATAGCGAGACCGAGGAAGAAGCGTTCGATCGAATGGCGAAAGAGTTGAAGGCAGAAAAAGCGATTAAAAACCGACAGGGATCCGTCATCCTTGCGGATCGAGCGGATGCAGGCTGACGCGATGGACGTTCTCCGCAAGCGAGTCCTCGACCTCCGGTGTCTCGCCACGGCTGATCACGCAGGGGATGCCCGATGTCTTCGACAGACGCTTCTGCGACACGAGCAGTGCCAGCGCCCGGTAGCGGCGGCCGCCGGCCGGGATGCGGTAGAGGCCGGTCTCGTTGCCGTTGTCGTCGAGTTCGGGGCGAACACTGAGGCTGCTCAAAAGACCCCGACGCAATGTCTTCGGCAAGCTCCTCGATCGAGACACCCGCCTTGATCTTGCGGACATTCGCCTGGCTGAGCACCAGCTTGTTGAAGGGAATGTCGCAGGCGGTAGCGAGAGTGATTTTCCGGGTGGCGTAAGCCATGTCGCTTTCTCCATGACGGACCGGGCGGAGCCTCTCTCCAACCCTTCCAACCCGTCACAGCTTTCCCGTCCCTCCTCTCACTCTCGTTCTACCCACCAAGGCTCGCCTTCGCTTCCATCGCCAACGCGTTCTCCACGGCTGATGAGGGACATCCGATGATACGATCAGAGCTCCACCGTTCCACACACCACTGTGCAGAGCCTGGCACTCGATCCGAAGGATCGATCAAACACACAAAGCAGCGTATCGGAGCTTTCAGCATAGCGGCGGCGCCCGAGCGCCGGAAAGCGGGAATTCGCGTCACACGAGGATGTGAGGAAGGGCAGCTGCAGGAGCGTCAGCGGAAACGGTCCGAAGGAGATGCGGGACCGACTGCCCCACGACCGAGTGTTCCGCTTGCGGTCCGATTTCGCCGGCAGTCGCAATCCTCGCGAAGATGGTCGGCTCCTTCCCTCACCTGCCCGGCCGCACCAGCGACCGGGCGATATCGATGATGTCGTCGCGTGAGGCCGTCGGATCCTCCCGGTTCCAGGCGACACCAAGCCCGATCTTGAAATCGATCCCCCTCACCTTCTTCAGTTCAAACCCGCGGTTCGGCAGATCCTGCGTCCATTCCGGCACGAAGCCGATGCCAAGACCGGCTGAGACCAGCGACACCAGTGAGAACGTGTCGTCGCATGTATAGGCGACATTGTCGGTCAGATCGTGCTCCTCGAATTTTTCGGCGAAATAGCGCTCGCTGTAGGAGAGGTTCTGCCGCGAGAAGGAGATGATCTTCTCATTGCGCAGATCCTCGATGTCGATCTCGCTCTTCAGCGATAGCGGGCTCTCCCTGGCAACCGCCAGGAGATAGCGTTCGTGAGCAATCGAGAAGAAGCGAAGCGAGCCGATATTCTCCACCGGCCGGATGAAGCCGAGATTGATGCGGCCTGCCTCGATATGGCGGATGATGTCATCGGTGGTGCCGCTTTCGATATGCAGGCGGATATCGGGATATTTGCGGGCAATGCGAGACAGGAAGGATGGCAGCACGCCGATCGTGGCCGGATAGACGGTGCCGATCGCAATCCTGCGCGCCGTCTTGCCAGCCACAGACCGGGCGATCTCGGTCGACAGGTCGACTTCGCTGAGGATCCTGACCGACCGCTCGTAGAATGCCGCCCCTGCCCGCGTCAGCTCCACCCGCCGTGTCGTGCGCAGGAAGAGCTGCACGCCGAGTTCCTTCTCGAGCGCCATCACCTGGTTCGACAGTGCCGGCTGGGCGATATGCACCTTGGCCGCCGCCCTGCCGAAATGCAGCTCCTCGGCCACCGCAACGAAGTAGGATAGCTGGCGTAATTCCATGATCCGTCTTTCCTGACGACAAAGGATTTGCCTCCCGCCATAGACGAGAGCTAGCTATTCTAATTTTCGAGAATCACGCATGACGTGAATGATCGTTCGAGACCAAGATATGTAGAGAAAATCGCCACGTCAAGGCGATTTCGATAGGAGAAGGCGATTTTGTTGCCCGTTCAATGCAAGATGGCACGGACCGCTCTAGACATGAGTGTGAAGGATCTTGCTGCTTCAGCAAGCGTGTCAACGAACACGCTTGTCCGTTTCGAACGAGGCGAGGAGTTAAAGCCGAGAACTATCTCAGCCATTCGTTCGGCACTAGAGAGTGCTGGCATCATCTTCATTGACGGGGATTACGAAGGAACCGGTGGCCCGGGTATTCGTCTCAAGACTCCAACAGCCTAACGCTACATTGATCACCAGGACGGAAGTCTGCACGCCTTGAAGGGAGTAGAACCAACGACCCTCTCCTTAAATACTCCCCGCGCAACGCTTCCCTTTGGTGAGGCAGGATCTTAGGCTTCCGGGAATGGACGATATGGGGCTGGTTGCTTGCTTTCCGCTTTTGCCCCACATGCGAATGTGAAAACCTCCGATGCGGTAGGAGCGGCCGGAGCCGCCATCCCACGCCTGCTCGTTTCTAACCATTGATCGCGCTGTCCACTAGGCGCTATGCACGCTCAATCCACTCTAGCGGGTGGGACACCCATGCCCTGATATCGGCGCCCTTAAAGAGGTCTCCTTCAACACACCGAGGGCACTAACTGCCTGATTTACATTTGGAATATAAAGTATAGCTTTAGTTTATCCCACCAAGGTAGAATCGGAAGCGCCGTCAGGGTGTTACCTGACCCTCACGTTTTCCTATGACATCCGTACTCATAATAAACTGAGATCATCTAAGCTTGGGCTGTCCCGGAAAATTGATCAAAGGCAGTGGAGACAGTCAGCCCAGAGAATGCGAGGCCAAGGCATAGACAACCGGGCCGCCGTCCAGCCCCGTGCCGTAAACCGCCTCTTCCCGGGTCACCATGGTCATTACTGTATTATGGACACCGAGGCCGCATTGCTGGACGAAGGATGCAAAGGCGCCGCTGTCGAAATGCGTGTCGATACGCAGGAAGCCACCGACATGGGCAGCGACATGCGGGTGGGTAACGCGGATCGCATCCGCATCGCAGGTGGCAACGACCGGGCCGACGACATGCCCGCGCCCGAAACGGCGGCGCATCGAATAGGCACGCAGCCTGTCACCCTCGTAAAGACCATAGGTGATGGAACTATCGAACAGCCGCAGGAGGTGCTGGCGGCGAGCCGCACCGAAAGCCGGTGCGTCGAGCGCGATGATCGCCACCAGATCGCCGCGATCGAGCCGCCGCAGGGCAAGCCCGGCCTCGATGGGCGCAATCGGCGCCGGCGCAAGCGCGGTTCCCTGGCACTGATAGACCGTGCCCTTGGGAATGAAGCCGAGTGAGACATAAAGCCGCCGGGCTTCGAGCGTGGAGTTCAGCCGGAGACAGTCGTGACCGCAATCGGTCATGATCCGCTGCATCAGCCATTTGGCCGCGCCATTGGCCTGCAGCCTGGGTGAGGTGACCAGCATTCCGAAGGTAGCGAAGCTTTCGCCATGGGGAAACCACATGGCGGAGGCGCCGACCCGGCCGATTTCGTCCAGCGCGACATAGCCCTTGCCGATGTCGAGCAGATGCTGCCAGTCGGCAGCTCGGTGCGGCCAACCGACGGAAATCGACAGGGCCTGCAACTGCGACATCTCGACATTCGCAACGTCGGCGAAGTGCATCTCGAAATTATCGACATTCAATGTCCGAGGCAGATTGCTATCCATCATTCACCCAGCCGAGACGGCACACCCTATTCCGGATCCTGCGCCCGGATATCCCGATGGTCATCCTAACCACCATTCAGCGAAACATTTCACTGCTGAAGCGCGATGCAGCACAAGATTTGACCGTATCCCTTCCGCTTTCGGCAGCCATTTCATCTGCATCGCTCTAACCTTGATCCTTGAGATTGGTTCACCTGCTCTACGCTAGCCCGGTTTGCGGAGGCAAGTTCACACTGTCTGGAGGCAGAAACGATGGCGATGCGCGCCCTGGACATTCTGGAAAAGCTGGTCGGCTTTCCGTCCGTCGTCGGTACGCCGAATGGCGAGATCGTCGAATGGATCGCCGACTATCTCAAATCCTTCGGTATCCGGGCGCATGTCCTGCCCGGTCCGGAAGGCGACAGAGCGAATGTCTTTGCGACGATCGGACCGGATGACAGACCGGGTTACATCCTCTCCGGCCACATGGATGTCGTGCCTGCCGCCGAGGCGGGATGGAACAGCGATCCCTTCCGCATGCGGATCGAGGACGACAGGATTTACGGCCGCGGCACGACCGACATGAAGGGATTTCTGGCGGCCGTTCTTGCTTCCGTGCCGACAATGGTCTCCAGGCCGCTTTCCCGTCCCATCCATCTCGCTTTCTCCTATGACGAGGAATCCGGTTGCCGCGGCGTGCCGCATCTGCTGACCCGCCTGCCCGATCTTTGCACGTCTCCCCTTGGCGCCATCATCGGCGAGCCGAGCGGAATGAAGGCAATCCTCGCGCATAAGGGCAAAGCCGCTGCCAGGTTGACGCTAAAAGGCCGTTCCGGCCACTCTTCCCGGCCGGATCTCGGCCTCAATGCGATCCATGCCATGACAGAAGTGCAGCAGGCTGCCGTTACCGCGGCCGAAACGCTGACCCGAGGCCCGTTCGAGGCGGAATTCGAACCGCCCTATTCGTCGCTCTCGATCGGCAGGATCATGGGCGGCCAGGCCGTCAACATCATTCCCGAGCTTTGCAGCATCGAACTGGAGGCACGCGCAATCTCTTCCGCCGACCCGGAAACCCTGCTCCAGCCGGTGCGCGTCGCAGCCGAAAAGCTGGCGGCAAAGGGTTTCGACGTCGATTGGCAGATCTTGAGCAGCTATCCGGCGCTGCTTCTGCCTCCCACATCGCCGCTTGCCGGCCTCCTGCAGGATCTGACGGGATTAGCGCCGCTCGCCGCCGTCAGCTATGGAACCGAGGCCGGCCTTTACCAGCGGGCGGGCGTGGATGCGATCATCTGCGGGCCCGGCGACATTGCGCGGGCACACAAGCCGAACGAGTTCATCGAGACCGGCGAACTCGCCGCCTGCCAGGCAATGATCGATGCCCTCGGCGACAGGTGCCGTGCCGAAACCTGACGCCCAGAACCGGAGCACAGAATGACATTCCTCTTCAACTCGGACACGGCCCGCGGCCGGGTCTTTCGCGACGTCTTCGCCCGCGAACTGCCGGGCCTGCCGTTTTCCATGGATGCCGCTTCGGTCGATCCGGACGCCGTCCGCTACATCATCACCTGGACGGTGCCTTCCGATCTGGCCCGCTACCGCAACCTGGAAGTGATCTTTTCGATCGGCGCCGGCGTTGATCAGTTTCAGGCAGCCAAGATCCCCGATCATATCCGGATCGTGAGGATGATCGAGGACGGCATCATCCGCATGATGCAGGAATATGTCACGCTCGGCGTGCTGGCCCTGCACCGCAACCTGCCCGTCTATATCCAGCAGAAAAAGACCGAGCTTTGGCAGTCCCTACCGCCGGTGCAGGCCAGCGACCGCCGGGTCGGCATATTGGGACTCGGCAGCCTGGCCCAGGCATCTTTTGACCGATTGAAGCCTTTCGGCTTTCCGCTTGCCGGCTGGAGCCGCTCGGCCCGCGAGATCGATGGGGTGCGCTGTTTCAGTGGTCCGGCCGGCCTGACGGCGATGCTGGCCGAAACTGATATCCTGATCTGCCTTCTTCCCCTCACCGACGAGACCCGCGGCTTCCTCAATGCCGATCTTTTCCGTCAGCTGCCGAAAGGCGCCGGCCTCGTTCAGGTGGGGCGCGGACCACAGCTGGATCACCAGGCGCTTCGGCATGCACTCGATAACGGGCATCTGTCCGGCGCCGTCATTGACGTCACGGACCCGCAGCCTCTGCCGCCCGGTCATCCGCTCTGGCGACATGAGCGGATCATCATCACGCCCTATACCGCCAGCGTCACCCAACCCCAGACCGCAGCCCTTGCCGTCGCGGACAATTTAAAGCGCCTTCGCGCCGGGCTCGATCCAGTCGGCCTCGTCGATCGCCAACGCGGCTATTGAACACTCAACCCCAAAGGAACAGCAATGTCGCTTCTCAAGACCATCGAACACGATCCGTCCTTCGCGCCGCGGGAGGACAAGCCGACAGCCGAACGGCTGATCTCCGGCAGCCCGGAATTCAAGACCTGGGCACAGGACGAGTCCCATGACGAACTCGTCCGCACCGGCGTCTGGGAGGCAACACCCGGCCTCACCCATTCGATCAAGGGAACCACCTTCGAATTCTGCCACATCATTTCGGGCGTCGTGGAAATCACGCCGAAGGATGGCGAGCCGGTGACCTACAAGGCAGGCGACAGCTTCGTCATGAAGCCGGGCTTCGTCGGCACCTGGAAGACAATCGAAACGGTACGCAAGATCTACCTCGTCGTGACGCCCGAGGCGTGATCCGGCGGCTTGCCAAACAATACGTCGTATGGCGCGGCTAAAACGGATTTTTTAGCCGCGCCAATTCCCTCTACCGGATCACGCAGATGCGCCGATACGGTAGCATTCCCGTCAGATGACCGGAGATGGACCGATGAGCCTGAGTTTCGATCCCGACAGCCTTCCATTGCCGATGGGGCATTTCATCGACGGCCGACTCCTGGCCGCCGAGGGCAGCATTCCGATGCATCGGCCCTCCGATGGCAAGGCTTATGCCGATTGTCCGATCGCCGGCGCCGATCTGGTCGATCAGGCCGTACAGACGGCCAAAAAGGCCCTGAAGGACAGCAATTGGGGCGGAATTCGCCCGCGCGAGCGATTGAAGGCATTGCATCGCTGGGCGGATCTGATCGAACAGAACGCCGTGGAGCTCGCAAAACTGGAGGCAGTCTCCTCGACGCGACCTGTCGGCCATCTGGTCGATGGCGACATCAGTATTTCGGCCGAACAGATCCGCTTCTTCGCGGAATTCGCCGACAAGGAAGGGAGCGCTCTCGTTCCGACCGATGACGGCAACCTCGGCATGATCATGACCGAGCCTTATGGCGTCGTCGGCGCCATCACGCCCTGGAATTTCCCGATCAACATGGCCGCCTGGAAGCTCGGCCCGGCGCTTGCGGCCGGCAATGCGGTCGTGCTGAAACCGTCCGAGATGACACCCTTCTCGACGCTTCGACTGGCGCAGCTTGCCGTAGATGCCGGCATTCCGGCCGGTCTGATCAATATCGTGCTTGGCGACGGCATGACGACCGGCAATGCGATGACCGGCCATCCGGATATCGCCAAGGTCAGCTTCACCGGCTCCACTCGCGCCGGCTCGGCGATCATGGAAAACATCGCCCGTACCGGTATCAAGCCGATGACGCTGGAGCTTGGTGGCAAGAGCCCGCAGCTCGTTTTTGCCGATGCCGATATCGACAAGGCCGCCGCGGCGGTGACCGCAAGTATCACCGGCAATGCCGGTCAGGCCTGTGTCGCCGGATCACGCCTGATCGTTGAGAAAAGCGTCGCACCCCAGTTGATCGAGGCCATCTTGAAGAAGATGGTCGGCATCGTTCCAGGCCCGACCTGGGATGCGGCGAGCCAGTATTCGCCGATCATTTCCGAGAGGCAGCGCCAGCGGATCGACGACATTATCGGCGCCTCGGTTTCCGCCGGTGCCGAATGCCTGACGGGCGGGCGTTCCATGGACGTGCCGGGATTTTTCTATTCGCCAACGCTGATTGCCGGCATCGACCAGAATTCTCCTGCCGTCATCGAGGAAATCTTCGGACCCGTGCTGACGCTCCAGACCTTCGAAGACGAAGACGAGGGAATGAGCCTTGCCGACCATCCGAGTTATGGACTTGCCGCCGGCCTCTTTACCAGCGACCTGTCGCGCGCCATTCGCCTGACGCGAAGGCTGCAGGCCGGTACGATCTGGGTCAACCGCTACGGCCGCTCGCGCGACCACATCCTGCCGACCGGCGGCTACAAGCAGTCCGGCATCGGCAAGGATCTCGGACGGGAGGCTTTCCAGGCCAACCGCAAGAGCAAAAGCGTCCTGATCAGCCTTTGAGGATTTTGAAAACATGACAACACATAAGATTGCCCTCATCCCTGGCGACGGGATCGGCCACGACATGGTTTCCGCGGCATGGTCCGTGCTGGAGAAAGCCGCCGGCGCGCATGGCTTCGGCCTCGAAGGCACGAATTTTCCGTGGTCCTGCGCCTTCTACAAGGAAACCGGCGCGATGATGCCGGCAGACGGGATCGAGACGCTGCGCAGCTTCGACGCCATCCTGCTTGGCGCCGTCGGTTGGCCCGCGGAAGTGCCGGATTCGGTCTCGCTGCACGGCCTGCTCCTGCCGATCCGCAAGAGTTTTGTCCAGTATGCGAATATCCGCCCGCACCGGCTGCTTTCCGGCGTCGAAGGACCGCTTAAGGCAACCGCTTTCGACATTCTCTGCATCCGCGAAAACACCGAGGGCGAATATTCCGGCGCCGGCGGCCGCATTCACCAGGGCAGCACGGACGAAGTGGCGGTCGAAACCTCGATCTTCACCCGCAAGGGCGTCGAACGCATCCTGCGCTTCGCCTTCGAGCAGGCACGCACACGGCGCAAGAAACTGGCCTCGGTCACCAAGTCGAACGCCCAAAAGTATTCGATGGTGTTTTGGGATGATGTGACGAAGCAGCTTTCGGCCGAATATCCCGATGTCGAGGTCACCAGCTATCACATCGACGCCATGGCGGCGCGCATGGTGATGGCGCCGGAAACGCTTGACGTGATCGTCGCCTCCAACCTGTTTGGCGATATCCTGACTGATCTCGGCGCGGCGATCCAGGGCGGCCTTGGTTTTGCAGCCTCGGCCAATATCAATCCGGAGCGCAATGCGCCGTCGATGTTCGAGCCGGTACATGGTTCGGCGCCGGATATCGCCCATCTCGGCATCGCCAACCCGATCGCCACCGTCTGGTCCGGCGCGATGATGCTCGATCATCTTGGCGAACAGGATGCTGCCGCCGCCGTCATGAAGGCGATCGAGACCGTGACCGCCGGCGGCATCGGCACGGTTCCCGGCAAGGACAAGACGGACGCCATCACCGCAGCACTGCTCGCTGCGCTCTGAACACGAGGAACGGATCCATGCAGAATTTGAAACTCGCCTCCCTGTTCCGCCAGCAAGGCCTGATCGGCGGCAACTGGCTTGCCGCCGGTTCCGGCAAGACGGTTGATGTTCTCGATCCCGCCAGCCAGACGGTGATCGGCACCGTGCCCGACATGGGCGGTGACGAGACCCGCGCGGCGATCGAGGCGGCCAACAGGGCCTATCCGGCATGGAAGAAGAAGACCCATGCCGAGCGCGCCGCGCTGCTCGAAACCTGGTACGGCCTGATGCACGAGTATCTGGAAGATCTCGCGCTGATCCTGACGACCGAGCAAGGCAAGCCGCTCGACGAGGCGCGCGGTGAAATCCGGTATGGCGCCTCCTTCGTCAAATGGTTCGCGGAAGAGGCGCGCCGCATCGGCGGCTCGACCGTTCCCTCGCCAACGCCCGACCGCCGCATCATCGTTCTGAAGGAACCGGTCGGCGTCTGCGGCATCATCACGCCCTGGAACTTTCCGAATGCGATGATCACACGGAAAATCGCGCCGGCGCTCGCAGCCGGATGTACAGTGGTGGTGAAACCCTCGGAATTCACACCCTATTCGGCGCTGGCGCTCGGCGTCCTCGCTGAGATGGCGGGCATTCCCGCCGGCGTCATCAATATCGTCACAGGCATGCCGAAGGAAATCGGCAACGAGATCATGGCCAATACGACGGTCAGAAAAATCTCGTTTACTGGTTCGACGCCGGTCGGTTCGCTGCTGATGCACGGGGCTGCCGACAGCATCAAGCGGCTGTCGCTCGAACTCGGCGGCAATGCGCCCTTCATCGTTTTCGACGATGCTGATCTCGATCTTGCGATCGAAGGCGCGATCATCTCGAAGTTCCGCAATGGCGGCCAGACCTGCGTCTGCGCCAACCGAATCCTCGTGCAGGCCGGCGTCTATGACCGGTTTGCCGAAAAGCTGACGGCGCGCGTCAATGCCATGAAGGTCGGTCCGGGCACGGAAGCCGGCGTTTCGATCGGCCCGATGATCAACGGTGCCGCGATCGCCAAGATCAACCGCCATGTCGAGGACGCGGTCGCCAAGGGCGCCAAAATCGTGACGGCGAAACCGAACCTGCCGGCAGGCAGCCAGTATACGGCTCCAGTCGTGTTGACCGGCGCCACGACCGACATGCAGCTTGCCAGCGAAGAAACCTTCGGCCCGGTCGCCCCCCTCTTCCGCTTCGAGACGGAGGAAGAAGCGATCGCGATTGCCAACGGCACTCCGTTCGGCCTTGCCGCCTATTTCTACACGGAAAGCCTGAAGCGCGCGTGGCGTGTTGGCGAGGCACTGGAATTCGGCATGGTCGGGCTGAATACCGGTCTGATCTCGACCGAGGTCGCGCCCTTCGGCGGCGTCAAGCAATCGGGTCTTGGACGCGAAGGCTCGCAGCTTGGGATCGAAGAATATCTGGAAGTGAAGACGTTTCATATGGGCGGGCTCAACTGAGCCTGCCTTCGAAGAGATAAATGAAAAGCAGGGGCTGCGATCACAGCCCCTGCCTTTTTGTTTCAGATGATGACGGCTGTTCCCGTTACTGAACCTTGTCGAGCATCTTGTAATAGAGCCCGACGAACGGCAGGAACCAGGGTTTGCCGAAATGGCCCGGCACGGCCGGCCAGTCGAGCCCCTTCACCGGATTGCGGTCCGGACGGCCGAGGATCGCGTCGGCGATCGTCATGCCGAGATGGGTAGAAAGCTGCGCCCCGTGACCGGAATAGCCCATCGCGTACCAGAGCCCGTCATGAAAACCGGCGCGCGGATAACGGTCCTTGGTGATATCGACCAGACCGCCCCAGCAATAATCGATCTCGACATGCACAAGCTGCGGAAAGATCCGAATCAGACTTTCACGCAGAATGGCGCCGCTCTTGGCGTCCGAGCGCTGGTCCGAGGTCGCCGAAAAGCGCGCCCGGCCACCGAAGATCAGCCGATTGTCCGGCGAAAGCCGCCAGTAATTGCCGATATTCATGCTGTTGACGCAGGTGCGCTTGCCCGGCATCGTCGCCGCGACCTCTTCATCGGTCAGCGGCCGCGTGGCGATGATGAAACTGCCGACGGCCATGATCCGGCGGCGGAAATAACCGAAATTCGGCGTCGTATAGGCGCCGCTCGCCATCAGCACATTGTCGGCAGTGACCGAACCCTTGGCGGTCTTCAGCACATGCCGGCCGGCTGATTTCGAGATGTCGGTGACGGTCGCCTTTTCGACGATGACGGCACCGCGCCGCTTGGCCGCCTCGGCGAGGCCGACGACATAACGCCCCATGTGCATCATCGCACTCTTCTTTGACAACATGGCGCCGTGGAAGGACGAACCGATCTCGTCTTTGAGATCGGCAGGCGACAGAAGCGCCGTGTCCGGATCGACCTCCGCATGCACGGCCTCGAAATTCTTCGCCAATCCCTCGAAATGCTGCGGCTTGGAAGCAAGCTTCAGCTTGCCGGCACGGCGGAAATTGCAGTCTATGCCTTCTTCTGCAATGATCGCTTCCAGCGTCTCGATCGAAGCGTCGAGCGCCTTGTAGAGCGCGATTGCCCGCTCCTTGCCGAGCTCCTGCTTCGCCGACAGGTAGTTGTGGGCGAGGCCATTGTTCAGGTGTCCGCCATTGCGGCCGGATGCGCCGAAACCGACCATCTCCGCCTCCAGCACCATGACTTTGGCACCGGCCATCGCCAGCTGTCGTGCCGCACCGAGCCCGGTGAAGCCGCCGCCGACCACCGCGACATCGTAGTGACCTTCGATCGGCCCTTCGACGGCGCCTGTAAAACGGGGCGCCGTATCATGCCAGTAGGAGACGTATTTCATCGGCTTGCGCCTTTCCGTTAGAGACCGACGACGCCAGCAAGGCCGGAAATATCGGCGATTTCCGTATAGCCATAATAGGGATTGGCCGGCTCGTGGCCACGGTTGACCCAGACCTTGTTCTTGATGCCGAGATCATGTGCCGACATCAGGTCATAGCGGAAGGACGAGGAGCAATGAAGAATGTCTTCCGGGCCGCAGCCGAGCATGTCGAACATGTATTCGAAGGCCTGGAAGCGCGGCTTGTAGGCATTCGCCTGCTCGGCGGTGTAGACGGCATGGAAGGGTGCGCCGAGCTTTGCGACGTTGGACGGGATCTGGTCGTTCATCGCGTTGGAAAGGATGACGAGCGGAATTTCCTTGGCGACCTTGGCAAGACCGGCCGGAACGTCGGAATGCGGCCCCCAGGTCGGCACGCGCTCATAAACCATCCTGGCATCCTCGTCCTGGAAGACAACGCCATTGCGCTTGCAGGTTCGCTCCAGAGAGTTGTGGACGACTTCGGCGTAAGGCTTCCAGGCACCCATGATCTCGTCAAGCCGGTAGGCCGCAAAGTTCTTGATGAATTCCAGCATGGCCGGTTCTTCGAGACCATCACCGTAGAGATCGCGGGCGGCTTCGGCCATCTGGAATTTGATGAGCGTGCCGTGGCAGTCGAAGGTAATGTATTTCGGGCGGAATGTCGTCATGCGCTTCGTCCTTGCGTGATGGCCCGTCGAGCCTTGCTGGTGATGACACGATCATAAGGCCGCTTCCGGCATCATCGCCGACTGATTTGCAGGAATCCGGAGCAGAAAGTTTCGTATCACGGCGCCGGTTTGGCATTTGCTTGCAGATCTGGCCCTCAGGAACGGCTTTCGGAAGGGCTTATCCAGGCCCTGTTCGCGGTCGCACGGCATAAGATGCGGTCCCGCCCTGCTGCTTTGGCGAAAGATACCGCCACCGATACCGCCTTCGGATAATCTTCCGGTCCCTTCACCTCGAAACTTGCGGCAGAAAAGGGAGAGCATCGTCCATGCAAGTCGGGGACATCGAAACCAGAGCCTTCGGAGGCGAGCACCTAAATGGCGCGGTCCGTCTTTCGCGCGAAGCTGGCTGGCCCCATCGCCTGGAAGATTGGCAGGTCGTGCTTGATGTCAGCAAAGGCGTCGTGGCATTGGACGAGACCGGAAAGGTCGTCGGCACCACATTGATGACGCCCTATGGCGATGACTGCGCCACGATCAATATGGTGATCGTGGATGCCAGCATGCGCGGCCGTGGCGTCGGCCGCCGGCTGATGGACGAGGCACTTCGCCTTGGTGGTGCACGCCCCCTCCGGCTCATCGCAACCGCTGACGGCTTGTCGCTTTACGAAAAGCTCGGCTTCCGCGAGACCGGCCACGTGTTCCAACATCAGGGAGTGGTGGGCCAGGTCCCGCATCCGGCCCATGTTGAGGCTGCAACGGCGGCTGATCTGGCTGAAATGATGGCCATCGACCGGGATGCTTTTGGCGCCGACCGTTCTTCGCTGATTTCCAAACTTGCCGAAATCGGGGAATTCGCCGTGATCCGCCGTGACGGCAGGATCACTGGCTTTGCCTGCATCCGTGCCTTCGGGCGGGGCGAGGTTATCGGGCCTGTCGCAGCGACCACGATTGAAGATGCCATGGCGCTTGTCGCGCATTTCATGAGCGGCAGGACCGGAGCCTTCCTCAGGCTCGATACCGGCAATGCCGACCTTGCCGCATGGCTTTCCGAACATTCGCTCGCTCACGTCGGCGGCGGCGTCGCAATGGCGCGCCCTGCACCGACACGCGCCCGTATCTCGACCTTCACCACTTTCGCACTGGCCAACCAGGCCCTCGGCTGATCCGGAGAAAATCATGCTCAGCAATTCGCTCATCGAACTCGATCGCGCCCATCTGGTCCATCCCGTCGCGTCCTATCGCGGCCATGAGCAGCAGGGCGTTCGCGTTCTCTCGTCCGCCAAGGGTGCCACCGTCACCGATGCACAGGGTCGCCAGCTGGTCGACGGTTTTGCCGGCCTCTGGTGCGTCAACGCGGGTTATGGCCACGATTCCATCGTCGAAGCTGCAGCGCGCCAGATGCGCGAGCTTCCCTATGCGACCGCCTATTTCGGCCTTGGCTCCGAATCCGCCATCCGGCTTGCAGCAGAACTTGCCGAACGGGCGCCGGGCGATCTCGACCATGTTTATTTCACGCTTGGCGGTTCGGACGCCGTCGACAGCACGATCCGATTCATTCGCTATTACTGGTTTGCCAAGGGCCAGACGCAGCGCGACCAGTTCATTTCTGTCGAACAGGGGTATCATGGTTCTTCGACTGTCGGCGCCGGCCTCACCGCCTTGCCGAACTTCCACGCCGGTTTCGGCATTCCCTTCGACTGGCAGCATAAGATTCCGTCGCCTTACCCTTATCGCAACCCGGTTGGCCAGGATCCGCAGGCAATCATCAACGCATCGCTTGCCGCGCTGAAGGCAAAGATCGAGACCGTTGGTGCCGATCGGATCGCAGCCTTCTACATGGAGCCGATCCAGGGTTCCGGCGGCGTCATCGTTCCGCCGAAGGGCTGGATGAAGGCCATCCGCAACCTCTGCAAGGAATACGGGATCCTGTTCGTCGCAGACGAAGTGATCACCGGTTTCGGCCGCACCGGGCCGCTGTTTGCCTGCACCGAAGACGACGTTGTTCCCGATTTCATGACGACGGCCAAGGGCCTGACCTCGGGTTACGTGCCGATGGGCGCGGTCTTCATGGCCGACCACGTGTATCAGGTCATCGCCGATGGTGCCGGCGCATCGGCAGTCGGGCACGGCTACACCTATTCTGCCCATCCTGTCAGTGCAGCCGTTGGCCTCGAAGTGCTGAAACTCTACGAAGGCGGCCTGCTTGAAAATGGCATCAAGGCCGGGGCGCGGTTGATGGCCGGCCTCGAAAGCCTGAAGGACCACCCTCTTGTCGGCGATGTCAGGGGTCGCGGCATGCTGGCGGCAGTCGAACTCGTGACTGACAAAGCCGCCAAGACGCCCCTTCCTGCGGAATCAGTGCCGGCCCGCCGAGTCTTCGACCGCGCCTGGGACAACGGGCTGATCATCCGCGCCTTCGCCAATGGCATCCTCGGTTACGCGCCACCACTCTGCTGCACGGAAGCCGATATCGACGCAATCATCAACCGAACCAGGAAGACGCTGGACCAGACGCTGGAAGATCCGGATGTCCGCAAGGCGGTGAAGGCCTGAATTCCGGCCCCGGTGCTGCCGGCCGAAATACCGTCGGCAGCCCGAATTCGGAATTTTGTGCCGGTCCACCCACCCGATTCGGCGAAAACCGTTCCGCCGAACTGTCAGTATTCTAGTTAACAAGACCTAGAAGCCCCGAAAATTCGGGATTTTCTGCAAAAATGCCCAAGGTCGGGAACAGCATATTCTTTCGCAGGCAGCCTTCGAGACCGCCCCGCGACATCAACTGGGGATATGGAATTGACGAAATCTCTACCGGAATTCAGATACATGAGCTTCGACGTGGTCGGAACGCTCATCGATTTCGAGGACGGTCTGACGACCTGCCTGCAGGGCATTGCTGCCGAAGCGAATGTCAAGATCGACAGCGAGGAGGCGCTCTCCCTCTACCGCGCCGCCCGATATTCGGAAAATGCCGATCTCTTTCCGGATGATCTTGTGCGTGTCTATCTGGCAATCGCGCCAAAGCTCGGACTGCCTGCAGACGAGACCTATGGCATACGCCTCAGGGATTCCGCCAAAACCTGGAAGGCTTTCCCGGACAGTGCCGCGGCCATGGCCGATCTCGCGAAGAACTACCGCCTGGTCGCCATGACGAATGCACGTCGCTGGGCCTTCGAGTATTTTTCCAAGGCGCTGGGCAATCCTTTCTATGCCGCCTTCACCGCCGACGATACCGGTACGGAAAAGCCGGATCCGGCCTTCTTCCACAAGGTGTTCGACTTCGTCTCAAAGGACGGCGGTAGCAAGGACGATATCCTGCATGTCGCGCAGAGCCAGTATCACGACATCGGCGTTTCCCGCGAACTCGGCGTGACGAACTGCTGGATCGAGCGCCGCCACGCACAGAAGGGTTACGGCGGCACGATCGAGCCGGCTGAGTTCACCAAGCCCGACTACCACTTCACCTCGATGGCCGGACTGGCCCAAGCCGTGAGGAACGCCCGCGACTGACTGACTCAATTTTCGGTTTTCAAAGCATCGGGCCAAACCACGAAGAGGGTTGCCCGCCAACAAGCGAAAAGGGGAATGACATGAACGACAAGATCACCAACTGGACCGCGTCGGACGACGCCATGATCGAGAATGCCATTCGCCGGGGCGCAAGCCGCCGCGAACTGCTGAGGATGATGCTGGCGGGCGGCATTGCCGCATCCGCTGGCGGCCTCATCCTCGGCCGCGCCTCTAACGCGGTTGCCGCAACTCCGAAATCCGGTGGCGCTCTCAAGGCGGCCGGCTGGTCGTCTTCGACCGCCGACACGCTCGACCCGGCCAAGGCTTCGCTGTCGACCGACTATGTCCGCTGCTGCGCCATCTACAACCGCCTGACCTTCCTCGATCAGGCCGGCACCGTGCAGATGGAACTCGCCGAAAGCATCAAGAGCGGCGACGCCAAGGTCTGGACCGTCAAGCTACGTTCCGGCGTTACCTTCCACGACGGCAAGACGCTGTCCTCGAAGGACGTCGTCTTCTCGCTGAAGCGGCATCTCGACCCGGCCGTCGGCTCGAAGGTCAATGCGATCGCCAAGCAGATCACTGACGTCAAGGATCTCGACCCCCTGACGGTCGAAATCACGCTTGCCAACCCGAATGCCGACCTGCCGACCATTCTGTCGCAGCATCATTTCATGATCGTTCAGGACGGCACGACCGACTTCTCCAAGGGCATCGGCACCGGCGCCTTCAAGATGGAAACCTTCCAGCCCGGCGTGAAGTCGATCTTCACGAAGAACCCGAACTACTTCAAGGGCGGCGCCCACGTCGACTCGTTCGAATTCTTCGCCATCAGTGACGACAATGCCCGCGTCAACGCCCTGCTTTCGGGCGACATTCATCTCGCCGCGTCGATCAAGCCGCGTTCGATGAAGCTCGTCGAAAGCCAGCCGGGCTTCGCGCTGTCGCAGACGACCTCCGGCAACTATACCGACCTCAACATCCGCCTCGACCTCGCCCCAGGCGACAAGGCCGATTTCGTGGCCGGCATGAAATACCTGATCAACCGCCAGCAGATCCAGAAATCGGTCCTGCGCGGTCTTGCCGAAATCGCCAACGACCAGCCGGTCTCGCCGGCCAGCGCCTATCACAATGCCGACTTGAAGCCGAAGGGCTATGACCCGGACAAGGCGAAGTTCCACTTCCAGAAGGCCGGTCTTCTCGGCCAGTCCATTCCGATGATCACGTCGGAAGCACCGACCTCGGCCGTGGAAATGGCGACGATCGTACAGCAGTCGGGTGCCGAGATCGGCATGAAGTTCGACGTCCAGCGCGTGCCTTCGGACGGCTACTGGTCGAACTACTGGCTGAAGGCACCGGTTCACTTCGGCAATATCAACCCGCGTCCGACGCCGGACATCCTCTTCTCGCTCCTCTACGCATCCAACGCGCCGTGGAACGAAAGCCAGTACAAGTCGGAAAAATTCGATAAGATGCTGGTCGAAGCACGCGGTCTCCTCGACGAGACCAAGCGCAAGGAGATCTACAACCAGATGCAGGTGATGATTTCGGAGGAAGCCGGCACCGTCATCCCCGTCTATATCTCGAACGTGGATGCGATCTCGGCGAAACTGAAGGGCCTTGAAGCCAATCCGCTCGGCGGCATGATGGGTTACGCCTTCGCCGAATACGTCTGGCTCGAAGCGTAAGGCCGATTGCCGGCGGCAGGGGGAGAACATTTCTCCTGCCGCCTTGCTGCGCCTGACAGCACCATTCCCGTTCTTGCGGGCGTGGTGCCGGCGAATTCGAACTCTTCAGGCAGGGAAATAATATTGCGCACCTATGTCCTCGGACTCATCGCGAATAGGCTCGGAAGCTCCGCCCTGACGCTGCTGATCGTGTCCTTCGCGGTCTTTTTCGCGACGGCCATGCTGCCGGGCGATACCGCGACGATCCTGCTAGGCCAGGCCGCCACTCCAGAAGCCGTTGCTGGCCTCAGGGCGGCAATGCATCTCGACGAGCCCGCCTTCTTCCGTTTCGCGCGCTGGCTGTTCGGACTGCTGCAGGGAGATCTGGGGACATCCTACGTCAACAACGTGCCTGTGGCCGAACTGATCGGCGCGCGTTTCGTCAACACGATGCGCCTTGCCGGCATCGTCACCCTGATCGCCGTGCCGCTTTCGCTGGTACTCGGCATCACCTCCGCCATGTTCCGAGGCTCGGTTTATGACCGGATCGTCACCATCCTGACGATCGGCGTCATCTCCGTGCCGGAATTCATGATCGCGACTTCGGCCGTTCTTCTGTTTTCCGTCTATCTCAAATGGCTGCCGGCCCTTTCCTTCGCGGGTGACGTCGCCTCCTTCTGGCAGGTGCTAAAGATCTACGCCATGCCGGTCATCACGCTGACCTTCGTCGTTTCGGCCCAGATGATCCGCATGACCCGCGCCGCCGTGATCGACACGATCAACACGCCCTATGTCGAGGCGGCTATCCTAAAAGGCGCCTCGCGCTGGCGCGCCGTGATCATTCACGCGCTGCCCAACGCGGTCGGGCCGATCGCCAATGCGATCGCACTTGCTTTGTCCTATCTCGTCGGCGGCGTCATCATCGTCGAGACGATCTTCAACTATCCCGGCATCGCCAAGCTGATGGTCGACGGCGTCTCTACCCGCGACCTGCCGCTCATCCAGTCCTGCGCCATCATCTTTTGCATCGGTTATCTCGCGCTCATCACCTTTGCCGATATCGTTGCAATCCTGGCCAATCCGAGGGTGCGCTGACCATGACCACATCCACGACCATGCCCCGCCGCTTGAGCTATCGGTTCAGCTGGGTCGGAAGAATCGGCCTTGCGATCATTCTCTTCTGGGCGGTGATCGCCTTCCTCGCACCGCATATCATTCCTTATCCGGTCGGCGAGATCATCGATGAAGACTATTTCGGCCCGATGAGCGGCAAGCTCCCGCTGGGCTCCGATTATCTCGGCCGGGACATGCTCTCGCGCATCATCATGGGTGCGCGCTACACGGTCGGCATCTCGCTTGCCGCCGTGTGCATTGCCTGTTTCACCGGCGGTGCGCTCGGCATGGCGGCTGCCGTCGTCGGCGGCTGGTTCGATACGGTCTTGAGCCGTTTCCTTGATGCCCTGAACTCCATACCGAGCAAGCTTTCCGGCCTCGTCATCGCCGCTGCCGTCGGATCGTCGCTCAGCGTCCTTATCGTCATGCTGGGCGTGATCTACATACCGGGCGCGTACCGTTTCGCCCGCTCCCTGGCGGTAAACATCAACACGATGGATTACATCACCGTTGCCCGCACCCGCGGCGAAGGCATTTCCTATGTCGTGTTCTCGGAGATCCTGCCAAACATTATCGGGCCGCTGCTTGCCGATTTCGGAATCCGCTTCGTCTTCATCGTCCTGCTTCTTTCCGGCCTGTCCTTCCTCGGGCTCGGCGTGCAGCCGCCCTATGCGGATTGGGGTGCGCTGGTTCACGAGAATATCGGCGGTCTACCCTTCGGCGCGCCGGCTGTCATCGTCCCTTCGCTGGCGATCGCGAGCCTCACCATCAGCGTCAACCTGCTGATCGACAATCTGCCCAAGAAGATTCGCGATCGGA
Source organism: Rhizobium sp. 768_B6_N1_8 (assembly GCF_051811225.1). Taxonomy (NCBI): domain Bacteria; kingdom Pseudomonadati; phylum Pseudomonadota; class Alphaproteobacteria; order Hyphomicrobiales; family Rhizobiaceae; genus Rhizobium; species Rhizobium sp. 768_B6_N1_8. Next base: position 200,919 of record NZ_JBPWPV010000003.1, on the reverse strand, counting down.
GCGCGTGAATGCAAAATCTCGTTGAAATCCGCGATCTCAAGGTAGAGGCGATCACTGATGCGGGCCGCCGCATCGAGATCATCAAGGGTGTCGATCTCGAGATCGCACCGGGCGAAATCGTCGCACTGATCGGCGAAAGCGGATCGGGCAAGACGACAATCGCGCTGACGGTGATGGGTTATGCCCGCCCTGGCTGCAGGATATCGGCCGGCACCGTGACGGTGGCCGGCAAGAATATGGTGGCGCTCAGCGAAGGCCAGCGCGCCAAGATGCGCGGCCTCGACGTGTCCTATGTGCCGCAATCGGCGGCGGCTGCCTTCAATCCAGCGAAGCGGATCATCGATCAGGTCATCGAAGTCACCCGCATCCACAAGCTGATGTCGCCGGCGGAAGCGAAAGAAAAGGCGATCGCGCTGTTCAAGGCGCTATCGCTGCCGGATTCCGACGGCATCGGTAACCGTTATCCACACCAGGTGTCCGGTGGCCAGTTACAGCGCCTTGCTGCCGCTATGGCGCTGATCTCGGATCCTAAACTCGTCATTTTCGACGAACCGACCACTGCGCTCGACGTGACGACCCAGATCGAGGTGCTGCGCGCCTTCAAGGCCGTGATGAAGAAGAGCGGCATTGCCGGCGTCTACGTCTCGCACGATCTCGCGGTCGTCGCCCAGATCGCCGACCGCATCGTCGTCCTGCGCGGCGGCGAGGTCCAGGAAGTCGCAACCACGGCCGAGCTTCTGGCCGGTGCCAAACATCCCTATACGCGCGAACTCCTGTCGGCTTTCGAACCGAAGGCGCGCGGCGAAAGCGTGGCGGCGGCGCCGGAAAGCCGGCCGCTCCTGCAGGTCAATGGCCTGATCGCCGGCTACGGCCCACTTCAGGCGGACGGCCTGCCGCTCGTCAAGGCGGTGCAGGAAGCGAGCCTCGTGCTGGAACGCGGCCGCAATCTCGGGATCATCGGCGAATCCGGCTGCGGGAAATCCACGCTCGCGCGCTCGATCGCCGGCATCCTGCCGGCCTCGGCCGGCAATCTGACCCTAGAGGGGCATGAACTTGCCCGCTCCGCCCGCCAGAGAAGCCGCGAGCAGCTGCGCGAGCTGCAGATCGTCTTCCAGCACGCGGACACGTCACTCAATCCGGCCAAGTCGATCGAGGAAATTCTCGGCCGGCCGCTAAAATTTTATCACGGCATGAAGGGCAAGGCGCGTGATGCGCGGGTCGACGAACTGCTGGATATGGTGCGCCTGCCGAAGGCGCTGCGCAGCCGCACACCGGCCGAACTTTCGGGCGGCCAGAAACAGCGCGTCAATTTTGCCCGTGCACTTGCGGCCGAACCGAAACTGATCGTCTGCGACGAAATCACGTCCGCACTCGATACCGTGGTTGCCGCCGCTGTCATCGATCTCCTGAAGGAGATGCAGCGCGAGCTTTCACTCTCCTACATCTTCATCAGCCACGATCTGTCTGTCGTCGAGGCCATCTGCGACGAGATCGTCGTGATGTATAACGGCCGCAAGGTCGAGGAGATCACACCAGCCATCTCGAAAGTGCCGCAGCATCCCTATTCGAAACTGCTGTTCTCATCCGTACCAAAGCTCGATCCCGGCTGGCTCGATCGCCTGGAACGGGATCCGGAACTGGTAAAGACCTATGTGCAGGGCTGAGGCGGCGTAAGCCGTCTCACTGTAACGGGGAGCTTGTTGTCGGTCAGACCGGGAACAGGCTGGTCAGCGGCATATGCGCCTTGACGATCGGCGACTTTAAAACGACGAAACTGAAGTATTTGTCGATGCCGATATCCATGTCGGTCAGCCGTTCCATGATCGTCTGGTATTCGCCGATGCCGGCAGTGACGAATTTCAGCATGTAGTCGTACCCGCCCGAAACCAGGTGGCATTCGATCACCTGATCGACCCGCTCGACGGCTGCGAGAAACCGGGCAAAATCGATTTGCCGGTGGTTCTTCAGCGTGACTTCGGTGAAAACTGTCAGCGTCTGGCCGAGCTTGCCAATATTGATCTGCGCCGAATATCCTTCGATATATCCTTCCTGCTGCAGCTTCTTGACGCGCATCAGACAGGGGCTCGGGGATAGATTGACCAGCTCGGCCAACTCGACATTGGTGATGCGGCCGTTCTTCTGCAACTCGTAGAGGATCTTGATGTCAATACGATCGAGCTTCATCTGCTGACACCTTCCAAGGCACCCGGCGGCTTGCAGCATTTTATGCCGCAAATTTTCGAGATTAACTTTAACACTCTGGCTTCTCTTGTCTATTTCATTCTGCGTAGAGACGCTCAGCACAATAAGCTGGATGCATGCCCATCGTCGGAATCTTGTGCTGCCCGGCCAGGATGTGCGGTAACCACGGCGTCGGCAGCGCCCTTATGCTGATACATCGACCCGGTTGCGTCCCAGGAGATTGAACATCATGCCAGCACCGCTCACGCTCGTGGAAACTGACGCGGGATTGCCGCGCTCCGCCGACGCGGTGGTCATCGGCGCCGGTATCGTCGGCGTTTTCACGGCCTATTATCTCGCGAGACGCGGCCTGAAGGTGGTGCTGATCGAAAAGGGTCGGGTCGGCGCAGAACAGTCGAGTCGGAACTGGGGCTGGTGCCGTCAGCAGAACCGCGATGCGCGCGAACTTCCTATGGCGACCAAAAGCCTGGATCTCTGGGATCGTTTTGCTGCCGAAAGCGGCGAGGATACCGGCTTCCGGCGCTGCGGCCTGCTTTACCTGAGCGACAGCGAGGAAGAACTGGCCGGCTGGGCGCGCTGGCGCGATTTCGCCCGCACCGTCGGCGTCACGACCCATATGCTCGACAGTGCCGAGGCAAGCGCCCGCGGCAAGGCGACAGGCCGAACCTGGAAGGGCGGCGTCTTCTCGCCAACGGACGGCACCGCGGACCCGGCCAATGCCGCACCGGCCGTGGCAAGGGCGATAATCAAGCTCGGCGGCGCGGTGATCCAGAACTGCGCAGCACGTGGCATCGAGGCCGAAGGCGGCAGACTTTCGGCTGTCGTCACCGAACACGGCACCATCAAAACCAAGGTTGCGATCCTCTCCGGCGGCGCCTGGGCTTCGTCCTTCTGCCGCCAGCTCGGCATCCGTTTCCCGCAGGCCTCGATCCGCTCCTCCATTCTCTCCGTCGGCCCCGGCGACGGAGAGCTACCGGACGCGCTTCACACGGCGCGCGTTTCGGTGACCCGTCGCGGCGGTGGCGGCCATACGCTGGCAATCAGCGGCCGTGGCCGGGTCGACCTGACGCCCCAGAACATCCGTTTTGCGGGACAATTCCTGCCGATGTTCATGCACCGCTGGCGCAGCCTCTCACCGGGCGGTATCGAAGGGTTCCGCAGCGGCCACGAAACGCTCGCTCGCTGGCGGCTGGACCGGCCGACGCCCATGGAGCAGATGCGCATCCTCGATCCGGCCGTCGACGACGGAACGATCAGGCTGGTACACCAGCGCGCCATCGAGCTTCTGCCGGCGATCGGCACACGCCGCATCACTGCGCGCTGGGCGGGTTACATCGATTCCACCCCCGATGGCGTGCCGGCGATCGGCGAAGTGGCGAATGTGCCCGGCTTCATCCTGGCTGCCGGTTTCAGCGGCCATGGTTTCGGCATCGGGTCGGGCGCCGGCCACCTGATTGCCGATATCGTCACCGCGGCAGCCGAGCCGATCGTCGATCCCGTGCCCTACCATCCGAAACGCTTCGAAAGCTCCTCCTGGGGCAAGGTCGCCGACTTCTGAATTGCAATTCTGCGCGCTAGAGTGCCGGGGAGATCGCGACATAAGCCAAGGGAATACTCATGCAGGCACGCCAGCTCGAGGTTTTTTGCATGCTGATGCGCACCGGAACGGTGACCGGCGCAGCTGCCATGCTCAATATATCGCAGCCAGCGCTAAGCCAGATCCTGCTGCATGCCGAGGACCAGCTGGGTTTCAAGCTTTTCAGCCGGGTACGCGGCAAGCTAGTGCCGACCCGGGAGGCGGAAGAGCTTTATCCGGAGTGTGAGCGGATATTTTCCGAACTCAGCGCCCTTCGCCGCCGCACGACAGACATGCGTTTCGGGCGCACCGGGCTGATCCGGGTGGCCGCTTCCGCACCCCCGGCGATGTCGATCATCCCCAAGGCCCTTTTCTCGTTCCGCGCCTCGCATCCCGAGATCGTCGTTCGCTCGCTGATCGCGCCACTCGTCAACGTCGTCGACATGATCCGCGACGGTGACGCGCCGCTCGGTATTGTGATGAACAACGCGGCACGGCCGGGAATTGATGTCGAGACGCTCGGGCACGCGGAACTCGTCTGCATCATTCCCGAGAACCACCGCTTCGCTGAACTGGAGCGTATCGGCTTTGCCGACCTGCAGAACGAGATGCTGATCTCCTATCGCGCCGGCACCCTGCCCGGCCGATTACTGGTGAGTGCCGCCGCTGCCGAAAGGCAGATTTTCAATCCGGCGATCGAGATCGACATTTCCATCACCGCCCTCCCTTTCGTACGCGACGGTTTCGGCGTCGCCATCGTCGATGGGCTCTTGCCCTGGGAACAGTTTCCGGGCCTGGTCCGCCGGCCGCTGCAGCAGAGGATTTCCGTGCCGATCGCGCTTCTGACGAGCCGCGACCGGCCGCTGACCGGAAGCCATATCGACATGCGCGACAACCTTCGCGAGGCCTGTGCGGCGGTCCTGAAGGCGATAGAGACGGAGGCCTGAGCCTTCAGATCAGGAGTCGCGAACCCAGGCGCCTATCGGTAAAGGTCTTGCGGGCGCCTGTTCGCGAAGCCGTCCAGCATCACAGACTTCGATGCCGGCCTTGTCGGCGATCAGCTCCGCTCCAGCGATCTGGCAATAACGCCCCTGGCAACGCCCCATGCCGACGCGCGCCAACGACTTGGCCCGGTTGGCCTCCGCCCCGCCATAAGAAACGCTCTCGCGCAACTGCCCCGCCGTCACGCCTTCGCAGCGACAGACGACCGTCTCGTCGGGGACGGCGCGAACGATGTGTCGCGGCCAGGGAAAGGCCCGCGCCATGCCACGGGCAAAACGCTCGAGGCGATCCAGCCGGCACAGATCCGATGCCGCATCCGGTGCGGGCAGGCCCATATCCGCAAGGCAGGCGGTCGCCGCAAGATGGCCGGCCACCTCGGCTCCATCGGCGCCTAGAATGCGCAGACCGTCACCGGCGAGGTAAAGCCTCTCGGCCGCCCTGCCCATACGATCGGTGCGCGGCAGCCATTGCGACCAGCTCTGATCATAGTCGAATGTGCAACCGGCCAGCCCTGCCAGATGCGTCTCTGCGCGCAGATGCCAGCCGAGCCCGACCATATCGCATTCCGTGACCTGCGCCCTGCCCCGCGCATCACGCCAATGCATGGCGACGGGGCCTTGCTCATCGCTTTCGATGCGGTCGAGCTTTACGCCGGCATGATAGAGCCGTCCTAGCTTCACACGCATCAGCAGGCCGCGCAAAACGAGGCCCGGTCTTGCCAGCATGCCCGGCAGGCCGGCCATCTGGTCGCGCAGCGAGGATGTATCGAGAATGACTGAGATATCGGCGCCGGCCTTCAGCAATTGCGTCGCAACCAGCGTCAGCAGCGGGCCGGAACCGGCAAGAACGATTTTGTCGCCCAGCGCGACACCTTGCGCCTTCAGGGCGATCTGCGTTGCGCCCAGACTATAGACGCCGGGCGCCTGCCAACCGGGGATCGGCACCAGACGGTCCATCGCTCCGGTCGCCAGGATGAGGCGGTCATAGGTGAAATCCTTGCGACCATCGGGCGTCAACGCCTGCAGCAGATTGCCTGCGGTCGCCAGAACGGAGCTTTGCGAGTGATACTCGATCTCTCGGGCGGCAACCATTCGGTCGAACACCGTATGCAGCGCCACCGCCTTGTGTGCCTCAGATCCGTAAAGCTGTTTGGGCGGCCGCGTAAAACCCTGTGGTGGGCGCCGGTAGATCTGACCGCCGCCTTTCAGGCCTTCATCGATGACGACGGGTTTGATACCGGCCTTGACCAGAAGCTCGGCGGCACGGATCCCGGCCGGGCCGGCGCCGACGATCACGACCTTTTCTACGTTAGGAGGTGTCATCGCCATCCCTCCGGCGGGGCGGTCCGCAATTGCATGCCGTCGGCAATCAAGGTCGAACAGGCCCGCAGCCTGCCGCCATCCTCGTACCAGAGCCAGCAGTCCTGACAGGCCCCCATCAGACAGAAGCCCGCGCGTTTTTCCGGGCCGAATTCCGATTGCCTGACGGCGGGAGCCGAGACCAGCACGGCGGTCAGGACGGTATCGCCGGAGAGCGCCTGGCAATCGGCGCCATCCAGCCTGAACCGGACCAGCGGCCTGCCCTTTTCCGTAAGGCGTACAATTCGCCCTCCTCGCCGGGCAGGCTGCAGATCCGCTGTCATTCGGCGGCTTCCTTGCGTGCGAGCGAAGGTTCCGGCATTTCCTTGAAACGCTCCCGGACGTCTGCGAAGGCGGCAGCCACGCCTTCCGGTCCGACGCGGCCCTTCATGCGACGAAAGATTTCCGTCTTGGTGAAAAAGCGCCAGTGGATGGGAATGCCGGCCAGAAGCTCGGTCAGCAGATCATAGGCTGCCGGCGTCCACTGCGCCTCGTAGCCATCCCGCTCGGCACCGTAATGGAAATGCGCCTTCGGCAGCGCGCGTGCGATCCTCACCTTTTCCGTTTCCGCCTCATCCACCACGCCGTCACGGATGATAACACCATATTCGCGCTCGGCGGCCTCCGCGGAAACGTAGCCGCGGGCAACGTCCTGTTCCACACGCCAGGTCTCGCGTTCGATCGGGTTGCCACGCCCTCCGCCGCCAGCGGAGCGGATTTCCAGCACGTCGCCGGGCTGCAGGATCGCCGTATCGATATTGCCGAGCCGCTTGAAATCGTCGCGGCCGGGGTTGAGCACCATGTCCGAAAGGCCGGCGGCCCGGCCGCCGAGCGTGCCCCAGGGGCGGAAGAAGCTTCGATCGCGGTTGCGGGCGGTGATACGGCTGCCTGGCGAAAAGACCCGGAAGGCCATTTCGGTGGCAAGCCCGCCGCGCCAGCGACCGGGGCCACCGCTATCCTTGGCTAGACCGTATTTGACGAATTCGATCGGCACTTCGGTCTCAGTGATCTCGATCGGCGTGTTCTTGAGATAGGCCGCATCGGCGCCGGAACCGTTCGTGCCGTCGCGATAAGGCATGCCGCCACCACCACCAACGACGGGGTTCACGGCTGCGATGATGGTGCGGCCGCTGCGTTCGTCGGTGGTCATGACGTTGACGATGCAGTTATTGCCGGCCGGTGCAGCCGGAAGCTTTTCCGGAACCGCCTGGTTGAAGGCGCCGAAGATGACCGAACGCAGGCGCGCGCAGGTCAGCGAACGCATGCCAACGGCGGCGGGCGCGATCGGGTTCAACACGCTGCCCTTTGGCGTGATGCAGGTGAACGGCCGGGTCAGGCCGGTATTCAGCAGGATTCTCGGGTTCAGGGTGTAAAGAACGTAATAGACGCCGACCAGCAGCATCGTGTGGCGTGGATCACCGCCCGAGGGCACGTTGAGCGAGGAGCCGAGCTGCGGGTCCGAGCCGGTGAAATCCAGCAAAGCCTCGTCGCCGCGGATCGTCAGCGTCAGCTTCAGGCGGCAGGGATTGGCTTCGACAGAATCCTCGTCGGCATAATCGACGAATTCCCAGGTCCCGTCAGGCATGGAACGCAGAAGATCGCGCGCCTGCGCTTCGGCATGGTCAAGCAGAACTTCGGTGCCTTCCAGGAAAGCGTCCTTGCCGAACTTTTCCACCATGGCGAGGATTTTTCGCTCGCCAGTGTTGAGCGCTCCGACCAGCGCCTTCATGTCACCAATGTTGAGCTCAGGCTTGCGGACGTTGGTCGTCATGATTTTGAGGATCTGTTCGTCGAAGACGCCTTCGTTGACGAGCTTCATCGGCGGGAAACGGATGCCCTCCTGATGGATCTCCGTCAGTGCTCGCGACAGTGAGGCGGGCACTGCGCCGCCCATGTCGGTATTGTGGATATGGCCACCCGTCCAGCCGATGATCTCGCCCTCGTAGAAGACCGGCTTCCACAAATGGGTGTCCGGCGCATGGGTGGCGACGAAGCAGGAATAGGGATCGTTGGTGAAGGCGACGTCACCCGGCTTGTAATCGTCGATCATCTCGATCGCGCGGGTATAGGTGAGGCCCGGATACCAGGTGGCGCCGAGCCCCATCGGCACGCCAAAAGTCTCGCCCTTTCGGTTGATCAGCATGACGGTAAAATCTTCCGTCTCCTTGACGAAGGCGGAATGGGCGGTGCGCTGCAGCGTATAGGCCATGTTTTCGGCGGCAGCGCGGGTGTGGTTGGCGAACACCTGAAGGTTCAAGAGATCGAACATGAGCTGTTACTCCGAAAAGGTGAGATGCAGGTTCAGGTGGCTATCGACTTCGACATGCGCGCCGCCGGGAATGGCAAAGGTCGTGTCTTCCTGGGCGACCACCGCTGGGCCGGCAAAACGGCTGCCGGGGCGAAGGCGCTCACGTGGGTAAAGCCCAATCCATTCGAAATCCTTGCCGGTGAAGACCGGGATCTCCCGTTCCGGATCAACGGTCTCGCCGCCTTCGCGGGCGTCGACCGGAAATTTCAGTGCCGGGCCGGCGCCGATTGCCGAGAGGCGCAGGTTGACGATCTCGATCGCGCCATCGGGATCGTGGAAATCGTAGAGCCTTGCATGCATGGCATGAAACGCTTCCTCGATTGCGCCGAGTTTTCCTTCGCTGATCCAGGCCGCCTGGACCGGCACTTCGATTTCAAAGCTCTGGCCGAGATACCGCATGTCGGCAGAGACGTTCAGCGTCGCGGCGCCCGCATGTCCCTGCTTAGAAAGCCAGTTGCGACCCTCGACGGCAAGCTCGTCCAGCGCAGCGCGCAATTGCGGCGCAGCCTCATCCGAGAGATGGGTGAACACGGTGCGGATGAAATCGCCGCGCAGGTCGGCGACGAGACCGCCCAGCGCCGAAACGACGCCCGGCCGTGGCGGGCCGATAACCTTCGCCATCTTGAATTCGCGGGCGAGGAAAGCGCCGAGCATCGGGCCGCCGCCGCCGAATGGCATCAGGGTGAATTCGCGCAGATCGACACCGGCACGTGAGGCGAGCTTCTCGACCTCGACGAACATTTCCGAGGTGGCAATGTCGAGAATGGCCTGGGCGGCTTCTTCCGCCGTGCGGCCGATCTTGTCGGCGAGGCGCGTGACAGCGGCGCGGGCGAGCGCCACGTCGATCTGCAGCTGTCCATAGGCCATCTGGCTGTGACCGAGCCAGCCGCAAACGGCCATGGCGTCGGTGACTGTCGCCTGCGTACCGCCCCGGCCGTAACAGGCCGGTCCGGGCGTGGAGCCAGCAGATTCCGGGCCAACCCTTAGCACGCCCTGCGCATCGACGCTGGCGATCGAACCGCCGCCGATGCCGATCGAGCTTACCGAGACCGATGGAATATGCAGCGGGAATTCGCCGATCAGTTCGCCGGTGCCGAATTGCGGCTCGCCGTCGATGATCAGCGCGAAGTCGGCCGAGGTACCACCGATATCGAGCGTAAGGATATGTTTTTCGCCGGCGCGGCGGGCGAGCCAGGCAGCGCCGATGACGCCCGAGGCGGTGCCCGAAAGCAGCATCTGCACGCAGGAGCGCTTGCCTTCGTCGGCATTCATGACGCCGCCATTCGACTTGGTCAGTAGCGCCGGCGCCGTGACGCCGCGTGACAGCAGCTTTTCTTCGAGCGCCGTCAGATAACCGGAAACGCGCGGATGGACGTAACCGTTGAGGATGGCCGTGGTCGTGCGCTCGTATTCGCGGATGACCGGCCAGACCTCGCAGGAGGTGAAGACGAAGAGTTCCGGCGCGATCCGGGCGATCTCCTGCTTGACCGCCGCCTCATGGGCGTCGTTGCGCCAGGAATGCAGAAAGGAGATGATGATGCCGGCGGCACCATTGGCCTTTGCCTTTTCGACAGCGGTCGCGACGACGGCGAGATCTGGTGCCTGGGCCTCGCCACCGTCTGCCCGCAGGCGGGCTGGAATGCCGAATATCATGTCGCGGGCAATCAGCTGGTCGGGCCGCGCGCAGAACAACGAATAGACATCCGGCATTCTCAGCCGCGCCAGTTCGATCACGTCTTCGAAACCGGCATTGGTCATCAGCGCCAGCGAGACGCCGCGGCGCTGGATGACCGTGTTGATGCCGACCGTCGTGCCATGCACGAAGCGGCTGACAGCCGAAGGTTCGAGCCCTTCGCGTTCGGCCAGAAGCGTCAGGCCGGTCATCAGCTCTGCGCCCGGATCGTCCGGTGTCGTCAGAACCTTGAGCGACGCGACACGGCCTGAGCGCGTTTCGAGCGCGCAGAAATCGATGAAGGTTCCGCCGATATCGACGCCGATCTTCCAGTCCTGCTGATCGTGGCCGCCTTTGCTATGCGAGGCCGCATTGTCCATGTGTTCAAGTCCCTTGCTGATCTATGTCATGAAGCTGACATGGATTGGGGAGCCCGGTCCAAGAGCGAAAATACAGGATCCCATAAGTGGCGCTTATGCCTTGTTGAGCGCAGTCCATAAGTGGGACTTATGGGCGGTCGAAATCCTCGACTTTGACACTCAGTGCGCGGACCTGAATGGTAGCCCTCATGACAGATATCGGGGGCAGCCCAATGGATGTGATCGTGCTGGGTGGCGGTCTGATGGGAAGCGCTTCGGCCTATTTTCTGGCCAAGCGCGGCATGAATGTGACGCTGATAGAACGGAACCGCGTCGGCAGCGGAGCAACGGTTGCCTCCTTCGGCAATATCCGCCGTAGCGGCCGTTACCTGCCGCAGCTTCCGCTCGCCCGGCGTTCCCTGGACATCTGGAACAAGGCCCATGAAATGCTGGGGCGGGATGTGGAGTTCCGCGCGACTGGCCATGTCCGGCTGGTGTTTACCGAAAAGGGGCAGGAGGAAATGCGGACGTTTTCCGCCGCTGCCCGACCTTGGGGGCTCGATCTTGAAGAACTGACGCAGAAGGAGCTGCATGCCCGCTTTCCCCTTCTCGGGCCGGAGGCAATCGGCGCATCTTTTTCGCCGCAGGATGGCAGTGGCAATCCGCGGCTGATCGCGCCGGCCTTTGCCGATGCAGCAAGACGCCACGGCGCCAGGATTGTCGAGGAGGTCGACGTGAAGGCGGTCCGCAAGAGCGCTTACGGTTTCGAGGTGGAAACCTCCGGCGGCATTCATGCCGCCGCCAACCTGCTGAATACCGCCGGCGCCTGGGGCGCACAGGTATCGGCGCAATTCGGTGAAACCGTCTCGATCCGCGCCAGAGGTCCGCAGATGGGCGTGACGGAACCGCTGCCGCATCGCATGCTGCCGGTTGTCGGCGTCTGGGCGCATGATCACGGCGGCGGCTACCTTCGCCAGGTCGAGCGCGGCAATATCGTTTTCGGCGGCGGTGCCGAGCGCACCGAGGTCTCGCTCGATACCGGCCTTGCCAAGGCGGACCCAACCCGCTTGCCAGGCCAATTGCGTTCTCTCCTGCCAATCCTGCCTGCACTCGCCAATGTGTCCGTTATCCGCACCTGGTCAGGTTGCGAAGGCTATGTCGAGGACGGGCTTCCGGTCATGGGCGCTTCCGCGACGACGCCGGGCCTTTTCCATGCCTTCGGCTTTTGCGGTCACGGGTTTCAGCTCGGCCCAGGCGTCGGCGACGTGATGGCCGAACTGATCGCGGGCGGCAAAACGGAGACACCGATCGACGATTTCCGGATCGGGCGGTTCAAATCGACTTGTTCGCCTTGAAAGGGATCGAACCGCCGCCCCTTGCTATGATTCGTCTAACCAACTGATTCTTATACCTTTTGATGCATAAAATCGTTATTTTGGAACATCCGCTGCTTCTGGTTCCGTCATTAGCTGCCGCCCATGGCGGCTCAGCGCGCAAATAGTTGTATGTGATCTGCTCCTGCTCAAAGTCATGCTAGGGGCACGATGAAACAATCAGCTTTTCTACCCGACCATCCCTCTGGAACGATTGTAAGCTTCATGCTACATATCCCGCCAATCTGTAGTGCGAAGGTGGCAAAATGCCGACACCTCATAACCCTCCGGCCGCTGTGCGGCGCGCGCTGCGCAAACTGGGCGCAGACATCCACGACGCACGTCGACGTCGCCGCCTGCCTATGGCGGTAGTAGCCGAACGCGCCTTCACCTCACGCTCAACGCTTCAAAAGATCGAGGCCGGCGACACCAATGTCAGCATCGGCATCTATGCAGGCGTCCTCCAGGCACTCGGCCTGCTAGATGGGCTGAGCCAAGTCGCCGACATCAGTAACGACAGCGTCGGCCAGTCTCTGGCCAGTGCGGAGTTGCCCAAGCACGCTCACCCAAAGCGATCGCCGGGATCGCCACGCGATGGCTGATTTTGAAGTTCATCTCGACCTTCACGGCCGCACACGTCCGATCGGACTGGCGCGGAGCAATCGCCTCCGTGGTGCCGAAACGATAATGTTTGAGTATGACCGTGCCTGGCTTGAGGATCCCGACCGCTTCTCGCTGGAGCCCGCTCTAGCTCTGAGCCGGGGAGCGTTCGCCCCACCCGCTGGCCTCGCAACCTTTGGCTCTATTGGCGACTCAGCACCCGATACCTGGGGCCGACGCCTCATGCAACGGTCCGAAAGGCGCATGGCTGAGCGCGATGGCCGGGCCGTTCGCACACTGGCCGAAAGCGACTATCTGCTTGGCGTCGCCGACGAGACACGGCTCGGCGCGCTTCGTTTCCGCTGGGTCGGCGACGAGGAATTCCAGGCGCCGATCCGTGCCGGCGTCCCCGCCCTCATCGAGCTCGGCCGCCTGCTGCAGATCACCGAACGTATTCTGCGCGATGAGGAAACCGACGAAGACCTCCAACTTATCTTCGCGCCTGGCTCCTCGCTTGGTGGAGCGCGCCCGAAGGCTTCTGTTATCGATCAACATGGCCATCTCTCGATCGCCAAGTTTCCTAAGGAAACCGACGACTACAGCATGGAGACATGGGAAGAGGTCGCTCTGCAACTGGCTGAACAAGCCGGCATTGTCACGCCCCTCCATGAGCTCATCAACGTCGCCGGCAAGAAGGTCATGCTCTCGCGTCGCTTCGACCGCGATGGTGCTGTCCGGATCCCCTTCCTGTCCGCGATGGCGATGATGGGCGCAAAGGACGGCGAGCGTGGTAGCTATCCGGAGATGGTAGACGCCTTGGCCGAACACGGCGCGCAGGGAAAGACCGATGCGCATGCGCTTTATCGCCGTGTCGCCTTCAATGTGCTGATTTCCAACGTCGATGACCACCTGAGAAATCACGGCTTTCTGTGGCTCGGCAAAGCGGGCTGGTCGCTGTCCCCTGCCTATGACCTCAATCCAGTGCCTACCGACGTCAGGGCGCGCGTCCTGACGACCAACATAGATCTTGATGAAGGCACCTGCTCCCTTGATCTGCTGGAAGAAACTGCCGGGTTCTTCGCCCTCACGCTCGCCCAGGCTCGCGCGATCATTAAGGAAGTCGCGACCTCCACCGCAACGTGGCGCGAGACCGCAAAGGCGGCTGGTGCGCGGTCAGCCGAGATCAACCGTATGGCCAGTGCGTTTGAGCACGATGATTTGCAGCGAGCGCTAGCCCTATGACGAGAACCTTCCTCCACAGTTTCGATCCGCCCTCGGCCGGCCCGATCACCGGCGCGACCGTTGACCTCGATATCGCGGACATCGAGGATGCTAGCATTCGCTCAGTGCTTCAGACCCCGGGTGCCGCATATGGCGCTAAAGGTCGCTCTATCAGGGCTATTCGGCCGCTTCGTCGCACGCGCCTATCCAGAGCGCTACTTCAACCTCTCGATCTTTTGCGCATCTCGGCAGTCAGACCATAGATCTGGATCGGCGACGGAGGCACTGTAACGTTACCGGGGCATGGATCAAAATCTGGGATCTGGCGGCATGACCAGATCTGCACGTGATCCTCTCTATCGTCATCACCGGTTTCCGGCGGAGGTGATTGCCCATGCCGTATGGCTCTATTTCCGGTTTCCGCTCAGCCTACGAATGGTCGAGGATATGCTGGCAGCCCGTGGTGTCATCGTCTCTCACCAAACCGTAAGACTGTGGGCCGAGAAATTCGGCAGACAATTCGCCAATGCCATCCGGAAGCGCTCGGTCGGCAGGCTCGGCGACCAATGGTACCTCGACGAGGTCGTCATCACCATTCGGGGAAAGAAACACTGGCTCTGGCGCGCCGTGGATCAGGATGGTTTCGTCCTCGACGTTCTGGCCCAAAGCCGCCGCAATGCCAAGGCTGCAAAACGTTTGATGCGCAAGCTTCTGAAAGGGCAAGGTTCCAGCCCGCGCGTTATGATCGCCGACGAGCTTCGATCCTATGGTGCGGCGAAGCGGGAGATCATGCCTGGCGTCGAGCATCGTTCGCACAAGGGCTTGAACAATCGGGTGGAGAATTCTCATCAACCCGTCCGACGGCGTGAGCGGATCATGAAACGCTTCAAGTCACCACGACGGCTTCAGCGCTTCGTCTCGATCCATGATCCAATCGCCAACCTCTTCCAAATTCCCCGCCACGAGATCCCATCTCACCACTATCGCGAGCTGCGAGAGGCCGCGATGCAGATGTGGAACGAGATCGCCCATCTGCAGGTCGCTTGATCACCGACATCGTGCCGTAACTTTGACCCGAGGCAGATAACTTTACAATGCCTCACCGCGGCATCGACAGTAACCTTCATAACGGCGCTTCTGGCAAGATTGAAAAAATCGTCCGCCGATTTGTAGCGTAATCTGGAATCAATGTTCATTAATTAGTTGGCGGTCGAGTTCGCTTAGGAAGGCCGCCACACATGGCAGCCGATCAACCCGAAAGCCTATGAACTACGGGACGCGCGAGGAACGAGGAATATTGTACGGGCAAGCATATCCCCAGGATGATCCAGGGACTGTCAAAGCCAATGCGACTCCCGGCCGAACGACGCCCAGCGCTGCAGTAACAGCTTGCGTCACTCCTTTAAGTGCCGCCGTTTCGGAATGGCAACGCTCCCCGTGCAGGCGACCGTAAAACGTTAGCGTATGTGTTGCATTAACTACACAACTCTCCGAAAACGAGCGTGAATCGGATCAAAGCAAGCACTACCTGTCGATGTATCGCGCCGAAATCTGCTATGATGCTATCGAGCCGATGATTGGCCTCGCTCTCTGAGCTTTTTCCATGACATCGATAATTTGCCGATGTGCGACAAGCACAGGCGAAATCAATTGTAGCGACATGGCCTCACACCTGATTGAACTCTTTGCACTTTCAATGGGACAATTTTTGAAAAGCGGCACGAGCCGCGGCATTCGGATGACCGCCCCGGTTCTGGTATCCATTGCCTCGGCCAATTCGTCTTTTGCGCAATCCCCAGTTCCTGCGGAACGGGCGCCGGCGCAAGCGGCGCCGGCGATAAAGTCGCAGAAATTCGAGGACTGGTATTATCGCTGCACGGGGTCTGGAGACGCCGAGGTCTGCGAAGTCGCCCAGGTCGCGCAAGTCGCCAAAGATGGCAAGCCCGTCAATGTCCTGACGCTGGCGATATCGGCGCCGCCGGCCGGGCCGGCCGACAAGGGCAAGTCGCGGCTGGTGCTGACCGCTCTCCTGCCGCTCAATGTCTTCCTGCCCTCCGGCCTGGCTATCAAGGCAGACGGCAAACCCGTCGCCAAGCTCGATTACCGCAATTGCAACCAGAGCGGATGCTGGGCGCAGCTGGTGCTCGATACCAAGACGGCTGCGGCGCTGAAGAAGGGCTCGTCCGCCGAAGGGCTGGTGCGGCTGATGAACGGCCAGGACGTCAATATCCGCTTCTCGTTGAAAGGGCTGAAGCCGGCCCTCGACCAACTTCAGTCCGTTCCTGCTAAGTAGCCGAATTTCACTCATGACCACAGAAATTCGATACCTCCTGGTTGCCGGCGCTGCCCTCGCGGTGGCGATCGCCCACGCCCACGCGCAAACGCCGGCCGACGACTTCAACCGCCGCCAGGAGGAGCAATCGCAGACGCAGCGGCTGGATGCCCTTCGCCGCGCGACACCGGGCGGCAGCGCAGAGACGGAAAACGGCGCTTTGCCCGCCGGCGGCGGGAATGGCGCCTGCTTCGACATCACCCGGGTCGAGATCGATGGGGCGAAGCTGCTCTCGGCGCAGGAGATCGGCAAAGTGACGGCGCCTTACGGCAATCGCTGCGTCGGCCTCTCCGAGATTAATGCGGTGCTCAGAGACGTCACGCATCTCTATATCGATCATGGTTATGTCACCTCCAGGGCCTATGTGCCGCAGCAGGATATCGCCAAGACCAGGATTCTCCGACTACTCGTCGTCGAAGGCACGCTTTCCGACATCTATCTCAACGGCCAAAAAGTCGCCGGTAACGGTTCGCTGGCGACCGCCTTTCCCGGCCTGATCGGCCGCGTAGCCAATATCCGCGATATCGAGCAGGGGCTCGACCAGATGAACCGGCTGCAGGCCAACGACGCCAAATCCGCCATGCTGCCCGGCCCCAAGGACGGAACGTCCATCCTGAACATCGAAAACCAGCCTGGCCGACCCTGGCATGTCTCCCTCGGAAACAACAATCTCGGGCAGGAGAGCACCGGTTTTTCCCGCAGCTCGGCATCGCTCGGTTTCGACGACGTGCTCGGCATCAACGATCAGTGGGCGTTCTCCTACGAGCACAGCGGCCCTGACTATCCCTGGCACGATGACGGCAGGGGATTTAGCAACAGCTATTCCGGCAGCCTCAGCGTTCCCTATGGCTACTCGACCTTTTCGCTGAACGGCTCCTGGTATCAGTATGAAAGCACCGTTGAGGGAAACTTCTCTTCGCTCGAAACCTCCGGCAATTCCGGGCAGGCCGGTTTTGGCATCGACCGGGTCGTCTTCCGCGACAAGGATTCGATCACGACCGCACGCAGCAGCCTGACCTACAAGCAGACGGACAACTTCCTGCTCGGCAATCTGATCGAGGTCGGCAGCCGCCGCTATACGGTCGGCGATCTCGGCATTTCCCATTCAAGGCGGATGTTGGGCGGGATCTGGGTGTTCGATGTCAGCTACGACAAGGGGCTCGGCCTCTTCGATGCCGTCAAGGCGGGAGAGCCCGGGGCAGGGGACGCAGATCCGCGATTTTCGAAATTCAACGCGACCGTCAGTGTGACCCAGCCGTTTGAGGTCGCCAGCCAGCAGTTCGAACTGACCTCGCTCATCAGCGGCCAATATTCCCCCGACAATCTGCTCGGCGCAGAACAAATCTCTCTCGGTAGCTACAGCAATGTCCGCGGCACGCGCGAAAGCGTGCTTTTCGGCAATAACGGCGTCTTCACGCACAACGAGTTCGTCTGGAGGACCAAGTCCAACGAAAACGGCGGCCCGGCCGCGCAGGCGTTTGGTGAACTGCGGCCCTATGTCGGCTTCGATTACGGCCACGTCTATACGCAGAAGCGGTTCGACATAGCTGGCGGCGATCTCGCCAGCTGGACCGCCGGCATCCGCACGGTCGGCGGCAGTGCCAGTGTTGACCTCGGCTATTCCGACATCGTTGCAAGCAGCCTCGACCATGTCGGCGGCGGCCTCTTTTATTTCAGCGCATCCACTCATTGGTAACGAAAGCAGAACAATGACCACCCGCAGCATTTTCACGAACAAGCCCGCCAAAACCCTTTCAACATCGACGGCGCTGATCCTTGCATTGTCCGTGGCTCTCGCCGGCTGTGCCGGCCGAGAGGCGCATCCGGTCGCTTCGACCAATCCGACCGACAGCGCCTTCGATTGCGCCGGCATCACGCGTGAATTCGAGGCGAACGAGCGGCAGATCACGTCGACGGTGAAGGAGCGGACAGATGCGCAAGGCAAGAACATCGTCCTTGGGGCGACCGGTGTGCTGCTGTTTCTGCCGGCACTGTTTTTCATGGACCCGAAATCGCCTGAGAAGGTCGAGATCGACGCGTTGCGCAACCGGAACAATGTCCTGACGAGTATCGCCAAATCGAAGGGGTGCCCGGCGCCGAAGTCCCAACTGACCGAGCTCTACAAACATCTCGACAGCAAGCCCAAGCCGGCCTCGTCGTCCGACAGCCGAAACTGAGTTCTGCAGACCAATCGAACTGAAAAAATCCTGGAGTTGTATATGCGTATCGTGCGTTTTCTGACCCTTCTCCTGCTGGCGGCGACGTTGGCGTCCTGCGTTACCACGAGAACAGACCCACGGCTGATCGCCGCCCTTCAGCAGACGTCCGTGCACGAGATCCGGATCGAGCTGGCTCCGGACGTCAAGACATTCGGTTTCGGCGACAAGCCGGACCAGCAGGTCCAAGAGGCGGTTCACACCCTTCAGACTGCGATGACGAAGGAACTGATGGGCGTGCCGGGCGGCCCCAACCGGGGCAGGCTGGTCGTCACGCTGCATGTGTTTGACGTCACCACCAAGCAGGCCCGGATCATCGGTGGCCATGACAGCATGATCGATGGGACCGTCCGGCTGGAGGACGCCAAGACAGGACAATTGATCGCCGAAGCGCAAAACATCCATGGTGAAGATCTCTCCATGCGCGGAAGCGGCTACGGCGTGATCGTCGCAGTCGCCATCAACGCGGCGACGACAGCAGGAGATCCCGACATCATGGCGCAGCGACTGTCCAAGTCCTTCACCCGCAACGTGAAGACCTGGCTCACCCAGAAATAAGGCCTGCGCTGAGCACTCATATTGTCGAAGGGATGGCGACAGGGCCTCGCCACGGTTTGAACCCTCTGTCCCAATCGAGACGAGAAATTTCGTATGCCCAAAAGAGCTTTTGCGGCTGCGGGATTGAGCATCATAGCCGGGCTGCTGGCGTCGTGCGGCGGGACAACGGATCCTGCCATAGTCGCCAGCGAAAGAGTGGCAAAATCTACCGAGATCCTCAACAAAAGGAAACAGAAAGGCGCGCTGATCCTTGTACGCTTTCTTTATCCCGGCTTGTTCGGTCCCGTCCGAAGCAACGGTCAGATTCGTCTTCGCAAGCTCATCGACGGCGAACCTGACAAGGTGGCCGCTTCTGAAGATGTCTACAGCGGTTTCAAATGGCTTCTGCCCGAGCAAAGCAAGCCGACGGACATAAGTGGCAATCTCCTCAACCCTGTCCGCAACGCGAAGGAGTACGAACGCGTCTTCGATCCGATCGCGCCTGGCACTTATGTCGTGACCTACGCTTCCTGCCAAATATCTCGCCGAACGGAACCACAACGCTTGAGGCAGGCGGCGACCATGACGGCCTGCTCAGCTATATCAGCGCACTGGAAGGTGCGAGCACGATCACCATTGGCGGGGCCAGATTGTCGACGCCGGCTATTTCCGCGTCCAGAGGACGAAATCTCACCCCGTCGTGGTCGGTCAAGAAGCAAGCGCGGCCGAACGCGAGGTCATGAGGGAAGTGCTTTCGAGAGCCTATTCCTCCATCACGTTCAAGAAGTTCGGGGAATAAGCAAGCTGGAGATCTGATGGACGCGCCAAATCGCGTCCATTTTGTTCGGATTGCATTTACCTCAAGCACAGGCGGA
The DNA here is from genome assembly GCF_051811225.1 of Rhizobium sp. 768_B6_N1_8. Classification (NCBI taxonomy): domain Bacteria; kingdom Pseudomonadati; phylum Pseudomonadota; class Alphaproteobacteria; order Hyphomicrobiales; family Rhizobiaceae; genus Rhizobium; species Rhizobium sp. 768_B6_N1_8. The sequence continues at coordinate 181,288 of NZ_JBPWPV010000003.1, read as the reverse complement.
AGTTGACGGTGACCAATGGTTATGGTCTCGGTCATTTTGAACAATTACAACTGCAGCGAGATTTTATCCGCTGCGCGGCTTCGGGCGGCGGATAACACACGATGGGCAATAGACTAGGCAAATCGACGGTGACAACACATCACGTTGCCGGTGCCGATAGAAGATCCGTTCGCAGGTTCGCGCATTTTGCCCGCCAATCGCTTGCTCTCCTGCTGAGCAGCCTGCTCATGCTTCAGCCGATGCTTGCCAATGCCCAGTCGGTCTCGGCGAGCAGCACGGCTGCTGGCGCAAACCAGCCAGGCGTCGGCACGGCGCCGAACGGCGTGCCGCTCATCGACATCGTCACGCCGAACAGCCAGGGCCTGTCGCACAACAAATACGACAATTTCAACGTCGGCATGCCGGGCCTCATCCTCAACAATTTCAAGGGTGAGATCGGCAACTCCAATCTCGGCGGCGTCACGCCCGGCAATCCCAATCTCAACACATCCGGTCCGGCCACGGTCATTCTCAACGAAGTCACCAGCGGCAACCGCTCGGCGTTGAACGGGCCGACCGAGGTGTTCGGCGGACGCGCCGACGTGATAATCGCCAACCCGAACGGCATCACCTGTGACGGCTGCGGCTTCATCAACACGCCGCATGCGACGCTGACCACCGGCGTCCCCAATGTCGGCGGAGACGGCACGCTGAAGGGATTCACGGTCAACGGCGGCGATGTGACGATCGGACCGAATGGCGGCAATTTTGCCGCCAGGCCTGGCGCAGTCGACCTCTTCGACATCGTCTCGCGCGCCGTCACCGTCAATGGTCCGGTCTACGGCAAGGACCTTCGCGTCACGGCCGGCCGCAATCAGTTCGATTATGCCACCGGCAACGCCACCCCACTTGCGGCCACGTCTGGCACGCCGGAATATGCGATCGACGGTTCGGCGCTCGGCGCCATGCAGGCCGGTCGCATCAAGATGGTGGTGACCGAGCGGGGCGCAGGCGTGCGCATGCGCGGCGACATGGCCGCCAATGCCGGCGAGCTGTCGCTGTCGGCCGACGGCAAGATCTCGCTCGGCAACGTCTCCGGCCAGCAGGGCGTCTCGATCTCCTCGAAGGCGAAGGTGACGGCCGCCAAGATCACTTCGAAGGCAAAGGTCGCCGTACAGGCGGATCAGGGTATCGCCGTCGATACCGTCGCTGCCGATGACGACATCCTGCTTTCGAGCGGCAGTGGCCTGTTGAGTGTCGGCGGCGAGGTGAATGGTGCTGCCAATGTCCTAATGTCGTCGGCTGCCGGTATCGCGGCCGGCGGTGCTGTGGCCGGCAATGCACTCACTCTAGCGGCCTCCTCTGGTGACATCGCGGTCGCAGGGGCGGGAAAGAGCATCGGCACTCTCACCCTCATTGCCACGTCGGGCGCGATCTCGGCTGCCTCGCTTGTCAGCAGCGACGATATCGCACTTACGGCGGGCGCCGATATCGGCATTTCCAGCGATATTCTAGCGCAGGGCAACGTCACCGCTTCGGGCCGCTCGATCTCGGCTGGATCCGTCGTCTCCGGCCTCGACGCCGCCGCCACCAATGCGGCGACAAACGGCAGTACGATTCTCGGTAGCGCCGGCGACATCCGGCTTGTTGCCGGCGGTGGCGCGATCGATATCGCTGGGCTCCTGTCTGCCGGCGATACTTCTGTCACGGCGGCTGCGCTGACGGCCGATTCCGTGACCGCGCACGGCGCCATCATCATCGACGCCGCCGCTGACGTCAGCGGCCAGATCCTCAGCGCCGGCCACGTGTCGATCAGCGGTAGTGCGATTTCGGCCGAGGCGATTGTTTCTGGACTCGACTTCGCCGCCACGGCGGCTTCGCCGGGCGGCGCTGCCGTCGTCGGCCCGTCGGGCGATCTGACGCTGGATGCAGGCGTCAACGGAAGCGTCGATGTCGACACGCTCATTGCCGCAGGCGCTTTTCTCGTCGATGCCCGCCGTTTCCAGGCAAACAATATAAGCGGTCACGGAAAGGTTTCCATCAACGCGGATACCTCGATCGGCGGCCAGCTCCTTGCCGCGGGCGACGTTTTGATCACGGGGCCGGCGATACGGGCCGGAGGCATCGCCTCCGGCGTCGATTTCGCCGCTACTGCCCAGTCGGCCAATGGTAGCCTTGTGCTGCAACAGGCCGGCAGTACGAGCCTTGTCGCCACAAGCGGGTCGATCATCATCGACTCCGCGCTGATGAGCAGCGGCAATCTCTCGGCCGATGCGAGCCAGAACATCGCCTATAGCAAGCTCCAGAGCCTCAGCAGCGCCGATCTCGCCGCCTCTGGCCAGATCAGCTACGGCAATCCCACCAGCACCGTCGGCAACCTGACGCTCACCACCACCAATATCGACCTGTCCAACGGCGGGGCCGGCAACATCGCCGCGGGCGGCACGCTGACGCTCAACGCCGATAGCGCCAACCTCAGCAACAACAGCATCACCCTCGGGGGCCTCGCCCTCAATCTGACCGGTGCGGCCGATCTAAGCGGCACCAGGATCAATGCGGTCACTAATGCCGGCGGTTCGGGCGACATCACCGTCAAAGCTTCCGGCCTCTCCACGTCGTACAGTACCGCACTGCTCGCCACAAACGACCTGGCGCTGACATTACCGGCGCTGACCAATGCCGGGCAATTGGTCGCCGGTAACGATCTGACACTCAATGTTGCCGGCGATGTCACCAACAGCACCACGGGCCTTGCCTATGCCGGTAACGATGCCGGCCTCTTCGTCGGCGGCGTGCTCACCAATGATCAGGGCGCAATCATAGCCGGCCATGACCTCGAAATTGCCGGCGCCGCGTCCGGCCAGAGAAACACGGGAGTGACCAATATTTCCGGCCTGATGCAGGCCGGAAACGACACGTCGATCCTGACGGCCAATCTGACCAATAGGCGGGCCGCCACACCGCAATGGACGACGGGGACCCTTGTTTCCTCGGGCGTCGTCAGCGGCTTCACGCTCAATTCCGTCGCCGCCGGCCTGCCGTTCGGCTATCTCGAGACGCGCGATCAGAACATGTACCAGCTCTATGCTGGTGTCGATCCGGCGTTGTGGCAGGACTATGAACCGCTGCTCTGGTCGAAAGCGACGCTTGCGGATGGCACGGTCTACCATGCCTGGACGTGGATATCGGGCAACGGACCGACGAAGGTTCAGCCGATCTTCGACTGGATCATGGACCGCGTTCCAAAGGACGCGAACGGCAATCCTGTTGTTGATCCCAACAACCCGTCGCGATACTTCATCATCGACGAGGTGAACTCCGGCGGCTCGGACACCAGCACTACCTATACGTGGGATTGGTCGTCCCATCTCAGCCAGTCGGTCTACGAGGACCGGTTGGTGGGGTCACTCAGTCCGGAAGCGACGATCTGGTCGAGCCGCAACCTCACCATCGACGCCACGAATCTGACCAATTCCTTCAGCTCGATCGAGGCCGGCGGCAATGCTTCCCTGCGAGGTTCGACACTCACCAATACCGGCGTCACCCTCTTTCGCACGACGACGACGACCTGCAGTGCGCAGGGCGCCTGTACAGCCTATGACGCCAACGGCAATGCCAATCCCTCGAAAAATATCGCCAACGGCTCGTCGATCGTCAGCTCGGTCCAGGCGATCGGCGGTGTATCGGCCAACATCAAGGCGGGCGGCGCCCTCTCTGTGAATTTCGGCAGCGTCAGCAACACGTCCGCAGCCGGCTCGATGGCCGGCGGCGCCAGTGTGGCGGCGGCAGGAACTCCCGGTAATCCGCTCTCGGCGCTGTCAGGCCTGACCGCCGGCGGTGCACTGTTCAACGTCAATGCCGGCCTCGGCGGAGGTAACCCGCTTACCGGCCTCGGCAACATCGCCGAACGTATCCGGGTCGACGGCGCAGCCCTTGAGGCCGCCGCCAAACCGCAATCGGGCGGCGTCGGCGGGAACATACCCCATCAGATATTCCTGTTCGAAACCCGCGGTGACTTCCTCGATGTCAGCAAATTCTACGGCTCCGGCTATTTCATGGACCGCATCGGCTACATGCCGGAGACGACGGTTCCGTTTTTGGGTGACGCCTATTTCGAGAACCAGCTGATCGACACGCAGTTGCGGCAGCTCGTCGGCGAAGGGCTGGGCAGAAGCACCTTCCTCGCCGGTAGTGACGCCATCGAACAGATGAAGACGCTCCTCGAAAAAGGTGCCGACTATGCAAAGGATCACGGCTTGGCCGTCGGCCAAGGCCTCACGCCTGAGCAGGCGGCCGCACTGACCGAGTCGATCGTCCTCTATCAGTGGCAGACTGTCAACGGCGTGCAGGTGCTCGCGCCCGTCGTTTATGTTGCCGCCGCCGACCGGCAGAAGATGACCGGTGCCGGCGCCGCCATGGCGGGCGGCTCGGTCGACATGAATGTCGGCAATCTCGAAAATACCGGCCTCATCGCGTCGGCTGGCGGCCTTGCTGTCTCCGGCAGCTCCATCCAGGGCAGCGGCACGTTCCTGTCGCGCGGCGATACGGCGCTCAATGCCACCAACGGCATCACGCTGGCGGCCCAGACGATGACGATCGGCGGCCAGAACGTCGTCAATACCAATGCAGGCGTCATGGCAGGAGGCGCTCTCCAGCTCGCCGGCGGTAGTGGCGATCTGGGGCTGAAGGGCGTCAAGGTCAATGCCGGCGGCTCAGCCCAACTCTCCGGCACCAACGTCGTGCTTGGATCAGTCAAAGCCGACAATTCAGGCCAGCAAAATGCAACCGCCACGCAGGTCAACGCCAGCGGCAATCTCGCCATTACCGCCGCCAACAATGTCGACGTCATCGGCTCGTCGGCGAAGGCGGGCGGCGACCTCTCGGTCAAGGCAACGAATGGCGCGGTCAACGTCGTCTCGACCGACGTGGTGCGCAAGACCGACGATGGCTATACGAAGGTCACGGGCACGGACCAGCAGGGTTCGCAGCTTTCCGCTGGTGGAAATATGCTGATGAACGGCAACCAGGGCATCCTGCTGTCGGGCTCGCAGCTTTCGGCGACCGCCGATGTGGGGCTGACTTCGGACGGCGGCGACATCAATATCTCGACGTCGCAGAGCCAGACGGACGCCACTTTCGGCAAGGGTAGATCGTCTTCCGTCAGCCATACCGGCTCCGAGATTAAAGCGGGCGGCGACATCGTTGCCAAATCCGGCAACGACCTCAACATCATCGGCAGCGGCCTGACAGCCGGGGGCGCAGTCGGCCTGCAGGCAACGGGCGACGTGACGGTGGCCGAGGCGACGGATTCGGCGACCCGCGACACCAGAGGCAGCACGAAGTCGGGCGGGTTCCTCGGCTCGAGGGAGACTACTTCCAGCCATCTCGAAACTACAACGGCCGTCGGCTCGGCTATTAACGGGAAGGACGGGGTCGCGATTGCCTCGGGCGGGGACACGATCGTGTCGGCTTCGAAGGTGACGGCCGGCGACGAGGATCATGAAGCCGACCTCGCCATCCAGGCAGGCGGCAATCTCATCGTTACCTCGGGCAAGGATACTGAGACCGCCCATGACACCGCCAAGCGTTCGGGATTCCTGTCCAAGGGCAGCAGCACATACGATGCCTACAATGAAGAGACGGTCGGCTCGCAGCTGAACGCCAGCGGCGACGTCAATCTCGACGCCGGCAAAGCGGTTATCATTGCCGGCTCGAAGATCGGTGCCGACGGGTCGATCAACGTCGCGGCCGACAGCGTTTCGATCGTCGGGGGGCAGGAGACGCATGAAGCCGAACGCCAGAGCAAGAAATCCGGAATTGGCGTCGGTTCCGGCGGCGGTTTCTTATCGATTTATGGCAACCATGAGAAAAACGGCGCGCAATCATCGACGTTCAATGTCGGCTCGGCACTTTCAGCCGGTGAAGACGTCACTCTCACTGCTCGCAAGACTGATCTGAACATCATGGGGTCCTCGGTCGAGGCCGAGAACGATATCAACCTGTCGGCCGCACGCGACGTCAATGTGACGCCAGGTGGGGAGAGCTTCTCCGAATCGAAAGAGGACAAGAAGTCCGGCTTCGGGCTGTCCTTCTCCGCCGGAAATGGCGGCTTCTCAGTCGGTATCGGTGCGCAGACGACCAAGGACAGCTCGGCGCAGCAATCCGACACCAATGGAGTGGCGATGCTGACGGCCGGTCACGACCTGAACATCTCCGCAGGAAACAACGTTAATCTGCAGGCGGTTCAGGCCTCGGCCGAACGGGACGTCAATCTCATTGCCGGCAATGATATCAATCTCCTCTCGGCTCAGGATCGGACAAATTACGAGGAGGTGCACGAAAAGACTTTCGCCGGTGTGACGCTCTCCGTCACCAGCCAGCTAGGAAGCGCTGCCCAGAGTATCATGAATTCGGCAGAGCGCCTGTCGGATTCGGGCGGCGTCAACGCTCTGACGAACACGGCGATCGCCGGCCTCGGTTTCTATCAAGCCTACAAGGACCTCCAAGGCGTCTATGACGGTTTGACCAGTAAGGACCCCAAGATCGGAACCGGGCTTTCCTTCGGGATCGGCATCAGCGCCGGTATCAGCCATCAGGAAAGCAGTTCCGTATCTTCCTCCGCAACACCTGTCGTTACAAGTATCAGGGCCGGCAGTTCCATTTCTTTGGAGGCCGAAAACGGCTCCATCACCAGCGATGGCGCGCAGATCGCGGCAGGCTACGACAAATACGGCCTGCCAGATCTCTCTGGCGATCCGGTAGCCGGAGACATTTTCCTGTCGGCCAAGAATGGCGACATCAATCTCAATTCCGCCATCGGCACATCGGACTCGACTGATTCGAATAGTTCCTGGAGTGCTGGCATCGGCGTCAAATTCGGCTGTACGACGAAGAACGGCTGTGGCGGCTCCAGCTTCGGCGTCAGTGGCTCCTATGGCAAGGGCGGCTCAGACACGACCGCGGTTACCCACACCAACACACATCTCAACGGCACCGGTAATGTCAATATCGTCACCAATGACCTGACATTGAAGGGGGCGACCGTTGCCGGCAACTCGGTCACCGTCGACGCGCGCTCGCTGACGATCGAAAGCCAGGTGGACACCGCCAAGGCCAATGCCGATCAACTCAATCTCTCTGGCCAGATCGGCTTCGGCGCTTCCGGGCTATCTGGCGCGACGCAGAAGGCCAGCGGAAATGCAGCTGTCGTCTCCGAACAGTCCGGCATCCATGCCGGCACCGGCGGCCTCGACATCGATGTCAGCGGCCAGACCTCGCTGGTTGGAGGTCTTATCACCAGCGAAGCGAATGCCGATCGGAACAGCCTCTCGAGCGGCACTTTGACTGTCACGGATGTCGATACGCATTCCAAGTGGAAAGCCGAGACCTATGGCGGCTCGATCGGCGCCGGCGGACTGTCCATCGCACCGCCGATCCAGGTCGGCGAGAGCGAAACGGGCAAGGCCTATTCGGCCATCGGCGCCAACATCGGCATCACTATCACCGATCCGGAGCATCAGAGCCAGGATATCGGAACGATCCGCCGCGATACGGAAAACACCAACACATCACTGCCTGGCCTACCGGACCTCCAGAACATCCTGCGTGATCAGTACAAGACGCAGGCCGACCTGCAGGCGGCTCAAAAGACGATGGCGACTTTGGTCGGCGATATTGCTTCCGAATTGTACAAGCAGGCGACCACTGAGGCCGAACGCGACTTTTGGTCTGAAGGTGGGCAGGGCCGAGCGCTGCTGCATGCCATCGGTGGAGGAATCCTCGGCGGTGTTAACGGTTGGGAAGGAGCACTTAAAAGTGCTTTGGGTGGCGCGGCGACGACCTTAATGGCTCCGGCCATTAGAGAGCTCGTCAAGGGCATGCTCAAGGGTACCAAATATGAAGGAACGCCGGAAGGCGACGCACTCGCTAAGCTGATCGGCGCGACCCTTGCGGCTGGCGTTGGCGGAGCTGTGGGTGGCGGTGAAGGCGCTGCCTACGGTGCAGCTAACTATCAGTTCAACTATCTCTATCACGATGAGAAGGCAGCTAAGCTGAAGGCTGAAAGTAGCCTTGCTGCGTGTAAGGCAAAACCAGAATCCTGCACTCAAGCGGAGAAGACGAATCTCCAGGCAGAGATCAATCGATACGAAGCTCTGGATGAATTGAGTGACGCGTACGTAGAGTATGCTTGCACATACGGTGGTCGCCTGATGTGCCTCAGTGCATTGCAGGACACTTACAAAGCCGCCCTCAGCTATGAAGCTGGTCATGCGGGCTATGCCGATCAGGATGCATATAACGCGTATCTTCTTCAGCAGGGCATTGATCCCAATCAGATGGCTGCGGAAGCCTGGGAGATCTACGCACTACGTCAATCGCTAAGTGACACCATTGGCCAGCGCGACGCCCAAGACCTGCAGATCACGCTGAATGGTCTCGGCTTGGGGGCGGGCATTGGGGTTGGTGCTACAGCGATCTATCTGTCGCCGAGCGCATTTTCGGCCGCGATAGCATGCGCACGCAGCAGCGTCTGCTTCTATGAAATGGGTGTGATGCTGGCGGACGCTGCGGCCGGTGAAGCTATCGGCGGAGCCAGCTTCGGTGTCAGTCTTGCGGTCGCGTCCGGGCAACTCGTCCTTCGCAAGGGTGATCAGATCATCGGCGTAATCGATCAGGCGACCGGGCGCCCCATTCAACTCACCGAGGATGGTCTTCAGGCACTGCGCGCGAAGCTCCCACCGGTGGGAGGGGAACTCACTGGGACCCGCACAGCGATACCGCCTCGTTCCGATGCAGCAACGAGACGCTCGCTGATAAGAGAGAACGAGAGCGCGGAGCTATTGGCGCAAAACGGATTTAAAGTTGAACAAAACCCAGTCATCGCCGGTCCTAAAGAACCAGATTACCGAATTAACGGAGAGATATTTGACAACTATGCGCCCTCTACCAGCAATGCTCGGAATATAGCATCTGAAATTGCGAGAAAAATAACGAACGGCCAAACGGAAAGGGTTGTCGTCAATCTGGCTGACAGTTCTGTATCACCCGCTGCACTGGAAGCTCAACTAACTGCCTACGCGATCCCAGGGCTTAAACAGGCTATCATCATTGACCGTTCAGGTGGCTTTAAGATTATAAAATTCGGGGAGTAGCGTGATATGGCAATCGATCTTTTTTGTTATGTGGCCGAGCCGTGTGAAGTTGCGAAGCACGTTGTTACTCAGCTTTTGCTACGGCACCCCGGACTGTTTGAATCCCGGTTCTTGATTTCTAAGGTCGATGCCACGAACGAAATTGAGAATGAAATTGCCGGCGAGTATGGCTTTGCCGCCCGCAGCATCTTTTTGGTCAGCCTCAATGACAAGAGTTATGCAGATATTTTACCCGCGGTGGAGGACGTGGTGAAGTATGCATTCGGTTCGGGCAAAGTACTCATATTGTTCAATAATGAAATCTTGCGCTAGAGACAATAAACGCGACGCGTGCCGCCTCGTTTATAGATTAGATAGGAACTGCGGTGGGTCCGTGTTCTCGCACCAGTACGGGGATTTCGACGGCCGCTTGATATTACTGCGGTAGTTGGGTTCAAAGACAGACACCGGATATGTCCGGTCATAATCTCATATGCGTGCAGCATACGCAGATTGGTTAGGCTGCCGTTCGCTCCCGCATTAGTAATCATTTCGGCGGCCATCGCCTATAGCAACCCTGAATAGCCCCGAGATTTGTAGACGCCTTCTTCATGAGCAAATCGACAGTGAAGACTTTAAGCGTGACGCAGTGCGCCAGGTAACGGAGCGAGGCTATCCGGTTGCGGAGGTTTCGCAGCGTCTCGGCGTCAGCCAGCATTCGCTTTACGAAAGGAGGAAGAAGTTTGCTGCGTCGAACTCCAAGGGCAACGACGAGGCCGAGGAGATCAGACGGCTGAAGAAGGAACTGGCTCGCGTCACCGAGGAGCGAGACATCCTAAAAAAGCGGCCGCGTATTTCGCCAGGGATGCAAAGTGAAGTACGCGTTCAGGTAGGGGATCAGACCTTTTCGTGGTTGGGGCCGTAGCGCACTTTTCGAGCCAAACTTCGGTGGCTTGCCTTCCGAAGCCATTGGAAAAGAAGTAGCGTGACTAAAACTGCAGCGAAGCGCTCACGAAAAATAGATCCCACGTCGTCGTGTCGGCTGTGCTATTTCGTTTCCAATCTGCGGGCGACTGACTTCCAATTGTCATGCCCCATAGTTCCAATCGTCAGAGAATCGGAAACAGGCATGTACGAGAGGCTCATCAAGCATCGGGTGGTGGAAGCCCTTTCAGACACCCCGGTGGTCCTGATCGTGGGACCACGCCGGGCGGTCTGCTAAACCTTAAAGGTAGCCAAACGCTTCTTCTGACATAAGAGTGGCTGCCAAATTGCGCCTATAAATTACAATTTATAGTTGCAAATCGCATAAGTTTCATGGATGTTTCGAGTCTGGAGACTGAAGAGAAATTCCCACGCGCTAACGCCACAACGCCGAAATTGGTACGGCGGACAGGCGTTCCCCGAACGGGACCACCTTGTCATGGTCGTACAGGACAATGCCTGAAACAAACCGCTCCCCACATGCTTCGGCCAACATTCGCAATCCGGTAAAATCGGAAGTTGAGACGGATGCTGCCGCTTTTATCTCGATACCGACGACCCTCCCTCTTCTGTCTTCGATGACAATATCGACTTCGTTCTGCTGCTTGTCACGAAAGTGCGAAAACTCAAAGCGGGTTTGTCCGCTGCTTGCGAGTTTAAGGATCTCGCCAAAAACGAAAGTCTCCAGCAGCGCTCCGAACGCCCCCCTGTCATCCCGGAGTCTCTCGAGAGAGAGGTCACGAAGGGAGGCGAGAAGACCAGAATCGAGGAAATGTATTTTGGGGGTCTTGGTCAGGCGCTTCAGTTTGTTGGAAAACCAGGGTTGGATCGTTCTGGCGAGGAATAGGCTCTCGAATATGCCAACGTATTTTTGCGTTGTGATGTGGTTCATCCCGATGACGGAGCCAATTCCGGAATAGTTCACGAGTTGTCCCGAATGTTCTGCTAGAATGCGTAGCAGACGCGGCATCTGCGCGATCTGCTCGATTTGCGCAACATCGCGAACGTCGCGTTGAACGATCGCTTGGATATAATCCGCATACCAGTCCTGTCTGCGGTTTAAGTTTTTGCGACCTAGTGCCTCGGGATACCCACCTGCCAGAACTGCAGCCATCAGGTCGCCGCCGATGATTGGTTCTCCGGCTTTAGCTTCGTTTCGGAAGGCGTCGACCAAAAAGCTTCCAGCGGCCGTTCGAATTTCGCTTTGAGCGAGCGGCAGCAATCGGACGACTTCCATGCGCCCTGCGAGCGAGTCTGCCACGCGTGGCAGCGTCATGAGATTGGCTGAGCCGGTCAGGAGGAAACGCCCTGGACGCTCGTCGGTATCCACGCTTTCCTTGATCGCCAACAACAGCTCGGGAGCGCGCTGAATTTCGTCGAGAATGGCGCGATCCATTCCTCTTACAAAGCCAACTGGATCCCGTCGCGCGGCGTTGAGCGTCGTCGCATTGTCCAGCGTGTAATACTCCATCCCCTCGTTGGCCATCTTCTTGGCCAGCGTCGTTTTTCCGGATTGGCGAGGACCCACGATCAGCACGACCCGCGTATCTAACATGGCGTTGGCAATGCGTTGCTCAACGAGCCTTGGATACAGCGGCATAGCTTCATTCCTTTGATGACCGTTTGAAACTATGATAATGACCGATTGAAAGTCAAGGAATGACCAATTGAAATCAACATGGCGACTGATTGAAACCTGAGCCCAATAAAGGTGGCACGTCAGGTTGCGGCACGAGGGCGGCGAGAGGCCACGTGGGCACTGCTGAACCTTCGCTGATTGGTCACCGGAACCGATCTAGCTGATCCTCACGGAGGGATATCCCCAGAGCGAAGCGAAAGCAAATTGTGCATATCTTTCTCACGCCGCCAAGCCGGCCAGCTTCTAACAACCGGAGGGAATGCAGATCTTGCGATAAACTCTCCGAGCGCGACCTCTGGAACGAGACATGACGGACCTGTTTCAGGAGCCTGAGGACGCAGCACCCCTTGAACCGCAAGAGCGAGAGGGACTGCTTCAGACATGGATCACGCACCGCCGTGATCTCAACGAGGCGGAGCAGGAAAACATCGTCGAGGGTGCGGCCTGGGCGCGCGGTCGCCGGCGCGTATCGCTTGAGCGAATGCTCAGCGAGGACTTCATGCGAACACTGCACAAGCGGATGTTTGGCGACGTCTGGGAATGGGCCGGCACCTTCCGAACGACGGAGCGCAACATCGGCGTCCAAGCCTACTGTATCGGAGTGGAGCTCGCGAGCGTGTTAAGAGACGTCGGCTATTGGGTTGAACATGAGACATTTCCGTCGGACGAGATAGCGATCAGGTTCCACCATCGCCTGGTCGCAATACACCCCTTTCCAAACGGAAATGGTCGTCACGCTCGCTTGGCAGCTGACCTTCTGGTCGAACGTCTTGGCGGCGAGCGTTTCAGTTGGGGCGGTGGAACGCTCGCCGACGTTGGTGAATTGCGCACTCGCTACGTTACAGTCCTTCGCGCAGCCGACAACCATGATATCGCGCCGCTGCTAGAATTCGCGCGCACCTGAGAGGCGGCGCCGTTCGCCTTGAACGGATGTGAACCTGAAATCTCGAGACAAGAAAAGGAAATCATTGAATTTCTGGTGTTTTCAACCTCCACCCAGGGTACTGTGTCATTAGTTAGCACATGTGCTTTGAAAGCCGATCATAGAGCCAACGTCAAATGTATCTTGGACCAATTATGACTCACGGCTTTGCCGGTTTGATGTGATGTGGAATTGGGCAGACATATGCCCTTCCCTCGGCTTTCTCGGCCCATTCGTGTTTCGCCGCAGCCAGTAGCTCAGATGATTCAATCAGAGATAGCCCCGTCGCGGCCAGCGTCTTGGCGGCGTGTGCCATCGCCTTGTGAGCCGCAGGGCTCTTGCCTTGTGCAACAACCTGCCATGTGTGCGGATTGGTGCCGATCGCCCAGGCCGGCGTCCAACATTGCGCCGTCGGCACAACCCAGCTGACATCGCCGACATCGGTCGAACCTGCGCGAAAATGCGACTGCCTTTCGAAATCCCTGAGGCCGAGATGCAGCGGGGTGGAGCCATCGACCCTGGCGTTGGAAAAGGCATCGCCCTTGATCTGGTAAAGCCGGATGCTGCTCTTGATCGCCTCGTCGGTAAACGTGTCCTGGATCGACTGGGCAAAAGCGATATCGGCCTCGTCGAAACGGATCGGGCCAAGCAAAACCATGTTTTCATGCATGGCCGTCTCAAGGGCGATATTGGGCAGGAGATTGGTCGCTGCCGTATCGAAGACGATCTCGACCTCGGTCTCGGTCATCATCGCGGCACCGCGTGCCACCTTGTGGACACGTTCGACGAGATCCAATGCCTGCGGCATTTCCGGTGCGCGGATCAAGTAAAGCACTTCCGCCTTTGCCTGAACCACATTCGCAGCCTTGCCGCCGGCATCGGTGATCGCATAATGGACCCGGCAATCCTGCGGCATGTGCTCACGCAGGAAATTGACCCCGACATTCATCAGTTCGACGGCATCCAGCGCCGAACGGCCGAGATGAGCAGCATTCGACGCATGCGCCGCCATACCCTTGAAACGGTAATAGTATTCGATGACCGCGAGATTGTTCGTAGAGCGGACGCCGTTGAAGGGGGCCGGATGCCAGGTGAGCGCGGTATCGACATCATCGAAAAGGCCGGCGCGCACCATGAAGGTCTTGCCGGAACCACCCTCTTCTCCGGGGCAACCATAATAACGCACGGTGCCGCGGAGACCGTTTTCCTTCAGGTGCTGCGCCAATGCGATTGCCGCCATCAGGGATCCGACGCCGAGAAGATTATGGCCGCAACCATGGCCCGTGCCATCCTCGTCAAGCGGCTGGGCCTTTGCGAGGCCCGCGACCTGGCTCATGCCGGCCAGCGCATCGAACTCGCCGAGAAAGGCAACCACCGGCTTGCCTGAGCCGATCTCGCCGATGAATGCCGTTTCCATCTCGGCAACGCCGCGGCACACCGAGAAGCCGTTTGCCTCCAGAACCTCGGCCAGAACCGCCGAAGAGCGCTGCTCCTCGAACTTCAACTCGGCGAAATCCCATATCCTGTCGCTCAGCCGGGCAAAGTCGGGCTTCATCTCTTCGATCCGGGCGGCAATCGCCTTCACGGCGTCGTGGCTCATGGCATTTCCTCAAATGAAGCCCTGAAACGGGCACAGGTTCTCTCTCAGAGGCGATGCCGCCGCTGCTGGTTGTGGCAATAAGAAAAAAAGCCGCGCCATCGTTTGCCGATGGCACGGACATGCGGTCAGTCGACAGAGACTTCCCAGAGTCGGGCGTTGGACTGCCAGACAGGCTGCCCCTTAAGCGTCTTCGCCGCGCCCCAGACGTCGACCATGTCATAGAGGAAGATGCCCGGCATTTCCTTCAGCATCAGTTCGTGGAATTCGTCGAACAGCTTTTGCCGCTTGGCCTGATCGGCCTCGACATAGGCGGCCTTCATCAGTTCGACGGCCTTCGGATCGTCCCACATCAGCGAGGCGTTCTTGTCCTTGTCGCCGACATAGAAGGAATACATCAGTGCCGGGTCGAGGCGCGGCGCAACGGACTGTGAGATGACCTGGTAATTGCCGGAACGGCGGCGATCCACCTGCGTCGCATAGTCCAGAACCTCGATCTGGATGTTGAGCCCGGCCTGCTGCATCATGGCCTGCGCCATCACGGCTGCCGGGAAGCTCGGCACGTTGCCGCGCTTGTTGGCGATGATCGAGATCGGCTCGCCCTTGTAGCCGGCAGCAGCCAGTTCCTTCTTCGCCGCCTCGATATCGTAAGGCAGGCGCTTCTTCTGGGTTTCGTCGAAATAGACGCTGTCCTGCGAAACCATGGAGCCGTTCGCCTCGCCGGTGCCGTTCGAAGCGGCGGCGACGAGCTCGTCCAGATCGAGCGCCATTGCCATCGCGCGGCGGATATGCGGATTGCTCAGAACCTTGTCGCGCGTCTGGATATAGAAGAGGTTCTTGCCGTTGTTGCGCGCCACAATGAGCTGCATTTTCGGGTTCGTCTTGATTTCCGGGATCAGGTCCGGCGAAACTTCGGCCGTGTCGAGCACGCCCGATTCAAGGCCCGCCTTGATGGTCGACGGATCAGGAATGACCATGAACTTGATGCCATCGGCGAGCGGCCGCTTCGAGCCGACCATTCCGTCCGGCTTGCCCTCATTTTCCGGCGAGACATAGTCGGCGAATTTTTTCAGGTGGATATATTCGCCCTTCTTCCACTCGTCCCACATGAAGGGGCCGGTGCCGATCGGCTTGGCAAAGCTGCCATCGGCGGCAACACTTTCCGGCGAGATCATGCCGGTATAACCGCATTCCGGGCGTGACATCAGGCCGAGGAAGACGGCGGAAGGCTTTTCGAGCGTGATGGTGACGGTCGAGGCATCGGTCGCCTTCACATCGGCCACAGCCGCGGCGCCGCCCTTGGCGAAATCGCTGAGGCAGGTCCATTTCGTGTCCGGCTTCAGGTACCGGTTCCAGTTCCACACCACGTCGTCGGCCGTCATCGTCTTGCCATTGTGGAATTTGACGTCGGTTCGCAGCTTAAACGTATAGGTCAGCCCGTCAGCCGACATGTCGACGCTTTTTGCGAGCAGCGGCTTCACCTCGCCGCTGTTGTTGTAGCCGACGAGGCCCTCGACGATGTGCAGGATGACACCATCGGTATTGCCGTCGCGGTTGACGCCCGGATTGGCGCTGCGCAGATCCGAACTCTGGGCGACGATGATATCGCGCGCTGCCGCGACATCGGCCAGAGCAAGCAGGGCAACGCCCGCCATAAGAAGCTTTTTCAATGTTCTACCCTCTTTTTGATTGTTGATCGTCACTTTGAAAATCCATCCCAGCAGGCACGCGACAGCCTGCCGATCGTCTCCAGCGACATCGTGTAGCCCGGCGTGCCATCGGCCATGGCCTGGGGCACTTCGTCGGTGAAAGCGGAGATGATGTAAAACGGCGCGCCCTCGCGATAAACGATGCCGGTATTCATGCGCCCCCGCTTACCGGTGCCGCCCTTGTGCGCCACGACGGTGCCGAACGGCAGGCGCGAGGGGATGGCATAACGCAGGATCTGGTTCTTCAATGTCTGCAGCGCATAGGCTGCCAGCTCACCGGAGATGCCGAGTTTCTGGCGCGTGTCTTCCGATGTCTGTGCATCGAGGATCATCTGCAGCAGTGCGGTCTGGTCGCTTGCCGTCGTCGTCGTCACGGATTTCAGCGTATGGTCCGGCGACAATGCCAGCGGCGGGATGAGGAAGCGGTGATGGGTGCCGGAAAGTCCGATCGACTTGCAATAGGCATCCACCTCTTCCAGCGTCAACCGCTCGAACACCATCTTGGTGCAGACATTGTCGCTCAAGACCATCATGCCGGTGATCGCGTCGCGCAGCGAAATGACGATACCCGGCGTCAGGTAGCGGAACATGCCACTTGCCACTTCCTCGGCAAAGCGCGCCTCGTAGGTGATCGCCTCGTTAAGATCGAGACGACCGTCCTCAACAGCCTTCAGGGCCGCCATCATGATCGAGGTTTTTCGCGTGCTGGCAGACGGCGTCTCCTCGTCTGCACCGCGTTCGATCGTCTCGCCGGTCAGAAGGTTGCGGACCGAAAACCGCGTCACGAACGGCTGTGCGTCGCAGATTTCCGCCAGCATCCCGGCGACCGGTTTGGCACTGGATATCGTATCCATCTCAGCTCGCATCTCAGTTCTCCAGGCGCCATTTCAGTGTCACGCCGCCCTTGTCGTTCTGATCGAGGGCGGGAATGGCCGAGAGAAGCCGGCGCGTATAGGCCTCTTTCGGCTGGTCGAAGATCGTATCGCGGTCGCCCTCCTCGATGATCCGGCCGTCCTGCATGACGACGACCCGATCGGCCACCTGTTCGACGACGCCGAGATCGTGGCTGATGAACAGGCAGGAAAAGCCGTAGCGCTTCTGCAGGTCGGAGAAGAGGTCGAGAACCTGTGCCCGCACCGTGACATCAAGGGCAGACACCGGCTCGTCGGCGATCAAGAAGCGGGGCCGGCGCGCGACGGCGCGGGCAATCGCCACACGCTGGCGCTGGCCGCCCGAAAGTTCGTGCGGATAACGCTGGGCGTAATCGGCACCGAGCCCGACTTCTTCCAGCGTCTCCAGTGCGCGCTTACGCTTGGCAGCCGCGTCGAGGCCCGGCACCAGCCGCAGGGCTTCCTCGACGAGGGCCAGAATGGTCATGCGCGGATCGAGCGAGGAATAGGGATCCTGAAACACCATCTGGCAGTTCAGACGGTAATCGGTCCAGTCCGCGTCGCGGGTGCGGCCCTGGAAGCGGATCTCGCCTTCGCTTTCCCGGACGAGGCCGGCAATCGTGCGTCCAAGCGTGGTCTTCCCGGAACCGGACCCCCCGACCAGCGCCACGACCTCGCCTTCATGGATCTCGATGCTGACGCCATGCAGGGCGCGCTTCGGCTTTGCCGTCTTGAACAGCGATTTGCGGCCCGGGTAATCGACGACGATATTCTGCGCCGAGATCATCGGCGCCTTTGCCGTTTCGATCACACGCGCAGCACCGCGGAAGGGCAGCGAAGAGAGGAGCTTTTTCGTATAGGGATGTTGCGGCGCATCGAGCAGATCCTCGGTGCGGCCCTGTTCGACGATCGTGCCCTTTTCCATGACGACGATACGGCTCGTGTAACGTGCGACCATTGGCAAGTCGTGGCTGATCAGAAGCACGGCCGTGCCTTCGGCCCGCGTCAGCTCGACCATCAGTTCCATGACATCGCGCTGGATGACGGCATCAAGCGCTGTCGTCGGTTCGTCGGCGATCAGCAGCGCCGGTTTGAGCAGCATGACGGAGGCAAGCATGATGCGCTGGCGCATGCCGCCGGAAAATTCGTGCGGATAGGCGGTAAGCGCGCCCTCGGGATCGCGGATGCCGACACGCCGGAGCATGTCGAGAATGCGGGTCCGGCGCTCTTCCGGCGAAAGCTTCGCGTGAAGGACAAGCCCCTCCTCCAGCTGCCGGCCGATCGTCATCGACGGATTGAGCGAAGTCATCGGCTCCTGGAAGACGACGCCGATCTCGGCACCACGCAGGCGGCGCAGCGCCCGATCCGGCATGGACATGACATCCTTGCCTTTGTAGGTGACCGACCCGCCGGTGACGCGGATCGCCGGTGGCAGGAGCGAGATCAGGGCGCGGGTCGCCAGCGTCTTGCCCGAGCCGCTTTCACCGACAATGCCGAAGATCTCGCCGGGAGCGATGTCGAAGCTGATGCCTTTGACCACCTGATGGCCTGTCCCTGCGACTTCGAGCGACAGGTCGCGAACGGTGATGAGCGGTTCGTTGGTCATTTCAGGCCCCTCATGCGCGGGTCGAGCTTGTCGCGGAGCGCGTCGCCCAGAAGATTGATGCCGAGCAGCGTCAGCGCGATGCAGAGGCCGGGGAAAAGGCCGAGCCACACAGCCTGCTGGATGAGCGGGCGGCCCGCCGCCAGCATATTGCCCCAGGTCGGCGCCGGTGGCGGAACTCCGAGGCCGAGGAAGGACAGCGCGCTTTCCGAGAGGATGGCCCAGCCGAACATGGAGGTGGCGAGCACGGTGATCGGCGCAAGGCAGTTGGGCAGGACATGCCGGAACATCGTATAGAGCTCGCCATTGCCCATGACCCGCGAGGCTTCGATGAATTCCCGCTCGCGCACGGACAGGACCGCTCCACGCACGACACGCGCCATGGAGGGCGTATAGGCAATGCCGAGCGCGAAGATGATGCCGTACTGATTGGCACCGAACACCGCGAGCAGTCCGAGCGCCAGAAGGATGCCGGGAAAGGCGAGAAGCGCGTTGTTGACCGCCATGATCACGCCATCCACCCAGCCGCGGGCATAACCGCTGACGAGGCCGATCAGCGTGCCGAAGAGCGTGGCGAAGAACACCGTCAGGGCGCCGATCCAGACGCTGGCGCGGGCGCCGATCATCAGGCGGCTCAGCACGTCACGGCCGAATTCGTCGGTGCCGAGCAAGTGCTGGGCACTCGGCGCGGCAAGGCGCGCCGTGAAGGAGAGTTTCATCGGATCGAAGGGCGTCCAGACGAGACCGATCGCGGCGGTGATGAGCAGGACCGCGACGAGAATGCCGCCGATCAGCCCGTTGAGAGCAAACTTTTTCATTCGGCCACCACGCGCGGATCGAACAGGGGATAGAGCAGGTCGATGACGAGATTGACCAAGACATAGGACAGCGACACGAACAGCAGGCATCCCTGGATCACCGGGTAATCGCGCGCAAAAATGCTGTCGACCATCAGCCGGCCGAGGCCTGGAATGGTGAACACCGTCTCGATGACCGCAATGCCGCCGAGCAGGTTGCCGAGGATCAGGCCGATCATCGTCCAGGTCGGGCCAAAGGCATTCTTGAACGTGTGACGCCAGAGGACAGCGCCTTCGGAAAGCCCCTTGGCACGGGCATGGGTGATATAGTCGAGACGCAGCACTTCCAGCGTCGAGGCCCGCGCCATGCGGATCAGCACACCCATTTCGTGGATGACGAGCGTCATCACCGGCAACACGAGATAGAGAAGGCCACCCGCTAGATTGTCGCCGATCGAGACATAACCGAGGACCGGCAGCCAGCCGAGCGAAAGGCCGAAAAACAGGAGCAGCAGCAGGCCGAGCCAGAAGGTCGGGATCGACAGAAGCACCGTTGCCGTGCCGACCAGCGCAAGATCGGTCAGGCTGTTCTGCTTCCAGGCGGCGATGACACCGGCCGGCACTGCAATCAGGCTCGCCAGCAGAACCGCAAACACAACAATCTCGGCGCTGACAAGAAAGCGCGATGCGACGAGCGGCAAAACCGCCTCACCATTGACGATCGACTTGCCGAAATCCCCCTGCAGGACATTGCCAGCCCAGATGACAAATTGCTGCGGCAGGGACTGGTCGAGGCCGAGCTCGGTGCGCATGGCGGCGATCTGGTCGGGCTGCGCCATGTCGCCAAGCATCAGCGCTGCGGGATCACCGGGAATGAAGCGGATCAGCGCAAAGACCGTCACGGAGACGAGCGCGATCGTCGGAAGCGCCATCAGAAGACGGCTCAGGATGAATCTCAGCATTTTATCCCCACGATTGGCGCCCGCTTTTCCCTCGGACACCATCGGTTTCGTTGAATGAGACTATGATGGTTTGAAGAAAGGCGCGCAATATTATGCAGTTTCGTCATATCTCTATGCAGAGTCCGCAGCCGTGACGGGCAAGCCCCGTACCGTCAATCAGGACACCATAGTCATGTTATCAAACGGCTTTTTGCGAAAGCAGTATCTGCTTTTTCAAGGCATCGCTGAGCCCCTGCGCGGCAATGGACAAGGGAACGCCGCTTGCACGCGCCAAGCCGAATTCCTGTTTCGAACGGGGCAGGAAGGGCCGCTGCACGACCGGCAGGTCGCGGTAGAGATTGGCATAAAAGCTGCTGATGATCGTCACGCCGAGACCATGGGCGACATAGGAACAGGCCGAGCTGTTCGTATGGGTCTCGATCTTGACCATCTGTTTGACGCCCGCACGCTTGAACGCCTGATCCAGCGCCATGCGGTTCGGCCGCTGGCGGCCGATCAGGATCAGCGGCACGTTGCGCAAATCCTTGACGGTGATTTCTTCGAGTTCGGCCAGCGGATGATCCTGCGGTACGACGCAGACACTTTCCCCGGTCGCCACCCTGTCGATTTCGATGCCCGGCCCGCTTTCACCCTCCATGCGCAAAAAGCCGATATCGATGACGCGCTCCTCGACCAGCCGGTTGATCGCCGTCGTCGTTTCGAAAAATGTCTCGATGCGGACGCCGGGAAAATCGCGGATGTAATCGATCAGCATGGCGGGCGCGAAATTTTCCCACATGCTGCTCGGCAGGCCGATCCGGACGATTTCCGGCCCCAGTGCGCCGTTGCGCAAATCCTCGGCGTGACCGGCCATGCGCTCGACGGCGAGCAGTACGTTGTCTGCATCCCGCGCCAGAACCGCCGCTTCCGGCGTCGCGATCAGCCGTCCCCGGTCGCGCACGAAAAGCGAGATCGAAAGATCGCTTTCCAGCTGTTGCAGCATGCGGCTGACGCCGGACTGGCTGAGCCCCATCGCCTTTGCAGTCGCGATCGTCGAGCCGGTCGCAAGAAGCGTGCGCAGGACTTCCAGCTGCCTGATGTTCATTGCCCGCTCGCCCCCATTTCAAATCTCGCCCTCATGACCAGCCGGCGATGTTTTCGAGAAACAGGGCAGCGGTCTTCGAGAGCGGGTGTTTTTCGCCACTGATCAGGCAATAGGTCACCGGCAGATCGGGCTCAAGCGCCAAGAAGCGCAGCGGCTTGTGGGCATATTCCCGTGCGATCAGTTCGCCGACCAGTGCGATCCCCAGTCCTTCCGCGGCCAGGGCGCAGGCGCTCGCCACCGAATGGGCTTCCAGCAAGGGTCGCTGCCGGATTCCATGCTGATAGAATAGCGCCTCGATCTGGTGACGAACCGGCCTTTCGCGGTTGAGCACGATGAGATCGTGGCCCTTCAGCTCGGCGATCGTCAGCGACGGGCGACCGGCAAGGGGGTGATCTTCATGCAGGGCGCAGACGATCCGTGACGGCAAGAGCCGCTCCTGCTTCAGGCCAGGCGTGGCAAGCGGCAGGCGCGCAAAACCGATATCGGCCTCGCCATCGGCCACCATGCGCTCGATCGCAAGATAGCTTCCCGAGGCAAGTTCGACGCGAACCGGACCGTTCGCGACCAGAAAATCGCGGATCATCTTTGGCGCCCGCGTGGATGACAGGCTGCCCGGAAATGCGATCCTCAGAAGCATGTCGCGCGACCGGCCGTTCTCCAGCTCGATCGCCGTCGTCTTCAAGGCCCGCAGACGTGGCGCGGATTTCCGGCCCGAGCTGCAGGCCCTCGCGGGTGGCGGCAAGACGGTTCTTGTCGCGCTCGAAAAGGCGAACCCCGAGATAATCTTCCAGCTGCTGCAGGAGTCGACTTGCATTCGACTGGGAAATGCCGAGTTCGAGCGCGGCCGCGACCGTGGAGCCAGTGGCAGCGATCGCGTCATATGCCTCGATATGCTTCAGGCTAATCGCCGCGCTTGTCGCTTTCACCATGGACTGCATCACCTTCGCTAGACCTATCCGGAAACCGCATAAGATTGCGGTTCGATCCGGCTTCGAACATTTTGCGCTCAAGCAATCGCAGCGAGAGACATTCGTCAATGACCGGCATTCTTCTTAATATCGCAGGCGCGCTTTCCCGGCGGGCAACATTTTCGACTTCGGCGCGGAAGAAGGCCGCAGATGCCGTTATCGATACACTCGGATGCATGATCGCCGGCGCCGAGGACAACAGCGTTATTGCGGTGACCAAGGCATTTCCAAGTGCAGGTGCAGGAGGGAGTAGCGTGCTGGTGACTGGAGGGCATTCAACGCCTTCGATCGCCGCATTGGTCAACGGGACAGCCGCCCATGCACTTGATTTCGACGACAATTTCCACCCGGCGCGGGCGCATGCATCTGCCGTTCTGGTTCCCGCGCTCATGGCCGTGACGACCGCCGACCGCGCTGTCAGCGGCATTCAATTCCTCGACGCCTATTTGGTCGGGCTGGAGGCCCAGGCCGCTGTCGGCTACGGCGTCAATCCATCCCATTACAACAGGGGCTGGCACGGCACGTCGACCGTCGGCGCGATCGGCGCGGCTGCGGGCGTGGCGCATCTTCTCGGGGCTGGCATCGATGAAATGGCGCAGGCGATGAGCCTTGCGACATCGATGGCGGGCGGGCCGAAAGGTCAGTTCGGAACACTCGCCAAACCGATCCATGCAGGCCTCGCCGCCCGCAACGCGGTCGAGGCGGCGATGCTGGCGCTATCGGGAGTCGCGGGCCGTCTCGACATTCTGGAACGGCCACAAGGCTTTCTCGACCTATTCGGCGGTGACGAGGCACGGGGCTGGTCGGATTGGCAGCCTGACGAGACGCCTGTCATAGAAAGCCGCGGCCTCGTCACGAAACTTCATCCGTGCTGCGCCTCGACACATCGGGCGATCGATGCGCTTCTAGATCTCGTCCAGGAGCACGCGCTTGACCCTGAGGACATCGCGGCGATCGACACCAAGGTCGGCATTTCAGCCGTGAAAAACCTTGCCTACCCCTCTCCTGCAGATTCGATGCAGGCGCGTTTCTCGATGCAATATTGCCTAGCGACCGCGCTGGAGAAAGGCTCACTTTCGCTTGCGGATTTCACAGCGGCTGCACTCGAAAATCCCGGCCGTCAGGCCCTGATGCAGAGGATCAGCATGCACGCCTACACGGCCGAAGAGGAGCGTGGGCACGAACGTCTTCCACACATCGTCACCCTGTCGTTAAGAAATGGCGACGTGCTTCAGAAGACACGGCTGCATGCCAATGGCGCGATGGAGATGCCGCTCACTTCCGAGCAGAAGCGAATAAAATTCGCCAACTGCCTGTCATGGCGGCAGATGAGCTATAAACATGCGGGATTTGATCAATTTGGTGACCTCTCTCGGGTCGATTCAGTCGACTCATTATTAAGCGTCTGCTTCTCCGCGACAGCAACTGATTAGGCGCTATTCAGATCGCTGCTCTTGAAGGGGCTCGAACCGCCGACCCGCTCGTTCCCGTCTCGGAAATCACTTCTTGAGGTCCTCGAACCGGAGATCGAAACGCGCGAGATACTTCGACAAGCGATCTGCATCATTGCTGCTCTTCTTCTCCAGGCGCGAGTTTGCGAATAGGGCTCTGCCGGCAGCGCTTGCCGTTGGGTGTTCTCGACAGGTGCGAAGGACAGTCGCAAGTTGCGCTGCGTCAAAACGATCGAGGCGAGCGGCAACTTCGGCACCCAGCAATTCAACGATGATTGCGTCGGCTGCTTGATCGTCATTTGCTGTGCGCCAAAGGGCTTTCAGTCTCCGGACTTCGTCATCAACAACGTCGGTCGTGATGCGCCCATGCGGCGCGAGTGTCGCCATACGCGTCACCGAGGCCGACAGATCACGGAAGTCGGCGCTCTAGGTGGCTTGCGGGCCAGTCGCAAAGGCAAGATAGCGTTCGCGCGCTTCCTTGTTGAAGGTGACGTTTTCGCCTTTCCGCGTCCGCGAATGTCGGGGACCAGTTGGCGGGTCGAAACCCTGTCCGCTTCTGGACTACTGACGACTTCGACGCCATTGATTTTGAGGGTTTGGACTGGCAACCCATGCCGGAGTTCAGCGCCGGAGAAGCAGCAACGCTGGAAGGCCCCGGCCTCACGATCGCACAAGCGAAAACAGGATTAAGCCTGACGTTCGGCGTCGACCCCTCGGCCATCGAGATCATCATTCGCGCCTGACCCAAGGACAAAATAGATGCAGACGAGATAGCTGCGGCTTGTTTGCCGCAGGAAAAGGCCGCCCTTGCGGCACGAATTTTGAACCAAGTCTGGGAGGCTGCTTAGAAAACTGCGTTGATAGGTTCACTTGCGAAGTGTCAGAAACTTGCATATATTTCTGACAGGAGAAAACCTATGCAACGACTGACATCTCAAATTCTTGCATATGCTGAGCAATCGCCGGAGGGTACCGCCCTGTCCGCAAAAAGCCTGCTGCATCTCGGTAATCGTGCCGCAGTAGACCAGGCTCTGTCACGCCTGCATGAGCGTGGAGAACTGGTCAGAGCTGGGCGTGGTATCTATATGAAGGCTATCAAAAGCCGGTTCGGAAGCAGGCCGCCGACTGTCGAGCAAGCGGTCGAGGCAGTCGCACATCAACGTGGCGAGGTCATCGTTTCGAATGGAGCGGCCGCGGCCAACGCCCTTGGGCTCACGACGCAGGTTCCGGTTCGCTCCATCTATCTGACCTCTGGCCGCAGCCGGACAATGAGTGTCGGAAGCCAAAAGGTCGAGCTCAAGCACGTGCCTCGTTGGCAGTTGTCGCTCGCCAGCCGGCCGGCCGGCGTCGCTGTGCGCGCGCTCGCCTGGCTGGGGCCGGAGCGAGCGGAGGAGGCTCTTTTGAGTATCAAGCGGAAACTGCCGCCTGAGGCGTTCAACGAGCTTGTTGCTGCAGCACCTCAGTTTCCGACCTGGCTCGCACGAAGCGTCGGAAAGGCAGCGCATGGCTGATCACTTCCTCCAGCTCTCGATCGACGACAAGCGCGAGGTTCTCGCCATTGCGTCAGACCGATCGAAGCGTTCAGTTCACTTGCTTGAAAAGGACGTCTGGGTCGTCTGGGCGCTTCGAACACTCTACGCCACGGCGCTTGGCGAGAGCCTTGTTTTCAAGGGCGGGACTTCGCTATCGAAGGCCTACGGCGCCATCCGACGGTTTTCGGAAGATGTCGACCTCACCTACGACATCCGTGCGCTTGCCCCTGATCTTGTCGGGGACAACGAAGAAGCTCTCCCGAAAACCCGTAGCGAGGAAAAGCGCTGGTCGAGCGAGGTGCGGAGACGACTACCGATCTGGGTGACCGACACGGTTGGGCCGATCATAGCCGACGAACTCGAGAGGCAGTCACTTCCCGCAGAGACCCGTATCGAAGCCGACAGGCTCTACATCGACTATCAAGCCATCGGTTCGGGATCTGGTTATGTCGCGCCCAGCGTCATGCTGGAATTCGGAGCCCGGTCTACGGGCGAGCCGGCCAGCCTTCGAGACATCATATGCGATGCCGCCGGCCTCGTTGACGGAGTCGACTTTCCGACGGCGGCCCCGAAAGTGATGCACGCCGAACGGACGTTCTGGGAAAAAGCAACAGCGATTCATGTCTTCTGCCTGCAGGAGCGGCTCCGGGGCGACCGCTTTTCGCGTCATTGGCACGACATCGTGCGCCTTGACGACATTAGCCTCGCAGATAGCGCAATCTCCGATCGCGAACTCGCAAATGCGGTCGCCAAGCATAAGTCGATGTTCTTCTCGGAAAAAGCCGCCAACCGATCGCCAATCGACTACGAGACAGCGGTAAACGGCAACCTGATGCTGACGCCGGTCGGCGGGGGACTGAAAGCCCTCAAGGAAGATTACGCCAGGATGGTGGAGGACGGTCTTCTTTTCGATGACGCTGAAACGTTCGACAAGCTGCTCGAACGATGTGCTGCCATCTGTGAGAAGGCGAACGCTGCAGCCTGAGAACTGCTTGAGGGTTTTCGAATGGCAAAGCGCGATATGTCGAGAGAAGAGCTCTTCGCATTGGTATGGGAACGCCCGACCAGCGAGATCGCCAACGAACTCGGCATCTCCGACGTTGCAGTCGGAAAGCTTTGCGAGAAATTGCAGGTTCCCAAGCCTCCGCGGGGATATTGGGCGCGTGTGGAAGCCGGTCAGACGCCGCGGCGCCCGGCTTTGAAAGTATTTCGAGAAGAGTTGGAAGAAAAACGCAAAAGTAGAATACAAGCCCGTACCGCCGGACATTTCACTGAACTTCAATCGAAATTCCTGAATGCCGACCTCGATGAACTTCGTAAGCGAGGCGTTGAACAGACCGATACTTCGCGCCTGAAACATATTTCGAGCCTCGATCAAGATGTCGCCGCGCAGGTGTTGCTTTTGATCCAAGAGCAAGCACAAAAGTGGGCGGAGAGTGGTCGGGTTGCCGTCAACTGGGGGACGTCGGTCAGGGCAAGCATCGGAAAACTCGTCGAGCGATTGATGCCGCTTGCCCGTCCGCAGTTGCTGGCTTTCGAGACGGAAGGCAAGCGCCATTCGTTCTCGGCTGCAGGTCCGATTGTATTCGTCAGGTGGACGACAGAACCTCAGACCAGAATAGCAACTCTTGCGGGGATCGCACGGAATCAAAATCTTAGCCACGTGGTGCAACCGCTGTCGGCTGCGGACCATGCATGGTCGGGAAACCATCTCTATCAGCCGGAATCAGATTTCATTCTGAATAGCTACCTATGCATATCGCCGGAGGTTGCCTGGATAGAATGGTACCGGCGATCGTGGCGCGAGGAAAACCCACCGGAACAGCACTCAACGAACAAGATCAAATTGCGTGACGTCATGCCGATCGATTTTCTCGATGGAGAAGAAGACAAGGTTCTGTCTCCGGCCATTTCCGAAGCGAAGGTCAAAGGCGTCAAACCAGAGACCTTCCTAACGTGGAGCTCAAAAGGATAATTGCTGCGTTAGCGTACGTGAGTTCTCGCAGCGACTGCATAGCGGGGTGATCGTGTATTCTACCCCTACCGGAGTTGTTGTCGTAAGCACCTCTCGCCGAATGAGACCGTTGCGCTCGAGGGCGCAAGCAACTTCACCACCTGTTCTTCGGACATGTTCGATGGTGGTCCATGAAGACTGTAATGGCTCCGAGAAACGCCGGATCAACTCCTGGGCACGCTGACAATTGGCGCTCCAACGCCCAACGCGGGCGAGCTCAAGATAGTGAGTTCGGCGGCTGGCGCAACACGTATGAGACTATGGCGGCCCTGCGCCCGATATTGAGCTTAGCGAAGATTCGCCGGATATGCTCTCGCACGGTATAGCCGCTGATACCCAGTCGTCGCGCGATTTCCTTGTCGGAATTGCCTTCCCCGATCAGCGAGGCGATCTGCAATTCGCGGCGGGTGAGGATCTCGGCGGCGGTCGGTGTCGGGAGGGTGTTGTTCTTTGTGGGGTAATCGGCATCGAAGATCAGATACTGCGCGCCTGCGCATTGCAGCCAGCCGATGACCGCCACTTCCCCAGCATCGCTGCCATTGTCGTCGAAGCTTTGTTCGCACTCGGTATAGGCGACCGCGACGAAGGGATGTCCATCTACAGCGAAGAAGGCTGCGCGCGGGAAGTCCTCGTCATCGACCTTTGCCACAATGTCGGGATCAGCCGACAACCGTTCTGCTTGCATGGCCATATCAAGGCGCTCCTGCGCTCAGGAATTTAAGAAGACTGCCTGGCAACCCAAGCCAAAACCAAGCGCGACTTGCCAGTCAACGGATAGTTGTTTTCTTGCGAACTGTAGCATCAATTAGGTTGCAGCACCTCAAAAAAAGTCGGAACCCTGTCAATCCGATTTTACACGCGAGCGCCGAAGCCGGCGCCAATATTTTGGCGAAGGTCAGGCGTCAGCCTAACACCGCGATTGAATAACCCCGCCGGCGCCATCGGCACGCCCGGCCGGCAGCCCCAGGCGCCGCTCGCATGCGGCTGCGGACCTGCAGTGTGGACGGCGATGACCTGCGGCGGCTCACTGTAGCGCCGTTGTACCCAAACCGGCGCGCCACTGTGTCCTGGACAAGTATCGACGCTGTAGAACAATTGGCGCTGAGCCACCCGGTCGAGGCGCTCCGAGTGCTCCCATTGCGTGCCCGTCGGCTTGTCTGCCGGATAGCCCGAAATGTGCACCAGGCGTCGCGAGCGCAGCCAATCTAATTCGGATGAGGACGGCGCCCAGAGGCGAAAGAAGCCCGGAGATGGCGCGAAGGGGCGCGCTAGAAAAATCAGACCGACATCGGTGTCCCCCGAAGGGCGCCGACGATAGCCGGGATGCACCCGCCAGTTACTGGCCCATTGCGAGCCGAACGGATTGACACTGGCCGAGGCTCGGCCCGGCGTGACGCGAATGCGAACGGCCTGACTGGGCAATCGCAGGCGTGCGCGGATTGGGCTCATAATGCAGTGGGCCGCTGTCAGCAATATGGTGGGAGCGATCAGGAAGGCCGTGCAGCCCGTCAGCGTACCGTCGCCGAAATCGCGCTCGATATGGCAGACGGCACTGTAGGGGAAGCGGTTGGTGTGGGTCACCCGCGTGCGACCATCCGTCGGACCGAGCAAGGCATAGTCCGTTTCGTCCGTGAAGCGGTCCAGGGCGAAAGGGACTGTTTCGACCAGCAGCTTACTCATGACGGCGGCCTTGGAACTGAGGTTGCTGGAGTTGTCGCCGCATCTGGTGCGGCTTCTGTTTGCGCCTCGCCTAGCCGCAATTGACTGTCTGCCCTCTCCGAATCCGATCTCATGGTCAGGCCGAGCTCTCCGGTCATCGTCTCGATGAGGCGCAGCGGATCCTCCCGCTGGCGAAGATAAGCTATGGCCAGTGCCAAGAATTCGTCCTCGGTATAGATTGCCGGGACGTCTTGCGGTCGCGCTCCGGCCGCTGCGACTGCGTTGACCTCCTCGAGCACCAGGGCATCAAGATCGGTCCAGGCAGCGTGGGACAGCGCCATCCGTTCACGGTGCATCGTAGCCTCCTGTGCGGTCATAGTGGCGGTTCAAGCCCGCCTCGTCGAATGTCGTACTGTTGGGATCGTAGAGCAGTGGCCGTTCACGATCTTGCAGCCATCCCTCGTAGGTTCTGACGCGCCGCGGATGGATGCCGGCGCGCGACAGGATCGCCGCCTGTACGAGAATCTGCCCGGGCTGCAAATTGCGGATCGCCGCATGCACGTTTGGATCGCCGTTGCTCGGTTGGCGGTAGTGCTCGATCATTCGTTCTGCGATGGACTTGACGTTCTTGGTCATGCCGATATTGAGCGGCCGATCGCGATCGATACCGGCGCGGCTGATCCGGTAAACCTGAGGGCCGGGCGCCAGGAAAGGGCGCAGGGCAGCCGCTACCGGAAGGCCGCGTTGGGCGGCACTCCGGGCGTCGAGGACGGCGCGCAGCGACACGGCGGGTGTCCAGCCGCCCCAGCCTGGTAGTTGCGATCCGCGAGCCCTAGGCGAGGTCTGCCTACGGGCCGGACGTGCCGCGCGCCGGGGGGTGGTCTCGTCGCTGGCATAAGATCCCCCACATCCGCAACCGCAGCCACCTGTATGGCTCCCTGCTCGGCGGCACCCCGGGCAATTGCATTGCGGTGAATGAGCGATCGTTGACGACACCTGCGTCGCAAGCCGATCCAGCACATCTTCGAGATAGGACATGGCCTCCTCCGTGTTCACGCAAATAAGCTTTGGCGCAGCCGCGCCACGGTGCGTTCGTGCTGTTCCCTGGTTGGCAGCGGATATGTCGCGCGCGGCGCGCTGGCCGGCCGGATATCGAGCAAACCGGCTATATTGGCATCCGCACTGACCTCCAGTTGCAGTAACGACGCCGGCGCGGACAACAGAGAGACAACGCCCGGACCGTGGCCGGCGACCATACTATCGCTGTGTACCACGACACCGACCGAGATCCTGCCTTCGAGCCTTGAGCGACCATAGCGGTTGTCGGCATCGAGAATGCCTACGATGTCACCGAAACGTAGCGTTCCAAGGCGATAACGGCGAACCATGTGCGGATCGGACATCTGAATGTCGTAATCACCCCGCAGCACGTTGTTACGTCCCAATCCTGAACCCATTAGTCGAGCCGGTACACTGTGGGTGACGCGCACTCTCAGCTTGCCATCACGTTCAACCGGGCGCCACCGCGCAAGAAATTCGGGCGAGCAGTTCCAGATCGCGACCTCCGGGAAGTCGGTGAGCCGCAAGCCGAGACCATAGGCCCACACCTGGATGCGGTCGCCGATCGCCATCCGCCGCATGGCCCGCAGCGGAAAATCAATGATCACCGTATCGACCCCGCCATGCTTGCCGGTCACGATCCCGCCAGCGCCGATCGCGCGTCCTGACGTCACGATTGCCTGGTTGCCGACGCAGGCATAGGTTTGCAGGGCCTGGTTGGCACCGTCTGCACCGCCGATGATCGAGCGGGTCTCGCTACGAATAGAGACACCGGGCTCGACGTGATCGCCGGCAAGGCCGACACAACCGTCGCCCACACGGCGATTGAGAACTACTCCGCCCGATCCGGGCAGGGAACGAACCTTGCCGTCATAACCGATACGCCAGGGCGTTCCGCGCTCGATGGGCGGAGCGATTTGGCCGGCAACGCTGATCATCACCAGATCGCCGGCGTTGGTGCGCAATGGACGGCTCATGCAGCAACCTCCGCCCAACCGGCCAATGGGCGCCACAGTGCACAGGCATTGCGCCAAGGGTCCTCAGCGCTGTTGATCGCAGGATCGTCATCGAGCGCCCATTCGCTTTCTTCCCATCCATCCGGCATCGCTAGGATGACGGGAGCGACAATCTGAACCACCGCGGCCTGCTGGCCGCTCGCCGCCATCGGCGCAAGCGCGGGCCCAAGCGCCGTCAGGGCACCATCGGCAATCCCCGGCGGGCGCCGCCGGATGGCAAAGCCGAGCCGCTCGAGATAGACGCAGAGCGGCGGCATGTCATCCGCATCTGCCGCTGCGGTCAGAATATAGGCGCTGTTTGGCTGTAGAGCGGCAGCAAGCGCCACCACATCGCGCGCGCATTCGTCCAACGGTGCCGCCGGCGCACCGAAGTCGCTCAATCGCGCATCCAGCGCCGCGCAGCAGCCTTCGAACCGAGGCAACAAGCTGTTGTCCTCGCGGATAGGGAACGCGCTCTCGTAGGGCGCGTCTCCCACCCAATGCACCCGTGATGACAGGCGACCGTTCTGCCAGGCACGCCGCCATGGCTCCAACTCCCCGACGAGCGTTTCGGCCAGGCCGGTCTGCTCTTCCGGCAACAGCCAGCTGCCGCCGATCTGCTCCGGCCGCAGCCGATAGTGCGCGTCGTTGTCCAGCAGCGTATAAAGCCCGCGCGGCAGCCAGACGTTGGCAGAGCGTGACAGCGCCATGGTAACAAGCAGCCCTACCGGCGACAGCGCAAAGGTGGCGTCGATGATGACACCTGGCGGATAGCCTCCCAAACGAACTAGGAACGGTAGCTGAACGTCCATCGGCTTCGCCTCCTCGTCCGCCTAGGCTGCGATGCGTGATGCTGTGCGCCAGTCCAACCCATGTGACCACTGCACGCGATCGCCATCTAGGCCAGGGAAGCGGCGACCCTCACGGGTGAGACGATAGGCGGCCAGCCAGGCATCCGCCTGGGCGCCGACCTTGCGCGCGTCGGAATCGAAAGTCGCTGGGTCAATGGACGTGCGGAAATCGTTCTCGGTGATGTACTGGAGCACGCGCCGGCCGGAATCCGCCATCTTGGCCCGCTGCGACATCTCGGCTGCACCACCCAGGTGCCGGTTCGCCACGGCTTCGATGACGTCCCACTTCGTGTTGGCGTCGAACGATTTTTTGATGTCGGGCGTGTCGAGCAACTCGAACACCTGCTGAACGTATTGGCCCGTTTCCTTCGTCAGCGCCAATATGTTGCCGTAGCTCGCGCGGTCGAGATGATAGCGCAGGTCGGTGCCGACGCGCTGCACCGTGGCGAGCGCCGCGAACGGCCTGTCGTTGATCGTATTGCTGCCGCGAATGACCTGGCCGATGGTCAAGTCTTGGAAATATTGCGACAGCGCGTTCATGAACGCGACCAGCATGAAGTGAAAGTTGCGATTGACGATCGCCCCGGATGGCACGGGCGCGCGTCCGTAATTGAAGACGCGGCGATAGGCCAGCAGGCGATCCCGCGCCTTGTAGCGGATCGGCCGCCACTTCTCCAGGATATACAGGCCCCGCGCACCCGGACCGCGCTGGATACGGATCTGGCCGTTTTGGAACAGCCGACGCAAAACGTTGACCACCTGGAAGAGCTTCATCCGGTCCATCTGGTAGATGAAATAGAGTTCGGCCGCCGCCAGCAGCTGCGGCGGAATGACAGACTCGTCAAAGTCGTTGCGCAAGAGCGCGGTCTGCAGGTCTTCGAACGGCTTGACCGGTCCGTCTCCGAACCCGACGAGATCGGAGAAACTAGGCGGCGTAGCGCTTGCCGAGCGCTGCATCAATTCGCCGAACCGATCCTCGAACTCGCTTTCGAACGCTGCCCGATCAGCAGTGGAAAGGCCCGTCAGTTCTTCACGGAAGAAGCGCTGGAACAAGCGCTGGATGACCTCGTTGGATTCGATTGCCATGATCAGACCTCATCTTGCTCGTCTTGTCCGGCTTGCGGGCTGTTGCTTTCAATGATCGCTTCTAGGATGACGGGCGCGAGATCGAAGAAGCGTCCGATCTGCTCTCGGCTCAACCTCTGTGGCAGCCCCTGAAAATCGGCGGCGACACCCACAGCAGCGTTGATGAAGCTCTCCCGCCGCTTCTTGCCTTCCATCCCTTCCTCCCATTCGACAATATCGCGCAGGTGCTTGCCACCGGTTTCTGAAGTAGCTTCGCGCAGCCACTTCCCCGCGGCATGTACGCTGAAACCGCCCTTTGGGCCGATGGCGACGGCATAGAGCGCGACGACCAGGTCGTCTTCGAAAAGACCGGGCTCCGTAGGCTCACCTGGCTCCTGACCGCCACTGGAATCACCATCCGGACCCGAACCGTTGCCGGGATCTGGGTCGGGGCCGGGGCCGGGGCGCTTAATCACGTGCTCCTCGATATTTTCAATGGAATCGGCGATCCGAGGCAATGCCCCATATACGGTTCTCGCCAGGGTCGGCATGAGCGGCATCCGGCCCACAATGTCGATAACGGCGACTTCAAGTCGAACGCGTGCGGTCTCAGCAAGCATTGATCTGACAAGCGACCGCGAGGAGCGCTCGCCGTTGGTGGACCCGCCTGGTAGGCGCACCTCGTCGGCGGCCAGGTTGAACAGTCGCGAATGCGCCCCTGGCGAGAGCGATCGAACGAGATTTTCACCACGCTCTTCGGCGGCCGACCCGTTGACCAGTTCCTGCACCAGATAGGGAATGACATCCGCCTCCCACGCCTTTGGACGGAATGGCACGATTAAGGTGTCCCGGACATATTTCAGCACATCCGTTAGTTCCTTGGAGAAAGCGAAATAGGGCTTGGCGTCCTTGTCCACGATTAACGGAGCATTCTCGAAAATCAGACCGACGGCGGCTGCACGCTTTTCTGCTTTGCCACGGCCGTTTATATCCGTTCCGGCGGCCGTAAGATCGATGGCCCGGTCGAGCTGGAACAGAAGATAGTCCAGCATCACTTCGGATGCCGCAGCGTTGAAATCGCAGCCACAGCCCGCAAGCTCCTCGATCTGGGCGACCAGAGCGCCGCGCGCGCTGGCAAGCGCCTGCAGACGAGTTGCTCCCTCACTGCCGGCGATGTCATAAAGGCCACCCGAAAGGATCGCCGGTCTTGCGATGTGCAATATCCTTGAACTGTCCCGTCCGATGAATGCGCCGACAAAGAGCTCGAGCGAGGTGACAAAATTCTGCAGCGGCGGAGAGTCGATGCCGTGCATCGGATCGTTCATGATATCGTTGGAAATGCCGATGATGTCCTGGAAATTACCGACTGGAGACGCCGAGATGCTGGCGAGCTCGCGCAAGCCTTCCACGCTGCCGCTTGTCGAGAACTCGACCAGCCTGTCCATTGCCGCAGCGAGCGTATTTTCCTCCAGCAGGGTGCTGAGTTCGGGCCGCCCGTCGAGGGCAGTCAGAAGCTGGCCATAGGCCGCGATGCCGCGCGGCAGGCCATCGGCGCTCTCCGACGTGCCGATCAGCCCGCTCAGCGCCCGCAGCACTGCCTCGCGCCGGGCATGCAGCTCGCTGGCGGCCACGCGGACTATTTTCGTGCTGCGCGTGATCCCATTGGCTGCAAGCCCCTCACCGATCGCCACGAGGATCAATCCGGCCAAGGAATCACAGCTGCGGGCGAAGCGGCGGAAGTAGAGCGCACTGCCCTCCGTCAGCGTTCCGACATAGCGTGACAACCGACCGTACTCAGCCAATTTCCGCCTGGCCGTCATGGCCCGATCCTGGTTCACAGTATCGAGCGACAGCTTTGCGGCCGCAAGACCGTCGGTGGAGATCTGCCGGATCGCGCGCCCCCAGCCGATCATCTCAACGCGGATGGACTTTAGCTGCGAGGCCGTCGTCAGGGTCTGCAGGTCGCGCTCCATGTCGTCGAGCGCCTGCGCTATCTCTGTCGACTAGGCCCCTGCCCCGACGATCACCGGTGCGATTTCCGGCATATTCGAATAAGGAAGCCCCGCCCGTTCGCGTCGGTCGCGCTCGGCCTCTTCGGGATAGCGGGCTAAAAGCGCGTTGGCGATCTGCAGAGGATCGCGCGGATCGCTGACCCGCAGGGACTTGCGCAGGAAATTGTCGACGGCGACCGTAGCTGCTGAGCGCGGTCTGCTGATCATCGTGCTGCCATAGGACAATGGGACGCTCATGACTTCACCTCATGCTACGAGTGCGCTCGGGGATGGCTGGTTAGGCCGGTTGCGGCGGCTCTGTCGATGGGCCAGGTGCCCGAAGACAAGGTTCGAGATCTTTCGCGGGTCGGCACCGCCTTCCAGGGCAAAGCGGCTGGCGGAGACGAAAAAGCGTGGCGGCAGTTCGGGCACGCGGCCTGCGGCAATCTCCATGCCGCCGCTGCGGATACGCGCCTCGTCGGCCCGTGTGAACGGGATGGCATCGGCGAGCGCATGCTGGCCAAGCCCATGACGCGGTTGGTAGGCGATCTCGTCGACGATGGCCGGGATCACCCGCGGCGTGGCCGCCAGTAGGATCGGCGGAAGCCTGTGCCCGCGGCGTGGATCGTAGAGCTGGCGCCAAACCTTGTCGGCCTTTGCGGCCTCCTCAGGAAATCCCATGCGGCGCAGCATTTCGGTGAGGATCAGCACCCTCACCCAGCCGGTCGGATGCGCGCCCCCCGGCCGATAGGTCAGCGCTCTGGCCGCCGGATGAGCGAGGAATTCCATCATGCCCCATACGGAGGCTGTGCCGCCCAGAAGCAGAGCCGCCAGATCTGCAAAGATCTCCTTGTGCCAGCGGCGGTAAATGGTGACGACGAGAGGATCGAAGCGCATTCGCGCGAGCCTGTTCGCCACAGCCTCGGCATTTTCCTGCCACAGACCCATGTCTGCCTGAAGGTTGTGAGCGACCTCGTGCAGGAACACGGGCTGCCATGAATTGTCGCGATCCCACGGGACGCGAATGACCGGAAACGGGTTTGTGTCGCCGAGAAGCCTCGCCAATGCTACGCCCCGGCGCTGCGTTGCCGGCGAATAGCCGTGTTCCATATAGGTGAGCGGCTTGAGCAGGGGTCCTGGGAATACGCCCGGAAGCGCTACTCGCACCACGGCATAACAGTCCAGTGCAATCGCGTCATGGGCGGCAAGAGCTGGTGCGAAGCCGGAGCCGCGCTGCGACATGACCTCGAAGAACATCCCGAAGGTCCGCCTCAGGCGATCGACCTTGCGGTCGAGCATGGCCATGCGAGTCAAGGCCTCCTGGGTCGTGGCCGGCGGCCAACTGTGTTCGATCCTGCCGATCTCCTGCTCTATGGCCCGGCTGATGCCGGCAAGCCGCTTGTTGGCCGCATGGAAATGGGATCGCGACGGCGCGTAGGGCAGGTCTTCCGGCCTTAGGCCGATCCGTCTGGGTGTCAAGTGGGTCAAACGCTGGGCTCGGGCCTTGAGCGCCTTGAACTTGGTATCCAGAAACCGCCTGATGGAAGAATGCGCACGCATCGTCGCGATCCTTTCCCTGCGATCGGTCTAGCGCCGGAAACTGAGTGTGACCGGACCGCGGATGATGATCCGTCGCCCGCCGCCGCCGAAACCGCCAACTGCGCCACCTAGGCCGCGCGCGATCGTGCCGCCTAGATTGCGGGCTGGGGAAGCTCCCGAGCGAACAGCTGCTGCCGTGCGCTGGATGATGCGGCGACCTGCCGGCAAGGGCCGGGTGAGTTGCCGGCGCAAGCCATGCTGGCGACCGGTGACCCGGCTGGCGGTGCCCGCTAGAACCCGCGGCCGCATCGAAGGCGGCGTGCGGCGGGCCACCGCAGTACGGCGCACGCTGTTGGCGATGCGCGGCAGAGCGCGAATGGCAGTGGGCCCGCCGCGGGCGACGAGTTGATTGGCGGCGCGCCGGACGGTGCGAACCGCCTGGAGGCGCGCAGCCTGAGGCATCCTGGCCGCGGCCCGTCCGAGCACGCGGCGGGCAGCCATGCCGGCTACCAGAGGAATGGCGGCCCGATTGCGCACGGCCAGTTCGGCAAAGGCGGCGAGGCTTTCCTCCTCGGACGCTTCATCTGCCATCAGCTGCCCGACGACATTGGCCACACGACCGATCGCAGTGCCATACCCCGGGATCAGGCTTGCCACTGGCGCTACAGCCCGGGCAATGCGCCCAATTGTGGGAGCAGCGCGGCGTACCGCTGTTGCGACGCGGCGGACGCCGCGGGCGACGCGGCGGATGAATTCGTCAGTGTCTTCAGCGCCCAAGGCGTAAGCCATAGCCTCGTCCCAAGCTTCTTCCTCACCTTCATCGAAGCCATCGCCTTCATATTCGTCGACTTCGTCCATCTCGTCGCCGCCGTCCATCTCGTCGTAGCTGGAGGCTTCGTATTCGTCGCCTTCGTCGGCCTCTTCGAATTCGTCGCCTTCATCGGCGTCATCGTATTCGTCACCCTCGTCGGCTTCGTCATAACCGTCATAGCTGTCGGCGGCGCCCTCCGCCTCATCGAAGGCGAGGTCGTCGAACATCGATTCCTCATACCTGTCCATGTTGAGATCTCCTTTTGCGCGATCGATCTGCCCGCGAAACTCTGGGCTCCTGGCGATTAGCGCCAGTCACGACGCTCCACCAAACGGGCCGCCCGCTCAAGTCGACAGGATGAGGTAGCCGATATCGGGTCACCAGAAATGGCGACTAGACTAGCCCAGGGGCGCCTTGTATCGATCAAGTTGGGCAGCATCCGAGCGCGATAGGAATCGCGGGAGGATGGTCCAAAAAGCGCCCGACCCCTGAGGAGACTTCGGGAATCGCCTGCGCCCCTACGGAGCTTCACTCATTACTACTGAGGCGACCGGCAGCGCCATTTTGGGTACGATCCAAAGCCCTGCGCTTTCGGGCAGTTCGAAGCAGACCTGCCCGCAGCCAGCGCGGGCTTCGATTCCCAGCGCGTCTTCCACGGCAAGGCCGAACACTTTTTGGAGTGCAAGAGCGACTTCGTCGGGAAGTGCATTCCATTCGCGTGGCGGTGCGAAGTTAGGCATTTCCGCGGGTGGCGATAAGGTCGCGACACGAGGAAAACACCCTCATTGGTCGCATGGCAGACAGTCGAAATGCGACCTGCATCTAACAGACCAGCCGCGATTATGCATGCCTGGGCATGGTAAAAGGAGCTTCCACTGCGTCTTTGCGCTTGACCACTCAGGGAGGGACTAAATCATGGGCGTTCTTAGAGACACACAATACTGGAACAGCGTCGTGCAGCAGATGGTTCCGTTTCGGCCTGCTCCCGGCGAAGCGCCTTCGGAAGACGATGTCGAACGTCTGCTCAGGATTTCGTGCAGCGCCTTCACTCAATTGGTGAATGATCCGGAACTGCCAGGTGACCTCGAAGTATTGGTTCAATCCGCGAAGCAAGCTGTGGACAAACTTCCAAATGAGACCGAAGCTCTGGGGGGATATCTCAAGGCATTCCGCGAAGTTGAAGGTGAGATCCTTAGACGCGCTAACGTGCCGGAGGATGCCTTCTGCGAGTTGGATCGAGCAATCGCTGAACTTATAGCCACTAAAGGCAAAGTCGATCAGGACGACTACAAGGGCATCGAGAAAACGTTGAACAACATCCAAAAGAAGGTCTGTACTTTCGCGCGCAGTGGGAATTGGAGGGGGGATGATTCACCAGTACTCGGCAAGCTCCTTGTCGGCGCCGCAGCCGGAACACTCGTTGGCGCGGCCGACATGACGGTCATCATGGGGTCGGCAGCGGTCGCCGCAATTGCGGTGCCCGCTACGGCGGGGCTGGCTGCAATCGGGGCCGCGGCCGCGACCGGGGCCGGACTGGGAGCAGTGGCAGGCTTTTCTTTAAACGTCCCCGTGCGGTCGTGGGGAAAACTATGGAAGAATTTGTCGTGTTGATTGTTGATCAAAGGACTGCATTTCTGGCTTTGGCAAGTCGATGACGCCTTGCGGAAGCAAGGCCTTGAAGGGTTACTGGTCGCCATAAAAGTCTTTTTCGGGGGCGGGCTTGCAACTTGTGATACCGTCTTCAGCGATAGACTTGGAATTCCGCAAAATCGGGTTCGGGATTGCAGTCGAATTGCGGAAAACCGCCTCGTCCGCGAACGGAAATACAATGTACTTAGAGGCGTCCGGTCGACCTGGAGACATGGCATGTCAGCGGACAATGGGAACGATCGCCTCACCACTTCCGGCGACGTGCTGCTCGATTTTGGCAGTGCAGCATCGCTTGACCTTCTGCGCAACCTGTCGGGTGCTGCGACCTGCGGGAACTTCATGTGGACGGTGTCCGATGAAGGACGCTCGCTCGAATGTCTCAAGCTGGAGGAGGACGTCTACAGGCTCATCAAGCACCATATCCTGGACGATCTCATCGAAAATATACCGGGCGCAGAGAGCGATGACGAGCTTGATCTGGAGGCGATTGCTTGTGAGGGTGACAACCTTTGGATCTGCGGCTCCCACTGCAGGGTCAGGAAGAAGCCCGAACCGGGCATCTCCCTGAACTGGGAGTTCAAAAACCGTAAAAGCAGGCGATTGCTGGCACGTTTCAAGCTCCGCGATGCGGGCGGTCACATTTCGAAGGCGGACTGGCTCCCGTTCGAGGGCCCGGGCAGTTTGCGCGAGACCCTCGAACGGGATATCTTCATCGCGCCTTTCTGCGCGTTGCCCAGCAAGGAGAACGGCATCGACATCGAAGGGCTCGCAGTACGCGGCAACCGCGTCTTCATCGGCCTGAGGGGTCCGACGATCGACAGTCACGCGATGATTTTCGAACTGAGGATGACCGACGGATTTCGAATAGGATCGGAGAACCGGTTCTTTCTGGACCTCGGCGGCCTTGGCATTCGCGACCTGACCTGGATGGACGACCGCCTGCTCATTCTGGCCGGCCCGGTCGGCGATGCGTCGGGTCCTTTCCGGATTTATCTCAATCAGCCGGAAAGCACCTCGGTAAGCGTGCTGCATACGTGGCACGGCATTCATGAAAAGCCCGAGGGCCTGTGTTGGCTCCAATCGGATGCGCAAACGGACCTGATGGTCATTTATGACAGTCCCGACGATTCCCGTATTTCATCGACGACATATCGAGCCGATCGCTTCGCTTTGAGCGACGCCTAGCTAGCTGACATTGCACATCCCAGTGAAGGTTTTAGTAAAGGGTGATTATTCGGGACCAGTGGGCGGACGGAGGACGACAATGACGATTGATGTTGGCAGGTGTGTTTGAACGCGCTCCAATCGCGCAGCGTCAGGCATGGCAGGGCCAATCTGTCGGCTTCAGTCGCTAATGCAATTCTACCTGAGGCCGATTCCGGATCGCAGATAGTTGGTTCGCTGTCCACCTCCGTGAAGTCGACATGCAGACCGAGCGACCGGATGATCGCACGGCTTTGCGACCGGAATTTAAAGCCAGACCTTCCACGTAGGACAATATTGCGGATGAAAGTCATGGTCGTTCGACAGCGTCCCTGCGCAGCCCTAGCAACGTTGTATTAATTATTTCACTCGCCATTTGCGCGAAAACATGGCATTTAAAGTATCGGGGACATCTGAAATTCCAGTTGCATGCAATAGCGACAGTAACACTTCCTCGCATCGAGGATTCGTGACCTGAAAATACTGCAATTTCTGATCCGGGGGGAGACAGATGGTGGATTCGACACAAGACGCCAATCGTTCGCGTGAAGAGCAAATGGCAGTGGAGCGGCTGCAGGGCGCTTCAGCGCCGAAAAGCGAAGCGGACTGGGGCATCGACAATCTGGCGATAGTGCCGGGCGATGTTCAAAAGACCCGCAGCCTGCGCGATCCTCGGTTTGAGGGCCTGCCGACCGGCGCGAGCACGATGTTCGAGGAACTGTCCGTCACTCTGGAGCAGGTCGTCGATTCGAACGATCTGCGCCCGGCTTGGTGGCTGGAGGAAGGTGCGGCGCGCTCCCGTGCAGTGTGCAAGATCGATGCCTCGGGCGTTGACTACAAAGGTCGATCCGGTTCGTGGAGCGGTTCAGGCTTTCTCGTTGCGCCTGGGATCCTGTGCACAAATCATCACGTCCTCAACAGCAAGGAGGTGGCTGATCGCAGTCGGGCACTCTTCGATTTTGCCGCGCTTG
The DNA here is from genome assembly GCF_051811225.1 of Rhizobium sp. 768_B6_N1_8. Taxonomy (NCBI): domain Bacteria; kingdom Pseudomonadati; phylum Pseudomonadota; class Alphaproteobacteria; order Hyphomicrobiales; family Rhizobiaceae; genus Rhizobium; species Rhizobium sp. 768_B6_N1_8. Next base: position 140,232 of record NZ_JBPWPV010000003.1, on the reverse strand, counting down.
CCGACGGGAGTGTACGGCAGGTTTCGACTTTCCGTCTGCGCCCCGATCTTCTGTTCTGGACCAGTCCGGTCGTCGCCTCCGGCGGCCAGGGCGGTCTCGATGTGACATTCGTTGGCGTCGATGGCGAGCCCGGTGCGACCTTCGGCAGCGTCCCGTTGCTGAGGCAGGCCTTCGTCGTTGCCGAGGACGACAAGCTCAACATCATTCAACATCCCGACGGAAAACTGAAAGAGGTGGCCATCCGCAACAACAAGGTGGTGTTCCAGAACACGCAGGTCATCCACTACGAATCCGACACACAAGCCGGCAGTTCGGGCGCACCGGTCATGAATGACGGTTGGGAACTTATCGCACTCCACCACGCAGCGAAAGACACGGCGAACGAGGGCATCAAATTCTCCGCAATCGCGGCAGCTCTTGAACTGGAGGCCCAAACCGGAAACGCCGATGCCGCCCGAATTTTTAGAATCTTCGGCGGCACCGATGAGCTCGTCGGTTTTTTCGGCACGCTCGGCCGGACAGTTAGCCAGAATGACAGCGGTATGGAACGGGTTGTCGACGCCTACAAGGGCGAAGATCAGGACCTGGATATCGGCTTCTGGAACATCGAATGGTTCAACAAGCGCTGGCAGGACAAGCTCGACTCCGTCGCCCGCGTAATCGTCGAAATGAACCTCGATGTCTGGGTCTTCGTCGAATCCAGTCTGGAAGCCACCGAGGCGCTCGCCCGTCATCTGGAAACGAATTATCGCACCAAGCGATGGGGCGTGCTCGCCAGCCAAGACGCAACCTCGGAAAAGCAGATCACGACGGTGATGTGGAATAGCGGCACCGTCACCGTGACAGCGAAAGACTGGCCGGCGAAAGTCGAACGCTGGCTCCAGGTCGATAGCCGTCAATTTGATGATCTCGGTCTTGAGGCCGTCCACGGCAGGGTCTTCGATCGCTATCCGGCGCTGTATGAGGTCAAGGCAAAGATCCGCGACACGGATACGACCTTCAACCTTGTCCCCATCCATTTGAAGGCGATGGGCGAGGGCAGCCTGCGCCGGCAGATGGCGGCGCGCCTGCTTGCCGAAGCGGTTGCCGAACTCGCCAAGGATGAAAGCTTCGACACCGACTGGATCATCGGAGGAGACGCCAATGCGACCCTGGCATCCGGCGATCTCGACCCCTTGACCTCCGCCGGTCTGACCGCACTGACCGCGCAGGATGCTGCACAGGAGCAAATCACCTATGTGAAGGCGCCTTTCAAATCACTGATCGATCATGTCTTCATATCGCCCAACCTGGTGCCAGACGGACGCGATTTCATGATCGTTGCCCTCGACCGCAACATCGATCGCTTCCAGGAAGTCTCAGATCACCGTCCCATTCTTCTACGCCTGGCAGCCACCGGAACGGCCCATTCCGAGCCAGCCGCCGGCCAACCGCTGAGCGAGGACGAATTGCGCCGCCTGTCACAAGGTCTGCGCCGCCGCAACGACCCGCCGGCCGGCACGCTGTCGCTCGAGGAAGCGCGAACACGCCTTGCCGACCGGGGCACCTACTATGACGGAACGGCCGATGCTATCGTGCGTGGCGCTTACTGGAACGGGGTTTCGGCCGGCACTGCCGGTTTCGCTTCGGCCGTGGCCGGCATACTGAAGCGAACCCACGCCAAACCCTTGAGCTATGAGCCGTCGGCGCATGTCTATCCCTGGGTCGATGTCCGTGAGAACGGAAAGGTGCAGAGCATCTATTCCGGCTTCGAAGCCACGTCGGAATACTTCATCCAGGCCGATCGCGAAGTGGAGCGGCTTAGGACGAAGGCGCGTTCGGCTCTGTTGGAGAGCGGTGTTCTGGAATCGACGGACCTGGAATCGATGCTGGAGGCACAGTTCCAGTACAATTGCGAGCACGTGGTGCCGCAAAGCTGGTTCAACAAGAATGAGCCGATGCGCGGCGATCTCCATCACCTGTTCTCGTGCGAACCACGGTGCAACAGTTTTCGGTCGAACCATCCACTGGTTCAGCATGAGTTCGAACGGACGATGCAGGATTGCGGGCGGGTAGAGGACGAGACGTTCGAGCCCAAGGGCGGAAAAGGCGCCGTGGCGCGGGCGACGCTCTACTTCATGCTGCGTTATCCCGGTGTCGTCGGCAGGCGCTATGTCGGCCAGAGACTGAAAACTCTGCTAGCCTGGCACGAGCAATACGCGCCCGACGAATGGGAAAGACATCGCAATGCCGCGATCTACACCCTTCAGGGCAATCGAAACCCGCTGATCGATTTTCCCGAATGGGCCTTGCGTCTGCAGTTCGAGGGCTGACGGGCATTGCCGATTGCGCAGGCAGGCGGGCGGTAAATCCAAATCGCCCTCCTCTGCTCTCCATCCCCCACCGTAACGCAAGGGTTTCCTTTCTGCCGGCAGGGGATCGAATGCGCGAGCGATACGGCTGAGGCAATGGCAAAACTCGTCATATAAGTGTAGTATCCGGGTGGTGCAATTGCCGTCGCGGCCATGCGATCCTGAACGAGCCAACGTCTAAGGACAGCCATGGCCTGTTTTGTCGGGGGGTACCATATGAAAGTGTTTGTTGTCGCAGCCGCTCTGTTCAGTGCCGGATGTGGCCAGGCGTTCGCCTGGGGTCAGGAAGGCCACGCAATCGTCGCCGAAATTGCGCAACGACGGCTCTCGGCGACGGCACTCATCGAGGTCAAGCGTATCCTTGGCGGCGAGGTCTCGATGGCTTCGGTCGCCAGCTGGGCCGACGATGCGCGCTCCGGCCCGCATCCCGAAGGCTATAACTGGCATTTCGTCGATATTCCACTCGCCGACAATAGTTACGATCCGATCTCGCAATGCGCAGCAAGCCCGAAAGGCGATTGCGCGATTGCCGAAATCGACCGGGCCGAGCACGAGATTACCTGCGCGGCCGATGCGGCGCAGCGTCGCGACAGCCTGCGTTACCTCATCCATTTCGTCGGAGATCTGCATCAGCCGTTTCATACAGTGGCTGACGAAAACGGCGCCAACGGCATCAAGGTCACCGTGAAATTCGCCGGTCTGATCAATTCGCCGCCGAAGGCCCCGGACGACAATCTCCACGCGGTGTGGGACAGCACGATCATCCGGCAGACGACCTATGCCTGGGGCTCCTATGTCGATCGGCTCGAGGGCGATTGGCTGCTCAAACATCCGGAGGCCTCCGAGACGCTCGATCCGGTCGCCTGGACGCTGGAAGCGCATAAATTGGCGCGGGATATGGCCGCGGGCATCTCAAGCGGCGCGACACTCGACAAGGCCTATTATGATAAGGCACTTCCTGTCGTCGATGAGCAGCTCGGCCGTGCCGGATTACGGCTCGCCGCCGTCTTGAACCGATGGCTCGCGACCGCTCCGGCTTGTTCGTTGCCCTGAGGCACGATCGCATTTTCCGGCCTGAGCGCGCGCAAACCGGCCCGCGATACCGCATCCGCGATCCGAATTTGTGGTTGCGACTGCTCCGGTTGCCTGAGGCAGCGGCCATCAAGGCACCGCCGATGTCAAACCAAACATTGTCGCAAGGATGAGCGATCACCGATAACGGGTAAGGTGGCGACCCGACTTGACGATCGGTTCGCATCGCATCGCCGTTCTCGCCTGCTAGGTCGCTCGGGCGATCGGACCAAATGGATGATGTCTCCGTGACGGTTGGCGTGGACAACAAATGACCTTCTCGGCGACCACCAGCAGATAGCGCAAACGGGTTACCGCGGTTGCATTTCCTCTGAATGTGCCCAATAGTTGAATAGCTCTAAGCGTAGAGGCATTGCCGCATCCAGCACCTGGCCCCTTCTCCACAATCGGTTTGGGAGTCCGGACAATGTTGACTGGGATCGCAGCGATCGGCGCCCTGAGTGCGTCACGGGCAACGCGACGATCACATTTCCAAGCGCCGGGAGGGGACAATGGCGGATAGGGAGCTGAAAATACTAGGGGTGCACGGACTTGGCGACCAAAGGGCATCAGGGTGGGCGCAGACATGGACTGACGCTCTGGAAACCGCTTTTCCCAAAGTGCCCGGCCTATCGATCAGACCCGAATTCATGACCTATGACGACATATTCGAGAAGACGGAAATCAGCTTTGCAGAAAGCGTTTCGGCCATCTGGAAGCTTGCAAAGAGCGGCGCTACCGAAACGTTCAGGCGAGAACGCGGCATCGTCTCGGATATCTCCGACAGGATCAAATGGACCGCAGGATATGTGGTTGCCTGGGTGGAGGACGAGACTTTCAAACGAAAGACGCGCAAGCGCGTCTACGACGCAATTCTGGAACACAAGCCGGATGTCATTCTCGCCCACAGCCTCGGCTCTCTGATTACATATAACGCGTTCGCTCACAGCGATGCGAAATCCCAAGAGTTGGCCGACATCCTTGGCCGCGCACACTATGTCACGTTCGGCTCGCAAATCGGCAATCCATTCGTCATTCGCAACCTGACCAATGGCCGGATCCAGCTCCTTGACGTGAAATTCTGGTACCACCTCTACAACGTTCACGACGATGTCTTCACAGCTCCGATCAGGCTTCCAGACGCCCGCAACTTCAGCCAGACCGACACGCGTTTTGATGATGCAGGTGTCGCAGATCACTCGGCGGCCGGCTATTTGACACATCCGGCCACAGTTTCAAACGTATGGCGCTCCATCGCGGCCGAAACGACGAATGCGCGGGTCTTCGCGCCGTCGATGGTGGCTCAGACCCGGTCGTTCGAAGGCAAGGATCGCAAACGTCAGAAGGCTCTACTGGTCGGCATAAACGACTATCCAGATCCGGCAAACCGGCTCGAAGGCTGCATCAACGACGTCTTCATGATGAGCTCCGTGCTCCAGGATTGCGGATTGCCGCCGGAAGCCATCCGCACATGCCTCGATAAACGCGCGACGGCCGAGGGCATCAAGTCGCGCCTGCAATGGCTGCTGGACGATCCCAAGCCTGGCGACGAGTTGGTCTTCTACTATAGTGGCCACGGAGCAAGGGCTCCGGAATACGGTGACAATTTCGAACCTGACCACTATGTCGAAACGCTTGTACCATGGGACTTCAACTGGTCCCCGGAGACCTATGTCGCCGACGACCAGATATATGAGCTCTACAGCCAGCTGCCCTATGACACCCGGTTGATCATGATATTCGATTGCTGCCATTCGGGTGGCATTCATCGCGATGGCGGCGCACGGCCCCGCGGGATCACGCCACCGGACGACATCAGGCACCGAGAACTGAAATGGGATAGCAAAACCCAGATGTGGGTGAGCCGCGATTTCCAAAGGATTGTCGATGAATTCAGTCCCAAAAAAGACGTCGAAGTAAGGTATTTCGGGAATTCTGGCGCAAGCGAGAGGATCGGCCGTGCCTCTATGCTCCGCGGGATCTCGTCACGGGAATATAACCGTCTCAAGAAGCAGGACCCGGCGATAGCGGCAGGACCATACCTTCCCCTCATCATAGAGGCATGCGGCGAGGACCAATTGTCCTATGAATACCGGCACGGGGCAACGAGCTACGGCGCTTTCACCTACAGTCTTGCCAGCATTCTGCGAAGTGCCGGTAAGATTACTTTCAACGACCTCGTCGCGAAGACAAGCACGCGGTTGGAAGAGCTGCAATACAACCAGATACCTCAGATCCTCGGGCCGACCGCGATCCTTGAGTCCGAGGTGCCGTGGAGAGCCGCGTCGTCGTAGCGACCAAGGAATAGCCGCAGCGCGGCACATGCGCCCGAAAGCGGAAATTCGCGCCATGCGTGGGCGCGAAAGGTGCGGCCGCAGTAGCAGCGGAACCGACTGCCCGTACACTCGCTTTCGGCACTATGCGACTTCATTTGCCTGGATCTATGAGCGATCCACGTAAGCTGGGAAACATCCCTTCCTGATAGCGTCGCTGAGCCACGTTTGTGGATCTTTGTACCGTGGATCAGAGATCCAATCATTGGCTTCTGTCGTCAGCATTCTGGCAATGTAGTATTGCTTGTAGATCGGGTTTTTGGGGTCGCTTCCGCGCCGGCTTTGAACCACCGGTAATCTCGCCTTGATACGGTCGTTCCCAACCCTTGCAATGCGAATGCTTGCTGAGTTTTTGTCCGATACTGAATAGGTCGGATAGTCCAATAAAAAATCACCTGGATAGGGGTCTCGCAAAGCTCCCGAACACAATTGCTTTCCCGGCTCCCGTCGGCCCGGTCCGTAGCGACTGACAACGCGATCGTACACGTCCGACATGCCGTCGGCGAATATGACCTTTGTTTTCCCACCAGAAATATGGCAGGTATCGACGATACGTCCCCTTTGATAGTGGACGTTAGGAAGCCCCATCATCACATGCGTCAGCCAGACGTTGTAGGGGGACATGTTCCGGGTGAAGGGTGTCGGAGTCAGGCCGTTCATGGTGATTTCCACGTTGGGGCGAAGCCTCTTGTGAATTTCGCTTACATTGAGCAGGTTTGCCACGCTTACAGGCTCCACCAGTGCAGCAATCTCCAAGCTGAGGGTGTCGTCGATTGTTGAGCTTATAGCAACGCGCAAATCCAGCTGCTCTTCCAGAGACAAGGACAAGACGAACGTTTCCCGTTCATCTTCAGTGATGGATTCCGACTTTCGGCCCGGAAAGGCCGCGCTTATCCGCTCCGCGAGTTGCACTTCGATTGCGGTAAATATTGGGTTTGGTAAACCCGCTCTCCGATCCTTGCAGTAGCGCAGAATACGCCATTCTCCGAGCCACCAACATAGTTCCGATATTACCTGGCCTTCAAAGTCCACTATCTCCTCACTGCGGATCACCGAGTTTATGTGCTCTAATCCCAGGTCCAGTGTAGCCTCCAGGTTTTGACGGGCAGGCCAGAAATATTTGATCATCTCGTGTTGGAAGTCGCCGAACGCATAGTGCATCAGTTCGATCACTCCGCTATCCCCGCAGCCGGAGATCAAGACATTGCTTTCAGGGGACAGGTGATCGTAGATGAGGCGATGCCCGCCTTCCCAGTAGCTATAATCGGCAAGCTTGAGTGGGTTCGCTTCCTCACCAAACCCGGTCGCGTCGATCAGCAGGTCGACGACAAGCGGCCTGAGCTCTACCTCCGCGGATGACTGGAGCTGAACGATGACTTTGTCGTTCGTCTCCGAAATGGCACCTGGCTTCACCTCGCAGCTTTCGATCGTAAAGATTGGCAGCTTGGAAGCGTGTCGATCGAATTCCCGCATCCATGCACCTGCAACGTCGCTCGCAACACCGGCCTCCCAATCAAAAATGGGTGGCCGATCCATGGGGGCAGCAAAAGACGGGTCGAACTTCTTGCGCAGATCGCGTGTATTGAGATTTTGGGAAAGGAAACGGTGGCTTTTGTCCAAAAAGCGATTGAGAAGCCGATAATCCTTCTCAATGACGTACACGATGATGTCGTCGGCAATTGCAAGTGAGCAGGCCAGCATGATCCCCGAAAAAGCCCCTCCAACGATGGCAACGACGTCAGCTTTTCTGACCTTTGCTCTTCGTCTGAGGGCCCACGCGAGGTTCGTGCAACGAGTCTGCTGATGGGCGATGGAAATGTTCTGCTGAGAAAAACCGGTCGCCGAATACACCCTGGCATGCCCGATAGCTCGCGCTTCGCCGAGCATATCTTCCGCAATTCTATTCAACCGCTTGCGCTCACGAGCGTCCATTCGAAACCTCCCCCAACCTATTCCTTTCTAACCCATTTGCGACTGTGAAGGGTCGCATTATCCAGCTGAACGTCAGATCGGCCTCACGCTCGTGCAAAGTGCGACGCCAGACGAACTAGCGGATCGGGTTGAAGGAATAGCGCCTGACGCTTGCGGATAGTCGCTTGCAGTCTTGCGACGAAACTGGCACGCCTCCCCTTTGTGCTGTCGCTGCCTGAAACGCTGCGCCGATTGGATCGGGTCTGACCTGTCCCATGTCCAGGATCGGTGTCTGATTAAGCTGGGCATAGAAGGCCGATGCAATCTCACTCGACTGACCGGTCTCGATGGCGATCAATGCGCAGACGATTGGATATTCTGCCGGGGCGTCACCTTCGCCGAGAAACGATCGCCGTGCCTCTTCATCAAGGCGTGCGCGAATGATCCGATAGATGTTGATGAAACGCTTGACCGTGCGAGGCTCGTCGCCGGCAAGCCGACCGATCGCGTCATTGGCGAGGAAATCAATCTCGCCGATCGTCATCTGGACCGTAGACAATGCATCATCGAGACCGGAGGTCTCAAACTCGACCGAAATTGCGTCCTGATTTGGCGAGTTCGTATCGCCCGCCGTCTGCCCGATGCTGTTCTGCTCGTACGATCGTTCGGCATTCGGCTCGAATGCAGGCCGGTCGATGGTAAGCGGACTGGCGACCTGGCTTGCCAAATTGCCCTCAAGCATCAGCCGGACAAATCTTGCATATGATCCGCCGTCAGAACCATCGGTTGAAAGCCGTTGCAACCAAAACGGCAACTGGAAGATCTTCTCAAGATAGCGGATGGCGAGACCATCGCTCCATTCGGGCGATGCACCAGATGGGCCGAACTCCTTTGACAGCGAATGTTCAACCCAGGCAACGTCGACACCAACGACCACGACGAAGAGCCGGAAAGCAAGCAGGAGATGAACGGCTTGCAGCACCGCATACACCTGCGAAGGCGTGCAGCGATCAAGATCGTCGATGTAGATGACGATCCGGTCCGGGACGTCAGGATCCCTGCCCTCTTCCTCTCCAGTTGCCCTGGTCGGCTTGCGCTTTTCTTCGCTCACGATCTCATCAACCGCCTGGAACAGGCGACGGATCCGGCTGATTAGGCCGATTTCCTTTTCCAGAGCCCTGGTGTCCGGGTCATCCTCAAGCATATAGCGCAGCAGCCGCGGCGGATTCGATGTGCCGGCCTTGGGGTCAATGTAGCGTGAGAGAGCCTTTGCCGCTCGATCAGCCGCCGCCTTGCGGGCTTGGGCTTCGGTGGCGGCGCGTAGGACTGCTTCGTCCGCCTTCGCTACCGCTTTGATCTCCTCGGTAGTCAGATCGTCGAGCTCCTTGGCGAAACCCGCTGTCGATTTGGCGAGCCCACCAATGAGCTTGACGCCGGGGAGGATCGTGCGGGCAAGGCCTCCTAAGCTTGCGATAAATCCGAATACGCCGAGAGCATTGAGCTGGACAGCACCACTCTCGATGTCTTTTGGCCATATCCAGGCCGTGAAGAACACCAACAGGGCAAAACTCACAATCGCAACAGCTGCCCGGGCGCCACGGGCAAAAATGTAGGAGCGAAGGGTTTTGATTTGCCCTGGCAGTGACTGCACGCTCTTTGCCAGCTTCACAAAGTCTTCAATATCTTCCTTGGGGTGGTCTGCATAAGTCCGATGCCCCATTTCGATGAGATCGGCCTTGTGTTCATTGAATGATGTGGTAACGGCATCGGCAAGCGTCTGGCCAATCTTCCGGCTCTTCTCACTCTTTGCCTCAGCAACAGCGCTATCGCGCTCCTTCTGTCGCTTCTGGAGAGCTTTCTCACTTTCCGCCAGAGCTTGGCGGGCGGTTGCGGCTTCGGAAGTGAGGGCGTGGACATGATCGTTCACGCGCTCGACCAAGCGTCGATGTATGGCCTTCCCGGATCCTTCATAGCCGCCGGCCCGAAGCTGGTCGAAGAATTCCGCCGTCAAACTTGCCCAGAGGTTTGCGTCGGCAAAATGCCATGCGTTGAAACGTATCTGGACGACGTTCGTGATAAAGCGGGGCTCACCTACGAGACCTTCTGCCGAAACTTGCTCCTCTTCCCTTCGCTTTTTCTGTCCCTTGGCGAGCTGGGCGACCGCTTGCTCCAGCAGTTGCATGAAGGTGGATTTGCCGGAACCCCAGCCACCAAAGACACCGATCGACATTGGCGGTTCCGCCTCTTCAAGGCATATAAGCCGTGCAAAGGCCTTGACGTCTGTTTTAAGATCGAGGGGATCACGAGAGGGATCGCTCTTTGAACTTGAAAGAACGTCAGCCCCGGAAATAACGAAGGGGGCGCTCGCCTGGTCGGATGCGAAGCCTGGGACCTCATCGCGAAACGTGCCCAGGGGCAGGTCTTCCCAAAGTATGTGTTGCCAAGCCGTCAGATCTTCGTTTGCCTCCGGCTTGATTGCGATGCGCTTGAGAAGCCGACGTTTCAAACGCACCAGATCTCCGACGGTTGCCCGCCAGCCAAGCTCGGCAAAATCGGCTTGGCATGCCTGTTTGTCTTCAAGAAACGCCGCAACATGGTGGCGAAGATCGGCGGGTGATCGATGGACCGTAGTTTCAGCAATCTCGATCGCCCTTTTGCCAATTGCCTCCATCCGCTGGGAGGCAACAACCTGTGCACCACTTCGATGTGCTTCAATAACCGAATCGGCGCTGACCAACCGCGACTTCACGATCTGCGACACGTCGCCAGTGGCCCGCTGCCGCACGAACTCGGCCATCCACGTTGCTGTGTTGCCAAATTGCGCCGAAGGTTCGTCAAGACCCCCGATGGATAGGACCCCGAGCAGAAATTGAATCCGGTCGATTACAATAGACTTGGTTGACGGATCGGCTTGAGCGTAGTGGACCGCGCGTTGAAGCGCTCCGACCAAACCGGGCGCGAGCCTATTGGCGGAGATTTGGAACGCGCGGATGCTTGCTTCTTCCAATGCAGCCCAGGGATTATATGGGCCGACGGTGGCTTCAACTGCACGAGATTCAAACTGACCGTCCGCAACGCTCACACCCGCTCTCCTCGAAATATAAGAATGGTCAGCATCACGCCGGTTCGGACGTGCAACCGAAAAAGCAACCCCAAGGTGAGTTAAGCATTATTTGCTCGGGTTGAACAGTATGTCCCTTCGCCATCGCGGTTTGCGGTATGACGAATTGGGTAACAAATTAAGACGGCGAAGCGATGCTAGCTTTGATTGACTGAAACGATATCGGATGCCGCCAATCGAACCGCAACGATCTCAGCCAATATTGTATTAGCCCTTCTTGAAGAGTTTATCTGCGAAGTCGCATCGATGGCTTTGCTTGTCGCGCCGGGCTTTTTTTACTGCGGTTAAAACTGTCCCAGATTGCAGGTCGGGACGGCTCCCTCACCTACCCGGCCGCACCAGCGATCGGGCGATATCGATGATGTCGTCACGCGAGGCGGTCGGATCTTCCCTGTTCCATGCGACACCGAGCCCGATCTTGAAATCAACGCCCCTCACCTTCTTCAGTTCAAAGCCGCGGTTCGGCAGATCCTGCGTCCATTCCGGCACGAAGCCGATGCCAAGACCGGCGGAGACGAGTGATACCAGCGAAAAGGTGTCGTCGCATGTGTATGCGACATTGTCGGTCAGATCGTGTTCCTCGAACTTTTCCGCGAAATACCGCTCGCTGTAGGAGAGGTTCTGACGGGAAAAGGAGATGATCTTCTCACTACGCAGATCCTCGAGATTGATCTCGCTCTTGGCAGACAGCGGGCTCTCCTTGGCAACCGCCAGCAGATAACGTTCGTGAGCAATCGAGAAGAAGCGCAAGGAGCCGATATTCTCCACCGGCCGGATGAAGCCGAGATTGATGCGGCCTGCCTCGATATGGCGGATGATGTCATCGGTGGTGCCGCTTTCGATATGCAGGCGGATATCGGGATATTTGCGGGCAATGCGCGACAGGAAGGACGGCAGCACGCCGATGGTGGCGGGATAGACGGTGCCGATCGCAATCCTCTTCGCCGTCTTGCCGGCCACCGATCGGGCAATTTCGGTCGACAGGTCGACTTCGCTGAGGATCCTCACCGAACGTTCGTAGAAGGCCGCCCCTGCCCTTGTCAGTTCCACCCGCCGTGTCGAGCGGATGAAGAGCTGCACGCCGAGTTCCTTCTCAAGTGCCATCACCTGATTAGACAGCGCCGGCTGAGCGATATGCACCTTGGCTGCCGCCCTGCCGAAATGCAGCTCCTCGGCCACCGCGATGAAGTAGGATAGCTGGCGCAATTCCATGTGACCACCGGAGCAAAAGAACGAGAATGCGCTTCCGCACGTGAGAACGGCGGATTCGAGACGGATTTCAGGTGCAGAAAGGCGTGCTTCCTCTGGCTAAATCGCCACACAATGCCTACAAGCGTATTCATAGATGCTTGGCGAATGCTGGTCAAGCACTTTTCGCTACACCTGTATTCATTTTTTTGGTCGACTTAAATGGCAGCACTCACTCCGGAGGCAAACAGGGCAGCCCGCGCTATCCTTAAATGGTCGGTAAGAGAGCTCGCTGACCATGCCGGAGTTGCTTTCTCTACGGTGCATCGATTTGAAGCTACAGGACTCGCGACCGAAACGACGAAAGACAAAATCAAGGCGGCGTACGCTTTGTACGGTGTCGAGATAACCAACGGGGACTACACCGGCGCGCGTCTGCTGCTCAAACGAAAATCGGAACTGGAGTAGCCTATTGGCTCCGGTTCACCAGGCGCTTCGTGAAGCTGTGCGGGTGGTCGTAGACGCAATGGTCGCCTTGATGAGAATCGAACCCACCCGCCTCTGATTATTCACTAAATCATTGAAAACACATGTCTGAGGCATAACGTTAATTTATGGAACACGATGGGTGCCGTGACACCTTGGTTCGGATCAGGCCTTATTGGGAGCCGAAACATATGTTCCAGACCGGGAATAGCCGAGCACGGATGTCTGCGGGACAGGGCAAGCTCGACGGCACTTCGATCTGCGTTCCAACCCGATGTTTTATCGTCGACTTCAAGTTCGTTGCCAAGAGGCCCCCTCCGTCATCGACGACAGCACTCCTCGATCTTTGCAATCGACCGTGTCGCCAAGGTTGTCGATGGCCCGGTAGAGATACGTCCAACGCCCGCGCGCCTTGACATATGTCTCGTCGACGTGCCACCTGCCAGTGACGGCTCGCTTGCACCGCTTGAACCGCTCCAGCAATTCGGGCGAAGCGCACAATCCATCTTTGAACGGTCGCGTGATCAACGGAGATCCCTCGCTCGGCCATCATCTCCTCCAGATTTCGGAGGCTGAGGTTGTAAGCCACATACCACCGGACGCAGAGCAGGATCACCGACCGGTCAAAATGCCTGCCTTTGAACATCGTGTCCTCCACTCGTGTGATCAACGTCCCAGGAGCTGAAACTCTGAAACAAAAAGTTTGCGACGGATCCCACAAATTCCGCTGATTTTCGGATCTGACCGCGCAATTGTGCCAGACGGCGGTGTACTCCAGCAACAAACGGTCACATTGCGAGAGCGTTCAAGTTTCCTCTATTACCCTCACTGGATTTAACACTCGGCAGCCACGATGACGAAACGAAAGACAACGATAGCAATCAACGGGTTAGGGAGAATTGGTCGCTCCATCCTCCGGATACTATTGCAACAGAACCACGATCTGGACCTAGTCTTAATTAACGACGTCGCGGTGTTGGAAAGCTGTGCGTATCTCTTTCAGTATGACAGCATCTTTGGTCCTTGGAAGGAAGAAGTGACCGGTACACGATGGTTCTGGGAGCCAACGAGGAGATCTTCGATGGACAAAAGGTTATCTCCAACGCGTCGTGCACTACAAATGCATTGGCGCCAATCCTTAAGGTGATCGACGGCGCTTTCGAGGTCGTTGGCGGCCAAATGACAACAATTCACTGTTATACCAGTAGCCAACCAACCGTCGATCAACCACGTAACGATTTCGCGCGAAGCAGAGCTGCCGCTCTGTCCATGGTTCCGACGAGCACGAGCGCTCATAAGCTCCTGAGTAATGTTTTGCCGAGGCTGGCAGGAAAGATCGAGGCTCGGGCGATCCGTGTTCCGACTGCGAGCGTCTCCGCCATTGACCTCACGGTGCTGGTTACAGAAGCGAAATCGCTCAGCCATACTGTTGAACAGTTGAGGGAGACCACTATGGCTTCATCGGTTCTGGGCTGGATCGAAAAGCCGCTTGTCTCAGTCGACATGCGCGCCCGAAGCGAGTCCCTGGTGATCTCCCGTCCCGAAATTTCTATTTCACCGGGTGGTCTCTTGCGGGTTTTCGGCTGGTACGACAACGAGTGGGGTTTTGCAAATCGAATGCTCGACGTCGCTTTGCACGTTAGTAGGTTCGCTAACTCGTAAGATCTTCGAAAATCAAGACGGGCAGTCTGCCCGGCGTCGATCCGTACATACTGGCCCGTGCCAAGACGTCGGCAAGCCTTTGAAAGCGAGTAGACGAAACGTAGAGCGCTCGCGTAACCTCTGGTGATTGAATTCATCTCTACATTGCTCTCCGGTCAGCGGGTGCCCATGCGCCGGATCGGCAATCTGGGGCGCGGCAAACACAGCAGGGTCGTTGGGTCGAGTCGCCGGCAAAGTGATCCTGCGACGAGGGACCGGCGCCTGGTCCCGGCGCGAGCGGGACAGCTCGCCAATTGCCGTGGGACTAACGGAAGGCGCCATTTGCAAAAACATTGAATTATTTCCGTATCGAAAATTATTGACACAAATGGAAATGTTCTATTTCTTGGCCTTGCCACGGCAGAAGACCGCCTCGCATCAAGGGGAACACAAATGAAATTTTTGATACCGCTTACGCTATCGCTCGCATTTGCTGCCGCGTCGGGGCCCGCCAAGGCTGACCGGCTGGACGACATAATTGCCAACGGCACCCTTCGTTGCGCGGTAATGCTCGATTTCCCGCCCATGGGAGCACGAGACGAGGCACAGCAACCAATCGGGTTCGACGTCGACACCTGTAATGATCTGGCCAAGGTGCTTGGCGTAAAAGCTGAGATTGTCGAGACACCTTTGCCGGACCGTATCCCTGCGCTGATGTCCGGACGTGCAGACATTGCCATCGCCTCAGCTTCGGACACCCTCGAACGCGCTAAGACGGTGGGCTTCACCATTCCCTACTTCGCCTTCAAGTCGGTGGTGCTCGTTCGCAAGGACAGCGGCATAGATAATTACGATGGGTTGAAGGGGAAGGACGTGGGCACCCCGGCGGGTTCGACAGAGGGAATTGCGCTGGAAGCTGACGTTAAGAAATGGGGTGGCGGTGACTATAAGGCATTTCAAACCCAAGCAGATGTACTCCTGGCTCTAAGCCAGGGACAAATCGCTGGAACCGTACTCCCCTCGACAGTCGCCGCGACTGTCTTGAAATCCGGTAAGTTTCCCGATCTGGCTGAAGCTGGCGATGCCCCATATGTCGTGGATTACGTCGCCTTCATGGTCCCGAGGGAAGAATTTGGGGTCATCAACTATCTCAATCTCTTCATCAACCAGCAATCGCGGACAGGGCGTTACGCAGAGCTATACAAAAAGTGGATCGGCGATAACCCAGCTAATCTCACAGTAACCGATGTCTATCGCTGATCACAAAGATCCTGGTCGGATAACTGAGCGATGAATTACACCTTCCATTGGCGCCCGGCATTCCGGGCGCTTCCCGAGATGCTATACGGATGCGTGACAACGCTGCAGATAGCTCTGATTGCTATGGTCGTCGGCAGCTGTATCGCTGTTGTTTTGGCCGTGATGTCAGATTCACGATTAAGCATTTTTCGTGCCTTTAGTGCTCTTTGGGTTGAGGTCGCGCGCAATACCCCGGCCCTCTTTCAGATCTATGTAGTCTACTTCGGCCTCGGCCAGTTTGATTTACATGTAAGCAGTATCAGTGCTTTGACGGCAGGAATTGCGTTCAATAACGCGGGCTATCTCGCTGAGACATTTCGAGGTGGTTTGGTCGCGATACCTCAAACACAGACAAAAGCCGCTCGCTCCCTTGGTTTCGGTGCGACTGCCACGTTCAGACTGTTCATTCTGCCGCAATTGCTGCGGGTCGTCTACGGACCTCTGACGAACCAGCTGGTATGGTCGATCCTGATGACTTCCCTGGGTGTCGTTGTAGGTCTCAGCTCAGATCTAACGGGCGTAACTCAGCAGCTTAATGTCAAGACGTTCAGGACCTTCGAGTACTTCATCATCGCCGCGGCGCTTTATTATGCCATGGCTAAGCTCGTGATGATGGGGATGCGGGCGATGTCTTGGCGACTTTTCAGGTACTAAGGAAAGAAATAGATGATCGCAACGGATCTAACGCGCGGCGATCTCGCCTTTATGCTCTATGGCGCTGGTACGACCGCGGGGATCACGCTTCTCGCTGTTGCGGCCGGCACACTGCTCGGAGTTCTCTTTGGCATTGTTCGCTCAGTTCTGCCGAAGTGGCCAGCTGTGGCGCTCGATGCCATTCTTGACGTGTTTCGGTGTGTACCTCTTCTTATACAGCTTATTCTGATCAATGCCGCACAGGTTGTTGTGGGCACGCGATATTCCGGCTTCACTGTAGGGGTCGTGGTGTTGTCCCTTTATACCTCCGCCTATTGTTCCCAAATTGTGGATAGTGGGATACGGGCCGTGCCCGCTGGACTGCGACGCGCCTTCAGGTCCCTCGGCGGAACCTGGCGCCAAGACATGCAATTTGTGGCCTTTCCGATTTCAGTCAGGGTGATGCTGCCGACATGGTTAGGCCTATCGCTAGGTCTCTTGAAAGACAGCGCGCTTGTCAGTTGGCTTGGGGTGATCGAATTGTTGAAGGCTTCGCAAATCGTGATTACGCGAATTCAGGAACCGTTCTTTGTACTTTCCATAACCGGCCTGATCTACTTCATTGTCAGCTTTCCGCTGGCGAGGATAGGCCGTTTCCTTGAAAAAGGGTGGCTGCAGAATGATTAAGATTGACCAGGTCAGCAAATCTTTCGGATCATTGACCGTTCTCGACAATGTATCTTTAGAGGTCAATAAGGGTGAGGTGTTATCCGTGATCGGCGGTTCGGGATCGGGGAAGTCGACGATGCTTATGTGCATAAACGGACTGGAACCGATTCAAGCGGGTGCTATTACAGTGGATGGCACCGAAGTTCACTCGAAGGCAACCGACCTCAACAAGTTGCGTCAAAAAATCGGTATCGTCTTTCAGCAGTGGAACGCATTCCCGCATTTGACGGTACTTGAAAATGTGACGATCGGACCACGAAAAATTCTCGGCTTTTCACGTGCGGAGGCAGAAGCGATCGCTGCTCGGCACCTTGCGCATGTTGGTCTCACTGAAAAAACGAAGTCTTTTCCGAGCCGGCTATCGGGAGGGCAGCAACAACGACTGGCTATAGCCCGCGCGCTTGCCATGAGCCCGCAATACATGTTGTTCGACGAGGTTACCTCCGCGCTTGATCCCCAATTGGTTGGAGAGGTCCTGGACACGATGCGAATGCTTGCGAGTGAAGGCATGACAATGATTGTCGTAACGCACGAAATGAAATTCGCGCGCGAGGTGTCCGATCGCGTTGCATTCTTTAAGAGCGGAAAGATTCATGAGATCGGCACACCTCAGCAAATGTTTACTGATCCGCAAAGGCCAGAAACCTTATCCTTCTTGAGGTCCTCGCAGGAACATTAGACCCGAGGCAGGCCCGACGGCCGTGATCTGGTTGGGTTTACAGACAATCAAGGTGGATCTTTCGGCGTCGCCCAAAGTGTCAAATCGATTGAAGTGGTCTTCAGCAAAAATCAGAAGCCGAGCGATATCAACGAAGCGTGATTCCGTCCGTCTCGATTGCACGAACAGACGGACTGCCGCGCGATGCTCTACTGCCAGCGTCCATTTGCTAGTTGTGCCGATTTCCGGCGGCTGAGTGAAGAAGGCCAATGGTGAGTATAAACAAGGCGTCCGGTATCACTATGCATTCGGGCACGCTCGGCCAACATTGAACGCCATGGCCCAAACCGTATCCGAACTCGGGGATCCTATAGTCAAAATTCAGCCATGAAGGCAGTCAACCAAGTGCTCGCCGGTACCCGTATCGTAGCAATGGTGGAGGCAATGAGGTTCGGCATTACGGGCCGATATCTCTCGGCGTGTCCCCAAGCGAGGCCAGGCTTGCTCGAGATGCGTCACAGGGCTATCTATGAGACCGAAGGTGCGCGCGAATATTCGATTCGGAAACTAGAGGTAAAACTTGAATGGCGAAAACGCGAACCATGACGCATGTGGCTCCTGAAGACGGTAGCGATCCGCCTGCTATTGTTACGTCCATAGGTGGACTTTTAGCTGCTGCTCGCAAAAAGCGTGGGTGGACGTTGCACGATCTCTCCGAGGAATCAGGGGTCGCAGTTGGGACGTTGTCAAAGGTCGAAAACGGCAAGAGTGGTGCGTCGTTTGATACTGTTGCCAGGGTTTCTATGGCTCTTGAAATTAGCTTCGACGATTTGCTTGGTCCGAATAGCCCCAAGTTCGCGAGCGGCCGCAGGTCGATCGCCCGGGCGGGAGAAGGCAAAAAGTTTGGATTTTCTAGCTACGACTACGAGGTTGCCTGCAACGACTTAGTCAGCAAGGCCATGGTTCCACTGATCATGGACATAAAAGCCAAGGAAGTTTTACCCAGAAATAAGTGGGCGTCGCATCCCGGCGAGGAATTCATCTATGTTTTATCCGGCACCGTGGAGATGCACACGGAGTTCTACGGACCGGTATTATTGAACCCTGGTGACGGCGCTTACATCGACTCCATGATGGCGCACGCGTTTGTAAGTGCCGGTGAAGGGGTGGCGAAAATGCTATCGATCTGCCTTTCAAGTTCGCTTAGCGAGCTTTTCAAGGGTCGGAAGGTTTCGACCATCGGCGGTCTACCGGTGAGTTTCGACGACGACAACTGAAATAATGAAATGCCGATTTGACGGTTCAACGCCCACTCTATCGCCTCCCCTTAATCAAAGGAATGCCTGTTGCTAGCTCGCATCAGAACTCTTGATGGAAGCTATGCTGTCACATACGCCGCCGCAGCCGTGGTCACGAACAAACGTTCTCCAGATATGCCACCGAATGCTAAGTTCGATGTGGGCGTCGGGGTTGACAATACACCTGCAACACTCCCGTCTACGGCCACGCAGACAACCCCTTCTCCAGTTCCAATCCACACGAAACCGTCTGGATGGACCCGCAGGCCATCTGCGATTCCTTCACGTGCCGAATAGAATAGCCGCCCCTCGCCTGTTACGTGGCCGTGAGACGAAATGTCAAATACTAGAACGTCGCGGGGACGGGACGGATCGAAGCCAATGTCCGGTCCCATGTCAGCCGCACTATCGACCAAGTATATCGACTGGCCATTGGGCGCGAAGGCGAGTCCGTTAGGCATGGAAAGCGAGTCGACCTCAGCCGTCACTCGGCCATCGGATCCGACGCGGTACACTCTATTCTTTTCTTGCTCGGGCGGGGCTTTACGTCCTTCCAAATCGCTGAGGATTCCGTAGGTCGGATCAGAAAACCAGATGGATCCATCAGGTGCGACTACCACATCGTTCGGCGAGTTGAGCCGCCTGCCCTCGAAATGTGAACAGATTAGCGTAGTCCTACCATGCAGGTCGGTGCGTGTGACACTTCGGCTTAGATGTTCACAGCTGAGAAAGCCACCACCCGGCATGGGAAAGTGCCCGTTGGGATAATTTGCGGGGTGCTGTGCGACTCGTGTACCCTGCTTATCGGAATACTCCAGCAGGCGGTCGTTTGGGATGTCCGAAAATATCCAGGAATCGGTTTCCCGCAGATAGGCGGGTCCCTCGCCGAATCCCAAATTCCTGGCTACCGCTTTGACCTGCCCGGCTTCCACCAGCATTTCAATGTCTTTTCCGAGAAGAAGGTCCCGTAGAGTTGCACTCATGTTTGATCCTCAGCGGTCAAGGAGAGAGAGGGTGGATAAGTCGCTCGTGACGCAGCTCAGCCCACAGATCCTCTGGAATGAATATAGTAGTCTGAGCGGCGTTTTCCGCCGCCTGATCAGCCGACGCAGCGCCAGAGATAACGCTCGCGACTATGCTGTGGCGCAATGGAAACTGATAGGCTGCGGCCTTCAACGGAACACCGTAGTTCCGGCAGATCGCATCGATCCGTCGCGTTTTGGCGATGATTTCGGGGGTGGCCGGCAAATAGTTGTAGAACGGCTGCTGCGTTCCTTCCACCCCGGCCGCGAGAATGCCTGACGCGTAGGGGGAACCGATGACGACGCCGACGCCACGCTGTTCGCAGAGCGGAAACTCCTCATCCAGCACCTCCTGATCCAACAAGGTGTACGGCATAGCGACTAGAAAAAAGTCTAGGTCGAACCGCTCGAGGAATTGTGGAATGGTTCCAAGGATGTTTACGCCGGCGCCGATTGCTTTGATTTCACCGTAGTGGCGAAGGCTCTCGAGCGCCCGCCAACCAGAACGCTCTAAATCCAAGAAATGAGCAGCGACAACGTCATCGGAACCGATTTCGGCCACGTCGAGGTCGTGGACTAGGAGCATGTCGATTGTATTGAGGCCCAGGCGCATCATGCTTTGCTCGTAGGACCGCATGATGCCATCATAGGTGTAGTCAAAGCGATGTTCGAAGCCAAGGCCGCCTGTCCAAAAGGAACCCTTAAAATTCCGAGGATCATTGGGCCTGTGAAATGTCCGGCCGATCTTAGTTGATAGAACAAATTCATCGCGCGGTTTGCCACGCAGTAGGTTTCCGAACCGAAGTTCGCTAAGGCCGCGGCCATACCAAGGTGAAGTATCGTAGTAGCGGATGCCGCTATTCCAAGCTGTTTCGAGAGTCTCTCTTGCTGTGACCTCCGGGATCGTTTCATAGACTTCGCCAAGGGGAACTCCACCGATGCCGACGGGAGATAACGACACGCCGGTTTTGCCGAGAGGGCGGAGTGCTTTTTTCATGTATTTGTTCCTTGCGGGGCGGAGATTAGGGGCGGCGAATGCTGCGGTTCAGCACCACTAGGAGTATCGACGCCATGATGAGGCACAAGCTGATCACTATAACGACCAACGCATTGATTGATGGCGTAAAGCCGAGGCGCATCATTGCCCAAAGCCTGAGCGGTAGTGTGGTCGTCTCGCCTGCGACGAGCGCGGTAATCAAAGTCTCATCGAACGACAGCAAAGCTGAAAGAATGCCAGCAGCCAGAAATGCCGACGCCAAGTGCGGCAAGATGACGAAGCGGATCGTCTGCAGTTTAGAAGCGCCCAGGTCGGCGGACGCATTCTCGAGCGAGGCCGGCAGGTTGGCCAGACGCACTTGGATGATCTTGTAGACTATTGATACGGTGAACAGTGCATGACCGATTACTATCGTCGCCATACCGCGAGGAAAACCGCTCTCCGCCGAAGCCAGCAGCAGAGACAGCCCAACGACGATAGGAGGTAGGAAAAACGGCGCGAAGATAAACATCTCGAAGATGAACCGTGTCGCTAGCGACTTCTTGCGCAAAAAAGCTGCGTAGAACCCCGCCGCAAGCAGAGACAAGGCGGTGGAGCTCACAGCAGCGACTACGCTATTCAGCAACGCCTCTACCACTGACGCGTTTGCGAGCAGGGCTAAGAAGAACTGGAAAGTCGGTTCCGTAAAATCGACTTTGCCGGCAACTGAAGGAAAAAATGCCGCAATTCCAACGGCCGCTATCGGCACATACGATACGATCAGCGTAGCCAAGAAGACAATGCCGCACAGAAAGTTTACTGATCGAGCGTTCATATCGACCTCACCGTGGTGAGCTTGGCAGCAACGCCCGCTGCGGCCAGTGCAATCAATGTCACACCCAGCAGCAGTAGCCCAAGTGCTGCGCCGAGAGGATAGTTGAAGGCAAGGCCAAATTGCGACCAGACGATACGTCCGAAAGTCATGCCGTTGGGGCCACCAACCATCTGGGGCGTGATGAAGTCACCAAGCGCCAGAATGAATGAGAACAAAGCAGCCGAGACAATGCCGGGTGTCGCGAGTGGCAGTACGACATCGCGCAAGGTTTGACCGTATGATGCTCCAAGGTCGCGGGCAGCAAGAGCCAAACTGGCTGGAATTCGTTCAAGAGACAGATAGATGGGCAGCGTTGCAAATGGAATATAGAGGACCACGAACGTTGCAAGGATTGCGCCGCGGTTGAACAGTAGCAGGGTCGATGGCTCGTGGAGAATGCCTGTTCCAACCAAGAGCTGATTGAAAAATCCATTGAGCCCAAGCAGCGAGCGCATAGTGTAGATTTTAACAATATAGCTCATGAACATCGGCAATATTATGAGGATGAGTACGATCGCCAGGTAACGCGGGGAACGGCTCCATGCGAACAGTGAAACAGGCAGCGCGACAGCCACACTCACTACTGCCGTGCCAGCGCACAGTCCGAGCGTTGAAAACAGCGCAGTCAAATATACTGGATTGGTAAGTGCCTCTATCAATGTTCCAAGACCCAGCGTACCTCTATCACCACCGACGGCAGCAACAAGCAGCATGGAAAGCGGATAACCGACGAAGGCAAGAAGAGGCGTCGCCGCGACGGCAATGACGACTTTCTGTCTCATGCGTCACCCACCACGCGCACGTTCTCGGGCCTGAAATGGAGATCGACCTCCGCGCCGATCGGCATCGGCTCTCCAGCTTCGACAGGCGTGGTGCATTCTAGCAAAACCATGTCTCCAACTCGAACCTGGTAGCTGAGATGCGATCCTACAAAAATGACATCCTCGACACGACCGGTCGCCAGATTAAGGTCGTTGTCAGTTAGAGCCGCGGCGCGCGGCGTCACGACTATCGCCTCTGGTCGCACAGCTAGGCGGATCTCATTTTCGGGCCTGGATATCATCGGTGAAGTGGACCTTATCCTTCCAATTGGGGTGTCAAAAAAGCCCCCAGTAACCTCGTATCTACCCTGAATAAGGTTATTGCGCCCTATGAAGGTCGCTACGAAGCTCGAGGCCGGCACGTTGTAGATGTCGGCTGGACTGCCGATCTGGACGATATGCCCGAAATTCATTACTACGATCCTGTCGGACATCGACAAGGCTTCCTGCTGATCATGGGTAACGAATACGAAGGTCGTGCCGAGCTTTCGTTGGATCGACTTTAGAAAAAGTTGCATCTGGTGACGAAGGCCCGCATCGAGCGCCGATAGAGGCTCATCAAGCAAGATCACCGATGGTTTAGCTACGATGGCGCGGGCCAATGCAACTCGCTGCTGCTGACCGCCCGAAAGTTGACTTACGCGACGGCGGGCAAACCCCTCAAGGCCAACAAGCTTAAGCGCTTTCTCGGCTTCAGCAGCCCTCGCATCGCGCTGAATGCCCTTCAATCGCAGGCTGTAGCCGACATTGTCGCCCACAGTCATGTTAGGGAATAAGGCATAGTCTTGGAATACTGTGTTAAACGGCCGTTTCTCCGGAGGGAGGGCGGTGATATCCGTGTCGTCGAATACAATCTTGCCGGAACTCGGCTTCAAGAACCCTCCTAGAAGCTTGAGAATTGTCGTCTTACCTGAGCCAGAAGGACCAAGGATAGTCAGAAACTCACCGGCCTTGATGGTCAGGCTTGTTGGCTCGAGGACTTGGTGTGATCCGTAGGCTACAGTCACCTGGTCGAGAGTGACTTGCGATTTCATCATGTGCAGTATTCCAGCGGCCTAGCGGCGGTTATGAGATGGGCGACGGCGAAACCGCCGTCGCACGGCAAAAGGCTGTGCTCTACGATGCCTTAACTTCATTCCAAAGCTTGGCACGCTTCTCGTAGCTTTCCGGTTGCGCGAGATAGATAAGACGATCAGCATAGGTCATGCCAATCGTCTCATTCCAACCTGCGTCAATGACGTTTCCATAGCCGATCTTCCCGGACATGATTTCCGCAACAGACTTATCGAGGCACGCGTTGATCCACTTGTGCGCAAGCACGGGGTCACGCGCACCTACGGTGATCGACTGGCAATCAATCCAGCCGATACCGCCTTCCTTTGGAATGGCAACCCCGACATCGATGCCTCGCTTAATCAAGCTCTTGGCCTGTGGCTCGCCCATCGAGAACATAAGCTTGGCGCCATTGTCGGCAAAGATGCCAACCCCTTCGTCATAGCCAGCAAAATACGTGAGTAGATTCGCCTTGAGCTCAATCAACTTGGCCTTGGCAGCTTCGAGTTGCGCGTCGGTAAGATTATACGGGTCCTTGTAACCGAGAAGGATCGCAGCGAGCGCGGTATTGTGGTTCGCGTCGTCTAGGCAGATAACTTGTTGCGCGAACTTTGGATCGAACATCACCGTCCAACTGTCCGGCGCCGTTGGGAATGCCGACTTGAGATAAATCAAGGGCAGCGAACCCCAAGCGTGAGGCACCGCCCAGAGCTTGCCATTATTTTCTATTGAAGCTTGCTTGGAGAAGATTTCGATCAGGTTGCTACGGTTTGGAAGTAGGCTCAGATCTAGTGGCAGCACGAGCTTGTTTTCGAGGTAGCGTCCCGCAGAACCCGTGTCGAATGACACGACATCAAAATCAGCGCCGCGAGAGCCCTGCACTTTGGCAAACATCTCGTCCACTGAGCCAGTATAGGTGATCTTGACCGAGCATTTGTTCTCAGCTTCGAACTTAGAGACGAATTCGGGCTCTGCATAACCTTCCCAAGTGTAAACACGCAGGACGGCTTGCTCGGCTCTTACAACACCGGGCGCTGCCAGAAGAACAGATGCCCCGAGTAATCCAGTAAATTGGCGTCTGTTAAGCGAAGTCATGTGTACCCTCCTAGGCATTTGAACACTGTTGCTGATGCAACGCGTGATTGGCTTTCACTGTAATGAGCGCAACTGCAGCACTGGCTCTCCAGGTGTTAGAGACGAGGCTCCCATCTATTCGGTCGCCCAGCCGTTTCTGGATCGAAACCCGGCCCAAAATTCAGCGCTACGCGACTGCAACCTCTCACCGCTACCAGGCGACAGAGCATCGAAAAACATCTTCAAGTACCTTTCCGGCATTTTGGCACCAAGAGCGTAAGGATCAGAAAACAGTATTTTCGAAACGTGTCAATAGTTTCGTTTTAGAAACTTTTTGGGGGCGAATTCTGTGGTTTCCGCATATGCGAGCCTTAAAGAAAGACCGTCTAGACCGCGAAAACTACCTAGCCTCGGAGAATACAAGACGGTCCTATTGATTCCACTCCGGCCTTCCGTGCGAGACACAGCTAGCGCGCTAACGTCAATCAATCAGCTTGTGGTACGCGAGTGCGATGCCAAAGTGTGGTCTAAGGATCAAGGCTAAGCGAGAATGGGAGCTTATGCCTCCGCTGTAGTTCGATTTCAGATCAATGCCAGATGACAATTTGGTGATGACTGGCTCTCCGATATCCGCCCCATAAACCAAGGGCAGACCGCTTGCGAGGTCTGCCCTTTAGAAGGTCTTCTACAATGACAAATTCGTATCGGTGTAGTCGACTGGACTGCAATGCCAACCTTCACTTCGAGCGCCCCAATAGGCACCATGCAGCGTCGCGGTTACAGTGCCGACGTTTCCATTTCCGACTTGCCTGCCGTCGATAGAAGTAACCGGGAGAACACCACCCGCCGTCGTCGTAAGAAGAACCTCCTGGACAGAGTTCATCTCCCCTGCTGGGATAGCTCGTTGTTCAACGGGAATGCCATTCTTCTGTGCGAGTTCAATGATCGTTCGTCGTGTCATCCCGTCGAGCATACCCGTCGCAGGAGTGACGAGCGTACCATTGCTGACAGCGAAAATATTAAAACCTGGGCCTTCCGTAATGTTTCCGTCAAGATCAATGAGCACCACAGTGTCGGTATCATGCTCATAGGCATCGAAGAGTCCCATCTGGAAATCAAGCCAATGATAATGTTTGACCATAGGATCAACAGATTGGCTGGGAACCCGAACGCGTTCGCTAATATGCAGTCGCATCCCTTTTTGCTGAACTTCGGGGCTAGCAATCCAGACGTAAGGAATGCAGAACGCCTGAAACCGGTTACCTGCTAGCCGAATATCCCGGCTACCGATCGGAGGCTTGCCGCGGGTCATGATGATTTGAACGTAGGCATTTTCAAAGCCGCAGACTGCCACGAGCTTATGCGCAATACGACGGATCTCGTCGGTCGAAACCGGGGCCGAAGTCATCCGGAGCCGCTCGGTGGAGCGAGCGAAGCGAGCTAGGTGATCTTCCAGACGAAAAAAATTCCCGTTCCACGTCGAAATCGTTTCCTGACAGGCATCTGACCTGAGAAAACCCCAGTCTAACAGTGGTACGGAAGCGGTCTCAATTGGCACAATCTGACCGTTGATATACGCAGATCCTTTTGCGAAAGCCTCATCAACGGGCTCGTGGCACTGAGTATTTACTGCAGGCCAAGTGAGTTGACTCAATGATGTGTCGCTCATTTTCATTTCCTAAGGTTGGGAGCCTCCACATCAGCTCCAGATCTCCGGTCGGCAAAAGCCCTATTTAGGGCAGGGTGGTTGCTCGACATGCGCCACAAGACTATCTGTGCGGTCGTTGGAATCAAGAAAAATTTTCGATATCGAAAATTTGAGTGAGTTTGATGGCAAGGCTGCGAGTTGGAACACATAGGGCTCCCGAAGGGAGCAGCGGTTTCCCTTTGTTACGTCGATAGGCGGGCTCCATGGCCGCTGCTCGCAAAAAGCGGGGATGGACGTTACATGATCTCGCAGACGCCTCGGGAGTTGCCGTTGGCACGTTGTCAAAGGTCGAAAACGGCAAGGGTGGTGCGTCATTTGATACTGTTGCAAGGGTTTCGATAGCTCTGGAAGCTGGCTTCTACGATCTGCTTGCCCCCAATAGCCCTAAATTTCCCGGCGGCCGCAGGTCGATCGCCTGGGCGGGTGAAGGCAAGAAGTTCGGCCTTCAAGCTACGATTATGAGATTACTCGCAATGACTTAGTCAAAGCCACGGTTCCGCTGACCATGGACATAAAGGCGAGGCAGGTGTTGCCTCGCAATAATTGGGCATCACCTCCCGGTGAGGAATTCATCTATGTATTATCCAGCACTGTGGAGATGCACACGGAGTTCTACGGGCCGGTTTTGAAACCAGTGACGGTGCTTACATCGACTTGATGATAGCACATGCGTTCGTGACGGCCGGAGAAGGAGCAGCAAAAATGCTATCTCTCTGCCTTTCAAGTTCGCTTAAGAAGCTTTCCAACGGGCAAAAGGAATCAACGCCTACTGGCGCACCGAGAATTTTCCACGACAACAACTATTGACACAAATCGAAAAACCAGCTTCCTAACGCTGTAGTGCAGGTTGCGCAGAGTGGCTGTATCGCGCGGACGGCCGAACAGAAAATCAAGGAACGATGAGATGGAGTGTCAGTAAATTTGTCAAACACTCGCGTTTCCACGCGCGTTGACTGAGTTTCGAAGAAACAATCTCGGTGCAGTCACGATTAACCTCAACACGGCTTGCGGGCTTGACCGCCTCCCGAACAGCATTGGCGAGTGGTCGCACCTATGAGGCGGCATACGAGCCGGTCACGGACAGTACAGTATGGATCTTTCATCGGCGAACTAGCCGGTGAAATGAATCGGGCTTTTGGAGTGTGATAATGATTTTGGGTGCAATCGCAGATGATCTGACCGGCGCTACCGATCTAGCGCTAATGCTGTCCAGGGGCGGCATGCGAACCGTGCAGCTGAACGGTCTTCCATCCGGCTCAATTAACATCGCTAACGCTGACGCCGTCATCGTCGCGCTCAAATCGCGGACCATCCCAGCGGAAGAGGCGGTGCGTCTTTCAGTCGAAGCTGCTAAGTGGCTGTTAGAGCAAGGTGCAGATCGCCTATTCTTCAAGTATTGCTCTACTTTCGATTCCACGGACAGGGGGAACATCGGTCAGGTGATTGATGCGTTGATGGACCTTTTGGAGCTGGACAGTACGATTGCCTGTCCCGCCTTTCCAAAGAATGGTCGAACGGTTTATCAAGGTCATCTGTTTGTCGAGCAGCAACTCCTGTCTGACAGTCCGATGAAGGACCATCCACTAACACCGATGCGCGATTCCAATTTGGTGCGGGTGCTTCAGGCACAAAGTCGACGCAAGGTGCAGCTTCTTCCCCACAAGATTGTTGCTACCGGAGCGTCCGATATTAGAAGCATGCTAGTGTCGGCAAAAGACGGTGCCGTCTTCATCGCTGATGCCATCTCCGACGATGATCTCATCAACCTTGGCAGTGCGCTCGGCGATTCTAGGCTGGTCACTGGTGGTTCTGGAATTGCTCTCGGCCTCCCGGATGTGTACCGAAAGCTCGGGTTGCTTAGTCGATTGGTCCCTGGCGACGAGTTTTCAGCTCCACAAGGTAAGGCGGTCATACTTGCTGGTTCTTGCTCTGCAGCCACGCGCCGCCAGGTTTTGGCTGCGATAAATGCGGGTATGCCTACGTTCAAACTTGACCCCATCGCGATCGATGAGGGTCAGATCACGCCTCAAGAGGTCGCCGCTTGGGTTCAGGCGCAGAATGTCGCCGTCACTGTCGTCTATTCGAGCAGTGACCCAGCAGAGGTGGAAGTCGCACAACAAAAACTTGGAGTCGCCCGAGTTGGACACGTAGTGGAGCGAATGCTGGGCGCTATCGCGCAGATATTGCGCGAGGGTGAGTATCGGCGCTTCATTGTGGCTGGCGGCGAAACTTCCGGGGCGGTGATCAAGGCCCTCCAAATTGATGCAGTGTCGATTGGTCCAGAGATAGATCCGGGTGTGCCGTGGACGCGCAGCATTGACGACGAAAGGCCTGTCGTGCTCGCCCTAAAATCGGGAAATTTCGGTTCAGATGACTTCTTCGTAAAAGCATGGGAGCTGCTTAGATGACCGCAACTCTTTCCGAAGAAACCAAAGTCAGAGACCAGGTCGTAGCCGTCGGCAAGTCGTTGTTCGATCGGTCGTTGACGCCCGGTTCCTCGGGCAACATCAGCGTGCGACTTTCGTCCGGCAGTATGATTATGACGCCGACTAACGCTTCCCTTGGTGACCTTGATCCAGAGAGGCTCTCTTTAGTCTCGGAGGCGGGTGAACACCTATCTGGCGACAAGCCCACCAAGGAAGGCTTCCTTCATCGCTGCATGTATTGCCACAAGGAGCGCGGTGCGGTTGTGCATCTCCACTCTACACACTGTGTTGCCGTTAGCATCATGGAGGACATTGACCCAGAGGATGTGCTTCCCCCCCTAACTGCCTACTATGTGATGAGGGTCGGCAAACTACCATTGGTACCCTATTTTCCTCCGGGTGATCCCGCGCTTGCGAAGGCTGTCGGCGATTTAGCGTCGAAGAGCCATGCGGTTCTTCTTGCGAACCATGGTCCGGTTGTCGCTGGAAGGACATTGTTTGACGCCCAATATGCAGCCGAAGAACTGGAAGAAACTGCTCGCTTATTTCTTCTCACTGACGGGAGACGGCGACGACCTCTGACTAACGAACAACGCCTTGCTCTGCTCAAGAAGAACTGACGACCGAGGAAAACCAGATGCCAAAATTCGCAGCCAATCTCACTATGATGTATCGTGAGTATGATTTTCTCGACCGCTTTACCGCTGCGGCAACTGCCGGTTTCGAAGCGGTCGAATATCTCTTCCCCTATGACTACGACGCGTTTCAGATCGCAGACATTTTGGACAGTGAGAACCTGCGTCAAGCGTTGTTCAACATGCCTCCGGGAGATTGGGCGAGAGGCGAGCGAGGACTAGCTGCGCTCCCGGAACGACGAGATGAGTTCAAGTCCGCCGTGCAAAGATCTATCGAATATGCCAGGGTTATAAAAGCTCCAAAGCTCCATATGATGGCCGGCATTGCTGATCGTTCAGATACAACCTCTAAATCCTGCTATCTCTACTCTCTGGCATATGCGGCCGATCTTGCGGGACAAGAAGATATCGAGGTGGTTATCGAACCAATCAACAGTCGGGATATGCCAGGCTATTTCCTCAACAACTTCGACTTCGCAGCTGACGTGATCGACGAGGTAGGCAGAAAAAATGTCAGGCTTCAATTCGATATCTATCATCGTCAAGTCATGCGTGGTGACGTGCTAACGGCGCTAAGGGATATGCTGCCCATCATCGGCCATATGCAAATCGCTTCCGTTCCTACTCGCGCCGAGCCAGGAACCGGCGAACTTGACGACTTCAGGATTTTTTCCGTCATTGATGAGTTAGAATATACTGGCTTTGTCGGTTGTGAGTATAACCCAACCGGAGATACAAACGCTAGTCTAACCTGGCTCTCGCGAGCTTTGACTTCCCAAGTGCGCTCGTCCACGGAGATCCGCATGCGCAAAAGCGACGTCGCGGTTCTCCACATTGAAACGCCCACTCGTGGTGCGTGCGATCCACAACACCAACGGCAAAGCTAACTGGTTTGCTATCGCGAACGGCTAGGCGGCCTGCCCCGCGGCGTTTGGAGCCTGTGGCGCGTTCTATTCCGATAGAGTGCCTTTGCCGAACGTCTTCTTTCGCTTTAGCGTTGCGCTAATGGATTGGAACGAAAGCGGCAACTTGATATCGTCGCCTGCAACGCACAAAAAAGCTTATCGAGATCCTACGGGTCTCGGTTACTGCTACCAGCGCTAATGTCGCTGAGAGCCTCTGCATTTTGAGGAGAATATGAGAATCATTGTTCTTGGCGCGGGCATCATCGGGCTGACGTCAGCGTACCAGCTTGCGAAAACCGGCCACGAAGTCATTGTCGTGGATCGTCAGCCGGGCCCTGCGCTGGAGACCAGCTTTGCGAATGCCGGTGAAGTCTCATTCGGATATTGCTCCCCTTGGGCGGCGCCCGGCATTCCCATGAAAGCAATGAAGTGGCTATTCATGCAGCATGCGCCTCTGATCTTGCGCCCGAAGATCGACTTTGCAATGATCTCCTGGATGGCGAAGATGCTGTCCAACTGCACAGCGAAGCGCTATGCGATCAACAAGAGCCGTATGCTGCGGCTCGCTGAGTATAGCCGTCTATTGCTTTCTACTATGCGCGACGAGACTGGTATCGCCTATGATGAGCGCATGCAGGGCACGCTCCAGCTATTCCGAACCCAAGCGCAGCTCGATGCTTCCGCGAAAGACGTCAAAGCTCTTGCGAGCGACGGGATCCCATATGAGGTACTCGATACTGAGGGCTGTATTCGGGTGGAGCCAGGCCTGAAGCATGCGCGCGAGAAGATCGTCGGCGGCCTTCTTACTCCGAAGGATGAGACTGGCGACTGCTTCAAGTTCTCAAACGCGTTGGCAGCAAAAATCGCCGCGCTCGGCGTGCAATTCCAGTATGGTAGCATCATCCGCGGAATCGACGTGGATGGCGGGCGTTTCTGCGGGGTAATTACTGCGCACGGAAGAATAGAGGCCGACGCAGTCGTCGTCGCACTCGGTAGTTTCTCTCCGCTCCTGGTGCGGCCACTTGGTATCAATCTGCCAGTCTATCCCGTGAAGGGCTATTCGCTTACCATCCCGATCACTGATGCTGGGCGGGCACCGGAATCGACCGTTATGGACGAGACATACAAAATCGCAATCACCCGTCTCGGCGACCGCATCCGCGTCGGCGGAATGGCGGAGATTTCTGGCTATACAAACGATCTCGGAGAACCGCGTCGGCTGACGCTCGAACATTCCGTCACCGACCTTTTCCCCGGGGGAGACATCTCGAAGGCGAGCTTTTGGTCGGGGCTTCGGCCGATGACCCCGGACGGTACACCGGTCATAGGTCCCACGAAGATTGCCGGGCTCTATCTGAATACTGGTCACGGCACCCTTGGCTGGACAATGAGTGCCGGTTCTGCCCGGGTCATTGCTGACATTGTCTCCGGCCGAGTCCCAGATATTGACGCGAGCGATCTGTCAATTGCCCGATACACCTGAGCAGACAAGCTACGGCTAAGATGTGACCTGCATCCTCATCGTTGTCTCTAGTGCATCGACGGCATTATGGCCCCCCAGAGCGACGCAAGGCTCATAGCGCCGTCGTCATGGTGATGCAGGTCTCTTTCGAAAGAGAGTGCCGATCAATGATAAGCGGGAATGAACGAGCTCCAATACTTCTCATGGACGGCTATTGAGCTGGCACCTGTTGTCATTCTCCATTCGGAGGCACGCAAGCAAGATTAATGGAACAAACGATGATTGAATCTCATATCGCAGCGAACCAAGCCATCCTCCTTAATGCTCTCGGCAATGAGAAAAGACTGCAGATCATGTCGGCCCTCGTAAAAGGCGAAGTAACGGTGGGACACCTCGCGGATCTCGTTGGCATGAGCCAATCGGCGACATCCCAACATCTTTCGAAATTGCGGCAGCTCAACTTCGTCGTTACCCGACGTGAATCCCAGACGATCTGGTACACGACAAAGGACCCGGCCGTGATCCGGATCATCGCCGTCCTTAAGGAAATTGTTGCCCGATGATCGATCGTCGCTAGAGCAAATGGTCATTTTCGCGGTGGCTTCTATGTCGGCTCCGGCAAGCGAAATTTGGATCATTCGCCCCGGCGAGTGGGAAAGGATTGCGGTCGGTAAGTCTGACGCCGACTCCAAGTTCGGTCATTGGGAAGGCGACCTCTTGATCTTCGAGCGCGAACTCGGTCATGCCAATGTCACCTCACTGGTGGAACGCAAGAGCCGCTACACGGTGATGATCAAGAACCAAAGCCGGCACTCCCGTCCGATCGTGGACAAGATCATCAAAACATTCTCTCCGTTGCCTGCCTTCGCACGCCAGAGCTTTACATTCGCATTTATGTCGGTTCGAGACGATGTAATGGCTGATAGTGACGGCCATTGGAGCAGGCAGGAAATAGATGCGGGGTCTTTCAAGGATGCTCGCCTTGGCCGACGCTGTACAGAACTTTTACGACAGCTTGGAGAGCGTATGGGCGGCTCCATTCCTTTCGCCTGCCAGGACTGGGCCAACACAAAAGCCGCTTATCGGTTTTTCTCCAACCCGAATGTTGACGAAGGCGATATCCTCAGCGGCCATTTCGCTGCGACCGCTCAACGCTACGATGCTTCTAATGGTCCGATCTTGGTGCTGCAGGACACGACCGAGTTTACCTACCAGCGCGGCAATCCGCATGCCGTTGGCTTTACCAAGAGCGTGACAGTGGCCGTGACAAACAGGAGCGACTGCGCCACCATACGGTCTGCGGGATATTGATGCATTCGAGCCTTGCGGTGACCTTGGATGGACTGCCCTTAGGGTTGGCGGCCGTCAAGTTCTGGAGCCGCGACAAGTTCAAGGGTACGGCTCAGCTCAAACGCAAGATCAATCCGACACGTGTTCCGATCGAAACCAAGGAAAGGATCCGTTGGCTTGAAAATCTGCGCCAATCCGTCGGGCTTCTTGGTCAGCCAGACCGATGCATTTATGTAGGCGATCGTGAAAGTGATATCTACGAGCTCTACTGCCTGACTAAGGAGCTTGGCACGCATTTCGTCGTGCGCACCATCGTCGACCGGCTGGCTGGCAACGGGGATCATACGATATCCGCTGAAATGCGCGATGTTGAAACCGTCGGCCGGCATCTCATCGAAGTTCGCGCCGACACCGATGAGGTTACAAAAGTCCACTTGGATATCCGATTCAAACGGACCCGGGTGCTGCCGCCCATCGGCAAGAAGAAGCGATATCCGGCTTTGGACCCTTCCGTCATTCACGCGGTGGAGCCCAACCCTCCGGCCGGCCGCAAGCGCATCGAGTGGAAGCTACTGACCGATCTTGAGGTGCACAGCTGCGAAGAGGCAGTCGAAAAAATCAAATGGTACGCGATGCGCTGGAAGATTGAGGTCTTCCATAAAATCCTCAAGTCCGGTTGCCGGGCTGAAGACGCAAGATTGCGAACGGCCGATCGACTGGCAAATCTCGTCGCCGTGTTCTGCATTATGAGCTGGAGAGTGCTCTGGTTGACAATGCTCGCGCGCACTGCGCCCCAAACCCCGCCAACCACGGCTCTCACCGAACAGGAGATTGAAATCCTCGATCAAATGATCAGTAACGCAGGCAACCGACAGGCGACGCCAGTCTATCTCACCAAACTCGCTCGTTTGGGTGGTTACCTTGCAAGAACATCAGATCCGCCACCGGGGAATACGGTCGTCTGGCGCGGCCTGAGCCGGCTGACAGACATTCGCCTAGGAACCAAAATGGTATCGGCACTCAGATGTGGGTAATTGCAAGCCGGCGAAGGCCGCGGCCTCATGCGTCGCCTGCAGCAGGCCACGTCGAGAAACAGTACTCAACCGTTGCGCTTGCTGTCTCTTCCTAGTTGATACAAATAGCTCCGTACACTCTCTCCAAGGGATAAAACGATATTCGAGATATCCGTCATGTAGATCAGCGTGCTCATCATGGCTCTCCACCTTCGATGTATCTGCAAGCAGGTTGAAAGGATCGCGATGTCGAAGCAATGGACAGAAACACGGAAGTTTTGGATTATTTTGGTGATCGGTTGGCTATTCCCTGCAGAAGCTGGTGCTCTTGAATGGCTTTCGGACGCTGCGAAGTAGTTGCTGCATTCGTGGCCCCGATAATTGCGAAGAGGCGTCCGTCGCGACGCCTCGCATTTTCGACTGGCAACACTCCCATCGAGGTTTGCCGCTTTGCCTTCGGCAGAAAGGCAGTCTCAATAAGTACGTGCTTCAGTGGGTCAGTGGAAATTTTTACATCAGCAAATCTGCCAGGAAAGTCCGCGCAGCACCTCACATATTCGGATAGACTGGCCCCTCGCCACCCTGCGGCGGCACCCAGTTGATGTTCTGGTTGGGATCCTTGATGTCGCAGGTCTTGCAGTGGACGCAGTTCTGGGCGTTGATGACGAAGGTCTCTTCGCCGTCCTTCTCCACCCATTCATAGACGCCGGCCGGACAGTAGCGGGTCGACGGGCCGGCATAGATATCGTGCTCGGACGACTTCTGCAGGGCCATGTCCTTCACCTGGAGATGGACCGGCTGGTCCTCTTCATGGTTGGTGTTCGATAGGAAGACGGAGGACAGGCGGTCGAAGGTCAGCACACCATCCGGCTTCGGATAGTCGATCTTCTTGTGCTGTGAAGCCGGCTCCAGCGAGGCTGCGTCGGTCTTGCCGTGACCAAGCGTGCCGAAGAAGGAGAAGCCGAAGAGCTGGTTGGTCCACATGTCGAGACCGCCAAGGGCGACGCCCAAGGCCGTGCCGAATTTCGACCAGAGCGGCTTGACGTTCCTGACCCGCTTCAGGTCCCTGCCGATATCGCTCTTGCGCCAGTCGGTCTCGATCTCGGCTACTTCGTCATTGGCGCGGCCGGCAGCAATCGCCTCGGCGAGGCGGTCGGCGGCCATCATGCCCGAGAGCACGGCATTGTGGCTGCCCTTGATGCGCGGCACGTTGACGAAGCCCGCCGAACAGCCGATCAGCGCGCCGCCCGGGAAGGAGAGCTTCGGCACCGACTGATAGCCGCCCTCGGTGATGGCACGCGCGCCATAGGAGAGGCGCTTGCCGCCCTCGAAAGTGCCGCGGATTGCCGGATGCGTCTTGAAGCGCTGGAATTCCTCGAAGGGATAGAGATAGGGGTTCTTGTAGTTCAGGTGGATGACGAAACCGACGGCGACGAGATTGTCTTCCAGGTGATAGAGGAAGGAACCGCCGCCGGTGGACATGCCGAGCGGCCAGCCGAAAGAGTGCTGCACCAGGCCGCGGCGGTGGTTTTCCGGCTTGACCTCCCAGAGTTCCTTGATGCCGATGCCGAATTTCTGGGGCTGGCGGCCGCTCGAGAGATCGAACTTGGCAATCAGCTGCTTGGCGAGCGAACCGCGCACGCCCTCTCCAACAAGCACATATTTGCCCATGAGAGCCATGCCACGCGCATAGTTCGGGCCGGGCTCGCCGTTCTTCTCGATACCCATGTCGCCGGTCGCGACACCGATGACGGAGCCCTCATCATTGTAGAGCACTTCGGTCGCGGCAAAGCCTGGATAGATCTCGACGCCGAGTTCTTCGGCCTTGGTCGCCAGCCAGCGACAGACATTTCCGAGCGAGACGATGTAGTTGCCGTGATTGCTCATCAGCGGCGGCATCATGATGTTCGGCAGGCGGATGGAGCCGGCGGGGCCGAGCAGCAGGAAGTGATCGGCATTGACCTCGGTCTTGAAGGGGTGGTCGGCCTCCGTGCGCCAGCCGGGAAGCAGGCGATCGATGCCGATGGGGTCGACAACGGCGCCGGAGAGGATATGGGCGCCGACTTCGGAACCCTTCTCCAATACCACGACCGACAGTTCCGGATTGACCTGTTTCAGGCGGATGGCGGCTGAAAGGCCGGCCGGTCCACCGCCGACGATTACCACGTCGAATTCCATGCTTTCGCGCACTGCTTTACTCAACGTTCATTATGGAGCACAGGTGATACCGGTTTAAGCCGGGCAAGCCGCTTCAGTCATAGTGATCATTTAACCACTCTATAGATCGGGCCGCGCTCTATGACTGGATCGAGAATTCCATTTGAGAGTTCGTCTGCGGCATCAAATAAACCTGGTGGATTGCGATGAGGAACCGGATAATTCAGTTCTGCCTTCATTTCATCGGAATAGATGTACGCACCGACGATCAAGGTGGAGAGAATATAAAATCGATCTCCGTCCTCGTCCGCCAGCCTTCTCAGCCTGGCCCACATCTCTGTCGCAGGCGTGAAGCCCAACACCTCTAGAAGAGCTGTCAGCATTTCGAAGTGTTTGTCGAGTATCGCAGCGGCCTTCGTCACGAGTTCGTTGAATTCGGCAACGGAACTGCCAGAGCGAAAATCACCTTCTTGTGGAATTAAGGTATCCGCGATGATGCGCAACGTCTGCAGTTCCCGTTGCGTGAACGCTCGTGGCGGAGCGGAGGCGGGCCTGGAAACAGACAGGCGCCTGTCGCTGTTCAACTTACTGCTGTTCGTCATTGTGAAGCACCACCTTTGAGGTTGCGAACGAGTTCTTTGGCATTCCGGAGTGCAAGCGCGGCTATTGTACTGGTTGGGTTCGCGGCTCCGCCGGTGACAAAAATGCTCCCGTCGGAAATGACCAAGTTCGGAACGTCGTGGCTGCGACCGTATTCGTCTACAACAGACGATTTTGGGTCTTTTCCCATTCTGGCTGTTCCAAGCAGGTGCCCCGGCTCGCCTTGGAGATCGGCGATCTCGATTGTCTTCTTCGCGCCAGCTGCCGCATGGATTTCACTGAGCCTTTTAACCGTGAAGTCCCTGATCTTCAGGGTATTCTCACTGTAGCGATAACTGATCTTCGGTGCCGGGATGCCATCGCCATCTGCCAAAATAGGA
The DNA here is from genome assembly GCF_051811225.1 of Rhizobium sp. 768_B6_N1_8. Taxonomy (NCBI): domain Bacteria; kingdom Pseudomonadati; phylum Pseudomonadota; class Alphaproteobacteria; order Hyphomicrobiales; family Rhizobiaceae; genus Rhizobium; species Rhizobium sp. 768_B6_N1_8. The sequence goes on along the minus strand of NZ_JBPWPV010000003.1, from coordinate 103,117 downwards.
TCAAGCGTCACGCTGTTCGTTTCTTCGGGCAGGTCGTCAATGTTGGCTGCCCAGAATATCGCGTTGCGTGCATCCCTGATGACGCGATGGAAACTCATGCCCCAGAGCTCATCAAACGCTAACAACCTGTGTGGGTCTACGCCGTTGAATAGTAGGCCCGGCGTGGGACAGGCGTGCAATTTCGAACCGCGAACAAACCCCCGCGAGAGATCGGTTTCGTAAAACTGCATCGAACTTGCCGCAGATCCGGCCGGACCGCGCCAGGACTCCAGTTCATCGTCATAATAGCCGATGACCGCGCAATTGGGGTGCAGCATCAGGTTCTTACCCACTAAACCAGAGGAATTGGCCAGCCCCAAGGGATGTCTGTCGCTTGGCGAAAGCAGAAGAAGCCGGGGGGTGCCAATACCATTCGCGCAAACAACGACTGTTTTCGCTGATGTGTGATAGCTAGTGCCATTCGAGAGCCAGCTTGCACCCGTGGCCCGGCCGTTCTCGTCCGTCGTTATTTTCGACACCCTTGCGCCGGTAATCAATTTCGCTCCGGCTTTAATCGCCGCCGGCCAATAGGCTATGTCAAAAGAAGCTTTGGCTCCCTCTGGACAGCCCTGCGTACATGTGGCCCATCGTGCGCATGCTGCAAGGGACCCTATCTTCTGGCTTGGTATCGCATTTGAATGGGGCCACCAGTGCCAGCCAAGAGCGTTCATCGATTGCGCGGCCTTCATGCCATGTTTGCCAAGGGGCATCGGCGGCATTTTTGGAGCATAACCCTCGGGATAGGCAGGATCTCCCTCAAGCCCGGAAACTCCGATGAAGTCGTCGACTTCATCATAGAAGGGGGCCAATTCGGCGTAGCTGATAGGCCAATCGTCAGCCACGCCATCTGTTGTGCGTACACGGAAGTCGGAAGGTGCTAGGCGAGACCACAAAGCGCTGAAGTGGATGGTCGATCCTCCAACCGCGCTGTACATCGAAGGCGCCAAGTCTGTGTCGGAAATATCCAAGGGATAATCTGCGGGATTGCGCCGACGATTGGGTTCTGCTTGCCAATGCCCCCGGGCCACGAGCTCCCACATATCGAAGTTCGCGGCATAATCGGAAGGGAGCGCGTAGTCGCCCTGTTCCAAACATACGACACGGAGTCCTGCAAGCGCGAGGGTGTGAGCGGTTATGGCCCCCGATGGTCCTGAGCCGATAATTACGGCATCGTAGATATCTTCTTGCCCTGTCATTTCATTCATATCCGTCATCCATCCCTCTGTATATCGCTATCGTTTCCCGCCGCTTCGATAAGGATCTGAATCCCAATTCCCGGCGCGTAAAAATTCGGCTATCGCGTTAGATGGCCTTTTGTAGCTCAGGCAGCACCTCGAAGAGATCTGCCACGAGGCCATAGTCGGCGACCTGGAAGATCGGCGCTTCCTGGTCCTTGTTGATGGCGACGATGACCTTCGAGTCTTTCATGCCGGCGAGATGCTGGATCGCACCCGAAATGCCGCAGGCGATGTAGAGCTGCGGAGCGACGACCTTGCCGGTCTGTCCGACCTGCCAGTCGTTCGGAGCGTAACCTGCATCGACGGCCGCGCGCGAGGCACCGACGGCAGCACCGAGCTTATCGGCGACCGGCAGGATGACTTCCTTAAACTTTTCGGCTGAACCGAGCGCACGGCCACCGGAGATGATGATCTTGGCGGATGTCAGTTCCGGACGGTCGGAGGTCGACAGCGCATCCTTGACGAAGGTCGACAGACCCGGATCGGACACGGCGGGGATCGCCTCGACCGAAGCCGAACCGCCTTCTGCGGCAGAACCGAAGGATGCAGTGCGCACTGTGATCACCTTCTTGGCGTCGGTCGACTGCACCGTCTGAATGGCGTTGCCGGCATAGATCGGGCGCTTGAAGGTGTCGGCCGAGACGACTTCGATGATTTCCGAGATCTGGGCGACGTCGAGAAGGGCTGCGACGCGCGGCAGGACGTTCTTGCCGACCGAGGTGGCGGCCGAGATGATGGTGTCGTAGCTCGCTGCCAGCGAGACAATCAGGTCGGCCAGCGGCTCTGCCAGATTGTTGGCGAGCTCGTCGCTTTCGGCGAGCAGCACCTTGGAGACGCCGGAAAGCTTGGCAGCCGCGTCGGCGGCTGCCTTTGCGCCCTTACCGGCGACGAGGATGTGAACATCTCCGCCGATCTGAGACGCAGCCGTCAGGGCCTTGGCAGTCTGGTCGGAAAGGCTCGCGTTGTCGTGGTCAGCCAGAAGAAGAATGGCCATTATCGTGTTCTCCCTTTCCAGATCTCAGAGTACGCCGGCTTCGTTCTTGAGCTTGTCGATAAGCTCGGCGACCGATTTCACCTTCACGCCTGCCTTGCGGCCGGATGGTTCTTCCGTCTTCAGCACCTTGAGGCGCGGCGCGGTGGAAACGCCGAAATCAGCCGGGCTCTTCTTGTCGAGCGGCTTCTTTTTCGCCTTCATGATGTTCGGTAGCGTAGCATAGCGCGGCTCGTTCAAGCGCAGGTCGGTCGTCACGACGGCCGGAAGCTTGACCTTGATGGTCTGCAGGCCGCCATCGATCTCACGGGTGACCGTCGCCGTTGCAGATTCTCCGGCGCCGGCGATCTCGACCTTGGAGGCGAAGGTCGCCTGGGCGGAGCCGAGAAGGGCTGCAAGCATCTGGCCGGTCTGGTTGGAATCATCGTCGATTGCCTGCTTGCCGACAATGATGAGGCCTGGCTTTTCAGCGTCTGCAACACCCTTGAGGATCTTTGCGACTGCGAGCGGCTCGACAGCGTCATCGGTTTCAACGAGGATGGCGCGGTCGGCGCCCATGGCGAGCGCGGTTCGCAAAGTTTCCTCGGCCTTGGCCGGGCCGATCGAGACGACGACCACTTCCTCGGCCTTGCCGGCTTCCTTCAGGCGAAGGGCCTCCTCAACCGAAATCTCGTCGAACGGGTTCATCGACATCTTGACGTTGGCAAGGTCGACGCCCGATCCATCCGGCTTGACACGGATCTTCACGTTGTAATCGACAACGCGCTTGACTGGGACGAGAATTTTCATGCGCTCTTACCTACACCTATGTATTCAAACCTGCCGATTGGACGCGGTCCAAGCCGAACTAACGCGCACTTTCAAACGACGACGGAGCTGAAGTGCCGTACAATCGCCTCTTGGATACTCAAAGCGGCCAACCAAGATGTTTTCGGGTTGTCCGGTAAAGGTTGGTTCTGTAGCTCGATTGAAAAACTGCCAAAGGCTCCCGTCGCCTCCACGCGATGTCCGTTCGTCGCTGTCCCGGGGTCTGCCAAAAGTGCTACGCTGGTTGCGTCAAACCCGACACCTGCGAGCGCCACCGCGGCGGTTACATTTGCGTTTTTTGGATAAAGCTGCGCGGCTTGTCGTGCGTTGCCTTCGAAGATGACCGTCGGCTCAAGAAGCGACGCCAAGTCCATCCTATCCGCAGCCGGAGTGCCCGCCCAAGCGATTGGTGGCTTGATGCCAGTATAGGCTACTTTACTCAAGCCTGCGCTTCTTGCCGATCTCAAAACATCAAGTCCTCCAATAGCGCCTGACACGACCGTTAGACGGCAGCGTCCGACTTTTGCGGCAACCTCAAGATCATCGAATAACGATTTGTCAGCCAAGCTCCCGGTTGAGACAATGATTGTGTCGATCCCGTTCCGCAGCAAAGTCGGAACAAAATCGCGCACAGCATCGTGGCTTGCGCACTCAACGACCAGTGAAGGACGCCAGGCGACAAGATCCGCAACATCGTGAAATAGCTCTAAACCAGCAATTTCACTCGCCGGCGGCGCGAACTCAGCTGGTACGAGTACCGCTGCCACGGCCACACCGGCTTCGGACCGAAGAAGCGAAGCCTGCAAGCTGCGGGCCATCGCACCATATCCAATCAACGCAATGCGCTTGCTCTCGTCTGCCAAAGCAAACTCCCTTCCTTTGATTTAGCTGATTGTATGAGCAAGAATCGGCTGACGGGCACCCAACTTCACGTAGGTCTGCTTGGTATCCAGATACTCATTAAGTGCATCCAAACCGTTTTCACGACCAAAGCCACTTTTCTTGACACCACCTTGGGGAAGCTGCGGCGCCGCCTCCAGAAACGTGTTCGCAAATACGGTTCCAGACTTCAACTGGCGGGCAACCGTAAAGATTTTGTCGATGTCTTTGCTCCACACCCCGTTTGCAAGACCGAAATCGGTACTATTAGCCAAATGTATTGCTTCTTCCTGTGTTTTGAATTTTGTCACACAAAGAACAGGCCCGAATATTTCCTCCCGGAAAACGCGCATGCTAGAGGTAACTTCAGTAAGGATCGTCGGACCCACGAAAAAGCCATTATCGTAAGCTTGGCCCTGGAGACGCTCTCCGCCACACGTGAGGATGGCACCTTCTTTCTGTCCGTCGGCGACGTACCCGAGGACCTTGTTCATGTGCCCCTCATGGATCAGCGCACTCATGTCCGCATTTTTGTCCATGGGGTGGCCAACAACGATCCGCTTTGCGCGTTCGGCAAGTTTTGACACAAATGCGTCGGCAACACTCTCTTCGATCAGCAGGCGCGATCCGGCCGCGCAAACTTCGCCCTGATTGAAAACGAACCCAAAGAGAACGCCATCCAATGCGGCATCAAGGTCCGCGTCGGCAAAAACGATGTTGGCGCCTTTACCTCCGAGTTCCAATGCTACGCGCTTAACGGCCTCCCCACATTTTCCAGCGATGTGCCGACCAACACCAGTGGAGCCCGTGAAGGATATCAGTGATACATCGGGGTGACTGGTCAGAGCCTCGCCCACGGCAGTCCCTGTGCCAGTCACGACATTAATAACACCTTGAGGAAAGCCCGCTTTGCTCGCCAACCTCGCAATCTCAAGGGCGGTACTGGACGTTAGCTCGGAGGGTTTGATCACCACCGTGCATCCAGCCGCGAGCGCATACGGGAGCTTCTGAAAAAGGCAGATCAAAGGGAAATTCCACGGCACGATCATGCCGACGACCCCACATGGTTCTTTCGTTACAAGCCCCAGCGACAGAGGCCCGAGCTGTGTATGGGTTTCTCCTCTTTCGGTCACCGCAAGTGATGCTGCAAAGCGCGTCATTTCGACAACCATTGCAAGCTCGTATATAGACATCTTCGTCGCTTTGGCGGATTCCTCCGCTTCAAGTCGAACAAGATAGTCCGCGTTGTTTGCAATCAAGTCAGCAAATCTATTAAGCAGCCCAGCGCGGGCCGAGCCGCTCAGATCCCGCCAATTTTCCTGGTTAAATGCCTTTAACGCCGCCGCTACAGCAGCATCGACGTCTTCCGACGTACCTGCTGAAAAGCGCGCGAGTAACGTGCCGTCGGCGGGTGAGTGGCGGTCGATCAACGTGACCGAAGGATCACACAAGACCCCGTCGATAAAATGGCCGTAAATACGGTGCGAGAGAGCGGGGTGCGCTTGCAACAAGTGAGCCTCCATCAACAAAAATTTTACTAGGGGTCAAAATGCCGGTACGTGTGTCGACGACGCCGCTCTCTTTAGCGGGGACGTCGAAACGGTCTCAATTTGCAACGACACGCACACTCTCCGGGGGCGCGTACACCCCAACGACATCACCTACTTGGCTGGCGCATCGATCGGTAACCGCAATCAGCCGCGTGTCCCCGATTGCGAGATAGACATTGGTGGTCTGGCCCAATGGTTCGACGAAGTCGACAACTGCACGCGCCGATCCAGGCGAACCAGGTTGGACGAGCTTCAGGTGTTCAGGCCGAATACCGAGTGTAAATTGGTGTGCTGGATCCAGTCTCGCGGCAATCAACTCGCGCTCGGTAATTGGAAGCGTATCAACGAACTCCTGGATCTGACAGGTCGGCTGACCCGCCGTCTTCATGACAGCCGGGAACAGGTTCATGGGCGGTGATCCCATGAAATCAGCGACAAAGCGCGTCAGGGGCCGGTCATAGATTTCCATGGGCGACCCGATCTGAACCATGTCGCCCCGACGCATGACGGCAATTCGGTCTGCCATAGACATAGCCTCGATCTGGTCGTGCGTGACATAAATCGTGGTGATTCCCAGTTCGGACACGAGCTTTTTGATTTCGGTCCTCATGACGGCACGAAGCTTCGCATCAAGGTTCGAAAGCGGTTCGTCCATCAGGAAGACTTTAGGGTTTCGTACTAAGGCGCGCGCTAGCGAAACTCGCTGCCGCTGACCGCCGGACAGTTGAAACGGCTTACGGCCAAGATAGTCCGCGATACCGAGCTTGCCGGCTGTTTCCTCAACCTTCCTCTTGCGATCCGACTGAGGCACCTTTCTGATCTTGAGCGGAAAGGCAATGTTTTCAAAGACTGTCATGTTGGGATAGAGCCCATAGTCTTGGAACGCCATGGCGATATCGCGATGGCGCGGCTCTGCGAAGGTCACGTCCCTGCCGTTGATGTGCACGGATCCCGAGGTTGGTAATTCGAGCCCTGCGACCATACGGAGTGTTGTCGTCTTTCCGCAGCCAGATTCCCCCAGCATGACGAAAAACTCGCCTTCGGCTATGTCAACCGACACACCGTTAACAACAGTTATCTCGCCAAAACGCTTTTGCACGTTTCTGATTTGAATGCCCACGATAGCCTCCTTAGCCTTTTACTGCGCCCAATGTCAGGCCGCGAACAAGATAGCGTTGCATAAGTAGAACGAGGATGACGACAGGCAGCGACATGACGACACCTGCGGCTGAAGCCAGACCCCAGGCAATTGACTTTGCGCTCAGAGTATTTGCAGCGATCACCGGTAGCGTTTTCGCAGCGTTCGACGTCAACATGGAAGCCAGGAGAAATTCGTTCCAGGCAAACATGAACACGATGACCATTGTTGCTGCCAGGCCGGGCAACAAGAGCGGGAGCGTCACCCGCCAAAAAGTTTCAAGCCGTGAACATCCGTCAATCAGTGCGGCTTCCTCAATCGACTGCGGGATATCCTGAATAAAGACGCGCATTACCCAGACAACAAATGGTAGACCGGAAAGAGCGTACGCCGCGGTCAGCAACCAGTAGGTATCGAAGATACCCAGCCACCTCGCGAGGATAAACATTGGAACGACACTGACGATCGGTGGCAGCATACGGATTGATAAAATCTCGAAGGCAATCATCTGCTTGCCTTTTATATCGAACCGAGCCAGCGCGTAGGCGCCCAAAGTTCCGCAAACCATCGCCAGGCTCGTGGACAATCCGACGATGACGACACTGTTGATAAACATCTTGGCGATGCCAATGTCCGTGATGAGCTTGGCGTAGTTTTGCAAGCTCGGGGTGAAAACCCATACAGGTGGGAAGGCTGTAATTGCCTGGTCGCTCTTCAAAGATGCTGTGACCATCCAAAATATTGGAAAGGCGAAAAACGCTGTCGCAAACAGTGCAAAAAAGTACGCCAGCAAGATTTGAGAATATCGGCGAATAGCGGGCCTTTTCATAGACATGCTGGGCTCCTATCGGCTTTCTTTTTCAGAAATAATTCGCGTAAAGCCAGAGAGCTTGGTGAATATCAAAATTATAGCCGTCACGATTAGTAGGGTAATCCACGACAATGCCGATCCGTAGCCGAGATCAAAAAAGCGGAAATTTATCCTCTGCAGGTAGACGCTGACGAGATCAGTGGAAAAATCTGGCCCACCTCGCGTCATGATGAACGCCGTGTCATAGGTTCGGAAGGCATCTACGATGCGCAGTAGCGTGGCGATAACGATGACCGGCCGAAGTAGCGGCAAAGTGACGGAGAAAAACACACGTATCGGCCCGGCCCCGTCAATGGCAGCGGCTTCGAATGGGCTGCGTGGGAGCGATGAAATGCCCGCGAAGACAATAAGAAACATGAAGGGAGTCCACTGCCAAATGTCGACAAGTACAATCGATAGCAGCGCGGTGCTTGCCGATGATGTCCAGAGCTGGGGTTGAAAGCCTAACACGGTCAGGAGGTAATTGAGGACGCCGAGGTCGGGCATCATCATGACCCGCCACACGATGCCAACAGCGATCGGCGTAATCAACATTGGCACCAGGATGATCGTCCGCAGCAGGAAAAATCCAGGGTACCGCAAATTGAACAGAAGCGACAAAAGTACTGCAAGAACCAATGACGACGTCACACTTAAGGTTACAAAAACACAGGTGAGGCCAATGGCATGCCAAAATTGTGGATCCAAAAGCGCGTTGGCATAGTTTTTCAAACCGATGAATTGAGAGGCTCCGCCATGCGTCGGGTTGTAGTTCGTCAACGATATGTAAAGAGAATAGATCATCGGAAAAAAGCCGACGAGGTTCATAAGGACAAACGCCGGGGTGAGGAGAAGCGCGCCTGTCCGGCGCTCTCCCGCCCGTTCCGCTTTATGGGTGCCGGTGACAACTGGCGTAGAGATTGAACGCGTCATAGCCATAGTAATTTCCCATTGCATGATAGGAACGGCCGCCGGCCGTTCCTTCACGTCAGTTCAAGCTGCCTTAACGAATGATGGCTTTGACGCGCGTTTCGGCGTCTTTCATCGCTAGGTCAGGCGATTTTCTGCCGAGAACGGCGGCCAGAATTTCCTCATACAGGACCCGTTGCACTTCCACCGAGTTCGGAACGCGGTAAGGGGGTAGTGCGATCGTGGTGGTTCCGCGCTTCTTGAAATCCTGATAGACGGCCAGCGAGGGGATTCTTGCTTGCACCGCCGGATCTTCTAGCTGCGATTTGAACACCAGATTCATTTCGCCGTTATCGAGAAACAGCTTGTACCCCTCTCCCTTAAGCATCCAATCGAGGAATTTATAGCTTTCGATCGACTTTTGTGAAAAAGCGCTGATGCCGATTGAAAAGCCACCGGTCATTTGCTGCTGATATTTTTCGCTTGGAACGGCTGCATAGCCGAACTTGCCCTTCAGTGGTCCATTCTCCAGGCCCGAAAACACATCCGACCAACTGATAAACATCGCGGCTTTTCCTTGGGAGAAAAGGGACAGACCGTCTGGATAGTCGAGACCTTCAGCCCCCTTGGGTGCAAAAGGAAGCACCTCCTTGATCCGTTCAATCGCCTTCACACCCTGTCCTTCAGTGTTGAAGGCAGGCTGATTTGCGCTATCCAGCACGCCATCGTCGGTGGGCCCCAACTTTGTCATGCTCATCAACCGGGTCGCCCAGTCGCCTGACATGTGAGCATCCTGACCACCTAGTAGCAGGATGTTGCCAGCCACCTCATTTGTATGAAGCGCTTCGGCACACTTCCGGTAATCGTCCCAGTTCGTGGGCACCGAAAGACCCTTTGCTTCGAACAGATCCTTTCGGTAAACAAAAATAGGAGTGGCGAGCGTCAGCGGTATTCCGTAATGCTTCCCGTCGCGCTGCACAAATTTCAGGGATTCCGGAATCACGTTCTGATATTGCAAAGGCTGCAGCGATGCATCCTCAGCCTGGATATCCTCTACGGCCTTCACCCATTGATTGCCTAAAACCTGATTGATGAACAATGCGTCCAAGGTCAAAAGGTCATAAGTGGAAGATCCTTGAGACATTTCTACAAGGAGCTTTTCGTAATGCTCATTTTGCGGAACGGGGTCAGCGCTGATTTCGGCAGCGGTATAGGATTTTGAAATTTGGTTACCCAGCGTTTCGCCGAATAGGAGGTTCATATTCAGAATGTTAAGACTTTCACCGGCGGCAAGTGCACGCGTTGAACGAAGGTTGTAGGCAGCAAGCAACGCCGCTGCTGCTTTCAATGCCGTTCTGCGGCTCATTTCACGATGATTTTTTACTATGGTCATGTAGGCCTCCACCATTGTTCCCGTATGGTTTACGACTTGGCAACGTTGCGTTGTCAGCTAAGAGGGTCCGTCTTCCGCGGCTTCCACTTGAACTTCGGAGCCGCTGATACGGCGTTTCCCGTGCTCCTGTTATGGCGAACCTGAAAGGTCGCCGAAGCTTGGAGTCCAGTAACCATGTGGCGGCTTCAGGGACAATGGTAAAGTACCCCAAAATATTGGACAAATTGCTCAATTCCACGATGACTGCCCTGCATGTTCGGCATCTTATAGCCGGCCGAGGTCTGTAGGTACCGCATCAAGTCGAGGCGGTAACGACGAGCGCGACCCGTGTAACCCAGCCGAGACTAGCACCGGACGGTCCCCTACACGCAGGAGCCGTCGCTCCTCGGTTTCGCAGGTTCAGATCTTCTTTGTCCGCAGCTCACGAAGACGGACTGGGAGCTACGCCCCAAGCTGTTCCCCGCAGCGGGGTCCTATCTCACTATGGCCGAGAATTCTTGATGCTCTACACACCGAGCCAATTTGACTGGTAATGAAATAAGGACTTCGTTCGTGGGTTGATCAGGATCAATCCCGGACTGCCTGCGTGGCCGCATTATACCTTAGCACCGATGATGAAGCAGAGCTCTCAAGCCGACGGCCAACGCCCATGCTCGAGTGTCAATGATCCTAGACGATCGCACCTGCCGACAGCAAGATTTATGAAACGGGGCAGCGTGGCAATTCCCGCGACTTTGGCGCTGTCGCCTGGAGGGATTGTAGGAACTTGCTGACGTGGAACCTTGCTTCTAACCGTCGCGTCAAGCCGATCCATCGCACTCACGTCTACGATGTCTGATCCCAAGCTCACTCAGCTCGGTCGGATTTGGATTGGACATAGTACTTTTCCTTCCGAGCGTCCTTCGTGGCAGCGCCAGCAGATGGCACAACAGTCTGCCCGGCTGCGGTCAATTGTTCGTACATACTTCGCAATGCGCGCCGTGTCACGGCCATGTCGCTCTCGCTGAGGCCAGCCAGCATAAATGTATCGAGTTCGATCGCCTCCGGAATCAAGGCGTCCACCAACCCCTTGCCTTCAGATTGCAACGATACAACGATCTCTCTCTTGCTCTTTGTCGAGCGGACTTTCCGGATAAGTTTGCGTTCATGCATCCCCTCGGTGAGCCGCGACAGCGTTGAAGCATCGATTGATGTCAGCGAGGAGAGATCAACCAGTTTTGACTCTCCCAAATCATGAAGCACAACGAGAACGCGCCACATCGGTATCGTTAACGAGTGGATCTGCAGCTTCAAAACGAACCGCTCGTTTATTGCAGAGGCAACCCGGTTCGTGAGAAAAGAGAGACGGTCCTCGAGCTTGTAGTTTTCTTCACCCATGCGTCTCTTCATTTTTGTCGAAGTTCATCGTGCAGCGAGGTCGAATACCACAAACCTGTTTGGAATCCGATCCGAAAAAAGATCGAGATAACCGAGATTGAGGCGCGCCTCGGTCAAAAGTGGATAATTATGATTTCGGAGCAGCGGCCTACTGGCCGCCGCCCGCTACAGTAAAAGGGTCAGCTGCGTTCCTCGCGCAGGAGGCCCAACTTTTCATGCACCGGCCGATCGGAAAATGAGAAGAGAATGGAATCCGAACTGGAGCTTTCAAATCGATGGCGCAACCAACCGGGAACAGCAAACACGTCGTTCGGGCCCAATACGACTGGCGCCGATCCCTCCACAATCACGGTCGGCTCCCCTTCGATGACCACGAATACAGCGCTTTCGGTCGACCGGTAGAATGTCGAGTTAAAACCTTTAGGGAGCAGTCGGATCGTCGTGCCAAGCGTTGGGATTGCCCAATCCCCGTTCACAGGGTTCACATAACGCATGCAAATGCCGAGGTGCTTGTCGATGTCAGTGGACCGCTGTAAAACGTCAAGCGCCTCACGGGTTCTGGCGTAGGGATAGTTAAACACCGGCGACGTGCCGGACATGCTGGGCATGACCACCGGAAGCAGGCCGCTTCCGAAGCGAGCGAGAGAGTCGCCCTCCGGTTTGCTCAACACCTGCCGGTTGGCTTGATGTTCTTCGCGAAACCCTGCCTTTAGAAAATTGACCAATGGCACGTCGAGCCCGTCCAACCATATGACCGGCTCGTCGCCGTCATGCCCGTGATCATGCCAAGTCCAGTAAGGCGTGAGGACCAGGTCTCCACGATGCATCGTTGTCTTCTCACCCGATACTGCAGTAAAGCCGCCCACGCCTTCGAGCATGAACCTCAACGCCGATTGAGTATGCCGGTGAGCTGGGGCGACCTCACCCGGCATGATCAACTGCAGTCCAGCGTAAAGCGTATCGGTGATCTGAGATTTCCCCTCAAGCCCTGGGTTCTCCAGAACCAGAACACGACGTTCCGCCTCCTCTGCGGTAATCGCGCGACCTGCGGTCAATAACTGAGGGCGAACCAAATTCCATGCCCAGTGATAGGGGACCGCGTTCGGGCGAGGGTCGGTTGGGACAAGCCCCTTCAGGCGTTCCCATAGAGGCGCCAGCTGAAGAGCGCTGAGCTCAGCGTAGTAGGCCGATCGCTCGATAGTGTTTGGCGTGTTGGATTCCGTAGTCATCTAACAGTTCTCCTTGCACTGGATGGTGATCATCGTTGACAGACAAGGCATAGCGATATACTGCATATGCAATAAATGCAAATGCAGCAATTTAGCCGGAGGGAGATGCCATGAAGATTTGCAGGTTCAATCACAACCGGATCGGCGTGGTAGAGGGGGATGCGGTCATAGACATCACTTCGGCCTTTGACCTGAATCCAGCATGGCCCTTGCCACCCGGCGACTGGCTTGCCCGGCAGCTGCTGGATCTCCCCAAGACGCGCGCGGCTGTTTCCAAAAGTTCGTCGCGACTGGCGCTACACGAAGTCTCCTTGGCAACGCCCATCGCAAATCCCGGCAAGATAATTGGCGCGCCAATCAATTATCGCGCTCACATTGATGAAGCGAATGCCGACAGTGAGATCAACAACGGCACGACCTATACAAATATCGACGAGTTCGGCCTGTTCTTGAAGGCGGGAAGTTCGTTGATAGGACCTTCCGAAACTGTCATGCCCCGCTTCAGCGAGCGCCGGACAGATCACGAAGTAGAACTCGCGGTCATTATCGGCAAAGAGGCTAGCTTTGTGAAAAAGGATCGGGCTTTCGAGCATATCCTAGGCTTCACAATCGGTCTGGACATGACCGTTAGAGGAAAGGAATTTCCATCGTTTCGAAAGTCCCCAGACACCTACAGCGTCCTCGGGCCATGGCTTGTGACCCTCGACGAAATCCCCTCTCCCGATGCTCTGGAGCTTCGTCTCAGCGTGAACGGAATTGAGAAGCAGAAAGCGAACACGTCGCAACTCATCTTTGGCGTGGCGCGCCTCATCGAGTATGCCTCGAGCTTCTACACCCTCTTTCCAGGAGACATCATAATGACTGGAACCCCTCAGGGAGTGGGACCTGTTCAGCCGGGCGATACTATCGACGTGCAGATAGAAGCCATCGGGGAATTCTCGATTTCAGTAGGGCGTGCCGCCTCCTGACGATGACGCTGAATGGCACCAATTGACGAGCTCGTTCCAACACACAAACAAGGTAATTATATCAGATGACCAAAGTTCTCGTTCTCTACCATTCTGCTTATGGCCATATTGAAACGATGGCCAAGGCGGTTGCAGATGGCGCGCGTTCCACTGGCGCCGAAGTTGTTATCAAGCGGGTCCCCGAGTTGGTGCCCGACGAGGTTGCCAGAGCTTCGTTCTTTAAGACGGACCAGGAAGCTCCAATCGCCGACCCGAACGAACTGGATCAATATGACGCGATCATCGTGGGCGCAGGAACGCGATTTGGCACCGTGGCATCGCAGATGCGCAATTTCTGGGATCAAACAGGGGGACTTTGGGCCGCTTCGAAGCTCGCCGGTAAAATAGGCGCGGTGTTTACAGCCTCCGCGACGCAGCATGGCGGTCAGGAATCAACCATCCTGGGCTTCCTCCCGACCCTGCTTCATCACGGAATGATCGTGGCCGGTCTTCCCTATTCCTTCCAGGGACAGCTCGGGTTGGAAGAGGTTAAAGGTGGAACGCCGTATGGTGCGACAACAATCACCGGGGCTGACGGTTCGCGTCAGCCTTCATCCGTAGAACTGGAGGGTGCGCGTTATCAGGGCGCTCACGTCGCCAAGATCGCGGGCAAGCAGGTCGCCTAACCATCAGCAAGCCTTCGGAAAAGCGGGAGTTTAAAGCGCGGCCTTCCTTTGCGCGCGTGGCTTCATTAAGCCACGAGTGTTGAGCGACAATCGGGATGAGATCACGTCTCATGTTGGTTGTCGCCATACGCACGGCATCGTAACTATAGCTCGCTTGCGACCACGCTGCACAAGCGGCCAACCGACGGTGCACCACCGGGACGGCGGCGGCCCGCTTCGACGTCACGCGCTTTTCGAAGCACTGTCGGCGCACATGGTCCAAAGCGGCTTTTCGGCTGGCTGGCACTCTTGGCCAAAGCGTTTCAGGATCCGGATGCGTCAGCGGTTGTCTCATACTCTGGCTTCAATGGGTAACACATCGCCAACATCGTCACCGGCAGCTTCAGCGCCTAACCCCGATAGAGGTCGCAGTAGCGACTGTAACGATATCCCTCTGGATGAAGACCGATGTATTCGTCCCACAGGATCTGCAGCGTCATATGCTTGCGCTTCAGCTCGCGATGGACCTGCGGCCAATCCGGTTCCGGAGCGCGACGGTGCCCAATCTTCGTCCCGGCCGCCTGTAAAGCGCCGCCTCCAGGACGGCATCGTTGACGTCGTCACCCAGAGGCCACGATAGCCCCGCGGCCGCCGCACGCCGTAGCGTCTCGCGCACCGTCGAGGGCGCAGTCCCAACCCGCACCGCAATCGACTTGTGCCCAAGTCCTTGCTCAAAGCGATATCTCAGTATCTCGCGGACACGCCGCATCTCCAATCTCTCCGCTGGCATCCCGTTCCTTCCTCGCCACCGCAAAGGAAGAAACCTCACACCTGCAGACCACCCTTGCCAGATGCCTCAAAGGGGGCGGCATCATCTCGGAACAAGGGGCGACTATTTCTCGGAACTGGGGGGCGACATCATCTCGGAATCAGGGGGCGGATTGCCTCGGAATTTGCAGTTCGACGACGACCAGCACCGCGATCTCGGCCAGCCATCGCGACAGTTTCGACACGCCGGTCTACCGGTCACGAGCCAAGCAACCCCCGATTGACAGCAAACGGGATGAAGCGTCTGCGTTCAGTTCCGAATGAGGGCCATAATGAACTCGCAATCGCTTGCCGGCTTCATTTACAAGTCCGTCGCCAGAGGCATGAGTTTGCGAGCAGATGCTCTTTGTGGGCGGAACGTCGTCGCTGATCTAACCGTTCGAGTGGTCGGCTTATTGTGTGAGCCTTGCCCTTCCGTCTCGCGCCTGGCGCTCGAGCACGGCGTGAACACCGAACTCGTGCAGATCGGCGTTTTACGATCGCCTATCGTCCCGTGAACACAGGAGGACGTTTTTCGGTAAAAGCAAGCATGCCTTCCTTTGCGTCTTCAGTCATTGCAAGGCAAGTAACGCTAAAGCGTTCGAACGCTAAGCCATTTTCTAACGTGGCACCGACAGCATTGCGCACGCAAGCTTTCGCGGACCTTACTGCGGCCGGGGCCCGCTCCGCTATTGTGCGGGCGATCTCGATAGTGCGTGTCACGGTAGCAGGTGGATCACAAACCTCGACGGCGAACCCGAACTGAAGCGCTCGCTCCGCACCGATGGCTTCTCCAGTCATCAGCATATAGTTCGCCAGGTTCGGCGAAAGTTTGCGCGGCAATCGCTGCGTTCCACCGTCGCCTGGGACGCCGCCCAGACGGATCTCCGGTTGGCCAAACTGGGCATTCGAGCCTGCGACGACGAAATCGCATACCAGGGCGAGTTCACAGCCTGCCCCGAAGGCGAGGCCGTTGACGGCACCAATCAACGGCTTTTCAAAGGACTCGATCGCCGCCCAAGCGGCGACACGGGATGGGCTGTTTGACACTTCAACAGGACCTAAGGCCACCATTTCCTTGATGTCCGCCCCGGCTGCGAAAAACGCCTCCGTCCCCGCGAGAATTACGCAACGCACGCCATTGTCTTCATCAAGCTCGCTAAGCAAGCGTCCCAGCTCAATGATCATCGAGCTGTGCAACGCATTTTTTTTATCCGGGCGGTCGAAGCGAATAAGGGCAACGCCATCTGCCGGTCGTTCCAGGACGACTTTGTCGGCGTAATTCTCGGTCGGGTTCATGTTATCTCCAGTTGCTACGCATGCAGCCACCTGCTGCCCCAAGGGTCGCGTCTTTTCGTGCCAATCAAGCAATGAGCGCCGTGCCGCGAGGCTAGAGGCGGTTGTCCTTCAAAATTGAACGAGCGCAAATGTAACCCCATGTCATATATGGCCCGATTGTTGTACCAACCTGGCTTGGCGTACGTGCTCCCGTGGGGCTGGCCATGACATTGCCGGCGCAATAAAGGCCGGGAATTATGCTGCCGTCCGCCCGAAGCGCCTGACCATACTCATTGGTTCTCACTCCGCCTTTGGTTCCGAGAAGGGACGGACGGAACCGATAGGCGACATACGGCGGCTTTTTGATCTCCGCCATAAGACCAACGCTCGATGCTACGCTCTTTTCATAGAAGCAGGAGGATCCTCGCTGATAGTCCTCGTCGATCCCGGTTCGAGCGAAGGCGTTGAAGCGTTCGACTGTCTTGCGCAGAGCGCCGGATGGAAGGCCCGTCTTTGCCGCCAGCTCTTCCAGGGAATCTGCTTTGAGTAACCAGCCGGGTTGGTACCGACGGTACCACCAGATCAGTGGAGTACGTTTGATCATCGGCCAATGGCTGATCACCCAAGCGGGTTGATGAATGAGACCTCCGTCGTCATCCCGATCCATGATGCGATCGTAAACCCAAAACTCATACTCGCTGGCGAACCGGTTACCAGACTTGTCGACAATGATCGCGTCCGGCTCAGCATGGATCCTGAGCGGCAAGCCGTGCAGTTTGCCCTCGTATTTTGTGGGCGGCTGGATGACGATATTACCCTGGTCCATATGTGCGAAGGTGGCGCCAATAGCCTGTGCCATCTTGTGGCCGTCACCCTCATTGCTGCTCGGAGAGCTCTTGAAGTCGATCTCGCTTGGAAAATACGTGGCCAGCATTTTGCTATCCCACTCGAAGCCCCCCGTAGCAAGAACGACACCGCTCCGCGCTTTGTAGGTGTGGCGCCGTCCATCGCGCTCCACCTCTACCCCTTTGACCACACCCGCGGCATCGACCTTCAAGGCGATCGCCCTTGTTGATAGTTCAAACATGCACCCGGCGTCGATACAGCCCTTCAGAAGACCGGTGATAAGGCCGTTGCCCTGTGCCATTGAATCCGTGAGCCAGCGCCGGATTAGAGTAGGAAGGAATTTCAATGTACCCCTTATCGGCTGACGATCAAGCTTAGCAGCGACCGTTTCATGATACGTCAGCCTTTGCGGTATCGTCGAACGCCTGACCTTTTTACGCAAAGGCCCGAGAATCTTCTTGCTCAGTGGCTCGACGGAGAGAATTCGGGTTGACTTTGCGCCCACGCATTCTTGGAACGGATCTGGAACCGGCGTGAGGCGAAAACGAAGGGGGCTAAGTGCCTCCACCAACTTGAGCATTTCTGGCCCGTTCCTAAGCTGGCTCTTCCATAGCTCGTCTTCTGTCTCCTGCCACCCTATTGGAGACGCTGCTCGCATATAGGCTAACGCCTCTTCGAATGAATCTTCAACGCCAGCTGCCTGCGCATAGTGATTGCCAGGCAGCCAGGTCATTCCGCCTGACATGGCGCTGGTTCCACCCAATTTGTCGGTTTTCTCGATGACCCGAACGGACTTGCCAGCCGATGCGGCTGTTAGCGCTGCCGTGAGCGCCGCAGCTCCCGATCCAACGACAATGATGTCTGTTGTGCCCTCCATCTGCCCCGGAGGAGTCGTCCTGACTGATCTACTGAACATCGTGTGCTCTAACTTTCGGCATAGCGGCGGCAAGCGACAACCCAAGTTATCGCCCTCCACGAAATAGGCGCTAAAGGGCGTCTGTGGACTGAAGGAAGGAGCCAATCAGTTCACGATAGCGGGCAGCGCGAGTATTGGGAAAGAAATGCCCTCCGTCGATTATTTCAATCTGAGAACCTCTCACCAGACTGGCAATTTCCCTGGATTGATATTCCGCTGCCAACATGTCATCGGAAGCTCCCACAACCAGGCTTGGCAAACCTTCAATTGCCCGAAGCTCATCGCGGCGATCGAAGTTGAAGGGTGCTTTCATCCGTGCCGCGAGTACATCGTCGGCCATGGTCTGGCGGATCGTCTTGATTCGGCTCATAAGGTCATAGCTCGGATCGAGCACGTTCCCACCTGGCATTGCGAGGATGGCCGAAAGCTGACCGCAGGTTTCCGTCCCCGCCGTATCAAGGACGCGCTGGCGTAGATTGTTGATGAATTCCATATAGCGATCAAATGCGCAAAACGTCCCGCTGAACACTGCTGCCTCGACCCTTTGCCGATGGTCGAGAACCAAGCACTGGGTAATGACGCCTCCCATGGAATGACCGATCACGGTAGCCTTTGTCACTTGAGCATCGTCAAGGATGCCGACCGCATCGGACACAATTTCACGCAGGGTGTGAACTCCCTCCACATCGCGGTTGGCGCCACACCCTCTTTGATCGAAGCTTATGACGGTGTATTTTTCCGCGAGATAGGAACGATGAGCATCCCAGAAGTTTGCATGCCCACCAAGCCCGGTCACAAGGAGAACAGTGCGCGCACCGCTCCCCTGAATGTTGTAGTGTAAGGTCATTGAGTTGACGCCTTTTCATCTATGTCAAGTTTGCTGAGCCGTATTCGGTCGTCTAACGAGCAATGACGTCGCTATCGAAAAGCTTGGCAATTTGGTCTTGGGAGAAGCCGTACTCGGTCAGGATTTCCTCGGAGTGTTGACCCAGCAATGGAGGGGCTTTGAGTGCAATGTTGGGAAAGGCCGAAGACTTTATCGCATTCCCGACGGTACGGAAATTTCCGTGTTTTGGGTGGTTGATCTCGACGATAATCTTGTTCTCGTCGATCTGCGGGTGCTGCAGGACCTCTCCCAAGGGGAGTACCGGGCAACACAAGATGTCTGCCTTGTCCAGCCGCCTCACACATTCTTCCGTGGTGAACTTGCTAAAGCCGGCACTCATCCGCCGGCGATATTCACCGCGTTTGGACATTTGCTGGGAAAGCGTAGAAAACTCGGGATCCTTGGTAAGATCGGGGATCTCAAGCGCGTTACAGATATCGGACACTGGATTTGGCCTCAAAACCGCAATTACAGCGACGCTGCCATCTGAAGTCGTGAAGATGTCCATTGGGTCTTGCTCAAGAGGATTGAAGTCGTGACCGGTCCGAAGCTTTTGCGTGACTTCCTGTTGCTGCATCACCAAAAAAACGTCGAGAAGATTGATCTCAAGCTTCTGTCCCTGACCGGTGCGCTCGCGGTGGTAAAGCGCCATGAGCACCCCTTGAGCCAAGATCATGCCCGCCGAAAAATCCGCTGTCGAGATCGGGAACAATTGGGGTTTACCATCCGGATCCTTATTCCCAAAGGCAACGCCCGCCATCGCCTGTGCCACGAAGTCCATGCCGGCTTTGTGCGCGAGTGGACCCGTCACCCCAAAGCCCGATCCCTCGACATAAATGACCTTTTCGTTTATGGCTTTGATATCTTCGTAGCCGAGGCCGAGACGCTCGACCACGCCCGGCCGGAAGTTGTGCACAAACACGTCGGCGTTCTTGGCAATTTTCTGGACAATATCACGGCCTTCCTGGGATTTGATATCCAACGCCAGACTCCGCTTGTTACGGTTCATGGCCATGAAGTTCGCGCTTTCGTCGCCTTTGTTAGGGCGGTGGCGGTCAATCGCCCGACTGATGTCTCCGATGCCGGGCTTTTCGATCTTGATGATATCCGCGCCATAGTCACCCAGAACCTGAGTACCGCACGGGCCGAACATGATCTGCGACAGATCACAGATCCGAATTCCTTCCAGTGGAAGTGTCATTGAAGCTCCCTCTTAGACGTTTGTTAGACGCCTACAGTACGTTGATCCGAAATGCCGGGAATGATGAAACCGTATTTATCCACGAGGAGCCTTTCCGTCGTCGGATTGCGTGGAATTGACGCCGGACGGGGTTCGCCGGGAAGTTTCCTAACGCCCGTCTCACGTAAGGCGCCTTCCACGCTAGGTGGAAGGAATACGCCGCCGTATTTGAGAGGCTCAGTTCCGTTATTGATGAAATGATGCATTAGCGTCGGCGGAAGGACGATGACGTCGCCTTCTGCAATCGGAAACTGCTCATCACCCAGAACCACGATACCTTTTCCGTGGGTAACGATAACTATCTCTTCGGACGCCACGTGGCCGTGATGGCGCACGTTGGCCCCCGGTTCAAGCAGCTGTGACGCTGCACAGAAGTAGGTTACCGGCAAAACAGGCGCTGCGATCATGATGCTCACGTAGCCCAGGCTAGGCGCAGCCTGCCAGTACTCCTCGCCTTCATCATCTTGGACGATAATGAAATGGCCGTTATCACGCTCTACGAGATTGTTCCCCGCACGAACTCCAACCGAGGCGCCACCATCGGCAGGGGTACCGCCGCCGAGTGGAAACAGATCGAAGCGCGAGTCAGGTGCCGGCGGAAAAGAGATAACCGACAGGCGAAGAGGCTCGTCACCATCCTGCGCGACTTCAACGCCAACACCCCGCCCCCAGAACATGAAGGTTCCCTTGGACACCGGATGCTTTTGTCCGTCTACGATGACATGACCTCGACCTCCGAAGCACAGAACCATCCGCTCGTTAAGTTCATAGGCATGTGGGCGAAGGTAAGCTCCTTTGGGAAGGTCGATGCCCACGACGGCAAAGTGCGAGAATTGATGGCTCACGGGCGACACTTTGACCAGGGCGATCCCGCCGCCTTCTGAACCAAGGCTTACGGGTGATCCCTCATCCGCTCGGACCACAACTGCCTCGAGTGGAATTTCAGTCGATGTCTTCTTTGTTAGCATGTGCATAATACTGCGTCCCTCGCATTGATATTATCTGCACCGGCCGACGTACGATGGCTGCCACCGCACGATCCATTTCCGGCGCCTCGCCCAAGCGAAATTTCGTGGGATAATTGCCAGTTCCCGACCGCGGCACATCTAAAAACGAGAGCGGCCGGACTACAAAATCCGTCAAGTCTGATTTCAAAAAACCATTTTCTCACAAAGGGAACAATGGTAAAAACTGACAAATAGCTGGACGTTTTGCTCAACACTTCGTCCCGCGGTGAAGGGATACTGGATGCCGAACGCGAGTCGAATAAACGTCGCCCAACCCACTTATGGCGGCGCTGCCACGCCTGCTTATTCACTCTATGGCGAAGGCCCGGAACTGGGGCAGTCAATCTACTCGAATGCGGAGTCGATCTTCGTCAGAAGTAAAAATCTGACCAACAATATCGAAATGCATCTGCATCGCGACCTTTACCAGTTCGTGTATATTTCAATAGGAAAATCTACCCTTGTAACACCTGCGGGTAGGAAAGACTTTGGGGATCGGACACTGTTGTTGGTCCCTCCGAATTTCGAGCATGGCTTCAATTCATATCCCGAGATCGAAACCCGCGGCCACGTCATCACGATCAGCGATTTTTTCTTTGGGCGCATGGCACAAAGGGGGCTGCTCGTCGCCGACGTGCTCGATAATATCATGATCTTCGAAGGCATAGATCCAATCAAGAACGCCCCGCTGATCGAGTCAATTGAGAAAGTCATTCAAGAACATCATGAATTCCGCTACCCCCATGTCTTGGCAAGGGAAGCTTCCGTGCAGGCGTTCATCGTTGAATTTCTTCGCCTTCTGCATGAACGGAACGCCTTCAAAGAAGGACTGGATGCTGGAAAATACAGAGATCTGTCCGACGGAGGTAGGATCAAGCAGCTTTCATGGCTGATTGATAAATATTACAAATCCCACAAAAACGTCAATTTTTACGCCAAGCAGCTCGGCGTTTCCGCTTCCAACCTTAACAAATTGGCGGTCATAGCAACGGGCGGAAGCGTTCATGCCAACCTCAGGGCTCGCATAATGGAAGAGGCCAGGGCTTACCTTGCAAACACAGGCTTGAGCGTTAAAGAAATTGCATACCGGCTGGGTTACGAAGACGCTGCCTACTTCACTCGCTTTTTCACCAAAAATGCTGAGATGTCACCAATCGAGTTTCGCCGTATTGCAACCCAAGCACCGGGATAGTTGTAAGGCCCCCTTGATTTTTTTGGAGGCGGCTTGGGCGGGGCTGTAAGGGCGAACGAAATTCTATTCGAATCTCGTCACATGGAATGCGTAAGGCTCCATGCCTGGCGTTTTAGAGCGGCTTGCGCGCGCTTCCTTGATGGCCCTTTCAGCAATTTTCGTAGCCCTGTCGGTAATGACTGCGACAAAATGCATGCGCGCGGGCAAAATGTCCATTGTTCTCCTCTCTTGATGCCTTAGGCTCCCTGTATATGGAGCAAGCGAATCTGGGCAGCCCTGCCAGCTCAAGTGTGCCCGTTCACGGGGGATTCTCATAACAGCGTCTGCCTGCAAGGCGCTCGGATCAGCGCATCGGATTACTCAACAAAAGCGATGCCCTGGACGCAAGAAACAGCGGATTGAAACACCAAAACCGAGATTAGAACAATGACATTTTTTTCCGGCGTGATCCCTTACCTAGTAAGTCCAGTAAACTCCAACGGGGGTATCAAGGAGCGAGTATTGGGTGATCTCTGCTCTGACCTTATACGAAAAGGTGTGAGCGGCTTAACACCGCTTGGAAGCAGTGGAGAATACGCCTATTTATCCGAGACGCAAAAGATGCGCATCGTTGAGGTAGTGGTTGAGGCCGCGAGTCATCGGGTGCCGGTACTGCCGGGCGTCGCAAGCGTTTCCACTCAATCGGCAATTGATCAAGCCAAAGCTTATCGCAGCGTAGGAGTAGACGGAATTGTTGTAGTGCTCGATTCATATTTCCCTCTAAGGGAACATGAAGCGAGAAAGTATTTTTTGGACGTAGCAGATAGCGTTGATCTCCCTATGATTGTTTATACAAATCCGAATTTCCAACGCACGGATTTGTCAATCGAGACAATCTGCGCGATTGCAAAGCACCCAAACATCGTTGGTCTGAAGGACGCTTCGACGAACACCGGTCGATTGCTATCCATCCTCAACCGATGCGATAGCGATTTTGCTATTTACTCGGCTTCGTCCCATATCGCGACTACAGTGCTCATGATGGGAGGCAGAGGTTGGTTCGCTGGGCCGGCTTGTGTACTGCCCAAGCAAAGCATCGAGTTGTACGATGCTTGTATGCGCGGAGATTGGAACGACGCGATGACAATGCAAAAGCGCCTCTGGCCTTTCAACGAAGTTTTCGCACAATATCGGTTGGCAAGCTGCTTGAAGGCAGCGCTCAGCGCACAGCGCTACGACGTCGGAGATCCGATACCGCCGCAGGCACCCCTAGACGCTTCCGCAGTCAAAGTAGTTCTAGATGCGCTGACCAAGGTCCAGGGTTTTTGACTACAGGTGACCGTCATCGCGAAGGCATTCAAGATGCTCGGTCATTGACGAGGGATACAACCGATTTTGGGATGGAGATGTGTCCCGGCGATCAAGCAAGCTCCTTTGCGCGCGACGACGTTGAACTCTATCGCGACGGTCTTATACGACTAGCCCTTGTCTCCCAAGAACGCCGTTAGCAAGAGAATGGGCAGGCTCATGAAGCGTTGTTGATTACATTCTTTCTCCGTGGGCCGATATCAAGGAACGCAAACCACGACTGCTTGTGCCCGTTGAACAGCTGCAGGTACTCGTGCAACTATTTCGATTTGCCGTAAAAAACGATCTTACTTGGAGAAGCTCGAAGCAGTCATGGCACATAGCTTAAACGAAATGGCCTCCGGCAAACCCGTGCGTTCGCAACGCTAAGCTTACGGGACGGTCGACGCCGTCGAGGTGGTGCCGAATTGCTAATATGGAATTGTCTCACCCAGGTAGTTGCAGAAGGTGAAGGAAGAATCTGCGGGTGAACCGATCAACGCACTCAACCCTCCCGCGGAGACCTCGACCTCAATATCGGCCTCTTCTCCACCCATATCTGTCTTCACCCAACCTGGATGAGCAACGGTAACTTTCACGCTCGGGTTTTGAACGGACAGGCTGCGCGCGGCCGAGGTCAATGCTGCTTTGCTCGCCCGGTAGAGCCAATGATCGCCAACCAAGTTTAGCTCGACCGATCCCATGACCGACCCCAAAAACATGAGATGCTTGAGTGAATATTGATGCGCACTAGCCAGCTCCTGCCCCAAGGCAACAGGCGAAACACTATTAGTTAGAAACAAATCAACAATCGCCTTCTTATTGAGCGTCTCGTCGACATCTTTAGGCATCACACCGGCGGATACAACGACAATTTCCACGCCAGCTAAGTGGGCGCTCGATACGAGTGATTGGCGCGACTGAGGATCATTGAGCTCGAGCGGAAGCCACAAGGCATCGCTGCTACGTTGGGAACCATCGCGGCTAGTTGCTATGACGTTGTAACCCTGCGTCGCGAGTGCGTGAACCAGCGCTAAGCCAATACCTCTGGACGCCCCGACAACCAAAACTGTCGAAGATGATAGACTATTCATGAATTATTTTCCGGGCTATGCAGGCTCTGGCGACATCGTCAGAGCCTGCCGGTTCAGTTTTCTAACGATAGGCTGCAGCGCCTTTTTCTGTGACCCAACCAGCGGCAATATCTTTTGCCAGTGCTTGGCGGTCGCGCTTGCGCGCATCACCGTAGCCCCCCCCACCTGGGGCGACGACGATAACTTGGTCCCCTTCATAAACTACCGCATTCGAAAATTTCGATGCTGAGACCTTACCGCTGTCTTCTTGAAAATCCTTCCAGGCCTCCGAGCCCTTGCGGCGAATATGCAGACTACCGCAACCTCCGGACTGGCCCTTGAAGAGACCCCACGGCGCAAGCTCCTGTCGATCGGACATGAAGGACAGCTTGAGTTCATCAGCAAGGCACGTCATCTTCTTGCGTAAGGCAAGTCCGCCGCGAAACTCGCCGGGACCACCCGTGTCCGGAACAAACTCATGCGCATCAATGCGCCAGGGAAAACGGGTTTCAAATACCTCAACGGGATT
Organism: Rhizobium sp. 768_B6_N1_8; assembly: GCF_051811225.1. NCBI lineage: Bacteria > Pseudomonadati > Pseudomonadota > Alphaproteobacteria > Hyphomicrobiales > Rhizobiaceae > Rhizobium > Rhizobium sp. 768_B6_N1_8. Next base: position 78,005 of record NZ_JBPWPV010000003.1, on the reverse strand, counting down.
AAGGCGCGAGTTGCCGTTAATGGCGTTGCAAGCACTATTCCCGTCCGCATGGCTACGCCCTCCCCAGCCGGGTGTCGATAAATCATAGCAGACGACGTACTCATCCGTCCGGGAGTTTTGCCCCCCAAACAGGAAGTTTGAATGCGTGCCGCCATCCGTTGCAAACGCCCGTTCCGGAACAGCTACTGCCAAAGCACCAATAACAGTGTAGCAGATCCGGATATGCGTCTCGGTGTTACCTCCGACTTCAGGTGCCGGGTAGTTGGCATTGACCACGAGGCCAGGAGGAGCGACGACCCGTATAGGTCTGAAGCAGCCCGAATTTTTCGGGATGCTTGGATCCGTTAGGTGTAAGATCGCGTTATAGGACGCCGATAGCGCAACAGACAGCACGCCGTTGATTGGCCCTTTCGCCTGCTTGTCAGATCGACGAAAGTCCACCACGATTTCATCATCCTGGACGAAGACATCGACCGCGATTTTGTAACGACGCTTCTCGATCCCGTCGTCTTCCATATAGTCTTCGAAGCTGTAGACGCCATTGGGAAACTCACGTAGTTCAGCGCGCATCCGGGCCTCCGAATAGTCTAGAAGACTGTCGGTCAGTTCGGTAAATCGTTCGAGGCCAAACTCTTCGACCAGGCCCCTCAGACGCTGTTCACCAAGTTCGACGGCGCTGATCATCGCCCGGAAATCGCCGAAATTCTGGCGCGGAGTCCGGTAGTTCGCGAGCATCAGGCGCCACACATCCTCTACGTCCTTGCCCTTGCGCCGAATTTTGATCGGCGGTACCCGTAAACCCTCGTGGAAAATCTCTGTAGCTTCGCCGGCAAACGCACCGGGAACCATGCCTCCCACTTCCGCAACGTGACCGATCGCGACGGAGTAACCGACAAAGACCTTGTCGACAAAAACCGGCTGGATGAAGGTGTGCTCGGGGGTGTGCATGCCGCCGCGGTAGGGGTCGTTATGCACGATCACGTCGCCTTCCTCGAGGGTCTCGACCGGAATTTCCTGCGTTATCGTTTGAATAACGAGAGGTAGTCCACCGATCATGGAGGGCTGAAAGTCGCCGGTTCCAATCAGGTTACCCTTGGCATCAGCAAGACCGCAGGTGAAGTCGAGGCCTTCGTTGAAAATCGTCGAATACGACGTCATCATCAACGTAATGCCCATTTCCTTCGCGATCTGGACGAGACGCCCGTCCAGAATACTCATTTGAACCATATGCTTGGCAGCGATTTTTTCCATTTACTTCCCCCCGGTTTCTGCCAGGCGCCTTTGGGACGCGACTTCCGATTCCCGCTTCATGTCCCAATCGACGCACCAGTCGGAGCAATACTGCTTGTTCGCGCCGTCGGTGGTAATACGGATAGGGGAGCGATAGAGCAGAACACCGCAGTTATCGCATTTGGTGTATTCTTCGAGATAATAACCGTTGTCGGAGAATTTCATCGCGCTTGCCTTTCTGAAACATGGAGATTGCCGTAGTCGTCTACGTGCATTTCTTGATCTGGATGGAGCACAACAACGGAGACGGCTTCTTCAATGACAGCCGGTCCCTGAATAGCGTCGCCGGCGAAAAGTTCTTCCCGTCGGTAGACTGGCGTATCGTGACGTCCCTCGTCATAACCAACCGAACGCATCGATACCGGCTTTGGGGCACTGGTGCTTTGAGCGAGCTTCGGCACCTGCGGTTTCCCGAGCGTCTCATATGCGGTTACATTGAAGTTGACGATCTCTATGAACTCACCGGGAATATTAAAACCAAAGCGGTCTTCGTGGGCTTTGTCAAAACTTGTCCAAAGCTCCTTTGCTGTCGCCTCGTCGAACGATGTAAAGCGCAGCGGAAGAGAGAGCTCATAGTTCTGGCCGTGATACCGCATTTCCACACGACGTTCGATGTCGATGCTGCCTGTAAAGCCTTGAGCGTGCATTTGCGCGAGGCAATCGTCCTCAAGCTCCTTGAGCAGTTGGGTTGCACGGGCGAAATCCATGCGGTTTGATGTCATTTGGACCGTACGTTGCCGATCCACGCGCGCGTCCGTTGCAGTGAACCCGAATGCAGAGAACTGGCCGGGATGGACCGGAATAATCGCCCTGGACATCGACAGATCTTTCAACAAGTCACAGGCATGGACCGGACCTGCCCCACCGAAGAACATCAGTGAGAACTTATCGGGAGATTCACCCTTCTCGATCAAGACGCTTCGAACGGCGCCAACCATATTGTTGTTAACGATCTTGATCACCGCCAAAGCCGCCTCATCGACGGTCATGCGTAGTTTCTCCGCAAGCCGGGCAATACCTGCGCGTGCACCTTCCATGTCAAGATTGACCGTGCCGCCGAGGAAATTGTCCGGGTTGATACGGCCAAGCACAAGGTTGGCATCGGTGACAGTCGGCTCAGTGCCACCACGGCCGTAGCATATGGGACCAGGACGCGAGCGCGCACTCTCTGGCCCTACACGCAGGAGACCACCTTTGTCGATCCAAGCGATCGAGCCGCCACCTGCACCGATCGTGCGGACATCAAGCATCGGCACCTGGATTGGAATGCCCCATTCGACTTCGAAATCTGTTGTGATGGAAGCAGATCCGTTCACAATCAGTGAGCAATCGGTAGATGTGCCGCCCATATCAATAGTAACGAAGTTCTTCTCACCAATGAGGCTGCCGATGAACTGGGCGGCAACGACACCTCCCGTCGGCCCGGACAAAGTCATCTGCACTGGCGCGTCACAAGCTCCTTTTACAGTCGTCTGCCCCCCATTTGATTTGGTGACAACAACGCGCGCGGCGCCAACGGCATCCGAAATACGGCTTTCAAGCTCACCTAGCTGCTCAGTCACGATTGGCTTCACGTACGCATCTGCAATCGTTGTCGACGCACGCTCGTACTCCTTCCATTTGGGGAGCACGTCATAAGAAATCGAGATGGGGAGATGAGGGAAACGCGACGCGAGATAGTCGCGCGCGGCGATTTCATGCTCCGGATTTATGTATGAAAAAAGAAAGCAAAGGGAGATCGCTTTAATTTCCGGTTTTGCTGCAATCGCATCGGCGACTTTAGCGACGCTGGCCATGTCGAGAGGGGTAATGACATTACCGTCACAATCAATGCGCTCAAGCACTTCGAATGCATTCGACCGCTCGATCAGTGGCTGTGGTTTGACCCAGCGCGAATTGAAGTGGAAGCGGCGATTGCCGCGTTGGATGAAGGGCACATCGCGAAACCCTTGGGTGGTTACGAAGGCAACTTTCGCTCCATTTCGCTCAAGAATTGCGTTGGTCGCGATAGTGGTTCCAAGCCGGATCCCGGAGATCTCTTCACCTGCTGGAAACTGCTTTAGGCCGTTGAGAATCCCGTCAGACGGGTCACCAGGCGTAGAAAAGTCTTTCCATACCGTTACTTCACGACTTTGCTCGTTGTAGGCTACGAAGTCAGTGAAGGTACCACCGACGTCAATTCCAAGGATATATGTCATTGCTCTTCCCACTTTCTAGGTCTTGGCGATGCTCTCTCGAGCCTGCGCGCTGGTGCGTTTGGATCAGTCCTCATTCGGAGTGTTGATCCCAGCCATGAGATGAAGAAGTTCGCCCTCGCTGGTGTCGCTTGCCTTGACTGTGGCCACGATCCTCCCGCGCCGAAGCACAAGAATCCGGTCGGCCGTGGTCAACACATCGCTCAGACGGTGACTGATCAGGAGAACAGCAACACCTTGCTTGGGTAAGCGCCGGATAAGGTCAAGGACCGGCTGGCCCGCCGAAACTGAAAGTGCGGCGGTCGGCTCGTCCATGATCACAAGCTTGGGGTCGTAAGCGACGGACCGAGCTATCGCGACCATCTGTCGTTGCCCGCCTGAGAGCGCAGTGACAGGCTCCCTCAGGTTCGGCAACTTGACGTCGAGCATCGTCAGTAGGCTTTCCGCCTTTCGATGCATTTCGTCGTGCGCCAGGCGCCGAAAGCCCAAGGGCGATCGCTGGACGATTTCCCTGCCAAGGAAAATATTGGCACAGATATCAAGATTGTCGCAAAGGGCGAGATCCTGGTAAACCATCTCGACACCGTGATCGCGCGCCCAAGTCGTTGAAGAGCTCTGTACCTGGGAACCCCCAATCCGGATTTCGCCGGACGATGGTGCGACGTCACCCGCAATCATCTTCGTCAATGTTGACTTGCCCGCGCCGTTGTCACCGACAAGTCCGATGATTTCGCCTGGCATGATGTCGAAACTGACCCCACGGGTGGCTTCGACTGCGTCGTAATTTTTGCGCAGGTCTCTTACCGAAACTGCGGGATTATTTGCTGTCTGGATCATCTCACTTCGCCTTTTGTTGTGCGGCATGGTCGGCGGTGACCGCGACGATGAGCAATGCGCCGGTGATGATCATCTGGTAGAAGGTATCAACGCCCGCCAGGCTAAGCCCATTTGTGATGCTTGCCATCAGAAGGGCCCCCAGAACTGCGCCAACGACGCGACCTTCACCGCCGAACAAGCTCGTGCCTCCGATGATCGCCGCACTGATGGCGCTCATGTTCACGAAGAGTCCGACGCCGGGAGGGCCGGCATCCAGTCTGGACGTTTGGACGATAGCCGCCAGCGCAGACAGTGCGCCCATCAGGCCAAACAGCGCCAAAATCATGGTATTCACTTTGATACCGGCGCGCTTTGCCGACACCGGGTTTCCGCCAATGGCATACACATATCGGCCAAAGCGAGTGTTCTTCGCGGCATATTCCATAGAGAAGACGATGATCAGCAGTAGTGCCAATGGATAGGGAATTCCTTGGGTCCAAGCAAATACCCAGATGGACATGCCGGCCGCTAAAAGCGTCAAGCCGAGAACCGCGGTGCTAACTGGGCGCAAAGTGCGCTTCTGCGGCCCGAGGAAACCTGTGTATGTCCGCAGCCAGGTGAACACATAAAGCGCGCTAAGTGTCAAGATGGCGGTCAGACTGATCCAGCTGGGAAATTCCCCATTGCCGATTTGATAAAAAGTGTCGCCGGCGCCTGACAAGGTTTCTGCCCCTGAGACAACGTAGGCCAATCCCCTTAGCCAGGAGAATCCGGCCAACGTGATAATGAACGACGGAATGCCGAGTTTTACGCGCAAGGAACCCTGAAGTAAGCCAATGGCGATACCCGCAACGATAACCAGCAAGATGGTTGTGATCGCATCTAATCCATGTTTCTGCATCAACTGCATGGACAAGACACCACATAGAGCGAGCAATGATCCGACGGACAGATCAATCTCGCGCGCAACGAGAAGCCATGTCAGTCCTGCGGCCATCAAAGCGGTGATCGTAGCCTGGACGGCTAGATTAGAAAGGTTACGCGGGCTTATGAAGACACCGGTCCACGCGTGGAAGCCAATCCAAATTGCCACGGTGGCAGCGACAAGGACGATAAGCCGCCACTCGGCGCGCTCGGCCTCTCTGGATTGCTTTTGTACTTCGGGTAGAGCTGACGAAGGCTCTGCCACGCCTGCTGTAGAATTTGTTCCCATTTTATTCTATCTCCGGTCAAAACGGGCAAACAGCCGCCGTCGCCGCGAACGCAAGCTATGCGGCAGCACGATTGATTGCGATTTCCAGTCGGAAGGTCGAAACGGCTTCTGCCGCGTTCCCTTTATTTTTTTGTAACGTTAAAGTAAATGACAATGCAGCAGCTTGTCAATACACAGCCGGGCAATTCGCATTAGGTATATTGTTTATGAATCAGTTACTTAGGTAAATCGCCCGGTTTTTTCTAACGGCCCGATTTATAGCGGATCAAAAAAACTTTAACGTTACAAGTGCGGGTCTTTGACCGATCCTCTCCCACAAAAAAGCCACCCGTTTTTCAACGGGTGGCTTTTTTGGGGAGGCAATTTTCGTTAAAGAAGGGTCTCTGCGCCTTTGGGCCATTTTTCCTTTGGAACGCCTTCCAAGACGGCCTTGGCGTCGACATAGACCGGGCTGTACTTTTTCAAGTATTCGACCATATTTTCGCGGGTGATGTCGCGGTCTTCGACCGGCATATAAGGGATAGTGACCCCATTGCCGGCGTCGTAGGTTTGCGTAATACCCAGATCTTGCCCCTTGGCTAGTTTGACGGCAAGTTCGCCGGCGATCGTTCCCATCTGGTCGAAAAGAGTAAAGCTTGATAGCGCCATGTTACCCAACAGAATGTGTCGGCAACCCTCGACCGTGGCATCTTGGCCAGTCACAAAGACCTTCCCCGCTAATCCCGCCTTCTGCAGCGCACCAATAACACCTCCAGCCATGCCGTCATTGTTGCAAAGGAACCCTGCGACATCGTTATTCGTCGACGTCAGAGAATCTTCCGCCTGACGGCGCGCGGCATCTGGATCCCACCCATCGTGGAAAAGGTGGCTAACAATCTTCAATTCACCCTTGTCGATCAGGGGCTGCAGGATATCGTAGTATCCCTTGGTGATTTCCTCTGCCACCGTGTTGCCAGCCTGGCCGGACACAATAATCCAATTGCCCTTGAGCACACCGGCCGCCAACGCGGCGTTAGCAGCTTTTTGACCCACTCCACGGTTATTTCTCGCGACATAGACATCGACATCCTTTGATGGAATCGCGGTGTTGTAAGCGATCACAGGTACGCCAGCGCGCTTTGCCTTGCGCGCCATGTTGACGCCCGCTTCAGCCACAACAGCAACAATCGCAAGGGCGTCTACGCCCACGGTTAAAAGGTTCTCAACATCGGATAGCTGCTGTTCGACTTTAAAATCCGCTTGGTTGGTGATCGGTTTGAAGCCACCGGCCGACACCGCTTTTTCAAAGCTCGGGCGATCGAGATTCTTCCACCGCGGAACCGTATATGTCTCCATGGCAAAACCGATGTTCCCGCTTCCCTTGGCGAAAACTACGCCGGCGCCACCAAATGCAGTTACAGCAGCAATGCCCGCAGTAACGCCCATAAACCCACGCCTAGTGGTCTTCAGTTCGTTTTTCATGCTCGTTCCCCTTTCTTAAGTTATCTTTAACGTTAAAATTAAGATCGACCGACGCAATCTGTCAAGGGGCACGGGCTGCATCTGTCAAAGAAATTTATTATTCTTCCGTTTCAATTAGATAACATCATTCCTCAGATCAAACTCAGCTGGCAAGACGGTTGCATGGACCGAAGCAGACTATTTAACGTTACAATCTGTTCGCGCGTTAATTCGAGCACGGTTCCTAGGTGCTAGGTGCTGCATTGCAGCGCGGCCAGATTTTTGTGTAAAGATAAATGTAGAAATTCATTCAGGATGCAGCAGTGCCCCGTCGCAAAAAGCAAGAAGTAACGCTGAAGGATGTCGCGGCAGCGGCCGGTGTTTCCGTGATGAGCGTCTCAAACGTCGTAAACGAGCGCTGGGATCTTGTAAGCGATCGGACGCGTGCAGTGATAGAAAAGGAGATCAAACGCCTCCAATATCAGCCCCAAATGGCAGGCCGCTCCCTGAGAACCGGAAAAACCAACACACTTGGCCTGGTGGTTCTTCAAGGAGAAGACGGCGTGCGTCCTAACCGGCGAGCGCAAGCAATCATCGCCGGATTTTTAGAATCGACCGCAGGGCACGGATATACCGTAAGCCATATCTTCAGGCGGCACACCACAATTGAGACGGCTATCGCATCCCTATCCCAGCGGGTCGATGGCATCGCTATGCTGATCGACCAGAGTATCGAAGTGCGCAAGAAGGATGTGGCGATACTTTCATCCTTTGGCATTCCCATCGTTGAATTGGAAGGGTTAAGACTCGTCGAGTTGGAGGATGCGTGCTCGGTTTATGAAAGAGCAGATATGCAGATAAATGCACTGGCAACATCGCTCTCAAAATCATTGCCAGGCAATGTATACTTTCTGAATGGCAAAGAGCACAACGAGCACGCCGTGCGCCGTTATAGGTTGCTGAAAGCTAACCCGAGTTTACGCCACTTCCATTTTCATAATACGCAGCTCAGATCCTATCTTGATGTTGATTTGGATAAAACGGCAGCGATTTTCGTCTCGAACGAAACAGATTACTGCGACCTGGTCATCGCGTTCGCGTCAAGCGCACAAAGCCGACTGATATCAAAGATAATATGTCTCGATACCGATGTAAATTCGGCTGGAATTGATCGCCAATCAACTATTCCCGGCTTTCAAACTGTGGCATTTCGCGTTGGAAACGTTGGAGGGAACGCCCTTATCGCCCGGCTACCATCGACGACATTCACCTATCGCCAAATCGGTGTCGATTGCGGGGTCATCTTGCCTGTGCCTAACAAACCAGAAAAATAAACTATACCAAATTATTCCCCACCTAACCAAAACCGGCTCCACGGAGAGAGGTGGCTCGTTTGTCTGAACTGTTTCGGGCTTTTTGCTAAGTGGATTTCCGCCTCGATTCTGCAGCCACCATCATTGGTGCCAGCGCGTTAACGTAGGCCTGATCCGGCGTCTGGCTGCCCAGGAATGAATGCGGGCGTCGGCTGTTGCGAAACGTCACGTATCGGCCGAGGCCAGAGCGTGCCTCGATCATGGTTTTGTTGGCGTGGAGGTAGATCTCCTCCAATTTGATCGATCGCCTGAGCGCAGGCCACGACGCGTTCTTAAATGCATCCATCGTTCGCGGGCATCCATTTGCCCCATAAAAAACTGTGTGTGGACATCTCTCGGACGAACGTGATTTTTCTTTGGTCAGAGAATGCGGTTAAATTCCGTCGTGTGTCCGGCCAGTTTAAGTGCAATCGCTCTAGATGCTGGCCATCGTTGGTCGTGAGGGGTTTCGGTCAAGAACGCGTGACCGTCTGGGCTCCATCTCTCCTCGCAAGCGCCAATATCGCCGGATGTCTCAACGGATTGAATGACCATTTCTGGACCGCTTGCATGCATGGTGAGCATGCAAATGCTAAACCGAGTCTTCAGCTTCATTCCCATTGTCTCGCTGACATGGACGCCATCCTGATCCTTGAACACTTCCTTCTTGTTGCTCGGACCGGCGTACAATTCCCTCTTTTGAATAACCCAGCGCAACGTTTGCCTGTCGCCGATTTTTATCACAGTGTCAGGTGCGCCGAAGGTAGCTATGGCGTGCGCGCTCGTCATGCCAACAAAACGCGCAGCAACGTCCTTTCCTGTCGACGTTGTCGAACACCCCGCCAATCCAGCCATCATCAATGCGAAGGTTAGGTTTAAGGGATTAGCCACGGCCGTACGTCCGTGCGGAATAGTGGGTGATTACCTTTTCAATCGCCGACGCGATTTGCAAGAGATGGCGCTCCTCCAAGCGATCGGTCCACCACATGCAGATCGTTTCCTTGCAGGCAAGCTCGGCCTCGGGGCAGAGACTGCTGTCGTAATCGATCTTGCGCACTCCTTCGAGCGTGAATGGCCAGCCGGAGTCGCCGAAGGTCTTGTGCTCGCGGATGACGGGGTAGCGGTAGAGCGGGATCTGGCCGGGATAGCCGATGAAACCGTCGATACCTTCGGCCGCGAGCGCCTTCATCACCTCGGTGACGGGGGCGGAGAGCTTTGTCGGATCGAGACGGAACGAGTAGAAGAAATAGACGCCGACGGTGCCTTCGAGCGGCAGAACCGGCCGCACATCGATGCCGGCCAGAAGCTCGGTAAGCCGGTCGGCGGAGGAAACGCGCGCCCCGACGAACTGTTCGAGCTTCTTCAGCTGTTCCAGGCCGACCGCCGCCTGCAATTCGGTCATGTGATAGTTCGGTGCCAGGAAAAGGTGATCGCGCCCGCCGCGCTCGCGCGGCCAGCCCTTGTCGGAGCAATGGCGAAGGCCGCGGCCAAACTTGCCGTCCTCATTGGTGATGACCATGCCGCCATCGCCCGTCGTCATGTGCTTGGACTGCTGGAAAGAAAAGCAGGCGACATCGCCGAACGTGCCGCAGAGCTTGCCCTTGTAATAGGCGAGATGGGCCTGGGCGCAGTCCTCGATGACGACGAGCTTGTGCTTTTTGGCAATCGCCATGATCGCCTCCATATCGGCCGGATGGCCGTAGACATGGGTGACCATGATCGCGCGGGTGCGCGGCGTGATGTTGGCCTCGATCGACGCCGGATCGATATTCTGCGTGACCGGATCCACATCGGCAAAAACGGGGATCGCCAGCTGCGCGATGACAGGGATAGCCGTTCCCACGTCCGTTACCGGCGAAAGGATGATCTCGTCGCCGGGCTCCGGATTGAGATAGATGACGGCAGTGTGCAGCGCCGCCGTGCCGTTGGCGACGGCGACGGCGTGCTTGACGCCATACTTGGCTGCGAAGGCCTGCTCGAACTCCGCTGTCTTCGGCCCCGTCAGGAACGAGAGGCGTCCCGACTTGATAACCTCTGTCAGCGCTTCGATCTCCTCCTGGCCAAAGGTGCGGCCCGAGGTGTCGCGGAAGCTCGGCAGCGTGCCGTCGATCGCGCGCGGTCCGCCATTGATTGCCAGATCCTGCATGTCATCTCTCCGAAAATAAGAATTGAGGCCGCGCGAAGCGGCCGAGGTGGTCAGAGACCGAGAAAATTGGCCATCAGCTGAAGCTGGTGGTCGAGCATGTGGCGGCCCAAATGTATACGGCATCCGGTCTCGCGGGCAGCCTGCAGCAACGGCGTGATCTCCGGCTCCATAATGACTTCGGCAACCGTCATGCCCTGTTCGAGCAGCGATGCGTCGAGTGGTAGCGGATCCGTAGCATTCATGCCGAGCGTAGTGCCATTGATGACGAGGTCGTGGCCGCGCGGATCGGCGGTGCCGATCGCCACATCGAGTGCCGGATAGGCACCCTTAAGTTTTGCGGCAAGAGTCTCGATCTTTTCCACCGTGCGGTTGGCGAGCGTCAATCTCGTGATGCCTGCTTCTGCGAGGGCGAAAGCGATCGCGTTGGCGGCTCCCCCTGCTCCGACCAGATAGACGCTGCGGCCGCTCACCGCGATATCCTGATCGCCGAGGCCCTCGACGAAACCTATGCCGTCAAGCTGGTCGCCGATCAGGCGGCCATCAGGCTTGCGGCGCAGCACATTGGCAGCGCCGACGGCAAGCGCCTGCGGGCTCACCTCGTCGCAGAGCCGGATGATCGCCTGCTTGTGCGGAACGGTAACGATGGCGCCGTCGAAGCTTTTCAGAACACGCAGGCTGGCAACGAAGCTTTCGAGATCGGCGGGCGCCACATTCAGCGGCACCATCACGGCATCCCTGCCGCGCATCATGGCAATCCGGTTGATGCCGGGAGGGGCTTTCACATGTTCAGTCGGATGCGCGAGAATCCCGAGGACCCGGGTGCGCCCGGTAATTTCAAGGATCTTGGGGTCTTCAATGATTGACATAATGTTGAGTCCTCACTTGCCCCAGGAGAGCGCCAGCGGATTGACGCCCTGCGCAAGCTCCAACAGCCCCGCGCGTGTCGCCGGATGCAGCGGCTCAAGCGGATGGCGGACATGATCGGACTTGATGACGCCGCCTTCCATCATGACCGTCTTGGCGGCCCTGAGCCCGCATTGCCGGTTCTCGTAATTGATCAGTGGCAAGATATGCTCGTAGGCCTTTGCCGCCTGCTGGCGATCGCCCGCCTTGTGATGCTCGATGACCGGGCGGATCAGATCCGGCAGCATGGCACTCGACATGACGCCGGTGGCGCCGGCATCGAGATCGGCCATCAGCGTGATCGCCTCTTCGCCATCGAACGGGCCTTCGATCGCCTCGCCGCCAAGGTCAATGAGCTTGCGCAACTTGGCTGCGGTGCCTGCAACCTCAATTTTGAAATAGCGGACCAGCGGCAGATCGCGGGCGATGCGCACCATGAAATCGGCCGAAAGCGTGACGCCGCTCAGCGGAGCATCCTGGATCATGATCGGGATGCCGGCAGCCTCGGCGACGCGGGCGAAGTGCTCCCGGATCGAAGTCTCCTCGAGCTTGATGCCCGCGCCGTGATAGGGCGGCATCAGCATGATCAGTCTGGCGCCGTGCTCGGAGGCGTGGCGGGCACGGGCTGCGGCGATCTGCGTGCTGAAGTGGCTGCAGGTGACCATGACGGGAACGCGGCCGGCGACATGGGCAAGGCTCAGCTCGGTCAGTTGGCGGCGCTCCTCGTCCGACAGCAGGAACTGTTCGGAGTAGTTGGCCAGAATACAGATACCGTCGACGGCCTGGTCGATCATGCAGTCGAGCACGCGGCGCTGGCCGTCGAAATCGATATCTCCCGTTTCGGTGAAAGGCGTCGGTGCCACCGGGAAAAGCCCGGAATAGGGTCGATCACTCGCCATATTGTAAAATGCCCCGCAAAATTTCGTGTAACGCAAGTCTTCACTTGACTTCTGAAGGCGTATCACGAATGATTTTTGCACGCAATGGTCATTTTTAGGAGATGTCGATGCCCGCGCATCAATCCGGTCCCTCAGTCATCCGCCTGCACGAGACGGACAATGTGGTCGTGTCCACGCGCCCGATCGCCGAGGGTGAGAATGTCGGGGAGGTGGTGACGCTGAGCGATGTTCCGAGCGGCCACAAGATCGCCGTGCGGCCGATTGCCGAGGGCGACATGGTGCTGAAATACGGGCAGGTGATCGGCCGGGCGAGCCGCGAAATCGCGGCCGGCGAGCATGTGCACCTGCAGAACCTCGCCATGCTCGACAGCGCCGTCTCGCATGAATTCGCCGTCGAGGGCGGCCCGACGCCGCTGCTCCCCGAAGGCGAGCGGCGGACCTTCAAGGGCTATCTCCGTCCGTCGGGCCTTGTCGGCACGCGCAACTATGTCGGCATCATCACCTCTGTGAACTGTTCGGCAACGGTCGCCAAGGCGGTCGCCGACTATTTCAAGACCAACGGCTTCGGCAATTACGCCAATGTCGATGGCGTGGTGGCGTTGACGCATGGCACGGGCTGCGCGATCCCCACCAATACCGAGGGCTATACCTATCTGCGCCGCACGCTGAACGGCTATGCGCGCAATCCGAATTTCGCGGCGATCCTGATGATCGGGCTCGGCTGCGAGACCAACCAGATCAGCCATCTCGTCAAGGCTTTCGAGCTCGAGGAAGGCCCACTTCTGCGCACCATGACCATCCAGAGGATGGGCGGCACGCGCAAGACGATCGAGGAAGCCGTCTCGATCATCCAGGAACTGCTGCCGGAGATCGATGCCGTCAAGCGCACCGAACAACCGCTCTCCGGACTGAAGGTGGCGCTGCAATGCGGCGGCTCCGACGGCTATTCCGGCATTACCGCCAACCCCGCACTCGGTTATGCGGCCGATCTCGTGGTCAAGAACGGCGGCACGGCGGTGCTGAGCGAGACCCCTGAAATCTATGGAGCGGAACATCTACTGACCCGGCGTGCGGCCACACCCGCCATCGCCGAGAAGCTGATGGCGCGTATCGACTGGTGGCGGGACTATACCGCCAAGAACGGCGCCGAGCTCAACAACAATCCCTCGCATGGCAACAAGGAAGGCGGCCTCACTACCATCCTTGAGAAATCCCTGGGGGCGGTCGCCAAGGGCGGGTCCATGCCGCTAATGGAAGTCTATGAATATGCCGAGCCGATCGACGCTTCCGGCTTCGTCTTCATGGATACGCCCGGCTATGATCCTGTCGCGGTGACTGGCCAGGTCGCCGGCGGCTGCAACCTGATCGTCTTTACGACCGGCCGCGGCTCCGTCTCCGGCTTCAAGCCCGCCCCCTGCATCAAGGTTGCCACCAACAGCGAGATGTACGAGCACATGAGCGAGGACATGGACATCAATTGCGGCGGCATCATCGACGGCAGTGACAGCATCCAGGCGGCGGGCGAGCGCATTTTCGAGCACATCATCGCCATCGCATCCGGCGAGCGCACACTCAGCGAAGGCTACAATTATGGTGACTTCGAATTCGTGCCTTGGCAAATAGGCGCGGTGACCTGAGACCGGAAAAGGATTTTATGGCGCACCGTACCCTCGCCTACGAAGCCATCGCCAATGCGCTGCGCAAAGCCGTGACGTCGAAGACCATTCCGGAGGGCACCGTGCTTCTGGAAGGGCCGATCGCGACCCTCTTCGATTCCAGCCGCTCGCCGGTCAAGCAGGCGCTGGCGACGCTTGAGACCGAGGGGCTGGTGCGGCGCTTCGACGGGCGCGGCGTGCTGGCCGGACGAGAAGGCGAGCCGCTCCGCCTGAAGATCTCGCCCGACATGCTGGACCTTGAGTTGGAGGCAAGCGCCAGCCCGAAGACGTTTGCCTGGCAGAGCTTCTATTACGACTTCGAAAATACGGTGATCTTGCGCGCCGTCTTCGGCAGCTTCCGCATCAACGAACTGGCGCTGGCGCGTCATTATAATGTCGGGCGCACTGTCGCCGGCGATATTCTCAACCACGCAGCCAAGAACGGCATCGTCGTGCGCGACGACAAATCGCGCTGGTGGATCAACCCGCTCGACGAGGACCGTTTCCGCGATCTCTACGAGGTGCGCCTGTTGCTGGAGCCGGCGGCGCTGAAAACCGCCATGCAGAATATCCCTGCAACGACACTTGCCGCCATGCGGCAGCGGCTCACCACCGTGTCGGGTAAGTTTCCCGATATAGCCAGTGCCGAACTCGATGCGCTGGAAGAAGACCTGCACGTCGCGACGCTGAAATTCAGCGCCAATGGAGAGATACTGGAAGCACTGAAACGCACGCGCTGCGTGCTCGTCGCCGGCAAGCATATCCAGCGCGCCGTGCGCGGCACGCTGCCGATCGACGCCTTCATGGACGAACATCTCGACATCATGGACGCGATCGCCGCGCACGACTATCCGCTCGCACGGAAGGCGCTGACCGACCATCTCGAAGCCTCCGGCAACAAGGCGAGCGAACGCCTGCAGGCCTATCTCGCCATCTCAAATGTCACTCCGATATCCTATGTGCTCGATTGACCGAAGAGAGCTAATTGCTTCTCCCCTTGGCCTGCTGCTCGGAGATGATCTGCTCCTTGATCACTTCCCGCAGTGTCTGGGCGAGGTTCGGCGTTGCGCTGGAGCAGCAGACCATCATGGAACTACTCGGCGGCTGCAGAGACATATATCCGTGCTTCATGGTGCTATCGAGATAAACGCTGTCGCCCTCTTCCAAATCGGTCGGCTCATAATACTCGCTGAAGAGCCTGATCTTGCCGCTGAGGACGAGAATGAACTCCTCGCCGACATGCGAGGTCAGCGGTCCCATCTGCTCCGGCGTCAGCGCCCGCACCTCGATATGAATCGGGATGATGCGCTTGTGGGCGACGTCGGAAGAGAGGTAACTGTAGCGGTAGTACTGCCGTTCGAGCTGCTGGCCGACGAGATTGCGGTTGATGCTGCGGCGCGCCACGACGAGCGGCGGCGTCGGCTCGTTGGGCGACGAGTTCAATAGGTCGCCGATTTCGACGCCGAGCCCATGCGAGAGCTTGAGGATCGTATCGAAGTTCGGCGAGATGTGACCATTCTCAACCTTCGAGAGGGTGGAGGTCGCAATTCCCGTCATCGAGCTGACTTCCGCAAGCGTCCATCCGTGATAGGAGCGCCGGTCCTTCAGCAGCTTTCCGAGGTTTTTTACCTTTTCATTCATATCGTGCCGTGTTTTCCAATCTGGTCGGTGCATTTTGTCGAAGTCATGATTTCCGCTCGATGCTCTCGCGCAGAGACATGGCAGCCAGGGCCGCGAACAAAAGCGTCACACAAAGCACTACTGAAACAAGTGCATTTATTTCCGGGGTGAAGCCCGTTCGCATCATTGCCCACAATCGCATCGGGAGCGTTGTTTCACCTCCGACGAGAAAAAACGTTACCAATGTTTCGTCGAATGAGAGGGCAAATGCAAGTAGCGAACTGGTAAGCAAGGCCGAGCGCAGTTGGGGGAACACGACATGTACAAAGGTTTCCCAGCTGTTTGCCCCGAGATCGAGGGAGGCTTCGATCTGCGAATTTTCAAGCGCGTCGAGCCTGATCGTGACCATCCGGTAGATGACCGCCAGAATCAGAACAACGTGACCTGCCGTTACCGTGATCAGGCTCCGCTCGATGCCGACCTGGCGAAAGGCGATCAGCAGCGAGATGCCGGTGATGATCGCGGGCAGCACGAAGGGCAGGAAGATCACGAACTCGACGTAGGAGCGGCCCGCACGCGCGCCCGTCTTCATGTAATAGGCAAGGCCGACGGAAATTGTGCTCGCGATCACCACTGCGCAAACGCCGACGATTAGGGAATTCGAGAGCGCGTCGATGAGCTGGCTGTTGCTGGCAAACTTGCCGTACCATTGCAGCGAAAGATCCGACCAGTCGAGCTTCCGGTCCTTCACGCCGACGAAAGAGAGGAGGATCACGATGGCAGCCGGCGCGTAAAGAACGGCGAAAGTGATGGTGCCGATGATCCAGAGGAGGGTGACCGTGATGCGTTCTGGCAAGCTCATCTGACCCTCGCTGTGCGTGAGATAAGGGAAGCAAGCGCAATCAGCGCCACGACGGCGAGCAGCAACATGACGGCAAGTGCGGCACCGAACGGCCAGTTGAAGGCCATGCCGAACTGGCTCCAGACGGCCCGACCGAAGGTGAAGCCTTCGCTGCCGCCCACCATTTGAGGTGTCAGATAATCGCCGAGCGCAATCACCATGACGAAGAGCGCTGCCGCGATCGAGCCGGGAAGGCTGAGCGGCAGGACGACCGTCATGAAGATCTGGCCGGGCTTGGCGCCGAGATCGGCCGCCGCTGATATCAGCGATTGCGGAATACGCTCCAGCGCCAGAAAGATCGGCAGGATCCCGAAGGGGAGGTAGATCACCGCCATCGTCAGCATCACGGCTGTCTGGTTGAAGATGAAGAGCCTGCTCGGCACTTCGATGATGCCGAGCGACAACAGCATCGTATTCAGAAAGCCGTTGAAGCCGAGGATGCTTCGCATGGCATAGATCTTCACGACATAGTTCATGACCAGCGGCAAAGCACTTAGCAGAAGCAGCAGATAACGCGCCGAACCTTCCAGCCTCCAGATGAGGTAGGAAAGGATATACCCGAAGAAGAGGGATATCAGCGCCACCGTGAAGGCTAGCTTCAATGTGCCGAAGAAGACGTAAAGATAGCTGCTGCTTGTGAAGAAAGCGGCGTAATTGGCGAATGTCAGGCCGCCGGTAGGCTTGCCGTTGTCCTGCCCGAGAAAGCTTGAGGCGAGGAACGAGACGAGCGGCAGCAGGATCATCACCGTCGGCAAGCCATAGACGAGAAGCCTGGCGACGAGCTTGCCGAGACCACGCCTGGGCCTTGCGGCGGCTTCAGCGATCCCAATGCCGGTGGGCGTCGTGGCGATACTCATGGCGTCACCCTTTCGGAAGGAAGCTGACATCGGTTTCCGACCAGCGGAGCATGACGTCACTGCCCGCCACGAGGTTCTGCGTCGATAGCGCGGTCGGAATCCTGATTTTCACCCGATGTTCGTCAGACGCCCCGACGGAGAGCGTAAGCTGCGTGGTCGCGCCGAGGAAGGTTACGGAATCCAGCCGCGCCTTGGCGATCCGTTCGTCGGCGCTCAGGTCGCTGCCATCGTGGAGGCGAAAACTTTCAGGGCGGATCGCGAACAGCAACGCTCCCTGATGGTCGGCCGGAGCCCAATGCTTGCCGAGCGGACTTTCGATAACGGCCAGAGGAGGAGAGCCACTGGCACTAGCGGGCAAAATGTTGTTCTCGCCGAAGAACTTGGCGACGAATTCGCTCTTCGGCTTGTAGTAGATCTCCTGCGGCGTACCAACCTGCACGAGATTACCGTGATCCATAACCGCAATGCGGTCAGACATGGAAATCGCCTCTTCCTGGTCATGGGTGATGAAGACGAAGGTCGTGCGGATGCGCCTCTGCAGGTCCTTGAGAAACTCCTGCATCGAACGGCGAAGCTCGGCATCGAGTGCCGCAAGCGGTTCATCGAGCAGGATCACCTGCGGTTCGCAGACGATGGCACGCGCGAGCGCCACACGCTGGCGCTGGCCGCCCGACAGCTCGGCCGGATAGCGACCTGCCTTGTCGGCGAGATTGACGGTCTCCAGCACCGCCTCGACGCGCCGCTTGATCTCGGCTTGCGGCGTTTTGCGGATGCGCAGGCCGTAGCCAACATTGCGCGCCACTGTCATATGCGGAAACAGCGCATAATCCTGGAAGACCGTGTTGAACGGCCGCTTGTAGATCGGCACGTGGACGATATCCGTGCCGCGTAGTAAGATCCTGCCGGACGAGGGGGGTGTGAAACCACCGATCATCCGCAGGATGGTCGTCTTGCCAGAGCCTGAGGGCCCGAGAATGGTGAGGAACTCACCATCCCGGATATCGAGATCGACTGGCTTGAGCACTTCAACAGTCTTATAGGACTTCGTAACGCCGACGAGCTGTATGACATTTGGTGTCCCGACCATCAGACCCGCGGTAACTGAATTTTGCGCTGTCATACTTACTGTACCGGGGTCGCCTTAATCGTGTTCCAGAGCTCAATGCGCTTTGCGAAGTCTTCCGGTGCTTGCAGGAAGACCAGCTTGTCGGCATAGGTGAGACCCGCATCGATATTGACGGCCTGGTTGGTAGTGTTGCCATAGCCGGTCTTGGTGCTGATATAGGTGCCGACGGCAGGGTCAAGCATCGCATCGATCCAGGCATGCGCAAGATCGACGTCGCGAGCCTTGGAGCTGATCGCCCAGCAGTCGATCCAGCCGATGGCGCCTTCCTTGGGAATAACGAGGCCGACATTGACGCCCTGCTTCTTCAGCATCGGCGCCTGGGGCTCGCCCATCGACATCATCAGGTCGATGCCGCCCTGAGCGAAGATGCTGACACCATCGTCGAAGCCGGCGTAGTAGCTGGCGATGTTGGCCTTCTGCTTGAGCAGCTTCTGCTTGACCTGCTCGAACTGTTCGTCGGTAAGGTTGAAGGGATCGCGAATGCCGAGCGTCAGCGCTGCGGTCACGATCGCATTATTGGCGTCGTCCATCACGATGATGCGGCCCTTGTATTTCTCGTCCCACAGCACTTCCCAGCTGGTTGGCGGGGTCTGGAACGTATCGGCATTGTAGATCAGCGGGATAGAGCCCCACGCGAACGGTGCCGCGTAGGTCTTGCCCTCGATAACGATGGCAGAAACGTTCTTGAAGGCGCCGGCAAGGTTCTTGGAGTTGGGCAGCTTTGACTCATCGAGCGGCTGGATGAGCTTTTCCTGCGTCAGGCGCTTATAAGAGGAGGTCTCAATCGCGATTACATCGAAATCCGCCCCTCCAGACGCCGTCATTTTCGCGAAGATTTCATCAACGCTGCCGGTGTAGCTAACGCTGACGCTGGCGCCGGTCTTTTTCTCGAAAGCCTTGACCCATTGGTCGTCGGCATAACCTTCCCAGGTCAGCATGCGCAACTCCTTGCCGGCGGCAAAGGAGGGCCGGACAATTGCCGGGGCTGCGAGCGCGCCGACTGCGAGAGAGGTGGTGGTGGTCAGAAATTCACGTCTTTTCATGTACGTTCCCCTTAGAACGAAGTTGTTTTGATTGAATAATCGACCGGTGTCTGATGCCATCCGGCTTTATGCTGTTCCCAGTAGGACGACTTGAGCCTGAGGCTGACCCCGCCCGGTCTGCCGTTGCCCATGATGTGGT
This sequence comes from Rhizobium sp. 768_B6_N1_8, assembly GCF_051811225.1. Lineage (NCBI taxonomy): Bacteria > Pseudomonadati > Pseudomonadota > Alphaproteobacteria > Hyphomicrobiales > Rhizobiaceae > Rhizobium > Rhizobium sp. 768_B6_N1_8. The sequence goes on along the minus strand of NZ_JBPWPV010000003.1, from coordinate 58,410 downwards.
CGCCGATCCTCGATACGGGCATCACGCCGCCCGCAGTCGTCGTGCAGAACATTTCGTCCGCCGATGCCAGATCTTCCCTGGTCAAAGGTGCGATGCGGGCTGGAATGCCGAGCATTTCGCATAGTTCCAGCACAGAACGGCGGGTAATGCCTTCGAGCACTCCGCGATCCGGCGTCAGCACCTTGCCGTCCTTGACGACGAAAACGTTGAAGCCCGGCCCCTCGGTCACGAACCCCTCGGCATCGAGGAGCACCGCCGTGTCCGCGCCGGCGTCATGGGCTTCGAAGAGACCGCGGGTTAGATCGCCCCAATGGTAGTTCTTGATGGTCGGATCGATCGATGCGGGCGCGATGCGCGGCACAGAAGCAATATGCAGATGGGCTCCCCTTTCCTGCACATCGAGCGGGATCACGTCGATCCACGGGATCGCGTAGACGATCAGCTTGTTGTCGCAATCCTGCGGGCGACGGGATCCGAAAATCCGCGGCTTGCCGCGTGTGCAGATCATTGCGACATAGGAGTTGCGCAGGCCCGACAACGCGACGCACTGCATGGCAATCTCGCCGATTTCGGCCATAGAATAAGACGGCGAAAGTCGCAGTCCCTGCAGCGAACGCTCGAAGCGGTCGAGATGGTCCTGCAGACGAAAGAACGCGCCGTCGCGGACATGGACGACGTCATAGGTCACGTCGGAGCGGGTAAAGCCCCAGTCGAGAACTGAAATCGCAGCTTCACCCGCCGGGACGAATTTCCCGTCAGAAAATGCAGCACCTTTTGAGAAGTCGGCAGTCATGGCTGAGGTCTTCTATGCTCGAAACCGATATCTAGAAGCTGACAAAATTTTTGTACATGTGCAAGCTAATTTTCTCGGAAGAAATTTATTGACAGAAAGGAAAGACAATGAAAATTAAAAAGCAGGCTGATTTCCGGCGCTTTTCGGGATGGAATTTTCATGAAAGAAAAATTTGAGAAACGCCGCCTTGGCACCACGAAGCTGCAGGTGACCACGCTCGGTCTCGGCACGACGGCAATCGGGGGCCTCTATTCCGCGACTAGCGAAAAGTCCGCTGAACAGACAATGGAAACGGCTTGGCAACTCGGCGTTCGCTTTTTCGACAGCGCGCCGCAATATGGAAATGGTATGGCCGAACAGCGCCTAGGCGCGTTTCTCAAAACCAAGTCACGCAACGACTATGTGCTCTGCACGAAGGTCGGCCGCCTGCTCCGCCTGCCCGAGAAACCGGAGGGCGAAGACGCTTATTACAAGGGCACGCCGCCGGAGCGCCCAGTTTTCGATTTCAGCTATGACGGCGTGATGATCTCTATCGAAGAGAGCTTGAAGCGCCTCGGCGCCGAGCGCATTGACGTGCTTCATATTCACGATCCGGATAATCACTACGCCCAGGCTATCGACGGCGCCTACAAGGCGCTCGACAGATTGCGCAGCGAGGGCACGATCGGCGCGGTTGGCGCCGGCATGAATCAGAGCGAAATGCTCGCCGAATTCGCCCGCAACGGCAATTTTGACTGCTTCCTGCTTGCTGGCCGCTACACGCTGCTGGAACAGGGAGCACTTGCCGATTTCCTGCCGCTTTGTGTCGAGAAGAACATCTCCGTCGTTATCGGCGGCGTCTATAACAGCGGATTGCTGGCTGATCCAAAAGCGGGCGCGAAGTTCAACTATCAGGACGCGAACCAATCGCTGATTGACAGAGCGCTGCGGCTAGAGGCGGTCTGCTTGAGCCACGGTGTACCGCTGAAGGTGGCGGCGATCCAGTTTCCGCTCGCCCATCCGGCCGTTGCAAGCATCCTGACAGGCGCCCGCAGCCCCACGGAGATGGAGGAGAACGCAACCCATTTCCGTCAGCCGATACCAGCTGCGCTCTGGCAGGACTTGAAGGCTGAGTGCCTTATCGCCGCCGAAGCGCCGACAGCGTGAGCCGATGATGCCGAACCGAGTTATAGACGCTCACCAGCATTTCTGGAATCTCGCGACGGGAACCTATCCATGGATGGCAGGCGATGAGTTGAAGCCGCTGCGTCGCGACTACGGCCCCGCCGAGCTGATGCCGCTGATGGCCGCGTCGGGCGTCGATGCAACCATTCTCGTGCAATGCCGCCACGATCTCGAAGAGACGCGCGATTTCCTGTCGATAGCCGACAAGTACAGCTTTGTAGCAGGTGTCGTTGGCTGGGTTGATCTGCAGGCCGAGGATATCGCTGAACAGCTAACGGCATGCGGGTTGCTTCCGGGCGGACAGCGTCTCGTCGGTATCCGTCATAATGTCCATGACGAACCGGATGCGGACTGGCTTCGCCGCCCTGCCGTTCATCGAGGCATTGCCGCAGTCTTCGAGGCAGGGCTCGCCTTCGATCTCCTGGTGCGCACGCGCGAGCTGCCCGCTGCAATAGATCTCGTGGGTCATTTTCCGAACGGACGTTTCGTGCTCGACCACATGGCCAAGCCGCCTATCGCGTCAGGCTTTTCGACCTCCTGGCATGCCGCCTTTAAGGAGTTGTCTGAACATGGCAACGTCTGGTGCAAGGTTTCCGGCCTCGTGACAGAGGCCGACTGCCATCGCGCGGCGCCCGTAGATTTTGACCCCTATATAAAGATCGCCCTCGAATGCTTCGGCCCCGAGCGAGTGATCTTCGGCTCCGACTGGCCGGTTTCCACGCTGGCCGCCTCCTATGCCGAGGTCAAGGCCATTGCCTCCCGGCTGACATCGACGGGGCCTGGCGTCGCCGATCGCTTCTTCGAGCGCAACGCAATCGACGCTTATCAACTTTCAATGGACGGAACGAAATGACCATCGATTTCAGAAACGGCACATGGCTGAACGCTCCTGCAAGCGCAGAGGCCCTTGACACTAGCCTGACCATGACAACAGACCAGAAGACTGATTTCTGGCGCGAGACCTATTACGGTTTCACTCGCGACAGCGGCCATTTCCTGGGCTTCCCTTCGGCGGACGCTTTCACGGCAAAGATCCGCATCCAGGGCGAGTTCCGGACGCTTTACGACCAGGCTGGCCTGATGGTCCGGATCGACGAAAAGCGCTGGGTCAAGACCGGCGTCGAATTCACCGATGGCGAGCTGTTCCTTAGCACGGTCATTACCGACGGCAAGTCGGACTGGTCGGTGTCGCAGCCCTTCAAAGAGCTTGAGGACTTCTACATTCGTATCACGCTTGCCAAGGGCGCGATGCGCGTCCAGGCGTCGCGCGATGGCAGCTTCTGGCCGCTGCTTCGCCTCGCTCCCTTCCCCATCGCGGATACCTACCAAGTCGGCCCAACCGCCTGCACGCCAGAGCGTAGCGGCCTAAACATCCGCTTTTCGGAATTTGAGATCGGCCCGGCCATCACCAAAGACCTTCACGACCTGACCTGAGGATTGACCATGCTCATTGGTATCGACCCCATCCTGAATGCAGATATACTCCACGCGCTTCGCGCGATGGGTCACGGCGACGAGATAGTGATTGCTGACGGAAGCTTTCCCGCCCAGACCCTTGCCAAGCGCCTAATTTGCATGGAGGCCGCCGACCTTCCTCGCATGCTCAAAGCCGTGCTTTCTGTCATGCCGGTCGACGAATCCGAACCTGACCCAGTTGTCGGAATGGAGGTGATCGGCGAGCCCGGTGCTATCGTCCCGGCCCATGAGGCAATCCAGAATGCGCTCGACACCCTTCCGGACGCGGCCATCAAGCTTACACGCGTTGAGCGCTTTGCCTTCTATGAGCGGGCGAAAGAAGCCTTCGCCATTATTGCCACCGGTGAGACGCTGTTTTACGGCAACGTAATCATCCGAAAAGGGACTGTGAATCTGGCAGGTAACTGATCATTGATGATCAGCAGCACTAAGCTTTTCCAGCAGGTAATTTATTGATGATCAAAAAACTCACAGGCCTCCAACCAGGACTATTAAGCGCAACTCGGATTGTAATGGGACTTATAGTCTTCTCCTTCGGGACCGCAAAAATATTTCATTTTCATGCTGGCGAGTTCATGCCTGCTTTCGGTTCACCGGAATGGGTTGCGGGCCTAATCGAACTTACCGTTGGGCTTTGCTTCCTGATCGGGGTCTTCACCCGACTATCCGCCTTCATTCTTTCCGGCCTCATGGCGGCCGCATACTTCACCGCGCACCTTCCTGTCAGTTTTTTCCCCACGGAAAACGGCGGTTACACCGCCGCCAGTTGGAGTTTTGTTTTTCTTTACTTTGCTACTTCGGGCGGCGGCCCAGCAAGTCTCGACGCTATGCTGTCTAAACGCGCGAACGGCTAACTGAGCCAAGCCAGTTGGGCGTCAGCCGGACACCTGTGCGCAAAGCATTGATCCGTCTTGCCAGGACTTATCGACATCTTGCCGCAACGTGGGAGTTTTGTGGCGCCAATCAGTATCGGCGATATCGAGGAAGCCCAGTTCGTCCGGGAGCGATTGGAGGTTGCGATAGTCAAGCGCTCGGGAGAAGATCCGGTTCCTTGTTCTCGATCCCACGGACGAACCCACAGTGTTGGGCCAAAAGGGTCTTCAGATGAGCTTGATCGGGAAGGCTGAGATAACGACCCGATCCTTGAAATCTATGCTCCTGCGTTTGCTGTTTCGGTTTCTCAATGATTATGTCAGTTGACAACTCAACTAGCTTAAGCTTTATTGGCGATGAGTTGCGAACACAACTCGTGCGACCTGAGGAGTGCTCGCATAGACATGGATTTGGGAGGATCACATGCAAATCTTCACGCGTGCAGCCTTGGCGGCTGCTAGTGCCGCGGTTTGTTCCAGCGTTAGTTCGGTCGACACAGTCGGGGTTGGCGCCATTGCGTAATTCTCAGGCCACGTCGCCATGTACGGCAACCAGTACGGGGAAGCCGTCGAGACCTATCTCGCAAGGCATGGAAAGCAGGCTGGCGAGCACAAGACCGAGTCACCTACAAGGACGTCGGCGGCCCCAATCTTGGCCTTGAGAACCAGCAACTGCTGATCCGGGAAGAGACCGACCATCTGGGTTAGGCCAGGTACGCCAAATACGCGACATTTTTCCGTCACTCGCGGTGGAGGAAAATATCCCCTCAGTCCTACACGGAATCACGTCGCTCGTTGAAGCCTTTCCGAAACTGAAAGATCGCCGAAAGATTGGGGCACTCAGCTTTCAAGGAGCGAGCAGCAGATGCTGGCATTGCGCGGACGCTGATGATGGCACCGGAAGTCGTGCTTCTCGACGAGTCACTCGAGGCGCTTGGGATCATCCGCGATCGATCGATGCAAGTTTCCAAGCGCTGGCGGCGGATGGAAGACGAACAGTGGTGTCGAGCAACACGCCGCGGCGGCGTTGTGATCGCAAGCCTCGCCGTCGTCATCACAGCGACGGGGAGCCGACGCGCTCAAAAGACGATCGAAACTACTGGGACGCCACATCGGCGTCGCTTACGCCTGACCTGCGGAGGAGGTAAACTCATGAACATGATTGAAGGCCATATGACGTTCGAGCCATCCTCTGGCATCCCGGTATGGGACGTGGATCCATACGCTGAAGATGTGCTCCTCGATCCCGCAGCCTACTTTGCGGAGTTGCGTGCGCGGGGACCGCTCGTTTACATCTCGAAGTGGTCGGTCCTCGCAACGGGGCGTTACGAGGAGACGCGCGAGATCTTCTCCGATCACACACGTTTTGTCTCGTCCCGCGGCGTCGGTCTTAACGACTTCAAGTGCGGCAAGCCCTGGCGACCACCATCGATCATATTGGAAGTCGATCCGCCGGATCATACGAAGACCCGCAAAGTCATGGCACGTGCGTTGTCGCCAAAGGCAATCGCCGGATTGAAGGATGAGTTTCGTCAGAATGCCGAGATGATCATCGACGGTTTGATCGAGCGCGATAGCTTCGAAGCCGTCGCCGATTTGGCCGAAGCCTTCCCCGTCGCGGTATTCCCGAAAGCTGTCGGCATGCTGGACAGTGATCGGCGTAAGCTCGTCGATTACGGGGCCATGGTATTCAACGCGCTGGGTCCCGATAACAAGTTCAGGCGCAACGCGATGGCAATGGCTCCGGACATCGTGCCGTGGATTACGGCCGCCTGCGCTCGCGACCGTCTGACCGCGGATGGCCTTGGCGCTCTGATTTATGGCGCTGCGGACGATGGCGAGGTTACCGAAGACGAAGCGGCCATGCTTGTCCGCTCCTTCCTTTCCGCCGGCGTCGATACGACCGTCACGGGGATCGGCAGTGCTTTATGGTGTCTGGCATCCAATCCTGAGGAATACGAAAAACTGAAGGCGGATCCTTCTCTGGCGCGTCCTTGTTTTGAAGAAGTCCTGCGCTTCACCTCGCCGGTGCATACGTTCGCACGCACTGCCAATCAGGATACTGAAGTTGCGGGGCTTCCCGTTGGCGAAGGAACCAAGGTTCTCTGCGTCCTGGCATCGGCGAATATGGACCCACTGAAATGGGGCGATCCGGACATCTTTCGAATCGATCGGAAACCCGTTGGCCACATGGCGTTCGGCGCAGGGATCCACGGCTGCGTTGGTCAGAACCTCGCGCGCCTTGAGCTGGAGACTGTGCTCACCGTTCTCTCCGAGAAGGTCCAAGGGGTTGAGTTCGCGGGCGAGGCAGTATGGCGCCCAAACAATGCCATCCACGCTCTCGACCGAATGCCGCTACGCTTCATTGCCAGGTAGGAATGCCATGACCAAGATTAACTTCATTTCGCATGACGGCAAGGAAACTGCCGTGGAGGCCGCCGACGGGGACAACGTCATGCGGGCGGCACTTGCCAATGATGTCGACGGCATCGTCGGCGAATGTGGCGGCTCAATGATGTGCGCCACCTGCCACTGTTATGTTGACGAGGTTTGGACGGACGCGGTGGGTGATCGCACGGATGGAGAAGCGGATATGCTGGAGAGCGCCGCCTGCTCGGTGAGGGCGACGAGCCGCCTTTCCTGCCAGATCCGCATACGGCCGGAACTGGACGGTCTCGTTATCCGCCTGCCGGAAAGTCAATCATGAGCGACGGCGTCGTCATCATCGGAGCCGGCCAGGGTGGCTTCCAGTTGGCGGCCAGCTTGCGGCAGGAAGGATATCACTTGCCGATCACCATGATCGGCGACGAAGTCGGCCTGCCCTACCAGCGCCCACCTCTTTCAAAAGCGTACCTGAAAAACGGGCGCGCTGAGGCGATACAACTTCGCCCGGCGAGCTTCTACGAGCGGAGCAGGATCGACCTGGTATCGCCAGAACGGGTCATCGGCATCGACAGAGCTTCCCGGACCGTTGAGACGTCGACGGGTAGGAATGTGCCCTATGAACACCTCGTCTTTGCCACCGGCGCGCGCAACGTCGTACCTCCCATACCTGGACTGGAAGCCTCCAACGTCTACAGCCTGAGGACGACCGCGGATGCAGACAGGCTCCGCGACACTCTATGCGCGGCGCGGACGGTGATTGTCATCGGCGGTGGCTTCATCGGCCTCGAATTTGCGGCTGTCGCCGTCTCTGCCGGTCATCGCGTGACGGTCGTTGAGGCGGCATCACGCCCCATGGCGCGCGTGGTTTCCCAGGCAATTTCTGAAACCTTCCGCACCTTTCATAAACGCTTAGGCACTGAACTGATTATGGATGCGTCGGTGGTTGAGTTAGAAACAGACCAAGGTGGTTTGGCATGTGGTGTCCGGCTGTCCGACGGGCGCCGCATCGAAGGCGACATGATCCTTCTCGCCGCGGGGGTTCGTCCCAACGCGGAGCTCGCTGAAGCGGCAGGTCTTCCGGTCAAAAACGGGATCTTGGTCGACGACACACTGACGACGGCTGACCGGTCCATCTCGGCTCTGGGCGACTGCGCCGCCTTTCCTTGCCCGACTGGAGGCGACATCATCAGGTTGGAATCAGTGCAGGCAGCGACGGATCACGCCCGCACCATCGCCAGGCGGATTACCGGAAAAAGAGTTCCATACGATGCAGTGCCGTGGTTCTGGAGCGACCAAGGTACCCTAAAGTTGCAAATTGCCGGTCTCGGCCAGGCAGCGGACCAAGACGTCCCACTGGTACGTCCGCGCGAACGACAACTTGTTTTTCGGTTCAAGATGGGCAAATTAGTGTGCCTTGAGACAATCAATGCCGCGGGCGAACATATGGCCGCAAGACAGCTTCTTCGACATCCGAATGGTGTGTCGCTGGACGCGCTCGCAGCTCGGGACTTCGACATTGTCGGCCTAGCAAAGGCGCTGAAAGAAACTGCCTGATGGATCGAAATGAGATACGCGAGAAGCTTCAAGGTGCCGAACCCGATGCGATTTGCCCTGAGGCCCGGATCTCCCACCCGACAACGCTACGAGACGGGGTCGAGATTCTCGACATCACCAACTACATCCCGTTCTTTCTCTCGAGCATCAACAATGCGCTCTCGCGTGGTGCGTCGGCTATATATCGTGAACGATTTGGCATTGGCATTACGGAGTGGCGGACGATCGCGATGCTTGCCATAGAACCCGAAATCACGGCCGCAAGGATCTGTGAGGTCGTGAATCTGGACAAAGCTGCAGCCAGTCGTGCTTTGGCGACGCTCGATGAAATGGGCTTGCTCGGTTCGGTCACGTCGGAAAAGGACCCTCGTAAGCGGATCTGGTGGCTTAACGATAAAGGCTACGAACTCCACGCAACGGTCATCCGCATTGCCCTGGCGCGTGAAGACGCGCTGATAAAAGGCGTTGACCCGCAAGACCTCGAAGCAGCTATTCGCGCAATGCGGATCATGATGAGGAACGTGAGAACGATTTAGAAGCGAGTGAGACACCTGCTTTTGGTCTTAAGCAGATACGAACGCGTGGTTAGCATGCCGTGGGGACCGCAAACGAGTGGCACTCGAAGCGGTCCGACAAGTGGGGCGGACAATTCTGGAATTGGTTTCGATGATCCCAGCATTGCATCGAAGCCCATCCCCGAACCAGGAAGCGCATCCCTTTTCACGACAAAGAGAAGGGGCGACGGGTTTCCCTGCCCCGCGACCCTTTCCAATTTGATGTAGGCCGGAGTTGTTCTGCGCACCAGCAGACTTGTCAGGCGATGGAAGGAAAATCTCGTCTTTTGTCCGGCTTCGGGCCAGCACCCCGTCAAGAAACGAATGCGAGGAGGTCGGTAAGCGACTTCTTCGCGTCGCCATAGAACATCCTCGAATTCTCCTTGTAGAAGAGCGGGTTCTCAATTCCCGAGTAACCGGTTCCTTGGCCACGCTTGGATACGAATACCTGCTTCGCCTTCCAGACCTCCAATACCGGCATGCCCGCTATCGGGGAGTTTGGATCCTCCTGTGCGGCCGGATTGACGATGTCGTTCGATCCGATGACGATAACTACGTCAACGTTCGGGAAGTCGTCATTGATCTCGTCCATTTCCAAAACGATGTCGTAGGGAACCTTTGCTTCGGCCAACAGAACATTCATGTGTCCCGGCAACCGTCCCGCCACCGGATGGATGGCAAACCGCACTGTTTTGCCTGCCGCGCGCAGGCGACGAGTAAGCTCCGAAACAGTGGCTTGTGCCTGAGCGACCGCCATTCCGTAGCCCGGCACGATAACGACATTGTCGGCATCGTTTAGCGCGGCCCCGACCCCTTCAGCGTCAATGGCAATCTGTTCACCAATGATCTCCATGGCCGGCCCAACGCTGGCTCCGAAGCCGCCTAGAATAACGGAGATGAAAGAGCGGTTCATCGCCTTGCACATGATGTATGACAGGATCGCGCCCGAAGAGCCTACGAGTGCACCTGTTACGATCAGAAGATCATTTCCGAGGGTGAACCCGATCGCTGCCGCCGCCCAGCCGGAATAGCTATTCAGCATCGAAACCACGACGGGCATATCTGCACCACCGATTCCCATGATGAGGTGGTAACCGATGAAGAACGCGGCGAAAGTCATCAAGACCAACGTCCATGCCTCGGCACCATTGACGTACGCCAACAGTAGGATGATTGAGAGGATAGCTGCGCCCAAGTTGAGGAAGTGTCCCCCCGGGAGCTTTTTAGCCCTTCCGTCCACCTTGCCGGCCAACTTGCCGAATGCCACGACCGAACCGGTGAACGTTACAGCGCCGATGAAGACGCCGAGGAACACCTCGACCTTCATGATTGAGAGTTCAACTGACGTCTTATGAGCCAGGATATCCGCAAACCCACTTAGTGTTGCGCGAGCCGTTTCGTCCATAGCGGCAACAATCGCCACTTCGACATGGGCGTTGAAGCCGATGAGCACTGCAGCAAGCCCCACGAAGGAGTGAAGCGCGGCCACAAGCTGCGGCATCTCCGTCATTTGCACGCGGCTAGCCACGTAGTGGCCGAGCACGGCTCCCCCGACGATCATAAGGAGGATAACGAACCAATTGCCGACACCTGGTCCCAATACTGTCGCGACCACTGCGAGCGTCATGCCGACGATGCCATACCAAATCGCGCGCTTTGCGCTTTCTTGCCCGGAGAGACCACCGAGCGACAAAATGAAAAGTACTGCCGCCGAAATGTATGCGGCGGTAACGATACCGATCGTCATGATGTGCCCTCCCGATCAAGACTTCTGGAACATTGCAAGCATGCGTCGCGTGACGAGGAAGCCGCCGACGATGTTCACAGTCGCCACCAGCACGGACAGTGCAGCGAGCGACATCACGAGTTGACTTGGTGATCCGGTCTGGAGAATAGCGCCGAGAATGATGATCCCGGAGATCGCATTCGTCACCGCCATTAGCGGCGTATGCAATGAATGCGAAACATTCCAGATGACTTGGAATCCGATAAAGCACGCCAGCACGAAGACCAGGAAATGGCTCATGAAGCTGACCGGCGCATATGCGCCGACCGCGAAGATAAGCGCCGTTCCGATTGTCAGGAGAAGGACAACGCTCTGGGTCTGCTTCTTAAAGGCAGCCAATTCCTTGTTCCGCTTTTCTTCAGGTGTAAGCTCCTTCACCTTCTCTTTAGGCCTTTGAGCTGCGATTGCCCGCACCTTGGGCGCCGGCGGTGGGTAAGTGATCGCACCTTCGAAGGCCACGGTCGAGCCACGAATAACATCGTCATCCATGTCGTGGACGAGCCTGCCGTCCTTGCCGGGTGTTAAGTCCGCCAGCATGTGGCGGATGTTCGTCGAATAGAGCGTGGAGGCTTGTGCGGCCATACGGCTTGGGAAGTCTGTGTAGCCAATGACAATGACATCATTGTCCGAGACAACACGTTGGTCGGCGACGGTAAGATCACAGTTGCCACCACGTTCGGCCGCAAGATCGATCACCACAGAGCCCGGCTTCATCTTCGCCACCATATCGGCGAGCCAAAGCTTGGGAGCATCACGACCGGGGATGAGCGCAGTGGTGATTACGATATCGATCTCAGGTGCGAGTTCGCGAAATCTCTCCAGTTGCTTTTCGCGAAACTCTGGTGACGAGGGTGCGGCGTAGCCGCCCGTGGCAGCGCCGTCCTGCTGATCGGCTCCGAAGTCCAGGTAGACGAACTCGGCACCCATCGACTCAATTTGCTCCGCGACCTCTGGGCGCACGTCGAACGCGTAGGTTATCGCGCCGAGGGAGGTGGCTGTCCCGATCGCGGCGAGGCCCGCGACGCCTGCTCCGATGATCAGCACCTTCGCCGGCGGCACTTTACCCGCCGCTGTCACCTGCCCTGTAAAGAAGCGACCAAAGTTGTTTCCTGCTTCGATTACTGCACGATAACCGGCGATATTGGCCATCGACGACAAAGCGTCCATTTTCTGAGCACGCGAAATGCGCGGTATCATGTCCATGGCGATGACATTGGCCCCACAGTCCTTCACCTGTTGCACTAGTTCAGGGTTTTGACCGGGATAGATGAAAGAGATGAGGGTCTGCCCTGGCCTCAGGAGACCGACCTCCGACGGCAGTGGAGAGCGAACTTTCGCAACCACGTCAGCTGTGGCGTACAACTCCTCTGCCCCACCCGCGATTGTCACGCCGGCAGCGCGGTAAGCGTCGTCGGTGAAACCTGCCGCTGTCCCAGCCCCAGTTTCAAGGATGCATTCGTAACCCAGTTTCTGCAGTTGCTGCGCACTTTCGGGCGTCATCGAGACGCGCGCTTCCCCGAGGGTCAACTCCCTTGGAGACCCAATCTTCAGACCCATCAATTTTTCCGGTTGTCCGGCCCCTGTCCTCGTGTCCCACGCCCCTTCAGGAAGGTCCTGTTCCAGAACGCACGCTCGCCAACGAACAAGAAAGTTGATTTTTGTCTAGTGCAAGAAGGAGCAAACACGATGGTTTTTGGCGTTCGTGAGATTCGCTAATCGATTTTATTTCCCAGAATACCTGCGAAGCGCGAGGCCGTGGTGCGCTCCCAGGAATTGATGCTCCTGGACGATACCAATCCGCATAGCTAATTCTTAACCGGTTGGTGGACTAAATACGATCCGCCCGCCGATTTTCATCCCACAGAGCGTCGCCCGAATGAGTACCGCTGCGTTCGTCCAGGATCATTTCAATCTGCTCGCGCAATTCGGAACAAAACCTTGGACCAATCACCAGCGGAGCAGGTCGCGAAGAAAAGATTGAAAGACGCATATGAAGAAGCGACAAAGATCTGGGCTGAACGTCTGAAAGCGAGACGCTTTCCGAAAGGACGAACAGAGGGAGCCCGACACGTTAATTATCAGGGGAATGCAATTCACCTACTACACGTTGCGGCTAATCGGAGAGCATGAGGAATTGTGTGGCAGTGCCTGATCTGGCTTGAATGGGCTATGGGGGTGGCGATGATTTTCGCGGAGGCCCATGGTTTTGAAACCAACAACCAAGAGACGTCGGTCGGCGGCGGCGACGAAAAGTCCATCCACGCCGGATGGGTCTCCCACGATCCTGCAATTCCGGATCTTTCTGAAAGACGTGAGCCCCATGCTCTGGCGGCGGGTTCAGGTGCCCTCGACCATGACGCTACGCGAGTTTCACGGTGTGCTCCAGGTCGTGATGGGCTGGGAGAGCATTCACCTTTATCAGTTTGTCATTCGTACGGTGCGTTACGGCTCTTGGGAAACGGCCGCTAACTCTCCGAAGGTTGCGCTTGACGATCTGAAACTGCACAAGGGTAGCCGCTTTCTGTATGAGTACGACCTCAACATCCCATGGGAGCACGAAATCCGACTGGAAGAGCGCGGGAACGTCAAGCCGGAAACTCGCTATCCGAATTGCCCCGGAGGGGACGGCAATTGCCCGCAGGAGGATTGCGGTGGCCCGAAGGGCTGGATGTGGCGACAGGACAACGCCTTCGGGTACGAAATGGTCGAAGATCTGGCCACGACGGTGGCGCTTTTCCAGGAAATCAGCGACACGAACTCCTTTGCAATGATGGATGATCCGGATCGTTGGGAAGAGTTCCGTGAAACGCTTGAACGGATCGACCAGCGCGTCTCTTGGCAAGGCCAGCCATTCAAACGCCGGAACGTGAATGAGCGCCTGCGGCAGGGCGACCATCTTGTACTCATGCATCAGCAGATGTGATCTGCCTTATGCTGCGATTTTCCGAGAAAAGATCGGCAGCCAGAAGCGCCGCGTTGTCACCAGCCTGCGCACGGGCGTGAACCGCCTTGCTTTGCGGGTAATCGATCCCCTCCCTGATCAGGATGGTTGCGATAGCACTTGCTGCGCGGTCAATCGAAGTCACGACGGTTTACCAAAGAATTTTCGGATTGCTAACTCATGCGGAATACCACCGTCCCCGACAATACTGGAGAACGGCAAAGCGTGTTGCGGGCGTAACCGGTTTTCCACTCCGGTCATTATGGAAAACTCGTCACGGGAAAATGATATGCGGGCACGGCTGGTACTGGAAATGGTGGGGGACGACGGCACACCGATTGCGACCGAAACGGTCGCCGACCTGGTGAAGGATGCAAAAGGTGTAGAAGATCTTGGCCTCTCATTATCGGAGGGCATGTCGTTTTGCATTTAACCGTAAGATTCCGCTTCTAGCAGTTTCAACAAGATAGCCTGGCACTTAATTTGAGACTTGGCACTTAATTTGAGATTCCCTCTTGGATTTTGGCACTTAATGTGAGATTCAATCGTCGACGCAATCGACGGTGTTTTCTGCATGACTGATCCATTCCCTGAGGAGGTTGACGAAGCGCTTTGGAATGAGGCGTATCGACGAGCCGAGGCCATCCGAGGATTTCTGATACGTCGGTCTGGCAAGGTAGCAGCCGGGGATATGGCGCTGCTGGCTGCCGAACTAGAAGTCAGTCGGGCAACTGCTTTCCGTCTTATCAAGCTATTTCGAGCTGGAGGAACGGTGATGTCGCTGGTGGAACGCAAACCCGGCCGGCCTGACGGCCGCAGGATGCTCGACGACAAGCGAGAGGAAATCATCCGCACCAGCATCAACCGATACTACTTGAATAAGAACCGCCCGGGCGTTTCTCAATTAGTTCGAGATGTACAGACAAGCTGCGTCTCGGCCGGGCTCAAGCCGCCACATCGCCGGACGATCGAAACTCGTCTTGAGGACATCAACCTGCAGAAGCGCGCCAAACGACGAGGCGAAATCGAAATCGTGAAGCGGACAACGGCTGTTCCAGGAGTGCTCGCCGCCTCGCGTCCGCTCCAGATTGTCCAAGTCGATCATACCAAAGCAGATATATTTGTCGTCGACGAGGAAACGCGTCTGCCGATTGGGAGGCCTTGGCTAACTCTGGCGATGGACGTCTGCAGTCGGATGGTGACAGGGTTTTACCTCACGATGGAAGCCCCCTCCCGTCTCTCGACCAGTTTGTGCTTACTACACTCCGTATTTGACAAATCGCCTTGGTTGCGGGAGCGCGAGATCGTCGAACCGTGGCCGGTTGCCGGCCTGCCGGAGACATTGCATGTCGATAACGGCAGCGACTTCAGGAGTCGAGCTTTCAAGAGAGGGTGTGAGGATGCCGGCATCGCGATCAATTGGCGACCGCCGGGTGAACCGCGCTTCGGCGGCCATATCGAACGGTTGATCGGCACCCAGATGGGAAAACTCCACTTGCTACCCGGCACGACCTTCAGCAATGCGCAGGAGCTTGGCGAATACGATTCGAAGCGGCATTCGGCACTGACTTTGCGCGAACTTGAGCGATACATCGCCCTCGACATTGTTGGTACCTACCATCAGTCAATCCACGGCACTTTGGGTCGCCCGCCAATCGCGGTCTGGCGCGAGCACGAGGGTGAAATTCCACTCCGATTGCCGCAGGACCGCATGCGTTTTTGGCTGACGTTCCTGCCCGAGCAGGAGCGCACACTGCAACCAACTGGGATCCATCTCTTTGGACTGCGCTATTGGTCGGCAGCCCTGAGTGCCGACGTCGGGAGTGCAAATCGCCGGCTGCTGGTCAAATACGATCCAAGGGATATGTCTCGTGTCTTCGTGCGGCGACCATCAGGCAACTTCGTGGAAGCTCGCTACGCCGATCTTACGTTGGCGTCGGTAACGCTGCACGAAGCATTGGCTGCAAGGCGTACGCTGTTGGCGAAAGGGCGACGAGAGGTCAACACCCGCACCATCGTTGGCACAGCCATTGAACAGCGCAAACTTGTGGATGCAGCGGTGAAGGCGACATCGACCGCACGACGAGGCCGCCCTGCCAGCACAAAAACGAAAGTGGATGACAGCGGGTGGGGCTCGCTTCGGGGGATCGACTCCAGCAAACCTGTGGCTTTCGACGAGGACATAGAGTGAGCTGGCATGAACACAGAAATCTCGCACCTGACTGTAACCGCCGCGGCACTGTTAGGTGAAGCGGATAAACAGCGCATCCGCGCGATAAGATCACGTCGCTGGCTGGTCTATCCGCGTGCCAAGCAAGTACTCGATCGCCTCAACTTCTTGGTGGATCATCCACGCGGAACACGAATGCCTTCGATCGCCATTTACGGTGACAGCGGAATGGGCAAAACAATGATCATGAAGCGTTTCCGTGATCAGCATCCGCCAAGCTTCAATTCGCTTACCGGCAGGCTGAAGACGCCGGTTCTCGCAATGGAGATGACCAGTCGACCAGGCGAAAGACGGTTCTATTCCGAACTTCTGACCCTCCTCGGCGCACCACAGCGACCTCGCGCCGATATCGCACAAATGGAGCAAGCTGCGTTGCGCATCATGGAAGCGATCGGCGTGCAAGTGCTGGTGATCGACGAGGTGCACAACATTCTCGCAGGAACATATCGCGAGCAACGCATCGTCCTCAATACATTGCGCTTTCTGAGCAACCGCCTTCAGATCTCGCTTGTTTGCTTCGGGGTCAATGATGCCCGTGAGGCCATTGGCGGCGATGTACAATTGGCGCGCCGCTTCGAACAGTTCACGCTGAGCCGCTGGGCCGCAAATGAGCAATTCGAAATGTTGGTCGCCCTGATCCTGCGCAACACGCCACTGCGCCATCCATCGGTGTTAACTGCAAAATCATTGCGGCGGATACTGCAGATCACCGAGGGCATCACCGCCAACATCTTCCACATAATCAACTCACTGGCTATCGAGGCAATCGAAAGCGGAGGAGAGCGGATTACCGATGATGCCATTGAGAAATGGGAGCCGGAATTTGACGCCGAAGCAGCGTTCGCATGAGATGGGAATATCCGCACGGCAATTGCCGGTAAGGCTGGCTCCCTACCCCGATGAACTTCTGTCGTCGTGGATCATTCGGCACGCCGCATTCTACGAAATCCCTCCCCTGGCCATGCTTCGGCATTGCCTTCCCGAGGTGCTATCATTGCGTGCGGCCGATTTAGATCTCAACGAAGGTCAGGTCGTCCGCATAGCTTGTATGTTCTCGATCGAGCCAACTACGGTTCGCCGTATGACCTTCTCGAATATTCCGCAATCGTCACGGCGGCTAATTGCCGGCGAGCCTCGGCAATTATGCTGCGGCTGTCGTCCGAATATCGATGGGTCGCGCGTCATTCTTCGAAGCCAGTTTCTCGGCTGGCGGATCACCTGCCCGCTTTGTGGGGGCCTCCTTCAGACCATTGGCGCGCGTGACCGCCCCGCTCCCTTCAGTCGCTACCACCATGCTGCGCTGACAGGAGAGCGGATACTCGACAACGAGGCCGAGCACGGCATCAAGAACTGGGTGTCGCCAAGTGAGATCGCCCGCCTCCTGCTGATGCGGCGCGTTCCAAAACCTCTCCCCGATCACTACGAACCGTCAGGCTGTAGAGTACTCGGCGTCATCATTCCTGATCTCGATGACGTCCTCAAGATGGAAACTGGCGAACTTCCGACCCCTGCAAGTCCGATCTTGCCACTGCACTTGCGGCCGGCTCTTTTAGCTGGTGTGGCTATCGTCCAGCGCGCCGGGCCGGAGATGCTTTACATGCTGCGTAGCCACATGATGGGTGAGAACAAAGCCCGCTTCGGCAACGCTATCGAAGAGATTGTGGACTGCGCGAGTCAGTCGCAGACGTCTTCGCAGTTACACTTAATTTGAGATTCTCGGTCCGCGGAATCTCAAATAAACTGCAAATTACAAAAAAACGGCCGCATTCTCACGGTTAAGTGCCAAACGACAGCCGGAAACCGAAACCAACAACAGGCAGATGACGATCAGAACCACCGTAATCGCGACGATGGCAGCGATCCGCCATGGACCAGGGGTCCGAGCTTTTTGTGTGAGAAAACCTGTCCCCATACCTGTCTCCGGCTGCGCTGCTCGGTGAGTAACCTACACGTTTTCGCCGCCTCCCAGAATTGGGGTTGCTAATTTTTCGTTTTGCAACTGGTGGGGATAACGAACCGCAGTGACGAAGTCGGCCCTTTTGACGAACCTCAGGCGAGGGTTGCCTCCGTCGGGTCGCTTTGGGAGTGCGTGAGATCATCGTCGTTTGTCGGGTGGGTCACGAATGCATCCTTCAGCGCCTCCATGACAGCACGCACGGCCGGCACACCCCGGATACCGGCATGGACGACCAGCCACACTTCTCTGACGAGCGGAACGTCGTGCGCGACAGGCTGCAGGGTATCGAGGCCGGTGACCGCGAATTCCGGTAGCATGGCGACACCACCGCCGAGCCTTGCCGCCTGAGCCTGAAACTCCAGCACGGTGGAGCGCAGTGCGATCGGTCGGCCGGCGGCGATCTCGATCAGCCTTTGCTGTTGCGGCGAGGCGTTCATGCCCTCGTCATATCCGATGAAGGTCCAATCTGGCGGGGGAACAGTGTCGAGATAGGATTTCGCGGCGTAGAGACGGAAGCGCATCTCGCCAAGCCGCGCGATGACGTAGTCGCCGTCTTCGGGTCGCGAAAGGCGTATGGCGATATCTGCCTCTCGTCGGTTCAAAGACGCGAACCGCTTTTCGCCCACCAGCGTGATCTCGATGCCGGGATGATCCCGACGGATCGCAACGAGCGGCTTTGCCAGGAGCACGCTTGTGAGAGCCGGCGGCGCGCTGATGCGCACGCTGCCGCGCATGTCGGTTCCGCTGCTTCGACCAAGCTGCTCGATCGCCGCGGTCTGCCGTGCGACGAGCGTGGCGTGTCTTGCCACCTGTTCACCATCGATCGTCAGCGAAATGCGCCGGCCGCGTCGGTCGACGAGCTTGCGGCCGAGCGTCACTTCCAGCGAGGCAACGCGCCGGCTGACCGTCGCGTGCTCGACGCCGATCTGTCGAGCCGCGCCGAGCAAGGTTCCGGCTTGGGCGAGCGCCAGGAAATGCCTGAGGTCTTCCCAGTCGATCTGTGTGAATTCCTTCCCATCCATTGGGAAATAATAGGGAATTTTCACACATCTGGCCATCGCCTATTTTATGGCTGTAGTGGAGGATTGAGAGATGAGCGACCAGATCGTCATGCTGAATGCCCCGGGCGTCGTTAGCCAGTTCGAGCTTCGCGAATATCCGCCTCAATCGCCTGGTGCGGGCGAGATCCGGATCCGACATGAAGCAATCGGCACCAATTTTCTGGATACCTATCACCGCAAGGGTCTCTATCCCCTACCCTATCCCGCCGTCCTTGGCGTCGAGGGCGCGGGCGCGGTGGAAGCAGTCGGGACCGGCGTGGACCGCTTCAAGCCCGGTGATCGCGTTGCCTATGCCGGCCCCCCGGTCGGTGCCTACTCCTCCACCCGCATAATTCTCGCCGAAAGAGTGATAGGTCTTCCCGATTCGGTCCCGGCGAAAGTCGCGGCGAGCTCTCTTCTCAAGGGCATGACAGCCCAACTGCTTCTGACGAAGGTCAGCGCCGTCGGGGCTGGCAGCACGGTCCTGATCCATGCAGCGGCCGGCGGGCTCGGCAGCGTTCTCGTGCGCCTCTCCAAATCGCTTGGCGCTACGGTCATCGGCACGGTCAGCTCCAAAGAAAAGGCGGCGCTCGCAGCCGCCCACGGTGCCGATCACTTGATCATCGGACGAGACGCGGATGTCGTCGCTGAGGTAAAGCGGCTAACCGGCGGCCAAGGCGTCGATGTCGCTTGTGACGGGATTGGCGGCGACATGCTACTAAAGAGCATCCGATCGGTTCGCGCATTCGGAACCGCGATCACGATCGGACAGGCCGCCGGGCCCATCCCGCCTGTCGCGATCGAGGAACTCCGGCCCGGGAAGTCGCTCTCGCATCCGAGCATCATGGCCTGGTGCGCCGATCTGGGGCGCTACCGCGAGGTGGCAATGGCGGCAATCGCGGCAATGGAACGAGGTATCGTCTGCGAAATCTCCGGGGAATATCCGTTGGCGGATGTCGCTGCGGCGCATGAGGCGATGGAGACGGGGCGATCGGCCGGGAGTATCTTGCTGATGCCGTGAATGCCAACGGCCCCATCGCACGCGCTTAAGAACCATTCGGGGGACAGCAACACACGATCAAGCGGCTGTTATGATGCCTGCCCTGCCGCCATGCAAAGCGAGACAACGATCGAGCCATGCGACGACGGGATCGTCGGCCGCGAGCATCGACAATCCGGAGGTCATCCTCAGCCATTGCAGTGCGCCGAACAGAATGTAATCGGCGAAAAGCGGTTCCGCACCACCCACAAAGAGCTGAAGCTTTAAGAGATACCGTAACGGCTCAAGTTTTGCAGCGAACGCTGCTTCCTCATCGTCGCGATTTTTGACCACGTCTTCAAGCCGCTGACCAAACCGCTTTTCGCGACTTTCCCGGAAGTAGGCTTTGTCGCCGTCATCGAGGCCGCCATGAATATCGAGAAGCGCCATCCGCAGAATGGCCGGGTGCACGACCATCTGCGAGTATCCCTCGACCAAGCGCGACAATGCCTTGCCGCCCTCTCCGCGAAACAAAGAAGGCCGATCCGGATAGGCATCCTCGAGGTAGAGCGCAATATCGAAGCTGTCCGACACGAGATGTCCGTTGTCATCCAGCACGGGTACCGTCGATGCAAAACCATCGCCAATCTCGCGGATTTGCGCATAAGTTGTCGGAATCTCCTCGAACGTCAGGCCCTTGTGTGCCAGCGCCATGACTGCTTTCCAGCAGTGCGGCGAGAACAGATGCCGTGGATCAGCGCCGCAGAGCGAATAGAGCTTGAGCATTATGGCGAGCCTTTCGATATTGGGCTGTCTGTATCCGAGGCGCAAAGACAGCCGGGATCAAATCGCAAAAACTGATGGTCGCCATCAGATTTCCGAAGATCCCCGGTTCTCCCTGTTTCATCATCAGCGGCCTGTCCGCCTCGGTCACGATCGCAACCGCAACGACGTTAGCCTTTCCTTGAATGTTGATGTCCGCAGAACCTTGAGTAGGCATCAGCCGGCGGCTATGGATTGGAAATATTGCTTGATAGACGGCCGGGGACGGTCAGATTTTTCGAGGTCATCGATGGCGAAGCCCGCCGAAGTCACACAGCTGAAGAAGCGAGCACTTATGGCGACTGCCGGCGGAAACGCGACGGCGTCAGGTGTAAGCTTCCAGGCCTCGGTCGCAGCCTATTTCGCCTCGCAGGGCTTGGCAGGGATTGCGCTGGACGCTCGACTGGGCCTTGGTAGCGCGAGGGTGACCGGCTTACGGTTTGAGACGGAGGCGCCGGTCGATGACGTCCTGGTGAACTTGGATACGGATGGAAGGGTCTTTATTCAGGGCAAAAATAGCCTGACAAGTTCCACATCACTTTCCAGTGAACTCGGAAAGACCTGCGATGAATTAGCCCGTTTGTGGGAAGCCACCTTCGCCGGGAAAGGAACCCGAGGTTGGGACAGGCCTCTCGTCTCGGGCGTCGACTGTATGGTCATTGCCGTTGGTCCCACAACATCCGGAACAATCAAACATCATCTCGCACGAGCTCTCGACATCGCAAGAAACGGGTCAACGGAAACTCTGTCGCAAGAGCAGACGAAAGCGCTCGACGGGTTTCGCAAGTTGACAGCAAAAGCGTTTGCGGCCCGCGGCGGCGCACTTGCTGACGTCGACCCGGACGTGATCTTGAAGTTTGTCTACATACTCGATTTCGATTTCGCCGGACCTCACCGTACGGCGGCAGAAACGGTCCTTGGCAACGCCTTGAACGATCGTCACTCGGCACCTGCTGCCCTCGCTGTCCTTGAGAGGGAATGCGAGCGGCGGATGGCTGCGCGCAATGGCATCAGCCTTGCTGGATTGCGTTCAGAACTTGGACGGAGTGGCGTACCGATCAGCGCTCCGGCGAACTATCTTGCCGACATCGCATCCCTCAAGGATCGAACGGCGCGCGTCGGACGATCATTGCAAGACTTCGAACGCACACATGTCTCGGGGACCGACATCACCATTTCCCGCCAGTGCACGGCAAATTGTGTCGAAGCTGCAAAGCAGGGGTCGCTTGTCGTCATCGGCGATCCGGGAGCCGGCAAAAGCGCCGTCGTCAACGAGGCGGCACGTCAGCTTGGTGCTGAAGGCAGCGATGTCGTCCTTCTCGCGATTGATCGGTTGCAGGTAGAGTCCGTCGAGGGGCTGTCGGCGGCGCTTGGAATCTCCCATCCGCTCGCCAAGGTGCTCGCGAACTGGCCGGGTAATGGCCCGGGGTATCTGGTTTTGGACGCCTTGGATGCCTGCCGTTTCGGCAGAAGCGAGGCGCTCTTTCGAACTGTCATGCAAGAGGTGCTCGAACTCGATCAAGGGAGATGGCGTATTGTTGCGTCCATCCGGACATTCGATCTCATGATCGGACAGGAGTTTGCTCGACTGTTCCGGGGCGTGCCCGCCAGTACAGAATTTACCGACCTCAGGTTCCAGGGTGTGCGGCACATCAAGGTACCGGAATGGTCCGATGCTGAATTCGAGGAATTACTGACGAAGATACCGGCACTGCGTATTGCCATCGACAACGGCGGACAAAAGCTGTTGGAGCTCGCCAAGGTACCCTTCAACACGCGCCTGCTGGCCGATCTCCTGACGGATGGAGTCGAACCGGAGCAGCTTCAAAGCCTGCGATCGCAGGTTCAACTGCTGGAGATGTACTGGAACGAGCGGGTCAGGCCGCTCGGACCATTGGCCGAACAGTGTCTTGGCACTACCGTCAAAGCGATGATCGACCAGGGCCGGATGGAGGCGACCCGGATGGCAGCCGGCGCCGGCACCGGCAACGCCCTCGATGAACTGCTTCAGCGCGGCGTTCTGATCTCAGTGAATGGGGACCGCGAAGTGGCCTTTCGCCACCACATCCTGTTCGACTACACCGCGAGCCGAACAATCATCGAGCTCAACGATTCAAGAGCAACCGACAAGCTTCTGAAACAAACCGGCGCAAGCTTGCTGTTGGCCCCGGCGCTCTCCTTCGCGCTCCAACATCTGTGGGAGACATCAGGTCCCGGACGGGATCGTTTCTGGCAGTCAGTTGTTGAACTGGCGGGCGACAGCTCTGCCGATCCGATTGCCAGAAGTGTTGCGGCTCGGGTCGGTTGCGATCTCCCGTCGGAGGATGGCGACATAGCCAGCTTTCTTCGATTGATGTCCCACCGCGAGCACCGCGAAAAAGCGTTCACCGCATTCCGACACCTTGTCGGATCGCTCGCCGTGAGACTGGAGGATGATGAGGGCGTGCCGCCCGCGCCCTGGTGCCTCCTGGCGGAGAGCGGAGCAGCGTTTGTCACAACGATCGCCTGGCCGTTGCGCACCTTGATCAATGCACTGGTCAACCGCGTCAAGGATCCGGGATTGCGCAGTCGCGTCGGTGTTGCGGCGCGCGCAGTTATGGATCATGCTTTTGATGCCGCCGGTGGCGAGATGCTGATGGCGATTGCCATCGAATTTGTCGCAAAGACCTTCGGTACCAACGCCGCAGCCTCACGGAAATTGGTTGAACGGCTTCTTGAACCCGGCCGCATGAAAGAACATGCGGCAAGCGACATGCATTGGCTGGCCAACCATGTCGGTGACATCGCGGAGCATGACCCTGCTCTCGTTGTCCAGATCTACGATCGTGTTTTCGACCACACGGTTGAGGAGGATGGTCCGACCCAACTCGGTCAAAGCAAGATCCTGGCCCTCACCAGCAATCGCCGCCAAGATTTCAAGATGTCCCAATGGGCGTTGAAGGAGGCGTATGCGGCCTTCGCCGAGAGCCACTATTTGGAAGCCACGGAGATCGCGATCAAGATAGCGCGCAGCTACATCCGAAACGAGCACAGTCTGAGCATTCCTGTCGAGACGACCGTCCTGTCTGTCGGCCAGCAGGTCGGCCACGTCGTCGAGGATTACAGCTATATCTGGGCGTCCGAGCATCGAGCCGCCTATTCTGACGATGCAGTGCAGATCATCGACAGCTTCGTTGAGATGTTGGAGAAGCTTTCGGATATCGACGCGATTGCCGTAGCAGACCGGTTGATCGCCGAAAACCGGTACGCCTGGCTCTGGAACAGGTTGCTGCGAGCTGCAGCTTCTCGCGGTGGAGCATTGGCCACGAAACTTTGGTTCTGGGCGATCGAACTCGTGCTTTTGCGCTCCGCCAACACGATGGAGCCGGCGCTCGACCTTATTGTCTCTCAGTACAGCCAGCGTTCGCCGTCGGAGCGACGGCAGGTCGAAGAGACCATTTTGGCGGCAGTCTTTCCGACGTCTGCCCGGCCCGCCGAGGCTGCGCAAGATTTTCGGCGCGAGGTATTCGGCGCCATCGGCAGAGATGCGCTTGAAACTCAGGACGCAAAGGACATTGTTGACGACGCCAGCGCAAGTGGAATGGTCGTCAACGATCATGGCCGCCGCCATCGCAACTACGGCTTTATGGAGCACGAGGAATATAGCTGGCTCTCCGACAAGGGTGTTGATGTTGAGGCAGAGCCCAACAGGTCCATCCTCACCGCGATCACCTTATGCCAGGACGCCGTCTCGAAAGAGGCCAATCAGAAGGCGGGGCTCGCAGCGATACAGGACGTGACCGCGGAATTGGCGAAGGCAGGCACTGCGGCCCACGCCTTGGTCAGAGTGTATGGCTGGGAGAGGGTTACCTGGGGGATTGAAAGGCTGACCGCGGATTTTGCCATGGTCAATGCACTGACAGAATCCCAACGCGAAGGAATTGAGACGCTGTTGGCCTTGATTGGAAGCCAACTCGCGGAACTATCGGCCATGGATAAAGGTCTCGCAAATAGCGCTTGGGCGAACACGGCCGCGACGACCATGAACATCGTTCGCGATGCGCCGGAGGCAACGGCCCGACTGAGCGGCAAGATTCGGTCTTACGCAACCGACGCCGCGGCCAATGTTCGAAACGAGATTGCGATGCGGCTTTCCTTTCTATGGAACACCGACAAGGCCCTGATGTGGGATCTGGTGGCAAATTTTGCAAAGAGCGAGACAAACGCGCGGGTCATGGTTCAGCTTGTGAACTTTCTCATCCGCCTGTCCAACCAGGAGCCCGACCGTGTCGTTGCCCTCACACAGACCATTCTGACGAGGACGGACGTCGAGAAGGGTGATGGTCGCGACACTTTCCGTGAAGGGATTGGAACTCTCGTGTTTCATCTGTGGACGCGCCACGGTCAACCAACAGCGCGGGAAATTATTGACCTGTGGCTTGGCGATCGCGGAGCGCACGCGCCTGAATTGCGGCACGGCGCGTTTTCGATCCGGGACGGCCTCACTCTCGGTTATGACAGTACGAACGGGTCGGATCATGAGACACGCGCCAGGTGCCAAAAGCTCGCTTTCGATGTTATCGACCGCGCAGCTCGCGGCATCGAAGGCTATTTCGCCCTCGGTAACGGTGAACGAACGGAAGAGCGCAATGCTGCGGCATCCGAAGATGCGGCCCTGCTGGATCAAATGTCGGACCAATTTTTTTATGCGGTTGGAGCAATACAAATCCAGAAGGGCGAGGAGCCCCGCGCGTTGAGAGAAATCTCCGATCGCAAGCAGTTCCTTAGAGAAAACCGGGCAACATTTCGAATGGTTGGTGACGTCGGAACTCCCAGCAGCATCTACCATTTGCTTCAGCTCCTGGACTTTTTGTCGTCAGCCGACCCGGCTGAGGTCTTCGACCTGGCTTCCCACGCGCTCCTTCATGCCGGAAAATTGCACGGCTACCAGTCCGAATCGCTAGGGGCCGCCCAATTCGTGACGATGATCGGTCGCACCATTGCAGACCACCGCGAACTTTTTGATGATCCCGTCCGGCGGATGGCTCTGGTCGAAGTACTCGAGGCATTCGTGGACGTTGGGTGGCCTGCGGCCCGGCGCCTGCTTTACCGTTTGCCGGAAGCGTTGCGCTAGTTCCGGACGAGTTTAGAGATCGTAGCCGCCTGCATCCTCACTGAGTTGGCTCAGCCGATCGAGGGCCGACGTGCGTTTTGCGTCGCGCGCGGCCTTGTAGGCGGCGACATCCGTGGCCCGCAGGCGGCGATGGCTGCCAACCTTTTCGGCTGCAAGTTCGCCGGCATCGACCAGTCGAACCAGATACTGCCGTGAGACGTTGAGGATATCTGCAGCCATCTGGGTGGACATGGTCTCCTCATCAGGCAAGACGGTGACCGCCCTGCCCTCCGCCAGAAGCTCAGCGGCGCGAAACATGATGTCCGCCAGCGCGCTCGGCAATTCCAGCCGTTCGCCGTGATCACCAATGACCTGCAGTGATCCTCTGGACTGCGAACGGGACACAAGGAGAGACGCAACCCTTGCCGCAGCCGAGCGATCTGTTGCCGGGACGGTCTTGAGAGTGTCGAAAGGCTTTTTGCCTGTGGTGCGATGTGATACTGCCATGACCACAATATGGCTCTCAAACGCTATAAACGCAACCCCGCTCCGCAGGTACGCTTTCAGATCTCATGCTCATCGCCGTTCTAGATGCCGACGTCCTGTTTCCGATGTTGTTGCGCGACACCCTGCTGCGCGCCGGTGCCGCGGACTGTTTCAGGCTGCATTGGTCTTCCCGCATCCTCGACGAGGTGATCCGCAATTTGGTGAGTGACTACGGTATGGATCCTGAGAGAGCTGCTCTCCTGCGCACCGTCATGGAAGAGGCGTTTCCCGAGGCAATGGTGAAAGGCTGGAAGGCACTTGAGCCTCAGATGCGAAACCATCCCAAGGACCGCCACGTCGCTGCCGCGGCCGCTGTGGCTGGCGCCGGCATCATCGTCACGTCCAATATCCGGGATTTCGCCGATCTGCCTGACGGCATCGCTGCAATGACGCCAGACGATTTCCTCTGCGCGTTGCTCGAGGCGAAAGAAGATGGCCTGCTTGATGCGCTTACAGCCCAGGCCGCCGCATATCGCCGGCCAGAGACAACGCTTTCCGAACTTATCGAGAAATTAGCAGGAATTGCGCCGACGTTTTCGGCACGAGCCATGACCGTTTTAAACCAGAAGTCATATTGATGAGCGACCTGACGATAGCAGAAGAATCTGCCGAGCCCGTCGAAGCGACATTCAGGCCCGACGATCTGATCGGGCCTTTCCTGCCAGTCACGCGTCACGATATCGATTGGTTCAACAATTTCGTCGCGGAAGAGGTCGATTCCGGGTACACGTCGAGCATCTGCTGCTGCGACGCCTGCTATGACGATTTCAAGCGATTTTGGCCTGGAGTCGCGTTTCGGGACATGGAATTTGAGATGCACTCGATGGGTCTGTCCGGGTTCATCGATTATTCGCGCCTCGTGGAGATCTACTCGCCTGCCGAACTCTCGACACTCCGCCATTTTGTCGAGTGTCCCCGATGCTTTGCAAACATTGCCGGCAATATATGGCTCTATGACCATCGCTTCAGTGGCGCCGACGATCTGGAGGAGGCGATCGAGGAACTGACCGCCCTTGGAAGGCAGACCCCTTTCCTCCTTCTCGAGCACCAGCTGGCGCAGCGCCTGCTCGATGCAATCCGCCTCCATGCGTCGACGGTAACGGCAATGAGGGTTCCCGGCCTGTTCTACAGGGCGAGATCCGCCGAGAGCATGGTCGAGCACGCCCAGTCCCCCGACGAGCCGCAGTCCTATGGATCTGCGCCTCGGGAATATGTCACAGAAGGGCGGTTCAACCATTCGGCATCGCCCATGCTCTATCTGGCGAATTCGGCGGAGACGGCCTTGAGGGAAATCGGCGAACCGGAGAAGGATTTCAATATCGCCGCCTTGGCGATCGATCAGCCGTTGAGGATCTTCGATCTCGTGGACATTGACGAGGATCTCCCCGCCTACGAGCTGTTTACCGCCATTGCCAACTCTGCCTTGCTTGCGGCACCACGCACAGGCAAAGGATGGCTCAAGCAGGAATACGTGTTTTCACGCTTCGTCGCAGACTGTGCGCGCTCTGTGGGCTTCGACGCCATTCGTTATGGATCGACGAAGGATCCCGAGGGCTGGAACTATGTGCTTCTCGAGCCTGCCGACGGCGCGCTTCGTCTTGTCGGCTGGCATACGCTGCGGCTCGATCTCTTGATTGGTCGGCCTCCTGCGTTGGCGAGGCTATAAGGTCTCGGAATGTCCTGAGAAAGGCAGGAGGCGGGCAAAATCTTCCTGAGGATGGAAGCCGCTGATGAGTTCTCCCGATATCAACCAGCTCGGCGTCGCCCTCACACCAAGGCGCTCTCCCAGTTGCTCGTCCTCGACGACCCAACCATACGCTTCACCCGTCGTGAGGCTCGCGCGAATTGGCCCGGCATCGCCTGCTATTTCCTGGGCGCATTCGAGAACGACGCCCATGTCGCCAATGTCCAGACCATCGGCAAAATGGGCCTTGAACAATCGCGCCTGAACCGCCTCGAATGAGGCGGTTCGATTGCGCCGGACCCATTCGGCAACCGCAAGCGCAATGCGCGAATTGGGCAGGCTCGGCGGCCACTTCAGGGGGAGCCCGAGGCCCGCTGCATCGCGCTCGATCTATTCGTGCATGCGGCCGGATCGTGCACCGATGCGGATCCCTTCCGGCGGAAGATCGCGATGGGCCTGGAAAGCCAGCTCCACGACCGTCAGCCCTTCGGCTTGCAAAAAGCGCGTCCGGGCCTGGCCGAGATATCAGAAGGGGCAGGTCAGGTCGTACCATCCGAGAGCGATCAAGCCTCCGGCAGCGACCTCGGCGAGCGCCGACGCGGAGGCCGAGTGGACGGGATCACGAGATGTCGGGTTGTCGTTCATAAGCTGCCCCAAAAACCACGGTATCAACCTTGAACTGGCCGGGTGACCTCGAACAGGAACCACAAACGCCGCTCCGCCTCGTCGATCCAGTTCTCGATCAGGCTCGTCGTCGCCACGTCGGAATGCGCGGACGTCAGTTCGTGCGTTTGACGCAGCGCGTGGACCAGTTGACCGTTATCTTCCCTAAGCTCGGCCAGCATATCATCGGGTGTGACGTAATCGGCATCGTTGTCGCGGATGCGCTGGAGGCGATCAATATGGCCAATCGAGCGAAGGGTTAGCCCACCGATCTTTCTGGACCGTTCGGCAATGGTCCGTGGATTCGAACAGCTGGTCGGCCTGCTCGTCAAGCAGCAGGTGATAGTCGCGAAATCGGGGCCTGGACATGTGCCAGTGAAAGTTCGTGGTCTTCAGGTAGAGCGCGAAGACGTCAGCAAGGAGCAGCGTCAACGCGCCGGCGATCTCCTCGACAACACGAACGGGCAGTCCGCTCGGAGTGGCAAGCGGTGCGCGTCGAATATTTTCAGCGTTCTGGCGGTTCATTTATGCCTCATTCTCGATGCTTTAGGCTGACGGGGAAAATGTCGTTGACGCAATCTGCCCGGACGACTGGCTAATCGTTTCAGGCGCTTGATTCACAGATGCAACGCGTGATCGGATCGCGCCATGGCATGATCGGTCTGATCTTGATAGCCCCCGCGCATTCGACCTGCCATCGGCAAATTTGCACGATCATCACTGCAAAAAATCAGTTTGAATTCAATGGTCGCCGAGCGGCATGGTTTAGCTCTCAACCAGTTGCACATGTGAGGCTCCATGTCGTTCTCAATATCAGTAAACGGGCGCACACACGAGGTCGACGTCGATGCCGACACCCCCTTGCTGTGGGTTCTCAGGGATGTTCTCGGGATGACCGGCACGAAATTCGGGTGTGGAATGGCGCTTTGCGGTGCCTGTACCATTCATGTCGATGGCGTGCCCACCCGCTCATGCATCACCTCTATTGATAGTCTGGGCGAGAGCAAAATCACTACGATCGAGGAAATTGGTGAGACACCGGCGGGCGCTGCCGCGCAAAAGGCATGGCTCGATCTCGAGGTGGTCCAATGCGGCTACTGCCAGTCCGGCCAAATCATGTCCGCCGCGGCACTCCTCGCGCAGATCCCAAAGCCGTCCGACGAAGATATCAACGCGGCAATGTCCGGCAACGTCTGTCGTTGCGGGACCTATCAGCGCATTCGTGCGGCCATCCATCACGCGGTCGCCTAAGGGAGGTTTCCCCGTGAACACTGTCGCGCTAGCTAGACCGTCGACAACTTCTCAAAGGACGGCAAAATATCGCATTCAATACGTCATTTACAAAAAGGTTTTTTAGAGTTGGGAGCCGCTAATCGAGTACATTAATTCAATCACGCTTGATCCCCTTGGCGAGTCGATATCGACTTACAACGCCCGTCCGCGCGTGTCGACAGCCACAGTTGGCGTCGCGCCCCCTCGATCTCTATTCATTCAGGTTCAACCGCAGAACGACACGTTTAGCGCGGTACGTCGTATATTGCGGGAGCTCCGCCGGGGGCTCCATCGGACATGATCAGAACCTTGTAGTGATCTGATTCCGTCTCGAGAACGGTCAACGACTCCGGTTTGCTATCTGCTGGCCCAGCCTTCACTATATCGACACAGGGCTTGGCGTCGGCATCCGGCTTCCAGAAACAGACGGCCGCCGAACCCGCCGTGTCACGCTGCGGTCCGGACAATATAAGAAAACCGTCCTCGGCCGGCGCAATATCTCGAACGCCCTGCCCTTCTCCCAGCTCAACCGAATATGGCTTTAGCTTGGCCTTCGGATTGTCGAACGCATCAGAGATCGAGATCGCTCCAATTATCGCCTTGCCATCCTGGAGCGGCCCTCGAAAGCCGATGTAGAGCTTGCCCCCTGACACTGCCAGCCCCTCGATATTGATGCCGCCCTTGTCGGGGACGTCGCCTTCATGCTTGGACAGAACGGGATCGGCAAGAATAACCGCCTTCAAATTGGCGGATCGCTTAACCTGTTTGGACGCCTTTTTCTTCGAGCCGAAATCCTCGACGAGGCCGGTCGTTGGGTCCACCTCAACGCGATAGATGAAGTAGCGCGAATCCTGAACGATGCCTTCTTTGTTCCGACCATGCGAGCCGACAAGAAAATAGCTTCCGTTCCCATAGGCTACCGCTTCAGCGTCTGTCTCGTCGAATTCAATGGACTCGTCCGCATCTGCGAACTTCGGGAGCAGGAAGAGCTCTTCACCTGGCACAAGAGTTTGACCCTCGAGCTTGAAGAATCGCGCATACCGCTTTTCGTCCCCGATAAGGAGGCAGGAAGAACCTTTGGACCCCACAACGGCGCAGTCCGCGCCGCTGATGTTTTCAGACTCTTTTTCGTCTTGGAGAGCCGGTTGAACGTTCAAAAGTTGCGTTGGACGGAGCTCCGAGGCGGCAACTGATATCGCCCAACCAAGAACCAGATGCGAGGCCACGAAAGCGAACAATACTCTGCTGGTGAAAATGCCTTGCGCCATGAAGACCCCCCAACCAACTGCATCAGGAAACAACTCGAGAAGTGTTGCACGACCGTAGGATGCAGGCAAGTATCGGCGTCTCGTTCCCCATCTTGATGTTGGGTGGTCGAAACGCATTGTTGCTGATGATGTCATGGCTAACGCTGTCTTAGGGCAGCGGTCTCATCTTGAGGGGGTGACATCCCCTTGTTTCCCCAAATGGATGGCTTTCCCGCGCCACCTTTGGGCTTTCGAGATGGCTTGATCTCAAGAATGAAAAGCTTCGGCTGCCGTGCCATTAAACTCGAGCTGGTTTTCCGCCGAAACAATTCTTGCACTTTGGCTGAATGCAACAAGAGCTTGATACACGATTGCTCTTTTTCGCGGATTTTCAGGGCTGGTCCGGCCGAAAGTGAGATCGAGGTCTCCCCGACGTACGACATCGGATTCTGAGAGTGTAGTCCGGAAATATCGATGCGATAATATCTCGCAATCTTTGGCAGATATACAAAAAGTCGCCGCGAGATAATTCGCGGGCAGTTTTCTTCTCTTTTGTTAAGAAATTAGAAAGTCAAGCCTCTACAGATAGTTGTGTTTTTCAATTGAATGTTCTACACCAAAGCCAGTTGGAAGAGGGCTTTTCCAGAGACTGAACTTGATGCGCAGACCCTGATAAGTGTGCTACTGAACGGGCAAGCGCGTTGTGCATGCGAAATAATGAACTTTGCTTGGATTTTACTTCAAGCGAGACTGATTTTGTTGTTCATTTCACGGTGCAGACGTCGGCTCGCTGCTTCTCATGTAGGAATGCATCATGCATGAACCCGGCTTTGCCTGATCCAGCCTACTCAGCAGCGCTTCCAATACCCGAAAACGTGCCGATCGGCCGCTTTGCGGCCCCAGGAGGACCTTGTGGCAGACGCTCCGAATCTACTGGTCAAAGTTACAGGAGACGGCGGTCAGCTTCGCGAGACCTTGGACAGATCGAAGGGGGTCGCGCCGCTCTCGGTCCAAACTATATTGACGGTAGCCAGCAGCACGGGACTTGACACGGCACTCGCGGCCTCTCCGGCCGAACCGTCAACATGGCTTCGCCTCCAACCGACCGGATCGTCTGCCGGTAACGCCTGGGACCAGGCACATGCCCTGCTGGATGCCGCGCAGCCACTCTCTCTGGCGACCACGCCGGGCGTGCTGGCGATCGAACCAGATGTCGTCCAGCAGTGGCCGGTTGATCGGCAGCCGCCCGGGAGCCCGTTTGCGGCAGCAGCAGACAAGGCGGAGCTCTGCAGCTTCGACGACCAGGATCAGAAGGGAGGCAAGGCCTTCGTCCCGGATACGGTCGCATGGAACTTTGGAGATGACTTCAGTCAGCTCACCGCTGCCCGTCGCGCGGTGGGCGACAAGATGAGCAAAATACTGATCGCCCATCTCGATACCGGCTACGACCCACACCACCTCACCAAGCCGATGAACCTGAAGGTGGAATGGGCGAAGAACTTTGTCTCAGGTGAAGGCAGTCCTGATGACGCGACGGACCACATCCCTCCGGGCGCCGCGGTGACGAACCACGGGCACGGTACCGGAACGGTGAGCCTCCTTGCAGGCAACAAGTTGAACGGCAATTCACCGGGATGGAAGTCGTTCAGCGATTATGTGGGCGGTGCGCCGCAAGCTTCCATCCTGCCTGTCCGGATTGCCGACTGGGTCGTGCGCTTTTCCACGGGAACGATCGTTCAAGGCATCGACTATGCTCGCCAGAAGCAAGCTCACGTGCTTTCGATGAGCATGGGCGGATTTTCGTCCCAGGCGCTCGCCGATGCGGTAAACATGGCTTACGAAGCAGGCTTGGTCCTTGTGACCGCCGCCGGCAACAACTTTGTCAACCTTCCGGTCCCGACGATCGTCTACCCTGCCCGCTTCCGCCGGGTCCTTGCCGCCTGTGGGGTGATGGCCGACGGCCGCGCTTATACAAATCTCGCACTTGGCACCATGCAGGGCAATTACGGCCCCGACAGCAAGATGGATACGGCGCTGGGCGCGTATACACCGAATGTTCCATGGGCGCAGATAAGCTGCGGCAATGTCGTAGACATGGATGGCGCCGGCACGTCGGCGGCGACCCCGCAGATTGCCGCGGCAGCAGCGCTGTGGCTGGCCGAACATTGGGAACAAGTTCAGAACTATTCGGAAAAGTGGATGCGGGTCGAAGCTGTCCGCTACGCTCTGTTCACCGCGGCGAGCAAAACCACTGCGAAAATGAACGCCGCGCAGACCAGAAAGACGATCGGCCGCGGCGTTATGCGAGCAGAGGACGCTCTCAAGATCGCACCGCTGTCGGAAGCCGACCTGAGACAATTGAAACTACCGCCGGCGTCCTCGACCCTCGGATGGTTGGACGGCGTCTTCGGCGGAGGTGTTTCGGTTGCGCCGGACACCATGGCAACGAAGCGTCAACAAATGCTCGCACTTGAGCTCACGCAACTTTGCCAACGGTCCATCGATGTCGACACTGCAATCGATGATCCGGACCTTCCGATCGATCAGATACCGGTCGAGGCCCGCAACCGCTTTCTCGAAGCCGCGCTGGATGCAAACCCATCACAACATCTCCAGGCCTTCCTCCTTCCGCTGCTTGGCCGCAAGCCGTCAATATCAGGGGGCCCGGCGGCGTCACCATCGGCCGCCCCGGTGAAACGGAAGGCCTGGCGTCCGCCGGTTCCCGAAAGGCGCCTGCGCGTCTTTGCACTCGACCCGAGTGTCGCCAAAAGCCTGGCGTCTGTCGCCGTCAACGAGACGACGCTGTCAGTCCCCTGGGACGATGCGCCCGTCACGAAGGAAGGATTACGTCCCGGACCAATCGGCGAGTACATTGAGGTTGTCGATGTGGACCCGGCCTCCAACCGTTTCTACGAACCGGTCGACTTGAATTCGAGAATGTTGCTAGCGCAGGACGGGTGGACACCGTCAGAAGGAAATCCGCAATTTCACCAGCAGATGGTCTACGCCGTCGCGATGACGACGATCCGGCATTTTGAACTTGCCTTGGGTAGGCGCGCCTTGTGGTCTCCGAGATTTATGGCCGTCAAGGACGGCGACGAACATGAAAAACAAAAGTATGAGGTCTCGAAACTCAGGATCTACCCGCACGCCTTCCGAGGACAGAACGCCTATTACAGCCCGGAAAAAAAGGCGCTCCTCTTCGGTTACTTCCTGGCGGATTCAAAGGAGGGCGACTCGACGCCAACCGGATCGATGGTCTTCTCGTGCCTGTCGAGTGACATCATCGCCCACGAGACAACGCACGCGCTGCTCGATGGCTTGCATCGCCGGTTCCAGGAAGCGTCGAACCCGGATGTGCCGGCCTTTCACGAGGCTTTCGCAGATATCGTCGCGCTCTTTCAGCACTTTACCGTCACAGAGCTGGTGCGCTTTGAGATTGCCCGCGCCGAAGGAAAATTCGAGGCGATGAGCCTTCTCAGTGGGCTCGCCAAACAGTTTGGGGAGGGCATCAGCCGGAGCGGACCATTGCGGGACTATGCGACCGCCAAAGGCAAGGAACTGCGTTACGACACCACACTGGAGCCGCACGATCGGGGCTCGATTCTCGTCTATGCTGTCTACGAAGCCTTTTTGAACATAGTCAACCGTCGTGTCAGTGATCTCTTCCGCATCGCTTCAAATGGCACGGGAAAGTTGCCCGAAGGCGCACTTCATCCCGATCTCGTCGATCGCCTGACATCTGAGACCTGCAAGACTGCGCAGCAGGTGCTGCGCATGTGCATCCGGGCACTTGATTACCTGCCACCGGTCGACGTGACGTTTGGCGAATACATGCGTGCATTGATTACCGCCGACGTCGATGTCGTACCGAACGACCACTACGGCTATCGCACCGCGTTCATGGAGGCCTTCCGCAATCGCGGCATTCTCCCGCGTGACGTCAGGACCATATCGCAAGAATCGCTAATGTGGGGCGGCGCGCAGAACAGCCAGCCAGCCTGGCTGCCTCGGCTGATCGATGGTCTTGATCTCACCTGGGACCAGGAAGCTGATCGATCCAGGCTCTACAAGCAGAATAGCGACAACTGCTGGGGCATGTGGAACAAGCTCAGCAAGATCTTCAAAGAGAACCCGGAGGTCATGGCCGAATTCGGCCTTGCCGCGAATGTTCCGCGATATGAAGAAAACGGCGAGAAAATGAGAGAGGCGTTGGGCGCGACGACGTTCGAGGTCCATAGTGTGCGACCGGCAAGACGCATCGGACCGGACGGTACTTTTCGAACCGACGTCATTGCCGTTGTCACCCAGCGCCAGGCAAAGCCATTCGATGGCGTGAACGTTGCCAACGGGTTCTACTGGTTCAGAGGGGGAGCGACAGTCATCATCGAGCAGCGCCCGGGGCAGCAGCGCATCCGATACATCGTGCTGAAGAACAGCTCGAGCACGTCCCGTGACATGAGACAGCAGCAGACCGCCAGGGAAAATATCGGTTCGCCGTTGCGAAGCCTCTATTTTGGCCGGACCAAAGAGGAGCCTTTCGCGATCCTTCATGCTGAACATGAGGTGCTTGATCATGGCTAAGAGCTCAACGCAAGCGAGCGCCGCTGGCACTATTCCGGGCACTTCTCCCTTTATGACCGTCAGGCATTACTGCCAGGGTCTGGGCGACTGCCATCTGATCCGTATCAAGCGCGATGGCCCGCGCGATTTCTTCATGCTCATCGATTGCGGCGTGCACAGCTCTGTCACTGGTGGACCAGGCACGATCAATGACATTGTCACGGACATTCTGAGTGTGACGAAAATCATCGACGTCCTTGTCGTCACCCATGAACATGTGGATCACGTCTCAGGGTTCTTGTCGGCGGCCGGCAAGTTCGCAGAATTCGAAGAGATCGGCGAGGTCTGGATGGGGTGGACCGAGAACCCGGATGATCCACAGGCTAAGCAGCTTGATAAATTCAAAGGTCAGGCGCTTGCGCTGCTCTGCCAAGCGAGCCAGCGGCTTTCTGGCGTCAGCGGTGATAGCCAGTACCTGTCGAACGTCAAGGCTGGCGTTCAGGGGATCCTCGGGTTCAATTTTGGCGTCAAAGGTGAACGCGTCCGTGCAATGCGAAATGCCGCCGGCAAGCTTGGGAAACAGCAGCCACCCCTCTATCTCGAACCAGGGTCGATACGACCGACAATCCCTGGTCTGGACGGCGTTCGAATCTACGTCCTCGGCCCGCCGAGGGATGCAGCGCTGTTGAAGGTAACCGATCGCCAGTCCGAGATGTACTCGCTCGCAAGCATGGCTGCCGCACCAATTGTGGCCGCCCTTACGGGTTCGTTCGCATCGACGGCTGCAGGAGATCAATTTTTCGACGACCCTGCGGCGCCGTTTGATTGCAATATCGGCCTGCCCCTCGACGCTGCCTATGCCGGCAAGGTCCCAGGCGAAGAAGAGCAGGCCGCACTGTCGTTCCTGAGGAACCACTATACCGGCGATCTTCCTGCGCCCTCGCGAACAAGCCGGCAGAGAAAGCCACTCGACGAAAACGTCATCGACCAGTCGTGGCGACGCATCGATCTCGACTGGTTGGCGACGAGTTCAACGCTGGCAATGCAGCTCGATGACCAAACCAACAATACTAGCGTCGTTCTCGCGTTCGAAGACATCAAGACCGGTCGCGTCATGTTCTTTGCGGCCGATGCGCAGATTGGGAGCTGGCTGAGCTGGCAAGACTTGAACTGGAAAATCGGGGACAAGACCGTCACAGCGTCAGATCTGCTTGCTCGAACTGTCTTCTATAAGGTCGGCCACCATGGCAGTCAGAACGCGACTGCGCAGGCGAAGGGGTTGGAGCTGATGACCAGTCCAGATCTCTCCGCGTTCATACCGACAAACCAGACAGATGCGAAGAAGGTCGGTTGGGGCGAAATGCCGTTCCACGGAATCCTGGACGCGTTGGAAAAGAAAACGAGTGGAAGAACTGTGCGTGCCGATGACACCTGGCTGGGCTCAACCGCCCTTCCGTCCGCCCTTGCGCAGCCATCGGGTTCACTGCGGGCCGTCCGATCGGGGTCAAAGCTTTGGGTCGAGTTCGATCTCGCCTGATGTTCAAAACCAACCATGAAGGAAGAATGCATTGAGCCTGCTCCGTCTTGCGAACGTGATCATCGTTGCGGCTATTGTCTCGATCGTGGAAATGACCGACCTGGCCTGGGCGGCGGATAGTGGCCAGCCCATTCTGGGGCTGTCGAGCGAGGTCTACACGGCATCCGCCAAATCGTTGACCATGCTGTTTGTCATCGCGGTCGTTCTGGAGAATGGCTTTGCAGTAATCTTCAATTGGCGCGTCTTTCTCGCCTATTTCGACACGAAAGGGGTCAAGACGATCCTGATGGTCTTGATCTCATGGATTGTCGTCGTCTGGTTTAAGCTGGATGTTTTTGCAAGCCTTCTCGCCGCCTTTACTATACCCGACTCCGGGGCAAACCTGACAACGCAGGCCGCCGCCATGTCCAACTGGATCTCGAAACTCATCACGGCATTTGTCCTTGCGGGCGGCAGCAGCGGAATTCACAATCTGATGTATGCGCTGGGGTTCCGTAGCAGTCGTGATACGGAGGTGACACCGAAGCCCCAGCTGGACGAGGCCTGGGTGTCAATCTCCGTCAAGCGCACGAACATTCAGGGTCCCGTCCAAATCGGCGTGGTTAAAGTCGATACGGTCCCGTCCGGCGAGACCGCGATCCCGCTCTCGGGGACGATCAAATTCAGGCGACCCAATCCGTTGGATCTTTTGATGCGCGCACGTGACCGGTTCCCGGCAAACGGTGGTTACATTGTTGAACCCAACCAGATCTACCTTGTTACCGCGGTCGCCGAAGCTCCGGGTGCAAAAGCAAGCGATACGAAGACGATCGTGAAGATGCCGCCCCGATACTATACGTTCTCGCCAAGAGCTGTTGTCGATCTCAGCCTTGATATCACCGGTCCAAAACCGGCTTCAGCCGGCGCTGTTTCCCTTGAAGCCGTTGTCGCACCTACGTCCAAGCCTGGCAAATGACCCTCTGGCGAAAAACGCCTCACAATCATCTCGATCAACGACATGATGCCGGGCAAGGCTGTCCGTTGTGTGCTGTGCCCGAAGGTACATGAGAGTTAAACCGAGGCACTTAGCCAAACTTTAACGATGGTACGACAAACGGCCTCCACTATGCAATTGCAACGCAGCTTAGATATGGATGCGCTGTATTGATGACACGTCAGGCGACGCATGCAGGCTTAATAATGTTTCCGGCTACGACCACGCGGAAAACCGCGCTATGATTGAAAGCCGAGACTGTAAGGGGGGCCGCGCGTCCGCATTGACGCAGGCCCGGTCCTTGACCTGGTCGATAGGGAGGAGGCAATGACGATCTGGCAGTACAGCGAGGTCTCCAGGGACGAAATGTGGTCCGCTCACGACTGCCTGTTTTGCAAGTCGTCTATGAACAGGGTTTTTTCGGAGCACCACGACAACGATCCAGCAGCCCACGATCGCATGTATGAGGTCCGCATCTCCGATCGCGAAAGTGGTCTAAAGAGCATCGATTCGTGCAAGATCTGTGGCTGGTGGAAGGCGACCAACCAATACGACCGAGAGATCCGGACAACCTTGCCTTAC
Organism: Rhizobium sp. 768_B6_N1_8; assembly: GCF_051811225.1. NCBI lineage: Bacteria > Pseudomonadati > Pseudomonadota > Alphaproteobacteria > Hyphomicrobiales > Rhizobiaceae > Rhizobium > Rhizobium sp. 768_B6_N1_8. Next base: position 19,698 of record NZ_JBPWPV010000003.1, on the reverse strand, counting down.
GCTACCAGGCGCGTAGTGGAGGGTGCCGCCGGAAGTCTGAGGGAACTCGACCTCGAGGACCTAACGCTTCCTTTAGACGAGGTTCGTCGATATCTCGTTGCCAAATATGAGTCTCGTTTCAACGTTCATCCCCGTTTGTTAGAAGAAACCGTAGGAGCCGTGTTCCGCAGCCTCGGCTACGATACGGTCGTGACGGCTTATTCCGGAGACGGCGGCATCGATGTCGTGCTCGACAAGGACGGTAGGCAGCTTGGCGTTCAGGTAAAGTGCACGAAGCGCTCGATCAGTGTCGAACAGATTCGCAGCTTCGTCGGAGCGCTCGTCCTGAAAGGCGCCACAGAGGGGATTTTTGTCACGACCTCCAGATTCCAGAGCGGAGGTCAACGGACTGCAGATCTGGCCGAGATCCGTGGCTACAAAGTTGAACTCATGGACGCGCCGAGACTCTACGACGCACTCAAACTCGCCCAGAGGGCATCGCCTCCCGACTTTGTTCGCGAGCAGGCCGCGGATTATTTCCAAAAGATGCAGCTGATTTCCGACGAGCCACCGCAGTATTGGTGAATTCTGTCTGGCTAGACGCCTGGACGCCCCCAGCTGGCTGTGTCGTGGATGAGACCAAGCCCTGCGACTTTGCTCGCACGAAAGCGGCAACGCCTTGAGCGAATGCCGCATCCCTCTCCTGCCGCTATCTCCGGGCTGACCGACCAAGCGCATTCTGCACGTTCTGTGAACAAGCGCACGCATTCAGCGCCCATATGACTACACATTGATCGTCAAAGGCGTTTTTCCAGTACCATAGCAGGTCTCATACCCAAATTTTCGCTTGAGCTGGTCACCATCCCAGTGCTTGTTGACCGGTGAGCGATAGTTGAAAATGAGCGTCGTTCCCTTTTCCGCAGACAACACGATACGAGCGATCGCCTCAGAGTCGGGATGACCATGGCGTGACCCGTCGGTGGAAACAAGCCATCTAGGCGAAGACAGACGGGCGATGAGGGCTGAGGTATTGCTCTTCGCGCTGCCATGATGTGATACTTTGATCGCATCGAAGAAAACGCGTGCGTCACCGCTATAGTGCTTGAGCCCGTCGACAAGATCGTCGGGATGAGCGTCCGCAGCAAAGAGGATGCGCTTCATCGCCTTGCCGTCACTGATCTCCAGAACGAATGCGATGCTCGCCCCGTTTGGCAAAGTTTGATCCTCTAAATCTTCCTCCGCTGCAAGAACGGCCAAGTTGTCGATGGTAGGGACAGTTTTTGGTCTCGCGGCAAGTGTGGGCGGCAAGTTCAAGCCGCGGACGGCGGCAACCCACTGAGGATAGAACTTCGCAAGCTTTTGCTTGGGCGGCCCCAGCAATGTCAGCGACAGTCCATTGCACAGGTCAAACCGCGGAAGCGGCGACCCTTGCTCTATCATGATGGCCGCGCCCGCACTTTTCTGGTTCCAAGGTATTTGATGGGCTTGCACGAGCTGATGAAAATTAAGAGCCTGGGCGACATTCAGCGTACCAACCGGTGTCTTTTTGGGAATGGTGGCAGGTGGCGGCACGAACAAGCCGGCCGCCTTCTTGTGATGATCAAGACCGTTGAACCAGACCTCCCCGATCGTGACCGCCCCAGGCTTGGCGAGAAACGTCAACAGGCCCGCAATGTGGTCGGCATCGACATGCGTTAGCACCATCAGGTCGATTGTCGGTTTGCCGGCTCTGGCAGGCAGGTTTGCGAGAAAGTCGGGCAGCTCGATTTTCCCCGTCTGTGATCTCCCGCCATCGATCAGCAAACGAAAGTCTCGGGCTTCAACAAAAAGGCAGTCGCCATCGCGGGCGGGAAGCATGGTGATCGATGTCGCGCTTGTCATGCCCTTGTCCCCTGAAAAGCAGGATTTAGCACCGGGGCGGCAAACAGCTCCACCACAAGCGGTGCACCCAGGATGAGAAGATTGACGACCAGCAGCGCGATCAGCAGGTTCGTGTTCAGGAACCTGTATTCTATCTGCTGTTCCCTGAGGTTCTTAATGAAGGCCTCAAGCTCATCCATCCGCTGTCGCTGATGACGCGAGCGATCGGTCGATGATTGCTGCCATTGATCGAGGTCGTTTTGTGCTTGTGTGATCTGTTCTTCACGCGCCGCCCGACCTTCCGCTTCTCCAGACAGTTCCGATACGGTCTTTCTGAAGCTATGGGCGGGTACAATGCCAACGAAGATGAAGAGCGTTATCGACACGATCCATAAGATGAGGAACTGCGTTTTCCAGAGTGAGGCATACTCGCTCGCAAATCCGAAGCTCCATGCAATCCACCATCCTGCAAACCAGTAGCACATTATGAGCGGAGCGATGGCTGCAAAGGTCCTGATGTCACCAAGGACCCGAAGCGCGTCGCGGGCCTGTGGCGTAGATACCCCAGCGAGGCGGATACCATGTCGCGTCATGATGCGGTTCAGTTGGCCGAAACCCATTAATTGTCCGAGCAAGGTTCCAATCGGCCAGGCAATCAGGGGAACGCCGATCATGAGAAGCACTGCGAGTAGCTGGTCCGTGCCAACGGCTCCTTGCCAGGTCGCCAATGCGATGACGCCAACGAGCGAAATAATACCAATTGCCGCCGAGATGACTCTGGACCACCATTTAATTGATTGCCTGAAGTCGGCAAGGAAGATCCTGAGAATGCCCGGCTTGTTCGTTGGAAAAATGAAAGCAGCTCCGTCATCGAAATCCCTCAGGGCGTCTTCGAGTTTGTCGCCGAGCGCAACGGCACGCCAGCCGACGATGATGATTGGCAGGCCTGCCAGGAGCGGCATGACATCGACCGGAAAACCCGAAGCATCGGGACCCTGGATATAGCTCATCAACACCATAGTGCCGTACCAGACCAGTGCCCAGATGAAAGCACCGAAGATATAGGTCCACTTCTCTCGCCGAAAGTGATGCAAAAGAGGTTCAAGGCTCGTGGCCGAGCACCTCAGAATGTCAACCATTCGAAACTACCTTCAGGTCCGACTGCTGGAACAACGAGTTGATCCGCGGCAGCTTCTCGATATTGGGCCCTCGTTTGGCGGCAAGGGTGTCAACAAGATTGACTTCGGACTGCTCGGAATACTCACTTGCAAGGATAAGCCATTGCCAGAATTCCGCGATTGTCGGCTTTCTAGTAAGCCGCCCCTCCAATTCAGTCAGACTACTCCAGAAAGCCGCGCCAGCAGTGACCAGTTTACCGTCGTCGGGGCCACCAGGCGCATTCTTGCGGAATGCCCTCAAACGAGCCTCCAAGATCTTGGTTACATCGTCCAGGGAGATCTCGATGTGATGCGTAATGCAGCGGCGCAGAAAGGGGTCGGGCAAACGCCGCTCGGCATTTGATGTTATAACGATGATCGGGCGGACGGCGGGCGGACCAATTGTTTCCTCCGTCTCCAAGATCTTGAAGGTCATCTGGTCGAGCTGCTCGAGCAGATCGTTCGGGAAATCGCGAGGCGCTTTATCGACTTCATCAATCAGAACGACGTGTGGTTGCACCATGTCATTGTTATTGCGCCAGCCGAAAGCCCGTCCGAGTTCCCGAGACTCGACGTATTTCTTTTTGTCGATGACGATCCCTGACGCGATCTGGCTATCGCGGAACCACGAGACCGCATCGAAGTTGTAGCAAAGATCGCCTGCGCGCGAATCAGAGCGGACCTGAAACTTATGGAAATTCGTCTTCAAGAGGCCGAGTTGGTGCGCGATCCAGTATGCGGCTAGTGTCTTTCCGCAGCCCGGCTCTCCTGTCAAAAGCAATGGACGCCCGAGGCTTAGGGCGACATCTACCGCCTTTTCGAGTCCCGGCGACACAACATACGATCCGGCCCTTTGCTCGTTGAGCTCGAAGAACTGGCTCACTCGACGTTGGCGCTCCGCGAGTGTCTCTTTGCTGACTGAGGGGTCGCGAGTGATGAGACTGAAGCCTTCCATGATCTTTCCTCTTTCTAGACTGTCTTGAACCCTGCCAATTGACGCAGACTATCGACCAGGCGGCTGAAGACGCCCTCTGTGTTTTTCAGGATGCATTCTGTTCTGTCGTCCAGTTCCGTGATGTCGACGTCATAAAGCAGTCGATAGCGCGACAGGTGAGCACGGAGTTCTGCGGGTGGGACCGCTCCAAGACGAATGGGCTTTCGATCGGCAGGAAAAACGATTGGTTCTCCCACCTCGGTAACGAAACCAAAGGCCAGCGCGATCCTGGTCGGGCTCTTGATGATCGAAAGCTCACGGCAGATGGATGCCCAGAGACCGATGTAGGTTTGAACTAGCCCTGCATGTTTTGCGGTCAACGGACCGTGGAAGAAGGTCAGCACGCATCTCTGCCCTGGGGAGATTCTTCCGATTGCGCCAATGATCTCCGCTGTCGTCGCGCTTTCGATGACTTGCCCGTTGTCCAGTGCGATCATGATCGCTGCGCGAAGCTGTGGTTTCAGCTGGTCAACTTGTCCCGGGCGGACACCCTGCTGGAGATCGACGTCGATATAGATAGGGCGAAATCCCAAGAAATTGTCCGAAATGACGTCGCGCGTCCGCTCTGCGAACTGTACTGGCATCTCGTCGATCGATCCCGCCCACAAGAGTACGGTCGGCTCTGAGCTGCCAGAATCGTTCGCAAAATCCGCACTCAAGGTCTCCGTAATGTCATCGAGAGCTTCCCGCCGGTCGACCCGGCTCGGAAAGTCCCCCACTGCGTCATTGGCGCCGGCGGTATCTTTCGTTTCCCCGATGGCCGTCCATTCGGCATATTGTTCGGAAATCGCTATGGATGCCCAATGGCCGCTTTTGATCCAGTCAGCGGGGCAGTTAATGAGCGCTTCACGGATGGCGATCGGCGGAGCAAAGCCGTCTAGAATGATCGACTTCAAGGCCTTCTGAGCAAGGGTCTGGCTTGCGTCGATTCTCACGACCGTTCTCATGGCAATGACACAGGACGCATAGCTGGAAAACTCGACAAGCGCACTTTCCTGGCTTGCGGCGGCACCGAGACACGCGTTGAACCAAATCAATGGCGGAGTTCGGGTTGCCTCCAGCGTTGTGCCAATGCCGCCGGCAACAAGATCACTCACGGTTCGCCAACGATCTGCAGATTTCTCCCCGGGGCCGGTTTCAAATTCGAACGTTGTCCCCTGCCCCGGAGAGAAACCGTGTCCGTAAAAATAGATGATTTCAGGATAGAACTTCTCGGTCTTCATGACCCGTTCGTATTCACCAAAGGTTCTGACGCATCGAATGTTTTCGGGGACGCCGGAGGCGTCGTAGTGGGGCTGGAGGATCTCAAGAAGCGATTTTCGGTGCTCGGCGGCGCCAGTCTGATCCCTGACTCTCTTTTGCTTGACCTCAGGCATGACGAGCAGGATGCGGGGAGCGCGGGGCAAGCGGATCTTCTGGGAAGTGGAATTTTGCGGATTCGCATCGACAGTAATCGCGACGGGTCTCGCAAGTCCGAGTGCGAGAAAGCCTTTACCGGGATCGTTGCTGCGAGTGAGCATCGTCCAGGGGATCCTGGTAAGGAAGCTTACAAAATCATCATTGTCTGCTTGCGTGGCCTTGGGATCGAGGACAGGCACTATTCTGAGATGCGTGCCTACAGCGATCTCGCGATCGCCGAAAATACTCTTGCGAAGCGCCGCGCCAATCTTAAGCTGCTCGCTTAACCGCAAATCCCATTCACGCGCGGTTAGAAATCCCGTGTCCAGGTAGCTGTCGAGAAGGCTCTTCACGTCGGGTATCGTGCGATTTGCGATGTCCATATCGGGCTTAAGTGCCGTGGGAAACCATTTGTCGCCGATCCAAATGTCGATTGCGTCTCCGTTCTTGCAGAGTTTGATATCAAAGCGGGTCATGCGGGCGCCGATCCTACGCGGTCATTCTCAAAGGCTGGTTCGGAGGGAACTATTTTGTTCGTTGGGCTGTCGACCTCTTCAACGTCAGGGAGGTCGTAAACGAGTGGACGCACCTCTAGATACGAGCCGTTACGCATGATGATACGCCGCCGTTCCGCATTGATCGCAAGGACTGCTCGCCCGTCACGTGAAGGGTCAAGACTGGAGTCGAGCAATGAGACGGGTTCGAACTGTCCGGTACCATCCGAATCGAGACCGATTATATCGAACTCACCGTCAGCTCCTGTAACGGCAATCGATAACCCGGTGGTGCGGGAGCCGACCACAGCGGCCTTACGATCGGCGAACACGGTCAACCATCTTGGGCGCCAGGCAAGAAGATCAAATGATCGCAGAGGGAGACCTGGTCCAATACCGACACGCCCATCAGACAGGCCTACGACAACGCGCCGATCCCCGCTATCATCGACAAAGTCGCAGAGTGCAGAGACGGGCGCCGGAAAACTGGCGATAGGTTGTTGGTCGGCCGCGGAGGAAGTCAGCGAACGATCGTCACTTGAAAATTCAAAGACGTTGCCTTCGGTATCTCCGCAAAGGATGCTGCCGCGTTGCGAGAAAGCAATCGCTGTCAAAGCCTTGGCCGCCTGGTGGATTTCCGGGCGTTCGTCCGCCGATGTCGCGACGACGGCGATCTGAAGCGATCCCGCTCTTGCGTAGGCGATCCGTTTGCCGTCGGGGCTCAGGGCAACGAGCGGATCATGGCCTAGATCCGTTTCTGTCTTGATCTCCTGGAGCGCCATGTTCGGGATCAAGCCCTGTTCGCTCTCGTTACCCTTGAGCATCGTGAACAAACGTCCTGGACGTGCCGCTAGCACTCCTCCCTCCCCGTTTGAAAACATATAAACCTGCGTAAAATCCGAGGGCAAAATGTTGAAATTTGACAGCGGGGTTAGCTGCGTCATGGCTTGGCGTACACCGCGTACGGCGTCGACGCGACTGAAGGGCTCGGCGCCCCCCTTGTCGATCGTCAAAAACGACTGCCCTTCCGCAAAAAATGTGGCCAGCGGAGCAATCTGGCTGTTTGCCCTGATCCGCACCTCGGAAAGTCCAACTGACCAATTTGCGAACTGAGTTTCGTTGAGCGGAGGTGTGGAAGTTTGATCTGTTGGTAACACGCGAGGCAACTTTGGCGTCGCGCTTCGCAGGACGATGCTTCCGGGCTCTATCGCGGTCCCCGGTTGACGCAATCGGCCAACAAAATCGTCGAAGGCGTCCGCATCTATTATCCCACCGGCTTTGACATCGGCGAGATCTTGAAAGGCGCGGGCCTGCCTGAAGGTGAACAGTTCAGCTTGTGCGCGTGTATAGCGCCAGAGTTCACCTGCAGTGATTGACTGGGGTTCGTTTCCGAAGGCAGCATCGAACACCTCGAGGAATGCGACCTGAAGGTCTCGGGATAATTCGGAGGCTCTGGATAGTAAGTCACGCCGAATCTGCGGTGAAAAATGCAGCCCTTCGCGGCTGATCCAGCTTTCGGGTAGGGCCGACAACAGCGAGAAGGCCAATGCTTCCGAGGGTCCGGACAAGAGTGGGTGAGCCTTGCGGAGCTTTTCGGCAAGCGCAAACGACACCGGCTCGACCATCGCGCAGGCGATCGCCCATTCAATATGTGGCTGCGAAAGATGCCATGAAACCGCCTTCCCGCTTGAGGCAGATTTCGCTGCGCGCGTTGCTCCGCGATCCGGGGCGAAAGACGTCGCAAGGGCCTGGCGAAGAGCATAGCCGGTTGCCGGAAAAGGTCCCATGTCCTTCGTTTCGAACTTCACATGTCTGAAATCCCAAAGACGAGGATCAACGTAGTCGAATGCCAGGACCGGCCCTTGCTCTTGTTGAGCGACCAAGATCGCGATGTCACGGGTCGACAATCGTCGGAGGTTGGCGAAGACGGTTGTCAGCATCCAACCGGTTCGGTCTGCCAGCCCGGTCAAAGTCGCTTCGACCGTATCAGCGGACGTGTTGGCGTAGGAAGACGGCCGCGAAAGCGAGCTGTAAAACGGCAATATCTCGACGCGGAGCCCACGCTTTTCGAGCGCGACCTGAAATTCCGTCGCGAGTGTATTCCAATGACGGCCGTCGGCGGCGCAGTCGACAAGCACGGCGACCGTCGGTAGCTCTTTGCGCTTCTGGAATACAAGACTATCCATCTCACCCCGAACGCGCCGACCCACCGTTGAACGCAAATCGAGATCAGTCCTGACGCGATCAGTTTGGCGATAGCTGATCAGTTCAACGATTTCCGAGGCGAGTGCCGGGTCTAGAAATGGCGGCGGCGGGCCGCCAAGCGATCCTACCCTGAAAACTGATTCATCACCGGTGACTGCGCGACGAGTGATAAAAGGTTCGCGAGGCCCCACGCCAGTATCCGGTTTCTTGATTGTCAGCCGCAATGCGATCAAGACCAGCACGACAGCCGAGGCCGCAAGAAAAGAGACCACTGCGTGACGCACCAAAAGCGCCACCTGAAGCCCCTCCGAATCTGGTCCCTCTTTCAAGAGACCGGTTCCGAGGGGATCATGAAATGCTCCTGCCAGGCCGGTAAGAATTGCGTTGAACTGATCGGAGATCGTGTCGATCAAGCCCGAAAACGCGAGCGACAGCGCACAAAGTGCAAGGACGACACCCAAGCTCCAAAGGATTCGAACGGTAATCTTGGTCGTCAGGACTGTTCCCAGGATCCTTGCAACCGTTTCCCAAATCGTCTCTGGCGGCCGACGGGGTCGCGGCTTGGGAAGAACTATGGGTGGGGATGCCGTCGCCGAGGGACGCTCGCCCTCTTCCGGCCCAGGCGACGCGATGATTTCGGCCAGAAGACGGGAGACGATCAGCCTTTGCTCTCGGCGCTTGGCAAAGATCGGCAAGACGATTTGTTCAAGCTCGCTGTCGGTCCATGTCTCCTGTGTGCGAAGAGCCGCCATCGCCTGTTCGATTTCGACCACGCCAGCGCGAATCCGAAGTTCGCGCAAACGCCAAGTCAAGACTTGGACGACAACATTGGCCGTGCGTGTTTTCATGTCTTATCGCGCCCTCCCGGCCGAGAAGGGGAGTTGACGCGAAAAGCCAGCGTAGCGTGCGCTGATCACTGGTAGACGAATGCCGCTCATCTGACCCCCCAGCGACTATTCTTTGTTTACTTCACCCGACGTGAACATAGCATTAGAAATTTTGGGTTGTCGTCGGAAATTCTACTTTTGGTACACATTTGGTGGTGGAGATGACTGCAAAAAGGCGCATGATATCTTGTCGCGCAGAAGCGCTTCCCGGCGGTGCGGCGATTGACGAAAGAGATACCGCGCGCTTTCTCGATCGGCAAAGCGATCAGGCTTGGGGGAAGCGGTCAACAATGAGGGTGTTCACGACTTCCTTCGCACATCTGCATATGAACTACGTACTCCGGGGGCGCTCGAACGGTGTTGGCGGCCCCATCGCCGCCGGGCCGGCCATCGCCACCGGCGCGGTAATGGCAAGGTCATCTGCATAGTTTTTGGCGAGAGCGAAGACAGCACTCCATTTCAGGTTCCCCGGGTCCCAGTGTTCGTCGGGCTTCGGGCAATCTCCATGCCCGAACCAGCCTGCCTTTTTGCCGTAGAAGCCCGAGGATCGGTGTGGGTTGTCACCGGATTTTCCCCAGTCACCATCCTTCCAGGGATGCTCCAAGGGGATACCGTATTCCTTCCAGCAGACTGCCATGAGCGAAGCGAGCGCATCAAGAGTGTCGTCGTCGGGAAGCCATGGTGTTTCCTTTGAGTATCCGACCATTTCGATTTGGACGATTGCCTTGTTGTTGTGCGCCCTGATGGCGGCTCCGATGGTTCCGACCTGAACAAGTTGCGCGATCCGAACCTTTCCTTGCGTTGCGTCCATCCCGAGGATGAAATGGGGGGCATAGTGGCGCTTGAACACCGCCATGCTCCCTTCCCAACCGCCTTCCGTCGTATGCAAAACGCCGGCCCGAGGTGATTTCGCGTCAAATGCTTGATTGAAGTGCGGAATGCCTCCGACATGTGTAATTGGAAATCGCCCGGCCTGATCGAGCCACGGTTTGACAAAGAAAGCCATCGCGAATCCTCCCGGGGTCAGCCGTGCGTGTGATGGTCGTCAGATGCAAAGCTGAGCTCGATGGTTGGAACGGGTTTGAGGCTAGCCTCTTTCTTTCGAACCTCGGCGACGAAATTCTTCCACCCATCCGGCTTTTCACGAAGGATCCGCGGGCAATTCTTTCCCGACCAGTCATGATGTTGGAAGAGCCCGCCGCTGTCGATGTCGATCCTGAGCCGCTTAGCAAGAACCGCGACTAGCAGAGCAGCTCGGTCGTAGGCGGCCGGAACGTTGAGATCGGAATTCATGCAGATCTCGATGCCAATGCTCGAGGTATTGCCCTGCTTCGTCCCGCTGTGCCAGGCGATCTCGTTTGTCGGGATGCTCTGGTATACGAATTTGTCATCCACCGTGTAATGCCAGGATACTTGGCGTTTCTGCGCATCCGGGCCCTTCATGTATCGTGCATGAGCTGCCGCATTGGCACCTTTGGCGTCATTGTCTGTATTGTGGATCGTGATCGACGATGCGACTAGTCGGTTGCCGGGTCGATTACTGTTACCGACCGGTACGAAGTCCTGAACGATGTTGAGTGCGGCGTATGCTTCATCGACTTGCATTCTCCCCTCCGTTGACAGATACGCGAACCGATCAGGCTGGCGTGTTTTTGAAGAAATCCCAGATTTCCTTCGGCGCCCCATCCCAGCACCAGAAGCTATAGGCTGAGAGTTTCTTCGCCTTTACGAGCGAGATAAACTTAGCAGCCGCCTGGACACAGGTTTGTGTGTCTGGCAGCGGAAGGTCTTCGTTGACGGTGATATTGCCTGTGGGCTTGAACCGGTCAGCAAACGCCGTAGGCGTTTCCAAGAGATCACCATAGTCCTTGGCAGACTTATTGAATCGTCGATCAACAGTCGCGCTCTGGTAATAAACCTGTGGGCAGAGATCCTGTATTTTGTCGAGGAACGGCGCGAAGGGCAGGTCTTTATGGAGGGAAGGCTGATCGTGGCTTGAAAAGCCAAGCCCGAGCCCACGATTGCGAGTCTCGTCCGCGATACGTCCGACATAGGTGTTCGCTTCGCTTAAACCGCCGCGAAACCGTGGGCTCTCATGTGTGCGCTCGACATCCAGGATAACACCATCGAGGTGGGCATCCGCCGCCCATTTGATTACACTGACCGCCTCCGCTTTCGCCGCCTGCCTGTCCTCACAAAACGGTACATGCCATCCCCAGAGCTCAACCCCCGCCGCCTTCAAGGCCGTGCGAACAGTTTGCAGCTCTGGAACCGAAAGGTTCGGATCGATTGTCCGCCCGCGTCCGATGCGGATCCACAGTGCTGCAAGGTTAGAAGTTGTCGCTCTTTGAACAAAAAGGTCACGGCCGTCGCTTTTCAGAACGGCTTTCAAATTTGTAATGAAGATACTTCGCCCGATCATACGCTTCACGAACATAGCCCCTCTATGGCTCGTAAAGTTTCCACGCCGAATAGTATTCTCAATCTTAGGGAAAGCAACCGAGATTCTTCATTCTACTTTATCTCGTGGTCATCGTTTTGATATATTTGGAATAAATCGCGTTTCGACGTGAACCGTTTACTTCAACGCCCCGTTGATCAGATTTGCCAAACTAACTTACTGAGGCCTGACATCAGGCGGGGCTGCGCCGTCGGTGGCCTTGGATACTGCTAGTTCTTTCTGCGGTGGCGGAGAAACTCGCAACTTGCCGCCTATCCATCGAGATCGCGATCGTCGTATCATCAACCGACACTTTGATGAAGCGACGCACATATCCGCGAAGTCCGCAACTATTCTTTGCAGATGCGGGCGTTTCACGCACATTTCTGACAGGATTAACCAAAGCGGACAGGGTCGTGTTGCGGGCGCAGTTAAGCGACCAGTTTGCCGATGTTCACCTTTGTGCTCACCTTGGTTTTCAGTAGGGCAGTCACCATTGGCTTGACGGTGAATTGGTGCAGTGCTGCGCGCTTGGTGAGATCGCGAAGATAAGGTATTGCGATCATCGCGGCGATGATAGGTGCCGGCGCCGCGCTGTTCGGTCAGCTTTTGTCTGGGATGATCGGCATCTACAAGGATGTCTATCTCGACAGCCGCAAGTCGAGAAGGAGCGCCCGGTTCCTAGCCCTTCAACTCGTCCTCATTTTGGATGACTTCTGCAGCATGTGCTACGGCGCGGCGATGAACAACGTGCCAGAGATAAGCCCGTCTGACGGGATGGATTTTCACTTCCGGACCGAAACGCCCGACCTCAAGCTTCCTGAGGAAGCCGAGTGGGAACTTCTTGATACCAAGCTCACCGATGAAGTCTTGTGGTTGGAAAACACGCTTATGAACGTTCGAGGAGCCCACAGCTCGCTCGACGCCTACCTTCCAATCACGATTTCTCATTTGATGAGCTGAAGGTATTGCTGCTAGCCGCTGATTTTACTCAGGCTGCGATTGGCCCTCTTTTGCCAAGTGAAAATTTGGCGGAGTTTCTAGCCGCCACTGCCCTGTGCCATATCCCCGAGACGGTTGATCGCCTCCAACACGAATCCGATTTGAATGACGGCGAGGTAAGCGGACTAAGCGCCTACACAGTGATCCGTTTGCTAGCGGACAACCCAACTGCGCGCGATCTGCCAGTTACGTGGCAATTTTCGGACGTCTTGGAAGGTGGCTGGGTATCGCGTGACGTAATCCTTGCACCCGTCGCGCAGGGGAAAAGGTTCTTGGTTGTGACGGAGGGGTCGTCCGACGTGCAAGTCATCAAGCATGCACTCCATTTACTTCGGCCCGATCTCTCAGACTTCTTTGACTTCGTAGACATGCATGACAATTATCCATTTTCGGGCACTGGAAACTTATACAATTTTGTCCGCGGTCTTATTAGCATTCGAATCCAGAACAATATTCTGGTTTTATTCGACAATGACGCAGAAGGGGTGTTCAATTTTGAACGTTCCTCTCGGCTAAACACTTTGCCGAACATGCGGATCATGAAGCTGCCAGATAGGCCAAGGTTTGTGAAGTTCCGCACGATAGGCCCAACTGGAGAGCAGATAGCCAATATTAATGGGAAGGCGGCAGCGATTGAGCGTTATCTCGACATAAGTCGAGCGCCGGTTGTTCGGTGGACCAGCTACGATCAGCGGCGAGATTGTTATCAAGGACACCTTGTGGAGAAAGAGACGTTTTCCAAGGAGTTTTTGTCCCAAAAGGCGTTAGTTGATGGTTATGATTATTCAGGGCTTCAAAATGTCTTGGACATGCTGCTCCGAGAGTGCATCTCGATCAACGAAGAGAACAGTGCGACGGCCTTGGAAAGTGGAAGCTTCTGAGTGGATGGTATCGACGCGAGTGACGGCAGGCCCCAGACGCTGCCACGGTATGGGCTGATCCCGATTGCGTCGTTAGCTTGTTTATCTTCTATCAAACGGAGGCGTGCCATATAGCGCCCTCAAACTTGAGTCGTTACTAATGAAAATGCTTTTCAAATACTTCCCAGCGGAATCAATCGAACACGTTTTTATTCGCGACGAACATGTGGGCATCAAGTGCTCGTTGCCACAGGATTATAACGACCCTTTCGAGCTATTCCTTGGCGTCGATCTCGATCAAGAGACCGAATTACTGGCGACATATCGTGAGGTGGTCGAGGAAATTCCCGCGCAACTGACGACGTGCTTTTCCAAATCACCGGTGGTCGCACCTATGTGGGCGCACTATGCGAACAACCATAGTGGATATGTCATCGGTTTTGATGTTGTGCAATTTCAAGAGCTGTTTCCCGAAATCCTGATCCACGACATTACATACGCAGATCGGCCGAGTGAGACCCTCGTCGGATTCACTCAGATGGCCGCGCAACGAAAAAAACCTAGGGACGCTGCTCATCTGAGGAATGCCGTGAGATTCCACGGCTATTTCACGAAGTATCTTGAGTGGAGCTATGAGCAAGAGGCCCGTGCCGTGAATTTCGAGGAGTATGTCGAGGATGTGAACGGCTACAAAATCCTCTACGTTCCTAAACAGTGTATCGCGGCTATTATTTCGGGCGCCAAGTCGTCGCTCCAAACAAGACAAGCCCTCACAGAGGCGGCAAGCGAACTTGACGCTCAATTCTACAACGAAAGAATTGGTCGCAGTTTCCCGACCCCATACCTTGTGCCGGATGGAGGAAACCCCAGTGTATTTGCGGGCGGGGAGATTGGCGATGCCGTTGGTATTTGTCGCGAATGTTCAGAGCCGCTGAGAGTGGCCGGCCATCTGTGCCCGTGGTGTTCTATCAATGAATCACATCAGCTGGCAGCAGCTGCAGGTAACCCATTCAGGATTCTTGATAGCTATGGTTTGCTTGATGAATATCTCGAAAAATTTCCGACAAGACCGCACAAGCCTTACGTAGACAGATAGCGCACCAACCGTTTCTTGCTTTCAAGGAAGCGTAAAATCTCATAGGCTGACCACACGTGATTTAGATCAGCCCGGTAAGCGGAGCGCCAAACACTGGGGTCGCCGCGTTCACCGAGGTATTTGCTCCTGAGGGACACCAAGAGCAATGGGCTCACAAAAGTCCCCATGCCCGAAACCTCCCCCTGCCCGTCATCTCTCGAAGGGGCAATTGCGCCGCCAAGTGGCGCGCCCCCTGCGGGGTGAAACCGAGTTCCCGTGCGATCAGGTTCGCAGAAACGATCGGCTTTGCAACGACCAGATCGATCAGCCGCGACAGCTTCGAGTTCATGCTCCTCGCTGAGGCCTGGCGGTCAAGCTGCTGCCGGGCAAGGTGGATGCTCCCTCATCCCTAGTTCCGCGGCTGACGTGAACGCGTCGAGCATCACCATGATCCCATGATCCGCATCATTTGGTTCCCCGCACGCCGCCGTTCCCGCTGCACGCTACGCAGCCCGACATTGAGTGGCGGCAGGTGTGCGGGCGCCGTACCGGCGCGGCGCAGAAGTGAGGCGACCAGTTGACGACCGAGCTCGGTGCGATGCTGAAGTACCTCGATCGCGTTCCACGCATCGAGCAGCAGTGCGGCTCGCAATACCGGTGGAAGACCCTCGGTCTCGATAGACAGCGTGCGCCATTCATCTAGCCTCTCGTATTCGTCCCAGCCGGCCTCGTAGACAAGCGGGTCGCGCTCGGCAGTCGGTCGGGGGATAGTCAATCCGTCGAGAACAGCAGTGCTGCGCGCCAGCACCGCGTCAATCTCGGCGAAACTATCGTCGTCACCTCGATCATCCGGCGCAAGATCGTCGTTGTCTGCGTCGCCCGCGAACGCGAAACCTGGCGTCCGTGGACCGGGATCGTTGCCCACCCCGCCCCTGCCCCGCAGCCGGGCAACGCCGACGGCGCTTAGTGCCCATTCGGGAGGGTGCGCGAAAATCTGCCGGCGGGCGCGCAGAATAGAGTGGGCGATGGTCAGTTCGTGGGTCGGGGTGCGGATGTCGAGGCGGGCGTCGTGCAAGACGATGTCTTCGAGGTGGACGAGTTCGCCGTCAATCCACAGCGAAGCAATGGCGTCGGCAAAATTCAGCCGCACGAGAAAGCCGTCGCGAATTGGCGATCGGTCGATGCGCGCGTCAAGTCGCGCCAGGGCTTCTCCTGCCCGGGCGGTCGTGTTGTTTTGCATTCAATCGCAAGACTCCGCATCCAATAGTTTCAACAAGATAGCGCGGCACTTAAATTGAGATCGGGCAGTTAATTTGAGATTCGCCGGTCCGATTTGGCACTTAGTGTGAGATTCACCGCGTAGAAAAAGATGACCACCGATGGCCAAGCTTAATCGGAAAATGCGAAATATTACAGAACGTTATTTCCGAACCAGAGAGAGCGTCAAGCGCCGAAAATGGAACCGGCGAATCTCAAATTAAGTGCCATGAGCTGCCGAAACGGGCGCATTCTTACAGTTAAATCCCAAACGACAGAGTTGGCGGATGTCCTGAAGCGAGAGCTGATCGATCGACTTACCGCGCATGTCTTATTGCCTTGTTCTTTCAATTCCAACTGCGGGGTCAGATGCACCCGTATCTTTTCATCACTGCTATTCTTTCGAAGCCACGCGGGCGTTTTAGTCGCCTCGAAAGGTGTTGGACCGCAGCATTCGACGCGCAGATGATCGGAAGAAATTGTGCGCTCTAGCCGGGTTCATCGGTCGGCCCAATCCTAGCAGCAGAGGTTTATTTGGCGAGCATTGCGTTTGCCAACATCTCTGCTACCTCTTCTTTACATAAAAGGGACGGGGATTCGATGGCAACGGACGATCTTTTTTTGAGCAAAGGGAAACCTTTACTCATGCGCCGCTCCGTCGTCGCGCCGGATTGGAACGAAGAAAAAGTTCTTACGTCCGATATCTGGATGTACGTGGACCTCTGGCTCCGACGGAACGCCGGGAAAACCGAGGCGGTCTTTTATTGGGATCAAGCTCGCGAATTCTACCGGGCCTCTCTAAACCTGCCCGTCACTGCCTCTCCATTGACTTTGTATTATTGTTTCTTGAACGCCACAAAAGCCCTCCTGTCGGCCAAAAAAATCCGCTTCGAAGACCGGCATGGCTTGACCGGCTCCAGCGAGGCGGGGAAAGCGAGTATTGCTAAGGAGAGGGTCACGCTGAAAGGTGCAGGCGTGCTTCCTTCTCTCATTGCGTACTACGGCGACGCTATGACGAACGACACCTATTCCCTGAAAGATATGCTGTATAATCTCGCGTTTGTTCACCGCGCCTACTGTTTGTCGTACGAGGAGAAGTATCTGTTTTTCTCGCTCGACAATTGCCGCTATGTCAGAGCAACCGATTCCACCGAATCGTGGGTCACAGCGAATTTGGAAGATCATTTTGATGACCTACGAATCCTGGCCACATTGACGCCAGGCTTCGAAAAGGACGCAGGCTTCGCAGATGAGCTTGTCGTCCGAAAAAAGAAACGTTTCCGCTGGAAAAATGGCGCTGCCCAACAGGATAACAATCTGAAACGACTGACAAGCTATCACGGCAGACTACGCCGTGACATTACCTACATCGCAGGCGTTGGGCGTTGGTATCTAAAGCGCAGACTTGCCACGGCCACGATCATCGATCGACACGCCCCCACACTGATCTTTGCATCCATGCATCGGCTGAGTGAATTATCGAGATACGATCCTTTGCGACTTTCGAAATTGCTCGAAAGCCAGCGGAACTGGCTCTTGGCCGAGTTCATTAAGACCGCACCCATCCAGTTTCTCGACGAGATAGCCTGCGAGTTAACTGGCCAAGAAATCTTCGTTCCCGGGATTCATAGCGGCAGCCTTCTGAGTGTTACTTCATAGCGCCGCGCGCAACGGCGAGAGGATTGGATCCAAAATCGGAGGACACTTATCGCATGCTTCGATGGTTCCGCACCCATCCCAGTCTACCCGCGTCGCCTTGCGGAAACAAATACGAGAGAATGGTCTGAATTCGATCCACCTCACGCCGTTCAAGGAAAGAGCAACCCGGCGTCGCGATGGTATTTCCGCGTTTTGCGTTCCGGCGCGATTGACGCTGCAATCATGGTAGGGGCTCGCATTGATGACGACAGGGATATTTTGGTCGCTATCGAACCCCTTGAGCCTCGAATATTTGAAATGGCGCCCGGTATGGGAGAGATTGCCTTCGCAATCGGCTCCGGCGGCCCATTTGTCGTTTAAGTGCCCTAGAAGCTCTGGAAGACGTGCGTTTGACCGGCGGGTGTCGAGAAAACTGGTTAATGGTGTCCGAAATTAATGATCAAAAAGCGCCGGAAGTCATTTGAGCGAGCTCACGGCTTGCTGGAAGAGTTGAGGAGTGTTCGCGCTGCTTTGGGCGACGGAACATTGCCCACACGGGCGACGCTGCAACCGCTCTGGATTTTGCAGCGTTTGTTGGTGAAGGAGATTACGCGCGCTGAACGAAAAGTCCGCCGGATCAAAGCAGTTCTGAGATCAAAGTCGGAGGAGGAGGCTGCGGATAGGGTATCCTCGCTACTGACGCAGATCGAGGGCTATCGCCATCTCACTTACATGTGGCGGTCATTCGGCGACGCGGTCGCCTTCCTGTTCCTGGACAAATTTGCCCTAAAGCAGGTGTTTTACAACACACAGAATAGAAACGCGAAGCAGGACGCCGGCTTTCTCTCGGACAAGTCGGGTTTCGCCGGTGAATGGAAGAGGTCGAACGATGGATCCGTCAAGGTGTACCAGCTTTGCTCTGCGACCTCACGAACACGATCCGGCATGGGGACGTGTGCGTCATGACTGGGCCGGATCCCGTTCTCATTGAGGTTAAGCTTGGCAAATTAGATGGCCGCGGAAGGGAACAGCGCGATTCAATTCGCCAGCTCACGGAATTCTTCGAAACCGATGCAAGCACCGGTCTGCGCGGCCTCGGAGAAATCCGCAGGACGGCCCACCAAACTCCGGAACTAAGCTACGCCAGTGCGATGGAACAGACGATGATCGTCGCGTTGAAAACAGGCGCCGCAGTTAGCTCTCCTGAGAGCGGCCTATGGTATCTTGCGGTAGCCGATGAGCAAGTTGACATAAACGCGTCGATCGAAGGGCTCGGCCTCAGGAGACCGATTGCCTATCCACTTAATGAAGTGAAGTCAGCTCGGTCTTGGGCTCCTTACACACCTTTCATCCTATCATTTAGAGATCAGCGCGCGGTTTTTCGATTCCTCTGGGGCGATGTCCTGACCTTCGTGATCTACGACCTTGAGGAACTGGTGAGCGCTTCGACGCAGCGCGGTCTCGAGATAGACCTTTTTTCGCGCGAGCAGGAAGCGGCATTCGAACTGAGGGAACCTGGCAGCGGACGGAACATCCGTCTTGCATGGCAGATGCTGGATCGACTGGCTCTTGAGTTCACCTCTCCCATGTGGCTGCTATCGGCCGCCATCGAACGACTTGACGCACAGGAGCCGTTATCATCGGCAGGCCCGCTCCGCGAACTCGTTGGAGATCTATCTCAGTGAGTAGTCTCCCTTTGCATCATCATTTTTGTTGCGCGAGCATCCAAGGATAGTGGCTCTGCGCAATACTCTGACGGAACCGGCCTCTAAGTCCTGTCTGGGTGTATCATCTATGCTAGGGCCGCTCTCCTCTGCGACAATGAAGCGATTATGTTGTCCAAACGCCGAAGGAGATCATCATAGGTCAAGATGTCCATCATATTTGCATACTTGCGCTTGATGACCTCGAGATCAAATTTTTGTTGCTCCGAAAAGGCGGGCGCGCCCGAGTGCCGCATGTCGCGCCCCAATAAAAGCAATGCTTTTGGATTTGTAATCCGGATCTGCATAGCGGGTGGAAGCTGCTTTGCATGACGTTTGGTGAGTTCCGCCTCGCCATCGACGCCCCATTTTGAAAGATGGAACAGATACTTCTCCGCCTGCATGATCGCCCCAGATAGTTCCTTTGACGGAATACTGTTGCCCCGATAAAGGCTCTTACTCAGCAATGCGTCATCGAAAGGCTTTTTCACCTCGACAACGTCAAGATTGCCGCCCGCATCAATGAGACAGACATCGATAAAGCGCTTTTTCTTTTGCCCGGGAGCAGAGTAGGCATCAATAATTTGCACATTCTCCAAGACTGCGACGTACTTTGGAAGCAACAAAAGGACCACCTTTAGTATCAGCCTTTGCCAATCCTTCTCGGAGTAACTCGCAGAGCTAGCAAGCCAGCCAGAAATCATTTCCCGTAGAAGCTGATACTTACCTAGCTCGGCTTCGATCAATTC
>NZ_JBPWPV010000002.1:0-2217802 GCF_051811225.1 Rhizobium sp. 768_B6_N1_8 | reverse complement strand
GTCCGTCGTTGATACGCTAATGTTGTCCAAAACACTTGCCCCTTCTTAAAGCGCTTTTCTTTCAACATAGCGTCAAAAAGCGTATCGAAGATGACATGATTCGGGGATAGCGACAATAAACGGTTCGCAAACCACACAGATAGAAGGTTGGCCGCGGCCAACTCCTGGGTGCGCCCTTGCCAAAGACCTGCTTTGGCGGCACAAACCGCAGGAAATCGCGAGGCAGAAAGCGTGCGGCATATCCACATCATCGGTATCGGAACGGGCAATCCCGAACATCTGACCATCCAGGCGATCAACGCCATGAACGCTGCAGACGTCGTGTTCATCCCGACCAAAGGTGCCGCAAAGGCGGATCTTGCCGAGGTTCGCCGGGAAATCTGCGAGCGATATTTGACCCGCGAAGCTGTGCGCATCGTTGAATTCGAGGTACCGAAGCGCGCAACCCAGGACCGGAGTTACGTCCAGAGCGTGGACGACTGGCATGCTGCGATCGCCCTTATCTATGAAGGACTGATCGGCGACCTGCCGGAAAACGGTGCTGGTGCCTTCCTCGTCTGGGGCGATCCAAGCCTCTATGATAGCACGATCCGCATTATCGAACGGGTGCGCAACACCTGTGCCTGCTCCTTCGACTATCATGTCGTTCCCGGCATCACCAGCATCCAGGCGCTGGCGGCAAGCCATCGCATCCCTGTCAATCTCGTCGGGAAGCCGGTCGAGATCACCACCGGCCGGCGGCTGAGCGAAACGGGGCTGATGCGTGAGAGCACCGTCGTCATGCTCGATGGCGAACAGGCCTTCTCGAAGATCGACGATCCCGATGCGGAGATCTTCTGGGGCGCCTATCTCGGCACGGAGAACGAAGTGATCCGCTCGGGCCGGCTTGGCGATATTGCTGACGACATCCTCCGGCTCCGGGCCGAAGAGCGCGAGCGGCATGGCTGGATCATGGATATCTATCTCCTGCGCAAGGGACGGGACTTCGAAGAGTAGCTGTCCCCATATCCAACCCCGATCTCGCTTTGCTGCATCCGGCGCGATCATGTAAGACATGGGCCAAAGGATGGTTGAATGCGCAGCGCTGCCGGCAAGATCTTGGAAGCAGAAAGCCCTGATATAACAGGCATGCACCGTGGCGCCTGCCCGGCGCTCGCAGCCCCCATGCAAACCGGCGATGGTCTGCTCGTTCGCCTGCGGCCAGCGGGCGGCGCACTCACGATCTCCCAGTTCCAGCAGTTGGCCTCGGGAGCGGCGCGACATGGAAACGGTATTCTTGAAATCACCGCCCGCGGCAATTTGCAGATCCGGGGTCTTCAAACCGGCTCCGTTGGGCCGCTGGCAGCCGAGATCGATGCTAGCGGCATCATTGTGCCTGAGGGCGTGGCGATTGAAATGTCACCGCTGCACGGCGTCGATGCCGACGAGATCGCCGATGCGGCAGACATGGAAGCAGTGCTGCGCAGCAAGCTCGGCGACCTTCTCAACTCTCCGCACCTTGCTCCGAAACTCTCCATCCTGATCGATGGGGGCGGTCCGTTTTCACTTTCCGCGCTCGTTGCCGATATCCGCATCGTCGCAGAGCCCGCCGGGCAATGGCTGGTCTCAATCGCCGGCGACGAAGATGGCGCGATGCCGTTGGCCCTCTGTAGTGCAGATGCCGCCGTCAATGCGGTCGGCGATCTGCTCCAGATGCTGATTGCAGGGGGCCGCCGGACACGCGCCCGAGATATCGACGCAACAATACTGCGCGCCCATTATCCGCAGATCGATAGCATCCGATCTACCCGGCCAGCGCCAAGGAAATCGTCCTTCGTTGGTGTTACAAAACTGAGAAACGGCAGCACGGTACTCGGCGTGCGCCTGAAGTTCGGTCAGGCAAGGGCCGCTGATCTGCTCTCCTTTCTCACGTCAGCCGAAAGCGCTGGCGCAAGGGAAATCCGGCTGGCTCCGGATCGTGGTTTCTTCGTGATTGGTCTGACCGAGACGGCAATGCCGGCAATTCAAGAAGCGGCCGTCGATCATGGCTTCAGCGTCACGGCGAACGAGCCGGCCGAGCAGATCGCTGCCTGCGCCGGGGCAGGGGCCTGTGCTTCGGCCTTCTACGATACCAGGGCTCTCTCAAGACAGTTGATCGATCAGGTTCCCGATCTCTTCGACGGCTCGCTGAAGCTTCACCTTTCCGGCTGTGCGAAAGGTTGCGCGCATCGTCGCGCGGATCTCGCGATTGTCGGTACCGGCGAAGGTTACGGCTTCATCATCAACGGTCTCGCGGCAGACAGACCGGCTGCAAGGATTGCTGGCGGACGGATCGATTTCGCTATAGAGAGGCTCGCCCGGCTGATCAAAGACAAAAGAAGCGCCGGCGAGTCGAGCGCCGATTGCCTGAAAAGGCTTGGCCCCAACGGCCTCGCCGAGGCGCTGCAACAGGAATAGCAATGCCAGACTACGATTATATCCGCAGCGGAGACGCAATCTACGAGCGCTCCTTCGCAATCATTCGCAGCGAAGCCGATCTCTCGCGTTTCTCGCCCGAGGAAGCCGATATTGCTGTCCGCATGATCCATGCCTGCGGGTTGGTCGAAGCCGCACAGAATTTCGTCTTTTCACCCGATTTCGTCCATGCCGCGCGCATCGCCCTGCAGGATGGCGCCCCGATCTTCTGCGATGCGGAGATGGTGTCGCATGGCGTGACGCGCGCCCGCCTGCCGGCTCAGAACGAGGTGATCTGCACTCTGCATGATCAGCGCACCCACGAGCTTGCCCATCGGACCGGCAATACCCGCTCGGCTGCCGCTATCCATCTCTGGCTCGACCGGCTCGCCGGCAGCGTGGTTGCGATCGGCAACGCACCCACGGCCCTCTTCCATCTTCTCGAATTGTTGCGCGACGGGGCACCGAAACCGGCGGCGATCATCGGCATGCCGGTCGGCTTTGTCGGGGCTGCCGAATCCAAGGATGCGCTTGCGGAAAACTCCTATGGCGTTCCCTATGCGATCGTGCGCGGCCGGCTCGGCGGAAGCGCCATGACGGCCGCCGCCGTCAATGCGCTTTCGAGGCCCGGCCTATGAACGGCCGTCTGATCGGCGTCGGCACCGGACCCGGCGATCCAGAGCTTCTGACCATCAAAGCGGTGCGCGCAATCGAGGGTGCCGACGTGATTGCCTATTTCGCCAAGCAGGGCAGAAGCGGCAATGGCAAGGCAATCGTCGAGCATCTCTTGAAGCCCGACATCGAACTGTTGCCGCTTTATTATCCTGTCACGACCGAGCTCGACAAGGACGACCCGCTCTACCAGAGCCGCATCACCGATTTCTACAATAGATCCGCCGATGCAGTCGCCCTTCATCTCAAGGCAGGCCGCACGGTCGCGGTGCTGAGCGAAGGCGACCCGCTCTTCTATGGCTCTTACATGCATCTGCATGTGCGTCTGTCGCAGCGCTATCCGACGGAGGTCATTCCCGGCGTCAGCGCCATGTCCGGCTGTTGGTCGCTGGCGGGCATGCCGATCGTCCAGGGCGACGACGTGCTCTCCGTCCTGCCGGGCACGATGGGCGAGCAAGAGCTCACCCGGCGTCTTGCCGATACAGAAGCCGCCGTCATCATGAAGGTCGGCCGCAACCTGCCGAAGATCCGCCGTGCACTGGAGGCTGCCGGGCGTCTTGGCGACGCGCTCTATGTGGAACGCGGCACCATGGCAAATGCCGCAATGGTCAAGCTTGCCGAACGGGGCGAGGGCGATGCGCCCTATTTCTCGCTGGTGCTGGTGCCCGGCTGGGAGGCCCGCCGATGAGCGGCCGGCTATTCGTGATTGGCACCGGTCCCGGCAATCCGGAGCAGATGACGCCGCAAGCGCTGACCGCCGTTGAAACGGCCACTGATTTCTTCGGTTACGGACCCTATCTCGACCGCCTGACGCTGCGCACCGACCAGAACCGCCATGCTTCCGACAATCGCGAGGAGTTGGACCGCGCGGGGGCTGCCCTGACCCTTGCCACCAGGGGCGCAGATGTCTGCGTCGTCTCGGGCGGCGATCCCGGCGTCTTTGCCATGGCCGCTGCCGTCTGCGAAGCGATCGACAAGGGGCCGGCGGAATGGCGCGACGTCGATCTCACAGTCCTTCCCGGCATCACCGCCATGCTGGCGGTTGCCGCGCGCGTCGGTGCACCGCTCGGGCATGATTTCTGCGCGCTGTCGCTATCGGATAATCTGAAGCCCTGGACCGTCATCGAAAACCGCTTGGCGATGGCCGCACAAGCCGGCTTCGTCATTGCCCTCTATAATCCGATCAGCAAGGCCCGCCCTTGGCAGCTCGGCAGTGCCTTTGAACTGCTGCGCCGGCATCTGCCGGCCACTACACCTGTCATCTTCGGCCGCGCGGCCGGACGACCCGACGAGCGGATCACCGTGCAGCCGCTGGAAAGGGCCGATGCCGCCATTGCCGATATGGCGACCTGCGTGATCATCGGTTCACCCGAGACCCGGGTGATTGCCCGTGAAGGACAGCCGGATCTGATCTATACGCCGCGCTTGATGGCCGGGGAGACGAGATGATCGATCGCCTCGAGCGCCGCTTCCACCGTTTCGACCGACGTCATGATGGCAGCGGGCGCGCGGGCGATCACGACAACCTTGATACCGAGCAGGCGCGCGGCCTCGATCTTGGCATAGGTCGCCATGCCGCCGCTGTTCTTGGTGATGACGGCGTCGATACTGTGCTGCCGCATAAGGTCGATTTCGCTCTCGAGCGTGAAGGGCCCACGGTCGAGGACGTAGTCGACATCGGCAAGGGCAAGCGGCGGATCGACGGGATCGACGCTGCGCACCAGATAGAAATGCTGTGGGGCGACCTCGGCGTGATGGGCGCCCTGTCGTCCGGTCGCCAGAAAGACGCGGCGCGGGGCGGGGCCAAGTGCCGCAATCGCCGCCGGAATATCCGCAACGATATGCCAGTGATCGCCCGGTTCGGGCATCCATTCAGCGCGAACGAGCGCGAGCGCGCGGATACCGGTGCGTTCAGCAGCAACGGCGGCATTGGCCGAAATGCGCTCGGCGAAGGGATGGGTGGCATCGACCAGCAGGTGATAGCCTCCTCCCGTCAGGAATTTCGCCAGCCCCTCCGCACCGCCGAAACCGCCGATACGGACGGGAACCGGTTGCTGGGCGGGAGCCTGCGTGCGGCCCGCCAGCGACAGGAGAATGTCGAACTCTTCCCGCGTGGCCAGTTCTGCAGCGAGCCTGCGCGCCTCGTTGGTGCCGCCGAGGATCAGAATACGGGTCTTCTCCATGTCTGACACTTCCCCCTCCTGCCCGCGCTGGCTCACTCTTATCGGCATCGGCGAAGATGGTCCAGACGGGCTCGCCGAGGAGGCAAAGCGCCGGATCGCTGCTGCACCCGCCGTCTTCGGCGGTGCGCGTCATCTTGAACTTGCCGATACACTGATCACCGGCGAACGCTTTGCCTGGCAGAGCCCCTTCGAAAAGTCGGTCGAGGCGATCGAGGCTCGGCGCGGCACGCCCGTCGTCGTGCTGGCATCAGGCGATCCCTTCCTCTACGGCGTCGGGGCGACGCTGTCGCGCCATATCGCGGCACACGAAATGCACACCATCCCGGCACCCTCCGCGTTCAGTCTTGCTGCGGCGCGTCTCGGCTGGCCGCTGCAGGAGACGGCCTGTGTGTCGCTGCACGGACGCCCGCTCGACCTCATCCGCCCGCACCTGCATGCCGGCAGGCATATTCTGGCGCTGACCTCTGACGAGAAAGGGCCGCAGGCGCTGGCCGACCTGCTTGTCGCCAACCGCTTCCCCGAAACACGCCTGACGGTCCTGGAAGCGCTTGGCGGCGGACGCGAGCGCATCCGTAGCACGACGGCATCGGGCTTCGATCTCGACACGAGCGACCCGCTGAATGTCTGCGCGCTGGAAATCGTGGCAGCGCCAGGAGCACGCATCCTGCCTTATACTTCAGGTCTCGACGACGATCTCTTCGAGCATGACGGTCAGATCACCAAGCGGGAGATCCGCGCCGTTACCCTGTCGGCACTGTCGCCGCGCCATGGCGAACTGCTGTGGGATATCGGCGCCGGTTCCGGATCTGTTGGCATCGAGTGGATGCTGGCCGATCCGTCGCTCAAAGCAATCGCCATCGAACAGGCGCCGGAACGGGCTGCCCGCATTGCCCGCAATGCCGTCTCATTCGGCGTGCCGCAGCTTGCCCTCATCGAGGGGACGGCACCTGTTGCGCTCGCCAGCTTGCCCGCACCGGATGCGATCTTCATCGGCGGCGGCGGCAGCGAGATCGGCGTCATGGATGCCGCGATCAAAGCATTGAAGCGGGGAGGTCGGCTCGTTGCCAACGCCGTCACGCTGGAAATGGAAGCACTGCTGTTCGCCGAATATGCGGCGCGCGGCGGCGCGCTGACGAAAATCGAAATCACCCGCGCCGCACCCGTCGGCGGCATGAGCTGCTGGCGGCCGGCCATGCCCGTCACGCAATGGCGCTGGATCAAGGAATAGAAGAATGGTCGTTCATTTCATCGGCGCCGGACCGGGTGCAGCGGATCTCATCACGGTGCGCGGACGCGACCTGATCGGCAAATGCCCTGTCTGCCTCTATGCCGGCTCCATCGTCTCGCCCGAGCTCCTGCAATATTGCCCGCCGGGCGCGCGCATCGTCGATACCGCACCGATGTCGCTTGACGAGATCGAGGCCGTATTTCTTGATGCCGCCAATGCCGGCCAGGACGTGGCGCGGCTGCATTCCGGCGATCTCTCTGTCTGGAGCGCGGTCGCAGAGCAGATCCGCCGGCTGGAGAAGCACGGCATCGCCTATACGATGACGCCGGGCGTTCCAGCCTTTGCGGCAGCGGCCTCGGCTCTCGGCCGCGAATTGACGATCCCGGCCGTGGCGCAGAGCCTCGTTCTGACGCGTGTCTCCGGCCGCGCCTCGCCGATGCCGAATGAGGAGACGCTCGAAAAATTCGGCGTGACGGGAGCAACGCTGGCAATCCACCTTGCCATCCATGCGCTGGCTGAGGTCGTCACGGAACTGACGCCTCTCTATGGCGCCGATTGCCCTGTCGCCATCGTGGTGAAAGCCAGCTGGCCAGACGAGCGTATCCTGCGCGGCACGCTTGCCGATATCGAGGCGAAGGTGGCAGCCGAGCCGATCGAGCGGACAGCCATCATCTTTGTCGGCCGCTCGCTCGGGTCAGAAGATTTCCGCGAAAGCTCGCTCTACGACGCCACCTATCAGCGCCGCTTCCGCGGACGCGAATAGGCTTCTCAAACCTTCGCGGCGATATAATCCATGCTCGCCTTCAACGCGGCGCCGGGGTCCTTCAGCGCATGGATTTCGGACGCGAAGGGCTCAAAGGAGAAGGGGCCTTTGTAGCTTGCCTCCAGCAAAGCGTGGATCTGGGCGGCATTACCAAGCCGGTCATCTGCATCGACGAGAATACGGTGTGGATCGCGCATGTCGGAAACGGAAACGGCGGCATCGCTGACGCCGGAAATATGCACGAGCCCCGTCAGATGCGGGAAGAAGGGCGTTTCGCCGGCAAGGTGATGGTGGAACGTGTCATGCACCAGCCGGAAGGTCGGCTGCGCACCGAGCGTCTCGATCGCATCGGCTGCTTCCGCCTTGGAGCGCAGCGAGCAGATTTCGAAACCGAGCGGTTCTACTAGACCAACGATGCCGGCGGTATCGAGCATGGGGCGGAGTGCCGTCAACGACTGGCGCAGATTGGCCTGGCGCTCGCCGTCGACGCGGCCCGTACCATCATTCTTGGGAACCAGAACCAGCGCCTGCGACCCGACAGCCCTTGCATAATCGATCAGCTCGCGAGCTTCCCGCTCGCGCGTCGCATTCCATTCGTTGAAGCGCTGCAGCGCGTTGATCGAGATGATCGCAACGCCGTGGCGGGCCGCCGCCTCCTTGATGACCTCAGGCTTTGTACCATCGAGAATGGCATTGCCGGCGAGATCGTTGCGGATTTCCACCGCATCGATGCCGAGCGAGGCGGCAAGCGCAAAGAAATCCTCGATCGAAAGCGAAGGTGCTGCCATATGGTTCAGCGCGAAACGAATGGATGCCATGCGAAATCTCCTTCTCGCCCCTCGTGAGTGAGAAGCAGTATGAATGTCTGATCGAATCTCTACTGGAATTTATCCGCCAATCCATCTGTTGCGCGGCATCAAAGCCTATCATCGCTGATAGATTTTCTGGAGCGATGATAGAATTCCATCATTCTAGAACAGCCTGTTTCGCAATTCCGGGCGCAAAACCGCTACGCACTTGTGGTGGAATTGCTCTAGATATTCTCAGGCAGAAAGATCTCGAAGGGCAGGAAGGACTGGCCGGGGATGGCGATCTCGCCCTGTTCCAGCGCGCCGGTCATCAGCGCCACCACTTCCTTGCAGAGCGCCGGCAGCGGCGTTCCAATCGCCATGGTGACGATGCCGTCGGCAAGGCCTGCCTTGCTGTCGGCGGTCAGCTCGTTGACAACAAGCACAATGCGGCCGCCGATCTCCTCTTCCCGGAATGCCGAGATCGCCCCTTCCATGCCGCCGCCACAGACATAGAGGCCGACGAGATCGGGATGTTTCTGCAGGAGCGTCAATGTCGCCTCATGGGTGATCTCAGGCGTTTCCAGATTGATCAGCGTTTCGACCACCTCGAAATCAGGCGCCTCCTCGCGGAAATAGGAGCGGAAGCCCATTTCGCGAAGCTCGTGGCCATGAAAACGGTGACTGCCGACGAAGCAGGCGACCTTGCCAGGCCGGCGGGCAGCTTTGGCAATCATCCAGGCGGCGGAGCGACCAACCTTGCGGTTGTTGACGCCGACATAGGCGTCCCGCACCCCTGTCGCGAGATCGGACAGCAGCGAGAAGACCGGAACGCCGCGCGCCTTTAACTCCTCGACGGCTGCCGTCACGGCCGGATAATCCGGCCCGACAAGCGCGACCGCCTGGCTGCGGGCGCCGAGCAGCTTGATCTTTTCGATGATGGCGGCGGGCGTAGCCGCAGCGGGATATTCCACTTGCGTCTGGATCCGCGCAGTTGTGACGTTGCGGGCCGCCGTTTCGATCTCGCGGGCAAAGGCCTGATAGAAAGGCTGCGTCGGCTTCTGCAGCAGGAAGGCCAGCCGATATTGTGGCAGATCCTCGAAGACGCGCTGCCGGATCAGGCCGACGGCATGGTAGCCGATCGATTGCGCGGCATCATAAACACGACGCGCCGTTTCCTCGCGCACCCGATGGCGGCCGTTCAGCACGCGATCGACGGTCGCAACACTAACGCCGGAGACCTGAGCGAGATCGGAGATGGTTGGGCGGCGCATAGCTATTCCTGATGGTTTTCAATCATGAATGAAAGCCGTCTTTGATGGCTTTTGATAGAATATATCAAGCCTGCATTGAGCGCCTTTCGAAGTCAACCTATTCTCCTGATGCAAGAGCTGATGAGGAGGAAGGCATGGCTGGCGAGGCAACGAAGCGCGATTACAGCCTCTTGGGAGAGAGCGGCAGGACGGCGGTGGAAACCGGTCTTGCGGCCGCGCAATGGTATCATACCGATATTGCCCGCAAGGAGATGAAGGCGCTGATGCAGCGCTCCGACGACCAGGCGATCCGTGACACCGCGCTCTGGCTCGGCAGTATGGTGATCTTTGCCGCGCTCGGCATTTTCTTCTGGGGCTCCTGGATCGCCGTGCCTTTTTTCCTCGCCTATGGTGTGCTCTACGGTTCGGCCTCCGACAGCCGCTGGCACGAATGCGGCCACGGCACCGCCTTCAAGACGCGCTGGATGAACGATGTCGTCTACCAGATCGCCTGCTTCATGATCATGCGCAATCCGGTGACCTGGCGCTGGAGCCATGCCCGCCACCATACCGACACCGTCATCGTCGGCCGCGATCCTGAGATCGCCGTCATGCGCCCGCCCGATCTCTTTCGGCTGATCCTGAATTTCTTCGGCATTCTCGATGCCTGGCATGCCGTCATCGACATGGTCCGAAATTCGGCCGGCATCATCAGTGCGGCGGAAAAGACCTTCATCCCTGAGATGGAGCAGCCGAAGGCGATCCGCATTGCGCGTATCTGGCTTGCGATCTACGCCGTCACCATTGCGCTTGGGTTTTACCTGGGCTCGATCCTGCCCCTGATGCTGATCGGCCTGCCGCGCCTCTATGGCGCCTGGCATCATGTGCTGACCGGCCTGCTGCAGCATGGTGGGCTTGCAGACAACGTCATCGACCACCGGCTGAACAGCCGCACGGTCTACATGAACCCGATCAGCCGCTTCATCTACTGGAACATGAACTACCACGTTGAGCATCACATGTTCCCGATGGTGCCTTACCACGCGCTGCCGAAGCTGCACGCGATGATCATGCACGACCTGCCGGCGCCCAATCCGTCGATCTGGTCCGGCTATAGGGAGATGATCCCGGCCTTTCTGCGCCAGCTTCGCAACGAAGATTATTTCCTGAAGCGGGAACTGCCGGCGACAGCGCGGCCCTATCGCGAGGAATTTCACGCCGAGCTGGCGCCTGCAGCCCAGTAGGCTGCTCAATAGAACAAGATCGAGGGAGGAAAAGAGATGAGCGGAAACTGGATCGAGGTTTGCGGCAAGGACGAGATCGACGAGGAGGATGTCATCCGCTTCGACCATGGCGGGCGCACCTTCGCAGTCTATCGCAGCCCGGACGATGAGTTCTTTGCGACTGATGGGCTCTGTACCCATGAGCAGATCCATCTCGCCGACGGCCTCGTCATGGACGAGATCATCGAATGTCCCAAGCACAATGGCCGCTTCAACTACAAGACGGGCGAGGCCAAGGGCGCCCCCGTCTGCGTCAACCTGAAAACCTATCCCGTCAAGATCGAAGGCGGCGCCGTCTTCATCGCGATCTGAGGTGCGCCATGGCCCATTTTGTCATCCTGGGGGCAGGGGAATGCGGGGCACGCGCCGCCTTCGCGCTGCGGGAAAAGGGATTTGACGGTGAGATCACGCTCGTCGGTTCCGAACCGCACGCTCCCTATGAGCGCCCGCCGCTCTCCAAGGCTGGCCTTGCCGGCAATGTCGATCCCAAATTCATCGCGGCACGGGAGACCTTTGAGGCCGGCAATATCCGCCTGCTGACCGGTATGACGGCAACCAGCCTCGATGCCACGGTCCATACCATTACCCTGTCAGACGGCAATCGCCTCAACTATGACCGGCTGCTGCTTGCAACGGGCGCCAGCGCTCGCGCCTTTCCCAATGCGCCTGCTGATAGCAACCATATCCGGTCGCTCCGTACGCACCATGATGCGGTGACGCTGCGCGCCGTGCTGAGGCCCGGCAAGCGGCTTGCCGTCATCGGCGGCGGCTTCATCGGCCTGGAGGTTGCAGCAACCGCGCGTCAGCTCGGCGCCGATGTCGTTCTCATCGAAGGGCTGGAGCGCGTGCTGAAGCGCGGCGTTCCCGAGGATGTCGCCCATTTCGTGGCCGAGCGCCATCGCGCCGAGGGCGTCGATCTGCGCTGCGGTGTCTCCATCGAATCCCTGACCGAGCGGGAGGGCAAGGCTGTCATTCGGCTTTCCAACGAAGAGACGGTCGAGGCCGACGTGGCGCTTGTCGGCATCGGCGCCCGGCCGAATACCGAGCTTGCCGAAGCGGCCGGACTTCATACCGACAACGGCATTGCCGTCGATGATCGGCTGCGCACGTCCGCCGCCGATATATTCGCTGCCGGCGACTGCTGCTCCTTTCCACTCACAATCTATGGCGGCCGGCGTGTGCGGTTGGAATCCTGGCGCAATGCGCAGGAACAGGGCACGCTTGCCGCCGCCAACATGCTGGGCGCCGATGAGCCGGTCTCCGCCGTGCCGTGGTTCTGGTCGGATCAGTATGAGATGACGTTGCAGATAACAGGGCTTGCCGATGGCGCGGTCGCCCATCTGCGCCGCGATCTCGGCGAGGGGGCCTTCATCCTTTTCCATCTCGATGCCGAGGGCCGGCTGATCGCAGCAAGCGGCATCGGACCCGGCAATGCGGTCGCCCGCGACATCCGTCTGGCGGAAATGCTGATTGCCGCACGCGCCCATCCCGATCCGGCCGCGCTGACGGCCAGCAACGTCAAGCTGAAGACGCTTCTCGCCGCCTGATCGCTTCCCCGAATACCGACCCAACGAATACTGGTCCAAAGGATATTGCGATGAAAAAACATAATCGCGCCACGGTCGCCGACCTCCTGGCGCTCAAGGGAAAACGGCAGCTCACGATGCTGCGCGTCACCTCGCTCGATGAGGCGGAAGCGGCGGAAAAAGCCGGCATTGACATGATCTCCGTGCCGCCAACCCTCTTGGGACCGGTCTTTCGCGAGGCGGCCCCCACACCCTTTGCCATTCCCGGCCTCGAGTATGGCGACCATGTCTCGGCCGAGGACTATATAGGCGAGGCCTTCAAGGCGCTGAAGGCAGGCGGCGACGCCGTCTATTGCGCCGCAAGCCTGCAGACGATCCGCCGCATGCGCGACGAGGGTATTCCCGTCTGCGGCCATGTCGGACTGATCCCTTCGAAGGCGACCTGGACCGGCGGCTTTCGCGCTGTCGGCAAGTCGGCCGCTAGCGCCTTCGACGTCTGGCGCCAGACGAAGACGCTTCAGGATGCCGGCGCATTCGCGGCCGAGATCGAGGTTGTTCCCGGCGATGTCGCGGCTGCGATTTCCAACCGCACCTCGTTGCTGATGATCTCCATGGGCGCCGGGCGCGGCTGCGATGCGCAGTATCTCTTCGCCGACGACGTGCTCGGCACGACCAGAGACCACACGCCGCGACACGCCAAGGTCTACCGCAACTTCGCAGCCGAATATGACCGGCTACAGCGCGAGCGCATTGCGGCCTTCAGCGAATTTGTCGAGGATATCCGCTCGGGAGCCTATCCGGAAAAGCGTCACCTTGTCGGTATCGACGAAGCCGAATTGCGCAATTTCCTGCATCGGCTGGAAG
Organism: Rhizobium sp. 768_B6_N1_8; assembly: GCF_051811225.1. Taxonomy (NCBI): domain Bacteria; kingdom Pseudomonadati; phylum Pseudomonadota; class Alphaproteobacteria; order Hyphomicrobiales; family Rhizobiaceae; genus Rhizobium; species Rhizobium sp. 768_B6_N1_8. Next base: position 2,204,809 of record NZ_JBPWPV010000002.1, on the reverse strand, counting down.
CCGAGGGATAGAAGGCCCTCGGTCGCTGGGGAGAAGAGGAACCTGCCATTGGCATCGGTGCCGGCCTATGTCAGAGAATAGAGCGATCACGAACAGATTCTCAGGCTCTGGTGACGATAGGCTTTGCACATGCGGAATTGATCGCGGTTCTCGTCGCGGTGACGGGCGATGAACCGCGTGTCATGACGATCCAGAGTGGCGATGCACTTCCGTCCGGCCCTTTCGAAATGGGCCATCGCACGCTGCAATCGGGCCTGCGTGAATGGATCCAGGAACAGACCGCCCATCCCGTCGGTTTTCTCGAGCAGCTCTACACATTTGCCGACCGCGACCGGAACAACGATATCCAGGGCGGACGCACCATATCCATCAGCTATCTCGGCCTCGTTTACGAACAGACGGGCGCCGGCCGGCCGGGCTGGCACGGCTGGTATGAATATTTCCCCTGGGAAGACCATCGCGACGGGCGGCCAGCCGTCATGGACGAATTGATCGCTCGCCTGCGCCTGTGGGCCGACGCCGATCCCCCCAGGCGCGAATATCGCCACCGCCGCGCCGATTTCACTTTCGGGCTCGACGGCGGCGGTTGGAACGAAGACCTGACATTGCAGCGTTACGAACTGCTCTATGAGGCGGGCCTCGTCACGGAAGCCGGCTCTAGCAAGAACGACAATCTCGGCCGACCGATGTTTGCCGACCACCGACGGATTCTCGCGACCGGCATTGCAAGGCTTCGCGCCAAGATCAAATACCGCCCGGTCGTTTTCGAACTTATGCCCGAAAGCTTCACCCTTCTGCAATTGCAGCGGGCCGTCGAAGCGCTGGCCGGGCTGACGCTGCATAAGCAGAACTTCCGCCGCCTGATCGAACAGCAGGAACTGGTGGAGGAAACCGGCGAGGCGACGAGCGAAACCGGCGGCCGGCCGGCCAAGCTTTTCCGCTTCCGCCAAACCATTCTCGAAGAGCGCGCGCTCGCCGGAACGAAATTACCGCTCTCCCGCAATTGACATATGCTCACTGTGAGAATATCTCTATGCGCAGGATATGCTCAAATCGAGCATAATTGATGGAGCCGGCCATGAACCACCTTGTATCCGCGTCGTCCCTCTATGATCGCGTCAGCCGCGTCATTCCCAAAGCCGAATGGATGATGTTCCAGGACGATGTCGATGCGATCCTCGAGTTGAAGCGCAAGCGCAACGCCGTCATCCTGGCGCATAACTATCAGACGCCGGAAATCTTCCATGGCGTGGCCGATATCGTCGGCGACAGCCTGGCTCTGGCACGAAAAGCCATCGAGGTCGATGCCGACGTGATCGTGCTGGCCGGCGTGCATTTCATGGCCGAGACGGCAAAGCTCCTGAACCCGGAAAAGACAGTGCTGATCCCCGATATGGGGGCCGGCTGTTCGCTGGCGGACTCGATCACGCCCGAGGATATCGCGCTGCTGCGCCAGGCTCATCCAGGCGTGCCCATCATCACCTATGTCAACACGTCTGCAGCCGTCAAAGCCGCCTCCGATATCTGCTGCACCTCGGGCAATGCCAAACAGGTCGTCGAATCCCTTGGCGTTCCCCGGGTGCTGATGATCCCGGACGAGTATCTTGCCCAGAATGTCGCCAAGGAAACCAATGTCGAAATTATCGCCTGGCATGGCCATTGTGAGGTGCATGAGCTTTTCACTGCCGAAGATGTTCGCCAATTGCGGGAGAACCACCCCGGCGTGACGGTGCTTGCCCATCCCGAATGCCCGCCGGATGTCGTTGCCGAGGCTGACTTCGCCGGCTCCACCGCCGTCATGTCCGATTATGTCGGGCAGAAGAAGCCGGCCCGCGTCGTGCTGCTGACCGAATGCTCGATGAGCGATAATGTCGCCGTGCATCATCCCGATGTCGAATTCATCCGCCCTTGCAATCTCTGCCCGCACATGAAGCGGATCACGCTCTCCAATATCCGCGCGGCACTGGAAGAAAACCGCCACGAAGTGACTGTCGATCCCGCGGTCGCTGTCGCTGCCCGCCGCGCTGTCGAGAGGATGCTGGCAATATGAGCGAGATTGCTGACCAACTCACCGGCCGCACCGTCATCGTCGGCAGCGGCCTTGCAGGCCTGATGACGGCGCTGACGCTTGCGCCGGAGCCCGTTGTCATCGTTACTCGGGCTGGCCTCGGCGCTGAAACGTCAAGCGCCTGGGCGCAGGGCGGCATTGCCGCCAGTCTCGGCGCCGATGACAGCGCCGACCTGCATCTGGCCGATACACTCGCCGCCGGCGACGGGCTTTGCGATCCCGTCATCGCTGCCGGCATCGTCGCCGAGGCGCCGGCCGCGATCGCCGCGCTGGAGCGAGCAGGGGTCGGCTTCGACAAGACGCCGGATGGCAGCTTTTCGCTGGGGCTTGAGGCCGCCCATAGCCGCCGCCGCATCGTGCATGCGGACGGCGACGGCTCGGGTGCGGCGATCGTCCGTGCACTGGTCGCAGCCGTTACCGCGACACCCTCCATCACCGTGCTCGAAGGGCTGGAGGCCCGCCGCATCCTGACGGACGAGAGCGGTGTCAGCGGCCTCGTCTGCGCGAGCGAGAATGGCGCCGTCATCCTTCCGACACGGCGGATCGTGCTGGCGACCGGCGGCATCGGCGGCCTCTATGAGGCGACGACCAATCCGACCGGCAATTTCGGGCAGGGCATCATGCTTGCCGCGCGCGCCGGAGCCGAACTTGCCGACATGGAATTCGTGCAGTTCCACCCGACTGCACTTGATTCCCGCCGCCGGCCACTGGCGCTGGTGAGCGAAGCCGTGCGCGGGGAGGGTGCCGTGCTCGTCAATGAGAGCTGCGACCGTTTCATGGCCGGCGTGCCGGGCGCTGAATTGGCGCCGCGCGATGTGGTGGCCCGCGCCATCAGCGCAGAACTGGCGCGTGGCGGCAGGGTGTTTCTCGACGCGCGCGCAGCACTTGGCGATCGTTTCGCCACGCGTTTTCCGGTCATCGACGCTCTGTGCCGGGAAGCCGGTCTCGATGCCTCGCGTCAGCTGATCCCGGTGCGCCCTGCCGTCCATTATCACATGGGCGGGGTAGCGACCGATGCTGCCGGCCGCAGCTCCATTGCAGGCCTGTGGGTTGCCGGCGAGGCGGCCTCAACCGGCCTGCACGGCGCAAATCGGCTCGCCAGCAATTCACTGCTGGAGGCCGCCGTCATGGGCATACGTGCGGCACGTGACATTCTTGCGACCCCAGCCGCAAAACCCTCGACAGCTGAATCCATAGTAACGCTGCCCGCGGCGGCCGATCCTTCCCCCGTCCGACCGATCGTCTCGCGCCATCTCGGCGTATTGCGCAATGCAGGCGCCATCCATGGCGCCGTCGCAAGCCTGCTGCCGCTTGTCGAAGCCGAGGGGCCGGCTTCCGATCCGGCGATCGTTGCGCTGTTGATTGCCGTCTTCGCCAGCCTTCGGGCGGAATCGCGCGGAGCCCATGCCCGCACCGATTTTCCGCTGAGGCGGGCCGAAGCCGCACGGCGGAAAATGACGCTGACTGACGCCCTGGAGATTGCCCGGGCGACCGCTTCCCATCCCCTTGCAAGGAGTGCCTGAGATGAACCTCGCTTCCCTTCCGCGCGTCATTGTCGAGCCGCTGGTGCGTGCCGCCCTTACCGAGGATCTCGGCCTTGCCGGTGATATCACCTCGGCAGCTGTCATCCCGGAAGAACATCGCTCGACGGTCGTCATGGCGGCCCGCCAGCCGGGTGTGGTTGCTGGTCTCGACGCCGCAGACCTTTCCTTTCAGCTCGTCGATCCCGCCATCACGATGAGGCGGCATCTGCCTGATGGTGCCGCCGTAGAGCCAGGCAGCCTGATCGCCACCATCGAAGGCCCGTCGCGCGGGCTGCTGACGGCCGAGCGCACAGCGCTGAATTTCCTCGGTCATCTCTCGGGCATTGCCACAGTGACATCAGGCATAGTCGAGGCGATCCGCAACACCAAAGCCGCCGTCGTCTGCACCCGCAAGACGACGCCGGGGCTGAGGGCGCTCGAAAAATATGCCGTGCGGGCCGGTGGCGGTATGAACCACCGATTTGCGCTCAATGATGCGGTGCTGATCAAGGACAATCACGTTGCCATTGCCGGCGGCGTGGCAGAAGCAATCCGCCGCGCCAAGGCAGGCGTTGGCCACATGGTCAAGATCGAGGTCGAGGTCGACACGCTTGACCAGTTGCACGAGGCCATGGGCGAAGGGGTCGATGCCGTCCTCCTCGACAATATGACGCCCGATCAGCTGCGCGAGGCCGTCAGCATCGTCGCCGGTCGCGCCATCACCGAGGCCTCCGGCCGCGTCACGCCGGCAACCGCACCGGCCATTGCCGCCTCCGGCGTCGATCTGATCTCGGTCGGCTGGCTGACGCACAGCGCCCCGGTTCTCGATATCGGTCTTGATTTCGTCGAAGCCGCTGCCGAAAGTGCGTCGCCGTTCCGCCGTCTTGCCCAGGCATTCTAGAGCAATTCCTCCCATACGGTAGCCGACCTCTGCCGGCTGCCGTATCAGGGCCCAATTCACGCCCGTATTTTCTTTAAACCCCCATCAGGATTTGCCCGAAATTCTATCGGCGTTTTTCGCTGGACAGAGCCCCAAGCTATTGCAAAGCTCCATGAGCCCGCTGGAGGAGTGAGGCGAATTGGAGGAAATAGATTTGCAAAAACATGATGTTATTCCGTTGATGGGATTTGGCACCTTTGGGCGCAACGGCAAGGATGGTATCGATGCGATCCTGTGTGCGCTCGAAACCGGCTACAGGCACCTCGACACTGCGCAGACTTATGATACCGAATTCGAAGTCGGCGAAGCGCTGCACCGCTCGGGCCTGAACCGAGACGAGGTCTTCCTGACGACGAAGATCTCGACCGATAATTTCGGTGCCGGCGCACTCGTTCCTTCGCTGGAAAAGAGCCTCGAAGCGCTCAAGGTCGATCAGGTGGACCTGACGCTGATCCACTGGCCCTCGCCCAATGGCCGCATTCCGCTCGACGTCTACATCACCCAGATCGCAGAAGCGCAGGCCCGCGGCCTGACGAAGCTGATCGGCGTTTCGAATTTCACGATCGCCCTTCTGGAGGAGACGGAAGCACTGCTCGGCAAGGGCAGGATCGCCAACAACCAGTTCGAGCTCAATCCGATCCTGCAGAACAAGAAGCTCGCAAACTATTGCCGGGAAAAAGACATTCTCGTCACCTGCTACCTGCCGATCGCCCGTGGCATTCTGTCCGACGAGCCGGTGCTGCGCGCAATCGGTGAAAAACACGATGCGACGCCGGAACAGGTGGCGATCGCCTTCGAACTCGCCAAAGGCTACTGCACCATCCCCACATCGGGCCGCCCGGAGCGCATCCGCTCGAACTTCCAGGCAAGCTCGATCAGGCTTTCCCCTGAGGAAGTCGCCCGCATCGAAACCATCGACCGCAATCACCGCGTCGTCGATCCGGACTGGGGCCCGAAGTGGGACTAGGTTTTTCCGACGATCGACGGTCGCGTGCGACTGGATCGAGCGCGGTCGCGATGATCGCTAAACCAAGCCGCGTGTCGGCGTGAAGGGCAAGCGTTGCACATGCAGGCAGTCCTTCGTTTTCGTTAGCCGGACTGGACCAAGCGTTCGTCCGACAGGCCGCAGTTGCGGCGCTTGGCCGCTGATTTCAGCCTTTACATCATTGTCTCAATCACGTCGTAACGTGCACGATAGTCGGTCTGACAGAGTAATGAACCGCTGCTGCCGCAGTGGCGGAATTGCGGCTGCTTGAGTCTTCGGAGGCGATACAGAACGCCGGTGCCTCCCCGGTATCGGAACGCGCAGTGCCCTGATTTGGGCGACGGTTTGGAGATTGGGTGTGGGCGATCGTATCAACGATATTTTTGTCATTGGCGGCGGGATCGAGGAAGCCGCGGCATTGGACGAATACATGGCGGCAGCGCCGGTTCGCATGGCGGGATGATGCTCCGAAATAGAGCGGCGTCTCACGTCATATGCAGTATTCGTAAAGTGTGTTGGCAGCAAGCACCGGCCGGAGCGTAAATATTCGATGAAAATATTGCTCCAGCAAAGCAAAAGCGCTTCCCGTTGCCCGCTATTCACTCTAACATCATGTAATCGGTCGGTCCGTTCCAAGCGTTCCGGCTTTTAAAGGTGAGAACCCTGATGGACGGGTCAACCGGGGAAGTGAAAGCGAACAGATTATGTCTGCTCGGCAGGCCGCGATTGTTGGCCGCCGGGACTGAGCTTCCTTTGCCCGAAAAGTCCTATTTCCTGCTGGCAATGTTAGCGCTGTCGTCAGAACCGCTGGTGGACCGCGAAACCATCCGATGCCAGCTATGGCAATCCGAACTTCCCGAAAAACGGGCCGGTAGCCTTCGCCAGCTTCTGTCGCGCATCGAACAGAGCATTCCCGAGGGCCTGCCGCCCTTGCTCACTGCCACGCGCACCCATCTCGGCCTTGCGCCCGGCTGGGAGATCGACCTCAATATCCTCAAACAAAAGGATGTGTTGGGGCCGGACGAAAGCGGCATCCTGCTCGGAGAATTGCTCGAAAGCGTCAAATCTCCAACGCAGGGTGCCGAGGACTGGCTGACGTTCGAGCGCCAGCGGATTAACGAAGCGCGCATGGCGCATCTTGTCCGCCTGTTGGAAAGCAAGGACGAGCGTCCGGACGAGGAACAGGTCGCCTTTGCCAAGCGGCTGATCGAGCTCGACCCCGCCAACGAGATCGCCTGCCGCGCGCTGATGCGCGCCCACGCCCGCATGAATGACCTGCCGGCGGCGCGTCAGGCCTATCTGAAATGCCGCAGCCAGCTCAAGGACGATTTCGATATCGAACCGGACGAGGCCACGACGGCCCTTGCCCGCGAACTCGGCATCCTGTCCGCGGCACAGCCGGCGGCGACGGAACGTCCGCATCCGGTGTCGGAACTGCTGATCGATCCGGTCGGCCAGCCGCGCATCGTCATCCTGCCGCCCGAGAGCATCTTTACCGATCCGCTGATGGAGCGCGTCGGCCGCGCGCTGCTCGAAGATGTCACAATCGGGCTCAGCCAGCAGCGCGGCTTCAAGGTGATTGCCGCTCATACCAGCCTGGAAATGCTGAGCCGCGCGCTCGACCCGACGCGCCCGACCATCGGTCCGCTCGACCTCTCCTTCGACTATGCCGTCTATGTGACGATCCAGAGCCGCGACGAGGATGTCTACGCCACCTGCCGGCTGACGCGCACGTCGACCTCCGAAGTGCTCTGGGCGGTCGAAATTCCTTTTGCGATGCAGAAAATCAGCGAAGCCTTCAGCCAGCTGACCCGGCGCATCGTGATGACGCTTGCCGATACGATCGAGCGCTACGAACTGGCGATGCCGCTTGGCGACGTGCCGGCTTCCGCCTATCGCCTCTATCTCGAAGGCAAGCGGCTGATTTCACAGACCGACCTGCAGCACCTGCGGCAGGCGCGCAAATGGTTCAAGTCGTCGCTCAGCCGCTACGAACATTTCTCGCCGGCCCATGCCGGCATGTCTCGCGCCCTCGGCATGGAATGGCTGATCCGCGGGATGCGCGATCGGGAACTGCTGGACGAAGCCTACAGCGCCGCAAGGATGGCGCGGCAGACCGACCCGAACAGCGGCCGGGCCTATCGCGAACTCGGCTTCGTGGCGCTCTATCGCCGCCGGTTCGAAGAAAGCCTCGATTCCTTCCAGCAAGCTCAGGATCTCAATCCCAACGATGCCGACATCCTGGCCGATTTCGCCGACGCACTTTCCCATGACGGCGATTTCGATCGGGCCCTCGAGCTCAGCCGCGCTGCCTTCAAGCTCAATCCGCTGCCGCCGGACTATTATTACTGGAACCTCGGCGGCATCCATTTCATGCGCGAAGAGTATGAAAAGGCGATCGATGCGCTGGAGCCGGTGAAGGCAAAACAGGCGACGGCGCGCCTGCTCGCAGCCGCCCATGCCATGGCGGGCGATACTGCGAAGGCTCGGAATTACGCCAAGGTGGTATTGGAAAACTTCCCCGATTTCCGCAGCGAAGGGATCCGTCATTTCGTCCCCGATCGCGATCCGGCCTTCACCGAACCGTTGATAAAGGGCCTGCAACTCGCCGGTCTTCCGTGATACACAGCCTTTTAACGAAGCCTGTAACGCTTAAATGACGCAGGCAATGTTCTTTTTGAATGGTTAACGGCGGTCAGCCGCCCAACCATTTGGAGAGAGATCATGAAAACCGTTGAAACCAACGCTGCAATCCAGGCCCCCACACTCCGTTTCTCTGCTGCTGCCAAGGCAGCCGTCAAGCAGGACCAGCTCAGCGTTTCGGCAAATGGCCTTGAAAGCCTGACGCATGCACTGAGGTTCCGCTGAGGAATCGATCAGCATGTCTGCTTTGGCCGACCTTGAAACGCTTGCCGCTGACCTCAACAGATCATCGGCAGGCATCAACAGCTACCACGACCGGTCGATGACCCCGGCGCAGACCTTTGCGGCGATCAAGCCGCATCTGCGCGAATTCGGCATCACCCGCGTCGGACTGGTGACCGGCCTTGACGTGCTGAACATTCCGGTTGCCTTCGCCACAAGGCCGAACAGCCACACGCTGTCGGTCTTCCAGGGCAAGGGCATCGACAAGGAAGCGGCGATGACCTCTGCCGCCATGGAGGCGATCGAGACCCGCATCGCCGAAATTGCACCTGCCGATCTGACGTTTTCCAGCCTCGAGACCATGAGGGCCGAACGGGCCGCCATGATCGATGTCGACAGCGTGGCGCGCTGCGTGCCCGAGGAGATCGGCGATGGTCAAATCCCCTGGTGCTCCGGCTTCGATCTTCTTTCGGGCAGCACCACTTTCGTGCCCTGGTGGCTGGTCGGCCTCGACCATCGCGGCGAACGCCCGCCGGGCTTCGAACAATCGAGTGATGGCCTGGCCTCGGGCAATACGCCGGCCGAAGCCGTGTTGCACGGGCTCTGCGAACTCGTCGAGCGCGATGCCTGGGCGCTGACCCAGCTCAAATCTCCTGAACAGCTCAAGCAGAACCGCATCGATCCGCTCGCCTTCGGCGATGCCGTAATCGACGTCTTGGTCGATCGCATCCGCCAGGCCGGCATGCGCCTTCTGCTGATCGACATGACCACCGATATCGGTGTCCCGGCTTTTCTTGCCGTCATCATTCCCGGCAATCTCTCGGACCGCGTCGATGCCCGCTGGGCCCAGGTCTGCGGCGGTTGCGGCTGCCATCCTGATCCGGTGCGCGCAGCTCTTCGCGCCATTACCGAGGCTGCCCAGAGCCGGTTGACGGCGATTGCCGGCAGCCGCGACGATTTTTCACCGAAGATCTACCAGCGGATCGACCGCAGCGCCGGCATGCGCCAGGTCGTCGATCTCTGCAACAATGATGCGGCGCTAAAACCCTTCCCGATGCGCCCGCAGCGCCCGATGACGATCCAGGATACGGTCCGCCACGTTTCCGGCCGGCTGAGGGCTGCCGGCATCGGCCAGATCATCGCCGTGCCACTGTCACACCCCACCCTTCCGGTTTCGATCGTGCGCGTCATCGTGCCAGGCCTCGAGGTCGATATCAGCGGCCAGTACATCCAGCTTGGCCTGCGCGCCGTCAACGTCATCAGGGAGGCCGCGGCATGAAGATCCTCTTCGTCGGTCCGAGCCTTGCAAGCGAGATTGCTGATGCCCGCAAGCAGCATCCCGATATCGATTTCCGCCCGCCTGCGGCCTGCGGCGACATTCTAAAAGCCGCGCAGGAGGGGGCGACAGCAATCGGTCTGATCGACGGCTATTTCGGCGATCTGCCGTCCGTCTGGCACAAGGAAATCCTCTTTGCCTTGGAAAAGGGCGTTGCCGTTGCCGGCGGTTCCAGCATGGGCGCGCTGCGCGCTGCCGAATGCGCCGCCTTCGGCATGGTCGGCATCGGCTCGATCTTCGACGATTACGAATCCGGCGATCTCATCGATGACGAGGCAGTGGCGCTCGTCCATGCACCGCAGGAGCTTGGCTGGCTGCCGCTTTCCGTTCCCTGGGTCGATTTCGAGCCGACGATCGAAGGTCTCTATGCGAAGGGTGAGATTACCGTCAGCGAACGCAAGAAGCTGCTGCTCGCTGGCCGCTTCCTGCATTTCTCGGAACGGACCTATGCCAAGGTGGTCGAAGAGTCTCACTTTGCCCGCAAACCGCGGCGCGAGCAGATCCTGGCGGCGATCCGCGCCAATCGCGTCGAACGCAAGCGTACCGACGCAAGGCTCGTGCTGGAATGGCTGCAAAAGGGAGAGTTTGCGTCAGCGAAGCGTGATTGGAGCTTTGCTGCGACCTCGCATTTCGAAGTGCTGCAGGCCGAAGTCACGCAGCAGACGCAGCCTGTAACGCTCGAATAACGGTTCCAAGCCCAAGGTAACCTGCGTGGGGATATGACTGTTGTCGAGGGCCAAAACAATGTTCGAAAAAAGGGACCAAGGTGCAGGCAGGGAATACGCAAGACTCTTCCGGCTGCTGTCGGCAGCCAAGGACGAGGCTGAAAAACTTCAGCTGCGCAATCTCATGCACCTGACAAACATGGCGCTGCTGCAGGTCGTCATCGATTGGGACGGCATCGATCCGGATAGGGAACTCGATGCGAACCTCGAAAAACTCGTCGGCAGCAAAGCTAAGATCGCAATGAAGGACGCTGGCGAAAATCTGATCGTGATCGATCGCCATTAGCCCTGATGCAGGGTGCGACTGAGCGCTAGAAAATCAGGCCGACGCGTTATTCGGCAGCGTCGACTTCAGTCTGCTCGGTGCTGGCAATCGCCTGGACGAGCTTTAGGATTTTCTTGCGAAGCTGCTCGTTCTTGATCGAGAAAAAGGCAGCGTTGAGCTGGACGCCTTCACGCGAAATGATGAATTCTTCGCTCGGAGCGGGATTATCGTTTGCGTTGGCGGCGGGCGCCGTCAGGTCGTCGAAGAAGGTCCTGACATCGACGCTGAGCGCGCCGGCGATTTCGACGAGCATGCTGGCAGAGACGCGGTTGGAGCCCTTTTCGTATTTTTGTATTTGCTGGAAGGTCACGCCAACACGATCGCCCAACTCCGTCTGAGAAACCTTTCTCAGCAGGCGCTGTATACGGATCGTCTTGCCGACGTGAACATCTACGGAATGCGGTTCTTCTTTCATCTGATATTCCCTCCTGCGAAAACCGGGCCGACAACTTACACGGCCGGTAACAACAACTTTTAGCCGAGTTAGTTCAACCTAGCAATTGCTTGGATGTAGTTTAGGCTGGGCCAAAACATCGCGCCAACCGAGAGCGCCTACGGATTGCACGTAGCGACAGATCACTTCAAGCGGGAATCCGGCAGAATTGAACCCTAAAAGGGCGAAGCTGAGTGAAACTCAGAGCGTCCACAGACGCTGTGCATTGCCGTGAAGGAGCCTCGAACGCTCCGTTTCCGCGGTGCCTGACAGCACCGCCTGGGTGGCCGCGACCCAGGTGGAAAGGCCGTTCGCCAGCGTGCAGACAGGCCAGTCGCTGCCCCAGACCACACGATCCCAGCCGAAGCTCGATATGACGTGCTCGATATAGGGCCGCAGGTTTTCCGCCGTCCAGCTTGCCGGATCGGCATTGGTGACGATACCGGAAATCTTGGCGACGACATTCGGCCGGCGGGCGATTTCCGCAATGCCGCGGCTCCAGGGCTCGAAGGCGTTCGACTTAATATCCGGATTGCCACAATGATCGAGGATGAAGTGCACATCGGGGGCGGCATCGGCGAGCGCAACCACCTTGCCGACCTGATGCGGCAGCGTGCAGAGGTCGAAGGTCAGGCCGGTGCCTGAGAGCCTTCTGATGTTCTCGCGGAAGAGCACACCTTCCGAGACATCGTCAGGCACCACATGCAGCACGCGGCGAAAGCCCTTGACGAAGGGATCAGCCTTCTGGCGCTCCAGATAGTCGGCAAAACCATCTTCTTCCGGCCGGCAGGAGACGACCGCGCCAGCGACCAGATCGCCGAGGCGGCTGATATAATCGGTCTCGGCCTGCATGATGACCGGATCGACATCCACCTCCATGTGCAGCACCTTGGTAATGCCGCAGCGTTTGGCTTCGGTCGCATAGGTCTCGTAGAGAAAATCGCGGTCGAGGGCCGGCACATCGGCAAGCCAGGGATAATTCAGCGCCGACCGGTCGATGACGTGCAGATGGGTGTCGATAAACACGCTCTTCTCCTCCAAAGAGTGGTTGGCAGAACCTATCTTTGGTGAATGAATTATTCAAATAGAAATTCTGCTGGATCTTAACCCGGCACGGCAATCGTTGCGCCGGCGAGCGCCGAAAGCTCAGCCGCCGTCTTCTGCACCATGCCGATCGCCTGGCTGATATCGGGCGCTGCCGGCGCATTTACCAGCGCGATATAGGGGCAGGTCAGCGCGGCAATACCGCGCCCGTCGGGCCCCAGGATCGGTGCCGAGAGATTATAGACGCCGGCCGTCTGAGCGCTTGCCATCATTTCATAGCCGCGCTCGCGAATCTGGTTCAGCCGCTCGTAAAATTCCGGGCCGAGATCGGCGTCGTTGCGGCTGCGCACATGTTCCGAGATCATCATCGCGCGCTCTTCGTCGGTGCGGAAGGCAAGCAGCACATGGCCGGAGCCGGTGTCGAAAAGGCTGATATGGGAACCGACGCGGATCGACAGGCCCCAATAGTCCGGCGCCTCCTGCTGGGCGATGACGACGGCAGCACCCCGGTCGAATACGGCAAGATGGTTTGCCTGGCGCGAGCGCTGGGCGAGATCGCGCATCAGCGGCGTCGCATAGGAGGCAAGCCGGCGCACCGGCGCATGCAGCTGCGCCAGGCCGAAAAGTTTCAGGGTCAAAGAATAACGGTCGCCATCGAGCCGCGTCACGTAACCGCGCCTCACGAGACGGTCGAGCATGCGGTAGAATTCGTTCGGGCTGCGCTCCAGCCGCTTGGCGATTTCCGCCTGCGTCAGGCCGCTGTCGACGCTTGCCAGAAGTTCGAGAATATCAAGACCCTTGTCGAGCGCCGGAGCGCGATAGCGATCTGACTCGTCGGTCTCCATTCTTCCCCCCTGTGAATATCATTCTGCATATACGCAGACGGGCAGACGGAAAAGAAAAAGTTCGCGCTTGACCATGAGGCTATCGTCTGTTTGTCTATAAACAGACAAATTAATGTGAGGACATTGTTCGGCGTATTCTCACGCCGAACGATCGCAATCCCCGGAAAGGCTCGCCAAGGCGAGACAAAAATAAGATAACGGGAGAGGGAGGAAGGCCATGCAATGCATGGACATCGTGATTGCCTGCACAAAGGTGGCATCGCCTTGCAAGGCACGTGGCCGAACGCGGCCTTCATCCCGACTGATCCTTTTGAGATAGATTTCAGTACCACGCCAGCGCGCGAAAAATCCCCAAAGAGGCCATGACATGATAAGCAATCTTTCCGGCAAGACCGTTCTCATCACCGCAGCCGGTCAGGGCATCGGCCGAGCTAGCGCGCTTGCCTTCGCCGCTGCCGGCGCCAAGGTGCATGCCACCGACATCAATACCGACGCGCTGGCGACCCTTGCGGCGGAGAGCAAGGTTTCCACCCACAAGCTCAACGTGCTCGAAGACGAGGCGGTCAAGGCGCTGGCGGCCGAAATCGGCGCCGTCGATGTGCTCTTCAACTGCGCCGGCACCGTCCATAACGGCTCCGTGCTCGACATGAAGGATACCGATCTGGAATTTGCCTTCGATCTCAACGTCAAGGCGATGATCCGCACCATCCGCGCCGTGCTGCCTGGCATGCTGGAGCGCAAGGATGGCGCGATCATCAACATGTCCTCGGTCGCATCCAGCATCAAAGGCGTGCCGAACCGTTTTGCCTATGGTGTGACCAAGGCAGCCGTGATCGGGCTCACCAAGTCGGTCGCTGCCGACTACGTGACGCAGGGCGTGCGCTGCAACTGCATCTGCCCCGGCACCGTGGAAAGCCCCTCGCTGCAGGATCGCATGCGCGCACAGGGCGACTATGACACGGCGCGCGCCGCCTTCATCGCCCGCCAGCCGATGGGCCGCCTCGGCACGCCGGAGGAGATCGCCGATCTCGCCGTCTACCTCGCCGGTGCGACCTACACTTCCGGCCAGGCCTACGCCATCGACGGCGGCTGGACGATCTGAGCTTTCGCATGGCCGGCTTCTTCCAAGGAAGGATACCGGCCCCTTAACGGGAAGAACATTATGACCCGCATCACCGACCTCCGCGTCTTCGACCTTCGCTTTCCGACCTCGCAAAGCCTCGATGGTTCCGATGCGATGAACCCGGATCCGGATTATTCCGCCGCCTACGTGATCCTGGAAACCGACAAGCACGGTCTTGCAGGCCACGGCCTGACCTTTACCATCGGCCGCGGCAACGACATCTGCTGCGCGGCGATCGAGGCGATGCGGCATCTCGTCGTCGGCACCGAACTTTCAGACGTGCTGGCTCATCCCGGCAAATATTGGCGGCATCTGACCAGCGACAGCCAGCTGCGATGGATCGGTCCTGAAAAGGGCGCGATCCATCTGGCGACCGGCGCGATCGTCAATGCCGTCTGGGATCTGCTTGCCAAGGAGGCCGGCAAGCCGGTCTGGCGCCTCGTTGCAGACATGCCTGCCGAAGAGATCGCCGATATCGTCGATTACCGCTACCTCACCGACGTGCTGACGCGCGATGAGGCGATCGCCATCCTGAGACAGGCCGAAGCCGGCAAGGCCGAGCGCATCGCCACGCTCGAAAAGGAAGGCTATCCCTGCTACACGACCTCGGCCGGCTGGCTCGGCTACGAGGACGAGAAACTGCGCCGGCTCTGCCAGGAAGCGATCGATGCCGGCTTCAACCACATCAAGATGAAGGTCGGCCGCGACCTTGAGGACGATATCCGCCGCCTCAGGATCGCCCGCGAGGTGATCGGCCCGGACCGTTACCTGATGATCGACGCCAACCAGGTCTGGGAGGTCGGCCAGGCGATCGACTGGGTCAACCAACTCTCTTTCGCCAAACCCTTCTTCATCGAAGAGCCGACGAGCCCCGACGATGTTGCTGGCCACCGCAAGATCCGCCAGGGCATAACACCGGTAAAGGTCGCGACCGGCGAGATGTGCCAGAACCGCATCATGTTCAAACAGTTCATCGCCGAAGGCGCGATCGATATCGTCCAGATCGACTCCTGCCGCATGGGCGGGCTGAACGAGGTGCTGGCCGTGCTGCTGGTCGCGGCGAAATTCGGCCTACCGGTCTGGCCCCATGCGGGCGGTGTCGGGCTCTGCGAATATGTCCAGCACCTGTCGATGATCGATTATGTGGCGGTGTCAGGCACCAAGGATGGCCGTGTCATCGAATATGTCGACCACCTGCATGAACATTTCCTCGATCCCTGCATCATCAAGGACGCGGCCTATATGCGGCCAACCCAGCCAGGCTTCTCGATTGAGATGAAACCGGCTTCGATTGCCGGCTACACATTCCGCGGCTAGGGCAGGCGGCATCATGCGAGCATGGCTTCCCCGGCTGTCTGCTGGGGATAGAAGCATGCCAATCATTGCAGAAACGTCCCGGATGCTTTATAAGAAAGGTATATGGAGATGGGCTCGAAAGAGCCATCTTCGCGAGCTTCGGACAGCCTGTTTGGTGCGTTTTCAACTCGCTGTTTTTTCTCACATTTTTCATCGATACGGAATCTATTTCGTGGATTGATTCCGTCACACCCCTGTTCGATTTTGGGACGTCCCGCGGCCGAAAACGGCGCCTCAGGCGTCCTTTCGCGCATATCCGCGTTCCAGGCAGGCATGGCTTGTCCAAGCTCGTCTTCGGATTTCGACAGACGAGGGCGCCCTCTGTCTTCGTCACCGCCCAGGGAACGTGGCAACAGGGCCGCCTCGCCCCTTCGTCATCAGATCCTTTGCCGGCAAAGATTAGGAATCGGTAATAGCTGATTCTTCTCAATGGGATGCGCCAGGGGCCGTCTGCGGGATCAAAACATCAGCTTTGCCGCATCGATAGAAAAAATGATGTGAGGATGGCACGGCTTTGCAAGGCGAATCGGATTTCTGTTAACTGGCGGAGATATCAAGGGAAATTGTAATCCTTCTGTCGTAAACTCATGAACGTGACCGCTGCCGCCAAAGCCCTGTTCTGCTGGAGTAGCTTGCCAGAATCGCTGCGATCGGTAATCGTCACGGATAAACAGCCGTTTCTGGTGTTTTTCCGTGATGAAAGATTAGAGCGTGAGCAAGCCACAAAGGACTTCTCGGACCCTTCAGCGTAGCGTCGATGAGACGATCGGCGCCCATGCGTCGACGATCAGTTCGCAGTTGCAGGCGATCAGCGAAGCCCTGTTTCCGCCGACCGCGAGCAAGACGCTGCGCCGCTTCACATCCGGCGAGGCGGCCAAGCTGATCGGCGTCTCGGATTCAACCTTACGAAAGATGACGCTTGCCGGCGAAGGCCCGCAGCCCGATGTCAGCAGCAACGGCCGGCGCCTTTATTCTCTACGCCAGCTCAATGAGCTGCGTGCCCTGCTTGCCGCCTCTGCGCGTGGTCGCGAGGCATATGACTTCCTGCCGCGCCGCAGGGAGAACGAACATCTCCAGGTCATCGCCGTCACCAATTTCAAGGGCGGATCGGGCAAGACCACGACATCGGTGCATCTTGCGCAATATCTTGCGCTGCAGGGCTACCGCGTGCTCGCCCTCGATCTCGACCCGCAGGCCAGCATGTCCGCCATGCTCGGCGTCATGCCGGAGACCGATGTCCGTTCCAACGAGACACTCTATGCGGCAATCCGTTACGATGAGGAGCGACGCCCCCTCTCCGAGGTCGTGCGCAATACCTATTTCGACGGCCTGGATCTCATTCCCGGCAATCTCGAACTCATGGAGTTCGAGCATACGACGCCGCGCGCGTTGATGCGCGGCTCCCGGGATGGCGAAGGCGTGTTCTTCATGCGCGTCGCCAAGGCGCTCGACGATGTTGCCGAGAACTACGACGTCGTTGTCCTCGATTGCCCGCCGCAGCTCGGTTACCTGACCTTGAGCGGCCTTTGCGCAGCAACCTCGATGATCGTCACCGTGCATCCGCAGATGCTGGACGTGGCCTCCATGAGCCAGTTCCTGCTGATGACGCATGACCTTCTCTCCGTCGTGCGCGAAGCAGGCGGCGAGCTCAATTACGATTTCATTCGATATCTGCTTACCCGCTACGAGCCGCAGGATGCGCCGCAGACGAAGGTCGCGGCCCTCTTGCGCAATCTGTTCGACGATCACGTCATGATCAATGCGATGGTGAAATCGGCAGCGGTCTCCGATGCTGGCCTCACCAAACAAACGCTCTACGAGATCGGCCGCGAGAACCTGACACGCTCGACCTATGACCGGGCCATGGAAGCTCTCGATGCTGTCAATGGCGAGGTCGAGACGCTGATCCGGCAAGCATGGGGGCGCACGTGACGTTCTCCCTGACCGATACCGGTCTATCAGGTTTCAGCGGTACACCCGGCCTGTTGGGAGCTCCCAACAGAGGGAGCCGCCGTGTGAGCGCCTGGCAAAAGTCCCTCCATCTATCGGTAGCCCATAAGCGTGTTGGGAGCTCCCAACTGCGCTCTTCCGGCTTGCCAGCTCTCTACTGGAAAGGAGAGAATTGATGAGCCGACGCGATACCGTCAATTCGATCTTCATGCGCAAGACTGATACGCCGGCGCCTTCCGCCGGCGTCGAGAAGAACCCGGACCGCGTGCGCACCGGCGCCGTCTCAGCCATGGGTGCATCGCTGCAGGAAATGACGGAAGCTGCGCGTGCCGCCGGCCGGCTGCAGGCGCAGATTTCCTCCGGGTTCTCCGTTCTTGAAATCGACCCAGCGGATATTTCCAATTCCTCGATCAGCGACCGTATCCCGGTCGAGCGCGATGTTGATTTCGATGCACTGGTAACAAGCATCGCCGAACACGGCCAGAAGGTGCCGATCCTGGTACGTCCCGACCCTGAAATGGAAGGGCACTACCAGATTGCCTATGGCCGTCGCCGTCTGCGTGCCACGGCAAAGCTTGGGCTCAAGGTCAAGGCGATCGTCCAGAGCTTGAGCGACAACGAACTGGTGATTGCCCAGGGCAAGGAAAATCTCGACCGGCAGGATCTCTCCTTCATCGAGAAGGCGCTGTTTGCCCATCGTCTGGAAGAAGCAGGCTACCCGCGTGATGTCATTATAGCAGCACTCTCGACCGACAAGGCCGATCTCAGCCGTTACATCTCGGTCGCCCGTGGCGTACCGCAGACAGTGATCCTTGCGATCGGGCCGGCACCGAAGGCAGGCCGCGCCCGATGGTTGGCACTTGTCGATGCTGTCTCTTCCTCACCGAAGAAGGTCGAGGCGATCATTGAGGACGATGCCTTTGCCGATCTCGACAGCGATCAACGCCTGCAGCGTGTGCTGTCGAAAATGGCAGCGCGCGATACGAAGAAGTCGGCGGGCGATATCTGGAAAACACGGCAAGGACAGAAAGCAGCGCAAATCGAGCGCTCCGGCAACAAGACGCGTATCACTTTCGATGAGCGCATGGTGCCTGAATTTGCCGATTATCTCACCACCCGGCTGGATGAGCTCTTCGACGAGTTCGGCGCCGTCAGGTCACAACGATAACTGTTGGCTGGTTAAGCCGCTGACGAGGATTTGACTGTTAGGAAAAGGAGCCAATAGGCAAAGAAAAAGGCCCCCGAACAAACATCCGGAAGCCCTCTTCTCTCGTTTAGCACCTAGAGAATCGCACTTCCCGGAATCGCTGTCAAGGTTTTTGAACGCCGTTTTGGCGGGCGCCGATGATTTGCCTTTGTATAAGGTGAACCACGATGAATACGGGATTTGTGACGACGCCTTTCGGGCGGCGGCCGATGTCGCTTGCCTTGATGAGAGGTCAGCTTCAGGCCGAATCAGTTAAACCAGATAAGTCCGCCGACAAGTGGAAGGTGTTTCGCGACGTCTGCGAAGCACGCCCGCTGCTCGACATTTCTGATCGCACACTCGCTGTTCTAAACGCCCTTCTCTCCTTCTATCCCGAGAACCGTCTCTCCGGGGAGGCGAGCATGGTTGTCTTTCCATCCAACCGGCAGCTGATAGTACGGGCGCACGGCATTGCAGTCACCACGCTGCGCCGGCATCTGGCGGCTCTTGTCGACGCCGGTCTGATCATTCGCAAGGACAGTGCCAACGGAAAACGTTTTGCCCGCCGCAAGACCTCCGGTGAGCTGGAGGATGCCTATGGCTTCAGCCTGGCGCCGCTTCTTGCCCGCAGCGAGGAACTGGCTGCCATGGCTCAAAAGATCGAAGCCGACCGGATAGCACTCCGGCGAGCGCGCGAGCGACTGACGATTTGCCGCCGCGATGTCCGCAAACTGATCGATGCCGCAATCGGGGACACCGTTCCCGGCAATTGGGACGAGATCGAGGCTGCCTATGCCCGTCACCTCGCATGCCTGCCTCGCAATCCCAAAGCTTCCGATCTGGACAGCGTGCGGCTGAAGTTCGAAGAACTACGCACCGACATCGTCAATCTCTTGACGAACTTCGATAATTTCAAAAAAACGACCGCCAGTGTGGTCCAAAATGAACCGCACATACAGAATTCAGATATAGACTCTCTCGAATTAGAATCCTTACCGGTGGTGCAAGTGGAAACGCTACCGATTGCAGCCAGGACGGTTCATCTGAACGGATCCCACAAGATATTCCCCCTCGCCCTCATCCTGCAGGCTTGTCCGCAAATCAGCGATTATGCCCAGGGAGGATCGATCAGGGGCTGGCGAGATCTTGTGATCACTGCCGTTACCGTCCGGTCGATGCTGGGGATCACCCCAGAGACCTATCAGGCGGCTTGCGAAAGCCTTGGCCGGGAAAATGCCGCTGTCGTTGTCGCCTGCATGCTGGAACGGGCCACCCATATCAACTCACCAGGCGGCTATCTGCGTGACCTAGCCCGTAAGGGAGCGCGCGGAGAGTTCTCGCTTGGTCCGATGCTGATGGCGCTGGCACGGCAGAACAGTCCGGTTGCGCGAAGGGCTTGAACACTTTTCGAATAACGGGACGACAACTGACCCCGTGACTGCTCGTTCCCGCGGGACGGCTGCCAAAAAGATTGCAAGGTCTAGTTTTGGCGCTGTTATTGGGACGATTGGAAGACGCATCGTTTTTCAGATGAAGAACAAGGTGTCGGAAATGAAGGCAGAATTAACTTCCGCAACGGAAGAAGAGGCAAGTATTCTCAATGGCTTGGCTGACGAATTGTTTTGGAAAACGGTGGCGGAATTACCGCAAATGCCTGAGAAACAACGCATAAAGCGTCCCGAGGCCGGAAAGGGTCGTTGACGTGAATTGGCCGGAGACGATAGGGCAAGTCAGGCCATTGAAGGCCACAAGAGTATCGGAAAAGCGAGGACGGACTTGAAGCGGGCAGTGGATCTTTTCCTGGCTCTGGTGGCAACCCTGATCCTAATCGTTCCGATCGTGGTCGTGGCGCTTTGCGTGCGTCTGACCTCTCCGGGGCCTGCGCTTTACTGGTCGAACCGGGTGGGGCGCCGCAACGAGATCTTCCGGATGCCAAAATTCCGCAGCATGCGGATCGACACACCGACGGTCGCCACGCATCTTCTCGACGATCCCTCTCGCTATTTGACGCCGATCGGCGGCTTCCTGCGAAAGTCGAGCCTCGATGAACTGCCGCAGCTCTGGTGTATCCTGAAGGGCGAGATGAGCTTCGTCGGCCCGCGTCCGGCGCTTTATAACCAGGACGATCTGATTGCGCTGCGTACGGCCGAAGGTGTCGATGCGCTGCTTCCGGGGCTGACGGGCTGGGCGCAGGTCAACGGGCGCGACGAGCTGCCGATTCCTGAAAAGGTGACGCTCGACGTTGATTATCTGCAGCGCCGCTCCTTCTTCATGGATATGCGCATTCTCGGAATGACTGTCGCCAAGGTATTGGGCAGTAAGGGCATAACCCATTGAGGTTACGACTTAAGGTTATGAACAGATTGCGTGCGCGACCCTCGATTATTTCGGTTGCGCTTGAAATCGAAAAGGACAAGAAGAAGTCAGGCTGGAATGATGGGTGGGCAGTATAGACATGCATTATGATCCCTCAAACGACGGATCAAAGGCCAGCCGGTCCTGGACGTCGATGCAGGCACTGGTCGGCCCGCTTTTGGCGATGCCGCGTCCGGCCAAGCGCATTCTTGCACTGATCGTCGATTCCAGCCTCTGTGTTCTCACCATCTGGCTTGCCTATTGTTTCCGCCTGAATGAATGGACGGTGCTGACGGGCGTGCAGTGGCTCGCCGTTCTCGTGTCGCTGTGTCTAGCGCTGCCGATCTTCATCGTCATGGGCATGTACCGGGCGATCTTCCGTTATGCCGGCATTGCCGCTTTCCTGGCGGTGCTGAAGGCGATCGCGATCTATGGCATTGCCTTCGCGACGATCTTCACCGCACTCAGCGTTCCCGGCATTCCGCGCACGGTCGGCATTCTGCAGCCCTTGCTTCTGTTGATCGCAATCGGCCTCTCCCGCCTCGGCATCCGCTACTGGCTCGGCGATACCTATCAGCGCATTCTGCACCAGGGTGTGATGGCAAAGGTGCTGATCTATGGCGCGGGCAGCTCCGGCCGGCAGCTTGCCGCTGCACTGACGAATAGTGCCGAGCTCAACGCCGTCGGTTATCTCGACGACGATCCGAAGCTGAAGGGCGGCATCATGGGCGGCCTGCCGATCTACGATCCCTCCGACCTGACCGAGCTCGTCCAGACGCTGAATGTTCACAACGTGCTTCTGGCGCTGCCCTCGGTAACGCGCCAGCGACGCAACGAGATTCTCGAACAGATCCGCAAGGCGCGGGTGAATGTACGCACGCTGCCGGATCTGACCGCCCTCGCGCAGGGCCGCATCGCCGTTTCCGATATACGCGAACTCGAAATCGAGGATCTGCTCGGACGCGAGGCCGTGGCGCCGCGCCAGGAGCTTCTCGACAAGGCCACACTTGGCAAGGTGGTGATGGTGACGGGCGCCGGCGGCTCGATCGGCAGCGAACTCTGCCGCCAGATCCTGCGCTGCGGCCCAACGCAACTGATCCTCGTCGATCAGAACGAATACGCCCTTTATGCGATCCATGGCGAGTTGTTGAAGCTTTCGGAGCTTTATGAACAGAAGGTACAGATCGTGCCGATCCTCTGTTCGGTGCGCGATCGCGACCGCATGGAACATATCATCATGAGCTGGCGCCCGCAGACGCTCTATCATGCCGCCGCCTACAAGCATGTGCCGCTCGTCGAGCAGAATGCCGTGGAAGGTATCAAGAACAATGTCATGGGCACGCTGATCACCGCACAGGCGGCCGAAAAATACGGGGTCTCCAATTTCGTACTGATCAGCACCGATAAGGCGGTCCGCCCGACCAATGTGATGGGCGCCAGCAAGCGTCTGGCCGAAATGGTGCTGCAGGCGCTGTCGGCCGAAAAGCTGACCGGCACGCACACCAATTTTTCCATGGTCCGCTTCGGCAATGTGCTGGGTTCCTCCGGTTCCGTCGTGCCACTGTTCCGCCAGCAGATCAGGGATGGCGGCCCGGTAACGCTGACCCATCCCGACATCACCCGTTACTTCATGACGATCTCGGAGGCTTCGCAGCTCGTCATTCAGGCCGGCGCCATGGCCGATGGCGGCGACGTCCTCCTGCTTGACATGGGTGAGCCGGTGCGCATTGCCGACCTCGCCCGCCGGATGATCGATCTCTCCGGCCTGTCGGTTCGTAGCGACGACAATCCCGAAGGCGATATAGAGCTTTCGGTCACGGGTCTGCGCCCCGGGGAAAAGCTCTATGAGGAACTGCTGATCGGCGACAATCCCGAGACGACGCAGCATCCGCGCATCATGAAGGCTCGCGAGGATTTCCTCTTCTGGCCGGAGCTTTCCAAGCGCCTGAAGGTTCTCGATGCCGCGCTTGACCGCAACGACATTCCCACCGCCCGCCTGATGCTCGCCGAACTCGTTTCCGGCTATGCCTCGACCGGCGAGGTGACCGATCTGGCGCTGAGCGCTGCCGAGGCCAATACGGCCGCGTGATCAAAGCCCGGTTTTGCGCCGGGCTTTTTCTGCTCAGTTTCAGGCATTCGCCCCATTGTCGACCGTCCAGGCTGCACCCGTGACCGAGCGGGCGGCCGGAGAGGCGAGATAGGCAACGACATCGGCGATCTCGCCGGGATTGGCAAAGCCCGCCGGATTGGACATGAGGCCCTTCTGCTTACGCGCATGCGGGCCGTCTGCCGGGTTCATATCCGTATCCGTCGAACCGGGATGCACGGCATTGACGGTGATGCCGCGCGGGCCGAGCTCGCGGGCGAGCGCCTGCGACAGGCCGGCAATCGCCGCTTTGCTCGCCGTATAGAGGCTGAGGCCGGGGGAGGTGGCGCGCACGGCAAGATTGCTGCCTATCGAAATGATGCGCCCGCCATCTGGCATGACTGATAGCGCTGCCTTCGACGCAACGAAGGCTGAGCGGACATTGATCGAGAAGGTCTGATCGAAATCGTCAAGCGACAGGGTTTCGATTGGCGCGGCGTGGAAAATCCCTGCATTGTTGACGAGGATATCGATGCGACCGAAGGTCTCCGCGGTCCCGGCAACGGCAGCCTCGACATCGGCGGGATCGGACGCATCAGCCCTGAGGGCAAGCGCCGTTCCGCCCGCAACCTCGATCGCCTTGACGACATTGGCGGCCGCTTCCGCCCCATTCACATAGGTCAGCACGACTTTGGCACCATCGGCCGCCAGCCGTTTTGCGATTGCCGCGCCGATGCCGCGGCTTCCGCCGGTGACGAGCGCAACTTTTCCGTTGAGGGTAGACATAGAGTTCCTTTCTGTAGTGATTGATACAGAAGTCATGCTGCGATTGAATCGTGTCGTCAAGCGATTTATGTATTGAGTGATACAGAATTCAGATTCGACTGCGCGGGGAGAACCTGAGATGAGCGAACGTGGGCGCCCGAGAAGCTTCGACAGGCAGCAGGCGCTTTCGCGCGCCATGCATCTCTTCTGGCAAAAGGGTTTTGAGGAAACGTCGATGAGTGACCTGACTCAGGCCATGGGCATCGCGCCTCCAAGCCTCTATGCCGCGTTCGGTTCCAAGGAGGCGCTTTTTTACCGAAGCGCTCGATCTCTACCAGGCGACGGTCAACAACGAGATCTGGAACGCCCTCGACGAGGGGGAGATGATTGCCGCGGCGATCGAAGGTTTTCTCGTCAATACCGCTCGCGCCTATAGCCGTCCGGATCAGCCGCCTGGCTGCATGATCGTGCTCGGTTCCAATCCGGCGGCCAGCGCAATCGAAGCGATCGGCGAGGATCTCAGGCAGCGCCGCGCCGAAAATATTAGCCAGCTTATGAAAAGATTTGAGCGGGCGGTCAGCGAAGCCGAACTGACCGACACCTTCGACTGCGAGGCCGCTGCCGTCTTCTTCGCCACGCTGCAGAATGGCATGTCGCTCCTTGCCCGTGACGGCGGCGGAGAGGCGGCGCTGATGGCTGTCGCTCGCAGCGGAAGTCCTGCGCTCGAAGGAATGACCCGCGATCATCGCCGCGGTTGAGCTTGTGCATCCGCTCTCTGTACCAACGCAGGCGACACCACCGAACAGACATCCGCAGATCAAGGATCCTGTCGAAGTGTTCGTCCACGCGCTCCGTTCCGCATAAGATCGCTTAATCGACGAAGTCGACGACGACGCCGGGCTTCACCATGCTGGCAAGTTCCTCGACATCCCAATTGGTCAGCCGCACGCAGCCGTGCGAACCAGCCTTGTCGATCAGCGAAGGCTCCGGCGATCCATGAATGCCGTAGGTCGGCTCGGAAAGATCTATCCAGACCGTCCCGACCGGGTTGTTGGGGCCGCTCGGCAATTCTAGCAGCTTCTTGTTATGGCCCTGCTGAAAATTTACTTTCGGATTATAGACGTATTTGGGATTACGAGCGACACCGTTTACCTTGTGCCGGCCCGCAGGCGAGGGGTTGTCGTCGCTGCCGATCGTTGCCGGGTAGACTGCCAGAACAGATCCGTCTTCCGCAAAGGCCAGCACCTCGCCGCTTTTCCTGCGGGCTTCGATACGCTTGGCCTTCCCCTTTCTCGGCGTACCGATGACCGCAATGGAAATCGTTTCGCCGGGGGCGAATTGGGCCCCAGGGTTCAATGCCTTCAGCAGGTCGATATCCATATGAAAGCGCTCGGACAGCCGCTCGGCGACGCTTGTGTAGCCGAGATGTGTCATCCTTGCTTGCTTTGCGTAGTCCTTCGGAATGTTCTCGACGAGATCAGCGGCATCATCCGGTGCAATGACGTATGGACCGATAACCTTCCGATCGTCCTGGAGGCGAGAGAGCATCTCCAGGTCGGGCCTTCCGTCGACCGGGAGGCGTTGCATGATCTCGAAGCCGGCAATCGCCTTGACGACGTTTTCACCGTAGAAGCCGTCGATCACCCCGGGCGATGCGCCGGCGCGATCCAGCAGAACCTGCAGATGAATGATGGCTGGATCCGGCGTCGTTGATCTTTCACTCGGAGGGGGCGAGGAGATAGCATCAATCGACGCGTCATTGATGGTTTGAGCCGCAAGCGGCTGGGCGTTCCCGACACCGTGGATTGAAAGCGATATGAAGCCGCAAACGAGCATGGATCTGATCATGCTGTTTAAATCACGGAGGATAAAATGGTTCCTTCAGGACCTTTGCCGGACAGGTTCTTTTTGATCCGCAAAGGGCAGGCCGGGCGTGGCGGCGGACCGCGCTGCAGTCCCCTCGACGGCATGACCGTGGGTAAGCCTGCCCTTTGCCCGTCTTACTCCACCAGCCTCTCCGGCAGCGGCTTCAGCGGATAGGCTTGCCAGAAGAAGATGTCGGCGGCGGCCTGGTCGAAGGCGAAGTTGCGGGCTTCTCGGATCTTGCCGTCCTCAATGCGGAAGGCGAGCACCCAGATCGTATCGACATTGGCCGCGCCTTCGCGGTTGGACCAGCCCCGATGCATGTCGACCACCCAGTTCTCGTCAGCCATAAGCGCGATGAGTTCGGCGCGGAAGCCGGACTTGCCGAGTTCCCGGAAGAAGGCGGCGACTTCGTTCCTGCCGCGTTTGGTGCCGGCAAGCGGATGATGGCCGGGAATGTGCCATTCGATATCATCGGCGAAGAAGCCGGCGACACGGTTCATGTCGCCGCTCGCATAGGCGGCGTAATAATCGGCAACCACCTGCTTGTTCTCATCGGGACTGGCGGCCATGGACGCGCCCGCGGAGAACAGCGCGAGCGAGATGGTGAGAGCCTGTGAAATACGCATGTCGATCTCCTTGGGTCGAGAGGGATTGCTCAGCGGGACGCCTTGGCACGTTCCGCGGCACGGTTCACCAGGCTGCGGTCGCCGGTCTCATGCGTCGGCGTCATCACCAGCCGCGTGACCTTCCAGGCGCCGTCGCGTTTGGCGAGTTCGTACCGATAGTGGCCCATCAGCGTCCAGCTATCGGCATCAATGCGATGAACGGCCTGGAAATCGGCCTCGGCTGTCGCCGCCCTATCGCCCGCCGCGACGATCGCGTGATTGGCGACAAGATGCAGCGTCCGGTCGAAGCCCGGCAGGAAGCCCGACCATTGGGCAACGATCTCGTCGGCGCTCTGGCTTGTCGCTTGCCCACCCCAGAGGCCGGTATAATCGAGCGTCACCTGGTCGGCGAAAGCGCCGCGCACACGGCTCCACTGGTGCCGGTCGACGCCGGCGGCGATGTCGGTGATCGTGTCGATGATGGCCATGCGGTCGTCGATGCCGATCGGCTCGGCGCCCGCTATATCCGGGCAGGCAAAGGGGGCGCAGATCGCCGCCATCAGGGTCAGGCGTTTCATCGGTCTCTCCTTGAAGGGCAGGCTTGAGGACGGTCGGGTCAGGGCTTGTTGAAGCGCCGGAAATGCTGGGCCGCGGCATCGGCAGCACGCGAGACATCCTCCGGATTGTCGTAGAAATCGAACTGGCTGACATTGTCGAGCCAGAGCTCGGAGGCGTCAGCCGTTAGCAGCGAGAAGAAGGCATGGGCGCCCTGCGGCACGGCGGCCGCCTCCGAATGAACGATCAGCAGCGGCTTGTCGAGGCGGCTGCCGAGCGCGACGGAATCATAGGTCAACCACGGCTCCCAGGAGGCGAGGTTGAACCGGTTGTCATATTCGCGGATCAGCCCGCGGCCGGTCTCGGTGTAATAAGGGATCTGGTACATGAGCGCCGTCTCG
The DNA here is from genome assembly GCF_051811225.1 of Rhizobium sp. 768_B6_N1_8. Classification (NCBI taxonomy): domain Bacteria; kingdom Pseudomonadati; phylum Pseudomonadota; class Alphaproteobacteria; order Hyphomicrobiales; family Rhizobiaceae; genus Rhizobium; species Rhizobium sp. 768_B6_N1_8. The sequence continues at coordinate 2,177,472 of NZ_JBPWPV010000002.1, read as the reverse complement.
TCCGTCAAGCTGGCGGCCGTGATGAGCTGCGGCGTGCCGTTCCGTTCGGCCTCTTCGGCCCGGCGTGACAGCGCGATCAGCCTGTCGACGCCATCCTTGCCGCCATAGACCTGCTCGACAATGCCGCCATTGTGCAGCCAGGGGGCGACCAGCGACACGCTCCGGAAACGGGCGTTCCCGGTCGCGGCCGCCGCCATATAGCCGGCCGATGCACAAATGCCGAGACCGGCGATCCTGGACGCATCGATCTCCGGCAGGCTGGCCAGGTAGTCGGCGGCGGCTGAAATATCTTCGGTCTTGGCGGTCGGGTCTTCCTTGAAGCGGATATTCCCACCCGATTGTCCCCAGCCGCGGAAATCGAAGGCGAGCGCCACGAAGCCGCGCTCGGCCATCTCGCGGGCGTAGAGGCCCGACATCTGCTCCTTGATCGATGTCCAGGCACCGGTGACCAGCACGCCGGGGCGCTTCTCTCCGGGTCGGAAATCGGCCGGCAGGTAGAGCGTGGCGGCGAGTGTCGTTCCCTCATTCTCGAAGGAGACCTGCCGCGTCTGAATATCGGCGGCAAAGGCGTTCGCGCTCATCAGGGCCGCACCGATCGTCGAAAGAGCAAGGCGTCTCATCGCAAATTCTCCATCCGCTCCTCATTAGGGTCGAAGGAAATTTGGCAGGGATGAGCACCAGCCGCCGGAGCCAATCTTGGCGACCGATAGGTGTTTCTTGCTCTTTGTGGCGGTCAATCCATGCGGAAGGCGGCCGGTGTGACACCGGCATGACGTCGGAAATGCCGGCCGAAGCGGGAGATGTCGTCGTATCCAACGCGGGCTGCGACCTCCGCTACTGGTAGCCGCGTCGTCTTCAGGAGGATTTTGGCACGCTCCATCCTTTCGTGGATGACATATTGGTAAGGCGATATGCCGAAAGCCTTCCGAAAAGAGCGCACGAAATGAAAGCGGCTGATCGCCGCCTCGGCAGCCATCTCGTCCAGCGACAGATCTTCGGCGATATTGTCATGGATATAGCTGACGGCGCGCTTCAGGCGCCGGTCATCGATCGTTGCCGCCCCATCCGTGCGCGGCGACAGCAGATGCGCAAGATGGGCGGCAAGCGCGAGCTCCATCGTCTCGCGATAGAGCGATGCCGGTTCCGCGGCTGTCGAGACCGCCTGGCGCGCCAACTCTGCGAGCAGCGGATCGATGCGGCCGACGACCGGGCCTGCATCCCTTGCCCGGTCGAAGCCGACATCGACAAGCAATACATCCGGCAATTCGAGTTTCAGATAGGAGAGGGCGGCATCATATTCGCAGATCCCGGATGCGCCTGCCGGCAGGATCCAGCCTTCGCCCGCGACAAGCGGAACGGGCTTTCGCCTGTCCGATCCGACGGCGATGCGGTGGCCCGGCTGATCGGTGAGGAACAGGCCGACCGCCAGGCGCGGCAGGACGAATGCGCCGCCTCCAGGCGGCACATTGAAGCTTTCGGCCATCAGTCGCTTTTGCGCTGTGCGCACCCGCAATCCGCTCATAGAGCTGATGTTAGGCCGGACAGCGTGAAATTCAATCGGATGACGGTCCGTTCACGGCTTCGTCAGAAGTCCAACCGTATGTTTGGCGGGTGGACGTTGATGCGGCTCGACGAGATATTCTCCATCCTCGTGATTGATGAAAAATCGGCGGAGCCTCGCGCTGGATGTAAACGCGGGGACAAGTCATGGCCGTTATAAGCTATCAGCTTAACTCCGGGCACAGAATTCGTCCGCAGGCCCTCGGTCCGGTTTCCCGACCGAGGGCGTTTCATATCGGCCGGAAGCCGTTACCGGAGCGCGGGGCAGCCGCGGACATTGGCAAAGCTGATCTCGCCGGGACCTCGTCGTGTCCAGCCCTGAACGATCACACGCCGGGGCGTGACGTCGACGACGCGAGCGCGGCGGAAGCCGAAATCACGCGCCTTGTCCTCTGCCCATCGGGGGTCACAGCCACCGCGCGGCGGCCGACCCCAACCGGGCGGCGGCGGGGGAGGCCTGCCCCAATCCCTGTCAGGTTCAAAACGGGGCGGCGGGCCTCTGTCGTAACCATCGTAATATTGCGCAGACGCGATGCTCGACGTGGAGGCAACGGTGCCAAAGGCAAGCAGAATGCCGATGGCAGATTTCGTGAAGTTGATCATCAATCCAATTCTCGTTTGGGGCACACGCCTGCGGAGGGTAGGGCACATCGTGGCAAACTGATGGCCAAGAGTATTGCCGCCACGCGGCGAGATAATTCTCTCTGTAAATACAACGGGTTAATGTTTCTTTCCTGCTTCGGTGCAACGGCGCGTCGTTCTGTAGGGCACTGCAGGTGGCCGGCATGATCGCGCCAGCAAAGTCTGGATACTGTATGGCAGGTCGCAGTGATCTCAGACCCCGCCCGAGGCCGGGCGGGCCGCATCCGCTGATCTCAGCTCAGCGTTTCTGCAAAAAGTTCGAGCAGGCGCTTCCAGTGCCGCTCAGAACCCTTTTCGCTGTAGGTCTCGCCGCGATCGGGAACGGTCCAGCCATGCGACATGCCGATATAGTTCTCGATAATGTGGTCGACGCCGCCCGTGCGGAGCGCCTCGGCAAGCCGCGCTGACTGTTCGGGCGGGAAGCTGCCGTCGACGCCGGCAACGCCGACATAGACGCGCGCCTTGATGTCGCCGGCGAGGCGATGCGGGCTGTCGGGCGCCTCGCTTGCCAGATTGCCGCCGTGGAAACTTGCCGCTGCCGCGATCCTGTCGGCATAAGTGGCCGCTGCCGTCAGCGCCCGGCCGCCGCCCATGCAATAACCGACGGTGCCGACCGGACCGGAAACGCCTTCGGCCTCAAGCGTGTCGAGGAAGGCTGCGCTGTCGCGCTTCGTCATTTCCTGCGTCGTCTCGCGGATCATCTTCATGATCTCGGCGCGCGAGGCCTCGTTACCGAAGGAGGATCCGTCGAACGGGCCGTATGAGCCGAAACGGTAGAAGAGATCGGGTGCAAGCACGACATAGCCGGCATTCGCGAGACGCTCGCCCATGATGTCGATGGCCTCGCGCGGTCCGAGCGCATCCATATAGTAGAGAACGCCTGGCAGAACCTTGCCCTCGCTGCCGGCGGGGCGGAAAATCGACGCCCTGGCAACGCCGTCAGCCGTCGTGATTTCAATATCGCGTTTCATCGACCAATCCCTTTGATATTATTGAAGCGACTTTACGGCCGCTGCCGCCAATCTGGCAAAGGCGGGCGACAGTCTCAAGACACGAATGTGTGGCGGCAGATCTTCGCTCGCGTTTATCTGACGGTCGTATCCGGCCCTCGGGCTCACAGCGATTTTCCGGTCAAGCGGATCGTCCAGCGCATCAGGCTGCCGTCAGGCCAACCGGCACTCCAACTCTTTGAATCGACGTATCACACTTTCCAAAAATCGATTCCGATTTCGGGCCCCGATGCTCCAGGCCGATGATTTCGAACTGTCGAGTGAAGTCCGATACTGCGCGATGGTGCTCAAAGGAGGACCGAACGGGCCGTTGGTGCGTGAACCGCAACCGGATCATGCGTCGAGCGCAGGCCGTTTGGAAAGCGAGATCAGTTCCTTGAAGTGAGTGGAAATTCGGCCCTCGCGACTGGCGTCTTCCGCTTCCCAACCGAATTTCCACGCGTCGTGTCGCGCAAGCCAATCGCCGAGAGCGCCGGTATCACCAGTGGGCATCCTGTGCGCTTCGAGATACGGGTTCTCGTACGCCTTCAATCCGAGCACTCGAGCCCGTGAGCCTGCTTCCTGCAAATCGATCAACTCTTCAATCGTCATACTTAATCCTCAACGATACGACGAGGCTAACATCATCGAATACTAACGCAAGTAATTGCTAATTAATGAGTTAATCCGCGAAGATCTGGCTGCGGAACGGCAATCTGATCGAATGAGCAAGCCAGCGCTGACTGGCGTGCAGGCCATCAGCGTTCTTTGCGAGCCCCGGCGGTCGTCAAAGCCGATTTTGCGGCGCCAACGGATCGATGTCCGATGAGGTAATCCAGACGCGCCCGTCATAGGCTAGTTCACCGTCCATGAACTTGCGGTCAGCGATACATTCGTAGAAGTCTAGCCTCTCGATGAGACCCTGGATCATATCACCAGCAGAAGAAGGAAGAGCATCGCCTGCGATGCATACGGCCTGATGCAGGCTGCCTTCCGCCATGACGAGAACAGCGTGAGTGCCACAAAGGCGGATTTTACCGGGCACAGTTACGAGCGACATTTTGGCCTCCTACAAAGTTACGGGAGAGTGCTGCTGCGTCTCCTGAAGGCTAGGGAGCCATGGTTAATCAAAGGTTAACATCAATCAATTCGGCAGTCGGTTGGTTCGCCACCTCAAAACGACGTAGTGCAGCTCGTGGAAGTTTATATTCGAACTCGGGATGACAAAGGCGCGTGGCTATGCGAATGGCGATCATTGTGATCTGTTCGATTTTGCTCGTTGCTCAGCAGGCGGCAGCCAGGGATACGGGATGGGAACCCGACCCGACTGGCCGGTAACGGGCTGCCGATCCCCTCAGGGGATCCGTTCGACTGGCGTGACAGACGACGCATGAAACGCGATGAGTGACTGAGGGGATCTGAAATCGATGTCGAAAGCCGCTGCCGCCGCAAGACATATTCTTGCTCATCTGTCATGGCCACTGGTGTTTTTCTCCGGCCTGACAGGCGCCCATTTCGCCTTCGCCGGCGATCGGCCGATGGTCGCCTTTTCGGCCGTCTATGCGGGCGAGGTCCTGCTTCTCTTCCTGCTCGAACGCACCATTCCCTATGAGCAGCGCTGGCTCGAGGCGGATGGCGAAACGGCCAACGATATCGCCCACACCGTTCTGACCAAGGGGCTGGTGCAGCTGGCAGCACTCTCGGCAGCGATCTTTCCGATGCTCGCCGCCGGCCTGCTGCAGCCGCTCGCCGCCATGCAGTTCAGTCTCTGGCCATCATCCTGGCCGATGATCTTCCAGGCGGCCCTCGCCGTCGTCATCGCCGAGTTCGGCCTCTACTGGGCGCACCGCATCGCCCATGAACGGCTGTTCTTCTGGCGCTTCCATGCGCTGCACCACAGCGTCACCCGCCTCTGGGTCATCAATACCGGCCGTTTCCACGTCATCGATTCCCTGTTCAAGATAGCGTTGAGCCAGATCCCCCTCTACCTGCTCGGCGCCCCGCTGCCGGTCTTCTGGTGGCTCGGCGCCGTCACGGCCTTCATCGGCATCCTGACCCATTGCAACGTCGACATGCGGACGGGCCTTTTCGATTTCGTCTTCAGCACACCCCGGCTTCACCGCTGGCACCATTCGAAGGATCTGCGCGAAGGTAATACCAATTACGGTGAGAATGTCGTGCTGTTCGACCAGCTGTTCGGCACCTATTTCAATCCCGACCGCCCATCCTCGACCGATATCGGCATCAAGGGCCAGATCGCCCCCGGCTTCGTCAGCCAACTGGCGCAGCCCTTCACCAAGGATGGCGTGCGCCAGATCCTCGGCCGTCAACCCAAACGCGGCTGAGACCGAAAACGGTCTTTGCCGTCATCATTTCATGACAATCTGCCCGTAAGAGCCTGCCAAACCTCGACGGAGACGGACAGGGCGGCGATGACGACGTTGAAACAGGTTGCGCTGAGGGCCGGATGTTCGATGGCGACGGCAAGCCGCGTGCTGAACCTCAGCGGTCCCGTCAGCCAGGCGGCGGCACTTCGCGTGCGCCGTGCTGCAGCCGAAGTCGGCTATCGGGCTGCCGCGCCGTCTGCCCGCAGCGGCCGCCGGCCCGTTATCGGCGTGCTGGTGCCGAGCGTGACCAATCCGGTTTTCGCTTCGTCCCTCTCGGGCATCCAGAACCGCATGCTGGTTGCCGGCCACAGCGTTCTCATCGCCCAGTCGAATTACGATCCCGACCAGGAGGCCAATGCCGTGGCGGGGCTGCTCGGCGAGCGGCCGACCGGGCTGATCCTAACGGTCTGTGATGGTGAGACAAGCCCGGCATTGGCGCAGGACCTGCCGCCCACAGTGCTGCTTGGCAGCTCTCCGACCATCCGATATCCGGCTGCCGTTACCGTCAACAATTATGCGGCTGGCTGCCGGCTGACCGAACATCTCTTATCCATGGGCCACCGGCGCATCCTCTATGTCTCGGGCAGCTTCAGGGGTTCAGACCGTGCGCTTTTGCGCTACCGCGGCTATCTGCAGACGATGGAGGCAGCGGGCGTGGCCCCGCTCGAGGCCGTAGAGGTGCCCTTCGTCATCGGCTACGACCAAATGGATCTCGGCCAGGCCTTGCGGACATTTGCCCCGACCGCCATCATCGGCTCGAACGATCTGATCGCGCTTGGCGTCATCGGCGCCATCCATCGCGAGGGCTTGCGTGTTCCCGACGATATCTCGGTCGCCGGCTTCGACGGCATCGCCATCGGCAAGCTCATCAATCCGACGCTGACCTCGATCGAAATGCCCGATCTCAGCATGGGCGCGACGGCAGCGTCGCTGCTGCTCGATATCGTCGAGAATGATGCGCCATTGAGACACCTGGAATTGTCGCATGCCTTGCGCCCAGGCGGCACGGTGCGAAACCTCCAAAACGAAGAAACCGCCGCACCTGCAGGATGCGGCGGTTCCGGATCGAGACCGCGGGCGGCTTGAGCCGCGACTTAACGGCGAGATTTAGCTGCGCGGCAGCATGCCTTCGACGTCGGAGGCTGCGTCATCGAGGGCCTCCTTCGGCTCGGCCGAGCCATCGACGATGCGCGACAGGTTGTCGACGATCGTCTGCGTGACCTTGACGCCATTGGTGCCGGGGAAGGCGTACCAGGGGATCATGCGCGGCATCTGGCTGAGGCCTGCCTGGAAGAGCGGGTTCTTCTTGTAGAAGTCGCCGAGATATTCGGCGGACTTGGCGGCAAGCTCGTTGTTCGGCACGTAGCCGGTGCCGGGAACGACGACGGAGGCGCCATAGGGGCCAGCTGCGAACTTGGCGAACTTCCAGGCGGCGTCCTGCTTGGCGGCATCCTTGGCGAGGATGACGACGGCGTTGCCGCCGGTCGGCAGATGGCCCTTGTCCGGATCGATCAGCGGGATCTGGGCGGTACGCAGATCGAACTTGGTGCCGACATTCTTGATCGTGTTGACGAGCGCGCCTGTTGTCTGGAATTCGAAGCCGACCTTGCCGGCTGCGAAGGCCTGTTCGCCGGCTGCCTTGGTGAAGACCGGCATGCCGCCTTCCTTGACGAAGCGGCTGATTAGTTCGACGGCTTTCTGGCCTTCCGGACCGTTGAAGGCCACCTTCTGCTCGTCATCGCTCAGCATCTTGCCGCCGGCACCGAAGAGCAGGGCGGAGAACATCCAATCGTCGCCCTGCCAGCGGAAGTCCATGCCGTCGACGCCGTTACCGAGCGCCTTGATCTTGCCGGCGAGCGCGATGACTTCGTCCCAGGTCTTCGGCGGGGTGTCGGGATTGCCGCCGGCTGCCTTCACGAGATCGGCATTGTAATACATGATCGGGTTGGAGGTGGCGAAGGCAAGGCCCACCTGCTTGCCGTTGACCTGGGCGAGCTTCAGGATCGTGTCCGAGAAGCCCTTCTCGGCCATGTTGCCTTCCTTCTGGACGAGCGGCGTCATGTCGATGGCGACATTGCGCTCGTTCAGCATGCGCAGGCGGTTGAGGCCGATGAACGTGATGTCGGGCATTTCAGACGTGCCGGCCTGGCGCAGGATCAGCTGGATACCATCTTCATAGGTCGCCGAGGGAGCGGCGAACTGGATCTTGATATCAGGGTTTTCTTCCATGAACTTCTTCGAGATCGTGTCCATCACGTCTTTGAAGAAGCCCGGCATCGGGTAATGGATCGTCAGCGTCGTTTCGGCGTGGGCCGGCAGTGCCGCCGCCACGGACAGAGCCGCTGCTGCGAGGAACTGGGTGAAATGCTTCATCGCTCGTTCTCCTGGGTTCAGCCGGTCAGCCTTTGAGACCGGTCATGGTGATGCCCTCGACGAAGCGTTTCTGCGCGAAGAGAAAAGCTGCAACGAGGGGAATAGTGATGATGATGGTAGCTGCCATCAGGGCGCCGTAGTCGTCGCCGGCTTCCGCGGCGCGGAAGTTCATCAGGCCGAGCGGCGGGGTGGCGTAACCCGGCTTGCTGATGACGATCAGCGGCCAGTAGAGGTCGTTCCAATGGGCGACGACCGAAAAGATCGCGAAAGCCGTGACCGCCGGCCAGGCATTCGGCACGATGACGCGTGAGACGATGCCGAGCTCGGACATGCCGTCGAGACGCGCAGCATGGATCAGGTCGTCCGGCATGGCGCGGAAGAACTGCAGGAACAGGAAGATCGCAAAGACAGAGATGGTGAAGGGAGCGACCAGCGCCGTATAGCCGTTGAGCAGCGACAGGCTGTCGAAGGCGACGTAGAGCGGCAGCGCCGTCGCATGGATCGGCACCAAGAGGCCGAGCAGCACGAGCACCATCATCATGCGGCCGGCACGGAACTTCAGCTTCGCCATGGCATAGGCGCAGGGGATCGCGACCAGCACCTGGAAGACGAAGATCAGCGCGCAGACCACTACGCCGTTCCACAAGAGCGTGCCCATCGCTACCTTGTCGAGCGCCTTGGTAAAATTCTGCACGTAGTAAAACTGCGTCGGGATCAGCGAGAGCGCGGCTGTGAAGATGTCGTCCTGCGACTTGCCGGCGGCCGATATCATGAAGATGTAGGGCGCGAGGAAGATGACCGCGCCGAGTATGAGCAGTGCCAGACGTACGAGCCGGCCGGGAGTGAAGCTGGAGCGCGTCTTCATGAATAGTGCACCCGCCGGTCGAGGAAGCGGTATTGCAGGAACATCATCACCACGAGGATGGCGAGGAAGACCACGGTCATGGCCGAGGCATAGCCAACCTTCATGTAGACGAATCCTTCCTGATAGATGGTGAAAAGCAGGACTTCGGAGGCGTGATTGGGGCCGCCATCCGTCAGCGTCTTCACCGTCTCGAAGGTCTTCACGGCGTTGATGATGCTGATCGTGGTCACAAAAAGCGCCGTCGGCCCGAGCATCGGCCAGGTGACGAGGAAAAAGCGGTCGAGCGAGGATTTGGCGCCATCGATTTCGGCGGCGGCATAGAGTTCTCGCGGGATCGCCGTCAGCCCGGCGAGGAACAGCACCATGTTGAAGCCAACCGTCTGCCACACACCGATGATGGAGAGGCTGTAAAGTGCTGTTGCCGAGGAGCCGAGCCAGTTCGGCTTCGGCAGGCCGGCGAGACCGATGAGCGCATTGAGCGGACCGATCGTCGGATGGAAGAGATATTGCCAGACGGTCGCCATGGCGACGATCAGCGAGACGACGGGGAGCAAATAGGCAGTGCGGAAGAAGCTCTTTCCCCAGCCCTCGCTCTCGATCAGCATGGCCACACCAAGGCCGAGCAGGATCGAGACGGGTGCCACGATCGCCGTATAGACCGTGGTGTTCCATAGCGACTTGCGGAAGGTGCGGTCGGCAAAGAGCTCGGCATAGTTATCGAAGCCGACGAAACGGAACTTGCCGACGCCGAGTTCGAAATCGGTAAAGCCGAGGAAGACGACGGCGACGATCGGCAGCAGCACGAAGAGGACGATCAGGATAATCGCTGGCAGCGTCAGCAGCCAGGCCGTCTGTGCCTCGCGTCGCTCATGCCTGACGGATGGTGCGACCGATCGGATCTCGCCTGCGGCAATGCTAGCCATGTGCCTTCTCCCTGCTGGTATCGGCGGAAAGTGCGGCAGTGCGCAGCCGGCGGCCGTCGGGTGCAAAGACCATAGCCTTGTCGGGTTGAAAGGAGAGGGCGACGGGCATGCCGGCAGAAAGGCCTGCGGCATCAGCAGGCGCAAGCTTGGCAAGTACGGCCTCGCCGATTGCATCGAGGCGGCAGAACAGGATCACCTCGGAGCCGAGGAATTCCATGCGCTCGATGCGGCCGGGAAGCGAGGTCTGGCCCTCTGCCGCAAGCCGCACGAACTCCGGACGGATGCCGATCGTCACGTCGGACCCGGCAGGATTGGCTTCTTCCAACGTGAGCCTGATATCGCCGAAAGCAATCGTTCCGCCATCGGCGCGCGCCGGCAAGAGATTGATGCGCGGCTGGCCGACGAAGCGGGCGACCTCGACATGAGCAGGATCGTCATAGATGACCTGCGGCGGCGCCAGCTGCAAAAGCTGGCCGCCGATCATCACGGCGACGCGGTCGGCCATGGAGAGCGCCTCGGCCTGATCGTGGGTGACATAGACGGTCGGCACGCCGGCGCGGCGATGTAATTCGACGATTTCGCCGCGTGCATGGACGCGCAGATTGGCATCGAGGTTCGACAGCGGTTCGTCCATCAGGAAGACGCTCGGATGGCGCACCATGGCGCGGGCGAGCGCCACGCGCTGCCGCTGGCCGCCAGACATCTGGCCAGGCTTGCGCTCCAGCAGATGGTCGATCTTCAGGGCTTTGGCGGTTTCCTGCACGTCGCGGGAAATGCCCGAACGAATGGCCCGGTAGCCGGGCAGGACAGGACCAAGGAAGGGAAGACGCTGAATGCGGCTTAAGCGCCGCATGGCAAGCGGAACGGCGATATTCTGGCCGGCCGTCAGATGTGGATAGAGCGCGTAGGACTGGAAGACCATGGCGATGTTGCGGTCTGCGGCCGCCACATTGGACATTTCTCGCCCGCCGATGAGGATCTCGCCGGTGTCGGCATGGTCGAGGCCGGCAAGGATGCGCAGGAGCGTGCTCTTGCCGCAGCCCGAGGGGCCAACGAGGGCGATGAATTCGCCCGACTGCACATCAAGGCTGATGTTCTTGAGAATGGCGTTGTCGCCATAGGATTTGGAAATGGCCGAAAGTGTCAGCGCGCTCATTGCGCCGGCTCCTTCTGCACCTTGTGGGCCTCGTGCGGATAGACTTCGGCGACCACATCGTCGAGCACATGCGCCACCATGCCGGGAACGGCGACGATCTTGCTCATGACGTCGTCGCCGAGGTCGTGAAGCACGGCTCCAACAAGCTTCTGGCCCGGCATCTCTCGCTCCATCGTGCCGATGATGAAGGCGGCGGATGGTCCCCAGACGAGCGACGTGTCGTTGAAACGGCCCTTCCAGGCCCAGTGCAGGTGGCCGCTGGCATAAAGCGCGACATCATGGGCGGCGATCATATCGTAAAGCCTCCGACGCTGGGCCGGGCGGATGCTCCAGTAGCCGGTGTCGCCTTCATCGGGCGTATCGACGAAGAGCGGCTTATGGGCAAACATCGCGATGCGCCGGCCGCCGCGCTCGGCAAGCGCCTTTTCCAGCCATGCGAATTGCGTTTCCTGCTCGTCGTTCTCCATGCCCATCAGCAGGCTGTCGAGGCCGATGAGGCGCCAGTTGCCGGCATCTTCCAGCCAGTAATCGGGGCCGACGAGGCTGCGCCAGCGGCTGAGCCTTGTCGCATCGACCGGCTGCAGGGAGCCCGGCAGATGGCCGACATCGTGATTGCCCGGGACGATCAGCATCGGGATCTTCACCTGCTGCATCAGCTCCATGCAGAAGGTCAGATCCTCGTCCTTGTCGGCGCCATCGACGGCAAGATCGCCGGTATGGATGACGAGATTCGCACCGCTGCCGTTGATCCAGTCCGCAAGCGGCTGCCAGTTGCCGTTGAAATGCGGTATCGACGGGCTGAAATGCGTGTCGGTGATCTGGACGATCTTCATGCCGGCGCTCTCCAATAAGGCCCGCGGCAGTTTCCGGCGGCAGGCAATGCTCATGCCGCCTCTTTAGAGCGCCCCAATGTCAGGCGGGTTACAAGCGTTTCCACCCTTGTTCCAATTGTGTCGTGTAATTGTCATGAAGGGCGGATCGCGGCTGACGCCAAAGCCGCAATGTATCGGCAATCCATCGGCCCTATCCATCTTGGCGAGGATAAATCCACGCGCAGAGGACCGATCGATGAAGACAGGGAAACGGAGTTGGCCGCGGCCAATTCTTCTCGGCTGTCCCGTGCTTGCGGCCACGTTCATGCTGGCAGCCTGTGCCTCGCAGATCATGAAGAGCTATGTCGGCGTGCCGATCAGCAGCGTCATGCTGGATTACGGCCCGCCCGACAATCTCTATGAGATGCGCCCTGGTGAGCGGGCCTATCAATGGCGCAAGGACAAGACGCAGGTGGTCTCCGGCAGTTCCAGCGGCGAGGTACGCCAGACGCGCCGCGGCGAACGTTACGAGGTGACGGAGACGCCTGGTCATGTCGAGCGGACGGAATGTTTCTACACCTTCTACACCCGCAATTCCGGCAGCGAATGGTATGTGACGAGTTTCAGGCAGCCGCAGCTCGAATGCGAGTGAGCCCGCGCTTACAGTAGGCGATCGCACGTCGGAAGTCACCGCCACGCAGCCGATTGACCTGTCGTCGATCCCGGGCAGCGAGCAGCAGCATTTTATCGATTGGCTTCTCGCGTCCTTAAGCGCCGTCTGGCAAGCTTCTGCTGACGATGGAGAGACCATGACCCGCAAAAGCTTCGCGATATATAGCAGCGTGTTCACCGCACTGTGGATTGCCCTCATCGGCGGTTTTCCGCTTCTCCTCTTTGCTGCCGTCAAGACAACCGCCTGCGCGGCCGACACCTGCGGCGCCGTCGCTCTGGTGTTCGGCCTGTTTGGCCGCATCATCCTGGTATTTGTCTACGCCGTCGCAATGCTGACGTTCATTGCGAGGCGATGTGCGCGTGCGGGCTTGAGCGTCTTGTGGACGCCTGCCGCGGTGCTGTGGCTGCTCGCAGCCCATGATGTTCTTCTTGCCGGGTTCAATTTCTGGGCCGTCGGTTTTTCCCTTGGCATATTTTCCTTCAGATTTCCCGTAACGCTGCTCTTCTTCTTCGCCTTCATCACCTTCCTGTCCATCTGGAAAGGAGAGGATGAAAACCGCGCCGGCGCGCTCACGATCTCCTGGCGGTTTGCGGGCGTGAGCGCGTTTGTCTCGACGATGATCTCCGCGGTCATCTGCATCCCGATGGTCGCATCATTCGGCTGGATCGTGGGCTTGCCGCCGGGGTCCACCACTGACCTGATGTTTCTGATGGATCGCGTTCTGAGCCTCAGGCTCGGGGAACATTGGATCACATATGTCAACGAGCTATGGATACTTCTTACCATCTTCGTCAGTGCGCTAGGGTATCTGGTCGTTAGCCAAAGACGCGCGGATGGACGATCAATACCGTCGGATCCGAAGCCTGTATGAATTGTCCTGACGATTTGCGGGCCGGCGTTGGCGTAAAATTACAGAACGGTTTCGATATCAGTCTCACGAAATTCGTTATCCGTCGCCAGAATAGGAACGCCATAGTATTTCGCACAGGCGTAGTGGAGGCAGTCGCCAAGGTTAAGGCCTCTGCGGCCGGCGCGATATCGATGCGCAGCTGAAAGAGCGAGGTGCGTTGTTTCACGAGCCGGGGGAAGGTCGCGGATCTCGATCCTACGAGCCTCCAGAAATTCCATCAGCAGCGCTTCCACTGTATCAAGCGGCAAGCCAAACTTGTCGGGTCGCGCGAGCCCCAAAGCTGCCTCGAGCATTGCGACAGGAGAGGTGAATGGGTCGCGCGCCGCCGCGATCGCATCGGATACCCGCTTGGCCTCCGGTTCATCCGACAAGAGGGCGATGATCGCGCAGGCGTCGATGAACATCAGCCTTCGCCCCATAGGGAATCAAAGACCTCATGGGAAAGCGGCTTGCGGGAGGATGGTGTCAGGGAAATACCATGCTTCTTCCTGAGCCGGGCTGCAGTCTCGGCCGGGCTCTCGCTACTGGTGCGACGCTCGATAGCCTCTTTCATGGCGATCACAATCGCATCCGTGATACTGACCCCGGCCATGGTGGCGAACTCCCGCGTCAGCGCATCCGCCTCAGTGTTGTTGACGTTGATGGCCATAGCCGGCTCCATGTAGATAGTTCTCGCAAATAATGTAGATCACCTTGTTCTTCATTCCAAGCTTTGAAGCGGGATGACAGATGGATCTGCGTCACAGATCGACTTTACGCCCTTCCTCTTCCGCTCTCGACAGATCAAGTTCGGACCCGACAAGGGGCGAACGGCGCAATGCAGACAAGGTCGTGTCCGATGGTTCGCCAGACACCGGCGCTTTGACTATCGTCTCGCCGGATGCCGGAGGGCTGATCTTCTGTCGGTGCTGGCCAATGAAAGCCTTGGTGGCAGGCGAACTTTCGCCCTTGCGGTAGGCGATCGCCACGTCCGACGTCACCGTGACGCTCTGAAGTGGCCGGTAGTGGATATCGGGCAGTTCCACCCGGCTCATGGATTGCGGCACGAGAGCGATACCGGTGCCGATGCCGACGAGGGCGGCGATCTCGGTGAAGTCGTGTGCGATGGCCTTGACGGAGGGTTCGAAGCCCGCCTCCCGGCAGGCCTGCAGCGTGTTGCGGTGAAAGCCGATTTCCGGCGGCTGCCGCGGTGTAATGAATATGTCGGCCGCCAGCCGGGCGAGTGTATCGATGGGTCGCTCCGCGAATTCATGGTCGCTTGGAACCATCGCAACCAGCGGCTCGCGCAGCACGACCTGCACGGAAACGCCAGGCGGTATTGGCGCCGGCGCGCGGATATAGCCGAAATCGAGCAGACCGTCGGCTATGCGCTGCAGCTGCTGGCGCAGCTCCATTTCCTGCAGTTCGACTTCGACATAGGGATAGTCGCGCATGAAGTCCCTGATCGAGCCGACGACCGCGCCGGAATAGGCAGCGGACGCGACATAGCCGATCGAGATGCGTCCGCTTTCGCCGCGCCCGGCGCGGTTGATGGCGGCGACCGTCGCCTCGGTCTGTACCAGCACCTTGCGCGCCTCCTGAAACAGCGTCTCGCCCGAATGCGTGAGCTGCACGCCGCGCCGGCTCCGATCGAGCAGCGGCGTGCCGACAATCTTTTCGAGGCTCCTGATCTGCTGGCTGAGACCCGGCTGGGCGATGCCGAGCCTGACAGCCGCACGTTCGAAATTCCGCTCCTCGACCAGGGTCACGAAATATCGCAGGTGGCGGAGTTCGAAGCCGGGGTCGGTCAGCGCCAAATTTCTCTCCTGGAACAATTCAAATCTATGACAACGGGTGAGTTTCATAATCCACACTTATAAAAAATTCGAGCCGTGTTTATTGGACCTTCGAAAAATAACATGATTAGAAAAATCCAGTTTTACGGCATATAACGAGCCCCCAATGACTGGTTCTCTTCACCTCCTCAAATTTGCTTCGACCACAGCGCTGGCAAGCGTGCTTCTGGCGCCGCTGTTTCCGGCGACCGCGCAAGAGGCCAATCCGACGACGCTCGCCCCGATCGTCATCAGCGGCTCCAAGGACGAGGACCCGACGGCGCCGGTACAGGGCTTCGTTGCGAGGACGAGTGCTACGGCGACCAAGACCGGCACGCCGCTCATTGAAACCCAGCAATCGATCTCGGTGCTGACGGCCGACCAGCTGAAGTCGCAGGACGCCGAAACCGTCGGCCAGGCGCTCGATTACGTGCCCGGGGTCGTCGGCGAGCCCTACGGCGCCGACCCACGTTTCGACTCGCCGCGTATCCGCGGTTTCGACAGCCGCCAGGCGCAGTTCCTGAACGGGTTGCGCATGATGCGCACGGCAGGAGCGCCCCCGGTCGACCCCTATCAGCTCGAGCGCATCGAAGTGCTGCGCGGCCCGGCTTCTGTCATGTATGGCCAGGGCAATCCGGGCGGCATGATCAATCTTATCAGCAAGCGGCCGGTCTTCGAACGTTTCGGTGAAGTCGGCGTGCAGGCCGGCAGCTATGATACCTACGGCACCTATTTCGATTTTGGCGACATCATGCCCGGCAATTCCGATTTCGCCTACCGTCTGACGGGGCTTGCAAGGACAGCCTCAGCGCAGGTCGACGAACTCGACAATGACCGCTATTTCATCGCCCCGGCACTGACCTGGCAGCCGGATGAAGACACCAAGCTGACGATCCTGACCAGCATCCAGCATGATAATCCGAGCACGCCATCCGGTCTGCCGCCCCAGCTCACGCTCAATGCGACGGGCGCCAACCGCCTGTCGCGGGATTTCTTCGTCGGCGACAAGAGCTTCGATACGTCCGACCGGACGCTCACCAATCTCGGCTATGAGCTGGAACAGCGCCTGAACGATACCTGGACCTTCCGCCAGAACCTGCGCTATCAGAATTTCGATTGGAACTATAAGGCGCTCGGCATGTCGACGGCAGGCCTTACAGGCGGCCGGACGATCAACCGCAACGCCACCATCCAGGACGAGCTTCTCAACACGTTCAACGTCGACAACAACCTGCTTGCGGAATTCGATACCGGCGAGATCCAGCACAAGATGCTGTTTGGTCTCGACTATCGCTATTACAGCAACAATGTCGGCACGCAGTTTTGGCGCGCCACGTCGCTCGATGCCTTCAATCCGGTCTACGGTTCGGTCAGGCTGATCGCCCCGACGCTCAGTACCTATGTCGATTCGCAGATGACGCAGGTCGGCCTCTACGTGCAGGACGAGCTTGCCTATGGGAACTGGCGCGCAACGGCAGCCCTTCGCCAGGACTGGGCCAGCACCGAGGGAACGTCGACGAACCGACTGACGGGTGTGTCGCGCTCACTCGACAAGGACGACCAGAAGCTGACCGGTCGCGCCGGCCTGAGTTATGTCTTCGACAATGGCATCGCCCCTTACATCAGTTATGCCACTTCCTTCGAACCGGTCCCGGTGCCTGCGACCGGTGGTCCTCTGCAGCCAACGACGGGCGAGCAGGTAGAAGTTGGTGTCAAATATCAGCCGGAGGGCTGGAATGGCTTCTTCACCCTGGCCGCCTACGACCTTACGCAGAAGAATGTGCTGACGACCTTTGCGCTGCCGTCCGGCGGCACGGCGACCGGGCAGATCGGCGAGGTTGCGGTCAAGGGCATCGAACTGGAAGGCGTTACCAGCCTTACCGACGGGCTCGATCTGCGCGCCGCCTACACCTACATGCAGGCCGAAATCGTCGGCGGTGTCGACGATGGCAAGCGCCCTGACAATGTGCCGGAGCATGCGGCCAGCCTCTGGCTCGACTACACCTTCCCCGAGGATACGGCGCTCGAAGGCTTCGGTCTCGGCGGTGGCGTGCGCTATGTCGGCCAGCGCTATGGCGATACCAAGAACACGCTCGATCTTGACGCCGTGACCCTCTTCGATGCAGCAGTGCATTACAAGAAGGACAATGTGACTGCCTCGCTGAACTTCAAGAACCTTGCCGACAAGGACTATGTTGCAAGCTGCAGCTCCTTCGGCTGCACCTACGGCGATGGCAGAACGGTGATGGGCAAGCTGACCTTTCAATGGTGAGTGAATTTCGAGATGCATATGGACGGGGCATCAGCCGTCGGCGGGTGCTTGCACTGCTGGCGGCTTTCGCAATTCCCGGCAGGGCCTTTGCGGAAACGCCCCAATCCGCGCCAAAGCGCATCGCGGCAATCGACTGGGCCATGCTGGAAACGCTGGTGGCACTCGGAATTAAGCCAGTTGCCGCGACCGAGCTCGTGCAGTTCCGCAAGGACGCGGTCGAGCCCGTGCTGGACGAGAGCGTTGCCGATCTCGGCCTGCGCGGATCGCCGAACCTCGAACTCCTGCGCCTGCTGCGCCCGGACCTCATTCTGATTTCGCCCTTCTATGTCAGGTTCGAGGCGAGCTTTCGGGCGATTGCGCCTGTCCTGTCGCTGCCCTTCTATAACAGGGGCGAGCCGCCCTATCAGAAGGCGGTGGATGCCGTTTCGGCACTCGCAAAGGAGCTTGGCCGCGAAGCGCAAGGCCGCGAAGTCGTGGCTGAACAGGCAGCCCTTGTCGAGGAGGCGCGCCTCAGCCTCCAGGCTTTTGCCGCGCGCCCGACCTATCTCGTCAATATCGGTGATAGCAGGCACGTCCGCGTCTTCGGCGCCGACAGCATGTTCGGCGATATCCTGTCCCGGCTCGGCCTGCCGAATGCCTGGACGGACCGCTCCCGTTATACGTTCGCCGCGCCGGTGCCGATCGAAAACCTCGCCGCAGAGCCTCAGGCGCGCATCGTCATCATCTCCGATATCCCGGTCGAAGCCCGCAACGGCCTGAAGAACAGCATGATCTGGCAATCGCTGCAGCCGGTGCGCTCTGGCCGCGTGCTGATGCTTTCCAATATCAATCCCTATGGCGGCATCTGGGCGGCCGCCCGCTTCACGCGGCTTTTCAAGGCGGCGATGCTGTCGTCAGGGGAAAGGCCGTGATGAGACCAGCCGCACTCGCCGCCGCGCTTTTCGCCTTTGTCGCCTCCGCCGGCCTCTTCCTGTCGGCGGCACTCAGCCATCTGCCTTTTGCCGACTGGCCGTTCTTGCCCTTCGATGCCGGCCAAATGACGACGCAGCAGATCATTTTCGCCTATGCTGTCCTGCCGCGCGGGGCGGTTGCGATTCTGGCTGGGGCGGCCCTCGGGCTTGCCGGCGCCCTCTTGCAGCGCCTCCTGCGCAACCCGATTGCCGATCCCTCGACGCTCGGCGTCTCCTCCGGCGCACAGCTTGCGATCGTCGCCGCCACGCTGTTCTTTCCCGAGGTGCTCGATGGCTACCGCGCGCTTGTCGCGCTTGCCGGTGCGGCCGCGGCAACCGCCACCGTCTTCCTGCTCGGCTGGCGGCGCAGCTTCGAGCCCATCACCATGGTGGTCTCCGGCCTGCTCGTCGGCATTACCTGCAGCGCGCTGTCGGCGGCGATGACGCTCTCGCAGGGCGAATATCTGATGTCGCTGGTGACCTGGAACGGCGGCTCGCTCAGCCAGCAGGACTGGTCGGCGACGGTAACACTCGGCCTCGAACTGCTGCTCGGCCTCGCCATCACCCTCCTGTTGCTGCGCCCGCTCACCCTGCTCGGCCTCGGCGACAGCAGCGCGCGGTCGCTCGGCGTGGCACTCGCCGGCACGCGCATTGCCGTTGCAAGCCTTGCCGTGGCGCTGAGTGCCGGCGTTGCCGCCGCCGTCGGCCTCGTCAGCTTCGTCGGCCTTGCCGCCCCGGCGCTCGTGCGCCTGCTTGGTATCCGCACGACGCGCAGCATCCTGTTGCTCTCGCCTATTGCCGGTGGGCTATTGCTCTGGTTCTGCGATGGCGTCGTCCAGCTCGTCGCCTCCTCGGCCGGCGAGACCTTCCCGACGGGATCGGTGACGGCGTTGATCGGCGGGCCGCTATTGCTCTGGCTGCTGCCGCAGGTGCGCGCCGTCGAGCCGCCGCAGCCGCCCGATAGCGTCGTCGTTTCCCGCGCGCCGCTGTCGCGCCTCGTCCTCATCTCCTGCCTGCTGCCGCCGCTCGTCTGGGCAGCCCTTTGCGTTGCGCGCCTGCCGGACGGATGGACGTTGCTCCGCGGCGATCTCTTCTGGGAGCTCTTTCCCGCCCGCTGGCCACGTCTGGTGGCATCGGCCGCTGCCGGCGGCCTGCTCGCCATGGCGGGCACTATGCTGCAGCGCCTGACCGGCAATCCGATGGCAAGCCCCGAGGTGCTGGGTGTCAGCGGCGGGGCCGGCGTCGGTTATGCCGTTGCCTTGAGCTTCTCCGCCAATGCCGGCGCGCCAGCCCTCTTTCTTGGCGCCGGCGGCGGCGCGATCGTCGTGCTTGTCATCGTGGCACTCTTTGCCGCCCGCCGGCATCTGCCGCCCGAACGCCTGCTGCTGGCAGGCATTTCCGTCAGCGCCTTTTCGTCGGCGATCCTGAGCGCGCTTCTTGCCGTCGGCGACCAGCGCGCCTGGCAGATCCTTTCCTGGCTCGCCGGCTCGGCTGCGGCCGCCACGCCGGATGCGGCTGTGTTCCTCGCCGGCCTCACCGTTGTCATCCTGATAGTCGGCCTGATCTTCACGCGATGGCTGACGATCCTGCCACTCGGGGCACCCACTGCGCTTGCGCTTGGCTTACCGCTTGTCGGCGCCCGCATGCTGATGGTGCTGACGTCAGGCATTGCGACCGCTGCTGCCTCGCTACTTGTCGGCCCCTTGAGCTTTGTCGGCCTGATGGCCCCGCACATCGCCCACCGTGCCGGCTTCGAAAAGGCCGGCAGCAGGCTGCTCGCCTCCGCCGTCGTCGGCGCCGTGCTGATGGTGATCGCCGATCTCGGCGCCCGCACCGTCACTTTTCCCTATGAACTGCCGCTCGGTCTCTTTGCGGCCTTCGCCGGCGCGCCATACCTTGTTTGGATGATAGGCAAGAGGCCGTGAGAGCAGCCCCTCCTAGTGGACGGTCAGCCGCGCGGGGCGGATGCGGTAACCGACTGTGGCCGCATGGCTTCGGCAGATGGCAATGACGAGAGGAAATCAGCCGGAGGCAAGGGGCGGGAGAACAGGAAGCCCTGCAAGTCGTTGCAGCCGGCAGCAACGAGAAAGTCTCTCTGCCCCTTCGTCTCGACGCCTTCCGCCGTTGTCGCTTTTCCAAGCGTGCGGCTCAAGCCCAGGATCGCCGAAACGATGGCGGCGCCCTCGGCCTGTGTTCCCAGCAACCGAACGAAGGACCGGTCGATCTTGATGCGGTCGATGTTGAACTGAATGAGGTGACTGAGCGAAGAAAAGCCGGTGCCGAAATCGTCGAGCGCAATCCGGATCCCGTGGGATCGAAGCCTGCCGAGTGTTCCCTGCGCGGTCTCGTCGATGTTGAAGAGGGCGGCTTCCGTCAGTTCCAGCTCGAGGCGCGATGGTGGCAGGCCGGTTTCCGCCAGGATCGACAGCACGTGGCGGTCGAAGTCCCGATGGCGGATTTGCGAGGGCGAGACGTTGACGGCGACCGACATGTCGGCTGGCCAGCCTGCGGCTGCCATTGCTGCGTTCCTCAGCACCCAGCCCCCGAGCTGGTCGATCATGCCGGCTTCCTCGGCGATCGGGATGAACTTGTCCGGCGACAGCAATCCCTGGGTGGGGTGGCGCCACCGCACGAGGGCCTCTGCACCCGAAAGTTTTCCATGCGCGTCAGCACGATGCACGCCCTGAAAGAAGACCTCCAGATGGCCCGGATCACCTGAATGCGCATTCTCCGCGCTATCGGCGAGACGCGTACGATCTTCCAGCACGAGGCGAAGATCGTTCTTGAGATTTTCCCGTGCCTCCACCCGGTGATCCAGCGAAGGATCATATTCGATCAAGCGGCCGCGCCCGTTGGTCTTGGCTTCATAAAGGGCGACGTCCGCACGCCGCAAAATTTCGCTGGTTGCCTGGGCCGCATCATGAAAGGCAGCGATGCCGATCGAGCATCCAATGCGGACGACGACGTCACCGCCGCGAAGCTGGAACGGCTTGCCCAGGGCCTCGATAATGGCGTTGCAGAGGAGGATGTAGCTATCGTCGCCCTCCCTGATATCGGGAAGAAGCAGCGCGAATTCATCGCCTCCGAGCCTTGCAAGCGTGTCGCCTGCTTCGATCAGGGCATTCATCCTGTCGACGACGCCACGCAGCAGCTCATCACCGGCCGCATGCCCATGGATGTCGTTCACTTCCTTGAATTTGTCGAGATCGACAAGGGCAAGGACGGCGAGCTCGCCGGGCGATTTCATGGCCGCAAGGCATTGCTCGAAACGAGCCGCAAACAGCGCCCGGTTCGGCAGGCCCGTCAATACGTCATGCAGCGAAAGATGCCGCGCATGATGTTCGCTGGCGCTGAGTTCTCTGAGGCTGCCGCGCAAACGGCCCATCAAGGCGAAGAAGAGGCCTGCGATGACAAGGCCGGCCACGGAGAGCACGGGAACAAGCCGGCCGATGACGCGTGAGCCTGGCAGATCCGGCCTCCAGATGATGAAGCCGATGGGGTCGCCGCTTACCGTTGCCTCGATTTCGAACGCAACTTCATTCTGCTCCTGGTCCGCGGTGCGGGCATAACGAGCGCCGGCCAAGCCCTGTTCGCGGCTCAGCGTATCGAGCGTGATACCGTCAAGGAAGCGGAACGCCACGAGGTAGAGCCTGTTGGCGTCATTCCCTTCCTGCGGATCCACTTTCGAAGAGCCCGTGACCGAAACGACGCCGGCGACCGAAGGGCGGCCCTCAAGCCGCATCAGCTCCACCCGGCTGGGTTCCGGATCGGAGCTCGGCCCCTGCGGCGCACCGTGGTGCGTTGCTTCCATATCCTGGATCATCGGCTGAAGCAGCGGTCGCACCCATTTGAAGCGGCGTTTCGTTTCGGGATCGGACTGTAGGGCAAGCTCGCCTGCCGGGGTCACGAGGAATGCCGCATTGTAGCCGAATACCGTTGTCGCGATCTTGCCGAATGTCGCGGCCGATGTCGCGCCTGCGCGCTCGCTCTTGCCGCCGGCCGTTGCCGAATCCGCCACCAGCAGCGAAGCATAGCCTGCGCCCATCAGCTGGATGTCCTGCGATACGCGCTGGACCTGATCCAGGAGGCGGCTGTTGACGAGTTGGCGCTGCCGATCGAGGGCGGCTGCGTCGCTTTCCCTACCGGCCCAGATGGCAGCCAGGAACACCAGGCCAAGAATTGCCAGGCCGCTGATAGCAAGCAGCACCAGTATCGACCCGGACGACGTCCAGGTCGCTCTGTGAGCGAATAATCTTAAAGACGGATCAGCAGGCACGCAGTCTTCTCCCGAGCGCCCTGATACTGACCGCGATTGTTTACAAAATGCTTTTCAAGCAGCATCAAAATTAATGGCCCAAAATGATGAGCTTTTTAATCGTTTTGTGATTGGCTGCTCATTGCGCAACGCTTGCCGATGCAAGGTTGGCGATCGAGCTCTACATCAAGGTGATTGATATGTTGCGATTAGGATCTCTCTATCGTTCGAAGTTCTTCGCATTTGCCTGTGCGGCCGTTGTTGCGGTCAGTATTTTTGAGCCCGCTATTGTCCGGGCTGCCGAAAATGACAGCATCCGCATAGCCGTCGAGGGCGCATTTCCGCCGTTCAACTATGTCGATTCCAATAATCAGCTTCAGGGATTCGACGTGGATATCGCCAAGGCCCTTTGCGAGACCGCGAAATTGAAGTGCGAATTTGTCATCCAGGAATGGACGGCGATGATCCCGAACCTGCTCGACAACAAATATGACGCGATCATCTCGTCAATGTCGATGAGCGCGGAGCGGCGAAAAAAGGTTGCCTTCACCCAGAAATATTATGACAGCCCGACGGTCTTCATCGCGCGCAAAAACGACGAGATTGCCGGCACGTCATCCGATGATCTGAAGAAACTGCGGCTCGGGGTGACGGCAGCAACCTCCCAGGAATCCTACGCCAAGAAATTCTACAGCGGTGTCGAAACGACGGTGTTCCAGGCATCGCCGGATCTTTACAAGGGCCTTGCCGACGGCAAGGTTGATATCATCCTGGAAGACAAGTTGGCGGTCTACGACTGGCTCGCAAACACCAAGGCGGGCAGCTGCTGCGAATTCAAGGGCGAGGATATCAAGAACACCGAATATTTCGGTGACGGAGCCGGCATCGCCGTGCGCCCGACCGACAAACCGTTGCTGGACAAGCTCAATGCTGCGCTCGAAGAGATCGAGGCTAACGACACCTACGACACGATCAACGCGAAATATTTCCCATTCAGCATCCGTTGAGGGCGCCGGCCGAATTCCCTTGATCGCTGCGGCTGGTCCTATGGGCCTGCCGCGGCATTGTTTGCCGCCTAAGGCATGCGTTCCCAGTGTTTGCGGGCGCGCCACAGCACCGTTTCGTCCGCGTAACCCAGGACTTGCGCAAGTTCTTTCATTCTGACCGCGCCGTTCTGTTTCTGCAGCGCAAGGATACTTTGTCGATATTCCCGCATCAGATCCCTCAACGACGTCCCCTGCTCGGAGAGGCGCCGTTGCAAGGTTCGCGGCGAAAGGCTGAGCTCCTGCGAAAGCCCGACGAGCGTGATGGGTTTGTGTCCCAGATAGATCCCGATCAATGATCGCACATGATCGACGGTCGAGTCCGACTGCAACAACTTGCCGCTCAGATCCGCGATATGGCGCTCCAGGACCGCCGCCAGGTCGGGCTGCTCCTGCCGGTAGACGCGGTGGGCGTCTTCTGCCGAAACCACGATGCGATTGGCAGACTCGCCGAATTTCAAGGGAGCCCGGAAAATCCGTCGCAAGGTCGTCGGATCACGAGGCGTCCGATGTTCAAAATGGACTTCGACGGGTCTCCATCCGCGTGCGAAGCAGGCACGGACAAGCTGGCAGGACGCGGCTAGCGTGAACTCGCTGTCCTGCCGTCTCGGCCAGAGCCTGGGATCGTCGAGGCGGTAGCTCCAGACCAGATTGCCGTCTTCCTGAAAGACACCGGAATTGGTGCCGCTCTGGACGGTGTTCACATATTTCGCCAATCGTTCGAAGCCGGTACGGATCGTGCTCGATATCGAAAACAGCACACCGATCGGGCCGATATCGCTCGGCTTGAACAGGGTTCCAAGCAATGCGCCGATCGTCGGATCTCCGACGATCGATGCCGCATCTTCGAAGATCGCCACATATCGGTTCATGGGAATCATGGCATAGGGATCGTCAAGCTGGCTGCGCAGAAGACCATGAAGGGCAAGCAATACATCTGCCTTGCCGGATTTCCGGTCGATTTGTTCGATGAGCGGCAGCAGCACAGACGCACGAATTGAAGCAAATATCTGCGCGGACGTGCCGGTTTGCTGGGCAGATGACATGTTTTTGTTCCCCGCCGCCAGTGATGGCGCAAATTATCGATTCATTGGCATGAACTGCAATTTTGAGGCCAATCGGTCGTGGCTACCGTGTTGATGAAAATCAAAAACAGGGGTTCTCATGACAACGCACGCCACTTTGGGAAATCCTCCCGATCGCCTCGCGAAAAATTCCGTCGGCCTTGCCCATATCGTCTTCTTCGTCGTGGCAGCAGCAGCGCCGCTCACCGCCGTCGTCGGCGCCACTCCTGCCGCTTTCGCTTTCGGCAATGGACCCGGTGTCCCGGGTGCCTTCGTCCTGGCAGGGATCCTGTATCTCATCTTCTCGGTCGGCTTCACGGCGATGAGCCGGCATGTCGGCGGGACGGGCGCCTTCTACACCTACATCACCCAGGGCATCGGCAAGCCGGCCGGTGTCGGTGGTGCGCTGATGGCGCTTCTGACCTATTCGTCGGTACAGATCGCCATCTACGGGTTGTTCGGCGTCTTCATGAGCGGCGCCGTGGCATCGATCGTGACGCTTCCGTGGTGGGCTTGGTCCTTTGCTGCACTGGTGGCCGTCCATCTTTGCGGCCAGCGAAACATTGCCTTTTCAGGCACGATCCTTGGCATCTGCATGCTGGCTGAGGTTGCTATCCTTCTGCTTCTCGATATCGGCATTTTGCTGACCGGCGGCGGGCCGGAAGGTTTCAGCCTCTCCTCCTTCAGCCCGGCCATCGTATTTTCGCCGGGCCTCGGCGTCGCGCTCGTCTTTGTGGTCGGCTCCTTCATCGGTTTCGAGGCCACTGCCATCTTCGGAGAAGAGGCGGAAAACCCGGAAAAAACGATCCCGCGCGCAACCTATGCCGCCGTTTTGCTGATCACCGTCTTCTACGCGCTGTCGACCTGGGCCATCGTGCAGTTCTATGGCCCTTCGAAGGTGCAGGCGACTGCCGGCAGCGGCTTGGAAACTTTCTATTTCGTCGCCTCCGACGCGGTCCTCGGACAATGGTCGTCGCAGGTGATGAATATCCTGCTGATCACCAGCCTCTTTGCCTGCATCCTGTCCTTCCACAACACGCTGAACCGGTATTTCTACGCGCTTGGACGCGAAGGGCTCGCCGTCAGGGCTATGGGCAAGGTCCATCCGGTCCACGGTTCGCCCCACATCGCGGGTGCCATCCAGAGCGCCATTGCCGCCCTCGCGCTTGTCTGCTTCATCGCAGCTGGCGCCGATCCGTATACGGTCGTCTTTTCCTGGATGTCCGCTCTGGCCGTCCTCGGGATCCTGGCCGTCCAGGCCCTCGTCTGCGTTGCCATCGTCCTGTTCTTCCGGGGATTGCCGCATCGCTACAGTCTATGGACCACGACGGTGGCACCGGTCCTGGCGCTGCTCGGTATCCTCGGCTCGATCGTCCTCGTTATCGTCAACCTGCCGCTCTTGTCGGGATCGGAAAGCGTGATTGTGAAATCCTTCCCACTGCTGGTGGTGCTGACCGGCCTGATCGGGGCCGCCTTTGCGGTGCGCATCAGGACCGTGAAGCCTGAACTCTATGCCTCGCTCGGGAAAGCCTTCGAATGACGAGACTTCAACCTTTGACCCTCGTCGACCGGATGTCGCTGATCACTTTGATGGCTTTGACCATCGCCACAATCCTGATGGCGGCAGAAGCACACGCATTTTGCTCTGTCTTCTGCATCCATGGTGATCGCATGCCCGAAATGGACATCTGCTCCGGCCGCTGACGGCTGAGCCCTGCAGTGTGCAGCCAGATGCGCACTGCCACCACCCAAAGCACATGAAGGACTGACAATGGACGCCATTGTAGAAACGCTTGCTTATCCGCTCGACCCGTTGAGCCTGACCGAGATCTCGGAAGCCGTCGCAATTCTGAAGGACGAAAAGCAACTGCCGCAATCGATCCGCTTCCCGATCATTCGCCTGGAGGAGCCGACCAAATCCGACATGGCCATGCATCGCGACGGAAGCAAGCTTCCCCGGCTGGCATTTGTCCTGTCGCTGGATTCCAGCTCGGGCGAGGTCCATGAATCGATCGTCGACCTGTCGAAAAAAGCTGTCTTCGAGCACAAGAGGCTGCCGCTTGAAACTGCGCCTTACGGGCAGCCACCTGTCATGCTTTGCGAGTTCGAGACCGTCGAGGCGACAGTCAAATCGGACCTCCGCTGGATTGCTGCGGTCAAAAAGCGCGGTATCACCGATGAGGATATTCCGCTTGTCCAGATCGATCCGTTTTCCTCGGGTTTTTTCGGACGGGAATTTGAAAAGGGCGCCCGCATCGTTCGCGCCGTCTCCTATTGGCGCGAGGATATCCGCGACAACGGCTACGCCCATCCGATCGAAGGGGTCGTTGCCGTTGTCGACCTGATCAGCAATCAGGTGGTCGATCTCGTCGACGACGAGACCGTCATTCCGGTGCCGAGGAAGAAGCGGAATTATGGACAGGAGTCCTTTCCCGATGTCCGCCAGGATGTAAAGCCGCTCAACATCGTGCAGCCGGAGGGGCCGAGCTTCTCGGTCGATGGCTGGACAGTGCAATGGCAGGACTGGTCGTTTCGTGTCGGTTTTACGCCTCGCGAAGGTCTCGTCCTGCATGAGCTCGGGATTAAAAATGGCGGCAAGCTTCGTCCCGTGATCTTCCGTGCCTCGGTGACCGAAATGGTCGTGCCCTATGCCGATCCGACCGCCAACCACTATTGGAAGAGCGCTTTCGACGCCGGAGAATATGGGCTGGGGCGGCTCGCCAACAGCCTTGAGCTCGGCTGCGATTGCCTTGGCCAGATACACTATTTCGATATCCCGTCGGCGGATGATTTCGGCCAGCCGGTAATGATGAAGAACGCCGTTTGCATGCATGAGGAGGATTTTGGAATCCTCTGGAAGCACTACGAGTTCAGAAACGGCATTTTTGAAGTGAGGAGATCGCGCCGTCTCGTCATCTCCTTCTTCGCGACGGTCGGCAATTATGACTACGGCTTCTACTGGTATCTCTATCAGGATGGCACCATCCAGCTCGAAGCAAAGCTTACCGGAATTATCCAGACCGCGGCTGTGGCGAGTGGCCAGAAATATGCCTGGGGTGGAATGGTCGACGACAAACTCGGCGGCCCGACCCACCAGCATTTCTTCAATGCCCGCCTGCACATGGATATCGATGGCGGCGGAAATACCGTCAGCGAGCATGAGTTCCAGCCACGCCCATGGGGCGAGGACAATCCCTATGGCAACGTCTTCGATACGAAGACGAAAATCTTGAAACGGGAACTCGATAGTCCCGCCGTCGCCAATGGCGAGACCGGCAGGTATTGGAAGGTCCAGAACCCCAACGAGCAGAATTCCGTGGGCAATGCGCCCGGCTATAAAATGGTGGTCATGCCAAGTCCCCTGATGCTCGCCCAGGAGGGATCGACCGTTGCTCAGCGTGGCGGATTTGCCAAGAAGCACATCTGGGTGACGGCTTTCGACGCGAAGGAAAAATATGCGTCCGGCGACTATCCGAATGTGCATGCAGGCGGAGACGGCCTGCCGAAATATGTCGAGAACAACCGGAATATCGAAAACGCCGATATCGTGCTCTGGCATTCTTTCGGGCATACGCATGTCTGCAAACCGGAGGATTTTCCGATCATGCCGGTGGAATATGCGGGCTTTACCCTGAAGCCGAACGGCTTCTTCGACAGCAACATTGCCATGAACCTCCCCGCTGCCCGCAATGAGCATAGCCGTGACAACCACGGCTCGGCCGCTTCCGATCAGGGGGATAAGGCCAGCGGCAGTTGCTGCGGACATTGACGGGGATCGCATACAGATAAGGGGCGACAGCAAGGGCGCGCCCTATCTGCAATCTCCCCTCAGCTCTCGGTAATGCGGCGATCCTCGTCGGAGCCGACCGAGAGCTGCTTCCAGTCGAGATCTTCCTGCAATTCGAGATATTGCGTCGGCCCGATCTTGTTCTTATCGCGCAGCTCTTCGAGGCGTTGGCGCTGGGCGATTACGGCGGCGATCGTCAGCTTGCGGCGCCGCACGAGCGGCGAGGTCTCGCCGGCGTCAGAGGACACCGTCCAGTGATCCTTGCAGATCGTCCTGATGGCCTCAGCCTCGACGCCACCTTCCTTCTCGAGCCGCGCAAATGCAGCTTCGGCAAGCGAGCGCCTTGCGGCTTCCAGTTCGTCGTGAACTTGCGCCTGCCGCCCGAGTTTCAGGAAATGGATCATCGGGGCGAGCGTTGCCCCCTGGATGACGAGCGTTGCCAGCACCACGGCAAAGGCTGTCAGCACGACGAGGTCACGTTCCGGAAAGTCGGCGGGCAGGGCAAAGGCGGTGGCGAGCGTGACCAAGCCGCGCATGCCGGACCAGCCGACCAGAAAGGTCTCCCCGTGCCTGAAGGGCGCCAGCAGATTGCCGCGCCGGTGGCGCGAAATGACGAAGGCATGCAGCAGGAAGGCCATCGTCAGTCGCGCCAGGATGACGCCGACCACGACGATGGTGGCAAAGCCCAGCGACCGCTCGAGGGCCTCGGCCGACATGGATTCGACAATGCTGCGCGCCTGAAGCCCCATGAGCAGGAAGGCGACGACGTTCAGCAGGAAGACGACGGTCGTCCACACGGCAAAGGAATGCACCCGCATGCGCGGGGAATCGTCGACTGTCGAAAGCGTGGCGATCGTCATGGCGCTCGCAACCGTCGCAAGCACGGCCGAAAGATGCAGATGCTCGGCGATCAGCCAGGTCGAAAAGGCATAAACGAACTGCAGCAGCGTGCCGCCGACCGTATTTTCGGTGATTGGCCGCAGCCGCGAGACGAAAAAGCCGAAGACGATGCCGAGGAGAATGCCGCCGGGTGCGGCAAAGCCAATCTGGAGCGCTGTTGCTCCGTCGAGCCCGCCGCGTGCCTGGACCGTGAGTGCCGCTCCAAACAGCAACAGCGCCGTTGCGTCGTTAAACAGGCTTTCGCCCTTGAGCAGAGCGTCCACACGCCGATCCACCGGCAGATTGGAAAGCACGGCGGTCGCGGCAGCAGCATCGGGCGGAGCAACGATGGCGCCGAGCGTCACCGCAACCGCAATCGGCAGGCCGACCGTCAGCATGCTGATCGACACCACCACGCCCGTCGTCACCAGAACGGCAATGACGGCATAGAAGATCAGCGGCAGCAGCATGCGCCGCGCAGCCCCCATCGGGAAATCATAGGCGGAATCGACAAGCACCGGTGCGATGAATAGGGCAAGCGCCGTCGGCGGGTCGATCGGGATGACAGGCGCACCGGGCAGCATCGCCACGCCGACGCCGGCAGCGGCTAGAATGCCGGGATAGGGCAGATGCATGCGCCGGGTGATCTGCAGGAGCAGGATGGCGACGGCCAGCAGGGCAACGAGGGTTTCGAAGAAGGTCATGACGGCATAGTAGCAGGCTTTCGGGCGCATTGAAGCGGGTGCGGCTCCCATGTAAAGCTTAAGCCTATCAAGGTGATGACGAAACGCGGGGCGGAGCGGTGACGATGGACTACGATGTGGCTGTTATCGGCGCCGGCGCAGCAGGCATTGCTGCGGCACGAAGGCTGACCGATGCCGGACGCTCGGTCGTCATCCTCGAAGCCAGCAACCGTGTCGGCGGCCGGGCCTGGACGGTCGAACTTTCCGGCATGCCGCTCGATATGGGCTGTGGCTGGCTGCATTCGGCCGAGCGCAATCCCCTTGTCGCGATCGGCCGCGAGGCAGGCTTTACGATCGAGCGCGGGCCGACGGCCTGGCAGAGCCAGTGGCGCGATCTCGGTTTCTCGCCGGAGGAACGTGCGGCTGCCGCCGCTGCCTGGGAGGTGCTTGAAGGGCGGCTGCGGGCCAATCCACCCGCAAGCGACAGGGCCTCGGACGCGCTGGAGCCGAATGGTGAGTGGAACGCCTATTGCCAGTCGCTCAGCGGCTATCTGAACGGCGCGCCGCTGGAGCGGCTGTCGATCGCCGATTTCCTCGCCTATGACAATGCCGCAACCGATGCCAACTGGCGGGTGCACGAGGGCTATGGAAATCTGATCGGGGCTGCCGTTCCCGATGTGACCCTGCGCCTGTCGACGCCGGTGCGCCGTATCGCGCTGACCGCTGAGGGTGTCCGGCTTGAAACCGATCGCGGTCCGGTCACGGCAGGTGCGGCAATCGTCACGGTCCCGACCAATGTTCTCGCCCGTGGCACGATCGCCTTCGACCCTGAGGCCGATGATCACCTGCATGCCGCAGCGCAACTGCCGCTCGGCCTTGCCGACAAGCTGTTCATGGAGCTTCACGGCAATCATGGTCTCGAGCCGGAAACCCATCTGCTCGGCGATGCCAGGAACGACGAGACCGGCAGCTATTATATCCGGCCGCTCGGACGCCCAGTCGTCGAAGGCTTCTTCGGCGGCAAGGGCGCCGTCGTCATCGAACAGGCTGGCCTGCTCGATGCCTTCGCCTTCGCCCTCGACCAGCTGTCATCGCTCTTGGGGAACAACATCCGCCGCCACCTGCGTCCGCTCGCAGCCTCGTCCTGGTGCCACACGGATTGGGTTCGCGGCTCCTACAGCCATGCGCTGCCCGGCCATGCCGGCGCCCGCACCATCCTCGCGCGTCCGGTCGCCGCCCGACTGTTCTTCGCCGGTGAGGCGACGCATCAATCTGACTTCTCGACAGCGCATGGCGCCTGGGAAAGCGGGTTGCGGGCCGCCGACGAGGTGATCGGCGACAGTGGCTAGGACCGGCTTAAATATGCGCCAAATCCAACTTCGTTTCTTCGGTGACGGGCGGATAGTGCTCCATCAATCTTCGTCCCGGTCGATTTCGTCCATTCGTGTTTCCAGATACTTCCAGGCTTCATCGATGGGCTTGGCCTTGGTAGGATCGGCCTTATGGGCATCATAGGCGGCCGCAACGTCCGTGCGCAGCCAGTGCTCGATGGCGTTCTCGTGCTCCTGCAAGCCCATATCTTTTCGCGCATGACTTCATTCTCCGAGGCGCAATCGCCATTGGACACTTGTGCTTAGCGAATGGACGGAGGGGCAGTCGATCCTGCCTCTCCGATACACCGATCCAGGTGTGATTTGGAGAATCGGCCAGGCGATCTTGTCGCCTTATTGCAACGTGCGGCCCTGGAGCTGCCCCGCGGCGAAGCCCGGCGCGGCAGCGGTCGCTCCAGCGCCTTCCAGGCCGGTCGCCACGACAGCGACACGGAACCTGCCGTCCAAGCTGCGGTCGAAGATCGCTCCGACGACGATTTCGGCGTCGTCCTGCACTTCGTCGCGAATGCGGCTTGCAGCCTCGTCGACTTCGAACAGCGTCATGTCAGAGCCGCCAGAAATCGAGATCAGCACGCCCTTGGCACCCTTCATCGAGATATCGTCGAGCAGCGGGTTGGCGATGGCAGCTTCCGCCGCCTTCATCGCGCGTCCCTCGCCCTCAGCCTCGCCCGTGCCCATCATCGCGCGGCCCATGCCGCGCATGACGGACTTCACATCGGCGAAGTCGAGATTGATCAGGCCTTCCTTGACGATGAGATCGGTGATGCAGCCAACACCGGCATAAAGCACACGGTCCGCCGTCATAAAGGCATCGGCGAAGGTGGTCTTGGCATCCGCAATGCGGAACAGGTTCTGGTTAGGAATGACGATGACGGTATCGGCCGCTTGGCGCAGCGCTTCGATGCCGGCTTCCGCCATCTTCATGCGGCGATTGCCCTCGAAGGTGAAGGGCTTGGTGACGACGCCGACCGTCAGGATGCCGGCCGAACGTGCCGCATGTGCAATGACGGGTGCCGCACCCGTGCCGGTGCCGCCGCCCATGCCGGCGGTGACGAAACACATATGCGAGCCGCTCAGGTGATCCATGATCTCGTCGAGCGATTCCTCGGCAGCAGCGCGGCCGACTTCCGGCAGGGAGCCGGCGCCGAGACCTTCCGTGACATGGGCGCCGAGCTGGATGCGGCGCGTCGCCTTGGAGGTCGCCAGCACCTGGGAGTCCGTATTTGCGGCGATGAAATCAACGCCCGCAAGTTTTTCGGCGATCATGTTGTTGATCGCGTTTCCGCCACCGCCGCCGACGCCAATCACCGTGATCTGCGGCCGTAGTCCTGTAATGCCGCTCTTGGCGTCTGTCATCGAACTCTCCTTTTGTCCCTCGTGCATGCTCCGCCCCGTCGCGGATAGCGAATCGCATAATACGTTAAGTGCGCAACAAGGCAGAGGCGGGGCGAGCTTTGCAATATCCAAAGGGATTTCAGCACTCGTTCATGTTCGAAAAGACCGCACGGTGAGATTGATCCGGAGGATCGCACCAGCAGCGATTGCTTTGCCTCGAGGCGAAGTTTGGCTAAAGATGAAAGTGAAACGAAGGGAGGGCGCATGTTTCTGTCGGATCGTCAGGAGAAGATCATCGCGCTTGCGAGGTCGTTGGGCCGGGTACTGGTCGATGATCTGGCGGCGCAGTTTGCCGTGACACCGCAGACGATCCGCAAGGATCTAAACGATCTTTGCGATGCGCAGCTTCTGACGCGCATTCATGGCGGCGCAACCTTCCCGCGAGGGACGGAGAATGTCCGCTATGACGCCCGGCGCCAGATCGCCGCGACGGAAAAACAGGCGATCGGTGTTGCTGCCGCTGATCTCATCCCCAATAACAGCTCGCTCTTCATCAATATCGGCACGACGACGGAAGCGGTCGGAGAGGCGCTCTCCGATCATCACGAATTGATGGTGATCACCAATAACATCAATGTCGCCAATAGATTGCGGCTGATCGACAATATCGAGGTGGTGATTGCCGGCGGCGTGGTACGCCAATCCGACGGTGGTATCGTCGGGGAAGCGGCCGTCGATTTCATCAGGCAGTTCAAGGTCGATTATGCCGTGATCGGCGCCTCCGCGATCG
The DNA here is from genome assembly GCF_051811225.1 of Rhizobium sp. 768_B6_N1_8. Lineage (NCBI taxonomy): Bacteria > Pseudomonadati > Pseudomonadota > Alphaproteobacteria > Hyphomicrobiales > Rhizobiaceae > Rhizobium > Rhizobium sp. 768_B6_N1_8. The sequence goes on along the minus strand of NZ_JBPWPV010000002.1, from coordinate 2,143,919 downwards.
ATCCGGATGGCGCTTTGCTCGACTACGATTTCCGTGAGGTGAAGGTGGCCCAGGCCATCATCGCCAATGCCAGACACGTCATCCTGGTAGCAGATTCGACCAAGTTCGAACGGACAGCACCCGTCCGTATCGGCCAGATTTCGCAGGTCCATACCTTCATCACCGACCAATGCGATTCGCCTTCTATCCGCACTATCTGTCAGCAGAGCGGTGTTGTGCTGGTCGAAACAGCGAAAGCTAACCGCTGATTTTAGCGGTGAACAACATTCGTTTGACATTCGAAAAATTTTCGGTTTAATCATCCTCACTTTCGCAATGGTGGGGGAACCGTTGCGCTGTCCTGGCTCAAAGAGGGGGAGCATGAGCCGTATCAACGATATTTTCGTCATTGGGGGCGGGATCAACGGCTGCGGGATCGCGCGCGATGCGGTTGGCCGTGGTTATACGGTCGCGCTTGCCGAGATGAATGATTTCGCCTCCGGCACCTCGTCGGGTGCGACCAAGCTCATCCATGGCGGATTGCGTTATCTCGAACATTACGAGTTCCGGCTGGTGCGGGAATCGCTGATGGAGCGCGAGATTTTGTGGGCCATGGCCCCGCACATCATCTGGCCGCTGCGCTTCGTGCTGCCCTATCACAAGGGCGGCATCCGTCCGGCCTGGATGATCCGGCTCGGCCTGTTCCTCTACGACCATCTCGGCGGCCGCAAGCTTTTGCCGCCGACGGCGGTCTTGAACATGCGCACCGATCCGGCGGCAAAGCCGCTGAAGGCGCTGTTTTCCAAAGCCTTCGAATATTCCGACGGCTGGGTCGACGATGCCCGCATGGTGGTGCTCAATGCCCGCGATGCCGCCGACAAGGGCGCGCTGATCATGCCGCGCACCAGGGTGGTGTCGGCCAGACAGGAGAAAGATGCTCAGGAGAATGGCGTCTGGACGATCGAGACGATCAACACGGTGACCGGCAAGAGCGAGCGCCATCAGGCCCGCATGCTCATCAATGCCGCCGGTCCCTGGGTCGATCATGTCATCCGTTCCGCCTTCGGCCAGAACGAGGCCCGCCATGTGCGTCTCGTCCAGGGCAGCCACATCATCGTCAGGAAGAAGTTCGAGGGACCGCGCGCCTATTTCTTCCAGAACCCCGACAACCGCATCATCTTCGCCATCCCCTACGAGACCGACTTCACGCTGATCGGCACCACCGATCGCGACTACACCGCCGATCCGAAGGACGTGAAGATCTCCGAGGAAGAGACGCTCTATCTCTGCAATGCGGCGTCGGAATATTTCAAGGAGCCGGTCAAGCCCGACGATATCGTCTGGACCTATTCGGCAGTTCGCCCACTTTTCGACGACGGCGCCTCGAAGGCACAGGAAGCGACGCGTGACTATGTCTTGAAGGTCGAGGGCAAGCAGGGCGAGGCACCGCTTCTCAATGTCTTCGGCGGCAAGCTCACCACCTATCGGCGGCTGTCGGAACATGCACTCGAAAAGATCGGCGAAGCGATCGGCGTCAAGGGCAGGCCGTGGACGGCGGGCAGCCATCTGCCGGGCGGCGACTTTCCGGTGCAGGGCTATGAGGGCGAAGTCGGCAAGCTCAAGGCGAGCTATCCGTTCCTGACCGAGCCCCATGCCCGCCGGCTTGTCCGCCGCTACGGCACGAAGGCCGCCACGCTTCTCGGCAATGCCCAGAAGACAGAAGATCTCGGCAGGCTGTTCGGATCCGATCTCTACGAGGCCGAGGTTCGCTACCTGATCGAACATGAATGGGCCAGGCACGCGCAAGACGTGCTCTGGCGAAGAACAAAGGATGGCCTGCGTCTTTCGAAGGAGCAGGTGAGATCACTGGAGGAGTACATGGCTGCCATACCGGCACAGATGGCCGGATAAGGTGGCGTGTGGTCCCCGTTGCGAGGAGGCACGGGAATCGGAATGCTGGAGCTGCGAAACGCCGCCAAGATGGTGGGCGCGGACTATCATATCTATCCGACCGATCTGGTCCTCGAGCGGGGCACGCTGAATGTCCTGCTGGGGCCGACCTTGTCGGGCAAGACGTCGCTGATGCGGCTGATGGCGGGGCTTGATCGGCCGACGGAAGGCTCCGTGCATTTCGACGGCGCCGATGTCACCGGCATGCCGGTGCAGAAGCGCAACGTCGCCATGGTCTACCAGCAGTTCATCAATTATCCGGCACTGACCGTCTATGAGAACATCGCCTCGCCGATGCGCATTTCCGGCAAGGATGCGGCTGCGATCGACCGCGATGTGCGCAAGGCAGCCGAACTCCTGAAACTGACGCCCTATCTCGATCGCACGCCTCTCAATCTCTCCGGCGGCCAGCAGCAGCGCACGGCGCTCGCTCGCGCCCTTGTCAAGAATGCCAGCCTCGTGCTGATGGATGAGCCGCTTGCCAATCTCGACTATAAACTGCGCGAGGAATTGCGCGAGGAACTGCCGAAGATCTTCGCCCAGTCGGGGGCAATCTTCGTTTACGCCACCACCGAGCCTTCCGAAGCGCTGTTGCTCGGCGGCAATACGGCAACGCTGAACGCCGGCCGGGTCACGCAGTTCGGGCCGACGATCGATGTCTATCGGCGACCGGTTGATCTCGCCACCGCCGGCATCTTCGCCGATCCGCCGCTGAACGCCATCGAGGTCACCAAATCAGGTCATGTCTTTGTGCGCCCGGGCGGGGGCACGCTTCCGGTTCCGGCCCATCTTTCCACCGTGTCCGATGGACCCGTGACGATCGCCTTCCATCCGCACCATCTCGGGCTGGCGCCGCAGACCGGCGATGCGGCTCGCCTCAAGGCGCGCACGCTGGTGTCGGAAATCACCGGCTCGGAGAGCTTCGTTCATCTGGACTATGACGGCGTGCGCTGGGTGATGCTGGCGCACGGCATTCACGACATCGATCCGGACATGGAGATCGAAGCCTATCTCGACACGCGCCACTTGATGGCATTCGGCGCCGATGGGCAGGCCATCGCCACGGTTGGAAAGGTTTAGGAGAGCACAATGGCACGCATCACGCTCGACCATATCCGCCACGCTTACGGCGCCAATCCGAAGAGCGATAAGGATTATTCGCTGAAGGAAGTCGACCACGAATGGAATGACGGCGGCGCCTATGCGCTACTCGGCCCCTCCGGCTGCGGCAAGACCACGCTGCTCAATATTATCTCCGGTCTTCTGCAGCCGTCACATGGCCGCATCCTGTTCGACGGTAAGGATGTCACGGACCTTTCGACCCAAAGCCGCAACATTGCGCAGGTCTTCCAGTTTCCGGTCATCTACGACACGATGACGGTCTACGACAATCTTGCCTTTCCGCTGCGCAACCGCGGCGTGGCAGAAGCGGATGTCGACCGACGCGTACGCGACATTCTCGAAATGATCGACCTTGCCGGCTGGGCGAGGCGCAAGGCGCAGGGCCTGACCGCCGACCAGAAGCAGAAGATCTCGCTCGGGCGCGGGCTGGTGCGCAACGACGTCAACGCCATCCTCTTCGACGAGCCGCTGACAGTCATCGATCCCCATATGAAATGGGTGCTGCGTTCGCAGCTGAAGCGGCTGCACAAACAGTTCGGCTTCACAATGGTCTATGTCACCCATGACCAGACCGAGGCTTTGACTTTCGCCGAGAAGGTGGTCGTCATGTATGATGGCCAGATCGTCCAGATCGGAACGCCGGCCGAGCTCTTCGAGCGGCCAAGCCACACCTTCGTCGGTTATTTCATCGGCTCGCCCGGCATGAACGTGATGCCGGCAAAGATCGACGGCAGCAGCGTCAGGGTCGGCGACGAGACGCTGACGCTCGACTATGCGCCGAAGACCGAGGGCGCGGCCAAGACCGAGCTCGGCATCCGGCCGGAATTCATCCGGCTCGGACGGGAGGGCATGCCGGTATCGGTGAGCAAGGTCGAGGATATCGGCCGCCAGAAGATCGTGCGCGCCCGTTTCGCCGGCCAGCCGATTGCAATCGTCGTGCCTGAGGATGGCGAAATCCCTGATGACGCCCGCGTCAGCTTCGATCCCTCAGCCATCAGCATTTACGCCGACAGCTGGCGTGTCGGCAGGGAGGCCTGACCCATGCAGAAGACGTGGAACAACAAAGCCTGGTTTCTGGTCCTGCCGGTGTTGCTGCTCGTGGCATTTTCGGCCGTCATCCCGCTGATGACCGTCGTCAACTATTCGGTGCAGGATACGTTCGGCAATAACGAGTTCTTCTGGGCCGGCACGGACTGGTTCGTCCAGACCCTGCATTCCGACCGTTTCTGGGAAGCATTGCAGCGCAACCTGCTCTTCTCCTTCATCATTCTGGCGCTGCAGATTCCGCTCGGCATCTTCATCGCGCTCAACATGCCGAAATCGGGACCGGGCGTTCCCGTCTGCCTCGTCTTGATGGCCTTGCCGCTCCTTATTCCGTGGAACGTCGTCGGCACGATCTGGCAGGTCTTCGGCCGTGTCGATATCGGCCTGCTCGGTCACACGCTGGAAGCGATGGGCCTCGACTACAACTATGTGCGCGATCCGGTCGATGCCTGGGTGACCGTCATCATCATGGACGTCTGGCATTGGACGAGCCTTGTTGTGCTGCTCTGCTATGCCGGCCTCGTTTCGATCCCGGATGCCTATTATCAGGCGGCCAAGATCGACGGAGCCTCGCGCTGGTCCGTCTTCCGCTACATCCAACTGCCGAAGATGAAGCGTGTGCTTCTGATCGCCGTGCTGTTGCGCTTCATGGACAGTTTCATGATCTATACCGAACCCTTCGTCGTCACCGGCGGCGGCCCCGGCAACTCTACGACCTTCCTCTCCATCGATCTGGTGAAAATGGCGGTCGGCCAGTTCGATCTCGGCCCTGCGGCGGCCATGTCGATCATCTACTTCCTCATCATCCTGCTGCTCTCCTGGGTGTTCTACACCGTGATGACCAGCGGCGACGCGAACGGCTGAAGGAGGGCGCAGACATGACCAAAAAATACAAACCTGCAGGTAACCTTTCCTGGCTCGTCCCGACGATCTACATCATCTTCCTGATCCTGCCGATCTACTGGCTCGTCAATATGAGCTTCAAGGAGAATGCCGAGATCACCGGCGCCTTCTCGCTGTGGCCGACGAACCCGACGGTGCGCAACTATGCGGTCATCTTCACCGATCCGTCCTGGTACAACGGCTATATCAACTCGATCATCTATGTGGTGATGAACACGGTGATCTCGGTCGCCGCAGCACTGCCGGCTGCCTATGCCTTTTCGCGCTATCGCTTCCTCGGCGACAAGCACCTGTTCTTCTGGCTTTTGACCAACCGCATGGCGCCGCCGGCGGTCTTCGCGCTGCCCTTCTTCCAGCTCTATTCGGCCTTCGGCCTGATCGACACGCATATTGCCGTGGCGCTTGCCCACTGCCTGTTCAACGTGCCGCTGGCGGTCTGGATCCTCGAAGGTTTCATGTCGGGCGTACCCAAGGAGATCGACGAGACGGCCTATATCGACGGCTATTCCTTCCCGCGCTTCTTCATCAAGATCTTCATTCCGCTGATCGCGAGCGGGGTGGGTGTCGCAGGCTTCTTCTGCTTCATGTTCTCGTGGGTCGAGCTGCTTCTTGCCCGCACGCTGACGACCACGGCCGCAAAGCCGATCTCGGCGATCATGACGCGCACCGTCTCGGCTTCCGGCATGGATTGGGGGGTGCTGGCGGCAGCCGGCGTGCTCACCATCATTCCCGGCGCCCTCGTCATCTATTTCGTCCGCAATTACATCGCCAAGGGCTTTGCCCTGGGTCGCGTCTGAGGAGGACCGGACATGAGCTTTTCCTGGATGGCCTGGACGCTGCCGACGGCGCTGTTCTTCCTGACGATCCTGGCGCTGCTGATCGGCATGAGCGTCTGGGAATATTTTTCGCCGGGCGGCTCGCCGCGCGTCGGCTTGCTTCGTTTCGAGACGACGCGCGGCGACCGGCTCTTCATTTCGCTGCTCGGCGCAGCATTCATTCATCTTGCATGGCTGGGTCTCATCGGACCCAACCTGTGGTGGGCTCTTGGCATCTCCGTGATCTACGCGATCGGCGTGTTCCGCTACGTGTGATGCCAGGGTGATACAGATGGCCGGGGGTACTGGCCGCCTGAGACGTGAGACCTGCAATCGCAAACCCGGGAGGATATTATGCGAAAGCACTTACTGACGACGACAGCAGGCTTGCTGCTGGCAATGACCGCGTCGGCCTATGCCGGCATGGACGAGGCCAAGACATTCCTCGACAAGGAAGTCGGCGATCTCTCGACGCTTTCCCGCGCCGACCAGGAAAAAGAAATGCAGTGGTTCGTCGATGCCGGCAAACCCTTCGCTGGCCTGGACATCAAGGTCGTCTCCGAAACGCTGACGACGCATGAATATGAATCGAAGGTGCTCGCGCCTGCCTTCACCGCGATCACCGGGATCAAGATCACCCACGACCTCATCGGCGAAGGTGACGTGGTCGAAAAGCTGCAGACGCAGATGCAGTCGGGCGAAAATATCTATGACGCCTATGTCAACGATAGCGACCTGATCGGCACCCATTGGCGCTACCAGCAGGCCCGCTCGCTGACGGACTGGATGGCAAACGAAGGCAAGGATGTCACCAATCCGGGCCTGGATATCGACGACTTCATCGGCACCAAATTCACGACCGCGCCGGACAAGAAGCTCTACCAGCTTCCCGACCAGCAGTTCGCGAACCTCTACTGGTTCCGCTATGACTGGTTCAACGACGAGAAGAACAAGGCCGATTTCAAGGCCAAATACGGCTACGACCTCGGCGTTCCCGTCAACTGGTCTGCTTATGAGGACATTGCCGAATTCTTCACCGGTCGTGATGTGAACGGCAAGAAGGTCTTCGGCCACATGGACTATGGCAAGAAGGACCCGTCGCTCGGCTGGCGCTTCACCGATGCCTGGTTGTCGATGGCCGGCAATGGCGACAAGGGCCTGCCGAACGGCCTTCCTGTCGATGAATGGGGTATCAAGGTCGACGAGAATTCGCGTCCGGTCGGTTCGTGCGTTGCACGCGGCGGCGATACCAATGGTCCGGCTTCCGTCTATTCGATCGCGAAATATCTCGATTGGATAAAGGCCTACGCTCCGCCGGAGGCAGGCGGCATGACCTTCTCCGAATCCGGTCCGGTGCCGGCACAAGGTGCGGTCGCCCAGCAGATCTTCTGGTACACGGCCTTCACCGCCGACATGGTCAAGCCCGGCCTGCCGGTCATGAATGATGACGGCACGCCGAAATGGCGCATGGCTCCGAGCCCGCACGGCGTCTACTGGAAGGACGGCATGAAGCTCGGCTATCAGGACGTCGGTTCCTGGACGCTGATGAAGTCGACGCCTGACGATCGCGCCAAGGCTGCATGGCTCTATGCGCAGTTCGTCACCTCGAAGACCGTGGACGTGAAGAAGAGCCATGTCGGCCTCACCTTCATCCGCGAATCCACCATTCGCGACAAGAGCTTCACCGAACGTGCTCCGAAGCTCGGTGGCTTGATCGAGTTCTATCGCTCGCCGGCCCGCGTTCAGTGGTCGCCGACCGGCACGAACGTTCCTGACTATCCGAAACTCGCGCAGTTGTGGTGGCAGGCGATCGGCGACGCCGCTTCCGGTGCAAAGACGGCGCAGGAAGCCATGGACTCGCTGTGCGGCGAACAGGAAAAGGTGCTGCAGCGCCTGGAACGCGCGAAGGTGCAGGGCGATATTGGCCCGAAACTCGCCGAGGAGCATGATCTCGCCTATTGGAACGCAGACGCGGTGAAGAAGGGCAACCTTGCGCCGCAGCTGAAGATCGAGAACGAGAAGGAAAAGCCCGTCACCATCAACTATGACGATCTCGTCAAGAGCTGGGCCGACGCCAAGAAGTAGGCGTCAAACTGGCCGGGCGCGGCTGCGCCCGGCCATCCCTAAATTTCCATGATAATAACGGGAACAGAGCTGCCGTTCCGGCGGAACGACGGCTGCTGCGCAGGAAACAGATGTCATGAGCGGCCACATCCTTGCCATCGACCAGGGCACGACATCGTCACGAGCCATAATTTTCGACCCTCAGATGCGGACCGTATCGTCGGCCCAGACGGAGATCACCCAGCATTTCCCACAGACCGGCTGGGTGGAGCATGATGCAAACGAAATCTGGGACACGGTGCTTTCGACGGCCCGCGACGCCCTGGCAAAGAGCGGCGCAGCTCCTGGCGCAGTCGCCGCCATCGGCATCACCAACCAGCGGGAGACGACCGTCGTCTGGGAAAAAGCCACCGGCCGGCCGCTTCACAAGGCGATCGTCTGGCAGGACCGGCGCACGGCGGAAATGTGCGACCGGCTGAAAGTCGATGGCTATGAAAAGCTCTTCACCGCCAAGACCGGTCTGCTTCTCGATCCCTATTTTTCCGGCACGAAGCTGCGCTGGCTGCTCGACAATGTCGAGGGACTGCGTGCCCGTGCCGAAGCCGGAGAGGTCTGTTTTGGTACCATCGACAGCTGGATCATCTACAAGCTGACCGGCGGGCGGGCGCATGTCACCGATGCGACCAACGCCTCGCGAACCCTGCTCTACAATATCGCCGAGAACCGCTGGGACGACGAGCTTCTCGAGATCCTGCGCATCCCGCGGGCGCTGCTGCCCGAGGTCAAGGACAGTGCCGACGATTTTGGCACGGTCGATCCTGACATCTTCGGCGCGGCGATCCCGATCCTCGGGGTCGCGGGCGACCAGCAGGCGGCGACAATCGGCAATGCCTGTTTCGAACCGGGCATGGTGAAGTCGACCTACGGCACCGGTTGTTTCGCGCTCCTGAATACCGGTGACGACCGCGTCCACTCGAAGAACCGGCTGCTCACCACCATCGCCTACCGTCTGAACGGCAAGACCACCTACGCGCTGGAAGGGTCGATCTTCATTGCCGGTGCGGCCGTGCAGTGGCTGCGTGATGGTCTCGGCATTATCGGGAACGCATCGGAAACCGGTGCTCTGGCTGACAGAGCCGATCCGCAGCAAAGGGTCTATGTCGTGCCCGCCTTCACCGGCCTCGGTGCTCCCTATTGGGATCCGGAGGCGCGGGGCGCGATCTTCGGCCTGACGCGCAACAGCGGCCCGGCGGAGCTGGCGCGCGCCGTCCTGGAATCGGTCGCCTACCAGACGCTCGACCTGCTGGTGGCGATGCGCAGCGATTGGGGCGACCATCCGATCGAAACCGTGCTGCGCGTCGATGGCGGCATGTCGGCCTCCGAATGGACCATGCAGCATCTCGCCAACATTCTCTCAAGTCCGGTCGATCGGGCGGCGACCTTGGAGACGACAGCGCTCGGTGCAGCCTGGCTTGCCGGATCGAAGGCCGGTGTCTGGCCGGACCGGACGGAGTTCGCGCGCGCCTGGGCGAGCGACCGTAGCTTTGAGCCCGATATGACTGACGTAGACAGGCAGGCGAGAATTGTCGGCTGGCGCAACGCGATTGCGCGAACACTCAGCACGGTGACCTGACCTAGCGCGGACCACCACCGTCGGGAAAGAGCCGGGCGGTGTCAGGCCGCCCGGCTCATCGATATGTCTTGCGTCAAGCGTCGAGCCGGTTCTGTGTCTGCCGGTCGAAGAAGTGCACTTTCGGGGTCGCAAAGGACAGTTTGATCCGTTGTTCGGGTGCAAGGCTCACGCGTTCGCGCACAACCCAGGTGAGTTCCTTGCCCTCGACCTCGACGGCGACATGGGTTTCCGAACCGGTCGGCTCGATGACCTTCACGACCGCTTCGATGCCCTCATCGCCAGCGAGCGAAATATCCTCCGGACGGATGCCGAGCGTCAGCGACTTGCCAGCGGAATTCTCCGGCGCTTGCGAGAGTTTGACGCGCGCGCCGCCGGGAAGAGCGAGGCTCGGGCTACCGGAGTTCTCAAGCGTGCCCTCGAGGAAATTCATCGCCGGTGAGCCGAGGAAACCGGCGACGAAGATGTTGCGCGGCCGGTCGTAGAGTTCGAGCGGACTGCCGATCTGTTCGACGTGGCCGCCCTGCAGCACGACGATCTTGTCGGCCATGGTCATGGCCTCGATCTGGTCATGCGTGACATAGACGATCGTCGTCTTCAGGCGCTGGTGCAGCGCCTTGATCTCGGCCCGCATCTTGACGCGCAGTTTGGCGTCGAGGTTCGACAGCGGCTCGTCGAAGAGGAAGACCTTCGGATCGCGAACGATGGCACGGCCCATGGCGACGCGCTGGCGCTGGCCGCCCGAAAGCTGCGCCGGCTTGCGTTCGAGCAGCGGCTGCAGGCCGAGGATCGCGGCAGCCTCCGCCACCTTTTTGTCGATCTCCGGCCGTTTGGCGCCGGCCAGTTCCAGCGCAAAGCCCATGTTCTGGGCGACCGTCATCTGCGGATAGAGCGCGTAGTTCTGAAAGACCATGGCGATATCCCGGTCCTTCGGCTGCAGGTTGTTGACGACGCGCCCGTCGATGCTGATCTTGCCGGCGCTGATCTCCTCAAGACCAGCGATCATGCGCAAGAGCGTGGACTTGCCGCAGCCGGACGGGCCGACGAGGATGACGAACTCGCCATCGGCAATCTCGACATCGATGCCGTGGATGATGTCGACCGAACCGAAGGACTTCTTGACTTTGTTGATGCTCAATCCGGACATGGGGGCTCCTTCTATCCTTAGCGCTTCCTGCGCACGCGCAGCGCCTGATGCGGCTTGCGGGGAAGCTTGACGCCGAAAGCAGCATCCGGCTTGCCGCCGCGCACGATCGCGCCATGACGGGTGGGATGCGGGATGGGTGCGGCGACCTTCTCGGCCGGTGTGATCGTCATCTCCCAGGTATCGATGATATCGACATCGTAATTGTCGTCGTCGAGCGGCAGACCCGATGACCAGATGACCGGCTGGTGCTCGCCGAGATAGATCAGCCGGAAATTATCGTCGCCGTCCCGCGCACCCGAGACACGCGACCAGGGCCATTCACCGATAATGCCGAGCGGCTCCAGCCCGTGCTTCACATCCGCCTCGAGCAGATCGCGCAGGAAACCGATGCGCTTCCAGGCCTCGCCACGCAACTCGCCGCCCTTGGCCCACCAGATCAGGTCCTCGGGATGCGAATAGGTCTCGCCGTGGCCGGCATAACCGCCGCGCGCCATGGTGATCCAGTAGCGATGCACCAGTTCCCGAGCGGAGAGATTGCCCCAGGACTGCAGGATATCGCCCTCGTATTCCGGCTCGTCGTTGACGACCGGCTTGCCATAGGCGTTGCGCCATTCCTGCGTGCGCTTGACGTCGGGGTTCTGGATGCAGGTATGGGTGACCCAGGGCTTGCGATGGTCGAAATTCGCCGTCACGTCGCCATTATGGATCGAGCGCAGGTGTTGGTAGGGATCGTTTTCTTCGAGGATATGGAAGTAGCGGTCCCACTGCTCCATTGGCTTGGTATCAATCAGGAAGTCATATTCATTGGCAAGCGACCACCAGACATTCCGGTAAGCAGAAAGCCGCGCCGCGAGATAGGCGACATAGCGGAAATCCTGCTCGGCCGACATGTCGGCATAACCCCAGCGGTCATAGGGGTGAAAGATGATGATATCGGCCTCGATGCCGAGCGCGCAAAGGGCTGCCACCTGCCGGTCGAAATGCTGGAAGAGGGCAGGGTTCGGCCGGTCGAAATCTAGCCTGCCGTCAGCGCCTTTTTCGAAGCAGGCATGTAGCGGCTCATTGGTATTATAGGGATAGTCCTTCGGGAAGACGCCCATGCGGATCTTGTTGAAGCGGGTTTTCTTCAGCGTCTCCAGTGTCTGGTTCTGCATCTCCAGCGGCTGATGCGTCCAGGCATAGCAGGTCGTGCCGAAGGAGAAGAAGGGCGTTCCGTCGGCATAGCCGAAATGGAACTTGTTGCGCACCCGCACCGGTCCATGATTGCCTGCCGACGGCGCGGCTGCTGTAAACGAACCCGTCTTGCCGTCGAGTGCAGCCGTCTTTGAGCGCGTCTTGAAGGACCATTCGCCCCCGACGTCGGGCATGAAGCGGATGCGGTAGGTGCCGTTTCCATCATAAAAGCCCGGCACGCGGACCTCGCGGCTCTTGTGCGTGAACACGGCATCGAATGCCACGTCGAGATAGGGATTGCCTTCGGACGGGCCGGCAAAGGCCGCTTCGAACACGCCCCATTTTTCGACTGCTGCATCGGACATTCTGTCTCTCCTCGTAAACAAGATTTCGGTCAGCCCTTGACGGCTCCGGAGGTCAGTCCGGACACGAAGTAGCGCTGGAACATGAGATAGACGATCGTCGCCGGTAGCACGGTCATGACGATCGCGGCGTTGAGCTGGCCGTAATTGCTGGAAAACTGACCCTGGAACGACATGAGGCCGAGCGGCAGGGTCCACATGTGCTGGTCCTGCAAAAGGACGAGTGCCATGGCGAATTCGTTCCAGGTGGAGACGAAGTCGAGGATCAGCAATGCGGCGAGAACCGGCAGGCAGACGGGCAGGAAGATCCGCCGGAAAATGGTGAAATGCGTCGCGCCATCGATGAGGGCTGCCTCCGACAGCTCCTTCGGAATGCCCTTGAAGAAGCCGTGCAGGATGAAGACCTGATAGGGAACGCCGAAGGCGATATAGGGCAGGATGACGCCCGGATAGGTGTCGATGAGCCCGAAGGAATTCACCAGCGTGAAGAGCGGTGCGAGCATCACCTGGAAAGGGATCATCGTGCCGAAAACGACGAGCAGCAGGAGCGCCTTGCTGATCTTCAGCTTGATCTTGGCAAGCGCGTAGGCGGCCATTGCCGACAGCGCGAGGCCGAGCGGCACTTTGATGACCGTGATGATGACGCTGTTGAAGAAGGAGCTGGCAAAATTGCCGCGGCTCCAGGCGTCGGCGTAGTTTTGAAAGGCGAGTTCGGTCGGCGGCATGAAGGCGCCGGTGCTGGTGACTGCGGCCGGTGTCTTCAGTGAGGTGAAGACGATGAAGACGAAGGGTGCTACCCAGATCAGCGCGACAAGGATGAGGGCGATCCACAAGCCGATGAGGATGGGATCGCGCTTCAGGCGAAGGGGCTTGGTATCGATGTCGAGATCATCGGCTTGCGCTCCGAGAACTGTCACAATTCGACCTCCTCATGCTTTTGCGTCCAGCGCAGATAGGGGATGACGATCGCCATGGTGATTAAAAGCAGCACCACCGAGATCGCAGCACCGCGGCCGAAATCGAATATCTGCATGGCCTGGGTGAAGGCCCAAAGTGCCAGCATCTGGGTCGACTGGGCGGGACCACCGCCAGTCAGGCCATAGACGATATCGAAGGCCTTCAGCGACGAGATGATGGAGAGAACCAGAACGATGGTAATGGTGGGCCGCAATGCCGGCAGCGTAACATGCTTGAAGACGGCCCAGCGGCCGGCGCCATCGATGCGGGCGGCTTCCACCAGCGTCTGCGAGACGTTCTGAAGACCTGCGAGGAACAGCACCATCGAGAAGCCGACGGTTTGCCAGAGATAGGCGATGAAGACGGAATAAAGCGCGATATCCTTGTTGCCGAGCCAGTCCTTGATCCAGGTCTGCATGCCCCAGGAGGTCAGCATCTGGCTGAACAGGCCGAAGAAGGGATCGTACATCCACTTCCACATGGTGGCGACGGCGATCGGCGCAATGATGACGGGCAGGTAGAAGATGGCGCGCAGGCTGTTGCGGCCGAAAATCTTCTGATTGAGGCTGAGCGCCAAGAGCAGCCCGACCAGCGGCGGGAAGATCAGGCTCATCAGCGTCCAGATCACGGTATTGCGGAAAGCAACCCAGAAGACCGGATCGCGCGTGAAGATCGCCGTATAATTCGCGAGGCCGACGAAAGGCCGTTGCGGATCGAGCCCGTTCCACTTCTGGAAGCTGATAATAACCACGTTCAGCATCGGGTAGAGCGCGAAGATCGCGTAGATGGCCAGAGCCGGGACGAGCAGGATGAAGGCCTGCATGCGTGGATCATGAGTTGTTTGGCGCAATGACATGCTCACCTCCGGGCAGGGCACGGCCCTGCCGGTCTTGCGAATGCGGCGCCAGCCGACCGACATTGTGTCGGCCAGCCGGCGTCTCGGGAGGAGTTAGGTTCTACCGGCGATGAAGGCCTGCATCTGCTTGGCTGCTGCTGCCGGCTCGATGCTGCCGGAGGCGACATCGTTGATGACGCGGAAATATTCCGTCGTCACGTCAAGCGGGAAGGCCTGGTCGCCGTTCATGTAGATCTTGCTATAGGTCTTGAAGATATCCAACCACTCGGCTTCCAGAGGCTTCTGGTTGGTGTACTGGACATTCTTGTTGACCGAGATCGAGCTGATCTGGCCGACGAGATCCTGCTGCACTTTCGTCGACAGGAAATAGTCGATGAATTTCGCAGCCATGTCCGGGTTCTTGGTCTTGGTGCTGATGTAGTTGTACTCGGCGAAACCGTAGAGACGGTTGGTGTTGGTCGGGAAGGGGAAGATCCCGTAATCGTCGAGATTGACGCCGCTGCCGGACAGCTGGCCGACCAGCCAGTCGCCTTCCAGCATCATCGCCGCGCGACCGGCGGTGAAGAGACTATAGGACTGCTTGTTGTCGATGCCCATGAAAGGCTGCAGCGTATAGTCCTTCGTCCACTTGGCGAATTCGGTGAACGCGTCGGTCGCGCAGGGCTCCTTCGACCAGTCGAGCTTCATCAGCTTCAGCTGGTCGTGCTTTTCAGCACCGCACTTGGTTTCCAGGATCACATCCATCAGGCGCATGACGTGCCAGTTGACGGTGCCGCCGAAGGTGAAGCCCGGAATGCCGGCTGCCTTCAGCTTGTCGGCTGTGGCCAGAAGCTCGTCATAGGTCTTCGGCTCTTCGGTGATGCCGGCCTGCTGGAAGAGCTTCCTGTTGTAATAGACGGCCTCACCCTTGAAGGTGAAAGGGGTGCCGTGCTTGCCGCCCGGATAAAGATCGGCAAAGGCCGCCGCAGAGGGAAGCAGCTCGTCGTTCCACTTGTATTCGGTGTAGTACTTGTCGAGCGGCAGCGACAGGCCGGCCTTCACATATTCGCCGCCGAGGCCAAGGCCTGCCCAGCTGAAATAGATGTCCGGGCCGCGGTTGGAACCGGCAGCGACGCGCAGCGCCGTCTTGTGCTCGTCGACGGCGCGCTGGACGATCTCGATATGGGTTCCCGGGTTTGCCGCTTCGAAATCGCTCGCAACCTTCTTCAACGCCACGTTGGCGGCATTATTGTCGAAGTTCAGCGTCCAGAGCGTGATGTCCTCGGCCTTGACGGGGGTGACCGCAACAGCCGCAATTGCGATGGCGGCCATGCATGAAGACTTCAATTTTGCAGAAAGCGTCAGCATTACGTCCTCCTCTTGTAAGCTGGAGCCTTTCTTGCCGGATGCTCATTGACATGTCAACTGGTATGATGAGCTAACCATAGGAATGGGCGTCTTATGATCGATGCCAGTTTCGTTGAGGCCCTGGGGGAGGCGGCCGCGGCCGGGAGGATCCGTTTGTTGGAATGGTTATTTCGGGTTGGAAAACCTGGCGCCTTCTAGCTTCGGCGTCCAGCCTCGTGTGTGCACGGTAGCTCGATGCTCGTTGCGCTGACCAATGAGGAGATTGCCCCATCGCCTCTGATGAAGCATTCTTTGCCGCACTGAACAAGATGGAAATGATATCGGCTCAAGTGACAAGCTATCGATAAACGCGTGCGGCGTTGAGCGACATGCTCGCTCCGACCGACGTTTTGAAGGTGCTCTGCCATGAGCAAGTCTGGAAAGACGATCGTGAAGCCGCGCTCATCATTGACCACGACGGCAACCCGCCGCCAGGCTACACCATGTCGGCTCTAGTCGCCGCCAACCGCGGACATCGATTTGGCCGTGCCGCGCTTAAGAACAAGACGAAAGCAGCTCGAACGGTATTTCTCGGGGCTTGTTCGTCGGGTATCGTCTCCATCGGCGGCCTGGACGAACGGACGAGCTTCGCAACGCTCCTGAGCCGTGTCGGCACGAGCGCTGTCGTAGCGCCGCGCTGGAAAATTGACGCAGAGCTGGCATTGCCCATCCTCGACGAAGCGATAGCGGGCTTCGTGGCCGGGCAACCGCTGAACAAGGCGATGAGCTCTGCCGTCGCCGCCGCGATCAACCGGGGAGTGCCGGCATGGCAAGCCCATTCTTTTGTCATCGAGGGAGCCTGGGAATGAGCATTGCAGATGATCTCAACAAGAAGGGTGCGACGCCCGAGACGATCCTTCAGGTCCTGGATACGACCGTCTTCGAAGCATCGGGCGACCTATCGCCTGATGAGATGATGTCGAATTTGAAAGCGGTGGTCGATGACGAGGCAGACGTGGATGAGGCCCTCGAAAGGCTTCGCAAACATCCAGAACTCCTCAATGAAATTGCGTTGCTGTGGATTGCGCACGCTGCGTAGCAACCGGAGACCGAGCAACTGATTTCCGAGGCGATCGCGCACGCGGATCGCCAGATGCCGATGTTGGAGATTGGCGCGGTGACACTCATCGCCCTCTAAGCGATCTACACCTTCGGCCCGAACAAACCGACGAATGTGAAATGGACCATCAGGCAGCGCAAGGACGGAACGTTCGAAGAAATCAACACTGAGGCCGGATATGCCGATTTCAGTGAGCCGGTAAAGGCATTTCTTGGACTGTTTTCCGGAGCGAGTAAGGCGAAGAGATAAGACTGACTGGGATGGCATTTCCGGCCGCCGGTCCTTCAAATCAACCACTATCGATACTTGAACCTCGTGGTCACTGAAACGTCGAAGTACACAGGAATCTGACGTAGGCATAAATTCGTAATTACGCGATACCCAAAAAAACGGCGAGGGACCGGGTGACTGCTAGGAGAGCATCATCTTCCAGGCGACCAATCATCGTACCAATTCTTTCGCGTTTCACGGACATGGCTTTGTCCACCATCACTTGCGAGGCTTTCCGCAATCCGCTTTGCGCGGTTGGCTGAATTGTTGGCCGAATGAGCGGCGCGTCGATGAGTGTACTGGAAATCAGCAGCACACTGACCGTGCCTGTGGCGTCGAACTGATCGGCCTGGATGACAAGTGCCGGACGAGGCTTGCCGAAATCGCCGCTGATTACGACGGTGACGATGTCACCACGCCTCACGCTTCACCTTCGGAGTCCAGGTCGCCGAGAGCGGCATCGAGGAAATCTTGCAAATCACGGTCGCCAGCATCGGCAAGGGCTGACTGAACGGACTGACGATGGCATTCGGCGGCAAAACCGGGGCGGCGAGTATCGGGGACCCATATCTGCACCGGTCGCAGGCCGGCAGCCCGCAATGTTTCACGACGCTTTTGAACTCTTTCGTTGACAGAGGTGGCCATGAGGAAACTCCCTTGACGTTGTTACATGTAACATAAGAACCAGCTGCTGTCATGTCAACGTGGCCGGAGAAGAGAAGCGCCAGCTTTCCTCGGCTCATGGGGAAACGAACAAGCTTTTACCGAGGCAACGATTCGACTAGAGAATATACGACCGTCAGCAGGGTGTTCGCGACCAGCACCAGCGACCAGCGATGATGTCCCTGGGAGTGGTGTAGCTCGTTCGATCGTCGAGCTTCCCGGGCGGAGCCGGGAACGGGTCAACTTGAGCGGGCAAGTTGATAAGCGGATCATCGCTCATTGTAGCGATGGTTTCCAGTGTCATGTATCGCGAGCGCTGAACAGCCCACTCGTCATTTTGCTCCAGCAACAAAGCGCCGACGAGTCTGACGATGGCATCGTCGTTGGGAAAGATGCCGACGACCTCTGTCCTTCGCTTGATCTCGCCGTTCAGCCGTTCAATGGGGTTCGTGCTGTGAAGCTTGGTCCAGTGCTGCTTGGGAAAGGTCAGATAGGCGAGGACATCTTCCTCGGCGCTATCCATGAGGCCGGCGAGTTTCGGCACCTTCGGCCTGATCTGATCGGCGACGTTGCGCCACTGTTGGCTGGCAGCTTCCGGCGTGTCCTGGGCAAAAGCGGTTGCAATGAACGCTGAGACCACGCGTCGCCCGCTCTTGCCGGCATGCGCCAGCGCATTGCGCATGAAGTGAACCCTGCATCTTTGCCAGGCAGCGGAAAGGACCTTGGACACGGCGGCTGAACGCAAAAGTCCGCGGCTACAGTTTCAAAATCCAGAGGTCCGCAGTCATCGCCGCGACCGGGCACAAACGGGTTCCTCAATTTAGAAAACCGAAAATATCGGACCGACCGCGATTGAGAGACGCCGAAAATCTGCTCCAAGCCGGGTGTGACTACGGTTGGACTACGCCCTCCCTTCGTGGCGGGCGCTAGTCTAATCCTGACTGAGAGAGAATCGGACCTTGATCGCCGCTACGCATTAGCTACCAAGCAATCGCGGAAACGCTTCAGTTTTGGTCGCGGTCACTTTTAGTGAGCGCTTCAGCAACGTGTGGCCGTAGCTCTAGCGCCTCTACATGCCTTCATAGGTTGTGTAGGACCGGGCAAGTCGAGCAGATCTTCGTTCGGTCGAAGGCGGGTTGCCATGCGTCTCGACATGACGGACTTTGAGGCGTCCATCGCCGCGAGGCTGCACCAGCCAGTCATGGCCCGGACGATCTCGCCCGGCTCGGAGGTCGGGCTGCGTGATTGGACGACGCCCGGCATCCAGAATGGATAATTGCGTCGTTTCACATTTTGGAGATTTTTCCTACGATCTCTCACGAAATCTCGGGAGGATTTCGGCGTATCCACGGACATCGGCCTCTAATCGAGTGGCGTGATGGATCATCGACAGGGGAGGTTGCTGATGATGTCGGATACGCTGACGACCGCTCTCCAGGATTGGCGCAAGGGACGGCGCGCGGAGGTCCTCGATCTCAGGGGTCACGTGGTCGAAACCTTGAAAAGGGCGGGCCAGAGCGCGCCTGTCAATCAACGGATCGTCGAGATCGCCCGCGCCATCGGAGCGCGGCAGCCTTTCGGCGCAACCGTCAAACGCCACCCTTATCGAGGCATGAATGGCCGTTACCGGCCGGAGCAACAGTATGAGAGGAGAAGTTCATGGGTTGGGATGAGACGCGCGGTCCGCGGATTGCATTTGTTGGAACAGGCGCGCAAGGCGCGTCCATCGGGGCGGATTTCGCCTTGGCAGGCCTTGACGTCACCTTCATCGAGCAATGGCCGGAGCATGTGATGGCGATCCGTGAAAAGGGCATCACGGTGAACCTGCCGAAACGCACCATCAATGCGAAGGTCCCGGCTTTACACCTGTGTCAGGTCGCCGAAATCAAGGAACCCTTCGATGTCGTGTTCCTCGTGGTAAAAGCCTACGACACCAAATGGGCATGCCAGCTGATCGAGCCATGTCTGGCGCCTGATGGGCTGGTCGTCGGTCTCCAGAACGGCATGACGCATGAGGATATTGCCGACGTGGTCGGCCGCGAGCGGACGATCGGCGCCGTCATCGAAATCGCCTCCAATATGTTCGTGGCCGGCGTCACCAACCGGCAGAACGATCATGACACGTCCTGGTTTGCGCTCGGCGCGCTCGATCCGAAGACGCAGGATCGCGTGGAAGCAGTCGCCGATCTGCTGCGCAATTCCGGCACGGTCGAAGTGATGGACGACATTCGTTCCGCCAAGTGGATGAAGCTTGTCGTCAATGCCGCCGAACTTATTCCGTCGGCCATCATCAATCTGCCGCTCGCCGATGCAGCGCGCGCACCGGGCATGCTCGAGGTCATGCGGGCCGCCGGATATGAGGCGATGCGGGCAGCACTCGCCGACGGAGCCAAAATCGTTCCGATCATCGGCATGCCGCCGGTGACCACCAATCATCCGGAACGTTATGTCGATCAGATCTTCGAGGAAGTGCTGAAGACCTTTTCACAGGCCGACACATTGACGACGTCGCTGCAGGATTGGCGCAAGGGGCGCCGAGCGGAAGTTGGGGAGGTCAATGGCTGGGTTGTCGATATACTGCGCGTGCACGGACAGGAAGCCCCGGTCAATCAACGGGTCATGGACGTGGCTTTTGATATCGAAGCCGGTCAGATCGATGCGCGCCCGGAGAATGCAGCACTACTGATCGAGGCATACCAGGCCGTGATGGCACACAGCTAGGACAAGAACAGGCGGCTTTTTGGGGCCGTGGTAAATATCCACGGCCACCCGTCGTCGTTCATCGCCGGTGCATTTTGATTGGCTAGACCGTGCTTTGCCGTGTCCAGCTCCTCTGCGTGGATTTGAGGCTTTCTTCAATTTGAGCGGCGGCGTGCTCAAGGGCAAGCCGCGGCGTCTTATTGCCGAGCAATGCCTCGTGGATCTCTTCGCCGAGGACCTTCTCGATCGTCGTATATTGTGGGATCTTTGGGCGCTGCCAGGTCTGCAGAAGGTTCTTCTTGGCGAGCTGGTCCACGAAACGCACGATCGGCGAACTTGCGGCAGCCTCCGGATCGGCACTGACGGAAAAGCGCGGCGCGACCGGAAATCCGTTTTTCACATGCGCTTTCATTGCTTCTCTCGATGCCATCCAGGCGATTGCATCGGCGGCCAGTTCCACTCGTTCCTCGGGCAGATTTGTCGGAATGCAGAAGAGAAAGCCCCCGATCGGCGAGGCGCGCGTGCCGCCCGGGCCAGAGGGCTGAGGCAGATATTCGACCCTGCGCTTGACGACCGACTGGACGTCATATTCGAAGCGAGCCGCGCGCATGGTCCAGAAATAGCCGAGACTTGCTTTTCCTTTGAGAAACACTGCGAGCGTCTGGTCCCAAGCCATTTCAAGGATCTTGGGCGGAGAGATTTCGAGCAGCCTGCGCATATAGTCAAGCGCCGCAAAACCAGCGTCGGACAGAATCGTGCAGCTCAATTCTTCGAGGTTGACGCCCTCAAGCGTGAAGCCCGCGCGGATCTTGCGCAGCGAAATCGCCGGTTGACCGCAGGCGCCCATGAAAAACAGGAAGCTCGAGGCGATCGGCATGCCGCGCGCACCATCCCAGACCGCGCCGAACATTCCCTCATCGGGAGCGTGAAATTTGCGACCGGCATTGATCACATCATCGAATGTCTTCGGGAACGACAGGCTCGCATCGGCAAACAGGTCCTTTCTCGCTGCAAGGACCTCGATGGTGCAATAGCCGGGAACGCCATAGTCACGCCCTTCCCAGGTCGCTGAAGACCAGATGGAGGGATGGAAATCGAGCGGGTTGATGCCCGTCTTCTGGATATATTGGTCGATCGGCCTGATAACGCCGCTCTCGGCGAATTCGCCGAGCCAGGGCATGTTGATGGCGATGACGTCGTAATCGGAAAGCCGCTTGGCGCCATTTTCGCGCGCGCGTCGATAAAGGTCGGGAAGCGGCAGAAGGTCGAAATTCTTGCGCGAAGCGAGGTTGCTGCGGAAGTCGGCCCACATGTTGCGCATTGCGGAGAAATAATTGTCGTCGTTCAGGAGAAAACGAAGCTCGATCTGCGATTCCGCGCGCTTCTGCACCAGCCGCATCGGCGGGATGATTTGCGAACCGAGCGGGGTTCCCCCGAAATAATACTCATCCTCCTCCTCGCCTGCCCGCAGCCCCAATGTCTGGGCGAGCAGGGATTTCGTCTTGCGGGCATAAAGCTCGAAGGAGCGAAGCAATTGTTCGCTCGGCTGCAGCGCGAAGCTCTTGCCTGTCTGTCCCTTGGCGACCTTGAGAATGTAACCGGCATCGATGAGGCGATTGATCAATCGCATCGAGGTTGCATAGGGAAGACCGGATTCCTGCCCGAGCGTCGAGATCGAGACAGGCTGGCTCAGAATATGCGACTTGATCAGGAACGTGACGATAAGCCAGATCGCATCATCATCGGCCGCTTCGACGACCTCTCTGAAGGGGCGGCGCGTTTTCTCGATGAAATCGATGACGCGCAGCATTTCATATTCGTTCACGTCGGCCTCCCAACCGTCGCGCTGCCTGCAATCAGACTAGCCGGCAACTCTTCCGCTCGCCAGCCCCGTCAATGCGCTAAATGGCCTTGAGGGCGTGCGAAGCAGCAGCCTTTTCCCGGCCCAGGCCAGCAAGGCGCTCATATTGTTCGAAGAGCACGAAGAAGTCCTTTTCGGCAAGACCATCGGCGAAGGCTGCCTCGTACTGCTGGCGGATCATCGAGGCGAGATACATCGGAACATGATCGGATTTTGCCGCCCCAAGGATCAGGTCGAAGTCTTTCATCATCTGTGAGACGGAAAACGCGGGATCGAAATTGCGGTTGACCAGCAGGTCGCGCTTGTAGGCGATCAGCGGTGACGAGACAGCGCTCTCGCAGATGACGTTGAGCATGGTCTCGACGGTCAGATTTCCCTTTAATCCAAGCGTCAATGCCTCCCCAAGAAGGGCTGCCGTTGCGCCGACGAGCGCATTCAGCACGAGTTTCAGATAGCGTGCCTGCTCGCCTTCGCCGAGATAGAACCGTTTCGCTGAAAAGCTCGCCAGAACGGGCTCGACCTTTTTATATGCCTGTTCGGGACCAGAGACCATGACCGAGAGCAGACCCGAGGATGCGGTGATCGTACTGCCCGAAACGGGCGCACGCACATAGTCGACGCCCTTGCGGTGAAGGGCTTCTGCAACTTCGGCCGAAAGTTCTGGCGAAACGGTGCTCATCTCCACCAGGATCTGGCCGGGCTTGAGCAGTTCGACAAGCGTGGAGGGTGCAAGTGTGAGCTGACGCAGCACCTCGTCATTCGGAATGGTCAGGATCACTATGTCGGATGCCTCGACCAGATCCTCCAGGCTGTGGGCGACGTTCGCGCCCTGCGCAACGACGGAAGCACGGTTTTCCGGAAGTGGCTCATAGACGGACAAGGCATATCCGTTCTCGAGGACGCGCCGGCTCATCGGCGCGCCCATCTTGCCGATTCCGGCCCATCCCACTTTCAACGTCTCGCTCATGCAAAACCTTCCTTCCCCGGAGGCGTTCGCCAACCGGAATTCTCGATGCAGCTCTATGTCGAAGGAGCGCCAGCGAACCGGGCGAAAACATGCCTCAACTCGGCGCAAGCGCCGTCTCCTCCCGAAGAAATACTAGCGTCAGCCGAAGACCTATTGCTGCATTGAAAATATCCATTTCGGACAATTAAGGATTTGTCGAAGCGCAGGTTGATCCTCTAGCCTTCGCTTCGGATCGCACGGCGGTTCCTGTGGGAGGAATATTGCCGTCAACATGTTGGAGATGACGCGGAAGCCAGCGCTTCCGCGCCTGATCCCGCGTCGTCAGCGGTTCGGACAGTTCAGGGGAGGGGTGGATCAGATGAGGCGGCCTGCCGTCCCGGTCGGATCCCATCGCACCGCGACCTGTCGCATTCGCCCTGTCCGTCACGTCTGACGGTCTCAGCTGCGACGGGAGTTCTATTGGGAGGGAATGCCATGAGTGGATCGGTCAACAATAAGGTCGTCATCGTAACCGGCGCGGCGCGCGGTATTGGCGCGGGCATTGCCGCCGATCTTGCCAAAAATGGAGCGCGCGTGGTGATTGCAGATCTCAATCTTGATAGCGCGCAGCAAACCGCATCAAAAATTTCCTCTGCGGGCGGCAGCGCGGTTGCAATTGCCGTCGATGTCTCGAGCCGTTCCAGCGTCAGGGCGCTGATCGACGAAACCGTATCTCGTTTCGGCCGCCTCGACGTCATGTTCAATAATGCCGGCATCAGTCAGACCTGCCCCTTCATGGAGGTGACGGATGAGGATTTCGACAGGATCATGGCGATCAATGGCCGCGGCGTTCTGATCGGAACCCAGGAGGCGGCACGGCAAATGATCGCTCAGGGCGATGGTGGCAAGATCGTCAACACTGCCTCGATCGCCGGAAAGCAGGGCTACCCGTTGTTTGCCCATTATTGCGCTTCCAAATTCGCGGTTGTTGCGATCACGCAGGCGGCTGCCCGCGCGCTTGCAGAACACAAGATCACGGTCAACTGCTTCGGCCCGGGTGTCGTCAAAACCGAGCTGTGGGAACAGCTCGACCGCGAGTTCATCGAGCGCGGCCTGACGGAAAAGCCGGAACAGGCGATCAATGATTTTTCCCAATCGATCCTTCTGGGGCGGGTATCGCTTCCCAAGGATATCGCCGGCGTCACGACGTTTCTCGCCTCCCAGGCATCCGACTATGTCACCGGCCAGACCATCATGGTCGATGGCGGCATGGTGCTGATCTAAAAGGGCGAGCGCTGTGACAGGACCGACCGGAAAGCGTCTTGCTTTGGGCATCGGACCGGTCTGCGACGGCGGCTCAATAACAAGTTCATCATGAAAGGCGTGAAGATGAAGGCTGTACGGTACTATTCCAAGAAAGATATTCGCGTCGAAGACGTGCCGGCGCCAAGCGGCCGCCTGGGCGACGACATGGTGCTGATCGACCCCCTGGTTTGCGGCATCTGCGGTACCGATATCCACGAGTATATTGCAGGGCCGATCGTCACCCCGGCCACCCCCCATGTCTATTCCGGCGCCACGCTGCCGCAGATCCTCGGTCATGAATTTTCCGCACGTGTGCTGGAGGTCGGCAGGAACGTCACGCATGTTGCTCCAGGCTCGCGCGTCTCGATCCAGCCGCTGATCTCGCCGCGCGACGATTATTATGGCCGGCGTGGGCTCTTCCACCTCAGCGAAAAGATGGCCTGCGTCGGCCTGTCATGGGACTGGGGCGGAATGGGCGAGCGCGCCGTCGTCAATGGCTATAACGTCTTTCCGGTCCCAGACAGCGTCTCCGATGTTCAGGCAGCGATGATCGAGCCTGCTGCCGTCGCGCTTTACGGCGTCGATCGCGGTCGCGTCACCTCCGGAAGCTCGGTGCTGGTGTCTGGTGTCGGTCCGATCGGCGCCCTCGTGCTCCTGGCGACAAAGGCGGCAGGCGCCACGACGATTTTCGTCTCGGAACTCAATCCCAACCGCAGGGCGCTGGCCAAGACGCTCGTCCCTGAAGCGATTGTCTTCGATCCGCGCGAGACCGATACCGAAGCGCTGTTCCGCAGCCACACTGAGGAAGGCGTCGGTGTCGACGTCGCCTTGGAATGCGTCGGCGCCGAGGCGTCGCTCAATCTTTGCGCCAAGGCCGTCCGGCGTCAGGGCACGGTCGTGCAGGTCGGGCTTCACGTCCGGCCGGCGGCAATCGATGCAATGCTCTGGGCGCTCAAGGACATCACCGTCGAAGCCACCTGGTGCTATCCGGTGCAGATCTGGCCGCGCATCGCGCAGATGATCGGAGCGGGAATCTTCCCGGTCGAAAAGATCGTCACGGCGCAGATCGCCCCGGAGGACGTGGTCGAAGAAGGCTTCGAGGCCCTGATCGATCCGGCCGCCTCCCACATGAAGATCCTCGTCAACATGAAGGCCTGATCAAGGAATTTCCAAACGCCAAACCTTCGACGACCACGCCATTGCCTGAATTCGAAAGGAATTAGACATGCATTATGTTGTTCATTGCCTTGATCACGAGGGCGCTGTCGACAAGCGCCACGCCAATTACGACGCCCACAAGGCCTATCTGTCGACCGGCAAGACCAAGACTGTCATCTCCGGTCCGCTTCTGGCCGACGACAACGAGACCATGATCGGTTCGCTTTTCGTTTTCGAGGCCGATACCAAGGAAGAAATCGTTGCGTTCAACAAGGCCGATCCCTTCACCAAGGCCGGCGTTTGGAAAACCGTCAACATCCACCCGTTCAACAAGCGAGTGGACAATCGATGACCATGCGCGAAGATAAACCCGTCATCGCAGCGCTGGTCGGTCTCGGCTGGTGGGGTCGCAAGATGGCGAGCCTCGTCAATGCCGGGGGCGCGAAAATGCATTTCGTCCGCGGCATCGATCCCAATCCCGACGCAGCCGCCTTTGCTGCCGAGATGGGCTTGCAATAT
Source organism: Rhizobium sp. 768_B6_N1_8 (assembly GCF_051811225.1). Lineage (NCBI taxonomy): Bacteria > Pseudomonadati > Pseudomonadota > Alphaproteobacteria > Hyphomicrobiales > Rhizobiaceae > Rhizobium > Rhizobium sp. 768_B6_N1_8. The sequence goes on along the minus strand of NZ_JBPWPV010000002.1, from coordinate 2,118,049 downwards.
TCCCATGACATGGCGGAAGCGCTCGCGGATCCGACGATCGAAGCCGTTGTGCTCGCGACACCGCATTCGCTGCACCGGGAACAGATCGCGCGTGTCGTTGCAGCCGGAAAACACGTCTTCTGCGAAAAGCCGCTGGACCTGACCAAGGCTGGCGCGCAGGCATCGGTGGATCTCTGTCGCGATGCGGGACTTGTCCTCGGCATGGGCCACGAGCGTCGTTTCGAGCCGCCGATCGCTGCAATCCTGGAGGCTGCAAAATCGGGCAAGCTTGGCAGGCTTCTGCAGATCGAGGCGAATTTCAGCCATGACAAGTTTCTGGCACTCGATCCCTCCAATTGGCGGCTGAAGGCCGATCAGGCGCCAGCAGGCGGCATGACGGCGACCGGCATCCATCTGACCGACCTCTCGGTGAAGCTGATGGGCCCTGCCGCGGACGTGCGCGTCGTTTGCGAAAATCTCGCGTCTAGCATCCCGCAGGGCGATACGATGAGTGCTCACATCCGTTTTTCAGGCGGCGGGACGGCCTATGTCTCGGCAACGCTCGCCACGCCCTTCATCTCCCGCTTCGCCGTCTTCGGGACGGAGGGATGGATCGAAGTGCGCGACAGGGCCCATGTCGAGGCACCCGATGGCTGGGTGGTAACCGAAGGCTGGAAGAACGAGAAGATCACCGTTCGTGAGCTGCCACCCGCCGAACCGGTCCGTGACAATCTGAGGGCATTCGCCCGGGCGATCCGTGGCGAGGCGCATTATCCGATCACCGGTGAGGACATGATCAACAATATCGCTCTGCTGGAAGCGATTGTACGCTCCGCAAAGAGCGGCACGCTCGAGAAGGTCTGAGGAGAAGGACATGAAAGCTCTGGTTTTCGAGGCTCCCGAAAAGCCCGTCGTCGCCGAGGTTGGAATACCGGACCTGTCGCCGAACGAGGTTCTCGTCCACACCAAGGCGGTTGGGATCTGCCACTCCGATTATGAACTGCTTGCCGGCCGCTACATCATCCCGATCTCCTATCCGGTGACACCAGGGCACGAATGGAGCGGCGAAATTGTCGAAGTCGGACGCAACGTCCAGGGCTTCAGCAAGGGAGACCGCGTTGTCGGCGAATGCGTGGTGCGCACGCCTGAGCGCCTACATCATTTCGGCTTTTCGATCAGCGGCGCTGACCGCGAGTATTTCACGGTCAATCCGGAATGGCTTCATAAGCTGCCGGACGCCGTGGACGACAAGAAAGCCGCGCTGATCGAGCCGTTTACCTGCGGTTTTTATGCCGTCCTTCGTTCCGGGGGGACAAATGCCAGCGAAACCGTCGTGATCTCGGGTGGCGGTACGATCGGCCTTGTGTCGGCTGCAGCCGCCATCGGCATGGGCGCGCGCGTGATCGTCGTCGATCCGCTTGCCTCGCGCCGGGACGTCGCAAAGCGGCTCGGCGCAGACGTCGCGCTCGATCCATCTGACGGCGGTGCGGCAGAGACGATCCGCGAGCTGACCGGCGGAAAGGGGGCCGATCTCGTCATCGAGGCCTCCGGTCACGATGCCTCGCTTGCGGCAGCATTCGACTACGCGCGCGAGGAAGGCCGTGTGTCGATGGTCGGCATCAATATCGGCCGCAAGGTGCCGGTCGTGATCGGCCAGATTCAGATGAAGAACCTGACGGTGCGCGGTTGCATCGGCTCACCGGGTGTATGGCCGGCTGCTATTCGCTTTCTGGAACGGACAGGCATCGATCTGTCGCCGATCCAGACGCATGACTTTGCCCTGACGGAGGCGGTCCAGGCCTTTGCCTTCGGACAGGATCCGACCAAGAGTATCAAGATCACACTGTTGAACGGTTGAACCCATGACAAAGCATGCCCTGATTGTCGGCGCGACTGGCATTACCGGAAGCAACCTAGCCGAACTCCTGCTTGCCGCGGGTGACTGGGGCGTATCGGGCCTGTCCCGATCCGTCAGCCCGATCGCCGGGGTGCAAACGCTTCAGTGCGATCTCGTCGATCCGGATTCCGTCCGTGGTGCGCTGCTCGGTCTGCGGCCAAGCCACGTCTTCATCACTGCCTGGTCGCGCCAGGAGACGGAAGCGGAAAACTGCAAGGTGAACGGGGCGATCGTCCGCAATGTGCTCGATGGCTTGCAGGGCGCAAGTGTCGGCCATGTCGCGTTGACGACTGGCACGAAGCATTATCTCGGGCCGTTCGAATCCTACGCCAAGACACAGCCCGAGACCCCTTTCCGCGAAGAGCAGGAGCGCCTGCCGGGGGAAAATTTCTACTATGTCCAGGAGGATGAGGTGTTTGCTGCCGCAGCCCGCGACGGCTTTACCTGGTCGATCCACCGGCCGCACACGCTGATCGGCTATGCCGTCGGCAATGCAATGAATATGGCTGCAACACTCGCAATCTACGCATCGATCTGCAAGGAGACGGGAAGGCCGTTCGTCTTCCCTGGATCGCCGCAGCAATGGCAGGCGACGACCGATGTCACCGATGCGCGCCTGCTTGCCCGGCATCTTCGATGGGCCGCAACCACGAAGGAAGCGGCCAATCTCGCGTTCAACGTCGTCAACGGCGAGGTCTTCCGGTGGAAATGGTTGTGGCCGCGGATCGCCGCCTATTTCGGCATTGAGGCAGCACCCTATTCCGGTGCGCCCGACCCCCTCGAAAACCAGATGGCGGGCGCAGACGAGATCTGGAACGGAATGGTCAGAAAATATGACCTGCAGCCCAATGCGCTCTCGCGGGTCGCCTCCTTCTGGCATTCGGACGCAGATCTCGGTCGGCAGGTCGAGACCTTCAACGATATGGGCCGCAGCCGCAAGCTCGGCTTCATGGATTATCAGGACACGACCCAGTCCTTCACCGACGCTTTCGACCGCCTGCGCGCGGATCGCATCATACCCTGATTGGAGGAGGACCGCATGAGTGCCGACGTCACAGCACCGGTTTCGCCGGCGGGATATTTTACCGAGGAAAACTCGATCGAGACCGTCAATGCGCGCATGGCCAAGGACGTCAATCCGCGGCTCGCCAAGATCATGGCATCCCTCGTGAAGCATCTCCACAATTTCGCGCGCGAGATCGAGCTCACGCAGGAGGAATGGGAATTCGGCATCGATTTCCTGACGCGCACGGGCCACATCTGCACGCAGGAACGCCAGGAGTTCATCCTGCTCTCGGATACGCTCGGTCTTTCCATGCTGGTCGACGCCATTAACAACCGGCGGCCACAAGGGGCGACCGAAAACACCGTCTTCGGCCCGTTCCATGTCGAGGGCGCTCCCGTACGCCGTATGGGCGATCAGATCTGCCTCGACGGCAAGGGCGAAAGCTGTCTGTTCACCGGCCAGGTGCTCGATCTTGACGGCAATCCGGTTGCGGGCGCCCGCATCGATGTCTGGTCGGACAATGCGGAAGGCTATTACGACGTGCAGCAGCCCGATATCCAGCCGAAGTGGAACAATCGCGGTGTCTTTATCACCGGCTCCGACGGAGCCTACAGCTTCGTCGGCATCAAGCCGGTTTCCTATCCCATTCCCGATGACGGACCGGTCGGCAAGATGCTGGCGTCGCTCGGACGCCATCCCTATCGTCCGGCCCACATGCACTACATGGTCCGCGCCGACGGCTTTGAGAAGCTCGTGACGCACACTTTCGTCGGGAAAGACCCCTACCTTCAATCAGACACCGTTTTCGGGGTGAAGAAGACGCTGGTCACGCCTTTCGAACCTGTCGAGAACGGCGACACGCTGTGGCGCTCCGATTTCGATTTCGTCCTCACGCGCACCGGGCAGGGGCGCTAGGAGGCCGGCATGGAACACTTCGTCTATACCGGAAATCCCGGCCGCGTCATTTTCGGCAGCGGCACGATCTCAAGGCTTGCGGAGGAGGCCGATAGGCTCGGTGCAAGACGCCTGCTCGTGCTCTCCACACCGGAACAGGAAAGCCAGGCGCAGGATATCGCCGCTCATCTCGGTACGCGCGTGGCCGGAATGTATTCCAAGGCGACCATGCATACGCCGACCAATGTGACGGCCGACGCCATGCGACAGGTCGAGGCACTCCGAGCTGATGGCCTCGTCGCGATCGGCGGCGGGTCGACGACGGGTCTCGGCAAGGCGATCGCCTATCGTACCGATCTTGCACAGATTGTTGTTCCGACCACCTATGCCGGATCGGAGGCAACGCCGATCCTTGGAGAAACCGAGGGTGGACGAAAGGTGACGCGATCCGATCCTCGCATTCTTCCGGAAATCATCGTCTACGATGTCGAGCTGACGCTCAGCCTGCCGGTTTCAATGTCCGTCACGAGCGGTATGAATGCGGTTGCCCATGCGGTCGAGGCACTCTATGCCCGGGAGGCAAACCCGATCATTTCGATGATGGCGCTGGAGGGGATCAATGCGATCGTTCGCGCCTTGCCCGGGATCAGCCAGAACCCTGGAGACAGGACGTCCCGTTCGGATGCTCTCTACGGCGCCTGGCTCTGCGGTATTTGTCTCGGGTCGGTCGGAATGGCGTTGCACCACAAGCTCTGCCACACGCTCGGCGGCATGTTCAACCTGCCGCACGCAGCAATGCATACCGTCGTATTGCCGCATGCCATCGCCTACAATGCCAGTGCCGCACCAGCAGCGATGGACATGCTCGGCGGCAAGCTTGGTGCCGCCGATCCCGCCCAGGCACTCTTTGATCTTTCGAGGCGGCTCGGTGCGACGATGTCTCTGCAGGAGCTCGGCATGCCACAAGGCAGTGTCGGAGCTGCCGTCGAACAAGCCATGTCGAATGCTTATTGGAACCCGCGTGCTCTGGAAAAGGAAGGTCTGACCGACCTGCTCGAGCGCGCTTTCCGGGGCGACGAACCCCGGGCAAAATAGGTTCGCCGCCATCCGGGAGCGTTGGACGCGACGAGGAGTTTTGCGTAGTGGGGGCAGGGAAATCCGGAAATCCAAAATGGATAATTCCACTGTTTCCTTTGCTCAGAGTGCGGTTACCATCACTATTGCGATGTCTCCGATATCCGAAATTGGACGGGAGACGGAGGGCCGATTTGGCTACCAGGGAGGGAGAGGTCATGCTTGCAGTTCGTGTCGCACTATCCAATCCCGGCAGGGCGGCCGAACGCGAAACCTATCTCGAGGACCACAAGCGCCATCTGCGGTCCGGTCGGGTCGGCATCGTCCAGTCCGGACCGATCGTGGATGAATTCGGCGAAGGCAGCGGAGGAGTTGTCGTGGCTGACGTCAGTTCGCTGGAGGAAATGCATCGCTTCAGCGCGGAGGATCCCTTTGTCCTCCACGACGTCTATGCAAGCGTCGCCATCTACGAGTGGCGGCCAACGATCGGCGGCCATCGCTAAGATGACCGCATCGGGATGCCCGCGTGTCCCGGCAGCAGCTGATTTTCTGAGGAGGAGGGAAAATGAAAGCGGCAGGTACAATCAACTGGGACGAGATCCGCGACTGGCTCGCAGAAGCCGGGAGCATTTGCAGCGGATTTCACGTCGAGTACCAGGAATCGCGAAATCCGTCCCACCCACTGTCAGCGCGTCGACGGCCTAGCCGACTGCGACCTCCGCCAAAGGCCGGCCCATCGATAAGTTGGGTTTTTCCGAAACGGGATACCTGACGTCGGTCTCCTCTCTTGAACATTTGCCGAACGGGCCCTCCGGTTTTTGCCGGGAGTTCGGCGGCGGAGCCATGACATTCAGCGCGAAAGACAGACTTCGATGACGAACGCCTTTCCCATTGCTTCCAACAAGCATCCAAGGGGGACAATCTTGCCGATACCGCTGGCACGAAGCTTCGTGACCGTCGTCTTCTCGACGCTCGTTCTCCTTCTCGTATGCGCGGTCTTTGCGCCGTCGAGCCTGTCCTGGGGCGCGCTTTCGGGAAGCCTGCCCTTTGCGGCAATCATCGCCATTGTCGGTCTCGGTCAGTTGCTCGTGGTGCAGCAGGGTGGCTTCGACCTTTCCCTTCCTGGCGCGGTGTCGCTTGCCGTCGTCATCGCAACCCACTTTCCGCAGCAGAACGATGCGTTGCTCCATCAGGCAGTCCTTCTGTCGATTGGCATTTCGCTCGTCGCCGGCTCCCTGAACGGGCTTCTCGTCAGCATCTTCAGGGTGAACGCGATCATCACCACGATCGGCACCAATGCGCTGCTTTACGCAGTCGTCTTTGCTGTGTCGGGCGGCGTCCCCTCGATCACCACCAACCTTCTGGCCGAGATCGCGGGCGGCGAAAGTCTCGGCCTGCCAAACTCGGTCATCTTCGCGCTGGCGGGCATGGCGCTCGTGAGCTTCGCGCTCAAGAAAACGGTGGCGGGTCGACGGTTCGAGGCGATCGGTGCCAATCCTCTTGCCGCACGAGCTGCCGGCCTGAACGTGCGCATTCACCAGATGATGGCCTATGTTTATGCGCAGCTTCTCTATTGCATGGCCGGCACACTGATTGCCGGCATCACCCGCGAACCCACCGCCTTTCAGGGGGACAGCCTGCTGCTGCCCTCCGTCGCTGTCGTGGTTCTCGGCGGTACGTCACTTCTCGGTGGGCGAGGTTATCCCGTCTCGACGGTCATCGCTGCATTTTTCCTCAACCAATTGAGCCAATTCGCACTGACGGTCGGGGTGCCGTTTTCAGCTCAAACCATCATCCAGGCCTTGGCTCTGGGTTTTGGCATCGGTGTTTACTCGATCCGCTGGACGGTAAACCGCAAGACAACGACTGGGACAAGAAAAGTGGAGGACAAAACATGAAACATGCATCTCTCTCGAAATACCTGGCGCTTTCCGTTGTGGCCGCGACCACTGCATTCGCCACTACCGGTATCGCCAAGGCCGAGGCCCCATCCTGGTGCGGCCCGAAGAAGGCAACGCTCGGACTACTGGACGGTTATGGCGGCAACAGCTGGCGCCAGGTCACGACGGCCTCCGGCAAGCAGACCGTGGATCTTTGCCCCAGCATCACCAAGTACGAATATGCTGACGGTCAGGGCGACACGTTGAAATCGATCTCCGACATCAAGAGCATGGCGGCCAAGGGCCTTGATGCGCTTGTCGTCTTTGGCGATGCAGGCCCGGCCGTGCTTCCAGCCATTACCAGCGTCTTCAAATCCGGCAAGGTCGTCGTGCCCTATCGCGTCGCCGTTGGTGGCAAGGATGGCCAGAATTATTCGAAATTCGTCGGCGCATCCTTTGAAAACGATGGCGAAAGCTGGGGCAACTGGATCAAGAGCGTCCTGCCGAAAGGCGGAAACCTCCTCTTCCTCTCCGGGCCTGCCGGCAACAGCCAGGGCCTCGATGAACTCAAGGGCCTCAAGAAGGTTCTTGGCCCCGAATATGTGTTCGTCAATCAGGAGCCCTTCGCCGTCACCAACTGGGATCCGGCGCTGACACAGAAGGTACTGACGGCGGAAATCGCCAAGAACCAGAAGATCGATGTGATCATCTCCGACTTCGGTCCCTCTCTCGTCGGTGCGCTGCCGCTCTTTGCCAAACAGGGGAAGTCGATCCCGGCGCTTGCTACCTCTGATGGCAATTCGCTCGGCTGCTTCTGGCAGGACAACAAGGACAGCAATCCGGACTTCAAGCTCTTCACGGTCGCAACCGGCAACGACAATGTCAGGCTCGCGGTCCAATGGGCCGTCGCGCTTGCCACCGGCGGCACGCCGCCGAGCGAACAGGTCTTCAAGGCACCGGCCTTCGAGGATTCGGTATCCGGCAAGCCAAGCGCGGTGCAGTGCCGCAAGGATCTTCCGGGCGCGATCTACCTGTCCTCCGAACTTTCAGCCGAGGATCAGGCAAAGGCGGTCGGAAAGTAATCGTAAACATCCAGGACCTGCCCGAGCTCCGGGCAGGTTTTCTCTTCCAGCGGATGACAAGCTATGGCTGCAGCAGAAATCAATGCAATCGCGACACCGTTGTCGACCCGTTCCGACCAGACGATCTGCCTGACCGGAATCCACAAATATTTTGGGGGTGTTGCCGCGCTTCGCGACGTGAGCGTCGAATTCCGGCCGGGCGAGGTCCATGCCATTCTCGGTGAGAACGGTGCAGGCAAGTCGACATTGATGAACATCATCGCCGGCACGCTCCAACCGAGCGAGGGCGAGATCAGCTTCGAGGGCGAGCGCATCAGGCAGATGACGCCTGAGTTCGCGAGCACCATCGGCATTGCCATCTGTTTCCAGCATCCCGCCATCCTCAACGACCTGTCGATCCTCGAAAATCTGAGCGTTGCCCTGCCGCCATCGATGTTTTCCGGCAGGCCCATGAGCGAAGTCGCAAGGGAGATGCTCGACACGGTCGGATTGGCACTACCGTTACACATGCGCGCCGGCCAGATGACGGTGGCGCAGAAGCATTTGCTCGAAATCGGCAAGGCGCTCGCAATGAAACCGAAGCTCCTCATCCTTGACGAGCCGACGGCCTCCCTCGACCAGGAGGCAACTGACATGCTCTTCGGTCTTATCCGCAAGGCGGTGAAGGCGGGCACCTCGGTGATCTACATCACCCACCGTCTGGCAGAGCTGCGCCAGATCGCCCAGCGCGTCACAGTCATGCGAGACGGGCGCGTGCGCGGTTCGGCACTTGTCGATGACACGAGCGATGCCGAGCTCGTCAATCTCATCGTCGGCCGCACGCTGGAGGCTGCCTTTCCGCCAAAGTCGAAGCGGGTCGGCGGTGAGGCCAGTTTGTCCGTTGCGGGTTTGAGCGGCCACGGATTTACCAATGTAAGTTTTGATGTAGCGCGCGGCGAGATCATTGGCGTCGCCGGTGTCTCCGGCAACGGCCAGACAGAGCTGATGCGCACGCTTGCCGGTCTGCACACAGCAGAGGGGGCGGTCACGCTTCACGGGCAATCCGTCAATCAACCGACGCTGTTGCGTCAATCTGCCTTCATGCCGTCTGACAGACATCTCGAAGGCGTGGCGAGCGGCCTGACGGTGCGCGAAAACGCCACCTTCTCTGCGCTGGAGAAATTCGCCGCAAGTGGCGTCATGAACAGTAGGACAGAGCACGAAAAAGTCACCGCGATCTTCGGCGAGCTGGCAGTCAAAGCTCCCGGTCTCGAAGCACCGATCATGTCCTTGTCCGGCGGCAATCAGCAAAAGGTGGTAATGTCGCGCGCCCTCCTGTCAGAGCCTGGCATTGTCATTGCCGACGAGCCGACGCAGGGTGTGGACGTTGGCGCGCGCTTCGAGATCTATCGTATCCTGCGTGACGTCTCGGAGGCAGGAACGCCTGTTGTCGTCAACTCATCCGATGCGGTCGAGCTCGAGGGGCTGTGCGATAAGGTCATCGTCATGTCGCGCGGTCACGTCGTCGAAACGTTGACCGGTGATGATGTCACCGAAGAGCGCATCGTCGCGGCGGCCGTCAAGGCCGCAACTCACGATGTCGAAAGCGGTTCGATATCAGGGGGGACCGCACCGAACGGGCTGCGCCATTTCCTGCAGTCGGATATTGCGCCCGCCGTGCCGTTGGCGCTTGTGACTATTCTTCTCGGGCTTTTCGTCAATGGTCAGAACGACAACTTTCTGTCGATCTACAACATCTACAACATCCTCCTGCTGTCGACCGCGCTGGGCTTCATCGCCCTCGGACAGACGATCGCGCTGCTCATGGGCGGCATCGACCTATCCGTCGGCCCGCTTGCCGGTTTTCTCGTCGTCGTCGCCTCGTTCTTCGTCACCGAGGATATGTCGAGCGGTATGATGTTGATTGGATTTCTGCTCATGCTGACGGGTGCGTTCGTCACGGGCGCCGTGAATGGCGTTTTGATCCGATACGCGAACTTTACGCCGATTGCGGCAACACTTGCCATGTATATCGCGATACAGGGTTTCAGCTTTCTGCTACGCGAAAACCCGGACGGCTATATCAGCTCGACCGTCACAGATTGGATCAACTGGCAATGGGGGCCGCTTCCCGTCGCCTTCCTCATCCTCGTCGTCGTGACGCTGATTGGTGAATACGCGCTGCGCCGATCGAGACTTGGCTGGCGCTTGCGGGCGGTCGGTTCAAACGAGGAATCCGCACGCAGAATGGGCATTCGTGTCGATCTGACCTATATCAGCGGCTATATCGCTTGCTCCCTGATGACCGCCGTCGGCGCACTCATGCTGATGACACAGATCGGCGTCGGCGATCCACGCCAGGGCGTCAACTACACCTTGTCCAGCATCACGGCGGTCGTACTCGGTGGTACGAGCCTGACGGGTGGTCGCGGAACATTCATCGGCACGGTCCTCGGTGCCGTCCTGCTGACGGAAGTGCTGAGCGCGGTGACATTCCTCAGTCTCACGCAGACCTATCAATATCTGTTCCAAGGCATCCTGATTGTCGTCGCGGCGCTGATCTATTCGGCTGCCCGCAGGCGGACAGCACACTAGCTGAGGCGACCTCCTCCGCGACTGATGGCAAGCCGCGGTTTCTATCAGCACACGCACGTCCGGCATTTTCGAGCGGCTCAACAAATTGGATAAGGTTATCATATGACGGGCAGGGTCTACGGCATGCACCACATCGGCATTACGGTGCCGGATATTGAAGAGGGCATTGCTTTCTTTCGGGCGGTTTTCGGCGCAATCGAGGTCTTTCGTACTGGACCCTTCGATGTCGACCAGGATTTCATGGCAAAAAAGCTGGGCGCATCCGCACAATCGACCATACGCGATCTGGTGTTCCTGCGTTGCGGCGAAGGGACGAGTGTCGAGCTGTTTGAATATAGTGGCGAGGAAGACAGCCGACCGAAGCGATCCTCGGAGGTCGGCGGCATGCATCTTTGTTTTGAAGTCGACGACGTTCATGCGTGCGCGAATCGATTGCGAGCGCAGGGCATCGACATGCTGGATGGACCCAACTTAGTTGAAAGCGGACCATTGGCGGGATTCAATTGGATCTATTTCCGAGCCCCGTGGGGGTTGATTTTGGAAGTCGCGAGCTTCGCGGAACTCGGCTATGAGCGCAATTCGCCTCATCGGTTATGGAGAGTGGAGCGGAAGTGAACTTCGGCGCCAGCTGTTGAGTTGTTGGTGGGTCAAGCGCGCCGGTGCTAGTGCGAATGTTGTCCTCGCGTGACTGTCAAAGAACCGGACGTCTGCCAGGTTGGCGGCAGCGTCAATGCAACGGTCACATATTCGGATAGACCAGCCCTTCGCCACCCTGCGGCGGAACCCAGTTGATGTCCTGGTTGGGGATCCTTGATGTCACAGGTCTTGCATTGGACGCAGTTCTGGGCGTTGATGACGTAGGTTTCCTGGCCATCCTTCTCGACCCATTCGCAAACGCCGGCCGGACAGTAGCGGGTCGAGGGACCGGCATAGAATTTCGCAGACCAGTCACGCATGGCTTCGCGTACAACTTCGCTGCTGCTGCTGGCATAAGCACCGCTTTCGACCGCATCGCGCAAAAGCTCAGCTTGCTGCGGTGTTACTGCAATCCTGACCTTTGAGACGTTAGACATGATTGCTGCGCGGCGGCAAGTATGTCTTAGACCTACCACAAAGGCCAAGCTCCCGTTATTCCTGCAGAATCTCCTGCAGATAGAATCGTAATGGCAGCGCTCTGGGTTCTGGTCTCATCAAGAGCAAGTACTCAAACAATCAGCGCTCGAGGATTCGATTACCGAGGACAAACTTATAGCGCTCCGGCCGAATAAAGAATTCAGACTTTTCGGCGCAGACGCCGTTATCGAAATAGGAGGTTCGTTCGAGCACGAGCAGGACGGTATTTTCCGTCGCTCCGATCAGCGACGTGATCCGAGGCGAGACAGCACGCGCCCCGATCGCAATCTCAGCAGAGACAATGTCGGTGCCGGCTTTGTCTTTGAGGAGTGCATAAGTCGGTTGCTGTTCTGCGACCGCTGGCTCTAGCTCCAATATGAAGGTCGGCAACAGGCTTCGGCCCAACGCAATTGGTTCATCATTCACGACATGAAGCCGCTCTAAAAGTGCGCATTTCGTTCCGAATAGCGGGATGAAGGCAGGTGGTGTTTCGATGGCGGTCAGTTCAACGATCCGCATGGTGGTATCGAAGCCCTGGACTTTCAGCGACTCATGAAAGCTACGCAGCGTATCGATCCGATGGCGCACCTGCTTGCCTGCTACGAAAGTGCCTTTGCCTTTCCGACGCTCGATCAGCCCGTCCTTGTCGAGCTGTTCGAGCGCCAGCCGGACGGTAACGCGGCTGACATTGAAGCGGGACATGGTCTGCGATTCTGACGGGAGCCGTCCGGAGGGTTCGTAGGCCCCTTCGGTGATCTCGCCACGAAGGCGGTCGGCGATCTGCAGATACATCGCCACCGGGTTGTTCCGTATCAGACTCATCTATCTTCCATTGGGTCGAAAAGACCACGAAGCAGCAAAGCTTTGGAATAGCGTTCCCTTTAGTCGCCAGACAAGGGGGACTCTTCACGTTGATAGCCTGTATTATAATGTATTACATTTTGGGGCAACTCCAATCCAGGGTCATCCTCAGCCAACATGGCATCTCGATCTACACCAGGGCAGATTTCATCCGGCGCCGCGTTCTCAGTGGACGGCATGGCTTTCGCCTATCCCGAAAGCCGACGCGGCGTATTCGAACGGTTTTCGCTGAAAGCTCGGCCGGGAGAATTCGTGGCAATCCTCGGTCCGTCCGGTTGTGGCAAGTCAACGCTCCTCAATCTTCTTTCCGGTTTCCTGCGCCCGCAATCGGGGCATATCACCATAGATGGTGCGCCTGTTGCGCCGGAGCATCCGGTTCTCGGATATGTATTCCAGTCGCCAAATCTCTTCCCTTGGCTGAGCGTCCTAGAAAACGTCCGCTTCGGCCTACGCATGAATCGCCGTGGATCGTCCCAAGAGCAGCGAGCCCTTGCGCTGCATTTTCTGCGGCTTGTCGGCTTGGAAGAGCAGGCGCATGAGCCACCTCACCGATTGTCGGGCGGCCAGCGTCAACGGGTTGCGCTAGCGCGCTCGCTGGCGCTTGAGCCGCGCCTTCTGCTCATGGACGAACCATTTGCGGCGCTCGACGCGATGACGCGCGCCTCTCTCAATGACGAATTGCTTCGCATTTGGTCAGGCTTGGGAAAAACCGTGCTGTTCATCACCCATGACATCGACGAAGCGATCTATCTCGCCGACCGGGTTCTCGTCCTTGGGCTGCCGCCGGCAGGCATCGCCGCCGAAGTGCCGATCGATCTGCCGCGTCCTCGCGACCAGCCTGGCACGAGAGCCAATCCTTTATTCGCACAACTGCGCGAACGGCTCTGCGAGGAAATAGCCAAGGTCACGGCCGACAATCAACCCGTTACGTGAAGGGGATCATCCGATGAAACGCATTCTACCTGCACTTCTTCTCGCACTTGCGGCGGCTTTGCCCGCCCACGCCGGGGACCCGCAGCCGCTTCGCATTGGCTGGGTCCAAGCCATGGCGAACGCGCCTGCGCTGATCGCCGAGGAGAAAGGCTATTTTCGGGAAGAGGGATTGAACGTCGAACTCAAGGGTTTTGGTGATGGTCCGGTCATCCAGCAGGCGGTGGCTGGAGGCGAAATCGACGTGGCCTATATCGGTGCGCCGCCGGTCTATCAATGGGCAGCGCGTGGTCTCGATGCCAAAATCATCGCCAAGGTCAACTATGGTCAGGCAGCGCTGATCACGAGGACGGACGGCTCCATCCACGCGCTTTCCGACCTTAAAGGCAAGAGGCTTGCCGGCGTCAACAGGGGCAGCGGCATGGATGTGCTGCTGCGTGGCTACGTCCTGAAGGAGGCCGCCGGCCTCAGCCCGGACACGGATCTTGCGCTGTCGCAAATGCCCGTGGCCAACATGAACGCTGCTCTCGATACCGGCGTCGTTGATGCAGCCTTCTTGTGGGAGCCTTTCATCAGCCAATCGTTGCTCCGTGGTGCAGGTCGCGTCGTCTTTGACGTGAACGGAGCTCTGCCCGGCTATCCCTGGTACGTCATCGCCGCGCCTGCCAAGACGCTGAAGGAGCGACCGGAGGATCTGGTGAAGCTGTTGCGGGCGAATTCGAAGGCCATCGCCTTTCTGCGGGAGAACCCCGAGGAGGCCGACCGGATCATTGCCCGGAGCTTTAAGCTGGAATCTCTGACGGCCGCGGACGGAAGTGTCGTTCCGCCGGAAGCGATCGTCGGGGAGGCAAGGAAGCGCCTTGGGTGGTCGGCCGAAATCGAGCCTTCCGATCGTGCGTTCATCCAGCGGCTCATCGATTATTCCGTCGCCCTCGGCTTTCTCGATAAGCGTTTGAATGTCGACGATATCATTGATGACAGCTTCGCCGTCAAAGCGGCCGCGCAACGATGAGATCCGATCAATGAAGAAGTTGGCAGCGCGGCTGCATTTTCCGCAACCGTCCTGGCGCTGGGCAGCGCTCCCGTTCCTGCTTGTCGTGTGGTGCATCGCGGCAAGCCGCGTTCCCTCCTATGTGCTGCCGCAGCCATGGGACGTGGCGGCCGAAGGGTTTCGCTGGATCCGGTCGGGCGAGTTGGGCCGCCAGGTCATGGCGAGCTTGTTGCGGGAATTCGGCGGCTTCGGAGCGGCCGTCATGGCTGCTGTGCTCATCGGTGTATCCGCCGGACTCTGGCGGCCTTTCCGTGAATTCGTCCAGCCTCTGGTCGGCCTCTTCATGGCTATCCCGCCGATTGCCTGGGCGCCGCTGTCACTGATTTTCTTCGGCCTTGGGTATCTGTCCATTGCCGTCGTCATATTCATCGCATCGGCCTTTCCAATGGCCCTGACGATTCAGGAGGGCGTGCTCTCCATCAGCAGTGGCGAAGTGCGAGCGGCGCGCATTTTGGGTGCCAAGCGGCTGCAATTGCTGGCTCATGTATATCTTCCTGCCTCTCTCCCGTTCCTGACTGCCGCATTGCGCATCGGATTTTCCCAGGCGTGGCGTGCGCTTGTGGCGGCAGAGATGATCGGAGCATCCGAAGGGATCGGCTGGATGGTCGCCATGGGCGGGCAGCTAGGCAACTCGGCGCAGGTGCTTCTCGGCATCGCCCTGATCGGGCTCACGGCGTGGCTCATGGAGAGTCTCGTGTTTCGACGGATAGAGCGCCACTACGAAGGCTGGCGCGGACAATAAACGGACATTCCCCATGACAGAGATTTTGCCGCATCGGACTTTTCAAACCACCGTTCATTCTCCGAAGGGGCTTGCCGATCATTTCGATACTCTGCCCTTTCTCGGCCGTCTGACCTGCCAGAGGCAGGTGTTGACGGCGGGCGAGTGGACCGAACTGGAGCTCACTTATGAGGTCGGCGCTGTCGGCCTCGCCGACGGCGCGTGGCTGAAGCTCGCCTTCAAGTTCTATTCCGACTGGGCGCTGTTCCAGACAACGGAGCCGACGGGCGCCAACTATGTCTCCGCCGAATACCACGCCGGCCCTCTGGTTTCGGGGCAAAGCCCAGGCACGATTCAAGCATTGAAGGTGCGTTTCGATCAAAAGGGACACGAGCGTCCCTTCCAAAAAGCTGTCATCGTTGACGTCGTCGACGGCTATCTCAATCCCGGCGACAAGATCGTCATCCGCCTGGGCGATCGGCGGCAGGGCGGCGCCGGCACGCGGGTGCAGACTTTCGTGGAGAAGGCGTTCCGTTTCCGGCTGTTCGTCGATCCGCTCGGCAGCTCGAAATTTGCAGAAGTTCCAGGCGACTGCACTCTGGAAATCGCGGCCGGCGAGCCGTATGCGCTTCAGGTCATCGCGCCGCGGCTGGTTGGCCTCGGTCAAATCTTCGACGCTATCGTGCGCGTCGACGATATATGGGGAAACACTTGCCGCGGTCGCGACCTGCAGGGCTCGCTCGTCATGACCGCCCCGGATGGCACGCAAACAACGGAGCCAGTGGCACTCGCCGCGGAAGGCTGGACATTCGCGCGGATCTCCGGCCTTTCCTTCGCCGACGCCGGCGAGTGGAAACTGGAAGCACGGCTGAACGGCGAACCCTTCGTCGCTGCGGGCGTCGCCTATGTCCAGGGGGAAGACGGCGCCTTGCGCCCTCTCTATGCGGATCTGCACGTCCATTCCGACGACACTGTCGGCACCAATGACGCGACCTACAATCTCACCTACGGGCGCGACATCGCCGGGCTTGACGTGGTGGGCTATACCGTCAACGACTTCAACATCACCGAGGCGAATTGGGACAAGGCGGTGGAGATCATCCACGATCTCAACGAGCCCGGTCGTTTTGTCTGCTACCCGGGCACCGAATGGTGCGGCAACTCCGCTGCCGGCGGCGACCGCAACGTCGTCTTTCTGCGCGACGGCAAGCCCCGGTTTCCGTTCGACGAGAAGGGGCATTCCCTTCGCTCTTTCGAATGGAATGAGACGACGGCGGGCGCGATCCGTCCTGGGATATGGCCCGTCGACAGGCTCTATGCCGCCTATGAGGATGATCCGGAAGGCCATTTGCTAATCCCGCATGTGGGTGGCAGGCGCTGCATTCTGGACTGGAACCATCCGGAGCTGGAACGACTGATCGAGGTCGGTTCCGCCTGGGGACAATTTCATTGGCTTTACACCGAAGCCCTGGCACGCGGGTACAGGGTCGGCGCTTCCGCTGCGAGCGACGAACACCAGGGCCGCTGCGGCGGTGGTGCGCCGGCCACCGGAGCTTTCGGTGCGCGCGGCGGGCTCACCGGCGTCATCGCCGACCGCTTCGACCGAGCCGGCGTCGGCAGCGCGCTTCGGGCGAGGCGCACTTTTGCCACGACTGGCGAACGTAGTTTCGCCGTTCTGTCGCAAGGCAGGCATTTTATGGGCGAGGTATTCAGCGCCGAATCCAAAGAGCCGCTCTCTTACCGCCTGCTCGGCGATGCCGGATGGGAGGAGGTTCAGCTCTTTGACGGAGATTGCGTCCTATGGCGTCGCGATCTTCATGCCGAAGCGGGCTTCAGCGCGCGGAGAGTGCGCATTCGCTTCGGTGGCGCACGGATCAAGGATCGCTATCGCGCTGCCTATTGGAGCGGGGAGGTGGTTGTAACCGGTGCAGCGCTTCTGGATGTGCACGGGATCGGTTTCGATCATCCCGAACAAAGCGTGTGGCGCACTGGGCTCGGCACGCTCGGCTTTAGGACGGCAACGCATGGAGACGTCGACGGGATCGAACTTGAGCTTTCCGACCTTCGCGACGCGCGCATCGCTATTGCCGTGAAGCTCCATGGCTACAGCAAGATCGGAGATCCGCTCCAGCCGCCGCCGCATCTCCATGCCCCCGAAGTGTCGCTGGAGGCAAGCGGAAACGAGCTGATCGCACAGGGCTCCATCTCGGTCGATCTTGCCGGTGTTGAATTGCGCCTTCTGTTGGAGCGCGTCACCGATCACCCTCTTCCGCGCGACCTCTTGGGTGAGATCCCGCTTGCAGGACTTGCATTGAACGACGGGCCCGAACACCCGCTTTTCCTGACAGCGAGACAGAGGGACCAATCCCGCATTTGGACGTCACCGCTATTCATGACCGCCTGAACTGAGACTGAGCAACCGTCAGTCCCGAAGTTCGGCTAAGTGAGCGGGCGTCCACCTGGTTGGCCCGCAAACCGTGACCAACCGGAATGGGACTTCGTTTAGGGCGGGGCGTGTGTTCCAAGCAATGCAGTTGTAACGCCCACAATCAACTTTCCGGCATTGTAAGGCCTCTAGCGAGAACCAAAGGCCATTCGGCGCCGAAAGCAGATGTCCTGTAGAGCTCGTGCACTGGCAGGTCAAATATCTGAACAACGTCGTTGAGGCCGATCACGGCAAGCTGTAGCAACTGATCAAACCGGTGAGAGGATTCAAGACGCTGAAAACGGCCTATGCGACGATCAAAGGTTTCGAGGTCATGCGCGCTTTGCGCAAAGGACAGGCTGCGATTTTCAACCTGACGGGCGACATCCGTGGAGAAGCACGCATCGTTGAACGTGCTTTCGGGATTGGACCGAGCGCGCTAACAAAGGCGGTAGCACTGCTCGCTAGGAATCTCGAAAACCGCGAGGCTGCCAGGTAATGGAAGCCTCAACCAACCGCCTTCATAACCATGATGGAAATTTGCAACAGAGCCCGTCAGAGACCCGATGTATTCGACGGCGGATATGAAAGGCTCCCCCCGGCGTAAGAACGTCTTGCCCGTTTCTTCTTCAAACAGGGAGAGGTCGCTGGACCATGCATTCAGCCCGCCAGATCGCTGGTCAGAAGTCTTGCGTAGGGGAAGAGCGCCGGGGAGCCGCCGCAATGGACGAACAGCACCGAGCTGCTCTTGGCGATGGAACCGTTCTCGACACATCCCATGATGCCGGCGAAGGCCTTGCCGGTATAGACGGGATCGAGAAGCATGCCTTCGCGGTTGCCGGCGAGCTTGATCGCCGCATTGCCCGCCTCCGAGGGGATTGAATAGCCGGGGCCAATATAGTCGTTCTCGATGCGGATGTCGGCGCCAGTCCAGCGTTTCTTCAGATCAAGAAGCGCAGCGCCGGCGTTCGCCATCGCGGCGATGCGTTCGCTGAAGGGAACGGCGCTGCCGGTGACGGCAATGCCGACCACTTCCGTGGTCGGCCAATAGAGCGAGCAGCCGATGTGAAGGCCTGCCAGCGTGCCGCCGGAACCGACGGGAGCGACGAGATATTGCGGTGCCGGCGTGCCGACGGCCATGTACTGTTCCGAGAGTTCCTTGACGGCATTGACGTAGCCCATCGCGCCAAGCGCGCTCGCGCCGCCGAGCGGGATGATATAGGGCTTTTCACCGCGGGCTTCTGCTTCCGCGGCATGGTGATCCATGCGCGGGTTGATTTCGGTGAAATAGGCATCCGGATCGAGGAAATCGATCTCGGCGCCGAACAGATGATCCAGCAGAAGATTGCCCTGATACTGGTCCGGACGATTGCCGCGCAGCACGAGGATCGGCTTCATCCCGAACTTGCGGGCGGCGGCGGCCGTCATGCGAGCATGGTTCGACTGGTGTCCGCCGGTGGTGATCAGCACCTTGACCTCCTGCGCGACGGCATCCGCCATCAGGTACTCCAGCTTGCGGACCTTGTTGCCGCCACCGCCGAAGCCGGTGAAATCGTCCCGTTTAACCGACAGGGATATGCCGATTTCGGCGCCGAGGCGCTCCATCGGTTCGATCGGGGTCGGCAGGTAGCCGAGGGAGAGCCGGGGGAGTTCTTCGAGCTTCATCTGCGGAATTCCTTCATCGCTGCCGAGGCGGACCGCCCCGCAAAGGACGGTTCCGCCAGATCATGATATATAATATATCCTATATCGACCCTGGCAAGATGCTTTTGTTTGTGGCATTCAAGATAGTGAGGCACGGGCATGCGGGTGCCTTTTCGCGATGAAAGGAATGGACATGACCGAACCTGCAATGACCGTTTCTGGCCTGAAAACCTCGTTCCGGCGCAAGGGTGTCTGGCTGCCAGTCGTCCGCGAAGTGTCCTTCGATGTCTCTGCCGGCGAAACGCTGGCGCTGGTCGGCGAGTCGGGCTCCGGCAAGAGCGTTACAGCATTGTCGATCATGCGGCTTTACGGACAGGACAACTGCCGGATCGAGGGTTCGGTGAGGCTGGAAGGGCAGGAGCTTTTGACGCTGCCGGAGCGGCAGATGCGCAATATCCGCGGCAACCGTATCGCCATGATCTTTCAGGAGCCGATGACCAGCCTCAATCCGTCTTTGACTGTCGGTGACCAGATATCGGAAGTGCTGGTTGCCCATCGCGGCATGCCTTTCCGGGATGCGACAAAGGAGACGCTCGGGCTTCTCGAGAAGGTGCGTATCCCTTCCGCCCGCACGCGGCTCACGGAATATCCGCACCAGCTCTCCGGCGGCATGCGCCAACGCATCGTGATCGCCATGGCACTCGCCTGCCGGCCACGGCTCTTGATCGCCGACGAGCCGACGACGGCCCTCGACGTAACGATCCAGGCGCAGATTTTGGAACTCATCAAGCTCTTGCAGGAAGAAGATGGCATGGCCGTTCTCTTCATCACCCATGACATGGGCGTCGTCGCCGAGATCGCCGACCGGACGCTCGTCATGTACAAGGGCGAGGCGATCGAACGCGGTGAGACGGAAGCGATCTTCGATCAACCGCAGCGCGCCTATACTAAGGCGCTTCTTTCCGCCGTGCCGAAACTCGGCTCCATGCAGGGCGCATCCGGCCCGGCGCGTTTCCCGCTGATCGATGTCGAAAGCGGCGTGCCGGTCGATATGCCGCCGGTTGCCGATACCGTCTCCGTCAAACCGCTCCCACTTCTCCAGGTGCGCAATCTCGTAACCCGGTTCGATGTCGGCGCAGGTTTTCTCGGGGCGACGTCGGGACGCGTGCATGCGGTACAAGACCTGTCCTTCGATCTGAAAGCCGGCGAAACGTTGGCGCTTGTCGGGGAATCCGGCTGCGGCAAGTCGACGACCGGACGCACGATCATGCGGCTGCTGGACGCCAATTCCGGCTCGGTCAAGCTCGACGGCAAAGAGATCCTTGATCTCAAGGGCGCGGAAATGCGTGCCATGCGGCGGCATATCCAGATGATCTTCCAGGATCCGTTCGCCAGCCTCAACCCGCGCATAAAAGTCGGCGATGCGGTCGCGGAACCCCTGCTGGCCCACGGCATTGCGTCTGGCAAGGGCGACGCGCGAGACGGGGTCGCCGACCTGATGTTCAAGGTCGGCCTGCAGCCGGATATGGCAAGCCGCTACCCGCATGAATTTTCCGGCGGCCAGCGCCAGCGCCTCTGCATCGCCCGAGCGCTCGCCATGGCGCCGCAGATCATCGTGGCCGACGAGGCCGTCTCGGCGCTCGACGTCTCGATAAAAGCGCAGGTCATCAATCTGATGCTCGACCTGCAGGAAAGCCTCGGTCTTGCCTATCTGTTCATCTCCCACGACATGGCCGTGGTGGAGCGGATGAGCCACCGGGTGGCCGTCATGTATCTCGGCGAGATCGTCGAGATCGGGCCGCGCCAGTCGATCTTCGAAAACCCGCAACATCCCTATACGAAGCGGCTTCTGGCGGCGGTTCCGGTTCCTGATCCGTCGCGCCGCGGTATCCGGCGGGGCCTCAGCAACGACGAGATCAAGAGCCCGATCCGGCCGACTTCCTACGTGGTCCCGAAGCGGGACTATCTCGAAGTCTCTCCTGGACATAGGGTGCAGGTCTGGGGCGACGAATGGGGCACTGCTGCGGTTGCCGCGTAAAATCTGACAGGTTGGAGGGGCAGCACGATGCCCAACAACCTGCCCGGTGGCCATGTTCAGTGGCGCTTCGCGTGGGGAGGCGCGCCGATTGCAGCAAAACTGCTCCATGCCGGATGGGTTTCGGGATCGGGCGGGTGAGCGGAGAGCTGCTGGCGCAGATCGCCATCGGCGACAAGCCGTCTGTCGATCCGTCGCCATTCCGCCTCTGGTTCAGGACGGCAGCCCGATCGAAATCCAGAGCTGGCTTTAAACCTCTTCGGCGGGTCCGATCCCGATCGGCAGGGCAGCATTGCCGGCCCATTCGTGCCAGGAGCCGGTATAGATCTTCACTTTGTCGAAGCCGGCGAGCCTGAGGCCGTAGAGCGCGGTGGCGGCCCGGGCGCCGCGGTGGCAATAGGTGATGATCTGGCGATCCGGCGTCAGGCCGGCGGCCTTGGCGATTTCGCGGATCTCAGAGGCGGGGCGATATTTGCCGTCGCGCAGCATATCCTCGTAGAAGGCGAAATGCGAATGCGGAATGCGGCCGGGTCGGGCGCAGCACGGATGCACGAAGGTACCTTCGAATTCCGACTGCCGTCGGACGTCGAAAATTTCGGTGTTGCGGTCCGAATGGCCGAGAACCTCGTCGGTCGAGGCGACAAGCTCGCGCCGAAACCCATTCGGAGAGGTATCCGACTGCCGGATGGCGTCGGTGGCGCCGGTCGCCGGTGCGACCTCACCACCGATTGCCTCCCATGCCTGGATACCGCCGTCGAGAACGAGGCCGCCATCGAATCCGGCCAGTTCATGAAACCAGAGGCCGCGCGGCGAGATCATGCCGGTCTGTTCCTCGAAGAAGACTGGAACGCGTCCCTGACCGATGCCGAGCCGTTCGAAGGCTTCGCGCGCGCCCGCCGCCATGCCTCTTATCCCCGTCTCATCGCTTTGGGGAATGAAGTAGTCGTAGACGTTGAGATTAATGGCGCCTGGCAGCGTCTTTTCGCGCCAGGCGGCTTCGGGGCGAACGTCGACTGGGACAAGTTGTCCTTGCGGTAGCACCTTCAGCAGTTCTTCGGCGGTGATGATCATGACCGGGTCCTTTCCTTGCAATAGGCATCAGATGGCCGGCATCGCGGTGCCGATCCCGAGTTCGTTTGCCCGTCGCAACAGACGTGCCGCAAAGGCAATGTCGAAAACGTTGAGGCCGAAGCTCGAGAAATACAGCGATGCACCTGTCGGTGGCTGCCAGCCATCGAGGACGATGGCTGGCAGGTCCGCCGCGACACGCGAGGGCGCAAACTGGCCGGCGCGATACATCTGGAAGAGGCTTTTTGCACTCTTATCGGCAAAATCGCCCCAGAGATCGACGGTGACGAGATCCGTCGCAGCGATCGTCTCGAACTTCACCTCGTTGAAACCGATCTGCATGATCAACCGGCCGGCACCGGCGGCGGAGGCTTCGAGAAACGGTTCCGGCGCCGAGGTGCAGCAGAGAATGACATCTGCATTTTCCAACGCGTCGTGCAGGTGATCATGCGGGATGAGCCGCGTGATCGCGCTTGGGATTGCCTGTTTGATCAACGTATCGAGATGGGCTCTCGTCCGGTTCCAGAGATGAACTTCGCCCAGGTCCGGAAACAGGCTGCGCAGCATGTCCAGATGCGTCTGCGCCTGTGCGCCAGCACCTAGGATAGAGACGGCTTTGAAAGCGTTCGGCATCAGGCCGCGGATCGCAGCGGCCGAGACGGCGGCGGTGCGCATGCGGGTCAGAAGCGCGCTTTCGACAGTGCCGAGCGGCGCGCCATCGGTCAGGCCGTTGATGAATGTAGTGCTGCTGATACTGGGAAGATCGTCCACCGGTTCGGCGCGATGGACCGTCCATTTCAGGCCGGCCGCGTCGTAGACGCCGCCGACGAAGGCGGGGAGACCATAGGCCTTGTTGCGAGGATCGGCGCCGAGCGGCATGACGCTTTCGGCGACCATGCCGGCCTTGCCGTCACGCAGAAGGCGTATCGTTGCCTGCACGTCCTTGACGGCTTCTGTCCAGTCAAGGGCACCGGCTTCGATCGCGTCGGCACGGGAGAGATGGCGGATAGTGTTCATGCGGCCTCCGCTTCGTCGGCGACAAGATCGAGCCAGAGGGCGATGGACTCGATGAATCGGCGATACCCTTCGAGCGTCATGAACTCGTCGATGCCATGCGCATTGCCGCCGCGACCGGCGCCGGCGAGAAGGAAGGACTTCGCATGCCGCGCAAAAGCATAGGCGGGGGCGGCGCCGATCGCCCAGGGCCAGACCTGCGGCGCGGCAAGGGCGGTCTTTTTGTAGCTCTTCAGAAGCGGTGCGACACCGGGCGCATCCGCGGAAAACCGATGGCCGGGATAACTGTCCGCAACATTCAAGACAGCGCCGGGCGTTGCCTTTAATGCATTTCGGTAGGTGGCCAAAAAATCGGCAGGATTGAGCGTCGGCGGGGTGCGCAGTTCAAAGCCGGCGCGGGCGCCATGCGGAATGACTCCATCGGCGGTGAGCGGCATGCTTTCGAGGCTGGAAATGTTGAAGGAGGCCGCCGACAGGACATGTTCGAGGAGGGATCTGCCACCACCTTCGAGTGCGAACCTTTCGGTTCTGCGAAAGCGCAGTTCCGCCGCCGGATTGAAAGACGCGGCCAGCCTCGCGATGATGCCGGCAGCCTCCGCGTCGATCTCGATCCCGCCGAGTTCGCCGGT
This sequence comes from Rhizobium sp. 768_B6_N1_8, assembly GCF_051811225.1. Lineage (NCBI taxonomy): Bacteria > Pseudomonadati > Pseudomonadota > Alphaproteobacteria > Hyphomicrobiales > Rhizobiaceae > Rhizobium > Rhizobium sp. 768_B6_N1_8. The sequence continues at coordinate 2,094,172 of NZ_JBPWPV010000002.1, read as the reverse complement.
CGGCGGTTTGCCGATCAATGACAGGGCCTCGACCAACCGGCTGGCGGGATTGGCGATCCAGGGTGCGTTGCTGGAATGAATGGCCGCTTTCGGGCCACCCCATTCGCCGCCCTCGACACGGACCTCGCCCTTAGCGATGCCGGAAAAACCGAGATAGATCCGCGGCGGACCGCCGCCATATTCGCAGAAGGAGGGAAAGATCGCGGCTGCGCTCGGCCGCACCGGGCAGGCATCGTTGGCCAGGTAGTCGCGCATGGCGCTACTGCCGCTTTCCTCCTCGCCATCAACGAGGATCTCGACATTGACGCGCAGCTTTCCCGCATCCGCAAGCGCCTTGACGGCGAGCAGCATGCCGGCGAGCGGCCCCTTGTTGTTCTCGGCGCCGCGGGCGACGAAACTCGGACCGATCTCCGGCAGATCGACGATGCCGCCGCGGAACGGATCGACGGACCAGCCCTGCGACGTGGCAGGCATCACGTCGTACATGTTGTAGAGGATGACGGTGATTGCGGCTCCCACGTCGATGCGGGCGTGAACCACGGGCGGGCGGCCCCGCGACGACTTGGAGCAGATGATCTCGGCGCCGAGCTGCTGCTGGAGCCAGCAGCGGATCTCGTCCGCCTGGACGCGCAGCGCCTTGTCGTCGCCCTTGACCGACGGGATGGCGCACCAGTCATGCGTCAGTTGCAGCGCCTCCTCGACCGCCCACTCGTCGATCATAGCCTGATCCTCGGGTTCAGCGAGACATAGGCGAGGTCGACCAGGAAGTTGACGACCACGAAAACCGCGGCCGCAAACAGCACGACCGCCTGGACTACGGGGAAGTCGCGGTTCTGGATGGCTTCGACGGCCAGACGACCGATGCCCGGCCAGGCGAAGATGATTTCCGTCACCAGCGCGCCCCCGAGCAGCGAGGCGAAATACATGCCCTGCACGGTGATGACCGGGATCAACGCGTTGCGCAGCGCATGGTGAACGATGATGCGCCAGGAGGAAATGCCCTTGGCGCGGGCGGTGCGAATATAGTTTTCGCCTAGAACCTCGATCAAGCTGGCACGCACCAGCCTTGTGATGGCGCTGAGATAATAGGCGCCGAGTGCGATCGATGGCATGACCAGTTGGGCAACCGAGCCGATACCGCTCGACGGCAGCCAGCGCAGTTTCAGCGAGAAGAAGATGATCAGCAGCAGCGCCAGCAAGAAGACCGGGATCGCCTGGCCGAGAAGCGAGATGACGCGAATGGCGAAATCGATGGCGCTGTTCTTGCGCACCGCTGCGATCGTGCCGAGCAGGAAACCGAGCAGCGAACTCCAGACGAGCGCCGTGCAGGCAAGCAGCGCCGTCGCCGGTAGGCGTTCGACCAGGAGATCAAGTGCTGGACGGTGGAAGCGCACCGACGTGCCGAGCTCGCCGCTCAGCGCGCCGGCCAGGAAACGGCCATATTGTACCCAGATCGGATCGTTGAAGCCCATGGCCTGGCGAAAGGCCTCGATTTCTTCGCGCGATGCATCGGGCGTCATCATAAGGGCGGCCGGATCGCCGGTCAGGAACAGGGCGAAGAAGACGATAGCCGAGACGCCGAACATGACGACAATGCCCTGCAGCGCTCGTCCGGTGATAAAGCTCGCTGTTTTCATATCGTCAGGCATTCCTACTGTCGGCACGCCGCACGAGCCAGTCACCGATGAGATTGCAGCCGATCACCAATGCCCCTATGACGAGGCCGGGATAGAGAATCAGCCAGTTGGCAAGCAGGATATAGGAGCGACCTTCGCCGATCAGGTTGCCGAGCGTCGGTGTCGGCGGCTGCACGCCGAGACCGAGGAAGCCGACCGAGGCTTCCAGGATAATCAGGCGCGGCAGGTCCAGCGTCATCAGTACGGTCTGCGGCCCAATGATGTTCGGCAGGATGTGGCGGAAGATGATTGTCCTGTCCGGCAGTCCGATCGAGCGGGACGCATCGACATATTCCAGCTCGCGAATTTCCAGCGTCTTGGCGCGAGCGACACGGGCAAACACCGCCCAGCCGGTAATACCGAGCACCACGACCAGATTGGCCATGCTAGGTCCGATGACCGCGACGATCAACAGGATCAGTAGGATGAAGGGAATGGCGAGCTGAACATCGACGGCGCGCATGATGACGATGTCGAACCAGCCGCGATAATAACCGGCGATCATGCCGAGCGTCGTGCCGAGCACAACGGAGATGGCAGATGCCGCGGTCACGATCGACAGTGAGATCAACGTGCCGAGACCCAGCCGGGCGAGAAGATCCCGCCCTAGCTGGTCAGTTCCGAGCGGATGGAGTTCTCCGCCGATAACGGAGAGCGGCGGCTTGAATGTCGCGGTCAGGGTTCCGCGCACCGGATCGATCGGCCACAAAAGTGGCACGAAGAGGCAGAGCGCCAGAACCGTGACCAGAAGGAACGTCGCAAATATTGCATCCGCGTTGTCCCGGACATTCCAAAACCGCGTCATGCTGTCTTACTGCTTCCTGATGTCGAAGATCGGGATACGCGCGTCCGGACGCCCTTCAAAGGTAACCGATTTCGCCTTTCCGTAAAGCGCATCCTCCTGATACAGCGGGATGAGGGGCACGTCCTTGGCGGCCAGATCCTGGATCTGAGCGAGCACGGCTTCGCGTTTCGCCGGATCGACGATCGCCCGGCTTTCGTCGAGAAGCTTGTCCATCTCCGGGATCGAGGCCGTCGAGTAGGGCTCGCCGGTCTTCATGATGGCATAGACGGCGGCATCCGCATCGAGCGTCTGGGTCGAACCCCAGCCGAGCATGAAGATCGGGCCCTTGCGCGGCACCTGCTGCGCATAGACGGACCAGTCGAGCACTTCCTGGTCGATCTTCACGCCGATGTCGCCATATTGCTGAGCGATCGCCTGTGCCACTTCGCTGTCCTTGATGTAGATGTGCGAGGACTGCATCTTGATGCTGAAGCCGTTCGGATAGCCGGCTTCCGCAAGCAACGCCTTGGCCTTGGCAGGATCGTAGGCCGGAACTGGAACGTCTTTGTAACCGAAGTCGGCGGGGCCGACCTGGGTGCCACGTGGGGCCGCCATGCCTTGAAGAATGTTATCGACGATCGATTTGCGGTCGATGGCTATGTTGAGCGCCTGGCGGACCTTCACATTATCGAGTGGCTTTTCCTTCATGGTAAGACCAAGATAGATGGTAAGACCGCCATTCTTCACTTGCACGAGATCGGCGTCGGGACTTTCCTTGATTAGCGGGAGCAAATCCACCGGGACTTTTTCGATAATATCGACTTCGCCGGTCAGAAGTGCCGTGACGCGAGCGGTGCCGTCCGGAATCGAGCGCCAGGTGACCTTGTCGATTGACGGTGCGCCGCGCCAGTAATCCTTGTTGGCTTCGAGAATGACATGCTGGTCCGGAATGAACTCGACGAATTTATACGGACCGGTGCCGACGGGATGGGTGGCAAACTTGTCGTTGCCGACTTCCTTCACGTATTTCGGCGGAACGATATAGGCCGGGTAGCGGCTCATGCGGGTTGGAAGCAGCGGATCGGGGCCATTGGTCTTAATGCGGACGGTCGACGGATCAACGACGTCAACACTGGCGATGGTGCGGATGTAAGAGACCGTCGGCGACTTTGCCGCCGGATCGAGAACGCGGTCGAGGGTGAATTTGACGGCCTCGGCGTCGAATGCCTCGCCGTTGTGAAACTTGACGCCCTCGCGGAGCTTGAATTCCCATGTCGTGTCGTCGATCGCCGTCCATGAGGTCGCAAGTCCGGGTACGAGCTTCATGTCCTTGTCTCGCATGACCAGCGTGTCGAAAATATTATCGACGATGGTCGCGGCCTCGCGAAGGAAGCCAGGGTCCATGGCGGTAGTGGAAGCGCTACGGCCGACGACGAGATCGGCAGCCTCGGCGGTCGCTGTGGTGACTGGCAGCAGCATGGATGCCGCGAGAGCTAAAGCAACTAGTCTTTTCATTAGGCCTTCACCTTCTCCGGAGTTGACATTTCCCCCGTCCGGCAGGACGGCAGTTGATGACGTGACGATATATGATATATCCTGTATGAGCAAGATATGGGCAGTTCCGAATCTGTGATAAAAAACAGGCAAATTTTCCAATGACGAGGGTGATGTGAGTACAGCTTTGTTCAATGCAGCTCCAAGAAAGAGCCTAGTTACGCATGTCGAGGATGAAATCCGCGCGGCGCTTATCGAGGGCCGGCTGGAGCCCGGGACCAGGCTCGTCACGAAGGATCTGGCGCACTCGCTTGGCATTAGCATTACACCCGTTCGCGAAGCTCTGGTGCGCTTTGCCGCCTCGGGTGTCCTGGCCGCGGAACCGGCTCAATCTTTCCGGGTGCCGACGATGACGGTGGCGCAATATTCCGAGATCGCCGAGATCCGCAAATCTGTCGAAGGGCTTGCGGCCTATAATGCCGCAGGCAAAATTAACGGCTCGGAAATCGCCGAGATGCGAGGGTTGCTGAAGAAATACCTCGCCGCGAAAGCAGAAAAGAACCAGCATCTGGCGCTGACGCTGAATAAGGAATTCCGCTTCGTCCTTTACGCGGCGGCTCGCATGCCGACCCTTCTCGGCGTTATCGAAATGCTCTGGCTGAGGGCTGGACCGGGCTTCAACTACCTCTATCCGGAGGCTCAGTCCGGGTCCAGCGATCATCACAACTACGACGACCTGATGCAGGCGCTACAGCATAAGCGGGCCGATGCAGCCCGCGCGGCGATCGAGCATGCGATAGAGGATGGTGCACGCATCGTCATCGAAGCCTTGCAGGAGCGCGAAGCGCAACGGGTGACCGTGAAGTGACGGGCCAAGGCAAGGCATCGAACAGCAAGATTCGCACTGCCGCTCATTGGGGTGTCTACGAGGTCGTGCCCCAGCCGGTGGGCAGCCCCTCAATAAGGGGCGCCGCAGAGGATTCCGATCCGTCGCCGATCGGCCTTCATATGGCGTCGGGCGATCTGAAGAAGGTGCGCATAGCAAGACCGTCTGTCCGCAGGAGTTGGCTGGAAAACGGACCCGGCTCGAATCCTCACTTACGAGGGCGTGAGCCCTTCGTCGAGGTAGAATGGGATGTGGCGCTTGATCTTCTCGCCCGCGAGTTCGAGCGGGTCTGCTCGACCTTCGGCAATGAGGCGATCTTCGGTGGCTCTTACGGATGGGCCAGCGCCGGACGGTTTCACCACGCGCAAAGCCAGGTTCACCGGTTTCTCAATCTGATCGGCGGCTATGTGAGCCATGTTGACAATTACAGCCTCGCGGCCGGTCGGGTGATCCTGCCGCATGCGGTTGCCTCGACCGAAATCCTGCTCGACCAGCATACGTCCTTCGACGTGATGACGAAGCATACGACACTGTTCGTCACCTTCGGCGGCGTGCCTACGAAGAATGCCCAGATGTCGCCGGGAGGCGCTGGCCGCCACCGGGTGACGGCAGGCATGCGGGCCATGGAAAAGGCCGGAACCCGCTTCGTCAATATCAGCCCGGTCTCCGACAATATGCCGGTCGATAGCGAGTGGCTGGCGGTCCGCCCCAATACCGACGTGTCGCTGATGCTGGCGCTCGCCTTTGTGCTGGAGACCGAGAACCTCGCAGACCGCGTCTTCCTCAACAGCCACTGTACCGGCTATGGCCGGTTCAGGCCCTATCTGCTCGGGCACACGGATGGCATTGCCAAGACGCCGGAATGGGCATCCGCAATCTGCGGCATCGATGCCGACCGGATAGCCTCGCTTGCCAGGGAAATGGCTGCAAGCCGGACGATGATCAATGTCTCCTGGTCGCTGCAGCGCGCCGTGCATGGGGAACAGCCTTTCTGGATGACGGTGACGCTGGCAGCGATGCTCGGTCAGATCGGTCTTCCGGGAGGCGGTTTCGGTGTTGGCTATGGCGCACTGAATTCCGTAGGGCACGATAATGCCCGGTTCAAGTTCGGCACTTTCCCGCAGAGCCAGAACCCGGTCTCGACCTTCATTCCGGTTGCGCGCGTCGCCGACATGCTGCTCAATCCGGGCGGCAGCTTCACCTACAATGGAAAAAACTACAGCTATCCGGATATCCGTCTCGTCTATTGGGCGGGTGGCAATCCGTTCCATCATCATCAGGATCTTAACCGCCTCCTGAAAGCCTGGGAAAAGCCGGAGACGATCGTCGTCAACGAGCCCTATTGGACGTCGACGGCAAAGCTCGCCGATATCGTCCTTCCAGTTACGACCTCGCTGGAACGCAATGACATCGCCGCTGCCGGCGGCGAGGATCTGGTCGTCGCAATGAAGAAGGTCGAAGAACCTTTTGGCCAATCGCGCAACGATTTCGACATTTTCGACGCGCTGGCCAAACGGCTCGAGATCAATTTCTCCGAAGGCCTCGACGAGGATGGCTGGCTGCGGCGCATCTATGCCGTGAGCCGAGACAATGCAGCCGCCAGAGGCATAGCCATGCCGGATTTCGAGACATTCTGGGAGGCAGGCCTGTTCGATCTCGGCCCCGAGGCAGGCCCGGTCGTCATGTTAGAAGCGTTTCGCCACGCGCCTGGTGCGAACCCAGTTCCTACGCCGTCTGGTCTGATCGAGATCTTTTCCGAGACGGTCGATAGCTTCGCACTCGCCGATTGCCCCGGCCACCCGATCTGGTTCGAACCGCCGGAATGGCTGGGTACCGCATCGCGCGGCGAACAGGAACTGCATTTGATCTCGGACCAGCCGGTGCGCCGACTGCACAGCCAGCTTGATGCCAGCCCGCACAGCAAGGCAGGCAAGGTGGCAGGGCGCGAGCCGATCCATATCAGTCCGGCCGATGCGGCTGATCGTGGCATCGCTGATGGTGATCTGGTCGAAGTCTTCAACACCCGCGGCCGGCTGATCTCCGCGGCCGTCGTTTCAGACGCGATTATGCCGGGTGTGTTAAGGCTTTCCACCGGCGCTTGGTTCGATATGGACCGTGATAGCAATATTGAGCGGCATGGCAATCCGAATACCGTAACGCTCGACATTCCGGCGTCTTCACTGTCACAGGGCTGCAGCGCCCAAACATGTCTGGTCGCTATCCGTAGACTCGATTCCGACCCGCCGCCGGTCGAGGCTTTCAACACTCCGGATTTTACATCATGATTTTTGGACCCGATGTCGCAGGTTTGGACTACAAGTATCTTTCCATTAGCCTATATTTGCTGCGCAAGGGACGGTTTAGCTTTTGATAATGAAAGCGGCTAGGTGCTGGTGGCCCGACCGCTTCGCTTTTGGTCCGCGCGTTCAGACGGCGCCGCGAGTTTCCACATAGATCGCGTAGACCGAGTGGCTGCTCGCCATATAGAGGCGGTTCTTCTTCGGGCCGCCGAAGACGAGGTTCGGGCAACGCTCCGGCAGGCGGATGAAGCCGATCGCCTTGCCGATCGAGTTGAAGACCTTGACGCCGTTCAGATCCTCGGGCCTGGCGCCCGCAGCGCCGCTCGATCCCCAGCCGCACCAGAGGTTGCCGTCGATGTCGACCTTGAAGCCGTCGAGACCGCCATTGTCGTCGGCCGTCACCAACGCCGTCTTGTTCGAAAGCTTCACGCCGTCTGCGCCCATGTCGTAGCTCCAGATGATACGGTAGGGCGATGCGCGGCCTTCGACGATGTAGAGCTTCTTTTCATCGGGCGAAAACGCAATGCCGTTCGGGCCTTTCAGCTCGTCGGTGACAAGATCGAGCTTGCCGTCCGGCGAGATGCGATAGACCGAGTGCGGCAGCTCCGGTATTGCCTTCTCGCCCTCCCACTCGCCGGCGATGCCGAAAGGTGGATCGGTGAACCAGATGGAGCCGTCCGACTTGCAGACGATGTCGTTCGGAGAGTTGAGCTTCTTGCCGTTGTAATTATCGGCAAGCACCGTGATCGAACCGTCATATTCGGTGCGGGTGACCCGGCGTGTCAGATGTTCGCAGGAAAGCAGGCGGCCCTGGCGGTCGCGGGCGTGGCCGTTGGCATAGTTGGAGTTGGCGTTGTAGACGCTCCAGCTCTCATTGGCTTCGTCATAGCGCATGACGCGGTTGTTTGGAATGTCGCTGACGAGCAGATAGCGTCCGTCGCCGAACCAGACTGGACCTTCCAGCCAGCGAGCGCCGGTTGCGACCTGCTCGAGCGAGCTGCTGGCGACACGATACTTCGCAAAGCTCGGATCGAGAATCTGGATGGCCGGATCGGGATAGATGGGGCTTGGCGTAAAGCCGATCGCTTGCGCAGATGCCATTTTCGGGACGACGGTTGCCAAGGCGGCCGCCGAAAGCTTCATGATGTTGCGGCGTGAAAAATTCACATTGAAGTCCTTCGATTGTGATTTTTGATTTCATATCAATTTGCCCGACTTGGCGGGGAACCGAAACCACGGTTCGCTTTCCAATTAAAGGCAGCCCGTTGTGCGTCGCAACAAACCAGGATTACCTTCTGTCACCTTGGTTAAGCACCCGTGAAATGCAGATTGGAGATCGGCGTGCGCTTTTGTGCGCTGCGACAAGGGTAAGATTTTATTATGAAAAAGCACCTATGATCCACGAACTATCAAGTTTGATCGCTACCGCATTATGTCCACTGCGGCTCCTGCATTTTGCTTTTCAATACACCTTCATTCATTGAGCGTTTTTTGAGGTATCTGATGTTTAAGAATTTAAAGATCAAAACAAAATTCCTGATGGCGATTGCCGTCCTTGCCGTCATTTCGCTGGCAGGCCTGATGTATGTCACCAGCAAGTTCAGCGCTGCCAATGAGGCCTATTCCGGGTTCCTGCAGAAGGAAAGCAATGCGGCGACCTTCGGACCCCGCGGTGCGGCCGGCATGTGGACCGCGACGACATGGCTGAGCCGCGCGCTGGCACAGGACCCGGCAACGCCGGCTTTCCAGGATCTATCAGGCCGGTTTTCGAAAGAATTTGCCGGCGCCCGTGACCGGTTGACACAGATCCCGGCGCTAGTGCCAAGCCGCAAGGCTGCGATCGACGAACTGCTTGCCGGAGCGGACGCACTGAAGGCAATCGGCGACGATCTTCTCAAGGCCCATACCGCAGGCGATCAAGAAAAGGTTCGCACGCTCTCCGCCAAGCTCGACCAGGCGATCGTCGATCTCTCGCCGAAATTCGGCGCCAATAACGGCGCCATGGCCGAAATCCTCAACAACGGCGCCAAGACGTTGAGCCAATCGGTCTCCAGCACGATTACCTATGCGATCTGCGGGATGCTTCTGGGGATTGCGATCGCCGCAGTCCTGTCCATGACTATCGCCCATAAGGGCATCACCGTACCGATGGCCCGCTTGCGTGAACGCATGGCTTCGCTGGCTGCCAGTCAGACGGAAGCTGCCATCGACGGCCTCGACCGCAAGGACGAAATCGGCCAGATGGCAGAAGCCGTGGCGGTGTTCCGCGACAATGCGATCGAGCGCCTTCGCCTGGAGCAGGAAGCGGAAGACAATCGCGGTCTATCCGAACGCGACCGCATGGATCGCGAAGCCCAGAAGACGCGGGAAGCCGCCGAGATCAAGTTCGCCGTCGACAACCTGGCGGAGGGCCTGAGCCATCTCTCCGACGGCAATGTGTCCTACCGCATCGAAAAGCCCTTCACCGCGACGCTTGACGGTGTCCGCTATGATTTCAATACCTCGGCCAGCAAGCTGCAGACGGCTCTGGAGCAGGTGGCAGAGAATGCCCGCAGCATCGAAGCCGGCTCGTCCGAAATCAAGGCGGCTGCCGACGATCTGGCCAAGCGCACCGAGCAGCAGGCAGCTTCGGTGGAGGAAACCGCCGCCGCTCTGGAAGAAATCACCACCACCGTCAAGGACGCCACCAAGCGCGCTCAGGAAGCCGGCGCCCTTGTTGCCCGCACCCGCAGCGGTGCTGAAACCTCCGGGGAGGTCGTCCAGCGCGCCGTCAAGGCGATGGAACAGATCGAAAAGTCTTCTGGCGAGATCAGCAACATTATCGGTGTCATCGACGACATCGCCTTCCAGACCAATCTTCTCGCGCTGAACGCCGGCGTGGAAGCGGCTCGTGCAGGTGAAGCCGGCAAGGGCTTTGCCGTCGTCGCCCAGGAAGTGCGCGAGCTCGCCCAGCGCTCCGCCAGGGCCGCCAAGGAGATCAAGGCGCTGATCACGACATCGAACGAGCAGGTCAATGCCGGGGTGCAACTGGTCGGCCAGACCGGCCAGGCGCTGGTGACGATCGTTGCGGAAGTGCAGGAAATCAACCGGCACGTCAACGCGATTGTGGAATCGGCGCAGGAACAGTCTTCTGGACTTCAACAGATCAACACCGCCGTCAACCAGATGGATCAGGACACGCAGAAGAACGCTGCCATGGTCGAGGAATCGACCGCCGCCAGCCACGGTCTCGCCCGTGACGCCGCATCGCTAAACGAGCTTCTGGCCCAGTTCAAGCTATCTGGTCCGCGTCAGACTTCTGTCGTGCGACCCGTCAAGGGCCGGGACGTACCGGTGGCCTCGCCGGCTCATGCCCTTGGCCGCAAGGTCGCACGCGCCTTCACCGGTAATGCCGCGGTAGCCGTGGCCGGCGACGAATGGCAGGAGTTCTAAAGCGGCACTTGTGCTCTACGGCTCGGCCTACTGAGGAGTACACCTCGCCTTCGACGAGCCGATTGGATATGTCGACCCGGCGGTCGTGGAGAAGACGACGCATTCCACAATCCGGGGCATCCGCATGGTCCGAAAGTTCCGGGCCGCTGATGGCCAGAGCAGGTAGATGCTGCCATCGGCAAGCATTGATAGCAGCTCCTGATGATCCGGCTCGGCGAGCTTGTGAAGAGTGGAAAGCCGGCGATATCGGACGCCCGTCCAGCAAATAAGCAAAAACAACGACGCCTTGGTCGTACCCTTTGAACGGCTCAGCCATCATCTCGGAAACCTGGGGGCGCAACAGTCGCTTTAAATCGGCGCTCGCACCACAAAAGAACAGCTGAATTTTGCTAGGTTTCAGGATCAAACTTGCGCGCAAGCCTCCGGCTTGTTCCCCTCAAGGCGGCCACACGGGTCGCCAATTAGCAAATGCTCACTGTACCTCATTGACATATCTGTGGTGCGCGGTCGTCGCGCGATGAGCGGATATGAGAATGGGGACCGCGAGTTGGTCATAGGCGACCTCGTCGATCGTTAGCACGGCAGCCGGCAGGGCAAGGTCTAACCACCGGGCATCGAAATCGGACGCGAGATCGGCACCGATCTGTTCGCGTATGGCCGAGATGCGGATTCCGTAATTTTCCAGTAGATGCAGGTAGAAAAGCGCAGGGATTTCTTCTGCCCTCTCCGGGAAGTCCGGAACCCGTTCGCAGGAAAGTGTCAGCGTCTCGTGCATGATCGGTCGATCGTCGACGTAGCGCACCCGGTGGAAGGTGACGATCGGCGATCCTTCCTCGATCTGAAGTTTCCCCGCGTCGGCGGTGGAAGCAAAGCTCCTGTCGAGCGAGGTCACCTTCGTCACCGACTTGCTAAGCGAACCATCCAGCCCGTGCAGTCGAAAATACTGAAAAAACAATCGCAGGCTGTGCTGCGGCTTGCGGCCGGTCACGACGGTGCCGGTCTTGCGACGGCGGCTGAGAAGGCCGTCATTGGTGAGGTCCATCAGCGCTCGGCGAATGGTCCCAACGGCCACGCCGTAAGTTTGCGACAATGCCACTTCGCTGGGCAGAACAGAGCCCGGTTCCAGTTTGCCGATCATGATCGCTTCGGTGATCTGTCGCTTGACCACTTCGTAAAGCGGCAAGGACAATTCTGTCAGCTTGCTCGCTCCTGATGAATTATTGGGCAGTTCCGGCAATTATTTGCCTCTTCTTTGGAGTTGACTCATGATCTCGATCTACCCAGTATTACTATATAGTTTATATTAAAGCGCAAGCTGAGGAGGCTGGCGTGACGGGTACCGAGGACACTGCCATGAACACCCAGCAGCCAGCATCTTCGCAACAAGGCTTTGAGTCTGCCATGGCAGCGATTGAGCTGGATGTCGAGGCTGCTGTCGATGATCTGGCGCGGATGATCAAAGTTGACACCTCATTCCCGCCGGGGCTGGGCTATAACGCTTTCGCCGATCTGATGGCCGAGCTTCTGGCGCCGCTGGGGTTTGAGTTCGAGCGGGTCGTTGTGCCGCGTGATCTCTGGTACGTAGCCGGTGGTCTGGCTTCTGGCGAGCGGACCAACCTCGTTGCCACCCGCGAAACGGGAAAGCCTGTCTGCGGCCTTTATTATCACGTCGACACGGTGCCGGTTGCGCCCGGCTGGACTCGTGATCCCCTGAGGCTGACGGTCGAGGGCGATGATCTGTTCGGGCTCGGTGCTGCCGACATGAAGGGCACGATCGCCGCAACCTTGCTGGCGCTGCGGGCCGCCAAGGTATGCGGCGTGCCGCTCGCCTATGATCCGATGCTGCTTTTGTGCACCGACGAGGAGGGCGGGCTCTATCCCGGTATCCGCTACCTCGCGGAGCAGGGCATGCTGAAGGACCATATCATCAATTTCAACGGATCGGCGGCACCGCGTGTCTGGGCCGGCTGTTTCGGCATATTCAATCTGCAGGTGACGATAACAGGGCATGCCGTGCATGCAGGCGAGGGCAATCGCACAGGCGCCGGCATCAATGCCATCGAGGGCGCCCTTCCGGTCCTCCACGCCCTGGTGAAGCTGAAACCGGAGGTGGCAAGCCGGACATCCAGGCTAACGCCGCCGCCGCATGCATCCGGGCCGCTTCGACCACAACTGACCATTTCGGCCATCAACGGCGGCACCGCCGGCGGACAGGTGCCGGCCGAGATCAAGATCCTCGTCAGCCGCCGTTATGCGCCGGAAGAAAACTACGATGAGGCACGCGCCGAAATCGAGACTCTGGTCCGAGGTTGCATCGCCGACACAGGGCTTGGCCTTTCTGTGGATCTTGTCGGGCATCTGGTCCCAACTGACGATCCCGATGGTCCGCACTGGCCACGATGGCAAAAGGCGCTGTCGCTGGGCTTCGGCTACAAGCCCGAAGACTTTCAAAAATGGGGCGCCGCAAGCTGTTCGGATTTCGGTTACGTGCAGAGGGCCGGTTTCGGCCCGGAAGTGCTGCTCGGCGGACTCGGCCGGCCGGAAAGCTGCATCCACAGCCCCGAAGAACACACGACACGGCAGGACATCATCGCCCTCGCGAAGAGCATTCTCGCCTATCTCGCGGCCGACTTCGCCGCGGACTGCATTCCTGAAAACAGCAACTGATACGTCAAGGGGAACTACATATGCTGGAAATGAAACGCCGCTTCTTCCTGGCTGGCACGGCAGCCGTGTTGGCCGCACCGTCGCTGAGCTTTGCTCAAGCAACGCCGGCCAAGGGCGGCACGCTGAAGATCTCCGTCGACCAGGCGGCAAGCGTCATCCATCCGCTTCTCACCCGCGTCAACCCGGAATATTTGGTGACCGAACTGCTCTACAGCAACCTGACGCGCCTCAAGGTCGACATGTCGGTGGAGCCGGACCTGGCCGAAAGCTGGACACCGAACGAGGGCTTAACCGAGTGGACATTCAAGCTGCGCACCGGCGTCACCTTCCATGACGGTTCCGCCTTCACGGCAAAGGATGTCGTCGCCACGTTCAAAGCGATCCTCGACCCGGCGACGGCTTCGCCCGGCCGCAACAATGTCGGCCCGATCGCCGATATCGTCGCCGTCGACGATGCGACCGTACTGTTCAAGCTTTCCGGTGCCTATGCCGACCTTCCGGTCTCGATGGCCTACACCAACGCTCGTATCATCCCGGCCCATTTTGCCACCGGCGACTTGAAGAGCCTGTCGACCAAGGCTGTCGGCACTGGTCCGTTCAAGCTTGTGTCCTACGAGCCGGACCGCCTGATCGTCGTCGAGCGCAACGAGAAGTACTACGACCCTGCGCGGCCCTATCTCGACCGCGTCGAAGTGCATGTTTTCCCGGACACTTCGGCTGAAAGCTCAGCGCTGCTTGCCGGCGATATCGACATCATCTCGACCATCCAGCCGCCGGAATTCATGCGCGTCGATGGCAATGACGGCATCACCACGCTGCGCACGCCGTCCGGCCAGTTCTGCAACATCAACTTCGGCTGCGACACGGCTCCGTTCAATGACGCACGCATTCGCCGTGCGATCGCCCTGACGGTCGATCGCGAAGCCATGGTCGGTTTCGTCACCGAAGGTTTCGGCACGGTCGGCAACGACACGCCACTCAACCCGTCCTACCAGTTCTTCAAACAGGTCAAGCAGCGTGAGGTGAATATCGAGGAAGCCAAGAAGCTTCTCGCCGAAGCCGGCCATGCGAACGGTCTGGAACTGACACTGATTGCCTCCGACCGTCCGGCGGTGCGCACCCAGCTCGCGGTAGCGCTCCGCGAAATGGCCAAGGAAGCCGGCATCACCATCAACGTCCAGACCATGCCGCATGCGACCTATCTGGAGCAGGTGTGGAAGAAGGGCACATTCTACGTCGGCTTCTACAACATGCAGCCGACCCCGGATGGCATCTTCAAGCTGCTCTACACCTCTGATGCGGCCTGGAATGAGACACGCTGGAACAACAAGGCGTTCGATGCGCTGGTCGCGGAAGCCCGTGGCACGACCGACGAGGCAAAGCGCACTGAGCTTTACACTAAGGCACAGGAAATCATGAACGAGGACGTTCCCTCGATCATCCCGTCCTTCTTTGACGTTCTGGCCGCCAAGCGCAGCTGGGTCGAAGGCTTCGAAGCGCATCCGCGCGCCTCGGTGTTCCGCCTCGACTACGCCTCGCTCTCCGACAAGGCGCCGAAGCGCGGCTGATGTCGTGATCCCTTCGGGCGCGGCGAGAGCCGCGTCCGATACCTCTTTCTGCCAAGGAACATGACCTTGTCACCGAATTACATAGCCAAGCGGCTGGTGATGATCGTCTACACGCTGTTCGTCGTGTCGTTGATCGTCTTTGCCATAACCCAGATCCTGCCGGCCGACGCCGCCGTCATGATGCTGGGTGAGAACGCCACGCAGGATGCTCTCGACGCGCTGCGCCAGACAATGGGGCTCGATGCGCCTATCTGGCAGCAATACGCAACCTGGCTTGGCCATGTCCTGCAGGGTGATCTCGGCACATCGCTGCGCACCGGTCAGCCGGTCGGCCCGGTGATGTTCGAGGCACTCGGACGCTCGCTGCTTCTTGCCTTCCTGTCGATCGGCCTGATGCTGGTGCTGGCCATTCCGCTCGGCATCATCGCTGCAATCCGCCGCGGCAAGATTGCCGATATGGTCGTCAGCCTGATCTCCTATGCCGGTGTCGCACTGCCGGAATTCGTCACCGCTACGATTGCCGTGCTTGTCTTTGCCGACTGGATGAAGTGGCTGCCGGCGACCGGTTACGTGCCGCTGACGGAAAATTTCGTCGATGGCATTGCCCATCTCGTCTTGCCCGTCTGCGTCATTTCTATCATCCTGATCGCCCATGTCTCGCGCATGGTGCGCTCCGAACTCATCGACGTGCTGCATACCGACTACATCCGTGCGGCGCGGCTGAAGGGCATTTCCCGCGGCCAGGTGCTGCGCCGCCATGCGCTGCGCAACGCGCTTCTGCCGACCATCACCATCGTCGCGCTGGACGTCGGTTATCTGCTTGGCGGCGTCATCGTCGTGGAAGAGATCTTCGCCATTCCCGGTATCGGCCGCCAGCTGATCGTCGCCATCCAGGCGCGCGACCTGCCTGCCATCCAAGCCGGCGTGCTGATCATGGCTGCCACCTATTCGCTCGTCAATTTCATTGCCGACATCCTCTATGCCTGGCTCGACAAGAGGATCCAGTATGACTGAGTTTATCAAACGTCTCCTGAAGACGCCTCAGGGCGCCATCGGCTCCGGCCTCGTGGTGCTGGTCCTGTTGATCGTCGTCTTCGGCCCGCTGGTCGCGCCCTACGACCCGGAAAAGTTGTCGCCGCTTGCTCGCTATAAAGGACCAAGCCTGACCTACTGGCTGGGTACCGACCAGTATGGCCGCGATATCTGCAGCCGCCTGCTGATCGGCGCCCGCGCCACCGTCGTGATGGCGGTGCTGGCGACCATTGCCGGCACGTTGATCGGCGCGCTGATCGGCACCGCATCCGCCTTTCTCGGCGGCCGCGCCGACGAGCTGATCATGCGCACGATCGATGCCGTGATGTCGATCCCGAGCCTGCTCTTCGCTCTGCTGATCGTGAACCTTCTCGGTTCCAGCACGGTCAACGCGCTGGTCGCCGTCGCCATCGCCTTTGCTCCGGGCATGGCGCGGATCACAAGAAGCGTGGCGCTGTCGGTTCGCAAGCAGGACTATGTCAATGCAGCAATCGCCCGTGGCGAGAGCTCCGGATATATCATCCGCCGCGAAATGCTGCCGAACGTGATTGCGCCGATCATCGTCGAGATGACCATTCGCATGTCGTTTGCGGTGATGCTGTTTGCGACCCTGAGCTTTCTCGGTCTCGGCGCCCAACCGCCGGCTGCCGAATGGGGCCTGATGGTGTCGGAAGCGCGCCGCTATATGCATCTTTCCGCCGGCATCTTGATCTGGCCGAGCGTGGCGATCGCCATCGTTGCCGTCGGCTTCAACCTTCTGGGCGACGGTCTCCGCGATGCCCTCAATCCGCGGACGTGAGGTGATGACCATGACCAAGACCAAGACAGAAAACCGCTCGGTCGTTTCTCCGGTTCTCACCATCGAAAACTACTCGCTGGATTACGAGACCGCGAACGGCCCGTATCACGCGCTGAAAAACATCGGTATCGCCATCAACCGTGGCGAGATCCTCGGCCTTGTCGGCGAATCCGGCTCCGGCAAGACTTCGCTTGCCTGGTCGATCATGCGTTATCTGCCGAAGAATGCCCGCGAGCCGGGCGGCAAGATCCTACTTGATGGCGAGAACCTTCTGGAGAAGTCAGAGCGCGAGATGGAAACTTTTCGCGGGCGGCGCATCAGCATGGTGTTCCAGGATCCGAGCACGTCGCTTAACCCGACTTTGTCGCTCGGCACCCAGCTTGCCGAAGTACTGGTCCGCCATCGTGGCCTGACCCGGCAGCAGGCGTGGAAGGAAGGCGAGGCACGGCTTGCTCACGTGGGCCTCAAAACCCCAGCGCGGATGATGAACCGCATGCCTCATGAGGCGTCGGGCGGCGAGAAACAGCGCGTCGTCATTGCGTCGGCTTTTGCCTGCAACCCGGAATGCATCATCTTTGACGAGCCGACCACGGCACTCGACGTGATCACCTCGCGCCAGATCCTCGACCTGTTCGTCGAACTGCAGGCCGAGACCGGGGTTGCCTCGCTCTATATCTCGCATGATCTTGCTCTGGTGGCACGCACCGCAGGCCGCGTTGCCGTCATCAATCGCGGCGATATCATCGAGCAGGGCAACGTCCGCGAGATATTCACCAACCCGCAGCAGGATTACACCCGCGCACTGATCGCGGCCGTTCCCGATCCGGCCCACCGGCTGGTCAAGGATGATGTCGTTGCAACAGACAAGCCACTGGTGAAGGTCGAAAATGTCAGCGTCCATTTCGGCCGCAAGCCGCTCCTCGCCGCCCTGACCGGCAAAAAGACCGAGCGCGTTACCGGCAACAACGCCATCAGCCTCAGCGTCAATCCGGGCGAGATCCTCGGCATCGTCGGCGAGTCGGGCTCGGGCAAGTCCACGCTCGCCAAGGCGATGACCGGCCTCAACCGCTTCGAGGGCAAGATCTGGTTCGACGGGCGCGAGATCAGGAACCTCGGCGATATGGACAATGCCTATCGCAAGGATGTGCAGATCATCTTCCAGCATCCAGATGCCTCGCTCAATCCGCGCCAGAAGATTTCGGAAATCCTGTCTCGGCCGCTGAAACTGTTCGGCCATGCCTCCGATCTCGACAAGCAGATCGGCGACATGCTGGAACAGGTTCGCCTGCCGCGCACGCATGCAAGCCGCTATCCACACCAGCTTTCGGGCGGCGAAAAGCAGCGTGTGGCGATCGCCCGAGCGTTCGCGTCCAAGCCGAAGCTGGTGATCTGCGACGAGATCACCTCGGCGCTCGACGTCTCGGTACAGGCCTCTGTCGTGGAACTGCTGCTGGAACTGCAGAAGGCGAGCGGCACCGCCTACCTGTTCATCACCCACGACCTCAACCTGATCCGCCAGATCGCCAACCGGATCGCCGTCATGTATCGCGGCGACCTGATTGAGGTGGTGAAGGCCACAGAGATCGATAGTCCTGATCGGGCGGACTATACCCGCCGCCTGATCGAGGCGGTGCCGCGCGCTGCCGCTCAATACCAATGATACCGCATCAAGGAGCATGACAATGGACCCGAAGTCCCTGTTGGACCGGATCGACGAAAAGGCCTGCCTCGATTTCCTGTCGAAAATGGTCCAGCACAAGAGCCATTCGGAAACTGAGGGCGAGAAGGATCTCGCCCGCTGGATGGCCACGGCGCTTGAAAAAATCGGCGTCGAAGCCGAACTCCAGGCCTTCGACGAAGGCCGCCGCTTCAACACGATCGGCCGCCTGAAGGGCACCGGCGGCGGAAAGAGCCTACTGTTCAACGGCCATCTCGACACCAATCCGGTTACCGAAGGTTGGACGGTCGATCCCTATGCCGGTCTTGTCGACGATAAGTTCATCTACGGCATTGGCGTCTCGAACATGAAGGCGGGCGACGCCGCCTATTTCTGCGCCGTGAAAACGCTACTCGAGGCCGGCGTCAAGCTGAAGGGCGATGTTGTCCTGACTTTCGTGGTCGGCGAATTGCAGGGCGGCATCGGAACGCTTGCGGCGATCCGCAGCGGCGTGAAGGCTGACTACTTCATCAACAGCGAGCCGAGCGACCTGGTTGCCGTAACCATGCACGCCGCGGCGCTGAGCTACGTCATCGAGCTCACCGGCGATACCCGCCACCTTTCCAAGCGCGAAGAGTCCGTTGACGCGATCGCGGCTGCCTGCGACATCATTCCGCGTATCAATGCGATGACCTTCAGCGGCGCCAGGAGCGACGTGCACAGGTCGATCAATCGCGGTCATGTCGGTGTCGTCCATGGCGCTCTTGGACGCAACCTTGAGGAATGGCGCCCGCCGCAGGTCGCGGATTTTGTCCGCCTCAAGGGCTCGTGCCGCTACGCGCCTGGCCAGACACAGGAAGGTGTGCTGGCCGATCTCGAACGCGAACTGAAGGCGCTCGAAGGCCGCTTCCCCGGCCTCAAGGCCAAGCTGGTTCCCGAGATGATAGAGGGCCGCCCGTTGATGCCGCCCTTCGAGGTCTCGCCGGAATCGCGCATCGTCAAGTCGATCAACGCCGCCTATGAAGCCGTGCGCAGCGAAAAGCAGCCGACCGGTGCCATCACGCCGACGCGCTTCTACGGAACCGATGCTGGCCATCTCTACAAGGAGCTCGGCATGGAAGGCATCGTCTGTGGCCCCGGCGGCCGTTACAACACCATGCCCGACGAACGTGTCGACATCGTCGACTATCTCGACATGATCCGCGTCTACATGCTGACCATCCTCGATATCTGCGAGGTTGCCTGACCATGTTCTCCCGGGCGGAATTTGATCGCCGTATCGCACGCGCCCGGGACGCCATGGCATCCGCCGACGTCGATCTGCTGCTCGTCGATAGCGGCGAGCTGCTGGCTTGGCTGACCGGTTACACCGTCTCCGAAACTATGTACCGTGCCGCCTTTTTGCCGCGCGAGGGTGACGCCTGGTTTACGTTGCGGGCGCTGGACGAGGCGCCATGTCGTGAAAAGAGCTGGATCACCGACGTCATCGGTTTCGCCGACACGGAAGACGCGCAGACGGCAGTCGCGGAAAGCATCCGCCAGCACGGCTTCGGCAAGGCGCGGATCGGTCTCGACACCAATTCATACTGTATAAGTGCGGCAACTTTCATGCGTCTCACCCAGCTTCTGCCAGAGGCGACTATCGTGCCGATGCCGGGCCTGAGCGATAGCTTGCGCTGGGTGAAGTCGGCTGAAGAAATCGCGGTCTTGCAGCAAGCATCGGTGATTGCCGACAAAGCCATGCTGGAGATCGCCCGGCAGGTGAAGCCTGGCATAACCACGCGCGACGCAGCAGCTATCGCCTCCGGCGTCTTCCTGCGCGACGGCGCGGATACCGGCGAGGTCGGCCCGGTGGTGAAGGCCTCCGGCAGCCATGAGTTCCTGCATGGCGTGTTCAAGACCGAGGCGATCGAAGAGGGCGATGTCCTACATGCCGAGCTGACCCCCCGCGTCGGAAATTATGGCGCGCGCATGATGCGGCCGATCATGGTTGGCGCACCGCCGGCAGAGCTTACGGCCGCGGCCGAAAAGCTGGTCGATTTGCAGGATCGTCAGATCGCCGCGATGAAGTCGGGTGCGATCGCAAGCGACGTCGACGCGATCATGCGCCAGGGCGCGCTCGGTGCGGGCTTGCGCCCGACCTACCAAAACGTCACGGCCTATACGCTTGGCCTTTACACCCGCACGCCGCGCACGAGCGATTTCTCCCGCGTCTTCCTGCCGACATCCAACTGGTTGCTGAGGGAGGGCATGGTGTTCCATCTCTATGCGACGGCGCAAGGTCTCGGCTTTAGCGAAACAGTTGCCGTTGGAAAGGACGGTGGTATCCGTCTCACGCAAAGCCCGAGAAGAATTCTGCCGGTTATGAGTTCTTGATCAGAGCAGGCCGGCGGTAGTGAGGGGCGGCGGCTTCGTTTCCCTTCAAGGCGAACAGACTACGAAAGACGTTCCCGGCGGATGATCGCGACCAGTCTTTGCAGGACCTTCACCCTTTCGACCAGCCATGCGAGGTCCTCTATAGTGATCTCATAGTTCGGCGAGTACCGGGCCTCGACGTAGGCGCGTGACAGGAGCTCGAAGCGCCGCCGTGCGATCCGCTTGTCGAGGTCCTCGGCTTTGGAGCGCAGAACCTTGATGCGGTGCGATTTCGGACTGTAGAGCGTCAGGGCCAGCAGCAGGCAGTGATACAGTGCTTCCGTAGCCTGATGAAGCAAGAAAGCGCGTTGCTTAGGGTACTCCTGTCCCAATGCGTCTTCTGCCTTCAGGAAACCTCTCGCGTTTTGGCTCCATTCATCGAAATACCGCTGCGTTTCAACGTTCGCCTCTTCCTTCGTCAGGGCCTTCGGCCGGACGAAGGGATGACCTTCCTCTTCGTAGAGGACCTTGCCGTCTCTGGCGATATCGACAAAGAACGGCCGGCCGCGCGACAGTTGGTCGTTGACGTCATGCAGGCTATGGACGATCGGAATGACCGGCGTCTCGATCCGGTGGGCATCTGTTCCTGCAGGAACCGTTCATCAAGCGAAAGCCAAAGCTCCTGTTCCTGCGCAAAGCTCTCTGAATTGACGACGATGAGAATATCGTAATCCGAGCGATAGCCACTCAGCCGGTCTTCCACTCAGTCGCCGCGGGCGTAAGAGCCGTAGAGGATGACCTTGAGGATCTTGCCATTGGCTTTCTTTGCAGACTGCTTGGTTGACCGAAACTGCTCGATCTCGAAGAAGATGATCTCCAGCACGCGGGCAAGTTCGCGCCGCTTGCTGGCCGGCAGATGATCAAGGGTGTCGGTTAGTGTCAAAGCCACATCAAAGCCTTCGGTGGGAATCGTATCCATCGTAACGGCTCGCCCGATATTTCGCATATAAACGGTTTACGAGAATAGAAACATAAAACCAACCACAGAATGTGCGTGGCCTGGATTTTTAAACGGTGCATCCTCCTCGGCACAGACACTGATGCCCACCGGTCTGCGCGATGTGCCCGAAAGCCCTAAACGGCGAGTTTGATCGACGCCGTACCAAAATGCGCAAGTGCCATGCTCTTGCCTTGCGAGTCCGAGCCGAAGGCACTGATATCGATGCTTTGCTCTTGGGCCGTCAGATTGACGATATGCAGCGTCGACCCCGACAGGAAGGCCAGAACCTTCGACGGATGCGAAGACGTGCAGCCAATCCAGGCTGACCCGGCAAGGCTGGACAGCAGCTTCACGATGGTAAAAAGTGGCCGGTGGCCGCCTTCTTCCGTTGGCTCTGCCTTACCGGCAACCAGGCCGAAGGGGCCGGTCAGCGCTGCGAGCGTCAGGCATTCGAGATCGGCATCCAACACGCGGATGGCGTAGCCGAGCGCAAAGGCTTCCGCGAAGCGACCATTGTGGCGGGGATCGCGGTTGGCCATCGGAATGCGTCCGCCGGCGGGATTATCCATCGTGCGGCTGCCATAGGGGTTCTGCCGCATGGGAATGGTCGAGGGGCCGATCCGATAGGGCTTGTCGCCATAGATGGCGCGTACCGAGCCCGTGATGAAGGGCAGCGCTTCCAGTGTCTGCATGACGCTCAGATCATCGGCGGCATGGACGATCGGGTTGGTGCAGTGGCTGATAAAACCGAGGCGATCGGCCGGCACGCGCTTGCGGTTGAGCTCGGTGAAGTAGCTCAGCATGCCGCCGCCGATGCGAATGCCGGCAAAGGCGTCGTGCGCTGCGGCATAGACCTCTTCAAGCGGCGGGCATGCGGGCCACGTGCTGCCCGGAGGCGTCGACTGCCGGTCGACGGAAGGGGAGATCATGATGGCATCGGGGCGGAAACCCGCAGCCTGCATTTGCTTGGCAATTTCGGCAGTTTCGGATGCTGGCGACTGCTTGCAGGGCAGGGCGATCTCCAGCGTCGACCGTCCGCGGTGAAGCGCGGCAATCGCGGCAAAATCCTGCAATGCATCAGCGCCATGCCCGGCGTTAGGATCGAAGTGGAAAAGCAATTCCTGCGGGGCAATCCCCGAAAGCAGATCACGGGCCGCAAGCACGGCCTTGGCTTCATCAGGCGCGACGATCAGGCCAATGGCCGGCATGGTGCCGCTGTGCTCACCCGGTTCGAGCCGGATCGCGCCAGCAGCGGAGCCGGCGGCGGTCGTTTGTCCGCTCCTGGTGTCGCGGATGGAAAGGACGATCCTCTGCCGCACCGGTTCGTTGGCGGCGATCTGGTAGGGCCAGGGAAGCGCCAGCGGGCGCACATAGGTCTTGTAGGAGGCATCCGACCAGTTGCGCTGGTCTTCCATCTCGAATGTATCGCCTTCCATACGGCACTCGGCTGAAACGCCCGGCAGCACATGATGGGTGATCGCCCGCATATCCTTGAAGGGCTGCCAGGGGTCGATCCGGTCGGGAAAGCGCGTCTCGTTTACGCGACCATCCACATGCTCGACCTTGGCCGGGCTTCCGGCAAGGCCGACGATCGGGTGCAGGATGCAGAAACCGCAGCGATTGGTCTCGAAACCGGTCGGCGAGAGCGCGCTGGCTTCGAAGATCAGTTCACGCTCCGTTGCCGCAATATGCACCGAAATGGCAAGCCTGCTATCCTCGGGTCCCTTGCAATGGGCGACATAGCGGACGGAAAAGGCACCGTTGCCCTGCTCGACCCAGAGATCTTCGATCCGGGGGCTATAGGTTCCCCAGTCGCGGTCGCGCACCAGATAGGAGACGGCGCGCAGCACCTCGATACCGTCATAGCGGATCGTGCGCAGATTGCCCTTTGCGAGATCGGCTGAGAGGCGCCCGGCGGTCAGGCGGACTGGATGCTCTTCGGCCTCATGCGTGCCGTAGAGGGCGAAGGCGTCCGTGGTCATTTCAGCATCGCCTCCACGTCGATCGTCTTTCCCGATGCGGCACTGTCATAGGCCGCTTCGACAAGGGCAAAGGTCTTGAGATTGTCGGCGCCCGACGTTGCCGGCTCGCCGCAATTTTTCAACTTGTCGACCCAGTGCTTCTGGATCGCATAGACGCTTTCCTGAATATTGTGCCAGGGCCGGGAGGCCCAGGAGAGCAGCTGCGGCGAAGCGTCGGAAACGACGGTACCTGCCGCATTGGTCACTTCGAGCCGATAGCCGGCCGAAAGGCGGATCGTGCCATCGGTGCCGTCGAGCTCGATCAGCGTTTCCGGGAAGGGGTCGGTGCCAAGCTTCGTCGCATAGCTGACGTCGACGATGGAAGTTGCGCCGCTTTCGTGGTCGAGCAGGATCGTCGCGACATCCTCGCCCGTGATCTTTGGGTTGACGCGTTTCGTGCGCGCCGTCAGCGCTTTCACGTCGCCGAGGATGAAGCGGGCAATATCCAGTGTGTGGATGCCGAGATCCTCGATGATGAAGCGTTCGCCTTCGGCGAGATAGGGCTGGCCGGAAAATACGTCATAGGCGGAGCGGAAGGAGAAGCGGCCCCAGAAGGGTATGCCGATCGCCTTGTTGTCCAAGAGCCGGCGCACGGCCTGGATGGGTGTCTGCCAGCGGAAATTCTCGTGCACCATCAGCGGAATGCCGGCCTTCCGGCAGGCTTCGACCATCGCCTTGGCATCGGCAAGCGTCTTGGCGAAGGGTTTTTGGCAGATGGCCGGGATCGTGTGGCTGGCCGCCATTTCCACCAGCGCCCGGTGGCTCTGGACCGTGGTGGCGATATCGACGAAATCGAAGCCACCATCGGCAAACATGCCCGCCGCATCCGTATAGCGCCTGTTAATGCCGAACTGGTCGCCGACGATCTTTAGCCGCTCAGGATCGCGGTCGCAGATTGCCACGATCGCGGCACCGTCAACATCCTTCCATGCATGCATCTGATTGATCGCAAAGAAGCCGCAGCCGATCAAAGCACCTTTCACGTCAGCCATTTCAACCTGCCTTTGCCATCTGCATGAGGGTCACGCGCTGCTGCAGCCGACGCTGCGCCTGGTCGACGACGACTGCGATGATGATCACCAGACCCTTGATGACCATCTGCCAGAAGGAGGAAACCCCCATCATCACCAGTCCGTCGGAGAGAATGCCGATGACGAAGGCACCGATGATCGTTCCCCCGATCGTGCCGCGCCCGCCAGACATCGAAGTGCCGCCGAGTACGGCTGCGGCAATCGCGTTGAGTTCGAAGCTTTCGCCCGTTGCCGGATGCGCGGCCATCAGCTCCGAGGAGATGACGATACCGACGATCGCGGCGCAAAGCCCGGAGAACATGTAGACGAAGATCTTGACCAGATCCACGCGGATGCCCGACATGCGGGCGGCGCGCTCATTGCCGCCGACGGCAAAGATGTGGCGCCCGATCGGCGTCGAGCGCGCGACGTAAGCGGCCACCAACGCCAGCACGATCAGGGTCCAGATCGATACCGGCAGGCCAAGAACGCGGCCCGCACCGAAGAAATCGAAACCGGTCGTCGCATATTCCGGCCGCCCGACGAGGTTCGGAAAGGTCTGGCCGTCGGATGAAAGCAGCGCCAGGCCGCGGGCGACATAGAGCGTGCCGAGCGTGGCGATGAAGGGCGCGACATTGAGCTTGGTGATCAACAGGCCGTTGATCAGGCCGATGAAGAGACCGATTGCCAGCGTGATCAGCACGATCTCGACGAGATTGAAATAGACCGTATAGCCGATCGGCAGTTCGATGCCGTAGAGGATCAACCCGCCGGCGACCATGCCGCACAGGCCGACGATCGAGCCGACCGAGAGATCGATGCCGCCGGTGATGATGACGAAGGTCATGCCCATCGCCAGGAAGGCATTCAGCGCCACATGTTTCGACATCAGGATCATGTTCGCCGTCGAGGTGAAGTTCGGCGCGAAGATCGAGAAGAAGATGATGACGGCAAAGAGCGCGATGAAGGTTCGAAGCTTCATCAGCGTCAGGAGGAAGGAGCCGTTCGCGCCCTTCGGCGCGGAAGTGGATGCGGTAGCCGCCGTCATGACGCAAGTTTCCCTTGATGTTCGTGCCCCTTGGCGGAGGCCGCGATAATGGCCTCTTCCGTTGCTTGCGCGCGGTCGAAGACGGCGATGAGATGGCCGTTGCTGAGCACCGCGATGCGATCGGAAAGCGCCATGACCTCTTCGAGGTCGGATGTTGAAAACAGGATGGCGAGGCCATTGGCGGCAAGCCGGCGCATGGTGCGGAAAACATCCGCCTTGGCGCCGACATCGATGCCGCGGCTCGGCTCGTCCATCAGCAGAACCTTCGGATTGGTCATCAGCGCCTTACCGATGACAACCTTCTGCTGGTTGCCGCCGGACATCGAGGTCACCTCGAAGTCCGGGTTCGGCGCTTTGATCGAGAGATCGCGGATCGCCTCGACGATGGCGTTCTTCTCTGCCTTGGCATTGATATGGAAGAGGCGCGTGAAGCGGCCGAGGCTTGCAAGCGTCAGGTTCGATGCGATGGAGAGCACCTGCACCAGCCCTTCGCGCTGCCGGTCCTCGGGAATGAGCGCGAGGCCCCGGCGGATGCGCCGCGTCGTATCGCGCGCTCGTACCTCCTTGCCGTCGATGAAGATCTTGCCGGTCGAGTGCGCATGGCGGCCGATGACGCATTCGAAGAATTCGCTGCGCCCGGCGCCCATCAGCCCGTAAATGCCGAGGATCTCGCCTGCCCTGACCGACAGTGAGACATTATCGACTGCAAGCCCGCCGGTCGGCCGCGGCAGGCTGATATTTTCGGCGCGGAACATTTCCTTGCCGAGCGCATGATCGTCGGATTTCGCAAAATCCTTGGCATCTGAGCCGATCATCGAACGCACGATCCAGCGGGTGTCGATATCCCTGACCATGGCATGGCCGGTAATCTGCCCGTCGCGCAGCACGGTGATGTAATCGCCGATCCGCATGAGCTCTTCGAGGCGATGCGAGATATAGACGATCGCGACCCCTTGCGCCTTCAACTCGCCGATCACCTTGAAGAGGATCTCGACTTCGGCTGCCGACAGCGCCGACGTCGGCTCGTCCATGATGAGGATGCGGGCCTTCAGCGACATTGCCTTGGCGATCTCGACAAGCTGCTGCTGGCCGATCGGAAGGTCCTCGACCATGGTCTCGGCATCGATGCCGGCATCGAGACGCCCAAGGAATTCGTTGGCCTTGCGGACCTGTTCCTTGTGGTCGATGCCGAGCACGCCGCGGGTCAGTTCGCGCGTCGCAAAGATGTTTTCGGCAACCGACATATTGGCGAAAAGATTGAGCTCCTGGAAGATCATGCCGATGCCATGCGCCTGCGCATCGGCGGGGCTGGCGAAGGAAACGGTTTCACCGTCCAGAATGATGTTCCCGAGCGTCGGCCGTTCGACGCCGGCGATGATCTTCATCAGCGTCGACTTGCCGGCACCGTTTTCGCCGACCAGCACGTTGACGGCGCCGCGGCGCAATTCGAGATTGGCACGCTTGACGGCGACGATGCCGGAATAGACCTTCGACACGTCGTCGAGGCGCAGGATGATCTCGTCCTTTGGAGCCTCGGCGATCGTCATGGTGCCACCGTCAGCGCCGAAGGGGTCACGAGCGGCAGATCGCTGCCCGAGGGCAGCGGAAAAGCGCCGGTCACGGTCACCGTCTTGCCGACCAGGCCGTCGCGCGGGATCGCCGACAGGAAGGCGCTATTGGCCTGCTCATTGAAGGACTTGCCGAACTGGGCCCATTCGATCTGGTTCTTGAACTCGTTGAAATTGACGAAATCCAGCGTGTCGCGCAGCGCCGTGCCGCGGATGGCAGGCCCGATCTGGACTTTTGCGTCGGCTTTGCCGTCCCCATCGGCATCGACATCGAGCGTTGCTGCCCGCGAGGCGGTATCGGCGGCGACGACCTTGCCGCTGAACTTGACGGCATAGGTCCAGGGCGAGCTCGCCTGTTTGTGCGGATTGCCGTATTTCTCGCCGGCCTGGTCGGGGCTCGAAGCGGCAAGTGCTGCGACATCCTTCAGCGCGCCGGCGCGCTTTGCATAATAGGGCACGACTTGCGGCTGCCAAATGGCATCGACCTTGGCATTCGGATCGAAAGCGCTCTTGGCCGCCGCTGCGGCTTTTTCTTCCGCAGTCGGTGTCTTGATGATCTTGCAGCCGGGCAAAGCCGCCGCGACGAGCGCGGCGATCAGGGCGCCCCTGATCCTCAACATGCGATAAACCTCGAAATGAAAGAGAATAGGCTGCAGGGAGCGCGGTCTCCCGCGCTCCCTGCAGCAGTCGTCCGCTTTACTTTGCGATGGCAAAGGTCTCGAGCTTGCCCGCATTGTCGGCATTGATGAGGACGCAGTCCATGAGCTGCTTTTCTTCCTTCGGTGCCGTCTTGTTCTTGATATAGGCATCAGCCTGTTCGACAGCCATCTGGGCCTGTGCATAGGCCGGCTGCAGCACGGTTGCCTTGATGCCGCCTGATTTGATGGAGTCGCGCACATCGTTGGAGCCGTCGAAACCGACGACGATCACGTCCTTGCGGCCGGCAGCCTGAAGAGCGGCGATTGCGCCCATGGCCATCGTATCATTGCCGGAGATGACGCCCTTGATATCGGGGTTCGCCTGCAGGATGGTTTCCATCTTGGCGTAGGCTTCCGTCTGGCTCCAGTTGGCCGACTGCTTGGCGACAGATTTCAGATCAGGATAGTCGTCGATGACGTCATGATAGCCCTGCGAGCGGATGCCGGCATTGGTGTCCGACTCCTTGCCGACGAGCTCGACATAATTGCCCTTCTCACCCATCAGCTTGACGAATTCCTGCGCGCCGAGCTGGGCGCCCTGATAGTTGTTGGAAACGATTTGGGCGACGGCAACGCCGGTCGCATTGATTTCGCGGTCGATGAGGAAGGAGGGGATGCCGGCATCCTTAGCCTTCTTGACGGCGGCAACCGATGCATCGGCACCGGCATTGTCGAGGATGATCGCCTTGGCGCCGCGGCCGATGGCGGTATCGATCATTTCCGACTGCTTGTTGGCGTCGTCGTCATGCGTCATGACGAGCGCCTCATAGCCGAGTTCCTTGGCCTTGGCTTCGGCGCCGACCGCTTCCGCCTTGAAGAAGGGGTTGTCGTGGGCCGGCGTGATGATGGCGATCAGGTCCGCCGAAAAGGCCGGCATCGCAACACCAAGCGACAGGGCGCCGGCGAAGGCTGCAAGGGTCAGTCTACGTGTAAGTTTCATGGCTTCTCCTCCCAGGTTTGACGCATGGCCGAACCAACCCCGGTTCGGTTCAATCCATGCGAGATCGAAAACCGGCCCGTCTTCAAAGTCCCCCCGGGCCGGCAAAGGCGGCAAGGCTCGAGCCCCGCCGCGGCAGTATCAGGTGATGCGCCGGATGCTGTCGGCGATCTCCTGAGGTTCGAAGACCTTCTTCCAGTCGTCACGCATGAGGGCCGGAATGCCGAACTCGATCGCCTTGTTGCAGGCATCCGAGAACACACCGTCGACTTCCTTGAAGATGACGGCGCCGAGCACGTTCATATGCCCGAGCAGGAAGTCGCGGGCGGCTTCCGCTGGAACACCGCGGGCGACGCATTCGTCCATCGCCTGGCGCATGATCACGAGCAGCGAGGCGCAGACGGTTTCCGAAAGGCCGGGCTCCAGCATCGCCATCTGGTCGACCGTGACGCGGTGCGAGCGCATGACCGGCGCCCAGATAACCTTTGCGATCTCTTCGCCGAGGCCGTACGCGCTTTCCGGACCCTGCATCAGGGCGGAGACGATGTGCTGCTTGGCAAAGAGGCCACCAAAATGGTCCTTCTTCGCCTGCATCTCCGTCTCGTCGTTGAAGATCGGCGGATGGCAGGGGTGGGTCACGAAATAGGTTAGGTCCGCGCGCTCAGGCAGATGGCCGGCAAAGGGGGCGGCGGCGTCGAGGGCGACGACCATCGTGCCGGGCTTCAGCTTGTCGACGATACCAGCTGCAACCTTGCCGATCGCGGTATCCGGTACGGCGAGGATCACGACATCAGCGCCATCGAGCGCGGCATCGGCCGGCGTACAATCGATGCCGAGATCGTTCTTCAGGCGCGCCTTGCCGGCGTCGCTGACCTCGACATGACGAACATCAAAACGGGAACCTATGAGATTTTTGGCCAGCCGGTATCCCATTTTTCCGCCGGCGCCAAAGAGGGCAATTGCAGTCATGTTTCCTCACCTTCATATGCGGGATTGGTATCGTAACTGGTATGATGAGTCAATCACCATTCCATTATCGTTCGCGGACGAAGTCACCCGATTGCATCATGCCTTCCTTCCGTCCCGGATCTGCGCGAAATAGCCGTCGGCGCCGACTTGCCCGCCCTTCAGCGCAATCTGCAGCCCGTCCGTCGACGCGTAGCCGCCATGGGCGGTGCAGAGCGGCGAACCGGGGGTCTGCGGCAGCGGCAAGAGGGTCGTCAGTGCATCGACGCGCAATTCCTTCAGCGCATGGCTCGACGTGTCGCCGCCGGCAATAACGGCGCGCGAAAGCCCTTCGGTTTGGACAAGGCGGCGCAGGATGGTTCCGAGCGCGCGACCCAGCCGATGACGGGCGCCGGGTAGCTGGTCGATATCGGCGCCGCGATCGGCCGAGGGTCCAAGGGCGGTGTGCAGGATGACGCTGCGGCCGGCTTTCAGCGCGGCAAGGCCTGCTGCGACCGCGACGTCCAGTGCCGCCTCGGCATTGGTGCCGACGAGTGCCAGAGGATCGAGTGGAATATCATGAAAGCCGTCGGCAATTGCCGTGCGAATCTGCCGTTCCGTCGTCGGCGAGACGCTGCCGGAGACGACGGCGAGCCGATCCACCTTACCCGGCGACTGAAACTCGACGCCCTGGCCGATCAGGCCCTTTTCGCGCCACGCATCGATGAGCGCATATTCGACGCCGGAGGAGCCGGCGACGAAACTGCCCTTGGCAGCCGCGATGCGCTGCAGCTGCCGGCCGGCGGTGGTCTGGCTCTCGGCGGAATCGACATCGAGAAGCAGGATGCCTGACGCCTCGGCGATCAGCTGGTCGGTCCTCGCGTCCGCATCAGGTGATGCAAGCAGTGTCAGATCGGCGAGCGAAACGGCAAGGTCGGTCTGTTTGCCGAGATGAACGGCAAGATCCGCCTCCTGCATGGGCGTGACGGGATGACGGCTCATGACCGGGTGGCGGTCGATTCGGAAAACGCGCCCCTGATAGGCGGCAAAGAGATTGCCGAAGGCCGTATAGCGCTTGAGTTGCGGCGCACCGACGATGATGGGCACCAGCTCCTGCTCGAAGATCTCTTTGCCGATCTCGATCGCCTTGCCGATATTGCCGACTTCGGGCGCGGAATCGAATGTCGAACAGACCTTGTAGTGGCAGATATTCGCCTGCAAGCCTTTCAGCCACTGGAAGGCCGGGGCAAGATGTTCCTGCATCCAGGCCGGGCTCTCGCTGCGGCTCGTTCCGGCAATGCCGACAGCCCGGCAATCTCGGAAGCGGTCAAGCAGTGCCTGCTCGGGAATGCCGAGGAAGAGCACGGTTGGAATGCCGTTGCTGGCGAGCGCTTCCATCACATCGGTGGAGCCGGTGAAATCGTCGCCGTAATAACTGACGAGCAGGTCGCGCATCCTCACGCCGCCTTACCGTCGCTGAACTTGGCAATCGATGCAGCAAGCTCGGGATGATCTTTGGCGTAGTCGTCGAGCGGAATGTCGGCGACTGCCGCCTGCCAGGCCTGCTGTACGGCGCGTACGCCGGCTGCCGGTCCCTGCGGATGGCTGACGATGCCGCCGCCGCAGAGATAGAGAAGATCGGTGGTGCGGCCGGTGCGCTGATAGGTTTCGGGTGCCTGGCCGCCCCACTGGCCGGAGCCGGCAACGGGAAGCGGGCAGTCGGAGGGGGTAAAGAGCGGCGTGCTGATCGCCTTGAAGGAGGCAACGAAGCTCTCGTCCGGCTCCCAGTATTTCACACGGATGCCGTTGATCTGGAACTGGTCGACGCCGAGCATCCGCCAGAGCTGTTGATAGACCTTGAAGTCGAGGCCGATGCCGGGGTGGCGCGTCAGCACGTCCCAGCCGTTGCGATGCGCATGCAGCACAAGGCCGGAGCGTTTGCGCAGGAAGCTCATGCCGCCAAAGCCGATCGAATTGATGTTGACGACGGCGCAGTTGCCGCCAGCCGCAAGCACGAGATCGTGGTTGCGCATCATCTCGTCGGGATCGGCGTGCGAGATGCCGAACGCATACATGACCTTTTTGCCGGTCTTCTGCTCGTGATCGAGAATGCGGGGCATGATCGCCGCCACGCGCTCTTTCAGCGGCGAATAGGCGGGGCTCATCAGCTTCTCGTCGTCCTTGATGAAGTCGACGCCGGATTCGATCAGTTCGCCGACAAGCTCCGCCGTCTCGTGCGGGCGCAGACCGAGTGCCGGCTTGACGATCGTGCCGATGATCGGCCGGCCCTCGACGCCGGTCAGGCGCCGGCTGCCGGGAATGCCGAATTGCGGGCCGGGATGGGCTTGTCTGAAGGCCTCCGGAAGCTTCATGTCGACGACGCGCAGGCCGGTCATGCCCTTGATGGAAAAGGTCCCGCCGATCGCGATCGTCATCAGGGCCGAAAGATCCGTGCCGATCGCATCGAGCGGGAATGCGATATCGACATCGGCGCGCTGCAGCCGTACGCCTTCGGGCGCCTCCGGCCAGGAGGGATGGCCCGCATCTTCCAGCGAACGGATGGCAAGCACCCGGGCGGCGACCCGCGACTTCAATTCCTCTGTCTCGCCCGGAACCGGAACGAAGGTGCCGGTCGATTGATCAGAGGCGATCTTGTTCGCCATCGCTTCGACGCTGCCGGGCGTCTCGATGCGGTAAGTGAGGGTTATCATCATGAAATTGCCGGTTGCTCCTCTCGCCACGTCAAGAAGCCATGGTGTCAACTTGTAATCTGGTATAATGAGTATTCCATTTTCTGCAACGGAAATTTTCAACAGGTGTGAATTTCGCTTGGCGCGCTTTGTCGTCGGTCGGTGAAAATGCTAAGGGGAGAGAAGATTTGAGCCAGCGAGACGCCATGACCTCAGCCATCGAGCCAATTGTCCGTCGAAAACTGTCTGATGAAGTTTTTGACCGGCTGGAACGGCTGATCACATCAGGAGAGTTGCAACCGGGCGACGAAATGCCCTCCGAGCGCGTTCTGATGGAACGCTTCGGCGTCGGCCGCCCCGCCATCCGCGAGGCGATGCAATCTCTCGCCAACAAGGGCCTCGTCAGCATCTCGCACGGCGAGCGGGCGAGGGTCTTGAAACTGACTGCCCAGTCGATCTTTCGCCAGGTCGACCTGACGGCGAAGATCATGCTGTCGCAATCGGCGGATTCGCTGGAGCACCTGAAGAGTGCCCGTATCTTCTTCGAGCGCGGCATGGCGCGGGAGGCCGCCCAGCGCGCCAAGCAGGCCGATATCGAAGCGCTCCGCGAGATCATCGACCATCAGCGCGCCTCGCTCGGCCACGCCGAAGAATTCATTTCCGCCGACATGCGGTTCCATACCCGCATCGCCCAGATCTCCGGCAATCCGATCTATGTGGCCGTCAGCGAAGCCATGCTGGCATGGCTGAAGGAATATCATACGGAAATGCTGATCTGGACCGGCAAGGAAAAATATACGCTCGCCGAACATGAAGAGATCCTGGAGCAGCTTGCCGCCAACGACGTCGATGGCGCCGAAGCGGCGGTGCTCAAGCATCTGGAGCGTTCGCGTTCGCTTTATATGAAGTAGAGCCAGCCGCTTGCGGCGAACGGCGCGGCAACGCCATTCACGCGCAAACAGAATGTCAGTGGTGACAGCAATCCTGAGCCACTTCAGGCGCTGGCGGAACGTAAGCGGCAAATTCCTGCTCAAGTGCCTTTATGACGCCGGTGCGCCAGCCATCGGCAACGCGTTCGGAATAGGGGTCGGGGAAGATATCCTCCTCGCCTCTTTCGAAACCGTCGAGTATTCCCGCTGCCACCAGGGCAGGCGGCGACTTCGGTACCTCGAAGCCGCGTGTCATGTCGGTGTCAACCGGCCCCGTGAAACAGCTGTGCACCGCGACACCTCGGCCTGACAAGAGCGCTCGGAAGGCCTGCATGAGATTATGTGCCGCCGCTTTCGAGATCGAATAGGCCGGCGTGGACGCGACCGGCACGAGTGCCGATAGGGAGAGATTGTTGATGATAGCGCCTTTCGACCGCGTCAGTGCCGGCAGCAAAGCCTGGGTCACCCTCAGCGGCCCGAAGAAATTGACCGCCAGATGGCGATTGATGATGTCTGTATCGCCGAGATCGTCGGGCATGAAGATGCCGGCATTGTTGATGAGGATATCGAGGTTCCCGACAGTAGCGGCCGCCTTCTGGACATCCCACTCATCGGTAATATCGAGCTTTACGAAGGTGACGCGTTCATCGTCATGCTGTTGCTCGCCGCGCGATCCCGCATAAACGTGCTTTGCACCGCGCCGCAGCGCTTCGTCCATGAGAGCCCGGCCGATGCCGCGATTGGCGCCGGTGATCAGGACCGTTTTGTTTTCGATGTTCAAGACATGCTCCTATAATTGACCATGTCATCAGGAGGGGTTCCCTGATGATCGCCAAGGAGCCTAGGCCCGGCGGCCAATGACCGGGAGTAACAAGTCTGGCGGGATTTCTGGAGTGCCGATGACGGCAACAGTCACCGGTTTTGCGTTGTGTAATGCGCCTCTGTTCTCAGTTTTTCTGCTGCTTGGGCAGCTCGCCCAATTGCTGCGCCACCGACGGGTCGATCACTACAAGGAACATCGAGGCGCCCGCAGGCGCAAAAGCATTGGCAAGACTGATGCCGAAAAGGCTTTTCGTCCGCTGCCATCAACGATCCAGTAGCGAAAGCCCGGTGTGATTGACGACGTCATCTCGCCGACGAACTGGCTTGTCTGGAATGTCGCGAGCAACGTCTCTTCCTGAAAGCTGCCGCCACCCATTCCGAGAACCATGCAACCCTTTGCGGGCTTTTCCAAGACGGTGCCTTCGCTCACCTCCAGCAGAAAATCGTCGGGTGATTTCTTCGCCGGTGTTCCGATCTCCCAGAAGGTCTTGCTGGTCGGCATCATCATCGGAACGTTCGCCGGGCTGAGCCTATCGGTGGTGGTCGAGTTCGTGGAGGGGTGATAGGGCGCCATATCGATATTCTTGAAATCCGGAAACTGCGCGAGACAGGTCTTCGTGAAGACCTCGGCGACCCTGCCCTCGGCCATTGCCGGCGATGCCAGGAGAGTGAGACCAAGACATGCCGCAAGATGAGCCTTCACCGGAGCCTCCATCGTCTCTATCCGGATATTGCTCGAACTATCCCCGGAGGCTGGGGCAAAGTCCAGTTGCTGCTCAGGCTAGAGGCGGGGGGATGTTCGATGCCGGTCAATGTCGCACATTCGCAATACGGTTCTGCGAGGATGCGAAACTGCGGGGACGCGAAGTGGCCCCCAAGCCATCTCTTCACCTTGCCGACGCGAACACGCCGCATATATTCGCCTCGGCTGCGCCTTGGGGTTCATTGATGAGATATGCTCGGATTGTCGTCGTTGGGTTCGTTCTCTGCCTGCCGGTGAGCGCAGGCGCCCAGGCAGATTTTGCCGGGCCGCTGAGCCCCGGTGCCTTCGAGGCCACCTTGAATATGGGGCCGATTGCCGACACGCTGCGCCGGCAAATGCAGCCCCCTTCGCCGCAAGGGAAGGCAGGAAAGCAAGCGTCTGCAGCCACCAAGCCCGTCAGCGTCGCAGACTTTCGCTATACACCGTCGAAGTCGCGCCGTTCCGCCAATCTCGAGAATTTCGTATCGAAGACCAAAGCCGTCGATCCAAAAGGTGCTGACACGCTCGCCAAACTCATTGCCTCGCAGGATATCATCGAGGCAATGCGCCCACCGCTTGCCCGCTACGGCCTGAGGATCGACAATGTTGCCGATGCCTATGCCGTCTGGCTGATCAACAGCTGGCAGGCGACGCGGGGCACGACCGACGATCCGAGCCCGGCATCCGCGGCTGCCGTGCGCCGGCAGGTCATGAATGCCATGGCATCGGCCGCCATCGTCACCACCGCAGACGATGCGTCGAAACAGGAGATGGCTGAGGCCCTGCTGCTGCAGGCGCTGCTGGTCGAAAGCGCCGTCGAGCAGTCTCAGAGCGAACCCGACCAGCTCCAGGCCGTCGGCCGGGCAGCAGCCCAGGGCGCTCGTGGCATGGGCATTGATCTCGCCGGTATGACGCTCACTGATCGGGGCATGGTTTCGGCTCAGTAGCCAGGCGCTACTCGGCATCTCCAGCGCGCGCGATCTGCGCCCTTAAGGCGTCATTCTCGGCCTCCAGCTCTGCGAGACGCTGACGAAGCGGCTGGACGGCGACGCCGATCTCCGCCTCGGTATAGCGCGGTGTGATATGCTGCGGGCAGTTCCAGTCGAAAGCTTCGAGGCGCAGGCGGAAGAGGCGTTCCGGCTTTGCCCGATAGGACGGCGTGGCGACAAGCTCCGTCAGTGCAGGCTCCGCATCGAGCGCCAGCTTTTCGGCATGCGCATAGATCTTTAGCCGCGCGCGGCGGGGATAATCCATGAGAAAGAGGCAGACCCGCTCATTGGCCGCGAGATTGCCGACGCTTATATACTGCCGGTTGCCGCGGTAATCTGCAAAGGCAAGCGTGCGATCATCGACCACCTTGAGAAAGCCCTGCGGACCACCCCGATGCTGGACATAGGGCCAGCCCGTTTCGGAAACGGAGGCCATGTAGAAACTGTCGCGCGACGCAATGAAGGCGCTCTCGTTTTCCGTGAAGCGGTCGAAGCTGCGGTCGGTCGGCAGGTTGGTCCAGAAATCCTGAACACCCATTTCGGCCTGGGCGGCGCGCACGCTGGGCGTCGAGGCTATGTCGAGAAATCCATAGGACATGATCCATCTCCTCAAGGTTGGGAGGGAGCGGAGCTTTAAGCCCGCTCGTCATCCGTCAGGCGGCATTGGCAGCGGACGCGACCGGGAAGTCGATATCGGTCTTGGCGACTTCGTTCAGATAATTGGTGAAAGTGTTTTCGGCGACCAGAGCGACGATCTCGACGATCTGCGCATCAGAAAAGCCGGCAGCGCGGACGGCAGTGATATCGGCGTCGGCGACATGGCCGCGCGCTTCGGCAATCTTTGCCGCAAAGCCGACGGCAGCATTCGCCTTGGCATCGGCAGAGGCACCTTTCCTGTTGAGGGCGATTTCTTCCGGGCTGATCTTTGCAAGGTTGAGGCCGAGATAGGTATGGGCCGACAGGCAGTAGTCGCAGCCGTTCACTTCAGCGACGGCCAGAGCGATCCGTTCACGCGTCTTGACATCGAGTGTCCTGGAAAGGGCGTTCTGGAAGCTGGTGAAGGCGGTCAGCGCGGCCGGGCTGTTGGCGACGAGGCGGAAGATATTCGGAACCGAGCCCAGCGTCTTCTGGATGGCGTCGAGCGTTGGTTTTGTTGCTTCTGGCGCATCGTCCTTGGCGGGGATGATAATACGGGACATGGAGATCTCCTTCGCTGCCGCCAAACCGTGATTGGCTTGTTGAAGCAAATGTGTCGATTTCCATTCACCAAGAGAATATACTTAAAATGAAAGTAATTTTACCGGAAAATGGAAGAGTGGTTTGGATCGGTTCGAAGCCATGTCGATGTTGCTGGAGGTGGTGGACAGGGGAAACCTGTCGGCGGCAAGCCGTTCGCTGAAAATTCCCCTGCCGACTCTGAGCCGCAAGATCACCGATCTGGAGACGCTGCTCGGAACCAAGCTCTTGACCCGCACCACTCGCAGGATCGCCTTGACCGATGCAGGCACTACCTATGTCGATGCCGCCAGACGAATCCTCGAGCAGGTGGAGGAGGCAGAACGTCAGGCATCCGGCGAATTTGCCATGCCGAAGGGCGAGCTGGTGATCACAGCTCCGGTGCAGTTCGGCCGCCTTCACGTGCTGCCTGTCGTGACGGATTTTCTGGCGGCCTTTCCGGAGATCAACGTGCGGCTGATGCTGGCGGACCGCAATATCGATCTCGTCGACGAGCATGTCGATATGGCCGTGCGCATCGGTAATTTGCCCGACAGCGCCATGGTCGCCACCCGCGTCGGTTCGGTTCGCAGGGTCGTCTGCGGCAGTCCGGCCTTCTTTGCCGGCCGCGGTGTGCCGAAGGAGCCAGCTGATCTTCTGGGCCTGCCCTGCATCAGCGTCGAGATCCTGACGCCAACCGCCGGCTGGCAGTTCCGGAAGGTCGGAGCAGCAAAGGCCATCGACGTGTCGATCAGCCCGCGACTTTCCGTCACCACGACCGAGGCGGCGGCCGAGGCCGCCATCCGCGGCGCCGGCATCACCAGGCTGCTTTATTACCAGGTCGCAGGGGCGGTCGCGGCTGGCGCACTGAAACTCGTGCTTGAAGACTTCGAACCGGAGCCGGCTCCCATCCACCTGGTCCATCTCGCCCGTGGCCAGATGCCGCTCAAAATGCGCCACTTTCTGGATTTCGCCGCACCCCGGCTGAGGGCGAGCGTCGCTGCCCTGCAATCTTCCTCCAGGTAAGGCAATTCCTGCCCATCTCCATCCTGACGCCAGCTGTCTTCGGACATCCGTCGGGAGCAATTTCCGTTTGTTTCAGAATATTGTTTGAATCCTAACTATTTTAATGCTACTAGAATGGGATGCAATCATTTACGTCCCTTCAGCGCGTTTTCACTGCGAACCTTTTGTCGACCGGCCGCAACTGGCGCCGGGCGGTGGATCTTGCGCTGACCTCCCACGGCATCTCGGAAGCTTGCGCAGCACCATTGCTCTGGATCGGCCGTTTGGGCGGTGGTGTGCGCCAGGTCGTGCTGGCCAATCACGTCGGCATCGAAGGCCCGTCGCTGGTCAGGTTGCTCGATCAGCTGGAAGCACTCGATCTCGTGATGCGCAAGGATGATCCGATTGACAGGCGGGCAAAGGGTCTCTGGCTGACGGAGGAGGGCCAGAGCCTCGCAACCCGTATGGAGGCCGTTCTCGATGACCTGCGCGGTAGGATCCTCGTAAACGTCAGCGAAGCCGATCTCGAAGCGGCGGTCCGTGTTTTGCAGGCTTTCGAGGAGATCAGCCTGTCGCAGGTTGCGGCGGTCGCACAGCAGTTTGAGGAAACATTGTGACTCTTCCCTCCTGGCGGGACTGGCTCTTCTCGGCCAAGGCCTTCCTCGCGTCCATGCTTGCCCTTTTCATTGCCTTGTCCCTGGATCTGCCGCGGCCTTACTGGGCGATGGCGGCCGTCTATGTCGTCGCCAATCCTCTCGCGGGTGCGACCAGCTCGAAGGGCCTCTATCGCGCGCTCGGCACACTTCTCGGCGCAAGTGCTGCCGTTTTCTTCGTGCCGCTCTTTGTCAATGCGCCGGAACTCTTGAGCATCGTCATCGCGCTCTGGACCGGCACGCTGCTGTTCATCTCGATGCTGGACCGCTCCTCGCGCAGCTACGTCTTCATGCTTGCCGGCTATTCCTTGCCGCTGATCGCGCTACCGTCCGTTGGTTCGCCTGACACCATTTTCGACACAGCCCTTGCCCGCTCGGAAGAGATCATTATCGGCATCGTCTGCGCCAGCCTCGTCAGTGCCGTCGTCTTCCCGACCAGTGTGCGTAGCGTGCTCGGCCAGCGCATTTCCACCTGGCTCGACGATGCCGGTAGCTGGGCAAATGATATTTTGCGCGGCGAGGGTGCGACGCCGGTAACGCCCTTGAAACGGCAGAAGCTTGCCGCCGACGTCACCGGTCTCGACCTCATCATCAGCCAGCTTGGTTACGATGCGGGCAGCCGCGATATCGTGCGCCATTCGCGCGAGCTGCGTGGTCGTCTCCTGATGCTGCTGCCGCTCTTCTCCTCGCTCGCAGATCGTCTTCATGCGCTGAGGACCGAGCGCGAGGTGCTGCCAAAAGATTTGATCTGCCTGCTGAACGAGGTCGCCGACTGGCTGAGCCTCGGCGCAAAATCTCAAGCTGACGACACGGCTGAAAAGCTGGCGCAGCGGATCGAAAGTCTCCGCGAGGCCGACCCGGATCGGCGCTGGGGCGACCTGCTGCTTTCAAGTGCTCTGGCGCGGCTGAAGGAGATCGTCGATCTCTGGCAGGATTGCCTGACGCTGCGCAATGAAATCATCAGCGGCAAACATTCCGGCCCCTGGCGGCCGGCCTTTCGCCATCGCCAGATCGTCGGCCGTATCAGGCATTTCGATTATGCGCTGCTGGCCTTTCAGGCGAGCGCCGTCGTTGTCGGCATTCTCATCGCCTGCCTGTTCTGGATCTATAGCGGCTGGCAGAATGGTGCCGGCTTCGTCACCATGGCAGCCGTTGCCTGCTCCTTCTTCGCAGCGCTTGATCGGCCTGCTCCTTTCATCACCTCGATGTTCATCTGGTGCGGCATCAGTCTCATCATCTCCTTCGTCTATATTTTCGGCATCCTGCCGATGGTCAACAGCTACGAGCTCCTGGTTCTGGTCTTTGCGCCGCCCTTCCTGCTGCTCGGACTGATGATCCCGAAGCCGCAGTTCAACATGCTGGCCATGCTGCTCACCGTAAACAGCGCCTCCTTCATCGCATTGCAGGACCGCTACACGTCTGATTTTACCACCTTCGCCAATGAGGCGATCGCAGCCCTTGCCGGCATCGGCTTTGCCCTGGTCTGGACGCTGATTGCCCGCCCCTTCGGCGCCGAGCTTGCCGCCTGGCGCCTGGTGCGGGCGGGCTGGACCGATCTTGCCGAGACCGCGGCCGGTGAGCGCCGCGCCGATCACGAGCGGCTTTCCGGCCGCATTCTCGATCGCCTCGGCCAGCTCGTTCCGCGTCTTGCCGTCGTCGAGGACCGTGAGCTGAAGAAGGTGGATGGCTTTGCCGAAGTGCGCATCAGCTTCAACGTGCTGATGCTGCAGAACGAGCGCAAGAGGCTGCGTGGCGCGAGCGCCGCATCGCTCGGCGTTGTGCTGTCAGGTATT
Source organism: Rhizobium sp. 768_B6_N1_8 (assembly GCF_051811225.1). Classification (NCBI taxonomy): domain Bacteria; kingdom Pseudomonadati; phylum Pseudomonadota; class Alphaproteobacteria; order Hyphomicrobiales; family Rhizobiaceae; genus Rhizobium; species Rhizobium sp. 768_B6_N1_8. The sequence goes on along the minus strand of NZ_JBPWPV010000002.1, from coordinate 2,053,457 downwards.
GCCGATTTCTACCATGGCCGCATCGAGGCTGGCCGGGCGCTCGATCCGCAGGACGGCCTGTGCCAGTCGATCGACGACAGCCTCAAGATCATCGCGCTCGAAGATGACAGGCGCGGCGCCGACAGTATCGACGCCCTCGTCGGTCTTCGCCGCGCACTTTTCCCTGACGCAGCCCCGCCAGCAAGCTGGCAGGCGGACGAGGCTGCGCCGCAACTCCTCCCGCTTGCCGCTGAGTAATTGTCATGCCCGCAGAATTTGATGTTTACGGCGTCTATGTGCCGCGCCTCCTCGTTCTCATGGTGCTGAGTTTTCTGCTGATCATCGTCGTCAGACGGGTGCTCGCCTGGCTCGGCGCCTATTCCCTCGTCTGGCATCGCGGTCTCTTCGACCTTGCCCTCTACGTGCTCGTCCTTGGAGCTGTCTCCTCTTTCACACGCTGGTACTTCGCATGAACGCCCTGAAATTCACTGGTCGCCTTATCGTCACTCTTGCCGTCGTCATTGCTGCCATGTTCGTCGGCCGCGGTCTCTGGGGCCATTACATGGACGAACCCTGGACGCGCGATGCGCGCCTGCGCGCCGATGTCGTCGGGATCGCGCCTGACGTGTCCGGCCTTGTCAGCGACGTGCTCGTTACCGACAACCAGATGGTCAAGAAGGGGGATGTCCTCTTCCGCATCGACCGCGAACGTTTTTCGATCGCTCTCGATCAATCGGAAGCAGCTCTCGAAAGCAGCAAGGCCGCCCTCGACCAGGCCCATCGCGAGCGCGAGCGTCAGGAGCGCCTTGGCGACGCTGCCTCGCTGCAGCAGAAGGAGCAGGCGCAGACGGCGGAAGAACAGGCCGAAGCCGCTTTCCGCCAGGCAACCGCCAACCGCGATCTCGCCGCGCTCAATCTCGACCGTTCGGAAATCAAGGCGACAGTCAACGGAACGGTCTCCAATCTCAGCCTGCGCCCGGGCGATTATGTCAGCGCCGGCACTGCCAGGATCGCGCTGATCGATACGGATTCGCTGCGTGTTGAAGGCTATTTCGAGGAAACCAAACTGCCGCGCATCCACCCCGGCGACAAGGTCTCCATCCACCTGATGGGTCAGACGAAAAGCCTTGACGGCCATGTCGAAAGCATTGCAACCGGCATCGAGGACCGCGAACGCACGGCCGGCACCGGTCTGCTCGCCAATATCAACCCCACCTTCAGCTGGGTGCGCCTTGCCCAGCGCGTACCAGTGCGCATCAGCATCGACAATGTGCCTGAGGATGTCAGGCTGATCGCCGGACTGACGGCGACGGTAGAGGTGGATAAGAGCTGATGGTGAGCTGCCACGCTCTCGCCTAGCCTTCGAGTCTGGACAATAGTCGAGGCTGCATCAGATCGAAGATGACACCACGGAGTTCCGTCAGAATGGTAAAATCCGCTTTCAGGCCTGCGCTTGTCGCGGTTGCGCTGCTGTTATCTGCGATTTCCGCGATGGGGCAGAACCAGGCCGTCGTCACCTGGAGCGATTTCATCAAGAACAGGCACGATCTGACCGCTCTCAATGAGCAGAAGCGGAAGAAAATTCTTAGTGAACTCGGCGCGGCGATCGTCGCCGATCCTGCCGGCGTGAGTGATGAGATCGAGAGGAGCAGCGGCGCGCGGGCTCTTTGCCAATATGTTCGTCTCATGTTCGCGAGCGATAGGGCCGCTGAGGTGGTTGATCAGCTTGATGCCGTGCTCCATTGGGGCAAACGCGATAAATCCATCCAGGAGAGGCTTGGCACACCGACCTTTGACGACGGCAGCGCCTGGCTTCCGAGGGCGAAGAGAGCCGGCTATTTCACAGGCTGTGTGGCTGGAACGCTGGACGGGAGGAGGAAGGGCGGCCCTAACCTTGCGGGGCGACTGGCCTTGCTTTTGAAAGCGAGGGATCAGACTATCGTTGCCCTGCAGATTGCCGAGCGCCTGAAGATTGGGCCACTCCCGAAGGGCGATAGTTACGGCAAATGGATACTGGATGGCTTGGCCAAGAAGGAACTCTTGTCGGATGATGCGCTTGACTGGTTCGAGCTCGGTTTCGACAGATCCTATTGAGCGGTGTCGGAGCTTCAACGCACGCGCAAGTCTGGGCTTCAATCCAGGTGAAACACCTCCGGCATCATTGCCCACCATTCGCCTTCCTTGCGTGTTGCAAGCGGCTTCTGGCAGGGCATGCAGACGGCCCACCATTGCCGATTTGCCGGATCGGCGGCCATCTTCGCCATGTCGGCTTCGAAATCGTCACCGACATATTCCCAATAGCCAAACAGCAGGTTTTCCGGCTCTTTCAGGAAGATCGAATAGTTGGTGATGTTGCAGGCCGAGATCAGTGACAGGATCTCCGGCCAGACGGCGGCATGTAGCGCCTTGTATTCTGCGACCTTGTCCGGCTCCAGGCCGATCACCATGCCCATGCGCTGCATATTGCTACCGCCCTTGGGTAATTTCTGTCGTGAATTCGGCGATGCTGCGTTTCTTGATGGCATCCCAGTCCCATTCGATGCCGATGCCGGGTTCGGAGGGGGCGATGGCGCGGCCGTCGCGGATTTCCATGCCCTTGGTGGTCAGATCGTCGAGCTGCGGAATGTATTCGACATATTTGCCGTTCTGGATAGCGCAGACCAGGCTGACATGCAGCTCCATCAGGAAATGCGGGCAGACGGGGATATCGAAGGCTTCGGCCGCATGCGCAACCTTCAGCCAGGGTGTGATGCCGCCGATGCGGGCAACATCCACCTGCACGATCGAGCAGGCGCCCTTCTGCATATATTCGCGGAAATGCCGGATCGAATAGATGGATTCGCCGACGGCAATCGGCGTCGGGGTCGAGCGCGACAGCCGGATATGGCCGTCGAGATCGTCGGCCGGCAGTGGTTCTTCGATCCAGGCGAGATCGAGTTCCCTCAGCCGTTCTGCCCGGCGGATCACTTCATCGATGGTAAAGCCTTGGTTGCAGTCGGTCATGATCTCGAAGCCATCGCCGAGGGCAGCGCGCACGGCAGACAGACGGGCATAATCCTCAGCGCCGCGCGGCTTGCCGATCTTCACCTTCGAACCGCTAAAACCCTTCGCTTTCGCCTGCAAGGCGTCTTCGACAAGCGCCTCCTTCTCGATATGCAGCCAGCCGCCTTCGGTCGTATAGAGCGGGCAGCTTTCCTTGGCACCGCCGGCAAGTTTCCAGAGCGGCAGCTTGTGCTTCTTGGCTCTCAGATCCCAGAGTGCGATATCGACGGCCGCGAGCGCCAGCGCCGTGATCGCGCCGATCGTCGTTGCATGCGTGGCAAATTCTAGTCTGTGCCAGAGCGCCTCGATGCAATCAGCATCTTCGCCGATCAAGAGCGGTGCCAGATGGTCCGACAGAAGCCGCATGACGGAGGAGCCGCCGGTACCGATCGTGTAGGAATAGCCGGTGCCGGAGGCGCCGTCAGAATCGGTGATGGTGACGATTGGCGTTTCCTGGCTGACGAAGCTCTGGATGGCATCGGTGCGCTTCACCTTGGGCGGCAGGTCCACCATGCGCAATTCGATCTTTTCAATGCGGGCCATGGTTCCTCCTAACGTGCCGTGCGGGTTTGAGCGGGTTCGGCCGCGTGGATTGCCGACATGATGGCGCGGCTTGCCGTCTCATATTTGCGGTCGTTTTCATGTTCGTGGACGATCCTGAAATCGTGCATGACGAGGATGCGGTCGGCGAGCGCCACCATTTCCGGCATGTCGCTGGAGATCAGCAGGATCGCCATGCCCTTGTCGGCAAGCCCGTTGATCAGCTCGTGAATATAGGCCTTGGCCTTGATGTCGATGCCGACGGTCGGCTCGTCGATGAAGAGGATATCGACATCGGCGGCGAGCCACTTGGCGAGCGACACCTTCTGCTGGTTGCCGCCCGAGAGATTGCCGACGAGCTGTTCGAGATTGGGCGTGCGGATTTCCAGCTGCCGGGCAAGTGGTGCGGCGGTCCGGCGCTCCTGGCCGGCGCCGATCAGCCCGAAGGTCGAGGCGATCTTGCCCCAGACGGTCATGGCGATATTCGAACGGATCGGATGAGCGAGGATCACGCCCTCATGTTTCCTGTCTTCGCTGACATAGCCCATGCGAAAGCGCTTGATCGCCTCCTCCACCGAGCCGATACGCACCGGTTTGCCGTCGATCAGAACCGTGCCCGACGTAAGCTTGTCCTTGCCGATGATAGCGCGGACGAGCTCAGTGCGGCCGGCACCGACGAGGCCGTAGAGGCCGAGGATTTCACCGCGACGGAGGCAAAAAGAGATATTGCCGTGGCCGGTCGCTGTCGCGACATCGCGAAGCTCGATCTTTGGTGAACCTTCCTGCGGCTTGCCTGAGCGGGCAATCACCGGCCGCTCCGCGCGGCCAATCATCGCCTCGATCAGCGTCTGCCGTGTCATGCCGGCCATCGGCGCGCCACGCAGTGTCGTCTCTCCGTCGCGCAGAACCGTGACCCGGTCGCAAAGGCTCAAAACTTCTTCGAGCTTGTGGCTGACGAAGAGGATCGCCGTTCCCTGATCACGCAACTGCCGCACGAGCCTGAAGAGGATTTCGGTCTCGGCATCGGTGATCGATGCCGTGGGCTCGTCGAGCAGCAGAACCTTGGCCTGGTGGCTGAGCGCCTTGGCAATCTCCACCATCTGCATCTGGGCGACGCTGAGGCGGCGCACTTCCGTTGCCGGATCGACATCGAGGCCGACTTTGCGAAGGTGTTCGCGCGCCTGTTCGTTGGCGCGGAGAAAATCGACGAGTCCGTTTCGAACCGGCAGCCCCTCCAGGAGAATGTTTTCGGCCACCGAGAAACGAGGGATCAGGTTGCGCTCCTGATGCACCGCCGAAATGCCGAGCGCGATTGCATCGCGGGGCGAGGAGAGGGATAGAGGTGCGCCGTCCAGCGTCACTGTCCCGCTGTCTGGCCGATGGACACCGGTGATAATCTTGATCAGCGTCGATTTGCCGGCGCCGTTTTCGCCCATCAGCGCATGTATCTCGCCGCCATTGAGGGTGAGAGACGCATTGTTGAGCGCCCGCACACCCGGGAAGGATTTGCCGATCCGGTCCAGAATGAGTGCCATCTCAATCCTCCCCGACCCGGACTGCGCGGTAGCGGTTGATCCAGACGGCGGCGAGGATCAGCGCACCGAGTAAGAAGGTGACCCAGTAGGGATCGACCGCCAGCAGCACCATGGCGTTCTGGATCAGCCCGACCAGCAACACGGCGATGAGAGTGCCGAGAATGGAGATCGAGCCGCCGGCAAGGCTTGCTCCGCCGATGATCGGCGCCGCAAAGGAAATGACCACCCAGTCTGCGCCGATCGTCGGCTGCGCTGAGCCGAGCTGGGCGACGGCGAGCACGCCGGCAGTTGCGGCCAGCAGGCCGGAAAGCACATGCGCCATGATCGTCGCGCGGGCGACCGAAATGCCCGACAGCCCCGCCGCATGGGCATTGCCGCCGACCGCCAGCATGTAGCGTCCCTCGACCGTGCGGGCAAAGAAGATGATGAGCAGCACGGTCACCACCAGCGGCACGATCAGCAGCAGCGGGAAGGGACCGAGGCGTCCATTGCCGAAGGCTACGAAGGCCGGCGACAGATTGTAGAAGGGAATGGCCTTGGTGATGCCGAGATTGATGCCGGCAAAGGCCGATCCGGTCGCGAGTGTGACGATGAAGCCGTTGATGCCGGTGCGCACCGTCAGCCAGCCATTGATAAAACCGGCAAGACCGCCGAAGGCGATGCCGACAATGATTGCGGCGATGGCCGGCAGTCCCCAGACATCCATAAGTCCACCGGTCACGACAGCGACGAGCCCGCCGAGCGCCCCGACGGAAAGGTTCATCTGGCCGACGCCCAGCATGACCATCTGGCTGAAGGCGACGAGCAGCGATACGCAGATGCTGCGCAGCATGACGAACCAATTGAATTCCGTCATGAAGGCGGGGGAGGCGAAGGCGAGCGCGATGCCGCCGGCGATGACGCCGACCAGGATGCCGGACCATTGTGTCCTTGCGGCAAGGGAAATCAGCGTCTTCATGCGCGCCTCGTCTGTTCGCGGATTGCGAGCTTCGTCCGGTAGCGTTCGAACAGGATTGCCGAGAGCAGGAAGATGCCGAGGAAGAGCTGCAGCCAGAAATTCCCGACCTGCAGCACCAGCAGGCCGCTGCGGATGGTTGCGACCAGCATTGCACCGAGGATCGTACCAACCACCGACACCATTCCGCCGGCAAGCGCGGTGCCGCCGATGACGGGGGCAAGGAAAGAGGGCAGCAGCCAGTCGTCGCCGGCAACGCCGGGCATGGCCGCTGACAATCGTGACGTCAGCATCAAGGCTGCTGCTGCGGCCAGCATTCCCGAGAGCACATGCACGAAGATGGTAATCCGTCCGACGGGGACGCCCGACATTTCCGCCGTACGCGCATTGGCACCAACGGCCAGGATCTGCCGGCCGAGCACCGTATGCTTGAAAAGGATGTAGAGCAGGGCGCCGATCAAAAATGCTGCGACCGCCAGCGACGGCACCGGGCCGATGCCGCTGCGGCCGAAGGCGCCGAAACTCGCCGGCAACCCGTTCAGCGGGACGCCCTTGGTGAAGATCAGCATGCCGCCGGAAAACAGGCTGGCGCTGGCGAGCGTGACGATGAAGCTGTTGACGCCGGTCTTGACGATCGCAAGCCCATTCAGCGCGCCGAGAAGGCCGCCGAACGCGAGCGTCAGGATGATCGCAAGCGGAATGGGCAGGCCTGCAGTCTGCATCAGATAGCCCGCAGCCATGACGGAGCAGACGCCGATCGCGCCGACTGAGAGGTTCATGCCGCCGGTCGCCAGCACTACCATCTGGGCGAAGCCGACGACGACATCGATCGCGACCGAGCGGCCCATGGAATTCAGGTTGAAGCGCGACAGGAAGCCCGGCGCCAGACTGGTGAAGACGGCCCACAGGATCAGAAGGATGATCAGCAGGCCGAGCTGCGCCGGCCCCCTGGTCAGCAATCCCAGCAGGCTGTGTCTGCCTGCATCGGGGACGGGGCTATCATTGTCGATGGGTGCCATGCGCTGGGATGACCGGTCTCGTGGAACAGGAATGATTGGGCGGCGGGCGCTTTCGACCCCGCGCCGCTCTCGTTATTTGCAGGAGAGGTAGGTGTCCTTGAAACTCCCCTGCAGTTTCTTCGTCAGCGCCTTCAGATCGTCCTTGTAGCTGTCGACGTTCTTTTCCGAGATCAGCAGCGTGCCGGAATCGACGAAATGCGCCGTCTGAGGTGTGGCGATCCAAGGGGCGTCCGCCTTCACGCTGCAGCCTGCAGCCATCTGATCAAGCACATAGGCGCCGATATAGGCCTGGCCATAGGGGTTCTGCGCCATGGTGCCGGCAACGAAACCGTCACGGATGCCGTCAAGGATGATCTTGTCATCGTCGATGCCGACAAGCTTGATCTTCTTATCGCCAAGGTTCTTGAGCGCGGTTGCAGCCACCACCGAGGAAATATAGCCGGTGGCGATCAGGCCGTTGATCTTGTCCTTCTGCGCGGCAAGCAGGGCATTGATCTTCTGGTCGCCCTGTTCCTGGCTGTCGGTGTCACCGACCGTCTGCAACAGGGTGACGGCGCCATTCGTCTCGCCGACGGCCTTTTCGACCGCCTTGACGCGCAGCGTCGTATTCGGGTCGACGAGCAGGCCTGCCAGATGAACGATCGTGCCCTTGCCACCCATCGCCTCGATCAGCGCCTTGGTGCCGAGATAGGCCGACTGCGAAACATCGGTCGCCAGGCAAAGCCCGACATCGGTCGGATCCTGCGCGCAGCCGCCAAGTGCCACCGAGGGAATGCCGTTGCTCTTCATTTCCGACAATATGGCGTTGACGCCGACTGCGTCACCCGGAAACACGCCAAAGCCATTGGTGCCCTGTGCCGCAAGGCTTTCCAGAAGCTCAGTCTGCGCCTCCAATTTCCATTCGCTCGGCACTTTGTACTCGACAGCGGCGATGCCGAAATCCTTGGCGGCATCGGCGGCAGCCTGTTCCCAGGGCGCGAAATAGGGGTGCGGACCGCCCGGAACCAGGGCGATCTTGTTTTCCGAGGCGAAAGCGCTGAGCGGCGCGACTGCCACAGAGCATGCAAGGCCTGCAGCAATGAGACTGCGAATTGTCATGACATCCTCCCGTTTGGGCAAGTCCGGTCCTCTTCCAGCATTGCCATGTGCAATCGCTAACACGATCGAATATCGCATGCAATATTCGATTATTGACTTTTTTGTCATCTTCCCTTTCCATCGCACCATGCAGTCGGCGAGGAGGAGTTGATGGAGCCGCAAGAGAACGGGGCGCGTGGCGACCGATCGAGGCTTCTGCCGGAATATCGGACCATCCTGGAGGAGCAGGACGCGCTTGGCGGAGCTACGATAGAGACGCTCCCGCCGCAGCAGGCGCGCGCCGATTCCGAAATCCGGCTCGCCCTTCATTGGGGTGCGAAGGACGCGGTCTCCGGCATTGAGGATGTCGAGATTCCAAGCGACGACGTCAGGCTCAAGGCGCGGCTCTACCGCGTGGCCGGCACCACGCGGACTATCCTGTTCTTCCATGGCGGCGGCTGGATGGTCGGCAGCATCGAGACCCATGACGGGCCGGTTCGTACGCTCGCCAATGCCGCCCACGCCAATGTGCTGTCTGTCGAATACCGCAAGGCGCCGGAAGCGCCGTTTCCGGCGGCCTTCGAGGACGCCGAGACGGCACTTCTCTGGCTTCAGGAAAATGGCGAAGCGCTTGCACTTGATGCCGGCAAGGTGATCCTTGCGGGCGACAGCGCCGGCGCCAGTCTTGCCGCATCGCTGGCGATCCGGGCGCGCGATCTCGCCATCCCGCTTGCCGGGCAGGTTTTGATTTATCCGGCTACCGATCTCTCCGGCACGACAGAAAGCCGCCGGGAATTCGCGAACGGCTTTTCCCTGCAACAGTCGACGATGATCTGGTTTGCGGAACATTATCTTTCGGGCGGCACGCTACCCTCCGACCCTCGCGTCTCGCCGCTGCTCGCCGCCGACCTCTCGAGCTTAGCGCCGACGCTGTTGATCACCGCGGACCACGATCCGCTGCGCGACGAGGGCCGCGCTTATGCACAGCGCTTGATTGCCGCCGGAAATGACGTCTGTTACGAGGAATGGCAGGGAACCATCCATGGCTTTTTCATCATGGATCGCGCAGGAAAAACCGCCCGCAAGCTGATTGGGCGCATCGGGAAATGGGCAGACGGCCTTTGGAACAGACATGACGATGGCAAGCGGGGCGGAGGCTGAAACCGCGGCCACGGCTGTGCGGTCCGAGCCGATCTATCTGACGATCTATCAGGTTCTTCGTGACCATCTGGAGCGGGGTGCGCTGGAGCCCGGCCTCATTCTCGGGCAGGCAAGCATCGCCCGCGCTTTCAATGTCAGCCGTATCCCGGCCGGTATCGCGCTGGCGCGGCTCCTGTCGGAAGGCCTGATCCAGACCTTCGAAGGGCGCGGTTATATCGTGCCGGGCGGCGAGCCGCAGCGCGGCGACCTTTTTGCTGCGGGCCTCGACCTGCCACGTTCGCTCACCGTTCCGGTCATCAATCGCCGGGAGCAGATCTACCCGGAAGTCGAACATGCCGTTGCCGTCTGTCTTGCCTATGGCCGTTTCCTGTTGAACGAGACAGCACTTGCCCAGCATTACGATGTCAGCCGCACCATAGCCCATGAAGTGCTGACCCAGCTGGAGCGCAGCGGCATCATCGAGCAGGACAGCAATAACCGCTGGTATGCCGGTCCGCTCAGCGCCAAGGTCTTTCGTCATCACTACGACATGCGTCGCCTGCTGGAGCCGGAAGCCCTGCGCCAGGCCTATCCTTTCCTTGAGAAGGAGGGTCTTGAGGAGCGCCGGCAGAGATTGAAATCCCTCGGCCCCTATCCGCAGGCGCCGGAAATGCTGGAGCGGGCCGAAGCCGACCTGCATCTCGATTCACTCGCGCCCTGCCCCAATACGGTGCTTCTTGCGGCCGTGCGACGCAGTCAGCGCGTCCTCATCGCCACCCACTCGACCTTCGCCAATTTCCGCACCGAAGCGGAAATTTCCATGATGATATCAGAGCATACCCGTGTCTACGACGCGCTGCTCGCCGGCGATATTGACAGGGCCTGTGCAGCCCTTGCTGACCACCTGCGCCGGGCGCTCGACCCCAACCTGAAAATCCTCCAGCACCTGCCCGCCATGCCTTCAGGCCTGACGCCGCCCTACCTCATCCAGGTCAAAGGTGAGCGCTGATCGCTCCACTCAATCTTGCGGTTGGGATGATCGGCGCACAGGCAGCCCCATCGACCGTTGTCGGACGCCCGCCAAGCCGCTGAGGCTATCTGGCAGGTTGGCATTCTGCACAATGAGATCAAAATCCATTCAGACGTTCCTGCTTGTCAAAGGACATACCTAATTCAAGAGGATGCCAGCCGATGGAAGATTCGCTCGATTTGGCCAACGATCGCAAAGAAGATGATGCCAGACAGCGAGGCAAGCAGTACCGCCGCAAAGAGCCTTTCGGCTTGGTAGTTGAACGTCGACTGGATGATTACGGCGCCAAGTCCGCGATCTGATCCGATCCATTCCCCCACGATCGCGCCTATTACAGAGGTCGTTGCCGAAATCCGCAGCGAGGCGAACAGAAGCGGCACCGATCGTGGAGCCCGCAGACGCCAGAAGGTTTCCCATGGGCTCGCCGACAGAACATGCATGAGCTCCAGCTCGTTGCTTGTCGCCGATGTCAAACCACGGACCATGTTGATGAGAGTCGGGAAGAAACAAAGGAGGGCGGCGATCACGACCTTGGGTAAAATGCCGAGACCGAAGACGAGGATGATGATCGGCGCCAGGGCCAAAACCGGAATGGTATTGAAGAGCAGCACGACGGGAAAATATGCCGCCCGGACACGCGGGCTGTAGACGAAGACAATGGCAAGGATCACTGCAGTCAGATTGCCGAGAAAAAAGCCAAGAAGAGCCTCGTACCAGGTGGGTAGCGCGTTCTGGACGAGCCCCCGCCATTCACTGCCAAATGTGTGCAGGACCGAGAGTGGCGTGGGGACGATATAAGCCGGAACGCCGAGCGCCGGTAACACCCATTGCCAGACGATCAGTAATGAGAGCGCGCCGGCAACTGGAAGAATAGTCGCTTCCAACAGGGAAAGTTGGTCTCTCTTCAAGGGATTACGCTCCACCATCGCGCAGCAGCCGACGCAGTTGCGCTGCTATCTCCTGTGCCTGCGGGCTTTCCCTGCGACAGACGCCGTTTTCGTCCTTCAGTGATGCCAGATCGATGAGGGCCTGGCACCGGCCAGGGTTTGCTGCAAGCACCAGTACGCGCCCTCCGAGATAAATCGCCTCGGCAATGCTGTGTGTCACGAAGAGGATCGTCGCGTGTGTCCGACGCCAGATGGAGAGAAGCTCATCATTGAGCCGGTCGCGGGTGATTTCGTCGAGCGCGCCGAAGGGCTCATCCATCAGGAGGATGTCCGGCTCGCACTGCAGGGCGCGTGCAATCGAAACGCGCTGGCGCTGTCCGCCCGAAAGCTGGTTTGGATAGCGATCCGATAGATGGGCAAGGCCGACCAACTCCAGCCAATGGTCGGCCCTTGGCTGGACCGATTTGGCTATGCGGCCTTTTCCAACCTGCAATGGCAGGCAAACATTGTCTCGCACCGTGCGCCAGGGAAGCAGGGTGGCCTCCTGGAATACAAATCCGACCTCCCGCTGCCTTCTCGCTTCCGCCGCCGACTTTCCAAGCACGGAAAGCCGGCCGTTGATCGGCGGCAGCAGATCGGCAATTGCGCGAAGGAGCGTCGACTTACCGCATCCGGACGGGCCAAGAATGGTCAGAAACTCGCCTTTGGCGACGCTGAGATCGACGCCCTCCAGAACCGCCTGCATCGATCCCGGATAGCCGAGCCCAAGGCTCCTCGCCTCGATTGCAATTTCGTTTGTCACAGGGCTCATCCGATCTTCGGACGGTCTCCTGCCGTCATCTCCAATATGGCGGTCGAAAAGCATTCATCGAGCTTTGGTGGGCCGGACTTGAACTGGCCAACCTTGTCATAGACCGAGATCTGTTCGGCGACGCCCTGGGGATCGAAGGTACCCCATCCATCCTTTGCCGTCGTCTCATCGAAGCTCAGCGACATGATCCGTGGTATCGTTTTCAACTCCACTGCCAGATCGAGCTGCGGATAGGCTTCGACCGTCAGCTTCACGGCGTCTTCTGGATGCTCGTGCGTCCATGACCAGCCCTTGGCTATGGCTCGCATTGCCTTCGCAAGCGTGTCGGAGTGCTTGTCGATCGTATCGTCGGTTGCGAAATAGACGTTGGCACAAGATGGCAGCCCCGTATCCTTCATCATCAAATCGATCCGGTCAGGTCCGATAACGGATAGAGCCTGGGTGTTGGTGATCCAGCCCGTCACCGCATCGACCTGGCCCGTCGTCAACGGCGTCATGTCGAAGCCAATGTTTGTGATCGTGAGGCTCGACGGGTCGATATCATTCTTGAGAAGGATTGCATCAAGGACGTAGCGGGCGGTTGGCTGAATCCCGATGCGTTTACCGACCATATCCTTGACAGCGCGGATTGGCGCCTTCGGCAGCGAGTAGAACGCGAAAGGCGCCATGCGAAATCCGCAAGCGATGATCTTGATCGGTACCCCTGAGGCGCGTGCGAGCAGCAACTGCGCCGAGTCCGAGAACTGGCCGAGCCCGGCCTGGCCGGTAACGACCGGAGGCACGGTCGCGGAGTTGGGACCCCCGGGGGAAAACTCCACCTCCAGTCCCTCAGCTTGGAAAAACCCCTTCTTCGCCGCGACGATGTCCCCGATCTGACCGTTGCTCATCAACCAGTCGTACTTGATGACAACCTTTGCGCTTTGGGCGTTCGCCCTGATGGGCGCAAAGATGCTTAGGCCGCCGGATAGAGCAGCAAGCGTAAGCGCACCGTTGGCCAAAAATCTGCGTCGGTTCATCGTCATCGCCATTCCCCTTCTGTTAACGCCCTTGCCAGCAATCGGCGGCAGAGACTTTGTTTAGTCGAGATCGCCCACGGGACCGCCCTCGGCCCAGGCATAGAGTTCCCAGAGATTGTCATCAGGATCTGCAAAATAGCAGCAGCGCGCGTTCCAGCTGTAATCCTGTGGAGGCCCCTGGAAGGTGACGCCGGCAGCTGCCAATTCGGCGTAGGCTGCGTCCACTGCCGCGGGAGAAGAAAGCTCGATCGCAGCGCAGGCTTTGTGAACACCGGGCGGTGCCTTCAGGCTGGATACGCCGGTATTTTGAGCAATATGGTCGATCTCCCAAAGGGCGAGGGTAACGCCCGCACCCTTGAAATCGGCAAAGCCTGGAGCGCGCCGGCGTGGCTTGAAGCCGAGGCTATCGACGTAGAAGGCCACTGCCCGGTCAATGTCTTCGACCAGAAAGCAAATATCGGTGATTGGATTAACTTGCGCGAAGGCAGACATTCGATACTCCCTTGTTGTCGAGAGTGTGTCTTGCAAACGCGGGGTGCGATTTCAAAATCGTGCGCTATTTTTTCGCAAAGCTGCTTTTCTGCGCATCAGCGCCGATCATTGGAATGACTTGCGATAGTTAGCGGGAGTTACGCCAACCATCCGGCGAAATACGCTTGAGAAATGTGCCTGACTGGAAAAGCCGATGGCATAGGCGATCTCAGAGAGAGTTTCCTTGCCATCAGCCAGGTAAATTCGAGCCTTCTCAATCCTTCGATCGAGTATGAACTGATGCGGCGGCTTCCCGACGGCCTTCTTGAATGCGCGGCTGAAATGAAAGTGGCTCATGTGGGCGACGCCGGCCAACTCATCGACGTTGAGGTTGGCACGATAAAGGTAATCTTCGACATACTCGGTCACCCGCTTCAGCTTTTCCGACGTGATCGACCGCATCCCGACAGGCGCTTTTGCCCCCAGGAGCCTGACGACCGAACAGGCGAGCGCCATGCCAAGGTGCTCCATCAAGAGAGGGTCCACGCAATCGGTTTGCTCGACGGCTGCAGCGAGTGAAAGGGCCACCTGCAAGGTGGTCGGGTCCGATGCTGCACTGAATGCATCGTCGTTGAGGCGGTCAGGGTCGAAATCTCTCAAGCCCAGGTTCTCGTAGAGCTTCGGAGCCTGGAAGATCGATATGTAGTCTGCGGCGTCGCCTTCGACTTCGAAATTTATCAAAGCCGGCTGGAAGCCCAGTGTGAAGGACGGTCTATCGACAGATCTGAAATTTGCCGAACCATACCGGTGTGCATACTTCCGGTGAGCAGTGCGGTTGATCGAGATCCTGTGAAGCGAGCCCTGCGAGACCATCTCGCCGGACGAGCTGTGGTAAGTCTCTATGATGAGGTCGCGCTGAACGAACGCTTTGTATTGCTGAAGCGACGGCCGGTTTATCGAGAATATTCGCGGGTCAATGTCGAGCATATGGTGTTCTCCATCGCTCATGAAAAGCAATTTTTGCGCCAAGTGAGGAAGTCCGCATCTGTCCCTGAGTCGAATGCGACGCCCCGACAACCGCAAAGGCGCGCCGCCTCGACCGGGCGAGAGCATGCGCTCGGGGATCAGGATATGCTCGGACCGGCAACGGCGCTTCGTTCCTACAGAAACCCGTTGTCAGCCCGGTAGGCTAGGATGGAAATCCGATGCGTCTAGCCGTGCCGGTCTGCCCTCGATCTCAAGTTCGCTCAAGCGAGGCATGCTTCGCGCGATGACCTTGCCGCGGCGGATGACGATCAGCCGGTTCGCTTTCAACCGCAGCGCTTCCAGCGGATCGCGCGCCTGAAGGATGACGAGATCGGCATTCTTACCCTTTTCCAGGCCGTAGCCTTCGAGGCCCATGGTTTTGGCGGAGTTGACGGTCAGCGCGTCGAAGATCTTCTTCTTGTCCTCGATGCCGGCCATCTGCGCCACGTGGATCGCCATATGGCCGACTTCCAGCATGTCGCCGGAACCCATCGAATACCAGGGGTCCATCACGCAGTCATGGCCGAAGGAAACGTTGAGGCCGGCTTCCATCAGTTCGCGCACCCGCGTCATGCCGCGCCGCTTCGGATAGGTGTCGTGGCGGCCTTGCAGCATGATGTTGATCAGCGGATTGGGAATGACGTTGATCTCCGCCTCCGCCATCAGCGGAATGAGCTTGGAGACGTAATAATTGTCCATCGAATGCATGGACGTCAGGTGCGAGCCGGCAACGCGACCCTGCAGGCCGAACCGCACCGTCTCTGCTGCCAGCGTCTCGATATGGCGTGACAGCGGATCGTCGGTTTCATCGCAATGCATGTCGACCGGCAGATCACGATCGGCAGCGATGCGGCAAAGAGCTGCGACGGAGGCCGCACCATCAGCCATGGTGCGCTCGAAATGTGGAATGCCGCCGACGATATCGAGGCCCATGTCCAGCGCACGGTTCAACGCTTCGACGCCCTCAGGCGCACGATAATAACCATCCTGCGGAAAGGCGACGAGCTGCAGGTCGATATAGGGGGCGACCTTCTCGCGCACCTCGATTAGCGCCTCGGCAGTTACCAGCCGCGGATCGCTGGTATCGACATGGCTGCGGATGGCGAGAAGCCCCTGCGAGACGGCGAGATCGCAATAGCGCAGCGCCCGCTCCACCAAGGCTTCACGCGTCAGGATTGGCCGTAGTTCACCCCAGAGCGCGATACCTTCAAGCAGCGTGCCGGAGCGGTTCATGCGCGGTAGGCCAAGCGAGAGCGTTGCATCCATATGAAAATGCGGATCGACGAAAGGCGGGCTGACGAGGCGGCCGCTCGCATCGATTTCCTCGGCCGCCTCGGCGTCGATCCCGGAAGCGACCTCGGCGATCTTGTCCTTCTGAATGGCGATATCGATGCCGCTGCGGCCATCGGGAAGATTTGCGTTTTTGATGATCAGGTCAAACATGGCGGCACCGGTCTGTTGAGGTTTCTGGGCATGGCAATCAGCGCTCGCCGCGGCGATAGGGCTGCATGAGCGCCTGCGGCACGCGGGCGCGCCGCGCCATCACGGCAAGGGCTGCGATCGACAGGAGATAGGGCGTCATCAGGAAAAGCTGATAGGGCACGTACCCTCCCAGCACCGTCTGCAGCCTCAGCTGAAAGGCATCGAAGAAGGCAAAGAGCAGGGCGCCGAAGAGGGCCCGGCCCGGCCGCCAGGAGGCGAAGACAACGAGCGCGATGGAAATCCAGCCGCGTCCCTGGACCATGGTCGGGAAGAAGCTGTTGAAGGCTGCGAGCGTCAGGAAGGCGCCGCCGACGGCCATCAGCGCACTTCCGGCAATGATCGCGCCATAGCGGATCCTGATCGGATCGATGCCTTGGGCTTCCGCCGCATGCGGATTTTCGCCGGTCATGCGGATCGTCAGGCCTAGTGGGGTTCGAAAGATCAGATAGCCCATCGCAAGCGCCAGGAAGATCGCCAGATAAGTCGGCGCTGTCTGTGCAAAGAGGGCAGGGCCGAGGAAGGGCAGGCTGGAGAGAAGCGGGATGTCGAGTGGCTGGAAGGGCACGATCGTCGGTGGCGTGCCGGCAAGCGGCACGACCAAGCGGAAGACGAAATAACTGAGGCTGGAGGCAAAGAGCGTGATGCCAAGGCCCGTGATATGCTGCGACAGGCCGAGCGTCACGGTCAAAAGCGCATGTAGCAGGCCGAAGACCGCGCCGGCGAAGGCTGCGACCAGAAGGCCGGTCCAGAGATCGGCGCCGTGGAAGACCGCAAGCCAGCCGATCATCGCCCCGAAGGTCATGATGCCTTCGATGCCGAGATTGAGCACGCCGGCCCTTTCGCAGAGAAGCGCGCCGAGCGTGCCGAAGATCAGCGGTGTCGCGATGCGCAGCACAGCGGCCCAGAGGCCTGCGGATGAGACGATGTCGATGAGAGCCATCATCTGCGGATCCTGTATTGGGTGAAGAACAGGGCAATAAGCATGGTGAGCAGCGAAACGGCAACCGTCACGTCGGCGATATAGGTCGGTATGCCGAGTGCCCGGCTCATGCCGTCGGCGCCGACGAACATCGTGGCGGTGAAGAGGGCGGCGAAGATCACGCCGATCGGGTGCAGGTTGGCGAGCATGGCGACGATGATGCCGGAATAGCCGAACCCGGGCGACAGATCCGTCGTCACATAGCCCTTCACGCCCATCACCTCGATTGCGCCGGCAAGACCCGCCAGCCCTCCGGAAAGGCAGGCGACCTTCACCAGCGTCATGCCGAGCGGCACGCCGGCAAAGGCGGCGCCGGCGGGATTGAGGCCGGCTGCGCGTGAGCGCAGACCAAAGACGGTGCGCGACTGGAGGAGGTGGACGGCGAGCGCAATGAAGATGGCGATGATGAAACCGACATGCAGCCGCGAACGCGCCACCAGCTTCGGTAGCAGCGCATGATCGCTAACCGGCATGGATTGCGGCCAGCCGAAGGCGAGCGGATCCTTCAGCACACCATCGATCAGCATGGAAACGAAGAGCAGGGCGACGAAATTCAAAAGCAGGCTGGTCACCACTTCATCGACTGAAAAGCGCAGCCGCAGCCAGAGCGGCACGAGGATCAGCACCATGCCGGCGACGGCGCCCGCAATCAGCAAGGCGGGGATAAGCAACGCTGCGGGCAGTCCGGCCAAGAGCTTGGAGCCGAGTGCGGCAACTGTAATGGCGCCAAGATAGAACTGGCCTTCGGCGCCGATATTCCAGAGCCGGGCGCGGAAGGCGACGGCTGCGGCAAGGCCGGTCAGCATCAGCGGTGTGGCCCGCGTCAGCGTCTCGGTCGCCGAAAGCCGCGTGCCGAAGGCGCCGGTGAGGATACGCCAATAGGCTTCGAACACGGGCGCGCCGGCAAGCGCGATGAGGATGCCGGCAATGGCGAGTGCGGCGATGACGGCGGCAATTGGTCCCGCTATGACCAGATAGAGCGGGCGGTGATCGCGGCGTTCAAGACGCATGCTGGGCCTCGGACGTCCATTCGCCTGACATCATCAGGCCGAGTTTTCTGGGATCGGCACTTTCCGCATCGATGGGCGGCGACAGGCGCCCCTTGACGATCGCCTGGATGCGATCGGCAAGGCCGATCACCTCGTCCAGATCCTCTGATATCAGAAGCACGGCCGTGCCCTCCTTGCGTGCCTGCAATATCCTTGCATGGACAGCCGCGACGGCGCCCTCGTCGAGCCCGCGTGTCGGCTGGGCCGCAATCAGGATCTTCGGCCTGTCATGCAGGTTGCGGCCGAGGATGAGCTTCTGCATGTTGCCGCCCGATAGAAGCCGCGTGCGTGTCGCCGGGCCGCCACCGCGTATATCGAATTCTGCGATGATCTCCTGGGCGAAGGCCATGCCGGCCTTACGGTCGACCAGCCCGTGACGCGAAAAGCGCGGCGAGGTGATGCGCTCCAGCACGGCATTTTCCCAGACAGCGAGTTCGCCGATCGCGCCTTCCTTGTTGCGATCCTCAGGTATGCGGCCGATGCCGGCAGTAATCAGGCTTTCGACGCCGATTTCGGTGACCGGCTGTCCGAACAGCAGGATCTCCCCGCTGCTCCAGCCGGTAAGTCCGCTGACGAGATGGCTGAGCGTCGCCTGGCCATTGCCGGAGACGCCGATAATGCCGAGCGTTTCGCCGGCATGAAGCTGCAAGCTGATTTCCTTCAGCCGCTCCTGGCCGCTGTCGTAAACGGTGACGCCGACGGCTTCGAAGACGACAGCACCGGGCGTTGACGCCTCACGCACGGGGCGTGTCACCCGCCTGCCGACCATGAGTTCTGCGAGCTCGGACTTGCTGGTCTGACCGGTCAGCCGTTCGGCGACGACCTTTCCGCCGCGCAGCACGACGACGCGGTCAGCTGCGCTGATCACCTCGTCCAGCTTGTGTGAGATGAAGATCAGCGACAGCCCCTGCCGCGCCATTTCCCGAAGCGTCCGGAAGAGACGTTCCGCCTCGATGTTGGTCAGCACCGCCGTCGGCTCGTCGAGGATCAGGATGCGGGCGTCGTTATAGAGCGCCTTGAGGATTTCGACGCGCTGCTGTTCGCCGACTGAGAGATCGCCGAGCCGGGCATCGGGATTGACGTCGAGGCCGAAGCGCGAAGAGATCGACAGCAGTTTAGCACGGCCGGCCGCCTTCTCCGACTTCCAGGACCAGAGCTTTTCCGTTCCCGTCATGACGTTTTCGAGCACCGTCAGGTTCGGCGCCAGGGAAAAATGCTGGTGCACCATGCCGATGCCGGCGCGGATCGCCGCCCGCGGCCGGCCGGCCGGCAATTCGGTGCCCTCGATATGGATCGTTCCCGCATCCGGTACATAGTGGCCGAAGAGGATGCTCATCAGTGTCGTCTTGCCGGCGCCGTTTTCGCCGAGCAGCGCCAGCACTTCGCCCTTGGCGAGGCTCAGCGAAATATCCTCATTGGCCTGGATGGCGCCAAAGCGCTTGCTGATGCCGGCAAGCTGAAGCACGGGAGCTGATGTCATGGGGCAAGTCCTGCAATGGCATGGGGATGGATCCAACGTTGCTCGGCTTCCAGCCGCGAGGCAAGGGCAAGCAATATGGGTTCCCCGCCCATTGGTGCCATTAGCTGAAGGGGAAGCGGCATTGCGTCCGCATCGTGTCCATAAGGCAGGGTCAGCGCCGGAAAGCCGGATATATTGGCAAGGCAGGCGAGCGGCGCAAAGCGCGCCATGCGGTTCAGATGCAGCTCCGTGTCGTGATGATCGGTCGGAAAAGAGCCGATCGGCAGCGGCGCTGTGGCAAGCATGGGTGTGAGCAGGCAATCGATGCCGTCGAACAGCCGCCAGAGATCATGGCTGACATGCGGCATGGCGCTGAGGGCCTGCCAGAGCGCGGTCGGCTCAAGCGCTGCCCCACGCGCCGCAAAGGCGGCGGTCAGCGGCTCGGCTTTCGATAGGTCGAGATGCAGGCTTTCGACGAGCCATGCCAGATTGATCGAAATGATATCTGCGAAAATGGCGGCACTTGCAGCGACGCTTGCTGCAAGCCGCTCCCATTCAACGGTGACGATCTCATGCCCGTCCTGTTCGAGGCTGCGGGCCGCGGCTTCGACGGCTTCCTGGCGTGCCGGCTCGGTGGGGAAATCGCTGCTGGTCTGCGTCAGCAGGCCGATGCGCAGGTGGAGTTTTTCGTTCTTCGCGAGGGCCGGTTCCGCATAGGGACCGGCGGGTTTTCCGCGCAAGGCTTCGAAGATCGCGCCTGCGTCGCGAACGGAACGGCAGACGGCGAGCTCGCTGGCGATGCCGCCGAGATGATTGCCGAACCCCGGTCCGCCGGGAATGGCGCCGCGACTGGCTTTCAGGCCGACGAGCCCGCAGCATGCCGCGGGCACGCGGATCGAGCCGCCGGCATCCGTTGCGTGGGCGATTGCGACGATACCGGCTGCGACGGCCGCAGCCGCACCGCCGGAGGAACCGCCCGCCGTGCGGGAGGGATCGAGCGGATTGCGACAGACGGGCCCGCGCACCGGCTCGCTTGCAAGCGAGAGGCCAACTTCCGGGCTGGTGGTAAGGCCAAACAGGCTGAAACCGGCCTGCCGGAAGCGCGCCGCGAGATCGGAATCGGCCGACGGATCGAGCATCCCGTCGAAGAGCCGCGAGCCGGCACGAACGGCCAGCCCCTTGAATGGGCCACCGAGATCCTTGGCAAGCGTCGGCACGCCGGCAAAGCGCCGGGCGGAGAAAGTGGCGGGATTGTTTCTGAATTCGCGATCGAGCGCAGCGGCATCCGCCGTGCCTAGCGCTTCGTCGATATGACAGATCGCGCCAAGCGCCTCGTTGGCCCTGGCGGCTGAAATCGCCTGCTTCATCGCCTCGGCACAACCAAGTGCATCGCTCCTGATCCGGGCGGCGAGCGCTATCGCGTCGCCGCCCGGTATCGAGCCCTTGCTTGCATCAGTCCCGTTCATGCGGCTGCCGGCTTATTTCGGCTCCTCGGGCATGATGGGCACTTCGAAGGCGCCGGACTTGATGGCGGCGCGCTTGGCCTCCATCGCCGCTTCGGCTTCCGCCGGTGCGACGCCCTTGACGTAGACGATATCGCTGCCGCCTTCCTTCATCAGGCCGAAGCGCGTGTAATTGTTGCCGGTCGGCTTGCCGGCCTTCACATCGGCGATCGCGGCATTGAGGATCGGACGGAAGCCCCAGATGGCGTTGGCAAAGACGGTGTCTGGATAACGCGGCGTATAGTCGATCAGCGAGCCGACGGACTTGATGCCGCGCTCCTTGGCGGCGTCCGCCGTGCCGATACGTTCGCCGAACAGGATGTCGGCGCCGGCATCGATCTGGGCGAGGCCCGCTTCGCGCGCCTTCGGCGGATCGAAGAAGGTGCCGATGAAGGCGACCAGATGCTTGGCATCCGGGCGGACTTCCTTCACGCCCGCCGCAAAGGCATTCATCAGCATGTTGACCTCGGGGATCGGCAGCGCGCCGACCGAGCCGACAATGCCGGATTTCGTCATCTGGCCGGCTAGCATGCCGGCCAGATAGGCGCCGTCATGGTTCCAGGTGCCGAAGACGCCGAAATTGTCGCCCGATGCTTCGCCGCTCGAACCCAGCATGAAGGCGGTTTTCGGATAATCGGCAGCAACCTGGCGGGCTTCGCGCTCGACGGCGTAGGCTTCGCCGACGATGAGTGCTGCACCCTGTTCGGCATATTCGCGCATGGCGCGGGGATAGTCGGTGCCCGAAACGCCTTCGGAGAAGACATACTCGATCACGCCTTCGGAAGCGGCGTCCTGCAGCGCCTTGTGCAGACAGGAATTCCAGGCATTTTCCACCGGCGAGGCATGGATGCCGGCAACTTTGAGTTTTTCCTGCGCCCAAAGCCTGGGTGCAAAGGCGGTCGCGCCGAGTGCCATGCCGGAGGCGAGCACCGTGCGGCGGGAGATAGTGATCTGATTTTTCATGAGTTCCCCTCTTTTTTACCAGATGGATAAAACTCTATGGATCGCCCAAAATTGTGTCAAGTAATGCTGCTGCGCAAAAACTAGACAATGGTTGTGAGCGCCCGCGCTCTGAGGCCAGAGAGAGGAGAAAAGGCCCGCTATTATTGGTGCTGCATGACACTCAAGCCGCCGTCGATCGTCAGGCAAGTGGCATTCATGAAGGTGCATTCGTCCGAGATCATGAAGACTGCGGCCATGGCGATTTCCTGCGGCGTGGCGATACGCCCACCCGGATGCAGCTTCATCGTATCGGCCTTGGCCTTTTCCGGATCAGGGAAACTGTTCCAGTAATCGATGACCTTCTGGGTCGAGACGTAGCCGGGAGCAATCGCATTTACCCGCACGTTTTGGGGCGCATATTCGATGCCGAGAGACTTGGTCATGCCGAGCAGCGCATGTTTGGCGAGCGGGTAGGGGAAGGTGTGGGGAATGATGGTGAAGGCGTGCGTCGAGGCGATGTTGAGGATCACCCCGCCGCCTTGCGAAATCAGGTACGGCAGAACCGAACGGCAGCAGTGCCAGGCGCCCTTGAGATTGATGTCGAAGCAGCGCTGCCACTCTTCGTCCGTCGTCTGCAAGGGTTCGGCAAAGACGTTGACGCCGGCATTGTTGACGAGGGCATTGATGCTGCCGATCTGCTCTTCCGCCTTGCCAACGGCCGCCTCTATAGCCGAAACATCGCTGATGTCGGCCGCCTGAAAGCCAAGTACAGTGCCCTTCGATGCGAGTGCTGCGGCTGTCTCTTCGAGCAGCGTTTCATCGCGGTCGACGAGGAAGAGGCGGGCATCCTCGGCGGCATATGCTTCAGCGATCGCCTTTCCGATCCCTTGCGCGGCACCCGTGATGAAGACCCGTTTTCCGCAAAGGCGGTTTGTCATCGTCTGCTTCCTCTTTATGCTCGTTCTCTTGTGATCAGGATATGGCCTGCGGCTGCAGGCGGATCGAGCCTTCCAAGCTTTCGCCCGGCTGCAAGACCTTGAGATCGCCAAATCCGGGAAGATTATGCCCGTTGGCGAGATGGGACATCGGTTCGAAGCAGAAATAGTCTCGGCGAAATCCGGGGTCGAAGCGCTCGTCCGACAGGAAGATGACCGCGTGGCGGAAGATCGGGTCCGCCGCCAGGTCAAGCGCGGCACGGCTCTCGGGCCAGGTAATGCGCGCGTTACCGCTCCAGCCCTCAAAGCCGTTATTGATCCAGCGCCGCGGCAGGGGCGCGGGCTGCGAGAAATCGAGATCGGCAGGGATCTCGGCCGGTTCGCCTGGCAGCCAGCCCTCCGTCTCGGTCCAGAAGTGCTGTGCCTTGGCAAGAAGCGTCGTCTGTTCCGTCAGCGGAAAGAACGGATGCCAGCCGAGTCCGAAGGGCAGGGCCGCCTCACCGGTATTCTCCACGCTCATATGCAGCTTTAGCCCCTTGCCCGACAATCTGAAGCTCTGCTTCGCCTTATAACTATAGGGCGAACCGTCCGCCCGGTGGCGGAAACCGATCTCAGCGCCTGTGGCACTCTCGGAAAGAAGCGCCCAGTCGGCCAGCCAGCCATCTCCGTGGAGGTAGTGTGGGTCCCAGGACGTGTTCGGCTGAAGGCTGTAGTCGCGTCCTTCGAAATGGAAACGATTGCTCCTCACGCGATTGCCGAAGGGCACGAGCGGATAGCAGGCCGACGACAGTGCATCGGCATCATCGGCTGCCGGCCTCAGAAGCGGAATTTTCCGGCCATCCCGCATCCAGAAGAAATCAAGGAGCACACCGCCGGCCGTCGAGACACGGGCCGAAAGTGCACCCTCCTGCAAATCGATGATCGCCATGAAACAATGCCTTCCCCACGGATCGAGGCTGATCCGACTGTGGCGGCACCCTATTATCGGTCGATTGATTGTCAATATAGATAGGATTTATTTTGCATATCCGGCGGCGTTCGAGCCTAAGTTTCTGGTGATTTCGGCGAGTTGAGCCACGCCAATATGAATTTAGTCGGCTTTTCGCCCGCTGAATCGCATAAATAATCATACACAAATCTTGACTGGTATGATGTTTATTTTTATTCAATGGCTGCTGCCGAGTGAGCGGCAGATCGAGATTTTAGGGAGAGAGATTATGCGCTTCTTCAAAGCAGCCATCCTCGCTGGCGCCTTTGCCGTTCTGGCCGTCGGCTCCGTCCTGGCGGAGGATGTCAAGATCGGTTTCATCGTGAAGCAGCCGGAAGAGCCCTGGTTCCAGGACGAATGGAAATTCGCCGACCAGGCCGCCAAGGAAAAGGGTTTCACCGTCGTCAAGATCGGTGCCGAAGATGGTGAGAAGGTCCAGTCGGCGATCGACAATCTCGGTGCACAGGGTGCCCAGGGCTTCATTATCTGCACGCCTGACGTCAAGCTCGGTCCCGGCATCGTCGCCAAGGCCGCCGCCAACCAGCTTAAGCTAATGACGGTCGACGACCGTTTGGTCGGTGCCGATGGCAAGCCGCTGGAAGACGTGCCGCATATGGGCATTTCCGCCACCAAGATCGGCGAAGGCGTTGGCCAGGCAATCGTCGACGAAATGAAGAAGCGCGGCTGGGACATGAAGACTGTCGGCGCAATCCGCGTCTCCTACGACCAGCTTCCGACCGCCGTCGACCGTGTCGAAGGCGCAATCTCGGTGCTGAAGGCCGCCGGCTTCCCGGCTGAAAACATCTATGATGCGCCGCAGGCAAAGACCGATACGGAAGCGGCACTCAATGCCGCGACCACCGTTCTCAACAAGCATGCCGACGTGAAATACTGGGTCGCCTTCGGCCTTAACGACGAGGCCGTGCTCGGCGCAGTGCGTGCCTCTGAATCGGTCGGCATTCCCACCGACAACATGATCGGCGTGGGTATCGGTGGTGCGGAATCGGCGATCAACGAGTTCAAGAAGCCGTCTGCGACCGGCTTCTTCGGCACGGTCATCATCTCGCCGAAGCGTCACGGCTATGAAACCGCACTCGACATGTATGACTGGATTGCCAACGGCAAGGAGCCGGCAAAGGTGACGCTGACCTCTGGTTCGCTGGCGCTGCGCGGCGACTATGAAAAGGTTCGCAAGGACCTCGGCATCGAATAATCATCCTCTGATGATGATTTCATCCCGGCGGCATCTTCGGCCGCCGGGCATATTCTCGACGGAGCGATGATGGCTTTCCTCGAATTCAAAACCATTTCCAAGGGCTATCCGGGCGTCCAGGCGCTCTCCAACGTCTCCTTCGGCGTCGACAAGGGCGCCGTGCACGGGCTGATGGGCGAAAACGGCGCCGGCAAGTCCACCCTGATCCGCGTACTCTCGGGCGACCAGTCAGCCGATGAGGGCAGCATTCTCATCGATGGCCTCGAGCAGAAATACAGCTCCGTCCGCGATGCCTTCCACGCCGGCGTTATCGTCATCCATCAGGAACTTCAGCTCGTTCCGGAACTCACGGTTGCCGAAAACCTTTGGCTTGGCCGCTTTCCCGGCAAGGCCGGCGTCATCAACGGCAAGGCCCTCGTTGAGACTGTGCGCGCCAAGCTCGATGAGATCGGTATTGACGTTGATCCCTCGGTAAAAGTATCCGCGCTTTCGATCGGCGCCCGCCAGATGGTGGAGATCGCCAAGGCCGTCATGCTTGACGCCCGCGTCATCGCGCTCGATGAGCCGACCTCGTCGCTCTCTTCGCGCGAAAGCGAAATCCTGTTTTCTCTGATCGGCAAGCTGAAGGCCAAGGGCACTGTTATCCTCTATGTTTCCCATCGCCTCGACGAGATCTTCCGGCTTTGCGACAGCCTGACCGTCCTGCGTGACGGCAAGCTTGCCGCCCACCATCCAAAAGTCGCCGAGACGACGCGCGAGCAGATCATCGCCGAAATGGTGGGGCGTGAGATCAACAATATCTGGGGCTGGCGCGAGCGCCCGCTTGGCGAGACGCGTCTTGAGGTCAAGAACCTCGCCGGCTTGAAGCTCCGTAACCCCATCAGCTTTTCCGTCCGCAAGGGCGAAATCCTCGGCTTCTTCGGCCTGATCGGTGCCGGGCGAAGCGAAATGGCGCGCCTGCTCTACGGCGCCGACCACCGCCATCAGGGGAGTGTTACGATCGATGGCGTGGCTGTCTCCCCAAGCAATCCGAAGGCGGCGATCAATGCCGGCATGGTTCTCTGCCCGGAGGACCGGAAGTTCGACGGCATCATCCAGGGCCGCTCGATCGAGGAAAATATCGCGATCTCCTCACGCCGACATTTCTCGCCCTTCGGCGTTCTGAACCCGAAGAAGGAAGCTTCGGTTGCCGACCAGTTTATCGCCAAGCTCAGGGTACGCACGCCCTCGCGCAAGCAGGACATCATCAATCTCTCCGGCGGCAACCAACAGAAGGTCATTCTCGGCCGCTGGCTCTCGGAACAGGGTGTCAAGGTGCTGGTCATCGACGAGCCGACGCGCGGCATCGATGTCGGCGCCAAGTCGGAAATCTATGAAATCCTCTACGAACTCGCAGCCGGCGGCATGGCGATCGTCGTCATCTCCAGTGAGCTGCCCGAAGTCATGGGCATTTCCGATCGCATCATCGTCATGTGCCAGGGCCGCGTTGCCGCCGACGTGGCGCGCGCCGATTTCGACGAACGCAGCATTCTGACCGCGGCCCTCCCCGACAAGAATGCCGCCGGTACCATATAATTCAGGAACAGCAGTGATGAACGCGTTGAAAAAAGTCCTTCTCGGCGAACAGGGTCTGGTAGTGATCTTCGCGATCGCTTTCGTGATCGTCTCACTGACCGTGCCGAGCTTCCTGACCGAACGCAACATGCTGGGCCTGCTGCAGTCGGTGGTAACGATCGGCATCGTCGCCTGCACCATGATGTTCTGCCTTGCCTCGCGCGACTTCGACCTTTCGGTCGGCTCGACCGTCGCCTTTTCCGGCATGATCGCCGTCATGGTATCGAACGCGACCGGCTCCATTCCGCTTGGCCTGCTGGCAGCGCTTGTTTGCGGCAGCATCGTCGGCGTCGTCAACGGCGTCGTCATCGCCCGTTTCCGCATCAATGCGCTGATCACGACGCTCGCGACCATGCAGATCGTCCGCGGTCTGGCGCTGATCGCCTCTGACGGCCGCGCCGTCGGCATCAACGATCCGGCCTTCTACCAGCTGGCGCTGTCGCGCTTTTTGACGGTGCCGACGCCGATCTGGATCATGGCTCTGCTCTTCATCATCTTCGGCTTCGTCTTGAACCGCACCGTCTTCGGCAAGAACACGCTGGCGATCGGCGGCAATCCGGAGGCTTCGCGCCTTGCCGGCGTCAATGTCGTCACCATGCGCATCTGGATCTTCGCACTGCAGGGCTTCGTCTGCGCCATCGCCGGCATTCTGCTCGCCTCGCGCATCACGTCCGGCCAGCCCAATGCGGCGACCGGCCTGGAACTCTCCGTCATCTCGGCCTGCGTGCTCGGCGGCGTGTCGCTTGCCGGTGGCCGCGCGGCGATGACCGGCGTGATCGTCGGCGTGCTGATCATGGGCATTGCCGAAAACGTCATGAACCTGCTCAACATCCAGGCCTTCTATCAATATGTGGTGCGCGGTCTTATTCTTCTGATCGCCGTCCTGCTCGACAATATGCGCTCGTCGGCTGCCGGGCGCGGCAGTCGCGCGTGATGACCAGATTTCTTGGGAGAAGCCCGCTGAGCCTATTGTTGCACATTGATGAGAAAGCATGGCGCTGCTCATGGTGACAACGAGACCAGCGGTACGGGGGACGTTATGAGCACGCGATCAGGACTTCTGCGAACGGGGACTACGTCAGCCAACCTGGAACAGGGGCGGCGCACGGTGCGCGAGGAGCTGTTGAAGAAGCTCATCGGGCAGATCGTATCCGGTGACATTGCCGAAGGCTCGCTGCTGCCGAACGAAGCGGAGCTTTCCGAGGTCTATGGCGTCAGCCGCACCAGCCTTCGGGAGGCGATGCAATATCTGTCGGCTCTCGGCATGATCCGCTCCCGCACGCGTGCCGGCACCAGCGTGCTGCCGCGCGAGAACTGGAACTATCTTGATCCGATGGTCCTCGATGCGACGCTCGAATTCAGCGACGACCGCAGCTTTTACGATTCGCTCCTCGATGCCCGTCAGCTTCTGGAGCCCGCAGCAGCCGCACAGGCGGCTGCGAACGCCACAGCCAAGCAGCTCGCCCAGATCGCCGAAGCCTTCGAGGACATGGTGGCCGCCAACGCCCGTGACAACGAGGCCTGGAGCCAGGCCGACCTCGAATTCCACACTGCCATCATCAATGCCAGCGGCAACTGGGTGTTCCGCCAGTTCGCCACCGCCATCCGCGCTGCCCTGCTCGCAAGCTTTCGCCTGACCAACCGGGCAAGCCAGAGTCACGACTACGCCATCGCCCGGCATCAGGATGTGCTCGACGCCATCCGTATGCGGCGGCCCGATGCGGCGCGTTTTGCCATGGAGCAGCTGATCGGCACGGCGCGAATGGAATTGAGCGACGCCTTGCGCGTCGGCAAGCCGGGCAAACAGGAATAGGCGCCCGTCTCCCGCCGAGGTAAAGGAACATTCAAAATTCCATCTGCCGACAGAAAGTATATTAAGTTTGAAGTCCTTTTGCGCATTCGCTAGTAACTGGGTGTAAACTCGGCTGCTTGAAAGGACGATGGGCGCGTGGACGAGACCGAAAAACTGCAAACGCACAGGCGCGGCTCCGGCGTATCGACGGTCTATGAGACGCTTCGAAACGAGATCATCGAGCTGAAATTGCCGCCGGGCAGCCCGATCGACGAACAGCAGCTGTCGGATCGTTTTGCGCTGTCGCGCACGCCGATCCGCGAGGCCTTGGTGCGGCTTGCAGCCGAAGGCCTGATCACCACGCTCACCAACCGCGCGACGATCGTCTCGAACATCGATTTCCTCGGCCTGCCGGAATTTTTCGACGCGCTGACGCTGATGTACCGCGTCACGACGCGGCTTGCGGCTGCCAATCACGCCGAAGGCGATATCGCCGCGATCCTTGTGCAGCAGAAGGCTTTCGAGGCGGCGGTCACGAACCGCGATGTGCTCGGCATGATTTCGACCAATCGCGACTTCCATATCGCGATCGCCCAGGCCGGCCGGAACAGATATTACGTCGAGCTTTTCACCCGGCTGCTGGATGAAGGTCGCCGCATTCTGAGGCTCTACTATTCCTCCTTCAACGATGTGCTGCCGCGCCAATATGTCGGCGAGCACGAGGAGATGATCCAGGCGATCATCAATCGCGACGTGACGCTGGCCGACAGCCTGGCATCTGCCCACGCCGATCAGATCGTCGGACAAATCCGCTCCTACATCACCGCCGATTCCCGACACAACGCTAAGCTGGCTCTCTAAGCCGCCGGCAAAATTCTCGCACCGTAGCAGCAGTGCCTCGCCCAGCATGGACGGAAAATCGTTCTCTGTATTTTTATTGTCGACAAGAAGTCGGCAAGATGCTACATGCCTCATCAACCCCGCTGTCCGGGGAGTTTTCCAGAGAACGAGAGATTGGCGATGACTGGTTCCGTATTCCAAGGCTGCATCCCGGCGCTCATGACGCCCTGCAACGACGACCGCACCCCAAATTTTGACGCGCTTGCCCGCAAGGGCAAGGAACTGATCGATCTCGGCATGTCCGCCGTCGTCTATTGCGGTTCGATGGGCGACTGGCCGCTCTTGACCGATGAGCAGCGTCAGGAAGGTGTCCAGCGCCTCGTCGAGGCAGGTGTTCCGGTTATCGTCGGTACCGGTGCCGTCAACACCAAGTCGGCAGTCGCCCATGCTGCGCATGCTGCGGCCGTCGGCGCCAAGGGATTGATGGTCATCCCCCGCGTGCTGTCGCGCGGTTCGTCCGTTTCGGCCCAGCGGGACCATTTCTCGGCGATCCTCGAAGCGGCCAAGGGCCTGCCGGCGGTCATCTACAACAGCCCCTATTACGGCTTTGCGACGCGCGCCGATCTGTTCTTCGATCTGCGTTCGCGCTTTTCGAACCTCGTCGGCTTCAAGGAGTTCGGCGGCAAGAGCGACATGACCTATGCGGCCGAAAACATCACGTCCGGCGATGATGCGCTCACGCTGATGGTTGGTGTCGATACCGGCGTCTATCACGGCTTTGTCAATTGCGGCGCGGGCGGAGCAATCACCGGCATCGGCAACGCGCTGCCGAAGGAAGTGCTGCATCTCGTTTCGCTCTGCGAACAGGCAGCCAAGGGTGATGCGGCCGCCCGCAGCGCCGCCCGCGAGCTCGAAGAGGCGCTGATGGTTCTGTCGACCTACGACGAAGGTCCAGATCTCGTGCTGCACTACAAGTATCTGATGGTGTTGAACGGCGAGACTGAATACACGCTGCACTTCAACGAGACCGACAAGCTGAGCAACTCGCAGCGCCATCACCTCGAAAACCAGTATCACCTGTTCAAGACCTGGTACGCTGCGCGTTATCCGAACGCCGCCTGAAGCTGTCAGGAACGCTTCGGCCTCGCAGCTTGCCTGCGAGGCCGCTCAAAGAAGGCGCGCCCCATCAGGTGGCCGCCGCGCGCAGGCAAATGGATTGCTGTTGGTTTTCCTACGGGAGACGGGTTCAGTTCGCCACATCGGTGGCGGCCAGGGAGTGGATCAGCATCGTCAGATCGCGTCGGATCTTCAGATCCGTGATACGCTCGATTTCCCTGGCAAGATAGGCTGCCTCGTCCTCGACGCCAGCGCCCGCCTCGGTTTCGATGCCGTTGATGAACCAGCCGGCATCCACCTTCATGAAGTCGCATAACCGCAGCATGACCGCGACGGACAGGCGGTTTGTACCATTCTCGTATTTCTGGATCTGCTGAAACGCGACGCCGATATGCGCAGCGAGTTCGCTCTGGGTGAAGCCGCGAGCGGCGCGCACGGAGCGTAATCTCTGGCCGATTGCCAAATTCAGTTCCTGATCTTTCATGCCTCTCCTTGAGAATACTTCCGTCGACTGCAGATCTTGCAGGTTCTCTTTACATGATCGGCTTTTGAGATCCACCTCCATCTGTCAAAAGCGTCAGTTGTTCTTTGAGTTGCCGCTGTTCTCTCTCAGACAGATGCGCAATCTCATTTTCGACGAAGCTCGCGATGGCCCGTGGGTCGTCGCCAAACCGGCGTGCCCCTTCCGCGCAGAGAGCGATGATGGTTGCCATCGGATTGGCAGGGTCCGTCATTTTTGAAATCCCCCCTGAAATCTTCGTCCTTCGCGCAGTACGCGTTCTGGAGTTGAAGTGGGTTGCACAGACAACGAGGCCGACCGATGGTGAACAAATATCCCAATCTTCGATGCCAAGTCGCAACGACCCCGGACCATGTTCGGGATGCGATGATCTTGAGAAGCATCTGCTTTGTCCATGAGCACGGTATCTCGCCCTCCTTCATCTTCGACGGTAATGATCACCAGGCCACGCATTTCGTCTTTTATGATGGCGAAGAGCCGGTAGGCTCGCTTCGCATCCGCTGGTTCGCCGACTTTGCCAAGTATGAACGAACCTGCTTCCGCGAAAAGTACCGACACCCTTTTACGGTTAAGCGTTGCATTCAGATGACCTTCGATCATGTAGCGCGCAAGGGCTATACGAAGGTTCTGACCCAGGCCGAGCAGCGCCTTGCGCGGCTGTGGACCATTCTCTTCGATCTGGAGATCGTCGACAGCCCGCCGGTGGAAATCGCCGGCCATCCGGAGCCCTATCTGACCGTTGTCGGCACGATCCCCGCGTCATCGGATCCGATTACCATGGAAAGCAGCAGCGCCATGCTGTTGCGCATCGAAGGTCAATGGGACGCCCCGAGTTCGTTTGAGACAGCATAACAATGGCAGGTTTTGACAACGCGGGCGACATGTCTGCAACGGCTGCGCTGCAGGAGGAAATTCTCACGCGCACGAAACTACACACCGAAATGGTGCGTCGTCTCATCAATGATCCGACAGTGCAGCCGGTCGAGCTCGCCGGCTTCCTGGAAGATGTCGCGAATGCCTATCTTTCGATCTCCGAAGAGCTCAGCCAAATTGTGAAGGCGGCGGAGGAGCGATAGTTTCGAGCATCTTGCGCAAGCTCTCTTCCTGTTCGTGCCGCCCGGACGGGAAGGTCAATCTGCTTTCGAAAGACGGGTTGGTCCTGAAAATATCGACGATCCAGTCATAGACGGCGGCCACCGGTCTCGATTGCCGGCGATTGGCAACCGAGGTCAGATAGACGGGCAGGGCGACATGCACGCCGAGATCGAGCGGCACGAGTTCGGGATCTGCGAGCACGTAATTGCCGAGCAGCCCGACGCCTGCGCCGTTGCGAACGAGAGCAAAATAGGCAAGCGAATTCTCGCAGTTGTGTGTCTGGTGGCCGGCTTCGACGAGGCCGCGCCAGCCATCCCAGATCTCGCGTTCGGAAGCATAATAGTTGCACTGCACATAGACATGCTGGGAGATGAACTGGCGCTGCGGAACACCGGATTTCTTCAGATAATCACGGCTGGCGATCGGAATGAGATGAAGGGTGCCGATCTCGACGCAATCGACATCCGCCCTCGAAATCGGAGAGAGCGAGATCATCAGATCGGCCTGGTTCTTCTCGAAATTGACGAGCGACACCTGTTCGCGAATATCGAGATTGAGGCGCGGATAGTTGTCGTTCAGCCGGGGCACAGCGGGAGCGACGATGGCGACGGCAAGGCCGGAGGTCACGCTGACGGCAACCCGTCCGGTGACGGCGTCCATCTCATCCTTCAGGTCGTTGGAAAGGGAAAACAGCTGGAAATCGAGCTCTGCAACCTGGATGGCGAGCTTGCGCCCGGTTTCTGTCAGCGTGACGCCGGAAAAGGTCGAGATGACGAGTTGCGAACCGATCTGGTCCTGAAGGCGCTTCACATCACGGCTGACGGTCGGCGCACTGGTGCCGAGAAGCTCAGCGGCCTGAGCAAAGGAAGGGCTTTTGGCGACCGCCAGAAAGGTCCTGAGTTCGCGCCAGATCGGCCGCGAAAGCAGGCCTCTGATTTCAAGTGGCGATTTATCCAGATCGGCGCGTTCGCTGCCGAATGGAAGAGGAGGGAAGGGTTTGTTCACGACCGCCTCGCGTATGAGTGGAGGCGCAACAATATACTTAATCGGGGATTACGGGCAATTGTTGAAGAATGACAGCTTATGGGCGTTGAGAAGTCGCAGTTTAAAGATCGCGAACGTCCATTCTGGTCGCCGGCTTCTGCAAAATACCACTGAGTTGGTGTAAAATTCTATTTTTGCATTTTAACAAAGTGGCGCTATTCTAGTCACTTAAATCGATCTAATCGGGTCATTTACGCAACTCATGGGGTGTGTTAGCGTTTTGCGGCGGGCAAGATCCGATTTCAACATTCCGTTTCGGGACCGATGCAGGCGGGCCTGCCCGATCGCGAAACTTTCGCCAAGCTCGGAGGCAAATCAAGGCGATGGCCGATGGAATTTCTGATATGATTGATAGCAATGGGCCGGTGGGATTCCTGCGGCTCTTCCGTCTTATTTCTGCGGCAAGAGATAGTGCTTCATCACTGGAGCTCGTGGATCTCGTGCGTCTGATGGATATGGCGCTCATGCAGACGGCGCTCGACTGGGAAGGGCTTGATGCCGAAAACCTGGATGAGCGCGACTTCCTGAATCTCATCCGGGAGAAACAGCAAATCGCTCACCAGACGCATATCCATGCCGTTTCAAATTGAAATGGCATGATTACTGAGGGGATTGCAACGCCTATATAGCCAGGTCCGATTCCGTCAGACAAAAGACTAACGAGAGCATTCGTGGCACGGTTGAGCGAACCGAAATGGAAAGTCTGATGGTGCACCGGGTGATCCGTTCTCAGGTTATTCCGAGGGCTCGGCGATAACCAAACTCGATGAACGAGGCTCGATGATTGAAGAGGTTCGAGCGATTTTGGAGGCTGGGCGCGCCAATTGTAGTGCCGCCTGAGGTCGGAGGCTTCAGCTAGCCGATTGGCTTTTTCTTACCCTGTCTCGTAGTTCTTTATCCCGGCATGGCGATTGGCTGATCGCCGGTCGAAACGCGGACGTAGCCAATCAGTTTTTTGGCGAGGGGAGGGGATAGACCTTCGTTGCTTCGCCATCGATTTTGCGGACCATTTTGGCGGCATTTACGGATAAGGATGCGTGAGAAAAGGACCGTTTGTAAGCGTCTCTCCTCAAGGCAGGCCCTATTGCCTCGAGGAGAGACACGGATTATATATCCCAAAGTATCTATATCATTCAGGATATGAAATGATGGAGTGGAAGGTCGAGTTTCACGACCGCTTCAAGGGTGAGATCACAGACCTTCCAGCTGATGTTCGGGTCGAGTTGCTCGCGCATTTGGTGCTGATACGCGAGAAGGGGTTTGGGTGGGGCGGCCTGAGGTCGACACGCTCGAAGGCTCCAGATACGCGAACATGAAGGAACTGCGTGTCAAGGTGTTGAAGGTGCAATGGCGGTTCGCCTTTGCCTTCGATCCGGAGCGAAAGGCTGTGGTTCTCTGCGGTGGTGCGAAGAGCGGTGTGAGCGAGAAACTCTTCTACAAGCGGCTGATCGATCTGGCCGATAAACGATATGATGAGCACTTGAGCGGGTTGGAGAAGAACCATGGATGATCTCGACAAGCTGATACAGACGCTTCCCAATGACGAACAGCGCGCCGTTGCAAAGCGGGCCGAGGAGCTTGTCACGGCGCACAATCTGCGTGAATTGCGGGCACTCGCCGGACGGACGCAGGAAGACGTGTCGGCCGGGACCGGCTTCAAGCAGACCAACGTGTCAAGACTGGAGAAGCGCGCCGACATGAAGCTGTCGACGCTACGCGATTATGTCGAATCTCTGGGTGGCACGTTGAAGATCGTCGCGGATGTCGCGGGCAAGAAAGTCGATCTTTCCAGCATCGCGGAGCGCTCCCGGCACGGCAAGTTCTAAGAGGCCTCCTGACAAGTACAGGGGATAGCCGACAGCCGCAGCGCGAAAACGTTACTCTCCGCCGTGTTCACCGACGCCAGACTTCCGGCTGGATCTCGTCGATAGAAACTCTGATCTGCACAGCGTTAGCGGCTCTGCCCATTGCACGAATGAACAAGGTCGGGGGAAGATCGTCAAGAAGGCCGTTCGATTGTGGCAGACAGCGATCTGACGGCTTGTGCAGCCTTCGCGGCGTACCATCTCTGTATAAACCCCAACGTGGAGCATCGCCATGGATCGAAGCGCGGCTAATACACTGTCGAAAGTCTGCATTGACATTTTTCCGCCGGACCGCGAAGAGACGTGCGCGTCGGATGCAACGACCTGTCCGTGCTGTCGAAAGTTACGTCCGGCATCGAGCATGGATGACGATGGCTGCGGGATCTGCGACGAATGCCTTGCACCATGACCGCCTGCGGCAAAACACCTCCACCTGTTACAGTGACGTTCGAAGACGCGCTTGCGAAATTGCCGGATGGCTATCGCGCCGGATATTTTGGCGGTCGACGATGGGGAGTGACGGTCAAATGGTCGGAGGATGGCAAACGGACCTGGCTTTATGGCGAGGAGCTTAGCGCAACGAATATCGTCAGCTTCAACCTCTACCGATTGGCAGGAACGAGGTCGCTACTGAAGCCGTGCGAAATGTCCGCCGCCAAGGTGATCGAATTCGTTCTCGGTTTCGAGCCGAGCACCGAGAAGAATGCGTCGCGCCCATAATGACCGAAAAATGAGCACAGAATTGATGCTCCATTGCAACATATGCATAGCTGCACTGCAATCTGAGCGCTGGCGAGGTGAGCAGTCCCTGGTATCTTTAGAGCATCGAAGCAATGCACCTCCTCCCGCAGAGCTTCGTGTCACAGGCGACCCATTCCTCCTCCCAAGGGGCGCCTGACAGAACAGCGGCAATCCTCCTCCCAGCCGTTGTTCAATATTTCGAGAGGCCTGCCGCACCTCCTCCCGCGGCAGGCTTTTTCGTTTTCCGACACAATCAAGCTTAGAGTTCAGGCGTCAAAGCTGACTGCCCTGTTCCACCGGCTCTTCGGATGTCGAGACGATCGTGGATCCGTACGGTTCGCGCGAGGAAATGATCAGCGCGTCAGTTGGCAGACGGCGGGCCAATTCCATTGCCTCCTCCCAAGGCCCCCGCATCCAGGTGTCGGTCTCTTCCTTCGACAGCAACAGCACCGGCATGGCCTTCTCATGGATCGGCTTCACGAGATCGTTCGGGGCCGTGGTCAGGAAACCATAGAGGACATCGGTCGTCAGTCCGTCCCGGACCTTCCGGACGCTTCTCCATTGCGGCACATGGATGCCGGCGAAGAACATCAGCGATTGTCACCTTCCGTTTGCTCGGCGGATCCTTCTCGGCGAAGCTGATGACAGGCACGAGGCATCTATGTTCGACCCCGAACCCTCGCGTCCCGTGCGGGAGCTTGAGCTTGCGGACATTGGTCGTGCCGCGCGTTACGAGCCTGCCGACGATTTTCTGACGGACGCGCTCGGCGGCGATCGGCGGCAACACCACCGTCATGCCCTTCTGCCTGCAGAAAAAGGGGGAGAGCCTTCGCGCCGCGCTGGAGGCCTATCGGCAGAAGGCCGAGGGCCAGTGCCATACCGATATCGCCCTGCACCTGATCGTCTGCGATCCCTCCCCGCAGGTACTTGGCCAGGACCTGCCTGCTTTGTTCAAGGATGGCTATACCTCCTTCAAGATCTTCATGACCTATGATGATCTCAAGCTGAACGACAGGGAAATCCTGGAAGTGCTTGCGGTCGCCCGCGAGAGCAACGCACTGGTCATGGTGCATGCCGAGGGACATGATGCCATCAAGTTTCTCGCCGACCGCATGGAGCGAGAGGGCAAGACCGAACCCTACTGGCATGCTCGCTCGCGCCCTATCCCCGTCGAGCGCGAAGCCACCCACCGGGCGATCAGCTTCGCCGAGATCGTCGAAACGCCGATCATGGTCGTCCATGTTTCCAACCGTGAGAGCATGGAGGAGATCCGCCGTGCCCGACAGAACAGCCTGAAGATCTACGGCGAGACCTGCCCGCAATATCTGGTGCTCACGAAGGCCGATCTCGACCGCGCCGGGATGGAGGGCGCCAAATATGTCTGCAGCCCGCCGCCGCGCGATACGGCGAGCCAGGCAGCATGCTGGGAGGGGCTGGAGCAGGGCGTCTTCGATGTCTTCTCGTCGGATCGTTGCCCGTTCCGCTACGACGAAACGGGCAAGCTGGCGCCGCGCGGCCTTGGCAATTTTCGCCATGTGCCGAACGGCATTCCGGGGATCGCCACCCGCATGCCGATCCTCTTCTCCGAAGGTGTCGTCAAGGGACGCATCGATCTGAACCGCTTCGTCGCATTGACCTCAACCAATCACGCGAAGCGCTACGGTCTTTATCCCAGGAAGGGCACGATCGCGATCGGTGCGGATGCCGACCTCGTGCTCTTGGATGCGAAAAAGGAGGTGACGATCACCCATTTCATGCTGCAGGACGGCTGCGACTACACACCTTACGAAGGCATGCGTATCACGGGCTGGCCGACGGCGACGGTTCTTCGTGGCAAGACCATCATGCGCGACGGCAGGTTGCTCGGTGCTCCGGGATATGGCGAGGAAATCACCAGAAATCTTTTATTAGCCCCGCGTAACGATCGACGGTTGGATTCCTCTCAAGGCGACCTACCCAAATGGTTCAGGTGACGCTGAAGATGATGCATTGGTGCGACTTTCGTCGCGTCGGATTATCTCAATGCGCTCACCGGAATTCGCAGCCGTCGCGATTTGTGAATATCCCAACCTTGCGGATATGGGTCTCTCGTCGGTAGAACTTTTTGAAGCCCGGGCGATGAACGTCGTCACGTCTCCCATATGCTCCAAACGATCGTTCATCTGCTTTTAAAGCTCTTCTAGGCCTTCGTTGAGTGTTTCAATATTTCTGAGGCGCTTACGTCCCTCGACGCCTGCCTTTTCTAGGCATCTGGTGATCAGAAGGTGGCAGAGCGCCATGATGGATGTGTGGTTGAACAGCGGTCCAGGCGCCAGCGTCTGGCACCGGAAATGCCAGCTTGCAGCGGTCTCGAAGGATGCACCTTCGTCGGTGATGTAGAGGAGTTTCGCCTTCGATTTGCGGATCTGTGCGAGGATCAAATCAATCTGGGCGATCCTGCGGCGCATGGCGAAGAAAATGACGACATCGTCTTCGCGCAAGCTGACGAGATGTTCTCCCAGCGTTTGGCCGGCACCGGGGATCGCTACGATGTCCTCGATCACCTGGGTCAACTGCCATTGCAGATAGGACGCGAAGGGATGGCTGCTGCGAAAGCCAAGTACCCACACCTTGCGCGCCTGCATCATCGTAGCAGCGACCGTCTCGATCTGGGCGTCGGAAATGGAGAGGAATGTCGCCTCGAGATTAGCGATCCCCTGCGCGATATGCGCCGTTACCGATTGAGAAGATGTCGGATCGGCGGAGCTTGCGAGGAAAAGCCGGGAGCCGGTTTGTTTTTCCGCCCGGGCATGACGGCGAGCTTCCTCGTAGTTTTCATAACCCAGCCGCTGGATGAACCTAGTAACGGTCGCCTTCGAGACATGCGCAAGGGCGGCGAGTTCCTGCGCCGAGTAACTGGCGAGTTCGCCGGGAAAGTCGCAGACGAATTCTCCCAGACGCTTTTCGGCGGGGTGGAGATCGGGCAATGCCTGCCGCACGCGATACAGGAATGATCTATCCTTCGGCACCGTAAACTCCGCCATATTCTCAGCGGGCAGACTTTCGTTTGGCGACAATCGACTTGCAACATAAAAAGCGGCTGCGCGATTGCGAGACGGGTGCAGCTTCCTCATTGCGTAACTTTCGCAACCGCTTTCGACGGATGGGTCATGTGCGACAGTAGAAGTTCGACGGCTGACCGGATCGGCGCGATCACCGGGGCTGAAAGCAGTCGTTGAAGATCGTCGGCCGCCTGTCCGAGCGGGCCGCCGCCGATGATGACGGCATCTGCGCCATCCTGTTCGAAACAGGCGCGGACAGCCTTTTCGAGTTCAGCCCGCAAGCGATCCGGATCGGCAGCCAGCTGTATCGGATCGCCGGTCGTCAGACGCGTGCCGGTGAAAAGACGCGCAACCCCTAGTTCCTCGGCTTTCTTGGCGAAACTCGTTACCAGATGCGGAGTGACTGTTGCGATACCGAAGCGGCGGCCGCCGGCGGTCGCTTCCAGCATGCTGGCCTCGCATATGCCGACGGCAGGCAGGCCCGACAGTCTTTTCAGGCGGTCGAGGCCTGGGTCACCGAAGGCGCTGACGATCAACCCGTCTGCATGTGGCGCGGCAGCCATCCCCATTTCAACAACGCCTTCCGCCGCCGCTGCAAGCGCGACCGCGTCGAGGATCATCGTCACGCCCGTGCTTGCGGTGACTCCTTCGACGGTGAAGCCCTCGGGCTGATATTTGCGGGCGATGTCAGTCATCATCGCCGTCGTCGGTTGAGAGGTGTTCGGGTTGATCAGAGTAATGCGCTTCATTGTTTCCAGACATGCGAACCGCATGTCCTCCTCCCTTAGTCATTATCGTTTTTGATAATCATAGCCGCTGCTGGGCATATTGCACGCAGGCGACCCTCGCTGCTTCACCAATCGTCATGAGGGCCGGAACATTCGCTCGACAGAGATCCGTGGCTTGTGCGCAGCGTGGAGCGAAGGCACATCCCGCCGGCATGTTGGCGAGATCCGGCGGTGCCCCCGGAATGGTGATCAGACGGTCGCGCCCATCGGCAAGTTCGACACGGGCGCCGAGAAGGCCCCTCGTATAGGGGTGTTTGGGATTGCGGATGATCTCGGCGACGCTGCCTTCCTCGACGATCCGCCCGGCATACATGACGGCGATCCGGTCGGCGACCTCCGCCGCAACGCCGATATCGTGGGTGACGAAGATGACGGAGAGACCGTATTCCTTCTGCAGATCGCGGATTAGCAGCAGGATCTGGATCTGTACCGTGGCATCGAGAGCGGTGGTCGGTTCGTCTGCCAGCAGGACCTTTGGGTTGCAGGCGAGCGCCATGGCGATCATCGAGCGCTGCAGCATGCCGCCCGACATTTCATGCGGGTAATTCTGCAGCCGGCGCTCGGGAGAGGGGATCTTGACCTTCTGGAAGAGCGTGAGGGCACGCGCTGCGGCCTGCGACCGCGGGATACGCTCATGACGCATGATCGTTTCTTCGATCTGCCGGCCGAGCGTATAGACCGGGTCGAGCGCTAATCGCGGTTCCTGAAAGACCATGGAGACCGTGGCGCCACGAAAGGCACCGAGGTCCCTGGTTGAAAGCCCGGTGACGTCGCGGCCATCGACGGTCATTGAACCTTCGATCCTGGTGCCCCTGGGGTGCAGCCGCAGCAGCGAGCGCATGGTGACGCTCTTACCGGAGCCGGATTCGCCAAGCAGGGCAATGACTTCCCCCGGCCGGACCGAAAGGCTGACGCCGTTGACGGCTTTGACCGGCTTGCGGCCGCGGTTGAAGGTAACGGAGAGATTGCGGATATCGATCATGGCATCGGTATGCATGGTCATGCCTCCATCAAGACTGGCGCGCGGCTGTGGCCCGATCCGGGTACAGACATCAGGCAGGCGGCCGCTTGGCTTTCGGACACATCGGCAAGCGGCGGCAGCTTTTCACTGCAGACGGCCTCTGCAAATGAACACCGGGTATGGAAACGGCAGCCCGATGGCGGATCGATAGGGTTCGGCGGGTCGCCGGACAGCGGCGGCTCGGTGGTTCGCTCGGAGGGGTCCATCTTCGGCATCGAGGCGAGCAGCGCCGCCGAATAGGGGTGGCGGGTGTTTTCGAAAATCGCATCGCGGCTGCCGATCTCGGCCACCTTGCCGAGATACATGACCATGACCCGGTCGCACATAAAGCGCACGACGTTGAGATCGTGGGAGATGAAAAGGTAGGTCAGGCCGAAATCCCGTTTCAGGTCGAGGAGCAGGTTAAGGACCTGAGCTTCGACAGATTTGTCGAGCGCGGATACTGCTTCATCGAGAATGACGAGGCGCGGTTCCAGTGCCAGGGCACGGGCAATGTTGATGCGCTGGCGCTGGCCACCCGACAGTTCGTGCGGGTAGCGGCCGGCAAAGCGTGCGGGCTCCAGCCCGACACGGTGCAACAGGTCATGCGCCCGGGTGATCGCCTTCGCCATCGGCACGCCATGCACCCGCGGGGCAAAGGCGATGGAATCCTCGATGGTCAGCCGCGGATTGAGTGAGGCATAACTATCCTGGAAGACCATCTGCACCTGCCGGCGATAGTCCGAGAGCGGCAATGCGCCGCCAACCGTTTCGCCGTCGAACAGGATATCGCCCTGATCGGGCACGATCAACTGCATGAGCAGGCGCGCCGTCGTCGACTTGCCGCAGCCGCTTTCGCCGACCACGCCGAGCGTCTCGCCCTTGAGGATGTCGAAGTCGACGCCATCGACGGCCCGCACCACCTTCTTAGGCTTCATGAAGCCGCTGCCCTTGACCGGAAAGTGTTTGAGTAGCCTGCGGGCGGAGATGAGTGGCTGTGCCGGGCCGCCTCTTTCGCCGACGGGAAGGTCATAGGCCGGTTCTTCGACGATGCTAATCATGACTTCACGTCCATGGCTGAGCGC
The DNA here is from genome assembly GCF_051811225.1 of Rhizobium sp. 768_B6_N1_8. Taxonomy (NCBI): domain Bacteria; kingdom Pseudomonadati; phylum Pseudomonadota; class Alphaproteobacteria; order Hyphomicrobiales; family Rhizobiaceae; genus Rhizobium; species Rhizobium sp. 768_B6_N1_8. The sequence goes on along the minus strand of NZ_JBPWPV010000002.1, from coordinate 2,011,839 downwards.
AGCCCGTCTGAGAAAAGGTTGAAGCAGATCGAGGTGATGAAGATCATCACGCCGGGGAGTGCTGCCACGAACGGATTGTTGTAGATCGCGGTGCGGAGTGTGTTCAGCATCAGCCCCCATTCCGCGTCAGGTGGCCGCACCCCCAGGCCAAGGAAGGAAAGGCCGGAGGCAAGGATCATTGACACGGAGACGAGGCTTGTCGAAAAGACGAAGATAGGTCCCAGAACGTTGCCGAGAATGTGGACGCGGATAATCGTCATCGGCGGAGCGCCCGACGCCCGCGCCGCATCTACATAGTCGAGCTTGCGAACCTGCGTGGTAACGCTTTCGGCAACGCGGGCGATTTGCGGAATGAAGACCACGACCAGCGAAACAAGCGCATTGGTGAGCCCCGATCCGAGCGCGCCGGAGAGAGCCACCGCCAGCAGCACGGACGGAAAGGCATAAAAGATGTCGATCGTGCGCATCAGCAGCGTGTTGACAATGCCGCCGGTATATCCTGCGACGATGCCGATGGTCGAGCCGATGACGAAAGCGATCGGCACGGGTATGACGCCCATGATGAGAGAAAGTCGCGCGCCGTAGATGAGCCGGGAGACCATGTCGCGGCCGAGTTCGTCGGTACCGAGGATAAAGCCCGGCGTTCCGATCGGCTTCAGGCGACGGATGACGCTGCCCTTCGACGGATCGTTGGGCGCGATATAGGGAGCGAAGATCGCCATCAGCACCAGGAGGAGAAGGATGACCAGTGCTGTGACGGCGACGGGATCGCGACAGATGCGGCGCAGCACGCCGCTCCAGAAGCCGGGCGACTTGGCGACGGCTATTGCAGCCGGTGGAATGTCTGCGGTTATGACGGCCATGGTCAGCTCCTCTGGATGCGGGGATCGATGGCGCTTTGCAGCACGTCGACTGCGAGGTTGAGGAAAACGAAAAACATCGCGAGCACGAGGATCGTGCCCTGTAGGATAGGCAGGTCGCGGGTGAAGATCGCGCCGTTCAGCAGGAAGCCAGTTCCGGGCCAGGAGAAGACGGTCTCGATCAGGATCGAGCCACCCAGCAATTGACCAAGCTGTAGGCCCATGACCGACAATGCCGTCGGCGCGGCGTTGCGTACCACATGCCGCAGGATCTGCGGGGTCATCAGCCCCTTGGCGGCCAGTGCCTGAGTGAAATCCTGCGAGAGGATGTCGGCGACCAGCGAGCGGACCGTTCTGGCGACGATCCCCATCGGGATAACCGACATGGTGACCGCGGGCAGGATCAGGAACTGGATATAGACCCAGCTGAAACTCCGGCCCGCCGATCCTTCCGGCCCGCCGCCCATGGACGGCAGCCAGCCGAGCGTGACGGAAAAGGCAATGACTAGCACCATGCCGAGCCAGTAATGCGGCAGGCTGACGCCGAGCATCGAAAACATCGATGCGATTCGGTCTATCCAACCGCCGCGCAACACGCCGGCCAGGAGACCCAGCGTGCAGCCGGTGAGAAAGCCGATGGTTGCCGCCGCCAGCGCCAGGATGATGGAATTGACCGAGGCACCGAGGATCTCCTGCAGTACGGGTCGACCGGTGGCGATGGAAGTGCCGAGGTCGCCGTGCAGCGCATGCCATGCCCAAAGGGCATATTGAACGGGCAGCGGCTGGTCGAGCCCGTAGAAACTGCGCATCTGGTTCTGCATGTCGGCCGATGCGTCGGATGGCAGGATCGCGGCCAGCGGATCGCCGGGGGCGATATGGATCAGCATGAAGCAGACGATGCTCACGCCGATCGTCACAGGTATGACGTGCAGTAGTCGTTTGAGTGCATAGAGCAGCATGGTGTCCTCACGAAAAGCGATTGATCGGGCATCATGGAAGGCGGAGCGCCGGTTGGCCTTGCGCGCCGCCTGCTCAAAATCAGGGATCCATGGAGATCGTCGAAAAGTCCTGGAACCAGTTCTGGGCCTGCACGAAACCGTTGACCTTGGCGGTCATGGCACGCGGGTTGACGTCGTGCGTCACCATCAGGAAGAGCGCGTCGTTCACGTATTTCTCGTGCACCTGCTGCATCACCTTGTCCTGCTCGACGGGATCGAAAGTGTTGCGCACCTTGTCGAACAGCGCGTCCATGTCCTTGTCGCAATAATAACCCCAGTTGGTGCCGGTTGGCGGCGCGAGGTTGCATTGGGACTGGCGGATCATTGCCGTGAAGGGGTCCTGGATGAAGTAGCTGTAGTTGATCGCCGTCGCGCCCTTGGCGCTCGGATCCTTGGCGCCGGCGCGCCAGACGTTGATCACCGTGTTCCAGTCCATCACTTCGTATTCGACATTGATGCCGACCTCGGCGAGTGTCTGCTGGATATATTCGTTCATCTGCAGCGGCAGCATCTGGCCCGAGCCGGACGACGAGATGATGACCTTGGTCTTGAGCGGGTTGTCGGGGCCGTAACCAGCCTCCTTCATCAGTTGCTTGGCTTCGTCGACATTGTATTCCACCTTGAAGGAGGGCTTGCCGAACCACTGATGGCCTGGCGGCATGTACCCTTGAGCCGGAATCGACAGGCCGCCGAGAAGTTCATTGAGGCCGTCTCGGTCGACGGCAAGGTTTGCCGCCTTACGCACGCGGATGTCGTTCCACGGCGAACCCTCGACGCGCGATAGATGCCAGGTCCAGTTGTGCGGATAGGAATTGGTGATGATCTTGAAGCCGGCATCCTTCAGCGACTTGACCGAATCTGGGGCAGGAGCCTCGATCCAGTCCACCTGGCCGGAGCGCAGGGCAGCGACGCGGGTATTCGGTTCCGGCAGCGGGATCAGGACCAGCTTGTCGAGCTTGGGAATGCGCGCCTTGTCCCAATAGTCCTTGTTGGGTGTCAACTCGGCGCGTTCGCGCGGCGTAAAACCACTCTCCATCTTCCACGGGCCGGTGCCGGAGGGCTTCTGCGCAACAATATCCCAGTTCTTGCCCTGCTTTTCCCAGTTTGCGGGGGAGGACATCAAGATCCAGCTTATCTGATAGGGAAGCGTAGCATCTGGCCCCTTGGTGGTGATCTCGACGGTGAGTGGGTCGACCGCCTTATAGGAAACGACGGCCGGAATGCGCGACTTGCCCTGCGCCGACTGACGCTTGTCGAACTGCGGTGCGTCCGGCTTCATCAGCTTGTCGAGGTTCCAGACGACGGCATCGGCGTTGAAGGCGCTGCCGTCATGAAATTTCACGCCGTCGCGCAGCTTGAAGATCCATTTGGCCTTATCCGTTGCATCGGCCTGCCAGGAGGTCGCAAGGCTGGGGATCAGCACAGAAGGTTTGTCGGCGCTGGTGAGGTCCCATTCGATGAGCGAATTGTAGACGGTATAACCCATGAAGCGCTGGCCTTCACCGCCCTGGTCGGTCTGGCCGGTGGTCAGCGGTATATCGGACGCTGTCATGCCGATGCGCAGCGTTCCGGCCGCAAGAGCCGGATTGACGGCCGCTGCCAGTAGTGCGGCGGCGACGGTGCCCAATACCGTTGTCATCCGCAAGGTATGAAGAATGCCGAGGCGATATCGAGTCATCGATAATGTCCTGGTCATGCCGTTCCCTCTTTTTTGAACTGTGCTGGACTTCTGTCCAGTCATAAAAAGAGAAGCAGATTTCATGCCAGATTATGTGAAATTGAGATTTCATAAATGTTGTAGATAGATAGCGCCATGCCTCGCTTTTTTCCTGCGGCGCAGTTACTCTGTGGTTGCCGAATTTCGGGGCTGCGGTAAAGCAGATGCTCAAACAAACGCCGGAGCTGATGGTGAGCACGAATAACTATTTCTCTCAGGTGGGCGGCCTACCGCCGCAGACCAACCTCCTGTCCAGCAAAGCCGTTTTCAAAACGGCCTATGCAGTGATACCGCGCACCGTGATGAGCGATATCGTCACCAGCGCGCTGCCTCACTGGGCAAAGACGAGGGCCTGGATTCTTTCACGGCCGCTCACCGGCTTCTCTGAAACGTTTGCCCAATACTTAATGGAAGTGCAACCCGGCGGTGGAAGTGCCCGCCCAGAGCCGGATGCCAGAGTGCAGGCGGCGATCTTCGTCGTCGAAGGGCAGATGACGATCGAGTTCGAAGGCACGGTACATGCTCTACGCGCAGGATCCTTCGCCTACCTGCCGGCGGGTTCGGCATGGCAGCTCTTCAACCGCGGCACCTCGCTGGTTCGCTTTCACTGGGTCCGAAAGGCCTTCAAGGTTGTCGACGGCCTTGATCTGCCGCCAGCAGTCTTCATCCACGAGGACGATTGCGAGCTCGATGCGATGCCGGATACCGAGGGAAAGTGGGCGACCACCCGTTTCCTTGATTCCTCCGACATCCGCTACGACATGCACCTGAATATCGTGACCCTCGAACCGGGCGCAGTGATCCCATTCATGGAAACGCATATCATGGAGCACGGACTTTACGTTCTCGAAGGAAAGGCTGTCTATCGCCTAAACGAGGACTGGGTCGAAGTCGAGGCCGGAGACTTTATGTGGCTGCGCGCCTACTGCCCACAAGCCTGTTATGCGGGCGGTCCGGGTAGATTTCGCTACCTGCTGTACAAGGACGTCAATCGTCATGCAGACCTGTGGTGAAAAACCTCGCATCAAGCTGCGATTCGCCGATCGACATGCATACCTTAGATCCTTGCAGGCTTTCCTGGACGGTTCGAACCTTTCTTCGTCCGACCGATTCCACCGACGCGCAAGATCATGGGGGAAAGAACTTCAATGTGAAACAATTGGATCGCATGACATCCGGGTCGCAGGAAAACGCTGCCGTTTTTGAACTTCCCGAGCGTCTCGCGGAATAAATGATGTGCGATCAGGATTGATTTTGCGCCACCTTCTCGAACCCGTGCGTCGCTGTCTCGTTCAAGTCCTGCACCAGCCCTGCTGCCATCGCAACGTCAAGCCGTTTCAGAACACATCCGCTGATGTCGGCTATTCGGCCGGTTTTGATGTCGACGATGGTCCACGTTCCGTCGTCTTGTCTCCTGGCGACATAGACGGGATCTGCTGCAGAGATCATTGTCACCTGCTGGCCTCGAAGGGATGATGATCTTTTAAAATGCGGCTGGCCTGATAATGGTTCCGCTGCAGTGCAGCATCGTATCAAAATCCTTATCGGCGGAGCTGCGAATTTTTTCAGCAGCGCGCTCTTGAATCAAAATATGCCAAACCAAATCGATTCCCGTCAGCCGCTGATGACAGGGCTGGCCTTGCTGGAGGCGTCGTCTTTCGGCCCTCCCGTACCCATGTTGCTTCAAGGAGGATATGGCTATGGCAACATCTTACGACTATGCACCCCTCTTCCGCTCGAGCGTTGGCTTCGACCGGGTCTTCAATCTTCTCGAAAACGCCCAGCGTGCCCGCTCGATCAGCGACTGGCCGCCCTATGACATCGTCAAGACCGGTGACGACAGCTACCGGATCTCGATTGCGGTGGCGGGCTTCGCGCAGGACGATCTCGACATCACCTTCCAGTCCAATCTTCTGACCGTCACCAGCAAGAAGCAGGAAGCAGCAAACGAAGGCTACCTGCATCGCGGCATTGCCGGCCGTCCGTTCGAGCATCGGTTCGAACTTGCCGATCATGTCAGGGTGAACGGGGCCGACCTCAGCAACGGTCTCTTGTCGATCGATCTGGTTCGCGAGATCCCGGAGGCGTTGAAACCGCGCAAGATCTCCATCCAGAGCGCTCCCGCACTGACGTCTGCTGCTCCAGCGCAGATAGAAGCGCAAAAGGCCGCGTAACTGCGTTATCCGCCGAACAGGGCGCCGTCGCGACGGCGTCCATCCATCAACATTCCGGGTTGGGAAGGAGAGAGCGATGAAACCCAATATGTTCAGACAGCTAGTTTTCATCCTCGTCGGACTTGGCTATCCGGCAAAGGTTCGCAGCGTCATGGACGCCTACCGGCATCTTTGCGAATGACCAGCATCGCTCAGGGATCCTGCGCATTCTGTTGCTCTCAAGGCATGCGTCGCGGCGTTGCGCGGCGAGATCGAAGCCGAGACCGCGCGCGGCCTGTTTGCCGCCTTTGCCAAGAAACACGATTTGTTCGCGCCGGAAACCAGCGTGATCGCCAGCTCACACCTGCAGCGCGACCGGGATCCGCACGTGCAATAAGTGCCATGGGCGAATGGCTGGACGACTAAAATCCTCGTGGGCCTGCCGAGACTCACGTGGATACCTCGACCTCCACGTCCATCGATATAAAGGCATCGGACGCACCAACGAAGCTGCCGGCGACGGGGACGGATTGCGCGATATCGCGAGTGACGGCGACAGGGATGAGATTGGCCCCGCCCATGCTGCGATTGGTCGGATCGAACGTAATCCATCCAGCACCGGGTACGAATACCTCGACCCAGGCATGGGTCGAGCCCTGATCCCGCGAACCAAGCAATATTCGATCGGGATTGAACAGGTATCCCGATACGATGCGCGCTCCAAAGCCCAGACAACGAACAGTTTCAACAAACAGCACCGCGAAGTCACGGCATGATCCCCAACCACGTTCCAGAGTTTGGGTCGGCGTCTGTGTGCCTTCCGCCTCACGGCTTTGATAGGAGATCGATGAAGACACTCCCGCACTTATGTCCTTGAGAAGCGACAGCGTGTCCGTCGAATTGCTTGCGACAAATCCCTGTGCCCACCGCTGAAGTTGCTGGAACGGGTCGGCAAACTGACGAGCCGTCAGCGCGCCGAGATCGGTCCATTCCTCATCCGAATAGCGGAATGGAAAGGTAATGGCGGAGCCTGCGATAGCAAAGACCGGCCATGCGGCAGCGGTGAGGTTGACCAAGGCGACGCTGTCGACGGTCAGGATATCGGTCATTTCGCTGAAAACCGCGGTGGCAACCGCGTTGCCGAATACATCGGTCGCCCAACTGATCTGGGCTTGTGGCGTTGTCGACACTTCATGCGAAAGCAGCCGGAGATCTCTGCCCTCGCGCGGCCTCAGCATCAGCCGGTGAGGGCTGAGATTCACCGCATAACGATAATGATAGATCGTGCGGTGGTGGATGCGAATTTGTGCCATGATTGTTTCCGGTTCTCTGGGCGTTTGCGTGGGAACGAACCACCGCATCTATCAGACAGGCTCGCTCGTTCATCGCCTGCAATTCGTCACTTCCGTTCTGCATTAAAGTGCCGGGAAGGCGCTGAATTCTCATTCAATACTTTGGACCTCGATCTCTCGGCATTCTGCTGCTCGGCAAAAATCGACCATGCGGCGATGAACAAGGCGGCGATCAACGGGCCGATGACGAAACCATTGGTGCCGAACAGGGAGATGCCGCCGACGGTCGAGATCAGCACGACATAGTCGGGCAGCCGCGTTCCCTTTCCGACCAACGGCACACGCAGCAAATCGTCGAAGAGCCCGATTACGAATATGCCGATCAGGACCAGGATTGCTGCTTTCAGCCGGCCCCCGTGAGGACCAGCCAGATGGCTGCCGGAGCCCATACGAGTGCCACTCCAACTGCAGGCAGCATCGACAGGAAGGTCATTGTCACACCCCACGGCAAGGCGGCCTCAATCCCCAGAGCCCAGAATGCCACCGATGGGGCGGCAATGCTGTGGCGGCCCCCTAACAAACGCTCCAGTCGCTTGTGAACGGGAAAGAAGATGATCGCGAGGATGACGGCCCAGAAGACAGCGGAGTAATAGGGGATAAGCAGCCAGATGAACGCGATCGTCACAACCGCCAGAAGGACGTAAAAGCTCGTACGCTGAATCGACATATCTGCCTTATTCCTGGCCGGTCTCTTTCCCTACCAGCTATACAAGAGAATTTAGCACAGGACAGCTGAGGCGGCTCCTTATGCGGCGGGAATACTAAAGTCGCCCGAAAGCAGATCTGCCATTGCGTCTGCGATGGCATGATTGCTGTAAGGCTTTGAGAAGAACCGGCTTCCCTCAGGAAGATTGCTCTCTTCGAGTATTGCCTTGCCGGAAGCAACGATCAACTTCACCGGCGGCCATCGATTGCGGATGTAGTGGGATAGCTTGATGCCGTCCATCGTTCCCGGCATTTGTACGTCGGTGAACACCAGGTCGACGTCGGCTCCGGACTCCAGGATACGGATTGCCTCGTCGGCATTGCTTGCTTCAAGCGCCTCGTAGCCTGCAGATTGCACCAGATCGACGGCGCCCATTCGAATGATCGCGCTGTCTTCGACCACCAGGACGACCGCCTTGCCATTAAACATATTTCACTCGGTTTTTGTATGCGCCGGGAAAGTCCTGGCTTGGATTAGCGTTTCAGTGAGAGATAAGTTCCTATGCCGCCGCCGGAATTCTGGTTCGACGGTCGGCGTTGCCGCGATGACTGATAGTCACGGCGGTTCCAGGACTAGCATCGCTCAACTGTATTTCGCCCTGCAGATTCCTGGCAAGCGCCTCGACGATGCCGGTGCCGAGGCCGGGCTTGGGTGCGTCGCTACCGGCGGCCATGCCGACGCCGTTGTCGGTGACGGTGAGGGTCCAGTCAGTGCCTGTCGAGTGATAATCGATTACGATCCTGCCAGTTTCCTGCTTCGGGAAGGCGTGCTTGAGGGCGTTGATCACCAATTCCGTCACGATCAGTCCCAGGCTTATGGACACGTCCGCTTCAACGGCGCTGTCATCAACTGTCACCGAAATCGAGAGCCGATCCTCATCGGCAATCATCGATGCGCCGAGGCTTTCGCAAAGTTGCGTGAAGTAGCTGCGGAGTCCGACGATGCCGCCAGGTGATGTTGAGAGCTGTCGCTGTACGGCCGCGATCGACATGACCCGGCTATGGGCGTTGTGAAGATGTCCGCGCGCTTCCTCGGACTGCACCCGACGGGCACTCTGCATGAGAACGCTCGCAATGATCTGAAGGCTGTTTGCGACCCGGTGCTGGACTTCCTGAATGAGGATTGCTTTCTCCCGGACGAGATCGTCTTTCAGTTTCGCTTCGGCACGCGCGTCAGTCACGTCGGTGATGGCCACCAGCAACCGGATATGGTCCTTGTCGCCGTCGTCCAGAACCTGCGCGTTGACGATCAACTGACGTGTCTTCCGGTCGGGCCGTTTGAGGCCGATCTCGTAGGCTTCGATCCTTGCACTCCCGGACGCTGTCGCCTTCAGGAGCGATGCAAGCTTCGGCATTGCCCATTCGCCGTTTCCGAGCTCACTGAGCGCTCTGCCGGGAATTGTCGCTGGATCGATCTCGAAGGTGCGGCAGAACGATGTGCTGGCTGCAATAATCTTCTGGTCCGCCGACAGGAAAAGCAACGGCTCGTTCGACGAGACCACCACGGCAAGCGTACTCGCGGCCTCGAAATGGACAATCGGTTCTTCTTTTGACATGGAAATGGCCCTCATGGGCCGAAAACTCGCGCAGCGAGCCATCACTCGGCAGGAACGTCGCCAACAGAAACCTTAAACTGACGCTCTAAAATACACTAGCATGCTGACTACGGATCAACACCACACTTAATCGGCATAGCCGCACTTATAAGGCGTTCTGCCCTTTATGCCGTTGCGATCTCGGAGCGTGAGGGCCTAGGGAGATGTAAGACTCGGGATTGAAACCATAAATCGAGTCCGGGCGGCCGGGCGTTCCTTCCCTTTCAATCTTGAAACCGTTCGTCAGCTCGCGCAGGATTTTCCTTTGGTTGCGTTCGACGAGCAGGATGCAAATGCCGCCTGAGAAATTCGTGCCGGGCTAGCACCCACAGGCCAGCCGGTAGGTCCATTCGACGCGTTCATCGCTTCTGCGGGCAACAAAAAAGGCTGGGGCGAAATCGCACCGACCTTGCTCATCATCGCTTACCCACCAGCGCCAGTACATCCGTGGTCAAAAGTCTTGAAGCGACGGCGGCGATTGCGAGCGATGAATTCGTTTCAGCGCTCATCAGCAACGCCGATACGTGGGCGCTCCTGCTTGTCGGTATATTTTGATTTGTCACCACGGGGCATGGGAATTTCCTCCTTTGCTGACCTTGGAAGAAACGGACGCTAGAAAGCTTCGTTCCACCGCCGGTGGCGTGGGTCGCCAGTTCGAATCCCGTCAAGGCGAAGGATCTGTTTGAAAGGTTACGGCTCGTAAATAGACAAACCGATTTGTGAAACTGCCTTATTACGGCAACTAAAATATCTGCCATGAGGAAATTGATTGAGGATCCCGGTAGCGTCAAGCGCGAATGGTTGACGACTGTTTATTAAAATTTGATCCTACAAAACCGTATAAACCCAGAGGCTGCCTAGCGCTAATGAGGTTTGTCAATGGTGATGGGCCACGGGACGCGGCCCGCGGGACAACATCGTTGTCACCCGCGAACGGGCGACAAGAAGGGTCAGATGGCGTTCGCCAACTTGTTATCGATGTAGAGCTGGCGAAGCTTCAACGTCTGCGGCCCCGGCTCGCCGTCACCGACCGGCTGCCCGTCGATCGAGGTCACCGGCAAGACGAAGTTGGTTGCCGAGGTGATGAAGGCCTCGGGGGCATTCTTTGCTTCGTCAGGCGTGAAGGCGCGCTCTTCGACGACGAGCCCAGCGTCGCGGGCGATGTCTAGAACGCTGAGGCGGGTGATGCCGTGGAGGATCGCGTTCGACAGGCCGCGCGTGATCAGTTTCCCGTCCCTGCTGATGATGTGCGCGGTGGCCGAGCTCGCTTCAGTGACAAAGCCGTCCTCAACGAGCCAGGCGTCATCGGCGCCGACAGATGCCGCCTTCATCTTCGCCATCGAGGGATAGAGCAGCTGGACCGTCTTGATATCGCGCCGCGCCCAGCGCTGATCGGGGACCAGCGCCACGGAAATCCCCGTCTTCACCTTTGGATTGTCGAGTACGGCTTTCGCCTGGGTGAATAGAACCAGGGTCGGGGTTGCGTCCGTTGGGAAGGTGAAGTCGCGATCGGCTACGCCGCGGGAAATCTGCAGATAGATGAGCCCCTCATCAAGATCGTTCCTGCGAACGATCTCGCGATGGACGGCAAGCAACTCCACCTGCGTCAGTGGGCAGGCTATGCCGAGTTCGAACGTGGAGCGCTGAAGGCGGGCCGCGTGACCGGCATATTCCAGCAGCTTGCCGCCGACAACGCCGGTGACTTCGTAGATCGCGTCGGCGAACAGGAAGCCCCGGTCGAAAACGGAAACTTTCGCATCGGCTTCGGGGAGCCAGCTGCCGTTCAGGTAGACGGTACGGGTCAAGATCATTCCTCGTTCAGATTCTAGGCGTGGAGAAGGGGGCAATGTCGATTCCGGCGGCGGTGAGTTTACTGCGCAGCGCCCGCGCTGTCGCGGCGGCGCCTGGTGTGTCGCCATGAATGCAGACCGTTGCGGCCTCAACGGCGAGGCTCCCACCGCCGAGTGTCGGAATCTTGTTGTCGGCAACCATGGACAGCACCTGGTCGACGCTTTGTTCGACATCATGAATGACGGCGCCATCCATCTGCCTCGGCGCCAGCATGCCGTTGTCGAGATAGCGGCGATCTGCATAGACCTCGCAGGCAACGCGCAGACCGGCTGCTTCTGCCGCACGCATGGTTTGCGAATATGGGAGGGTGATGAAGCCGAGGTTTGGATCAACGGCGCGGATGGCGCGCACGCAGACGCCGGCCAGTTCCGCGTCCTCGGCGGCCATGTTGCCGAGCGATCCGTGCGTCTTGACATGCGTGATCGGCCAGCCGAGCGCCGTCGCCATGCCCTGAATGGCGGCGATTTGGTAGATGATCTGCGCCTCGAGATCCTCCGGCCGTTCACCCGAGATGCGGCGACGGCCGAAACCATAGAGATCCATGAAGGATGGATGGGCGCCGACCGCGACGCCATGCTTCTTGGCGCTCAAGATCGTGTCGCGCATGACAATGGGATCGCCTGCATGGAAACCGCAGGCTACGTTGGCCGTGGTAATGATCTCCATCATGGCCGCATCGTCGCCGATCTTGTAGGCGCCGAAGCTCTCGCCCATGTCGCAGTTCAAATCCACTGATACCACGGTCGAACTCCTTGTTTGCGAGGGCGGTGCCGCCCATTCGTCAGATTCAGGCGGCGTAGGATAATGCTTGACATACAGTTGGTGTACTGAAATGACAAGAGCATTGTCGATTGAGAATCTCGCTTGTCGAGACGTGTAATGGTGATGGTGGAAATGTCTCTCACTTTACGTTTGCGCCCGGCACTTACGCCGCTTGAGCGGCATTACTGCGCCCGAAGCCCTCGTAAGGATTAAGTCCCTGAAATGGCCACGACGCAGCCGGTAAAGCACAACTATCCGCGCATTATCCCGTCTGGCGACAGCGCGCTTGTTGTCGAATTTTCCGATCAGATCGATGAAGAGACGAATGAGCGCGTGATCGCGCTAGCGGACATGCTGGCGACACAGCCGATAACGGGCGTCATCGAAACCGTTCCGACCTATCGTTCGCTACTCGTCGCCTATGATCCCATCATAATCCGTGGGAAAAACCTCTCCGCTTCGCTCGAAACGCTGCTCGGCCAGCTGTCGTTGGGCGGCGCAATTGCACGCCGGCTCACCGTGCCTGTCCTTTACGGTCACAAGGTCGGAATCGATCTCGAAGAACTTGCGGAGATGAAGCAGATGTCGCGCAAGGAACTGATCGCCTTGCATGCCTCGGCGGACTATCGTGTCTACATGATCGGTTTCGCGCCGGGCTTTTCCTATCTCGGCGGCCTACCGCAGCAGTTGCACACGCCGCGCCTTGCCGTCCCGCGCCAGCGGATCGAAGCCGGCGCGATCGGCATCGGCGGCAAGCAGGCCAGCATCAATTCCGCTCCTGGACCCAGTGGTTGGCGGTTCATCGGCCGCACGCCGCTGAGGCTGTTCGATCCCTCGCGCGCCGACCCGTTCCTGTTGCGCGCCGGCGATCGCGTGCGCTTCCGCCCGGTTGATGCCGACGAGGCCGAAAGCCTCGATGCCGCCATCACGCGAGGTGAGCCGGTGGAGGAGTGGGAGACGCGATGACTGTGCTCCATATCAAGCAAGCCGGCCCCATGCTGACGGTCCAGGATCTCGGACGCACCGGGCTGATGCGTCTCGGCGTCTCCGGCGCGGGTGCCATGGACCGTGCATCGATGCTGATCGGCAACCGGCTTGTCGGCAACGCGGATAGCGACGCGGCGCTGGAATTCGCGCATGTCGGCGGGGCCTTTGTGGTCGAGAAGCCGGTGCGTTTCGCGGTGACCGGCGGCGCCGTCGATATCACCGTCGATCGTCAGATCAGGCATGGTTGGGAAAGCCACTGGCTGATGCCGGGCGAGATCCTGAAGATCGGCGCTTTGAGGCAGGCCGTCTGGGGTTATCTCGCCATCTCGGGTGGCATCGAGACGCCGAAGGTTCTGGAGGCGCGCTCGACGCATCTTCGCTCCGGGCTCGGTGGCGTGGACGGCCGGCGTCTTGCGATCGGCGATGCGCTCCCGCTTGGCGAGACGAAACAATCGTCGCTGCTGGCGTTGCGCAAGCCCTGCTCCCGCTCGAATGGTCCGATGCGCGTCGTTCCGGGGCCGCAGGCGGATCACTTCGACGCCACCGCCTGGAAGGATTTCCTGCGGGAACCGTTTCGCATCACGGCAAGCCGAGACCGCATGGCGCAGGTCCTGGATGGTCCCGCGATCCATGCCTTCGCCGGTCACGATATTGTCTCGGATGGCACGGTGGCGGGCTCGATCCAGGTGCCCTCGTCTGGCCGGCCGATCGTGTTGATGGCGGAGCGCCAGACGACGGGCGGCTACCCGAAGATTGCAACCGTTGCCTCCGTCGATTTGTCACGGTTGGCGCAGACCGCGACGGGCAGCACCATTCGTTTCAAATCCATATCTCAAGACGAGGCGGAGGATCTGCTGATCGCGCGTAACGAGGCGCTCGCGGATTTTCTTGCGTCTCTCGAAGAAAAACCAGAGGCCGCTATAAAGGCGGAGGAACGAGAATAATGAACCAACCGCTTGCCAAGCAGGCCTATGCGAAAATAATCGAGATGATCCTCGCTGGCGGACTCAAGCCCGGCGATGTCTTGCAGGAGGCGAAGCTCGGTGAGGAGCTTGCCATGTCGCGCACGCCGGTGCGCGAAGCGATCAAGCGCATCGAGGCCGAAGGGCTCGCCGTCCAGGAAGGGCGCTTTCTCAAGGTGCGCACGCTGACACCAGCCGAGGTGAACGAGATCTTCTTCCTCCGGAGCGTCATCGAAGGCTATTGCGCCCGCCATGCGACCGCGGTCGCTCTCACCATCCTCGACGGTCTCGAAAGGCGTGTGACCGCACTGATGACGGAGGGGCCGGGCGAGGAGGACGAGCAGCGCCGAGTCGATGACGATTTCCATCTGACGCTGGCGCGCTCCACGTCCAACCAGATGATGGTGCGCACCATCAGCGATCTGAGGCGCCGGACCTGCATGTTCGACCACAGCCTCGTTCCCGCACGCTATCTAAAGGGGTGCGAAGAGCACCTCGAAATCATCGCCGCGCTGCGCGCCAAGGATGGCGAGCGCGCCGGGAAGCTGATGAGCCAACATGTCCTCAATGCCCGCGACGCGATTGTCGGGCGGCTTGAAAGCAATGAGCGGAAAGCAACACGATGAAGTGCCTGATCGTTCAGCCCATTCACAAGGATGGCCTTGATCTCTTGCGGCAAGCGGGCGTGGAACCCGTCCTGTGCCCATCGACTAATGTAGAAACCGTATCGACGATGATCATTGGCTGCGACGCCGTCATCACCCGCGATGCCGGCCTGTCGGCCGCACCCATTCTCGCAAGTGACCGCCTGAAGGTGATCGTCGTTCACGGCGCGGGCCACGATGCCGTCGACAAGCGCGCGGCGCACGAGAAGGGCGTGCTGGTGTGCAATACGCCTGGCGCGAACGCGCAATCGGTTTCAGAACTCGCCTTGGGGCTCACGCTCGCCGCAGCCCGGCTTGTTCCGGCAGCGGATCAGGCGGTTCGCTCCGGCGAGCGTAGTTTCCGTGAGGCCCACAAGTTTCGTGAATTGTCAGGCAAGATCGCGCTCGTCGTCGGCTGGGGCGCGACGGGCGCCGGGCTGGGGCGGATGCTTGACGCAGCACTCGGCATGAGGGTTCTCGTCTTTTCGCCGAGAAGCGCCGACACCGGTTTGTTCCAGCGGGTGAGCACGCTTGCAGAAGGCCTCGCGCAGGCCGATGTCGTCTCGCTACACACCCCCATGCGCGACGAAACGCGTGGGATGATCGGCGCCAGCGCGTTTGCCGCAATGAAGCCGGGCGCCATTCTCGTCAACACGGCGCGCGCCGGCCTGATCGATGAGGACGCACTTGCCGAGGCGCTTGCAAGCGGCATTGTCGCCGCAGCGGCACTGGACGTCTATTCGCCGGAAGCACCGAGTGGTCAGCTGGGCGCGTCCGAGCGGGTTATCTTCACCCCGCATCTGGGGGGCACGACGCCGGAGGCGTTGCAGCGCGTGGCCGTCGGCGCCGCCCGCAATGCGCTTCTGGCGCTTTCCGGCGCGAAGCCGGCCACAACCATCGAATTCCTTCCGGAGGTAGCCGCGTGAGCGCAATCATCAGTGACACGATCGCTCGGCTGCTCGATCGCATCAACGCCATCTCCGATCCCGGACCGGGTTTCACCCGCCCATCCTACAGCCCGCTTGAAAGCCGCGCGCATGATGTGGTCGCCGACGAGGTGGAACGTCTGGGCATGACAGTGACACGGGACGCCGCGCTCAATCTCTTTGCGCGCCTGCCGGGACGCGATCGCGATGCACCACCAATCTATATCGGCTCGCACGTCGATACGGTTGCCATGGGCGGCGCCTATGACGGCGCGGCCGGCGTCGCCGGCGCCGTCGCCCTTGCAGCCGCTTTCGTGGAAAGCGGAGAGGCGCCGCCGGTCGATCTTGTCGTCACCGTCACGCGCGCAGAAGAAAGCGTGTGGTTTCCGGTGTCCTATGCCGGATCCCGCGCAGCGCTCGGGCGCTTGACGGCGCCCGAACTGCAGGCGAAGCGAGCCGATAATGGCCGCACCCTCAGCGACCACATCCGCGCGGAAGGCGGGGATCCCGATGCCATATTGAGCGGTTCAGGCCTTTCGCCCGCACGCTTCATCGAACTGCACATCGAGCAGGGACCGGTGCTTTATGACGCGAACGAGGCGTTCGGTATCGTCGATGGCGTGCGCGGTGGCTTGCGCTACCGCAACGCAAGCGTCCACGGAACCTGGGCGCATTCCGGTGGCGCGCCGCGCGCTGCGCGCTCTGATACCGTTTTCGCGCTTGCCGACCTTGTCGTCGCGATGGACCGGCATTGGGGAGACGTGCTGCAATCGGGCCACGATCTCGCCGTCACCTTCGGCAGGGTCGATGCGGCTAGTTCGGAACATGCCTTTGCCAAGGTGCCGGGCCGGGTCGACTTCTGTGTCGATCTGCGCAGCGACGATGTCGCGGTGCTGGACCAGGTCGACGGTCTCCTGCAGGCCGAGGCCGCGGCGATCGCCACAGAGCGCGGCGTGCGCTTCGATTTCGGTGCACAATCGAGCAGCCAGCCGACGCGGCTATCCGCGACGCTTGGCAATATGATCGCAGATGCGGCGAGAGTTTTGGGCCATTCGCCACGGCGCATGCTCTCGGGGGGAGGGCACGATGCCGCCGCCTTCGCGCAGGCCGGTTGGGATTCCGTCATGGTGTTCCTGCGCAACTGGAACGGCAGCCACAATCCCGACGAAGCCATGGATAATGCGGATTTGGCCGCAGCGGCTGAAACCTTGTACGCGGCAATATCAGACGAGAGGGGCGGTTCACGACATGAGTGACAAGGAAACCCTGACACAGCAGGTCTATCGCGACCTGAAGCAACGCATCCTCGAAGGGCAGTTCTCTTCCGGCGATATGCTGACGGAACGTTCGCTCGCGCAGGACTCCGGCATATCGCGCACGCCATTGCGGGCGGCGATCTCGCGCCTGGAGAAAGAGGACGTCATCTCGAGGCTGCCGAACGGCGCGCTCATGGTGCGCCAGGTGAGCGTCGAGCAGTTGCTTGAGATCGTCCAGCTTAGGCGACTGTTGGAGGGGGCCGCCGCCGAGACGGCGGCAACGCGGCCGCTTACGCCCGATCTCATCCAGTCGCGTGAGCGCATGTGCGCCTACGCCAATGGCGGTGACATTGCCTTCGATCACTTCTGGCTCGACGACGATGCATTTCACAACGCCGTTGCCTATGCAGCCGACCTCCCTTTGCTCGCGACCATGCTGACCGAGATGCGCGGCATTGCCCGCCGCTGCACGATCACTCGCACCCACGACCGGTTCGACCAGCAGGCGCTCGAGCACATCGCCGTGATCGACGCGATCGAAGCCGGGAACGGGGCGGCCGCGCGAGCGGCGATGGAGACTCATTTCGACAGCGTGCGCGCCCGCTTCCTCGGCTGGCTGGCGCGGAGCTGAGATAGTGAACATGCAGCCCAACCTACCCAATGAAGATCTGGAAGCGCTCTGCGGAAGCGAGGCTTCTTTTTCGCGGGACGAGTTCGCCCGACGCCAGGCGCTGGCCGTGTCGGCGCTGGGGGCCAGCGGCCACCAAGCGCTTATCGTCACCGGACCGGAGACGATCTACTGGCTGACCGGCCGCCAGACCGCTGGATATTTTGCTTTTCAGGCGTTGATCCTGACGGCGTCGGGAGACGTGACGCTGCTGGTTCGGCAGTTGGAACTTTATGGCACGGCGGCCAACACCTGGCTTTCCGATATCGTCGTCTATCAGGATGGCGACAGCCCCGTCTCAGCGCTGGTGGCGCTGCTGCGGGACCGGAAGATCACCCGGCCGGCAATCGAACTCGGTGGCTGGTTTCTGCCGCCCAGACTCGCCCACGAGCTTGCCAGGGAGCTGGGGCAGGAGCGTCTTGCCGACGGCTCCGACATTCTGCCGCCGCTGCGCATGGTCAAATCCGCCGACGAACTCGCAGCGATCCGCGCCGCCGCGCGCTACGCCGAAGCGGGCATGATCGCGGCTATCGATGCCTGCGGGGAAGGCAGCAACGAAAACGAGATCGCCGCCGTCATGCTGCAGGCGGCAACGCGGGCCGGCTCCGAGGCCATGGCGATGGAGCCGCTCGTCTCCTCCGGCCACCGCAGCGGCCTGCCGCACATGACCTGGCGGCGGCGCCGGCTGGAAGCAGGAGATCCGGTCTTCCTCGAGCTCGCGGGCAGCCATGCGCGCTACCACGCGGCGCTGATGCGCACCGTGTGGATCGGCAATGCGCCGGATGAAGCGCTCCGGATGATGGATTGCTCATTGCAGGCGCTCGATGCTGCGCTGGCCGCGATCCGCCCGGGCGCCGCCTGTTCGGCGCCACACGAGGCGGCGCAGCGTATCATAGACGATGCCGGCTACACCGCCGCCTTTCGAAAGCGCATCGGCTATTCGATGGGCGTCGCCTTCGCGCCTGATTGGGGCGAAGGCGGCATACTGAGCCTGTTTACCGGCGTGTCACGCGTGATCGAACCGGGGATGGTGTTCCATCTACCCGCCACGCTTCGAAGCTACGGTCACTGGACAGTCGGCGCGTCGGAGACGGTCATCGTCACGGACGACGGCGCCGAGCCGCTGTCCGTCCTGCCGAGAACACTCACAATTCGCTGATCAATACCTTTCACACTCACAAAGGAGGCCACCGTGCGCTCACTTTTCCATCTCGCCTACCACGTCACCGATCTTGACGAAGCACGACGCTTCTATGGTGACGTCATCGGTTGCGCCGAAGGCCGTTCCACCGACACCTGGGTCGATTTCGACTTCTTCGGCCACCAGATCTCGCTGCATCTCGGCAAGCCGTTTGAAGTGACGCGCACAGGCAAGGTCGGCGATCACATGGTGATGATGCCGCATCTCGGAGTCGTCCTGCCGCTCGAGGATTGGTTGGCGCTCGCCGAGCGTCTGCAGAAGGGCGGCATCGCTTTCGATATTCCGCCGGTCATTCGCTTCGAAGGCGAGCCGGGTGAGCAGCGCACGATGTTCTTCTTCGATCCGAGCGGCAATCCGATCGAAGTGAAGGGTTTCAAGGACTTCGACAGCGTTTTTGCACATTGACATGAAAGGACCGGGCGATCGCATCGCCCGGTCCTTTGAATTCCGGCAGTCGCTAAGCTTCTCTAGAAGACGCTCGGCGAGTTCGTGACCAGCTCGTTGCCGTCTTTACCGATAATGATGATGTCTTCGAAAAACGCTGCGCCGACGCCGTCGAGCGACAGAAATGATTCGACGCCGAACACCATGTTCTGCTCCACGATATCATCGGGCATAGACATGGTGGTCGAGATGCGCGGCAGCTCGAAGCCTAGCCCGATCCCGTGCCCGTAGAAGGGGAAGTTCTTCATGATCGGTGAAATCGAGCCGCCGAAGGCTGCCGTCATCCGGTCGCCCTCCGCCGCGACTTCAAGAAGCTTTACGCCTGGCCGCAGCATGTCGGACAGCCCATGCACGATGTTAGCGGCCGCTTCGATCAGGCGCAGCTGCTCGCTGTTGGCCTTGCCGCGAACCGCCGTCCGGCCGGGATCGAGATAGTATCCCTGAAACAGCGGGCCATGCAGTGTGCCCGTGACGATATCGCCGTCTTGAGGTGTATCGGCGCTATAACCGGTCAACGGGAACCGCTGGTCGAAGCCGAGCGTATCGCCGTGATTGGTTCCGATCATCTGGATGCGGCCGCCGCGCCTGACGACCTCACGCGCCGCTTCGCCGGCCGCCTCGCGTTCCGACATGCCGCCGATCAGGCCCTGCATCAGGGTATTCACACCCGCCGTCGCCGTCTCGCCGGCGACGCGATAACAGTCGAGCTCGCGCGCGCTCTTGATGCGGCGCACGGATCGAACGAGATCGTCGGCCGGGACCCATTCGATCTCGGGTGCGATGGCTTCCAGCTGCCGGTAGTATTTCACCGGAATGAAGTTGGTTCCGACGATCGCCACCGGACCCGTCACGCCTCGTTCGACCAGCGAGCGGGCGACGCTTTCGAATGGATGGTTGCTGGACCGGACGTCATCGATGGAGACGAGATCGCGGCGAACCTCTGGTTCGTCGATATGCAACTGCGGTGCGCGGCCTTGCTGCAAGATGACGCCCGCGAAGGAGCGCGCCGTCCAGATCAGCGAATCCATGCCGCCGCTGATGGCGTAGTGGTTGGAGAGGTAGAGGATATCGCCGCAATTGTCGGTCGTCCCGCCGCCGCGTCCGAAGACGACGGCGGTCTCGAAGCCGCGCCGTTTCATCTCCGCCTGAACGCGGGTCAAGCGCTGCGCGTATTCGTCCGGCGGGAAGTAGCGGTCCATGATTTCACTCCGTATGCACTCATGCGTCAAAGCTCTGATTTTCGGTACACCACGAGTATCCGAACGTCAATCAAGCCTTTTGACCTTCTGCTAACTAAAGCGCCGATCCGTGAAATCTGCTCACAGCATAGGCATTCCATGTCTAAATTATATACAAGAAGGCAATTATATAGGCGGTAATTTATTGAAATTGCTACTTGAACTCCACTGGTATACTGAATACGGTTGCCTGCGCTCGATCGATCGGCCCCACCCCCACACCGATCGCATCGAAGAAAGACGAGTTTGAAATGAGCCTAGACGCAGACATTGTTCCCGCCACCGAGGGGCGCTCCTTCAAGATGAGGGCCGGGCAATTCGCCCTCGTGACGAACACCCACGGCAACCAGGTCGTCGATGCCTGGACATTGGCCGCGAGCGATCTCTTCGAAACATCATCTCTCGATCACACGCGGTCGATGAACAGCAACATCTTCTTCACCGAGGGCATGGCGCTGATGAGTTCGCGCCGCCGGCCGATGCTGACGATGGTCGCCGACAGCGCCAAGGTGCGGCACGATACGCTGCTCTGCCCGTGCAATCGCGAGCTCTACCAGCAGCTCGGTTGCCAGGAATATCACCGCAGCTGCACCGACAATTTTCACGAAGCGCTTTCGGATCGGGACATTGCGTTGCCCTTCACGCCGGCGTCGCTCAACCTGTTTATGAACGTTCCCGTCAAGGCTGACGGCCAAGTCGATCGCGTTCCGCCGGATACCGCTGCTGGCGACTACGTCGTCATGCGCGCCGAGATGGATCTGGTCCTCGTGCTGTCCGCCTGTCCGCAAGATATCACGCCGATCAACGGTGCCTCTCGCACCCCGCGGGATGTCGCCGTCAGCATTCTCGATGTGCTTCCGGCGGAGGTGTCCGCATGAGCGAGCCGCTTCTGACATTACGCGAAATCCGCAAGAGCTTCGGCGAGAACGAGGTTCTGAAGGGCGTGTCGCTGACGGTCCAGGCAGGCGAGGTGGTTTCGATCATCGGCGCCAGCGGCTCCGGAAAGAGCACGTTCCTGCGATCCATCAACGCGCTTGAGATGCCGCAGTCCGGCTTCATGGATTTCGAGGGATTGTCCTTCGATTTCCGCCCGGCATCGCGCTTTTTCCCCACACCGTCGCAGCTGCAGTCGCTGCGCGCTCGCGTTGGCATGGTGTTTCAGAGCTATAATCTCTGGCCGCACATGACCGTTGTCGAAAACGTCACGCATGCGCCGAGGCGCTTGCTGAGGATGCCGCGAGCACAGGCGATCGAGGAGGCTGAAGCGCTGCTGTCGCGGATCGGCCTTTTCGAGAAGCGCCATAGCTATCCATCACAATTGTCCGGCGGGCAGCAGCAGCGCGTGGCGATCGCCCGCGCCTTGGCGATGAAGCCGCGCCTGATGCTGTTTGATGAGGTCACCTCGGCGCTCGACCCGGAGCTCGTTCATGAGGTCCTGGTGTTGATGGCCTCGCTGGCATCCGACGGCATGACCATGCTGCTCGTGACCCACGAGATCGCGTTTGCGCGCGACGTTTCCTCCCGCGTGCTGTTCTTCGACAAGGGTGTCGTCGCAGAGGAAGGGCCGCCCGAGATCCTCAGGCATCCGGAAAGCGATCGCCTGAAGCAGTTCCTCCATCGCATTCTGCATGACGAGGTCGGCCACTCCGTTTCGAGAGACAATGGCCAGGGAGTGAAGGCGTGATGGGCGGCTTTATGGAGGAACTTCAGCTCTATGGTCCGGGCTTCCTCGAGGCGGCATGGGCGGTCTTCGGCCTCACGATTCTGACCATCATCGTCAGCTGGGCCTGCGGCTTGCTGGCAGCCCTGGCGCAACGCTCCAAATGGAAATCCGTGCGTGCGATCGCCGGCTTCTACATCTGGTTCATCCGCGGCACGCCGACGCTGATCCAGGTCTTCATCATCTATTTCGGCCTGCCGCAGATTGGCATCCGGCTCTCTCCGTTTACGGCGGGCGTCATTGCGCTCGGCATCAACAGCGGCGCTTATGTCGCTGAAATCGTTCGCGGCGGCCTGACTGCCATTCCACGCGGACAGAGTGAATCCGCCCTGGCGCTCGGCTTCAGTCCGAGCGAGACCATGCGCACGATCATCCTGCCGCAGGTCTTCCGCATCATCCTGCCATCCGTCACCAACGAGGCGATTTCGACGCTGAAGAACACCTCGCTCCTGTCGACGATCACCGTCGTCGAGCTGACGCTCTACGCGCAGACGCTGATCGCTGCCACCTTCCGCCCGTTCGAGTTCTACATCGCGGTCGCGGTCATCTATCTCGTTCTGACCACGATCCTGACCTTCGTCGCTTCCTGGCTCGAGCGACGCTACGCGAAGCTGGGGTGAGGGCACATGAGCGTTCTTCCGATCGATTCTCTTGAGACCCCACGGTTCTGCGGTATTCCCACCTTCATGCGCCTGCCGCAGGCGACGACGCTGAGCGGATTGGACGCCGCGGTCATCGGCCTGCCGTCCGATTCCGGTGGCCCCTATCGCACCGGCGCGCGCTTCGCGCCGAACGCAGTGCGCGCCATGTCGGTGATGCTGCGTCCGATCAATCCCTATCGCGGCAATATCAACGTCTTCGAGCAACTCTCCGTCGCCGACGTCGGCGACGCCAATGTCGTGCCGGGATACGAGATCGAATCCCTTGACCGCATCGAGGAGTCGGTCGCCGCGCTCGCCAATGCCGGCATCGTCCCCTTCGCGATCGGCGGTGATCACTCAATCACGCTTGCCGAGATCAGGGCGCTCGCCAAGGTTCATGGCCCAATCGCACTGATCCACTTCGATTCCCACACCGATACCTGGGACAAGTATTTCGCTGGCAAGAAGTACAGCGCCGGAACGCCGTTTCGTCGCGGCGCCGAGGAAGCGATCATCGATCCCACGCACTCGATCCAGATCGGTATGCGCGGCTCGCTGTTTCAGAAGGACGATATCAGCCAGTCGATCGATCTCGGCTACGACGTGCTGTCCACCGACGATGCACTCGATCTCGGCCCTCACGGTCTCGCCCAGCGCATCGCCGATCGCGTCGGCGCGCGACCCGCCTTCATCTCCTTCGACATCGATTTCATCGATCCGTCCGCTGCCCCTGCGGTCCAGACGCCCGAGGCGGGCGGGCCGACGGCGCGCGAGACCTTGCAGATCCTGCGCGCCCTTCACGCCATCAACCTCGTCGGCTGCGACGTGGTTGAGGTCAATCCGCTCTACGACGGGCCGGGACAGGTCACCGCTTTGTTGGCCGCAACCGTGATGGCGGAACTGATGGCCTTGCTTGCTTCCCAACGCGCCAAGGCGAAGGGCTGACGAAAACCGGCGTGCGATGCCGAGTGAATGCACCGAACCAACATAAAAGGGAACTGAACCATGAAATTGAAGTCGCTGATCATGACCGCCGCCGCCCTTGCCGGGATGGCTGTCGGCTCTTTCGCCCACGCCACCGACCTCGAGCTGCTCCAGCCGGGCAAGCTGATGGTCGCCACTGAAGGCACCTACGCGCCGTTCAGCATGCGCGCACCTGACGGCAAGCTCGACGGCCTGGAAATCCGCGTCATGACCGAGGT
The DNA here is from genome assembly GCF_051811225.1 of Rhizobium sp. 768_B6_N1_8. Classification (NCBI taxonomy): domain Bacteria; kingdom Pseudomonadati; phylum Pseudomonadota; class Alphaproteobacteria; order Hyphomicrobiales; family Rhizobiaceae; genus Rhizobium; species Rhizobium sp. 768_B6_N1_8. Next base: position 1,987,958 of record NZ_JBPWPV010000002.1, on the reverse strand, counting down.
GGCAAAGCGCCTCAACCTCGAATACACGCCGGTCCTCATCAAGTGGGACTCGCTGCTTGTCGGCCTCCAGGCAGACCAGTACGACGTCATCAGCGCCGCGATGGACATCACCGAAGCCCGTCAGCAGCAGGTGACCTTCTCCAACGGCTGGCTGGAATCCGGTGGCCGCGTTGTCATCCCCAACGATTCCGCGATCAAGAACGCGGCTGATCTGAAGGGCAAGACGGTCGGTGCGCTCGTCGCATCGAGCTGGACCAAGATCGCCGAAGAAAAGGGCGCGACCGTCAAGGGCTACAAGGCCGAGTCCGACACCATGCAGGACCTGGTCAACGGCAATGTCGACGCCGTCATCACCGATGCGATCGCAGCCGCCTACGTCATCAAGTCTGCAAAGATGCCGCTGAAGATGACCGACGATTATGTCAGCCACGTCCAGAAGGGCTTCGCCTTCAAAAAGGGCAAGCCGCATCTGGTCGCGGCCGTCAACAAGGCGCTGGCCGATATGGTCGCCGATGGCACCTATGCCAAGCTGACGACGGAACTGGTCGGCTTCGATCCGGCACCGAAGGATCCGATCAAGACCATCCAGTAATGATTATACGGCCGGGCATCGAAAGTGCCCGGCCTGCGTTTTTTCCAATATCGCCCGGCGTTTTCGCCGGACAGTTCATACAGAGCTGATCGATGTCGACTCTCATCGCGCTTGTCACGCGCTTGTCCGAAGAAGCCGAAAAAAACTGGCTCATGGTCCTCAGCGAAGCCATGCCGCGCGAAACCATCCGCTCCATTCGTGAACTGCGGCCGGATGAGCTCGCCTGTGTCGATATAGCCATCGTCGCCAACCCCGACCCCGCTGATCTCGAGCGGCTGCCGAACCTCAAATGGGTGCACAGCCTGTGGGCCGGCGTCGAGCGGCTGGTTCTGGAGCTTGAAGGTTTTCCACATCCGATCGTGCGTCTCGTCGACCCGGATCTGGCGCGGACCATGGCCGAAGCCGTGCTCGCCTGGACGCTCTATCTCTCCCGCGACATGCCCGCTTACAGCATGCAGCAGCGCCAAAGCCTTTGGCGGCAGCTCCCTTACCGGTCGGCGCCCGATACCCGGGTGGGTCTGCTGGGCCTCGGCGCTCTTGGCTGCGCCGCCGCACGACAATTGCAGCTGGCGGGCTTTGCGGTAAACGGCTGGAGCCGGACCGAAAAGCAGGTCGAGGGTGTCGAGACCTACTTCGGCCTGGATGGCTTGGATGCCATGCTCAAGACGTCAGACATCGTGGTGTGCCTGCTGCCGCTGACGTGGGAAACGACTGGTCTCCTCGGCACGCGCGAATTCCAGCTGCTTCCCGCGAATGCCGGCTTCATCAATTTCGGGCGTGGCCGGATCGTTAGAACACTTGAGCTGGTGGCTGCGCTGGACGCCGGCGTCGTCAAACACGCCGTGCTCGACGTCTTCGAGAGCGAACCGCTGGAAGAACAAAGCCCTCTATGGGATCGCCCCGGGGTAACCGTCTTGCCGCATATCTCCGCGCCCACCAATCCGTCGACCGCCGCGCAGATTGTCGCTGGCAGGATTGGTCAGTATCGCGCGGATGGCATCTTGCCTGATGGCATCGATTTCAATCGAGGCTATTAGTGACGTTCCGTCATCATTTTTGAAATGTCGCGACGAGGGGCAGGAGTGACGAATTTGCACTGGGGTGGTCCTGGACCACGCGATACGCCGAAGCCGATGGTGCAGCCGAACGATATGTATGTTCGCGATCTCCAGGTCGATACGCAGATGGCGAAGCCATGGGAAAATTTCATCGATTGGCGCTCATAAATAGCGGATCTCAGGTTCGTATCGGTTCAAGGCGCGCATGGCTGGCTCGCCTTCGCAAGCGCCAAATTGGAAATGAAGATTAGCTGGCTGAACGTTGGCTTGGCGCCCGCTATGTTGATCGTTCAGGCATTTCGGAACGGGGCGTTAAGCTACCGTTCGCTATGGCGAAAAAAGTCGGCGTTGCTGTCGGTGGGAAGTTCTGATTCAGTCTTTCCAGACATTGGGAGGACCTGGCGACGATGGGCGCTCGAGGCTGGGGAGACGGCAGGATGGGTCCGATCCCGTCCACCCCCGTCTCGGGCCATAGGGGGCGCCTCTCAGACGTTGATTATACCGACCTCGATCATGCTCCGCGCGGCCGCCTCGATCGCCTCGGCGGGCGGTCGCGGTTGCCATCCCAAAAGACGCCTGGCCTTGTCGCCGCTGGCCGACAGATCAATCCCAAGAAGCGGAAGAAGCGCTCTCACCTTGGCGTCGGTCTCGGCTGCGGCCTTCGTGTCTGCGTCCGACACCTCTTTGGTGGATACCTTTCGCGCCTGTTCGCCGAGGCGTTCCTTGAGAATCCTGGCTACATCGACGAGCCATAGCGCGTCGCCAGAGGTCGCGAGAAAGCGTTCGCCCGCGGCGGCCGGATCAGTCATTGCCCGCAAGTGAAGGTCAGCCACATCGCGAACGTCAACAAAACAGGACTGGATCCGAGGCTGCCCGGGCTGGCCCTCGATCATGCCCTTCAGCATCATCAGCGAATGCGAGGTGTCCGGGCCAAGAGCCGGGCCCATGACGGCGGTCGGATTTATCGTTGCCAGTTCCATCTGACCGCCTTCATCGGAGATGAACTCCCAGGCGGCGCGCTCCGCCAACGTCTTCGATTTCTGATAAGGCGCGATAGGACCGTCGAGATCACTCCAATCCTCCTCGGTGAAGGGGCGACCGGGACTGGCCTTGCCGGCGCCAATGGCCCCGAAGGCGGAGGTCAGCGCCACTCGTTTCACCCCAGCGTCGCGGGCCGCACGGAGCAACCGAAGGTTGCCGTCGACGGCGGGCCGGATCCAGTCTTCTTCGCTCGCATAGTTTCCTGAGGGCGTGGAGGACGCGCTATGAATGGCATAGACGCAACCTTGCGCGGCGTCGGCCCATCCCTCGTCCTTGAGCAGGTTTGTCTCGACGAAGCTTAGCCGGTCCCCCGGCTCGGCGCCGCCATGGGCCAGATAGGCACGGACCTCTTCTTCCCGGTCGAGCGATCGAATGGCGGCCCGTACCCGGAAACCGGCGGCAAGCGCTGCGATGATGGTGTGCTGCCCGATAAATCCGGTTCCGCCGGTGATAAGGATTGTGTCGTCTGCCATGATTGCTCCCAAGGCGGTGAATGACCGTAAAATAGACGGTAAATTCGGATTGAGAATGCTTGAACGTCTAAGATACATACGCGATAGTCCAAAAATGACTTCTGACGCACTCTCCGAAATTCTCCATCTCACAACCGTGGAATCGATGGTAACCGGTGGCTTTGACGCAGGGGGGCAATGGGCCCTCCGGTTTCCGGCCCCGAAGTCGATCAAGTTTTTCGCCCTGACTCAGGGCGCATGCTGGACGCAGATCGATGGCGAAGCGCCTGTGCGCTTCGAAGAAGGGGATGTCGGTCTTCTGACGGCGCAGCGCCCCTACACAGTATCGAGCGATCCGTCGGTGACGCCGCTCGACGCGATGGCGCTGTTTTCCGGGCGCGGCCGCTCGTTCGTCACCCTGGGCGATGGAGCGGATTGCAGTTATCTGGGTGGGCATGTCTTGCTCGATCCGACCAGCGGAACGCTTCTGTCGGAAGCCCTGCCGCCGTGGCTGCGCATCGACGGTACGACCGAGCAGGCAGGGCGGTTTCGGTGGTTGCTCGACGAACTGGTGACCGAGCGCACGCAGCGCCTTCCGGGAAACGCCCTTGTCGCATCGCAGCTGGCGCAATTGCTGTTCGTTCAGATTCTGCGGGCACAGATGAACGGCAACAGCCGCATTCCCCGGGGTTGGTTGCGCGCACTAGGCGATCCACGCCTCGCGCCGGCCGTGCAGCTCATGCATGAGGACCCGGCGCGCTCGTGGCATTTAGACGAACTGGCCCGGGCCTGCGCGATGTCGCGGTCGAGCTTCGCCGCGCGCTTTACCGAGACGGCAGGTATCGGGCCGCTCGGCTATCTTGCTCGATGGCGTATTCACATTGCTTGCAAGGCGCTGCGGGACGACGATTTGCCGGTGGCATCGGTTGCCGCCCTGATAGGCTATTCCTCGCAAGGAGCGTTCAGCAATGCCTTCAAGCGGGCGACCGGCCTGTCGCCTTCTCTGTGGCGCGAAAGACAAGCGGGAGCCAACGCGGCTTGAAGCCGTTGCTGCGGGTCAGGATGGATGTAGGCTCGGGTTTTTTCGAGACATTCCACTTCGACCCCTCACCCAACTCATTTCTTTGGGGCGGCTTTCGGTTTCGGTTGATAGAGACGCCGTTTGACGTTTGAGCGCAGAGCGTTGCGCACATCCTTGCCCCACAAGCGTCTCAGGTGGCGGATCGCTTTCATCTCATCCAGAATCTTCGGCTCGCTATCGAGGAGCAGATGAGCCTCTCGGGCCGAGCCACGGGCAGGGCACTGCTACCAGACAAGGAGATCGAGAACGATCATGACGATCGGGCATTGGATGAGCCGGCGCCTGAGACGCCTTGGCGCAATCAGCTTCGACGGGCGCATCGACAGTCGCGGAAGGATGTGTTCGAGACAGTACACGCCTTGAGCAAAGAAGGCCTGACCTGCTCGGACATTGCACGTCGCACAGGATATGGCCGACGAAGCATCACGAAATGGCTGACGTTCGAAACTCCACCCGATCGACGCAGGGGCGCGCTACAGCCAACATCTCCTCTCTACTTCGAAGCGTTCCTCACTCAGTGTTGGTAGGATGGAAACCGCCGCGGTCGGCATTTGTTTCATGACATTAAGCACTGAGGATACACCGGCAGCTTTTCTAATCTTGAACGCCTCTTGGCAACCTGGCGCCGCGCCGAGAGACCGGAAGTGGATAAAGATAAGGATGATGCGGCCCCGGCTCGGATTGGACTCTCCGACAGAGCACCTGACAATGTGCCTGTCCGTGATCCGCAAACCGGCCATTTGATCTCACCCATTGTCGCAGCTACTCTTTGCATCAAGCCGCGCGGCGCACTGACCATTAATCAGGCGCGGAAAGTCGATGCCCTCACACAGGGATCATAGACGTTTGCTGTTCTGCGCAGCTTCGCCATGCGATTTCGCGGCATCTTTCGTCGCCGAACTTCGGCGAAACTCGACCAATGGATCAACGATGCCATTCATTCGGGTCTCGCGTTCCTGGCCCGTTTCGCCCGTGTCCTTCGCCGTGATATCGACGCCGTCTGCAACGCTATCAACTTGTCCTGGAGCAACGGTCAGGCAGAAGGCAGATCAACCGACTGAAGACGATCAAGCGCGCAATGTACGGCAGGGCGGGACCAGAGCTTCTCAAGGCGCGGATGATGCCAATCAAATTGACAGATCTTCACACAAATTGAGGAAGACTCCGATTAAATGCAAAACGACAAACGTTGCCTATTTAGCACTCGGATATTTTTGAGCGAACAGCTAGTCGATAGGCAAGGCCACCGGAGGGAGCCCGCAAGCACGCACTTGCGGGTTTACCCTCGTAGAACGAAGCGAGCGGCCAGTCTGTCCGCAGACGGACCATCTTTGTCTCCCACAAAGTTAGACGATCTCCTTCGAAGGCGAGAGATTTAACGCAAGTTCTCTTACATCGTCTCGCCCGAGCTCAAAGCGCTGTACAAATTTTTCGAAAAGACTGGGCTCCGGCTGGCCCAGAGCCAGCCGGTACCGCATTAGATCGTCCCGCAATCGGTCGAACCGAATGCCACTGCTGCTCAGTCGCGCTTCGAATGTGAAACTTCGCGGCTTGTGGGTAGTCGGTGACCACCAGCGCTCCAAACCGAGCGCGGTACGGGGCGCCGCCCGTGCTCTATCAAAGATCTGCTTGAACGGACTGACCCCGGAAGACAGAAATGATGGAACCACAAAGTCTTCGGCAAGTGCACGCCTTACGCTCAAGCTGGCGTAATGTCGTTTGGCATTTAATTGTAAGAATGCGCCCGTTCCGGCTGGTGATGGCACCTAATTTGAGACTATTCGGTGCGATTTTCCGTGCTGGACGCCTTTCGGTTGGGCAATAACCTTCTGTAATATAGGGCATTTGTTGATGGAGGCTTGGCGGTAGGCACCCATCTTTGCCCCGGCGGCGAATCTCATATTAGGTGCCAAAAACGAAGCCAGAATCTCGAATTAGATGCCAAGTTTCAAATTAGGTGCCGGGCTATCTTGTTGAAACTGTTGCCGGGGAGTCTCACGATTAAATGCAAAACGACACCAGCATCCTGCGACCGAATCCTCCGTTCTGGAACTCCGGATTGATGGCCAGAGATCCGAGATACCATGTCTGGTCGCCGAAAGGCTCCAGCCAGACGCAGCCCGTCAGCGCCCGGCTGTCCGTGTCAATCCATCTCAGCAGCGAGGCTGACGGCCTGGCCGAGATGTCGGCGCGCAGAAGTGCCGCTGTTGTTCGATCGCCTTCCAGGTAGGCCTCTTCGTTGCTCCATCCAGCGACCCGCCGACGCCGCGATAGGCCCGATTGATAAGGTCTACGACGAAGAGGATATCCCGGTCCTCTACGCTCGCATACATGGGTGGTTCCTATTTCTGTCGATGCCGACATCTTGCCAAACGCATTGATGACGGACGCTAGCGTACTCTCTCATACCTGATGACATAAACTTCGCGCCAAGTGCGTTTGCTTCCGGATGCGAAAAAACCGTAAGCGTGATCGAATTTACGGAATGAGGCCATTGGCGCGATAGGTCGCGATGATCTCCTCGTATAGGGAAACATCGTTGCGGGTGTGGGCGATCAACTGTGCGCCCTGAACGGCGGCATAGATGGCGCGAGCCTGACGCTCATTCTCCTTGACCCCGCCGGGGTTGCGCAAAGCCAACACACGGGCGAGCCATTGTTCGTTCATGATCCCGTATTTGACAACCTCGGCCTGGACTTCTTCAGGCAACTGATTGCGCTCGGCTCCCAACATTCCGGCAAGGCACAGGCGGTTGTCGGCGCGCAGCGTCTCGGCGAAGACGTCGGTGTAGCGCGCCATGCACGTCTCGACGTCAAGTCCCTGCGTTAGCAGTTCGTCGAGAACAGCGCCATAATGGGCTGTATAGCGATTGGCGAGAGCCGCACCCAACTCGCCCTTGGTCGCGAAGTAATAGTGAATGCTGGCACTCTTGATGCCGACATCCTTGGCGAGCTCGCGAAAGCTAAGACCGCCATAGCCGAGGTCCTGCAAGGTCAGCGTTGCCGCCTCCATGATCCTATCCTTTGTATCCGCAGTCATTGTGGCTTCCTTTTATCGCATCGACATTTTTATCTACCTGACGACAGATAGTCGTTGACAGAGAAAAAAGCAAGGCGTAGGTATAGCTCACTGACTACCTGACGACAGGTAGAAAGTCGAACCAGTCAAAAGGGAACATCACTATGTCAGACAAACTTCGCCTCTTCACATCGCCCTCCGCCTTCCCGAACCCGCAGCGCCTTCGCCTCTTCATGCACGAGAAGGGCATCGCCTCTCACTTCGAGGAGCAGGTCTACGACATGAGCCCGGTCGGCGAGCAGCGCCAATGGCGGCATGTCAAGATGAACCCGTGGGGCGAAACGCCCACCCTGCAGCTGGCCGACGGCACATACATCGCGGAAACCGACGCCATCGCCCGCTACCTCGACCAATCTATGCCGGGCCGCAAGATCATGGGCGAGACGGCACTGGAGCAGGGGCTGGACAATATGTGGGGCAACCGCATCTGGGTGCACATCCTCTATCGCATCGTCACCGCCTTCCACGTTCTCCATCAGGGCCTTGGCCCTAAGCTCGAACTGACCACCAATCACGCCTGGGGCGAACATTGCCGCAAGGAAGCCCTGGCGCATGCCAGCCTGGTCAACCAGCACCTGGCCGACGGACGCGAATGGATGCTGGGCGGCGACGCTCCGACCTTCTCGGACATGACCATGGCAGTCGCCATCGCCTTCTCGAAATTCCCTGTCAACGCAACGCCTCTCGACGAGCGCTTCGAGCATATCGATGCCTACTGGAAACGCTGGCAGGCCCGGCCGTCCTTCCAGGCCGCCTATGCCGACCGCAATAGCGGCGTGCCCGAAATCGACGAACGCTAGTCGTCACAGAAAATCGGCAGAGCCAGATTTGCCGATCCCCGAAAACCTTTAACTCAACCCCGTCCAACCCAACCCTGGCACTTCAACCTCAATCAAAGGAGACCATCATGCCCTTCGCCCGTATCGACCTCATCAAGGGAAAGTCCAATGAGTACCGCACCGCCGTCGCTGACATCGTCTACCGTGGCATCGTCGATGTCCTGAAAGCTCCGGATGGCGATCGCTTCATCGTCGTCAGTGAACACACCGCAGAGAACCTGATCTATGATCGCAAGTTCCTCGGCTTCGACCGCTCGCCGGACTTCCTGCTCATCCAGGTCACTAGCACCGTCGGCAACGACAAGCCTTCCAAGCTTGCCTTCTTCCGCTTCATCGCCGACGAATTGAAGGAGAAGCTTTCTGTCCGCCCCGACGATATCATGATCAACATGGTCTATGTCGATCGTTCCGACTGGTCGTTCGGCAACGGCGAACCCTGGAACTGACGGCGCCCTCGTGACACGGTCGCCCAAAAGGGCGACCGCCACCGGAAAGACATCCCCGCGTAAATGCTCGACGCAGATCAGTCCAATAGACTTCGGAAAGGCAAATCAATGACAATGTCAATCGAACAACTCAAAGCCGATGGCTGGTTGAAAGAAGCCAACTATATCGCCGGTGAATGGGTCGCTGCCGACGACGGCAAGACATACGCGGTGGTAAATCCAGCGACGGAAGCCCGGATCGGCGATATCCCTTGGACTGGCGCGACCGAAACCCGCAGAACCATCGACGCAGCTCACTCCGCGTTCGTCAGCTGGTCGAGAACAACGGCGGCCGAGCGCGCCGCGCGGCTGCACCAAATGGCGCAGATCGTCTACGACAACCTCGACACGTTTGCCGCCATGCTCACTCTGGAGCAGGGGAAGCCACTGGCCGAAGCCCGCGCGGAAATGAAGCTGGGTGCGGACTATATCCAGTGGTTTGCCGAAGAAGCGCGGCGCATCAACGGCGAGATCGTGCCGTCGCCATGGAAGGATCGTCAGATCCTAGTAATGCGGGAGCCGGTCGGTGTCGTCGGCGCGATCTCGCCGTGGAATTTCCCGTTCTCGATGCTTTCTCGCAAAGTGGCGCCGGCGCTGGCTGCCGGTTGCACCATCGTCATCAAGCCTTCCGAGTTCACGCCGTTCTGCGGCTTGCTCTATGGAATCCTGGCAGAAAAGGCCGGCGTGCCGGCCGGTGTGGTCAATGTCGTGACGGGCGATGGCGCAGCGGTCGGCGGTGAACTCACCAGCAACGCAAAGGTGCGCAAGATCACCTTCACCGGTTCCACGCGCGTCGGCAAGCTGCTCTATAAGCAATCAGCAGACACCATGAAAAAGCTCTCCATGGAATTAGGCGGCAATGCGCCGACCATTGTCTTCGACGATGCGGATCTTGATCTTGCCATCGAACAGGCCATCGCCGGCAAGTTCCGCAACAGTGGCCAAACCTGCGTCTGCACCAACCGTTTCTATGTGCAGGACGATATCTATGACGAGTTTGCCAGGCGGCTTGCCGAGCGTGTCAAGAAGATGAAGGTCGGCAACGGCTTTGAAGCAGGCGTTGAGCAAGGGCCGCTGATCAACCAGGCGGCGGTAAAAAAAGTAGAAGCGCATGTCGAGGACGCGAAGGCTCGGGGCGGGCGTGTGCTTGCCGGCGGCCAGCGGCATGCGTTGGGTGCGACATTCTTCGAGCCGACGGTGATCGCCGACGCAACCGCCGACATGCTCATTGCCCATGAAGAGACATTCGGGCCCGTCGCAGCGCTGTTCCGGTTCAAGGACGAACAGGAAGGCATCGACGCTGCGAACGCTACAGAGTTCGGCCTTGCCGCCTACTTCTTCACTCGCGATCTGGCACGCACGTTCCGGGTCGCCCGCGCAATCGAGAGCGGCATGATCGGCATCAATGCCGGGGTGATCACGACACCGGAAGCCCCATTTGGCGGGGTTAAGGACAGTGGTATCGGTCGTGAAGGCTCCTCCCATGGGATCGAGGACTATCTCAACATCAAATATATGAGCCTCGGTGGGCTCTGATGTCTTCGGTCCGTTTTGGGGCGCAATCGGCACTCAAAACGGACCGTTTAAACCACGCCTTCTACAGTGTATTGCTGCAGAACGTCATAGGCGTATGACTTCGCGTCGAGAGGCAAAGCGGTGATTGCTATCAACGGGCACATGGTTCGATTCCGTTCAAGGCGAAGGCGTCTGGTGCGGCATGGATCGCATGGTGGGTAGCAGACCTAAATCGTATATCCCATTGACATATCCCATCAAGAGGGCTATTTAGGTTACGTCGTAATCAATGCAATTCGGAGACGTGCAGATGGAGCAGGGTGCAGTATTCCAGAGCAATCGTAGCCAAGCGATCCGTTTGCCAAAGGCGCTTGCTTTGCCTGATGATGTAAAGCGTGTCGACATCGTTGCGGTGGGACGCACTCGTATCATTGCACCAGCTGGTGAGATCTGGGACAGCTGGTTTGAAGGAGCGGAGGCGACATCCGACTTCATGAGCGAGCGTGATCAACCTGCTTTGCAGGAGCGTGAGGCATTTTGATGCTGAAGTACATGCTCGACACCAATATCTGCATTTTTACGATCAAAAATCGACCGCAGCAGGTTCGAGACGCGTTTAATCGTTCCCATGATCAGCTGTGCATCAGCTCGGTTTGCTTAATGGAATTGATTTACGGAGCGGAAAAGTCAGCCAGTCCTGAAAAGAACCTTTCCGTTGTGGAGGGCTTCGTAGCGCGCCTCGAGGTATTGCCGTACGACGAAATGGCAGCAAACCATAGCGGTCAACTGCGAGCTGAATTGGCGCGTAGCGGAACTCCGATTGGTCCATATGATCAATTGATTGCAGGACACGCGCGCTCGCGGGGACTGATTATGGTTACCAATAACCGCCGGGAATTTGATCGCGTGCCCGGCTTACGAGTGGAAGATTGGACAACCTAGTTTAAATAATCAATCCCATAGCCGGATCTCGCGGATGGCAGTAAGCATAGCCACCGGTTGTCGGAGCGAATCCCACCACATCAGGTCTTTTGTCAATTGTTCATCCGAGTGACATCGAATTTCTCCTGGGTGAGCGGATCCGCGGTCTGAGCCCATAGCAATTGCTGCCCGGTCTCGGGCCTATACAAACTCGACAGTGGGGGCTTCCGCGCGACCGCAAGCGTCGCGGTCTGTCGCCATCCTGTGTCAGCGAGACAATCCTGTCTCTCGAGCAGCAATTGGGCATTCCGCTGTTGACGAGAACGACGAGGGCGTGACGCCGACGGACGCAGGTCGCCCGGCTGCGATGCCGGCATACGTTATGGCGAGCATCTGGCGCAGGATATGATCGCGATCCCGATCGGACCGCGTGTTCAACGGGCGGCCCTCGCCGCCGCGCCGGCCTATCTTGAGCGTAATGGCCGGCCGACGCCGGGCGATCTGCTGGATCATCAATGCATCCGCTGAGATTTTCCGGCGGCGCATTCGTCGACTGGGAGTTCGAACGGAAGGGACGGTCGGTTACCGTCGATCCAGAGGCCCGCGTGATCGTCGGCTTCGATGCCGTGTCCGCAGCCATCGATTTTGCCGCAACGTCCACGGTCTGATCTACTCGTTCGAAAATTGGCTCGCGCCGCATTTCGAGACCGGGAACTTGAGGCCGTCCTGTCGGATTCGTGGAGAAGCTTCGAAGGTCCGCGCCTCTATTTCGCACGACCCTCCGCGCCGGCGCCGCTGCGGGCATTCGCCGATTTCGTGACAGCACAAAACCGTCGAGACCGGCAGTCGTGCATCGCGCGCTAAGGGCTGGCCCTTCTCACGCTCGCTACGATCGAGGGTTCAGCCAGTATCGGCCGATATAAGCCGCAAGTTCGTCGGGCGTCCCGTTAGGATTGGAGTAAGGGTTTGGAACTGAAGAAGGTGAGGGGCGTCGACTTCAAGATCGGTCTCGGTGTCGCCTGGAACAGGGAGGATCCGACGGCGACCCGCGACGACATCATCGATATCGCCCGGTCATTGGCGCGGCCGGGCAGGTGAGGGAAGGCAAACCTAGTTGCCTTCCCCGGTCTTTACTGACGCTTCTTGCGCCAGGGCGCATTCTTCTGCCAGTCGCCGACCATGATGCTCCCGTAGGGGATCATCTCGTCGACCACTTCGGCAAGGCCGTAGTGCTCGATCTGCGACCGCACGTTCGCAGCACTCTTGTAGACACTCGGCAGTTCCGACACATCCGCGAAACCGGAGAAGAACCGCGCGTCGAGGCCGCTTGCATAGATTGTGGACCTGGCAGGAACGGCCGTCGTCAGGCCAAGATCATTGGCAGCCGTCATGCCATCAACGCAAACACGAAGTTTGTCACGCCGTGCGATAGCATCGATAAATGAGGCGCGTGGCCGAAACACCATCTTGCCGGTCAGTTGGCTGATGGCTGGCTTGTCGTAAAGCCCGCGATGGGTCACTGATAGCAAATCGCTTCTTTCTGACCAATTTTTATATCGAAACATTGGTCAGTAGAACAACTGCTCATGCTTTCACCCAGTTTTGGAAACGAATATCGGTCTCGAGCATCACTTTCTCGGCTACGCACTAATCTTGTTCTGACCACAGTAAGGCGCTTGACAAAATGCGTCCGCTGCCACTATTGGGTAATCGATCACCCAAGGAGGATGGTGAGGATCGTGGCAGTATCCCTTTCTGACATCGCGGAACGTGCGGGCGTTTCGGTAAAGACGGTTTCCGGCGCATTGCACGGCGGCTCCGCCCGCATGTCGGACGATACGCGCCAGAAGGTCAAGGCCATTGCGGAAGAACTCGGCTACGTGACCAACCTTGCGGCGCGCGGCGTGCGTCAGGGCTGGCTGCCGCTGGTCGGCGTCGTCTCCGACGGCCTCATCACTTCGCCCTTCGCCACCGAGATCGTACGTGGCCTTGATGGGGCTGCCCGCGGTGCCGGCATGGTGGTCTTTGCGGTCAACCACCGCAGCGGCCAGTCTATCGGCTCGGTGCTCGACGAGGTGCAGCAATTCCGGCCGCGCGCCGTTGCTTATGCCGCCATGTACCACAAGGATGTCGCCCTGCCGGACAGGTTGGCGGGCGCCGTCGGCGTCATGATCAACTGCCGCGAGGCTGCCGGCCGCGTCACCGCGCTGGTGCCGGACGAAGAGGGCGGCGCGCGGGAGATCGTGCGTTATCTCCTCGTCGCCGGTCGCCGTCGCATCGCCTTCATCAACCTGCCGGGCGTTCTCGCCGGCACGTTACGCGAGATGGGGTTTCGTGCGGCGCTTGAGGAGGGGGGCATCGACCCCGTCAGCGTGTTGCCGGCAGTGCGCCGCAGCGTCTACAGCGACCGCGCGCCAAGCCTTGTTGCCTCTCATGTGGAGGCGCTTCTGAAATCCGGTCAGCGGCCTGACGCTATCCTGTGCGGCAATGATCGCGTGGCGATGGAAGTCTATGCGGCGCTCGCCCGCGCCGGCCTTCGCATTCCGGATGATATCGCGGTGGCAAGTTTCGACAACCAGGTCGAGCTCGCCTCGCGGCTGGACCCGCCGTTGACGACGATGGCCCTGCCGCACCGCGCCATGGGCCGCCTTGCCATGGAGATCCTCCTAGCCGAGCAGCCCGAACCGCCGCATCTGCGGAAACTACCGTTCCATCTGGTCGAACGGGCATCCGTCTGAATATCGAATAGTGTCTAACTGGAGGAGAATATCAATGAAGACTTCGATGGGTAATCGTTTACTTTCCGCGTTCTTCGCGTCCGCCGCGCTAGTCGCAACCGCCGCCTTTGCGGAGGCGAAGACCGTCATCCACGTTATGCACCAAGGCGATCCCGGCTGGGTGAAGGCCTATGGCGACGTTGCCGCCCGCTTCGAGGCCGCCAATCCCGATGTCGACATCGAGATGATCTACGCGCCGCACGATGCCTATAACGAAAAGTTCAGCGCCGCCGTCATGGCCAAACAGCTGCCCGATATCATGGAGCTCGATGCTCCGTTCCTCGCCAACTATGTCTGGTCCGGCTATCTGCAGCCCGTCAAGCCGCTCATTGACAAGGATCTGCTCGATGACATGACGGATTCGAATATCGCCCAGGGCACCTATCCGATCGACAAGGACCTCTATGCGCTCGGCCTCACCGACTCCTCGGTCGTGCTCTACGGCAACAAGAAATATCTAGAAGCCATTGGTGCCCGCATTCCGAAATCGGTCGACGATGCCTGGAACCGCGAGGAATTCGAAGGCTATCTCGAGAAGCTTTCCAAGCTCGAAGGCGTGAAGTGGCCGATCGACACCTTCCGAGGTTACGGCATCAAGACGGAGTGGATCACCTATGCCTACGGCCCCCTGCTCGAAAGCGCCGGCTGCGACCTGATCGACCGCAAGACCTGGAAAGCCAGCGGTACGCTCGATGGCGAGGCCTGCGTCAAGGCGCTGACGATGATGCAGGACTGGGTGAAGAAGGGCTGGGTCGTACCGACGTCGTCGGGCACCAACCAGTTCTACGCCGAGGGACAGCCGGCCGCGCTCGCCATGGGCGGCCACTGGTTCTACGCCGAGGCATCAGCAGCGATGAAGGACAATATCGTCGTCATGCCGCTGCCGAAGATCGGCGACAAGGGCGTGAGCCCGAACGGAACCTGGATCTGGGGCATTTCCGCAACCTCGAAAAACCCTGAGATCGCCGGCAAGTTCCTGAGCTTCCTGCTGGAGGACAAGGAGTACCGGGAGTACGCCAAAACCCAGTCCGCCTATCCGGGCCTGAAGAGCTTCGCCGCCGCATCCCCGCTCTATGCGGAAGGCGGTCCGCTCGCCATCGCCTTTGAGCAGGCTTCCAAGACCGCGATCGCCCGTCCGCCGCACCCGGCCTATCCGACGATCACCTCGGCCTTCATGCAGGCCGTCGATAAGATCTTCAACGGTGGTGACGCGCAGGAGGCGCTGACGGCCGCTGCCAAGAAGATCGACGAGGATATCGAGGACAACGCCGGCTACCCGCCCTTCGACGAGCAGCAGTAAGAGTTTTTGACGGGGCCGGTTCTCGGGCCGGCCCTGGGCAATCTCCGGACGATACCGATGAGGAGGAAACAATGACTTTGCAACAGACCTCCACGCCCGCTTTGCGGCGTCCGGCGAGACGCCGCGACAAGCAGCGGCTCTGGCAGGAAATGGCGATGATCGCGCCTGCCGTTCTGCTTCTGACGATATTCCTGATCACGCCGTTCCTCTTGTCCTTCTGGACGGCGATGACCAACCAGCCGCTCGTGCCGCGCCCAACGCCGGTGCGCTTCGTCGGCCTCCTGAATTTCGAGCGCGTCTTCACCGATCCGCTGTTCTGGACCGCGCTGTGGAACGTTACGCGCTTCACCATCTGGGTGCTGCCGGTGCAGTGCGGCCTCGCCTTCCTGACCGCGCTGCTCTTGCATCAGAAACTGCCGATGCAGAACCTGCTGCGCGGCCTGTTCTTCCTGCCGGCGATCACCTCCATGGTGGTGGTCTGCGTCATCTGGGGCACGCTTTTTCAGTATCCGAGCGGCCCGCTCAACCAGATCGTCGGGTTCCTTTCCGGCGGCACGATCCAGCCGACCGACTGGCTCGGCGACCCCAACTGGGCGATGTTCTCCATCGTGTTGCTTTCGGCCTGGCAGGCCTATGGCTTTCAGATGATCATCTATCTCGCCGGCCTGCAGGGCATTCCCGAAGAACTATACGATGCCGCCCGCATCGACGGGGCAAGCGCGCTGCGCCGCTTCTGGCACGTCACCATGCCCGGCCTTCGTCCGACCCATGTCTTCGTGCTTGTTATCACCACCATCCAGGCCTTCAAGCTCTATACGCAGGTGGCAATTCTCACCCAGGGCGGCCCGAAGGAAAGCACCGAAACCGTTGTTCACTACATGGTGCGCGCCGGCTTCGAGGAGCAGAAACTCGGCTACGCATCGGCCGTTTCCGTCATCCTCTTCGTCATCGTTCTTCTGATCGCGCTCCTGCAACGCAAACTCCTGAGGCGCTTCGATGTCTGATGTCGCTTTGAGCCAGCCGGCCCCGCTGGTAATCGCAAGGGGCAACGGCAAGAGAAGCCTGCGCATCGTGCAGAGCCTCTGCGTCCTGGTCATCGCGCTGGTGATGATCTCGCCGCTGTTCATGCTGCTGATCGCCAGCCTGAAGGACGACCGCTTCCGCATCCTTGCCGACATGGGCAGCTTCCGCGCCTTCTGGGTCAGCGACCCGACGCTGTCGAACTACAGGGAGATCGCCCATTTCTCCGGCGAGCTGGCCTATGGCCGATATCTCTTCAATTCGCTGGTGATCCTTGTCGCCACAGTCGTCTCGGGTCTGATCATCAATTCCATGGCGGGCTTCGTTCTGGCCTGGGGCTCGGTGCCGGGCAAGGCGGCGCTCTTGGCGCTGGTCGTCGCGCTCTATGTCATCCCGCAGGAAAGCATCATCATGCCGCTCGTCGTCATGATGTCGCGGGCGGGGCTGACGGATACCTTCGCGGTGCAGATCCTGCCCTGGGTGGCAAGCCCGCTCTATGTCTTCCTCTTCTACCAGTTCTTCGCGCAGCTGCCGAAGGAACTCTATGAAGCGGCGGAAATGGATGGAGCATCGGCCTTCCGCATCTACCGGTCGATCTACATGCCGCTCAGCCTGCCGGCGCTTGCCACGGTCTCGATCCTCATGGGCATCGAAAGCTGGAACCAGTATCTCTGGCCGACGCTGGTCACCCAGACCGACTATGCTCGGCCAATCGCCGTCGCCATCGCCACCTTCTTCGGACAGGACAGCATCTACTGGGACCGTGCCATGGCCGCCTCGGTGCTGATGATGATCCCGGTCCTCATTCTCTATCTGGCTTTCCAGCGCTGGTTCGTCAGTTCATTCGTCGGCTCCGCCGTGAAAGGTTGATTATGTCTCTGCAGGCAAAGTCCGAAACGTCAGCACCTGAAACCATCGAAGCGGAGCTCCCCGAAGGCACGGTGCTGCATCTCTGGCTGAAGGCGCGCCATGCCGGCGGCGAGGCAAAGCTCTTCGTCGCCGTTGATGGCAACGACATCGGTGAGCCCTCGACCCGCCGCACGGGGGAATTTGAATTCTTCGCTGTGACGCTCGCAAGGGGCGGTTGGGCTACGCTGTCCTATGATGCGGCGACCACAGCGCTCTCCGTCGCTTATGCCTTCCGGCCGGAAACCGTGATGAAGGAGGGCATCAGCGTCCTCCACAGCGATGCCCGCACCGCCGCCCCCAACGTGCCCGACAGTTACCACTTCCGCCCGCCCTTTGGCTGGATGAACGATCCGAACGGTTTTGGACGGTTCGGCGGAAACGCCCACCTCTTCTACCAGCATTATCCGCATGAGCCGCGCTGGAACACCATGCACTGGGGTCATGCCGTCTCGAAGGATTTCGTCCGCTGGACGCATCTGCCCATCTTCCTCTTCCCGGCGGCGCATCTATCGGAAAAGGACGATGGCCGTGGCGGCGCCTTCTCCGGCTCAGCGATCCCCGGCACCGGCCCGGAAGGCGAGGAAATCCGTGTCTTCTACACCGAGCATGTGCGTGACCGGCAACCGGAAGAGCAAATCCAGCTTTCTGCCGTCAGCCGCGACGGCATCGTCGCCCGCCCGCCGGAAACCATATTGCCGCTGCGGCCGGAAGGCTTGAACCTCACCACCGATTTCCGCGACCCCTATATCTTCAGAGGCCCGGACGGCCGCTGGAAGATGCTGCTCGGCAGCCGCGACAGGCAGGGCGGCGTCGTACTGCTCTATGAAACCGCAGACGTGCAAGGTGCCGATGGCTGGACCTTCCTCGGCATCATCCATCGCGAGGACGGTTTCGGCATGACGGCGGCGGAATGCCCCTGCATGGTGCCGCTTTCCGGCAAAGACGGACAAACCCGCTGGGCGCTGATCTTCGGTCTGCTCACCAGCCGCGACCCGGCCACCGGCCGCCGCAACCTCACCTCTGTCATCGTCGGCGGTTTCGATGGCCGCACCTTCACGGCGGAGTTCGAACAGGAGCTGGATTTCGGTTCGGATGCCTATGCCTTCCAGGCCTTCGTTGATGACGACGAGCCGGTCGGTATCGCCTGGCTCGCCAACTGGACGGATTTTTCCAAGAAGGACGATTTCCCGACGGTCATGACCCTGCCGCGCCGCGTGCTACTCGACGGCGACGCCGTGCTGACCCCGCCGGTCGCAGCCGTCGACAGCCTGCGCCATCAGTTGCTGGACGACAGCGCGCTCGCCGCCGGCGAGACCGTGCCGCTCGGCACCGGCGCCGTCGAGATCACACTTGATCTCACCGAGCCGGGCGCCGCCTTCGATCTCACCTTGGATCATCCGGATGTCGATCTAGGCGTGAAACTCGATGCCGATGGTCTGGCGATTGTCTTCGACGCGCGTATCGATAAGACGCCGCCACGTTACATCGCCACCGGCGCGAAACCGTCGAGCCTGCGCGTCTTCCTCGATGTCGGCTCCATCGAGGTCTTCGCTGACAACGGCCGCTGGACGGGGTCCAAACGCATTCCGGGCTTTGCCGCCGCACATTCGGCAACGCTCACCGGCGCCGTCGCCAAGGCCGGCGTCTGGCAATTGAAACTGTGAGGGAGGACAGACAATGGCATCGGTAGCAATCGACCGGGTTCTGAAGCAATACGGCGCAGCCTCTGTTATCCATGGGGTTTCCGCGAATATCGAGGACGGTGAGTTCGTCACGCTCGTCGGGCCGTCCGGCTGCGGCAAGTCCACGCTTCTGCGCATGCTGGCGGGGCTAGAGGATATCAGCGGCGGTGAAATCCGTATCGACGGCCGCGTCGTCAACGACGTCGCGCCGAAGGAGCGCGACATCGCCATGGTGTTCCAGTCCTACGCGCTCTATCCGCACATGACGGTGCGCGAAAATATGGGCTTTGCACTGAAGCTGCAGGGGCGCGATAGGGCGACAATCGACAAGCTGGTGCGTGAAGCCGCCGGCATTCTCGCACTTGAACCCCTGCTGGAGCGCCTGCCGAAACAGCTCTCCGGCGGTCAGCGCCAGCGCGTCGCCATGGGCCGCGCCATCGTACGCCATCCGAAAGTGTTCCTCTTCGACGAGCCGCTGTCCAACCTCGACGCCAAGCTGCGGGTGACCATGCGCAGCGAGATCAAGGAGCTGCATCAGCGCCTTGGCACTACCATCGTTTACGTCACCCACGACCAGATCGAGGCGATGACCATGGCCGACAAGATCGTCGTCATGCGCGCCGGCCGCATCGAGCAGATCGGCAAGCCGCTTGATCTCTACGACCGCCCAGATAACACCTTCGTCGCCGCCTTCATCGGCTCGCCGTCGATGAACCTCTTCGAGGGTGGCGTCAGCGACGGCGGCTTCCGTATCGAAGGCGGTGTTTGCCTGCCGCTTCCGCCGCAATTGAGCCAGAGCGCGGCGCGCACCTACGGCATCCGCCCGGAAGACCTCGACATTGCGGAGACGGGCATTCCCGCCACCGTGCTGACTGTCGAGCCAACCGGTGCGGAGACCCACCTTTCGGTGCGTGTCGGCACGCAGACGGCAACCATCGTGCTGCACCGGCGGGTGGATTTAAAGCCCGACCAGCAAATCCACCTAGCGCCCAAATCCGAGAAAATCCACCTCTTCTCCGCCGAAGGCAGTCGGATAGGCTGATCCCCGGCGCCTCCCGCTGAGCCTCGCCTGTCATTTGACGGGCTCGGTTCGGTTCCGGTGCCATCCAGCCTCGCGACGTCTTGGTTTTGGGTGTTTGGCCCTTCAGTTCAGGCAACTCACATGAAAGCGGTCTGCCCATGGAGCTTTTTCTTCCATGAGCAGAGTGGGACGCAAATCTGGCCAAGGATATACAATCCGGTTTCATGCGGCGCATTCGGCCTTAATGGTGGGATGATCGTCAGGTCCCGTTCGCTCGCTAAGGTCCGTCCGATCAGTTCGCGGTCGTCACCGGGGCGATTGTAGAGAATGACCTCCGCGCCCCATGCCCTGGTAATTCGAATTTTCGTTTCGGGCGCGGCATGTGGCATCAAAACGACGGCTGGGACCCCCAGTTTTCGAGCTGCCCACGCAACCGCCTGCCCATGGTTTCCTGAGGAGAATGTCAGCAGACCTCCCTTTCCGAGGGCGTTGTCCTGGTCCAGAAGCGAGATCATGTTCAAGGCGCCGCGGACCTTAAAACTGCCGGTCGGCTGCAACCCTTCTGCTTTCACCAGAAGTCTTGCGCACAGCAAATCGTTCACGCGCTCATTCTCAAGCAATGGTGTTGGCCTAAGGTCCTTGCTGATGCGTTCTCTTGCCTGCTGAACTCTTCGATAGCGGGTTCCAAGAGATTCCACGGCCGGTCCAAAGTGACGACTTCGTTCATTTTATCCTCATGCGGCGAAAGACTGTTTCCGCGAAAGATACCGGGGCGGAGCTCCTTTTCGGATAAGACGGTGCTCCACGGATCATCAACCCGTAGGACTTAAGTGGCCCTGCGATAAAGTCCTCAATCGTTGGTCTGCGAAGTCCGGCGGCGGCATCGAAACCGGTAAAATCGATATCGACCGTCGTGCCCGCGAGATCGACGCCGAAATTCACGTTCGGGTGACGTTCAAGGTAGGAGGCCAGTCCGGGAAGGAGACTTTTCGATCCGAGAACCACCGGGCCGTTAGGCGCAAATGGCCGCGAGGCCCCGCCTGCCGAGCTTCGGCCATCAGATCGGCCTCTGCCTCCTCAGCAAGATGACCGATCACGAAGATCCTGATGGCGAGCCGAACGGAATCATTTCGGCTGACTCGGCGACATAACGGGCATGCCTAAAATCGCGGATGGAAGCGACGTTGTCACCGTTCCAGTCGAGGAGCACGAAGTGTGTCGGCGCGTCGCCTACGCTGTTCGGGTTGAACACCAGAATTGCTGGCCGACGATCCACCAGACCAGGAACGAGATGCCAATCGTATATGCCCGAATAGTTTTTGAAGTAGCGCGAAACCTCCTGGCGCCCCTCCATTCGGACTCGCGACACGAGTTCAAGCCGAACATCGTCCGCAAGCATGTCTCGCACTGCGTCAAAGTCTCTGGCGTTGAAGCGATCGACATACTTCGCAAGTCGCCTCAAATCACCCTGACTTAAGACCGGCGGCGATGTCCCAGCGTTCACATTGCCGACTTCGCGAATGCGGATCCGGCCGCGATGCAATGCTGCCTTTACTGCTGGAATGCTCAATCCTGTAATCTCGGAAACTTCCCGCAGGGAGTAGCCGAGCACGTCCATCAGTATGACGCAGCCGCGATGCGAAATTGGCAGGTACATGAACGCTTTGAGCCCCGCCGAGGCGATAACTCGTGCATCTGCCAACTCGCGATCGTCGATAGCCATGTTTGGGTCTTCCTCAGACCGCAGGACATCCTGCCTCTGCCTGCGACGTATAAAATCAACAGAAGCATTGTGCGCCACCCGAAAAAGCCAGCTCTCAAGATCGAGGATTCGCTGCTCCGCCCGGGCCTCAATAGCTCTAACGAGGACTTCTTGAACGATGTCTTCGCCATCGATTGCAGATCCTACCATCCGAGCGCAGTAACGATGAACCTTGGGGCGTAGATCGCCCAAGCGTTTCTCGAATAATTGGCGGTCTTGAGTGTCTTCAGGGATGGTTGATGTCATCTTCAAGTCCGGTTTTGGGCCATATCGAATTCAAAGCCGTAGGTGCCCACAACCTCGACTTCATTGGCTGACGGCCGCCCCTGAATTCGCTCACCGGCATCCTTTTGAAACGCGCGAAATGCCTGAAGGTCTGAGAGGCTTGGCCCGCCCTCATTTTGTTCAACGATGTGGACGAAACGTCCTTCTCCGTGGCGCAGGACCATGTAGCGAAGTCCACTCGGCGCCATTATCCGCAATTCTTCGAATACGGCGCGGATCAGCCGGGTGTTTTCGTGGGTATACTCCGGTTTTGTGCTGTACGTGACGTGCATCGGCTTCATATCGCTCTCCTATGGCAGCGGACCGGTCACATGACCCTGCACCGCTGGCTGCAGTCGTTGCGTCTGCTCCTTCCATTAAGACGATCCACGCCGGCGAAAGGATTCGCTGCACTTTCAGATTGTGCCGAGATGGGAGGGTCTGCGTTGGCGTGTCAACTCAGCGCGATAGCGAGCCGCTGGTCCTGATGACAGCGAGGTTGGTGAGCTACCGCCTGTCGCCCGCCTGCTATTGTGTGCGCCGCTGTGTAAAGCACGGCCGGGCCCGGCATGAAAAGCGATTGAGGAACCGGATCCTTTGTGAGGTCCGCAACGTCATAGTCAGCGTACGGCATAAGCACGCCGCAACACAGCCGCGAAGGCGTCTTCGCTACTAACGGAGAATTCCAATGACGAACCTAAAGCGCCACTATTTAGTTACCTGTGCAACTGGCAATGTCGGCCGCCGAGCTGCCAGCGAGCTCTTGAAACGAGGCCATGATGTGAGGGTCTTCGCCAGGAACCGGGAGCGCCTGCAAGCCTTGATCGATATTGGCGCTACAGCAGTTGTCGGCGACATGCATGATCTGGGAGCGGTGAGGGCGGCCTTCCAAGATATCGATGCCGCTCTGCTCATTTGCAAAGGTAGCATGAACGCTCGAGACTACCGGCGAGACTTTTTCCTTGCGGGGGAAAATTACGCGATCGCCGCCGGCGAGACCGGACTAAGATCTGCTGTTTTTGTCAGTTCACTCGGTGCGCATGACGACCGTTATCGAGGCCTCGTTCTAATTCACGGAGATGTCGAGCAGCGGCTGAACGCCGTGCCTGGCCTCAACCTCCTTAATTTGCGCTCGCCAATGTTTTTTGAAGACCTCTTCTATTTTCTGCCAACAATGACGACAGTTGGGGCGTTCACGTGGCCTATCGCACCGGACTCTTTGATTGATATGGGCGGGACGGCCGACGTCGCCGATGTAGCGGTAGAGCGGCTTGTGGCGCTCGATTTTGAAGGCAAGCAAGTAGTGGAACTTCACGGTCAGCCAGGTCTCACTACCACCAAGATCGCAGACATCATTTCTGGCGCTATTGGTCGTCCCTTTCCGGTCGCACCGTCGTCCAGTGAGGACGATGTGGCAAGAATGATGGAAGCAGGAATTGGTCGAGACTTCTCGATCTTGATGAACGAAGCATGGGAGACGTTCAGCCACGGACCGGTTCGCGAAAGTGGGCGGCCAGGATCTCGCGTCCTGCCGCAATCGATCGATAGTTTCATCGAAAACGTGATTGCACCAGCCATCCTTGCCGCACCTAGAGCGGTCGCAGCCGAATAGCCTTCCTAGCAGCGGGAATCTTCGCAGATACCCGCTGCTAGGGCTCAACGCTAAGCAGCTGATCGGTACGTCACTACTACGACCCCGGTCGGCAATGTCTCGCACGAGACCAACCTCATGTCTTTTCTGAAACGAAGAGAGCCCAGGCCTTCCCCCGTGCCGGCTAGGACAGGGTTGATCGCGATGCGCACCTCATCAAGGAGATCCGCGCCAAATAGTGCCCGCGCCAACTGCCCAAATCCGAAAACCGTTAGATCACCGGCGCCAACCGCCTTCAACTCTCTGGTGGCCGTGATCGCGTCGCCCTTGACGACTGAAGCATTTTGCCAGGAGAGCCTCGGCAAGGTTGATGAAAATACATACTTCGGGATCTCGTTAATTCGGTCAGCAAATAGACCGGTTCGCAAAGGCCATACCGCGGACAGCGCCTCATATGTGAGCCGGTCTATGAGCATCGCATCGCTAATCATAAGCCGTTTCAGCGCGTCTCGTTGCGCATCGCCATCGAAGTTTTTCATACCCCATTCACCAGGTGCTTTTGTGACACCGTCAATCGAGGTCATCAGAACCTCCTGCGGCGACGCTTGACGTGACAAACGAAGAGTAAGCGCTCGACGCAGTTCGACAGATCGTCGAGCGTTTCGGCTCAAGTGACGTCCTACTGAATTCGGTCTTCTCGAAGCCGTCGAGGAGGCGACCGCCGAAGAGCTCGAACATCTCTATCGGACAAACTTGTTCGGTCTGCTGACCGTGACGCGAGCGGTGCTGCCACAGATGTGGGCGCAGCGGTCAGGACGCATCTTCAATATCTCGTCTATCGGCGGTTGCCGCGCTGATGGGGGATCCGCCGTCTATTGCTCGACGAAGTTCGCCGTCGAAAGGCTGTCGGAGGCGCTCCACGCAGAACTGGCACCCCTCGGTAATTCTTCCATCACAAAAACTAATGGAGACCGCTGGTTCGATTCCGTTCAAGGCGATAGGGCTAGCATCCTATCTTGCGGCCTATTCTCTCGACCGTTATACTGTTTTTGAAAAACGGTATAACGCCGGAGCCAAGCCTATGAAGCCCATCGACCTCATGTATCAGACGATGCTCGCCGAGCTAGGTCAGCGCTCGCTCGACGCCGCTTGGACGGCCGATTTCCCTCCGGAAGGTCGGTTCACCCCGGCGAACATCAAAGGGCGCAAGTACTGGTACTTCGACATCCCAGATGGACATGGTGGCACGAAACGTCGTTACGTCGGTTCTGCTGATGATCCGGATATCGCGCAGCGCGTAGCTGATCATAAGCGGGACAAGGACGATCTACGCGCTCGCAGGCGCTTGGTAAATACCCTCACCCGCGAAGGCGGGATGATTGCCCCTGACGCCATGTCGGGCGACATCGTCGAGGCTCTTGCCGATGGCGGTCTTTTCCGGCTCCGGGGTGTTCTCATCGGCACGGTAGCCTTTCAGTGCTATTCGGGACTGCTGGGGGTCCGGCTTCCCATGGCTGCAATCCTGACGGGCGATGCGGACATCGCCCAGGACTATGCCATCAGTCGGGAGGTTGAAGACAGCCTACCCCCGATCGTTGAGCTGCTGCAGGGCGTCGACGCCAGCTTCCGGCCAGTTCCGCATCGATCGGGGTCCGCGGCCTCGTCGGCGTTTCAGAATGCGGACGGCTACCGGGTCGAATTCCTGACGTCTAACCGCGGTTCGGATGACTACATCGACCAGCCGGCGAAGATGCCCGCCCTTGGTGGCGCCAGCGCGGATCCATTACGCTTTCTCGACTTCCTCATAAGGGAACCTGTCAGGACAATGCTGCTCCACCGAAGTGGTGTCCCAGTTGTCGTCCCTGATCCGTCCCGCTATGCGGTCCACAAGCTCATCGTCGCCAGTCGCCGACACACTGACGGGCAGGGGCCGGCAAAGCAAGAGAAGGACATTCGTCAAGCTGCGTTGCTCTTTGAAGCCCTGCAGCAGACAAGGCGATCTGCTGACTTGGCGTTCGTCTACAACGAAGCATGGGAGCGCGGGCCCGCGTGGCAAGAAGGTATTCGAACCGGGGCGGGAATGCTACCGGCACAAGATGCCGAGCGGTTCAGCGCGGTCCTGATCGAGGGCGCAAAAAAAATCCGCGAAGAAATTGAACTTCCGTTTGGGGAATAGGCCGTCCTCGGCTTCGAAAGCCAAGCAGTTGATTTCATTCGAAGTGGAGGCAAATCTGGTGCCGAGAGTTCGAGTCCGCTCAAGGCGTGGGTTACGGCGCATCGCAGATGCTCGTCGTTCGACGATATCGAGAGTCCGAACTTCAAATCTACTTAAAACGATCCTCGCTTTCAGAGCTCGTTGCCACAATATCGAATGGAGTTGACGCTTCAACTTGCTGAGGTATCCGTTCTAATCGGCAGAATACGCGCCACATTTTCATCAACTGAGCTGGCAAAGGTCTTAGGCTCAGAGCACCGAAACAACAGCCTTGGCAAGGTCATCGAGCCGGTCCTCCCTGAGGCCCGCGACATTGAAGCGGGAATCACCGACCATATAGATGCCGAACTCATCTCGCAGGCGGTTGACCTGCGCTTCGGTCAGGCCGAGCCGCGAGAACATACCCCGGTGGTCGGCAATAAAGTCGAAGCGCGAGGAGTTGGACTGGCGACGGAGCGCCTCGGCAAAGCCCTTGCGCAGGTTGAGCATACGAAGCCGCATAGCTTCGAGTTCGGACTTCCAGTCGGCGCGCAGTGCATCGTCCTCGAGGATAAGGCGGACGGCGGCGGCGGCATGGTCCGGCGGCATGGAATACAGCACGCGAGTGGTAGCGAGCGCCTGACTGCCTGCGATCTTTACGCTTTCTGGGCCCTTGCCCATCAGGATGACGGCGCCGACGCGGTCGCGGTAGACCGAAAAATTCTTCGAGCAGGAGGTGGCGACAGCCATTTCCGGCACCTTGCTTGCGAGCAGGCGAACAGCGGCGGCGTCTTCCTCCAAACCGTCGCCGAAGCCCTGATAGGCAAGATCGATGAAGGGGAAAAGGTCGCGTTCGACGAGAAGATCCACGACCGGACCCCACTGCTCGATCGTCAGATTGGCGCCGGTCGGGTTGTGGCAGCAGCCATGCAGCAAGACGATGTCGCCGGCCTTCGCCTGCTTTAATCCCTTGAGCATGGCATCGACCTTCACCGTGCCGCTGGCTGGATCGAAATAGGGATAGGTCGCGGTTTTGAAACCAGCAGCCTTCAGGATCGGCACATGATTCACCCAGGTCGGGTCGCAGAGCCAGACGGTGGCGTCCGGCCGGGCCTTTACCAGCAGGTCGGCGATCGTGCGAAGCGCGCCCGAGCCGCCCGCTGTCTGGCAGGCGAACATGCGTGAGAGATCGGCCTCCTCGCCAAAGACCAGCCTCAGCATGGCCTTGTTGAAACCTTCATCGCCTGCCATGCCGACATAGGTTTTGGTCGTCTGGCTTTCATAAAGGCGCTTCTCGGCGTCACGCACTGCTCGCATGATGACGGTCGCACCCTGCGAATCCTTGTAGACGCCGACGCCGAGATCCATTTTCGTCGGCCGCTCGTCGTTCTTGTAGAGAATCGAGAGGCTGAGGATCTTGTCCGGCGGGGCGGCAGTGAGAGTTTCGAACATAGCTTTTCCTTCGAATTGAGGTCAAATGCGGAGCTGCTTCAGCCACCCCGCATTGGCTGAATCAATGCTCCAACTCACTTTGCGATCCGGCGCGGATTGCAGAAAGCACCTGCTTTTGAAGCGCAACGAATTCTGACGAGGCAATCATATCCTGGCTGCGTGGGCGGGCGAGGCCGACATGGAAGGTCGCGTTGATGCGTCCCGGATTGATGCTCATCGCCACGATACGGTCGGACAGGTAAACGGCTTCTTCGACATCATGCGTGACGAACAGCACGGTCAGCCGATGCTCTTCCCAGATCTGGGTCAGCAGTTCCTGCATCTGGTGACGGGTCAGAGCGTCCAGCGCGCCGAACGGCTCATCCATCAATAGCATTTTCGGTCGATAGGAAAGGGCACGCGCAATGGCGACCCGCTGCTTCATGCCCCCCGACAGTTGGGAGGGGAATGCATCGGCGAACTTGGTGAGCTTCACCAGTTCGATGTGGTGGCGGGCGACATCCCGGCACTCGGCCTTCGGCAACCCGGCCGCCTGCAGGGCGAATTCGACATTCTGCTGCGCGGTCAGCCACGGCAACAGCGTGTAGGATTGGAAGACAACGCCGCGATCGAGCCCAGGGCCGACGATCGGCGAACCATCCGTCAGAAGAACACCGTTGTCGAAGCCCTGAAGTCCGGCGACGATAGACAGAAGCGTGCTTTTGCCACAGCCGGAAGCACCGACCAGGGAAACGAACTCGTTGTCGGCGAGTTCCAGATCGATATTGCTGAGGGCATGAACGCGGCTCTTCCTGCCACCATACCATTTGTTCAGACCCTCGATCTTGAGTTTGGGATCGCTCATCTCAATGCCTCGAAGCGTAACGGAAGAAGACGCGCTCGAGGGCCTTCATGCTCTGGTCTGTGATCAGACCGAGCAAGCCAAGGAGCAAGATGTAACCAATGATCGTCTGCGTCTGGAAATATCGCTGAGAGACGACGATTCGATAGCCGAGGCCGGATGTCGCCGCGACAAGTTCTGCCAGCACAAGCCAGGTCCAGGCCCAGCCGAGGCTGATACGCAGTGTGTCCCAGATGCCGGGTAGGGCGGACGGCAGGACGATGCGGCGCAGGATCTTGGTTTCTGACATTCCAAGCGTGCGGCCAAGTCCGACGAAATCGGTTGGCACACGCTTGACGCTGTCCATGACCATGAGCACCTGCTGGAAGAAGGTTCCGATAAAGATGATGACGAATTTCTGAATGTCGCTTGTGCCGGCCCAAAGAATGGTGAGCGGAACGAAGGCGACAACCGGCATGTAGCGAACAAAGTCGACGAAGGGCTCGATGGCCGCTTCCCACGTCTTGAAACAGCCGATCATGATCCCGATCGGGATCGCCAGGGCCGATGCAATCAGAAAACCGACGAGCATGCGATAGATACTGATCCCCGCATCGGTCCACAGCGTGCCATCGGCCGCCAATTCCACCATCTTGGCCCATACCGCTCCGGGCGAGGGCAGGAAAATCGGTTTCACCCAACCGGTAACGGTAACAAGCCACCACACGGCGAAGAGCAGAGCAAAAACGGCAACTGCAATCATAAAAAACGACTGACCGCTGATCGGATCCCCGATCCGAAAGGCACTGGGTGGTCTACCGACACCCGCGCGCGATTGCGCGCGGGGCCTTTCCTTCGCTGTCGACGACAATTCTGAGCTAGACATTACGGTCCCGTTGGTGGCCAGAGGTCACTTGTTCGCTGCATCGACAAACGATGTGTCGATCATGCTGTCGGCGGAAACGTCCTGGGTCACGAGGCCGGCTGTTTTGGCCGCCTTCAGAACGTCGGCGAAGGTCTTGGTCTTGAAGTCACCGGCAAAGGCCTTGGCTGCTTCGGCAGAGCTATAGTATTGGACACCGTCGAAAGCCGTTTTCAGATCATCCGGGGAGGCGCCGACGGCCTTCGAGATGATGGTGCGGTCCTCGTCCGTATTGGCCTTGTAGTCGGCCAGAGCCGCATCCCAGGCCTTGATCATGGCCAGAACCTGTCCGGGCTTCTGCTTCAGCACCTCCTCGCGAACGACGAGAACGTCGGAGACTAGGCCCGGATCTTTGCCGGCTTCAAAGAGCAGCTTGATATTCTTGTCCTGGGTCAGCGCTGTTGAAATGTAGGGCTCGTAGGTGACGGCGACCGGAACACGGCCTGCAATCAGTGCCGTCCCGGCATCAGCTGCCGGCATTGGCACGCGGACGATATCGTCGATCGTCATGCCGTTGCTGGCAAGCGCGTAGTTCAACAGGATGTCGCTTGTCGTGCCTTCCTCGAAGGCGATGTTCTTTCCTTTGAGGTCAGCGACGCTCTTGATTTCGCTTCCGGCAAGGATTGCGTCCGCCTTCAGGCTGAAATCAAGCAGCGAGACGATCTTCACCGGCAAGCCGGCGGCGACCATACCCATGGCCGTGTGCGTGGCGATATTGGCAGCGTCGAGCTGACCGCTGGCAAGTGCTGCGTTGATGTCCTTGTCTTCGCTGAAGTTGACAAGCTCGACTTCCTCGAGGCCGGCTTTCTTGAACAGGTCCTTGCTCGCGGCGACGTGCCATTGACCGTAACCGAGCCACGGCTCGATGCCGATCTTGAAGGTGCCCGGCTCCGGCTTGGACGGGATTTGATCCTGGGCGTTTGCCTGCGCACTGGCAAGAACGCCGACGATCCCGAGCGCGATCGCTGCGCGGGAAAACTGCTTGCTGATGGATTTGTAGTTCATTGGGAACCCCTCTTTTGATGATTTTAACGGATCACATAGCTTGCATCTTCTTAAGTTTGACGCCCGACCATCAAGCTCTTGGCGGGCGGACATCCTGTGTGAGTACGTGTCTCCTTTCGCCGGCGTTAGCGGTTACTGTTTTAGTATGAGGTGCGAGCCACGTTCCTTGAGGTCGGCGATCGAGCCGACGCCCATCAAAGCCAAGGTAATCGAGATCTCGCGGCGCAATGTCTCGATCGCACTGTCGACGCCTGCCTGGCCGGCGGCTGCGAGACCATAGGTATAGGCTCGTCCCAACATGACGCCGTCGGCGCCCATTCCAATTGCCTTGACAATATCGCTTCCCCTTCGCACGCCCCCGTCGAGCATCAGAGAGAAATCCGGTCCGACCGCGGCCCGGATGTCCGGAAGTGCGGCGATCGTGCTCATGGCACCGTCGAGTTGGCGGCCGCCATGGTTCGAGATGACAATGCCGTCGACCCCGACCGCTTGCGCTTTCGTCGCATCCTCTGGTGAAAGAATACCCTTGATGACCAGCTTGCCTTTCCACCGGTTGCGCAGTGCCTCGATGTCCTTCCATGCGAGCCTTTTGTCGATGCGCCTGGAAAGATTGGCGGCCTGTTCGAGCGCTCCTCTCCCGAAGTCTGTGCGATGCTCCACCGCCCGAACGGAGGGCATGCCGCCGCGACCGACATCGAACAACCAGGCGGGCTTTCGGCAGAGGCTTGCGAACAGTCGTGGTGTGATACGCGTAAGAGATCGGAAGCCGTTTCGCACATCGCGTTCGCGGATGGCGGTGATGGCCGTATCGACGGTCACGTACAGCGCCTCGACACCGGCCTCGTCCGCAGCGCTCAGAAGTTCCTCGCAGAGTGCGCGGTCGTCGAGCACATAGAGCTGAAAATGCAATGCGCCGTCAATCGCTTGGCGGAGGTCTGCCAGCGACGCGATCGAGAAGGTCGAAAGGCAGAAGGGGATGCCGGCAGCGTGAGCGGCGCTGGCTGCCTTTTGTTCTCCATTCCTCGTGTAAAGGCCAAGAAAGCCGACCGGTCCCAGCATAAAGGGAAGAGGATGTCGCCGTCCGAGGTATTCGGTCGACAGATCAGGCTCGGCATAGTCGCCGAGAACGTTCTGACGCAGCCGCAAAAGCGAGAAATCGTCCCTGTTTCGACGATAGGTTTCCTCCGCAAAAGAGCCGCCGTCGATGTAATCGAAGAAGAGCTTCGGCAATCGCTTACGAGCGGCCAGCCGGAGGTCATCGATATTGACGATCGTCACAGTCTACCCCTCCGGATCTATCTTTGCGAGGAAGCCGGTTACCAGGTCCGCGCCATCATCAGGCTCCGCCCCTACCATCATCGCCACTGAAAGGCCGATCAGGGAGGATGTCGGATTGTGGCTTGTAGCACCGGCCCGCAGGTTCATGACGAGTGTCGGGCAGAGGAAAAGCCCGAGCCGGACGACCTTTCGCCAGTCAGAAGGAAGCATGCCCCGTTGCTTGAGGGCGGCAAGCAACGGCTTCCAAATCGCCTCGGCCTTCGTTTCCAGAAGTGCGGCTCGAACCGGACTTAGCGTCCAATCGAAATCGGCAAAGAGACGGCCATTCTCGTACCTTGCTGTCGCGTTGAATTTCTGTTCGGCAAGAGCCGGATCATAGAGCCAGTAGGGATGCGCGAGGATATTGTGGAAGGTCGTCTTTACCTCTGCGAGAAGCGTCGGGATGTGCTCGCCGGCAAAGGCGGGGTCAAAGAACGACAGGTTCGCGCCCCCTTGCTGCTTTTCGAACCAGACATTGGCGTTGTGGGCGTCGCCATGTGCCGTCACCCCGCCATTATCCGCCAGATGGGCAGGGTTCAGTCTTTCATGCGCGGCGTCGAACAGTTCCCCAAGCGTGTTGCGGTATTCGATGCCATTGATGACGAAGCGGGCTTTCGAGAGCCTGTCCCAGGAAAGCGTGACGCCAGGAAGTTCGAACGCCTTGCCGACGTAAAAGCTCGCCAGCCGGCCACCAGGGTAGGTTCCGTCCGGCGCAGTGACCAGCCGGTCGTAGAATAGCCGGTGGACCGGCTCTTTTGCGACTTGCTCAGGCGTGACTGGATGCAGCGTCTTCAAGTAGACGGACAGGACGGCCTCATTGAGCCGGCGCTCCGCATCCACGGCCTGACTTACCATTTGCTCATCATGAAGCTCGTCGAGCGCGCGCAGAACATCGGAAAAGCGCGGATCCGTCCTGCGCCTGTAGACAAGGATCTGTTCGCCCGGAAGGGTCGACATCATGATCGGCTGATCTACCGGCAGGCCGGCCTTGGCAAGGATATCGGCACGATAGTACTCGCCGCTCATCTCCTCCTCATTTTCCTCCTGATGGAATTTGAAGAAGTAGGGCTTTCCGTCGGCCTCGAAGAAGCCATTCAGCGAATTGAGGCTGTATTGGTCGTGGTTGATCGCCAGATCGCGTGCTTCGATCCCAAACAAATCTCGCAACAGGTCCGCAAGCATAGCCTCGGCGCCACCATCGCGTTTTTGGGCCTTCTCGCGGATGGCTGCGGTCCGACTGTTGGGCTGCCCCATGATTTCTCTCACTCCTGGAATGACACGAAGGCTGTTCATTTTTTCGGCGGTAAGTATCTGCTGCCAAGCGAATAGCGGCTGCCGACATAGGTGAAGGTATTGACCGTTGCGATCGTCTGCCCTGTCCATGTTTTTCGGTTTAGAACCAGGCAGCTGTCGCGCTCACGAATATGTAGGAGGCGTGCATGTCTCTCAGTCGCTGGGATGGCGCTGATGAGATGCTCGACTTCGGTGAGCGGCGTACTGTGCTGCAGGTAATCGTAGGTGCCGATCGACGTAAAATCCTGATCGAGATAGTTCTTCACGAGCTCTGTATTGACGTATCGCTCCTCCAGTTGAACAGGGACGCCATTCTCGTAGTGAACGACCATCGAGTGATCGACGGGGCAGAGCTTTTTGAACTCGAACGCGTCCAATAGCATTTTATCCGGCCGCTCGATCCGCTCGAGCAGGATCACCTCGGCGCGGTGTTGACTTCCACGCGCTTTGATCTCTGTGATGATATTGCTGATCTCGATGAGGGTCGACTGTGCCTTCGGAGGCGACACGAATGTTCCGACGCCCTGGACCCTTCGCAGATAGCCTTCAGCGGTCAGTTCGCGAAGCGCGCGATGGACCGTCATGCGAGAGACCCCGAGCGAAGACGTCAATTCATGCTCGGACGGGAGCTTTTCATTCTGTGGCCAATTGCCGTTTCCGATATTGTCGAGGACGAAGTCCTTGACCTTTTCGTAGAGCGGAAGCGCGGTGTTTGAAAGACCGGGCAATTTCTATCTCCGTCTCACGCCGAGGCGTGTGCTCGATCAATCGGCTATTCGAATGATCGTTTTTAGTTTGGTTGAGCGACCATCGATCAGTCGGTGATACGCATCAGGAATTTCGTCGAGTGAGCTCAGAACCTCGATGAATTGTGAAAGTGAGGACTGCAGTTTTGGCAACAGCGCGATGGCCTCGGCGAGTTCGTCTTCAAAGGCGTGGCAGCCAACGAGGGAAATCTCGCGCTCGACCAGGAGATTGGGATCCAGATCTAGCTGTCCGTGGCTGATGCCCACGAGAACGAATGCGCCGCCCCCGTCCAGAAGTTCGATGCCTTGCGCGATTGCCGTTGTGCTTCCCGTTGCATCCACCGCATAACGCAGTCGCGCGTTGCCGAGAGCAGTCCTTGCTTGCGATTTGTCCAGCGCGACCACCGATCCTCCGCAGATACCGGCCACCATCTCAGCACGGGTGCCATTCAAATCCGCAAACAACAGCTTTCCATCGTGGAGTTGTGAAAGCAGCAAACCGCAGAGACCGCCGATTGTCCCGCAACCGATGAGAATAATCGCTTCGCCTTGGGGCGGATTGAGCCGTCGTACCGCATGAAGGGCGACGGCCAAAGGTTCGGCCATGGCCGCCATTGCGGGATCAAGTGAGGGGTCGTGCTTGTAAACGAGACGGGCGGGTAGTTGGGTCTGCCCGGCAAACCCTCCGTCGCACACCTCGCCGACGAAACCGAGATGTTCGCAGATATTGGTCCGACCTGATCTGCATGCTTTACATTGGCCGCAGTAAAAGCGGGAGTCAGCTGCGACGAGGTCACCGATCGCGAGATCTTCGACGCCCTCGCCAATTGCGCAAACGCGCCCACAGAATTCATGCCCGGCCGTCGATGGACGTCTACTGATCCACTGGCCGGTTCGGTAGTTGTGAACATCCGAGCCGCAGATTCCCGCGGCGCGAACGTCGATCGTCACGTAGCCCGGGGGCGGCGACGGAGGTCTGTCGACTTCCTCGACCCTAAGATCAAACGCGTCGTAAAGCCGAACCGCCTTCATCCTTTCAGCCTCGTTTTGGCAGATAGTTGTCGCGGACCGCCGAGACTGCATGCGCGTGGGATGAGAAGCCTTCATATTCCGCGAGCTTATGGGCGCGCTTTGCAAACTCGGGATATGCCGACGCTGTCACGTAGCCGATCGAACTGCGCTTCACAAAATCGGCCACCGACAGCGGGCCGAACGTGCGCGCCCACCGGCTCGTCGGCAGCACGGCGTTTGGACCGAGGCAGAAGTTGGCGATGCTGACAGGCGTATGCGGACCCATGAGGATTTCCGCAGCCTCGGTGATCTGTCCGAGATGGGCGAAGGGATCCTGTGACAGGAGTTCGAGATGCTCGGGTGCGTAAGCATTGACGAAGTCGTAGCTTTCCTCGACCGAGGAGGTGAGGATGATGCCACCGCATTTGCCTGAAAGGACGGCGCTCGAGAACTGAACCCTCTGTTCCGTCATGCGTGCCCAGTGTTCGGGCAATGCGGCGAGGGCCTCCTCGGCCACACGCCTGCTATGGGTCACGAGATAGGCCGAAGAGTCCGGGCCGTGCTCGGCCTCGATCAGGAGATCGAGTGCTGCGAGGCCGCCATGGACCGTGTCGTCAGCGAAGATGATCGCTTCCGAAGGTCCTGCGGGCAGGCCCGTATCGATGATGCCTGATAGGCTTCGCTTGGCTGCGACCACCCAAGGGCTTCCCGGCCCGACGATCTTCAGCGCCGGCTTAATCGTTTGCGTCCCGTAGGCGACAGCTGCAACCGCCTGAGCGCCGCCGACCTTGTAGACAGTTTCCACACCGGCCAGACGTGCTGCCACCAGCGTTGCTGCGTCCACACTACCGTCCGGGGCTGGCGGTGTGACGATCGCCAGGTTCGGAACGCCTGCCACAACGGCCGGGACAGAGGTCATCATCGTAACGGACGGAAACGAACCTTTGCCGCGCGGGACATAGAGCGCAACGGACTTGATCGGGGTGAAGCGGTCGCCAGCGAAGGCGCCTGGCTTGATCTCCTTCAGCCACATGGCTTCAGGTTTCTGTTCCTCATGGAAATGACGGATATTCTGAATGCCGAAGGTGATGGCTTCGATCACGTCCTCGCTGACTAGCTTGAACGCTGCATCGAACTCGGCATCCGTCACCTTGATCGTTGCTTCTGTGATATCCGCCTTGTCGAGCTCCCGGCCGAAGCGGGCGACAGCGCGGTCGCCTTCGGTGCGCACAGCCTCGAGGATCGGCGCCACTTTCTCGACGAACCCGGAAATGTCCGTTTCGGATCGGCGCAAGAGCGCAGCCTTCTCATCGGGCCCAAGCTTCGAATATTCATGAAAAGTGACTTCGGTCATTGCTCATATCCTTCTTGGCGCACAAAGGTGCACGCTACGGCAATCGTCCGCACCCTGACGGCACGACGTTCCAACTTGCTCACAGTTCATGCTGAAACGCACCGCAAGTCGGTGGCCGCCAGCCTAAATACCTGCAATTTGTTTACTCGAGGAAGCCGGATATAGTTATCCGGCAAATTCCCAGGAAGTCGAAGACTTCGTTCCCGTTTTTATTGTCTATAGTTGTCTATACATCTATAGACAATATGATCATTCGTGTGCTGTCAAGCGTCATCTTTCGTTTCTAGATCGACGCCAAAAAACCGCCGTCGACAGGAATACATTGGCCGGTGATGTAGGCCGATGCGCCACTTGCGAGGAAGACGACGGCGCCGCCGATGTCGGAGCCATCGCCGAACCGTTTTTGTGGGATCTTGTCCAGCATTTTGGCCGACCAGCCCTCATCCTGATAAAAACCCTCGGTCATCGCTGTGCGGAAATAGCCCGGTGCCACTGCATTCACGCGGATGCCCAGCGGCGCCCATTCGGCCGAAAGCGCTCGTGTCATACCGAGCAGTCCCGACTTCGACGAGCCATAGGGCACGGCCGTCGGGATGCCGATATAGGAGGTAAGTGAGCAAAGGTTTATGATGCTTCCGCCCCGAGGCTGTTTTGACATCCGCCGCGCCGCGCCTTGCGACCAGAAGAACGCGCCCTTGAGGTTGGTGCCGATGATCTTGTCCCAGATCTGTTCGTCGACGTCGAGTGAGGGAGAGACCTGTTCGTACCCGGCATTATTGACAAGAATATCGACAGCGCCGGTGATGTTTTCGAACTTGCCTAGCGTTTCGTCAATGGACGAGATGTCCGTCACATCCTGAGCGCTCGTGATGCAGGTCCTGCCGAGGGCTTCGATCCTCCCTTTGGTGTCACTTAGCGAATTTTGGTCGCGCGCCGTAACGCAAACATCGGCACCCGCTTCGGCAAGCGCCAGCGCAATCCATTGGCCCAGGCCGCGGCTCGCACCGGTCACAACTGCCACTCTTCCTGCCAGATCGAACATCGTATCGGCCATGATGATCCCCTAGCTTTTGCGCGATAGAACCATCATTCAGCAGTAATGTCTATACATGTATCAACAATGAGACCTTCCGATTTTGGGATCGGGACAACAACGGTTCAAAATCCCACGCTGAAGTCGAACGGACGATAACATCGGACGTCCGCGAGGCCATCACCGATGGGACGCCGACCTGGAGACATGAGTTCACCCGCGCGGGTTGAACCCCGATCGCTCTATCGTCAATCCGCTCCATCACACGCCCGGACCGAATGGCTAGTTCGGCTAACGTTTATTTCACGGTGCGGAGGGCAGCTCGCCTGGACTGCGTCGTCGGAGCAGCTTGCCCCATCCCAACGTTGTACAAAGACCGGCCAGGAGCACGAAGACGATCCCAATGGCCTGGACTAGGCTGATTTCCTTGGAATAGAAAACATAATCGCTAAGCAGCGCGGTCACCGGGTTGAGGAACGCGCAGACCCCGATCGTGGCCGTCTGAACTTTTGGGTAGTTCGCGTAGAGCAAGACGTACACGACGCCCGTGTGCAGAACCCCAAGGCCAACGAGCCAACCCCAAAGCGGCAGCGCTGCGTTCCGCAGCGGTTCGAACGCCAGGAACGGCGCGAAGAGAACAAGACCTATTAGGCAATGGATGATCGTCAAGACTGATGAGTCGACCCCTCGCAGCCGCCGTGCCGTCAATGTGGAGCCTGCGTAGAGGAGCGAGGCCAGAATGGCGAAGGCCACCCCTTGGGTCCAGGAACTGTTGCCCATTATGTCGCCGACATGGGGCCATACGACCAGCAGCAGTCCACCGAAGGCCACAACCAGCCAAAACAGCTTGTCTCGGTGGAGGGCTTCGCCGAGAAAAAGGGCGCTGATGATGACGATCCAAAATGGTTGCAGGTGATAGATTATGATCGCAAATCCAATCGAAGTCGAACGGAAGGCCTGAAACAGCGCAGCCCAATTCAGGACCAGGCACAGACCGCTGACAATAGTGAGCCCAATCAGTTTCCGATTTATTCGCCAGATCCCGTGCAAGGTACCACGATACAAGGACCAGGCGATGAGCGACAACGCACCAAAAAGGCAACGGAAGAACACGATGTTCAGTGTTGGCTGCCCGGTTTGGATCGCAAAGACACCGACAGTTCCCGACAAAGCCATTGCGCCGGCGAGGTAGACTGTGGGACCCAATCCTCCGCTTGTCGTTGGAGCCTTGGATGCGACTGCCTCGGGATGCACGTCCTTAACGTCGGCTTTCATCAGGCGCCGATCCATGTGATCGTCTCGTCGCCATTGACGGCCAGGCTCGAAATTTGAAACATGATTTTTCCGTTGATTGGTGAAACCGCCGAGCCGATCGGCTCGCCAAAATGATTGCGAATGGTCCCAAGAACAGTATCGGTGTCGACGACATCGCCGACGGCGTGGGTCGGATACCACAAGCCGGACGCGGTTGCGGTCACACTGGAACAGCGGAGCACCTGAACATCTAGTTTCGATGGGTGGTCCGAACTGTCATCCAGTAAGACGTGCATGGCTCTCAACAGTCTGTGGAGACCGATGACGAGGGTTTGAATAGCATCTTCGTCGTACTTGCCGGCCCCGCCCGCTTCGGCGATGATCGCCGGCACTCCCGCCGCAGCCGCGCCGGCAATCATCATGCCCCTTGCCGGACTTGCGATTGCGTAGGGAAGCCCAAAATCTCTAGCAAGGCGCTCGGACCGTTCGTTTCCCTCACAAAAGATCGTGAACGGCGTCAGGCTCTCGCTCAGGTCTCCACAATGCAGATCGACGAGCGCATCGGTATTCGAGAAAACCTCATCGATCAGCCACGCGGCAAGTCTATCACTTGCGGTGCCAGTCGCGCTGCCAGGAAACACCCGATTGAGGTTTTTCCCATCTGCGGGATTTATATAAACGCTTCTTTTTGCAAAGGCTGCGGTGTTGACCATCGGCAGTATGATCAATGTCCCTGCCAAGTTCTCGTATGGAAGTTTCAGAAGCCGTTGGGCCGCCTCAATGGCGCAATATTCTGAGCCGTGAACGCCCGCGCTCACGCAGATACTGGGGCCTGCGGAGAGTCCCTTAATGATAACGATCGGCAGGACATGATCCTCGATTGGCCAACACTCGACCTGTGTGACGCCTGGCGGTGCCGATTTGATGATTTCTCGAACGGTAGCGCTGCGCTCGGCTAAATTGGGTATCGTAATGGTCATTGGCTCTTTCTTGTAGGGATTGGATGTATATTCGGCACAGCTTGCCGCACGAGCTGCCGTAATCTCCCTGGTTCCGTTTATGAAAGATGCTCGACGACCCGTTTCGAAAGGTAGGGAGATAAAAACCCCTGAAGCATCGCTCGATACTTGAGATCAAAATAGATGGACGAGCCGATGCGCAGGCTCTCTGCCGAACCTGTGACGTCGATGACAGTGTAATCGGAATTGGCAGTCACGATCCTGACCCCGGCTTCGCGCGGAATAAGTGCTTTCGGGTCCGCGTCGACGACTCCAAAATCGAGAATGGCCCGCTTGCGGATTTCTGAAGTTGCGGCAACGCCTAGGTCCGCGACGGCGCCGCCTCCATCGATACCGGCCGGCTTGTCCTGGATTTCGACGATGGTTCCGCAAAACCGGAGGGTGTCGGTTCGTAATCCGACAAAGGGCTCGTCAGCGACCGGTATCGTTCCCAGCAATGCTGCTTGTCCGATCCTGACCTGAGTGGGCCAACTGGCCAGGATTTCTGAACTCATCCAATGAATAATGGAGGAGCCTCCAAGGGATATCTTCGGTACACTGATCCCCTCTTGCCCGAGATCGCGCGCCAGCCGGTAAAGACAGCTTAGATTCGAATGGGAGGGTTGGACCCCGTTGGCACAGGCATAGTTGGTTCCGAAGCCCTCGAAGACAAGGTTGCGATGGCGCTTGGCAAGGATCGCTCGCATGACGGCAGGTGCCTCATGCGGCAGCACCCCCTCCCTCAAGTCGCCGACATCGACCATCAGGAAGTAGCCGTGCTTCACGCCGTGCTTTTCGGCAGCGCTGTCGAGGGCATCCAGAATGCTCGGATCGGAGTTGAGGCTGGCCTTCGAATAACGAACGATATCTTCCGCCTGCAGCGCTGTCGGAAGGCTCGTGGTCATCACCGGCGTCTTCAGCTGCGCGGAGAAATTCCTGGCGATTTGAATCTTCGACATTCCGAGATAGGCGGGAGCCTGCCGATCGACAAGCTGCAGGATCGGTGCGTAGTCGTGGCAGGGCTTGACCACGAAAACCAGTTCGAGCCCGTTTCGGTCGGCGTCAGCTTTGATAAATTGCAGGTTTGCTTCAATGGATTTCAAATTAACTGCGAGCTCAGCCATTCTATGGTCCTCGAGTTTGATGGGTCGCTAAGCGATCTGCGGTTCCGTCAATGTTTTGCTGCCGTCCTCAATCATGCGAAGCCTCAATTCGCCAAGTGCCGACGGCTTTCCTTGGCTGCCGAAGAATAGGCCGACACTGCCGTGGTTGGCGTATTCGGGACTGTCACGCTTCATCAGATTGTCGACGGCTGGCAGATAATTCCAACGAACTGCGGGAAAGAGGGAGTGCGCGAGATGATAGGAATCGCCGTACGGAAAAACATTGTGCTTGACGATAGCGCCGACGACGCCTGGGAAGTCGGTCGGCCGCCCGAGCGCAAGTTCACGTTGATGATAAGGAATATCCGTCTCGCAGGTGGCAAACCAACGATGCAACGCGATATGGGCCACCCAGTAGAAAAGCGGATAGGTGATCAAGACCGGAACGACATAAAGGAACAGCAACTCGGTGTAGAAGCCGAAGTACGCAAACAGCGCGATCACGGTTGCGACTGACAGAAGGCGCAGCGCTAGGTTCCAGTTCCACATGTCTATCGCGATATAGCCCCAGCATTCCTTCAACCGATCAACAATGCCGAACGGCGTCAACGGCCGGAAAACGCCAAACCAGTATTGCCCTGCCGTAATGCCGGGCACAAATCCTTTTTCGACCATTTCCAGTCGGTCGGGATCATCTTCCGTGTTGACCGAATGATGATGTTCGACAACGTGGACCTGATGGCGCCGCCTTATTTCCGGCATGAATGCCGGAAACTGGTAAAGCAGGTTCGTGATGATTTCATTGATGCGCCGGTTTGGACCCAATGAACCATGAGCGGCATGATGACCGATTTCCTGCAGAGCTCTAAA
Organism: Rhizobium sp. 768_B6_N1_8; assembly: GCF_051811225.1. Taxonomy (NCBI): domain Bacteria; kingdom Pseudomonadati; phylum Pseudomonadota; class Alphaproteobacteria; order Hyphomicrobiales; family Rhizobiaceae; genus Rhizobium; species Rhizobium sp. 768_B6_N1_8. Next base: position 1,947,198 of record NZ_JBPWPV010000002.1, on the reverse strand, counting down.
CCGGCCCGTGACAAACAGAATCGCCAGCAGCTTCAAGGCCCAGCTGTCGGTGTGATGAAATGCAAGGATGGCCGCCAGAATGAAGAGGTAGGACCAGACGAAGGCCATCGGCCCAAAAAGCCAGTCTAGCGGCTTGTAGCTCAAACCTTTGAAGTATTTGCGGTAATGCCGAACAGCATCGGCGCCTTCGGCGGGACGTGGGACATGGGAGAGATCGACCCGATGGTAAAAGGCATCGGCTGCGAGCATGAGGCCGGCAACTGCGAACAATACAACTGCGATAACCATATCATTGCCTTTTTCAAATTAAGAAATGACAGGCCGACTGTCGTCAGCGCTGTCAGAGGGCGAGGGCACGCAAGAAGACCTCTTGGGCATTGATCCAAGGGGGCGTCTTGGCCCCGTCGAGCAGGGAGAAAAGCAGTGGTGTCATTTGGGACGAGAAAGCCTGACTGCTTTCAAGTGGTGTTATGGCCGGCAGATGATCGATGGCGATCACGTAGACAGGCCTGCCGTTTGTCGGAACTTCGTAGATCGGCTCGTCGATGCTCGAGAGAGGGCCTCTCAAAAGGATCGGATTGTTATTGTTGGTCTCGCATCCGATATCCGAGACGATCCGAAGCTTGCTGTCGGATCCGATGTTTTCGGGGCTCAGGAATTTGGGCGTCGTTTCATCGACGGCCATGCAATTGACGATGATATCGTAGCTTGAGAGCGCGTGATCGACGTCAGGATCAAGAAGGGACTGACGTGAGAGGCTTGTATAATCCAGCCCGAGTTCATTCAGCACCATGACGGCACCGACACCACACTGGCCGCGGGTCCCCAATAGGGCAATCGACGGGTGCCGGCAGTCGTTGAGGCCTGAATGCGCTCGGCCCAAGAGTTCGTCCAATTGGGTCGGCGCGGTGAACAGCCTTGCGGGGGGAGCTTGCCTCGGCCCCTCGATCTCGGACCAGAGGATTGCGGCAAGGACTGTCCCGACTTTTCCAGCGATGGTGCTGAACGCAGGCACCTTTGCGCCCGTCTCGTCCGTCAAGAACTCGGTATCGTAGTGGGTTCCGCCTCCACGCGTAAATCCCTCGAGCATCTTGAACGCGGTCGGTTTCTCGTGAAGAATCCGTGTCTTGGTATATTGATGGGCATAGAAGACATGCTCACCGTAGAACGGCTCGCCGGTCAATTCCGGCAACTTGATGCCGAGGGTCACCGTATCCTTGCGTTGCTGGCGCCAAGTGTCGCGCGGTTCGATGATGCAGCCATGCCTTTGATATTCGCTGTCTGAAAAGACACGTTTTGGTGCCGTTTCGACATGAACTTCATATCCGCGGTCGATCAGCCTGGAGGCATCCCCTGGCGTAAGCGGCGCTCGGCGTTCATTGGGGTTGACTTCTCCACGGACCCATATCGTTTTCATTATCCACCAAAGCTGTTGTGAAAGCGCGCCACGACCCTCGGTCCGGCGCAAGGGGAACCGGTTCCGTGAGATAATTCATATTGCAAAGTACGTACTATGAAGTACGCATAAATAAAACCGGAAGTTGAGCATGAGTCAAGCGTTTTCTATTGAATGCGAAGTTTTTCTCCCTTTCGCACCTGTGCCGCGCTACAAGACATCGCCATGCAGAATCCGGAGGAAATTGATGCGACGGCCTCTGAACAAAAGGCGGCAAGTTGACCGTAGCGCCGAAACCCAGCAACTGCTCATTGAAGCTGCCATCGAGATGCTGTGTGAAAAAGGGTTTGCCGGTGCGACCACGGCAAACATCGCGGCTTCGGCGGGCGTCACGACAGGTGCCCTTCATCACCACTTTGCAACGAAGGACGACCTGTTGTTCGGCGTCCTCGATTATGTCTCGGAGCGGATCGTTCTGGAATTTCGTCTCTTCGGCCGCAAGAGCAGCGGGCAGCCTATTGATCTTCAACTGCTTGTCAGGCAGCTTTGGAGCATTTACGGCGGCCCGCAATACTGGTCGATATGGGAAATCATCATGGGTTCGCGGGAGGACGAGCGCATGCGTGAGCGTCTTCTTCAACATCGCGAGCGAACGATGGAAGCGCTAAACCAGTGTTGGCTCACCCTGAACCCGAGCCTGACCACGATCGATCAAAGAACAGCCAGAGTGCTCGATCTTCTGCTTTCTTCCATTCGAGGTCTTTGTATGGACCGCTTCATGAGAACCGACGAGCGATATTTTCATGAGCAGTTGACGCTCCTCGTCGAGAGCATCGAACCAATCTTTGCCAAGAGCTGATTGCTACGCGCCAGAACAACTGAACAGAGATTTCCTAGTCAACGGCATTAAAGCCTAAGCGCGATGTTTTATCTAAAATGAATCTCGCCAATTGACATACTAACTAATATGTATGTTATTTCGAAATCGCAATAAGGTGGAAATTGCCTTTGATTATGGTCCGGTGCGCAAGCGGACCGGGTCAGGCTCCGGCACACTCTCTGTTGTGAACAACCAAGCTGAAGGGTCGGCGAGATGAGCATGGACGCTTTGAATGGCGTAACCGCTGCGAACAGCCAAAGATCAGATCGAAGGGCCAAGACGCTCGTCGGCGGTTCGATCGGCCATTTCATAGAATGGTACGACTGGTCCATCTACGGGCTGCTAGCAGGGGTGTTCGCAGCACAACTCTTTCCCGCTGGGAGCGAAGCAGCATCCCTTATGACGAGCTTTGCAGTGTTTGCGATAGGCTTTGCCGCTCGTCCGCTCGGCGCTTTCATATTGTCGCCGATGGCCGACAGATACGGACGACGAGCGCTTCTGGCGGCCACGATCATCGTGTCAGGCTTGGGTAGTCTGATCATTGGACTATGCCCCACCTATGAGAAGATCGGCCTGGCAGCCCCTCTCATCATTGTCGCTGCCCGTCTTTTGCAAGGATTCTCCTCTGGCGGTGAATTTCAGATCGCACTCACGTTCTTGAATGAACACGCGGTTCCAAAGTGGCGCGCATTCTCGGCTTCACCCCAGATGGTTTCAATTGGAGCGTCCGTCCTTGTTGCAAACGCTGTTGCCTCGATAGCAACTCAATTTCTAAGCGCTGACGCACTTTCCGCCTGGGGTTGGAGAGTACCGTTTCTGCTGGGAGCATTTCTTTCTCTCTACGGCCTTTATATTCGTCGCAGCCTTCAGGAAACACCGGTTTTTGAAAAGAGCCAACGTCACGACCTTCCGGCACTTGCTTCAATTTTAAGGTCGCTGCTTGACCATCCGAAGGAAGCATTGACTGTTTTCGTCATTCAGATGAATACGGTGCAATACTATATTTGGCTCATATTTCTTCCAACATACGCGCACCTGATCGGTGGCCTTGACCGTTCGGCCGGCTTCGTTGCCAGCATGGTGGCGACCTTGATCTATTGTCTTGTCCTTCCTCTCTTCGCTGCAATTTCCGATCGCGCTGGTCGTAAGCCGCTTCTGATCGCATCGGCTTCTTGCTTCTTGATATTTTCATATCCCCTCCTGTCCATTCTCGCCGGATCGGCAAGCCTCGGTACTGCGGTCTTCGTCGCCGGTTCGGGTGCGATTTTCCTCGCCTTCAACAATGCTGTGATTGGGACAGTCTTTGCGGAATTGTTCCCAACAAGCATTCGCACCACCGGAATTGGGATCCCGTATGCGATTTGTGCTGCGATCTTTGGCGGCACTGCGCCTATGGTTGCAACCTGGCTGGATGGATTGGGTGGGCCCCTTTATATCTCCGCCTACGTCATGGTGATATGCGCGATCAGCATTTTCACCTATCTCTTCATAACCCCCGAAACATTTTCCCGCTCTCTGGACTGAGCCGTCACAGGAGCCACCAAACTTCCGAAGGAAGTCCGCTATGCTTGTCGTGCATCACCCCGATCAAGCCCTTCATAACCCCTCTGCGGTCTTTCGCGGCGGCAAATATATCGATCAACCCGACCGTGCGGAGCGATACAGGATTTTTCTGTCGGCGATAGCCGACGACGGTCATCGAGTCGTTCAGGCGCGCCTGGGTAACCTTGCCGGCGTAACGGAAGTTCATCATGCCGACTACGTCGAATTCCTCCGCACCGCTTACGATCGTTGGGCCGCGCACGGAGGCTATGGGCCGGAGGTCATCGCCAACGTGCACCCAACCCATCGTATGAGCCGAAAGCCAACCGAGCTCTTGGGTGAACTCGGATGGTATTCGAACTCGACCTCGTGTCCGATGCAGGCGGGAACCTGGCAAGCCGTTTACGCAAGCGCTCAAACGGCCTTGCATGCAGCGGACGCTCTACGGCCCGGTGCGGATCATGTCTACGCGCTTTGTCGGCCGCCAGGTCACCACGCCTATCCGGACTTGATGAGCGGGATGTGCTTTTTGAACAATGCGGCGATCGCCGCGCATCAACTGACAAAGCGATATGAGAGGGTTGCTATCGTCGATATCGACGTTCATCACGGAAACGGAACGCAATTCATCTTCTGGGAACGTCACGACGTTCTGTTCTGCTCGATCCACATCGACCCGTCGGATGCTGCGCCCTACTACGCCGGCTATGTCGATGAGATCGGCGAGGGCCTCGGGAGAGGCTTGAATTTCAATCAACCGCTCCCCGTTGGAACGAGAGATGAGGCTTGGCTCGACGCGATTGACCGGGCTCTTTCTCGAGTGCGTGAATATAATGCCGGGGCATTGGTGATATCGCTCGGCTTGGATGCCGCCGAGCACGACCCCGTTGCTGCGTTTAAAATTTCCAATTCGGGCTTTGCCGCAGCCGGAGGCCGAGTTAGTAAACTTGGTCTTCCAACCTTGCTGGTGCAGGAGGGTGGCTATCTTAGTCCTCAGCTTGCAAGTTGCCTTCAAAGCTTTACGCGTGCGTTTTAAGTCGTTTGCACTCTACATTAGCGTGAACCTGGCGCACGGGGCAATGAGCACTGCGGGATTGCGTCTCGATGGAGAGGCTCCCGATGCCTGGCCCTGAGTTCGTCGATGTCGAAAGGTTCGACCGTGTTGTTGGCCTTGGAGAGATCGGTGTTGAGGCTTGCAAGGTCCTGGGTCTGGTTGGTGAGCGTCAGCTGGCCGGGAGAGAGCGTGGCACGTGCGACGCCGTGGTCTTCCTCCTGCGCCGGTTGGCCGACGACCGGAACCGGAATGCCGCTGGGCGTCAGCGCTATGCCGTAGCTCGAGGTAGAGGCCTCGGAGCGGTTCTCGATGTTCGACCAGGTGAGCGACCTTGCCGTCAGATCACTATTAGCAGGATCGGCGGTCGAGCCGATGACGCCGCCGATCAGAGCGACATTGTCGCCGACCGTGACGTGATAGCCGCCGGAGCCCGCGATGATGCCGCTCTGCTCGCCGACATTGGCGTAATCACCCTCGGTTCTCCCCTTCTGGACGCCGCCGGAGAGACCGGATTTCGGCGTAAAGCCGATGCCGGTGCTGAGCGTTTTTTCGTCATAGGTGGCGGTGTCCTGGCGGCTGATAATGTTTAGATCGCCGCCAACCGCCATCGTAACCCGATCGCCCGAGATCACCGCGCCAGCCAGCGTCGTATCGCCACCGGAAGTGGACGTGACGTTACCGCTGGCGGTGACATGGCTATTGATCTGGGTGACGCCGCTCGCCTGCTCCGTGCCCTTGCCATAGCTCGCGTTGCCGGTGAGGCCGCCGCTGGCAAGATCGACACCGATGGCAGCACTCGTCGATTGGCTGCTGGAGGAGGAACTGCTCGTTTCCTCAGCGCTGCTCAAGTCGATGTTGCCACCAGCCGACAAGGTCACGTCACCGTCCTGCGGATACTCTGGCGAGCCTGCCGCGATCTGCACACCGCGGCCGGTGATGTCGCCCGATTGCGCAGCCACCGTGACAGAACGGCCGGCCTCGATGGTGGTGACGACAGGTACGCTGGCGGAGGCATTCTGTTCGGTCTTTGAAGCGTTGAAGCCCACCGTCAACGAAACGGAACCGAGACCGGACTTCTGAAGACCTGCCCAGTCGGTGAGGCCCTGTATGTTTTTCAGGGCGTCGGTATTGATGCCGGTGAGAGCGTTGTAGGTCTGGTAGCCGGCAAGGGCTGCGGGCGCCAGCGCGTATTTGCCGTTGGCGCCGCCGAGATCACTAACGGCGGAAGCTATTCCCTGTCCGGCGCTAACCACCCCGGAGGACACATTGAGGCTGACGCCGGCGAAGAGCTGCTTGTGCATCTCCGTGTAGTTGCTGACATCCTGAGCCGAGAGCAGATTGACATCGCGTTCTGCAAGGACGTTGGCGTCGCGGCCGGCTTCGGTCTGGGCGGCCTGGAGATTGGCGTCGCGCCCGGCTGTGATCGTCAGGTCTCTGCCGGCCGACAGGGTCGAGACGGCGTTGGTCGAGGACGACTGCGCGGTCTTGTCCGTGGCGCTCCCGTAACCAATGCCGATCGAGGCGCCGCCATTGCCGGAACTGAAGGCGATGCCAAAGCCGGATCGTTTTTCCTGCTCGGAGGCCGAACTGCTTTCCGCACCGGGCGTGATGTTCACGTCGCGGGCGGCATCGAGCGTAATGTCCTGTTCGGCCTTGATGGTGGAGCCGATGACGTTGATGTCGTTCTCGCGAGCCGCTAGCGTTATGTCGGTACCAGCGGTCAGCGCCGAGGCGACATTGAGCTCGGAAGCCCGGCTCTTGTCCTTCTGCTCCTTGCCCCAGAGCGAGATGAAGCCATCGCCGGAACCCGCAAACAGGCCGGACTTCTTCTTGCTGCTTTCGAACTGGTGCTGCTCTTCCGCACCGATGACGGAGACACTGTCGGCTTCGACGCCGAGGCTGCCGCCTGCTGTGACATGAGAGCCCGCGATGACCGAATTGCCATCGGCCTTCAGGGTGACATTGCCGGACGCCGAGAGCTCGGAGCCGACCGTCGCTTCGTCATAGCTTGCCGACCGCGAGCTTTTCTTCGACAGTAAGCCCTTACTGCTCGACTGCATTTCGGTGGCGACGGTATCCTTGCCGGAGGCGATGATCAGATCGCCGCCGGTCGTTACATCGATGTTGGCCTTGTCAGCGCCGGCATCGCCAGCCGTCACCTTCGAGGCGGAAACGACGGTGTCGCCGCCCGAGGTGATCGACACGCCTTTGCCGCCGCTGATCGACGATCCGACCGCCGTCTGCGTTTCCGTATGGCTGGTCGTCTGCTTACCACCGCCGAACAGGCCGCCCTTCTTCTTGTACTTGTAGTCGGTCGTGGAGGTGTCGACGGCTTCGGCGATCGTCACGTCACCGGTCGCCTTGAGGCCGACGGTTCCTCCAGCGGCCAGGTTGCTGCCAATAATATTGAGATTGCCGCCTGCGTCCGCGGTGATCGAACCGCCTGCAGTGATCTGAGAGCCGGTCGCCGTCGTCTCGACCGTAGTTGTCGTGCTGCGCCGGTCGCGCAACGTCTTGGTCGTTGTGCACCGCCGACATCGAGAGAATTCTGCATATCAAGTGATTGGAGATCATCAATCTCAAGCAGATACCCGGCGCGACTGTGAGTTCGACCATCATCCCGATAATCGTATTGCCTCGCATCTACGGCCCGACGGGAGGCCCGGCCCTATAACCGGGCCGGGTCCAGCGGCGGATTATGCCTGCGCCACGAATTCCTGGGTGGTGATGGCGTTGGCGTAAAAGGGCGCGATCTCGGCCACGAAGTCGTCCTTTTGCTTGCGGGTATAGCCGGCCGACGCGTCGTAGATGACGTTGGTATGGTAGCCGAGGTCGTGGGCATTGCGCATCGAAGACTCGACGCACTGGCGCAACGAAAAGCCCGACAGGTAGATCTCGTCGATGCGGTTGTTGCGCAAGTAGCCGTCGAGCGTGGTTCCGACGAAGACGCTGCTGCCGCCGGCGCGCTCGCGAACGACATGCTCGCCTTCCGCCGGCTCGAAGCCGGGGAAGAAATCGGCCTGCTCGCCCAGGAACGCGCCATGGTCGCGCGTCATCTTACGCAGGCCGTACTTGGCCTCGCCCAGCACCTTGAAGGTCGGCTCGAACTTCAGCGCTGCGTGGATCACGTGCAGGCCGCGACGGCGGGCCTCTTCGAGGATGATCTTCGAATTGGCGATAGCGGTGTCAACCTGCTCCCGGTCCTGAAACACCGGATAAATGCCGCCGGTCGGGGAGAGCCACTCGTTGACATATTCGATCAGGATCAGCGCGCTATTGGATGGGTCGGTCATGATATCACTCCTTGGAATTCTGGTTGTTAAGCCGCGATCATCGCGCCTTGCTGGCGCAGGTGGTCGCGAAACAGGTCGGGATAGGTGTCGATCACGGCGTTCTTGACGCTGGATCGCTCGGCAAGTGCCGCGCGCCACGCCGTCACGCGTGGCAGGCCAGCGAAGATCGGGTCCGCCACTACCGGATCGATGATCCCGAAATAACGGAACAGCGGTGCGTAGACCGCGTCGACCAGACCAAATTGCGCTCCGGCGAAATACGGGCCGTCGCCCAGTTCGGCCTCGATCTTGCTCAGCCGATCACGGAAGGCGGCCCGCTTGGCGTCGGCGGTCGCCATGTCCTTTGCGTGAAGGAACTGCCAGCCCTCCGTAAAGGTCTGGGTGGCGAATTCGATCCAGGCGCGATGCCGTGCACGCAGCAATGCATCGTCGGGGTACATCGCCGCGCCACCCTGCGTCTCGTTCAGATATTCGCAGATGACCACGCTTTCGAAGAGGATCGCCTCCTCACCGTTCGGCTGGCGTACCTTCAGCACCGGCACCTTGCCGGTCGGCGACAGGGCCAGAAACCAGTCAGGCTTGGCCGACAGATCGACGTTGACCCGGTCGAACGCTACCCCCTTCTCGAGGAGGACGATCGCGGCACGCTGGACGAATGGGCACAGCGGATGGCTGACGAGAGTGAGGTTTAGCTCAGTCATGATGGTGTCTCGATGCGCTGGAACAGAGATCAGAGCGACTGGCCGCCCGACACGTCGAACGTCGTGCCGTTGGCCCAACCGAGATCATCGGACAGGATTGCGGCGACCGCGCCACCGATGTCGTCGGGCTGGCCGACGCGGCCGAGCGCGATATTACCGGCAACAAAGTCATTGATATGCTTGTCGTCGCGCACGCGGCCGCCGGCGAAGTCGGTGGCGATGGCGCCCGGCGCGATCGCGTTGACGCGGATCTGGCGTGCGCCCAGTTCGACCGCCATGAACTTGGTCAGCGTCTGCATCGCCGCCTTAGCCGCGGCATAGAGGCCATAACCGGCCATGGTCGTCCGCACAAAGCCCGAGGACACGTTGAGGATGCGCCCGCCGTCGACGATCATCGGCAGCAGCTTCTGGGTCAGAAACAGCGGCCCGCGCAGGTGCATGTCGACCATCTGGTCGAACTGCTCCTCGCTCGCCTCGGCAACCATTGCGTAGAGGCCCTCGCCGCCGTTGTTGACCAGATAATCGAACCGGTCGACGCCAAAGGTCCTCCCAAGCGTGTGGGTGACCGCCTGCGCGAAGCCGGAAAAGTTTGCCGTGTTGGTGACGTCGAGCGCCAGCATCGCTGCCTTTCCGCCCAGGGCTTTGATCTCGTCAACCAGCGCCTGGGCTTCTGCCGCGCTGTTTCTGTAGGTGCCGATGACGCCCACACCACGCCTGGCGAGATGCAGCGCCATGTTGCGTCCGAGGCCGCGGCTGGCACCAGTAATGAGTGCGATCTTCTGAGACATGGCTACATTCCTTGTGATTTTGATTTTCTGGACGGCACGCTGCTGAGGCGTCGCCTTCGCTGCCACTCAAATAGGCGATTGGTGTATCCGACTCCCCGCCTAATGCTCTCAATTGCTTGCCTAATTGTCTCAAGCGCTTTGCAGATGGGAGAAATGGTGTCATAGTATTTGCCATGACCGACAACCTACAGCCGCATCGCGATATCGCGCTCCGCCACGGGCGGACCGGAATGATCCTGACGCCGATCCCGCGCCTGGAAATCGGCGTAGGACAAACGACCTCGGGAACGTCACCGTGTCTCTACCGCTCGATGATCTGCTTCATTCTGCAGGGATCGAAAGAGGTGGCCATCCACGACGACCTCCTGCGCTACGACGCGTCTCAATATCTGGTTAGCGCACTCGATCTGCCTTTGAGCGGCCAGATCCACGACGCTGACGACGGCAGTCCTTATGTGGCGGTTTCGTTAGTCCTTGATCCGGCACTTCTGGCCGAAGTCGCATCGAAGATGCCGGCGGTGCGCGACGCGGACGCGCCAGGCAGCGGCATCGCGATCAATCCGATGACTCCGCCGCTGCGCGACACACTGCTGCGACTGCTGGCGTTGCTCGACACGCCTGCGGACATCCCGGCGCTCGCGCCGATGGCCGAACGCGAATTGCTTTATCGTCTCCTGCAGGGCCCGCAGGGGCGACTGTTGCGCCACATCGCCCGCCCGGAAGGCGCGATCGGCGGCATCCGCCGCGCGGTCGAATGGATCCGCGACCGCGGTAATACGCGGCTGCGGATCGAGGCTCTGTGCGAAGCTGCTGGCATGAGCCGTGCGAGCCTGCATCGCCACTTTCTCGCGCTGACTGGATTGAGCCCGATCCAGTATCAGAAGCAGATACGCCTTCAGGAGGCGCGCCAGTTGCTGCTCGCCGGCGACCATAGTGCCTCCGACGTCGCCTATGCGGTCGGCTATGAAAGCGCCTCTCAGTTCAGCCGCGAATATCTGCGGCAATTCGGGGCTCCGCCCGTCCGCGACGTTCGCAGGCTCAGGCAGTCAATCAGCGAGCAGATCATCAATTAGATGGGGCTGTCAGCTCCGATGTTGTTGGCTGCAAGGTGTGCAGCGGATCTGGCGGTATTCGCGCCATGGCTAGCCGTGGCCGTGGACTTCCCCGTCTGTCTCCCGTCCTTTTAATTTGGGCGGAAGGTTGGCACCTGCATGAGATCGCCAAGTTGGTAAACGCCGCGTTGTCCGCGCGGTCGCAGAAAAGATGTTTCGATTTGCGCAGACGGCGGACGCCTGGGCTTTGTCGAGAACGAACGCACAGATTGTGGTCAATGTCATCATGAAGGGCTGAGCAATGTCTGTGGCCCTTTCGACTATTTTGTCAGCTTCCATCGCTCTTGCGATAGGAGCAGGCGTTCTTCTTCCGGACCAAGGCCAGAATTGTTTCCGCTTTGCGCCCTCATGTCGGCTGTTGAAGACGCCTTTGCCACTGCCCAAATGCAGACATCGCCGATGGCGAAGCTGTAGGTCGCGGTTGCGCCAATTGTTGCCGTTTGCTTGCCCTCGGTGGAACGGCCGCTCCCGCCGCCTCTATCAGCCTTTTAGATCTACCTCATATCTGGCAGGGTTCGTCAGCCAAGCCACCGGACAATTTCGTAGGCCGGCATCGGGCGCTGGAACCCTTTCAAACTCAATTCGCCAACTGTAACGGCTTCGACCAATGGTTCCACGGCGCCGAAGACCCGTTGGCTGACGAGGATCTGACGTGATTTGGCCTGCTCGCACAATCGGGCGGCATGGTTGGGGATGGTGCCGATGACCGCATAATCCGAGCGCTGGTCGAAGCCGATTTGCCCGATGGTTGCGTGGCCCCGAGCGATGCCGATCCCGAAACCAAGCAAATAGCCACGTTTGCGCCATTGTTCCGAATGCTCGTCAATGGCATCACGCATACCCACTGCCATAGAGACGGCTTTTTCCGTGTGGTCGGCGCAGGCCAAAGGATCGTTGAAGACGACAAGCAGGCCATCGCCGACAAAGCGCTCCAAAGTTCCTCCGTGGCGCGTGATTAGCTCGCCTAGACAGGAATGGTACTCGCTGAGGACTGCCATGACCTCTTCGGGCTCGGCGGTCTCAGCGAAGGCCGTAAAGCCGCGCAGATCGCAGAAAACTACTGTCACCTCGCGCCGGTGGCTTTGGAGAAGCGTGTCGCCATCCCCCGCTGCGACGATGAGGTCGGCGACCTGCGCCGGCAAAAATCGCCTGAGCCGGCCCATTCGCTCGATTTCCGTTACCTGCTCAGCCAGCGTTTGTTCAAGGGAACGATTCCATGCCGCCAATTGGGCGGCCTGATCCTCAAGGCGCAGTGCCTGGGTCTTGACCGTGTCGTGAAGCGCCTTTTGGCGCAGCATTGAGCGGACCCGCGCCAGCAGAGCCCTGTGTTCGAACGGCTTGGTCAGGTAGTCGTCGCCGCCGGCGTCCAATCCCTCGACCACATCCCGCGTATCTGCCTTTGCAGTGACAAGGATGACCGGGATCGATCGCAGCGAAACGTCTTCCTTGAGCATGCGCACAACGCTGATCCCGTCGAGCTTCGGCATCATAATGTCGAGCAGGATCAGGTCAGGTTCAAGGCCGCGCGCCTTCGCAAGCCCCTCTTCGCCGTCGGCTGCAGTCATCACTTCGTAGCCGTTCGCCTCGAGGCGCATGCGCAGGATTTCGAGATTTTCCGGCGTGTCGTCAACGGCGAGAATGCGAGGCGGATCATGCAAGGTGCAGCCTCCCTCAGGAAAGGAATTCCCGGATTTTTCCGAGCAGCTGGCGCGGACTGAATGGCTTGGCCAGGTAGCCGTCGCACCCCGCAGCAAGGGCTTTCGCCTCATCTCCAGACAAGGCGTACGAGGTGACGGCGATTATGGGAATGTGCCGGAGTGTCGGGTCAGCCTTTATGCGGCGGGCAGCTTCATACCCGTCGATCACAGGAAGCTGTATGTCCATGAGGATCAAGTCCGGCTGTTCGGCCACCGCTGCAGCGATACCGGCAGCACCGTCTGCGGCCTCTATCAGTTCGTATTCGGTGGTGGCCAACAGATCGCGCACGATCTGGCGGTTGTCCTCCGTGTCCTCCACCATCAGGATTCGTTTGCTCATGCCGCTTTCACGTCCTCCACCCGAATTGGTATCCTCATGCGGAACGTCGAGCCTGAACCGGGCACGGACTCGACGCTTATGGTTCCGCCGTGCATTTCGACGATCCGTTTCGAGATCGCCAGGCCGAGGCCCGTGCCGCCCTTTTGCTTTGTGCTGCTGTTGTCTACCTGTTGGAATTCTTCGAAGATAAGCACTTGGTCCTTGGGCGCAATGCCGGGGCCGGTGTCCCGCACCGAGATCTCAAAGTGCCCATCGACGGCATCGGCACGAATGTCCAGCGCGCCCGTCTCGGTAAACTTGACAGCATTGCCTGCGAGATTGAGCAGGACCTGCGTCAGACGGCGTTCGTCCCCGCGGCCCAGCGGAAGATTTTCGGCGACGGTCGCAGCGAGCGAAAGCCCTTTTGAATGCGCCAGCGGCTCCACGGCCGTAACCGCCGAGCGAACGATCTGCCCAACGGAATAATCCTCGAGCGCAAGCGTCAGCTGGCCCGCTTCGATCTTTGAAAGATCGAGCACGTCGTTGATGAGCCCCAATAGATGGCGGCCGTTTGCTTGCACGCGCGCCACGGTCGTCTTCGCCTTGTCCGGGAGCTCGCCGTAGATCCCGTCGACCAACAGCTCGGTGAAGCCCAGCACGGAATTGAGCGGTGTCCTGAGCTCATGGCTCATGTTCGCGAGGAATTGAGACTTGTGGCGGCTGGCTGCTTCGAGCTCCCGGCCTTTCTCCTCAATCTCGCGGAACAGCTTCGCGTTTTGGATGGCAAGCACCGATTGGGCTGCGAAGGTTTCCATCAGGCGGACGACCTGTTCGTCGAATTCACCTGGCTTACGGCGCCTGACGACAAGCGCACCGACGATCTTGTTCGGCCTGAGCAATGGAACCACCAGGACGCTACGATATCCGGCGTCGAGGACGATCTTCTGAACGGAAGACGGCGCTCCTTCGGTGAGATCAGGTACCTGGATCGGCGTGCGACGCCGTGCGGCGTCGCCGATGCCCGGGTCATTCAGTCCTATCGGTTGGTTGAAAATCGCGGCAATGAGCTCATTGCTCATCCCAAAAGTGGCGCGGAGGCGGAATTGTTGCCTGGTGCTGCTGAACACATAGATAGTGCCCGCATCCGTGTCCGACAGCTGAACCGCCTTCGCTACGATCGTCTGCAGCACGGTGTCAAGATCGAGCGTCGAGTTGACAGCCTTGCTGACTTCCGCCAGCGCTTCCAATTCCCCAACCGAGCGCGCAAGCTCGGCCGTGCGCGCCTGCACCTCTTGATAAAGCCGCCCCAGCTGCTCGGACGTTTGGTTGACATTTCTCGCAAGCACACCAAGCTCATCCCGGTTGACGACGGCAACCTGTTGCGCAAAATCGCCGGCCGCGATCTGACGCAGACGCATCTCGATCTTCTTGACCGGCTCGATCAATGACCAAGAGATAATGTAGCCGAGCCCGAGTGCCAGCAGGATGCTGCCCACCGCAAAGGAGACCACGATCAGTCGCGACGTCCCGTACGCCCCTTCGGTCGCCTCGATTGCCGCCACCATGTCGGCTTCCGCGATGTTGACCAGTTGGTTGGTCAGCCGCTCGAGGCGGTCGGCCGATGGTATGATCTCATCGAGCTGCATCCTGCGCGCCTCGTCGGTGCGCCCGGCGCGGATGAGCTCGACGACACGTGTGACCTTTGCGGTAATCTGGTTGTATTCCTGCCGGACCTCGCCCAGCACTTGCTCCTCACTTGCGGCGACAAACTCCATGCGGTCGAGGTCGTAGCTAAACTGGTTGAGCTGGCGCAATGCTGCATCGAGCATCCTTTCGTCCTGAAGCAAAAGCGCAGTCGAGATGCTGTAGAGTTGGTTCGTCGTGTCGTGCTGGACCTGGCGATAGGCGGCAATCTTGCGCTGCAGCTTGATCAGCTCGGAAGTCTGAGCGTTGACCCCACTCAGCACCTGCAATCCGACCGCCCCAAGCACGATCAGCAGTCCGACGATCGACAGGAACGCGATCAACAGTTTGGTCTGGACGCGCGCCGGGAGCCGCGCAACCCAGCCAATCAGCCAGCTTGCGACGTTACTTGGCTTCACCCATGAGGCTAACAAGGTCACCCCGGAACTCCTCCAAGTCGAACGCAGCACCGAGGTACTGCACGCGCAAGCTGCCATTACGGTCCACGAGCGACGTCAGCAGAGTGTGATCGACGTCACCATTCGCCGTCTTCCTCGCGATAATGCCGTATTTGCGTCCAACCTCATGGACAATTGCGGGATCGCCGGTCAGAAACGACCAGCCCTTTAAGTCTGCGTCGAAATTCCTGGCGTATTGCTTCAGCACCTCGGGGGTATCGCGCTCCGGGTCGACGGTGATCGAAACGAAAGCGATCTCGGATCCGAACGCACTGCCCAGCTTGGCTTTCACGCGCGCCATGTTGTCGGTCAGCATCGGGCAAACGTCGGTACAGGAAGCAAAGATGAACGCAACCGCGACCACTTTGCCGTGGAGCTCGTGCAGCGAGACGGGTGTCCGGTCCTGCGATGTCAGGGTGAAATCCGGCGCCTGTCCGATAGTCGGCAGGCGCTGGTTGTGCGGGGCGTCATGCGCATGCGCCGGCCCAGAAAGCAGCGCCAACGACAGAAGAAGTGTCGGCCACCTGCTCATGTCTTCAACTCGCGCCTAAGCTCATTGAGGAAGCGCCAGTCCGTTCCGCGGGCTATGACTTCCCGAGGGCTTATCGAGATCGCCTTGGTTTCTTGCATCCGTAGCGCATAGAAGCGCATTGAATCCTCGGGATCGTATTCTCGCCATTTGTCGTAGCGTATATCGGAACGGATCGCCTGAAGCGTGTAGTCGTATCGGCTGGCATAGCCCGTATCGACTGCGCCTTTGGCCACCGCTTCCGGATTGGTAATACAGAGATCGACGGCCTTCAGCAGGGCCCGCGTGACGCGCTTGGTCGCGATCGGGTAGTGTTCAGCGTAGTCCGAAGTGCTCGCGAGCATGCAGCAGAAATACTGCGACCAGGGTTTGTCGATCGCAATGCTGAGGATAACATGGCCTAGCTTGCGCTCGCGTGCCACCTGTGGCTGAGGCGGCTGGCCAAGGAAGGCATCGATCTTGTCGTCGGCGAGGCTCTGAACAGCATCAGGGGTTGCGAGCGTTTCGAAGTCCTTAGCAGGGTCAAGACCGACATACGCGGTTATCACGTTAATAAGTAGATAACCGATGGCGCTCCCATCCACTCCCACCCTTTTGCCCTTGAGGTCAGGGACACCATCAACTCGATCATTTGCAATCAATTCCAAGCAGCCGACATGCAAACCGGTCAGGACTTTGATCGGTGTGCCCTTGTCGATGTTGAGCACATGTGCCAGCGGGTAGTTCCAGTCAAAATCGATCTCACCGCGACCGATCCAGTCCGAAGAATCCGGGCCGGTGCCTGAAGCCACAAACTGGATGTCGGTGAAACCTTCGGCACGAAGAAGATCGCCGGCAGCGTACATGGGCGACTGACAGTCGGAAACTTTGGCGAACACTGGAAGGCGGACAGTGGTCGTTTCCGGTGGTGGCTCGGCCCGGGCCTGTGTTGCAGTGCGTAAGAAGCAGGCCGCCGCGGCGCCAGCCATGAAGGCGCGGCGTTTTTGAATGATCTGCATGGGCCTCTCCTTCCCAAAAAAGGCACAACACACCGGTTAGCTGCTTATGTCTTCAACTCGCGCTTAAGCTCGTTGAGGAAGCGCCAGTCGGTGCCGCCGGCGATAATCTCCTGCGGAGTGGATTTGATCATGCCCAGTTCCTGCATACGCAGGGCATAGAAACGCAGGGAGTCTTCAGCATCGTATTCCCGCCACCGGTCGTAGCGGATATCCTTCAGCGTCTGGAGCGCGTAGTCATACGACGGGACAAACTCGCGATCGACCATCTGCCGCGCCACCATTCCCGGATCCGCGACGCAGAGGTCGGCGGCCTTAACGATGGACCGCAGGACCCGCTTGGTCGCCACCGGGTACTTGTTCACGTAGTCCGCCGTGGCGGAGATCATGCAGCAGAAATATTCTGACCACGGGCGGTCGACAGCATTGTCAAGGATCGTGTGGCCGATCTTCCTGGCGCGCAGCTCCTGCGGCTGGGGCGGCGTGCCGAGGAATGCGTCTATCTTTCCCTCGACAAAGAGTTCTGTTGGCTTGTTGTTTTCAGTCAAGACCCACTGAATGTCGTTGACGGGATCGAGCCCGACATAGGCGGCCATGAGGGTCAGCCATACGTGTCGCGAGTTGTTGAAACCGTCCACGCCCACCCTCTTGCCCCGCAGATCCGTGACGCTGCGGATGCTCTCCTTGGCGATCAGTTCGAGGCATCCCGAGTGCAACCCGGTTAGCACCTTGATCGGCACGCCGGCGTCGATCGACGCGATCTGATTCGGCGGAAAGTTCACAGAGAAGTCCGTTTCACCGCGTGCGATCCACTCCGATTGGTCGACGCTCCTGTCGCCCTCGACGTAGCGAACGTCGGTGAAGCCCTCTGCGCGCATCAGGTCTCCGGCGATGTACGCGCCTGCCCAGCAGTAGGAACCACCAACCCACCGCGGCAGACGAACCGAGGTCGTTTCCAGCGGTTCCGCCTGGACTAACTCCGGAAGACCGACGATAGCGGCAGCGCCTGCCGTTGCAGCGCTGGCCATGAACCGGCGACGGGTTTGGATGATCGGCATCGGTACGCTCCTCCGAACTACAAAAAGGGTCGGGACCGGAATCGAGCAAAAGAGATTCCGCCAGAGGGTGACATCTTGTCGGCGCGCCCGAAGGCTTGTGAGCTAGAGCGCGCTCTTATCTTAACGCGGGAGTCTTGCGCTCTCAGTCGCTGACGCTTGAAAGGTTCTAGCCAGCGATAAGCAATCATACGCCTTGTTTCGGCGGCTGTCATTGAAGGCTTTGAGTCGCATTCTGGACGTTCGAGCTTACGCCAGCGGAACGACCGGATCGGGTCACGTCACGACAATACTCGCTCCGACTGAATGTCCGCTATTTGAGATCCGAGACCCGAGGCTGTCGGTCTGCTGTCGGCCCCAAATCGGTCATTCCATCCAGGCAAAGCCGATGTCCGCTACTGAGGAATTTCAGACGGATAGCTCTTGTAACAACGGGGTCGAAGGTTCTGATCCTATCAAGAGCGCCAAGCCTGAAATTGAGGGAGAACCAGTTAAGCGTAACCGCTGTTCCAGCCCCACGTTGTCGTCGTCGCCTAATCTGTGATCAGCTTTCCATGGACGAGCAACGGGAGTTTCTCCATAGAGAGTACATTGAAAGTTCTCACGACCAGCTCGCGTCTGTTTAAGGCGATCGATCGGAGATAACAGAAAAGCCGGCACCTTTGCGGGAGCCGGCTTCTTCAGTCGACAAACATAGCGGTCAGTTCGATGCAGATGCGGAACTTGCCGTCTCATCCTTTATGGTCGCGCGAACCTTGGCCACGTCGGCCGTCGAGACGGCTGCCGCGTTGTTGGTCCACGCACCGCGCAGGAAGCTTGCAAGCGCCGCCACTTCGTCGTCTTTCAGGCGACTACCGAAGCCCGGCATGGTCAGCACCGAAGGCGCGCGATCGGTCGATGGTGTTGCCGCGCCCGCGAGAATGGTGTGGATCAGGCCGATTGGGCTATTTGCGGTCACGATGGACGCGCCGTCGATCTGCGGGAAAACCTTCGGTCCGCCCTTGCCGGTGACCAGATGGCAGGCGCTGCAATTGTCCAGATAGAGCCGCTCGCCGAGGGGCAGATCCTTTGCAGCCGTCAGCTTCTGGACCGTCTGTTCTGCGGCCGCGGTCGGCTTCGGCTGGACTTGCTGCGTTGGCGGCAGGGACTTCAGATATGCAGCGATGGCGTTGAGATCGCCGTCATTCATATAGCCCATGGAGTGCTCGATGACCGAGGTCATCTCGCCTCCGACCGCAGCAACGCGGTTGCGGCCCATGCCGAGGTAATCGGCGATATCCTGCTGACTCCATCCAGCGATCCCTTCGCCTGAACTGCCCTTGGCACGCAGTGAGGGAACCGGCCAGCCATTGAGGTCGCCACCGCTCAGGTAGCTGTCGCTACCGGTGTCATAGGCCGTTTCCTGCATGGCGAAGCCGCGCGGCGTATGGCAGCTGCCGCAATGGCCAAGCCCCTCGACGAGATACGCGCCGCGCTGGACGCCGGTGAGGGCGGCGACGGATTTCGGCGCGTCGGAAGGTGCGTCGAATGCCAGGTTCCAGAACCACATGCCCCAGCGCTGGCTGAACGGGAAGCCCAGGGCGGTGGCGGTCGGCTTGTTCGAGACCGGCTCTACGCCATGCATGAAATAGGCGTAGAGGGCATGCATGTCCTCGTCGGCCACCTTGTGGTAGGACGGGTAGGGCATGGCCGGATAGAGATGCGCACCATCCGAACGGATGCCGTTGCGGACAGCGTCGGTGAACTGGGCCTCGGTATAATTACCGATGCCAGTCTGCTTGTCGGGCGTGATATTGGTTGAGAAGATCGAACCGAGGTCGCTTTTGATCGCCAGGCCGCCTGCAAACGGCTTGCCGCCGGGGGCGGTGTGGCAGGCGACACAGTCGCCTGCGCGTGCCAGGTATTCTCCCTTGGCTACCAGAGCCTTATCGGCGTCCTGCGCAAACGAGGCAGCGGCGGATCCGGCAAGCGCGAGAGCCGCAAAAATCATGGGTTTCATCATCTTTGTGACTTCCCTCATGCCTGAACCAGCGGCGCCGGGTTGTTGATGTACTCCTTCACGATCTGCGCGGCGGAGTGATAGGTCAGAGCACCGATGGTCGCCGTCGGGTTGCTCTGGAAATTGTGCGGGAAGGCATTGCCACCCGGCACGAAGACATTGTGGACATCCCAGCTCTGCAGGTACTTGTTGAGAGCGGAGGTCTTCGGATCATCACCCATCACCGCGCCGCCGACATTGTGGGTCGAGACGTAGGGCCGAAGATCGTAATGCGAGTCCGGCTTCAAGAAGCTGTCGGAAATGCTGTCGGCGCCCATCTCGTTGGCAATCTTCAGCACCGTTTCACGCAGGTATTGCTGCAGCTTCAGCTCGTTCTCTTTCCAATCGAACGTCATGCGCAGCAATGGCCGGCCATGATCGTCCGTATAGGTCGGGTCAAGATCGAGATAATTGCCGCGATAGGACATGCAGGTCGTGGTGATGCCGATCTTCATCGAGTGGCCATACCAATCCTTCATCCCCTTCTTCCATCCTGCGCCCCAGCTTGGAACGCCCTTGGGCAGCGCGGTGCCGCTCGGCGTTCCGGTCGACTGTGAGCTGTGGATCTTGGCACCGCCGAGGAAGCCGTACTTGACGCCATCCTCGAAGCCCGGACGTGGCGAGACATCGTTGCACATCTCGCCGGTGGCGCCGGCCGTTGCGAAAGGATTGAAGTTCTTGTCCTTGAAGAACAGCGTCGCGCTGCCGTTCGACAGGAAGGCGTAATTGCGGCCGACGACGCCCTCGCCGGTGTTCGGATCATAGGGCTTGCCGATGCCGGACAGCAGCATGAGGTGAACATTGGCGAACTGGAACGAACAGAGCAGCACCATCTTTGCCGGCTGGAAGACTTCCTCGCCGTTTTCGTCGATATAGGTGACACCCTTGGCGGTCTTCTTGTCGTCATGCAGATCGACGCGGATGACCTCCGCATTGACACGGTAGGAGAAGTTGTCCACCCGCTTGACGACGTCGAGGATCGTCGTGTTCGGCGAAGCCTTGGAATAGTTTAGGCAAGGATACTTGCTGCAATATCCGCAGTAATTGCAGGGAGCAAGCTGGGCGCCGTAGGGATTGGTATAGGCGGTGGAGACGTTAGCCGATGAGTTCGGGAACGGATGAAAGCCGAGCTTCGTCGCAGTTTCCTTGAACATCGAGGCGTTCAGGGTGTCTTTCAGCGGCGGCAGCGGGAAGGGGTTGGAGCGCGGGCCTTCGAAGGGATCGCCGCCCGGCTGGATCTCGCCGCGCAGGTTGCCGGTATTGCCGGAAAGGCCGCAGACCTTGTCGAAGAAATCGTAATGCGGTTCCAGTTCGTCCCAGGTCACCGGAAAGTCCTGAACCTGCATGTCTTCCTGCAGGGCGCCCGGCGCATAGGTTTGGTCGGCATAGGTCTTGAGCTTGAGATCGGTCGGCGTCGCGCGCAGCAGCACGCCCGTCCAGTGCAGGCCGGCGCCACCGACGCCGTTACCGGGACAGAACGAGCCCCACTGACGCGTCGGGAGCGCTGTCTTGCTCGTATCGTGGCGCACGGTCAAAGCAGCTTGTTTCGGCGTGGCGAAGACCTTGAAGCGCTTGTCATAGGCATATTCGTCGGCAGGCTTCGGATAGGCGAAGTCTTCTGCGGTATGATCTGGGCCGCGCTCGAGCGCGCGGACCTTGAGGCCGGCGCGCGCAAGCTCGATGCTCATGATCGAGCCCGTCCAGCCGAGGCCGACGACGACCGCATCGACTGCGTCATTTGTCTTGGTCATAACTGTTTCCTGATGATGGGATCTGGCGTTTGATGCGCGCAGCTTAAGCGCGCTCGCCCTTGATGCTGACGGGGCCGAGCGGGTATTTGACGTTGTGCTGGGTGACCCATTCGGTGTAGCTGGCGCGCGCGCCGGGGAAGCCGATCATCTTCCAGGAAGCCATGCCCTTGTTGCCGCCATACATCGGATCGGCAAGGTAGCCATTCTTGGTATCGGACAGAACCTGGCCGAAGAAGGAAGATGCCGAAAGGTATTCCTCGCCCATCGCCTGGAAATCGACTTCATTCTTTTGCAACGACGTCAGGACTGCATCCTTGTCGGTCGTCGAAAGATCGGCGAAAGCCGCGTTATGTATCTTGCGACAATGCTCATCGAGCAGTTTGAGGCCGATCCGGTAGATCTCCTGAGCGCGATAAGGCAGCTGGTAGCCCATAAGCGGATCCGCCTTCTTCTCGAACGGCCCCTTGAGGTACCATTCGGCACCGAGATCGGCGTCAAGCTGCTGGTCGATGAAGATCGGGACATTGGTATCGAGTGCGCCCGGACCTTCATCGTCCGCCGGAATGAAGCGGTCGCTCATTGCGATGACAGCCCTCATCTCGTCGGCAGTCAGGAAGGAAGGCTTGTAGGAGGCGAGGTCCGGCGCAAGAGCCGCGGCGACTTCGGCCGCGGACAGGGTGCTGACCGGGACGCCGAACGTTGCGAGAGTGACGCCCGCGACTGAACTGATCAGAAACGCGCGTCTGCTAGTGTGATGGTGCATGGGAGCTCCGAAGTTGACACGTTCAATCGGCGAACTGTATGGCGTCGCTTTCGCGCACTCGACGTTCCGCCGGAACTCCTCCCAAGTCCGGTATGGCACCATCCAAGACCAAAGAAAACTGCTAAATCTGAGTTGTCTTTTTTGCTGTTCAAGGCGCCGGCAAATTCAAGACGGCTAACCGTTGCACCGGTGGCCTTCGTCTCGCGATTGCGAGAAACGAATATTCTTTTTGGCCTTATGATTGCGATTATCGTTCTCAAGGAAGCGAATCGAAATAAGATCATCGGCAGCTTCGCAATGTCGACAAGGCTGGCGTTGCTGCGTTTAGCCTAGAGATACGACACCATCGCAGAGACGGCGCGAAAGCCACGATACGGCAGGAGGGGGATAAGTTGGAGAACGGAATTTCGTCTGGCTTGACGATGGCGCAAGCCGTCACCGCACCTGCCCGACTGCTACAACCCGCCCGTCTGATCGAATTGAGCGTAGCACTACGCCCGACGAGAGATTGCTGACGCTGTTGTCGTCCTCGCTCCGACTCGACATCACACGCCTCGACCTGGCCGCCGATGGCGGTCGTACGCTCTTTGAGCTGACCGCGACGTTGAACATACATTCGGGTCGCTGTTGCTCTTGACGCGTAGGACGATCTGCAGGAAAAGTCGCTCATCCAGCTCAACCGGTCATTACCTTCCTTACTAGCCGCGGGCCTCTCACATGCGTCGGGCCTCGTAAGTTTTGAGGCCGATATAGACCGAGCGGAGAAGCGGTGCCTCGGCCGGATCCGAAGCCCGGGCGATCAGGTCTCCGATGATATGGTCTGCTTCAATGCGTCCCCTCGACTCAATGTCCCTGAGCATGGACGCGGTCATAGGCGACCCCTTCGCCGTTAACATGGCGAGCGTTCTTTGCTTGGCTTCCGCAGCCGGGGCATGACCGTTGGTGGCGGCGACCGCGCTGCATTCTTCAACCAGCTCCTTAACTGCGCGGTGCCATCTGCTTCGACAATATCGCCGACAGAGGCCCGTATCAGGGTGGTGATCCCAGCGCTCGATGCGATGAACACCCACTTCTGCCACATCTCCTGTTCGATCTGTTCCGACCAGCGAACATCGAACGACGCGGTTGTCAGAGTTTCGAGGACGTCTTCTGCGTTAATAGCGGGCTGGCTTGTTCGGGGACCGAACACCAGGCTCTGGAGGTCGCCCATGTGTACTGTGCCGCCGTCCTGATCGAGGGTGGTGGAAACCATGAATTGCCCGCCGTAGACCCGATCGGCTCCGAATTTTTCGTCCAAGACTCCCAGATGTCTCAGGCCACTGAGGAGCGGCAGAATCACCGTTTTCGGTCCGACGGCGCGTGAGAGCGAAACGACCGCGTCCTCAAGATCATAAGCCTTGCAGCTCAGAATTATGAGATCACAGGGTTCTGAAACTTCAGGGGCGAGCACGGTCGTCGGCCGTTCAATATGAACGTCACCCGCGGCGCTCTTAATCCTCGGACCTTTCCCGCTCTTTGCCGCAGCTGCCTGCGGAGGCTTTGCATTGTTTCCGGCCTTAATCCCGATCAAAGGCAGAATGTCCGGCAGGGACCAAGCGAGCCAAAAAATCAGTTGATTCACACCGAGGCAGCGGGTCGCACGGCGAAGGGCGCGGGTGTTATTTTGGCAATCAAGTTTCAGGAAGCGAGAGTATTGGACAGACGTCGCCGCAAGCGTTTCGGGAACGAACGTTGACTTTTCAAGACCGGAGAAGCACCCGTTTCATGAGTGCCTCCAGCCAGTCCGCGAAAACCTGGAGTCTGCGGGAGAGATGCTGGCGGTGCGGGTAGAGCAGCGTCATCGGCATCGACGCCGCCCGATGATCCGGCATTACCTCGACGAGTTCGCCCGAATCGAGGGGAGATTTTACATCGTAGGCCGGGATCTGGATGAGGCCGAGGCCGGCAAGGCAGCAGGCGATATAGGCTTCGGCGCTGTTGACGGTAACCCGGCCGCGCATGGGACGTGTACGCAACTCGCCATCCTCGACCCATTCCCAGTCCTCGACGCGCCCAGTCGACGGCGAGGCATAGTTGACGGCAAGATGCTCGCCGAGATCGTCTGGAGCATCAGGCGTGCCATACCGGGCAAGATAGCTGGGACTGGCGACATTGATCAGCGGCAGGTCGCCAATCTTGCGGGCGATGAGGCCCGAGTCGCCAAGCGGTCCGACACGCAGCACGCAGTCTACACTCTCCTCAACGAGGTTGACCGCTCGGTCTGTCACACGCAGTTCGATGTCGAGCTGTGGATAGAGAGCAAGGAATTCCGGCAGGGCTGGCGCAATGATCAGTCGGCCGATCCGGCCCGGCACGTCGATCCTGAGGCTACCGCTCGGCCCGACCGACGTCTGCCGGAACAGGCCCTCCGTCTCCTCGACATCGGCGATCAGGCGCAGGCAGCGTTCATAGAAGGCGGCACCGTCCTGGGTCGGGGAGACCTTTCGGGTGGTGCGATGCAGCAGGCGGGCGCCGACCCGCGCTTCCAGTTCGATCACCGCAGCCGACACCGATGAGCGTGGAAGCCCGAGCGTGTCGGCGGCGCGGGTGAAGCTCGAGCATTCGACGACGCGGGCAAAGGTGCGGAAGAGATCGATACGGTCCAAACGCGCTTGTTCCTATCAATTGGTCGGCATTTCTGACAGGTGATGTCAGAATGGGCGGCTTTATGACAAAAGTATAGACGATATGATGCAAGTCAGAAAGCGGCCGTTTGGGTGGCCGCGGGGTAACACAAGGAGGCCAACGCCAATGACCGATCACAGCATCAAAGGAAAAACCGCTCTCATCGCCGGCGGGGCGAAGAATCTCGGCGGGCTGATTGCCCGCGATCTCGCTAGCGAGGGCGCGAAGGCGATCGCCGTCCACTACAACACCAGCGCCACCAAGCCGGCCGCCGACGAGACGGTGGCCGCGGTCAAGGCGGCCGGCGCCGAGGCATTCTCCTTCCAGGCCGACCTCACCACGGCGGGTGCGGTCGAAAAGCTGTTCGCTGAGGCCAAGGCGGCGATGGGTAGCATCGATATCGCCATCAACACGGTCGGCAAGGTGCTGAAGAAGCCGATGGTCGAGATCTCCGAAGCCGAATATGACGAGATGACCGCGGTGAACTCGAAGTCCGCCTTCTTCTTCCTCAAGGAGGCTGGCAAGCACCTCAGCGACAACGGCAAGGTCTGCACACTCGTCACCTCGCTGCTCGGCGCCTTTACGCCCTTCTACGCCGCCTATGCTGGCACCAAGGCGCCGGTCGAGCATTTTACACGGGCGGCGTCCAAGGAGTTCGGCGAGCGGGGCATCTCGGTGACGGCGATCGGCCCCGGCCCGATGGACACACCGTTCTTCTACCCCGCCGAAGGGGCCGACGCGGTTGCCTATCATAAGACGGCCGCCGCACTCTCCAACTTCTCCAAGACTGGCCTAACCGACATCGAGGACATCGTCCCCTTCATCCGCTTCCTCGTCTCGGACGGCTGGTGGATGACCGGCCAAACCATCCTCGTCAACGGCGGGTACACCACGAAATAATCGGCGAGGCGGCCGGGGCATCCCGGCCGCCTTTCGCTTCTCAATGCATGTTTTGACGGAGTCCAACCTCGCGTCGCCGCTCCGGGAGTCTTGCCATAACCACCGGTTCCAGTTTCTGTTCGACGTGCAGAGGAAGTATTTCCTGAGCGACGCGACCAAGAGCCACGAATGGCGGATCGATCAGCTCGATCGCATGGAGCGCATGCTGCTCGACAACAAGGCCTCCTTCTGCGCTGCGCTCTACCAGGACTTCGGCAAGCCGCCGTTTGAACAGCTGTTCGAGATCACCGTGCCGAGCGGGGTGATCCGCTACTACCGGGAGGACCTCAAGGCGCTGGTGGCTCCGCAGCCCGTGCCGATCCCGGCAGGGTTGGAAGCGACCGGCAACAAGGGCGTCATCTGCAAGGAGCCCTATGGCGTGACGCTGGTGATCGGCCCGTTCAACGCGCCGATCCTGCTGCTGCTCGCTCCCGCGATCGCGGCAATCGCCGCCGGCAACACAGTGGTCCTCAAGCCCGCCAATACGACGCCGGCGACGGCGGCGCTGTTTGCCAAGCCGATCCCGCTATGGCTGAGCGCGGCGTTGCCGTTGACCACGCGACGCTGAACAGATGGGTTGTGAAGTATTCGCCCTTGATCGCCTGCCGCGCTCATCGCCGCGAATGCGTAACCAGCAGTTCCTGGTGGATGGATGAGACCTATATCCAGGTCAAAGGCAAGTGGACCTACTTCTATCGCGCTGTCGATAAATTCGGCAAAACCCTTGATTTCATGCTGTCTGAACACCGCCATGAGGCTGCGGCCAGCGCCTTCTTCGCCCGCACAATCGAGAACAACGGCTGGCCTGAAAAGGTCGTCATCGACAAGAGCGGTGCGAACCTGGCAGGATTGCAAAACATTAACTGGCTCCTGCTGTTGCAGGGATGGTTCTGGCTGATCGAGATCCTGCAAGTCAAATACCTCAACAACATGATCGAGCAAGATCATCGTTTCATCAAGAAGATGACCCGTCCGATGAAGGGCTTCAAATCCTTCAAGGCTGCGTCAGCAACATTGGATGGCATCGAAGTGGCGCATATGATCCGCAAGCGGCAATTTCCAACCAGTGGCCAATCCGCATTCCAGCAATTTGCTGCACTCGCTGCATAGGTGTGTCCAGCGATAGCTGTTTCCGCAACTTTTCCAAAAGTTTGCGACAGAACCAACCCTTTATGGGTCCTCCTCCTCTTCTCGCCAGGCGTGAGCGAGGAGCGCGCCAAAAATACACGCAAAGATCAGGACCAGCATATAAACCAGATATTTGATGTTAATATCGAACCAGTCGTAGGCAAAGAGAAACGCACTTACAACCAATACCGACGTAGCGATATACTTCATAAAAAAATGCCCCTAACGTGCAGATCATGACCTTTGGATTGCACTTGCACAAGCTGCGCGGCAGTATCGGTGCGCCAATGACGTCGCGTTTAACGGCCCCCGCCCATTGCTTCAACTGCTCAAGCCATTTTTTCATTGCACGTCAGCAATGCCCCCGAATGCGGTCTGTTCAATTCGTACAACACGACGACAGAACACCCACGGGACCGAGGTTCGCGAGCTTTTGTATCCGTGGCATCCCTGGTCCGAACGGCTCGTTCACGTCCATGAGGGGCATCGTAAACTTAAAGGGCACGAGGCGGTCGTAGCCCGCTTGCACCACGGCGGCTTACGCCCGAGCGATTTTCGCCCACAGGTTCATCGCCGCTGAACGCAGTTCGCGATGATGGCTGGATGAGATGTCGTGGCGTGGGATATGGAACAGATTGGCCATCGGATCATGGATGGAGGCGAAGCGCTGCAAATGGCGCGGTGCCTTGAAGCGTTTCATGATCCGTTCCCGTCGCCGGACTGGCTGATGGGAATTCTCCGCCCGATTGTTCAAGCCTTTATGCGAGCGGTGTTCGACACTTGGCATAATCTCGCGTTTTGCAGCGTCGTAGGACCGAAGCTTGTCGGTGATCACCACTCGCGGCGCGCGGCCTTGGCCCCTCAACAGTTTGCGCATCAGACGCTTGGCCGCCTTGGCATTGCGACGACTTTGCACCAGAACCTCCTTTCTTGCCGCGGATCGAAACGACGGCCTCGTCGAGGTGCCACTTGTCACCCAGCCGGCCGGCTGAGCGGCAGCGAATCTCGCTCGCAAAGGCACGTCCGAATTTCTCTGCCCACGGCCGGACCGTCTGGTGAGAGACAATAATCCCTCGTGCCGCCAGCATGTCCTCGACCATCCGCAAGCTGAGCGGAAAACGGAAATAGAGCCAGACAGCATGGGCGATGATCTCGGCGGGAAAGCGATGGCGGCGGTACAGCGGGTCACGGTCTGTCATAGCCCGTCATCTCACATCGACATCCGCACTTCGTTAAGTTGACGATACGCCCAAGCATAGGCCGCTCATCGACATCTACCGAACGAATGGGGAAGAGATCGGGGCCAAACTGCTCAAGGACGGATTTGCCAGGACATGGACTCCGCACCATAAAAACGATTGGTGCACTGGCTAGCGTCCACTATCACGCTCGGCAGCCTTCATCTCGAACAGAATGAGCTTCAGGCCTGCTGTTTCAACTGAGAGGATATTATCGAGTGGAGGCGCGCTCGTTTCGAACTCTATAACTGGCTTGTCCATGTGGCGGCTAAGCTCTGCATAGAGAAGTTCATGCGATTGCTTGGCAAGAAGGACCATGCTCACCGCCTCACACATCGCGCGGCGTCCACGTTGACTGTCCACGGGCGTCCGATGGGCGGAAGACCATTTCTGAACGACTGCTGTAATCTGATCGATTTCTTCGTCCTGCAACGAAAGCAGATGGAGTAGAGACATCGCCGGCACCTAATGTTGCGGCAAGAGCACCCATGGTCTCCCAACCGGCCTCTACCGTTGTACTTCCGGGCCGACGAGAGGACCGTACTCCTTTTTGCGTGTAGAGTCCCAATTAATTCAATCCCAAGATGCTGCACCGTGGTGAACAAGAGGCTTTGCCGTTGGAACGGCGGGTTCGCCTCTTTGGTGCGCCAGCGGTTGACGCCACATCAGGGGTTCGAGCCAGGGAACGGGAAGCTATGCGGATGGTCGAGGAGTATTACCATCGTTTGATGAGGCATAATGGGATGCGAGGAAGAGGGATGATCGGCCCTGCTGGCTAATTGATCTTCAATCATCTCGTGCTGAGAATGGATATAGTCGCGCAGCACGCGATGATTTCATGGATCTCAGCGCTAACGAAAGCGCAATGCGGTGCGTTATTGCAACAGCGGGCGAAGTTCGCGCAGAGTCAGACGTTAGTCCACTGGATGACGGGAAGCCTCCCGCTATCTCTACCAACTCTTCTCAGCCCGACATGAGCGTCGGATCAATCAGCTAGCGGGTGGACATGCCAATTATTGAATCGGATCGGATATTATTCGAACGGGTGTGGGAGGTCGGCGCCAAAGTGGTGAGAGAGAATCGCATTTCTGCGCTGATCGACGTCACGCTCAATACACCTACGTTGCAACAGTACCAGGACAGCCACGGCCAGCGGATGACTAATATGATCAAAGTCGTTCAGCTTGGGATCTCGAAAATTCGCGCCAGCAAGGCACTCGCCGAATCCGAACCGGCGCAAACGCCCACTCCATCCTCCCGCGGCCCCCTGAAACGCGCTAGCTAGAAGATGCCCGCCCGGCGCCATGAGGCAGTAGCGCGCTTTATCCCAGCGTGAGGTGGCTCAGTTAATCTTCAGCCAATGTCGGATAGCAGCAACCGCACCGTCTCCGATATAGGCGACAATACCGCCGATCGTCAGGCCGGCGAAGGCTATGAGGCCGGAGATCCCTACCCCGAGCGTCTTCATCCGCTTCCACTCCTCAAGGGCCGGCTGAACGGATGCATGGTTCCTGTCGACGGTTTCTTTGAGGGCTTTTATCTCTTCGCGGATCTGCGCGTCGACGCCGCCGCTGATCGCAACCGTGGTATCGAGGTGGGCGATCGGCATCGTCATGTCTGGATGGCGCCCGTTTGGCAATGTGATTTTGGCCGGTGTTTGAGCTTTGCGGGTCGGGTGTGCAGTCATGTCTCCGGCCTATTTATGCGGCGCGTGATGACCGCTGGCCCTGATGTTGTCCGCTTGAACCGATCCCTATCAACTTACCGCGCTTTGGGGCGCTATACGATGCCACGGGTTCTTCAGTTCGTGCGGTCCATTCCGCTATGCTGTCACATCATACCATCGTCACTCCGCCAACTGTTTGGCCCCCAGTAGAGCAATGACCGTGGGGGCCTTTCACTTAAGCTGGAACCAGATCGGGGCATCTCGAAACGCGCTCCGACTGGAAGTTCACGTTCCTTGCCATGATCGCCCAGGCAATGCGGGCAATCTTGTTGGCAAGCGCGACTGCAACAAGCTTGAAGGGCTTCTTCGACCGCAAGCCACGCGCCCAATTCGCCAAAGGCGTATCAGCCGTCCCCTTCTTCATCCTGTAGAGGGCTGCGTGCGCCCCAACCACGAAGAGTTTGCGCAGGTGCCGGTTGCCCATTTTGGAAATGGAGCCCAGCCTTGGTTTGCCACCGGTCGAATGCTGCCTGGGGACAAGGCCCAACCAGGCTGCGAACTCACGTCCGCCTTCGAACAGCTTTGGGTCTGAGACGCTGGCCGAAAGGCAAGTTGCAATGACGGGCCCAATTCCGGGAACGGTGGCAAGCCGGATACTGACATCGTTGTTGCGATGGGCGGCAAGGAGCGCCTTGTCGAGCTTTGTGATCTGCCCCTCGATCTCTATCAACACTGTCGCCAAAGGCGTCAGGGCAGTGCGAACAGCTTGCGGGCTGTATCGTTCATCTTCCAGAATGGCGATCAACTGCCGGACATTGCGAGCGCCCTGTGGTGCCACAATGCCAAGCTCGGCAAAGTGACCACGTAAGGCATTGATAAGCGCAGTCCATTGCGAAATCAGCAGCTCGCGTGCGCTATGTAACATCAATGTGGCCTGCTGATCCTCGTTCTTGACTGGAACAAACCGCATCGACGGCCGCGTGACGGCCTCGCAGATGGCTGCAGCATCGGCTGCATCGTTCTTCTGTCGGCGAAGGTACGGCTTGATGTAGTTCGGCGGGATTAGCCGGACATCATGGCCAGATGCTATCAGCGTTCGCGCCCAGTGATGCGCTGTCGCGCAGGCTTCCATGCCAATCAGGCAAGGGGAAAGCGCCTCGAAGAATGGTTGCATCTGTCCGCGTCTCAGGGCCTTGCGCAGAACGACCTGTCCTTCAGCGTTAATGCCGTGAAGCTGGAAAACATTTTTTGCGATATCAACACCAATCGTCGTAATCTCTTCCATGGTGGATGGCTCCCCTCAAAGGTTTTGCAACAACCTATCTTGGCACACTCGATGCCGTCGGAGGGCGCCATCCATCACATCAACTTAACGAAGTGTGGATATCGATGTGAGATGACGGGCCATGACAGACCGTGACCCGCTGTACCGCCGCCATCGCTTTCCCGCCGAGATCATCGCCCATGCTGTCTGGCTCTATTTCCGTTTTCCGCTCAGCTTGCGGATGGTCGAAGACATGCTGGCGGCACGAGGGATTATTGTCTCGCATCAAACGGTCCGGCTGTGGGCCGAGAAATTCGGACGTGCCTTTGCGAGCGAGATTCGCTGCCGCTCAGCCGGCCGGCTGGGTGACAAGTGGCACCTCGACGAGGCCGTCGTTTCGATCCGCGGCAAGAAAGGAGGTTCTGGTGCAAAGTCGTCGCAATGCCAAGGCGGCCAAGCGTCTGATGCGCAAACTGTTGAGGGGCCAAGGCCGCGCGCCGCGAGTGGTGATCACCGACAAGCTTCGGTCCTACGACGCTGCAAAACGCGAGATTATGCCAAGTGTCGAACACCGCTCGCATAAAGGCTTGAACAATCGGGCGGAGAATTCCCATCAGCCAGTCCGGCGACGGGAACGGATCATGAAACGCTTCAAGGCACCGCGCCATTTGCAGCGCTTCGCCTCCATCCATGATCCGATGGCCAATCTGTTCCATATCCCACGCCACGACATCTCATCCAGCCATCATCGCGAACTGCGTTCAGCGGCGATGAACCTGTGGGCGAAAATCGCTCGGGCGTAAGCCGCCGTGGTGCAAGCGGGCTACGATCGCCTCGTGCCCTTTAAGTCTACGATGCCGGATCAAGAGGAGTGCGAATTAAGCGTAGTATAAATTGCCGACCTTGCGCTCGAGCGCCGCGATTTGCGCCTCATATTCGGCGATGACGCTGGCCGCATCAATCTCGGCTTCGCAAGGAGTCGGCTCTTTGCTCAGGGTGTCAGCGGTTATGAACCGCTGCGCCAGAATCGGCGCAATATTGGCGAAGAATTAATTTCAGCTTGGTTCCAGCCAAGCTGGCGGTTCATGCGCGCCTCTCACTATTCCAAATGGCCGGTCGAAAAAGCAACGCCACTTTCCTAGCCTCGCAATGCAAGACAGAACGTTGCTCTTTCTCCTGCCCTTCCGATCTGCTTGGCGGTACTGTCCGCCCGAACAAGAGACAGATCAGTGAATTTGGCGTTCTGCGGTTCGATGAGATCGACGATCATGAGATCATCCACGAGTTCTTCCCGCATAGGCGACTTACTCAGCCGCCGATGCCCTCCGGGCTGCCGCCCGCGGTTCTAGACCTTGGTAAAGGAAAAGGCATTGATCGGCAGGTCGGTCTGCCCATCAATGGCAAGATCCGCCAGGATTTCGCCGACGACGCTCGTGAACTTGAAGCCGTGGCCGGAGCAGGGCGAAGCGACGACAATGTTCTTTTCGCCTGGCACATGGTCGAGAAGAAAGTCCTCGCTCGGCAGCATTGTATAGCGGCAGGTCGTTTCCTTCATGCGAGGACCGGCCGCAGCCGGAACACGCTTCCTGATGAAGCTGTCAAGCAAATCCCGGTCGGCATCGTTGACGGGCGGGTTTGGCTTGTTAGGATCGATCGGCTCGCGGAAATGTGCGTGCTTGCCGACCTTCACCCCGTCGACGCCGATGGCGGGAAAACCGAAATAGGTGCCTTGCGCACCTTCGTCCCGCAGGAAACAGGGCATGCGCTGCGGCTGCGTGGCGACATCATCCTGCGGCTGATACCAGGCAACCACCTGACGGATTGGCACCGCCGCCTGCTTCAGCTGGGGTATCAGTTCGGCAATCCACGATCCGGTCGCCACGACGATTTTCCCTGCCCGATACCGCCCGGTTTCAGAGATGATCGTCACACCGGTATCATCGGGCTCGATTGCGGTCACTTTCTCGCCGAAGTGGAGGATGGCGCCGTCTTCGACAGCGAGCCTCAGGTAGCCCAGCACAGCCGCCTCGGGACGAAGATAACCGCCCTGCGGGTCAAACAGCGCCATCTCATGATCGTCGAGCTGGAAGGCCGGAAAGCGGCGCGCCATCTCTTCCTTGTCCAGCGCCTCATAGGCCAGTCCGTGGAGTTCGGAGGACGCGCGCGTACCGGCAACGATCTTGCTGTCCGGTGCGCCGATCTGCAACACGCCTGTTATCGTCAGGATCTCAGTGCGCAGGCGTGCCTCCAGCGACCGCCAGTTCTGATAGGCGCGCTTGAGCAGCGGAACATAGGACGGGTCCTCGAAATAGCCAAGCCGGATCAGGCGGCTGTCGCCATGCGAGGAACTCAGCGCATGGGCCGGAAAATAGGCATCGAAGCCGATCGCCCTGACACCGCGGGCTGCCAGAAAGGCGAGTGCAGCGCTCCCCATGGCACCGAGGCCGATAACGGCGACGTCGAAGCTGGCGGTCATGAAGTCTCCTCAGGGAATTGCTGGTGCTGCGGCCTTACGGATCAGTCCGCGTAAGGCCTCGATGTCGCGCGAAAGCGGCCGGTCGTCGGCATAGGCAGGCACGATCGTGCGAACGGCTTTGTAGATAACATCCGTACCCGTCGCCCTCGACGCGGTACCGACGAGGAATTCGTGGGCCTGCGCAGCCGCCATCAATTCGATTGCCAGGATGTATTCGGCATTATCGATCAGCGTGAGAAGCTTGTTGGCGGCGGCCGTCGGGTGGGCCAGGAAATCCTCCTGCAGGCCGGATGTGATGCCGCCATCGGTAGAGGCCGGTGCGGCAAGTCGCCGGTTCTCGTTGGCAAGGGCTGCTGCCGTATATTGCGCGATCATGAGGCCGGAATTGCTGCCGGCGTCGCTTGCCAGGAATGGCGGCAGGCCGCTCACGAGCGGATTGACGAGGCGGTCCATGCGCCGTTCGCTCATGGCGGAAATCTGAGCGAGGGCCGTCGCAAGACTATCGGCAGCCTGTGCAAGGGCAGGGGCTACGGCATGTGCTTCGGAGGATATGATCGGCTCCTCGGGCGTGCCTGACACGGCGGGATTGTCGGTGACCGAGGCAAGCTCCTGATCGATGACGAGGGCCGAAATATCGAAGACATCGCGCGCGGCGCCATGGGCATGCGGGATTGAACGCAGGCTGAGCGCGTCCTGCGTCCGTTTGCCTGTCGCAGCTGATATCAGCGCGCTGCCGGCAAGCCTGGCGCGCAGCGAGGCGCCGACGCTGGCGATGCCCTTGGAGGGACGCAGTGCCAGAACAGCCGCATCGAAGGCCGCCATCTGGCAGCCGGCCGCTTCAAGCGTGAGTGCCGCGATCGCATCGGCCCAGTCTAGAAGCCGCTCGGCGCGCGCCAGGGCAACACTTGCGAGCCCGGTCGCGCAGGCTGTGCCGTTGACGAGGCTGAGACCCTCCTTGGCACCGAGCACCAAGGGTTCGAGGCCGATGGCGGCAAGCGCGTCGCGGCCGCTCATATGGCCGCCCTTAACGCGGGCGCTGCCTTCGCCGATCAGCACCAGCGCATTATGGGCGTTATGGGTGAGGTAGCCCGCCGAACCCTTGGAGGGAACGTCGGGAATACAGCCCCTTTCGAGAAAAATGGCGAGATAGCGGACGATCTCGGGACGCACTCCGGAATGTCCGTGGCCAAAATTGGCGATCTGCGCGGCGATGATGGCGCGCACCTCGCGCGGTGCCAGCAATTCGCCGACGCCAACCGCATGGCTGAGAATGATGTTGCGTGACAGTCTGCTCTGCGAGGCCCTGTCGACGACGGTATCAGAAAGCGCACCAACACCGGTATTGATGCCATAGGCCCGCACGCCGGTCTCGACGATCCGCTCGACGATGCGGCTTGCATGCGTGACACGATCCCAAGCCGCTTGCGATAGGCCAAGCGCTTCCCCCTCGGCCACGCGCGCGATATCGCGCCAGCCGGCAACCCTGTCGATGGTGATGGTCATTGGCCGCTTCCGAAATGGCCGATGAACTGGCGGAAAGCCGGCGATGCGCCGCCGCCGAACATTTCGTTCGGCGTGCCGCTGGTTTCGACCAGCCCTTCGCGCATGAAGACGACGCGGTTCGACACATTGCGGGCAAAGCTCATTTCGTGGGTGACGACGAGCATGGTCATGCCCTCTTCGGCGAGCGCGCGCATGACGCGCAACACTTCGCCGACCAGTTCCGGATCGAGCGCGGAGGTCGGCTCATCGAAGAGCATGACCTTCGGCTTCATGGCGAGCGAACGGGCAATGGCCGCGCGCTGCTGCTGGCCGCCTGAAAGATGCGCCGGGTAGGCGTGGCGCTTGTCGGCAATACCGACCTTTTCGAGCAGCGCTTCGGCTTCTGCGATGCATTCGGCCCGCGGCCGCTTCAAGACATGGACCGGCCCTTCGATGACATTCTGCAGGATGGTCATGTGGGACCACAGATTAAAGGACTGGAAGACCATGCCAAGTTCCGAGCGGATATGGTCGACCTGCTTCTGGCTCGCCGGTTTCGTCTTGCCGTTCTTGTGGATCATCTGGATGTGTTCGCCGTCGACCCAGATTTCGCCGTCGCTCGCCACTTCAAGAAGGTTGATACAGCGCAGGAAAGTGGATTTGCCGGAGCCCGACGCGCCGAGCAGCGAGATCACGTCGCCATCTTCGGCATCGAGCGATATGCCGCGCAGCACTTCATGGGTGCCGAAGCTCTTTCTGATATTGCGGACCGAAAGTCGGGTTACGCCGGGCATGGAAGCTCCAATCACGTTCAGTCGGGTTCAAGCCTTCAGCGCCGCCGGAATGGCGCGGCGATGTCGGGACAGCCGGTATTCCAGCAGGGACATGGCCTGCAGGATGATGAAGTTCAAAACGAGGTAGATGATGGCCGCACAGAGAAAGACTTCCATCGTGCGGTAGGTCTGCGAAATCAGCCGCTGTGCAACGCCCGTCACTTCCCAGACCGTCACGAGGCTTGCGAGTGCGGTCGATTTCATCATCAGCACGATTTCGGTCGAATAGGCCGGCAGCGCATGCCGGAAGGCGATCGGCGCCAGGATGCGGCGCACCATCAGGAGGCCGGACATGCCGATCGCGCGCGCGGCCTCGATTTCCTTCGGCGAGACGGCGCGAATGCCGCCGCGGAAGATCTCGGCCGAGTAGCCGGCAGTGCAGAGTGCGAGCGAGAGAACCGCGCAGACCATCGGCTCGCGCAGGAAGGGCCAGAGGAAAGAATAGCGGATGACGCCGAACTGGCCGAGCCCGTAAAAGACCAGGAACATCTGGATCAGCAGCGGGGAGCCGCGGAAAACGAAGATGTAGCCCTTGGCGAAGCCGGAGAGGATCGGATTGCCGCTGACACGCATGGCGACGATGACGAGCGCCAGCAATCCGCCAAAGAAGATCGACAGGAAGAACAGGATCAGCGTCGTCGGCACCGCCTTCAAGAGCGTGACCATGGTGCTGAAGAGGAAGGCAATGTCCATCTGTTTCCCCCTATGCCTGGCCCATGGCCGAAGCCGGCATGCTGCGATTGGCCTTACGCTCGGCGCCGTTGAAGACGCGGTCGGACAGGCTGGTGAGGATCAGATAGAGCGCACCGCCGACGATATAGAAGAGGAAATATTGCCGGGTCGAACCCGCGGCGACCTGGCTCGAACGCATCAATTCGGCAAGGCCGGTTACCGAAATCAGCGCCGAGTCCTTCAGGCTGAGCTGCCAGACATTGCCGAGGCCGGGAATGGCAAGGCGCAGGACCTGGGGAATGATGATGCGGCGAAACCGCAGGCCGCGATGCATGCCGATCGCCGAAGCCGCCTCAAGCTCGCCCTTGGAAATGGCGTTGTAGGCGCCACGATAGACCTCCGCCTGATAGGCGCCCGAGATGATACCGACGGCAAGCGCGCCGGCGGCAAAGGATGGCAGGCCGAGAAAGCCTTCATATCCCATGGACTGGCCGATCGCGGTAATGGCCGAAGAACCGCCGAAATAGATCAGATAGATGATCAGCAGTTCCGGAACACCGCGGAAGACGGTGGTGTAGATATGGCCGATCGTGATGAGCACGAAATTGCTGGAGAGCTTCGCGGCTGCGATGATCGCGCCGAGCACGGCGCCGATCGCAAGTGCGGTGGCGGTCACGCAGAGCGTCAGCAATGTGCCGAGGAGGAGGAACGCTCCCCACCCGGTTGAGCCGAATCCAATCAGTTCGAGTATCGCCATGGGCCTTCCCAGCGCTGTCTTCGTCGTGATGACGGGCGGTCAGAATAGCACGTGGTCTCCGATCGCAAAGCGGAGACCACGGAACGCGGATTCCCTCGAACGCTTAGTTCTGCGGGCTGACGTCGACCTTGAACCACTTCATGGAAAGGGTCTTGACCGTGCCGTCGGCGAGCGCCGACTTGATCGCCTCGCTGAACTTGTCGCGCAGGTCCGTATCGGCCTTGCGGATGCCAAGCCCTTCGCCCTCGCCCCAGATCGAGCCGACGATTTCCGGACCGGTAAAGGCAAGCGCGCCATTGGCAGCTTCAAACGCATTGTTGAAGTAGACGGCATCGTCGAAGCCGAGGTCGATGCGACCGTTCTGCAGGTCGAGGTCGCGGTCGGCACCCGTCTTGTATTCGCGGATCTCGGCGATGCTGCCGAAATTGTCATAGACGAACTTGGCATAGACGGTTGCTGCCTGAATGCCGATCGTCTTGCCCTTGAAGGCTTCCTTCAAGGCTTCGATTTCCTTCACGCCGGTCTGGCCGGGCGTCATCTTGATGGTTGCGCCGGTGCCGGAAGCGTTGGCAAGCGGGCTGTCCTTGGCGGTGGCGAAGGCTGCCGGCGTTGCAGCGTAGGGAATGGTGAAGTCGATGACCTGCTTGCGCTCGTCGGTGATCGACAGCGCGTCCATGATGACGTCGAACTTGCCGGCATTCAGCGCCGGGATCATGCCATCCCAGTCGGATGCGACCAGGGTGCATTCGATCTTGGCGCGTTCGCACAGGACCTTGGCAAGCTCCGGTTCGAAGCCGCCGAGCGACCCGTCGGCATTGGTGAGGTTCCAGGGAGCGTAGGCGCCTTCGAGCGTGATGGTCGCCTTCGTCCAGTCCTTGGCAGAGGCAGGAGCCGCAAAGGCTGCTGCCGTCATCGCGCAGGAAAGAAGAATCGTGCTGAGCTTCATTGATGTGATCTCCTCTGAGATTGGACAGACCTTGCGGTATGAATGCCGATCTTCGCCGGCTTGCCCGTCCTGATCCTTTGTTTCATTTTTGGATCGGCAGGTTGTATAGGGTACCATATGAGATATTTTGTGATATGCAAGTGGAAAGTCGATTTAAAAGGCAGATTCCATTCATGCAAAGGGAATAGGCAATGAAGCGTTCCGGCGAGATGAAGCGCGAACTGGCGGAAAATGACGGCGGCCCGCTTTATGCTGGCGTCAAGCAGGTCATTCTCGACCGGATCCGCAGCGGCGAATGGCCGCCGCGACATCGCGTGCCCTCCGAAAACGAGCTGGTGGTGGAGCTCGGCGTCAGCAAGATGACCGCCAACCGGGCGCTTCGGGAACTGGCGAACGAGGGCGAACTCCTCCGCATTCAGGGCGTCGGTTCCTTTGTTGCGGAACGCAAGGGCTATTCGGCGCTCTTCGAGGTGCGCAATATCGCCGACGAGATCGCCGAGCGTGGCCATATCCATGAGGCGACAGTCATCGTTCTGGCCGAGGAGCCGGCCTCTCCGGAGGTTGCCGATGCGCTGGAGCTTGAGATCGGCGCGCCGGTTTTCCACTCGCTGATCGTCCACAACGAGAACGGCGTGCCTGTGCAGATCGAGGACCGCTTCGTCAATCCGGGGGCGGTGCCCGACTATCTGGCGCAGGACTTTTCGACGCTGACGCCGAATGCCTATCTGACGGCGGCGGCGCCGCTCAGCGCATCGGAGCATATCGTCGAGGCAGTGGTGCCGCGCGCCTGGGAATGCAAGCTGCTGACAATCCTGCAGAATGAGCCATGCCTTGCCATCCGCCGCCGCACCTGGTCGGCCCGCCATGTGGTCTCGACGGCGCGTCTTGTCTATCCCGGACATCGCTACAGGCTGGAAACGCGAAGCGGCAAGATCTTCGAGGAATAGGCTAGTTGTATATGGAACTTTCCCCGAAAAAGCGATTTCCCTAGCCCATTCCATGATCTTTACGCCTTGTCGATCGAGATGGCGTAGCAGAGCGCCTGGCCGGAAAGATCGAGCCTGCCGCCATCGCTTTCTTCAAACAGCATTGCATCGCCGGCGTCGAGTTCGATGCTCTGCGCACCTGTTCGCGCCGCCAGAGTCCCATTGGCGCAAAAGAGCAGGAAAATCCCTTTCGCAAACGCCAGGCTCTTCTCGCCATCGATGAAATGCTGCGCGACTGCGTGCCTCACGGTACCCCGCCTGCTCATCACGTTCAGGTCGGTGATTGTGCCATCCGGCAGCGTTGCCGAGACGGCGATATCGGCGGCAAAGGCGAGGGGTTTACTCTCCTGCGTCAGGAGCACCGGCTCACGCCCCTCAATGAACAGCCGCATACCCTCGCCTTCCAGGATCGACAGTGTGCGGTCGATCCCGGGAAAGACGGAGAAAGGCCCGTCGGAAGCAACGGTAGCGGTGCTGACCCGCCAATCGAAATCGGAAAGTCCTGCGCCCTCAGGCGAAATGGCGATCTCCACCGTTTCGCCGCCACCGTTCTTCCACGGCATGCGCTTGTGACCGGCAGCGCGCAGGACCTTCATGGCTCAGTTTCCAAGAATGCCGGGCAGGCGCAGGCCCTTTTCCTTGGCGCAATCGATGGCGATGTCGTAGCCGGCATCGGCATGGCGCATGACACCGGTCGCCGGATCGTTCCAGAGAACATTTCCGAGGCGGCGGGCCGCATCGTCGGTGCCGTCGGCGCAAATGACCATGCCGGAATGCTGCGAGAAGCCCATGCCGACGCCGCCGCCATGATGCAGCGAGACCCAGGTGGCGCCGGAGGCGGTGTTGAGCAGAGCGTTCAGAAGCGGCCAGTCGGAGACGGCATCCGAGCCGTCCTTCATGGCTTCCGTCTCGCGGTTCGGCGAGGCGACGGAGCCGGAATCGAGGTGGTCGCGGCCAATGACGACGGGCGCCTTAAGCTCGCCATTCTTGACCATCTCGTTGAAGGCAAGACCCAGGCGGTGGCGGTCGCCGAGGCCGACCCAGCAAATGCGTGCCGGCAGGCCCTGGAAGGCAATGCGCTCGCGTGCCATGTCGAGCCAGTTGTGCAGGTGCTTGTTGTCGGGCAGCAGCTCCTTCACCTTGGCGTCGGTCTTGTAGATATCTTCGGGATCTCCGGACAGGGCGGCCCAGCGGAACGGACCGATGCCGCGGCAGAAGAGCGGGCGGATATAGGCCGGCACGAAGCCCGGGAAGGCGAAGGCGTTTTCCAGGCCCTCGTCCTTGGCGACCTGGCGAATGTTGTTGCCGTAATCGAGTGTGGGAACACCGGCATCCCAGAAGGCGACCATGGCCTCCACGTGCGCCTTCATCGAGGCGCGCGCGGCGGTCTCGACGGCTTTCGGATCGCTCTCGCGCTTAGCCTTGGCTTCCGCGACCGTCCAGCCGACCGGCAGGTAGCCGTTGCGCGGGTCATGCGCCGAGGTCTGGTCGGTGACGATATCGGGGCGCGGGCCGCCGGCCTTCATGCGACGAACGAGTTCCGGGAAGATTTCGGCGGCATTGCCGACAAGGCCGACCGACTTTGCTTCGCCCGCCTTGGTCCAGCGCTCGATCTTTTCCAACGCCTCATCGAGCGTATGGGCCTTTTCGTCGACATAACGGGTACGCAGGCGGAAATCGATGCGGGTCTCGTCGCATTCGACGGCCAGGCAGCAGGCGCCGGCCATGACGGCAGCGAGCGGCTGGGCGCCGCCCATGCCGCCGAGGCCGCCGGTCAGGATCCACTTGCCCGTGAGATTGCCGTCATAGTGCTGGCGGCCGGCTTCCACGAAGGTCTCGTAGGTGCCCTGCACGATGCCCTGCGTGCCGATATAGATCCACGAGCCGGCCGTCATCTGGCCGTACATGGCAAGGCCCTTCTTGTCGAGCTCGTTGAAATGATCCCAGGTCGCCCAGTGCGGTACGAGGTTGGAATTGGCAATCAGCACGCGCGGCGCATCCTTGTGGGTGCGGAAGACGCCGACCGGCTTGCCGGACTGAACCAGCAGCGTCTCGTCTTCGTTGAGCGTCTTCAGCGTCGCAGCGATACGGTCGAAATCGTCCCAGGTGCGGGCGGCACGGCCGATGCCGCCATAGACGACGAGCTCATGCGGATTTTCTGCGACGTCGGGATCGAGATTGTTCATGAGCATGCGCAGCGGCGCTTCGGTCATCCAGCTCTTGGCGTTCAGCTGATCGCCGCGCGGCGCACGGATTTCGCGGATATTGTGGCGCGGGTTTACGGTCATGATGATGTTCCCTTTCTAGCGTTTCAGACCAAGCGCGATCTCTTCGATCCGCGTCAGAATGGATTTGAGATGGATGCGCAGATTGTCGGCCTCCTCGCCGTCATAGGCAAAGGGCGGCGCTTCGGTTGCAAGATGCGTGGATTGTGCGAGCTCCATCTGGATGGCGTGCACGCCGGTTTCCGGCTTGCCGTAATGGCGCGTCGTCCAGCCGCCCTTGAAGCGGCCGTTGAGGA
Organism: Rhizobium sp. 768_B6_N1_8; assembly: GCF_051811225.1. NCBI lineage: Bacteria > Pseudomonadati > Pseudomonadota > Alphaproteobacteria > Hyphomicrobiales > Rhizobiaceae > Rhizobium > Rhizobium sp. 768_B6_N1_8. The sequence goes on along the minus strand of NZ_JBPWPV010000002.1, from coordinate 1,905,572 downwards.
TGCTGTCATAACCCGTCGCAGCCGAGGCGATGGCGACTGTCGCCTCTTCAATTGCCGGATCGCAGGTCTTGCCCATATCCGTGCCGATGTTGAAATCCGGCAGCTTGCCCTCGAAGAGGAAGGGAATGTGCGAGCGGATGGAGTGGCAGTCGTAGAGAACGGCGACGCCATGAATGGATTTGACCCGTTCGATCTCGGCCGCAAGGGCGCCGTGGTAGGGCGCATGAAAATCGCGCAGCCTGACGGCGAAATCGGCCTCGGTCGGCGCGGCCCCATCCTTCCAGATTGCCTTGCCGTCGAAATCCGTCTGCGGGATCAGCCCGGTCGTGTTCTGGCCGGGATAGAGGCTGGTGCCCGAGGGATCGCGGTTGGCATCGATCACGTAGCGATGGAAAGTCGCGCGCACCGTGGTCGGATTGTCGAGCAAGCCGTCGTAGAGCTGGTGAATGTGCCAGTCGGTATCGGCAAGCAGCCGGCCATTATCATCAAGGCGTTCCCATATATCGGCCGGAACCTCGGTGCCCGTATGGGGAAAGCCGAGGATGACGGGGGAGGTGCCTTGCTTGACCTCAAAAACCGACATGTCAAACCTCCAGAGCGGGCAGAATGCCGCTTGAAACGGATGCGTTGAGACCGCCGCTCGCAATGAGCACTGTCGCCGCCTTCAGATCGTTCGCCATGTAGCGATCTTCCTCCAGCGACGGCACAACAGCGCGGATAGCCGCGATCGCTTTCTTGAGCTCGGGGCTGGTCGCAAGCGGTGCGCGAAGCTCCACCCCTTGTGCGGCGGTGAGCGCCTCGATGCCGATGATTGCAAAGAGATTTTCGGTCATCGGCAGAAGCCGGCGCGCGCCGTGGCAGGCCATGGACACATGGTCTTCCTGGTTGGCCGAGGTCGGCGTCGAATCGACGGAGGCTGGGTGCGACATCTGCTTGTTTTCGCTCATCAGCGCGGCGGATGTGACTTCGGCGATCATCAGGCCGGAATTGAGCCCCGGCTTCTTGGCGAGGAAGGCCGGCAGACCGTAGGAAAGGGCGGGATCGACAAGCAGCGCGATGCGGCGCTGGGCGATCGCCCCGATCTCGCAGACGGCAAGCGCGATCTGGTCGGCGGCAAAGGCAACGGGTTCGGCATGGAAATTGCCGCCGGAGACGACGGAATTATCCGACAGAACCAGCGGATTGTCGGTCACCGCATTGGCTTCGATCGCGAGCGTGCCGGCCACCGAGCGCAGGAGATCGAGGCAGGCGCCGTCGACCTGCGGCTGGCAGCGGATGCAATAGGGATCCTGAACACGCTCGTCGCCCTCGATATGGCTCTGGCGGATCGGCGAGTTTTCGAGCAGGGCGCGTAGGCCCGCTGCCGTGTCGATCTGACCGCGGTGGCCGCGCAGCGTATGGATATCGGGATGGAAGGGTGCGGACGAGCCCATGGCCGCATCCGTCGACATGGCGCCGGTAATCAGCGCCGATTGCGCCGCCCGGTGCGCACGGAAAAGGCCGGCAAGCGCAAGGGCCGTCGAGGTCTGCGTGCCGTTGATGAGCGCCAGGCCTTCCTTGGCTGCCAGCACGACGGGTTGCAGCCCGGCTTTGACAAGCGCCGTTGCACCATGCAGCCTCTCGCCGCCGAAGAACGCCTCGCCGTGGCCCATCATCACGGCGCTCATATGGGCAAGCGGTGCAAGATCGCCGGAGGCGCCGACCGAGCCCTTTTCCGGGATGACCGGAATGACGCCGCGCGCCATCATCGCTTCGATCAGCCGCACAATGTCGAGCCGCACGCCGGAGGCACCACGGCCGAGCGAAACGAGCTTCAGCGCCATGATGAGACGCACGACATTTTCCGGCAGCGGCTCGCCGACGCCGCAGCAATGGGAAAGGATGAGATTGCGCTGGAGTGTGGCGACATCGGCGCTGTCGATCTTGATCGAGGCAAGTTTGCCGAAGCCGGTATTGATGCCGTAAACCGGCGCATTGCCGGCAGCGATCTCGGCAATACGTTTCGCCGCCTTGAGGATCCCCGCATCAAAGGAGGGATCGAGTTTTGCCGGAACGCCGGTCCAGTAGATGGTGGCGAGATCCTGAAGTGAAACGGAACCCGGATGGAGAGTGATGGTCATCGGTCGATCCTCTCGCCCTTGAAGATGTGCGCATAAAGCGGGTTGAAGCCGATGCGATAGACGAGCTCGGCCGGGCTCTCGATATTCCAGACCGCCAGATCGGCGGACTTGCCGGCTTCGAGCGTCCCTGTTTCGGCAAGCAGGCCGAGCGCGCGTGCGCCCTCGCGGGTTGCCCCGGCAATGCATTCTTCCACGGTCAACCCGAACAGCGTCGCCGACATGTTCATGGTGAGCAGCATGGACGTCAGCGGCGAGGTGCCGGGATTACAGTCCGTGGCAATTGCGATATGCACGCCGGTCTGGCGCAAGGCCTGAACCGGTGGCTTCTGCTTTTCGTTGATCGCGTAGAAAGCGCCCGGAAGCAGCACGGCGACCGTGCCGGCCGCAGCCATTGCCCGCGCGCCATCCTCATCCAGATATTCCAGATGATCGGCCGAAAGCGCGCCGTAGGAGGCTGCGAGTTTTGCGCCGCCGAGATTGGAAAGCTGCTCGGCATGGAGCTTGGCGGGAATACCAAGCGAACGGGCCTTGTCGAAGACTCGGCCAATCTCGTCGACCGAGAAGGCGATGCCTTCGCAGAAGCCGTCGACGGCATCGACGAGGCCTTCAGCATGCGCCCGTTCCAGTCCAGGCAGGACCACTTCAGTAATATAATCCTGATTGCGTCCCCTGTATTCGACAGGTGTTGCATGAGCACCGAGATAGGAGGTGACGACCCGCACGGGTCGGACATTTGCGAGCGCGCGAGCAGCGCGCAGCATCTTCAGCTCCGCCTCGATGTTGAGGCCATAGCCGGATTTGATCTCGATGGTGGTGACACCTTCGGAAAGCAGCGTATCGAGCCGCGGCAGCGCGGCCTCGACCAGGCCCTCCACGGACAGTGCATTGGTTGCTTTCACCGAGGAGACGATGCCGCCGCCGGTGCGCGCAATCTCTTCATAGGTGGCACCCTCAAGGCGCATCTCGAATTCCCGCGCCCGATTGCCGCCATAGACGATATGTGTGTGGCAGTCGACGAGGCCCGGCGTGACCCAGCGGCCTTCAAGATCCGTGATCTCGGCCGTCTCGATCAGGGCGGACGGCAATTCGCCTTCTGGCCCGGCAAAAAGGATACGGCCGCCTTCGCAAACGATGGCGCCTTTGTCGACAATGCCGAGGCCCGTTAGATCCTCCCGCAGCGTCGCAAGGCGCCCATTGCGCCAAAGCGAACGGGCGGCAGAGCCGCGACCCGATCCGGAAAATTTGTTCCCACTCATCAGCTTTACGCCTTTCTTTATGGGTTAATATGTATATACATAATAGTAGTGGTGACAAGTGGAAATTTATGGCCCTGTGCACAAAGGCAAGCGGTGGGCCAATAAGAAAGAAGGGGAGCAATCATGACGAAACTTCATGGAACGACTGCCTTGCTGGCCGAGGGCTGGCGCAAGAATGTGCGCCTGACGCTCGAAAACGGCCGCATTTCCGCAATCGAGACGGATGTCGCGCCTAATGCCGATGACGAGCGCCATGCCACCCTTTTGCCGGCTATGCCAAACCTCCACAGCCATGCCTTTCAGCGGGCGATGGCGGGGCTTGCCGAAGTGCGCGGTCCGGCCAATGACAGCTTCTGGAGCTGGCGCACTGTCATGTATAAGTTCGCCCTGTCGATGACGCCTGACCATGTCGAGGCGGTGGCAGCCAAGCTCTATATGGAAATGCTGGAATCCGGCTTTAGCCGCGTCGGTGAGTTCCACTATCTGCATCACGACAAGGACGGCAGCCCCTATGCCAATATCGCCGAAATGGCCGAACGGATTGGTGCTGCGAGTGCGGAGACCGGCATCGGATTGACACTGCTGCCGGTTCTCTACGCCCATTCCGGCTTCGGCGGCGCCGCACCCATTGAAGGACAGCGCCGCTTCATCAACTCCGCAGACAGTTTTGCGCAGCTGATGGACGGCTGCCGAAAAGTCACGGACCGGCTCCCCGGCGCTGAGATCGGTGTTGCGCCGCACAGCCTGCGCGCCGTCACGCCGGACGAGCTGTCTGTCGCGATCGGGCTTGGCGGCGACGGCCCCATCCACATTCACGTCGCCGAACAGGTCAAGGAAGTCGAGGATTGCCTGGCGTGGTCCGGCGCAAGGCCTGTCCAATGGCTGCTTGAGAATGCACCGGTCGATCAGCGCTGGTGCCTCATCCACGCGACCCACATGACCGATGACGAAACACGCCAGATGGCAAGGAGCGGCGCCATTGCCGGCCTCTGCCCGATTACCGAAGCCAATCTCGGCGATGGGACATTTTCGGCGCCCCTGTTCCTGTCGGAAGGCGGGCGCTTCGGCATCGGTTCCGATTCCAACATTCTGATTTCCATCGCCGAGGAACTTCGTCAGCTCGAATATTCCGAGCGTCTCGCGCTGCGTGCCCGCAATGTTATCGCATCGACGGGCGGTTCCACGGGCCAGGCGCTCTTCGAACAGGCACTTGCTGGCGGTGGCGCGGCATTGAAGGCGCCGGCGGGTCTTGTCGCCGGCAACCATGCCGACATCATATCGCTCGAGACCAATGCCGTTTCCTACCTCTCCGAGGACCGGCTTCTCGATCACTGGATTTTTGCCGGTGGTGTGTCGGTCGACTGCGTCTGGTCGCTCGGCCGCAAGCAGGTCGAAAAGGGCCGGCATCTGCGCCGCGACCTGATTGACCGCCGCTTCATCGCCGCGATGAACGAGCTGTTGGCAGCATGACGACCTTTCCTCGGCGCTTCCCAGGCGTTACAGCGGAGGAAGAGCCGGAGCGTGATGATGAATGAACCAAAGGAAACGACCTTACACCAGCGTATCCTCACGGATATCGAAGGTCGCATCGTCTCGGGCGAATGGCCGCCGGGTTACCGCATTCCGTTCGAAATAGAGCTGACGAAGCAATATGACTGCTCGCGTATGACGGTGAACAAGGCTCTGAGCCAGCTGGTGAAAGCCGGTCTCATCGAGCGCCGCAAGAAATCCGGCAGCTTCGTCATCCAGCCACAGGCGCAGTCCGCAGTGCTCGAGATTCACGATATCAAGGCGGAGGTCCAGTCCCTCAATCTCGCCTATTCCTACAAGGTCGCAAAGCGTATCCGCAGGAAGGCACAGGCGCAGGACCGGCAGATGCTGGACCTGCAGCAAAATTCCAGTCTCGTCGAAATCATCTGCACCCACTACGCTGGGACGCAACCGTTTTGCCTGGAAAAGCGATTGATCAACCTGCAAACAGTGCCGGAAGCCGCAGATGAGGAATTCGGGGAAACCGCACCTGGTCCCTGGCTTCTGAGCCAGGTTCCGTGGAGTGCGGCTGAACACAAGATCTTTGCGATCGGCGTGGAAGAGGAAGAGGGCGCCATGCTTTCGATCCCGCCGGCCACCGCATGCCTCGTCGTCGAACGCCGCACCTGGAACAAGTCTGGACCGGTCACGCATGTGCGCTTTGTTTATCCCGGCAATCGCCATGCGCTCTATGCGCGCTTCACACCGGAAGCGGTGAAGTAGGCCGGATTTCCGAATGAAAAGCGTCCGGTCACCTCGTATGACCGGACGCCCGTTATTGCCGCCGCACTGGGTCGACAGCTTCTCATAGAAAGCTGTTTCAGCGCCGTCAACATCCCCAAATTCAGGGTATTGCGTAAGTTCACGCTTACACTAAATCATTGGACGCTCACGGATTATTGCCCGCATTTCCTGGAAGCAGGCGAGCAATGATTTTGCCTTTGCAGTGGAAACCGGCCCGCTTTCATCGACGATATCGAGGATGCCAATTGCGGCGATGTGGACGGCTGGCGGAGCCGAGCGCGCAGCCTCCTTGACGTTGCGCGCCATAGATCCGTTGGAAGCATCGGAACCCGTGCCCGCCCATGGAGCACGCGAGACAGCTCAGTCGATGTTTAGTTATGGCGCGATCAGCGTTGAAAATGGGCGCGATGTCCAGGAAAGAGCAAATGGGCCGCGGCGCAGCTGATAATTTTTTAGTCGTGAAACCAGATGCTTGTGGACCATTCGATAATGCAGGAGGATAGCGGCTGGCCTGAGTAGGAAGGATATTATCCCACAGCCATGAAATGGAACTGGCGTGATGCTGTCGCCGGCCTTTCGGTCGCCGGTCTTCTGCTCCCGGAAGCGATTGCCTACTCCTCAATCGCGGGGTTGACGCCTCGCCATGCGGTTACCGCAACAATCGCTGGATGTACGGCCTATTTCTTCATTGGCCGTTGCCGTTTCGCGGTTGTTTCACCGACATCGTCCTCTGCCGCGATCCTCGCGGCAATGCTCATGTCTATGGACGTGCCCGCGTCACAGAAGGCGCTATTTGCAGCTGTTGTCGTCGCGCTTGCAGGTCTTGTCTTCCTGATTGCCTCGGCGATGGGGCTTGGATACTTGGCTGGCGTAATATCCAGACCTGTCCTGCGGGGCTTCGCCTTCGGTACCGCCCTTCTGATCACGATCAAGCAGTTGCCGACCATTTTGGGCTTGAGCAGTGCTGATATCCAACCTTGGGAAATCCTCCGTTCCGCTCTGGCGCGGTTTCACGAATGGAACCTCATCAGCCTCGGGCTCGCGCTATTCGCATTCGTCTGCCTTCTCGCCATGCGCCGTTACCGCAAGATTCCGGGCAGTCTGTTTGTGACTCTGGGGGCTGCGGCGATTTCTTTCCAGTTCAATCTCGAGGGTCTGGGCGTGCCGGTCGTCGGGCCTGTCAGCCTCGCGATCGGTTGGGACGCGTTCGCCGCGCCCGATTTGCATGGTGTCGAGCATATCGCTCGCTACACCCTGCCTCTCGTGCTGATTGTCTTTGCCGAGTCCTGGGGCACTGTACGAAGCCTATCGCTGCTTCATGGTGAAGTCGTGGACGCAAACCGCGAATTGCGCGCAATCGGGGTGGCCAATATTGCAAGCGCTCTTGTCCAGGGCATGCCGGTCGGGGCCGGCTTCTCGGCAGGGTCCGCCAGCGAAGCGGCGGGATCGCAGAGCAGGCTCTCGTCTTTGCTCGCCGCAGCTTTCCTCGCTGCTTTCTGCCTTTTCGGTGTGAAACTCCTCGCTTATATTCCCCAAACGGTACTCGCCGCCGTGATCGTGAGCGTACTCCTACACTCGCTCGATCCATCTCCGGTCATGCATATTCTGCGTGTCGGTCGCGACCGGTTTCTTCTCATCTTTGCTGCCTGTGGCGTGCTTCTGTTCGGTGTCCTGAATGGCATGCTAATCGCGGTTGCGCTTTCATTCGTCCTGTTTTTGAAGCGACTTACGGTCGCGAGGGTGATTACACTCGGCAGACTTCGCCAGACACGCGATTTTGTCGACGTGGAACGCCATGCCGACGCCACCGAGATCGCCGGCATTGGCATATTCAGGCCAGCTCAGCCCCTCTTTTTCGCCAACGCCGAATTGGTATTATCGGAAATCGCGACACATGCGCTTTCCAATAGAAGCACGCTTTCCGTCATCGTCAGTCTGGAAGAAAGCGTCGATCTCGACAGTACCGGCTTCGATGCTCTCGTCGAATTCGACACGTTGCTGCACAAGGCCGGCAAGCGCGTCTATTATGCCCGCGTGCATGACTGGATCAGGGATCTGATGGAATCGGCCGGCGAAGCGGAGTTGGCAAGCCGGTGCAATTTCAGTGTCGACGATGCCGTCACACAGGCTGTGGCAGACGCCGCGAGTCCGACGGAATGAAGCCGGCATTGCCGGGCAGAACAGCGAGCGCCGCAGACGTCATGCGCATCCGGCCACGAAGTTCTCCGATCCGACCTCGCCAAGATCAACTGGGTCCGCACCGGACGCTTACGCTTCCTGCGCTTCCGGAATGAGGGGCGGCACCTGGATGACGACAGGTTTGTTCGCTCCGGATTCGATGAGCTCGAACACCTTGTTCAGCATGCCCGGCACGTCCTGGCGCACCATTTCGATGCCGTTTCCAAGCAGGGTGACGAAGGGGTCCCAGTCGAAACAACCGAGCACCAGACTGCGATCGTCGAGATGGCCGGAGCGGCGGATCCAGCGCATGACGCCTTCGAGCGAGATTGTCGAGTTGACGAACATGCCCTTGGGCAGTGCCTTGCCGCCAAGGGCTCGCTCGTCCAACGCCTTTTCAGCCTTTTCCGGCGCATAGCCGCAGGCAAGGATATTTTCCTCATGCACGGCAACGCCGAGGTCCGCATGTGCCCCGCGAAAGCCGCGGATACGCTCGGCGGTGTTGTGGTCGCTGCCGCGGCCACCGATGAAGAGCAGCGGCTCCATCTTGCCGAGCCGTTGCTCGCTGTTTTTCAGGATGCGACGCGTCAGCTCGCGTGCGCCGGCGAAATTATCCGAGATGACGGAGGGGGCAAGCGCACCGGGCAGGTCGAGATTGAGGCTGCGCACGCCGGCAGCCGCACACATTTCGGTAATACGGTCGGGGTCCGTGGCACCCGTCGCGATCAGGCATTCGACCTGATAGGAGAGCATGGTGCGCGCTGCCTCGACCTCCAGCTGAGGGTCGCGGCGCGTGCAGGTGATGATCGGGAAAAGGCCGCGCGCACGCGCCATGTCCTCGAAGAGTTCGACGATCGAGCCGAAGTAGCGGTTGTCGTATTTTGGCACGATCATGCCGATGATGTGGGACTTTTCGCGCCTCAGCAGGCTTGCCTGCATGTTTAGCGCATAACCCTGTTCCTCGGCGATCCGCATGATCTTTTCGGCAAGCTGGCTGCTGATCCTGCGCTTCTTCCAATTGCCGTTGAGCACGGCGCTGACGGCGCTGGCGGATGTGCCGGCAAGCTCCGCCAGATCGTAAATCGTCGTCCTCTTCGTCTGCTTCACCTGATTCAAAATGTCGTCTCCGTTTGACGGTAACTTGACATCAATCGGAGGAAGTGGCAATTCTTGCTTCATCGATTGAGCAAAGTTGCGCAATCGATGATACAAGCCGGTCAACGGCCGGTGCAGGGAGGTATTTCTAAGAAGCTGCGGAGAGGTTGTCCTTTTGCAGGGGCGCTTTGCTCGTCGTTTTCATGCCGGCGAAGGCTGCGGCGAGCGGGCGAACCGTGGTGACTTCCAGCAATGCCTGGGCCTGTCTTTCGATCACACCAAGGAGGAGAAAATGAATTATCGCAATTTGCTTATGGCCTCGGCGACCGTTTTCATCGGTTTTGCCGGCATGGCCTCGGCTCAGGAAGCGGCGACCGTCGCGTTTCTGATGCCCGACCAGGCATCCACGCGCTATGAGCAGCACGACTTCCCGGGCTTCAAGGCCGAGATGGAGAAGCTGTGCCCGAAGTGCACGGTGATCTATCAGAACGCCAATGCCGATGCCTCGCTGCAGCAGCAGCAGTTCAACTCGGTCATCGCCCAGGGCGCCAAGGTGGTCGTTCTTGACCCTGTCGATTCCGCCGCTGCAGCCGGCCTCGTCGAAATCGCCCAGTCCCAGGACGTCAAGGTCATCGCCTATGACCGCCCGATCCCGGACAAGCCGGCCGATTATTACGTCTCCTTCGACAACGAAGGCATCGGCTATGCGATCGCCAAGTCGCTCGTCGAGCATCTCCAGGCTTCAGGCGTTGCCGACGGCGCAGGCGTGCTCGAGATCAACGGCTCGCCGACCGATGCGGCCGCAGGCCTCATCCGCGACGGCATCCACCGCGGCCTGAAGGAATCCACCTACAAGACGCTTGCCGAATATGACACGCCGGAATGGGCGCCGCCAAAGGCGCAGGAATGGGCTGCCGGCCAGATCACCCGCTTCGGGGCCGATATCAAGGGCGTGGTTGCCGCCAATGACGGCACGGCCGGCGGCGCGATTGCCGCGTTCAAGGCCGCAGGCGTGAAGCCGGTTCCGCCGGTCACCGGCAATGACGCGACGATTGCAGCCCTTCAGCTGATCATTTCCGGCGACCAGTACAACACGATTTCGAAGCCATCCGAAATCGTCGCAGCAGCCGCTGCCAATGTGGCGGTGCAGATGATCAAGGGTGAAAAGCCTGAGGCCAAGACGGCGCTCTATAATACGCCGTCTCAGCTGTTCATCCCCGCCGTCGTGACGGCAAAGAACATCAAGGCCGAAATCTTCGACAAGAAGATCCAGACGCCCGAGCAGATCTGCACCGGCGAATATGCCGAAGGCTGCAAGAAGCTTGGCATTACCAACTAAACGCACTTGAGTGAGCTCCGGCCGCGCTTGTCGCGGCCGGATGCCCCTATTGCAAGAAGGGCTGCCCCATGACTAGGGATGTGAAGGATATGCCGGAGAAGGGACAGACGATCCTCCGGTTGAGCAATATTTCCAAGAATTTCGGCGCGGTGTCGGCGCTGACCGACATCGATCTCGAAGTGAAGGCCGGCGAGGTCGTGGCGCTGGTCGGCGATAACGGCGCCGGCAAGTCGACGCTGATCAAGGTTCTTGCCGGCGTGCATCAGCCGTCCTCGGGAACGATCGAATTCTGCGGCCGCAATGTCACGCTCGATAGTCCCGGCAAGGCGCTGGAGCTCGGCATTGCCACCGTCTTTCAGGACTTGGCGCTCTGCGAGAACCTTGACGTCGTCGCCAATCTCTTTCTCGGACATGAAATGTCCCCCTGGAGCCTCGATGAGGTTGCCATGGAGGTGCGCGCCTGGACGTTGCTCAGAGAACTTGCCGCCCGTATTCCCTCGGTGCGCGAGCCGATCGCCTCGCTTTCCGGCGGCCAGCGCCAGACGGTTGCCATCGCCCGCTCGCTGCTGCTCGATCCGAAGATCATCATGCTCGACGAGCCGACGGCGGCTCTCGGTGTCGCCCAGACCGCGGAAGTGCTGAACCTGATCGAACGCGTGCGCGAGCGCGGCCTCGGCGTCATCATCATCAGCCACAATATGGAAGACGTGCGCGCTGTGGCAGACCGCATCGTTGTGCTGCGCCTCGGTCGCAACAATGGCGTCTTCACGCCCGATTCGTCCAACCAGGAACTCGTCGCCGCAATCACCGGTGCCACCGAAAACGCAGTCTCCCGGCGGATCGAGCGCAAGACTGGTGCTGCACATGAAACCAGCGGGAGGTCCGCATGAGCCAGAAGATGTCCGATACAGTCAGCCAGCCGGCTGCCCTTGATCGCAGCGACGAACGCGTCCGCCACGACGACAACATCATGGGCATGGTCAAGGCCTTCTTCGACCGCGTACGCTCGGGCGATCTCGGCATGCTGCCGGTCTTCGTCGGCCTGATCGTCATCTCCACGGTCTTCTCGCTGCTCAATCCGGTGTTTCTGGCGCCAAACAACCTCGTCAACCTGCTGTTTGACTGTGCCACCGTCGGCGTCATCTCGCTCGGCATCGTCTGCGTGCTGATGCTCGGCGAAATCGACCTTTCGGTCGGCTCTATGAGCGGACTTTCCTCCGCCATCCTTGGCGTGCTCTGGGTCAATATGGGCTGGCCGATCCCGCTCGCGATCCTGGTTGCGATCCTCGCCGGCATCGTCGGTGGTGCGCTGTATGCGGTGCTCTACAACAGGCTTGGCATGCCGAGCTTCGTTGCGACCCTTGCCGGTCTGCTGGCCCTCCTCGGCATGCAGCTCTACATCCTGGGACCGACCGGCAGCATCAACCTTCCCTATGCCTCGCCGCTCGTGCGCTTCGGCCAGATTCTCGTCATGCCCGACTGGCTGTCCTACGTGCTGGCGCTCTTGCCGGGCGTGGTCCTCGTCGTCAACGAGATGCGCAAGCGCCGCCAGCGGCAGGCTTCGAACCTCTCCTCGCCACCGGTCGGGGCGCTTGCGGTCAAGGCCGTCATTCTTACCGCCGCGTTGGAATTTGCCGTCTATTATCTCAATCTCGGCCGTGGCGTGCCGTGGATGTTCGGCCTTTTCGTCGCAATCGCTGTCATCCTGAACTATGCGCTGACGCGCACCAAATGGGGACGCTCCATGTTTGCCGTCGGCGGCAATCGCGAGGCGGCTCGCCGTGCCGGCATCAATGTGCGCCGCATCTATCTCAGCGCCTTCGTGCTTTGCTCGACGCTTGCCACCATCGGCGGCATTCTCTCGGCCTCGCGGCTTGCCTCCTCCAGCCAGCAGGCCGGCACGGGCGACGTGAACCTCAATGCCATTGCGGCAGCAGTCATCGGCGGCACCAGCCTGTTCGGTGGCCGCGGCAGCGCCTATTCGGCTCTTCTCGGCATCATCGTCATCCAGGCGATTTCCAACGGGCTTACGCTGCTCAATCTCAGTTCGTCGCTGCGCTACATGATCACTGGTGCCGTTCTCGCCATCGCCGTCATCGTCGATTCGCTAGCTCGCCGGTCCCGTGTCAGCCATGGCCGCGCCTGATTACGCATTCTCAAGGAGTATTTGCATGACTGATCTCATGAAGGGCAAGGTTGCCGCCATCACCGGTGCGGCATCGGGCATCGGGCTGGAATGCGCCCGCACCCTGCGTGCCGAAGGAGCAATCGTCGTTCTTATCGATCGTGCCAAGGACAGGCTCGAGGCCCTCTGCAAGGAGATCGGTGAGGGCGCCCTGCCGCTTGTCGTCGATCTTCTCGATGGCCCGCAGGTCTCCGGTATGCTGCCGCGTATTCTGGAATTGGCCGGCAGGCTCGATATCTTCCACGCCAATGCCGGCGCCTATATTGGTGGCCCGGTCGCCGACGGCGATCCGGATGCCTGGGACCGGGTGCTCAACCTCAACATCAATGCGGCCTTCCGCTCGGTCCATGCGGTGCTGCCGCATATGATCGCTCAGAAGTCCGGGGATATCCTGTTTACGAGTTCGATCGCCGGCGTGGTGCCCGTCGTCTGGGAGCCGATCTACACCGCCTCGAAATTTGCCGTTCAGGCCTTCGTCCACTCGACCCGCCGCCAGGTCGCCCAGCATGGCGTGCGTGTCGGCGCGGTGCTGCCCGGACCGGTCGTTACCGCGCTCCTGGATGACTGGCCGAAAGCCAAGATGGAAGAGGCGCTGGCCAATGGCAGCCTGATGCAGCCAAAGGAAGTGGCCGACGCCGTGCTCTTCATGCTGTCACGGCCACGTAACGTCACTGTGCGCGATCTGGTGATCCTGCCGAACAGCGTCGACCTCTGAGAGTTTGACAGGTCCCGTTGCGGATTGCTCTAGAGCAATTCCAGCAAGAATGCGTAGCGGTCTTGCGTCCGCAATTGCATGAAAACAAAGAGATAGAGCGTTTCCGCGATTCGAGGAAAGATGGAAATGCTCTGGAACCCTGATACTGCCGATTTGAACGAGAGATCATGAGCGACACTTCACACACGTCATCAGCGGGTGCCAAACATGTCATCGGCGTCGATGTCGGTACAGGCAGCGCCCGCGCCGGCCTCTTCGACCTCGATGGCCTGATGCTCGCATCCGCCAAGCGGGATATCACGCTGTTTCATGAAGCCGGCTCCATCGTCGAGCAGTCGAGTACGGAAATCTGGACGGCCGTCTGCGCTTGCGTCCGCGAGGTCGTCGCCGCAAGCGGTATCGATCCGACTTCGGTCGCTGGCCTGGGGTTTGACGCCACCTGTTCGCTCGTCGTGCTCGGCGAGGCTGGCCGGCCGCTGCCCGTCGGTCCCTCGGAAGACCCGAACCGGGATATCATCGTCTGGATGGACCATCGCGCCGTCCCGCAGGCGGAGCGTATCAACGCGCTCGGCCATGAAGTGCTGCGCTATGTCGGTGGTCGTATCTCCCCCGAGATGGAAACGCCGAAGCTGCTCTGGCTGAGGGAAAGGCGGCCGCAGGTCTTCGATGCGGCCTGGCAATTCTTCGATCTGGCGGATTTCCTGACATGGCGGGCGACCGGCGATCTCGCGCGTTCCACCTGTACCGTCACCTGCAAATGGACCTATCTCGCCCATGAGAAGCGCTGGGATGCGACCTACTTTCATGAGATCGGCCTCGGCGCATTGGCCGACGAAGGTTTTGCCCGCATCGGCCAGTCGATCGTCGAGCCCGGCTCGCCGCTCGGTCAGGGCCTGACCGCGGCGGCCGCCGGTGAACTCGGCCTCGTTCCGGGAACGGCTGTCGCCGCGGGGCTGATCGATGCCCATGCTGGCGGCATCGGAACCGTTGGTATCGGCGCCGGTCCGCGGGCCAATCTCGGCTACGTCTTCGGCACGTCGTCCTGCACCATGACATCAACCGTCGAACCGGCCTTCGTTCCGGGCGTCTGGGGTCCCTACTATTCTGCCATGGTGCCAGGCATGTGGTTGAACGAGGGTGGTCAGAGTGCTGCGGGTGCGGCGATCGAACAGCTCTTGTCCTTCCATCCCGCCGCCAGCGAGGCAAAGGAATTGTCGAAGCGCAGCGGCGTTCCGCTGCCGGTCCTTCTGGCTGACATGGCCGCGCAAAAGGCAGGGTATTCTTCCGATGCCGTCAGACTCGTCGCAGGCCTGCATGTCGTTCCCGAATTCCTCGGCAATCGCGCGCCCTTCGCCGATCCGCACGCCCGCGCCGTGATTGCCGGTCTCGACATGGAGAGGGGTCTCGACAGTCTGGTCTCGCTCTATGTCGCAGGCCTCTGCGGCATCGGCTATGGCCTGAGACAGATCATCGACACGCAGGCTGATGCCGGCGTCACCATCGAGAACATCGTCATCAGCGGGGGTGCTGGCCAGCATGATTTCGTCCGTCAGATGCTTGCCGATGCGAGCGGCAAACCGGTGATCGCGACGAAGGCGGAGGAACCCGTCCTGCTGGGTGCTGCGATCCTTGGCGCCGTCGCTGGCGGGCTGTTTAGCGATATGCGTGAAGCAATGACGAAACTCTCGGCCGCCGAAGAGACCTACAAGCCGGCGCAAGGTGCGATCGCTGATCGTCACGCAAAGCGCTACGAGGGCTTCAAGCAGCTCCAGGCGCTGACGCGTGAGTTGCGGACGTTCTGAACGGCCGTCGCCTCAATCGCGAGTGCCTCACGGCCAGGCGGCAAAGGATGGGGCGAGGCCTTTCTGTGACTGCTCGGCGATCTTGCGCCGGTAGGCGCCGGGCGGTTCGCCGACGCGGCTCTTGAAGAAGCGGCTGAAATAGCCCGGATCGCGAAAGCCGAGCCCGAAGCCGATCTGCTCGACGGATTGCTCCGATTGCCCAAGCCGCAGCTTTGCTTCGGCGATCAGCCTTTCATGGATCAGTTCCATCGGGCTTCGTCCGGTGCCGGAAATGCAGGCCCGATGCAGGTGGTCATAGGTGATGCCCATGGCGCGGGCGATATCGGTGATCGCCGGCTGTTCGCGGAAACGCAATTCGACGATCTGCCTGAACCGCTGCAAGGTGGTCGCCCCTGTGCCTGACGTCCTCGTCGGGGCCGATGCCCCTGAGGCCCGCCATATCAGCAGCAGCAGCACGGAAAAATAGGCGCCGACAAGCGCTGTCCCGCCGGGTCGTTGGTCCCGTGCCTCCTGCGTCATGACCTCGAAGGCACGACCGATATCGCCTGCACGCCCCGCTAGATTTTCGTTCTGAGCCAAGACTACGCGTTCGATCATATCGTGCAACTGCACGGCGGCCGGGCTGTCGCCGACCGTTCTGCCGACAAAGCCTTCGGCCGCCGAGAGCATCGCCCCCTCGCTGCCGGCGGCAAGAACGAAAGCCCCCGAAATCCGCCGCGGCAGCCAAACTGCTGCAGGTGCCGAAAGCGTAAGCCCCGCCTGCCCATCGATGGAAAGGCTCGCTCTGCCCCGCGAGACAAAAAAGGCCTGATAGAAGGGACGGTTGCCGTGGGCGTCAAGGCTCCAGGTCTGGCTGCCGAGGCCGGCGGAAATCATCGATGCAGTGACCGACAGGGCCGGCATATCGAGCAACTTTTCCGCCATCATGAACTCCGGGCGCACAACCGGCCGGGCGATCGCATGCCAAGCGGGAATCTGAAAAACTTGCGAAAAAGTACAATAAACTGCCAGGAAAATCCATTCATTTCGCCGATGGATTGGTTCCTACTGGATCCTGAGGAGCGCCTGAGTTCAGGCGATATGGGCGAGGATCTTCCAATGAAAGACGTCGATCTCCCGGCGTGACCGCGGGATTTGCATGACTCCCGGCGGATGCCGGAAACCAGCAGACATCATCGCGCCAACCCTTTGGGAGGGAAATCAGGCGCATATCTGAAAGGGAACGAGATGGTTGACCTGATGCTTCTCATTGGCGGCCGTGCCATGCCGGCTTCGGACGGCGCGACTTTCGAACGGCTGAACCCGATTACCGGTCAGCTTGCGACGAAGGCGGCCGCCGCAACGCTGGAAGATGCGCATGCAGCGGTTGCCGCTGCGGCCGCGGCCTTTCCGGGCTGGTCGGCGCTTGCACCGACAGAGCGGCGCAAGCGCCTTTCGAAGGCAGCCGACCTCTTGGATTCCCGCACCGGCGAATTCATCGCCGCCATGGCCGAGGAAACGGGAGCGACAGCCGCCTGGGCGGGCTTCAACGTCTATCTCGCCGCCAATATGCTGCGTGAAGCCGCCGCCATGTGTACTCAGATCACCGGCGAAGTGATCCCCTCGGACAAGCCCGGCCTGTTGGCGATGGCCGTGCGCCAGCCGGCCGGTGTCGTCCTTGGCATTGCACCCTGGAACGCGCCCGTCATTCTCGGCGTGCGCGCCGTCGCCCTGCCGCTTGCCTGCGGCAACACGGTCGTCCTCAAGGCGTCCGAGCTTTGCCCGAAGACGCATCATCTGATCGGCGAGACATTGCGCGAAGCGGGCCTCGGCGACGGTGTCGTCAATGTGCTCACGAATGCACCCGCCGATGCTGCATCCATCGTCGAAAAGCTGATCGCCCACCCGGCCGTGCGCCGTGTCAATTTCACCGGCTCGACCCGCGTCGGCCGGATCATCGCCGAGGTCTCCGCCCGCCATTTGAAACCCGTGCTGCTGGAGCTTGGCGGTAAGGCGCCCTTCGTCGTGCTCGATGATGCCGATATCGGCGAATCCGTGAAAGCCGCTGCCTTCGGTGCCTTCATGAACCAGGGGCAGATCTGCATGTCGACCGAGAGGATCGTCGTCGACGAGGCGGTGGCCGACGAGTTTGCCGATCAGTTCGCCCGCAAGGCCTCGACGCTGGTTGCCGGCGATCCGCGCCAGAGCAATTCGCCGCTCGGCTCGATGATCGGCCTCGATGCGGTTGAACGCGTCAACGGCCTGATCGAGGATGCAGTATCCAAAGGCGCCCGCCTGCTTGCGGGGGGCCGTGCGATCGGGACATTGATGGACGCCACGGTGCTTGACCACGTGACACCGTCGATGCGGATCTATGGAGAGGAAAGCTTCGGTCCGGTGGCCTGCATGGTACGCGTGCGCGGTATCGATGAGGCGGTCCGTGTTGCCAATGATACGGAATATGGCCTGTCCGCCGCCGTCTTCGGAAGGGATGCCGCCCGCGCCATGGAGGTCGCAAGACGGATTGAAAGCGGCATCTGCCATGTGAACGGCCCGACCGTGCATGACGAGGCACAGATGCCCTTCGGCGGCGTGAAGGCCTCCGGTTATGGCCGCTTTGGCGGCAAGGCCGGCATCAACGAATTCACCGACCTCAGGTGGATGACGGTGGCATCGCAGCCCGGGCACTATCCGATCTGACACCGGCCGGCCGGTCTGGCAGGCCTCAGATGCGATGGCACACCGTCACCAAATTCGTGCGCGGAATGTAGCGGTATTCGACGATCATATCCGTGCAATCGAGATGCCGTCGCTGCACATAGCGTGCACGAATGACCGGCTTCGGTCGATGCTTGGCGACATGGGATCGTTCATAACCTTGGATCATGTCGGCAGATAGGGCAGGGCCTGTCCAAATGGCGGTCACGACCAAGGTCAGTGACGATATTAGCAAGGCGCGCATGCAGTCTCCTTCCTCAGAAATATGGGTGGACGCGGCATGTGCGCGTCCGCCCCTCGGGCTCAATGGGTGGTTAGTCTTGCTTCTGCTGCCGCCGCGAGAAAATCTTCCCTTGCCGTTTCCAGGCTAACGCGTCCCTCGACTGCGCCTTTGCATGCATTGCTTGCCCTGACGAATTTCGCTCCCGTGCGCCGCGGCCACATGTCGTGGAGATAGATGAGTGCGTCGAACGGGCCTCTGACGGTCCGGGATCCGGCATTGTCGAACTCGATTTCGACCGGCTCGCTCCATTTTGCATTTGGCATCTGTTCTTCCTCCTCCTGTCGCGAGCGCCAAAACGTTGCGGAGCAGAATTTGTTCCCGCGCCAGAGGCTGGTTGGTTAATCGCGGCTTTAACGACCCGGCGGAGACCGACGATTGGGCCTGAAACGCCTGGTTTCTCACGGATTCCTTTGATCTTTCGCCATACTAAAACTGATTTTTGGATATTAAACAAAATACTTGATTAAAAAAATCTCTCAGAATAGCTTGCTCAAAAATCAAATTCAATAAACGAGGAACATCAATGCGGGCTAAAGCGACCCTGAACAGGGAATTCACCATCTCGACCGTCGATAAGCGCGTCTATGGCTCCTTCTTGGAGCATATGGGCCGCGCCGTTTACACCGGTATTTATGAGCCGGGTCACGAAAAAGCTGATAAAGACGGTTTCCGTACCGACGTTCTTGATATGGTGCGCGATCTCGATATGCCGATCGTCCGCTATCCGGGCGGCAATTTCGTTTCGGCCTATCATTGGGAGGATGGCATCGGCCCGCGCGACCAGCGTCCGACGCGTCTCGATCTTGCCTGGCGGACCCGCGAGACCAACCAGATGGGCGTCAACGAATTTGCCGACTGGTCGAAGCTCGCCAAGACCGAGATGATGCTCGCCATGAACCTCGGTTCGCGCGGCCTGAATGACGCTCGCAATTTCCTGGAATATTGCAACCATCCGGGCGGCACCTACTGGAGCGACCTGCGCGCCAAGCACGGATACAAGGACCCGCACAATGTCCGCATCTGGTGCCTCGGCAATGAGATGGACGGCCCCTGGCAGGTCGGTCACAAGACCGCAACGGAATATGGTCTGCTTGCCAACGAAGTCAGCAAGGCCTTCAAATATTTCGACAAGACGCTCGAAACCGTGGTCTGCGGCTCGTCGAACGACAAGATGAAGACCTATCCCGAATGGGAGGCACAGGTTCTCGATGCGAGCTATGACAGCGTCGATTACATCTCGCTGCACAAATATTTCGGCAACGAGGAAAACGACACGCTGAACTACTATGCCAAGGCGATCGAACTCGACCGCTACATCGTCACGATCGGCGGCGTCATCGATTACATCAAGGCGAAGAAGCGCTCCAAGCGCGACGTGAAGATCTGCTTCGACGAATGGAACGTCTGGTATCACGACCGCAAGGAAGACGATCAGCGCTACAAGAACTGGGACTGGCCGGAAGCGCCGCCGCTGCTCGAAGAGCTCTATAATCTCGAGGATGCGATCTTCATCGCCTCGCTGATCAACGTCTTCATCCGCCGCTCCGACCGCGTCAAGATCGCCTGCATGGCGCAGCTCGTCAACGTCATCGCCCCGATCCTGACCAAGGCCGGAGGCCCGGCCTGGCGCCAGTCGATCTACTATCCGCTGCAGTTCGCATCGAAGTATGGCCGCGGCACGGCGCTGACGGTTTCGGCCTCCGGTCCGACCTATGATTGCGATGTCGCGCAGGACGTTCCCTATCTCGATCTTTCGGCCGTGCTGCAGGAGGATGGCAAGAGCATCGCGCTCTTTGCGATCAACCGCAGCCTCGATGAGGCGATCGATCTCGATGTTGCCCTGCAGGGCTTCAAAGGCGGGAAGGTCATCCAGCATCACACGATGGCGGGCGAAGACCTCAAGGCGCGCAACTCCGTCGAGGATCAGAACCGTATCGTGCCGACGGCAGGATCCGGCCTCCAGGTCACCGACGAGGGCAGGCTCACCGGAGCGCTGCCGGCGAAATCCTATCATTTCATCCTGCTCTCCGTCGCTTCGGCGTGAGTTGATCGCCATCGGGGCAGCGGAGGAGGCTGCCCCGTCTGGAGTGTCCATCGGGAGGATATATGTCTGGGATAAAACTGACTGACGTCAGGAAGTCGTTCGGGGCCTTCGCGGTCATCCACGGCGTCGATATCGAGATCGAGCAGGGTGAGTTTGCCGTTTTCGTCGGCCCTTCCGGCTGCGGGAAATCGACGCTTTTGAGGATGATTGCGGGGCTCGAGGAAACGAGCGGCGGGCAGATCAGCATCGAGAATGAAGACGTCACGCACAGGGAAGCATCGAAGCGCGGCGTTGCCATGGTCTTCCAGTCCTACGCGCTCTATCCGCATCTTTCCGTCTTCGAAAACATGGCGTTTAGCCTGTCGATCGCCAAGCGTCCGAAGGCGGAGATTCAAGAGAAGGTGAAGGCGGCCGCCGATATCCTTCGCCTTGGCGATTATCTCCAGCATAAGCCGAGCCAGCTTTCCGGCGGCCAGCGCCAGCGCGTGGCGATCGGCCGTGCCATCGTACGCGAGCCGCGGGTCTTCCTGTTCGACGAGCCGCTGTCCAACCTCGATGCCGAACTGCGCGTGAAAATGCGCATGGAGATCGCCCGCCTGCACCGGCAGATCGGAGCGACCATGGTCTACGTCACCCATGACCAGGTCGAGGCGATGACGCTTGCCGACAAGATCGTCGTGCTGAAGGAGGGCATCGTCCAGCAGGTCGGGGCTCCCTTGGAGCTCTATCGCGATCCGCGGAACATGTTTGTCGCCGGTTTCATCGGTTCGCCGGGCATGAACTTCCTGAAGGGCAAGGTCATCGGCGCCGGACAGGGCTTTGCCCGCGTCGAGCTCGATGACGCGCCGGGCCAGGCTTTCGACCTGCCGACGCGCAGCCCTGTTGCAAATGGTGCTGCGATCAATGTCGGCGTCCGGCCCGAACATATCGGGCTCGGTGCCGGTGATACCGGCCTGACACTGCCCGTGACCGCCGAATTCACCGAGGAGCTTGGCGGCACCGGATATCTTCACGTGCTGACCGCAACCGATGCGGAGATGACTGTCGAGTGCCGCGAAAGCAGGCCCCAGCCGAAGGAGAAGATCAGCCTCTCTCTGAGAGTGCCTGAGATGCTGGCTTTCGATGCCGAAGGCAGAAGGCTCAGCTGATTGAACGGGTCCGGAGCTTGAGATCCGGAGACCGGAAAGGAATGCAGGAGATCTTGATCGCGCGCCTTTGGAGGAGGCTCGCGGCAAAAGTCAGCCCGAGACGCGGGATGATCCCAACCCATGCTTTAGAGGAGGAACAAACGTGAGAAAACTCTTAAAACTTGCCGTTTCGGCGGCCATCGCATTGCTGCCCTCGGCAGCCGCATTCGCGCAGACGGACATTACTTGGTGGGATTTTTTGAGCGGCGGCGACGGCGTGCGCATGAAGGCGCTCATCAAGGAATTCAACGACACCCATCCCGACATCAGGATCAATGCCACAACGCTCGAATGGGGCGTGCCCTTCTACACCAAGGTGCAAACGTCTGCTGCCGTTGGCCAGCAGCCCGACATCATGACCTATCATATGTCGCGTTATCCGCTGGCCGTGCCGACCGGCATCCTGCGTCCCTTCACGGATGAGGAACTGGCTTCCGCCGGCATCAAGAAGGAAAACTATGTCGATGCAGCCTGGAAGCAGGCGACCTTCGACAACAAGGTCTACGGCATTCCCTTCGACGTCCATTCGATCGTTCTCTATTACAACAAGAACATCCTGAAGGAAGCCGGCTTGCTCGGCGACGACGGCCTGCCGAAGGGTCTCGACGGTCTCGACAATTTCAATGCTGCGCTCGACAAGATCAAGGCGACGGGCAAGGTGGAATATCCGCTGTCGCTGCACACGGATGAAGGCGGTTCCATGTGGCGCGTCTTCTATACGCTTCTCTCTCAGCAGGGCGCCAAGTTTATCGACGGTGACCAGATCCTGCCGGGCGATGCCGGCGTAAAGGCGCTGAAGACCATGGCGAACTGGGTCTCCTCAGGCTATTCGCCGAAGCTGATTTCCTATGAAGCCTCAATCGCGCTCTTCACCTCGGGCAAGGCTGCGATGCACGTCAACGGCGTCTGGGAAGTGCCGACGATGGCCGACCTCGCAAAGAAGGGTGAGCTCGGCTTCGAATGGGGGGCTATCGAAATCCCGAACCTGTTGGGGACGCAGGCCACCTGGGCGGACTCGCATTCCTTCGCCGTTCCAAACAGCGAGAGCAAGCCGATCACGCCTGAAAAGCTGAAAGCCGTGCTGCAGACCATCGCCTGGATGAACGAGCATAGCATCTCCTGGGCAAGTGCTGGCCATATCCCCGCTTACAAGCCGGTGACGGACAGCAAGGAATTCAAGGAAATGCAGCCGAACGCCACCTATGCGAAGCTTGCCGATACCGCCGTCTTCGACCCGGTCTCCAAGCTCGCGGGTGTTGCCGGCCCGATCTACGAGGCAACGCAGAACTTCGTGGTTCCCGCACTCAACGGTCAGCTCGATCCGGAGGATGCGATCGAACAGATGCGCGAAGAGCTGCAGAGCCAGCAGTGAGAAGATGCTGGCCGGAGCCTGTCTCCGGCCAGCCCTTCGTCCAGGGAGATGATCTGTGGTCAATACTGAAAAGCGACGCAAGACGCTGACGGCGATCGTCATGATCGCGCCGTTCCTGATCGCCTATGCGATCGTCTTTGCCTATCCGGTCTACAAGATGTTCGCCTTGAGCTTTACCGACGCCCCGCTCGTCGGCGAGGGGCAATGGGTGGGCTTCGCCAATTATGTGAGGCTCTTCCACCAGAAGCTCTTCTATACTTCGGTCTGGAACACCGGCTATTTCGTCGTGCTGACGGTCATCCCGAACACGTTGATCGGCCTCGGGCTGGCGCTGATGGTCGTGCGCCTGAAAGGCTGGGTGCAGAGCCTGGTGCTGGTGCTCTTCTTCATCCCTTATATTCTTCCGGTTTCCGTTGTCACCCAGATCTGGAAATGGGTCCTCGACCAGCAATTCGGGATCGCGCAATTCCTCATCGAGGCCTTCACAGGCGGGCGGGTCAGTGTGTTCCGTGATCCGATCTGGGCGATGCCGATGGTGGCGCTCGTGACAGTGTGGTGGACCAACGGCTTCAACCTGCTGCTTTTCATTGCCGGCCTGCGCAACATTCCCCACGACTATTATGAGGCGGCGATGCTCGATGGCGCGACGCGCTGGCAATGCTTCAAGCGCATCACTTGGCCGCTGATCTGGCCGGTGACCGCGCTGGTGCTGACATTGCAGCTCATCCTGCAGCTCAAGATCTTTGACCAGGTCTATCTCTTGACCGAGGGCGGGCCGTTCAATTCCACCTATGTGCTCTTGCAGCTCGTCTATCGCGAGGCCTTCCGATCGAACCATGGCGGTCTCGGCTCTGCTGTCGCGGTGATCCTGTTCATCATCATCGTCGTCGTCTCGGTGCTGCAATATCAGCTCCTGCGTGTGCGGGAGCGCTGAGATGCCCGGCAAGACAATCGGCAACGCGCTGCTTCTGATCCTCACGCTGGTGATCGCCTGCACCTGGGCTTTCCCGATCTATTGGGCGATCGTGACATCCATCAAGCCGGAACAGGATGTGGTCAACAAGACAACCCTTTTCCCTGACGTCTTCAATTTCTCGGCCTATTACTACGCACTCTTCGAGACGAAGCTTTCGACATGGTATTTGAACTCCATCGTCACCTCGGTGAGCGTGACCGTCGTCGTCATCTTCATCAGCGTCATGTGCGCCTATGCGCTGTCGCAGATCGTCTTTCCCGGCCGCAAGCTTCTCTACGGCATCATCCTGGCAAGTTTCATGGTGCCCTCGCAGGCGCTCGTCATTTCGCAGTTCGTGCTGATGCACAAGCTGAACCTGATCAATACCTGGGGCGGCATCATCCTGCCGCAGCTGATCGTTCCCGTGGTCGTCATCGTCTACAAACAGTTCTTCGATTCCGTGCCGAAGGAACTGCGCGAGGCGGCCAAACTCGATGGCTGCGGCGAATTCCAGATCCTGTTCAAGCTCTATCTGCCGCTGAACTGGGGGATTACCACGGCACTTGCCATCATCACCTACATCATGGCGTGGAACGCTTTCCTGTGGCCGTTCCTCGTGACCAACTCCGACGACATGATGACGATCACGGTTGGCATTACCCAGACGAGAGATGCCTTCGGCGTCAAATATGCGCGCGATATGGCGGTGGCGATCCTTGCCGCCATGCCGGTCGCCGTCGCCTACCTCCTGTTCCAGAAACGCGTAACGCAGGCCCTGATGCTGTCATCGGGCATCAAGGGATAGGTGCATGAGAGATTTGCTTCCGGGCCGAGGTGAGAAGGCCCAGCCGGTCCGCGAGAGCTCTCCCGAGGCGCGGACCGGCGTCACGAAAAAGAGCGGCGACATCGGACATGACGCCGTGATATCAGCTGAAACCAGCAAGAAAGACTGGAGAACCAGTATTAAAGTATGGAGACGAAACTTCTAACCGTCGATCCGATGAGGGACGTTGACGTCGTCCAGGCTCTCGGCTCTCCGACGCGTATCGAAATCCTCAACCTGCTGCGCCAGAAGGGGCCGCTGAATGTCAACGACATTGCGGCGCAGATGCGCTTGCCGCAATCGACGACGGCAACCAATCTGAAGTCGCTCGAGCAGGCCGGCCTCATCCAGACCCAGACGATGAAGGCGACGAAGGGAAATCAGAAGGTCTGCTCCAGCATCTACGATGAAATCCTGATCCGCTTCGATACCAACGGCACCAAGGCGAGCGAGGATGTGGTCACCGTCAGCATGCCGATCGGCCTCTTCACCGAATTCGACGTGGGCGCCCCCTGCGGCCTCTGTTCGGTCAACAACGTCATCGGCATGCTCGACGTGCAGGAGGTTTTCCTCGATCCGCAGCGCATGCAGGCGGCATTGCTCTGGTTTACCCGGGGTTACGTCGAATACAAGTTTCCCAACAACGCCAAGGTCTCCGGCAAGAAGATCCGCAAGGTGGAATTCTCGGCCGAACTGAGCTCCGAGACGCCGGCCACGAATGCCAACTGGCCTTCCGACATTTCGATCTGGGTCAATGGCATCAAGGCCGGGCACTGGACCTCACCCGGCGATTTCGGCGACCGGCGCGGCATGTATTCGCCCTCCTGGTGGAAACTGTCCGGCTCGCAATACGGCAAGCTCAAGACGTGGACGATCGACGAGACCGGCACCTGGATCGATGGCGCCATGGTTTCGACCCAGACCATAGCCTCGCTGCGCATACCCGATCACCACTCGATCCGCTTTCGCATCGGCATCGACGAAAAGGCCGACAATCCAGGTGGGATGAACCTCTTTGGCAAGGGGTTTGGTGATTTCGACCAGGATCTGGTCATGTCGATCTATTTCTGACGGACGATAACGCACGACGATTGCCGCAACAGTTTGCGGCGCAATGGAACAGCCTGGCTACGTTCTCGATGGCTACCCTTAACCTCTTTTAACCGGCCTCCACTTTATTCGTGAATGCGATGCAGGTTATCTCGACGCCCGCGAGACCACTCCTGAAAGGGACAGGGAAATCCGCCAGGGCTTGCGCAGCGGCTCTCAGTGGCCCGTCATTTAAAGAGGAAACAAATTGAGTATTTCAAGCGACAGAATTTCCTGGGAAGAGATGATCGAGGCCAAGGCTTTCATTGATCTGGCCAGGATCACACCCCAGCCCTTTAAAGAGAGCGTCGAGTTTGCCTGCATGCCGGTGGGCACCGGCTGCGCCATTTCGCTGCCCACGGCTCCCGCCGTTGGTCTCAATCGCGTTTTTGCCTTGAATGACAGGGACGAACTCAATCTCGCATTCGAATGGATGAAGACCAAAACAGGCAGGCGGCATGTCCAGATCCGCGAAACCTTTGCCGCCAATGCGCTGCGTGGCTGGATACTGGATCACGGACTGGTCGAGAACGGTGCCTGGATGAAACTCACGCGGCCTGCCCCATCCGCTCCGCTTGCAATCGAAGGACCTGTGCACACGCGCTTGGCCGGTATCGATGACGCGCCGATTTTCGGCAGGCTGATGTGCACAGGCTTTGGTTTTCCGACGGAGCTTGAGCCGTTGTGGTCATGCCTGGTCGGCAAGAAAGGCTGGGCCTGCTTCATTGCGGAATTGGAGGGAACGGCGATCGGAACCGGGGCGATGTTCGTGGAGGACGGATGCGCATGGCTGGGAGGCGGAACGACACTTGGTGAGTACCGGAACCGCGGCGCGCAAAAGGCGTTGATCAACGCTCGATTGAACGAGGGTCTCGCGCAGGGCGTTTCTCTCTTTGCCGTGGAGACGGCCGAACCTCAGGAAGATCAGCCGAACATCTCCTTCGCCAACCTGAAGAAGGCAGGCTTCAAGCCATCCTATATCCGCAAAAACTATCTCCTGCCGAACTAAGCTCTTCCCATCGGTGCGGATTGCCGCACCGATGCCATATGCCGTGACTAGATCGGAACAGGCTCGTGAAGCGGCCGCACCGGAGAAGGAAACGAGATGCAGTTGAACGGCGAATTGAACCCGAACGATCCCGAATTCTTTGAACTTCTCACTGGGAGCTTCCGGCGCCTTGTCGGCCGAGATCTTCTCCCGAGGGATCGGGGACCCGAGTGGCTCTACGGCGATGCCCCGTTTGTGGTCCTTGCCCACAATTCCGCGCCCGATCCCGTCTTTGTCTATGCCAATGGTGCAGCACAGAGGCGGTTCGGGTACAGCTGGAGCGAGTTCGTAAAGCTGCAATCCCGGTTGTCCGCTGGCCCAAGCGAGCGGTCAGAGCGTCAGGCGTTGCTCGATGCAGTGGCACGAAACGGGTTTATGGCGGGTTATCGTGGCTTGCGGGTGACGAAGTCGGGGAGCCGGTTCTGGATGGAAGACGGAATAGTCTGGCAGCTGCGGAACGCAGAAGGACAGGATTTCGGTCAGGCGGCGACATTCTCGCAGTGGGTTGAGATACCGCCCTCCTAAATCATCAATGGCGTTTGGCAATCATGCCGCGCTTCCCCGAACGAGTTGCGTTGATCTCCCGCTCAGCTGAGAAACGGCCCTAAGCAAGCGGCATGCCGGATCAACCCGTCAGCGCCAGCCAATCCCCGATCGTTTTTCCGTAACGCCGCGTGGAGCGGATGGCCGGAGCCGGCCGCTGTTGGGTTGCCACCGTCCTTCGGATTTCACGCGGGCTCAGCCCGAATTCGTGGATGAAGGCGCGCGTAAAATTGGCGGCGACCTCGAAACCGGCGGCTTCTGCGATTTCTGAAATCGGCCTGTGGTCGGCCGGAGTGCTGAGATCCGCATAGGCCTGCAGCAATCGCCGCCGGCGAATATAATTGAGCACGCCTCCGTTCGCCTCGAACAGCTGGTAAAGCCGCGTACGCGAAATTCCCAACGCGCGGCACATCGTGTCCGGTGTCAAGTTTTCCGAATGGAGATTGACGTGAATGTAGCGGTGCGCCCGCTCCATCAGTCCCATGTTGGTCTGGTTTTGACCGGTATCCGTCCTTGTCGACGATGCCGCGCCCGCAACGACCATATCGCCGATGGTTTGGATGATCCGGGGCACTTCCTCTGTCGTCAGATTGCCGAGGTTCGTTTCGAGGCCCGTGAGATAGCCCGTGAGCAACTCGGCGAGGCTGCCCGAGAGAACCGTGTTGCCGGCGCTCTGGAGAAGGCTCGCATCGCGAGCCAGCAGCTCATAGGGCAGGAACACGAGCAAAGCTTCGGTGTCGGTCATCCGTCCGCGATAGGGGCTGCCGAGAGACATGAAAAATATCTTGCCGGCGCCGGTCTCGGTGACACGACGGTTGACCTCGGTCCAGGCCTGGCCGCTGCGCAGCAGGCCGACGTTCCAATGGTCGATGGGGCTTGATCGAAGCACGGCCTGATCGCGGATATATCTGTGGGCCTGCGCGCGCTGCTGGACGATGAGGATATCGCCGAGATGCCAGCCGATCTGCTCCGCGAGGAACCCGTCTTCCGGTGATTTTCCCTGCGGCAGATGAACATCCACGAGCGGCGCCATATGTGCCCGCCAGGCCGGGAATTGTTCTGCCGGTGGCAGGTCCTGCGTCGAGAACCGCAGCGGCACGAGGGCAGGGGAGGCATGGGGCGGGCGTTCCTTGCGCATGGCCGGTTCACGCGGCCAGCGCCGCCGCTCCATATGCGCCGGCCGTTCCTGTTCTGGAGGAGGATCATCGTCGGATTCAGCCCCTGTAGCCATCCAATTCCTCCAGCGTATGACCCGACGCGAGCCATGGAAACTGAGAAAAGCAATTGTTTTGCGGCTGAAATCTCCGCAGAACCCGCCTTAAAAAGCGGAGGTGCCCGAAGCGCCACCTCCATAAGTTGTTTATCATACTCCTTTTCGCTCAGAAATGTACGGAGCGATAATTTCCAGGATGTGAGGATAACGACAATTGCCTCCCTTGGCTGTATCTAAATAAACGACGGTTCTTTCCAGAGGAAAAGCCGGGCTAATAGAATATTCTCCTGATCGAACGACGTAGTTGTTCGGAATGGAGAAGTAAAAAACAAAAATTCTACAGAACAAACCTGAAAACACGGGAGGTAGTCGTGAACTATCTTGGTAAAATTCGTGCGCGCTCTGCGCAAGCGTCGGCTCGTGACGCAAATTATTCATCGAGAAAATCTTGTGCGCCTAAGAGAGTTCTTGTCACCGGCGGTGCAGGTTTCCTCGGATCACATCTGTGCGAGACCCTTTTGGCCGCCGGACACAAGGTGATCTGCCTCGACAATTTTTCCACCGGCATGAGGCGCAATATCGCCCATCTGAAGCGCGTTGATCGCTTCAATGTCGTCGCCCACGATATCGTCCACCCGCTCGATCTGGAAGTCGACGAGATCTATAACCTCGCCTGCCCGGCATCGCCCCCGCATTATCAGGCTGATCCGGTCCATACGACAAAGACCTGCGTGCTGGGCTCCCTCAACCTTCTGGAGCTGGCCGCGCGCACCGGCGCACGCATCCTCCAGGCATCCACCTCCGAAGTCTACGGCGACCCGAGCGTCCACCCGCAAGTCGAAAGCTACTGGGGCAACGTCAATTCGTTCGGGCCGCGCGCCTGCTATGACGAGGGCAAGCGGTGCGCGGAGACGCTGTTCTTCGACTTCCACAACACGCACGGCGTCGAGATCAAGATCATCCGCATCTTCAACACCTACGGCCCGCGGATGCGTCCGGACGACGGCCGCGTCGTCTCGAATTTCATCGTTCAGGCCCTGACGGGGCAAGACATCACCATATATGGCGACGGTTCGCAGACCCGCTCGTTCTGTTTCGTCGATGATCTCATTGGCGGCATCGTGCGCATGATGGCCTCGCCGGCGTCGCTGACGGGGCCGGTCAATCTCGGCAATCCGGGCGAATTCACGATCCGGGAGTTGGCCGAGCAGGTGATCGGATTGACCGGCTCCCGGTCGCAAATCATCCATCTCCCTCTGCCGGTTGACGATCCCCGTCAGCGTCGCCCCGATATTTCGCTTGCCATGCAGGAACTCGACTGGCGGCCGAAGATGGCCTTGTCGAGCGGCCTGCGTCAGACGATCGACTATTTCGATGGCCTTCTCACCCGTTCGGCACGAGAACTGGAGGCGGTCTGATGGATGCGCCCCGGGTCCTTGTTACGGGCGGTGCCGGCTATATCGGCAGCCACACCGCCAAGCTCCTCCGCTCGGAAGGGATTGAGCCTGTCGTCTACGACAATCTCACGACCGGAAACCGTTCGTCCGTGCGCTGGGGCCCTTTCGTCGAAGGTGACGTCCTCGACTCGCCAAGCCTGATCGAGGTCATCGAGAAATATGCTCCCGATGCCGTCATCCACTTTGCCGCCTCGGCCTACGTGGGCGAGTCCGTGCAAAACCCGGCAAAATATTACAACAACAATGTCTGCGGTACATTGTCGCTTATCGATGCCTGCCGGCAGACGGGGCTTCAGAACGTCATCTTCTCATCGAGTTGTGCCGTCTATGGCGTCCCCTCTGTGCTGCCGATCGACGAGACGATGCCAAAGGCGCCGATCAATCCCTACGGCATGACGAAGCTGATCGGCGAGCATATGCTCGCCGATTATGCGGCGGCCTTCGGCCTGCGTTATGTTGCCCTGCGTTACTTCAATGCCTGTGGAGCCGATCCGGACGGCGAGCTTGGCGAGTGGCACGTTCCGGAAACCCATCTCATTCCGCGGGCACTGCTGGCCGCGGCCGGCCGGATTCCGCACCTGGAGATATTTGGCGACGACTACGACACCCCTGACGGGACCTGCATAAGGGACTATATTCACGTCGCAGATCTCGCGCGTGCCCATGTTCAGGCCTTCACCCATCTCGCCAATGGCGGATCAAACCTCGCTGTCAACCTAGGCACCGGGCGAGGGTTTTCCATTGGGGAAGTGCTGCGCGTGATCGAGGAAACGACCGGGTGCGAAGTCCCGGTCGTCATCCATCCGCGCCGGCCTGGCGATCCGCCCAGCCTTTACGCCGACGCCAGCCTGGCCCGCGAGACGCTCTGCTTCCAGCCTCGATATTCCGACCTGGAAACCATCGTGAGGACGGCGGCTCCGTTCTTCGGACTGGAGGCGCGCGTGACCGAACCCGCGATCACCCAAGCGACGCATGCTCCGGAACCCTGCCAGGAGCTGCTTCTTGTCCCGGTTCTGACCGGATATCGGCGGGCCGAATATCTGTTCTTGGCGGCCGTATGGGCCTGCGCCTTCGCCTATTTCTGGATCTGGTGGCTGGAGCCGCGCCATCACGTCGATGCTTTCGGCACAATTACGGTGAGCCTCGTTCTTGCCTGGGTTACCGCTCTGCCGGCCTATTTCATCGTCGTCTTCTATCGGGCGGCAAGACCGAACGGTCCCTTGCGCTTACCGGCCGGCAGCCGAGTGGCCATGGTCGTGACCAAGGCGCCGTCGGAACCCTTCTCGGTCGTCAGTGAAACCCTGCTGGCAATGCTTGCCCAGGATGTGGAACACGACACCTGGCTTGCCGACGAAGACCCTTCCCCCGAGACCCTCGACTGGTGCTCCAGGCACGGGGTCTTCGTCTCGACCCGCAAGGGGCGATCCGATTACCATCGGACGTCGTGGCCCAGACGCACGCGGTGCAAGGAAGGCAACCTCGCCTTCTTCTACGACCACTACGGCTACAGCCGCTACGATTTCGTGGCGCAACTCGATGCGGATCATGTTCCCGCGCCCGACTATCTCTTCCACATGCTGCGTCCGTTCGCCGATCCAAAGGTCGGCTATGTCTCGGCCCCCAGCATTTGCGACAAGAACGCTTCCGAAAGCTGGTCGGCACGGGGAAGGCTCTATGCCGAAGCCAGCATGCATGGCTCGCTCCAAGCCGGTTACAGTGACGGCCTGGCGCCGCTGTGCATAGGGTCGCACTACGCGGTGCGTACCGTCGCCCTCAAACAGATCGGCGGCCTTGGCCCGGAGTTGGCTGAAGACCATTCGACGACATTGATGATGAATGCCGGCGGCTGGCGGGGTGTGCATGCGCTGGATGCCATCGCCCATGGTGACGGCCCCAGAACCTTCAGCGATCTCGTGACGCAGGAATTCCAGTGGTCGCGCAGCCTGGTCATGCTGCTGTTGCGGTACTCGCCGAGCCTCGTCGGCCGGCTGCCGCCCCGGCTCAGGTTCCAGTTCCTCTTTTCGCAACTCTGGTATCCCCTGTTTGCGTTTTTCATGTTGCTCATGTTTGCGATGCCGATCATCGCGCTCGTGCGCGGCCAGAACTTCGTGACGGTGACCTATCTCGATTTCCTCGCGCATTTCGCGCCGCTTTCTATCGCGCTCGTGGTGATGGCTTATCGCTGGCGCGCCAGCAGCTCGTTTCGTCCCCACGATGCCAAGATCCTGAGCTGGGAATGCATGCTCTTTCTCTTCGCGCGCTGGCCCTGGGCGCTCGCCGGCACCCTGGCTGCGGTGCACGATTTTCTGACGGGCTCCTTCGTCGATTTCCGCGTCACGCCAAAAGGGCGGTCCGAAGTCGATCCGCTGCCGGTGCGAGTCCTGGCGCCCTACGCTGCGCTGGCGCTCATGGCGGTATTGCCCGCCTTGGCGATCGGCGATGCCGGCGCCTCCAAGGGGAGCTACTTCTTTACCGTCCTGAACGCGGCAATCTACTGCGCGCTGCTGCTGGTCATCGTCGGGCGCCATTCGAAGGAAAATAAGATTGCGGCGGCCCCGCGTTTCTACCGTCCGGTAATGGCGACCTTGCTTCTTGCGCTCGTCGCGCTGCCGGGGGCTGCAACCATCATGCGCGGAAAGGATGCGACCGAGGCACTCGCCTGGGGCAGCGGCCGTCTTCAGCTGTTCGAAGAACGCTACGCCGTCTCCGGTGCAGGCCGGGGCGGAACCGCCCTGCGCACGATCTTCTTCAAACCACGATGGATCTCCGATCCGGAGGAAATCCAACTGAGAACGGATGCCGCTCACCCGGATTTGCGGCCGAGCCTAGAGGAAGTACACAATGTATAGCCCATCCAAAATAGCCCTGTTGTCATTCACCGGCCTGTTGCTGTCGGGAGTTGCGGTCCTACCGACCGCTCCGGGCAGCTTTGCCGAAGGGCACCCGCTTGCCATGACGACATCGTCCATCGCGCCGCCGACCAAGATGCCGGTCGTCACGAAGGAGTCGATCACGTTCGGCGCCTATGATCCGCACGGAGATTTCGGCGCCTCGCCCGATTCGAAGATCGAACACCTCTTCCTGCCCTGGGAAGACGTCGATCTGCGCACGCTCGCCCTCGCCGATGATTATGCGCGAGCGCATGGCCGCACCCTGCTGATCTCGGTCGAGCCCTGGACCTGGTCACCCGATTGGCGCCAGACCTCGCAAGAACTGCTGCACAGCATCCTGGACGGTTCGCGCGATGCGAACATGGCCGCCGTCTGCTCGACTGCTGCCAAGTTGAAAAGTCCGGTCATCATTCGCTGGGGACAGGAAATGGACGAAACCGACAACCAGTTCTCCTGGTCGCATTGGCATGGCGCCGATTATGCCAAGGCCTATCGTCGAATGGTGGAGGTCTGCAAAGTTCACCTGAAGACGGCCAAATACATGTGGTCACCGAAGGGCAATGAGGGGCTTCAAGCCTTTTATCCCGGCAACGATGTCGTCGATCTCATCGGGCTCTCGGTCTTTGGCCTGCAGCAATACGACAGGGACAAGACCGGCCATGACCAGACGTTTGCAGAGCACCTTGCGCCCGGATACGCCCGTGTCGCTGGTTACGGCAAGCCCATCATGGTTGCGGAACTCGGCTACGAAGGCGACGATTCATACGTGCGAAACTGGGCTGAGAGCGTAGCGAAACGCCATCCCCAGTTCCCGGCCCTGAGCGCCGTTATCTACTTCAACGACCGTGAAGTCTATCCGTGGCCGGACGGCTATGGCCGCCCCGACTGGCGGGTCGTCCGCGAAAGCATCAATTGAACAAGAAGGAACCTGAACATGTCCATGCTTCAAAAAACGCTCCTGGCCGTGGCCCTGACCGGCGGTATCGCCACGGCCGCGTCCGCTGCGGGAACCAATGAGCCTGCGGGGATCGAGACCGCAAAGCCGATGAGCAGCGCGGAAATCTATCAGCTCTACAACCAGAATTCCTGGATGTGGAAAGCCGGCGCCGGCTACTTCTCCACAAAGGCGCGCCGCTTTACCGCCTGGTCGCGGGAAAACGGCTCGCCGTCCTTCGGCGTGGGCCGCTGGTTCATCACGGAGCGGGGTAAACTCTGCTTCAACGCCGACTGGCACGCCAAGACCGGAACGGCGACGGCAATCACCTGCTTCAGCCACCGCAAGAAGGGCGGCCTGATCTATCAAAAACGCGAACCGGACGGTCAATGGTACGTTTTCAAGAGCGCACCGGCACAAGCAACCGACGAATTCGCAAAGCTTCGCCACGGCGACTACGTGAGCTCTCAATTGGGGAGAATTGAGACGAGCGCCAGTAGGACCAAATAAAGGCGAAGCAAGGGGTTGCGCGCGGCCGAGGCGCCATCTGTGTCCTTGCCTGGGAGCCGATGCCTGCGCGCAACCCTTTTCATAGAGGATCGCGAAGCGCCTTCAAAATCAAAGAGGCGGCGAACGGACGCCCGGCGCCTCTTTTGTCGTGGCCGGACCATCGGGTGTCCCGTCGACTGTTCCGATTAATGTCGCGACAGTGTTCAATTGAGAGAGAGCCATGGCACCGCAGGCAGAGTCTGGAAGGGCGCAACAGGTGCTCTGGAGCCTACATCTCTATTTATCCAATCCACTGGACGGCGTCGCGACGGGTTCGAATCCTTTCAGGAGTTTGGAGTGTGTAGAGCGCACCCAGGCCGAGCGGGCATCTGTCTGCGTCGAAAGTTTCGGCAACTATGCGCTTTCATGCCTGGCATAGAGGGCGGCTTCGCAGCTTGCTGAAAGCAGACCTTGCTTGCGATCACGCTGGAGGTCGTCGTTGCGCCGGCACTGGCTATTGCTCATACTCTGTGCAAATGGCGGCAACAGCTTCAAGATCGGACATTAATCACCGTCATTGTACGACACCGGCCTTGCGTAGCCCCTCCATGACGAGCTCGAAATCGGCGGGGTTCTTGAAGGGCAAGACTTTGCGCCGGTATTCCAAGGAGTAGTCGGGATTGACGCGCAGCACCTCTTGCCACGTTGCGCGAGCCTCTTCGAAACGGCCGAGGTGCCCGTAACAGGCAGCCAGAAGCGCGCGCGAGACATCGGTGACGGGGTTGCGGCTCACGCGCTGCAGCAACAGTTCGACGGCCTCTTGGTACCTTCCCAGTTGAAACAAGGCCCAGGCCTGAAAGTGAAGAACGACATCCGGAAAGTAAGGGTTCAGAACCCTCGCCCGATCGAAATAGGCGAGGGCCTCCTCGGATCTGCCTGAATAGACAAGTGCCTCGCCGAGGCTGACATGCCCTTCGGCGAAGTTCGGATTGAGGACTATCGCACGCTCGGCCTCGCTGATGGCTCCATCGTGCTGTCGCGAGTAAAGATTGACCAGACTTAGCGACCAGTGCGCCACGGGATCGCTATCATCCCGCGCCACCGCCAGCGTCGCAGCCTCTTCGGCTTGCTCGATCGAGCGCTGCGGCGACGCGCTCCACCGGTTCAGGTAGTCAAGCCCGTGGGTAAGGGCGAGGAAGGCGTGCGCCGAGGCGAAGTTCGGGTCCAGTTCGACGGCACGTTGTAAAAGGTCGCGGGCGTCGCTGTTCGTTTGCTTCGTCAGCCGGTGCCACAGCTCCCGGCCACGCAAGAAGCAGTCATACGCCTCGGGGTGCCGGGTCTGCCCCGGCGCCAGTCTTTGCCGATCGCCCTCTGTCAGGTTGACCGCCAGGGCGCCGACGATCTGCTGCGTGACATCGTCCTGAACCGCGAATATGTCGGTGAGGTCGCGATCGAACCGCTCCGCCCATAGATGCCCGCCGGTGGTCGCGTCGATGAGCTGCGCGGTGATGCGTACTCTGTTCCCCGATTTGCGTACGCTGCCTTCAAGTACATGCCGCACGCCGAGCTTTGTGCCCACCTCCTGCACATGGACGTTCCTGCCCTTGAAAGTAAACGACGAATTGCGAGCGATGACGAAGAGCTGCGACAGCTTCGATAGCGCCGTGATGATGTCTTCCGAAATGCCGTCGGCGAAGTAGTCCTGTTCGGCGTCACCGCTCATGTTGGCGAAGGGCAGGACGGCGATCGACAACTTCGGCGCCGCTGCCGTTGCCGGTTGGCTCGTCGCGGTTTCCGGGGTCGCGGCTAACTTGGTCCCTGCGCTGCCGACTTGCAGCGAATAGACCCGGATGGGCTCGGCAATGTTCTTGAGCTGTGTGCTGCCGAGATCGCTGACCGAGAGGTCGAGCCTCGCCTTGACTTGGCGATAGGCATCCTCGGACAGGCAGATCGCGCCCGCTGCGGCGACGCCCTCTAATCGTGAGGCGATGTTGACGCCGTCGCCCATAAGATCGCCGTCGCTTTCCTCGACGACATCGCCCAAATGGATACCGATCCGGAACTCAATGCGACGGTCCTGCGGGACGCCGTCATTGCGCTCCACCATACCGTTCTGCACCTCAATGGCGCAGCGCACGGCGTCCACCACGCTGCGGAACTCGACCAGCGCACCATCGCCGGTGCGCTTCACCACCCGGCCATGGTGCACGGCGATCGTCGGATCGATGAGATCGCTGCGCAGTGTCCGCAACCTCGCCAGGGTGAGGTCCTCGTCGGCGCCGGCAAGACGGCTGTACCCCACCACGTCCGCGGCCAGGATTGCAACCAGCTTTCGGTTCTCGCTCATGGCGCTGTCTCCTAACCCCCACGATAGCAGGGAGACAGGGGGCAAGAAAGAAGTTTAGCCTCTGCTCAGAGCGATGTTGGTTGAGATCGAGTTGGCCATGGCTCATGTGGACGCAGCCGACGTTGCAGCCCACGCAATGACAGTTCTGTCGGGCTCCCGGCCGTCCGAAGCCCACTGAGGGTCAGGTCACGACGATGTCCGCGTCCACCCGTATGTCCGCTCTTTGAAGATCCGCACCTGAAGTTGCCAGTGCGCTTCCGGCCCCCAATCAGTCATTCCAGCCAGGCCAAGTTCTTGGCTCGCCTAACGAATCTGTTACAGAGGAAATTTGAAATAACAGGGTCATTGATTCCAATCCCTTCAAGGCGTCCCGTTAGATATTGCTTCATTGCAAATGATACCTTATATGTAGGTACGTTCCTACAATGGAGGCGTCCTATGAGCATCACGAGTTTATCTAGCCGGGAGTTGAACCACGATGTCAGCAGGGCAAAGAAGGCTGCCAAAAACGGACCTGTCGTAATTACAGATCGCGGGAAGCCGTCCCATGTATTGATGACCTACAGCGAGTTCGAGCGCCTGACTGGCAAGCGCCGCAATCTGGTCGATGCTCTTTCAATGCCTGGTTTGTCGTCCATTGATTTCGATCTACCTCGAGCCGAAGTCGCGCCTCGCCGGGTCGATCTGTCTTGAAGTATCTGCTGGATACAAATGTCGTCTCAGAGTTGCGCAAAGTTGGCGACGGTAAAGCCGATCCGAATGTGACGAAGTGGGTCGGTGCGCAAGACTCCAACGACCTGTTCATTTCCGCGATTACGATCCTAGAACTTGAGCGCGGGATATTAGGCATCCAGCGTCGCGACGCTGACCAGGGTTCTCGTTTGCGGCGATGGATGGATAGCCGGGTTCGCCCTGAATTCGCTGAGCGAGTTCTGCCAATCGATGACGCGATAGCTACGCGTTGTGCCCACCTACATATTCCAGACCGCCGCCGCGAGGCTGATGCTTTGATAGCGGCTACCGCGCTGGTTCATGGTTTAACTGTGGTCACACGGAATGTTCAGGATTTCGATGGTACAAACTTGATCATGATCGACCCATGGCTAGACTGAAATCGGCGCGGGCGCACACGAGGGGACGCGCCTTTCACAAAATTCTAAGATTTCTTCAGACTTGTGCTGGATTTAACGGGTGGCGGTTCGTATCCGTCCAATAGTGCCTGGGTGGACTGGCGTCGCCGATCAGTCACCCGGTGACGCGCCGCAGATATATCGGCCGCCGGCTGCTTGGACGCATGGATGACGCCAAAATATGCAGGCTCCGCTGGCGTGCGCATCGCCGTCAGCCAGCTGTCGTCAATTGCGCAGCCAAGCGCATTGCCAGTGCCGCCAGCGTCAAGCTCGGATTCGCCGCAGGAGAAGCGGGGAACACGGAATTGTCGCAGGCGTAGAGATTGTCGTAGCCCTCGAATTTCAGGTCGGCATCGACGACGCCGGTCCCGTTGCCGGACATCCTCAATGTCCCAACCTCGTGAGCGACCCCGCCGAGGTCTGCAAACTGCAAAGCCAGGCTGTTTTCGCCGAGAACAGGTTGCGCCCCGATGGTCGCGAATAGCTGGGCGGCGAGGGCATCTTGCTCGGCGAGATCTGCAGCGCTCGGCATGCTTCGTGCGAACGCGAGGCCCACAGGATCCGCCGGATTGCCCGTTATTGCCACAGCATTGCCTTCGTTCAAGGCCGAATAGCTCATGAAAACAAGTTCGCAGAGCATCCAGTCGGCGCGTGCTGCGCGTTCGCGGGCCAGGTTTTCAGGGTCGATATATCGACCTTGGTTGAAGTCGCTTCCGAGTTCAACCACGATGTCGAATGCGTGAGAACCGTCCGCCGCAGTCGGGTGCCGCAATATCACCTTGGCGGAATCGATCGCATTGGACTGCGGGGCGCCGGGAGGAAGCGTGAAATGGCGATAGCGGATCGTGTGATCCGTGATGCCCTTTCCAATCTTACCAGATGGGTCGACGAGGCCGCTCTGGAGCGCAATCTTGGCAGACTCAATTGTGCCTGCCGCCAGAACCACTTTCTTGGCTTTGAACGTGCGCGCCTTTTGGCCGAGCAGATCCCAGCCTTCGACACCGACGGCGCGTCGCTGAGCAGCTGTATCCTTCACGACCCTCCACACTGCGAAATTGAGATTGACGGTTGGCTTGGCTTGGGCCGCGGCAAGCCCGTCCAAAAGGCGGTCCTCCATCAGCAGGTCGGCCGTGGAGAAGAAGCCTGCCGGAATGGACCAGCGGGTGGCGCCTCGATACTGCACGGCAATGGGAGCGTCTTCTGCAGCATAGCCTGGTAGCGTGTTCTGCAGAAACGCTCTAGTGGCGGCCTGATAGTTCGAGGGGGCGGGCGGCACGACATTCATCACCCTCTCTGCGGCCGGATATCCAAGCCCGAGCAGATAGTCTCTGACCGCCGCCGGCCACGCCGCCAGCTCATAGCCTACCTGGCGCGGAATTAATCCGCCCCAAAAAACGGAGCGACCTCCGAGATTAAACGCTTGCGCGCCGGCAAACTCCGATCCTGGTCCGTTGACAAAGTTCTTGACCTTGAAGTCCGGCCAAAGCGACCAGACATGCTTGTCGAATTGCCCGATCCTCAGTCGCCGCGGCAGGTTTCCGATATGGGTCGGAAACAGAAATGAACCTGCTTCCAGGACCAATACGTCCGCGCCTCCTTCGGCCAATCGTGAAGCGAGCAGCCCGCCGCCCATTCCCGACCCCACGACGATCACGTCGTATTCATGATTGGGATCAAGGTTGCGGACGAAGAAACGTTGCGCGACGAGCCCGTTTTCCGTGACCAGGGCTTCAACGGGCTGAAAGGCGATTTGCGGTGCCACGTAGTCATGCACACCAGCCAGATCAGCTCGTGCGAGAAAAAGATTCTGCCCGAGCATCCAGCGCGCCGGCGTCAGCACGAATTTGAATTCGATCCCGTTCGGGAACGCAGCCTCGTCAAGGTCGAAGGTCCATGCGCCGCCCTTGAAAACGCCACCTCGTTCCAAGTCCCAGTTTGGCGCCCAGCGGAGGGTAACGGTTTGTCCAGGAGCGTACTGCTCGGTCATGAACCGGATCGTGAACATGGACTGCTCCTGTGGTTATGCGTGCATTTCGGATCCTGAATTCTGACGATGAGCAGGGCTGCGCATATATCAGCCCCAGCTGCTTTTTCGCTTTCTCGATCTGTTCCGGAGCGATCTTTTGCATGACCGGGCCGCAATAAGGGGGCTTGTCGGTAAAACAGATCCTCTCGATGCAGATATGTTCGATAGCGACGCCGTTGGGCTGACCTTTCGCGTCGTAGGTTAGCGCCGAGGTGCGTGGACATGCAAATCACCGGCACCTCGACGATGGTCTGACTCTGATAGTCGCTTAGATGATTGTCCGAGCCGCCAATGAGAACTGAGGCGGCATCTGCGCTTTCTGCCGAAAATGACTGAACGGCTGCATTAAGCGGATCGGCGTACCGTTTATCTCGGTCAGGGAGCCGCTCCAGGCTTGTTGATAAAGGCGTGCGAGATCATCGATATCGGTGGTTGTCAGGACACTCTGAGGCCCATAATTCATAATGGAGAGAGGATCATGAGTACCGAAGATTTCGCTCGCGGAGCCCGTTTCTGACACTTTCGCAAAGAAATGGCGCAGTCCGAACACGTGACCGAGCTCGTGCGCGAGGGTCTCGGTTTGCTCTTTGCGCACTTGCTCGAACATTTTCGGAAAGAGTACGAGCTCGTGTTGTCCGGCATCCGGGAAGAAGGCGCGCGCCAGGGTGCAGCCTAAGGAGCTACAATTATCCTGTGACTTGACGACGAACTCGAAATCCCAAGGTTCGGAAGTTTCTGAGAATTTGATCGGAACGGCCTTTCCCCATTTGATCAGCGTCTCACCAAACAGCGTCCGTAGATAAGATTTGACTGCGTCGGGATCAGCGAACTGTCTTAGAGACGCCTCCTGAAATCTCCAATTCAAGGTCACATTGATGTCCCACAACGGGATGAATCCGTTGGTGGCGTCGACAACGATTTCGGTGATCGACCGGTTGTTGGGCAAGGCAAATCCCACGCCATCAGTCTCGCAGCACGCGCCACCGTGATAGACGTGCGTGACTTCTTTCAAAACGGACTTAAGTTGCGTGTCTGACTTCAGTGTGAATATGTCAGCGCTGCCCTTCTTTTTGACTACCATTTTGGCCTCCCCCTGCCAGTGCTCGTATTCCTTCGAGCCACTTTTCTCACGCTGTGGCGCGGTTTTATCCTGCTGTGAAATGCAAGTTCAGCGTGCATTATAGCAAATCAGTATCAAAATTAAAGTATAAAATTGAACCGTTGCCGAACAGGTTTTGAATGCTCGTGAAATATAGTAGAAACGCCTTTGAAGTTTTCAGCCTCAATCGATTTTATGCGGTTGGAGTTCTTGCATCATTCGTAAAAGGTCTCAGGGCGGGAACGCGTCATTGAGAGCGACCTAGAACGTGCAATGCGAACAACGCCATCGGCGACTAACAGGG
This sequence comes from Rhizobium sp. 768_B6_N1_8, assembly GCF_051811225.1. Lineage (NCBI taxonomy): Bacteria > Pseudomonadati > Pseudomonadota > Alphaproteobacteria > Hyphomicrobiales > Rhizobiaceae > Rhizobium > Rhizobium sp. 768_B6_N1_8. The sequence continues at coordinate 1,864,677 of NZ_JBPWPV010000002.1, read as the reverse complement.
CCTGGTCGCCAATGTCGAGGAATTGTCCGCTGGATCAGGCCCCAGCATACGTGATTTCACTGGACGGCGGCGGCACTCATCGGTTACTCTACCTATAGGGGAATTCAATATAATCATTCGCGTGTGTGCACTGTGCGCTGCGTTGACAAGGTGGGGTATTCGTCGATGCAAAAGCAATATGTCGTGCTCCCGGCCCACGGTTTTCGGTCCCCGGCCCTGGCGCAAGCGGCCGCCTTGCGAGCAACAATTCCGCTGGTCGCCCGGGGCGCCGGTGGGCTCGCCACGGCACGGGCCGTTGCGGCTGACGTCAATGTAATCGACTCGGTCAGCGTCGATGGCCCGAAACTGGTCGAAATGTCGCCCGAGGCCGAACTCAACCTGCGTCTTCAGGAACCGTCACTGAAGATCGTCCCGCTCGTCAGATACGAAAAGATGCGCGTGGTCTTCGACATCGAGCGGCAGCCCAGCGAGGCGGTTTCGGCTGCCGGTGTACAGGCAGCCGTGCTGAGGGTCGAGGACGACGGGGGCAATCCGGTTGAAAACGCCCGGGTTGTGGCCTTCACCAATTTCCGCAACAGGGCAGGCGACGAAGGCCGCAGCGGTGCCGACGGCAAGGTGGCGCTGCGGATTGCAACCGGCACAACGCTGGAACGGGTCTATGTCTACGGTCCCGCCGGATGGTGGGGATATTTCGAGAAAAGCTTTAGCTTGTCGCAAAATGCGGTGATCCGCCTGCAGGCGATCGATCTGGCCGGGCAATCCCTGGCTTTGCGGCGCTTCCGTACCAACCTTCCCCTGACCGCCGGCGACCAGATCGTCGTTGGCATCGTCGACAGCGGCATCGACCCGCAACACCCGCTGCTGCCCAACGTATCCGGCGGTGCCAACATGGTGCTCGACGAGACGAGAGACGATCCCGGCCAGGTGGCCGACTGGGGGCCGGCCGCTACCGACGGCGAGCATGGAACGCATGTAGCGGGCATCGTGGGCGCGCGCCCGACCGCAGCCCTTGATCTCGCCGGCGTCGCCCCGGGCGTGACACTGAGGAGTTACCGGGTCTTTCCCCATACCGGGGGCGGGGCAACCAATTACGACATCATGAACGCCATCGACCGGGCGGTGCAGGACGGCTGCCATATCATCAATCTTAGCCTCGGTGGCGCAAGTGAGGATGAAGCCGTTCGCGCGGCAATCGGCTCGGCGCTCGACAACGGCGTGCTGGTGATTGCCGCTGCCGGCAATGATGGCCGCAAACCTGTCAGCTTTCCGGGAGCCCTGCCGTTTTGTGTGGCCGTCTCGGCAATGGGCTGGTCTGACAGCTTTCCCACGACCTCCTCGGAAGTCGGAGACATCGCCAAACCCTATGGCTCGAACAGTACCTTCCTCGGCGCCTTCTCCAATTTCGGGCCGCAGATCGATCTGACAGGGCCGGGTGTCGGTATCGTCTCCACGTTGCCGGGAGGGCGGTTCGGGCCGATGAACGGAACATCCATGGCAAGCCCCGCTGTGGCCGGATACGCAGCCTTTCTTTTGTCCTCGGAAGCCACTATATTGGCATTACATGGTGCAGAGCGCAGTACGGCGCTCAGGGACCGCTTGTTTGGCGCTGCGACCCCCTTGGGCTTCGGGCGCGATTACGAAGGCTTTGGACTTCCGAGTTAGGATGATCATGAGCGACATGATGATGCAACAGGTCATATTGCGCAAGGAAAGCGCTACTGCGCCGTCCTCCAAGGAAGCGGCCGAAAAGCTTGGCCGCGCCGGTGCGACTGTCGTGGACGAACAGGCCTCGTCGCTTCTCGTCGAAGGCGAGGAGGAAACTCTTCGCAATGCCACGGCAGCCCTCAAGGGCTGGAAGACCATTCCGATGAAACGCTATTCCGTGCCGGACACCCGCGAGAAAATCGCTTTATAGCCGGCCGCGACGTCAGCATAGTTTTATGCGCGGATGACGGGCCGTCACGGCCCGGCATTCGGCTTTTTGCGCGCTCCAATGCGCGTTATTATAGAATATCTGAGTGGATTGCGATTTAACATTGTAATGCCGCATCCCGCATGTATAATCCAAGCACATCCTAAAACTCTACCAGAATAATGCCTAATCGGGGGAGGTCATGATGTTTGTTCGCAAAGATGTTTGGAAGCTACCAAGTGGCGATCAAACGTTACTTTGGTATGGCCGTGCCGTCGAGCGTCTTCAGGGACTGCCATTTTCCGATGTCACGAGCTGGTGGTCGCTTGCCGCCATGCACGGCATCGACGAACCGATCTGGCGCGGTTTCAACATCATCCCGGCTGGCGCAACTTTGCCGGCCGGCCCGGCGCAGACAGCGCTTTGGCGGCAGTGCCAGCATCTGACCTGGTATTTCCTTCCCTGGCACAGAGGTTATCTGCTTGCCTTCGAGCGTATCATCCGCAACGCCATTATCGACCTGGGTGGCCCGAAGGATTGGGCGCTCCCCTACTGGAATTATTCGGCCGATGCGCGCAGTCGCGAATTGCCGCCCGCCTTCGCGACGGACAAGCTTGTCGGCGGTCAGCGCAACTTCCTCTTTGTGGCGCAGCGTTACGGTACGGGGCAAGTACCCCAGGTGCAATCGCCAATCGTGCTAGACCCCCGCGCCGTTACCATCACCGACCCGCTCGCCGAACGGTTTTTCGAAGGCTCGGCCGGTGGCGGTTCGCCAGGCTTCGGGGGCGTCAAGACGCCCTTCTGGCATGGCGACGAAAGCAATGACGGCACCTTCGGCGTGCTCGAAACCCAACCCCACGGCCCCGTCCATGTTCTCGTCGGCGGCGGCTTCAAGGGCAACGGCCTCAGTCAGGATCCCCTGGAAATCGGCTGGATGACCAACCCCGACACCGCCGCCCTCGATCCCATCTTCTGGCTGCATCATGCCAATATCGACCGCCTTTGGAATGTCTGGTTGCGCCAGAAGCGCCGTCCGAACGACAGTGCGGATGTGTTTGCCAATCCGATTGACCCGGACTGGCTCGATGGGCCACAGGATCGAGAATTTGCGATGCCTGCCGTCGATGGCACGATCTATAATTTCAAGGCGCAGGACGTCCTCGATACACAATCGCCGTCGCTCAACTATATCTATGATGACGAGCCGGCCGGCGAGGACCTGACGAGCGTGGTGGCCGCTCGCCTCCAGCGGCTCGGAGCAACGCCGCAGGTCGCATTCCAGGTTGCAGGAGCTGTGTCAATGGCGCCACCGAAACAGGCAGAGCTCCTCGGAGCCAATAGCGGGACGATCAAACTTGGCGATGACGTCGTCGAGACAAAAGTGCGGCTGGACAAGGACCAGCAGCAGCGGCTGTCCACCACCTTGTCGATCTCGCCCAGCGTCCAGAAGGAACCGGACAAGGTCTATCTCAACCTTGAGAACGTCAAAAGTCCGACCGACGCCGCGGTGTTTTACGTCTATGTCAACTTGCCCGGCGATGCCGATCCATCCGACGATACCGAGCATCTCGCCGGCACCCTGTCGATGTTCGGTGTCAGCAAGGCAAGCAAGCGGGAAGGGCCGACCGGCGGCAGCGGCATCAATGCCTCCTTCGACATCACCAGGATCATCGATGCCGCTTTTGCCCAAGAGGGACTGGCAGAGGAGATTTCGGTCAAACTCGTCTCGGCCGTGCCGGGGGTGACAAGCGAAGGAATTTCCATCGGGCGTATCAGCGTCTACCGACAGGAGCAGTAAGGTGCGGCCCGTCGTCGTCGTTTGGTGTCTCATCACACGACTTCCCAAGCCGCTTCTCCTCGCCACGCTGTTCGGCTGGATGGTGATGACGGGCAAAGAGGTTTTGCCGGCCATGCCTGACCTCTGCTTTTCCTCGTCCTCGGTGGCAGGCCGCCTGACGACCCAGGTCGATGTCGCCCTCGCAGACAAAGGTTTGTTTTTGACGGCGTTGGCCTGGGTCGCGATGATCCTGGCAATGATGCCGCCTCTGCTCGCCGGGCCATTGCTGCATGTCTGGCGACGCAGTTTCAGCCGCCGCAGGCCAAGAGCTGTCGGTGCGTTTGTGTTGGCCTATCTCCTCGTCTGGATTGTGGCCGGGACCATACTCGTTCCTGCCGCCATCGTGCTGAATGCCTGGAGCCAGACCGTCGCATTGGCACCAATCCTGCCCGCGCTGCTGATTGCCTTCGTCTGGCAGGTGACGCCGAGCAAGCAATGGTTCCTGAACGCGTGCCATGGCAGGCCGCCGCTTGCGGCCTACGGCAAGCAGGCCGACCTCGACGTGTTTCGCTTTGGTGTGGCCCGCGGACTGTCATGCGCGGCGACCTGCTGGGCCTTCATGCTGGTGGTCCTCGTCTCCAGCGGCATCGTTCACTGGGCTGTCATGGCCGCCACGATGATCCTTGCTCTTCTCGAGCGAAAACGCGGCCCCCAGCCTGCAACATGGTTCAACGGGGTCCGGCTGTCGGTCTGAACCGGGTGTCGAGGAGGTTTTCCATGATATTGGGCATTCCCGCCTATGACCATGTCGACCTCCTTGATGTCACGGCGACGCTCCCCACCACTTTCGCACGCCGCGATGGTGCCCCACACGAGCCTATCGACCTGAATAAAGCTGCAAGATTGTGCCAGGGGTCGTGTTTGCAATCTGAAGCGCCTGGACGGCAAGCTGCTGCTGGGTCTGTTGTGCTGCTAGCCTGGCAGATTCTTCCTCCATGTCCGCATCCACCAGACGGCCGATCCCGGATGTCATGCTGGCTTGCAGGTGGCTTACGAAATCCGACTGCATGTCGAGCCGCTTGTTGAGAGAGCCAAGGACACTGCCGCTCGCCGTTGACCGGTGCAGCATGTATTCGATGCCGACAAGATATTCGTCGATCGTGAAGTTCGACGACGTGACATCGACTTCCGCAAGATCGAACTCCAATGCCCATGTGGGATTTGAGCTGACGTTTCCGACCATGACGCGCGCCGCGCGATTTCCCGCGTTGGGATAGACCGTCTGGTCGGCCGAAAAAGTCAGGCGGTTGCCGGAGGTGACTATCGACAGGCCCAGTCCGGCTGTGACGAACCCAATGACAGTCGCAAGGTCGGCTGCATTGCCGATAAAGCCATCCGTCGTTCCAAGGGCCGCATCCACCGTCGTCCGGTCGATCGTGAAGGATTGAGGAGCTCCCGGTCCCACCTGTGCGTCAAAGAAAATCTGGGACTTCGGCGAGACGGTGAATGGTTTGGTGAAATCGAAGAAGGCTTCCGGGTACATGTTGTCGTGGTTGGCATTTGGCGGATTTTCGAGGCCCATGGCAAAACCGGCGGGATAGGTGCTTGCGAGATGTGATATGACGTTGGAGATATCGATGCTGGAGCCTGGATGACCCGAGGTCTCAAGCGAGCCGACTTCAAAGACACCTGGAGCCGTAGGTGAGCCTGTGAACATGGTCTCGTTGGCTGTTGCGGGAACCGAGTTGTCTGCGAAGACCTTCTGCAAGACCTTTCTCATCTCTGCGCCGTCGTGGATCGTGCCATCCGTGGTGCCGAGAGCAACATCTATGACACTCTTGTCGATCCGCAATCCCGCGAAACTGACGCCCGCGGAGTGGGTCCCCGCGTCGACCACCAGATCAAATGTGATGTAGTCTGTTGCACCAAATGTCGCTGGACCAGTGAACAGGTGGCTCTCGTGGCCTTCATGTGCCACGGAATTGATGCCGGTGCTCCGAAACCCACCGATGTCCCCAACACCGCCGATCTCTTTCTGGAGAATGCCGCCTCCTCCAGCGTTCAGCATGCTGGTCGATTTGAGGTTCACCTTGTTTGTTGCAACCGCCACTGCTCCGTTCTCTGATCGGACGAATGACGAGACCACGTCGGTTGTGAGGTCAATCGTTTCCATCAGGTGGGTTGGTGCATTGGTGCTCAGCCAGTTCTGGCCGCTAAAACTCGCCGAGATCACCGTTGTTTCGGCCTGTGCGTTTAGTTGATCGAGCTCATCCTGGATTTTCGATTTGTCGACGCCATTCTCTTTGGCTGCAACCAGTTTGGCTTTGAACTCGCTGAGGATATCGACGATGGACGAGGTTGCGGTATAGGCGGTATTGACTGTGGCCGATCCCAATTCGATGGCGTCAGATACCGCTGAGAAAGCCCTGTTGTCCGACCTCATCGTCGTAGAGATCGCCCAGTAAGCCGCATTGTCGGATGCTTTTTGAACCCTTAGACCCGAGCTGACTTGCTGCTGCGTCTTTTCGAGACCGGCGTTGACGCCGCGTAATGTCTGGAGGGCTGTCATAGCGGACGTGTTGGTCAAAATGCTGGCCATGTTAAAGCCCCGTGAGGATAAGCCAGCCCCCGGACTTAAGCACGTCCGGCAAACATAGCTGGCGATGTCGGAACATTTAACGGCTAACCACGAGGGTGCCTGCGATCATGGCAGGACCGTCGCCCCCACGAAACCGAACGAAATCAGTGTGCTAGGGCTATTGCCGGGCACTCAAGTAGACCGGCAATTTCGTGAACCTTTTTGCAATGGAGATGGTTAAAAAAAGGTTAGCGCGACTACGCGGGGCGCGAAAAATTCTATTCCTGGTTGCTCGTTTCTTCCAATGCTGTCAGCAGATCTTGGGTGTGGAAGTTGACCCGATCGAACGTCATCTCGACGGAGAGCGGCGGCTTATCCCCCACGTCTCGAATACGTGCTGGCGTCGGCGCGGTCTCTGTGGGTGGCAAGATCCTACCTTATCACTCTTCGTCGCGATGCTTGCCTGTGATCACGCCCCACCATCGAAGCGTCGGAATTGTGGTATCACCGATGCGACGAATGCCAACTCGGGTTCGAAGCCGGCGTGAAGGTGAACGAATTTCTTTTCGATTTCATGTGCGTCGTGAATGTCATCGAGAGCGAGAATGTTCTTTGCAGGAAGCGCGTGTAGAGCTTTTGCCGATCAGAAACTCCTGCTTGGAAAGCAGCTTGTGTCGGCAGGGACGATCGCGAATAGTGTCATCGCCGGAGGAACATGGCATTAATGCTTTGCTTCGAGGAGGAGCGCGATTGTCGGAGGAGTGACGATGATCAGACACGATGCCGAGCTGTTCGACCGGATGCTCGCGATCTCGCGTGCCTTTGCTGGACATACCGAGACGGGAGCAGCGTTTCGGGCAACGGCAACAGAGATCTTCAAGTTGCTGCCGCATGACCATATCGATGTCGCCGTTCTATTGAACGGCGGGCGGAGCCACATTTGCTACGAGACAGGTTATCAGACAAGCTGGAGCGAACTGGCGCTCAGTCCACCGCCGGTCGAACTTAGCCCGGTGCGGGCGGTGCTCAGAGGCGAGCTGCCATATCTCTTAAGCGATGATGCGCTCGGAGATGAGCGCTTTCATTTCACGGGCGCAATAGACGAGCCGATCTTTACCGCCAAGTTACGCAGCCGCATCGTCGTGCCGATGCGGGCAAGGGGCGAGATCATCGGCGCCCTCAACATCAGCAGGCACGAGCCCGGCTGCTACACGCCTGCCGATCTGGAGATCGCCCAGCACTGCGCCGAATTCATTGCGCCCTATATCTTCGCGCTGATCCAGAGCGAGGAGGCACGCCGGGCGATGATGGCAGAAAGCGATGCGCGCAATCGCGAAGAGATCCTGCGCGTCGGCGCATCTCGGCTGACCGAAGGCATGGAGCAGGAGCGGCGGCGCATCGCCATGGACCTGCACGACCAGACACTCGCCGATCTTGCCCGTGTCGTGCGCCAGGTCTCTGCGCTGCATCGCCGTGGCATGGCCGGCGTCAGCCAGCTTGCGGATCTCGAGCGGGAAGTCGTCAACTGCCTGACGGAACTGCGCCACATCGTCGACGATATGCGGCCGAGCGTGCTCGAGCTCTTCGGCTTGCGCGATGCCATAGAGGCGCATCTCAACCGCAGCGTCAGCCGGGCAACGCCTTCGATTGCGGTGCGGATCCAGGATACCAGCGAAGGCGCCGCCGACATGCTGTCGGAGCGCACGCTGACGGCGATCTACCGCATCGCCCAGGAGGCGATCAACAATGCCGTCAAGCACGCAATGCCGCGGCGCATCGAGGTGCGCATCGAATCGACGCCGTCGCTGCTGAAGATTGTTGTCACCGACGACGGGTCAGGTTGCGTCCAGGCCGACCCGCAGGCGAGCGGCGGCATCGGCCATATGCACACGCGGGCGGCGCTGATCGGTGCGCAGCTTCGCATCGGCCGCTCCAGCCGCAAGGGCGGTACGCGCGTGGCAATCGACGTGCCACTTGCTGGTGAGACGATAAGTGCCGGCACGCTGCCGCCGGACGCTGCGGTCGCTGCAGCCAACGCCGCGGGGAGGCTCTGACATGCTGGTGATGATTGCCGAGGATGACGGGTTGCATCGCGCATTCGTGCGCGCCACGATCGAGCATCTGTGGCCGGGTGATGTCGAGGTGATCGAGGCAGGCAGCGGCGACGTCGCAATCGATCTCGCGCGACGCCGCGAGCCGCCCTATGTGGTGCTCGATCTGCAATTGCCGAAAGCGACAGGCATCGAAGTGGCGCGATCCATCTGGAGCCGACGGGCCAATACCCACATCCTTTTCTGGTCGAATTTCGCCGATGAATCCTACGTGCGCGGGGTTGCCCGTATCGTGCCGCCGGGCACCGTCTACGGCTATGTGCTGAAATCGGCCTCGGAGGAGGGCATGCGCTCGGCCCTGCGCGGCGTCTTCGCCGAGGGGCACTGCATCATCGACCGGGAGGTGCGCGGCATCCAGCATCGCGTGCAGGATCGCCTGGAGGGCATTACAGACAGCGAATATGAGAGCCTGATCGATGTCGCGCTCGGGCTGACGGACAAGGCGATCGCCGCCCGCCGCGGCCTCTCTACCCGCGGCGCGCAGGCGCGCATCCGCCATCTCTACGAAAAGCTCGGCGTCGTCATGCCCGAGGACGGGGCGGGCGAGGGTTCGCTCTTCAATTCCCGCACGCGGGCGATCTATCTGGCCTTTGCCCGCGGCCTTATCAATGTCGATGCGCTGAGGCGCGCGCAGGAGAGCCTCGACGCCTGGATCGACCAGGCTTCGCCGCCGAAGGAGCTCTGAAGATCCGAGTGTGTGTTTGCACATTCAAATCTGCGTCTTCAAACGTAGCCGAGCCCGTCCATCCGTGGCTAACTCGGGCACAAGCAATAAAAAGCAGATGGGAGAACACGCGATGCCCTTCGTCAACATCCAGATTCTCAAAGGCCATTCCCAGGAGCGCAAGGACGAGATCGCGCGGCGCGTCACCGCCGCCGTCAGCGAACTGGCCGAACTGCCGAAGGAGGCGATCTGGGTCGTCTTCGAGGACGTCCTGGCATCCGACTGGTTCGTCGGCGGAAAATCCGTCCAATCCTCGAAGAGCTGAGCCATGGCGAGGAGCACCCGCAATCCGGGATTTGCGGACGTGGTCGGCGACGGGGCGCTGGAGACCTTGGCAAGCGGTCTCGGCTTCACCGAAGGTCCCGTCTGGCATCCTTACGAGAAATGGCTTGTCTTCAGCGACATGCCCGAAGACCGCATGTATATCCGCCGGCGTTCCGGCGCGGTCGAGGATTTTCGCCGACCGAGCAACAAGGCGAACGGCAATACGCTGGACCGCGAAGGGCGTTTGCTCACCTGTGAACATGCGATGAGCCGCGTCACGAGGCTCGAGCGCGACGGTTCGACGAGTGTCATCGCCACACACTACAAGGGCAAGGAACTCAACAGCCCGAACGACATCGTCGTTGCGACCGGCGGCGCGATCTATTTCACCGATCCGACCTATGGGCGGATGGAATACTATGGCGTGCCACGGCCGCAGGATCTCTCCTTTCAGGGCGTCTACCGCGTCGATCCCGACGGTTCCAACCTGACGCTGTTGGTGGATGATTTCGCCCAGCCGAACGGGCTCTGCTTCTCACTCGATGAATCGCGCCTCTTCGTCAACGACACCGAGCGCCAGCATATCCGGGTTTTTGCCATCTCGCCGCAGGGCGAGCTCACGGGCGGGGCGGTCTGGGCCGAGACGAAAGGAGAGGCGCCGGGTGCGCCTGACGGCATGAAGATCGACAGCTGCGGCAATGTCTATTGCTGCGGGCCGGGCGGCATCCATGTCTTCGATCCTTCGGGCCATATGCTCGGCCTTATCCGCACGCCGGAGCCGACCGCCAATTTCGCCTTCGGTGACGAGGATCTGAAGAGCCTGTATATTACCGCCTCGAGTTCGCTGCACCGGCTGAGGGTGCGCGTCCCGGGGTTAAGACTGTTCTGACATCCGGGAAACCGGCTAGCAGGAGTGGCTGCCGATGGAGGATCGGCGCCATGGATGTCCAAGCATCCGATCGACGGATTGCCGGAGAATGACCGGCGCCGGGTGAAAGCCTTTCACTCAAGGCCAAACAACTTAGGGAGGATTGAAATGCGTAAAGTCTTCGTACTTGCCAGCCTTGCCGCACTGCTCGCATCGGGCACGGCCTTTGCCGACACGAGCGGCAAGAAAATCGCCTTCTCGAACAATTATGCTGGCAATTCCTGGCGCCAGGCGATGCTCAAGAGCTATGACATCGTGACCAAGAAGGCCGTCGCCGACAAGATCGTGGGCGCGGCCGACGTCTTCACCACGGCCGACCAGGAAGTGCCAACCCAGGCCGCCCAGATCCAGAACCTCATACTGCAGGGCTATGACGCGATCGTCATCAACGCCGCTTCGCCGGATGCGCTGAATGGTGCCGTCAAGCAAGCCTGCGAAGCAGGCATCGTCGTCGTCTCCTTTGATGGTATCGTCAACGAGCCTTGCGCCTATCGCGTCGTCGTTGATTTCGAGGATATGGGCAAACAGGAAATCGCGCAGATGAAGGCGTTTCATCCAGAAGGCGGGAACCTCTTGGAAATCCGCGGCCTTGCCGGTACCTCGATCGACGATTCCATCCACAAGGGCCTGATCGAAGCCGTTGCCGCTCATCCCGAATTCAAGATTGTCAATTCGGTTACCGGCAACTGGGACCAGACGACGGCGCAAAAAGCAGTCGCGACCGTTCTCCCCTCGCTGCCCGATATCGTCGGCGTCGTCACCCAGGGCGGCGACGGCTACGGCGCGGCTCAGGCCTTTGCCGCTGCCGGCAAGCCGCGCCCCACCATCATCATGGGAAACCGTCAGGACGAGCTGCAATGGTGGAAGGAGCAGAAGGCCAAGGACGGTTACAAGACCTGGTCCGCCTCGATCGCGCCCGGTGTCTCGACGCTCGCCTTCTGGGTCGCCCAGCAGGTGCTCGACGGCCGCACGGACATCCCACACGATCTCCTGGTGCCTTATCTCGCGTTTACGCAGGATGATTTCGAGAAGCATCTGACGGATATTCCCGTCGGCAGCGTTGCCACTAAGGAATATACGCAAGCCGATGCCATCGAAGCCATTAAGGCCAATATCAAGTGATGATCACGCCGGTGCAGGCTGTGGCCACCCGGATCATCGTCAGCCTCAGCGGCGCCGAAAAACATTTCGGCGCCGTGAGGGCGCTTGATGGCGTCGATTTCGACGTTCGCGCCGGCGAATGCGTCGGGCTCGTCGGCCATAACGGCGCCGGCAAGTCGACGCTGATGAACATGCTGGCGGGAACGCTGGTGCTCGACCGCGGCAGCATGACGATCGGCAAGGCGGTCACGGAGAACTATTCGGTCATCCGCGCCCAGAGGTTCGGCATCCGCTGCGTCTTCCAGGAACTGTCGCTCTGTCCCAATCTTTCCGTTGCAGAGAATACCCGCATCAACCATCCGTCACTGCGTGGTTTCGGCTGGCACGGGCGTGCCGCCGAACTGATTAGCGCCAAGCTCGACGAGATCTTTCCCGAGCACGGCATCGATGCCTCCGATATCATCGCGGATCTGTCGATCGGGCGGCGGCAGATGGTGGAGGTCGCCCGCGCCTTCACGGTGACGGAGGATCCGCTGAACCTCGTCATCCTTGACGAGCCGACCTCTTCGCTCGATGCCCATACCGCTGGCCAGCTGCTCGCCTTCGTCCGGCGCTTCGTTGCGGCCGGCGGCAGCTGCATCCTGATTTCGCATGTGCTTGGCGAGGTGCTGCAGAATGCCGACCGCATCGTCGTCATGCGCGACGGCAAGGTCGTGGCCGCCGATGCGGCTCGTGCCTATGACCGCGACCGGCTGGTCGCGACAATGGGTGGGGCCGCCCATCGTGAGAAAGGCGCAACGCAAGCCGTCGCCGCCAAGCCGACAGGTGCGCCGCGCGTGCGGGCACGACCGGCACGTCAGGGCGATGGCGCCGAGCTCGTTGCCCAATCAGGTTCCATCATCGGCCTTGCCGGGCTTGCCGGCCACGGCCAGACCGATCTGTTGCTGGCGATCTTCAATGCCGCGCGCCGCAGCAAGATCGGCATCGAGGTGACAGCACCGGTGGCGCTTGTTGCCGGCGACCGGCAGTCCGACGGCATCTTCCCGCAATGGTCGATCGCAGAGAATATCGGCATCCGGTCGCTGAAGCGGCTGCGTGCCGGCCTGCTCATCTCGCAAAAGCGCGAGGCCGAGCTTGCCGATGCGTGGAAGCGCCGGATCGGCATCCGCACGCCCGACATGAACAACAACATCCTGTCGCTTTCGGGCGGCAACCAGCAGAAGGCGCTCTTTGCCCGTGCGCTCGGCTCCGATGCCGAGATCATTCTAATGGACGATCCGATGCGCGGCGTCGATATCGGCACCAAGCTCGAAGTCTACGATCTCATCCGCCAGGAGGCCGCCAATGGCCGCACCTTCATCTGGTATACGACCGAGACGGAAGAGCTCGACAATTGTCACCATGTCTACGTCTTCAAGAACGGCCGCATCGTCGCCAACCTCACGCGCGACGAGCTGACCGAGGAGAAGATCATCCAATCCTCCTTCGTCGAGGCAAGCTGAGATGACATTCGTTTCGCTGAACAATTCCCTCATGCGCCCGGCCCGCAGCAGCGCCAGAAGGGCACGCACCCTGCGCGCCATGCTGCCGGCGCTCTCGCTCGTTCTGGTGCTGATTGCGATCGCCTGGCTCAATCCGCGCGCCATCTCCTATTTCGGCTTCAGCCTGATGCTGAACCTCGCGATCCCGATTGCGCTCGCCACCATCGCGCAGATGTTCGTCATCGCCGGCAACGAGCTCGATCTTTCGATCGGCACCTTCGTCGGTTTCGTCGGCTGCGTCACCGCCACCTGGCTGCGAGACGCGCCGCTGCTCGGCATCGTCGTGCTACTTGGTTCGATTGGTGTCTATGCGCTGCTCGGCGCCCTGATCCACCTGCGCAACCTGCCGTCGATCGTCGTGACGCTCGGCATGAGTTTCGTCTGGCAGGGGTTGGCGATCCTCGTGCTGCCCAAACCCGGTGGCAAGGCGCCTGACTGGCTGCAGGCGATCACGTCCTTCAAGCCGCCCTTCATTCCTTTTCCGATCGTCGCCGCGATCGTCATAGCCGCCGTCGTCTATTTCGGCCTGATGCGCACCTCGTACGGCGTCATTCTGCGCGGCTCGGGCGGCAATCCGGCAGCGCTAGCGCGGGCCGGCTGGTCGCTCTTGCACACCAAGATCACGCTCTTTGCCTTGGCCGGAAGCTTCGGCGTGCTCTCGGGCATGACGCTGATCGGCATTACCTCGTCGGGCGATGCCAATATCGGCAATGGCTATACGCTGCTGTCGATCGCCGGCGTCATTCTCGGTGGCGGCGAATTCATGGGCGGGCGCGTGTCGCCGATCGGCGCGGTCATCGGCGCGCTGACGCTGGCGCTCGCCGCCTCGTCGCTCCTGACCTTCATGCATATTCCGCCGGACTGGCAGGTGGCAGCGAATGGCGCGATCCTCATCATCGTGCTTGCCGCACGCGCGCTCATCAGCCGCAAGGAGGCATGACATGGCGCAATTGAAGGCGCTCGCCGCAAAACCTTGGATCTGGTCCTTCATCGGCGCTCTCGCCGCCTGGCTCGCCACTATCGCGTTTACCGGCGGCTACGGCGCCGGCGGCATGCTGACGGCCGCCTTCTCGCTCGCCGTCTTCATGGTCATCGTCGGTACAGGGCAGATGTTCGTCATCACGCTCGGCCCTGGCAATGTCGATCTCTCGCTGCCGGCCAATATCGGGCTTGCCAGCGCCGTCGCGATGAAGACCATGGACGGGCAGGACAGCATGATCGCAATCGGCCTGCTTGCGGCGCTCGCCAGCGGTGCTGCGGTCGGCGCTGCCAATTACCTGCTGATCTGGGCGCTGCGCATTCCGCCGATCATAGCCACGCTCTCGGCAAGCTTCATCATCCAGTCTATCGACATCAGCTATGGCCGCGGCCTGCAGATCAAGCCACCGCCGGGTTTTGCGGAATTCACCAACCTGCAGATTCTCGGCGTTCCTGTACTGGCCCTTGTCACCATCCTGTTCACCTTGGGCGCCGGCATTGCGCTCCAGAGGATGATCTACGGGCGCTCGGTGCTGGCGATCGGGCAGAATATCCGCGCCGCCTGGCTTGCCGGTGTTCCTGTCGGGCGCATCCGTTTTCTCACCTATACACTCTCGGGCACGCTCGGCGGTCTGAACGGGGCGCTGCTTGCCGGCTATTTTCGCGGCGCAAATGTCGATATCGGCAATGAATATCTGCTTTCCTCGATCGCCGTCGTCGTCATCGGCGGCACCTCGGTCGCGGGCGGAAAGGCCAATATTCCCGGCATCTGGGGGGCCGCCCTTTTCCTCGTGCTTCTGCTCACCATGCTCAACACATTCGGCGTCAGCGCCGGCGTGCGCCTGCTGCTCACCGGCCTCATCATCGTCGGCGTCATCACCGCTGCTGGAGGCAAACGCTCATAAGATCGTCAGGCGCGCGCGCCCCGCGTAAGCGACCTCAAGCCCAGACGTCGAACTCGATGCGGAGGAAGCGAGGGCGATCGCAAGCACGATCGCGAAGTTTCGGCCGCGCTGCGCCGTCGGATATCGCAGAGCAGCTGGGGGAAGCTGTTATCGATATAACCTCCTGTGTCAGGCAGCCATCCAGCCACCGTCAACCAAAAGGTTGTGACCGGTAATATAGGACGCTTCATCGCTCGCCAAAAACAGCGCAGCGCTTGCGACATCGGTGGGTCTACCCAAGCGCGGCATCGGCGTCCGTTTGTGCGAATATTCCAGCATCTCCGGCAGGATTGCCCGGCCCGATTTCCCGGTCAATATCTTACCTGGCGCGACTGCGTTGCAGATGATGTTGGCGGCGGCGTAATCAGCGGCAATCTGTTTCGTCATGTAGACGAGGCCGGCCTTGCTGACACCATAGGCGAAATCACCCGGCGCAGAAACCATGCCGTGCTGCGAGGAAATATTGACGATCCTGCCACGCGTTTCGGCGACGATCTCCTGCTGAAGCATGATCCGCACGGCCGCACGGCTGCAAAGAAAGGCGCCCTTCAGGTTCACGTCCATGACCCGGTCCCACTCTGTCTCCTCCGTTTCGGCGAGCGGTTTCGGCACGTGAATGGCGGCGTTGTTGACGAGGATGTCGAGCCTTCCGAAACGCGCCTGGGCTTCTGCAAAGACATGCGAAACGTCCTCGGAGCGCGCGACGTCTCCTTGGATGAAGATAGCATTCGGACCAATTGCGCTCAGCACTTCGATCACAGGCGCGCCACCTTCGACAACCGCCGTCGAAATATCCACGGCGACAACATTGGCGCCTTCCTCCATGAAGCGGACAGCAATAGCACGGCCAATACCGGAGGAAGCGCCGGTTATGATGGCGGTCTTGTTCTTCAGGCGCATGATCGCTGTCCGTCCTATGATTTTTCTGTCCGGAGGGAGGATTGCCATTTGATGTAGTCTTCAGCAGCATGCCGGCCGGCGAACCGTGGTTGGAAACCCGTATCCGACAAGAGCCGGTCGATCGAAAGAGGCGCTCGGTCCGCGGCGAGGCCGAATGTCAGGTTCGCCACTTCGCCGCCATTGGCAATGCGCCAGCCGCGCGCATCGGGAAGGCCTTGCAACGCATCGCACCATTCGGCCACGCTCGTGACCTGCCCGCCGCCGAGATTGTAGATGGTGTGGTTCAATTCCTTCTGCCGGAGAAGGGCAGCAATGCCGGCCCCGGCATCGCGACTATAGAGCCAGTCGCCCGTCAAGGGCCGTGGCAGAACGACATTTTCTCCTTCCCGCCAGAGATCGACAACCTGGCCATGCGGGCTCAGGACAGGGCGCAGACCGGTCTTGTATTCCCACGGACCATAGACAGGGCCGAGCCGGACGATCGTCAGATCAATCCCGTAGAGGTCTGCAAGTCGCATGGCTGTCGCTTCGGCGGCGAGCTTCGTAATGCCGTAGAGGCTGACCGGCGACGGGCGGGATTCATCTTCCTGATAGGTACCTCCCTCCGGTCTTGCCACTCCATAGACGGCGACGCTGCTTGCCAGGATGAGGCGTGGCCGTGGCGAAAGACCGGAAAGGGCGTGCATGAGATTGGCCGTTCCGCCGACATTGACCGCGATCACGCCGGCGGGATCGGCCATTTCTGCCTGACGATCCGGCGTAACGGCCGCCAGATGGATGACCGCCTTTACAGCCTCGGTGCCAACGAGGTGATCGATGTCGGCGGCGCTGGTAATGTCGCCGGCAACGAACTTGATATTCCCAAACACGCCGCCAAACGCTGCAGGAACCGCTTCGCGTCCAAAGAGCACGACGGCCTCATCAGCCTGTCCGAGAGCCTCGGTCACGGCCAGGCCGACGAAACCCGTGCCGCCGGTAATGACGATGCTCATCTCCGATTGCTCCCGATGATGGCGCGTCTCTCCATGCGCGATACCCAGTGGGAGAAGGGCCACAACATGACGAAGAAGATCACTGCTGCCGCGGTCAGCGGTGTCGGATTGTAGGTCTGCTCCTGCGCGACACGGGCTGAACGCAGCAATTCAGGAAGTGCCACCATCGAGGCGATCGAGGTCGTCTTGACAAGTTCCAGGGAATTGCTGGCGAGCGGGGCCAGAACCTTGCGTAGGACCTGGGGAAGGATCACGAGCATAATCGTGTGGAAACGATGAAGGCCGAGCGCTGCTGCCGCTTCGTGCTGGCCCTTGGGGATAGACTGGAGACCGGCGCGAAAGATCTCGCCGAAATAGCCGGTATTGTTGATGATCAGCGCCACGACGACGGCAGTGAAATTGCCGAGCGTCAGCCCGAAAAACGGCAGGCTGTAGAAGATCAGGATCAACAGGACGAGGACCGGAAAAGACCGCAGCAGATCGATGAACATCACGACCAGCCGTTGTATGAGCGGTCCGCCGAAGCTGTAGATCATCGCCACGCCGAGGCCCGAAAGCACTGACAAGGGCAGTGAGACAAGCGCCAGCAGGACCGTGACTTCAAGTCCCTGCAGCAGCAGCGGATAAATCAGCAGGAAGGACTGAAAACTTGCGAAATTCTGGATGAAAAGATCCACGGCCACTCCTCAATGCGCATGTGCATAGCGCTTTTCCATCACACGGCTCAGGAAAACGAGCGGGATGAAGAAAGCCAGATAGAAGGCGGCCGCCAACGTCAGCGGTGACGGGTTGGCGTAAATGGACATGGCGCTCTGGGCGCTGCCGAGCGCCTCGGGAAGGGAGACCGCTGCACCAAGCGCCGTGCCTTTTGTGATGGCGATCGAGCGGTTGGTAATCAAAGGGATGGCGAGCCGGATCGATTGCGGCAGGATGACCAAGCGGAGCGTCAGGGCACGGGAAATGCCGAGTGCCGACGCGGCCTCCCATTGGCCCTTGGAAACCGCCATGATCGTTGCCCAGAAGATTTCCGCGGAAAAGGCGGCAAGGACCGCAGCAAGCGCAAGCGCCGTCGCGAAGAATGGCGAGAAGGTCAGCCCGAGATAGGGCAGGCCAAAATAGATGAAGATGATGATGACAAGTTGCGGGAGCGTGCGAAATACCTCGACATAGGCCGTCACCAGCCCGTTGAGAGGCCGATTGTTGGTGCAACGCAACAGCGCAAGGCCAAGCCCGGTAAGGACGCCGATGACGATCACGCAGACGGCCACTTCGACCGTTACGATGAAGCCGGCAAAAACCTCCGGCAAAGCTTGAGCGATGACCGGGGCATTGAAGTAGTTTTCGAGAATCTGGTCCATAGAACCCTCGCCGTGGAGCGCGGCGCGGCACAGCCGCGCCGGATCTGAGCAGCGTTAGTTGCAGGCGAGTTCGTGCGGCTTGTCGTCGTAACCTTTGAAGCCCGGCGCGCCATAACCGGGAAAAACGGTCGTCAGGGCCGTGCCGTCAGCAGGCTTTTCGCCGTACCATTTCTCGTAGAGTTTCGCCATCGTGCCGTCCTGTTTCAGGCATTCGATCGCGCCTTCGACCTTGTCTCGATAGGCTTCGTCCCCGTAACGAAAAGCATAGCCGAAATTACGGCCGTTGAAATCCTTGAAGCCGACCTCGATGGCAGGATTCTTGCTGGCGGCATAGACGGTTGTCGGGATCTCGTTGAGTGCTGTGAAAGCGCGATGGGTGATAACGGCCTGCACCGAATCCGGGAAGGTCTCGTAGCGCTCCACCTCGAAGCCATATTTCTCGGCGTTCTGCGTCGCCCAGGTGTCCGAGATAGTGCCCCGGTTGACGGCTAGGACCTGACCCTTCAGCCCCTCAAGCGCGGGGAGTTTCTCGCCCTTTCTGACGAGGAAGCCGTTGCCCGTTGCGAAAAAGGGCTCGGTATAGAGCATCTTTTCGGACCGCTCCTGCGTGATGTTGAGCGGATTGACGGTGAATTCGATACGTTTGGAAAATAGTGCCGCAAACAGGCCGGAGAAGTTGATGTCCTGCACGTCGACCGAAGGCCGTCCGACCTTTTTTGCGATCGCGTTGATGAGATCGACGCCGAACCCTTCCGGGCCGCTTGCGCCGCGCACCATCCACGGCGCGACGCCGAAATCCGAGCCGACGACGAGTGGCTGGTCCTGAGCATGGTCATCTGCAAGAGCAGGTGCGCCGGAAAGCCCCAAGGCTCCAAGCGCGGCCAGAAGTGCGATTGAATTGATTGCTTTTTTTGTCATTGCATTCCCCTTTTCTATTGCTGGCGTTGATTATGGTGACGGCTGATGGTGCTGATGCCAATGCCTGGCAATGTCGGCGCGGCGACACACCCAGACGCCGTCGTGGCGAGCGACATGATCGAGAAAACGCTGGAGCCCGGCTGCCCTTCCCGGATGACCGGCGATGCGCAAATGTAGACCGACCGACATCATTTTCGGGGCATGCCTGCCTTCAGCATAAAGGACGTCGAATGCGTCGCGCAGGAACTGGAAAAAATGGTCGGCGGTGGCCATGGCGCCGCGCATGAACTTGGCGTCGTTGTTGGTCAGGCTATAGGGAACGATCAGCTGATTGCGGTGCCCGACCTTCACCCAATAGGGCAATTCCTCGTTATAGGCGTCGCTGTCGTAGGAAAATCCGCCATGTTCGACGAGGAGATTTCGCGTGTTGACGCTTGGGCCATAGCGGCAATACCACCCTTCGGGTGCGGTACCGATCGAGGCCTCTATGCTTTGCACGGTTCTTTTGATCCGTGCACGCTCCTCGTCGACGGAAAGCCCGCGATGGTGCTCCCAGCGCCAACCATGAGCGCAGACGTCGAATCTGCTTGTCCGCAGATACGTTGAGATTTCGGGGTTTCGCTCAAGCGCCAGGGCGCATGCCATGACGGTTGCCGGAAAGGACCGTTCCTCAAGCAATCGCGCCAGGCGCCAGAACCCGACACGGCTTCCATATTCGAACATAGATTCAGCGGCAAGATCGCGGCCGGCAAACGAGCCCGAACCGCCTTCCGTCAGCGCGGTCTCGCTTGCGGCATCTCCATCGAGGGTAGAGGGCTCGGACCCTTCTTCGACATTGATGACAATGTTCAGCGCCAAGCGTGCTCCATCCGGCCATTTCGGATCGTAGCCATTGGCGCCGTAGCCGACAAAATCCCGCGTCAGGTGGCTTTTCGGTTTCATTCTCATGCCCCCGGATTGATCACGACAGGTGTCGGCAGCTCGTAGAACTCGTCATTTGCGGCCTTTTCGGTGACCCCCATCGTGACGAAGAATTCGACGGGAGCGTCGAAAGCGGAAAGCGGTGCGTGCCAGACATTGCGCCTGTAGATCACACCCTGCCCGGGACCTGCTTCGTAGGCGTGGATCTGTTCCAGGTCGGGGCTGCCGTCCGGATTGCTCGGGCAAGTCACGACAAGAAAACGGGTGTCGCGAAGGGGCACGAAGGCCTGGTCGGAGAAGGGATGCCTCTCAAGGAATTTGACTTCTGCCGGAAGCGCTGTCGCTGCGACGACTTTCGACACCCAAAAGGCGCGACGCATGCCGTCCTGTTCGTGCGTAAAGTCGATCGAGAGCGCGCGGCGGCGCTGATCGCCCTGATGTTCAATGACATCGCCGAAATCCACGAAGTCGGCCTGTTTAAGCTGTTGAACGATCCTGCTCACGTCAACTCCATATAGATCCCACTGGGATACCAGCGGGGCACGCGGTGAAGTTAGCGACAAAAATGGGTTTGTAAAGCGCAAATCCCGCACTTGGCACGACGAACAAACCAGCGGGACCCCGCTGGGATTGCTTGGCGTCCTCTCATCGTCTAAGAGGGAGGCCGGCGGGAAAACTCTCAAGGATTGAATGTGGCGGACGAAGCAACCATCACCACGGGAAAAGATCAGACGAAAATCTCGGAGCAGGCCTATCAGTACTTAAGGAGCCTGATTCTGGCGCGCGAACTCGGTCCCGGCGATGTGTTTACGGAACGCAAGCTTGCAGAGCAGATCAAGGCGTCGCGAACACCGCTGCGGGCCGCCATCAACCGGCTTGTGGGCGAGGGCCTCGTGTCGCGCCTGTCGAACGGCAGCATCGTCATCCGGCAGGTGGCGGTCGAAGAGTTGATGGAGATCCTGGTGATCCGCCGTCTACTCGAGGGCGAAGCCGCCGCCCAGGCTGCCAATCGCAGTAGCCCCGGCAGCGTCGATGCCATACTGGAAAAGAGCCGGGCCATCGTCGCAGATCCGAGTCTGGAATTCGATTCTTTCTGGGAATATGACGACGACTTTCATCTGTTCATCGCCGATGCCAGCGGCAAGCCCATGCTTGCGCAGTATATCCGCAATCTGCGCGACAAGGCGCGCATGGCCCATGTCGTGCGCATGGAGAGGAATTTCGAGCAGCAAGCGCGCGAGCACATCGCCGTCCTGCAGGCGGTGGCTGACAAGAAACCGGACGAGGCGCGCCAGGCAATGGCCGACCATATAGACCGCGTTCGCGAACGCTTCATGCGTTGGCTCTTTTCGGATTGAGGCATCAAGGCCGCTAGCCCTTGGTCAGCAGGCTTGAGAGATCCGAGCCTGCCCCGATCGAGGTGATTGCGCGTGTTCTGTCTGGCAAGATCGGCATCGTTTGCTTGCATGGCGCCGAGGATGCAAAGCTGCTCTCAACGGGCCTGGCTAAAACGCCGAGGAAGTTTCGACCTCGCACATATGCAGCAGCGTGCGCACCATCGGCACCGCTGCTCGAGCCATCAATTGGCGCAGGATTTCGCAATCAACACATGCGGTTCGTCGTCAAGGTTCAATGAGGTCGAGACAGGCGGCCTCGCTTTCGACGTTAGGGCGAAACTGGGTCAGCTGCGCAAAATCCTTCACGCACGTTCCGTAACCGCCAGGAACCGTTCGGCGTGCGGTCTCGAGCAGCGTCCCCGAGCGCAGCTCACGAGTCGCGATCAGCGAGAGTATCTGATCGTCGCTGAGTTCCGATATCCGACTGGCCTCTGCGCCCATGCGCCTTTACATCGTCCTCTTCCCAACTCGTGAGCGGCCCTTCGCCAATTTGCCGATTGACTCAATCAACCAGCTCTTGCTACGGTATCTTAGTGGGATACCAGCGGGATTGCATGGGGCTTTCCACGCTGAATACCGACGCCGACATCGTGATCCGCGACGGGGGGGGCCGAAGACGGCCGTCTCGCGAGGCCAATCCTGCGTCATGACGCAAGCCTGCCCGCCGAGCCGGTCACCGGCGACGATGTGACGGAAAACCGATTGACCATACGGTGAGACAAGATCGTCGGTATCTGCTTTTGGTTGCCCGCCAAAGCCCGCGGCTGCTGCAGACCGGCAAAAGCAGGGCAAGCGGATGTTTGGAGCTCGCCCCATGATGGAGCAGACCTATACGCTGAAGCAATTGGCACAGGGTGATCGGCCGATCCGGATCGGCTTTTTCCTGGTGCCGGACTTCCCCCTGATGACGTTCGCCGCCGCGCTCGACTCGCTGCGGCAGGGCAATCGTCTGGCCAAGCGAAAGGCCTTCGAGTGGCTCATTCTCTCGGCCGATGGCAGCCATGTGAAGTCCAGCAGCGGTTTGGGCTTCGATGCCGATACGGCAATAGGGCAGGCGCCCCGTTGCGATATCGTCATACTTTGTGCCGGGATCAATTATGCCGATGCCTATGATGCCAATGTCTTTGCGTGGTTGAGACGCATCCATTCAGAAGGATGCGTGCTGGGCGCCGTCAGTACGGCAGTGTTCTTCCTGGCAAAGGCGCGGTTACTGGAGGGGCGGCGTTGTGCAGTTCATTGGGAATCGCTTGCAAGCTTTCGCAGCGAGTTTCCGAACTGCCTCGCCACGGACGACATTTTCGCGATCGACGGACGCTTCCTGACCTCTTCGGGCGGTACGGTCACGCTCGACATGATGCTCTACCTTATTTCCGCTGTGGAAGGCAGAGAGCTCGCCGCGCTCATTTCAGACCAGTTCAACCATGCGAGGATCAGGCGCCAGGATGACGTCCAGCGCATGTCGCCAGAAGACCGTTTCGGCATCAGGAATGCCAAGCTTGCATTCGTGGTGCGCCGCATGGAGGCAAGTCTCGGCGATCCCGTCGAGATTTCAGATCTCGCCGACAGCGTCGCGCTTTCGCTGCGGCAGCTCGAACGGCTGTTCCACGCCAACCTCGGAAAAAGTCCCAGTCATTTCTACATCGAGCTGCGCATGGCGCGAGCAAGAGAACTGCTGGTCTACACGGAATTGGCGATCGGACAGATCGCTGAAATCTGCGGTTATCAATCGGCCTCCCATTTCGGTCGCTCGTATCGCACGCGATTTCGCGAGAGCCCTGCTGCCACCAGAAACGCCGAGAAACGACGGGGGATGTCAACCGCATGAACAATGTCGATCGACGCAGAGAAGATGTCGGATCACTGCATGTCACCGAGGTTCATCCCGTTTTAATTTTTATGAAGACGGACGGGCGACGGGCAAAAAGCCCGCTGCGACCGCGGCTTGCCGGCAAAGGTTAGCCGATCGGTCCAACCCATAAAATCGGAACAGTTAAAGCGCTAACTAGGAGATGACTACCGTGGATAAGTCTCAACATTCCTATATTCCGACCCTGGTCGAACAGATGTCGAGCGGCGCGATCGGCCGCCGCGAATTCCTTCGAAAGGCAACACTGCTCGGTGTTTCGGCGGCCGCTGCCTATTCTCTGGCCGGTGTAACGATGCCCGGCGATGTTGCCCAGGCGGACGATTTGCCGAAAGGCGGAAATCTGCGCATCGGCATGCGCTGCATGGAGATCAAGGATCCGCATCTGGCAGACTTCGCCGAGAAGTCGAACGTCATCCGTCAGGTCTGCGAATATCTCACGCTCACGGACCGCAACAATATCACCCATCCCTATCTTCTCGAGAAATGGGACGTCAGCGACGACCTGAAGACATGGACGCTGCATGTGCGCAAGGACGTCAAGTGGCGCAAGGGCAAGCCATTGACGGCAGACGACGTCGTCTGGAACCTGAAGCGCGTCTGCGATCCGGCGATCGGTTCGTCGATGCTCGGGCTTTTCACCGGCTATCTCGTCGAGGAATACGAAACCGGTGAAAAGGACGAGAAGGGCAATCCAAAGAAGTCGAGCAAGCTCTGGGCCGACAATGCCATCGAGAAGGTCGACGATCACACCGTCCGTCTCAACTGCTCCTCGCCGCAGATCGCCGTGCCCGAGCACCTCTATCACTACCCGATGTTCATCCTCGATCCGGAGGAAAACGGTGCCTTCGGGGCCGATGCAAACGGCACCGGTCCCTTTGTCATCACCGAATACGTCGTCGGCAAGGGTGCCAAGTACAAGGCCAGGACCGACTATTGGGGCACGGGCCCCTATCTCGACACGTTCGAATATGTCGACCTCGGCGACAACCCGGGCGCCGGCATCGCCGCCATGGCCTCCAAGCAGGTCGATGGCCTGTCGGAAGCCGATGCGGTCCAGATCAATGCGATGAAGAATTTCCCGCATGTCGCCGTCTACCAGGTCGAGACGACGCAAACGGTCGTTGCCCGCATGCATCCGGATATCGAGCAGTTCAAGGACAAGCGCGTGCGCCAGGCGATGCGCTATGCGATCGACCGCGACAAGGTTATCCAGACCGCGCTTCTCGGTGCCGGCATTCCGGCCGAAGATCATCACGTCGCGCCGTCACATCCCGAATATGCGGCCCTGCCGAAATATCCCCGAGATATCGAGAAGGCCAAGAAGCTCCTGGCTGACGCAGGCTATCCTGACGGTTTCGAATTCGACATGACCACGCGCCCCGATCCGATCTGGGAGCTCAACACGGCGCAAGTCCTTGCCGAACAATTCAAGGACATCGGTGTGAAGGTCAACATCAAGTCGCTGCCGAGTGCGCAATATTGGGAAGTCTGGACGACGTCGCCGTTCAGCCTGACGGCCTGGGGCCACCGGCCGCTGGCAATCATGACGCTGTCACTTGCCTACCGTTCGAATGCCGCCTGGAACGAATCCAACTATTCCAATCCGGATTTCGACAAGCTGCTGACGGAAGCCGAAGGCATCCTCGATCCGAAGGAGCGCAGCAAGGTCATGGCAAAGATTGAAGCGATCATGCAGGACGACGGACCGATCGTTCAACCCTTCTGGCGTGTCTTCTCGACAGTCATGGACAAGAAGGTCAAGGGCTTCGAGCTTCATCCTTCGCAATATATCTTCGCGCATCAATACGCGATCTCGGCCTAACCTCCCGGCTGGTGCCCGGCCGCCTTTACGCGGTCGGGTGCTACGCCCCGATATTCGGGATCCCCGGCTATGGCGAATTTCCTTTTCAAGCGTCTGGTGATGATGATGGTGACGATGCTCTGTGCCTCGTTCCTCGTCTTCGCCGTCTGCGAATTCACTCCCGGCAGCGTGGCACGCAAGTCGCTCGGTCCCTTCGCCACCCAGCAGCAGGTCGACCTTTTGTCGCAGAAGCTGAAGGCCAATGATCCGCTGCTGGTGCGCTATGGCCGCTGGCTGGGCGTGCTCGTCGGCGCAATTCCCGACCCCCTCCAGGATCCGGCCACCGGACTGAATTTCAAGGATCCGCGCGGTGCCCAGTATTTTGGCAATTTCGGCTATTCGACGCTGAACAAGCTGCCCGTCAACGACGTCATCTGGGATCGCCTCGGCAATACCGCTATCCTCGCCGGCCTGGCGTTCCTCTTGATCGTGCCGCTGTCGATCATCTTCGGCATCCTGTCGGGGCTGAAGGAGGGCGGCGTGCTCGACCGGACATTGTCGGTCATCTGTATCACTTTCACTTCCATTCCGGAATTTGCGTCCGGGGTCTTCCTAGTGACGCTTTTCGTGATCCTCTGGCCGATCCTGCCAGGCACGAGCCCTCTCAACAGCGATGGCGGCTGGGCAGTGCCCTACCAGTTCGTACTGCCCGTTGCCGTGCTGGTCATCTACGACTTTGGCTATGTCGCCCGCATGATCCGCGTCTCGATGATCGGCGTGATGGAGCGGCCCTATATCCGAACGGCAATCCTCAAGGGCATGAGCACGCGCCGCATGGTCCTCGGCCACGCGCTGCGCAATGCGATGATCGCACCGTTCACCGTGCTCCTGCTGCAAATCAACTTCCTGATCAGCGGCGTCGTCGTGACCGAACTCGTCTTTGCCTATCCGGGCTTCGGTCGCCTGATCCTCGACGCAAGTCTGTTCGGCGATATCGCAACGCTTGAAGCCGCCACGCTGATCACGGTCGCCATCGCCGTCATTACGCAGCTGCTTGGCGACCTTGGCTACATGCTGCTCGATCCACGTATCCGGGTGAGGTAAATCATGGCTGTTCAAGACAATATCGTCGGCGTCGTTGGCGTACCGTCAAAACGCGCAGCGCGACCCAACTGGATGCGCATTTTCCATTCGCGCACAGCCGTCGTCGGGCTTTGCCTGGTTCTCTTCTGGGTACTTGCCGCCCTTCTCGCCCCCATCCTGCCGCTGCCATCGCCGACGGATTCCGATGTCATGGCAATGAGCAACCCCTATCCGTCCGCGGCCCACTGGCTGGGAACCGATATCCTCGGTCGCGACATGCTGTCACGGCTGATCTTTGGCGCCCGCACGGTACTATCCGTCGCGCCATTGTCGGTGGCGGTTGCCATGATCGTCGGTATCACCATGGGCATGATCGCCGGCTACTACGGTGGCTGGATCGATGTGCTGATCAGCCGTTTCTCCGACATCATCCTGGCCTTTCCGGTTCTCGTCATCTACGTCATCCTGATCGCCAATATCGGACCGTCGGTCCTGAATATTGTCATCGCGACGATGATCGCCTCGGCGCCGGGCATTGGCCGTATCACGCGCGGCCTGGTCCTCGGCCTAAAGCAGCAGGAATACGTCTCCGCGGCGAAGCTGCGGGCAGAAAGCACGTTCTACATCATGATTGTCGAGCTGCTGCCGAACTGCCGCAGTCTCCTGATCGTCGATGCCTGCCTGCGCATCGGCTACACGATCATCACCATCGGCATTCTTGGTTTCCTCGGCCTCGGCCTGCCGCCACCGAACCCCGATTGGGGCGGCATGGTCAAGGAGAGCGTCACTGTCTTGAATGTCTGGCCGCACATGTCGCTGATCCCGTCCTTCGCGCTCGTCAGCCTGGTTCTCGGCTTCAATCTCCTCGCCGACGGTATGCGGGAGGCATGGAAGCCATGAACATCATCGCGTCCAATCCTCAAGGAGCGGCCATGTCCACCACGCCATCGATCGATCGTGAACCTGTTCTCGACATTGAAAACCTGCGCGTCGAATTTCGCGGCAAGAACGAAACGGTCGTTGCGATCCCTGACCTCTCGTTCAGGGTCATGCCCGGCGAAAGTTACGGGCTCGTCGGGGAGTCAGGCTGCGGCAAAAGCACGACGGCCATGGCGATCATGGGCTATCTCGGCAATACCGGTGTGATTGCCGGCGGCAGCATCCGCTTCAATGGCAAGCAACTGGTCGATGCTTCGGCCAGGGAGTTGCGCTCCATCCGTGGGCGGCAGATCGCCATGGTCTACCAGGATCCGATGAGTGCGCTTAATCCGGTCAAGACGATTGGCGCGCAGCTTGCCGAAGTGCCGCTGCTTCACATGGGCGCCAGCAAGAAGGACGCGATGGCGATGGCGGAGGCGATGCTTGCCGACGTTCGCCTGCCGGATGCCCGCGACATGATGCGGCGATATCCGCATCAGCTATCAGGTGGCCAGCAGCAACGTGTCGTCATCGCCATGGCATTGCTCGCCAAACCGTCCCTGCTGCTGCTCGATGAGCCGACGACAGGCCTCGACGTGACGGTCGAGGCTGCGGTCATCGATCTGATTGCCGAATTGCGTCAACGCTATTCGACGAGCCTCTTGTTCATCTCGCACAATCTCGGTCTGATCGCGGAAAGCTGCGACCGTCTCGGCATCATGTATTCCGGCGAGATGGTCGAAGAGGGAACGACAGGTGAAGTGTTCCGCCGGCCGAAACACCCCTATACGCGCGGTCTCATCGACTGCATTCCCGATATCACCGGCGACAAGAGAAGCCGCACACTTGCCGCCATTCCGGGCTCGATCCCGCTACCGCAGGAACGGCCGCAGGGCTGTCTCTTCGGGCCACGCTGTTCAAGTTTCGTGGCAGGCCTCTGCGATCGCCCCGGGCTTGTTCTGGAGCCGGCGGGCGAGGACCATCTCGTGCGTTGTGTTCGCTGGCCGGACATTCCGGCTGCGACCGCAAGCGGGGCGCATGTCGAGGCGTATGATACCAAAAAAACGACGGCCATTTCGCTAGCCGACGTCAACCGTCTCTATCCTGTCGGCCACCAGAAGACGGTCAAGGCGAATGAAGCGGTCACATTCGAAGCGGCAACAGCCGAGATCGTCGCGCTGGTCGGTGAGTCCGGCTGCGGAAAATCGACGCTCGCGCGCATCGTGACGGGTCTCGACAAGGCGACGTCGGGAAAAATCCGCATGGCTGGCGAAAACATTGCCGAGCTGCAGGCGAGCGCGCGTCCACGCGAACTGCTGCAGCAGGTTCAGATGATCTTTCAAAATCCCGACAGTACGCTCAACCCTTCGCATTCGGCTGCCTTCTCCATTCGTCGTTCGATCAAGAAATTCGGTATCCGGAAAGGAAAGGCCGAGATCGAGCAGCGCGTCCGCGAGCTCCTGGAAATGGTGCGGTTGTCTCCAGCCGTTGCAGATCGAAAGCCGAACCAGCTTTCCGGCGGCCAGAAGCAGCGTATCGCCATCGCCCGCGCCTTTGCGGCCGAACCTTCGCTGATCGTCGCCGACGAACCGGTTTCAGCTCTCGACGTCTCGGTGCAGGCAGCGGTCGTGACGCTTCTTCTCGACATTCAGCGGGAAAAGCACGCCACGATGCTGTTCATCAGCCACGACCTGGCGCTGGTCCGCCATGTCGCCGACAAGGTCGTCGTCATGTATCTCGGCAAGATCATGGAGCAGGGAACCGTCGAGGAAGTCTTCGGAGAAGGCGCCCATCCTTATACCGAGGCGCTGCTGTCGGCGATCCGCAGCCCGCATCCCGACGAAACGCCGCGCGAGCGTATTCGCCTGTCGGGTGAAACGCCAAGCCCTGTCAACGTACCCGCCGGTTGCCGCTTTTCGACGCGATGCCACCGCAAGCTCGGCAGCATCTGCGACACCGTACCGCCGCCGCTGCGCAAGATGACCGGCACGCACGAGATTCTCTGCCATATCGATCAGGCGGACCTCGCCGCCCGGCCATCCATTCTTGTTCCCGTCAAACAGGCATAATGATGCGCGATCCCGACAGGTTGATTGGTGATTTCTGGCGGAAAGCCGCCGGTCTGCGTGCAATCCTGCACGTGTTGGCGAGCATCTGCATCGTTGCGACTGGAAATTCTCTTCTGACGACGACGGTTTCGCTTCATCTGAGCGATCCCGCAATCGATTCGCACGTGGTCCAGTTGCTGCTGACAGCATTTCCCATAGGCTTTCTTGGCGGTTGCCTGTCGGCACGTTTCCTTGTCGTCC
This sequence comes from Rhizobium sp. 768_B6_N1_8, assembly GCF_051811225.1. Lineage (NCBI taxonomy): Bacteria > Pseudomonadati > Pseudomonadota > Alphaproteobacteria > Hyphomicrobiales > Rhizobiaceae > Rhizobium > Rhizobium sp. 768_B6_N1_8. The sequence continues at coordinate 1,835,355 of NZ_JBPWPV010000002.1, read as the reverse complement.
GTTTTGGACATGAGCGTGCCTTCCAGATCGTCTCATTGCTCGCCGCGTTCGGCGCCGGCGGCTATATGGTGACGGAATCCGCCCCGTTCTGGTTCTGCCTGCGTTTGATAAACGGCTTTTCGATCGCGACCCTCTTCGTCGTCTCCGAAAGCTGGATCAACCTTTATGCCGATCAGAAGAATCGCGGGACATATTTTTCCCTCTATATGCTGATGACCTCGCTTGCGACATTGTTTGCGCAATTGTTGATCGAGGCGGCCGGACCGAAATCTCCCCATCTCTTTCAGCTTGTGCTCGGGGTCATCCTGTCCGGGTTGGTTTATGCCCGCTTTGTCGGTGGCCCCTGGCCGGCCTTGCGATTGCCGCTGGCAGTGGCGGTCGATGCCGGCAACGTCCACTCCGGGAGCCGGTTTGGCATCTGGCGGCTCGCCGCTCTCGCGCCAGTCACTGTCGTCTGCGTCTTTCAGTCCGGCATGACCAACATGAACGTCTATACGATGACGCCGATCTATGCGGAGCGGGTGAACCTCGACGCAGCCGTTGCGGTGACGCTGGTGACGGCTTTCAGCCTGGGCGGGATGCTCGCCCAGGCGCCGATCGGATGGTTGTCGGATCGCATGGACCGGCGCGTTCTGTTGCTCCTGCAGGGACTGGCGGCAGCGGGTCTATGTGCTGCAATCGCCTGGCCCGGAATGCGGCCCCAGGCGCTGCTCTACGGCCTGTTCTTTGTCTATGGCGCAGTCGCGCTGACGATCTACCCGGTCGCAATCGCCTATGCCAACGCGCAGCTCGATAGCCGGCACATGGTTTCCGCGTCGGGCAGCCTGCTGCTCCTCTATTCGATCGGCAACATCATGACGCCGGGGCTTGCCGCGCAATTGATGGAACAATTCGCACCGCAGGCTCTCTTCCTTCTCCTCGGCGGCGGAGCCTTTCTGGTTGCTGCCGCCGCCTGCTTCAATCTTGTCCGCCGTCCGATCGGCGCGGCCAAGCCTTGCCTCGTTTCGGGAGGATGCGAATGACGTGCGCCAAGCCTTATGACCTCGTGATCCGTGGTGGCCGTGTGGTGCTTCCGGACGCGACCAGGCAGATCGATATCGGCATTCGCGATGGCGTGATTGCCGCGCTGGAGCCGGATCTGCCCGAGGGAAGAAATGAAGTCGCAACAGAAGGTCGTCTGGTCCTGCCAGGTGGGGTCGACAGCCATTGCCACATGGATCAACAGCCATGGGAAGGCAAAACGACGGCCGACGACTTCAACACCGGCACGCTGTCTGCGATGTGCGGCGGGACGACCACCGTCGTGCCTTTCGCCATGCAGATGCGCGGCCAGTCGTTGCGCGATATCGTCGAGGATTATCACAAGCGGGCCTGTCCAAAGGCGCGGATCGACTATGGCTTTCACCTGATCGTCGGTGATCCCTCAGCCGAAGTATTGCGCGACGAAATTCCCGGCCTGATCGCCGAAGGCTGCACGTCGATCAAGATTTACCTCACCTATGACGGGCTGAAACTCGATGACTACGAGGTGTTGAACGTCCTCGACCTTGCCCGCGCGCAGGGTGCGATGGTCATGGTACATGCCGAAAATGATGCCTGCATTCGCTGGCTGACCGAAAAGTTCCTCGCTGCGCGCAAGACCGACCTGCGCTATCACGAGAAGGCCCATTCGGCGATCGGCGACCGTGAAGCAACCTTTAGGGCGATCAGCCTTTCGGAACTGATCGAGACCCCGATCCTCGTCAGCCATGTTGCCGCCGGCGGGGCCGTCGAGGAGATTCGCCGCGCCAAGGCGAGAGGGCTTCCGATCTATGCCGAGACCTGCCCGCAATATCTCTTCCTCTCGGCCGATGACATCGATACGCACGACCTGTCCGGCTCCAAATGCGTCTGCACGCCGCCGCCGCGCGACAAGTCCAACCAGCCGGCAATCTGGGGCGGCATCCTGGATGGAACGCTTGAGGTCTTCACGTCCGATCACTCGCCCTGGCACTATGCCGACAAGATCGCGGGTGGGCCGGGAACCCCGTTCCATCGCATTCCCAATGGCATTCCCGGTATCGAAACGCGGCTCGCTTTGCTGTTTTCCGCTGGTGTGAACGGTGGCCTGATCTCGCTGCAGAAATTCGCGGATCTGACCGCCGGCGCCCCGGCGCGGCTCTTTGGTCTCCATCCCCGCAAGGGACGGATTGCAGTTGGTGCCGACGCCGATATCGCGATTTGGGATCCGGATCGCAGCGTCACGATCACCAATTCGCTGCTGCATCATGCGACCGACTATACGCCCTATGAAGGCCAGGTCGTGAAGGGCTGGCCCATCATGACGATCTCACGGGGCGACATCGTCTGGGACGACGGAAAGATCATGGCCGAGCCGGGACGGGGCCAGTTCGTCGCCCGTCACCGGCCGTTCCCACCGCGCCAAGGTCTTTCGAAGGTGCTTGCATCATGACGGCGGCGATGTCACGCCTTGATGGCAAGGTGATCTTTCTGACCGGTGCTGCGAGCGGTATCGGCGCGGCGATTGCGCGCCGCTGCATCGATGAAAACGCCTCGGTGATCTGTGCGGATCAATCGCTCGATAGCGTCACTGCGCTCGCCCAGTCCCTTGGCCCTCAGGCTTTCGCCATCCAGTGCGACGTGACGGACGATGCGTCAGTCAGTCGCGCGGTGGATAGTGGTGTGAAACGGTTTGGACGCCTGGACGGGCTCGTGCACAACGCCGCAGCACCTTCGATGGATGGGACGGTCGTCGATCTTGACGAACAGCAATGGCGCCTCGAGATCGACGTCATCCTGACGGGCGCCTTCCTGGCCAGCAAGCATGCGCTTGCGGCAATGATTGCAGGCGGCGGCGGATCGGTCGTCTTCATCGCATCGCAGTTTGCGCATGTGGCGACCGGCAGGGCTGTCGCCTACTGCGCAGCAAAGGCCGGTCTTGTGCATCTCGCCAAGGCCATGGCCACCGATCATGCGGTCGATGGCATCCGCGTCAACAGCCTGTCGCCGGGCGCTGTTGCCACGCCAAGGCTGCTGCAGCGTTGGCCGGATCTTGAGGCGGCCAATGCCGGACTCGGACCTGCGCATCTGCTCGGTCGTATCGCAAAGCCCGATGAAATTGCCGCTGCTGCCGCCTTCCTGCTGTCGTCGGACGCTTCGTTCGTCACCGGAACCGACCTCCTGGCCGATGGTGGCTATGCCACGCGCTGATGCATGTCGCGAAATCTTTGGATGGATTTGAAATGACCCTACTTGTCACCGGTGGAACCGGCTTTGTCATGAGTGTCCTTGCCCGGACGTGGCTCGATCGTGATGCCAGGGCGCGTGTCGTCATTCTTGACCGCGCCGGCCTGGATGACATGGCTGAGCGCTATTTTGCACCGGTCCGCGATCGGCTCACTGTTATCACGGCTGACATCTGTGATCCCGGCCAGTGGGAGGCAGCGCTCGACAGTCACGATATCCGCTACGTGGTCCATGGCGCGACTGTCACTCCAATCTCGCGTGGCAGTGCCGCAGAAGCAAAGCGCCAGCCCGAAGCTGACGATCCTGCCAGGATCGTCGATGTCAATTTCATGGGCACCGTGCACATTCTCGAATGGTTGAGGGAACGCCCCGGCATTCAACGCCTCGTCTTCGTCAGTTCGGGCTCCGTCTACCGTCACCACGGGCCGGATTGGACGGGTGAGCCGCTTCCTGAAGATGGCTATGTCGCGCCGCTGACGCTTTACGGGATCTCCAAATTTGCAGCCGAGATGGTCGTCAACCGCTACGCAGATCTGTTCGATCTGTCGGCGGCCTCCGTTCGGCTTGCGTCGGTTTATGGGCCGATGGACCGGGTCACCGGCAGCCGCAATTTCCGGCACGTGCCGAACCGGGTAGCCCACATGGCGCTTGCTGGCGAGACCATCCGGCCAAACAGCCTGGAGCCTGTCGGCGACTACATCACCTCGACCGATGTCGCCGATGCGATCATCGCGCTGATCCTCGCAGAACGCCTGCGTTACCGGCACTACAATATCGGCAGCGGCGAGACCTCGACGATCGGCGACATCATCGCCTGGGCGAAGGAGCGGGCTCCGGACCTGCAGGTCGATTTGAGCCCGGGGGAAACTGCCAACATCATTCAGGACGTCTCACTCAAAGACGGCATGTGGGGAGCCTACGACATTGCCCGCATCGCGCGCGACACCGGCTGGCAGCCGCGCGGCGCAAGGCAATCGTTCCACGATTACATGGACTGGATTATCGACAACGAAAATCAGAACGAGGGAAAGTGATGAGCGCCATGGCAAAAGATCAATCGCGCGACTTTGTCGGTTACGGCCCGAAGCCTCCTGTCATGACTTGGCCAGGTGGGGTCAAGCTCGCGATCAACCTTGTCCTGAACTACGAGGAGGGCGCCGAATATTCCTGGCTCGAGGACGGGCGAAACGACAATTGGGGCGAATACAATATCCCAAACAGCCCGCCGCTGCGCGACCTCGGCACCGAAACGCATTTTGAATATGGCAGTCGTGCCGGCGTCTGGCGCCTATCACGCCTGTTCGACCGCTACGATATTCCGGTAACCGTCTCGGCCTGCGCCGTTGCGCTCGAGAAAAACCCTGCCGTCATTGATTGGATGAATGCCCGCGGCCATGACCTGCTCGGCCACGGCCTGCGCTGGAGTGAATATTCCATCATGCCGCGCGATGAGGAGGAGCAACAGCTTCACGAAGCCATCGCCCTCTATCAAAAATTGACCGGCAAGCGGCCGATGGGCTGGAACTGCCGATCCTTTCCAAGCGTCAACACCCGAGATCTGATCGTCAGGGAAGGTGGCTTTCTCTATTATTCCGATCCCTGCAACGACGATCTTCCCTATTTTCTCGATCACGAAGGCACGCGCCTTCTCGTCGTTCCCTATTCGAAGACACTGAACGACAGCCGTTATCTGATTGCGCCCGGCTACAGCAATCCGCGCGATTTTGCCGAGGATTGCCGTTCTGCCATCGACTACATGATTGGCGAAGCCGACGAGATCGGGGGGCGCATGCTGACGATCGGCGTGCATGCGCGCTGGATGGGCCAGCCCAATCGGGCGTCGGGGCTTCGGGACGTGATCGAACACGTCAAGAAGACCCCGGGCGCTGCCTTCATGCGACGCGAAGACATCGCTCGTTACTGGATGGATCATCATGGCTGACGGTGCGCATGCGATGCCGGGTGACCATCGTCAAGCAGAGGCGGAAACGATAAGCGGCGCCGAATATGTCGCCGGTGTCTTGAAGCAGGAAGGCGTCAAGCAGATCATCGGCTTTCCGGCAAGCGAGCTTTTTGATGCGTCTGCCGCGCTCGATATTCCGCCGCTGATCGCACGTACGCAGCGGGTCGCCGTCAACATTGCCGAAGGTTACGCCCGGGCGACGGCCGGCAGGGAGCTCGCCGTCGTCACCGTCCAGTACGGTCCGGGAGCCGAAAGCGCCTTTGCCGGTATCGCTCAGGCCTTCAATGATCGTGTGCCGATGCTGTTCCTGCCGACCGGTTATCCGCGCGGATCGGAAGCGGTCGCCCCGAATTTCGAATCCCGTCGCAACTTCCGCCACATCACTAAATGGTGCGAAGCGGCAACGCAGGTCGCCGATCTGCCGAAGCTGATGCATGCGGCAGTTTCACGTGTCAGAAACGGGCCGCCGGCGCCCGTTCTGCTGGAACTTCCGGTCGATTTGTTGGCCGAAACGCTCGACGCCCGTCCGGCCGATCATCGCCGCCCGCGCCGCAGCGTGCCGCAGGCCGATGACGGTGAGGTGGCCAATCTGGTTGAAGCCCTGATTGCGGCCAAGAGCCCGGTGATCCTGGCAGGGCAGGGAGTTCTCGCCGCATCGGCCACGCAGGATCTGGTCGAGCTGGCCGAGTTGTTGAACGTTCCCGTCATGACGACACCGAACGGCAAGAGCGCCTTTCCCGAAGACCATCCACTTGCGCTTGGGGCTGCCGGCCGGGCACGACCGGCGACGGTCGACCATTTTCTCGAAAGGGCCGATGTCGTGTTTGCCCTCGGCAGCAGCCTGACGCGCTCCTATTACATCCTGCCGGTCCCGGACGACAAAACCATCCTGCAGGTGACGCTCGACGAAGCCGATCTCGGCAAGGACTATGTGATCTCGCAAGGCGTGATCGGTGATGCCGCCTCCGTCCTCAGGCAGATGATTACGCTTATCCGCCGGGAATTTCTGCCACTTGGCGACCGGCCGCAGCCGGCGGCAGAAATCGCCGTCATTCGTGCGGCCTTCTTGGAAAAGTGGATGCCGCTGCTGACATCGGACAGCACACCGATCTCGCCCTACCGTGTCGTCTGGGAGATCATGCAGGCGATCGATCCGAAGACCTCGATCGTGACGCATGATGCCGGTAATCCGCGTGACCAGTTCTGCCCGTTCTATATGGCAAGCACGCCCGGCGGCTACATCGGCTGGGGCAAGACCACCCAGCTCGGCAGCGGCCTCGGCTTTGCGATGGGGGCCAAGCTTGCTCGTCCCGATGCGACGGTCGTCAATCTGATGGGAGAGTCCGCCTTTGGAATGGTCGGCATCGACTTCGAAACCGCCGTGCGGTGCAATCTGCCAGTCCTGACGGTCGTGCTGCGCAACAACGTGCTCGGCGGCTACGCGAAAAGCATGCCGATTGCCACCACGAAATATGGCGCGAACCGGGTGACGGGCAACTACGCTCCGATCGCTGAAGCCCTCGGTGGCTACAGCGAATGTGTGATCGAACCGGAGAACCTGCGTCCCGCATTGTTGCGCGCCCTGGACAGGGTCACAGCCGGCCAGGCCGCGCTGATCGAGGTTGTCACGCACGAAGAACCGCGGCTCGCAGGTCTGTGGTAGAAAAGCGGAGGCGGACGTGTTCGATACGATGATCCTTGGCGGCACGGTCGTCAATGCAAACGGTCAAGGCCGTGCGGATGTCGGCATTCTCGATGGACGGATAGCGGCTCTGCTTGCGCCTGGCGAAACCGCGATGGCACGCAATTTCATCGATGCGGGCGGCAAGCAGCTATTGCCGGGGCTCGTCGATGCGCATGCGCATCTGCGAGAACCCGGACTGACGCACAAGGAAAACTTTGAGAGTGGCACGCATGCCGGCGCTCTCGGCGGCGTGACAACGATCCTCGATATGCCGACGGACGATCCCTGGACGGCTTCGGCGCAGCAATTGTCCGACAAGATGGCGAGCGCAGCGGGACGACTGAATGTCGACGTCGGTTTTCAGGCGGTGGTTTCAAAGAGCTGCGACAGCCTGGATGACCTGCTTGCCTTGTCGCCGGTTTCGCTTGAACTGTTCACGGCGGATGTGCCTGCCGACTATCGGTTCGACAGTCTGGACGCGGTCACGCAGATGCTGCGCCGGTTGAAGGACACCGGCACGGTGATCGGTGTTTCCCCCGGCGACCAGTCGATCCTCGAGGGAACCAGTTCACGCGACCGCAGCGGCGGCATTTCGGCGTTTCTTGCCAGCAGGCCGCCGCTCGCCGAAGCCGGCGGTATCGCGCGTGCGGTTCTTGCCGCGGCCGAGAGCGGTGCGCGAGTGCATGTTCGCCAGGTCAATTCGAAGCTCGGCGTCGAAACCTGGCGCCGCCTTCAGGGCATGGCTGACGTCACTGTCGAAACGACGCCGCAGAACCTGTTCTTCACATCCGACGACTACGAGACGGACGGTGCCAAGCTGAAGGGATCACCGCCGTTTCGCGCGCATGACGATGTCGCTGCCCTGCGCCATGCGGTCTCGGAGGGCCTGATCACGATCATGGCGACCGATCACGCACCGCACAGCCCGGCCGAGAAGTCGGCGGCCTATGAATCCTTTGCCGATATTCCCGGCGGCATGCCCGGACTTCAGACATTGCTTTCGGTGATGCTGGGCCTTGTGGCGGAAAAGGTCATAGGGCTTCCGGACCTGGTGCGGATCTGCGCGTACAATCCCGCCCACCGCTTCGGGCTTGGACGTTCGAAAGGGTCGATCGCCGTCGGTCGTGATGCCGACATGCTGATTGTCGATATGGGCAGATCAGCTGTCATCACCAATGCCGAACAGGCTTCCCGCGCCGCTTATACACCATTTCATGGCAAGCGTGCGGCCGGCCGGTTGACCGATGTCTTCCTCCGCGGCGAACGCATCGTCAAAGACGGAACGCTCATCATCCCCAATCGCGGCCAGGTCGTCCGCAGGGCCGACTAAAGGAACTCCCATGCCTATGCTCGAGAAGAAAATTGCCATTGTCACCGGGGCGAGTTCCGGTCTCGGTCGCGCGATCGCGCTTCGCTACGCCCAAGAGGGCGCGACCGTCGTGATTGGCGACGTCTCCGAGGATCCGATCGAGGGAGGTGAAACGACCCTTTCCCGCATCCGGGCGGCAGGCGGAAAGGGTATGTTCATAAAGACCGACATTTCCAGATGGGCTGACGTCGATGCGCTGGTCTCACAGACGGTGAAAGGGTTTGGGCGGCTCGACATCATGGTCAACAATGCCGCGATCTACACTTCGACCGATCTCCTGGAAACGTCGCCGCAACAATGGGATCGGGTGATCGCCGTCAATGTCACCGGCTTCTTTTATTGCTGCAAGCGGGCAGCGCAGCAATTCCTACTGCAGGAGCCGGTCGGCGACACGCGCGGACGCATCATCAACATTTCGTCGCAGCACGGCATGGTCGCCTGCCCAGGCGATTTCCCCTACGGGGTCAGCAAGGGTGCGATCGTCCAGATGACCCGGCAAATTGCTGTCGACCATGCAGCGGCAGGAATCGTTTGCAATGCGATCGCCCCCGGCAAGATCATCACCGGCAAGCCGGGTGTCGCCAACGATCTTGACGCTCTCGACTATTCACGCCGTCGCACGCCCTGGCCGCGGCTCGGCGAGCCGCGCGATGTCGCGAATGCCGCACTTTTCCTCGCCAGCGACATGGCGAGCTACATGACCGGCGTCAACCTGATGGTCGACGGCGGCTGGATGGCGGGCTGATCATGACGTCGCACAAGTTCGACAATAACGGAAAGGAAACAGACCATGGATCTCGGATTGAAAGGCAAGACTGCCCTCGTATTGGGCGCCGGTGGCGGACTTGGCGGAGCAATCGCCAAGACGCTAGCCGCGGAGGGCGCGAACGTCGCCGTTGCCGATATCAACAGGGAGGCGGCCGACAAGACCGTCGCAACAATCGCGGCGGCCGGCGGATCGGCGATGGCGTTTCAATGGGATCTTGCCGATCTCGGTGTGATCGAGCCCAATCTCGCTGCAATAGATAAGCAGTTCGGTCCGGTGGACGTTCTCGTCAATATCACCGGCGGCCCGCCGCCGACGCTCGTTTCCGGTCAGAACGCCGAAAGCTGGCGCAAGTATTTCGATAGCATGGTTCTCTCGGTCATCGCCATCAGCGACGCCGTGCTTCCCAAGATGCGTGAAAAGAAGTGGGGCCGTATCATCACCTCGACATCGTCGGGTGTCGTCGCGCCCATTCCCAACCTTGGCCTCTCGAATGCCCTGCGCATGTCCCTGCTTGGCTGGTCCAAGACTTTGGCGGGTGAGGTCGGCCGCGATGGCGTGACCGTCAATGTCGTCCTGCCGGGACGTATCGCTACGCAGCGCATCACTTTCCTCGATGAGCAAAAGGCCAAGCGTGAAGGCAGGCCTGTGGAGGAGGTCTCGGCCGCAAGCACCGCCTCGATCCCGGTCGGCCGCTATGGAGACCCTCAGGAATATGCTGACGTGGTCGCTTTCATTGCAAGCATGCGATCCTCCTATCTGACCGGCTCTGTCATCAGGGTCGATGGCGGCCTGATCGCAAGCGTGTGAGAGGGCGGCCTTGCCCCGACCGTCCACTCTCCGGCGGATGGTCCCGCCGGAGAGTGGAGCAATCATCCAGCAATCAGTACGAATTGAACAAACAAGGGGAGGGATGACCGGCCGTCGATTTGGGCCGAAGAGCAAACTGTGATGGCATTGTATGAGGTGCGTCACCGTTGTACCATGGAGGCTTACGGTTGCGCATAGTGCTTGGTGTATAGCCGGAGCCAAAGTCCGGTCGCACGTCTCAACCCGATGCATAAGTGGCCGCGGATCATGGAACTTATCGTCGCCCTTGGCCTGATTGTCTTCAAGGTCGCGTTTCTGATTGCGATCCTGCTGTTGCTGCCGTTGCCGCTAACCTGGCTCGAACGCAAGATCGCCGGGCACATCCAGCAGCGGATGGGGCCGATGCGCGTCGGGTGGCACGGGCTGCTGCAGCCGGTGGCGGACGGAATAAAGCTCTTAACCAAAGAGGACCACATCCCGGCCGAGGCCGATCGCTTCCTGTTCAAACTGGCGCCAATCCTGGCGCTCACCCCGCCCTTTGTGGTGTTCGTCGCGATCCCCTTCGGCGAAAGCATCTCGGTCCTCGGCGCCGAGATCACGCTTTACGTCTCCAACATGAATGTGGCGTTACTCTTCATCTTTGCGGTGATCGGGATCGAGGTCTATGGCGTGATCTTCGGTGGCTGGGCCGCTAACAGCAAATACGCGGTCCTCGGCAGCCTCAGGACCTGCGCGCAGATGATCAGCTACGAGATTCCGATGGGGTTTGCGGTGATCGGGGTGGTCATGTTGGCGCAATCCATGAGCCTGCTCGACATCGTGCGGGCACAGACCGATGTCTGGAACATCGTCTACCAACCGGTCGGTTTCTTCGTGTTCTTCGTCGCCGGATTGGCCGAAGCGCAGCGTATTCCCTTCGATCTTTCGGAAGCGGAGGGAGATCTCGGGGCCGGCTTCCATACCGAGTACAGCGGTATCCGCTTTGCTTTTTTCATGGTCAGCGAATATGCCATCGTGTTGCTGGTATCGGTCCTGGTGGTGATCCTGTTTTTCGGCGGCTGGAACGGTGTACTGATCCCCTTGCCACCACTCCTCTGGTTTGTGCTCAAGGTCGCATTCTTCGTCTACGTGTTTATCTGGGTCCGCTTCACTTTCCCCCGCTACCGCTACGACCAACTGATGGCGATCGGATGGAAAGTCTTGCTTCCTCTGTCGATGGCGAACATAATTATAACCGGTGTACTTTTAGGGGCCGTAGCGGCTCCGTAGCGAGGCGGCGATGTCGCGCGCGCAGGACAGAGTTGGAACATGGATTGGCTGGGCGTTCTTCGCCGATCTGGCGAATGCGTTGGCTTTGACCTTCGGCTACCTGTTCTCCAGAACCGTAACCATGCAATATCCGGACAAGGAAAAATGGCTACCCTACTCACGCTATCGCGGGCATCACTTCCTGACGCGTGATGAAGAGGGCGAGATCAAGTGCGTGGCCTGCGAACTCTGCGCGCGGATCTGTCCCTGCGACTGTATCGAAGTCGTCCCCTACGAGGACGAGAAGGGCAACCGGCACCCGGCAAAATTCGAGATCGACACGGCTCGCTGCCTGTTCTGCGGGCTGTGCGAGGACGCCTGCCCAGCGGATGCAATCGCGCTTGGCCAGCAGTACGAATTTTCGAGTTTTTCCTCGCGTGACCTGGTGATCGGGCGCGACGACCTGCTCGCCAAGCCGGGCAAGGCTGAAACCGGCGGCGGCGTGGTCGCCGCGCGCCTGAATACACAGAAGGACGTGCTCGTCGAGACGAAAGAGATGCAGGGCTACAATTGGTGGCGGAATATCCGGCGAACGTGAACGCGCGCCATCCGTCAAGCCGGAGCGCGCAGACAGGAGGCTCAGATGCTTGTCGGCGAAATCATGAAGAACAAGGGTGTCGGTGTCATCGCTGTCGCTCCCGATCAGACGATGGTGGAAGTCTTGAGGCTGTTTCGCGACAACAATATCGGCTTCGTCGTCGTCAGCCAATCGAACGACGAATACCTGGGTTCGCTATCGGAGCGGGATTGCTGCAATGCGGTGGCGGAATACGGGGCCGAGGCGGTGATGATGCCGGTCGCGGATGTCATGAACCGCAATGTGGCGACCTGTTCGACACGGGATTTGCTACCCGTCGCGATGGGGATCATGACCCAGCGGCGTACGCGTCATGTGCTGGTCATGGATGGAGGCGACGTTGTCGGCGTGGTCAGTATCGGCGACGTGGTTAAACACAGGCTCGACGAAGCGCAGCGCACAGAGCAGGATCTGCAGGATTACATCTGCGGGACCAGGTATCACTGACGTTACCAGCTTGATGTGAAGGCGCTGGGGCAGGGCAGCTTGCCGGGTGGCCCGCGGCGCGGCGATCCCAAATCTTCAGACCCCACGCCAGATCCGGCTCGTGCGGTCGACCTCAAGAGTGGCATGCACCTTGTGGACCTCCACCGGGCATGGGTATTCGCCCCGCCGCATCAAGCCGTTGAGACGCAAGGCTCGATAGTTTTCCGGAACGAAGACGAGGCCCTTGGGAAACCGCCTATCGACCTTGAGCTGCGCCGTCAGTTCGCCCTGGGCGGAACGCACAATGACCTGATCGCCATCTAAAAGGCCAAGCTGCGCGGTATCCTGCGCGCTCATCGCGACATAGGGATCATTGGCGACCGTGTTTAAGATGTCCGACCGTTCGGAAAGATATCCGTTGTGGAACAGGCAGTCGCCGGTGATCAACATGAGCCGGTCGACTGCTGCCGGGACGGACGGCGGCGCAAAGAACCTGGCCACAGGTGGCGTCGGCACCGCATTGGTAAATGCGCCGTCAGCGCCAAGTCCGCCCAGTGTCAACCCCTGATAGGCTGGAACCAGCCGCGCAATCTCGTCGAAAATTTCGCCTTGCGTCGACGGCCGCAGTGCCTGGTTGCGGAGCGCTGCGACGAAGTCGAAGATCGCCAGATTGCTCCGCGCCTCGAAGGCGGGTTCGCGGAATTTGCGGACCGTCTGGGTCCGCCCCTCGTTGTTGGTGAACGTGCCGGTTTCCTCGCCGTAACCTGCCGCGGGCAGGACGACCTCGGCAAGGCCCGCCGTATCCGTGAGGAAGGCGTCCTGCACGATCAGGAGATCGGCGGTGCCAAGCGCCCGCGTCACGAAATCCCTGTCGGGATAGGCGATCAGGGGGTCGGCTCCGACGATGTAGAGGGCGCCCATCCGCCCGCCGACGCAGAGCTCCAGAATGGCGTCGAGATCCGCGCCGGGTTCAGGCGGGATTTCGGCGCCCCAGTCCCGCGCAAGACTTGTGCGCGCCACATCGTCGGCGACCGCCCACAGCCCCGGCAGAGCGGCCGGCAGGACTCCCATGTCCCAGGCGCCCATCTGGTTGGCGCGGTCGAAGAGGAACTGCATTGCCAGGCCCTTGCCGAGCAGGCGCAGAACCTGCAGCAGGTTATTGATCTGCTGCAGCGTCGCGCGCGCTTCGGGTGATCTCAGGAGGTCGACGCTGACAAGCACGGTAACGCTACGGCCTTCCCTGAGCGCCGCGGCCAGACGATCCGGCCCGTCAATGCCGGTTTCCGCCGCCGGCTCGCCGATTGTCGCGGCGACGCCCGCAAGAACGTCGTCCGGCAAGGCCTGACCAACTGCCGCTGCGAGACCGGCCACCACTGCCGCAAGGCTCGCCGCTTCTCTGCCCGGCAGCACGCGAACCACCACCCTGGCATCGGCATCCAGACGGGATGGCCGCGCCGAGAGCATGAGCAATCCGGTCTGCCGCCGCCGCACGCCATCCCGCAGCAGGTATTCGGTGACCGGGTTCTCCTCGGTGACGTTGCCGCCTATGACGAGCACGCAGTCGCTGCCGATCACGTCGTCCAGCGGTGCGCGGCTGTTGAAGGCTGCCAGTAGCGGGCCGAGCGTATCGAAGGGCGTGGACCAGCGTGACGAGCAATCAATGTTGTTGGTCCGGAATGCCGTCCGCATCAGCTTCTGAAACTGATAGAGCATCTCGTTGGGGAGGCGGGGCGAGGCCAGCCCGCCGGCAGCCTTGCCCTCGACGGCCGATAGTCGCCGGCGCAGGTAGTCCCCAGCCTCATCCCAGGAAACCGGAACCAGGGCGCCATCACGACGGATCATCGGTCGCTTGATGCGGTCCCGGCTCGTGACGAAATCGAGGCCGAAGCGTCCCCGGACGCAGAGCGTTTCGCGGTTGACCCCCTCGTCCCATTTCGAGCGCACCCGCATGAACTCGCCCTTACGTGTGCCCACCGTCAGCTGGCAACCGGTGCCACAATGCGGGCAGACCGTGTCGGTCTCAGTGAGATCCCAGGGCCGCGCCTTGTAGCGATAGGGGAAGCTCATCAGCGCGCCGACCGGGCAGACCTCGACGCAATTGCCGCACTGGTCACAAGCCGCGAGACTGCCCTCGAACCCGGTGACGGCGGTATCCATGCCTTTTTCGATTGTGCCGAGGGCGACCGCGCCGACGACCTCCTCACACATCCGGACACAGCGCTGGCACTGGATGCAGCGGTTGACGTTCATGATGATGACCGGGCTCAGACGGATGTCCTCTGAGTGGAACACACGCTTGTCATCGCGGAATCGGCTCTCGCGGGGCCCGTAGGCCATCACCATGTTCTGCAGTTCGCATTCGCCGCCCTTGTCGCAGATCGGACAATCGAGGGGGTGGTTGGCGAGCAGCATATCGAGCATGGAAGAGCGCGTTTCCTCGATCAGCGCTGTGTTCGCCCGCACCACCATACCCTCGGTGACGGCGGTGGCGCAGGACGGCTGCAGCCGCCGCTGCCCCTCGATCTCCACCAGGCACATGCGGCAGGAGGCCAGCGGCGGCAGACGCTTCAGATAGCAGAAGGTCGGGATATCGATGCCCAAACGCTGGGCGGCCTGCAGCACTGTCGAGCCAGCCTCAACTTCCAGCGTTTGTCCATCGATCGTAATGCTAACCATGCTTCCTCGCAGTCCTGTCGCAGCACACGCCTTCAGTGAAAAGGACACCTGCGGTCCTCGATATGGGCAACGAACTCATCGCGAAAATGGCCGAGTGCCGCCCGCAACCCCATCGCCGCCCCGTCACCCAAGGCACAAAACGTATTGCCGAAAATGCCTTTGCAGAGCATCTCCAGCTGCTCCAGATCGCCGGGCGCACCTTCGCCAGCCTCGATCCGGCGCAGGACCTTCACGACCCAGTTCAATCCTTCCCGGCACGGCGTGCACTTGCCGCAGGACTCATGATGGAAGAATTCGATGATCCGGGTGGCGACCTTGACCATGCAGGTCGAGTCGTCGATGACGATAACGCCAGCCGAACCGAGCATCGAGCCGGCGGCAGCCAGCGAGTCGAAATCCATCCTCACCTCCAGCCCGTGCTCCGGTATGACCGGCGCTGAGACCCCGCCCGGGATCACCGCCTTGATTCTGCGTCCCGGCAGCGCGCCGCCGGCGTGGTTCTCGACCAGTTCGCGCAGCGGTATGCCCATCGGCAACTCATAGAGGCCGGGTTTGCGCACCTGCCCACTGAGGCAGTAGAGCTTCGGGCCGGGGCTCTTATCCGGGCCGATGCCCCGAAACCAGTCCGACCCCCGTATGACGATATGCGGCACGCAAGCGAGCGTCTCGACATTGTTGATCACGGTCGGGCTGGCGTAGAGCCCGGCCACGGCCGGAAATGGCGGCTTCAATCGCGGTTGCGCCCGCTTGCCCTCGAGCGACTCGAGCATCGCAGTCTCCTCGCCGCAGATATAGGCGCCGGCGCCGCAGTGGATGTGTACGGCGAAATTGAAATCGGAGCCCAGAATGCGCTTTCCGAGATAGCCCTTTGCGTGGGCCTCGGCGATCGCCTGCTCCAGACGACGGGTCGCCGTCACATATTCTCCGCGAATGTAGACATAGGCTGTTTCGGCCCCAATCGCATATGCACTGACCGCCAGCCCCTCGATCAGTTGATGCGGGTCGCGCTCCATGATGATCCGGTCCTTGAACGTGCCCGGCTCGCCCTCATCGGCGTTGCAGCACAGATATGTCGGCTTGCCGGTGCGCTTCGGCACGAAACCCCATTTCATGCCCGTTGGGAATCCGGCACCGCCGCGACCGCGCAGGTTGGACCGTTTGACGAGGTCGACAACCTCGTCAGGCGTGTACGCGCGCAGCGCCTTTTCCAGCGCCTGGTAGCCGCCGCCAGCCTCGTAGGTCGACACCAAATGACTGTCGGCCACATCGACATTTTTGAGAAGAACCGGCTCGAACATGGCGCTACTCCCCCGGCAGCCGCGCGGAGGCGTGCTCGATGCTCGGCGCTCCCACTGTCGCCCGCAGGCTGTCCAACAGTGCGTTTATCCGCGCCACATCAAGGTTGGCGTGGTAATCGTCGCCGACTTGCATCACCGGAGCCATCTCGCAGGCGCCGAGGCATTCGACGGTCGAAAGCGTGAACAGCCCGTCCGGGGTGGTGTCGCCTTTCCTGATCCCCAGCACCGTTTCCAGGTGGTTTAGCAGCTCCTCTGATCCGCACAGCATGCAGGAAACATTGTTACAGAGCTGCAGGTGGAACATCCCCACCGGCTCGGTGTGGAAAAGGGTGTAGAAAGTCGCCAACTCGTAGACCCAGATCCGCTCGACCTTGAGAATGTCGGCGACCTCTTCCAATACCGGCCCGGGCAGATGGCCATGTTCTTCCTGCGCGATCAGGAGCGCGGGCATGATCGCAGAACGCTGGTCGGGATAGCGCGCCGCCGCCTCTTGGATCTTTTCGCGCATGGTCATCGCATTCAAATCCTTGCTACTTGTCCACCTCCGCCATCACAGGGTCGAGGCTGCCGAGCACGGCGATCATGTCCGCCAGATAGCGGGCGTTGGTGACCCCGAAGAGAGCCTGAAGATTGACGAACGAGGGTGCCCGCACCTTCATGCGGAACGGTTTTGGCGACCCGTCGCTGATGATGTAGAAGCCAAGCTCGCCCTTTGGCGCCTCGATCGCCGAATAGACCTCGCCCTTCGGCACCTTGAAGCCGTAGGCAGACAGGTCGAAATGCTGGATCAGCGCCTCCATCGAGCAGTGCACCCGATCCTTGTTGAGCGGGAAGGCGATTGTCGGATTGTCGATCTGGAACGGGCCCTCAGGCATCTGGTCGATGCATTGTTCGATGATCCTCATGCTTTCGCGCATCTCGTCGACGCGGCATCGCCAGCGTGCATAGCAATCGCCCTCGTTACGGGTGATGACGTTGAAATCGAGCCGGTCGTAGATCTCGTAGGGCTCATCGCGCCGGATGTCCCAGTCGACACCGGAAGCACGCAGGTTCGGGCCGCTGAGGCCGAGATCAACAGCATCCTCGGCGGAGATCACGCCGATCCCCTTCGTGCGATTGAGAAACACCCGGTTATCTTCGAGCAGTCGCTCATAGTCGCGGATCCGGTTCGGGAAGATGTCGCAAAACTCGCGGATCTTGGGGAAGAACCCGTCAGGCAGGTCCTCGCGCACCCCGCCGACCCGGCAGAAGGACGTGTGCATGCGCGCACCGGTGATCATTTCCAGGAGGTCCATGATCATTTCGCGCTCGCGCATGACGTAAAGCAGCGCGGTCATGGCGCCGAGATCCATCGGCAGCGCGCCGGTGATCAGGAGGTGACCGGAGATCCGTGCCAGCTCGGCCATCATCACGCGGATATATTGCGCCCGGATCGGTGCTTCTATGCCGAGGAGTTTCTCCACCGCCAGCGCGAAGGCCAGGTTGTTCGAGGGCGGACAGAGATAGTCGAGCCGGTCCGTCAGCGGGAAAATCTGGGTATAAGTGAAGCTCTCCGCCAGTTTTTCGGTGCCGCGATGGAGGTAGCCGATATGCGGATCGACACGCTCGACGAACTCGCCGTCCAGTTCGAGGACGAGCCGAAGGACCCCATGCGTGCTGGGGTGCTGCGGACCGAGGTTGAGAAGCACTTCCCTGGTATTGAGCGCTTCACCCTCAGGCCTGCTGAGCTCGGTGACTTCGGTCATCTCAACGTTCCGGCGTAGAACGGCCTCCTTACGGAATGTCCCTGGTGGCAAGGTCGGGCCGTGTTGGCGGCGGACCTTCGGCACCGAAGGGGTTCAACGTGTCCCTATAGCCCCTTAAGGGGAAATCCTTGCGCTGGGGAAAGCCCTCGAAGCCTTCCCACATGTAGATCCGGCGCAGATCGGGATGTCCCTCGAACCGGATGCCGTACATGTCCCAGGCCTCACGCTCATGCCAGTTGGCGGTGCGCCAGACCCCCGTGACCGAAGCCACGTCGGGAGGATCGCCAAGCCGGCACTTGATGCGGACCCGCCACCTGTTGGGCAGCGAATAAAGATGGTAGACCGCCTCGAACCGCGGCGTTTCGGGATAGTGATCAACCCCGCAAATGTCCGAGAGGAAATTGAATTGCAGCGCCGGATGCTCTTTCAGGAACCGGCAGAACTCGACGATCCTCTCGGGCGGAACGGCAAAGGCGTCGACGCCGTGCGCAGTGCCGAGGTCCTCGATTGTTTCTCCGAAGCGCTCCATGATCGGAGCGCGATTGAGGGACGGCTGCGCACTCATGACGCCATAACCCGATCCAGAGGTGTGCCGGCGAGCGCCCGGGATCTCTTGATCTTTTCTTGAAGCAGGAGGAAGCCGTGCATCAGCGCCTCGGGCCGGGGCGGACAGCCAGGCACATGCACATCGACGGGCACGAAGGTTTCCGATCCCTGCACCACGGCATAGGTGTTGTAGACCCCGCCCGAAATAGCGCAGGTGCCCATGGCGATCACCCAGCGCGGTTCCGGCATCTGGTCATAGAGCCGCCGCACGACGGGCGCGAATTTCCTGGTCACGGTGCCGGCGATGATCATGACGTCGGATTGTCTCGGCGAAGGGCGGAACACCACGCCGAACCGGTCGAGATCGTAGCGGGCGCAACCGGCCGAGATCATCTCGATGGCGCAGCAGGCAATGCCGAAGGTCTCCGGCCACAGCGCCGATCTCCGGCTCCAACTGATGATGCTGTCGGCCGTGGTGAACAGCACGCTGTCGCGGATCGCGTTGTTTACGCCTCCCATTCCAGCGCTCCTTTCAGCCAGGCGTAGGCGAAGCCCACGAGAAGCAGCACCATGAAGACGATCATCTCGATATAGCCGACCAGCCCGATCTCTTTCAGGACGACGGCCCAGGGAAAGAGGAACATCGCTTCGACATCGAAAACGACCAGCAGGATCGCGAGGATAAAGAACGGCACCCTGAAGCGGCCCGCCGCCGCCTCGCCCGCTGCATCCATGCCGCATTCATAGGGCATGTTCTTGGCGGGATAGGGATTGGATGGGCGCAGCAGCGAGGAAACGAACAACGTCACCCCCGTCACCAGAACGACTCCGGCGACCATGAAAAGAACGGGCAAGAATTCCATTGCAGTCATATCACTGCACCGGTTGCCCATCGACCTCATCGCGAACTGGTAAATCGGTCCGCCGCGGCGCTACGTGGGCAATCCTTCCTCCACCTTCAAGTCTATTCCGTCGGTGTGATCATTGCAAATCCAATCGCTCACCCACCAAAGACCGAATCTTGGGCAAGCTTCAGAAACCACGACGGAAACAGGCCGATGCCGATGGTGCCGGCGGCGGTGACGGCGAGTGTCGCGCCCACCAAAGGCGTCAGCGCCGGGGCGAATGTCCTCTTCGGCTCGCGCATGTAGATCACCATGACGATGCGGATGTAGAAATAGGCGGCGACGGCGCTGAGCAGCACTGCGATTACCGCCAGCATGACGAAACCACGCTCGACGAGGGCGACCAGCACGTAAAATTTGGCGAAGAACCCGGCCGTCGGCGGAATGCCGGCCAGCGAGAAGAGATAGAGCAGCATCAGAAGCGCCAGCCCCGGATGTGACTTGGCGAAACCCGCATAGTCTTCGATGACCTCGCCGGAGAAATCGTCGTTCCGCATCATGATGACGGCTCCGAAAATGCCGAGATTCATGAAAGCGTAGATCAGCAGATAGAGCATCACGCTGGCGATCCCATCGGCACCGCCGGCGGCCACGCCGAAAATGGCGAAGCCGGCATGGGCGATGCTGGAATAGGCCAGGAGACGCTTGAAATTATCCTGGACCAGCGCCACGAAACTGCCGAGCGCCATCGTCACCACCGCAATGACAGCGAGGATGATCCAGACGTCCGAGGCTGCGACGAGAGGGTTGAGGAACACCCGCAGGATCACCGCGAACCCCGCCGCCTTGGGCCCTACCGACATGAAGGCGGTGATCGTCGTCGGGGCGCCTTCATAGACGTCCGGCAGCCACATATGGAAGGGAACCGCGCCGACCTTGAAGACCAGCCCCGCGACGATGAAGACCACCGCCAGCAACAATCCCGGATCGAGCCGATCGCCGGTCACGGCCGCAGCCATCCCGTCCAATTGCGTTGTGCCGGTGAGCCCGTAGACCAGCGAAACGCCGTAAAGGAAAATCCCGGTCGAGACCGCGCCAAGGACTACGTATTTCAGTGCTGCTTCGTTCGACCGCCGCTCACGCCGCAGGAAACCGGTCAGCACATAGGTGCAAATCACCATCAGTTCGATGCCGACATAGATCGACAGGAGATCGGTCGCCGAGGCCATGATCATCATGCCCGAAAGCGCAAAGAGCAGCAGGACATAGTATTCGCTGCTGCCGATCCCTTCGATATCGGCATATTTTCGCGAAAGGAGGAATGTCAGAAGGGTGGCCAAGTAGAAAACGAACTTGAAAAAGACCGCGAAGCGATCGGCGATGAACATGCCCGTGTAGGCCGGCCGCACCTCGCTCGCCAGCATGAGTGTCGCCAAGGCGGCAATCAACACGACCGCGACCGACGCCCCGACAAGGAAATGTTCCTGTCCCTTTCGCACAAACTGTCCCAGGATCAGCAGGATGCAGGCGCCTGTGATCACCACGATCTCGGGCAGGCTCGCCAGGGCCGACTGGAAAAGCGTGGCGGTGGTCATGGGCCGCTCCCCCTACTTTGCACCTGCGTCAGCAGATGCTTCACCGAGGCATCGATGACGTTGAGAAAGGGTTTCGGATAGAGCCCAACCCAAAGTACGAAGACGGCCAGCGGCAGGATCGCAGCCATCTCACGGGCGTTCACGTCGCGTATCGTCAACCGGGCGCTGACGCTGGTCGGGCCGAGCGCGACTTTCCCATACATGCCAAGCAGATAGGCAGCCCCCAGCAATGCACCCAAAACGGCGGCCGAGCCGGCGACCAGGTTGGCGGCAAACCCGCCTGACAGCACCAGCAACTCGCCGACGAACGAATTCGTTCCCGGCAGCGCCATCGACGACAGGGTAAACAGTGCCAGAAACGTGGTGTAGACCGGCGCCACCTTCATCAACCCGCCATAGTCGGCGATGCTGCGGGTATGGGTCCGCTCGTAAATCAGCCCGACGAACAGGAACAGGGCGCCTGTCGTCACGCCGTGATTGAACATCTGCAGGATACCGCCCTCGAGCCCGCGGAGGTTCAGCGCAAAAATCCCGAGCGTCACGAAGCCCATGTGGCTGATGCTGGAATAGGCGACCAGCTTCTTCAGATCGTCCTGCGCCAGCGCGAGCAACCCGCCGTAGACGATCGCAAGCACCGAAAGCGCCAGCATCAGCGTCGAATAATACATCGATGCCTCCGGCAGCATCGGCAGCGAGAACCGCAGGAATCCGTAGGCGCCCATCTTCAGGAGCACGCCGGCGAGGATAATGCTGCCCGCCGTCGGCGCCTGCACATGGGCGTCCGGCAGCCAGGTATGGACCGGCACCATCGGCACCTTGACCGCAAAAGCGATCAGGAAGGCGAAGAACAGCCAGGACTGGATCCGGAACGGCAAGTCCTGCTCTGTCAAAGCGAGGATATCGAAGGTCCTGCCACCGTAGAAATAGAGCACGATGACACCGATCAGGAACAGCAGGCTGCCCGCCAGCGTGTAGAGGAAAAACTTGATCGCCGCATAGACCCGACCCTCACCACCCCAGACGCCGATGATGAGGTACATCGGGATCAGCATCGCCTCCCAAAAGACGTAGAAGAGGAACAGATCGAGCGCGCAGAAGACCCCGAGCATCAGCGCCTGCATGGAGAGCAGGCAGATCATGAATTCCTTCACCTTGCGGTCGATCGCGACCCAGGAGGCGAGCACGCAGATCGACCCCAACAGTGCGGTCAGGAATACGAAGAGCGCGCTGATTCCGTCGATGCCAAGCGCATAATTGATCCCGAGCGCGGGCACCCACGGGCGCGTTTCGGTGAACTGCATGGCATGGGTCGTGGTGTCGAAGCCCGTCAGCATGGCGATGCAGAGAGCAAGGTCGAGGACGGTGAAAGAGAGCGCAGTCCACCGCGCCGCATCGTCACCGCGCAGGAACATCAGAACCGCGACCCCGGCGACCGGTGTGAATATGATGAGGCTCAGCAGCGGGAAGCCCATGGCACCCCCTACCGCCACGCCACGACGAAGACGACGGTGGCTGCGATCAGACCGACGACCATCGCCAGCACGTAATGGGTCACGACACCTGTCTGGAGCCGCCTGAGCCGCCCACCGCTGTGCAGGATCGAGTGGGCGACGCCGTTCACGACGGCATCCACGCCGACAAGATCGAGCCGGAGTCCTGCCCGCGCCGCGCCGTGCAGCAAGGGCAGCGCCGCGGTTTCGGAGACATTGCTCACCGCCTGCTCATAGCGCGCCAGGGGCCTTTCGGCGAGCCACATGAAGGCCCGCGCGCCCTTGCGGTAAAACCAGTCGGTGTCGAGGCTGATCGTGTTCTCGGGATCGAGCGCCCACAGGAACAGCACGAACCCCAGGGCGGTGAACATCAGCAGCCCGAGGCTCTCCATGACATGCAGGCCCGTATAGGGTTCGAAATCCACCGGATAGGGCAGAAGCGCATAAAGCGGCTGGGGGAACACCCCGATCGCAATGCAGAGCACCGCCGCCATGCCCATGGCAATCAGCATGTTGCGCGGCGGCTCCCGCGCCTCCAGTTTCCGGTCCGTCCCGAAGAACATGTAATAGGGCAGCTTGAGGCCGGTGTGCAGGAACGTCCCGGACGATGCCATCGTCAGCGCCAGCACCACCAGCGCGCGGTGATCCGCTCCTGCAGCCGCTATCACCATCGATTTGGTGACGAAACCGGAGAAGAACGGGAAGGCCGAGATCGCCAAGGCGCCGACCATGTAAAGTGCCACGGTCAGCGGCATGGCCTTGTAGAGCCCGCCGAGCTCGGTGAGCTTGCGTCGGCCGGTGACGTGGATGACTGCCCCGGCACCCATGAACAGCAGCGCCTTGTAGAGGATATGCGCGAAGGCGTGGCTGGCGGCTCCGTTCACCGCCATCTCGGTCCCGATACCGATACCCGCGATCATATAGCCCACCTGGCTGACGATGTGATAGGCGAGAAGCCGCCGGCAATCGTTCTCCAGCACCGCGTAGATGACGCCGTAGAGCGCCATGATGGTGCCGAGCCAGACCAGGAGTTCGGTCCCCGGAAACGCCCGCGCCAGCACATAGACGGCGGTCTTGGTGGTAAACGCGCTCATGAACACCGCCCCGGTGACGGTCGCCTCCGGATAGGCATCGGTCAGCCAGGCATTGAGCGGCGGCACGGCCGCATTGAGGATGAAGCCGGCGAGGATCAGGTAGTCGCCGACCCCCATTCCCCCGTTGGTGAGGTCCCCCGCGATCGGACCGAAAAGCAGTGAACCGGTGGCGAGCCCGTGGGAAATGATGCCGCCGAGCAGGACGACGCCGCCGGTGATATGGACCATGAGATAGCGGAACCCGGCCCGGATCGCCGGCCCACCACGCTGCGCAAAGACCAGATAGGCGGAAGCGAATGCCATGCCCTCCCAGAACAGGTAGAGGGTCAGATAGTCACCGGCAAACACCACGCCAAGCGCGCTGCCGACATAGACGAATGCCGCTACGTGTTGGCCGGCATCCGTCAGGTGCAGCGCGTAGACCATGCCGATCAGCGCCATGATGGTGAAAACGGTGGCGAAGACGATGCTGAGCTTGTCCACCTTCGCGATCAGGATCTCCTGCCCGATGAACCGCGCTTCGCCATAGCTGCCCGGCTCCATCGCAAGCACGGCAAGGATCGCCAGCGCCGGGATCAGAAGCAGATAGGCCTTGCGGACCGACCCGCTGAGGAACGGGATCGGCAGGGCGCCGAGAATAAAGAGCAGAGCCGGATGGATGAAGTCAGTCATAATAGTCCTCGCGCCGCATCAGCCCGACCCGATGGCCGAGAAACTTGGAGACGAAGATAAGCAGGACGCAGGAGACGAAGCCGTAGACGGCCGACCAGCCCGGCAGGCTGTCCCACAGATATTCGGCGTGTTCGCGCGAGACCAGAAAGTCGGCGACGACGATCAGGACAAGCACGAGGTAGAACAGCCGGCGGCGCGGCCTCGCATATTGCTCGTCACCAAAGAAGTCGACGACACGCTTGATCATCGGATCACTCCGTCTGCCAGGGTGAGAAAATAGCCCGGGAAAATGCCCATGAGCACCGACAGGATCGCCGTTGCGACCAGCGGAATCGTGACCAACGGAATTTCACGGACCGTGGTCCGGCTCTCCTCTTGCCTCTCCGCCTGGAAGAAGGCGGCATAGCTGACCGGCAGGAAATAGGCGGCGTTCAGGATCGAACTCACCAGGATGACGACCAGGAACGCGGTCTCTCCTGCCGCCACGGCGCCCTCCGCCAGATACCACTTGCTGACGAAGCCCGCAGTTGGCGGCACGCCAATCATGCTGAGCGAGGCGACAAAGAATGCCCCCATCGTCCAGGGCAGCCTGCGGCCGATACCGGCCATGTCGCTGATGTTACGCTTGCCCGACGCGCAATAGATCGACCCGGCGCAGAAAAAGAGCGTGATCTTGGAGAATGCGTGCGCCGCGATGTGGATGATCCCGCCAACCATCGCGACCGGTGACAACAGAACCGCGCCCAGCACGATGTAGGAGAGCTGGCTGACCGTCGAATAGGCGAGCCTGGCCTTCAGGTCGTCCCGCGTCAGGGCGTAAACCGACGCCATCAGGATCGTGAACGAAGCCAGATAGGCCGTGGCGATGCCGAGGCCCAGCCCACCCACTAGTCCCGTGCCGAAGACATGGAACACCACCCGCAGCACGCAGAAGACGCCCATCTTGACCACTGCCACTGCATGCAAAAGCGCGCTGACCGGTGTCGGCGCGACCATCGCGGCGGGCAGCCAGGCGTGCATCGGCATCACGGCGGCTTTGGCAAAGCCGAAAAGATAGCAGAAATAGACGACCGTCAGCAGCGCCGCCGAGGCACCGCTCCCCGCCAGCAGCCCCCCCGCGACAAAGTCGAGCGACCCCGCAATATGGTAGGTCAGCGCCAGTGCGGCGAGCAGCGCGCTTTTCGAGGCGCCCATCAGATAGACGAGGTACTTGCGGCTGCCCCTCCATCCCTCTTCGTCCTCGTGGTGGTAGACGAGCGGATAGGTAACGAGGCTGAGCACTTCGTAGAAGATCACCAGCGTAAACAGATTGGCGGCGAAGGCGCCCCCGGCGGCGGCGGCAAGACTGCTGGCGAAGCAGGCGAAGAACCGGGTCTGCGCATGCTCGTTCAGATGCCGCATGTAGCCGATGGAATAGATCGCCGCCACGATCCACAGCAGCGACGAGACGGTGGCAAACACCATGCCGAGCGCATCGACCCGGAAAGCAAAGTCAATCCCCGGCAGAATCTCGAACAGGCGCAATTCGACCGTCCCGCCCGCCAGCACCGTGGGCGCCATCGACACGACAATCGCGAACATGGCGATCGCGGCCAACGGCGAGACCAGATCGCGAAGTCTCTCGCGGTTGTTCAAAAGGAGCACTGCAAGGGCCGCCAGACCGGCGACGGTGATGGCAAGCAACGGCCGGATCGATACAACCGGGTCCAAAGCCGCTATCCTTTCATCACCGTCACGTCGTCGACCTTGAGGGTGGATTTGTTCCTCACGAGGGCGACCAGGATACCGAGGGCGACGGCAACCTCTGCCGCGGTGATTGCGATGACGAAGATCGCGAAGATCTGCCCGCGGAAATCGGCGTGGTAACGCCCGAAAGCGATGAAATTGATGTTGACCGAGTTGAGCAGCAGCTCCAGCGACATCAGGACGACGAGAATATTGCGCCTGAGCAGCACGCCCGCCGCTCCGATCACGAACAGGACCACTCCGAGCACAATATACCACCAGAGCGGAACCATCACCCCTGCTCCTTTCGCGCCAGCATGATGGCGCCGACCAGGGCCGCCAGCAGGATTACAGAGGCGGTTTCAAACGGCAGGAGATAGTCGGCGAAAAGGGCTATGCTAAGCTGCCTGACCTCATCGCCGCCGCCCTTGGCGACGGGCTCCATGACCGAAAAGCGGTCGCTCCAGAGCACCAGCACGAGCATCTCGACCCCGAGCAGGACGAGCAGTACCAGAGCCGGGAGGTTGCCGCCCGGCAAAAACCGCTGCAACACCGCTTCGCGCACATCGATCATCATGATCACGAACAGGAACAGGACCATGATCGCGCCGACATAGACGAAGATCTGGATGACCGCGAGCAGCGGTGCCTCGAGCAAGACGAAGATTGCCGAGACCTGTAGGAAACACGCCATCAGCGCCAGTGCGCTGTGAACCGGATTGCGCGCCAGGACCACCGTCAGGGCCGTGATCACGGATACCGCAGCGAACAGAAGAAAGAACCCCTGATCCATCGACGCCGACCCTCCGACGCGAACTGTCACTCGGCGCGAGACGGCCGGATTTGAGACTGCGCCGCAACTTCAGATGCCTTCGCAAATTGTGCCCTAGTATCGGATTTTTCACAAGATTATTGTCATCGGCGGAGCAAAACCAGGCCAGTCCGGATGCGGCGAAGGCCGCTCGTCTCATCACCAGAACCGCTTTGTGTCCAGGACGTCGTCGAGCGAAGCCTGTGCCTTTTCGATGAGAACCTGCTTGTCGGCGTGCGGAACGACACTGTCTCTTGCTGGATGTTCGGCCAGACCGTGCTTTTCCAGGACGTGAGGAGCAGTCGCGAGGTCGTTCAGAGCACCGAGATCGTCCTGCAGCGTTTCCATCGCGCTCAGAAACTTCTTGTGCCGGCTTGCACCGCGCTTGTCAGCGAAGAGCGACCCGAAGAACTCCGCTGCATACCTGAATTTCTTGGCATCCTTGCGAACTTCGTGCCGGTGCTCGTCGTCTATCGACGAAAGCGCCTTTCCGTCCTTTTTTAGCCGTTTGCGCTTCTTCTCCAGGACGCGCGCAGCAAAGTCCTGCGCAGTTGGAATTTCCGACGCAACAAGCCCGCTATTTACAAGATGGTCGGCGCACTGGAGCCATTCGCGCAAATCGAGCATCAGGGCTCTTACCCTTGAGGAATTCAACGCTTCGATCGCTTCCTTATATGTGTCCCGGCGGGCTGCCTTCAGCTTGGAGACGAGATCGGCGTCCTGCGCCTTGCTCAGGAGGACATCCACGTTGCGGGTCTCGCCCAGCACCGTAGCCAGCCAGCGCAGTTCGCCGTTGAGACGCACCGGTTCGTCGCCGGAGACGATCGACTTGAAGAGAGAGAATGCCGAGCGGAGACGCCGCAGGGCTACCCGAGCCTGGTGCAGGGCTTCGGGCTTGCGCTTGTCAAGGAGCGCGTCTTCGTTCAGACGGAAATGACGGAGGCAGGAAGTCGCGATGGTCTGGAAAGCTGCAATGGCCGTCATGTCGCGGTCAAGATGAAGACTTTCGGCCTTGTAAGCCGGCTTCTGCGCTTCGATGAGAACGAAGCCGCTTTCGGCCTTTGAGAGGATGCCGAACCTGAATGCGGCAACCCCATCGATCCTGCGGGCAAAGACGAAAAGGTCGCTTGGATCACCCTCCTTCAGTTCCAGCTCGGCTTCGCGGATCGACGAACTCCTGTCGCCGGATTTCGCCTCGCCCGCGTCGATGACGACCTCGATCCGGGAGCCGTTCTCCTCGACGTTCCACAATCGCCGCTCGACTGTGACGTCGAATACGGGTTCGAGGCTCAGGTCGCAGCCGAACTCTCCAACCAGCGGGCTCGTGTGATCAAGGACGGGTTCTTCTCCCTCGACGGGCGTCTCCCATTCGGAACGGGCAAACAGCGATCTGCTGGGACCGCTGGCCTTTACCGTCTGGGTCCGCGCCGCCCCAACCTGCCGGATGCGCAGCGTGTATCCGTTCCGCCATAGGGTGCGATCGACCGTATCAAAGTAAGTCGACTTTTGATTTAAAACTTTGTCGGGTTTCCCAAGAAGATCGGAACCAAGAACAGCGTTCGCGGCTTCCGTTGACAGATCGAGCTTGATTTCGATTTCCGACGACAAGATGAACTCCGGCTGTGAGAGGGCGGTCCTCAACGCTGAGCGTGCTGTCATAGTGCGATGATACAGCGATTTCATGAAACAAAATCGAAAATCGACAACCTCCATGCTTGCCAAGGACCTCAAATCATCGCGTTCCGGCAATGCCGGCCACGACCTGCAGCAGGCAGGAGCCATCTGCTATCGTCGCAACGGAAGTGGCCGGCTGCGGGTGCTTCTGGTCGGAAGCCTGCGGAACGGCCGATGGGGTGTCCCAAAAGGGCATCTCGATCCGGGTGAAACCAGCTCTGTCGCTGCTTTGCGGGAAGCGTTCGAAGAGGCTGGCGTGGTGGGAGAGATCGACCCGGAAGTCTTCGGGTCATTTTCCTATCAGAAGGACAGCACGCCTCATCGTTACCATGTCGCTGTCCATCTTCTCGAAGTCTCAGGGATCGCCACGGACTTTCCCGAAAAGAGGATCCGAAGACAAAAGTGGTTTCCGATAGAGGTTGCGATCCGCGACGTTTCGCAATCGGGATTGCGTGCACTCTTGAAACGTCTGCGTTGAACTGCCGGTCTCGAGAAACGTTATCGCGAGATGCAAGACGAAATTTCGGTAACCTTGGGCAATACGAATGAACCGGACGACGCCAAGCCGGGCGCGACGTCAACTTTCCTTTCGACCGGATGACCGTCGAACAGTTTCGCCGCAAGTTCCCCCGCGCACGGTGGAGCGATATTCGCAAGGCATGGTTCATTCCCGGTCGGACTGCGTCCCGTCGGTTCGGAAAATGGCTGGCCGAACGGGAGGCAGAAGCCGACGCCCATGCCGATGCGAAGGGGAGGGACGCCTTCGATTTCGATCCGATCGACAGCAGCTATTTGGAGCCTGGCAAGACAGGTTTCCGCATCAAGACACCGTACTCGAAGACGGTGGTCGACACGCTACGCGAGGTTCCGTTCTCGCGGTGGGACGGTGACTTGAAGATCTGGCATGTCCCCTACCGATCCTTCGAGGAACTGCGCCAACGCTGGCCACAGATCGAAGCGGCAGCTCGCCGCAACGAGCCGGAGGAACGGCGACGTCGTGCCGCAGAACGAAAGGGTAGCGAAGAGGACATGAGGTCGAAGCTTCGCTCGATGGAACGGAGGCGTCGACGCTATCCTCTTGTGAGCGGCGACCTGCCGCCTATCGGCCGCGTTGTCGCCATCTCCTACGGTCTCGTCGTGTTCACCGACATTACCGGCGAGCTCGTCGAGCCCGCGGCGGTCGCGGAATTCTATCCCGGTGTCACCGAAGATCATGTGTGGGGATTGTGGCGGAAGCCCACTTTCGACGAACTCGTGCGCACTTGGCCATCGAAGACGGCGCGGCCGGAACGCGCGCAGTGGTGGACACCGACGATCGATGAGCTTCGGCCCGCAAGAAGGGCGGCGCGGTCGAGAGAGGTAAAAACAGTCGGCAGTCAGCACGGCGGCTAGTCGTGCAGCCGGCACCTCACAGCCGATGTCGCCAAGCAAAGCAGACCGCGATCGCGAAACGCTTTGGCCGCGCCGATCCCACGGGTCTCGGTCCTCAACTACCGGGTCGAACTGGGGTCGTGCGCGATCATGTTCGGACAAATCACCTTTCGCCACCATGACTGAACACATGCCCCGTCTCAACCGACACGAGGCCTTTTTCGTCAAGATAAAGCACGCGATCGGCCGAAGCCACGGTTTCCAGCCGGTGGGCGACGATGATGCGGGTGATGCCGAGGGCCTTGACCGAGGCGTTGACGCGCGCCTCGTTGGCGACATCCATGTGCGAGGTGCCCTCGTCGAGGAAAAGCATCTTCGGTTTGCGATAGAGCGCGCGCGCCACAAGCACGCGCTGCTTTTGGCCGCCCGACAGGCTGGAACCCATGTCGCCCACCAATGTCTCATACTGCATCGGTGTCGCCATGATCTCGTCATGGATGGCCGCCGCTGTGGCGGCGGCGATGATGGCGTCCCGGTCCGGCTGTTCGTCGAAGAGGGCGATGTTGTCGGCGATCGAGCCGGCGAAGAGATTGTCGTCCTGTAGCACGGCGGCAATCTGGTTATGGAAGGATTTGTGGCCGAACTGGTTGAGCGGCATGCCGTCGATCAGCACGTCGCCGCTCATCGGTTCCAAAAGTCCGATCATCAGCTTCAAAAGCGTGGTCTTGCCCGAGCCCGAGGGGCCGGTGATGGCGACGTGCTCGCCGGCGCCGATCGTCAGGCCGACATCGGAGAGTACCAGCGGATCGGTCGGCGAGTAGCGGTAGGAGAGGTTCTTGAGCTCGATGGAACCTTTGAGCTTCATCATCGAATTCTCGGTTGAGCCGAAGCTGCGATCGTCGGGCTCCAGTGCGATATCGGACAGACGCTCCAGATGCAGGCGCAGCATGAAGAAGGCCGTTGCCTGGTCGACGAGGTTGCCGGTCTTTTCCAGGAACTGGCCCTTATAGGCGAGATAGGCAAAGACCATGCCGACGCTGAAGCCGCCATCCATGACGAACCCGATCGCGAGCCAGATCGTGACGATATTTTCCAGCCCGAAAATCAGCGCATTGGCTGTGCTCTGCCAGATGCTTACGCGGGCGACGCGAATATTGGCGTTAACTGCATCCGTCAGCAACGTCTGCCACATGCTGTGGCGCATGCTTTCCCGGTTGTAGAGCCGGAAAGTCTGGATGCCGCGAATCGTCTCGATCAGCGCCGTCTGTTCCTTGCCATGGGCAATGATGCTGCCCTCCTGCGCCCGGCGTTCCAGCGAGAAGGAGACGAGGCGCACGACGAAGTAGAGGAAGAAGGCGGTGATAGCGACCAGCGCCAGCTTGGCGCTGTAGAAGAACATGATAACCAGCGTCGTCAGC
Organism: Rhizobium sp. 768_B6_N1_8; assembly: GCF_051811225.1. Taxonomy (NCBI): domain Bacteria; kingdom Pseudomonadati; phylum Pseudomonadota; class Alphaproteobacteria; order Hyphomicrobiales; family Rhizobiaceae; genus Rhizobium; species Rhizobium sp. 768_B6_N1_8. The sequence continues at coordinate 1,804,246 of NZ_JBPWPV010000002.1, read as the reverse complement.
GCCAACACGCCATCGACCAGTGTCGCGGCAACGCCCTCGCTCAGGAGCTTCTGGATCGGCGTCACCGACTGGAAGCGCGAGAGGATGTCCCCGACCTCTCGCTTCTGAAACCAGTCGAGCGGCAGGCGGAAGAGCTTGCGGGCAATATTGGCGGCAATGCCGAATCCGAGGGCGGACCCTGCGGCAAGGATGACGAAGGAGCGCAGGAAGGTCGCAGCGGCATTGAAGACAGTGAAAAGTCCGAAGCCCAGCGCCAGGACGCTGAGCAGATCGTGGTCGAGGGCTGGCAACGCCGTGTCGATGCCGATTTGCAGATAGTAGGGCAGCGCCAGCACATAGACCTGCAGCACCAGGCTCAAGACCAGCACCTGCAGGAAGGCGCCGGCAAGCCCGGTGATACGGCTCCAGAGCTGCGACCAGCGCAGCGTCTCGCGCTCGCTCTTCTTCTCGAAGGTTTCGTTGGGCCTCAGCTCCAGCGCCACGCCGGTAAAATGACCCGACACTTCCGAGGTCTGCAGCCATTCGCTTCTTCCCGCAGGATCGTGGATCAGCACCTTGCCGGCCGAGACCTTTTCGACCACCACATAGTGGTTCATATCCCAGTGCAGGATGGCGGGAAGCGCCAGATTGGGGATCTGCTCCAGCGGCAGTTTGACGGCGCGCGGCGACAGGCCGATCTGGTCGGCGATCTTGATGAGGCTCGAGAGCGGCGCGCCGCGCAGCGAGGGCGTGAAGCGCCGGCGCATGGTCGCCAGATCGATGCTGCGTCCGTAGAAGCCGGCGATCATTGCAAGGCAGGCGAGGCCGCATTCGCTGACCTCCGTCTGGCGGATCAGCCGCACGCGGGCGCTGGACAGGAAGCCTGATTGAAGGACGGCAGTGTTCACGGGGCGCGCGCCTCCCTAGCGGCGCTGCAAGGCATAGAGCGGCTGGAACAGCCACTCCAGCAGCGACTGGCGGGCCGTCGCGATGCGGGCCGACAGAGTCATGCCGGGAAACAGGGCCTGCGGCTTGCCGTAAGCGAGGATATCCTGCCGTTCGAGCTCGATTTTGACGAGATAGTTGAGATTGGCGCTGCCGGCGCCGCTGCGCGACACCGGGCTTTTCGACAGGCTGCTGACATGGCCGCCGACGGTGCCGAAGCTCTGGTAGGGGAAAGCGTCGATGGCGAGCCGAACATCCTGGCCGACCTCGATGAAACCGATTGCCGCATTCGGCACGTCGAGCTGGGCATGCAGCACGGCCTGTTCGGGCACGATGCTCATCAGCGCCTGCTGCGGATTGACGGCCTCGCCGATCCTTGCGGTGAGCCCCGATATGGTGCCGGGCATGGCGGCGCGGATGATATAGGCGCGCGACTGCTCGTTGGTCGCCATGCCGCGATTGACGTCTTCGCGTTCGGCCTCCAGCGATGCCATCTTCTCGTTGGCGCGGGCTTTCACCTGGTCGAGCATGCGTTGCGCATCGGAAAGATCCGAGCGCCGTTCGGACAGCGTACTCTCGATGACCGACATCTGCTGGCGGCGCTCGGTCAGCGAGTCCTCGCGCAACAGCACGTCGCGCTGGGCCACGATGCCCTTGCTGACGAGGCCGCGAATGCGCTCGACATCGGCGTCGATAGACTTGATGAGATCCTGCTGCAGGCCGATCTGGCCTTCGAGTTTGGTAATCTGCGTTTCGAAGCCGGAGATCTGAGCGGAAAACTGCGCCGTTTGGGACGCTTCGTCATTCTTCACTTCCTGCAGCTGCTCGTCGATGCTGGCATTCTGCCGCTGCAGCATCTCGGCGACTTTTTTCGAGGCGGATTCGCCGCTGACGAGATAGTCCTCGGAGCGCACGGCGATCAGTTCCTGTCCCTCGTTCACATGGTCGCCATCGGACACCATCATCTGCATGATGACGCCGGCGCGGGGCGGGATGACCACGGCAATGCCTTTGTCTGGCAGGATGACGCCAGTCGCCTGGACGATGCGCGAATAGCTCGCCATCGAGAGGAAGATCACGACGCCCGCAAGCACGACAGCCATCAGATAGCCGGTCAGATGCCAGCCCGTCGGTACGGCCATGGAGACCGTTCCGGCCAGCCGCTGGGATTGTCTTTCCAGAGCTTCTCGGCGAAACAGATTCATCTCAGCGAGACAAGACCTTTGATCGGGTAGGGGCGGGGCAAGGCCGGCTGGATGCCTGTATGGACATTCACTTGAATTTCCTCCTCTGTCGTCCCTAAAGGAGCTAGGCGAAGAGGAATATTCGTCAACCTTGAGAGGAAAAATGAAGCTTTCGACGGAAGGGACGGGCTCTGCGCGATGAGAATGAGGCCGGTGACCCGGCCCCTGATCGTGTCAGATTCGAAAGCTCAGGTCCGCCGGGCGAAAAGTTCGTACCCAACGAAGGCAGCGGAGCATGCCAGAAACACGATGATAGCCAGCGGATAGTTTACCGGCGCTGCCGGATCGCTGAGCTTCGGCAACCCGATCACCGCGGCCGCCGCAATGATGGCGGAAAGACCAATTTCGCTGATAATGATGCGTTGGAGTGCGGTCATGGCGACACCTCACCCGTTACTGGTTTCGGTCCAAAGCGGCGCAAAGTCCTTTTGCTTCACCATGGAGCCGATCACGTAGCAGATCGGTTCGCCGATCAGACGAACGATCTTACCGGAAATCGATCCTTTGGCGCGGCGGCCCGCCTGGAAGGCTATTTCCTCAGCGCGGGCCCTTGCCAGCGGATACATGATCTGTTCTGCAAGCCGGCTGCGGCGCATCAGGCGCACGTAAGGGATAGCCCAGTAGTGATAGCCGCGAATGGTGGTTTCCGACAGGTTCTCAAAGGTGAACTCAAGATCCGCGCGCCAAAGATCGCGATCGAGTTTTCCACGCCGATAGAAATGAGTGCAGATCACGCGGCCGCTCGAGTTGCCGCTACCGGATAATCCGCCATTGTAGACGCTGTTCCCGGCACCAGCTGCAAATCCAAATCCGCTGGCTATTCCTGCCTTGCTGAGACTGCCTGTCGTCGAAAAGGTAGCGCCGGCCGCAGCCGTGCCGCCGATCATGCCGCGATCGACGTGGCCGACCCAGGAGCCGGCGCCATTGACCGCATCTATCTCAAAGTCTTCGAGGGGAAGGATGTAGTAGTAGTCGTTCGAATTTGCGTTAACGCTCTGAACGTCAGCCATAGGTGCCTCCGAGGTGAACAGAAATCCGCCGTTTCTAGCGAACGAGGGCAAGTTTAGAGCAATCAGCGCGAGCATCAACCCTTCGTGACCAATGAAATTGACGCGCGCTGCGTGTGTAAATCATCTGGAGGACCAATTTTTTCTTATTTCCAATATCTTGCCAGGGCCGTCCGCCAATCGAATTTTTTTGCCTTTCCGCCAATGCAACCGGCAAGAAAGAGCTCTATTGCACGGGCTCTGGCCAGTTTCGTCTGCCATTTCGTGTAGCCGTGTGCTTCGCCGGCGAAGTAGTGAGCGGTCACCGCGCGGCCGGCTTTGCGCAGCGCCATTTCGTACCGCCTGGTCTGCTCCGCACCGACGATCGAATCGGCTTCGCCTGCCGTCAGCAGGAAGGCGCCCTCGGCGCGCTCGACCTGGTTGATCGGCGAGGATTCAGTGAGTGCGCGGGCATCCGCCTCATTGGCGGGCGTGCCGAAATATTGTTCCACCTGCTCGGTGAAAAGCGCCCAGCTGGCGGGGTTGTGTTCCATCTGGAAGGGCAGGTCGACGACGGGATAATCGATGATGGCTGCAGCAAACAGCCCGGGGTCGCGGCTCATGGAGAGCGCCGCGATCATGCCGCCGAAACTTTCGCCCTGAATGGCGATGCGGCCGGGCACGGTAATGTCCTTGTCGATGAGCCAGCGTGCGGCATCGGCGAGGTCGTCCTGCATGGTGCGGCCGAACTGCCGGAAGCCGAGCGCCTGGAAGCGCTTTCCAAAACCGGTCGAGCCGCGATAGTTGACCGACAGTACGGCATAGCCCCTACTTGCCAGGAAGGCCCTGTCGCGGTCGAAGCCCCAATTCTCATGCCGTGCCGGGCCGCCATGGGCGGCGATGACGGCGGGCAGGGGTGTCTTAGCCTTTTCCGGTAATGTGAGAATGGCGCTCAACTGCTCGCCATCGCGTGCGGCGATCTCTACGGGCGTGGTTGCCGTCGCGGGCAACGCCTGCGGCCCAGGCCCGAGTGTCAAAGCGGTTTTCCCAGTGAGATCGAAAAGCATGGCGCGCGGTTGCTGCGCGTCGAAAGAGACGGAGGCGGCGATGATCCTGCCATCCTTCGACGCGCCGGAAATTTCGAAATCGGCATGCCGGCCAGCGCTGGACACGAGTTCGGCGAAGGCCTCACCGCGTTTAGAGATAGGCACGAGCCGTGGAAAGCCGTTGCGGATGACGACAAGGTCGGTCGGCTCTGCGGGGTTGAAACGGATCGCATCGAGGATATCGACAGCGTCGCTGCCGGCGATTGCGGTTTCCTGCCCGGTTGAAGGATCGATGCCGACGAGGGCGATCTTGTCGCGGCCGCGGTTCGACAGTGCCTCGTAGCGCAGGCCATGCGGGTCGGCGTTCCAGATGATCAGCGTTTCCTCAGCCTTAAGCGCCGCAATCTCTTTCCAGCTGCCGTCGGCAAGCCTTGCGACATAGCGCCTGGCGCCATCCTCGCCGCGCTCGACACGCAGGCAGGGCAGCAGATCGGCATCGAGCAGCCAGCTTTCGGTGCGCCCGGAATTTTCCTCGAGCAGTTGCCGTGCCGTGCCGTCGGCGAGCGTCGTGTAAAGATCGGTGAAGACGGGGCTGCGGTCGTGCGAGATGACGGCCTGTCTTGCGCCGGGGGCGGACGGCTCCGCAATGATCTGCCAGGTATGGAAACCCTGCGGCGTGACGTCGATGCGTTCGTTCGGACGTCTGGGATCCACCTCGAACAGCCGGTCCCCTTCCGTCAGCAGCAGCCGGTTGGCGTAGTCGCGCCAAGAGAAATGCAACAGGGGTCCGGAAAAGCTCGCAAAGGCCTTCAGCGGCTTTGCTGTGATCTCGCCGACGAAAACCGTCGGGTGTCCGCCCTTCGTGCCCCACCATGCCAGCAGTGTTCCATCAAAGCTCGACTCGTATCCCCAGCTTGCCCAGGGATCGGCGTAAAAGCGGCTGGCTGAAAGCAAACGGTCACGCTTTCTGAGGATGGAGCCAATCGGCCACTTGCGGGCGCGGACCGATCTCTGGCGGCTCTCCGCCTGACGGCGAAAGAGCCTGAGTGATTTAAAAGGAATTGTCTCAGGCCGTTGCGAGCCTGTAGATGCCGTAGGCTCCGAGGCCCACCGCTCCGACGGCAAGCGCGCCGACACCGAAGGTCGATAGACCGACCCCGGCACCGATTGCCGCAGCATAACCCATAGCCCCGCCGCCGGCCAATGCGGCCGCGCCGTCAATATAGCTTCTGACAGACCCGGTAACGGAAGCGCCGCCGGAGACATGATCGATTTCGCTATGCGAAAGTTCTTTGATTCCCTTCACTTAACTCACCATTCGTTTGTTTCAGAAAGGTAGTCGAAAGCATCTTTGTGCGTGTGGAAAGCTAATGGCCGATGCCGGAGAGTCAACCTTCAAAGGCTTTGTTGCTGTCCTGGGAATCGTCGCAGGGTGATGACGGCGGCAATACCGACCAGCAAAACCGCTTCGCATGGTGGCCGAAGAGCGTGCCAAGCCTTTCGATCATCGTTCGCACTCCCGACGCTGGCCGCCGGAGGATCTGCCCGTCGAAGTCGCTTCAGCCTTTGAAGGGCTCGCGCTTTGCGCGGCGATACTTCACGCCATATGGAACGCCTTCCTGCGCAGCGGCGCGGCCAGAATGGTGTCGATCCTTTCGACAAAAAACCGTCATATGACACCATGAGCGATTTCGATCACCGTTGCTTCCGGCTCTCATTTTTTGAAGCTGAGATGTGGAGGAAAGGCTCTGTTCTATTCCGGAAATCGTCATATTCCTGTCACCTCGTCGCGATAGATATCGCTCACAAGTGAGCGATATGCGTCACTTTAGTGGCAAGGAGCAGGCCATTGCTGACCCAAGCGGAAGATCGTCAGGCAAAGATCGTCGAATTGCTGCGCGAACGTAACTTCCTCGATTTGCGCACTCTGATTGAGCGATTTGATGTCTCTGTCGCAACAATCCGACGCGACCTCGGTGACCTCGAAGGTGCCGGGCTGCTCCGTCGCACCCACGGCGGCGCCGTAAGCATCAATCAGGTCGCGCAGGACAAAACGAACGAGGCCCGTTCCGTCTGGAACCAGCCCGAGAAGGCCGCGATCGCATCCGTCGTCTCGGGAATGATCGTCGATGGCGACACCGTGCTGCTGGATGCCGGAACCACGGCTCTGGAAGTCGCAAAAAAACTCGTCGGTCGCCGGAGCCTCACGCTGATCTCGAACGGCCTCGACATTATCGCCGAACTGACGCGTGACGAGGGGCAGAGCGTCTACGCGGTCGGAGGCGAATACACCGCCACAAACCATTCTTTCCGTGGGCCGCTGGCGGAGCAGTTCATCCGGCAATTCAACGTCGACAAGCTCATTCTCAATGCGGCATCGATCGATGTCGATCGCGGATTGGTCTGCACCGTTGAGCCGGTAAACGCGAGCATCGCTCGGGCCATGATGGAAGTCTCCCGGCGCGTCATTGTCGTCGCGGACAATTCGAAGTTCACGAAATCCAGCATGTCTGTCGTGGCCAAGATCGAAGACGTCGGCACGATCGTTACCGATCGAGGCGCCAAGTCGATCATCGACGCAGCGCCCGAGAAGCTGCGCAAGAAATTTGTCATCGCGGACTGAGCTCCCTTTCCATCAACCGCATCTTGCCAAGCAGGAGACATTGGATGCTTACGACCAACCGCAGAACGTTCATCATCGGTGCAAGCGCCGCGGCGCTGGCATCGACCACCAGCATGAAATTTGCCTTCGCACAGGAACGGCGCGAACTGAGGATCGGCGTCAACGGGGTGCCTGCCTCACTGGAGCCGGTGAACGCCATCAGCAATGTCGGCCCGCGTATCGTCAACCAGATCTTCGATACGCTAGTTACGCGCGACTGGTTCGGAAACGGCGCAAAGGGCAACGGCATCGGGCTCGTCCCACAGCTCGCCGAGAGCTGGGAGCGGATCGACGACAAGTCCGTGCGCTTCAGGCTGCGCCAGAACGTCAAATTCCACGATGGCGCGGACATGACCGCCGAGGACGTCGCCTACACGTTCTCGTCGGAGCGCCTGTGGGGCAACGAAGCGATCAAGACCATTCCGAACGGACGCGCTTTCTCGCCGGACTGGGATGAGCCTGTCGTCGAGGACAAGTATACCGTCGTGCTGCGCACCAAGACCCCGTCCTTCCTGATCGAGCGCTTTCTCGCCTCCTGGCTCGGTCGCATCGTCCCGAGGGAATATTACAAGAGCCTCGGCGCCGTCGCCTTCGGCAACAAGCCGATCGGCACCGGCCCCTACAAGTTCGTCGAGTTCGTGGCCAATGACCGCGTCGTGCTCGAGGCAAACGACGTCTATTGGGGCGAAAAGCCGACCGCATCGAAGATCACCTACCAGGTGGTCGCAGAGCCCGCGACCCGCGTCGCCGGCCTGATCAGCGGCGAATACGACGTCATCACAACCTTGACGCCCGACGACATGGCGCTGATCGACGGCTATCAGGACATCGAGACGCGCGGCACGTTGATCGAGAACTTCCACATGTTCACGTTCAATATGAACAAGCCGATGTTTAAGTCGAAGACCCTGCGCCGCGCGCTGGCGCTTGCCGTCAATCGCCCGCTGATGGTCGAATCCCTGTGGAAGGGCAGGGCGTCCATTCCGGCCGGCATGAACTTCCCGCACATGGGCAAGACCTTCGACCCCAATCGCCGTGCGATGGAATACGATGTCGAGCAAGCCAGGCGCCTCGTCAAGGAAAGCGGTTACGATGGCACCCCGATCACCTACCATACGATGGGCAATTACTACGCCAACGCCATTCCCGCGCTCATGATGATGATCGAGATGTGGAAGGACATCGGCATCACCGTCGAGCCGAAGATCTACGCTCCGGGTGCAAACCCGAAGGACGATGACGTCATGATGCGCAACTGGTCGAACGGCATGTCGCTGACCGATGCCTATACGACCATGGTGTCCGAATTCGGTCCCGGGCGCGGCATCCAGAAGCGCTGGGGCTGGCAAGCGCCGGCGGAGTTCAACGAGCTCTGCGTGAAGGTAGCCCAGCTGCCTGACGGCCAGGAACGTTTCGACGCCTTCAACCGTCTACGCGACATCTTCGAGGAAGAGGCGCCTGCCGTCATTCTCTACCAGCCGTTCGACGTCTACGCCGCACGCAAGGACGTCAACTGGAGGCCGATCAGCTTCGAGATGATGGAATTCCGCAACAACCTCAGCTTCTCGTAACGACAATCCAGCGTATCGGCGGTGCGCATTCGTGCGCGCTGCCCCCGGAGAATAGCCATGTCAAAGCTCTTGACCGTTCGCGACCTCGTCGTCGAGGTCCCGGCACGAAACATGAAGATCATCGGCGGGATCAGCTTTTCCCTGGAGGCCGGACAGACGCTCGGCCTGGTTGGCGAGTCCGGCTGCGGCAAGAGCATGACCTGCTATGCGGTCGCCAACATGCTCCCGCGCGGGATTGCCCGTACCAGCGGCAGCATCGAATTCGCGCGCGACCCATCGAAGTCGGGCAAGGCCGCAGATCCGACGATCGCAATGATCTTCCAGGATCCGACCAGTAGCCTCAACCCGGTCCACACGATCGGCTATTATCTGGAATCCGCACTCTACCGGCATCAGGGCCTGAAGGGCAACGACGCCCGGTTCGAAGCCATGCGCCTCTTGGAACGCGTCGGCATCGACCGCGCCAAAAGCCGGCTGCGCGCCTATCCGCACCAATTTTCCGGCGGTATGAACCAGCGCGTGATGATCGCCCACGCGCTTGCAGCCAGGCCGCAACTGTTGATCGCCGACGAGCCGACCACGGCGCTCGACGTGACCATGCAGGCCCAGATTCTGCACCTGCTCGAGGAACTGAAGGCCGAAACCGGCATGGCCCTGATCCTTGTCTCCCACGATCTCGGCGTTATCGCCCGCCTCGCCGACCGGGCGGCGGTGATGTATTGCGGCAAGATCGTCGAGACCGCGCCGGTGGCTGAGCTGCTGCTGCGCCCGTCGCATCCCTACACCCGCGCGCTGATCGAATGCATGCCGGGCATCGATCCCGCCGACCTCGAACCGCCCGTTCCCATTCCCGGTTCCGTTCCGCTGCTCGACAGCCTGCCTGAGGGATGCCATTTCCATCCGCGCTGCTCTCGCGCGAGCGACGGATGCGCCGCCCGTTTCCCCGCTCCCACCATGATCGGTCTCGTTCACGAGACCTCCTGTTTCAATCCGGTGGCCGCATGAACACGCCCTTGCTCCGCACCCGCGATCTGACCAAGGCCTATCGGCACAAGACCGGCTTCTTCGCCAGGCCAACAAGCCAATTGGCGGCCAGTTCCATCAGCTTCGAGCTCTCGCCACGCGAACGCATCGGCGTCGTCGGTGAATCGGGCAGCGGAAAATCGACCCTCGGCCGGCTCCTTCTCGGCCTGACCGCGCCGACCCGCGGCGACGTATGGTTCGAAGGTGTCAACCACAAGGACCGCGGGCCAAAAGACTGGACGGCGTTCCGCAAACGAACCTCGCTCGTGCAACAGAACCCGTTATCGGCCCTCAATCCGCAGATGAGCATCGGTGAGCAGGTCGCCGAGGGGCTTCTGGTCCATCGCGTCGCCGGCCGGTCGCAAGCCTATGAGCGCACGGCCGCAATGCTGGAGCGCGTCGGCCTGTCCAGCGCCATGATGAACCGCTTCCCGCACCAGATGTCCGGTGGCCAGCGCCAGCGTGTCGTCATCGCCCGTGCCCTGATCTTGGAACCGAAGCTGGTCGTCTTCGACGAAGCGGTCTCGGCGCTTGATGTCTCCGTTCAAGCCCAGGTCGTGGCCCTGTTGCGATCGCTCTGGCAGGAGCTCGATCTCGCTTATGTCTTCATCACCCACGATCTCCGGATCGTGCGCCATCTCGTCGATCGCATCGCGGTGATGTATCTCGGCCGCATCGTCGAGACCGGCGACATCAGGGCCGTCTACGAACAGCCGCGTCACCCCTATACGCGGGCGCTGCTCGCCTCCGTACCCACACTGGACCCCTCGATCCGCAATATCGAGCCGCCGATCAAGGGCGAGCTCGATACCGGCAACGTATCGCGCGGCTGCGCTTTTCGCTCGCGTTGTCCCTTTACCATCGACAGGTGCGCCATCGAGACGCCGCTGCTCCGGGCCTTCGACCGACAGCAGGCGGCATGCCACCGGGCCGAGGAATTCGCCGGGCCGCTCTCCTCCTCGGTAGCCGCACCGCAGCAGAAGGAAATGGCGCGATGATCGGGTTCATCCTAGCTCGTGCGGTCAGGGCGATCGTCGTTCTGGTCTTTACCGTCACGCTGGTCTTCATTGTCCTGCGCGTAAGCGGCGATCCGGCCCAGCAGATGCTGTCCGACAATGCCAGCCCCGAGGCGCTGGCCGCGTTCAATGCAAAATGGGCGCTGGATCGATCGATCTTAGAACAATACCTGTTCTATGTCGCCAGCATCCTGAGCGGGGATTTCGGGGTCTCCTTTGCAGATGGCCGCGACGTCTTTGCCGTCGTCACCGAGCGGATCCCGAAGACGCTCGCCCTCACGGCGCCGGCCTTCATCCTCAGTCTGCTGATCGGCATCCCGGCAGGCATCCTTGCGGCCGTGCGCCGGGAATCTGCCGTCGACAAGGGTGTCATGGCGGCCGCCGTCTTCGGCTACAGCATTCCCAACTTCCTGCTCGGCCTCGTCTTCATCTTCACCTTCGCGGTCTGGCTGCGCGTGCTGCCGAGTTCCGGCAGCTCGACCTGGAGACATGCGATCCTGCCCGTGGCGACCTGCGCGCTGTTCAATGCCGCGGCCGTCGCCCGCTTCATGCGTTCGACCCTGATCGATGTCCTGGGCCAGCCCTATATCGCCGCGGCCCGTGCCGACGGCGTCCTGAATTGGGAGATCATCCTGCGCCATGCCCTGCCGAATGCGGCGATCCCGATGGTGACGACGCTCGGCTTCGTCGCCGGCGGCCTGCTCGGGGGCGCCGTGCTGGTGGAACCCGTCTTTGCCTGGCCGGGCCTCGGCAGCGGCTTCGTCAATGCGACGAGCGCCGGTGACCTGCCGGTCGCGCAGGCGATGATCGTGCTGTTTACGGCCTTCATGGTCGTCATCAACCTCACCGTCGACGTTCTCTATGTCGTCCTCAATCCGAAACTCAGGATGCATTGACATGACGATCGTGACCTCGTCCCGCCCGATCCGGGGCCGGCTTTGCGCTCCGTTCCACCGCATGCCGTCCAGCATTGGCCTCTGCTGTCTGTGGATCGGTATCGTCGTCGTCATCGGTATTGCGGCGCGCTGGATATCGCCTTTCGACTATCTCTCGCAGGACCCGCTCGCCCGTTTTGCCCGGCCCTTCGCGTCTGCAAGCCATCTGCTGGGCTCCGACTATCTCGGCCGGGATGTGCTGAGCAACGTGCTGGTCGCCACCCAGACCACCCTGATGATCGCGCTCGTCGGGTCGATCGTCTGCGCGCTGATCGGCACCACGCTTGGCCTGCTGGCCGCCCATTTCGGTGGCTGGATCGACAACGTCATCATGGGCTTTGCAGATTCGATGGCGTCGGTCCCCTTCATCATCATCGCGCTCGGCGTGCTTGCCATGTTCGGTTCGAGCCCGCTGCTGTTCGTCTTCCTCGTCGGCTTTCAGAACTGGGAACGCTATGCGCGGCTGACCCGCGGCCTCGTCATCAGCGCCCGGGAAGAAGGCTATGCGGAAGCGGCCCGCATCGTCGGCGTGCCGTCGAGACGGATCTACTTTCGCCACATGCTGCCCAACATCGCCGGCCCGCTGATCGTGCAGTTCACCGTGAACTTCCCGGAAATCATCCTTCTCGAAAGCGGGCTGAGCTTTCTTGGCCTCGGTATCCAGCCGCCGGCGACCAGCCTCGGCCTGATGGTTGCAGACGGCCGTAACTATCTGGCGATCGCCTGGTGGATCGCCGCCTTCCCCGGCGCCGTCATCGTCCTCACGACCCTCTCCATCAGCCTGCTCGGCGACTACCTGCGCGATCGTTTCGATGCGCGCCTCCGTTGAATTGAAAAAGGAAAAACAATGAACCCGCTCAGAATGAACCTCGATACCTTGCGCGTTGGTGGCCACCGTGGCCACAGCGCCGGCGCTCCGGAAAACACGCTTGCCGCGTTTCGCAAGGCTTTCGAATATGGCGGGCCGCTCGCCACCTGCGAAACCGATCTCAGCATGACGAGCGATGGCGAGTTGGTTCTGATACATGACAAGACCGTCGATCGCACCACCAACGGCTACGGCATCGTTGAGAACATGACCTATTCGCAACTCTCCGGGCTCGACGCCGGAAGCTGGTTCGGCGAGGATTTCGCCGGCGAACGTGTGCCCCTGCTGCGCGACGCGCTGCAGCTCGCCCGCGAACTCGGGATCCTCTATCAGCTCGAACTCAAGATCTACGACCGCAACGACGTGATCATCGCCAAGCTGCGTGCGCTGATCGACGAACTGGACTGCGCCGACCTGCTGCAGTTCTCGTCGTTCGACTTCGTCCAACTGAGGGCCGTGAAGGCCGCTATCCCCGAAGTGCCGACCGTCGGCCTGATGCATTCCCGAGTGATCGATCCAGCGGCGCTTGCCCGGCAGGCAAATCTCAATGCGATGAATATCGAAGTCTATCACTTCGCCAGCGGCGAGGCCCGCCAGCTTCACGACGAGGGCTTTGCCGTCTTCACCTATCTGCCCGGCGGCCACCACGAAAAGATGATGAAATACGGCGTCGATGTCGAAGCAAAGATCGTCCAGTGGGTTCGCGAGGGCCAGCTGGACCAGCTGATGGGCGACGACGTCGCGCAGATGGCACGCATCAGGGATCGTGCTCGTGGCTGACAGGCATGCCTCCGCCTCGCCGGTGCGTCCGGTCGAGGTGATTATCGAAGATATCGCAAGGGAGGCCGGGACACTGGCCCTCACTCACTTCCGCTCGCTGGCAAGCCTGCCGGTCGAAAAGAAGGGGCACCTCGACCTCGTGACAGAGGCGGACCGACAGGTCGAGGCGCTGCTGATCGCCCGGCTCAATCAAGCCTTCCCGGACGACGGCATCTTCGGCGAGGAAGGCGGCGAGGTCCGCGGCACGTCGGGCCGTATCTGGGTTATCGATCCGATCGACGGTACCTTCAATTTCGTGCGTGGCAGCCAGAATTGGGCGATCTCGATCGGGCTTTACGAGAACCGGAGACCCGTCTTCGGGGTGATCCATGCACCCGTCCGCGACCTGACCATAATGGGAGGGACGACGGTCCCGGCACGGCTCAACGGTCGCCCGATCAAGCCGCTTCCGACGTTCGACATGTCGCGAGCATCCACGGGATTTAGTTTCCACCCCACGGTATCGACTGCCGACCGGCTTGAAGCCATCCGCTTCATCTCGGATGATCTCGGTATCAGCTTCCGGCTTTGCGGGGCTGCAACGATCTCGCTGATCGAGGTCATGCTCGGCGAGACTGACGGCTACCTCTCCATTGGAGATTCAACCTGGGACGTGATGGCGGCGCTTCCAATCCTCGCACGTCTCGGTGTCTCAAGCACCATCGACTGGGATCGAACCGAACTTCCTCAGAAGCTTCGCTTCGCCTGCGGAAGCGAGGAGTTCGTCGACAGGCTAAGGCCGCTGCTGCAGACCCTGTCGGTAGCGGCCTCATAGGCGCTGGTCTGCCGATCGAATGTGAGCCCGCGTGCGAAGGCACATTGAACAGGACGCCGCGGATGTCACGGATGCAAACCAGCATGCACCCGATCAGTTCGATGATGGCGACAAGGCCGAATCTCCGCCTGCATTAGCCCGCCGTCGACAATAAGCCCGGACTAACAGAGGAGCCCGCCAAAAAACCATGGGCGTCAGAACTCCTGAAAGCCATCAGGTGTGACGTCTCTCCGCGGGATCGGTCGATGCGCGACGGCACAATTCGGAGCCTAGGCCACCCGTGGACCTTTTGCGGAGAGCTGGGCGAGTTAGACCGTATGTTCGTGAGCGGTGGCCCGCCCCCGCGATAAACTAAATTCGGGGGTTGCTCTGGATAGAGCCAAAGCCGAGCCCCATAGTTTAACGAGGGCGAACCATGACAAAAGATAGCGTAATTTTCATCGGCTTGGATACGTCCAAGTTGAAGATTTCAGTGGCCGTTGCCGAAGGAGAACGCAACGGCGAGATCCGGTTTTTCGGCGACATCTCTTCCGAGCCGGCATCTGTGGCATCGCTGGTCAACAAACTTTCGAAGCGCGGAGCCAAGCTTCACTTTTGCTATGAGGCGGGTCCCACCGGTTACGGCCTTTACCGTCAAATTGTCGAGCTGGGGCATGACTGCGTGGTGGTGGCGCCGTCGCTGGTGCCCAAGCGAGTTGGCGACCGGGTGAAGACCAACCGCCGCGATGCCGTGAGCCTGGCGCGCCTGCACCGCGCCGGCGAACTGACTGCGGTCTGGATTCCGGATGAAGTTCATGAGGCGATCCGCGATCTGGTGGGCTCGCGAGGCGGCCAGCGATGCGCTGAAACAGGCACGCCAGCAACTTCAGTCTTTCTTGTTGCGTCATGGCCGGATCTATACCGGCCGCAAGCCCTGGACGCGCGCCCATACAAGATGGCTGACGTGCCAGGCCTTCGATCATCCCGCCCACCACATCCTGACTCTGGCTGCAGCTAAAATGCAAAGGTTTCCGTGGTTGTTCTCGTGTTGTCGGGGAGTGGGCCGCAAGGCGACGGCGGCCGAGCGGGTCTGCGATCAGCTCACAGCCGCACTTCTCGAAGCCGCTGACATGGTCCGAACTCTGTGGATTGTCGTCGACAGCATGACAGTAGTCAGTCTCAAGCCTTCATGATGAGGTATCACCGATTGTCGTTGACTCCGGTCGACGAAGGGAACAACGAGTGAACAAACAAGGAGGCCTTCTGATGTCGAGCGCTGAGAAATTCATTATCGTGCCGTACAAGAAGAACCGCGGAAATCTCGTTCCGGGGGAGATGCGCCAAGCTTCGAATGCTACCTCTGCGGAGAAAATCGCAGCGTCCATGTCGGATAGGTTCGTTGGCGTTGCGGCATATGCAGTGATGGTCGACGAAGAGACCGGTGACATGAGCTCACCCCGACTGCTTGCAAAGCATGGCGAGATCGCTGATCTCAACGCTGCCTGAGTCCGAACGCAAACAGACAGCACGGAAATCGAGGTCACATCGATTCCCTTTCGCAATGATTGTTTCCCGCCCGCTACGCTCGGGCGGTCAGTGACCTCCTAACGCGTCATTCAGCAGGTTGGCCAGCTTTGCCGCTGCGAGCGACACCCGTTGCTCGGCAACGCGTCTAGCGTTGGTTTCGTATTCACGTGTCAGCTCCGGCTTGTCACCCTTCAGAACCGGGTCCGCATAGGCATAGGTCTTCACCAGCTCGAAGCTCTCCTGCGCCCATGCCGCTGGGTCAGAAATGGCAGCCTTGTCGGCGGGTGGCGGGTCAATCTTCGATCTCGAGGTCATCACGCCGTTGACCTCTTTTGTATAGAAGATGTCGAACACCGTCGAATAACCGCCGAATGTACCGTCCCAATATGAATGGAGATTCATGGAAACACCGTTTGCAGGAATCACAGTGATCTCGTTGCCGCCCGGTTACCAGTATCGGGTTCGGGAACCCGCCTTGTTGCCGAGCGACGCGTCATCTGCGGCTGCACCCCGAGAGGCCGCTATCGAGCAGGATCACTTCCGGGAAGTTCAGGGTCATAGAGACGATCAGCGTCGAGGCGATGTTCGGGAATCTATGGAAGAGCTCCATGATCTCGTGGCGCGAGCGGCCTTAGGGTGCCGCCCCAAGGTGATCACAACAGTTCGCCAACCGGCGCTCGTCGTTAGCGACGTGAAAATGCGACCTGCGGTCGCTTCATCGACGCTCCTTTCAGCACGGCACATGATCATTCCGGCTGACGCGAGCAATGGAACTGTTCACCCCAGCGGCATAAGCCCTCTGCCCCAGCACAGAGCGCCGACCCGCTTTCTGTCAACGAATAGACAACCTTCGCCGGAGAACCCGGATGGACTTTTCGGTTCACAAGCCCGTCTACCTCAAGTTCTCGAAGCTGCTGCGTCAGCATCTTTTCGCTGATCGCCGGAATTGACTGCCGCAGCCGGCCGAACCTGCGGGGTGTCGCGCCGAGTTCGCAGATGATGTCTAGCTTCCACTTACCGGAGACCATCTTTATCGCGGTTGCAAAACCATTCTCGGCGGGTTTGTTCATCTCGCTCTCCTTACCGGCAGGTAACCACTTACGCCTCGGTGCGTATTGGCGTCGCGCTTCTCCAATCATAGCTTTCCCGCGAACGGCAAGCGAGCCGAGCGTTACGCCAATCAATTATGGGGTGTCGGAATGAAGCTTACAATAAGTGCCTTCAAAGGCGCCGTACCGATGGATGTGCGTGAGGCGATCCAAGCCTTCATCATCAACCAATCATGGAACGACGACAAAAGGCGAACTTCTGCCTCGCCGGCGCGAAACAAAGAAATCACGTCGGCAAGGCTCGATTCACGACCGCTGGAAGCGGTGGTCGTCTCATGACCAACAGTATTCTTAGGAGAGGAATCATGACGAATGCAAAACCGGATACAATGCAGGCTGCCGCCATCGACCGGTTCGGTGGAGCCGACCTGATTACTGTGCGAGCGGTGTCAGTGCCCGAGGTCGGGCCGAGCGATGTCCTGATCCGGGTCGAAGTGGCGGGCGTGGCCTCGTGGGACGCGGTCGAGCGTGAGGGTCACTACGACGGGGTTTTCGGAATGCCGTCGACATTCCCCTATGTGCTCGGCTGGGACTGCGCGGGCGTGGTCGCCGCCGTTGGCGGCCAGGTTAGACGCTTCAAGGAAGGCGACCGGGTGTACGCTGCCTCCATGCCACTCCCCAAGGGTGGAACCTACGCCATGTACGTAGCAACGGATGCGGACAACGTGTCGCTCATCCCCGCCAAGCTCACGATCGAGCAAGCGGGCGTCATGGGCTGGGATGCGTTGACTGCGCTCAGTGGCCTGGAAGAGATTGGCCTAAAGCAGGGCGATACAATAATGATCTTCGGCGCCAGCGGCGGTATCGGGCACATGGCCATCCAACTCGCAAAACGAATGGGCGCCCGAGTATTCGCGGTGGCTTCGGGCGATGACGGCGTGGCGCTATCGCAGCGGCTGGGTGCCGACGCCATCGTCAATGGGCGCAAGGACGACGTGGCGGTGGCCGCTCGTGAATTCGCCCCTGGCGGCCTCGACGCTGCCCTTGTCACCGTCGGCGGTGAGACGGCCGACCAAGCGCTGTCGTCAGTGCGAGATGGCGGTCGGGTCGCCTGTCCCTACGGCGTGATGCCCGATCCAAATGTCCGGCCCGGCGTGGCGCTCATTCGCTACAACGGCGCCCGCAGCCAGGACGCGACCGACAAGCTTAACCGCCTGATTGACTCTGGCCCGTTCGATGTCCATGTCGCCCGTACATTCCCGTTCGAACAGGTCGTTGATGCGCACCGGGCCCTTACCACCCACTACGTCGGCAAGCTCGCTTTACGGGTGAGTTGAGCAAATGGTGGATTGCATCAGACATCACCAGGCGTGGCGACAAGCGACGCCTTCGGCGTCGCTGCGATTGTCGAGCTGACGACTCGTGGCGCCGTTGTAGCCGCGCACGCAGAGTTCGCCATCCACCGCGACCGACCATGGGAAGCATGAGCCTCTCCAGAGCTTGATACTTGCCATCAGCCCTTCATTCTATATATTCGGGATATGTCGAATATATCAAACAAACTGCATAAAGACGAGCAGCGCTTCGTGGAGGATATGGCGCGCCTGCTGGTGCCTTCGGGCGTGCCGCCCATCGCCGCCCGGCTTTATGGTCATCTGCTTCTCTGCCCCCGTCCCGTCAGCCTAGACCAGATCACCGAGGATCTCGGGATCAGCAAGAGCAGCGCAAGCGTGGCGGCGCGTTTGTTGGAGACCTATACGCTCGCGCGTCGCCACAGCGAGCCCGGAACCAAGCGCGCGCTTTACGCGGTGGCCGACGACTACGAAGCCATGATCCGACAACAGAACCGGCTGCTCGATGCACTGGCCGAGCACCTGAACGCCGGGGTCGGGATCGTCCCGTCCAAGGAAGTAAACGCACGTCTCGAGGAGATGGCGGAATTCTATCGGGTGATGCGCGGAGCCATGGAAGACGCCATGAGCCGCTGGCAGCGTAGCCGGCGCCGGCGGTGAAGGGTGAATTCCCGTGGCGAGGCACGCCGCGCGGAAGAGTTAACAGCTTCGACGTGAGAGGCAAGAAATGGGTCTCGTTCTAAATCTTATCATCCAGACGATCGTCTGGTACGGCTTCATGGGCGCGACTATCTTTGGTGCCGCGGGCACGATAGACTACACCGGTGGGTGGCTCTATCTCGGTGAAATGGTCGCGCTCTCAATCGTTTTTGGGACAATCATGATGCGCGTTGATCCCGGGCTGCTCAGAGAGCGCCTAAAGCCGCCCATGCAGAGGGATCAGCCGCTCGCGGACAAGCTGATCCTCATCCCAACCCTGCTCCTCATATTTGGAGGAATGGGTTTCATGGCGGCAGATGCGGCGCGCTGGCGCTGGTCGGCGATGCCATCTTCCGTGCAGTGGGCAGGCTGCGGCCTCCTTCTGGCGGCGCTTTTGTTCATTTACTGGGTTATGCGCACGAACAGCTTCGCGGCGCCGGTCGTGAAAATACAAAAGGACCGCGGGCAGGCGGTTATCACAACAGGCCCTTATGCCATCGTCCGCCATCCGATGTATTTCGGCGCGCTTTTCTACATCGCCGGTACCTCGCTCGTGCTCGGCTCATGGTGGGGGCTTGTGACGGTCCCCATCCTCGCATTCTTATTCGGCATCCGGATCGGCATTGAAGAAAAAACACTGCGCACGGGCCTCGATGGCTATGACGATTATGCGCGCCGCGTGGGTTGGCGCCTGATTCCATTCATCTGGTGAGACTGCCCGCCACGATGGCCGATCTCGACGAGAAAGTATGGCGTCGAATACGACAGACTGATGGAATTAGCAGGATACATTGCGGCAACGCGCACTGACGTTGAACGCCATGGGAGGGATCATAGACCGCGACAGGCGATTTAGAGGCCATGGGTTTGGATCAGGTCCTCGGTATCTTCGGCAAGCGCGTCAACCGCCGCTTGACGGACGTCGAGCCTGGATTTCAGCCCGAGCACATCCTTTAGAAGAGCACGGCGGTGTTTGCCCACGTAGCGAAATGGCAGATCGCCCCGATCCATGCGCAGGACGACGAGGGGACGAGAGATGCCGAGAATAGCCGCCGCCTCGGTCGGGCTCAGTTCTTGGTCCTCGGCCAGCACGGCAACACGTTCGCCGCGTAGCACGTGCGCCAAAAGCGCCTCAACTGCCGCAGCGGCCGAGGGCGGTATCGAAAGCGTCTGTTCCTTCTCGCCTTCATGACGAACATGAAGTTCCAGCCTGTCGCCCGCAGTTCCGAAGACCCGACGCCGCCATGCAACGTTCGGCCCGAAGCTGCCGGCATCCGAAACCCTTCATAGAAGGTGACATTCGGCGAACCTCGGCGGCTGGACCCCGGCTGCCAGATCGAAACGCGGGCGCCGACGGCGATACCCCAGAAAGTTCGCCGCCCGCCTCGGGTAATCCATTGGCTAAGTAGTTCCCAAGCGGTTTGTTTTGCGCCACTCTTCGTATTCTCCGCGGGCATCGTCATGCAGCGGATAGTAGCGCTGCAACGACCCGCCCCCCATGAGCTTCACGCGGGAGAACTCCTCCCAATCGTGATGCTTTTGCGATTCTTCGATGACCTTCGCGGCCATTGCGACTGGAAGCACCACCACTCCGTCATCGTCGGCGACGATGATGTCTCCGGGGATGACCGTGACACCGCCGCAGGCAATCGGAACATTGACGGCGTTGGGATAGATGCCCGTCTGCACATGATAATTGGGCGTCCAGCCACGCAGCCATAAAGGTAGATCCAGCTTCTCGACATTGGGCCGATCGCGCATGCAGCCATCGATCACGATGCCAGCGCCGCCTCGTCCTTTGAAATACGTCGACATCATATCGCCGAAGACGCCGGAGCTCATGTCGCCGCGCGCGTCGACCACGACCACATCGCCCTCCTGCGCGTGATAAAGCACATGGCGGTGCAACTGCGTCTCCGGATCCGCATATTCTCCCTCGGTGAAGAGGTCCGGCCGCTGGGGCAGGAATTGAAGCGTTAGGGCCGGCCCGACGATCGATTTTCCGTGATTCTGCGCCACGGGACCCACCATGTGCGGATTGCGGAAGCCCATGTGGCCAAGCGTGCCGGAAACCGTCGCGGCGCCGATCTCCTTCAGCGCGTCGATCAGCTCTCTGGGCGGTCGCGTAATGTCGGGCGTATGTGTCATTCTAAGCTCCGGTGGATGAAACTACCAGTTTGTCACAGAACCGTCGCGGCGCTTCAGGTGAGGCGCTTCCCAGAAACGAAAGCTCTCCGCCTTGATCGCCTCTTCGTTGACCTCGACGCCGAGCCCCGGCAAATCGCTGACCGGATAGTCGGGGCCGTCTAGCCGTGGTTGCACGGGGAAGAAGTCGGAATTATCGAACCCCAGCTTTGCTTCGGGCGCCCTTGTCTCGAGCCAGGCGAAATTCGCTACTGCGGCGGCGAGATGGATGGTCGCGGCAGTGCAGACTGGGCCGAGGGGATTGTGCGGCATCAGGTCCACATAGTGCGCCTCGCTCCACCCAGCGACCTTCATCGCCTCAGTGAGCCCGCCCACATTGCAAACATCGAGCCGGTTGAACTGATGGATGCCACGCTCGACGTAGGGCAGGAATTGCCACTTGCTGGCAAATTCCTCGCCGATGGCGAACGGGATGTCGGTCATCGTGCGCAGGGATTGGTAAGCCTCCGGCGTTTCGTCTCGTATCGGCTCCTCGAGGAAATCAAGCACGCCACGGCCGAGCTTGTTACAGAAGCTAGCCGCCTCTGCCACTGACAGCCGATGATGATAGTCGATGCCGAGGACGACGTCGTCGTCCAGCGCTTCACGCGCCTTGTTCAGCATACGTGCGGTAGGCCCAATCGACTCCCGCGGCTCAAAGATATCCCTGCTGTTTTGCCCGATGGGGAAGAAGCGGATCGCCTGCCACCCCTGTGCGCGTAGTTCGCGGGCCCGTTCGATGGCAGCATCGCCCTCGGCCTCGTCACCGGTCGAGGCGAAGGTCGGAATGCAGTCGCGCTGCTTGCCGCCCAACAGATCGTAGGCCGGCACCCCGAGCGCCTTGCCCTTGATGTCGTGAAGGGCAATGTCGATGGCCGAAATCGCCGCCTGCAGAACGCGCCCGCCTTCGAAGTATTGGCTGCGATAAACTTCTTGCCAGATCCGACCAATCTGCATCGGGTCGCGGCCGATGAGAAATTCGCGATAGTGCTCGATCGCGCCGGCCACGGCCTTCTCGCGCCCGCTCAGGCCGCTCTCGCCCCAGCCGAAGATGCCATCGTCGGTCTCCACCTTGACCAGCATCTGATTGCGCGTTCCTACCCATACTGGATAGGGCTTGATCGCCGTGATCTTAAGCTTCGCAGTCATCCACGCCCTCGTTTCACACGCATCCGCCTGGTCTCAGTTGGCCTTGAGCGCCATTTCTGTTTCGCCGTCGAAAAGATGCATCCGCTCCTGATCGAACTCGAGCCAAATTTGTTCATCGGGCGCCACGGCAATGGTCGGCGGCACGCTGACGTTGACAATGGCGCCGGACAGGAACGCCTGCACAAAAGTGACGTCTCCAGTCGGCTCCACCGTGTAGGCCTTGGCAGGGACGCTTCCAGGTATCGCACTCTTATGCAGCCTGATCGTCGAGTGACGTGCCCCGAGCACGACTTTCTTGGTTGTTGCCCTCGAGACCTTCTGAGCGTTTTGTGGCGAGAGCTCGAGGCGCCAGCCCTCCACGCTCGTCAACACAGTATTGCCGTTTGCCGTTGACGCCTCCAGCGGAACGAGGCTCATCGCCGGGCTGCCGACGAAGCTGGCGACGAACATGTTCACAGGATGGGCAAAGACCTGCGCCGGTGTATCGTATTGCTGCAAGTAGCCGCCGTTCATCACCGCCATCCTGTCGGCCATGGTTACCGCTTCGAGCTGGTCGTGTGTCACGTAGATGATCGTCGCGTTGAGGTCCTGGTGGAAACGCTTGATCTCGGAGCGCATCTGCACGCGCAGCTTTGCGTCGAGGTTGGAGAGTGGTTCATCCATCAGGAATACCGCCGGATCGCGAACGAGGGCACGGCCCAGCGCCACGCGCTGCTGTTGCCCGCCCGAAAGTTCGCGCGGCTTGCGCTCGAGCAGCTGCGTCATGTCGAGCACGCGCGCTGCTTCCTTGACCTTCTTGTCGATCTCGTCCCTTGGCAGTTTGCGCATCTGCAGCGGGAACGCCAGATTTTTGTAGACCGATTTCTGCGGATAGAGCGCGTAGTTCTGGAACACCATTGCGATGTCGCGGTCCTTGGGGTCGAGGTCGTTGACCACCCTGTCGCCGATGACGATGTCGCCAGATGTGATGGGGATGAGCCCCGCCACAAGATTGAGTGTGGTTGTCTTGCCGCAGCCTGAGGGGCCGACGAGCGCAACGAATTCGCCGTCGTTGACCGTCAGCGAAACGTCGTTGACAGCTTTGAAGCTGCCATAGGTCTTGACCAGATCTTTGAGGACCACATGGGCCACCGGCAACTCCCTTAGTGCTTGACTGCGCCTTCCGTGAGGGCGCGTACGAAGTATCGCTGCAGGACAAGGAACAGGACCACGACGGGCACGCTCATCATGAAGCTGGCCGCCATCAGGCCCGGAAAGTCCGTTGTATTCTCCGAGAAGAAGCGCTGGATGCCGACCGGCAGTGTCAACTGCTCGTTCTTGGAGAGGAAGGTGTAGGCGTAGATGTACTCGTTCCACGCGCCGATGAAGGAATAGATCGCCGTGGCGATGATTCCCGGCGCCGAGAGCGGCATCACGATGAGGACAAAGGCCTGGAACCGCGTTGCCCCGTCGATGCGTGCGGCCTGCTCGAGTTGCACCGGGATGTTGTCGTAGAAGCCCTTGAGCAGCCAGATTGCCAGCGGCAGGCCGAATGTGAGGTAGGTGAGGATGAGCGACCCATGCGTGTTCACCAGCCCGATCGCGCGCATCAGGATGAAGAGCGGCACGAGAAAAATCACTGCCGGGAACATGTTCCGAAGCAAGACGGCGAAGAACAGAAAGTTCCGACCCGGGAAGGTGAAGCGCGAAAACGCGTAGGCCGCAGGAACTGCCACGATCACCGAAAGGATGGTCGTGGCGGTGGAGACGAAAAGGCTGTTCCAGAAGAAGCGCAGGAAGTCCTGGCCGACGCTGTTTTGCGGATCGAGCAGCTTCTGGTAGCTGGCAAGGGTGGGTTGGTCCGGCCACCATTGCGGCGGGAATTGCATGGCCGCGAAGCCGGACTTGATCGAGGTGATCAGCATCCAGATCATCGGTAATGCGGTGTAAAGCAGCATGAACACGAGGAAGATGCGTCCGCCCCACCGCCATCCATCGATGCGGGTACGGCGACGCGCCTGGCTTCGACGAGCAGTCTCGGCAATCGCGCTCATTCGTTTCCATCCTTCCGTTCATTGCCGCTCAACGCACGGACGTAGAAGTAGCCGAGCGACATCAGGATCAGGAACAGCAGCACCGAATAGGCCGATGCCACCCCCCAGCGCTGGCGGCCGAAGGCGAGCTCATAAATATGGGTGATCCAGATATGCGATGCGTTCGACGGCCCACCGCCGGTCATGATCCAGGGGATGATGAAAGAATTGAAGTTCGCCACTGCCAGCAGAAGGATCGTCACCGTCGAGACGTTTCTCAAGTGCGGAAAGGTGACGTGCCAGAACCGCTGCCACGCATTGGCTCCGTCGACCTTTGCTGCGCGCAGCAACTGATCGGGAACCGTCTGCAGCCCAGCCATCATCATGATCATAGCAAACGGAAACTCTCGCCAGATATTCACGACGATCAGCGAGGGCAGCACCGTGCTGACGCTGTCGATGAAATTCGGCGGCCGGTCGGCCAACCCGAGGCCGACCAGCACCGCGCCAATGATCCCAAAGTCCGAATGGTAGATCCACTTCCAGATATAGGACGCGGCGACCGCGCTGATGACCCAGGGAATGATCAGGATGGCCCGCAGGATGCCGCGGCCGATAAAGTCGCGATGGAGCGCCAAGGCACAGGCAAATCCCAGGACAAATGAGATAAAAGTGGATGCCAGTGTCCAGATAAGAGTGTTCGAGGTGACCGTCCAGAACACCGGACTTGTGAGGATGGCGATGTAGTTGTCGAAGCCGACGAAAATCTTGTCCCGGAGCTGAAGGCCAGGTGGTGTATTAAAGAACGACAGCTCGATCGTGTAGTAGATAGGGTAGGCTATGACGATGAGCATTACGGCGATCGCAGGAAGCACATACGCGTAGTCAGCGCGATGCTCCCAAATCTTTCGCAGCACGCCGGACCTATCGGGGTGCAGTCTTCGGCGAACCTCGGCCTTGCCAGTCAAGATCGTCACTGTGCCCTGCCCTTATTCTTCGGAAGAAACCGGCTGCAATCGAGGCGCAGCCGGTCAGATCGGCAGGCCTGGACTAGAGTCCGCCGTCCGTCAGGTCTTTTACCTTCTTGGCTGCGTCGTCTGCTGCTTGGTCGACGGTCATGGCTCCGGTCAGGGCATTCTGCAGCATGTCCGGGACGATAATATTCATGATCTCGGGAGACTGTGGCAGCGCCGGGAAGGGGATGCCGTATGGCAGCATCGAGGTCGTGACATCAAGGAACTTGATGTTATCAAGACGTTCCTTCATCCATTTGGTCTTGAAGCCGTTAAGGTTTCCCGGGTTCGAGCCGGCATAGGCCATCTTCAGCGACCATTCGGGGCTCGTCCACATGCAGATGATAGCCTTTGCAGCCGGCTCGTCTACCTTGCCGCCCTCGACATATTCGGGCTTCAGGATGTGAATGTTGGAGCCGCCAAACACGACGGCACGCTTGCCGTCGGGGCCGGTCGGAATCAGGCCGTAGCGCATGTTGTCGATGACGGTCTGCGCTTTTTCCTTGTCGCTGCCCGTCGTCTTCTTCTGCAGGTCGAGCATGACGTTGTAGTCGGACGGGTGCGAGATCATCATGCCGAGCTGGCCAGCGAGGAAGAGGGGCTGGTTGTCCGCCTGCTGGTTGGTGAGTGCCGAAACCGGAACCGACTTGTCGCGAACATACATATCGTAGGAGGCTTGCAATGCCGCCTTGCTCTGCGGGCTATTGAGCTCGACCTCTTTATAGGTTGGGTTGGCGGTAGCTTCGTCGAAGACGCCGCCGCCATAGGCCCACAGTTGCGGCATGAAACGGTACGGCGTATTGCCCGCATTCTTGCGCGCCACGAGGCCGTAACCGGCAATGCCGAGCCTGTCGTGGATCTGCTTGGAATCTTTGACGACGTCGTCCCAGGTTGCCGGAGCCTTGTCCGGATCGAGGCCTGCACGCTTGAAGATGTCGGCGTTCCAGATGAACGCCATCGTCTCGTTGTTGGTTGGAATGCCGTAGGTCACCCCGTCCCAGGTTACAGCCTTCATTGCGCCGGGCCAGAAATCCTCGGTCGAATACCCGACATCTTCGGGTTTGAGCGGCTGCAAATAGCCCTTTGCGGCGAACTCGGTGCCACCAAGGATTTGCAGGCGGACCGCCATGGGCGCTGCATTGCCAAGGAGTGCGGTCCGGAACTTGTCCAGCAGGTCGTTATAGGTGAGGGCTTGTTCCTCGAGCTGGATGTTCGGATAGGTTTTGCGGAAGGTCTCGAAGAAGTCCTTGTAATACTGGCGCAGGAGGTCGGGGTCGCCCTCGAAGACGCCCTGATACCAGAAAGTCAGTCGCCCCTTATAGTCGAGCGGAGTGACCTTGGCGCAATCGGCCGCCGTGTCAAAATCTTGTGTGCCGGCGATGGAGCGAACGTATTCCGGCGACCACTTGCTCAGGTCGACCGGCGCACCCATCGCAGACACGGACATCAACGATACCATCAAAGCAGTCGAGCCAGTGCCGCACAGGATGGCACGGCCGAGTGAAATCCTCGTCATAGGTAACCTCCCAGGTTTTCTCCCATGCCGCTCTGCATCGAGGCGAGCGGTCTTTGCTCTCCGGCCGCGGGACTTCCCCTAATGTATCCCTTCGACCTGATCATACGTTTTCAGATCGTAGATTGCCTGTCAATCAGAGAAATCGTACATTGTTTAGAGAAGCTTCGCGTGATATCCGAACAATGTGTGTATTCATTGGGGACAATCTTGGCCGAAACGAGCGATTTTAAAGCACAGCCACCCGAAGGCATCGACGCTATCGGGGCCTCCAGTGAGGGCGCCTCGCTTTATCAACTGATCAGGGATGACATCATCGAAGGGCGGCTCGCTGCCAACGAGCGGCTTGTTGTCACCGATCTCGCCCGGCGCCACGGCACCTCGACCAACCCCGTGCGCGAGGCTCTGCAACTGTTGCGCGGGGAGGGCTTTGTCACCTTCGTCCCCAACCGCGGAGCGCGTGTCCGGCCCATAGATCAGGATTTCGTTAGGGACATCTATGAGATCGGGGTCTTGATCGAGCCGGCACTGACGAAATGGTTCGTGAATATGGCCACCGTCGAGGACATTGCTGAACTCGAACGCATCCAAGGCCTGATTGAAGAGAACAACTTCGCCGACCCGTTCAGACACAGCGAACTGGACACCGCCTTTCACACGGTAATGTACCAGAAGCACTACAACCGCCATGCCGCCGAGCTTTGGTGGAAGCATCGCGAAGTGCTTCGAGCCGTAAGTCGGCGTTTCGACTTCACGCTCGCCCGGCGTGCCGCAATCCTTAGCGAGCATCGCGAGCTCATCGCGCATGTAAAAGCGGGACATGCGAACGAGGCAGCCGAACTCATTGCACGCCATGTTGAGGGCTCCGGCCGGCACATCCTCGAGCACATGCGTGCGCGTAATGCCGCTCGGGCAGGATAGAATCCACAACCTGAATATCGTTATCCCGACCACTTCAGTTAAAGGCAGTTGAGATGAAAATCACCAGCGTTCGGCCGTGGTTAATCAGATCCGATGCTTCCTATTGGGGAGAGTTCCTGTTCGTCGAAGTGACGACTGACGAGGGGGTGAGCGGCTGGGGAGAGATCACCACCACGACAAGGCTTGCCAATCGCGCCCTCTGCACGATCCTTCGCCAGATCGGTGCCGCTTTGACAGGCGAGGACCCGGCGCGGATCGAGTATCTGTGGCACAAGATATTCCGTAGCTTCACTTATATGGGCAGTCGCGGTGCGGCCGTCGAATGCGTAAGCGCCATCGATATCGCCCTCTGGGATATCCGCGGCAAAGTCCTTGGCAAGCCGATTTACGAGCTGTTGGGCGGACCGGTACGCGATGAAATTTCGCTCTACACCCATCCCAACCAGCGCAAGTTTACCAGCAAGGAGGCTGTGGTCCAGGAAATTCGAGACATCGTCGACTCGGGCCACACTGCGCTCAAGTTCGATCCTTTTCCCCAGCAGGGTCGCACCGCCGGCGGACAGGCTCGCGAGCAGCGGGACGGCTATCTCGATGGCAGCATGACCCGCAAGGATGAGCGCGAAGCCGCCGAACTGACGGCTCTGATCCGCCAGACGGCGGGCGCTGATGTCGACATCCTCATCGATGCGCATGGCCGGTTCGACGTTCCCACCGCCATTCGCCTTTGTCGGAGCCTTGAGGAAGCTGGTCAGATCGACTGGTTCGAGGAGCCCTGTCCACCGGAAAGCCTCAACGCTCTCAGGCAGGTCCGTGAGAAGGTCAGCGCCGCGATCTCGTGGGGCGAGCGTGGCCACACGAAGTGGGATTTCGTGCCGGTGCTCGAAAACAGGCTCGCCGACTACATCATGCCGGATGTCACCTGGACCGGCGGCATTACCGAACTCAAGAAGATTTCTGCCCTATGCGAAGCCTATTACATCCCGGTCTCGCCGCATGACGCCGCAGGGCCAATCAACGTGGTTGCGGGAGCGCAGGTGATGATGACCGTTCCCAATTTCTACAAACTTGAAACGTCGGAGTGGAACCTGGGCAAATACGATCACCTCATCGACAGACCACTCGATGTTTCGAACGGCAGCCTCAAGCTTGCGCCCAAGCCCGGTCTCGGCGTTGAAATGAACCGCGACTACCTTCAAAATCACGAGATAGAGCTCGACTAGCTAGCAACGCTCTACGCCGCCTCAGCGTGCGCGACGACGAGCCCCCCGACCAGAACGAGGATAGATCATGCCAGAGGCACATGGAGCCGACGAGGCGCTCAATCGGGTGAACACGCATTCCAAGCCGTCCGACCTTCGCATCACCGACATGCGGGTCGCCGAAATTGTCGGCGCGCCGTTCACCTCAGTGCTGCTTAAGATTTACACCAACCAGGGCATCGTCGGGCTTGGCGAGGTGCGCGACGGCGCCAGCGCCACCTACGCACTGATGCTGAAGAGCCGGTTGCTTGGCGAGAACCCTTGCGACATCGACCGCCTGTTTCGCCGCATCAAGCAGTTCGGCGGGCACGGCCGGCAAGGCGGCGGCGTATCGGCGGTCGAAATCGCGTTGTGGGATCTTGCCGGCAAGGCCTATGGCGTCCCTATCTACCAGATGCTCGGTGGCCGGTTTCGGGAAAAAGTGCGCGTCTATTGCGATACCGACGCTACCGTGCCGAGCGGTACCGAGACCGGTAAGCGCCTCAAGCAGCGCATGGAGCTCGGATTCACCTTCCTCAAGATGGATTTGGGATTGATGCAGATTGCGGATGTGCCCGGTGCGGTCGTGTTTCCTGCCGGCTCACTCGAAGGATACCGCGACGGTCCCAGTCGCGGCCCGCTGAAGACCATTGAAGAGCGGCGTGTCCGCAACGCTTCATACGATTTGCATAACGTCCCGCACCCGTTTACCGGCCTGCACTTTTCCGACAAGGGCCTCGACCTGCTTGAGCAATACATCGCCGAGGTTCGTGAGGTCATCGGCATGGATGTGCCGCTTGCGATCGACCATATCGGCCACATCTCCATGCAGAACGGCATTCGCCTTGCCAGGCGAATTGAAAAATACGTGCCAGCCTGGCTCGAGGATGTGATCCCCTGGCAATATACCGAGCAATACCGACAACTGCAGGATGCCACGACGGTGCCGATCTGCACTGGTGAGGATATATATCTCAAGGAGGGCTTCGAGCCTCTGCTCAACAGCGGCGGCGTCTCCGTTATCCACCCGGACCTTCTCACCAGTGGGGGCATTCTCGAGACCAAGAAGATCGGCGACAGGGCGCAGGACCGTGGTGTTGCCATGGCAATCCACATGGCAGAAAGTCCAATCGCCGCAATGGCCGCGGCACATGTCGCGACCGCGACCGAGAATTTCATGGCGCTCGAATACCATTCCGCCGATGTCGACTGGTGGGACGATATCGTCACGGGCCTTCCCAAGCCGCTGGTCAAGAACGGCTTCATCACTGTATCGGACAAGCCGGGTCTGGGGATTGACGACGTCGTCGATGAGGTGATCTCGCAGCATCTGCAGCCGGGTGTCACCGGCATTTGGCAGCCTACGGATCGCTGGGACGATGAGTATTCCTGGGATCGCACCTGGAGCTGAAGCGAAAAGGAACGAAGATGAAGATCACCGATCTCCGCTGCGCTGTTATCGGCAAACACCCGATCGTCCGCATCGTAACCGACGAGGGCCTCTATGGCTTGGGTGAAGTCGAATTCACCAAGTCCTACCTCAAGCCCTTTGTGCTGCATTTCCGCGAGGCTTTGATCGGCGAGGACCCGACCGATGTCGAAAGAGTAATGCTGAAGATCCGCCAACGCGGCTCTTTCAAGCCGTACGGTGCGGCGGTGAGTGCTATTGAGCATGCGCTGTGGGATATTGCTGGAAAGGCTGCGGGCGTGCCCGTCTATAAACTGCTCGGCGGCAAGGTGCGGGACAAGGTACGCGTATACAATGGCTCTGTCCGCCAGAAACGCACGGGCGACCGACCGGAGGATTACGCCGCTGACGTCAAATGGATGATGGAGCAGCCGCAGAACTTCTTCATGGTCAAGCAAGGCATCTCGTTCCACTCGAACATGAAGGACAC
This sequence comes from Rhizobium sp. 768_B6_N1_8, assembly GCF_051811225.1. NCBI lineage: Bacteria > Pseudomonadati > Pseudomonadota > Alphaproteobacteria > Hyphomicrobiales > Rhizobiaceae > Rhizobium > Rhizobium sp. 768_B6_N1_8. Next base: position 1,773,843 of record NZ_JBPWPV010000002.1, on the reverse strand, counting down.
CATCGAGGACTTCCACTACGGCGTGACGCAGAAGAAGGCCGGTTATCACGGTGCCATGGATCAGGGCGTGATCAGCGAGCGGGGTTTCAATCACATGCTCGACTGCGTGATCGCGATGAAGGAAGTGCTGGGCGACAAAGTCAGCCTGGCGCTCGACTGCGGCCCGGGCTGGATGCTGCCCGATGCGATCAAGTTCGCTCGCGCAGTCGAGAAGTACAATTTGATGTGGCTCGAGGACATGCTGACCGGCGACTACGTGCCGTGGGTCAATCCGCAGGCCTATCGGGAGCTGACGATCTCCACCTCGACGCCAATCCACACTGGTGAGCAGATCTACCTGCGGCACAATTTCAAGGAACTGATCGAGTCGCAGGCGGTGCGCGTCATCGGCCCAGATCCAGCCGATATTGGCGGCATTGCCGAGCTCAAATGGGTCGCCGAGCACGCCTACATGCATTCGATCCTGATGGCGCCGCACGGCACCGCTAACGGGCTTCTGGGGCTCGGCGCGTTGATCAATGTCTGCGCCACATTGCCGGCAAATTACATCGCATTCGAATATCCGAGCGCCTCCGACCCTTGGTGGGAGGATCTGGTAATCGGCTTGCCGCCGCAGATCGTGAAGGACAGCATGGTGGACCTGCTGGAAGCGCCGGGGCTGGGCCTCGATATCGACGCTGAGGGGGCCAGGAGATATCTCAGGGAAGAGGATGCGGGGTTCTTCGACTGAACCCCTCCATCTGCCGTGCTCATCTTGCCGGACGCTAGGTATAGGGCTTGTCGAAATAAGAAGCGCTGACCGATCCGCCGACCCAATTCGGCGCGGGCAACATTCGCGGCTTTTCAGCCGGCATCAGCCGACGCTGAGACGTTGAGCCGCTATTGAGGCGAGAACCGACAAGATAGTTGATAGTAAAAGAATACCAGATGTTGCGAACAGCGAGCCTGTTGCGCCTGGCTCGTGCACAATTCCCGCAACACGACTGATGAGAGAGGCAAATGAAGCTGCCGCCGCGATTACGGTTGCCGCACTAAGGAAGACAACGACGGCTACCAAGCTATCCAGCACAACTTCAAGAAAGGGGTTTCCATCATTCACGATTAAACCTCCACGCTTGCTGCGTTATATGTCGCCAAGCATGTTGCGCGAAAAGTTTACAATCTGCAACCCTGAATCGTCAGGCTGGCGTCGTATGGCCGATGAATCCTCAAAAATGATTCGGCGCGTCTCCGGGTTTCGCACGCAACGCAGCATGGGCTTCGTACCTGAAGTATGGTGCGCCCTCCTATCGCCGTCGACGGCGTCTTCGACCGTGACGTTCCTTCAGCTTGTCGTGATAATCCTCTGCCGCTCGGGACGCCTCACGCGGTCTCGGCCCATCCTTGCTACGGCATGACTCTGTGCCCGAGCTAGAAAGCTAATCCGCCGTTCCAGCCCCGCCAGTTACTTTTGCCGCTCGTCGTAGTTTCGAGCTGAATTCGAGCGACGGTTTCCCGGCCGTTTTAGCCCGCGAAATCCTATTTGCCTTCTCCAGTCACCCGGCCTGCTTACCCCGCATTTGCTCCGTTTTTGCGGCTGGGCCTTCGGTCAGCGCCCCATCCGCCCGGCATGCCAGTCAGCCACGCTGCTGGACGTAGAGCATGCGCTCGCGTGTCGCGAACCATTCCTCGGCGTAATCGTCGTTCTTGTATTCGTCGAAATAGGGTCCGCCATCCGTGAAATGCACGATCTTGGCGTCATCGCGCTTGTCATATTCGTTGACGAGATAGTTCCAGGTGACGGGTAGCTCGCCGATCAGATCGTCGCCGTCGAGCCACTTGAACTGGTGCAACTGCAGCCCGGTTGCGGTATTGACGTAATCAGACGTCAGCGCCCTGCATTTCGCGTTATTGAAGAGGATCAGGCTCGACCAGTTCTTCTTTTCGTACTTAGTCTGCACCTGGCCGAGAAACTTCGTTTCGACCTTAGGCTGGTAATCGTGCTTGACGCACATGACGGAATAGCGCTCATCGCGCAGCGCCCAGAGCTCGGCAATATCCGTGCGCGCAAGCATGTCGCAATCCATGAACAGGCTCCATCCCTCATACTGACTGAGATAGGGCGTCAGGAAGCGCGAGAAGGAGAACTCGGTCGACTGAAGGGCGTTGCGTTCACGCGTAAACGTGCTTTCGATATTGTGCAGGTAGATCGGCGTGATTCTCACCGGCACGCTCGATTTTTCCAGAATACTCTGCGATAGCACGTGATGGGCGACAACTTCCTTTGAATCAAAACCAACATAGATGTTGACGATATCGGTCATATCAATTTCTCCTCGGGACGAATTATGTGTTGCCTTCAGGAAGCTTGCTTCTTTTGGCGGTCGAGCGCGCGCTGCTTGCGGGTCTTTGGCCGCGCCTTGCGGAAGGCCTGGTCGAGCGCCCGCTGCCATTTGGTTAGTGACATCAGGCCGTCGATGAGGGTCAGCGCATGATCGAGCCGCGTGGAGAGTGCATCATTGATCCCCGCCTGGATCTCCTCGCTTTCCGCATCCGGAAAATGCCGGGTCAGAAGGTCGAAGCGGTACGGCCTGGCATGTTCGGCGCTCGTAATGATACCTCTTCGCGCCAGAAGCCCGAAATAGATCCGCTCGAATGTCCAGTCATGAACGTCGAAGACCTTCCAGCGCGCACTCCGTTTCCCGGAAAATCCGGCGAGCACGATCTTCGGTGTCAGCTCAAGCTCGCGCATCCACGCAACCAACGCAAAGCCGCTCGTCGGGATCTTGTCCGGCGGATAGTGTCGCGACATCAGCGTCTCGAGATCGCTGTACATGACTGTCGCACCCTTGAATGCGCCGACGGGGCTGAAGCGCTCCTCAGGTGCCGTACGGATATTCAGAATGCCGAGGAACTTGTCCGAAGTGAAGAATTTTAGGACCTCGTCCACCTCCCGCCGATGGACGATATTCGCGCCCATCATGCCGCTGCGCGCCACAAGAATGGCATGCCCGGGAAAACTGTCGTCGAGAACCTTGTAGACCTTGTTGAAGAAGACGAACAACGTATCCCCTGGAAACTCCGTCCGCATCGACTGCGGATCGAGCGCCTCGCTATTGGCGACCAGAACGATGTGCGAATAGCGATTGAAGAATGCGCGCCACGCATCGGCGCCCTGCGTGTGAAAGACGGGACTTCCGGAATTTTCGGATCCGGGGCTCGTTTCAGCCCTTGGGACCTCACCCGCGCCAAAATGTGCCTTCAGTTGTTGGGCGCGGTGCATCGCGCCGGCGCGCTTGCCGAGCGCCAGGAGATAGTCGGCAGCCTTTCGCAAGCCGCCGCGCCGGCTGACAAATCCTGACCATGGCGTTTTCGAAAGCATGTTCGAATAGATCTCGGCATAGACCGACTGCCCAGCCTGCACCGATAAATGCCACGGCTTGCGACGTCCGGTGAAATGCAGGAGCACAGCATTGCGGATATAGGGCATGATACCGGTCTGGACATTCCACCGGCTGTCCAGCCGTTGCCACGTCCCGCGAAAGGCAATATTGAGAATATCCTGGTCGTTGGAGGCAAAGCATCGCCCTGATCTGAGCAGCGAACGCGCCATCTCGAAAAAGCCGCCGGCCCGGACGGCGGCACAATCTATGAGAACGACCCCGGCATTGAAATATCCCGCCCCCGGGTCGAGGCCGAGCTCCCGCTCCAGCTGTCCGATCTTGTCGGGGAAGGCAATGCGGTAGTCGTCAACCGCACCGATCGCCTTGCCGTTGAGATCGACATCGAAGAGTGGATCGACATTGCCGACGGCCAATATATCTGCATCAAGGTAAAGAACGCGCTCCAGCTCCCCGCCCATCAGCTTGTCGAGATAGAGGCGCGCAAGCGTCGACTTGTGCCAGCGGCCTGCCGTCTCGGGCGTATCGGTGGGAAAAGTGAAATCGACGACGTCGATATCGATACCGTTGACGGCGTTGAAGGTCGCGACCCCAGCTTTCTGGTCTTCAGGCAAATCGATGCCGACAATGATCAGCTTGATATCGTTCTTTTGACTATTGCGTTCGACAGACAGAAGCGCGCAGCAGGCTGCCGGAAGCATTCGCGCATCCGTGAATACGTATATGGCCTTGCTACGTATGCGAACCGACATCCCACCCACCTGAGATATGCAGTATTGAACGACGACAGGAGCCTTATCGAGATTGGATATTCAATGAAAATTCGGGAAAAGCCAGTTATATTTGTCGCGTAAACGCTCAAACATTGTACGCAAGAGAGTTTTGTCAACGTCATCAGGGTTTTTTACCTTCGCTTCAATCTGTTTCCGCATCTGACCGCCGTGGAAAATGTCGTCCTGGCGCAGATGCACGCTGCTGCCGTCGACGAGCGTGAAGCTGTGGGCGAGCCGTACGATTGCTGACCCGGGTTGGTCTTCTACACCGTGCGCTGGCCTATCCGGAGCAAATGTCAGGCGGAGAGCAACAGCGCGTTGCAATCGCGCGGGCTCTTGCTCTTTCGCCAACCGTACTTCTGTTTGACGCGTGCTTGACGAGCCGACCTCCGCGCTCGATCCGGAATCGACCGACGACGTGCTGCGCGTGATGCGCGAGCTTGCCAGCGACGCGATGACAATGATCATCGCCGTGCGAGGGGACTTTGGCGTGGATTTGCTATGCTCACGCTATAAATCGACAGAGGTCCTAGAGCGGCTGTCCTATCGTTATGTCCACCTGGAAATCCACGCCCGCGCTCCGTCCAGCGTCTTGAAATCGTCGAGCGATCGGCTCGGAATGTCCGGATAACTCGTGGCAGCCATTTCACTTAAGGCGCGTCCCGGTCCAAATTCCAGGAAGGCCGTTGCGCCGTTTTCGACGCAGCCCTGCAAGTTGTCCGCCCATCTGACCGTGTGCGAAATCTGCGCGGCCAGCTTGTCCAGCCCCTGATCCAACCGGGACACGCTGGCTCCATCGATCCCGCTCAGAAGTCTAGCTCCAGCAATAGGTGGAAACGCCTTGGGTGGACCTTCGAGGACGCTACGAAATTGCGCGGATACCTCGGAAAGGAGCGGGGTGTGAGACGCGACCTCCACGGGAAGACGAACGATGCGCGTGGCGTGTGCTTTACTAGCGTTCCGCGTGATCGCCGCCAAGAAGGTCTGCCCCCCTCCGACGACGAAAGCATCATCTGGATTAATTATCGCTATGGCTCCGTGGTGCTCTTCACAGAGGCGGCGTATCGCCTCGTAGGCGAGACCTCTTATAAAGACCAGCCCATCACCTGCCGCGCTAGCCCCAGACATCATCTCGGCGCGTCGCGCAGCAAGCGTCAAGGTATCAATGTGACGGAAGACGCCAGCTGCGCCCCACGCGGCAATCTCTCCGACGCTGTAACCGGCGAAAACCGAACGCTGCGGAATGCTCGTCTTCAGCGCGGTTATCGCAGCGAGCGACTGAAGGGTGCAGAGGATTTGAGCGGTCCGGTTTTCGAAGACCCCATTCTCGGCCTCTTGCCTTACGATGATGCGTGGATCGACACGGTCCAGCAGCATCGTCGCACTGGCGAACAAGTGGCTGGCCATCGCGCAATCCCCGGTCAGGGTGAACATGTTCGGGTTCTGATTCCCCTGACCGGAACACAAGATGGCAAGTGTCATGACTGGACCTACCGGGGATAGAGTATGATTATGGCAATGGGCAGGGTGATCACGCCGAACACCGTGAGTGACATCACGAAAAAAGTTGGTGTCAGCGCGAGTAGGATGGTTCCGGCCATCGACTTCAGGGTCCCTCTATCTCATCGACGAACAGCGTCATTGCAAGAAGGTCCGCTGCTCCGCCTGCGCTGAGTGTTCTGGTGATGAACTCTTTGTGGATCGATTGTGCGCGTCGTTGCCAGCGACCGGCGCCGATTCCGCCTGTCGCCAGAAAATGACGTGCAGCCCGCTGGGCAAAGCGAAGGCCTTCCTCGCCGCCCCTGTGCAGAAGGTTGGTGTCATCCAGCTCTGCGATCAGCGCAAAGCAGGTTTCGACCCTCTGCGCCTCCAGATCGTCGGGCGATTTGAGCCGCGCAGCCTGTAGTGCGGGAATTCCGATCTTGTAGACACTCGGAAATCCCTTGGCGGCCTCCGCTCGCGCGCCGCCCGCTCCGTAGCGAAGTTGCGCCTGTGCACCGTGACTATCGGCAAGCCTTGGACCTGCAAGAATGCTTTGGCCCCAAAGCTCGTGGACGACCGAGCCAAGCGGCGATCGGGGGCTGACAACGCCGTTGGCCCTCGCTCCCGCGGCAGCACATAGCAGACCCATGCCGAAGATTGCTCCTCGATGAGTATTAATGCCGTTCGTCGCCGACAGCATCGCCGTTTCGGCTGCGAGTCCGATGGACCTGAGATGCGTCATTTGACAGCCACTTGCGCCGGCGACCACAAGAGACCGGAGATACGGCTCGATTGCGGAAGCACTGTCGCGAAACGTCCCGGCGTCCATGTCACTGTGGCTGCCTGAATCCACATGGCTGACCAAACCCGGCTTCGGCCACGTCTCCACCTCCAGAAGGAGGCTTTTCTTCGCTAGAGAAGCGATGCCCGCCGCATCGACAGTCAAGCGCGCGGAAGCTTCGAACATGGAGACAGGAAGGGAGAGGGCATTCATGAGAGAAAATCTCCGGCGAGGAACCGTCTTCGGTCGAGTAGTGCGATGCCCTGCATGGACTTCACCATGACGTCGGCCGGCCTGAACAGGAATTCGCGCCAGTTGGCGGCAAGGCCGTCGTCACGGATAAACTCGCCGTCGATGCGGCTGGGCGATACATCCTCGATCCTGGAAATCTCCGAGGAGAGCAGGTCTATGTCGGCCGGGGAACGGACATGCAGCAGCAGGTCGATGTCCGACGAGCTGGTAAGATACGCAAGACCGGTCAGCGCCTGCCAAGCGAGGCTGCCGAATACTTGCAGTTCGATACCGCGATGCGCCGCGAAGAACTCAAGTTCGTCGAAGGTCCGTTGCCATACCATGGGGGCTTGGCCGCGGGCGCAGGCGAGCGCCGTCGGTTCGTGGATCGCGAGGATGTCATCGGCTTCCACCACGAACGGAATGCGTCGCTTTTCCCGTGATGGTGGCAGCGGCAGGCCAAGGGCAATGCCGTGCGTCTCGTGCGCCATGGGCCGGCGCGCCACGAGCGGCCATTCTCTGTGCACCCAGGACTGGATCAGAGGATCGGCGCGATCTGATCCCAGCTGCCTTTCGAGCACGGAATCCCATCTCGCCGGGTCGAGATAAACCAGGTCGTGGCGTTTCAGCGGGCGAAGCTTAGGAAGCGCGTGCGATCGCATAGACGCGCTCCGCGATTTCCGCCGCTTTGGTACGGCCATGCCGTTCGAAGCCGAGAAGGTCGCGCTTGTCGACTGTGTCAGGGAGATCGGCCAGAAGCGCGCTCAGTTGGCTTGCCAGCGATTCCCGCTCGTTCCATACGAAATGGACTGCACCCGTTTTCGCGAGATTGTCCAATCCCGGAGCGAAGATGGCAGTCGTCTTAGCCTTTTCCTGCAGAACCTCGATGGATAGCTTCGTCACCTTTGACATGGACGCGAGATCCATCACAGCAGGCTCCGCGCCAGGAAGCGCGACGAGAACACGGGTCGCAAGCGCGGTCGCGAGAAACGCCCCGGCCGCCGTGTGGCCGTAGAGGATGCCGATCGTCGGACGGCCGTGAAAATCGGCGAAGATCAGGCATTTGGCGAGATGAGCCAGGAACTCGTTGAGCCCGAGCAACTCGTCGCGTTTGCTCATCATTTGGCTATCGCTGTTGACGATCACCAGGATCGGCCCCGTCCCCGAATGGTCGTCGAGGATGTGACGGGAAAGCAGGGAGGCCTGATCGACGCCAACTGCTGCCCGATCCGAAACGCCTACGACAAGTGCCTGCTGTCCGTCCGAAAGCAGAGCCGAACCGTATAGCAGACCATGGTCGGTTTTGATGCTATGACCGTGCGGGAAAAGCGACGCGAGGATATCAGCGAGCTGCATGGTTGGGCCTCCGTACTTTTTGAGCGGCGGCCGTGAACCGCGCATAGGTCATCTCGGGGATGGAAGCGGCGTCGGTGATGCCTATGGACCGCCAGATGTCGATCGCATCGGCGGATTTGCCAAACTGTTCAATCCGCCATTCGAGCCGCCTCTGCTCATCCTGCAATGTCTGGAGCGTGAACGGCCGAGTGTCGGCCAGCAGGCTGAGAGCGGTCTCCCGGAAACTTGCGATCGTGTCATCGACGAAGGCGTCGGCCCCACCGATCAGACGGCGATGCTTGCCGCCCATGGTGCGCCAGACGAGTGCCCGGTCTTTAGAATCGAATTCCTCAACGCCGCGGTTTGTCTCGATCACTTCGGGTCCCGAGACGGAAATGCGGCCCTGCTCGGAGACTGCGAGAGCCGAGCAGCATCCGGCAATCAGGCCCCCGCCGCCGTAGCATCCGGCTCTTCCGCCAATGAGGCCTATGACTGTGACGCCGGCGATCCTCGCCTCTATGACCGCACGCATGATTTCGGCGATCGCCAGTTCGCCGGCGTTAGCTTCCTGGAGACGCACACCACCCGTATCAAACAGGATGATGACTGGTACCGAACGCATATCGCGGGCCGCCCGAAGAAGGCCAGTGAGCTTTGCGCCGTGAACCTCGCCGAAAGCCCCGCCCATGAAACGGCCTTCCTGCGCTGCGATGAAAACGGGTATGCTCTTGATCAGGCCACGTCCGACGATCATACCGTCATCGAATTGCTCGGGAAGATCGAAGGACTTGAGATTTGGGCTCATCTCGCGTTCTGCCGGGCCGAGAAACTCGTTGAAGCTATCGTCGTCTAGGAGGAGCGATACACGGGCGCGAGCCGAGGACTCGTACCAGCTGGCTTGTCTGGCGTCGGTGCCGGCGGCTTGGGTGGCAGCGTTTGTTGGAACGTTCATTTCTCTGTTTTCTCCATCAGGCGCAAAGCCTGTGCCAGGCGAAGCGATACGGTGTCGGGTCGCGCGCCTCCATCGTTGATCGAGAACCGCAGGCCGCCCGTTTGGAAGCGCTCGACGAAATCTTCGACGACCGCTTGCCAGACGGGATCGAACCCTCGAACCGTGGTTCGAATCTCGACAACGCACTGCTTTTCCGGAACGACTCGCTCGACGAGGACTTCCAAATTTCCTGACGCAACGACCCCTGTGATCGCTTGCTTCGTGTTGCCCGCGGCCTTGTCGGCCACGTCATGTGTGAATGTGAGGTTTTCCATGGACTGCTCCCATCACCAGTTGCGAAACTTCGAGGGCGGAACGTAGAGGCCGCCCGACCAGCGAACGATGTCCTTGATGGACCGTGCTGCCAACAGATTGCGGTCCGCCTGAAGCGGATCGATTCCAAGGTCTTCCGGTCTGAGAATGACGCCGCGACCCCTGAGCTGGTTGACCATCGCCTTGTCGCGGGCGCGGCCCACGTCCGTGTAGCCGGCAACCCCGCGGATAGCCTGTTCGCGCTCCTGCGGGTTCCGGCACAGCAGCAGGTTCGCGATGCCTTCTTCCGTCACGATGTGAGTGACGTCATCTCCGTAGATCATGACGGGCGCGAGATCGAGCTTGAGCTTTTCGGCCAGGGCAAGCGCGTCCAGCTTCTCGACGAACAAGGGGACGTTCTTTTCTCCGAACGTCTCGCCAATCTGGACGACGAGTTTCCGGCCGCGGCGCAGGGCCGGCAATCCCGCGGGATCTGCTTCCCGTCCTGCCTGCAGCCAGGGATCGCTCGGATGCCGCCGACCGCGCGCGTCCGATCCCATGTTGGGAGCGCCACCGAATCCAGCTATCCGTGAGGTCGTCACCGTTGATGAGTTTCCAGCCAAGTCGATCTGGAGCGTCGAGCCAATGAACATGTCGCAAGCGTAGAGGCCCGCCACCTGGCTGAAGGCGCGGTTTGAGCGAAGCGACCCGTCGGGCCCAGTGAAGTAAACATCGGACCGGGCCCTGATATAGTCTTCCATCCCGACCTCGGAGCCAAACGAGTGTATCTGCTCCACCCACCCGGATTCGATCACAGGAATAAGTGCGGGGTGCGGGTTGAGGGCAAAATGGCTGGCGATCTTGCCTTTCAGCCCCAGAGCTTCGCCGAACGTCGGCAAAAGAAGCTCGATGGCAGCCGTATTAAACCCGATGCCGTGGTTCAGGCGCTTGACGCCGTAGGGCGCGTAGATGCCCTTGATGGCAAGCATTGCCGTCAGGATCTGGGTTTCGGTGATGGCCGCCGGATCGCGGGTGAAAAGGGGCTCGACGAAGAAGGGCTTGTCGGCTTTAACCACGAAGTGGACGCGGTCTCCGGGGATGTCCACGCGAGGGACCTTAGCGACGATTTCATTGACCTGGGCAATGACGATACCGTCCTTGAAAGCAGTCGCTTCGACGACAGTCGGCGTGTCTTCGGTATTCGGACCCGTATAGAGATTGCCTTCACGATCAGCGCTAACCGCCGCAATAAGAGCCACGTTGGGCGTCAGATCGATAAAATAGCGGGCAAACAGTTCGAGGTAGGTGTGCACTGCGCCGAGTTGAATTTTTCCGCCGAACAGCATTTCCGCAATGCGGGCCGACTGCGGACCGGAGTAGGCATAGTCGAGTTTGGTGGCGACGCCGCGCTCAAAGAGGTCGAGATGCTCGGGAAGTACGACGCCCGACTGCACCATATGCAGGTCGCTTATGTTTTCCGTATTTACTGCCAGGAGGGCCGAGCTGAGCAAGTCGGCCTGCTTCTGGTTGTCGCCTTCCAGGCAGACGCGATCGCCTTTGCGGATGACGGCCTCAAGCAGGCGAGTGGCATCCTGGGCGTCGACGATTTTTCCCGCTGACAGTTTGCGGCCCGCTTCGATGCGTTGATCCCTGGCGTCACGGTTCTTGTGCCACTGCATGCGAAACTCCTGCATTTGGAAGGTGGACCATGCGATCCGTCGGTGTGGACCGAATTGCGGGATGAAGGGCTGCCGCCTAGCGGCTGCCCTTTTTTGCCCGGCTGTTATTTGTCGCTCGCCATGGCCGCAGTTTCAACTTTTCGCGCGGCTTCCGTGATGACGGCCGCCACTTCCTTCGGATGGGACTCGTAGACCGAGTGGCTCGCACCCTTGATCTCGATCGTGTGGCTCTTGGCGCGCTTGTAGTACCAACGCTCAAGGTCCGGATTGATGATCTGGTCGTTGCCGGCGACGACAGCCCAGCTTGGTTTGGTTTTCCACGCAGCCGCGGTCAGTGGTTGGGTGAACACTTGCGCAGATGCAAGGACTTGCGAACGTGCTCCGAACAGAGCTTGTTCGCGGGGCAGGTCAGGAGCGAACAGTTTCGGAAACTCGTCGGGGTCGAGATAGGTGTAGCCATCCGGGGTTTTCTTGATCGCGCCCGGCGTCTTGGCGAGCACGCTGGGCGTCTTCTTGCCCAGCGATCCTTCGTCTTCCCCGACATCCGGTGCATGGGCGGCGACATAGACCAGACCTACGACAGACGGATGGACGCCCGCTTCGGTGATGATGGAGCCTCCATAACTGTGGCCAACGAGCAGTGTAGGGCCGTCCTGCATGTCGAGGACGCGCTTCGTCGCCGCCACGTCATCGGTGAAGGAGCTTTCGGGTTCCTGGACCATCGAAACGTGGAACCCTTCCTTCGTCAGGATTTCGAAGATCGGCTTCCAACCGGAACCGTCGACCCATGCACCATGTACAAGAACGATGTTCTTGACAGGTTCTGCGGCTGCGGGATTGGCCAAGGTTGCGAGCGGAACGAGTGCGGCAAGAGCCAGGCATGCGCTAGTGTATCTCATGATCACAGTTCCTTTGTTGCTGCTGGTTAAAGGCTGTCGCGGATTAATTTCTGAATCGAGTCTAGCGTTGCAAAATCATGCAAAATCAGAGGTTTGCGCCAGGTGCGCTGTTCGTTCGCCGCCGAGTGACCGGGCGTTCAGCAAGTTTCGTCTAAGGCTATGGGGTTGCCGTCCTCATAACGCTTTGCGTTGACGATATCGGTCGATGAGCGCGATTTTAGGCCAGACCCGATTGGAGCGAAACCAGATCAAAGTGTAGGTACCCCCACACTCCGTGGTAGGTACTAGTGATAATCGTCAGGTCTTTTTGATGGGGGCCGCTTGTTCTCGCATCGGATATTCGATTACGAGACCCCAGAGTGGGCCAGCTTCCTAACCTCAACATTTCCGCGAATGGCGTTCGAGTATGGGCATATCGCGTCAGCCCGAGCGACAAGCTCGTCGATCAGGCCCGGTTCGATCCCTACGATCGTGATGTGCAGGGTAACAGCCAGCGCGAACGTGTCGCTCTCGGTCTTGCCGAGCCCGACTTCACCAACCACCTCGATGTCACCGTCGGGAATGTGATGACGGCTTTCCCGTGCTGCCCGGAAAAGGGCGTTTTCGAAGCACGCGGCATAGCCTCCCGCGAAAAGTTGCTCAGGATTGGTTGCGCCTCCTTTGCCGCCCAAAGCTTGCGGCATAGCCAGCTGTAAGTCGAGAACGCCGTCGTCGCTCCTAATCTTGCCATGACGTCCACCGGAGGCGGTTACCTTGGCTGTGTAGATCGCTTCCATATACTTGCTCCTTTGAGTTCGTTGTTTTGTGGGTGAGGGGCAGGCTCACGAGGAATGGAGCGCCGCCAGACGGGTTGGCGCGGCCGATATTTTTCCGCCATGGGATTCGACGATAAACCTGCAAATGGTGAGGCCCATGCCGGTTCCGTGCTCTGTTTCGATGTGTGGAAAGGTTTGAAAAACACCTCTCCATCGCCGGAGAATCCGGGGCCGTTGACGACATCGGGCAACTTCATACGAGTTCAATCCCGGTGTCATTGGTATAGCGCGAGAAGCATTCCAATCAGCTGGGCTCCCGCCCAAGAAACGGCAATGAACGCGACAATCGCGATAAGAAGAACTGTCGAGAGCGCAATCAACGGGTGAAATTGACGCGGACTGCGAGTGCTCGTGTTCACGCCTAAGGGGCCCGGTTCGGGGCCGTAAGGGAATGCCGTTGGCACCATTAGAGTGTTTTGGTAGTTCGAATTCGCCGCGGTCAGAACGCGCGAGTGGGACGACGAGGTCTCGCGCCGATCGCGGTGGTACAAGGATAATTGGGTGTGTGACATCGGGGTTTCCTCAAGATGCCGATGAGCGTCGGTTCACAATCGAGGATCGCGCAGTTGGAGACTTTGGAGAATCAGGACTAGGTCTATTTGACCGATACCTAAGTTTAGATTCTGGTCGAGCGAATTACAGCGAACCGTGACTATAATCAGGGCGTAAAGAGTCAGCGCTCTGAGTTGGCATGCAGTTGGTTGAGGATCGTAGGGATCTCCAGATCGTGTCCCTTCAAGAGCTTAGAAATCGGCCCGCAAGCGGAACACTCGGTTGTGGGGCAGTCGGTCCCGCTTGTCCTTCGGATCGCTTTCGCTCAGCTCCTGCGGCTGCCCTTGCTCACGCCCTTGTGTGACGCGAATTCCCGCTTTCCCGCGCGTTCCCCCCGGACGCTATGCTGAAAGCTCCGATACGCTTCTTTGTTTTCTGGCCGATCCTTGCGGATCGATGTGATGTCCCATGCATGCCTTTCCGGTGGATTCCGCAACGGGAGACTCGACACGTTCGAATCGCGTCCCATGTGAGTCTGTCGTGATTTTGAGAGGTACCGCTTCATGGACAATCTTCAGAGCCCGACACCGATTCGTCCACTCCACGTCGAGATCGACGGCATGGCGAGATATCGTCAGGCACACAGCGTCGAGGATCTCGCCGCTTTTCTGCTGAGCGAACAATGGCCGCATCTCGAAAACGACCCCGCTCTATTCCACCATGCGCTGGCGACCTCGATGGACGCCATGCAGCTCTATCTGGATCCGGAAGTCGCCCGCAAGGCGTTCGTGGAGGCGGCACATGCATCGAGAATGCACATCCTGCCGGATGACATGAAAGGGAAAAAGAAGGCCGGCAAAAGACGACAAAAGCCCCGCCGAAGCGGGGCAGTTGGGGGTCATCACACTCAAGTCCGCACCCGGTAAGGTGACTGGTAGGAACGGTACCATCCTTAGCCATCAAGACAACCACTTCTTTAGAACTTACTGATGTAATCCCCAGATGATCGACCGACTCCGTTCCAAGCCAATGCTTTCCGAAGACAAGCCCTTGAAGGGCCGCGTTCGTAGGTCGCGTGATCCTGCGTGGCCGAACCTCCTTCTCGATCCGATGCCGACCGCGTCGGGCCGGCGCTTGGATGCTCAAGGCGGAGCCGCCAAGCGATCCGCGCTATATCGCGGAACTCAAGTTCGATGGATACAGGCTTGTGATCGGGGCGCAGAGACCGGCAGGCGGTCGGCCACGGCCTCTGGTCGCGCTGTATCGTTGATTGCGCAGTCTACGACAGCTACATCGACAGGCATGGTGGGGCGAAGGCATCGGAGGCGGCCGCCCTTTGCGGCTGAGCTACATTGCGCGATCATCAGAGCGGCAACAAGCCCGACCTCCAGTTGAAGCGGGCGCCGAAGGAACCTCAAGCCTTCACCCGCTTTCCCGTCTCGCACCCGAATAAGCCTCTTCTGCAGCCTTCTTGGCGGCCAGTTCATCGTCCGCATACCCCGCCAATGGCGTGCTTCGATCAAGGCTGTCGGGAATGATGATGCGCCAACTCCACTGATGCTTTGCTGAAGGGTTGTCGATGCTTTTGGCAATCGAGCCAACATAGTCCCCGTCAACGGAAAGATGACGGGTATCTTCCGCACCTTCCGGAACGATCCATACGAAGACGGCAGCGTTTTCATCATCAACGTTCATCACACACTCCAGCATAATTCTCCTTACTGCTGTTTCTGAGGAAACTCGTCCGGCGGGATTACGGGTGTCTCGCCGACCGGTGGCGCAGGCTTGACGAGATCGCGGTCGCCGGTCGAGGGTGGCTTTAACACGCCGTTGCAATCAGCCAATTGTTCGGCGTCCGACTTGTTTGCTGATCGAGAATTGCCGTCCTTTGGGACTGGGACCTGGTCCTGCTGCTGATCCGGCGCTTGGCAGCGATCCGACTGATCGGGGGATATCTGGGCACATGCCGGTCCGCAGGAAAGTCCGACGGCGCAGACTATTGCGCCGATGCGTTTCGTGTAATCGACGACATTTGCTTGAATGGAGAGCATGTACCCTCCTTCCTTCGCTCTCGTGAAAACACTTCGGAGTAGGGAATGTTCCAAATGCCGCCACACGAACATCGGCACGATGCACTGCACTATTGTTCCGATTTGCAAGTAGGATCCCCATGTCGCATCAATAACGGTGATGGTCCCTGCCGCACCCCAACCTGCGCCGCTATCATCGTAGCGCTACAACGTAGATGTAGTGCTTATTAATGGGCGTGGCCTGCCATTTTGCCACCGATTGCGCGATATTCTGCGAGATAGTTACCTAATTACCGCCAATCACTGCACGAAAATACCAGCCTTCGTCAGCTTGGAGGACATCGTTCTGACAAAGCATGTCGAAGCCGGACCCCGTAGGTCGTAATGCGATTTTGGCAGCCGCTGACGCTCCTGTAGCTAGAGCACGTCCACTTTATTCGGGGCATATCCGCATGCAACGAGGTATTGCCACGCAATAGCCCGCATCATGAGAATGCGCCGTGAAATATATTTCACAGTGTGAATTATATTGACAACCAGTGTCTCCCGAGGCTAACTGCCATCACCGGGGTTCGAGGAGGAAGCCCGGTTTCATGAACAAGGCGCGCTGTGCGCCATCGGCTTTTTGGGAGGGGCGTCAGCCTCGAGGAGGAACTTTGCGCAATTTTTTGGGCACGACAGCGATGGCTGTTTTGGCTGTCGCGACATTGAGCACGGCTGCGTCAGCGGCTGAAACGGAAAATCCGTTTCGCTGCAAGCCAGGCGAGAAATACGTCATGAACGTCATGGTTTCGGGCGTCGAATACTGGTTTCCGGTCTATGAAATGTTCAAGCAGGCCGGCCGACAGCTTGGCTGCGAGACCGCCTATACCGGTACGCCGGAATATGACGTCAACAAGCAGATCGCCACCTTCGATCAGGCGCTCGCGCAAAATCCGGCAGGCATCCTTGTCCATCCGATGAATTCCGACCCCTTCATCGAGCCGATCAACCGCGCCATCGACCAGGGCACGGCGGTGGTCACTTTCGCCGCAGACTCGCCGCTCTCTAAGCGCATCTCCTTCATCACCTCGGACAATACGCGTGAAGGCACCTACGCGGCCGACGCGATTGCCGCGAAGCTTGGTGGTAAGGGCGAATATGCCGTTCTGGAAAATCCAGGCCAGGACAATCATGACAAGCGCATCGCGGCTTTCATCGCTCGCATGGAAACAAAATATCCTGACATGAAGCTCGTCGGGCGGGCCGCATCGAACCAGGACCCCAACAAGGCCTATCAGGGTCTCATGAGCCTTGTGCAGGCGCATCCGAACCTCAATGCCGTGTTCATGCCGGAGGCAAACTCGGCAATCGGGGCAGCCCAGGCCAATAAGGAAAGCGGCGGCAAGATCCTCGTGATGTGCGCGGACGTCAACGCCAACATTCTCGACATGATCAAGGCCGGCGAAGTGTTCGGTTCGATCAATCCGAACCAGGGCATGCAGGGCTACATGGGCTTCATGATGCTGTGGCTTGCCAAGCATCCGGAACTGATCGACCCGATGAACGACGCCAAGCGCTCAGGCTTCAACCCGATGAGCATTCCCGTCGTCGATAACGGCCTGTCGATCGTGACAGCCGCCAATGCCGACGATTTCTATTGGGACAAGTACCTGAAACGCCGTGGTACGAAGGGCATCGAGGAGTAATCCTGGCAAATCGGCTGTCCGGGATGAGAGATCCCGGACAACCGATGCAGGGTAGGGAAGGGAAAGGATGTCATGACGCCAGCGCCGGTCTTGGAAATACGCAACGTCAGCAAGCGCTTCGGCGCGATCAAGGCGCTGACGGATGTAAATTTCAGTCTCGAGAGGGGCGAAGTGCATGCCCTCTGCGGCGAGAACGGCGCGGGTAAATCGACCTTGATGAACATAATCGCCGGTGTCCTGCAGCCAAACGAAGGAGACATCTTCGTCGATGGTGCGGCCGTCAAGATCGCTTCCCCGGCTTCTGCCCAGTCGCTGGGTATCGGTCTTGTGCATCAGGAAATCGCGCTTTGCCCGGATGCGACGGTTGCCGAAAACATGTTCATGGCGACGACCAACCGGCGCCGCACGCCGTTTATGAATTTCGCCCGGCTGGAACGCGAGGCGCAGGTGGTGATGAACCGTCTTGCCCCGATCGACGTCCGCCGAAAGGTCGGAGAGCTGCCGATTGCAAGCCAGCAGCTGGTTGAGATCGCCAAGGCGCTGACACTCGACTGCCGCGTTCTCATCTTCGACGAGCCGACCGCGGCGCTGACGGAGACGGAAGCGCAGGTGCTCTTCGGCATCGTCAACGATCTCAAGGCCCACGGCATATCGATCGTCTACATCAGCCATCGCATGGCGGAAATCTTCAATCTCTGCGACCGCGTCACCGTCTTTCGCGACGGACATTACGTCTCGACCGAAAAGGTCTGCGAAACAACGGCCGCGGATGTGGTGCGCCGCATGGTCGGCCGCGAAATCACGCAGCTCTATCCGCAAAAGCAGCCCGTGGCCGAGCGCGGCGGTGAAGCCATCCTATCCATTCGAAACCTTGGCGACGGGAAGCGCTTTCAGGACGTCAGCTTTGAACTTCGCAAGGGTGAAATTCTTGGTATCGGCGGCCTGATCGGTTCCGGCCGGACGGAGATTGCGGAGGGTATTTGCGCCTTGCGCCGGACGGAGCAAGGCGAGGTCCGGCTGCAGGGCAAGGTGCTGCGGGCGACGTGCTATGCAGACGCGGTGCGAGAAGGGCTCGTCTACCTGTCCGAGGATCGTAAGGGGTCCGGCGTCTTCCTCAATCTGTCGATCGCGCAGAACATTGCAGCTCTCGACCTGAAATCGCTGACAGGACGGTTCGGGCTCTTGAACGCGAAGGCGGAGGCGGCGCTGGCAAGAGACCTGGCACGCGACCTTGGCGTTCGCATGGGCGGCATCGACATGCCGGTTTCATCACTTTCCGGCGGCAATCAGCAGAAGGTCGCGATCGCCAAGCAGCTGGCGGTCGATCCGAAAGTGATCCTCATGGACGAGCCAACGCGGGGTATCGACGTCGGCGCCAAATCGGAAATTCATCGACTTCTGCGCGACCTTGCGCGTTCGGGGATCGGGATCCTCGTCATAACATCAGAGTTGCCGGAACTGCTCGGTCTCTGCGACCGGGCAATCGTCATTCGGGAAGGCACCGTCGCGGGAGAACTCGAAGGCGAGGCGATGACCGAGGAAGCCGTCATGAGGCTCGCATCCGGTATCGGCGCAAGGCGACATATCAAATCGAAGGCATCAGAGCATGCCGTCTGAAGAAGAAGCAGGGATGGGAGACCAGGCAATGACAGATTACGCATTGGCGGTGACGAAGGAGCGCGCATCTTCCTGGAGAAGGCTTGCAACAATGCGCGAAGCGGGGTTGATCGCGATCATCCTGGCGCTCTGCGTGCTCATGAGTTTTGCTTCTCCGCACTTCCTGACGCTCGGCAATTTCAGAGCGATGCTGATGTCGTTCTCGGTAGAAGGCATCGTCGTCGTCGGCATGACGATCTTGCTCATCGTGGGCGGCATCGACCTATCGGTCGGCTCGGTCGTCTGCTTCTCTATGGTGCTGTCGGGATCACTTTTTCTCATGGGTCTCGATCCATGGAGCGCGTCGTTGGTCGGGATTCTCGCAAGCGCGCTGATCGGCTGCGCAATGGGCTTCTTCGTCACGGTGATCGGGCTCAACCACTTCATCACCTCGCTTGCGGCCATGGTCATCGTGCGCGGCGTCTGCCTGATCATCACCAAGGGAACGCCGCTTTCGCTGTTTACCTTGCCTCCATCGTTCAAGGCAGTCGGGCAGGGTACGTTCTACGGGGTTCCCTACGTCATCCTGATCTTCGTCGCGATTGTCGCCATCTTCGACTTCCTGCTGAGGCGTGCCACGGCCTTTCGGAAAGTGTTCTATACTGGCAGCAACGAGAAGGCGGCGCTCTATTCCGGGATCAAGACCAACCAGGTCAAGTTCTGGGTCACTGTTCTTTGTGCCACGTTGTCGGGTGTCGCCGGCATCATCTACATGTCTCGCTTCGGTGCCGCGACCCCGACCTTCGGCGTTGGCATGGAGCTGAATATCATTGCCGCAGCGGTTATCGGTGGTGCCTCGCTCAGCGGTGGCTCCGGCACGATCCTTGGCGCCATCCTCGGCATTGCGCTCCTGTCGGTCGTCACAAGTTCGCTGATCCTGCTCGATGTCTCGGTCTACTGGCAAGACATGATTAAAGGCTGCATTCTGCTTGCCGCCGTCTCCATCGACCATTTCCTGCACAAGCGGAAGGCTGCCTGATATGCCGATTGCAAAACCAAAATCTGCACCCGCGCCGCGTGAGGAAATCGTGATCGCGCGGCAGATGCATCAGGCTCTGGTGTTGCACTTCCTGGAAGGTCTGACGCAGGCGCAAATCGCCGACCGGCTCGGCATCTCGCATGCCACCGTCAATCGGCTGATCAAGCGCGGCCGCCAGCTCGGCCTCGTGGAGATTAAGATCAAATCCCCGGTCGAGCCGCTTGTCGATATGGAGGAACAGCTTCTGGCGCTTGGCGGCATTAGCCGCGCCATCGTGGTGCCGACCGTATCCGACAATCCGCAAACGGCTTTGCAGGCTGTCGGCGAAGCGGCAGCACGCCTACTTCTGGAGCAGATTGCCGACGGCGACACGATCTGCATTACCGGCGGAAAGGGCGTCAGTGCCGTCGTCGCCGGCCTGCAGGCGCCGCGCCGCTTCGACGTCGAGGTCATCCCTGCGACGGGATGCGTCCAGGGCAAGCACTATACCGATGTCAACCATGTCTCGACGATGATGGCTGACCGGCTCGGCGGCCGCTCCTTCCAGATCCATGCGCCTCTCTTTGCCGACAGCGCGGCCGAGCACGAAATGCTGATCAACATGCGCTCGGTTGCCGATGTCTTCAAACGGGCCCGCGAGGCGAAGGTGGCGATCGTCGGAATCGGGTCGATACTGTCGGACGACTCCAGCTATTACGACCTCCATCCATCCTCCAGCACCGATCGTGCGGCGATCGAACGGTCCGGCGCTTCGTGCGAACTGCTCGCCCATCTGCTCAACGACGAGGGGCGCGTCTGCGACTACAGCCTCAACCGGTCTTTGGTGTCGTTGACGCTTGGCGAGTTTGCCTCGATCCCGACGAAAATCGGCGTGGCAAGCGGACCGAACAAGGCGCGTCCGATCCTCAGCGTCATGCGCGGCCATCACCTCGATACGCTCGTCACCGACGAAGCAACCGGCGCACGCGTCCTCGCACTCGCAAGCTCGGAAGGAAAACGCGCATGAACAGGCAGCAGTTGATGCGAGCGATCGGCAGTTCCGGCGTCACCGCTTCGGCGGTTGGGCTCGGCACCTGGGCGATCGGCGGATGGATGTGGGGTGGCACGGACGAGGCGCAATCCATTTCCGCGATCCAGGCCTCACTTGACGCCGGCGTCACGCTGATCGACACCGCCCCGGCCTACGGTCTCGGCCGGTCAGAAGAGATCGTCGGCAAGGCGCTTACAGGTCGCCGCGACAAGGCAGTCATCGCCACCAAATGCGGCCTCGTGTGGCATACCGACAAGGGCAGACATTTCTTCGATCAGGATGGCAGGCCGGTTCACCGTTACCTTGGTCGCGATGCGATCTTCCACGAAGTCGAGGAGAGCTTAAGGCGCCTCGGCACTGATTATATCGATCTCTATATCACCCATTGGCAGGATCCGACGACGCCGATCGAGGAAACGATGCGGGCGCTGGAAGACCTGAAGATATCGGGTAAGATCCGGGCGATCGGCGCCAGCAATGTCAGCGCCCCTGAGCTGGAGTCCTATATTGCCATTGGCGGTCTCGATGCTATCCAGGAGCGCTTCAGCATGATCGATCGGGAGATTGAGAGCGATCTCCTGCCGTTGACCCGGGCGAATGGCGTGTCAACGCTGAGCTATTCCTCGCTGGCGCTCGGCCTTCTGTCTGGTGCTATTGGCCCGGAGCGGATATTTTCTGGTGACGATCAACGGCGGGACAATCCGCGCTTCTCCGTCTCGAACCGTAAAAAGGCCGTGGACTTTGCTTCCGCGATCCGGCCGGTTGCCGACAAACATCAGGCTAGCGTCGCACAGACAGTAATCGCCTGGACGCTTGCCCAGCCAGGTATCACCTTCGCTCTTTGCGGCGCTCGCAATCAAGCGCAGGCACTCGACAATGCCCGGGCCGGGACCATACGGCTGGATGCGGATGATCAGTCAGCCATCAATGCAGCCATTTCAGCGAAACTGACCGCTATGGACAGGTAACGGATCGTCATCATGAATCGTGAAGAAACGTTGGACGGGCTTCGCCGGAGCCCGAAGGTGGACGTGTGTGTCATCGGCGGCGGCATCAACGGCATCAGCGTCTTCCGTGAGCTGGCCCTGCAGGGGATCAATGTGCTGCTTGTCGAGAGGCGCGACTATTGCTCAGGTGCGAGTGCTGCGTTGTCACGCATGGTGCATGGAGGCCTTCGTTATCTTGAGAACGGCGAGTTCAAACTGGTTCAGGAATCTCTGGTCGAGCGTGACCGGCTGTTGCGCAACGCCCCGCACTACGTCGCGCCTCTACCCACAACGGTTCCCGTCTTCGACATCTTTTCCGGTCTCGGCAACGGTCTCGTCCGCTTCCTCGGATTGACCCGGCGACCAAGCCGCCGCGGTGCTCTGGCGATCAAGGCGGGGCTCAGCATCTACGACTTTCTCACGCGCAGGCGGGCCATGATGCCGCTTCACCAGTTTCGCGGCCGGCGCACAACGCTTGCGAAATGGCCGGCGCTCAATCCTCAGATCAGGAGTTCCGCAACCTACTATGATGCCTGGGTAAGCCACCCGGAGCGGCTCGGTATCGAACTGCTGGCCGACGGCCTTACCGCCGGACGACAGGCACGCGCACTAAACCATGCCGAGATCAGCAGGAGTGACGCCGGCCAGCATGTCATCCGCGACGACATCGGCGGTTCTCTGGTCGCAATCGAACCAAAACTCATCATCAACGCAACCGGCGGATGGATCGACATTACCAACGGCACGCTTCTAAAGCCCGATACCCGGCCTGGAAACCTGATGGGGGGAACCAAGGGCTCGCATCTCATCATCAACAACGCTGCGCTCTACAGCGCGCTGGCCGGTCACATGATCTATTATGAGAATGAGGACGGCCGGATCTGCATTCTGTTCCCCTATCTTGGAAAGGTGCTTGTCGGCTCCACCGATATCCGCGTCGAGAACCCGGAAGCGGTGCGTTGCGAGGCCGACGAGCGCGACTATATTCTGCAATCCCTTTCCTTCGTCCTGCCTGATATCGTAATCCGGCCGGAAGAAATCTCCTATCAGTTTTCCGGCGTGCGGCCGTTGCCGGCGAGCACCGACAGTTTTACCGGCCGGATTCCTCGCGACCACTTCTGCACCGTCGTTGAATCCGCCGATGGTGGGCCGTCGGTGTTGTGCATGATCGGCGGCAAATGGACGACTTTCCGGTCATTTGGCGAACTCGCGGCCGATCTGGCCCTTGGGCGGCTGGGCAAGGAGCGTCGAATTTCGACGGCCGATAGGGCAATCGGAGGCGGGCGGCGATTTCCCCTCGATCGCGCGGCCTGGATCGCGAAAGTGTCAGCGGAAAAGGGAATTCCGGCGAGCCGGATGGCTGCGCTCTTTTCCCGTTACGGCACCGAGGCGGAAGCGATCGCCAGCTTCATTGCCATCGGGCCCGATGAAGTCATGCCCCATCCGGACTATTCAACGCGCGAACTGCTATTTCTCATCCGCAACGAAGCGGCCGAACGGCTGGACGATGTGCTTCTCAGGCGCACGACGCTTGCCGTAACCGGCAATCTTTCCCTGCAGATGATGGATGCGGTGCTTGATCTTCTCGCGGCGGAGAAGGGATGGACACCGGCACAAAGCGCGGCGGAGCGCAGCCGCTTTATCACGCTTTTGCGCGAACGCCACGGCATCGATGAAACCACCCTTTTTGAACGGAACGACCAAAGGAGCATGGAATGCGAAACAACAGCAAAGTCCGGATGAATCGCTTATTCGGCGGTGGACGCTGCCTCGACGTGGCGATCGATCATGGCGTCTGCAACGAACCATCGTTTCTCAGTGGTCTCGAAGATATGCAATCCGTGGTCAAGGCTCTCGTCGATGCGGGGCCTGACGCGATCCAGATGAATTATGGCCAGGCAGACTTGCTGCAGGAAGTGGTAGGCCGGGACAAGCCGGCTCTCGTCATGCGCGTCGATATGGGCAATCCCTACAACAGTATACGCCACCGCCACATGTGGGCGGTGCTGCAGAACGAGGCGGAGCCGTTGATCGGCGCCATCGAGATGGATGCGGCCTGTGTCGTCGTCAATCTGTTCATGCTGCCGGACGAGCCCGACCTCTTCCGTCAATGCGTGCAGAATATCGCCCGCGTTCGTGCAGACTGCGACAGATACGGCATGCCGCTGATGATCGAACCGCTTGTCATGCAGCCAGTCGACAAGGCCGGTGGCTACATGGTCGATGGCGACGCCGGCAAGATCGTGACCTTGACCCGGCTTGCTCGCGAGATGGGCGCAGACATCGTCAAGGCGGATCCGACCACGAATGCCGGCGATTTCCACAGGGTCGTGGAAGCAGCGCGCTGCCCGGTTCTGGTTCGCGGCGGCGGCAAGGAGGATCTTCGCGCCGTCTTCGACAAGTCGGCGGCCTTAATGCGCCAGCGTGCCGCGGGCATGGTCTACGGGCGCAACATCTACCAGCATGCCAATCCGAGCGCGGTTGTGCGCGGATTGATGGCGATCGTGCATGATGATGCTGGCGGCGAAGAAGCGTTTGCGCTCTATCAGCGCAGCTGAAACCGAAGCCCGGTACCTTGGGAGGGGGAAGCATGGCAGATTATCTATTGGGGCTCGACGCGGGCAATACCGTTATCAAGGCGGTGATCTTCGATCGCCACGGCAACGAAATCGCCGCTGCATCGGCGGAGGGACATAGCCGCATGCCATGGCCGGGGCACGTGGAACGTGATCTCGACGAACTCTGGACGAATGCGCGCAAGGTCATTCGCAGCTGCATCGAGCAAGCAGAAATCCAACCCGGCGAGATCGCCGCCGTCGGTTGCGCCGGCCATGGTAACGGACTTTATGCCTTGGATCTTGACGGCCGGCCGCTGCTCGGCATCCAGTCGCTGGATACGCGGGCTGCAGCTCTCGTCGAGGAATGGCAGACGCAGGGCGTTGGGGATCGCACCTATCCGATCGGTCAGCAGCGGCCCTGGCCTTCGCAGACGCCGACCTTGCTTGCCTGGTTGAAGCGGCACCGGCCGGAAACCTTCGCCAGCGTTGGTACAATCTTCCTGTGCAAGGACTTCATCGTCAACCGCCTGACCGGCATTCGTATAAGCGAGGTGTCCGACATGACCGGCTGCGGACTGCTCAACGTTGCAGCTCGCCGCTACGATCGGACGTTGATGGAGGGTTATGGCCTTGGTGACTGCATGGAGCTGCTGCCGCCGCTCATCGAAAGTTCCGATATTGCGGGATATATCACTGCGGAGGCCGCGGCTCAGACAGGCCTTGCCGTCGGAACGCCTGTCGTTGGCGGTCTCTTTGATGTCGTCGCCTCGGCCGTCGGTTCCGGCGTCACCCGCACCGGTGCCGCTTCGATCATTGCCGGGACCTGGAGCATCAATCAGGTCATCATCGACACGCCGCAGCTCGCCGGCCCAGTCTTCATGTCCTCGACCTTCGATCGCGAGCGCTACATGGCGATCGAATCAAGTGCCACCTCGGCTGCCAACCTCGAATGGCTGGTACGGGAGTTCTTTCCGGATATTCCAGGCAGCCGCTCGCCGTTCGATCTCTGCGGCGAGCTAGCCGCCGCGATCGAACCCGCCTCCGATAATCCGCTCTATCACCCGTTCCTTTATGGCGCGCAGCAGAATGGCAATGCCCGCGCCGGCTTCTACGGCGTTGCCGGCTGGCATACGAAGGGACATCTCGTGCGGGCTGTCTTTGAAGGCGTCGCCTTCGGCCACCGCCAGCACATCGAGAAGATGCGAGAGGCGGGAGCAATCTTCAACGAGGCTGTGCTTTCGGGCGGGGGCTCTCGAAGCATGGTCTGGCCGCAAATATTCGCCGACGTCCTGGGGCTGCCGATATCGATTGCGCGTTCGCGCGAGACCGGCGCGCTCGGTGCCGCGATCACGGCAGGAACGGGTGCCGGCCTATTCGCGGATTTTGCCGATGGCGCTGCGTCCATGGTGCGCATCGAACGGAACTACGTTCCGAATGCGCTCATGCGAGATTACTACGCGCGCCGCTACGATCTTTACCGCGATATTGCGGAAGCACTAGCGCCGGTCTGGCGGCGTCTATCATCGACACGCCAACCCACTGCGGGAGCGACCGCGTGACCAAATCTTCATCTGATGCGATTGCCGATGCCGGCGTTTATGACTTCATCGTCGTTGGAGCAGGATCCGCCGGATGCGTCCTTGCGAACCGCCTCTCCGCAAATCCGGCAAACCGTGTCTTGCTGCTCGAAGCAGGCGGCAGCGATCGGTATCACTGGGTTCATATCCCGATCGGATATCTCTTTTGCATGGGCAATCCGCGGACGGATTGGATGATGAGGACGGTGTCAGAGCCCGGCCTCAACGGCCGTTCGCTTCCCTATCCACGTGGCAAGCTGCTTGGCGGATGTTCCTCCATCAACGGCATGATCTACATGCGCGGTCAGGCGGCCGACTATGACGGATGGCGTCAGGCGGGCAATGCCGGATGGGGCTGGGACGACGTGCTCCCGTACTTCCTCAAATCCGAAGATAACTACCGCGGAAGGTCTAAGATGCACGGTGCGGGCGGCGAATGGCGGGTGGAACGCCAGCGCCTCTCATGGCCCGTTCTCGATGCATTTCGAGATGCGGCCGAGGAACTCGGTATCCCGAAGACGGACGATTTCAACTGCGGGGACAACGAGGGCTCGGGCTATTTCGAAGTGAATCAACGCGGTGGGCTGCGCTGGAACACTACAAAGGCGTTCCTCCGCCCGGCAATGAAACGACCCAATCTCAGGGTCATGACGGGCGCCGAAACGGAGAAGCTTCAGTTCGAGGGCATGCGCGCCACCGGCGTCCGGTTTCGATCGAAGGGCAAGATGCACGAAGCGTGCGCCCGCCGCGAGGTCATTCTTTCCGCCGGCGCTATTAATTCACCGAAGATATTGGAGCTCTCCGGGATCGGCAGGCCCGATGTGCTGCAGGCGGCCGGAATTGACGTCATTCATTCGCTGAATGGCGTCGGCGAGAACCTGCAGGACCACCTTCAGATTCGCACGGTCTTCCGCATCGAAGGCGCAGAGACCTTGAACCAACTCTACCACAACCTCTTTTCACGCGCCGGCATGGGCCTGGAATACGCGCTTCGCCGCTCTGGCCCGCTTTCCATGGCACCAAGCCAGCTGGGCATCTTTGCAAAGAGCGATCCGACCTTGGCTACCGCCGATCTCGAATACCATGTCCAGCCTCTCAGCACTGACAGGCTCGGCGAACCGCTGCATCGCTACCCGGCCGTCACGGTGTCGGTTTGCAACCTGCGCCCGGAAAGCAGAGGCACCGTACATATCTCAGCGCCGGATGTATGGGCGGCACCGGAGATAAGGCCAAATTATCTCTCGACCACTGGAGATCGCATGGTTGCCGCAAGATCGATACGCCATGCGCGTAGGCTGATGCAGACAAGGGCGATATCGAGGTTTGCGCCCAAGGAAATGCTGCCAGGCTTCGAGTTTCAACGCGACGAAGAACTGATCCAAAGGGCGGGTGATATCGCAACGACCATTTTTCATCCCGTTGGAACGTGCAGGATGGGAAGCGATGACAATGCTGTCGTCGATCAAGAGTTGCGCGTGCGTGGTATCTTGGGGCTGAGGGTCGTTGATGCGTCTGTCATGCCGACCATTGTCTCAGGCAACACCAATTCGCCAGCTATCATGATCGCTGAGAAAGCGGCAGACATGATCGCCAATTGAGAAAATGCGGCTCCCAGATGATGCGCAGATGCAGGAATCCTCCTTTAACCCTGCCCACTTCCATAAGATCGCCGTGCTGTCGGCCCCGATGTCACACGAGCAGCTCAAGCGTTTCTAATGCTTTCACCATACCTCGGGAGCGATGGGCGGCCGGCAGCATCAACGTTGTCGGCAGATTGAATTGGCGCGGCGGTTCTATCCTCGCCAGGTCATTCGACATGATCAGCGAGTTGCCATCCTTTTCAACTCACCTGCAGCGCCGTCAAACTCCACGAATGTTTTCTGGCATGCAGCTGCCGCAGTTTCGAACGTCGTGCGGGCAAGCCAAGGGGAGCACGGCGCCGGCCGTCCACTCTCCGGCGGATGGTCCCGCCGGAGCGCGCACCGATGGCCAACCGGCTATTGCAGTAACGCCGACGCCGGAAGGGATCATGCCTGGGAGGTACAAAAAAGCGAACAAGTCGATGACCGGCGCGTTCAACCTAGGTTCATCACCACAGATCTATTTTCGGAGAAACAAGTGCATCAACGTTACGCCTTAAGTGGCAATATGCGCTACGTTTTTTCCACACGACCGCAATGTGGAGCTGTCCGCTCGGGATCATGACGGTGGCGCGGCCCCAATGGAGTTGAATGTGAAAGATACACTTCTCAGAATCTGCGCAACCGGCCTTCTCTTGCTGTCGCCTGCGATAGCCTCTGCCGCCGAAGGCTATTCGACGGCGAACGTCAATATGCGTGCAGGTCCGAGCACGAGCTACCCCGCAGTTGCCGTTATCCCGCTTGGCGAATCTGTCGAGATCCATGGTTGCCTTGCTGACGTGCCATGGTGTGACGTCGAATTCTACGGTGGTCGCGGTTGGGTCGCCGGACGATATGTTCAGGCGGTGTATCAAAGCCGGCGTGTTTATGTCGGACCCGAATATTATCGCCCGCTTGGAATCCCGACCGTTGTCTTCAGCGTAGGCAATTATTGGGACCGCTATTACCGCAACCGTGATTTTTATCGGGACCGTGACCGGTGGCGTCGAGGCCCCGATTTTTATCGCCCGCCGCCTCGTGACTTCAACCGTCCAGACTTCGATAGGCGGCCAGACTTCGATCGACGACAAGACGCTGACGGACGTCGCGGATTTGATCGAAGACCTGATCTTGGCCGCACGCCGGATGCTGATCGCCGGACGGACTTCGATCGCGATCAGCGCCGACAGTTTGATTTCAATCGCGACCGAGACAACCGCAGGCCGGCTGCCAACGGTGACGAAAATCGCCGCCCGCAATTCGATCGCCGGCCGGATTTCCGCCGTGACGGCGATGACAATGGCAACCGCGATCGCCGGGACTTTCGACGCCGGGGAGGCGACGACAGCAACAACGGTGACATCCGTCGCAGAGGCGATAATGGCGGGGCGGGTAATGATCGAAGAAGACCGCGCGGTGCGTGTGATCCGGGCGACCCTAACTGCAACAACTGAATAAAGGGGCGGCACGATGCCGCCCCTTTTCATTTGTGGAAATTAAAGTGCAACACAAGCGCTCGTCGGCGCGACCTTTGCGACTGTCTCTTGTGGGTGTCTCGACCAGACCTAGTGGCCCGATTCCGAAATGCCTTTCGGCTCGGCAAGCGGCAACATGCCGCGATAGATGCCTGGTTCCGAGCCTTCGATCGGAACTGCCCCGACGCTTCGACGATAGAACTCCATTGGACCGGCGCCCCCGATTACCCCGTAGGCATACCCCTGCGCGTACATATCGAGAAGTGTGGTCAGCAGCAGAGCCTGGCCAACACCTTTGCCGCGGGCGACCGTATCGACGCCGGTCGGCCCGAAGAAGCCTTTCGCGGTTGCCTCGTGACAGGCAAAGCCGATGAGTTCGTCGTTCTGGATTGCGATGAAGCAAGTGGGCGGCTGGCGCGTCGTGGCAACCGTCGCTTCCGCGACCCAGCCGGATCCAAAGCGCGGCCCGATCCAGGCCGTCAGAGCGTTTAACTCCGGCGCAAGGACGCGCCGGATGGTAATGCCCTGCTCGGCGATGCGCGCATTAAGTTCAGGATCGGCCTTCAGCTCGTAGAGTTTTACCAGCATGTCCATGGTTTATTCCTTTGTCAGCCTTTGATGGCGCCTGCCGTTAGGCCGGCAACGATCCGTCTCTGGAAGATCAATACGATGATGATCAGCGGTAGCGTCACGGTAACGGACGCGGCCATGATCTGACCGAACGGATATTCGTACCGGCTATTGCCTGCGATCAGGCCGATCGCAACCGGCACGGTCCGGTTCTCGTCCGTCAGGGTGAAGGTCAGCGCGAAGAGAAACTCGTTCCATGCCAGAATGAAGGCAAGAATGCCCGTGCTGGCGAGCGAGGGTCCCATCAGCGGCAGCAGGATCTTCGTCAGAATTCTAAAATGTGAGCAGCCGTCGATGATCGCAGCCTCTTCCAACTCCCGCGGAAACTCGCGGATGAAGGTGGTCAGGATCCAGGTCGTGAAGGGCACGGTCGACAGGAGATAGGTGAGGACGAGCGCGCTTGGCCGGTTGAACAGGCCCATCCAGTTGATCAGCTCGAACATGCCGGAGAGAACGACGACCTGCGGAAAGATCGAGATCATCAGCACGATCATCAGGATAGTGCGCCGTTGCGGAAAGTCGATGCGCCCCAGCGCATAAGCGGCGCTGAGCCCGATGACGAGCGACAGGAACGTGGTTGAGACCGCGACATAGGCCGAGTTCAAAAGCGAGCCCATGAAAACAGGATTGTCGATCAACTGGCGATAGTAGGTGAAGTCGAACGCCGGCATCAGCGCGGATTGATAGAGCGCCGAACCTTGCTTCGTCGAGGAAACGAAGGCCCAGTAATAGGGAAACAGCGTGTAGAACAGGACGAGCAGAAGAGCCAGGACCTGCAGGCTTCGCACGGCGCGGCGCCGCATCCGGAAGTAGGAGGCAGGCTTGCGCACGGTCTTCGGGATGATTGCATCGGCCATGTCGCTCAGGTCCCCGCGGCTCTGTCGAGGCGAAGGACCCCGATGATGATGATGGCGACAAGCGCGACGAGCAGGAAGACCCAGGTCGATGCCGCCGAGCCGATGCCGAGCTCCTGGAAGCTGATCAGCCGGTCGCGCGCGTAGATGGAGACGGTCATCACGCTTTCGTTGCTCGCCGCCATCACATAGGCAAGGTCGAACATCCTGAGCGCATCGAGGGCGCGGAAGAGGACCGCCACACCGATCGCCGGGCGCAGCATCGGCAGGGTGATCGACCAGAAGCGCTTCCATGCCGGAATGCCATCGACCTCCGCTGCCTCGAATATTTCCGAGGATATTAGTTGCAGGCCCGCCAGGATGAGCAGAACCATGAACGGGGTTGTCATCCACACGTCGACGAAGATCACGACGCCCATCAGCAGCGAACCGCTCGCCGTCCAGGGAATACCATGATCGATGAGGCCGAGCCCGATGAGGAGCTTATTGATAACGCCGAACTGGTCGTTCAACATCCATTCCCAGATCTTCGTCGAGACAACGACCGGGATCGCCCAGGGCACGAGGATGGCGGCGCGCGCCAGCCCGCGGCCCGGAATGGCTTCATTGACGAGAAGCGCTATCGCCAGGCCGAGAACCGTCTCGATCGCGACCGAGATGACCGTGAAGATCAGCGTGTTCTTGACGGCAATCCACCAGCTGCGATCGTTGATGACCTCAAGGAAGTTGTCGACCCCTGTCATTGAATAGACTGAGGGATCGTCAAGATAGGCATCGGTGAAGGCGAAGAAGAAGGTGCGGCCGAGCGGCCAGAGGGCGACGACCAGCATGACGACGATGACCGGCAGCAGAAACAGCCAGGCCGCACGATGGTCGCGGCGGGCGAGCCGGGCACTCATTGCCGCGCTCCTTCGGTCACGCCGACCTGGCGGTTGAGAATGAGCCGTCTTCCGTCGGCGGCGAATGCAAAGATCGAGGCGTCCTGGAAATTCAGGCCGACCGCCTTGCCGATCAGTTCCCTCGGCGGCTCGACATTGACGCGGACGACCCAGATGACGTCACCGTTGATGCGGCAATAGGCGAAATGCTCGTGGCCAAGATCCTCGATACGTTCGAGCACGCAGGTCATTCGTCCGTCCCCAGCCGCCACCAGCTGGATCGCTTCCGACCGTATGCCGATCTCGGTCACTGCCTGGCCCTCGGTGTCCGCATCGATGACGAGGCCGCCCGGTCCGCTCACTTTGGCCGATGTTGTCTGCACGGGCAGGAAGTTCATGCGGGGACTGCCGATGAAGCCTGCGACAAACCGGTTGTCAGGAGTGTGGTAGAGTTCCTTCGGCGTGCCGACCTGCTCAATGCGTCCGTGATTGAGAACGACGATCCGGTCGGCAAGTGTCATCGCTTCCGATTGGTCATGGGTCACATAGATCATTGTCGTCTTCAGATCGTCGTGGAGCTTGGCGATCTCCATGCGCATCTCCATGCGCAGATCCGAGTCGAGATTGGACAGCGGCTCATCGAAGAGGAAGATTTCGGGCTGGCGCACCAAGGCGCGCCCGATCGCCACGCGCTGGCGCTGTCCGCCGGACAGTTCGCGCGGCCGGCGTTCGAGCAGATGATCGACCTTCAGCATTCGTGCGACCGACCGCACCTTCTCGCTGATAGCGGCCCTGTTCATGCCGAGGGTCTCAAGCGCGAAGCCGATATTGCGCGCAACGTTCATATGCGGATAGAGCGCGTAAGACTGGAAGACGAAGGCTACGCCTCTCTTGGAGGCGGGCACATCAGTCACGTCGTCGCCGCCTATCCTCACCACACCCTTCGATGCGGAGATCAGGCCGGCGACGATGCGCAAAAGCGTTGACTTGCCGCAACCGGAGGGACCGACGAAAACGACAAACTCGCCGTCGATGATCTGCAGGTCAACATTCTGGATAACAGCATGTGTACCGAAATTCTTCGAAACGGATTCGAGCGAAACCGATGCCATTTTTCACCTGGGGGTATGAGACGGCAGAGGGCTCGCCACCGTGATTGGTGGCGAGGCAGTGACGCGTTCCGGCCGCGTTCCCGCCGCCGGAAATCCGAAGAGCGTCAGCGGCTTTCCTTCAGTTTCTCGAGCCGACCGGCCAGCGGCGTCAGGCTGGACTTGACCTCGGCACCGCCGGAAAGCATGTCGTGAACCGAACGGTAGAAAGCCTGCGAAACGCGGTTGTAGCTGGTGCCAGTGTAGCCGGACGGGCGCACGGCGCTATCGGCAAAGGCCTGCTGGTTATCCTTGAGGAAGGGTATCTTCTCCAGAACGTCCGGATCGCTGTAGAGCGCCTGGATCGACGGGTTGAGGGCGGCCTTCAGCGCACGCATCTTCTGCATATCGGGGCCGGTGATGAAGTTCACAAAGTCGGCCGCCACCTCGGGTTTGGCGCTGTATTTGTTGACGCCGTAGTACATTGGGCCAAGGCATCCGCTTGACTTTTCGCCTTCCTTGCCGACCGGTAGAGGCATCACGCCGACCTTGTCGACAATATTGCTCCCTTTTTCATGCGAAGTGCCCCAGACATAGGGCCAATTGCGGTGGAAGACCGCGTTGCCGGATTCGAAGACGGCGCGCGACTGCTCCTCATCATAATTGAGGACGCCCTCGGGGCTGATCGAGCCGATCCAGCCCTTCGCCTTTTCGAGCGCCTCGGCAGCTTGCGGATTGTCGATAGTCACCTTTCCCTCGTCAGAAATGATGGTGCCGCCACCGTTGGAAGCAACAAGCTCGATCGCGTCGCAGGTCAGGCCTTCATAGCTCTTTGCCTGCCAGGCATAACCCCACATGTCGGCCGAGCCTGCAGCCCGTTCCTTGTCCTGAATTTCCTTGGCGGTGGCAGCAAGCTCGTCCCAGGTCTTGGGCGCCGGCTTGCCATATTTTTCGAGCAGGTCTTTGCGGTAGAACATGAGCCCGACGTCCATATACGCGGGCATGGCAATGAGATTGCCGTCAAGCTTGGCCGCATTGAGTGTCGAGGCGAAATGCTTGTCCTGGTCTGCCTGCGGAATCATTGCCTTGAGATCGAGCAGGTTACTCTTGAACATGCCGAGCCAGATCACATCGAGGAAAAGGACGTCGACGTCCTTGGATTTGGCGGCGAGCAACTGTTGATAGATCGGGATCGCATCGTCCAGAAGCGCGGGCATCTTGTTGATCTTGGCCTCGTTGCCCGTCTTTTCCTTCCAGGCGTTGGCAACGTTCGTGCAGAGCTCGAATTCCGTTGGCGAGCAAAACACGGAAATGGTTTCGGCATGCGCGCTGCCACCCCAGAGGGCTGCAGATATCGCCAATGCGGCAAGGCTTTTCTTCAGCATCGATTGTTCCCTTCGTTGATAACGCTTCGGCATCACGCGGAGCTCTCTGTCTCCTTGTTTCCAATAGGACTGGTTATGACCAGTCATGTCAACATGGACTTTGCCGACGTTTGCGTCGAAGATGCAAAACGGCAAGAGTGCTCCGCACAGGATCGGATTTCGAAGATGCAGCAAGCTCCGGCACCACTCGTCGCGCCAAAGGGCGGCATCGACCGGAATGACCCTCGCCCTTTGCACAAGCAGGTCTACGAAGCCCTTTTGGCATCTATCCGCGACGGCAAGCTGCCGTTGCGCGGCAAGCTGCCATCAGAACGCGAACTCGTTGATCTCTATAATGTCAGCCGGATCACCGTGCGCCATGCTGTGCGAGAATTGATCCAACAAGGCGTCATACACAGCCAGCCGGGAAAAGGACTTTACGTCGCCGAGCGTGGTGGCGGCTTCGAGCTCCAGGTTCTGAAAAGCTTCACCAGCATCGCCATAGCGAACGGGCGAAGTCCTGGCCATAGGCTGATCGGGGCCAGCATCGTGCATGCGCCGCTTGAGGTGAGCCGCCCGCTTTTCCTTGCACCCGGCGCCGAGGTGGTTCTGTTGTCGCGGCTTCGTCTTCTCGACAACATACCTGCTGTCGTCCAGACCGATTGGATCCCGGCGGCCCGCGTTGCGGGCCTGCTTGATCTCGACTGGACCGTTGCCAACCGGTCGCTCTACGGCGAGCTTCGCGAGCGCTATCGCATTCATCCGAAACGCGGGCAGACAACGCTGAGCGCGCGCCTTGCGACGGATGAGGAGGCTGCGATGCTCGAGCTGCCTCCGCCAGCCGCGGTTCTCACCGTGGATCAGATCGCTTTTGACGATCGCAACCGCCCGGTCAACCTGACGGCGCTGGTCCATCATCCCGCGCGTTATCCGCTGACGCTGCTTCAGTCGGAATCGGGCGATTTCACGCAGTATTGAGCCACTCTGTCCTGCTCCGGTGATTGCCGCTCGGGATAATTCCGCGCCATGCAGTAGCCTGACACGTCCGCCAGAACCGGGGTAGATCCGATTCGCGAGCTCTTGAGCTTTTCAGCCATAGCAGTTGCCTATTAGCGATGCTGCTTTTACCGGTCATTGGCACTCAATAGCTTGGCCTGGAGACTTGCCCGCATACCTCGCATTCGTTGAACAGAATGCTTAGCGTCTGCCGATCGAGGGGCTGAATACCATCAGGCTCAGGATCTCGAAGAGCACCTGCGCTGCGGCGTGTGCAGTGTTGCTCGTTGCGTCATATTGCGGTGCAACTTCGACGACGTCGCCGCCCACCAGGTTTATACCTTTCAGCCCGCGGATCAATTCAAGGACCTCACGCGTGGTCAATCCACCGACCTCAGGCGTGCCCGTGCCGGGTGCAAAGCTCGGATCGAGGCTGTCAACGTCGAAGGAAAGATAGGTCGGGCCGTCGCCGACGATGGATTTTGCCTTGGCGACGACCGCCGCGATCCCCATTCCGCTGATCTCCTCGGCATGGATCACAGTCATTCCCGACGCATAGGAGAATTCCCACAAATATTCGGCCGAGCCACGGATGCCGATCTGGATTGTCCTTGTCGGGTCAAGTGCGCCGTCCAGCACAGCGTTCCGGAACGGTCCGCCATGATGAAACTTTGTCCGATCGAATGCGCCGCTTGTGTCGCAATGGGCATCGATATGGATAAGACCGACTGGTTGTTGCCGGCCGATGGCCTTCAAAATCGGATGGCTGATCGAATGATCGCCTCCGACGGAAAGCGGGGCGACGCCGGCATCAACGATTTGGCCAATGCGCCTTTCGATGTCGTCGTGGCTGAGCTCCAGCCGGTAGCGGCTCTGGAACGAAACGTCGCCGATGTCGGCGACCCGAAGATCAAAGACCGGCGCCGTGGCGAGAACGTGATTGTACGGGCCGATCCTCTCGATGGCGCGAAGTGCGCGCGGTCCGAAACGGGAACCTGGGCGATTGGTGACACCGAGATCCATCGGGATTCCGGTGATTGCGACCTGGAGATTGCCGAAGTCCGGCTCTTCGGCAGCGACCTGCATATAGGGTGCGCTGAGGAAGGTTGGCACTCCAGAATATGGCGCCAGTCGCGTGCCATTTTTGGAGATGATCTTCTCCGCCACTTTCCGAAACTTCTCATCGAATATCTCGCCGCCATTGGTGTCCGCAAACTCCGAGCGCAGCTGCTCAAGCCGCATTTTGTCCCACACCATCGGCATGCGTCTCCGCTTCAGTTTCGTCTCGCCCAACAAAGAGGTTGAGAAAGCCATTGGTATCGTTGTAGCAATCGGGATCAAAGAGAAATCGCTATGACCGCCGCAAAATTCAATCCGCTCGCTTCCCGCCTTTCTGCCCCGCCCATTCCGTCCGTCGTTGCCTGGGGCCGTGAATACAAAGGGCTGAAGGGTCCACTCATCGATCTGTCGCAAGCCGTACCCGGCTATCCCGCACATCCGGAGATGCTACGGCTTCTCGGCGAGACGGCCGGACAACAGGCGATGACGGGATACGGGCCGATCGAGGGTGAGCCATTATTGCGCAAGACCTACGCTGCCCATATTGCCGAGCTTTACGGCGCCGCCATTTCCGCCGGCAATATCCACATTACGGCCGGCTGCAATCAGGCGTTCATGTGTGCCGCGATCGCGCTTGCTGGCGCGGGCGATACCGTAGCGCTCACCAATCCCTTCTATTTCAATCACGACACGACGCTGTCGATGCTGGGGATCGGGCGGCGATTGGTCGACTGCGATCCCGCCAACGGGTTCTTTCCCGATCCGCGTTCGGCCGAGGCGGCACTTGCGGCCGGCGCGAAGATGTTGGCGGTCGTTACACCCAACAATCCGACCGGGGCAGTGTATCCGCCGGAGCTGCTTCATGAGCTTTTCGTTCTCTGCCGGAAATATGGCGCCTGGCTGATCCTCGATGAGACCTATCGCGATTTCCTCGGCGCCGATTACGGACGGCCGCACTCTCTGCTGTCCGAGCCGGGTTGGGAGGATACGCTCGTTCTTCTCTACAGCTTCTCGAAATCCTTCTGCATTCCTGGCCACCGGCTGGGTGCGATCACGGCAGGACCCAAACTCGTCGCCGAGATCGCGAAAGTGATGGACAACATGCAGATCTGCGCACCGCGTTCGGCTCAGATCGCCGTTGCGTCGGCCATCCCGTTGCTCGCCGACTGGCGGGCCGGAAACCGTGCCGAGATCGCTCGCCGGGCGGATGCGCTTAGGCTGGTCGTGTCCAAGCTGCCAGGCTGGGAGATTGGAGCGATCGGCGCCTATTTCGCCTTTGTTCGCCACCCTTTCGCCGATCGATCGTCTTCCGAGGTGGCCGAAAAACTCGCCAGGGAATCCGGAATCGTTTGTTTACCCGGCGCCTATTTCGGCGAGGGACAAGAGCGTTACCTCAGGCTTGCTTTTGCCAATGCGGATGTCGCGTCGATAGGCCTATTGTCCGAGCGTCTTTTCTAGACCGCGGCGCTCAGCCTCTGCCGGAAGTTGATGATAACCGCCGCGCCAATAGAGAAGCGGCCCTATGCTCTTTCGGATTTTGATCGCGCAGATATGCCCGATCAAAATTGCATGGGAATGATGGTGGAATGCGGTTTCAAGCCTGCAATCCAGCACTGCAAGAGCCTTTTCAAGGACGGCCGCGCCGGTCTTCAGGCGGTACCATCCCGCATCGCCATAGCGTTCGGCGCCTTTGCGTCCATCAAGGCCGGCAAAGGATTGCGCCACAGTCTGCTGATCGGCGGCGAGCACGTTGACACAGAAGCAGCCGTACCGTTGCAGCACTGGCCACGAGGAAGAGGCACGATTGACGCTGACGATGACGGAGGGCCGCTCCGCCGAAAATGAAGAGACTGACGTCGCGGTGAAGCCGGTGCGGTCTTCACCGTCGCCGACGGTGATCACGCTCACGGCACCTGCCAGATGACGCATCGAAAGCTTGAAGTCCGCTTCGCTGATCAAGGTCTCGGCACTCATCGGGTTGGCGCTTGCGTTTTGGCAAAGCGGTTCGCCGGCATTGAGAGGCCGAGGTTCTCGCGCAAGGTTCTACCCTCGTATTCCTCGCGGAATAGCCCGCGGCGTCGAAGCTCGGGCAGGACGAGCCGCACGAAGTCGTCGAGACTGGACGGCAAGGTCGGAAACATCAGGATGAAGCCGTCTGCGGCGCGCGTCTCGAACCATTCCTCCATGAAGTCGGCAATCTGGGATGGCGTGCCCGTCATGCCATTTCCGGTATGCTTCTCCGCATAGTGCCGGATGAGTTCGCCGACGGTGTGGCCGCTTCTGACAAAATCGACCAGCTCATCGAACAGGGCGCGCGATCCCTTGGGCGCCGCCGGCAGCCGATCCATGGGGAAAGGCTTGTCGAGGGCTACGTCACGCAGGTCAGCCTCGAGGAATTCAGAGAGCATCAGCCGGCCAACATCCGGATGCATCTTATCGATCAGATAATCCACCTTCGCCTTTGCCTCGGCTTCGGTTTCACCGACGTTGATGACGATGCCCGGCATGATTTTCAGATCGTCCGGATCGCGTCCATAGGCCTGCATCCGGCCCTTGACGTTTTCGTAGAAGGCCCGGTTGCGCTCGATATTCGATGCGAGGCTGAAGACGATCTCGGCGGTGCGTGCCGCCATGTCCATTCCGGGTTCCGAACCGCCCGCCTGGGCGATCACGGGGCGGCCCTGAGGCGTCCGCGCGATGTTGAGGGGGCCGCGAACCTGGAAGTGCTTGCCTTTGTGATCGAGCGTATGGTGCTTGTCTTTGTCATAGTAGACACCGTTTTCACGGTCGAGAAGCAACGCGCCTTCCTCGAAGCTGTCCCAAAGACCGAACACGACATCGACGAATTCGTTGCCGCGCTCATAGCGCAACGCATGTGGGTCGAGCCCCTCGCGGTTGAAGTTGTAGCCGGTTTCGTCGTGGTCGGAGGTGACGACGTTCCAGCAGGCGCGTCCCTTGCTCAGATGGTCGATTGAGGAGAACAGACGCGCGACATTGTACGGCTCGTAATAGCTCGTCGAGACCGTCGCCACGAGACCGAGATTATCGGTTGTGACCGCCAGAGCCGAAAGCAGCGAGAGGGGTTCGAAACGGTTCATCTTTGTGGGAATGCGGGCAAGCGCACTGGGGTCGCCGACGGCGGCGGCGGGAGAATCCGCCATGAACATGAAATCGAATTTGGCTGCCTCGGATCGTTTGGCGACATGGAGCAGATGAGCGAAGTCGTTGGCACCATTGACGTCGCTTGCCGGATGCAGCCAGGAGGCGGGATGAAAACCGAACGTATAGACGAAAGTTCCGAGTTTCATCTTGTCGGCCCGCGCCATCGAACTCTCCTGCCATGTTGGTCATTGCCACCGCGGGAAACCGCCTGCGCAAATTATCGTCAGGCACAAATTTTCATCAATATTGCGCAGCTGAGTTCTGTTTTAGTTTTTCTAAAGTGTTGGCCGGGGCGCGGACGCCAGGGCCTGCTGACGGGAAACAGCCACGAGCCAATCGCGGAATTCGCTCCCATGGGGCTTTTGCAACGCCGCGCGGTCCCAGGCGAGATAATAGCTTTCGCGCAGTGCTATGCGTGTGTCGACGGGGATGACGAGCGTCTGTGCCTCGAGCTCATCGGCAATCATAGACATCTGCGCAAGGACGACGCCGCGCTTGTTGACGGCTGCGTCAATCGCACTGCTCGACAGAGTGAAGGAAAGGCCGGCTGTGCTCTCCTCAAACGCGGTGCCCGTCTTAGCAGCAAACTCGCGCCAGCTTGGATAGGGTGTGAAGTGCCGCTCCCATTCGACATGCAGGAGTGGATATTCGAGAAGCCGCGCGACGGAGGGCGCCTTGCCTTTGATCAGCGCCGGCGAGCAGGCCGGCACGACCCAATCGCGGAACAGTTCGGTATAGTGTTCATGCTGCAGCACATCCGATCCATAGCTGATGCGGAAATCGACCTCGTCGAAGCCCATGCGCGGTTCCTTGTCGCGGCCGACAATCCTGACATGAGCATTAGGATGAAGGGCCTGCCAGTCGAAGATCCGGCGCCCTATCCATTTGTTGACGACGGAAGACAAGGCGCTGAGAACCAGAGCATTCTCATTGCGCGCCCGTTCCAAAATCTGTTCCGCAAGCGCGAATTGCTCGAAACCCTTCGATATTTCCTGGTGATAGAGCCGTCCCCATTGGGTGAGCTCCACAGTGCGGCCGTTGCGCTCCAGCAGGGTGACGCCGAGAAAGCTCTCGATCTTGCGAATCTGCTGACTTATTGCGCCGGGGGAAACCTTCAGCTCGAGGGCCGCGGCGCTTACGCCGCCACACCGGCCGACAGCTTCGAACGCCTGTAAGCCCTTGAGCGGCACCGTCCTGATAACCTGTTTTACCGTCAAAAGGAGCTTCTCCGCGGCGGTTGATCTGGGATGCCTCTCTCCGTCGGATGAAAGTCGCCGGCGAATTGGAAACGGTCGCCGGGATGGATGATTTCGACGTGGGTGACCGTGCGGCTGCCCTGCCATGTCTGGCGGATCAGGGTCAGGCAGGCCTTGCCACGCTCGGTCTCAAGCAGGCGTGCCGTGGCGGCATCGGCCGAGACCGCACGAATGACATGCCTTGCCTTCGACCAAGGCACCATGTCCAGCAGCCATTTGCCGGGCGGAACCGAAGCAAAGCTTTCGGTTCTGGCAGACGGTACCATGGCGAGCATGATGATGCGCCGCTCCAGCGCATTTGGCTTGCCGTCCACGGTGTGCAGGCAGTGAAGCCGCAGAATGTCTGATCCCGTCGTCTCGCCGAGCTTTGCCGCGGTGGCACCATCCAGTGTCTCGATCTTTCGCCGCAGGATCCTGTAGCTGTGGTCATGCCCCGCCAATTCAGCTTCCGTGGAAATGTCCTGGATATCCATCACGGTGCGGTCGATCTGCCGGGAGGCGACGAAGGAGCCAACCTTGCGGCGGCGTGTGATCATGCCGCGTTCCGCCAGGGCCGAAAGAGCCTTGTTCACGGTCATTCGGGAACATCGATACTCTTGTACCAGCTCGTGTTCGAAGGGGATGCGGTGCCCGGGTTGCCAAACGCCGGTCATGATCCTGGTTTCGATGTCTTCGAAAATTCTCTGATGAATTGAGACCAAAACTCACCTCGATCCAGCGATGACATTCAATTTCCACCAAAGCCGCCGCTACCGGGTCTACCGGCACTATGCGGCACAAATCTTGCATCCGCCGAGTTTAGCGTTTGACAGTGTAGGCCGGCCTGTATCTATTTGTATAGACAAAAGCGGATCAGAGAAATCCGCTCGGCGGGACAACGATTGGGGAACTTGGACCTTCCACCGGAAGGGTGAAAACTGGAGAGAAAAACATGAGGAAGAATTCGCTTCTGAAGGGGCTGGTCGGCGCTGCATTTCTGTTCGGCGCGACGATTTCTGCCCATGCGGCCGACACGCTTGCCGCCGTAAAGGCCGCTGGCACCATGAAGGTCGGTACCGAGACGGCCTTCGCACCGTTCGATTTTATCGACGCTGGCGAACATGTCGGCTTGAACGTCGATCTTTTTAACGAGATCGGCAAGGAACTCGGCGTGAAAATCGAATGGGTCACGCTCCCCTGGGATGGCGTCTTCCCGGCGCTCGAAGCCGGCAAGTTCGACGTCGTCGCAGGCCCAGCGACGATCACCAAGAAGCGCATGGAGCGCTATCGTTTCACACCGCCGCTTGCCGAGGCGACCATCGCGATCCTGAAAAAGGCCGGCGACCAGACGATCAACAAGCCGGAGGATATCGCTGGCAAGAAGATTGGCGTCGGCAAGGCGACCGCCCAGCTGGATCAGCTCAAGGAGTTTTCCGAAGCCCTGCCGACAAAGGTCGATATCCGCGAATATCCGGCCTTCACCGAGTCCTATGCGGATCTCGCGGCCGGCCGCATCGCCGGTGTTGCCAATTCACTGCCCAATATTGCTTTCGTCGCGAAGCAGCGCGAAGGCACGTTCGAAGTCGTGATGCCGCCCTTTGGCAAAAAATCCTATTTCGGCTTTATCGGCCTGAAGGATGCAGATCATGCGCCACTGATGGACGCAATCGACGCCGCCATGCTGAAGATCAAAGCTGACGGCCGGATGGCGACGCTGCAGAAGAAGTGGTTCGGCGCGAGCTTCGACACACCGGATTCCGTTAAGGACCCGGCATTCTGATCAGCCATCGGAAATCGGCCATGCCCGCGGTGTTGCCGGGGCATGGCCGAGAAATGCGACCGGATCTTCCTCACCGCCAAGCGAGCGAAATCTGAACAATGTCCGTTAAACTCTTCGAGTTGCTTCTGCAGGCATCGATCTACACGGTGACCATCAGTGTTGTGTCGATCCTCATCGGCTTTGCGATTGCGATCCTTCTTTCGGGAATGCTGCTGTCGGGGCGAGGGCTTTTCGTGCGACCTGCCCAGATTTTCATCAGCTTCTTTCGCGGCGTGCCGCTGTTGGTGCAACTGCTGCTGATCTACAATCTGCTGCCGGTCATCGGCATCAATGTGCCGAGCATCGTGGCCGCGATCATCGGTCTGTCGCTCTGCACGGCAGCCTACCAGGCCGAGAACCTGCGCGGCGGCTTTGCCAGCGTGCCTCTAGGCCTGGTGGAGTCGGCGGAAATGGTTGGCCTGACGCCGCGCCAGGTCTTCCGACGCGTCAAGGTTCCGATCGCCCTGCGCCTCACGTTTCCAGCTCTCGTCAACGAGGCGATCCTCATTCTCAAGGCGTCGTCATTGGTTTCAGTCGTTGGCATCGTCGAACTGACGCGCATGGCCCAGGACCTTGCCGGCAGCACCTTCCTGCCGCTGCAGCTCTTCGCATCCGCCGGTCTCATCTATCTGGTGATCAATTGGTTGATGGCGCTTGCCGGCGGCCTGATCGAAAATAGACTCCCGGGGGCGCCGCGGTGACCTTCGACATCAATGTCCTCGTCGGGCAATGGCCGGCCATCGTAAGCGGTGCCGGCGTAACGATCATGATATGGATCCTCGGCACCATCGCTGCAGCCGTCATCGGCTTCCTGATGGCAGTCGCCAGGCAATATGGCGGCGTGCTGATCAACAAGGCGCTGGGTGCCGTCGTAGGCGTACTGCGTGGCACGCCGTTTCTCATCCAGATATTCCTGGTCTATTACGGCGGCCCCTTTGTCGGCCTTGATCTCGATCCCTTGCCGGCCGGACTGATCGGCATTTCCATCTATGGCGCGGCCTATTTCAGCGAGATCTTCCGCTCCGGCTTCCAGGCTGTGCCGAAGGGCCATATCGAGGCTGGCGAATGTGTCGGCCTGACAAAGGGGCAGATCGTCAGGCGCATTCTATTGCCTGAAATGACGATGCTGGTGCTGCCGCCATCCGTGAATATGGTGGTCATCCTGATGAAGGAGACGGCGGTCTTGTCCATTATCACCGTGCCGGAGCTGACGGCCACGCTGAGTGCAATCGGGTCGCAGCAATATGCCTTCGTCGAAGCACTCTCCGCATTGGCGCTTTTCTATTGGGTGCTCGTCGAAGTCACCGGCTGGCTTGGCAACCTTGCTGAAACGAAACTTTCCAGATTCAGGTTTTTCAACGCATGAGCGTCCCCGCAATAGCAGTTAGGAATCTCATCAAGACTTTTGGAGAGACCACGGTCCTTCATGATATCGATCTCGCCATCGAACCCGGACGGGTTTCCTGCCTCATCGGCCCTTCCGGTTCCGGCAAGAGCACTCTTTTGCGCTGCATGGCTTTTCTTGAGGAGGCAACGCACGGGACGATCTCCATCAACGGCGAGGTGCTTGGCTTTACCGAGGATTCTCAAGGACGGCGCGAGCGCGTCTCGGCCGCCACCAACCGGGCGATCCGCGCCCAAATCGGCATGGTGTTCCAGCAGTTCAATCTCTGGCCGCACATGACGGCCCTCGGCAATGTCAGCGAAGCATTGAAGACGGTTCACAGGATGGGCCGCAAGGATGCGGAGGAGCGGGCAATGGCCCAGCTCGTCAAGGTTGGCCTCGAGGGCCGGGCCGGGCACTATCCCTCGCAGCTATCAGGTGGACAGCAGCAGCGCGTGGCGATCGCCCGTGCCCTGGCGCTGAAGCCCAAGATCATGCTGTTTGACGAGCCGACCTCGTCGCTTGATCCGGAGCTGACTGGCGAAGTCTTGAACGTCATGCGCGATCTGGCCGCTGAGGGCATGACCATGGTTGTTGTCTCGCATGAGATAGGTTTTGCTGCGACCGTCGGCCAGCAGATCATCTTTCTCGACCACGGCAAAGTGCTCTTCAGCGGATCCCCCCAGGAGGTCTTTAAGAAGCCGAGAAATCCCCGTCTTGAACAATTCCTCGATACCTATCTCGACCGCGGTGCCTCGATGTTGCTGTAATGTCCATGTCCTTCCAGGTCGCCAGGCAGACTAGGTTGAGCACCTGGAATCTCCCCAAACCTGATCCGCATTCACACCGGGTAATGCGCGGAGGCAGACGACTTATGGGTTCCGCCAGCTATTCAAGGGTCTGT
Organism: Rhizobium sp. 768_B6_N1_8; assembly: GCF_051811225.1. NCBI lineage: Bacteria > Pseudomonadati > Pseudomonadota > Alphaproteobacteria > Hyphomicrobiales > Rhizobiaceae > Rhizobium > Rhizobium sp. 768_B6_N1_8. The sequence continues at coordinate 1,729,762 of NZ_JBPWPV010000002.1, read as the reverse complement.
TCCTCGTGATCTGTTTTTGACGATCGAAAATGTCCGAGGCGGCGGCAGATGGGAGAGGTCACTGGTTCCAATCCGTTCGAGACGATCATTCAGGACTCTTTCGGCTGATTGCAGCTGAACGCTACGCATCAGCGCTCTCCAAATAGGCTTCGTTTGACAACATTCGTCCTCTCGCATTCAGATGAACGAATCCATGTTCGGTGATCCAAGCAAGCCGCAGGTCCAGCAATTCCTGATCCGGCGGTATTTCTTCTTCCCTCCTATGTTCCCCCAATTCCAACGGTAGATCGCGGGCATTTCGGTCCCGGGAGCCGACGAGCATGGCCTCGATCTTCTTCCCACGCTGGTTGAAGTTTTTACGAGAACCATCCCGGAGCTGGAGCTGGATCAATCTAACGAGCCACTTTGGGCGTTCTGGCAAATAAAGACGATTAGCGTAGTCGCGAACCGCTTCAATTTCGTCTTGTGAAAAACCGCGGACGTCAGCCAAGTAAACTCCACCTCAGGAAGTTTTATGCGTCTCTGTCGGCGATCTGGTCGCAGGGGCGAAAGCGCATGGCCGTATGACCATGGCAGAGCACCGCAGAGGAAGGTCAGGACGCTATCGCCTCGGGCGCTGACTTCATGGGCACGACGCTTTCCGGATACACCGACTACACAATGGGTCGGCAGCCCCGACTTCGATCTCATGGCCAACCGTTAAATTTCCTTGGCCACCTCCCTGCGAATGAAAGGTAAAATTTACCAAGATTTGTAACGATCCGATGCTGTCCAAATCGCGGAGGGAATTTAGTGAAGACTGCCACGCTCGCATCCATAGCCTTGGCGATGTCGATCTCCGCCGCCGGCGCGCAGACAATCGGCGTCTCGATGTCCGATCTCGACAAATTCAGAACGGCGCTGCTGAACGGCGTCGTCAATCACGGGCAGACAATATCAGGACTCAAGCTCGTCACCGAAAATGCCAAGAGCGACAATGAGCTGCAGAAGAAGCAGGTCCAGAAGCTCATTGCCGACAAGGTCGACGCCATTATCCTTGCCGTCTCCGATGGCGACCTCGGGCCGCAAATGACCAAGATGGCGGCAGATGCAGGCATTCCGCTGGTCTACATCAACAACGTCCCCTCCAACCTGCTCGACCTGCCGGAAAATCAGGTCGTGGTCGCCTCGAACGAGAAGGAGTCAGGAACGCTCCAAACGAAGCAGGTCTGTGCGCTCCTCAAGGGCAAGGGCCGCGTCGTCGTGCTGATGGGCGAACCCTTCCACGCGGCCGCCCGCGCCCGCACGCAGGACATATCAGACGTCATCGCCACGCCGGAATGCAAGGGCCTCGAGATCGTCGAGCGGCAGGCGGCCTATTGGTCGCGCGATTATGCCGACCAGCAGATGCAAGAATGGCTGGCGGCCGGCGTCAAGTTCGACGCTGTCATCGCCAACAATGATGAGATGGCGCTCGGTGCGATCCGCGCCATGAAGAAGGCTGGTATGCCGATGAAGGACGTCGTCACCGCCGGGGTCGATGCGACCGACGACGCGCTTGCCGCGATGGAGGCCGGCGATCTCGACGTCACTATTCTTCAAAGCGCCGTCGGGCAGGGTGCGGTCGCAGTCGATGCTGCTGTGAAGCTCGCCAACAAGGAGAAGGTGCCGCGCGAAAACAACGTTCCCTTCGAACTCGTGACGCCCGAGAACATCACCAAATATTTGCCGAAGAGCCAGTGAGCATAAGAGGCCAATCATGTTGCATTTCTGGAATAAATTCGGCATTCGCGCGCAGATCACCTCGGGCTTCGTACCGCTGATTTTGTTGATGAGCCTTCTCACCGTCAGCGCGATCTCCGGCATGAACGGGCTTGCTGCCATCTTCACCTCTTATCGCGCCACGGCAGGCCAGAGCCTTGCCATCTCCGATTACAGCGACCGACTGCACGAGATCCAGATGTCGGCGGAAGCCTTCCGCTCCACGCCGACGCAGGCCGTCGTCGACAGCTTTCGCGCCGGCGTCAAAGCCTTCGAGGCAGGCGATGCGCGTTTTGCAGATAACAGGGACCTGCAGTCCGGTCTTGCGACGATCCGTCAGGACATTGCAGCCTATGGCAAGGCGTTCGAACAGATCGTCGCCCTTCAGGCCCGACGTGACATGCTGATTTCCAAGGTCACCGAATTCGGGCCCTGGACCAGCATCGCGCTCAACGACGTCATGCGCAGCGCCTGGCGCCAGAATCACGTAGCCCTGCTGCACATGACTGCGGAGACGCTGGAGGCCCTGAACCGCAGCCTCTATTTTTCCGAACGTTTTGTGCATTCGGACGATTTCGCCGCCTATGATACGGCGCAGGCGGCGCTCGCCGAAGCGGTGGCGCTCAACGATGCCGCCGCCAAGGCTGCGAAGAACGAGCTGCAGAAGAAGCGCCTGATGGGCGCTGGCCAGCTCATGCAGAATTACACTGCCCGTCTCGGCGATCTGAAGGAAGTACTGGAGGCATCCGGCAATATCCGTCAGATGCAGCTCAACGTGCTCGCGCCGAAGATATCGGGCGCGTTCAAGGATCTGCAGGCGACCGTGACCGGCGCGCAGAAGAACCTGGACGGTTCCGTCGAAGCAACGGTCGCCGCCGCGACCAGCACGATGCTGGTCATTAGTGGCCTGTTGATCGTCATCGGCCTCCTGCTCTCCTATCTGGTCGGCCGACTGATTGCCTCCGCCGTTCGCGGCATGGCACAGTCTATGGAGCGGCTTGCCCGCGGCGACGACACCATCGCGATCAAGGGCGTCGAGAATCGTCATGAGCTCGGCGCCATGGCGCGTTCGCTGAGGGTCTTCCAGGAGACCGGTCGCGCCAAGCTGATCGCCGAATCCAATGCCGAGCGCGCCCGCCTCGCAGCCGAAGAAGAGCGGCTGCGCCAGGAAGCCGAGCGCCTCAGCGACGCAAACGTGATGGAGCATGCCTTCCGCCAGATTTCTCTAGGCCTGGATGCACTCTCGAAGGGCGATCTCTCGGTCCGCGTCGGCGAAGTCGACCACCGCTACATCAGGATCCGCGATCACTTCAACAACTCGGTCGCAAGCCTGGAAGAAGCAATCGGTTCCGTTATTCGCGCGGTCACGACCATCCGGTCCGGCCTTGCGGAGATCTCCACTGCCTCCAACGATCTTGCCCGCCGCACCGAGCAGCAGGCCGCTTCGTTGGAAGAAACGGTCGCAGCGCTCGGTGATGTCACCCGCGGCCTCAACGGGACGGCGGAAGGCGCCAGCCGCGCCCAGGCTGTCGTGGCAACGGCCCGCACCAACGCAGAAAAGGGTGGTGAGATCGTCTCCCGCGCCATCGCCGCGATGACGGAAATCCAGAACTCGTCGTCGAAGATCGGCAACATCATCGGCGTCATCGACGAGATCGCCTTTCAGACCAACCTGCTGGCGCTGAACGCCGGTGTCGAAGCCGCACGCGCCGGCGAAGCCGGCAAGGGTTTTGCCGTCGTCGCCCAGGAAGTGCGCGAGCTCGCCCAGCGCTCGGCCAATGCGGCAAGAGAGATCAAGGAACTGATCTCCACCTCCTCGATGCAGGTCAAGACGGGTGTCGAACTGGTCGGCGAATCCGGCGTCTCGCTCGAACAGATCGTCGAGCAGGTGACCGCGATGAATGCGACGGTCGCCGAGATTGCGGTGGCCGCCCGCGAGCAGGCCACAAGCCTGCGCGAGGTCTCGGCCGCCGGCGACCAGATGGACAAGGTGACCCAGCAAAACGCCGCGATGGTCGAACAGACCACGGCTGCAGCTCAGAGTCTGACGCAGGAAACTGAGAACCTCGCGGAATTGCTGCACCGGTTCCGGACAAGCAGCGCTCGCATCTCAGAAAATCGGCATTATGCGATGGCATCGTGACGCGTTCGATCGTTCCCAATGGCGCAGCCCGGTCTGAGGCCGGGTCGCCTGTCGGCCTGACGGTCTCGAAACGAGGTCAATCAATGTAAGCCAGAAGAATCCTGGAGGAACGTGTGTAGTCGGCCAGCGGAAACCAACGGTCCCGAGATCGTTACGAGGCGACCGGGTACTGCCCACTGGATGTTTGATCGCGGCCTTGCCAGTCTGCCGTCGGCATGTTTTAGCCGCCGAGGAAGAGATGTCGCTCACCCATTTCGCCGGCCGACTCCTCGAGGCCTCGCAGCATTCAGACGCCGCGAGCGCCCTTTGATATGAACTCGAGCCGATTGGTGTGGTCATCTGATTTCCAAGTGATCGTCCCGGGCGGAATCCCCCCGACAGATGCCCGCAGCCCTGTAAATTGAAACCTGATGTCTCCAATGGCGAAAGCTTCCCGGACTATGCTGTTGTACCTGACCTTGGGCATAGCAATACTACTGACGGGCTTTAACGGCTCGCAAGCATTGGCAAACGAGCTTTTCCCGATCGAAATTGGTCGTGTCCCTTTTTCAGTTGATTTGCGCGGCGGCTTCTACCTTGCCGCTGAACGGCTTGGTGATCACGGCTCCTTCCGGAAGCCTTCCGGCCCACCAACAGCCGACGACCGCGCCAAGCTCAATTGGGGAACAGGTATCGGCGGCCCGTTATCGGTTAGTCGTGTAGGATTCAATGTCCAGGGCGATTGCTATTCCTTGGCCAAACAGGAGGCGTTCTGCGAGGACACGGAACCTTATCAACGCACGCCGATAGCAATATTAGGTTTTGATGTCAGCGGCCTCCCTCGAACGACAGTGCTGAATGATCTGCTTGCGAGTGTCCGCCCGATTTCAAGACCTGGCGACCGTTGGTCGGTGAGTGTATTGACAGGCACGTCCGAGGACGGGCTGGATTGTTTCCCAAAGTTGCCCTCGAATTGCGATTACTACGTTCTCGTCGAAGGGCGCATGCTGGCCCGAGTGGGGCTCATCGTCAGAAATAGATCTCCGGAAGTTGTCAATTCAATCGAGCGATCCATGCTCGATCTCATACGGTTTTACTTGAAATAGGAGGAAATCAATGACCTGCCAATTTACGAGCAGCGAGTTTCCCATCCCCTCCTTTTTGGATTCTCACGAAAGTTGATGAACCGCTTCTCGACGGCCTTCGGCGCAAGGATGGTTCAGCGTTGGTTTGGGACAAGATGCGCGGTGGACAGCTCGTCCACTGCGGTGACCTCGAGCAGGGCCATGTTGCGGTGGAGTTCCGTCTTCAGGATGTCCACAGCCAAGAGCACGCCATCGGTTCCGCCCACGGCGGCAGCGTATAAGAACGGCGTCCCGACGAAGACGAATTTCGCTCCGAGCGCAAGCGCCTTCAGCACGTCCGATCCGCGCCTGACGCCTCCGTCGATCATTACGGTGGCCCGCTCTCCGACGGCCTCGACGTCCGTATCGCGCCCCCCCCCCCGGCCACCTCACCGACAACGCAAGGCTCACGCTGCGGGGGCGTAACGGCTGCGACCGGTCTTTTTCGCCTCATAAAGAGCAAGATCGGCCCGGCGCATCAAAGCGTCTGTCGACTCCGCATCTTGGGGATACCTTGCCAAACCGATAGACACCCCGACTTCCAGCATCTGGCCTTCAACGACGACCGGATTGACCATTGCCTTCAACAGGCTTTCAGCTGCGCTGGCGAGATCACTTTGTCTCGATGAGTGCCTGAACAGAACGACGAACTCATCTCCACCCACGCGAGCAAGCAAATGCCGCTCGTCCAGAACCGAACGGAAGCGTTGCGCCACCGCCTGGAGAAGAGCATCTCCGATCGCATGCCCATGCGTGTCATTAACCTCCTTGAAGCGATCGAGATCCATCCACATTAGCCCGAACTCCTGACTGGACAGTGCCTCCTGTCGCAACTCAGCATTTAACAGTCTGCGGTTGGGAAGTCCGGTCAACTCGTCATGGTTCGCAAGGTGATCCAAGCGGTCACGAGCACGTTTGTGATCGCCAATATCGCGCACTTCGACGAGATGTCGCAACGTGTCTCCGGATAGGATCGGAGTTGTGTTGAGCGCAACGTCCATCCGCATCCCGTTGGCCGTCTTTAGTTGTCCTTCGGTCTCGTAGGGGCGCGGTTCGTGGCGATTGGCGCGTGCCGGCGGTTCGAAAAAGTCGGCGACGGCACGCCCTTCGATACTCGATCCTTCACAGCCCACTAACCGCTCGAATGCCTTGTTCGCAGAGACGATCTCATCATCCTGGCAAACCAGGATGCCGATCTGTGCGGCCTCAAGAATGCATCGCATCTGCTGGGCATCAGTGGTCGCATCGTGAGCACGTCGATCAAACATAACCGTCACCAGACTGAAGATCACGATCAATGCTGTGACGACGGCAACTGATATCCCGAGGAGAAATTCTGACAGGTTCCCATCTTGAACCAGAAGAGACGGATCTGTCTTAAGAATGGCGGCGCTCATCGCGGTGAAATGCAGTGTGCAGATAGCTGCACCGAATAGGGATCCCGCCGCAAGACGAAATCCGACCGAAGCACGTCGACGTTCGGCGAACGTCGCCGCGATAACAAGCAAGCAGCCCGCGCAGAGCGAGAGCGCAACGAGAGGCAGATGCCATTCGAAAGTGCCGGCAAAGAGCAGAGCCCTCATGCCGATGAAGTGCATCACACCGATTGCAGCGCTGAGAAGAAGGCTGCCCGCCAGAGCGTTGACAGGGTTGCGCGACAGTAACAAAGGCATTGCAGTTCCCGCAAGGGCAACTGCAAAAAAGGCCGACACTACCGTGAGACCAACATCGTAGCTCACAACCGCAGCAGGCTGAAAACCCAGCATGGCGATGAAGTGCGTCGACCAAATTCCGCCCCCCGCCGTGAAGGCAGCCACAAATATCCAAACGATCTTCGTGCGGCCATGTCGCGCTCTGGCGTGGTCGAGGATGGTGAACAGTGCAAAGCCCGAGAAGAGCGCGACAACAATCGCAACGACGACAAGCGTCGGATTGTGATCAGTGCTGATGCAATCGAGCACACGAATGAACATGTGTAGCTCCGCTATTGGCTAATCGGCTTGCTGAGCGGGAGCCAATCAAACGCGCGATAAATGCAAACTCATATTGGGCTATTATGGCAATGCCACGCAAACACTGTCGACCCGGCGATCGGCACGGCGCTTAATATTGCTTTAAATTTATAGTCGGGCTTTTATCCATCTGGATGTAAGAGGCTGATAGAATGGAAACGCTATTGCTCCAAACGGATAAGTTTATTCTGCGGAGAAAGCCGGTCGCCTTCTCGTCTTGAGTTCCGGCGCTGCGTGCCCCCCTTTTTCCGTTTCGCAACAATCCAATTCCAGTTTGTGTCCAGGGCGTTCGCATAGCGTCGTGTATTTCCATGGCCACTAGACCGGCACCGGAGAGTTCGCGCTGTCAGCGTTTCTGTCGCGCATTGCCGCACCACCGATGAGATCATCCCCATATCGAGGCCGTCTTGGGACTGTGTGTGGACTGAATGCAGCGCGGGTGAGGGTGATGTGTGGCTGGACTCTTACTCCACCCACGAGAGTAATAGTCAGAAATGGCTACATAGACAGGAAATTAAATTACGAATACAAATTATACAATTACTTGGTACAGGGCGCATAACATGAGTCCAATCTCAGTAGCATTGGTTGACGACCATCCGTTAATGCTGGCCGGATTGACTGAAATCCTTAGGAAGCAGCCGGCATTTGCTGTCGCGGCGACCGGGTCGAGCGCTGAGGAGGCATTGGAGATCGGCCTGCGCTTGGCGCCCGACGTCTTTATCGTCGATCTGATGATGCCCGGAAACATGTTCGACACGATCTCGAAACTTGTCGAAAAAAAACGAACGAAAATCCTGGTCTTCACAGCCATGACTGGCAGCGATCACGCTGTGCGAGCACTCAACGCAGGCGCCAGCGGCTATGTGCTCAAAGGCAGTAGTGCCAAGGAGCTCATCCAGGCCATCGCAACTGTCCACCGAGGCGATATGTTCATCACGCCCGCCTTTGCCTGCAAGGTCATAGAAGAGCTCAAGATAGCCTCGCTGCGAAAAGTGACAGGTACGGAAGTAAAGCTCAGCATCCGCGAGGGCCAGATCATCCGGATGTTGTTGCGGGGGTTCACGAACCGTCAGATCGCAGCCGACCTGCAGATCGGCGAGAAGACCGTGAAAAACTACATGACGATCCTGATGCAGAAGCTGAACGCGCGAAATCGGCTGGAAGTTCTACTCGCCGCTCAAAAGCTTGAGAGTGGAACAGACACGATTCAGCGCCACTAGATACTGTTACCTTCCATCGGCACGACGACCTCAAGCTCGGTTCCCGAGCGGGGACGCTGGCGAATGTGAACACGACCGCCGAAGGCTTCAACGCGATTGCGAATACCCTGCAGACCGAGCGGTCTGTGGTCCCCCCTCGAGTTGCTCTTTCCAAAGCCCGGGCCGCTGTCTGCAATAACGACAGTGATGGCCGACAGGTCTGCCCAGGCAGAGACCCGCTGGTCATGGCCGCCGCCATGCCGAAACGCGTTGCTAAGTCCCTCCTGGACAACCCGATAAAGACAGATTTTCAAAGGATGCGCGACACGCTCAGGCAGCCCGTCACACTCCGATGTAACTTTCGAACCGGTGGCATATTCGTGCTGGTCGATCGCCATGCGAAGGGCCGCCTTCAGCGGCAAATGTTCGATCTCCGGCAGAACCAACCCTGTCGAGAGTTCACGTAACTCTGTAAGCACCTGGCTTGCGATACGTGCGGGAGCAAGATCGGCCTCCTGCACTCCGGACGCGCTCTCGAAGGTTGTGCTTGATGGGACCGGTGCGTCTGTACTTTCCCCCAGCTTGAGGATCAACAGGCTGAGGAGTTGAACGGGACCATCGTGGAGATCCGCACCAATGCGATTGAGAAGCTGCTCGTTGGACTTCGATGCATCCATGCGCGCCCGATCAGCGGCCTTGCGCAGCTCAGTATTCTGCTTGGCTAGCGTCTGAGCCTCAGTTAGTTGCGATTTCAGGGTCATCCTTTGATTGGCAATGATATTGCTCGCCCGTCGAACGATGAGGAACAGCAAGGCCATAATGGCCAGTGTCGTTGCACCGACGATCGCCCATGTCTGACGCTGGACCCGGGCTCGCTGGACGACGAATTCGGCGGCATCCTCGTAGAGCTCTCCCACGGCAATGATGTCGCGCGTGCCTGAGCGATAGATCGGCGCATAGATTTCGATCAACGGTCGACCCCTGGTCGCTTCTCCCCCCTCGCCGTCGTTGTGGCCGTTTTCAAGCTGGGCGACGACCTGGCCCGAAAAAGCCAGGTCGATATCCGACGACGGGAAGATTTTTCCAATGAGAGACTTGTCGGTGCTGTAGACGACTGCCCCATCACTGCGCCAGATCCTGAAGCCTTCGACCCGACGCGCGAGATCGGTGCCGATCAACAGATCGTCGAGTTCTTTGCGGCGGGCTTCGGCCACCTGGGGGTCGCTTGACGATCCCTCGATGTGACGAGCAAGAAAACCCTCCATGTAAAGGGCACCGGATTCGGCGCGACTTCTCAGCTGATTTGCCGCAATCTGGCCGTTCAACCACTCACCTAGGATTGCCATCGAACTGCAGATGACGAGTCCTGCCACAATCAGAAATTGCTTCGTTAAATCAAGGCCGTGCCAAGTTGCTAAGATCTTGGAACTCAAGCCGCCGGAGATCTTCGTGAGCGGGACCAAAGTCACATTTTCTTCCGGGCCTAACGTCCCGGCCTCCTGAAGACCAAAGTCCGTAAATGTCGGCGGACCTTTGGAACTATCTCTTCGCCTTGCCACAAGACACTATCCGATCGTCGCAGACAATCCTGAAGATTTTCTATCGGCTTTCGCAACCTCATCTCCGAAACCCCAGTAGAAGATCTGCAGCAGAGCAGCCGGTGTCTGCCATCGCAGGCCGGAAAAGAAGCATTGCCGGAACGATACCGTTTCCTGAGCAATCCAAAGGGGGGAGTAAAATGGTCACCTATATTCGATCGGATCTCGATTTCATCTTGAAGCAGATCAAAATTGCGGAAGCCGATGCCGCTTTCCGGCAAGGCATATCGACTGGCGATCCGAACAATGTGGCAAAGCCGCTTTTCGGCGCTGGCGGCTCGATCCCGACCTATAATCTTGCTTGGGGGCTGCGCACCGTCGACGGCACGTACAACAACCCGCTGCATCCGGAATGGGGTGCGGCCGACAATGAGTTTCCAGAAAACCTCGGCACCCAGTTCAAGACGATCATGGTGCCGGGTGGACCGGGAGGTGCCCTGGTTCCCGTGACCTATCAGCCTGGTGTCGATAATGACGGACCCGGCACGGCGGCCCCAAGCGACGTCTTCGACCCGACAGTCCGCACGATCTCCAATCTGATCGTCGATCAGACGCTCGGCAATCCGTCGGCGATCCTTACGGCCCTGCAGCGCGCCGGCATTGTCCCAGCGGCGCAGCAGATGACGGTCACCGCCCAGATCACGGCGGCCTACGAGCCGCTGCGTCCATTGTTCAACGCCGTGGGCACGGCTGAGCGGCTGAACGCCGAGGCGCAGGCGGCCGCGTCCGCAAGCCCCAATAATCAGGCCTTGCAGGACGCCGCCGCCGCGACCGCGGCCAATCTGGCCGCCGCGCAAGCAGCGCTTGATGCGCAAGATGACGCTTTGGTCGCGCTGCTCGAAGCAAGCGGCGTCGAACTCGAAGGCGTCAATGTGGTGATCACCAATGCCGCGCCTGACGAGGGCCTGTCGGCGCCATTCAATTCCTGGTTCACCCTCTTCGGCCAATTCTTCGATCACGGTCTCGACCTCGTCGCCAAGGGCGGCAACGGCACGGTCTTCATTCCGCTGATGCCGGACGACCCGCTCTATGTCGAGGGAAGCGATACCAACTTTATGGTGCTCACACGCGCCACCCTTGCCGGTCCCGGCGCCGACGGTATTATGAATGACGACCCGGTAACGACCGTCAACGAAGCTGCTGATAATACCGATCGTCCGGTCAACACGACGACCTCATTTGTCGATCAGAACCAGACCTATACGTCCCATCCGTCTCATCAAGTCTTCCTCAGGGCCTATGTGTTTAACGCTGCCGGCGACCCGGTCTCGACCGGCAAGCTCATCGAGGGCGGCAATGGCGGCATGGCGACATGGGCGGATCTGAAGGCACAGGCCGCCTCTATGCTGGGCATCCAGCTTGTCGACGCCAATGTCGGCAACGTTCCGCTGCTCGCCACCGACCCCTATGGCGAATTCATCCGCGGACCGAATGGTTTCCCGCAGATGGTGACCGCTACAGGCCTTGTCGAAGGAAATCCTTTGGCCAATGGAGGATTAGGCGTTGCCGTTCCGGCGAATGCGATCCTGACCGGCCACGCCTTCCTCGCCGATATCGCTCATAATGCCGTGCCGGGTGGACTGGCCGACGGCGACATCGAGATCGGGCTTGAAAACCCGGGCAACGAGCCTGGAGTCTACGACAACGAATTGCTCGATGCGCATTACGTCGCCGGCGATGGCCGAGCCAACGAGAATATCGGCCTGACTGCCGTGCATCACGTGTTCCACTCGGAGCACAACCGGCTGGTGGAACACACCAAGGATGTGGTGTTCACGGATGCCGTTGCGATGCTGGACGACGGCGCTTCCCAGGCAGAGGCAGTGGCCTTCCTGAACGAATGGCTCATTGACGACGTTGCGGAGGTTCCCGCCTCGGCGGCTGGCCTCGTCTGGGACGGCGAGCGCCTCTTTCAGGCTGCCAAGTTCGGCACCGAGATGCAGTATCAGCACCTCGTATTCGAAGAATTCGCCCGCAAGATCCAGCCGAACATCAACGTGTTCCTGGTTCCCGATGGCTACGACGTCACCATCGACCCCTCCATCGTCGCCGAATTCGCGCATGTGGTCTATCGTTTCGGCCACTCGATGCTGACGGAATCGATCGATCGCTTCGACCCGAACTTCAACCCAGATCATATCGGCCTGATCGAAGGCTTCCTGAATCCCCTGCAGTTCGAGAACAATGGCGGCACAGCGACCGTCGATGCAAATATTTCGGCAGGCGCCATCGTTCGCGGCATGACGCGGCAGGCGGGCAACGAGATCGACGAGTTCGTTACAAGCGCGCTGCGCAACAATCTGCTCGGCCTGCCACTGGATTTGGCGACCATCAACCTCGCCCGCGGCCGCGATACCGGCGTACCAACATTGAATGAAGCCCGCACGCAATTCTACAATGCGACCAATCAGGACGTGCTCCTCAAGCCCTATGAAAGCTGGGTTGATTTCGCCGGGCATCTCAAGCACGAGGCCTCGATCATCAACTTCGTCGCGGCCTACGGTACGCATTCGCTGATTGCAGGCCAGACGACAATCGAGGGCAAGCGCGACGCAGCGCTCACCATCATCTCCGGCGTGTCAGTCGGCGGACTAGAGGTCCCAGCGGACCGGCTCGACTTCCTCAACGCAAGCGGAACCTATGCAGGCGGCACGCTCGGCGGCCTCAACGATGTCGATCTATGGATCGGCGGACTGGCCGAAGCGATCATGCCCTTTGGCGGCATGCTCGGTTCGACCTTCAATTTCGTCTTCGAGACGCAGATGGAGAAGCTACAGAACGGCGACCGCTTCTATTATCTGCAGCGCCTCGACGGCCTGCATCTCTTCGGCGAGATGGAGAATAATTCCTTCGCCGCAATGATCATGCGCAATACCGACGCGACCCATCTGCCGTCGGACGTCTTCTCGACCCCCGGCCTCATCCTGGAGGTCAACCAAGCCAGGCAGTTCAACGATCTTGACGGCGATGGCGTGCTTGAGAGCACCGATCCGGTTGGCGATGGTATTCTCACGCAACTCGTCATCCGCAACAACCCGGCTACCGTCGGTCCGGACACCAACTACCTTCGCTACACAGGTGGCGACCATGTGGTCATGGGCGGTACCGAAGCTAATGACACCATCATCGCGGGCATCGGCGACGACACGCTGTTCGGTGATGGCGGCAACGACCGGCTCGAAGGTGGCTTCGGCAACGACATCATTAATGGCGGCGACGGCGACGACATCATCGTCGACAGCGGCGGCGACGACAATATCAAGGCCGGCAAGGGCAATGACGTCGTCCATGCCGGGCCTGGTCTCGACCTGGTGATGGGCAATGACGGCCAGGACTTCATCTTCCTCGGCACGGACATGGGCTCGGAAGTCTTCGCCGGCACCGGTAACGACTTTATCTACGGCAATAAGAATGCCGAACGCATCCTCGGCAACGAGGGCAATGACTGGATCGAAACCGGCACATTCGACGGCGCACCCGGGGATAACTTCGACGAAATCTTCTCGCATGACGAGATCGATGGCCACGACGTGTTCCTGGGCGATGGCGGCTTTGACGAGTTCATCGGCGAGGGCGGCGACGATATCTTCGTCGGCAGCGCTGGTCGCGGCAAGATGGTGGGCATGTCCGGCTTTGACTGGGCAACCTACAAGGACAACCCGAACTTCGTGAACGCCGATCTGTCGATCCCGATCGTCTTCGACGAGGCACCGACGCTGCCCCAGAATGCAGCGCTCGACGAATACGAGTCGGTCGAAGGTCTGTCGGGTACGAAATTCGGCGATGTCCTGACCGGCACGAACACACTCGCAGCAGAGCGGCTCCCCGCAGCTCAGGGCGGCACCGAGGGCTATCAGGGCAGTGCGCTGACGGCCGAGGGCATCGCTCTCATCCAGGGCCTCCAGGAAATCCTTGGCGCGGGTGTCACGGAATTCAGCGCCGGCGACATCATTCTGGGTGGCGACGGCGGCGACATCATGAAAGGCCTTGCCGGTGACGACATCATCGACGGCGACAAATGGCTCGACGTCCAGATCGGTGTCTTTGCACCAGGCGACACGCAACATACCGGTCAGCCGATCGCGCTGCACAACAGCATGACGACGCTGGCCGCCGCGATGTTCAACGGCTCGATAAACCCTGGCCAGCTGGCGATCGTGCGGACCATCCGGACCGATACGACGGCTGGTGATGTCGATACGGCAGTGTTCCAGGGTGCGAGGGGCGATTATACGTTCGGCGCGACTGCCGATGGGCAGGTCACCGTCACCGACGTTACCGAGCTCAACCTCGATGGCTCCGACCGGCTGCGGAATGTTGAGCGCCTGCAATTTACCGATGGCACCGTCGGCATAATCGTCGGTACCGAAGGCAACGACGTTCTCAATGGCACAACCGGCGACGACCTGATGCTAGGCCTCGGCGGCAACGACGTCCTCAACGGCGGCGACGGCAACGACATCCTCGTCGGTGGGCCGAGCACGGCGGGCGCCTCAGGCACTTATGCCGATAATTTCGACAACACCGTACTGAATGGATCGAGTGGGACGGCGGCATGGGCCACGCCTTGGGTTGAAACAGGAGACAACGGCAATACGAATAGTGCAGCCGCAGGCCAGATCCGCATTGACGACGGTACCAACGAGTTGCGCCTGCGCGATGATGACAACGATCCGGGCAACGGCACGGCGACGATCACGCGATCCTTCAATCTGTCGGGCGCATCGAGCGCCACCATCAGCTACACCTACAATGAGAGCGGCTTCGACGCGGGAGAAACGGTCACGGTTCTGTTCGCCGCCGATGGCGTCAACTTCAATCAGACGATCCAGACCATAACCGGCGCATCCAACACAGGATCGATAAACAACTTGCCATTGAACGGACCGTTCGGTGCCAATTCGGCAATCAGGTTCGTAGTGGGCGGCACGAATAACAGCGGCGACTTTGTCGGGATCAATAACCTGTCGATCGCCTTCTCCAGCGCCACCGAGACACTGAACGGCGGCGCCGGTAACGACACCTATGTCATCAATCTCGGCGACGGGATCGACGTCATCAACGAGACAGCCGGCACCGACCGCATCACGGTCGGAGGCACCGTGCCGCCGGCGCTACCGGCCGCTCTTGCCGGGCTCAACATGTTTGAAGTGACCGCCGGCGGCGGTAACGACGACCTGGTCATCCAGTTCAACGGCCAGCAGGCAACCGTCACCGATCACTTCGACACCGCCGGCGAAGCGGTGGAGTTCATCAACTTCAACGGCAGTACCTTCGAAGGCCATGTTCTGACCGGCGACTATGCGCTTAGCACGGATGACAACGGCGAGCGGACGGCGGCTGTCGGCATCAACACGGCACTCGCAGGCACGACGGCTAACGATACCCTGACCGGCAATACCGGCTTCGACCTGCTGTTCGGCCATGAGGGCAATGATACGCTCAATGGCGGGCTTGGTGAGGATCTGCTCGTCGGCGGCGCCGGTAACGACACGCTTGACGGCGGCGACGATATCGACACGCTGGTCGGCGGCGCCGGCAACGACACCTATATCGACGATACCGGCGAGGACCTGATCGTCGAGGCCGCGGCTGGCGGTACCGACACGGTCGAGACGACAGCAGCACTCTATACACTGGCCACTTTCACCAATGTCGAGAACCTGACCTACACGGGTGTCGACGCCGACCAGTTTGCCGGCACCGGCAACGACGGCAATAACGTCATCACCGGTGGCGATCTTGCCGATACGCTGACGGGGCTTGGCGGCAATGACACGCTGAACGGCGGCCTTGGTGCCGACGCCATGCTGGGCGGTGTCGGGGACGACATCTATTCTGTTGACGATGCCGGCGACGTGGTGACGGAACTGGCGGCAGGCGGCACGGACCGGGTCGACTCCAGTGTAGACTACACGCTCGGGGCTGAGGTGGAGAACCTCAATCTCATCGGCGCGGCGGTCACCGGACGCGGCAACACGCTCGCCAACACGATCAACGGTAATGGCGCCGCCAACCAGCTCTTCGGCGGCGGCAACAACGATACGCTCAATGGTGCTGCCGGAGCTGACCTGCTCGACGGCGGCGATGGCAACGACACGCTGAATGGCGGTGACGACAATGACACCATCAACGGCGGTGCCGGCAACGACACGATCGATGTAGGCGGCGGCGTCAACACTATCATCTACAATTCGACCGGCTTCGGAGCCGATGTCATCAACAGCTTCGATGCCACCGGCGGCACGCCGGCGAACCAGGATCGCATCGACCTCAGCGGGCTGGGGATAACGGCGGCGAACTTCGCCAATCGGGTGTTCGAATCCGCCAGCGGCGGCAACACGATCATTACCATCCGCGAGAACGGGCCGGCCTCGACCATCCAGGGCACGATCCAGATCAACGGGGTCAACAATGCCGGCATCGACATCTCCGACTTCACGCTCGCAACTGCCGGAAACGTGATCAACGGCGCGGCAGCCGGCCAGACGCATAATGGCACAGCTGGTGCGGACACGATCAATGCGCTTGGCGGTAACGACACCGTCAATGCGGGAGCCGGCAACGACATCGTCAACGGCGGCACAGGCAACGACACCCTCAACGGCGATGCCGGCGACGATACGTTCAACTGGAACGCCAACAACGCGACAGCGACTTCGCTGGCCAATTCTGACGGGCGTGACATCGTCAATGGCGGCACGGAAGGGCAGGCCGGGGACACTTTTGTGATCACAGGCAACAGCGCGGTTGCAGAAACTTACCGCATCTATACCCGCGCTGCATGGGACGCACTGGCCGGCAACAATGGCGCAAGCCTGAATGCGGCGACAGAGATCGTCATCACGCGGGGCGCCAATACCGATTTTGCCACCTCTGTTATCGCCGAGCTGCGCGAGATCGAAGAGATCCGCATCAACGGTATCGATCCGTCCGGACCCGGCTCTGCCGGCGGCGATACGTTCCAGGTGATCGGCGACTTCTCGGCAACAAGCCTGCGACTGAACACGATCACAATTGATGGTGGCGCCGGTGACGACACGATCGACATCTCGGCACTCACCTCTGCGCACCGCATCGTGTTCCGCTCGAACGGTGGCAATGACACGATCGTCGGCACCTTGCGACCGCAGGACGTCATCGACCTGCCCGCGGGCACGACTGCCGATGATTACGAAATCACGACGGATGAAAACGGCGTGACCACGATGACAAGCAGCCAGCACAGCATTAGCTTCACAAGCGAAGGTGGCCTGCCGCAATTCAACGGCGAGGTCGATGCAGAAGAAGAGGTGCCGACGCCCGAAACGCCGACACCACCCGTTCCCGGAGCAGCAACGGGAACCACCGTCGTCGGCACCGTCGCCGCCGATGTGCTTGTCGGCACGGCAAGTGGGGAAATGATCGTCGCATTCGCCGGCAATGATGTGGCGACCGGCGGCGGCGGCGGCGACATCATGCGCGGCGACGACGGTGACGATCTCCTCAGTGGAGAGGCCGGCAACGACATGATCTTCGGCGGCGCTGGAAACGACGACCTTCTGGGCGGTGATGGAAACGACATGATCTACGGTGATGCGGGATCCGACCGTATCTTCGGCGACGATGGCGATGACATGATCCAGGCCGGTGCCGGCAACGACACGGCCCATGGCGGCGGCGGCGACGATATGTTCATTGCCGAGGCAAGCGACGGCGACGACATCTACTATGGTGATGCTGGCAGCGACACGCTGGACATGGCAGCGATAACCGCCAACCTGACGGTCGATCTCGGAAGCGGCTTTAAGGGCAGAGGAAGTGCATCGAGCAGCCAATCCGGTAACGACACGCTCTGGAGCGTCGAGAATGTCGTTACGGGCTCAGGTAACGACACGATCACCGCCAATGCTTCCGCCAACATCATCGATGGTGGAGCCGGAAACGACAGGTTCGTATTCCTGTCCGAAAGGGATGCGGACGGCGATACGATCATCGGCTTCCAACCGGGAGACAAGATCGACCTCAGCAGCACGGACGCCAACAATGGTGTCTCCGGAAATCAGGCGTTCACGCTCGTCGCCGCATCCACGCTCAGCGGTGCTGCGCAACTGATCGTCACCCACGAGACGCGTGACGATGGCGACTACACCGTCGTCCAGGCGAGCGTCGACGGCGACAGCAGTGCCGAGCTCCGCCTCAGCGTAAAGGGGAACCACAACCTCACCACTTCGGACTTCAATCTGTAATGCGTCAAATGCCGCGCGCCGGTCCGACCGGCGCGCCGCATAGCCCAATACAAGCAGGAAGTGGTGAACGATATGCGCCCCAAAACTCCGTTGACCGGCAGCAAGCGCAAACAGATCGAGAAACTAACCCATGGACTAAGGGGAATATTGATATTCCTGGTCATTACGTCAGGGGTTATCAACGTTCTCGCGCTGACGGGTTCCTTCTACATGTTGCAGATCTATGACCGTGCGCTGACCAGCGGCAGCGTCCCGACGCTCCTTGGACTTTCGGCACTGGCAATCGGCCTCTATCTGTTCCAGGGATTCTTCGACATCATCCGGTCACAAATTCTCGTGCGCATGGGTGCCCGGCTCGACAGCCGGATCGCTCCCATGGCGCATCAGGTCGCGATCGACATGCCGCGCTTCGGCTTTTCGACAGCGGAGTCGCTCGAGCGCGGACGCGATGTCGATACGGTTCGCACCTTCCTCGGCGGTCAAGGCCCGGTTGCCCTGTTCGACCTGCCATGGGTGCCGCTCTATCTGATCTTTGTCTACATGCTCCATCCCTATCTCGGAGCGCTCACATTCGCCGGCGCCTTCATCCTCTCGATGCTGACGATCGTGACGGAACTCATGACCCGTCGTTTGGCGAGCGCCACGCATAAATCGGGAATAGAGCGCAACGCGATTGCCGATTCCAATGCTCGCAACGCCGATATCTTGAAGGCGATGGGCTTTGCGGGGCGCGCGGTTGATCGTTTCAACCGCGCCAATCAGGACCATCTCGAGCTGCAGACGCGCACCAACGACATAAGCGGCACCTTCGGGGCGATTTCCCGTGTGCTGCGCATGATCCTGCAGTCTTCCGTGCTTGGCCTCGGCGCATGGTTGACGATCCAAGGAGAGCTGTCGGCGGGCGCAATCATCGCCGCTTCGGTTGCCTCCGCACGCGCGCTTGCGCCCGTGGATCTCGCAATTGGCAACTGGAAGGGTTTTGTCGCCGCCCGCACGGCCTTCAACCGGCTGAAGGAGACGGTCATCGCGCTTTCGGGCACTGTTCCGCCGATGGCGCTGCCAGCACCCGCCCATTCGCTGAAGGTCGAGAAGATAACAGTTGCTGCGCCTGGCTCGGGAAGGGTTCTTCTCAGTGAAGTCAGCTTCGAGATCGCCGCAGGGCAGGCGCTCGGCATTATCGGTCCAAGCGGTGGCGGCAAGACGACGCTCGCGCGCGCCTTGACCGGCGTCTGGCCGACCCTTCGCGGCAGCGTCAGACTCGACGATGCTGAGCTCACGCAATGGTCGGATACGGATCTCGGCCAGCACGTCGGATACCTGCCGCAGGATGTAGCGCTCCTGGACGCGACGATCGAGGAAAACATCTCGCGCCTCGAGCCACAGGTCGATCCGCGCGCGATCGTCGAAGCCGCTCAAACGACGGGTATTCATGAAATGGTCGTGCGTATGCCCGATGGCTACCGCACAGCCCTCGGGCCCCAGGGCATCTCGCTTTCTGCCGGGCAGCGCCAACGCATCGGTCTTGCAAGGGCGCTCTACCGTAATCCCTTCATCGTCATCATGGATGAGCCCAATTCGAACCTGGATGGTGAAGGCGAGGTAGCACTTACCCAGACGATCAAGGCAGTCCGCGCCCGCGGTGGCATCGCGATCGTCATCGCTCACCGGCCGAGCGCGCTCGCTGCCGTTGATATGGTTGCCGTTATCCAGAATGGAAAGATGATAGCGTTCGGACCCAAGGACGACATCCTCAAGCCATCGGTGGCGGACACTGGCAGCAAACCTGCGGCCGCAACACAGGTCGGCTCGCGTATTACAGCGAGGATGTCAGAATGATCGAGGTAAAGGCAACCAAAACCGCCAAGGAAGATCACGACCCGCACGATCGCTATGTTCTCAAGAATGAGGACAAAAACACGAAAGTGCCGATGTTGCTGACGCTCTTTCTCACGGGATTCGCGCTTTATCTGAAGAGCGCGCTGTCAGGGCAGCACGAAGGCCTGCCGGTCGAAGAGACGGCCCCGCGGCCATCCTCGGATGCCGACGAGGCCCTGCCGGCGACTGATCCCGTCACCACGGGCTCTTTAGCCAGAACAACGATCGAAGAAGAGGAGGCTGCACCGGCTCCAAAGAAGGCGGGAGTGCATCTGTCCAACCATAAGAACGCCGTGAGCTACCTCCAATCGGACTCTCCGCCGATAGAATTCGGCAGGCTGAACCTGCCAAGCCTTACTCTCCTGAAAACGTCAGGCGGGATCTCAGTTTCCTTCCACGCATCCAACGACAATGCCTGGACGGTCACCAAACCAGCATCAATCGTTCCCTTGCGCATGTCCAAGGACCAGGCCTGGACAGGTGCTGACAGAGCAACCTCAGCCACACCGCAAGCGAAAGAGGATAAGCCGGTTCAGCAGGAGAAGGCACACAACCGCGCGCCACGTGTTAGCAACCCGGTCACACTAGCCGATGTTTCCGGTTGCACGATTGCCTTGATCGGCTTGGCCGATTTTTTGCGTGGCACATCGGACCCCGATGGAGACGCGCTCTCGGTCAAGGACATCAAAGTCTCATCCGGCAAGCTGGTGCAGGCAGACGGTGGATGGTCTTATGAGGCCGAAGGGCTCGGCCCCGTGACCATCCACTACCAGATTACCGACGGCACGGCCTCGGTGCAGCAGACCGCCCATTTCTCCGTCGTCAAGGCTGCACCAATAACCGGCACTGATGGAGACGACCTGCTCGTCGGTACCAGCTGCGTTGATGATATCGACGGACTGGCCGGCGATGACAATATCGACGCCAGAGACGGAAGCGATACCGTGGATGCCGGCGATGGAAACGACAATATCGTTGGCGGCAGCGGAGACGATACGATCTTTGCGGGCAGAGGCAATGACATCGTTCTCGCTGGTCTCGGCGACGACACCATCTTTGGAGGCGCCGGCAATGACCGGCTGTATGGCGAAGAGGGCCGCGACAGTATCTTCGGAGACGCCGGCGACGATCTGCTGAGCGGCGGTGCCGACGGCGACATCCTGCACGGAGGCGACGGCGATGACGCTTTGAAAGGCGATGACGGCAACGACGTTCTTGAGGGGGGAGGCGGCAACGACAACCTTGCCGGCGGCACCGGCAACGATGTGCTGCGCGGCGGCAGTGGCCAGGACACGGTCAACGGGGAGGGTGGCAACGACACGGTTGCCGGTGATGGTGACCGGGTCAACGATACTTACGACGGCGGAACCGGGATCGACAGTCTCGATTATTCTGCGCTTGTGGAGGTGGCGGAGATCAATCTGGCAGATGGCAGCGCTTCCGGAGCTGAGATCGGCACCGACTCGATTTCGAACTTCGAAATCGTGCATGCTGGCGCAAACGACGACGCCGTCACCGGCAGTGCCGGGGCTGAAGAGATACATGGCAACGGTGGCGATGACCATCTGAGCGGCGGAGGCGCTTCGGATGTCGTCCACGGCGGTGATGGTAACGATGTCATCAAAGGCGACCTCGATTGCGTGGCAGACAACTATGATGGCGGAAACGGAATGGACACGCTCGACTATTCGGCCGCGCTCATGTCTGTCGTCGTTGACCTCGCTGCTGCGAACGCGTCCGGTCAGGAGATCGGCACCGACGGGATAAGCAACTTCGAGATCATCAGGACCGGCGAAGGTGACGACCTTCTACGGGACGGGGACGATGCCGATTGTATTCTCGCCGGCAAAGGCGATGACACGATTACCGCGGCTGCCGACGCCTCGGATGACGACTTCCGGGGTGAGGACGGTTTCGACACAATCGATTATTCGCAGGCCGCCCACGGGGTGCTTATCGACCTGACGACCGGCAAGGCCACCGGTTTCGATGTCGGCCATGATGGCATCGACGGATTCGAGAAAATTATCGGCGGTTCGGGCGATGACGTCGTCCGGGCCGGACCGGTGGCTGTTGTCGTCGAAGGCGGCGCGGGCAACGACACTTTCGAGTTCAGCGTTCCTGCGAGCGAGAGTGCCGAGGTCGTCCATCAGATTCTGGACTTCATGGTCGGGGACCGTATCGACGTGTCCAGGTACAAGATCTTCGAGGAGGTCATGGACGGTCTGGAGGATCGCTTCGAGGATATTTACGGCGAGAAGGCCGACTCCCAGCCCCTGCCGATACGCGTACGTCATGAGGGAACGGATGACATGAGCCGTACCTTCATCGAAGTCGATATGGACAAGGATCAACACTACGAAATGACGATCAATCTGACGGGGCACCATCTCCTCGTGATCGTCGAGAATACCTGAAGGGGAGACAAGACGTGTCTTTGAAGCAATCGCAAACCCAATCTGCTCCCTCACCTGAGGCAAGCAACACGTTCCCTGTCACATCGCGAATTCTGGCCGGTATTGCGCTTGGCCTCCTGCTCTTTGCAGGGGCCGGCGGATGGGCGGCGACGACCCAGCTGCAAGGCGCGATCATCGCATCAGGCGTCATCAAGGTCGATCGGAACCTGAAGTCGATCCAGCATCGGGATGGCGGGATCGTCAGTGAAATCGCGGTCAAGGAAGGGGATGTCGTGAGCAAGGGGCAGGTCATGCTGCGCCTCGACGATGCCCAGACACGCGCCGAATTGTCCATCGTCAAGACGCAGCTCATCGAGCTGGCGGCACGCCAGGCGCGCCTGATCGCCGAGCGGGACAATCAGGATGAACTCATTTTTGAGCCGGCGTTCAGCGCCGAATTCCCCCTTATCTCATCCGGTGAGCGGCGATTGTTCGATGGAAATCGTCGCAACAGGCAAAACCAGAAACAGCAGCTTCAGTACGGAATATCCCAACTTGAGGAGGAACTGAAAGGCCTCGTCGCGCAGCATGCAGCAAAGGCCGACGAACTCGATCTCGTGAGGACCGAACATATCAAGATCAAAGGTCTGGCGGAAAAGAAGCTCGTCGACACTTCCCGCAAATACGTGATCGATCGCGAACTCGCGAAGCTGACGGGAGAGAGTGGGGAGATCCAGGCCAATATTGCACGATCGAGAGCACGGATGAGTGAGATTCAGATCCAGATCATTGCCATCGATGAAGCTGCGCGCACCGAGGCGCAACGAGAGCTAAGCGTCGTCGAACCGAAGCTATCCGAATTGCGGGAACGACGTGTCGCTGTCGAAGACCGGCTATCACGGACCGATATTCGGGCGCCACTGGCCGGGACAGTGAACGAGCTTTTCGTCCATACGATCGGCGGCGTCATTACGCCGGCTGAAAAACTGGTGACGCTGGTGCCGGTCGACGCTTCACTAAAGATAGAGGCGAGGCTCTCGCCTACCGATATCGACCAGGTTTTCATCGGCCAGGACGCCAGGATGCGCTTCTCCGCCTTCAACCAGCGTGCAACGCCGGAGCTTGACGGCAGCATCGCTTATGTCTCCGCAGCCACCAGCACAGATGCAGCAACAGGCCAGATATTTTACCTTGTCGACGTAGCCGTGACCGCAACCGAGCTCGCAAAACTTGGAAACAGGAAGCTTCTTCCCGGCATGCCTGTCGAAGTCTTCGTCTCGACTAAAGAGCGAACAGCGATGTCGTTCCTCGCGAAGCCGCTCAGTGATCAGTTCAACCGGGCGTTTCGCGAGGAATAGTTCTTTATTCGATCGCCGAGCCGCCTGGAGCGACGGGACGCATCTCGCCTTCGTTCGCCCCGGCGTCCTGAAATTCCAACTTCATGTCACAGCAGGAAATAGGCAGGTGGCGACCGGATGATCAGTACCCCGGGACCTTGGTCGGTGAAGCCGCCAGACTGAGGTCCTATACGGGGAGCAGCTTTAAGAACCGAGCTGTTTAGCGGTTGGTGGCGCCGAGAGGCGACGACCGGACTTGGCAAGAGAATGATCTACCAGGATCCAAAAACTGCGAGCTTTGCCGTACCGATCATCACAATCCTGCGGGCGATGGCGCGTGCTGCTCTTGATCTTGCAAACCGACCCGGGTTCCGCCAGCAAGGAAGGATCTTCGTTGAGGTCCAGCAGCCTGCGATCGCCCGCATCGCCGATGAAGTGCCGGCCGGGACGCGCCTGCAGGCAATTATCGAGGTCGATGACGAAATGGTGGAGCAGCCACTCTTTTCGGCGGGTTCACTCGACGTCCGTTGGCGGCATCGCGCCGCTAGTAGTTTGCGAGCACAAGGTGGATGTAAGCCCACTAAGTCTTGCGTTGCCGCGCCAAGAGCTCAATCCTGTTGTTGCTCATTACTTGGCTCGGATAGATGACAGTAGGCCCATTCGAACGCTTCGTCGATTGCGGCAAACTTCACAGCCTGCCAATGTCGATAGTCGCGGATCAGCTCTGCTCCAAGCCAGAAATCACCGCTGTTGCTGGAGAGGTTCCATCCACAAGTCTCAAGCAAGTGAGCGCGATCGAAAAGGCGCCGCGCATGGGTCCGGGAGATAGCGTAGCGCTTGAAGAACTCTCCGATGCGCAAAGGACCAATAGATATGCGCGGCTCCAGTTCCCTTTCCGGGGGTAAGCGAGACATCAGGTCATGCAGGATGTTGCTGCCGGAAGCAGTTCGGACGAAGGCGTCCACCGTCTGCGGAGGGCTGGTCCAGTTTGGATCGTGAAAGAGGCTTTCGGACATTCTTGGCTGCGCATACCAAAGCAAGCGCCGATCGGCTGATGATCGTGCGAATCGCGTGCCCCGATCGAGCATGTCGAGTGATTTCAAATGTTCGTTGAACCATTCGCGGATCAAGGTTTCGGCAGTTTCGGAAATTCTGAGCTGGCGAACGCGCCTGTCCCCGCTCTCATGAGTATCAACCAAGAGACCGTAATTGCGCATCTCTGCGAGATGTGCGAACGCCGTGTTCTTGGAGGCAACTTTACTCTCAGCGATGAGGGCGTTCAGTTTGGCGGCCGTAAGGCCCGGATGAGACGGCGACGTGACACGCTGAAAATGAAAAGCCAGAATTGACTGTGTCAGCAACCATCGTTTCATATCTGCGGTGTAGCGGACGATACGAGGTGCGGCATCGTGCATGGCAATAAGCTTCAGCGCGGCATCCTTTAGGGCGAGAGCGTAAAAGCGATTTTCCAAAATTGCTTCGACTGTCAAAACCGTCGGCGCATTCGTGGCGGAGCGCATTGCGGTCGATATGAAACTCAACGGATATCTCCAAGCAAGGATGAATTGGGCAAGCTACGGCCTGAGCGACTGTTTGCGCCCACGGCGTAGTTTATGCCACTGACGCGCTCGCAGGGTTTCGTGTTCACGTGCACTTTCCTTGGACGCTGGGCCAAACCGATTTCGCCAACTTTCAGCCGCCAGCACTCGGCCATCTCCTGCTGCACTATGTCCCTTAAAAAAGAATTGTAAAATATAGCTAATCTGTTGATTTCCACTAGGAACTGACCCGGCATTTCCATCGGAGATCTGGCTCTTACTCATATTTCCTGCTGTTGGGTGTGACGCTTTTGCTGATCCAATGGCGGGTCAGATGAGTTGGCATCGATTCGAGTGAAACGAGGCTTTGGAGGCTTGGAACCATCACGCTTCGGTGGATCGTAACTCCGCTCCTCGGGGGCGACTATTCGGGCGCGCGTGAAACATGCGGCGAAATCATGTACGGTTTGTAGCGCGGAGTTCATGTTGGGAGCCAAGACATGGAGCGCAAATTCTCTGCAATCCTGGCCGCCGTTGTGGTCAGATACTCAGCACTTATGGACAAAGACGTCGCGGGAACCTTTGACCATCTTTGAGTGCGACGCACTGAGCTTTTTGAACCCGGGATTGCTGGGAATCATCGGCGGATTTCAAGCTCATGGGCGACGGTCTTCTGGCAGAGAAATCTCGTCATTATCTTCGAAAGGGAACGTTATGGTTCATTTGCTTTCGGTCAACGTCGGCCTGCCACGCGATGTCGAGTGGCAGGGGAGGCTGGTGAATACGGCGATTTGGAAGACGCCGGTCAAAGGACCTTGCATGGTGCGCCGCCTCAATATCGACGGCGACGGCCAGGCGGATCGCGCTGGCCACGGTGGCGAGAACCGCGCAGTTTATGTCTATCAGATGGATTCCTACCGGTATTGGGAGGAACATCTGGGCCGACGTGATTTCGTCTACGGTCAGTTCGGCGAGAACTTCACGGTCGACGGTCTTCCGGACGCTGAAGTTTGCATCGGCGACCGCTACCGCATCGGCGACGCTGTCTTCGAGGTGAGCCAGCCTCGCGTCACGTGCTATCGGCTCGGTATTCGGATGGAGCTGCCGGAAATGGCTGCCCTGCTGGTTTCGCACGGGAGACCGGGATTCTACCTCCGTGTCCTGAAGGAAGGAAAAGTTCAGGAGGGTGACGAAGTCGAACACGTGGCATCGGCAGAGGACGGTATGACGGTCGCCGCCATCAACGATCTTCTCTACAAGCCTGGTCACCCGCGCGATCGATTGGAACGTGCATTGCGGATCACCGCATTAAGTCCCGGTTGGCGTCGCTCGTTTCAGTCCTTGCTGGAGCAATCTCCAAAAAACGGGGCTTCGCCTGGAAACGCTGGCCTTACGGGGGTGAAGCACCCCGAGCCGGCGTGGGAGGGATTTCGCTCGTTCAAGGTGTCGCGCATGTCGCTCGAGAGTGAAAGCGTCAAGTCTCTTGAGCTCGAGCCGACGGATGGAAAGCGGCTGCCCGACTTCCTTCCAGGACAGTTCATCGTGCTCGGTTTCCAGCCCAGAGGGGCTCCTCTCTTGCTGCGGAGCTATTCCCTGTCGGGCCAGTCAAATCGCGCCTATTACAGAGTGAGCATCAAGCGGGAAGCTCACGGCGCAGCCAGCGCCTATGTCAATGACGAGCTGGGCCTCGGCGAGGTGGTGCAGGTAAGCGCTCCGCGCGGCAGCTTTACGCTGGCCGAGGGCGAAACGCCGATCGTCCTCCTCAGCGCGGGTATTGGCGCGACGCCCGTCCTTGCCATGCTCCACGCCCTGGCAGTCGATCGCTCGGGCAGAAAAATCTTGTGGCTCTATGGCGCACGGAATGGACGAGAACATCCGTTTGCGGACGAAGTGAGAGGGCTACTACAAATCCTTCCGGATGCCCAAAGCCTTGTCTGCTACAGCGCACCCGATCCGGCCGATAAGTCAGGTATTGACTACGACAGACGATCTCGCCTCGATCTGGCGGTCATCCAGTCGCCGGGCCTGCCGCTGGGCGGCGACTTCTATCTCTGCGGGCCGGCAAGCTTCATGGACGATCTTGCCGCAGGGATTGAGAAGCTCGGAGTGGAGCGAGGCAGAATTCATACCGAAATGTTCGGATCGGCCTCGTCGATCACTCCAGGGATCGCGGCCTCGCCGAGCCGGCAAACGCATCAGCCGGACGGGCCTCCCGGTGAAGGCGCCTTGATCTCGTTTGCCCGCAGTGGTCTTAGCGCCGCCTGGAACCCGAAATTCAACAATCTGCTGGAGTTCGCGGAGGCATGCGACGTGCCCGTGCGCTGGTCGTGCAGGACAGGCGTCTGCCACACCTGCGAGACCGGATTGATTTCCGGTGCAGTGTGCTACCGTCCCGATCCGATCGATGCCCCGGCGGACGGTAATATGCTCCTGTGCTGCTCGCAGCCGAAAGGCGAGCTCGTCATCGATATGTGACAGAGCCGGGATGCGATAAGATACTGTGACCGAGCAGTTTTCGCCGATTGCGGGCGATCACTCAGGAAAGCGCCGGATACTTTCCAAGCGTCGGGGCCGCTGTCCGGTAGTGCTTGTCTTCAGTCGCGGCAGCTTCTGCCCTACGGATCGTCGCCAAGCGGAGGGACGACTTCAGCCTCACCTGCGAGATGGAGGTGGCTATAAAAGGATGGTGACGGTCAGCACCGACGCCGGCTGGTTCGCTGCACCCGAAACCGCGCCAATGTGGCTGCCTTGGCGAAAGAAAGTGCGGAAGGCTTAGTCCTCGATCACCTCGATCTCTGGCCGGCCAGCGAGCGTCAATCGCAGGCGGCCGCGGTCGGCACGTTCCAGTTTGATCGGCCCGGCCTTTTCCTCCAGCCGCCGGCGCAGCAGGATCAGCCGGGTCTCCAGGTTGTCCTTGAAATCCGGCAGCTGCAAGCGCCGGTCGCGGCGGATCTCGCGGTTCAGAAACTCCTGTTTGCCGCTACGGGTGTAGTCTTGGAGAAAGTGCAGCAGCAGCCGCCCCGGCACGCCGCGGATTAGGTAGTCGTCGTCGACGAACAGCGAGCCATCGCGCTGGTAGAAGCGCACCGCAATCCGCCGACCGGCCGGCACCTGCTCCACCTGTGGGCCGGCCCCGTCGCGCCGGCCCGTCTCGGCCCGCTCGCGCTCATCGGACAAGAAGGAGAGGGCGGTGGCGAGGTGCGCCGCCACTACCGTCAGCGCCTCCTCGTCGCGGTGCCGAAAGGTGAAGCGTTCCGTCGACTCCAGGAAAAGCACGCCGACGAGCCTCGAGTGCGCCACCAGCGGCAGAGCGATCTGGCTCAGCGGCTTTTCGAGAGCCGGCAGCGGGATGGAGGCGGTGTCCTCGATACCGGCCATAACCCGCACCGCCTGGACGTAACGCTGGCCGCGGCTGAGATCGGTGATCCGGACGGCGCTCCTGCGCTCGGCGGCGACCCCGATGATGCCGCTCCCGGCCGCAACCTCGGCGCCGAAGCCGAACTGCTCGTAGCCACGGCTGGCAATCGTCGTCAGGTCCCCGCGTTCACCGTCCGGCACCAGGACTATGGAGTGGCCATAGCCGAAGTGCTCGGCCAGCCCCTCAAGCGTCATGTCAAGCAGCGTTTCGGGGTCGACGCAGCCCGACATCCACGCCGCAAGCCTCGCCACCTTGCCCATCAGGTCGGGCAGCACCAGGGGCTCGGGCGCGACGAGCGGATTGGCGGCCGGGACCGGCTGGCAGTCCTCCACCCGGTAAATGTCGAGGGCGCGCAGCTTCATGATCCCGCTCATCCGGCTTTCGAGGATCGCGAGATGGACTGCCACGCGTTCGAAGGCCTCGCCCTCCGTCTCCGAGCGCTCGAAAACAAGGTCGAGCACGTGTTGCTGGCCGCTATAGCCGTCGACCACCATGACGGTCGCGAGCCCGTTGCGTGCCACGTTGGTGGCGGTCTTGGAGAAGAACTGGTTGGAAAGCGCCACATGTGTCTCGTCGAGATAGTGTACGTGCGAGAGGTAGGAGACGTTGGGCATGCCGTTGGCATCGGTGGTGGCGATAACGGAGGGGATAACGCCTTCGAAACTGTCGCGCAGCCGCTCGAGAGGGATCATGCCATGGTTTCCGGCGTCAGCCTGCGTCCGGCCCCCGGCCCCGGCGTCTGCTCGAAGACTTCCTGCGGCTCAATCGTCAGGCAGACAAGATCCTGGTCGGACAGCGTGCTGGAAAGCTGCATGCGGGTGACCCCGAGCGCTAGCATGCGCGCCAGCTGCTCGGCGACATAGGCTTCGCCCAGCGTCTGGCAGGCGGCGTCCGCGGGTCCGGCATCCAGGATCTGGCCCTTGATTTGACAGGCCTTGTAATCGGCCGCCCGAACAAAGGTCGTGGCAATCGGTCGTCCGACCAACGCCTCGCCCACGGCCTTCGGCCACTGGCAGCGCGAGGCAAGAAATTGCAGATATCCGCTCGACCGGTCTAAACGTACGCCTGACCCGCGGCCGATCATTGGTCGGCCGCTCCCGTCGCGCGTCGCAAACAGCATCATGACGGGGCTTTCGATGAATTCCGCGAGTTTCGAGCCCAGCAATGCTTTTCTCCCTGCTACGAAGTCACATTAAGTAGATAGTATATTCTTAGCAATCGCGACTATCGCTTAGGATGGTTTTAGGAAGCTCTTCGCAGGTACTTCGACTATCCCCTCCCCATCGCCCGGCGCACAGAGACGCGGCGCCGGCTAAAGAGAGGAAAACCAGTCATGAGCCACGAATTTTCGCTTACCAGCATTCCCGATCTCAATGGCCGCTACGATATCTACGGCGCCGTCCACAAGGGCCTGCGCAAGGCCGGCTGTGACCTGCTCGGACGCCTCGGCACGGCCGATTTCCACAATGCCGAGGAGACCGGCTTTCTGATCGAGGACCTGCGCCACTACCTGATGCTCGCCGCCTCCCACGTCGGTCATGAAGATGACCACATCCACGAAGCGCTCGCCGCCAAGGGTCTCTCCACCACCACGCTCGACGAACAGCACGACGATCACCGCACTGCCTTCCGTGAACTGGAAGAACTCGTCGTCGCCTGGGAAAATGCCTGGCCGCTGCACAAGCCGGCCTGCGGGCGTAAGCTTTACCTCGCCTTCGCCGCTTACATCGCCGACGACTTCGCGCATATGCACGAGGAGGAAGCGGTGACCGGGCCGCTTCTGTGGCGCAACTTCACCGACGATGAAATGCTGGGTATCGAGATGCGTATCATCGCTTCCCTGCCGCCGGAAAAGAGCATGGCCTTTATGCGCATCATGATCCCGGCGATCAATCCGGCCGAACGTGCTGCTCTGCTCGGAGCCATGAAGAAGGATGCGCCACCGGAAGTCTTCCAAGCGGTCATCGATTTCGCCGTCCGCCCCGCCCTTTCGGTCGGCGACTTCGCGCAGCTCGCCGGCGCATTGCAGCTGGCAGCCTGAAAGGCCGGCAGCGGGCGACAGAAGGCTCGCCCGCTGCCGGTCCAGAATTTCCGGAGAAGACCTATGTGCAAACCAAATGGCGAAGTCGCCATCCCGGCCGTATGTCCCCATCGCGGCGATTGCCGTCACTGTCCCATGCTGTACGCGGTCGCGGCCGAGGAGGTAGCCGAGCGGGTTGATGCGCTCGTCCGGCTAAAACCTCCGACGCCTCACGACCGCCTCGTCTGGAACAGGGAAGACCCGACCGTCGCCCGTGACGACACCATCGATATCGCAATGTCACTGGCGCGGCTTGGGAGGTGAGAGAAGCGCTGGCGATCAATCGATCCAAGTCGCGTCGAACCGGAACGGTCGCTGTTTGGGCCGTCGACTAGAATCCCTTCAAAGCGGGCAGGGCCATACGTGACCCCGAACGATTTATGCGATACCGATGCTGGCCATCACCTAAATCGTCTGCGATGGAATACGGCCACTTGCCGCCATCGGGCACTTTCTCAGCGGTGACGAACAATGTGCTGCCCTTGACGTGGGCCGAGCAACTCGAGGATCCATGTTCCGGATGCGACGCACTCGCGTACCTACTCAGCGGCCACATTTTCGTGCGAAGCGTTGCCAGGTTCGAGGAAAAAACGCACCATCTCATTTGTTGCGTCCGGCCCGCGCTGGTCTGTGTACGATCCGCGAGCGTCGCCGCCGAACCAGGCATGCCCGGCGCCTTCGACAAGCCAGTATTCTAGCGCCGGCAACCCTTGCGCATTTGTAACAATTTTTCTGGTGTAGGCACGCTTACCGGGGGAGCGGCCGGTATGAGTTTGAATTGTCCTGGTGGGTTCTGGCGGAATGGCCGCCGCGACTATCCGCTCAGCATTTGAGGGATGGACCGTGCGGTCTGCACCACCCTGAAACACGATCGTGCGAACCTCCGGTGTGGAGCGGTAGCGGGGTTTTGGATCAGATATGACAGGCGCATCTCCTCGCATGACGGAGAAGGCTGACATGACGTCGTTTGCCGAACCGCAGGCCAGTCCGGAATGAATGCCCACGGCGCTGTAAAGATCGGGATACGTCTCGCTCATAACCGCGGCCATGGCGCCGCCGGCTGACAGTCCCGCAACAAAAACCCGACTGCGATCGAGGTGGAATTCCGCCATGATCTCCGCGGTAATTCCAGCAATGATCGATGGCTCCCCTGCACCGCGCGTCTGATCAGAGGGCCTGAACCAGTTCCAGCAGGATGAGGCGTTGTCCGATCCGGTCTGGTGGGGATAGGCAACGAGGAGGCCATGCGCCTCAGCAACGGCGTTCATGCCCGTGCCCGTGGCGAAGTCGCCTGGGTCTTGTTTGCAGCCGTGGAGCATGACGACCAATCCCAGTGGCTGGCCCTGTTTGGATGCCGGTATATAGAGTTTGTAACTTCGGATGCCGGCCGCGCAGGCATAGGATCGTGCCAGAAATCGCGCCCCGGACGGCACAGCAGCAGAGAGTTCAGGTTTCGTCGGTTCGTGCAGACCCAGGCCCGGCACGGAAGCGAATGCGCCAGAGCCTCCCCGTCCCTCGCGTAGGATGCTGAGTGTCTCGCCAAGGGGCTTTCGCAGCCGATTAAATCCAACACCGTCAAGCGGGTTCGTGGCTCCGGCTGCTTGCGGTGTTTCAGGCTCGATGATCTCGGCGTTCGGATCTATCTGAAAAGGTTTCGAATGATGCGCTCGTGCAGCGTCCGAGATGTCGGGTTCCGTTAAGGCATGAGCGCCGGAGATCGGTCGGCGAGCGAGTGCATCCTGGATCACGCGGGTTGCCTCGGCGAGATTGAAGGATCGCGTCAACGACGTCGCACGCCTCATGGCAATGAGGAAATTGTTCATCGGATGTCCTTGTGGTCGGGCCTTAGCCTAGCGAATACGTTCGGCCAATGCCGATTTCAGTTCCGCACTCGCCTGAAGCGCGCCAAGTACGGTGATCGATTCAATTGTCGCAAGAGCGAGTTCGGGTGTGACGTCCGGGGCGATCCGGGCCAGTCCAAGCACCCTGATCTCCAGCTTTTCTCCAGCGGTCTTCATCGCTTCCAGATCAGCCTTGCTGTAATCCCTTAGGCCGAGTTCCAGCGTTTGCCTGATGGTGGATTGTTTGACAGCCTCACTCTCGCCGGCGAGCTGGTTTCGGATCGCTGTTCGTATGAAATCGCTGCGATTGGAATAAAAGCCCTCCTGCACGAGGAGGTCGATACGACCAAGATCGACATAGCCGAGATTGATCGTGATTTTTTCCGACTCGCTATTTTTGTCGCGAAGCTTGTAAACGCCGTCAGACAT
Organism: Rhizobium sp. 768_B6_N1_8; assembly: GCF_051811225.1. Classification (NCBI taxonomy): domain Bacteria; kingdom Pseudomonadati; phylum Pseudomonadota; class Alphaproteobacteria; order Hyphomicrobiales; family Rhizobiaceae; genus Rhizobium; species Rhizobium sp. 768_B6_N1_8. Next base: position 1,696,822 of record NZ_JBPWPV010000002.1, on the reverse strand, counting down.
CATTCGCTACCATCCACATGGATGCCATATGGATGTTCCCTGGATGGTTTGCAAGGCCATCAATCACAAACCTCAAAAATAACCAGGCGCCAACCGTGAATGTTTGGTAGAGATCGCTCGGACCTTCATTCTGACCCTCAAGGGCTGATCGGTCCTGCTTCCCATGTTTGCGATAAATCCTATTGTTGAGGCGACGGTTGGCCCGTTCCACCGCCGGAAGGGCGGGATTTTCGCCGTCATCTGGATTTTGCAATCGCGCCGGCCCCTAGTTATTTTTGGAATATATCAAAAGCTTGGAACAAGCCTTCGCGGATGGTGTTACCGAGCATGGATAAAGAGCAGCTCGACAAGATCCCGGAGCCCATCGCACTCGTCGTGGATGACGAACCGTTGATACGGATGGATATCGCCGCCATCATTTCCGATGCCGGATATCATGTCGTAGAGGCGGCCACGGCTGACGAAGCTCTGGCGTTTCTCGAGAAATATAGCTCGCTCCAGCTACTCTTCACGGACGTGCAGACGGGTAGTGATCTCGACGGCTTTGAACTGGCAAGGAAGATCGCCGAGCGGTGGCCGAATATAGAGGTCGTCGTCGCGTCCGGAGCGAGAGTGCCGAAGGAGGGCGAGCTCCCGGGCAATGCGAGCTTCATACGCAAGCCGTTTTCCGCCGAGACCGTTCTTGAAACATTGCAGGAGCACTTTCCGGATGGACCAAGCAAATCCTGAGTATCGCCCTGCTCAGACTATGGGGCGAGGCGCTCGCGCTGTTTGTTGGACCTGCGCTGACGCGACTATAGGGGCATCGTCAATGTGAATCGTGTCTCGGACTCGTGCGAATTTACGGAAAGCTTTCCGCCGTGCACTCTGGCGATCTCGCTCGCTATGTAGAGACCAAGACCCAAACCCTGCTGGCTGCTTCTGACTTCGCCCCGGAAAAAGGGCCGAAACAGTGTCGTCTTCACCTCGTCTGATATCGGCTCGCCACTGTTGGCGACCCAGAGTTCCAGACGGCCTCTTGTCGTCGTCGCGCCGATTTCGATGGGTTTCTTGCGGTCGCCATGCGTCACTGCGTTCCCGATCAGGTTCGAAAGAAGCTGGGAAATTCGGGAATGATCGCAGCGGACGTCGCGATCGAGCTCGAAATCAGTGCGGATATCCAGATCTGGGTGCACTGAACGGATCTCTTCGACGACATTTTCCAGAACAGGGCGCAAGGGCGCACCTGTCACGACGTCCAGTTTCAATCCGTCTCCTAAGCGGGCTCTTGCGAAATCAAGTACGTTGTCGACGAGATCGCGCATGCGGATGGTACTCGACTGCATAAGCCCAAGAACGTCGCGGCTTTCCGAACTCATCCCCGCCGCCCGACTTAGGCGTCTGATCCCCGCCATCATCGAAGCGATTGGATTTCGCAAATCGTGGCCAAGAACGGCAACGAACTGCTCTCGGACGACCGAGAGCTCGCGCTCCTCGGCAAGGTCGACCTGCGCCTGAACGAGATCGGCATTGTTATCCAAGTTGCTGGCAATTAGTTTGGCGAATAGCCGGAACATCCCGATCGTCTCGGAATTGTCGACCTTGTGAGGTGCCGGGTCGATCGCACAGAGCGTTCCAAAGAAGCTGCCGTCGCGTCTGATGATCGGCACGGAGATATAGCTTTTCAGGCCGTAGATCGCAGGCGTGTGATGGTCGCGATATTGGAGGCTCTCGTCGACGTCGTCGATGACAACGAGATCGTGACTTTGCCTAATCTCGTGGCAGATCGTCGACTCAACCTTGAGCTCCCCGCCAGCCTTCAGCCCGAAATCGACAGTATCGAGGATGGCGCATGCAATCCAGCGACTGTCCGTCACCCGAGCGACCGCAGCAAACCCCATCCCGGTTGTCTTGCAGATGACTTCGAGGATCGTCGGCACCTCTGCCATCCGGCCGATAGCCTGGACGTCTGCCTGGATGTCATCCATGGCATCGCTCCTTCTGTAAGCCCTGTTTTTACAGTCTTGGAGCGAGGAAGTCATTTCATTAAGACATAGTGTGGATGACGATGAAGTGACGACGACGAACGAGAAAATATTCTCAGTTGACCCGCCTCGTCATCCTATTCGTAGTTCAGCGTTGCCTTCAAATCCCTGAGTTCGACGTCCTGTCGAGCTGCGTCGTGCTCGACACTGTCGCGATAGGCAGCATTGGTCGCCGCGACAACCTTGTTCAGTTCCGCTATCTGGCTCTGCAACTCGTAGGGCATACATGCCGACGTTATCGTGTTCCCGGAAGCCGTAGCCGCCCGTCTCATCACGGATGCGCCTCCCTTCCATATCTCGTTGAAGGCATCGGACCAAGCCGCGGGCGCATCGGCCGAAAGTTGCAGGACCATTGTCGTGACCGGCCCTACTGCGGCCCCGGATGCACCGTCGTTTAACTCGACGATCTTAATATCCTGGAATTCGGTCATTGGAGAGTTCCCTTCCACCGGATGCTTAGGCTCCATGGCCGGTCACCGCCAACGCCCTGCTGCGGTGACCGCGTGCTGATGGCTGACGCAGTTACGTCAGGGCGTCAGGCAGCCTTTTCGGCATTCTGATTGACGACTTTTGTCGCGATGGAAGTGAGAGCAATATCGGTCGCCTGTTCCTCGTCGAGTGTCGTCTGAAGGAGCTTGGCGGCATCCTTCATCCCCAACTCGAGCGCCCATGTTCGCAAGGTGCCGTAGCGCGCCATCTCGTAATGTTCGACAGCCTGGGCTGCGGCCAGAAGGCCGGCGTCGAGCGCCGGCATCCCGGCATACTCATCCATGATTTCGGCGCCTTCCTTGACGATGCCCATCATCGCGTCGCACGTCTTCTGTTCCGGTTTTTTACCGATGATCTTGAAGACATCTTCAAGACGGGTGACGTGCACCTTGGTCTCGGCGAGATGCTTGGTGAAGGCGTCCTTGAGCTGCTTGCTTTTCGCCGCTTCGTGCATTTTCGGCAAGGTCGCAACGATCTTGTTTTCGGCAAAATATACGTCCTTCAAAGTGTCGTGAAACAGGACGTCGAGTGTTTTGGTTTCCTTGGCCATCATTGGCTCCTCGGGGTTTGGAATAGCTTCTGTAAAGGACCAGATTTCCGGTCAGGTTCACGGCTGCCGCGACGAAGCCGTGCATTGTAATCAAGCAGCCGGAGGGCGACGGTAGCGGTCACGTTCCTGTTCGATCTGCTCCGGCCCATACGGGTCCAGCGTTTCGTCGAAACGTGTCCAGCCCTGCTCGTTGTAAGCGGCCTTGCGTTGGGAAGGATCGATCCAGTTCGAACGCTTCAGGATAGCTTCGGCTTCGGGAGCAAGGGCGTCGTCCACTTTGGCTGTAACCAGAGAGCCGCCGCGACGGACCCCTTCCGCGTAGAAGTTGGCGTCGTCCTCAGACACCCCTGACGCGGTCAGCGCACCGATCAGTCCGCCGGCCGCGCCGCCGGCTACTGCACCCGCCACGGCACCAACTGCGGTCGCCGCAAGCCAGCCGGCAGCGACCACGGGACCGACGCCTGGAATGGCCATAATGCCGAGCCCGGTCAAAAGACCGCCGGCGCCGCCGACGACGGCACCGAGGCCCGCGCCGGATTCCGCGCCGGTAGCGGCACCGTTGTTGGAATGGCGATCATCGGCGTTGTTGGAAACGATGCTGATGTCGTTCGAGGGAACGCCTGTTGCTTCAAGCGCGCTGACGGCGGAACTCGCGTCGGTGTAGTCGTCAAAAAGTCCAGTAATGGTTTTCATGAAAGGTATCCTTGGGAATTTGAGGAGTGGCGTTACTTCGCGACGACGTTGCCCTGATAGTCGAGGGCGACCATGACGGCTTTGCCGTCCTTCATGCCTGCCGCCATCCAGATGCCGTTGTCGTCCTTCTTGAGGTCTTTGACCTCGAAGAAGCCGGCCTTCTCGATGCGGTCCTTAGCCTGAGCCTCGGTGAAGCTGTTTGCGCCTGCGACCGGTGCAGCCGGGTTATTTGTGTTGGGTGTGGCGACCGCGGGCGTTCCGGCATCGGTGGAGGGTGCGGGGGTTGTCTGCGCGACAGCAGTCAGTGCCGACGCTCCGACGAGCGCCGCCGCTAGGATCATATTTTTCATTGAGGTTTTTCTCTTTCTCTGACCGGGTTCACACGGCCGTGAAGAGACAACCTATCCAGCCTGTATAAGTTCCGTGCACCTTCCCGGAATATGCGGCGTGCCGACCTTTGCATGTCAGAAAGGATGAGACCGTGGATGAACCTGATAGGGATCGGTTCAAGCGGACAAGATCAGGGCCAGCTGCCATATCGGACACGTAAACAGGCCGGAGACATGACTGCATCCGACCCGCAAAGCTCAAACACCGGCCAACATCACATTGCCAATCGGCGCCATCCAGACATGGTGCGTACCGCGTTAGAACTCTTCCCAGTTGCCCTCGGTCGTCACCTGTGCAGGCGACGTGCCAAGCGCGACTGCGAGCTTCCCACCGAGTGTGCGGGCCGGCGAGGGAGCGGGCTTATAGCCGGTGGCCGAGGCGGGAACCATTCTTTGCGCAACAAGGGTCGCGACCGGGCGCGCCGACGGCCTGATAGTCGCGCGAGCGGCAGAGGCCGCCTTTGCCGCCTGACCGAGATTGAACTGGGCCAGACGCCCTGAGAGAGCCGATATCTCCGTCACCAGCGTATGCGAGGCGGCGTTCGATTCCTCGACCATTGCGGCATTCTTCTGGGTCGACTGGTCCATCTGGTTGACTGCCGTGTTGATCTCCGTGAGACCCGTCGACTGCTCTCGGGCTGCCTGGACAACAGCCTGGACATTGATGTCGATCTGCTGCACTTCGGCGACGATCGCCTGCAATGCTTTGCCGGTCTGGCCGACCAGGCTGACGCCACGCTTGACCTGGTCGCCGGACGAGGTGATCAGCGCCTCAATCTCCTTGGCTGCCGCCGCCGAGCGCTGTGCGAGTTCACGCACTTCCTGTGCGACGACGGCAAAACCCTTGCCTGCTTCCCCAGCACGCGCCGCTTCAACGCCGGCATTGAGGGCAAGCAGGTTTGTCTGGAAGGCGATGTCGTCGATTACGCCGATGATGTTGGAGATCGACTGCGAGGATTGCTCGATGCCTCTCATGGCCTCAACGGCACTGCGCACAACCTCCCCGGATTTTTCCGCACCTTCCTTAGTTCGACCAACGAGAGCCCCTGCCTCCTCGGCGCGAAGGGTGGAGTCCTTGACGGACGTCGTGATTTGCTCGAGCGCGGCGGCCGTCTCCTCGACGGAAGCCGCCTGCTGCTCTGTGCGGCGCGCGAGATCATCGGCGCCCGAGCGGATTTCCTCAGAACCGGCTTGGATGACGGCGGCGTTTTCGGAGAAGGCAATCAGGGCTGCCTGGAGTTTTTCGACAGACGCGTTGAAATCGACGCGGATCTTGTCGAGGGAGTCAGTGAACGGCTTTTCCAGCCGGACGGTCATGTCTCCATTCGAGAGGCTGGCGAGCCCGTTTCCGAGCTCGCTCACTGCGAACTTGATTGAATCCTCGCGGGCGGCATGGAGGACGGAACGTTCCTGCCGTTCGACCTCCTCGCGAGCCCGTGACGTTTCCGCATCGACTTCGAGCTTGATCTTCTGACGATTGCTTTCCAGCAGGATGCCGAGGGAGCGCGAGAGGTCGCCGATTTCGTCCTTCGCATTCTTGTCGCTCAGTTGCACGTCAAGTTGGCCATGGGCGATACGATCAGTCTCGGAGATCACACCCTCTATGCGGCGGATGAATCTGCGGGCAATGAGCCAGCCTGCGAGACCGAGCAGGAAAGCGGCGACAGCCGTGATCGCAACTGCGCTCCAGACCATGTTGTTCAGTTGGGCGAAGACCGTGGATTTGGGCACCGAAACGACCGCATACCAGTTCAGGTCATTCGTGAGCTTTACCGGATAGGCAACCGAGAAATAGGTCTGGCCGTCGGGGCCTGCGATCTCCTGTTCAACTCCTGGTCTTGCGATCAGCCGATCCCAACCGGCGGTCAGATCCCCGCCATCCTTGATATTCGTGCCTGCAAGTTTGACGGAGGGATGGCTGATGATGCTGCCGGCGCCCGTTACGAGACTGAGATAGCCGGTCTCCATCGGGTGGACTGCGGAGATCGCCTTGTTGGCGTCGTCGAGCGAAATGTCCATGCCGGCCACGCCGAGCGCCTTGCCTTCGACCATGATCGGCTTGGCGACCGAGGTCATCAGCACGTCCTTACCGTCGACGGCGTAAACATAGGGTTCGATGACGACAGTCTTTTTCTGAACAAAAGGAAGCTGGTAGTAGTCGCCGGCGCCCGACACGGTATAATCGACCAGCGGTGTGTGCTGAATCTTGTCGCCACTGCGTACCCAGTAGGGCACATAGCGTCCCGTAGCGTCGTGGCCTTCCTTGTCGACGAAATCCTTGTCCTTGCCGTCGAAGGCATTCGGTTCCCAGCCGGTCCAAACACCAAGCGCCATCGGATTGTCCTGCAGTGTGTTCCTGAGCAGAGCGTCGGCGGCCGCGCGGTCCGAGTTTCCACCTTCCTTCATCGTCGATAGCGACGTTTCCAGCCCGTTGACGATATTGAGCGCCACGCTCATGGATTTCTCAACGTTGAGCGCGTTGGTGGCAGCGATCTGGAGCATCTGGTCGAGGTTCGATTTGCGCATATCGTTGTAGGCGATATAGGAAAGGACGCTCGATGCCGCGATTGTGGCGACGACACCACAGGCCGCCACGGAGAAAATATTGCGTCCGGTAGCCGATTTGAACTGCATGCGCTTGCCTCCTCGAGCGGGCATGTGATCGATCGCACCCCGAACTATTCCGTCCCGGCTCCTCTGACCGAGAACTGATTTCGGGACGCGCCTCAACGTTACGAAAATCGTTTGCGAATTAAGGAATATGCGAAGAGGCTTAATTTAGGGTGTATCGTCCGGTATTCGCTAATGAAATGGGCAGCCGTTCACTGGTTGATTTGCAACAATCTGACGACAAGGTAGCGTCGCCTTCACTTGCGTGAGCATAGAATGAGACCGATGTGGGCGGCATTCGAAAACGCTGTTTCGCGCCAAGTGAACATCGCGACGTGTGGCGAGCCCGACCCGGAAGCAGAATAGGATGTCGCGGGCAGTCGATCACGCTTCTACTTCGCAACGCTGAAGCTCCTGCTGCTGCCCTTCCTCACGCGCTGGTGTGACGCAAACTCTCGCTTCCCGCGCGTGCGGTCGCGTCGCGATGCAGAAAGCTCTGATGCGTTTCTTTGTCTCCTTGGGCGAACCCGCAGGATTGATTGGCTGGCGTAAGTCCAGGAAATCGCGACCACGTCGGGCGAATGTTGCGCCTTTTGCGTGGGCCTCTCACGCCTTTCTGACCAAGCAGTGCTCCAGCAGCGTCCCTAACGTGCTCCAATCCAGAATATCGATTGGCCTCTGTCAGCCAAGGGCCGCATCTGCTGCCCCGCCGGGTTGCCATGCTCGATCTGCAGCCGGCAGGCGAGGACGAGCAACTCGAATAACGGCGGCGGCCGGCAGGACAACTCGGCCATTGAGGCCTGTTCACCTGATAGGGTTAGCGCGGTATGTTATGTATTGTAGAATATGCGGATATACGCATAATTTCTGTGGCTGACGCTGCCAGCAAGATCGGTCGAGGCTCTGGAGGATACCATGGAAGCAAGTGTTGAGGACGCCCATTCTGGCGTAGTGTCGCCCGAACTCGTGGTCGATGCGCTGTTTGCATGCCGAAAGACAGCAGCGATCAGGGCGGCCATCGAGCTCGATCTCTTTACTCATATCGGCGAGGGCAAAACGGCAGCATTGCTGGCGTCGGCGACAAGCGCCTCGGAGCGTGGAGTGCGCATCCTGTGCAACTACCTCGTGGTACATGGTTTCCTGACGAAGGAGAGCGGACAGTACCGAATGACACCCTCGACCAGAATGTTCCTCGATCGCAATTCGCCAGCCTATATGGGCTCTGCCGTCGAATTCACCGCCGCACCTGAAATACTGGATAATTTTCTGCGCGATCCGGCCGCCGTCGTGCGAAACGGCGGTTCGGCCGGGCTTGCGAACATGTCGGCAGACAACCCCGTTTGGGTGAAATTTGCGCGCGGCATGGGCTCCTTTACCGGACTGAGCGCCAAAGCACTGGCTGGCGAGATCTCCGGCTGGCCGAGGCCTCCCAAAAAGGTTTTGGACATCGCTGCAGGTCCAGGCGTTTTCGGGATCGAAATTGCGAAGGCCCTTCCATCGGCGGAGATCGTCGCCGTCGACTGGGCCTCCGTATTGGAGCTGTCGAGGCAGAATGCGGAAAAAGCCGGAGTGGCCGATCGGTACCGGACGATCGCCGGCAGTGCCTTCGATGTGGAATGGGGCACGGGTTATGATCTCGTGCTACTTCCGAATTTTCTGCACCACTTCGATTTGCCGACATGTGCCCAACTGTTGCGAAGGATCATCGCGAGCCTTGCTGAGGATGGTCGGATCGTCGCGGTTGATTTCGTGCCTAACGAAGATGGCGTGTCGCCGCCTTTCCCCGCGGCCTTCTCCTGGGAGATGCTTGCCGGCACGCCGGCCGGTCAGGCTTATACGCAAAATGAGCTGACTGAGATGGCAAGACTGGCCGGCTTTGCTGGCGTCATGGTCAAACCGCTACCGCCAACTCCGGCAAGCCTCATTCTTTTTGAATAGCCGGCGACAGTCGCCTGCGCCACCTGGCCGACACGTGCCGGGTCGCCCAGATCATGCTTTTCCAGGACGTGAGGACCAGACGCGAGGTCTAATACAACCGCGCTTTCAGCCTATTGTCAGGATTCGATGTTAAAGTTTTGTGACGCATTATGGGCGGGGAAATGACGCGTCCAATTTCCATTCATCGACCTGGGAGCGGATATGACCGAACAGTCTAACCGTCTAATATTGCATACCAATTCGCGAGACGAAGTTTTTGCTGAAGAACACGATTCCGTTGCCGACTTTTCGTTCAACTCGACCGTCGCGAATGTCTTTGACGATATGGTCAGCAGATCGGTTCCTTTTTATGGCGAGATGCAACGGATGGTTTGCGAGCTCGCCAGGGATTTCGCACAGCCTCAGTCGAAACTCTATGACATCGGCTGCTCCACGGCCACGACCCTTCTGGCGCTGGACCGTGAAGTCGACAATCACATCGATTTCGTCGGGATCGACAATGCTCCGGAGATGCTGAAGAAAGCTGCCGAAAAGATCGCGGAGTCAGGAACCAACCGCTCAATCGATCTTCACACGGTCGACCTTCATCGCGGCTTCTCGATTGAGAAGGCAAGCGTCGTAACGATGGTGCTGACGCTGCAGTTTGTTCGTCCACTCTACCGCGAGCGGGTCATGCGGACGATTTACGACGGGCTCAACGACCAGGGGTGCCTGCTCCTGGTTGAAAAGCTGACCAGTGAAGACACGACATTCAACCGCCTGTTTATTGATCACTACTACGATTTCAAGCGACGGAACGGTTACTCCACCATCGAGATCTCGAAGAAGCGGGAGGCGCTGGAAAACGTCCTTATTCCTTACCGCTTGGAGGAAAACATCCAGCTCCTTCGTGAGGTCGGCTTCAAGAGCACAGAGGTCTTCTTCCGCTGGTACAATTTCTGCGGGATCGTCGCAATCAAGTGAGCATCATGAAAGACATCATGCTGAGGATTGGCACGTTCCTCTTCAAGTATCGCAATCAGGCTTTCCCGCTGATCATCATAGCGCTCTTTATCGCCGCGCCGCCGTCGACCGCGCCATGGGGAAATCCTGCGCTTGAACAGGCGAAGGACGCGCTGGCCCTGCTCATCGTGGTCAGTGGGCTGATCTTGCGGGCAAGCGTCATTGGCTATGCCTACATCAGGCGGGGCGGCTTGAACAAACGTGTTTACGCCGATGAGCTTGTCACCGAGGGCATGTTCGGCGTCTGCAGAAATCCGCTCTACGTAGGCAACATGCTGATCTACGTCGGACTGTTCGTCTTCCACGGCAATCCGGTCGTGATCGTGGTCGGATGCACTCTCTTCGCCTTTTTCTACCAGTGCATTGTCTACGCCGAAGAGGCTTTCCTCCATGATAAGTTCGGCGCAGCCTACAAAGCCTACTGCCGAGATGTCCCGCGATGGACATTTAAGCGCGGCGCCTTTGACGAATCGACGAGGGGGATGGCGTTCAAGCTGAAACGGGTCGTGGCGAAGGACTATTCCACGGTGTCGTCAACCTTTATCGCACTGTTGGCAACCGAGTTTTACAGGGTCGCAGTCGGCTCGATTACGGAGCAGGAACAAGCCCGTGCAATCGTGCTGGTATTGCTGCTTGCGGCCGTTCTCGCCCTCACAGGCTTAGTCAGCGCTTTCAAAAAGCGTGGCGTATTTAAAGAAATCTAATCCGAAAGTATCCAATGAGACTTGCATTGCGTCTTTCCGCCGTGCTTCTGGCGGGCATTGCGTTTTCCGCGCTTGCATCGGTGGCCGGCACAGCTTCGGCCGAGGATCTGGAATTTTCCATCTATGGCGGTTACCAGACGGCGCCGCATAGCCACGTCGATGTTTCCGACGGCACCTCCTTCAGCGCCGGCTGGGAGGGCAAGTCGTTCGGCAGCCCGCCCTATTACGGCGGCCGCGTCACCTGGTGGCTCGGCGACTTCAACCTGCCGAACTGGGGCGTGTCGCTCGACTATACCCATGACAAGGTCTATGCCGATGACGAGACGATGGCACGTTCACCGGGCTGGACGCATTTCGAATTCACCGACGGCCTGAACCTCCTGACGGTCAACGGCCTCTATCGCTTCAAGGACCCGGCTCGTCGATGGACCCCCTATCTCGGCGCCGGTGTCGGGGTAAACATTCCGCACGTTGAAGTCACCCGTCCGCAGGGCACGACCTTCGACTATGAATTCGGCGGCGTGACTTTCCAGGCGCAGGCTGGCGTCGACTTCCGCGTCACCGACAACTGGTCGACCTTCGTGGAATACAAGGGCACCTATTCGCGCGTCGACGTTCCGATCGACAGCGGCGACCGCCTGAAGACGAACATCGTCACCAACGCCGTCAATGTCGGTATTTCCTACCACTGGTAAAACACGAGGAAGCGATCAGCGCTGACCTTCAGATGCTGGTCGCTTGTCCGCACGACCGTCTGGGATCAGGGGATGGACTGGTTCTCGATAGCCGCAACGACGCCTGAGAGTGCTACGTTGGCAATGGTCTGGTATGACACCGCCATCGAGCGCTCTCCAAGGCGTAAGGCTGGAAGGAATAGATCGTGCGTATTCTCTTGATCGAGGACGACGACATCATCGGCGATGCGGTCCGGGACCATACGAACACGGCAGGTTATGCGACGGACTGGGTCCGTACGATCATCGACGCAGAAGCGGCGAGCAAGTCCATCGACTACGGCCTGGTCCTCCTTGACCTGCAGCTTCCCGATGGCAACGGCCTGGTCTTCCTTGAATATTTTCGGGCAAGGGGAGGTGACGCTCCGGTCATCGTCCTGACCGCTCGAGATCAGATATCCGACCGCATCGCCGGGCTGAACGCCGGCGCGGACGATTATCTGATCAAGCCCTTCAATCTCGACGAACTCGAAGCTCGAATCCTTGCCGTCCGGCGTCGCTACGAGGGACGTCGGCAAAACACCATTCAGATAGCAGATCTCGTGATCGAGCGATCTACGCACTCTATCAGCGTGGGCGGACAGGACGTTCAGTTGACGCCGCGCGAATGGGCATTGCTCGATCTCCTCGTCGAGCGACCGGGAAAGCTCGTTGCGCTGAAACGGATCGAGGATGCCCTCTATGCGTTTGGCGAGGAGGTCGAGAGCAATACGGTGCAGGTGTACATCAGCAGGCTTCGCAAGAAGATTGGGATGGAGAAGATCAGGACAGCCCGCGGCATCGGCTATATGCTGTCAGTTGAATGACGAGGAACCGCAGCATCATCCGACCCCTCATGGCCGCGCTCACGGGCGCGCTGGTCGCGTTCTGGCTTGGTGCGATCGGGCTTGGCATCTTCGTGATGCGGAGTGAGTTCGACGAGATCTTCGACAACGCGCTTGAGGAAACCACCGAACGGCTGCTGGCGATCGTGGAGGAGGGGCACCTGCCGAATGTTCAGGGCGGTGAGCAGCCCGAGCGGGCGCCGCCCACGACGTCGAAACATGAATATCTCGTCTACCAGGTTCGAACCGCCGACGGAGTGGTTGTCTTCCGTTCGAAAGACGCTCCCGTCGAGCCATTCGACGCCCCACTCACTGTCGGCTTCCATGATTCTGAAAAATATCGCTTTTACACCGCGAAGAGCTCGCACGGCGCTCTTTTCCTTCAGACGGCCGACCGGTTGAGCCACCGACGTGAGGCCGTGCGGGAAAGCGCTGTCACGATGCTTATCCCGCTCGCCATTCTGCTGCCTGTCAGCGTCCTGTTGATGATGTGGATTGCGAGACGCGCAGTAGATCCCATCAACAAGCTGCGCACAGCGATCTCGGAAAAGGACGGTGGCAACCTTTCTCCTGTCGAGACGGAGACGATTCCACGAGAATTGAGGCCGATCGCTCAGTCAGTGAATCTGCTGCTGCAGCGCGTGAAGGCGACCATCGATGCGGAACGGGAATTCGCCACCAACAGCGCTCATGAGCTTCGGACACCTGTAGCCGGGGCCTTGGCGCAGACACAGAGACTTCTTGCCGAGTTGCCGGACGAAGCGTCGAAAGCTCGCGCACGGAACATCGAGACCGCGCTCACCAAGCTTGGGCGCACATCGGAAAAACTTCTGCAGCTTGCTCGAGCCGACGCGGGTCTTGGGCAGACGGCCACAGTGGCCGATCTCGGCAAGGTACTCAGCCTGATCGTCCGCGACTATCAGCGCAATCCTGCAACGGGCAAGAGGCTTATCTACTCCGCTTCGGCAGATCCCCTGATGCGTGCCGTCGATGTGGACGCCTTCGGGATCGTCGCAAGCAATCTCATCGAGAATGCCATCCTGCACGGAAGTCCCGGAGGCACGATCGGCGTTTCGGTCGACGATGATGGCAGCATCAGTATCGCCAATGACGGCCCCGTGCTTTCTGCTGCAGAACTGGAAAGCCTGAAAGTTCGATTTCGCAGAGGTGCGACTGTTGCCAAGGGCGCCGGCCTCGGACTTGCCATTGCCGATACGATCGTTCGCCAGATGGGTGGAGTATTGGAGCTCCGCTCGCCAGCGAGCAGCCGTGGAGATGGTTTCGAGGCCCGGATCGTTCTGCGGCGATGAGCTTCAGGTCGCCCTTTGGGTCCACATCTGACGACGAGTTGTCTGCGGGCGAACTGGTGGGCGAGCCAAAAGGCGAATGCGGCGCCACCAGTCCAGCCCATCATCGTATCGCTTGCCCAATGCGCCGATCATCTGCCGGAAGAAGCAGATCGAGACGCCGAGCGCGATCACGAAAGGCCTGAGCGCCGACCGCATCGACTTGATGCTGAAAGCTCAGATACGCTTCTTTATTGTGGAGGGTGCCTGCGAGATCGCAGAGCATTCGGGATACGCTCAAAGACCTCCGACTGGACATATACTCCGCATCGAACGGTCGGAGCCGAAGATTATTGGGCTCTCTGCGAACCGTGCCTCACCGTGCCGGTCGGCGCAAATTGCCGGTCATCAAAACTTCGTCTGACCCCATCGTCACAAGCATCATGCTAGGGAATGGTCATGCAGTCGTCGCCGTCGGGTGCGGCTGGAAGTTGCATTCCAAATACCGAGATGCTCATGGATCTGGAAAAGATAAAGACCTTGATCGACTTCGTTGGGCGGTCGAACGTCACTGAGCTGACGGTCACACAGAAGGACACGACCGTCCAGATCTTTCGCCTCAACGATCAGGCAGCCGCGCCCGCTCCGGTCTTATCTGACCCTTCCAAGGACGCGGTTACGGGACCGGTAACGGCCGACACCGCCGCGGTGACAGTCAGGGCGCCCATCTTCGGCATCCTCCACCGCGCTCCCTCTCCCGGCGAACCGGCGTTCGTGCAGTTGGGCGAGACCGTCGAGGAAGGTCAGACGCTGTTCATCATCGAGGCCATGAAGGTATTCAACCGCATTACCTCTCCGCGCGCGGGACGCATCACGCGTCTGTCCGAGATCGACGGTGGCGAGGTGGAGACCGGTGACCTCCTTGCGGAGATCACGGCATGAGGCAGTCTTCCGACAGTGCAGCGGCGCCTCTCCGGTTCGATACCGTGATGATCGCCAACCGCGGCGAGATCGCAACGAGGATCCAGCGTGCCTGCCACGCTCTTGGGATCAAGACGGTCATGATCTGCTCGGAGGCCGATAGGCAGGCGCCATACCGGCGCGACGCTGAACACTTCCTCTGCGTGGGACCTGCTCCGGCGGCAAAGAGTTATCTCAATCAGGATGCAATCCTGCTTGCCGCCCGGCTGACCGGTGCCGGCGCCATTCATCCCGGATACGGTTTCCTGTCGGAGAAGGCGGCTTTTGCGGAGGCGGTCGAAAGAGCCGGCCTCGTCTTCATTGGACCGCCAGCCTCGGCCATCGCAACAATGGGTGACAAGATTGCCGCAAAGCGGGCGATGATCGCAGCCGGCGTTCCCTGCGTGCCCGGGCCGGACACGGCCCTTCCGGAAGACCGGGATGTGATCGAACGCACCGCCCGTAAGATCGGATACCCCGTCATCATAAAGGCCGCTGGCGGTGGTGGCGGTCGCGGCATGCGCGTCGTTGCCGATGCGGGGCAGCTGCATGAAGCCGTCGCGCTGACCCGCGAGGAAGCGCGACAGGCCTTCGGCTCGGCCGAGCTCTACATGGAAAAATTCCTCCAGCATCCTCGTCACATCGAGATCCAGGTCCTCTGCGACAACAACGGAAATGCTCTCTGGCTCGGCCATCGGGACTGCTCTATGCAGCGTCGCCATCAGAAAGTGGTCGAGGAGGCGCCAGCCCCGGGTATCTCGCCGCGGATCATCGATCCCGTCGGGCTGGCCTGCGTGGAGGCCTGCCGTCAGATCGGCTATCGCGGCGTCGGGACTTTCGAGTTTCTCTTCGAGGACGGCAGGTTCTATTTTATCGAGATGAATACGCGCCTGCAGGTCGAACATCCTGTCACCGAAATGACGAGCGGTCTCGACATCGTCCAGGAGCAGATCAAGGTCGCCCAGGGCTGCCGTCTGGAGATCGATCAAGCCGAGGTCCGATGCACCGGCCATTCGATCGAATGCCGTATCAATGCCGAGGATCCGGATAGCTTCCTGCCGTCGGCCGGGATGATCGGTCGTCTGACACTTCCCGAAGGTGAGGGCGTGCGGGTGGATACGCACATCCATGAAGGATACAGGGTTTCTCCCTACTACGACTCCCTCATCGCCAAGCTGATCGTGCATGCACCGAACCGACCGGCGGCGATCGCCAGGATGCGCGAGGCATTGGCTGCGACCGAGATCGATGGAATTTCGACCAATCTTGCCTTCCTGCGCGCGCTCTTTGATGACGAGGCCTTTGCCAGCGGCGGGACGGATATCCACTATCTCGAACAATGGCTCGCACGGCGGAGGTCGACATGAGCAAAATCGACCTTACGGACGCCGAAGCGATTGCCACGCTCACCGATGCGCTGACGAGGGCAGGGGTCGAGGGTCTTGAGATCACCACGCCCGACGGCCATCTGCGGATCGTTATTGCCAAGGGAAAGGACGTTGCGGTTTCCGGTTCGGCCACCACCCCGCAGGTCTCCACTTCCACTTTCTTCCTCAAGGCGCCTTTGGCCGGCCATTTTCGACCGTCGGAACCGGGCGGGGAGGCGAGCAACAGCGCGTCGCACTGGGTCGGCGAAGACGACATCCTCGGCTTCATCGCTGTCGGGCCGATCCTCCTTCCTCTGTCAGCCGGTCGCGCGGCCATAGTGCGGCGACGCCTGGCCGATGCCGATGCCCTGGTGGGCTTTGGCGAACCCTTGTTCGAACTCGAGCAATTTACATGACGATACAGCCCAACAACCATGCCCCGCGAGATGAGACGCTGACTGTCGTTCGGGACGGTGCGCGGGTTTCCTTCATCGGGGCGAAATCCTTCCTGCTCGAGGCGCCAGGCGACTTTGATCTTCCCGCCCAGCGCCTCATCTGGGCGACATCGCGCCTGGTTTCGACATGGCATGACGTGGCGGAAGTCATTCCGGGCATGACCAATCTGCTGGCGATCCTGAAAGAGACGCCGGAAGACCCGACCCCCGTCGTCGAGCGGCTGCAGACCGCGTGGCAGGAAGCCCGCAGCATCGATCTGGCCGGCAAGACGATCGAAATCCCCGTTCAATACGGCGGAGAATTCGCTACCGATCTTCCTGCCCTTTGCAACCTGTCGGGGTTGAAAGACCGGGAGATCGTGCGGATCCACCATGAAGCGTCCTACCGGGTCTTTGCGCTCGGAAGCGCGCCGGGCTTCGGTTACCTGCACGGCCTCGACCCACGCATCTACATGCCGCGCAAGACCGTACCGTCGCTTCGGATGGAAAAGGGCTGCGTCACGATCGGCGGCATGCAAACCGGCGTCGCCATGCTGACCGGGCCAAACGGCTGGAATTCGATCGGCTATGCCGATCTCAAGATGTTCGACCCGACGTCGTCGACGCCCGCCTTGATGGCACCCGGTGACCGCGTGCGTTTCGTGCCGGAAAGGATCGAACTGTGATCGAGATCGTCCAGACAGGTCCCCTCAATACGATCCAGGATCTCGGCCGGCCCGGCTATCGCGACATCGGCGTCTCGGCGAGCGGCGCCATGGATCCGCTCGCCGTCAAGGTCGGCAACATTCTGCTTGGCAACCCAGAGAGTGCTGCCGCCATCGAAGTACAGACCTTTCCGTTCAAGCTTCGTTTTGCCGTCGACGCGGATTTTGTCGTCACTGGCGCGGAAGGCAGGCCACGCCTCACCGGACGTACATTGTTGCCATGGTGCACACATCGCGCAGCCAAGGGCGATGTCCTGGAGCTCGAGCAGCCCCGTCGTCTGGCACGTGCCTACATCATGGTGGCCGGTGGGTTCGACGTGCCTCTCCTCATGGGATCGCGCAGTACCACGCTGCGCGGCGGGTTCGGCGGCAATTGCGGCAGGCCGCTGGCTACCGGCGACACGCTCTCGATCGCGGCTGCCGACGAGGCGTTGCCGCTCCCGAAGGGCGGCATCTCTGTCATCGAACCGGAGGTCGCCTTGCGCAATCTCTTTCCCGAGGCCATCGATGGAGAGCTTTCGGTTCGTGCCATCGTCGCCGGCGAGCACGAGCTTTACGGCGCCGACGCCGACCGGTTCTGGAGCCAGGCCTGGCGGATCTCCTCGCAGAGCGACCGGACGGGCTATCGGCTGTCCGGCGAACCGATCAAGCCGGCTGCGCCTGTCGAAATGCGCTCGCATGGGGTGATTCCTGGCGTGGTTCAGGTTCCACCGGGCGGCGAGCCCATCATTCAGATGAGCGATGCAAACACGGCAGGCGGATACCCGAAGATTGCGGGTGTGATCGAAAGTGACCTGTGGCGGCTCGGCCAGGCGCGCATCGGCAGCAGGGTAAGGTTCGTTCGCGCAACCCATGCCGAGGCAAGGGCAATCGAGCAGGTGGTCACCCACTATGTCGATAATGTCAGGCGCACTGCAGCGATGGTCAAACGAGCGCTCGGCGTGATCGGCTGACGGAGCGGGTGGGTTGAAATGGAGGACGCGATGAAGATCGATCTGAATTCCGACATGGGCGAAGGATTTGGGCCCTATCGGCTTTGTGACGACGAAGCGATGATGAGGATCGTCTCGTCAGCCAATATCGCCTGCGGTTTCCATGGCGGAGATCCTGAGACGATGGGGCGGATGGTGCGTCTTGCAAAGGAAAACGGCGTCGGCATCGGCGCCCATCCGGGCCTGCCCGATCGCGCCGGCTTCGGCCGCCGCGAGATGTCGTTCCAGCCGGACGAACTGCGCCAGCAACTGCTCTATCAGCTCGGCGCGCTTTCGGCGATCGCCAGCGCGCAAGGCATGAGCGTTGCTCACTTCAGCTTCCATGCCGCGATGGGCAACATGGTCAACCGGGACCCGCAGCTGGCCGACCTGATGATGGACGCGATCGCAAAGGTGGACGATAGGTTGGTGATTTTCGTCACGCCCGGCAGCGAGATCGAGAAAGCGGCCAAGCGGGCCAGGCTGAAGAGGCTGGCGCTCTTCCTTGCCGACCGCGCCTATGATGCGGCCGGAAATCTCGTCGCCCGCGGCCTTGCCGGGGCGCTCGTCAAGGACGAGGCGTCGGTGCGCGCACGCGTGCGCCGTTTTCTTCTCGAGGGCACCGTCGAGGCGATCGACGGCAGCATCATCGCGATGCCGGCGCGGTCCATCCTGGTGCACAGCGACACCCCCGGCTCGCTCGAACTTGCAAGCCTGATCCGCAACGAAATTGAAGCCGTCGGCGCAGTGTTGGCACCCGCATCCGAACTTGCCTCGTGACGTTGCCCGCTGATCGCCGAATCCATCCAAGAGCGAAAGATCTGTTCCATGTCATCCATAGCCGACCGTCTGAAGAACGTTTCCGTATCCGCATCAGCCGCAATGACCCAGCGTGCCCGTGAATTATCCGCCAAGGGGATCAAGGTCGTCAGCCTGTCTTCGGGAGAGCCGGATTTTCCAACACCTGCCCATGCCATCGAAGCGGCGCATGCCGCAGCACTTGCCGGCGATACGAAATATCCACCGATGGACGGTACCGCGGCGCTGAAGGCGGCAATCGCCGGAAAGTTCAAGCGCGACAACAACCTCGACTATGACGCCAGCCAGATCGTCGTCTCGGGCGGTGGCAAGCAGGTGATCTTCAATGCGATGCTTGCGACCTGCAATCCCGGCGACGAGGTTGTCATCCCGACGCCGTCATGGGTGAGCTACGCCGACATCGTCAAGTTTGCGGGCGGCGTGCCGGTGGCCGTACCTTGTTTCGAACAGGCCGGTTTCAAGCTGCGTGCGGAAGACCTCGACGCGGCGATCACGCCACGCACGAAATGGCTAGTGCTGAATTTTCCCAACAATCCGACGGGGGCTGCCTGCTCGCGTGCCGACATGGCGGCGATCGCCGAGGTGATGCTGCGCCATCCGCATGTCTGGATCCTAACCGACGATATCTACGAGCATCTGGTCTATGACGACTTCGAGTTCTGCACCATCGCCGAGGTGGAACCCAGACTTTACGACCGGGTGCTGACGATGAACGGCGTTTCGAAGGCCTATGCCATGACCGGCTGGCGACTGGGCTTCTGCGCCAGCGGCTCCAAGGCGCTGATCGGGGCCATCAGCAACGTCAACGGCCAGAATGGCGGCGGTATTTCGACGGTCGCCCAGGCCGCCGCGATTGCCGCGCTCAACGGCCCTCAGGAGCTGTTAAAGGAAAGGGCGGCGATCTATCGGGAAAGGCGTGACTACGTCGTCGATGCCCTGTCGAAGATCGACGGCCTGTGCTGCCACAAGCCGGAAGGCGCCTTCTACGTCTATCCGAACATGGCCTCCCTGATCGGCAAGACCACCAAGGGTGGCCGCAAAATCGAGGGTGACGTCGATTTCGTCATGGGGCTCGTCGACGAGCACCATGTCGCAACCGTCCAGGGCGCGGCCTACGGCATGAGCCCCTATTTCCGCATCTCCTATGCGACGAGCATGGAGATGCTGCGCGAAGGATGCGCGCGTATTGCTGAGTTCTGTGCCAACATGCGCTGACGGTTCAGATGCGCACGAAAGGCCCGTCTCTGGCGGGCTTTTCAGACCTTCAGGCGTTCGGTTAGTTCGACGAGAATGCCCCGAACGGCAAGGGCGGGTTCCGACAGGGCATTCTGATCGGACGTGCAGAGCGACAGGGTCTCCTCGATGCGGGGAGAAACGACCCGGCAGACGAGCGGCTCGCTTGCTTCCGCGACGATGCGGTCGGCGATCGCTTTCGGCATGATCGTCGCCCCAAGGCCGCTTGCAACCGCACGCGCCAGCGTTCTGACGACCTCGACTTCAGCGACAACTTTCAGGTTGATCCGGCTACGGGTAAATGCTGTGTCTACGGCTCGGCGCACGAAGTTGTAGGCCGGCGGCAAGAGCAGCGGGATGCCATCAAGCGCGCCGATCGGGATTGGCTTGGCATCCGCTTCTATGGCGAAGTCCTGGGGCGCGACAAGGTAGAATTCCTCACTCAGGATCGGGTCGAAACGGACGCCCTTGATCGGACCGACACCATGGATCAGTGCCATTTCCAGCCGGCCGTTCATGATCAACTGGCTATAGGTCTGGCCGACGCTTTCGGTCAGATGCAGGAGAATGCCGGGATGGCGCTTCCTGGTTTCGGATAAGAGATCGACCGACAACATCGCCGCGCTGCTGAAGGGGACGAGGCCGACCGAGACGCGCCCCGCAAGCGAATTGCCGGCGGCGGCGGCATCGGCCTGGGCCTGTTCCATCTGCCTGAGGATGATTTGGGCATGTCGATACACAGCGTGTCCGGCATCCGTCATGCTGACGCCCTGCTGGCTGCGGATCAGCAGTTTCTGGCCGAAATAGTCCTCCAGCGCCGCAAGCTGCTGGCTGAGCGCCGGCTGGGCGAGATGCAGGATGTCGGCTGCACGCGTGATGCTGCCGCTGTCGACGATGACGATGAAGGACTTGAGGCGTTTTATATCCATTTGCGAAGGTGCGTTACAGGCATTGCAATGCATGTTTACAGAGCTGCCGCGCTTTTGCAACGCGCCCGCCAGTCGGCCTCGTCAGGCCAGAACGATCGTGTGAAGCCCTGCGCGAGAGGGGGTTCGGCGCCTGAACCGCATCCATAAGAGTTGCTTATTGCTCCAGACATAATCGGTCTTAGGCAAGGGTTCAAAGCTCCGCTAAGGTCCGCGCCAACAACAAGGGAACGCAGATGCCATTCGCAGATTACAAGACAGCATTGGTGACCGGCGCTTCCTCCGGTATCGGCGCAGCGATCGTGGAGCGGTTCGCCCGCGAAAACATCGAGGTGCACGCGATCGCCCGCAGTAGCGACGCCTTGGCAGCACTTGCTGCCCGCACTGGCTGCATCGCTCACACCATCGACGTGACCGATCGCCAGGCGATCGCCGAACTTGCCGGCCGCGTTGAGTTCGACATTCTCGTCAACAATGCCGGCGTCGACCGGCCGAAGAAATTCCTCGAAGCCGACGAGGGCGACATCGATCTTCTCGTCGACGTCAACTTGCGTGCCGTCCTGCATCTGTGCCGTCTGATTGTTCCGGGTATGGTCGCGCGCGATCGCGGTCACGTCATCAATATCTCCTCGATTGCCGGCAACTATAATTTTGGGGGCAACTCGACCTATCACGCCGTCAAGGCGGGTGTCGCCATGTTGTCGAACCAATTGCGCATCGACGCCTTCGGCAAACGGGTACGCGTCACCGAAATTTGCCCCGGCCGCGTAGCGACGGATATCTTCAACCACGTTCACGGCAACGATCCGAGCGTGCGCGAACGGTTCATCGACGGGTTCGAACTGCCGCAGGCAAGCGACATCGCCGATGCAATCGCCTTTGCCATCGCGGCCCCGGTTGCCGTCAATATCGGCCATATGGAAATCACGCCCACCCTGCAGGTCATGGGCGGCCTGCAGACCGCAAAGCCGCAGTCGCCGGCCGCCGACGATCGCAGCGAAGGGGCAAGACCGTGAGCGGATTCGATCTCTCTGCGATCCTGTCTAATCGGGAATACCTCTCCATGCTCGCGCATGGGATCGTCATGACGTTCGTCATCTATGCCGGTTCATGGCTGCTCGCCATGACGCTCGCCATCCTGTTGCTCTGCCTGCGCATCTCGCCGATCCGGTTCGCCGATCCGGTCGTAAAGGCCTATGTCTCCTACCATCGCAATGTCCCGACCCTCGTGCAGCTCATGCTCTGGTACTTCGGGATCTACACGCTGATGCCGGATGCCGTGACGGGCTGGCTTGCTGAGCATAACGCCGAAGCAATCTTTGCGGTCATCGGGCTCGGGCTCTGCCAGGCCGCCTATTTTAGCGAGGACCTTCGCTCCGGTCTTCGTGCCGTCAGTCCTGGGCAGATGGAGGCGGCCAAGGCGCTTGGCCACGGCTACGTCTCGGCGATGCGTTTCGTCATCATGCCGCAGGGCATCCGCAACGCGCTGCCGCCGCTGATCAATCATTCCGTTTCGCTCTTCAAGAATAGCAGTCTCGCCATCGTTGTCGGTGCCTCGGAATTGACCCATGCGGTCAAGGAGATCGACAATGTCAGCTTCCGCACCTTCGAGATCTACCTGATCGGCACGGTGATCTATCTGTTCTTCTCGCTCATCATCATGAGCACCGGCGCGGCGATCTCGATGCGCGCCGACCCGGCTTGGAAGGTGCGCCGATGATCCAGGACGTCGTCGCCATCATCAAGGACTACTGGCTCCTGCTTCTGATCGGCCAGTATCCGAACGGCCCGCTCGGCGGCCTTGCTAATACGCTTCTTCTGTCGGCGCTGGCGATCGCGCTCGCCTTTCCCGTCAGCATCCTGCTGGCGCTTGCCCGCCTGTCGAAGTTCACCGCCCTCAGATGGCCGGTGACGGGTCTCGTCTACGTGACGCGCGGCGTGCCGCTCTTGATGCTGATCCTGTGGTTCTATTTCCTCGTACCGCTCTGGACTGGCGCCGACGTGCCGAGCTTCTGGATCATGCTCGTGACGCTCGTCATTTACGAGGGGGCGTTCCTCAGCGAAGTGGTGCGGGCTGGCATCGTCTCGCTCGGTCAGGGGCAGATGGATGCCGCGCGCGCTCTCGGGCATAGCTACATGGGTGCGATGCGATATGTGATCCTGCCGCAGGCGCTCTACAACATGATCCCGAGCATGATCTCGACCTTCGTCTCGACGATCAAGGATACGACGCTCGGCTACGTCATCAATGTCCCGGATCTGACCTTTGCGGCAAGCCAGGTCAACAACCAGCTGCTCACCCAGCCCTTCCAGGTCTTCCTTGTGCTTGCCCTCGTTTACTACGTGCTCTGCTGGAGCCTGACCTATGTTGCCAATACCGTCGAGCGGCGCATCACGCGTCGCCGTGCCGGACCCGTCAACGTTCGTCTCCCGGCCGAGAGCGTGGCTCTCAAGACACTTACGGAGCAACTATGACCGCGCTTCAACCAAAGCCGCAGGACGGGCAGGCCATTCGCCTGACGGGGGTTTGCAAGAGCTACGGCGACCATCCGGTGCTCAAGAACATCGACGCTGAGGTAAAGCGCGGGGAAGTCGTGGTCATCTGCGGGCCGTCCGGCTCGGGCAAGTCGACCTTGATCCGCACGGTCAACCGGCTCGAGGAGATCAGCAGCGGCTCCATCGAATTCGAGGGCCAGAACATTCACGCCAGGATGCGGGCAGGCGAACTCAACCGCTTGCGCAGCCAAATCGGCTTCGTCTTCCAGAGCTTCAATCTCTTCCCGCATCTGTCCGTCGTCGAAAACGTGTCGATGTCGCCGATCAGGGTCAAGGGTCTGGCGGCGAACGTGGCTCATGACAAGGCCATCAAGCTGCTTGACCGCGTCGGTCTTGCCGACAAGGCGAATTCCTATCCGGGCCAACTGTCCGGCGGACAGCAGCAGCGTGTGGCGATCGCCCGGGCGCTGGCGATGGAGCCGCCGGTCATGCTCTTCGACGAGCCGACGAGCGCGCTCGATCCGGAGATGGTCGGCGAAGTTCTGACCGTCATGAAGGGTCTGGCGGCAGAAGGCATGACGATGCTCTGTGTGACGCACGAGATGAACTTCGCTCGCGATGTCGCCGATCGGATCTGGTTCATCGACGCCGGCGAGATCCTGGAAACGGCAACACCGGACGAATTCTTCAAAAATCCCCGTCATCCGCGCGCCCAGCGCTTCCTGTCGGACCTGCGGCATTGACGGGGCACGACTTCATAACAAGGAGAACAGCAATGAACTGGAAATGCATTACTGCAAGCCTGGTCCTCGTCGGCGCCGCCGCGCTGCCGGTGAAGGCCGATCAGCTTGATACGATCCTATCCAATAAGACGCTGCGTTGCGCGACCTATGCCGACGTGCCGCCCTTTTCCTCGCCGGATGTCAAGACGCGCGAGATGGTCGGCTTCGACGTCGACCTCTGCAAGGCGATCGCCAAGGAGCTCGGCGTGACGGCCGAAATCAAGCCGATCTCGGTCGAAGCCCGCATTCCGGAGGTCAAGCTCGGCCGTGTCGACATCACCGTCGCCAATCTCGCCTATACGCTCAGCCGCGCCGAGCAGATCCAGTACAGCGATCCCTATTATGTCGCCAAGGAAATGCTGATCGTGCCGGCAGACGATGCAGGCAAGTCGAAAGCCGACTATGCGGGCCAGCGGCTTGCCTCGACAAAGGGTTCGACGTCTGAGATGTCGATCAAGCTCAACAAGTCCGATCCGTTGACATTCCAGGATACCGGCTCTGCCTATCTTGCCGTCCAGCAGGGCAAGGCGCGCGGCATGGTCGCCAATACCATGACCACCACCAAGCTCGTCAACGAGTCCCAGACGCGCGGCAAGAAGATGCGCATGATCGACGAACCAATGCTTTACCAGCCGATCGGCATCGGCATGCAGAAGGATCAGCCGGCGCTGACTGCCAAGGTCAACGAGATCCTGCACAAGCTCGACGACAGCGGCGAGATCAACAAGATCTGGGACACCTGGCTTGGCCCGAACACCGAATACAAGATGACCCGTACCGACAAGGTCGTACCGCTCTCGGAGCTGAAGTTCGATCCGATCCCCTAAGCCGGCATCTGCCGCAAACGATCTGAGACATCACCCATCAATGCCGGCGGCGGGTCTGCCCGCCGCTCCCAAAACTGTTGCCCGAGGTTTCCTATGATCCACATCAAAGACATCGCTGAACGGCCGAGCAAGGTCGACATCGAGGCGCTTTCCAAGTTCTCGCCCGCAACGATCCATGAGGCGCAGGGCCGACGCGGCGCTCTCTCCTCGCGGTTGAAGCCGGTCGACTATCGCATGAAACTGTGCGGGCCGGCCTTCACCGTCAAATGCGCGCCGCGCGACAACATCATGCTGCAGCTCGCCATCAATTACGCCAGGCCCGGTGACATTATCGTGGTCTCGGCCGGCCAATACGAAGAGGCTGGCTCGTTCGGCGACGTGTTGGCGAATGCCTGCCTTGCAAAGGGCATCGGCGGTCTCGTGACCGACACGGGAGTGCGCGACACGCTTCAATTGCGCGACCTCGGCTTTCCGGTCTTTTCGCTCAGCGTCTGCATCAAGGGCACGGTCAAGGAGACGATCGCGGCCGTCAACGACCCCATCATTGTCGGCGGCGAGATCATCAATCCCGGCGACATCGTCGTTGGCGACGCCGACGGGCTGGTCGTCGTGCGGCGGGCCGAAGCCCAGGAGGCGGCAAGGCTGTCAAAGCTGCGCGAGGATGCCGAAGCTGGCTTCATCGAGGCCTACAAGCAGGGCAAGTCGGTCATCGAGGTCAGCAAGCTGGAGCCGGTCCTGAAGGCGAAGGGTCTGGTCGTCGACATCTGACGCGCAGGTCCAGTATTGCCGCATACGCGGTCGGAGACAGTCAATGAGCTTTCCATTATTCGACCTTTCCGGACGGCGGGCGCTCGTCACCGGCTCGTCGCAAGGCATCGGTCTTGCGCTCGCCAGGGGCCTTGCCGATCACGGCGCCGACATCGTCCTCAACGGTCGGGACCGGACAAAACTTGACGCGGCCGTACGCGGCATAAAAGAGGCTGGCGCCACTGTGTCGGCTTGCGACTTCGACGTGACCGATGCCGAGGCGGTACGTCTTGGCGTCGACCGCATCGAGTACGAAATCGGCCCGATCGACATCCTCATCAACAATGCTGGCATGCAGTTCCGCACGTCGCTCGAGGACTTTCCAGTCGAGAAGTGGGACCAATTGCTGCGCACCAACGTCTCCAGCGTCTTTCATGTCGGTCAGGCCGTCGCCCGCCACATGATAAAGCGCAAAAGAGGCAAGATCATCAACATCGCCTCCGTTCAGAGCGAGCTCGCCCGCCCCGGGATCGCGCCCTACACGGCGACGAAGGGCGCTGTGAAGAATCTGACGCGCGGCATGTGCGCCGATTGGGCGAGATATGGTCTCCAGATCAACGCCGTAGCGCCCGGCTATTTCAAGACGCCGCTCAATCAGGCGCTTGTCGACAGTGAGGAATTCTCGTCCTGGCTTGAAAAGCGCACGCCCGCCGCCCGTTGGGGCGATGTCGAGGAATTGGTCGGCGCGGCCGTCTTTCTTGCCGGCAATGCTTCCTCCTTTGTGAATGGACACACGCTTTATGTCGACGGCGGCATCACCACTTGCCTTTGACACTAGCTCGCATCTCGGCCCCATCGTAGTGATGGGCGTATCGGGATGCGGCAAGACGTCGGTGGGAGAGCTTCTGGCATCCCATCTCGGCTACCGCTTCGTCGAAGGCGATAGCCGTCATCCGGCGAGCAATATCGAGAAAATGACGGCGGGCGTGGCTCTCGAAGACGAGGATCGCTGGCCATGGCTGCAGACCCTCGGCGACGAACTTGCCGTGGTCGAAGAGACCGTGATCTCCTGTTCGGCGCTGAAGCGGTCCTATCGAACCTTCCTGCGGGCGAGGGCAGGCCGACCTCTTTCGTTCATTTTCCTGCAGGGCGATCGCTCGACGCTAGCCGCACGGCTGAGTGGTCGCAAGGATCACTACATGCCGCTCGCACTCCTCGACAGCCAGCTAGCCACCCTGGAGTTGCCTCTCGGCGAGCGCGACGTCGTAACGATCGAAATCGACCAGCCGCTTGTACGCATGGTCTCGGTTGCGTTGGTAAGCGTCGCATCGCTCGCCAACCGCCGGCACGAATAATCACGATAGTGGAGGAAACCATGACAAAACCTGAAATCCTTCTGATCGGGCCCTATCCGGAATGGGACCTGGTCGAACTCGAGCGGGATTATACGGTCCACAAATTCTACGAGGCCCAAGACAAGGAGAAGTTCCTTGCCGACCACGGTGCCGGTATCCGCGCCGTGGCAACACGCGGCGAACTCGGTGCGTCGGCCGCGATGATCGAAAAGCTACCCGGGCTTGAAATTGTCTCGGTCTACGGGGTCGGCTATGATGCCGTCGACCTTGGTGCATGCCGGACAAGGGGCATACGCGTCACCAATACGCCCGACGTCCTGACCAACGACGTGGCCGATCTCGGCATTGCGATGATGCTTGTCCAGTCGCGGGGCATGATTGGCGCCGAGACCTGGGTCAGGGATGGCAGCTGGGAAAACCGTGGGCTCTATCCGCTGAAGAGACGAGTCTGGGGTCGCAGCGCTGGTGTTCTCGGGCTCGGCCGGATCGGATTCGAGGTCGCCAAGCGTCTTCGCGGGTTTGACATGGACATTGCCTATTCAGACGTGAGCGAGAAGCCCTATGCCGCGGGCATGACCTTTGTCGCCGATCCTGTCGCACTTGCGGCGCGTTCCGACTTCCTGTTCGTGACGCTCGCCGCATCGCAGGCGACCCGCCACATCGTCTCGAAGGATGTCATAGAAGCGCTAGGTCCCGACGGCATGCTCATCAATATCTCGCGTGCCTCCAATATCGATGAAGACGCGTTGCTCGATGCACTTGAAAGTGGTGCACTGGGATCGGCGGCGCTCGATGTTTTCGAAGCCGAGCCGAAGCTCAATACGCGCTTCCTGGGGCTCGACAACGTACTCGTCCAGCCCCATCACGCCTCCGGGACGATAGAAACCCGCAAGGCGATGGGCAGGCTGGTGCGAGACAATCTCGCTGCCCACTTCGCCGGCGCCACACCTCCAACCCCCGTCATTTGAGGACCACATCGATGAGAGCTCTCGTCATTCACGCAGCCAAGGATCTTCGCATAGAGGAGCGGCCTGTCGAGGCACCGGCGCGCGGTCAGGTCGAAGTGGCGATCGAGGCAGGAGGGATATGCGGCTCCGATCTGCATTACTACAATCACGGCGGCTTTGGGACGGTGCGCCTTCGCGAGCCGATGATTCTTGGGCATGAGGTGGCCGGCGTCGTCACGGCACTTGGCGAGGGTGTCTCGGATCTTGCGGTGGGGGATCGTGTCGCCGTCTCGCCAAGCCGGCCATGCAATGCCTGCGACTATTGCCTGAAGGGCCAGCAGAACCATTGCCTTAACATGCGCTTTTACGGCAGCGCCATGCCGATGCCGCACATCCAGGGCGCATTTCGCGAGCGCTTGATTGCAAAGGCGTGGCAGTGCCACAAGGTCGCCGAAAGCGTGTCGATCGGCGAAGCCGCCATGGCCGAGCCTTTTGCAGTGACGCTGCACGCCGTCAACCGCGCAGGCTCGCTGACGGGCAAACGTGTGCTCGTGACGGGCTGCGGTCCGATCGGTGCGCTCGCCATCATTGCCGCAAGGGCGCACGGCGCGCGCGAGATCGTCGCAACAGATGTTATGGACACGGTCTTGAACAAGGCTCTGGAAGTGGGGGCCGATCGCGTCATCAACGTCGCGGAAAGTCCTGAGAAGCTGTCGGCATACGCTGAAAGAAAGGGCTACTTTGACGTCCAATTCGAAGCCTCCGGAAACGAACGCGCGGTCCGTGCGGGGCTTGAAGTTCTCCGACCCCGCTCGACCCTCGTCCAGCTCGGCCTCGGCGGAGATGTTTCGATCCCGCAGAACGTGGTTGTCGCCAAGGAGATCGAGATGAAGGGAACCTTCCGCTTTCACGAGGAATTCGCTCTTGCCATCGACCTCATCAACCAAGGCCGCGTCGATCTCAGGCCGCTGTTGACCGAGACCTATCCATTGGACGATGCCGTCCGCGCCTTTGAGGTGGCCGGCGACCGAAATCGGTCGATGAAGGTCCAAATCGCCTTCTGAGAGGAAGCGCGCCATCAGTCGTGTTGATGGCGCTTCGCGATCGATGATGCCTTCACACACTGGCGCGCTTTTACCTGCACGACCCTCCTGGCTGGCCCAGCGCGCTTCCATCTGAGCAACAATTCCGCTTGCCACGCATCCCATTTGTCGAATCAAATTTCCAATTGTCAGCGGGCTACGACGGCTGCTGGAATAGTCTATATTTTTAATAGATAAATATTTTGCGATTTTACGCTGGGGCGCACGAGTTTTCCTTTTTCGAAACGCGGTCGGCAAACCTGTGTGGCGCAAGCGCGCTTTGATCGCCTCTATAGTGGCGTTTCAAGATATTGCTTTTTTGGATCTCGTGAATGCCGCTCCGTACGGGTGTCGAAAATCTTCCCTCCCAGTCCGTCGTTTCCATTGCACGCATTGAATGGCAGACAGTTGCCTTGGCGCTCGTCATCTATGGCGGCTTTCTGGCGGTGACCTGGTTTTGGCAGAAATTGCCGCTCGTTGTCGTTATCGCGCTCGGAAGCTGGTTGATTGCCTGGCACGGATCGCTGCAACACGAGGTGATACATGGGCACCCGACGCGAAATCAGCGCATCAACGATGCGATCGGTTGGCCGCCCCTATCACTCTGGTTGCCCTATGTCATCTATCGCGAGGCCCATCTGGTCCATCACCGCGACGAACTTCTGACCGATCCGATTGAGGATCCGGAATCCTCATACTTTACCCAGGTGGCTTGGAACCGCATGGGCCGCTTCGGCCGCGGTTTGGCTGTCTGGAATACAACGCTATTGGGACGGTTGACCCTTGGCCCACTCGTCATGATCCTAAACTTTGTGGGGGAAGAGTTCGTCAGGGTCACGGGCGGAGACAGGCATCGCGCGATACTATGGACATGGCACTTCGTCAGCATTGCGGTCGTTCTTTATTGGATTGGCTCGATTTGCCAAATGCCGATTTGGCTTTATCTGCTGGCGTTCGTCTATGGCGGCGCGTCCCTCAGCAGGCTGCGCTCCTATGCCGAACACCGCTTTGCCGATCATTACCACGAACGCACGGCCATCGTTGAAAACAGCCCGCTGTTCGGTCTGCTGTTCCTCTACAACAACCTGCATGTTCTCCATCATCAGAGGCCCAGCATACCATGGTACCGGATTCCGCGTCTCTACCGCCGGCACCGGAACCTGCTTGTCTCGATCAATGGTGGTCTCGTCTATAATGGCTATATCGATGTCGCCCGTCGCTTCTTTCTGACATCACATGATGATCCACGCCATCCACGTCACGCTTTTTCAGAACCTCTCGCTCGATCGCTCGATGAAGGCGTTGTCACGACAGGCGAAACACAGCTGACCGGGGCATGACGGAACGCAGCGCTTGCTGGGAAAGACTGAGAGCAGACGGGTCCAGATCGCCAATCGATGAACCAGCGTCGAAGCTATCATGAATCGTACCTTGGAGCGGGGCGAACGCTGCCCGGCGATGAATTGTAAAAGGAACGCCATGCCGATCATGCCGAGCTCTTAAGATCTACATCACGTGCTGGACTGGAGATTATGATGCCTTCGACTCGCATCGAGACACGGCGTGGATGGATAGGAGAGGGCAGGCTCGAACTTATCGAAGCCGTGCAACGTGCCTTATTGGACGCCTTGAAACTGCCAAGTGACGACCGGTGTGTGCGTCTCTTTGAGTACGATGACGACGCCATTATCACCCCGCCCGGAAAAGGTTCCTCCTATATGGTGGTGGAGGTAACCCTATTTTCCGGCCGTACCGACGACGCCAAGCGGCGGCTCTACGCTGGTTTGGCGAGAGAGCTCTCATCCCTCGGTATCCCTGCCTCCGATATCAAAACCATCCTCGTCGAAGTGCCCGCCTCAAACTGGGGGCTTCCTGGGAAAGCGGCAAGCGACATTGACCTTGGTTACAAGATCGATGTTTAGGCTGCCGGCCGATGAGGTGCAACTTTGCGAATCCAACGGACAGGACAAAATGATTGGCGGCATCCGTTTCTTCCGACGAACGCTTCCACATCAGATGCCGGTCATGTCGGGACACCCGATAATGTGATTGCGCAGCAAATCTGTGTGAGTGTCTTCGACAGATGGGGACCTCCGGTGTTCGGTCTTCGGGTTGGCGCGATCTGTCCGCTATCTGTCCGCAATCGGCATTTCGCAGTATGGTGTTGTCGGTAGACTGTCTTCACGCTCATCCCTTGGAGATAATCACATGTCTGCAGATACCGCACTCCTCGTCATCGATGCCCAGGAATCCTTCCGTCATCGACCCTATTTCCGTGAAGATGAGATCGGGACTTACATTGCGTCTCAGCAGGCGCTGATCGATGGCGCGAAAAGGGCCGGTCTTCCGGTCGTCCAGATATTTCACGTCGAGGAGTCAGGCGTTTTCTCTGAAGGCTCGGGTTTCGTCCGTCCGCTGACGCCGCTTCAGATCAAGGCGGATGCGGTGTTTCGCAAGCGCCGCCACAGCGCGCTCGTTGGCAGCGGCCTGGACGTCTGGCTGACTGAAAACCACATCCGGCGCGTCATCGTCTCCGGCATTCGCACAGAGCAGTGCTGTGAGACGACGACCAGGCACGCCTCCGACCTCGGTTATGAGGTCGACTATGTCGGCGAGGCGACACTGACCTTTCCAATG
This sequence comes from Rhizobium sp. 768_B6_N1_8, assembly GCF_051811225.1. Lineage (NCBI taxonomy): Bacteria > Pseudomonadati > Pseudomonadota > Alphaproteobacteria > Hyphomicrobiales > Rhizobiaceae > Rhizobium > Rhizobium sp. 768_B6_N1_8. Next base: position 1,665,271 of record NZ_JBPWPV010000002.1, on the reverse strand, counting down.
ACCGATACATCCGGCCGCGAATGGAGTGCCGCCGAGATCAGGGCGCGCACGGAACTGGTCCTTGCCGATCGTTTTGCCCGTATCGTTACCGTGGAGCAGGTGCTCAACGGGCTTTCAGCACGAGCGGCCGCATAATGGTGGAAGGCCCCCGGCGCATCATCCCGGTTTTTGTGGTCGTGCCGCCGCGGGCGCTCCTGCTCGATATCGCAGGTCCGATGGAAGTCTTGCGCAGAGCCAATCTCGAACAGGAATCGATAGCGTTCTTGCCGACCTACATCGGACCTGCCGCAGAGGTGCGAAGTTCGACCGGTCTCGACCTGGCCAGGATTTCCCCGCTTCCGGCACGCCTGCCCGATGACGCACTTCTCGTTGTTTCCGGTGCGGTGGATGAACCGCTCGCTGGAGTGGTTGAGACTGCTCCGGGAGACGCGGCTCTCGAAGCGAAAATCGTTGAATGGCTGAGGGCGATCGTTCGTCCTGGTATCCGGCTTGCGACGATCTGTTCCGGTGCCTTGCTTGCGGCACGCGCGGGACTGCTCGAGGGACACGAATGCACCACCCATCATTCCATGCTGCAGGATCTCGTCCGACTTGCTCCGACCGCTCGCGTCCGCGAAAACCGGCTCTATGTCGAGGACGGCGAGCGCTTGACCAGTGCCGGCGTCACTGCAGGGATCGATCTCATGCTTGCCGTTGTCGCAAAAGAGGTCGGCCACGCCGTGTCGCTTGCCGTCGCACGCACGCTGGTCATCTACCTGCGACGGGCCGGCGGTGATCCTCAATTGTCGCCGTGGCTGGAAGGGCGAAACCACCTCCATCCGGCGATCCACAGAGCTCAAGATGCCGTCGGTGCCGATCCGTCGCAGAACTGGTCCGTCGAGGCGCTTGCCAAGATCGCCGCGACGAGCCCGCGCAATCTGTCACGGCTTTTCAACGAGCACACCGGCATGAGCGTAACCGACTATGTAAATCGCATGCGAATTGCGCTCGCACGAGAACTCATCATCGGTTCAAGACTCGATATGGAAAACGTCGCCGAACGCATCGGCTTTTCGTCGGCTCGACAGTTTCGGCGGGCCTGGAGACGAGTTCACGACACACCACCAGGCCACGTCCGAGCGCCTGCCAGGGGCTGAAAAGCTAGATCAAATCCCCCGATCCAGAGACAGAATTCGAAATTGTGCTGAGAAAACGCGGCGCAAGAGTGCGCAAACAACGGCTGTATGGCAACGGGATCTGTGCCGGATGGACAAAAAAAGAGGCCACGGGCGTAAAGCCGGGCCTCGAGGTGTGAAGGTCAAGAACCTCCAGAGGGGGAACAGCCGACGTAGCGGGTCGGGAGGAATGAACCGCCGAAGATCGTCGACTGTCGAGATGATGACCGAAGGTCGTTGCTGATGCGAAGTATAAGGCACTCAAATCGAGGCGCTCCTTGACAAATTCTACCGCAGACGATCTCAGAAAGACCCGCAATCAGCCGATGGATGGTGAAAGACGATGTCGGCAAGAGCCTGCTGCTGCGGATCGAGAACGTCATTCACGCTCTCGATGCGAGGCTTGAGAAAAGCGTCCGATTAGGCCAGAACAGCCGATCCGTAAGTGGAATCCAATGCTGGCGATCCTCGGCCGACAGCTGTATGCAGCTTGCGGAAAGACGAACGAAGGTCACCTATGAGAATAGAATTTCTGCTTTGGCTCGCCGGCGCAATGGCAACATTCCTCGGTGCGGCGACCGCTTCACGCACCTATATCGCGACCAACAGCATTCTTGTGCTGGTCCTGTCACTTGCGCTTTATTGTGTGGGTAATCTGATCATGGTGCGGCTGATGAGAGAGGGTGGAATGGGGCTCGCCATATCGGTTTCCGCCGTTGCTCAACTGCTGCTCATCAACGTGATTGCATATTTTGTCTTTGACGAGCGGCTCGCTCCCTCACAGATGGTCGGCGCGGGACTGGGTTTGGTCGCAATGATGCTATTGTTGTTCCCGATTGGGCAAAGATAGCAGAGTCTGAAGCGGTGAGTGCGGTTCTTCGAAAGATGCGAAACCAGAACGCAACGAGGGGCAATATCCGCCCCAGAGTCTCCTAGACATAGGGTCCGGGACAGCAGCGTCTGCGAAAGCCTGCATCAGATGATGTATTCCGGCTCTGCCAGCGCTTGATCCATTGTGATGCCGGGAAGGCTTGAGTGGCGTTTTCCGGTCGGTGTCGCCGGAATGCCGACGACGGAGGTGTAGGGCGCAACGGAACCGACGACCACGCTGCCGGCCCCAACCTTGGCGCCGACGCCAATTTCTACATTACCGAGGATTTTGGCTCCGGCTCCGATGAGCGCCCCACGCCTTACTTTTGGATGGCGATCACCGCTTTCCTTGCCGGTTCCGCCCAAGGTCACGTTTTGAAGGATCGATACGTCGTCTTCGACAACCGCTGTCTCGCCGATAACGAGGCCGCTTCCATGATCGAGCATGATGCTCTTTCCCATTTTCGCGGCGGGATGAATATCGACCCCAAAGACTTCGGAAATGCGGCTTTGCACGTGCCGGGCCATATGGATGCGGTCATGATGCCAAAGCCAATGCGCGACACGCTGTCCCTGCAAAGCCACGAATCCCTTGAAGTACAGGAATGGCGTCAGGATTTCCGCATTTGAGGGGTCACGTTCCTTGATCGCCGCCAAATCCGCAGCAGCATGATCGACGATATCTGCGTTGCTGATCAGCGCCTGGGCGATCACGGACAACAGCTCATCCTGATCAAGGTCGTGGTTGGCAAGTTTGAAGGCGATGCGCTGCGCGAGCGCCTGCGCAAAACTCGCATGATAAAGAACTGCGGAATTCATTGTACGGGCCAGGGACGGATCCTTCGAGGCTGCATCCATCGCCTCACCGCAAAGCGCGTCCCACAATTTAGAAACGTCTGACGACGGGGGCGGTTCTTTTGACAGATCGCTCAAGCTGCGGTTTAAACCTGCCATGCCAACCTCCTCAAACCGCGAGTACTCGTCTCCATTGTAGGAAGCGATGCTAGGCCGGTTGCTACCGTGGGGGGAGGTTGCAAACGCTCGCGACGACGACGAAAGCTCGTTTATTTTCCTATATATTCGATAGAAAAAGAGAAAATTCTGCCGTCGACGCAGGTCAAAGGTCGCAATTCGCGGCAGCCCCATGCGGATGCGGTTGAGAAATTACCCAGCACATTAAACGGTTTGCGTCCTGTGGCGGGGGTTGGCGAGGATGACTTGCCGAATAGATCTTGCTATCCGGCGACCATTATCTATCATCTTTGTAGAGATTAACGCGGCAAGAACAGTTCCGGCTGTGTTTTTGTAAACCGAGCTGATCCAACGCAGAAGGAGCCAACGCATGACTCTTCTCTCGCCCCACTCTTTGGACCCTCAGGGGAAAGATGCGGACCGCCTTGCGAGAATTGCGATCGTCGGCCGGGGCTTTACCGGCATCATGACCGCAATCGCTCTGTTCAAAGGCATCGATCGTCCTTTTCACCTGATAATGTTCGATCCCCGACCCAAGATCGACGTCGGAGAGGGCGTGAACCATGCTGTGGCAACGGTATTGAACAGTCGTGTTCGCGACTTGTCCGTCGATCCCACGCGCAGGGACGACTTCCAGAGCTGGCTGGAAGCGGACAGGGATTGGCATGATGGCCTTCCCGCCAATTCTGCGGGGCTCGAGCACTCATTCGTTCCGGAGCGGGTGTTTGGCAGCTACGTCTACAAGCGTTTCGCTGAGGCGTTGATGGCGCGGCCGGACGTGGTTGTTCAATTCCTTCCGGAGACCGTGATCGCAATCGATCGCCATCCGCAGATGGGCTTTTCCGTTTTTTTCGGCAATGACCAGAGGAAGCATTTCGACGTCGTCTTCCTGGCGACGGGCTATGGATTGCGCGACAGTCTGGAGAAGCCCACAATACCCATCGGAGCCCAAAGCGGTGTCGTGATCGGAGGCGGGGTCAAAGCCGTGGGTCAAGCCCTTGCGCTTCTGAAAGACGGCAAGGTCCCTCATATCAATCTCATTTCCGAATCCGGCTTTCTGCCGCAATCGCATGCCCAGGCGGCGGTCGGATCCGCCGCTGCGGGCGAACCCATCCCGCGAACGCTGCGTGGTGCGTTCCGCTATCTGCGCGATGCGGCAAGGCGGGCGGACGCAGAGGGGTCTGGATGGCAGGGCATCATGAACGGGTTTCGGCTGCAGGCACGCGAGCTTTGGGAGGAGTTGAGGCCGGATGAACGCGCAAGGTTCAAACGGCATGTGAAAGCAGTGTATGACAGCCATCGCCACCGGTTGCCGCCAGACGATTACAGGCACCTGCATCAGGCTATCGAAAGCGGCGCGATCACCTTGAGGAAGGGCAGGGTTGAACGCATTGCCAGCAATGGTTTGTTGCTGTCGGCCTCGCAAGGCCTCGAAGTACTTCAGGCCGATTTCACGGTTGACTGCCGGCTTCCTTCGTCCACCAATGACAGTTCCCTTATAAGGTCCGTGGTTGCGTGCGGTCTGGCAACACGCGATGAGCTCGAACTTGGTCTCGTCGCCGACGAATGCGGGCGCACTATTGCTGCGCACCGTTCAGTTTCCGGTCTTTTTGCGATGGGCCTCCTGGGTCTTGGCAGTGTTGCCGATATCGATCTGGTGCCGCAGATCGTCTCACAGAGCCATGCCGCCGCTGCGTCGCTGAATGAATGGATTGGCAACGCTACGAACGTGGTGCAGGCGACATCCGTGTGATGGGGAACTGGAATATGTGTGTGAGGTTCGCTGCCGCCCGGCAGGATCGACAGGGCTAACGTCTTTCTGAACGGTCGAAGTTGAGATGAAGCCGCCAGCCCGCGGTCCGCCATTCTATCGTGGCGCCTTAGTTCGACCGCAGTCAGGCCGACTGTCTGAGACCGAGTTTCTCTTTTCCGCAATCCTGCCGATGTCGTTTGACAAGATCTGACGATTGGAGTGCGGTCCAATCTGCCGGAGGTCCGTTGTCAGCTTTTGGATCTCCGGCCGATGCGGTTCTGGGCAAGGCCGACGCAGAGCGCCTGGAGCGCGTCAGGCCACGTTGCTTAATTCCTGCGACGCAAAATCGATCAACAGGATTGCGATTTCATAACCACGTCGCTGCAGCCAGTGGGCCACGATGCGCGCGCGTGCGCCGATGAGGTCGTCGACTAGTACGACGCGAGCCCCTCTGACCGCGATGGTCCGATAGGCCACACCGAGCAGCTGGCCGCCTTCCGAAGACAGTGTGCCGTCGAGATGGCCGGTTTCGAATTCCTCCGGCGTCCTGACGTCCAAGAGGTAGGTGGTGCGATCGGGATCGGCCGCCCATGCCCTTGCGGTCGCGATATCGATTTCGGGGAAATTATCACCGCTGCTCAGGATGCCGATCTGCCGGCGGGCAAATTCGACCGCCGTCTCGCTGGCCTGTCCGTAGGTGCGCGTCTTGCCTGTCTCCAGGCTGAGGCCGGCTGCGGTCCAGGCCTTGGTCCCGTCGTGAAGATAGGACACCTTGTTGGGAACTTGAGCGTCGATCAGCGTTTGTGCGCCGAGGATGGCGCGCGGCAGGCCGGCGCAGGAGACAACGACCCTCGTCTTTTCGGAGGGCACCACGTCCTTGAAGCGCAATACCAATTCCGCACCGGGCACGCTGACGGCGCCGGGCACGTGCTCGCGGGCAAACTCGGGCACGGTGCGGGTGTCGATGACGACAACATCTTCACCATCATCGCGAAGTCGCTTCAATTCATCGGCAGAGATGACCGGCGTGCCCTTTTCCTCCTTGACTGCAAGGGTAAAGTCGACGCCGGGCGTATCGAATGTCGGCAATTCGGCCTCTTCTCCATCTGCCGTCCAGCCGGGAATACCGCCGTCGAGCGCGAAGATGTTCGGCCATCCGGCAACTGCAACTTCCGCGGCAAGGCGCTCGGCCGCTCCATCGCCGCCGTCGGCGAGCACGGTGCGGACGACCTTGCGCGGCACAAAGCGCGAAAGTTCACGCACAACTCTGTCGGCCGGCAGATTGGTGGCAAAGAGCGGTGAGGCGTAACCCACGACATCGGGCTCGCGGATATCGAAAACTGCAAGCTCGTTCCCATCTGCAAGCCAATGCCGGAACGTCTCGCGCGAAATCGTCTTCTGGCCCATGATCGGTCTCCTTGTCCTTTGTGGTGATGGCTCAAGACTAGCGGTCGCGCCGTACCGTTTCGAAGCCGGTCGATGCGAGCACAGACCAAAACCCGAAAAGCATTTCCATAATACATAAAATCTATAGAGTTTATTTTCTTACCAGCATTTCCTACCTCTCGTAGGTTTTTGACCGTCATTCACCGGCCCTTCGCTCATTGAAGCGCCATGGGGCCGATCGGCCAGGAGGAACGAAGAGTGAGATTTAAAGAGATTACCGGTCTGATCCGCAACGCTGGCTTTGGCATCGCTCTTGCCAGCCTATTTGCCGGTGCATCCTGGGCGCAGGGTGCTCCCGACCTCGCGAGCGTGACCTTGACGGTCGGCACCCCGAACAAGACGGGCCTGCACCGCCAGCTGATCGCTGCCAATGAAATCGAAAATCTTCCCTACAAGATCAAATGGGCGGATTTCGATTCCACGCCGCCGCTCGTCGAAGCGCTGCGCGCCGGACACGTGGATATCGCAGCCGGCGGTGACACCGGCGTGCTGGCGGCGATTGCCAATGGCGTGAAAGTGACGATCCTGGCCGGCACGCGGGAGCGCAAGGAAAGCGGCAGCGCCATCCTTGTGCGCGGCGATTCCTCCTTGAAGGACGTGGCCGATTTGAAGGGTCACAAGGTCGCTTTGCCCTATTTCACGAAGCAGCACTATCAGTTCGCCAAGGCGCTGGAACAGGCCGGCGTGCCATGGGACGACAAGCTGATCCTGAACCTCAACACGACGGACGGCCTGTCGGCGCTGGTCAACAGTCAAGTCGATGCTTTCGTGGTTTGGGATCCGAACACGGCGATCGCCCAGCAGCAGCATGGCGCGCGCATTCTGAAATCGCTGAGCAAGGTGATCGACACGGCGGGCGTCCTCTACGCGCCGACGTCCTCCGTCGAGGATGCGGCCCGCAAGGCCGCTCTCGAGGACCTGGCGCGTCGCATCATCCGGGCGCAAGCCTGGGTGAACGCCCATCCGACGGAATGGGCCGAGCAGGTCGCCAAGCTGTCGCAGATCTCGCTCGATGCGGCCAACCTCCAGGCCAGCCGCTCGCGGGTGGAATATGTTCCCGCAACCGATGACGACGTGCTTGCCGGCTGGCAGAAGGAGGTCGCCTATTTTCATGAAAGCGGCCAGTTCAAGCGCGATTTCAGGGTCGAAGACTATGTCCTCAAGGATTTTGGCGACGTAATCCGTGATGAGAACAAGAAGCTGGCAAAGACGAATTGATGGCGTTGCTCACCAGCCTTTCGGAAGGGCAACCGGCGCTACCCGGATCGGGCGTGTCCGATCCTCGCCCGGTTACGGGTCTTGAACGTATCGTTCCGGCAGGCAAGCAGAAAACGGCTTCCCTGCCGCGGGGCTTCGGCAAGAGCCTCGGACCTGCTGCGCTCGTGGTCGCCTGGTGGTTGGCCACGCGCTACGGCTGGATTTCGGAGGACCTGTTTCCGGGACCGGCGACGCTCTGGGCAACCCTCCTCGACATGATCACGGGCGGCGACCTGTCTGAAGCCCTTTTGCTGTCGCTCGAGCGGGTCGTCATCGGCTTTTGTTTCGGCTTCGTGATCGGCGTCGGCCTCGCGGTCATCTCCGGGCTCCTGCGCCTCGGAGAGGACCTCGTCGATGCGCCGATGCAGATGGCGCGCACGCTTCCCTGGGCCGGCCTCGTGCCGCTCCTGATCATCTGGCTCGGTATCGACGAAACACCGAAGATAACGCTCGTCGCCTTCGCCGTGACGTTTCCGCTCTACATCAATACCTTCGCCGGGATCCGCAATGTCGACAAGACCCTCATCGAGGCGGCGCGCACGCTCTCCTTCGGGCGAACCGCGCTGATCTTCCAGGTCATTTTGCCGGGAGCACTTCCGAACCTGCTCGTCGGCCTGCGGTACTCGCTGGGATCTGCCTGGCTGGCGCTGGTATTTGCCGAGACGGTCAATGCGCAAGGCGGTCTCGGCTATCTGATCACCCACGCACGCGAAGTCTATCGCGTCGACATCATCATCCTTTGCCTTGTCATCTATGCGCTTCTCGGGCTTTCGGCCGACCTCATCGTCCGGCTGCTCGAGCGCGTGCTGCTCAGATGGCGTCAAAGCTTCGATGGAGCATGAGCATGTCCTTTCACGCCCCGTCCCCGACGGGTCTCTCGGTCAGCGTTCACGGGCTTGTGCGCCGCTTTGGGCCGCGCACCGTCATTGATCATCTCGACCTCGAAATCAGACACGGGGAATTCGTCGCCCTGCTGGGCGCGAGCGGCTGTGGCAAGAGTACGCTGCTGCGCATCCTGGCGGATCTCGATCACGAGATCGAGGGCGATGTCTTTGTCTCACCGCGCCGCGGCGTGGCGTTCCAGTCGCCGCGGCTCTTCCCCTGGAAGCGGGTCTGGAGCAATGTCGTGGCCGGACTCGGCAGGAGCGGTAACCGGGCGAGGGCGGAGACGGCGCTTGCCGAAGTGGGATTGGTCCATCGCGGCGATGCCTGGCCAAAGGATCTTTCCGGCGGCGAGGCCCAGCGTGCATCACTGGCGCGCGCGCTTGTGCGCAATCCGCATTTGCTGCTGCTCGATGAACCCTTCGGAGCGTTGGACGCGCTGACGCGGCTGAAGGCCCAGGCCCTCGTCGCCGATCTCTGGCAAAAACATCGGCAAGCGGTGCTCCTCGTCACTCATGACGTCGAAGAGGCGCTGCTGCTTGCCGACCGGGTGCTGGTGATGCGAGACGGGGTGGTGGCGCATGAAGCGACGATCGATCTGCCACGGCCGCGCTCGACCGGCAGCATAGGCTTCAACCGGCTTCGCCTGCAGCTGCTCGATTGGCTGGGCGTGAGCGAGCCGGCAGTCGAAAAGCCAGAACAGAACAATCATAGACATTGAGGAAGCGTGTTGATGACCAGGATCGATGAAGGCTGGGGCCGTGGCCCCTCGGCGCGCTATGAGGAAATTGCCGCGCGATTCCGTCCCATTTTCGATCGGATAGGGGAGGCGGCAATCGAAAGGGATCAGCAGCGGCGCCTGCCTTTCGAGGAAGTCCGATGGCTGCGGGAGGCGGGCTTCGGCGCTTTGCGTATTCCGGCGGTCTATGGCGGTCTTGAGGTTACCTTGCCGGAGCTTTTTGCGCTGCTGATCGAACTCGCGGCGGCCGATCCCAATATCACCAATATCTTTCGCAGCCATCTGGGCTTCACGGAGGATCTCCTTAATGCGCCGAACAATAGCTGGCAGGACGAGTGGCTGACTCGCCTCGGGCGCGGCGAGATGATCGGCAGCGGCTTTTCGGAGCTCGCCGGCCTCAAGGTCGGGGACCATTCCACGACAATCGTGCCGGATGGCGATTTCTATCGCCTGAACGGCGAGAAGTTTTATACCACCGGCTCGATCTATGCCGACTGGATCAACCTGGCCGCCGTCGACGGATCGGGTTCGCCGGTCGCCGCTCTCGTGCCCACGTCCGTGTCCGGCGTGGAGATCCTCGACGATTGGGATGGCTTCGGGCAGACCATGAGCGGCAGTGGCACCGCGCGGTTTGAGAACGTCAGGCTGGAGGGCGCCCACATCAAACCGGATTCGGCTCGCTTTCCCTATACCCCAGCCTTCTTCCAGCTCGTCCACCTGGCAAGCCTTGCCGGGATCGGCCGGGCTGCCGCCAAGGAGCTCGCCCGCCATGTCGGCAGCCGGGCCAGGATCTACCCGCGCGGTAATGGCGCGACGAGCGCGGAAGATCCGCAGGTGCTTGAAGTGGTGGGCCGTGTCAGGGGGCCGGCCTATGCTGCCGGCGCCATCGTACTGAATGTCGCGCAAGCCTTGCAGCGGTCCTTTGAAGCCAATACCGCCGGCGTCGATCCTGAACAAACCGATATCCACCTTCTTGCAGATATCGAAACGAGCCAGGCGGTCACCGTCATCTCGACGCTCATCCTCGAGGCGACGACGGTTCTCTTCGACGCCCTCGGCGCATCCGCGGCCAAACGTGCCACAGCGCTCGATCGCCATTGGCGAAACGCCCGCACGATCACCTCGCACAATCCGCGCATCTATCACGATCGCGTCGTGGGCGAGTTCGCCGTCTCCGGCAAGAAGCCGGCAGCCGTCGGTTACCGCAAGATCATCACACCATTCGGCCCGAGCAGCGAGGTTGCCTGACAATGACGACACCGGCCCGCAAACTCAATCTTAACGTCGGCATCAACACCACCGGCTATCTTGCCAATGCCTGGAAATACAGGAGCGGCAACCGGCACGACATCAACGACCCGGATTATTACCGCCGGCTGACCGAACTTGCGCACAAGGGGCGCTTCGATGCGGTCTTCTTTTCCGATCATCCGGCGCTGATGACCGATCCCGCGAGCCGGCCCTTTCATACGATCGATCCGCTGATCCTCTGCACCGCCCTTTCGGCACAGGTGCCGGATATCGGTTTCGTCGTGACGATGTCCTCGACCTATAATTCGCCGTTCAATTTTGCCCGGCGGGTGCAGTCGACCGATATCATCTCGGGCGGCCGGCTGATCGTGAATGTCGTGTCCTCCTTCAACCCGAATGTCGCCGCCAATTTCGGTTCCGAACCGTTGCCTGCGCGCAGCGAGCGCTACGCCAGAGCCTCCGAATTCCTTGATGTCGCCAAGGAGCTCTGGGCGAGCTGGGACCCGATGCGTGAGGGCGAGGTGCCTGAAAACCGTTTCTGGGACGCGGGAAGTTCGCATACGATCGATCACAAGGGCGCCTATTTTTCGGTCAGAGGGCCGCTCAACGTGCCGAAAGGGCCGCAGGGGCATCCCGTCATCGCCCAGGCCGGGGCATCCGAGGGGGGTATCGAACTTGCCGCGCGTCACGGTGAAATCATCTATTGCAACATCCTTTCGCGCGGCGCGGGCCGGGCTTTCGGCGCGAAGGTGAGGGATCGCGCCGTCGCAATCGGTCGCGATCCGTCGGGTATCCGCATCGTGCCCGGTCTTGTCGTCATCCTCGGCGAAAGCCGCGAGGAAGCGCTGCGCAAGCACGAACTTTATAGCGGCACGGGGTCGGAAGACGGACTGCTGGCGCGGTTCGTCAAGGAGAACGGCATCGACCCAGACGGTTTCGATCCCGACGCCGTGCTGGATGCGGAACGGTTCATCCCTGATCCCAATCGCCTGCAGGCCGTGGGCATGGGACTTGGTCTGTCTGACCTTCTGACGCATGAGAAGCTGACCGCGAGACAAGCGGTGCGCAGGTCGGAGGGCCATCATCGCCTCCTGCTCGGGACGCCAGAGGACGTGGCTGACGACATCATCGATCTCTGGGCGGACGCTACCGTGGATGGATACACACTCCAGCCACCACGCGCGCCCGACGATATCGAGGAATTCGTCGATAAAGTCATTCCAATCCTGCAGGATCGCGGCGTCTATCGGCGGGAATATGAAGGCAAGACGGTTCGTGACCGCTATGGGCTGCCCTATCCGCAGGATCCTGCGCGGGCTGGTGACGCGAGCGCGCTTGCGGTTCCCGTCGCAGCCCGCATCGGCTCTTGAAACATAAGCATCGATCGCTCAACGCGGCACGGCCGCAGATGGAACGATGCGATGAAGCCCGTTCAAGCCGCCGTAGAAAGAGGCATTTTTTTCGCGCATTGCGCCGATCATAAACTGCCGTTTCTTTAATCTAGTATTTTTATAGACAATAGTGATTTTAACGAAAGGAAAGCCGATGGCCGCTCTCAAACTCGTTGGAATCGCAGGCAGCTTCAACCGTCCGTCCAAGACGCTGGCGCTCGTGAGCCATATCGCCGGCATCGCTAGCGACAAACATGGTTTCACTAGCAAGGTTTACGACATGCTTGATGTCGGACCTTCCCTTGGAGACGCCAGCTGGCGCAGAGATCTTGACGGACAGGCCGAGGCCGTGATCTCCGAGATCGTCAGCGCGGATTTGCTGATCGTCGGCTCCCCCACCTACAAGGGTTCCTATCCAGGTCTCTTCAAACATCTGATCGATCTGATTGATCCGCACGAGCTGCGGGCAAAGCCGATCATCATCACCGCAACGGGCGGCGGCGACCGGCACGCACTGATGGTCGAACATCAACTGCGCCCGTTGTTCGGCTTCTTCATGTCTCATACCCTTCCGACTGCGATCTATGCGTCCGATCGGGATTTTGCCGACTACGCCGTTTCCTCCGAACAGCTTTCCAAGCGCATAGACGAGGTCATAAGCGAGATCGACGCTTTCTTCCCAGGCTCTCGCCCGGCGCTGTATGCCGCAGAATAGGAGGCGGCCATGCACCAGAGATTGCAGGAAAAGACCGAGTCTGAGCCAACGAGCGAGGAATTATGGAGCGTCTTCGACTTCTCGCGGCGCTACCGGCTGGCGAAGTCTGAAGAGAATCGCCTGCTGAAACTGTTCGGAAAGATGGCGTCGCCTCGCGACCTGCTTTCGAGCGCCAGGCGAACCGAATTGTCTCCGTAACAACCGACCGATCGAGGAGGTTCGCTATGACACGAGGCATGCTTGCCCAGCTCGCTGCGAGAATTACCCGGCTTTCTCACCGGCGAGTGCACGGACAAAAGGTCGGATCGCCCGGTCTCGAGGGTGAAGACCGCCAGACGGCACTGGAATACGAGCTTTCCTTTTGGCGAGCGGCAGCTCCAATCTGGTATTAACGGAGGCGACAATGGCAATTGTCGACAATCATCAGCGCTTCTTGCCGCGACATCGCGCCGACTGGCTCTCTCCCGTCTGTCTGCGCCTCCATCAGGTTGCGGCCGCCGGATCGTTTGCCTTCATTCTGGCGCTCGTCCTCGGACTGATTTGATCGACGACGATGAAGCGGCGAGCCATGATGGACAGGGACTTGGAAGAAACGGCGTTAGCCGGGGCTGGCGATCCGCCGGCAAGCCAGGCGCGCCGCCGTCAGATCATTGACGAGATTGTGAGAACGCTCGCCGCTCTTGCCGAAGGGCTGGAAGGCCAGAATGGGGTATCACAGGAATCCATCGGGCGCCTGATCGGAATTCTCCAGACTATGTCGGACGGCATCGCATCGGCCGACGATGCGACCTTCAATGCGATCATGCGCGAGGCCGCCTTGCTGATCCGGGCAGTGCGTGATCGACAGGCCTATTTCAGCCAGTTCACGGTCCACTAGGATGCAGGCGTTCTTGTCGAAAGCCTCACCGATCCATGAGGCCGCCTCGGAAGAAAAGAACCATCCCGCAGACTTGCGTACGATGGCGCTGACGGCCGATCTCGTTTCACTCAGCCTGAGGCTGGAAGCTGACCCCGGACCGGATCCCAATCGTGTTCCGCTAAGCGACGGGGAACTTCAGGTCCTTTCGGAGAGACTGTACCGTGACGCCGTGGGCCGGCCGCTATGGGTTTTTGCTTATGGCTCGCTGATCTGGAAGCCGGACTTCGACGCGGTGGAATGGCAGCACGCCCGTGCCCGCGGCTGGCACAGGTCCTTTTGCCTGCAGATGACGCGGTGGCGGGCGACCGATGCCGTGCCCGGTCTGATGATGGCGCTCGATCAGGGCGGGCAATGCAACGGCGTCGCCTACAGGCTCTCGGAAGAAGACCGCATGGGGCAGATCCGTCGCATGATCCGCAGGGAGATTGGCACGATCACCGACTCCTCCTTCATCCGATGGGTTCCGATCGAAACGCCACAGGGACCTTTGCGCGCCTTGGTGTTCTGGGCCGGACCGAAAGGCAAGCGCGTTCTGCGCGGGCTGCCTCTGGAAAGCGTCGCCGAGGTTCTGGCCAGGGCCTGCGGGCATATGGGGTCCTGTGCCGAATATCTCTATCTCACCGTCAAGCATCTCGAAGAGAAGGGCATCCGCGATCGAAATCTATGGCGGCTCCAGGCACTGGTCGCCGAGGAAATCAGGCGTATTCACGGGCTTGAGGCCGCGTAGCTGCGCAAGACCGCTCCCCACTTCCAAAAAAGCTTCAGCGTCACCGGCGTGGTGTTTGCGCTCGGTGCCTTGGTTCTGAGATCCATCACCGATGAGACCCGCCTGGCGCGGGACACGAGACCACCAACGACAATCGTTATTCGAAGGAAAGCGTCAGCAGATGAGCCACGAACTGGATATCGTCGACATTCACACACATCTCTGGCCCCTCGAATGGGGTGCTGATGGCAGCAAACGCATATCCGCCGGGCTTCCCGACACTGTCCTGAAGAAGATTGTCGACCCGGCTTCCCTGATTGACGAGTTTTCCTCGGCTGGTGTCTCGCTTGCTGTTTTGAGCACGACCGTCGAGAGCCTGTTCGGTATGGAGAAGCCTGCCGATCCTCATGTGATCGTCGAGGTGAACGACTGGCTTGCCGGGCTCGTCAAGACCCAGCCCGACCGCCTGGCCGCACTGGCGACCATCGATCCCTTTTCCGGCGAGGTGGCCGCCCGGGAGGCAGAGAGGGCGCTCGGCGAACTTGGACTGGCCGGCCTCGTCGTCGATTCCTATCGTGATGGCAAGTTCATCGGTGATCCGGTCGCCCGCCCTACGCTCGCCGTCGCAGCTCGTTTCGGCAAGCCGGTTTTCGTGCATCCGGTCAATGCGCCGCAAGCCGACGTCCTTATTGCCGGTGCCGGCAAGCTCGGCAATTCGCTGGGCCGCGGGCTGATGAACGGCGTTGCCTTTCTGTCCCTGCTGGAAAACGGCGTGCTGGACGAGTTCCCGGATCTCAACTTCGTCTTCGCAACCCTTGGCTTGGGCGCGGTCGTGCAGGCGGCGCGTGGTGGCCGCTACTCCCAACAAAACCGCGCTGCCGGGCATCGGCCGAATGTCTACTTCGACACGATGGGCGACGATCCGTCGATCATCGCCATTCTGGTGCAGTTCTTCGGCGCCGAGCGTGTTGTTGCTGGAACGGACTGGCCCATCCTTCCCGCCCTTTCCCGGCAAACGCTGGCGCAAAACCTGGCAGCGGCAGGTCTTGACGCGCAAGCACGGTCTCTGGTTGCCGGTGGCAATGCGCGTCGGCTATTGGGCCACGTCCTTCGCTAGATCCCATCTTTCACCATTGGCAACGTCGAGCGCCGTCCGCTGCCTGTTGCAGCGGACGCGATGCCTGCGCGACAAGCTTTGCTTCTCCGCCGCGATAGAAAATCTGCCTTTGCTTCGGCCGGCCGCAAAGGGATCATTCCGACAGCGGGGCATGGGGCTCCGTCAGCGCTTTCTTGAGCGTCGCCGCCTTTGGAGCCGACCATGTCGATCAATCGCCGTCAATTCAATCAGTTCCTCCTCGCAGGCGCCGCCGGCCTTGCATTTGGTGCCGCCGGTCCCCAGGTTGCCGGCGCCGCAAGCGAGACCCCAGTCAGAGGCGGCACGCTCAACTGGGCCTATTATCCCGATCCGAGCGCACTGATCGCCATCAATACATCCTCAGGCACCGGCCAGGCCATCGGGCCCAAGATCAACGAGGGCCTGTTCGACTTCGACTACGATCTTAATCCCATCCCGCTTCTTGCGACCGAGTGGTCGGTCAGCGAGGATCAGTTGCGCTATACGTTCAAGCTGCGCGAGGGGGTCAAATGGCATGACGGCGCCGACTTCACATCGGCCGACGTCGCCTTCACCATTTTCCGGCTTAAGGAAGCCCATCCGCGCGGCCGGATCACCTATCAGAACGTCACGGCCGTCGAGACGCCCGATCCGCACACAGCAATCGTCGTGCTCACCAAACCCGCGCCCTATCTCATTACGGCGCTCTCCAGTTCGGAATCGCCGATCGTTCCGAAACATGTCTACGAAACCTTCAAACCACAAGAGCAGCCCAAGCTTGCCCAGACGATCGGAACCGGCCCGTTTCTTCTGAAGGAATGGGTTCCCGGCAGCCACCTGATCTTCGAGCGCAATACGAATTACTGGGATGCGGGAAAGCCCTATCTCGATCGTGTCATCCTGCGTGTCATCCTCGATCCGTCCGCTCGCGCTGCCGCGCTCGAGACCGGCGAGATCGATATCGGCGCCAACCCAGTGCCCCTGTCGGACATCGAGCGCCTCAAGGCCAATCCCAACCTGGTCGTCGATACGACGACCTATGCCTATTCCGGACCACAGCAGCAACTGTTCTTCAATTATGAGAACGAAATCCTGACCAAGCGCGACGTGCGCCTGGCGATCGCGCATGCCATCGATTTGCAGAAGCTTGTCGATATCGCTCTGTTCGGCTATGCGCAGGTCTCGCCGAGCCCGATCAGCACCGCCTTGCCGAAATGGTATGATCCGAGCATCAAGGCCCGTGAACCGGATCCCAAGCTCGCAGAAAAGCTGCTCGATAAGGCGGGCTACCCGCGCGGTGCAAATGGCGTGCGCTTCAAGCTTCGTCTTGCCTACAATTCCTTCCTGCCGCCCTCTTATGCCGACTTCATCCGCCAGTCGCTTTTGGCCGTCGGCATCGATGCGGAAATTCTCAAATTCGACCTCGCGACCTTCCTGAAGACTGTCTACACCGATCGCGCCTTCGACCTCGTGATCGAATCACTGTCTAACACGTTCGATCCGACGCTCGGGGTCCAGCGCGCCTACTGGTCCAAGAATTTCAAGATCGGCCTCGTCTTCTCCAACGCCAGCCACTATGCCAACCCCGAGGTCGACCGGCTGCTCGAAGCTGCAGCCGTCGAGCCCGACGAGGCCAAGCGCCGCGATCTCTGGTACCAGTTCCAGCGCATCATTCACGAGGATGTCGTCTCGGTCGATCTTGTCGCCGCAGGCTCGCAAATCGTCGCCAGTAAAAAGGTGAAGAATTTCGCGCCCGGAGCGCAGGGCATCAACAACAGCTTCGGCCAGATATGGCTGAGCCCGGATGCCTGATGGCTCCGACATGACCGGCCGCCCCTACGGGGACGGCCGAGCCTTGTGTTATTTCGAATTTCAGATACGCCCCGCCTCCAGGCGAGCGAGGGCGTTTTTGGCGGCGATCACCCTGACCATGTGGTTCTGCGGCGCGTGCGAGCGGCCGGTGATCGCATCGCGATGCTGACGTTCGAGTCCGAAATCCCTGTTGAGCCCGGGATTACCGGCAAGATCGAGCGCCAGGCTTGTCACCGCAACCGCGTTGTCGATCACCACATGGCGCACCGCCATGCCGTCGATCCCGACCGGCCTTCCGGCATCGACGTCTTCGCCGAGCGAACGCAGCAGCCTGGCATTCGTCGACAGGCGAACCTCGATCTCGCCGAGACCATCCTGGATGCGGGGCACGGTTGAAATCGGTGCGCCGAGGCTTGCAGGCGCATGATGCGCCGAGAAGGAGATCACCCTGTCACGCGCCGACAGCGCCACGCCGTGATAGACGGCGCCGATCAGCGAAAAGAAGAAGGCCGTCGCGTGCTCCTCCCGCCTTATCGGCTCCGAAGCGGGCTGCGCCTCGATAACGTCTTCGAGGGGGATCGCGACATCATCAAGAATGATGTCGTCACTGGCGGTCGCGTGCATGCCGGCGGCGTTCCAGGTCTTCTCGATCGTCAAACCGGGGCTGTCGGTCGGCACGAGGAAGGAGGCAAGTCGTGGCTCGGGCTCGTCGGTCAGGGCCAGAAGCGATACCCATTTGAGGATCGGAATGCCGGTCACATAGGTCTTGCGACCGGTAATCCGCCAGCTGTCGCCGACCCGCCTTGCAATCGTCTCCGGCAAGGCGCCATGGGCCGGAGAGCCGATACGCGGCTCGGCCTGGGCGGCGTTGATCAGGGCCGGGCCGAGCCGGTTGGCAAGAAGCACCCGCTCGGCGAGATGGCTCGGCCATTTTCCGAACCGCCGCAGGCTGTAGTGGCTATTGTAGTGCATGGCGAGCACCAGCGCCGTGGAGGGTTCGCCGCGGGCGATCTCGCTGATCACAGCCTGCGCATCCGCAAGCCCGCCGCCATAGCCGCCGTGCTCTGGCGCCGTCATCAAGCCGAGCAGGCCCGCCTCGTAGAGCCGGGCGAAGTTCTCGAAAGGAAATTCGCCGCTCGCGTCGAAATGATGAGCGTCTACCGCGAAATCCTTAGCAAGCCGTCGTGCTCTGTCGATGGGGTCGATCGTTTCCTGCAGCATGCTTATCTCCTGTCAGGCGACAGCGCGGGCATCAAAGCCGTCGATATGACGGCGGTCGACCCAATCGGCGATATCGAAGTCGGCAGCGAGGAAACCAAAGTCGCGCAGGAAATCCTTGTAGTGGCCGACCGCTTCGACCAACCCGGGCTCCAGGCCGAGGCCGAGATGGCGGTGGATCCCCGCCCCGTTTGCCGCCAGTACCTGCTCCTCGGTGGCGCCTGCCTCGCGCGCAACGAAGCGGCGGGTTTCGTCGGGATGGGCTTCGGCCCAGTCGGACGCCTTGTAGATCGCCTCCAGGAGCCGGTAGACGAGATCGGGTCGCTCGTCCGCAAGCAGTTCGTCCACAGTGAGGACGCGCGGCGAACCGGAATTGATGCGGATCTTCGGGTCAGGGTGAAAACCGAATTCAACGACCTGAACGGCACCGATCAGATTGGCGACGCTGATGCCGGCCGTTCCCTTCACATAGATCGCATCCACCTCAGCACGGAGGAGGGCTGCGATCTCCTCGCCATAGGCCTGACGACGCTTTAGACCGAATAGCGATGGTCCCTCCTGGGTGGCAAGCACGGAATCGGCAAGTGCGATGT
This sequence comes from Rhizobium sp. 768_B6_N1_8, assembly GCF_051811225.1. Taxonomy (NCBI): domain Bacteria; kingdom Pseudomonadati; phylum Pseudomonadota; class Alphaproteobacteria; order Hyphomicrobiales; family Rhizobiaceae; genus Rhizobium; species Rhizobium sp. 768_B6_N1_8. The sequence continues at coordinate 1,646,479 of NZ_JBPWPV010000002.1, read as the reverse complement.
CGATGATCTCCACATCGCCAAGCGCAAGACCTTCGAGTGAAAGGGCCGACTGCAGACCTTTCAAGGCCGTGGCGCGCATGAAGTCGACGATACCTTCCGGCCGGCGGGCAATGCCGAAACGACGCCCCTTCAGGTCCTTGGTGTGTTTGATCCCGGTCTGGGGCAGGGTGATGATCGCTTGAAACTCGTCGGTCCAGGTGATGCCGACGAGCCGGGTCTTGCGGCCTTCCGAGCGGGCGCGGATTGGCGGCACATTGCCGCCATGGCGGAAGGACCAGTCCAGCGTATGGTTGAAATGGCTCTGGCGGATGGCGCGGTCCGGCGAGTCGATGATCGATTTAAGTGTCACACCTTCCTTGCGGAAGCCTTCCTCCAGGTAGCCGAGTTGGGCGGCAAGGCCAACCGGTGTCGGCACCGGGCAGCGCGTGTACCAGATTTCGGAAATGGCATTGCTGGTCATGGTTGTCCCTTTCTCAGTGGCGCAGGCCGGCCTGCTTCATCAGCGGCAGCACGTCGCTGCCGAAGAATTCGAGGTCGTCACGGAAATCGAAGAAGCTGAGCTGCAGACCGTCGACGCCGGCTGCCTTCAATTTCAGAAACTGGTCGACCACGCTTTCAGGCGAGCCGATGACGCGGATATTGCCGCCGACGAAGCGGTAGGGATCCTGGGGATCGCGGCCTTTCCAGGCCTGGGCGTCGGAGTTTAGCGACGAAAACCCCTGCGGCGAGCGCTGGTCGCCATGGGCGACGATCCTGTCGGCAAGCTCCCAGGCCTCTTTTTCTGTCGGCCGGCAGATAACCATCGGATTGAGCAGCGTGCGCACCGTGCGTCCGACATCCTTGGCCGCATCCTTGACCCTCTTGGTATGGGCGGGCAGCGACTGTAGCGCGCTGTCGATATCGGCCCCCGTCGGGCTGGTGATGAAGACGATGTCCGAATAGCGGGCCGCAAAGGCGATGCCGGCATCCGAACCCGTGGCATTGACGAGGATCGGTCGGCCGAAATTGGGCTTCGGCGTCACGAAGCCGCCGCCGAGTTTCCAGCTGCTTTCGCCCTCGAAGGAATAGTTCTCCGTGTCGCTCCAGAGGCGCTGCACGACCTCGAGGAATTCGGCCGCCAGCTCGTAACGCCTGTCATGTTCGATGCGCGGCCAGCCGAACATTTCGTGCTCGACCGCGCGGTGGCCGGTCACGACATTGATGCCCCAACGGCCGCCGGTGATGTGGTCGAGTGTGGCGCCGAATTTGGCAAGATGCAGCGGATGCCAGGGACCGTAGAGGACATGCATGGTGGAGATCAGCATGATTTTCTTCGTGAGCCCGGCAAGGGCTGCGGTTGATACGAAACTGTCGAGGGCCTGGCCGTTGAAGACGCCGCCATAGCCGCCCTTCGGCAGCCATTGCGACAGGGCGAAGACGAGATCGAAGCCGAGTTCCTCGGCCCTTAACGTGAGCGCCTTATTGTAGTCGAAGCGCCAGTCGGTCGACCGCTCAAGGGTCGATTGCGTCCAGCCACCGGCCTGGATCGGCAGGAAAAGGCCGAGCAGTACCGGCTGTTTGAGCGCCTGCGAGAGCGGGCTTTCGGCAAAATCGGTGGGGGCGGAAAATTTCGGCAGGCCGACGATGGAGCCGGGAGGATGTTGGATGGACATGACGGATCTGTTTCTCTTTCTGCCTGCCTAGGCTGCCACCACATAGGCGTAGGCGAGGCTGCCCGAAACGCCTTCGCCACCGACCGTGTGGTCGGCGATGCGCTTGTTGTAGATGGTCAGCTCCGGCTGGCTGGCTATGTCGATCGCCGGTAGGTCCTCGACGAGAATTTGTTGGATCTCGCGCCACTGATCGACACGTTTTTTCGCATCGACCTCGATCGCCGCAGCCTCCAAAAGCGCATCGACCTTAGGATTGCTGTAGGCGGAGCCGTTGGAGAAGGGCACGCCCGGCTTGAAGTTCTTGCTCCAGTAGAGACGTTGGACGCCGACGGTCGGATCGAAGAGGTTGCTCATGCCCTCGAAGGCGAAATCGAAATCGCGGTCGGTATAGATGCGTTTGGTATAGGTGGCGAAGTCCTGGCTGCGGACGGTCGCATCGACACCGACCTTGGCGAGCGCCTGGCGGATATATTCCGAACCGCGCGGATAGGTTTCTCCGCTCGGCACATAGTCGAGATTGATGCGGATGCGCACGCCGTCGCTGCCACGCGGATAGCCGGCCTCGTCGAGCAGCTTTTCGGCGGCAGCAAGATCGATCGGATAGGTCTTCAGATCGCCATCATACCATTTGGCAAGATTGGGATTGATCGGACCGGGAATGGCCGCGCCATAGCCGTAGTTGATGGTGTTGAGGATCACCTTGCGGTCGATCACATGGGCGAAGGCCTGGCGGACGCGAATGTCCTTGAAGAAGGGACGTTCGAGGTTGAACTCGATGCGGCTGACGCCGTTCGCATACTGATAGCCGCGCTGCTCGAAGGCGATACCGGGGACCTCCTTCAGACGTTCAAGGTCGCTGAGAGGAACGGGCGTCGAGGGCGCAAGATCGATTTCGCCGGTTTCGATCGCGATGGAGCGCGCCGCTGCATCGGGAATGAAGCGGACGATGAGCTGGTCGAGATAGGGACGCGGTTGATCCCAGTATTCAGGATTGCGCTCATAGACGAGGTGGCTGCCGCGAACCCATTCCTTGAACTTGAAGGGGCCGGTGCCGATCGGTGCAAGGTTGGCCGGGTTTTCCGCGACCTTCGTTCCTTCATAGATATGGCGCGGAACGATCGGCGTCTCGGAGGAGGCAAGCGCAGTGATGAGGTAGGGAGCCGGCTTGGAGAGTTTCAGGATCGCAGTCAGCGGATCCGGCGTTTCGACGTCGACGAGGTTGAGGAACGTGTTGCGGCCACGCGGATGAACCTCCTTCAGCGTCTTGATCGAGAAAGCGACGTCGGCCGATGTGAAGGTCTGGCCGTCATGCCATTTTACGCTCTCGCGCAGGTGGAACGTGTAGGCCAGCCCATCCGGGCTCACCGACCATTCCTTGGCCAGGAGCGGCTGCGGGTTCAGCTCGAAATCATAGGTCAGAAGGCCTTCGATCACCTTCGGCGAGACGTAGACGGAATTGAAGGCAGTGTTAGCAATCGTCGTCAGCACCGGCGGCTCGGCCGACAGGAGCAGCGTCGCTGTGCCGCCACGCACAGGGGCCGCAAAGGCCGGCAGGCGTGTCGCCGACGCCACGGTGAGCGCAACGGAAGCAAGAAGGAAATTGCGGCGTGTCGGGGCAGGAAATGCTGGCATGGTCGGTCCCTCAATGATTGTGCGTGCCCGTTGCCAGGCGTCCTGGGTTCGCCTTTCCATACTTCGGCGCCGCAGTAGAGTTTTTTACCCAATTCCGGAGCTGCTTCGGTAGGAAATTCTTATGTAAATCTTAGTGACGTTAAATAATTTCAAAAGACTTCGATATTCGATCTCTTCTTGGAATTATTTACTAATATGGATTTGACAAAACCCACAGATTTAGTCAACTACTATCGCAACACAGCACGATGAATTCTTCCGGCGACGCGAGGTGGAAATCCATGTCGGCACTCAAGCGGGTCGCCCGCACGATCAGAAAGACCGTCATTCAGGCCGTGCCGACCATGCTCGGCATCGTCATATTGAGTTTCTTCCTGCTCAAGCTCGCACCGGGCGATGCGGCCGACGTGATGGCGGCAGAATCCGGTTCGGCCACGGAGGAAACAATGGCGGCTCTGCGCCAGCGCTTCGGGCTCGACAACCCTCTCCTCGTGCAGCTCGCCAACTACCTGGACAACCTGGCGCATTTCAGCCTCGGTTTTTCGCCGCGCTACGGAATGCCGGTTGCCGATCTAATCGGCCAGCGGCTGCCTGGAACACTGACGCTGATGCTGGCCGCGCTGCTGATCGCCATTGCCGTTGGTCTGCTGCTCGGCGCGTTGATGGCAAGCTTTTCCGGCAGGCTTGCCGACCGGGTGATCTCGGTCGTCTCGCTGCTGTTTTACTCAATCCCCGGCTTCTGGATCGGCCTGATGCTGATCCTGTTTTTCTCGGTCAAGCTCGGCTGGCTGCCGAGCGGCGGCGACAGCACGATCGGATCGCGGCTGACCGGGCTTCCGGCGCTCCTCGACCGGATCCGCTACATGGTGTTGCCGGCAACCTCGCTCTCCCTCTTCTATCTGGCAATCTATGCGCGACTGACACGCGCGGCGATGCTGGAGGTCAAGTCGCAGGATTTCGTCCGCACCGCCCGCGCCAAGGGCGTGTCGCCCTTCTTCCTGACCACGCGTCACGTGCTGCGCAATGCGCTGATCCCGATCACGACAATGGCCGGCATGCATTTCGGGGGCATGCTTGGCGGAGCCGTCGTGGTCGAGACCGTCTATAGTTGGCCGGGGCTCGGCCGGCTTGCCTTCGAAGCCGTGATGGCCCGCGATTTTTCCGTGCTGCTCGGCATCTTGCTCTTGTCCTCCTTCCTTGTGATCGTCGCCAACGCGGCCGTCGATCTGCTGCAGGCATGGATTGATCCCAGAATCGGAGCCAGCCGATGACCAGTCAGAAGCTTCATACCTATGCCGGCAGCGCAATCGATCTGGCCGAGCACGACAGCGACGCCTCGCGGCCGCCGCCCCAAAAACCCGCCGAGCCGCGCTGGACGCATATCCATGCGCCCGACGTGCGCGCCGCCGCCGCACCCGGTATTGCCTGGCGCGGTCTGCGGCGGGAGCTCAAGGTTTTTCTGTCCAATCCCACCGCATTGTTCGGCGTCCTGTTCCTGATCGCCACCGCACTCGCTGCCCTTCTTGCTCCCGTCTTTTATCCCGGCGATCCGATGGAGATGGTGGCGCGACCGTTCCTCTGGCCGGGCCAAAATCCGTCCTATCCGCTCGGTACGGATTCGATGGGACGCGATGTGCTCGCAGGCATCCTCCACGGGGCGCGCATTTCGCTTACGGTCGGTATCGCTGCGACCGCCCTCGGGCTTTCCGCCGGCATCACGATCGGCGCGATGGCGGGATATTTCGGCGGGATCGTCGATGATCTCCTGGTGAAATTCATCGAGATCTTCCAGACGATCCCGAGCTTCGTCTTGCTCGTCGTCCTGGTCGCCATCGCTCAGCCGACGACCTCGACCGTCACAATCGCGATTGCGATCGTCAGTTGGCCGACGGTGGCGCGCCTGACACGGGCCGAGTTCCGCGCCATCCGCGAGAAGGACTATGTGCTGGCCGCTCGAAGCCTCGGCTTCGGCCATGCACGCATCATCTTCCGCGAAATCCTGCCGAACGCCCTGCCGCCGCTGATCGTCACCTCCTCGGTTATGGTCGCAAGCGCCATCCTGATGGAATCGGCGCTGTCCTTCATGGGGCTTGGCGATCCCAATCGCGTCTCCTGGGGATCGATGATCGGTGCCGGCCGGGACGTGATCCGCACCGCTTGGTACCTGACAGCCCTGCCGGGTCTCGCGATCGTCTTTACCGTACTGGCACTCAATCTTCTGGGTGATGGGCTCAACGATGCGCTCAATCCGCGCTTTTCTGAGGAACGCTGATGAGCCATCTTCTCGAAGTCCGCGATCTCTTCGTCCGCTTTGCGACCGCAGAGCCGGTGAAGGGCGTAAGCTTCAACGCCAATCCCGGAGAGATGCTGGCGATCGTTGGTGAATCCGGCTCCGGAAAATCGCTGACAGCCCTTGCCCTAATGGGGCTCCTGCCACGGCACGCCCGGCCGGGTGGCGAAATCCTGTTTGACGGTCGCAGTCTGCTGACGCTGTCGGAACGGCAGCTGCGCCGGATTCGCGGGCGCGACATCGCGATGATCTTCCAGGAGCCGATGACCTCGCTCAATCCGGTCCTGTCGATCGGTGACCAGATCATCGAGGTGCTGCGGATCCATGAGGATCTGAGCCGCCGCCAGGCGCGTGCCCGGGCGATCGAGCTTCTGGACCTCGTCAGTATTCCGGAGCCGGCCAGACGCATCGATGACTATCCCCATCAGCTGTCGGGCGGCATGCGCCAGCGCGTGATGATCGCGATTGCCGTTGCCTGCAATCCGAAACTTCTGATCGCCGACGAGGCGACGACCGCGCTCGACGTGACCATCCAGGCGCAGGTCCTGCAGCTTCTCGACAATCTGCGCGCCAAGCTGAACATGGCCGTCATCCTGATCACGCACGATCTCGGCATCGTGGCGCAATGGGCTGATCGCGTCGTCGTCATGTATGCCGGCCGCAAGATCGAGGAGGGGCTGCCCGGTCCGGTCTTTGATACGCCCTATCACCCCTATACGCGCGGCCTCCTGGCTGCCTCGCCGCGGCTGACGGCTGATTATCATTATCGCGATGGGCCGCTTGCCGAAATTCCGGGTTCCATCGTCTCGGCCGCCGGCGAGAAGGGCTGCTCCTTCCGCCCGCGCTGTCCGGTCGCCCGTCCCGCCTGCGCCCAGGCGGTGCCGACGCTGTTTTCCATCTCGGCGGGCCGCGAAGTCGCCTGCCCCTATGTTTCAGTCCATGCGGAGGTCGCTCATGTCGCTCCTGTCGGTCGATAGGCTCTCCACCCATTATCCAGGCAGCGCCGGCACGGTGCGTGCCGTCGACGGCGTGTCACTGGAAATCGCGGAAGGCGAGACAGTTGCGCTCGTCGGCGAATCCGGTTGCGGCAAGTCGACGCTCGGCAAGTCGCTGACGCGTCTCGTCACGCCGTCTTCCGGGCAGGTCCGCTTTCGCGGCCGCGATGTTACGGCCATGTCGAACAAGGAGCTGCAGTCGATCCGCCGCAGCATCCAGATGATCTTCCAGGACCCCTTCGCTTCGCTCAATCCACGGCAGACCATCCGCACCATATTGACGGCGCCGCTTGCCGTGCACGGCATCGGCGATCGCAGGAAACGTGATGCGATCGCTGCGGGAATGGTCGAGCATGTCGGCCTGCCACGCGACAGCCTGGAGCGCTATCCGCACGAATTTTCCGGCGGCCAGCGCCAGCGCATCGGCATTGCCCGGGCGCTGATCCTGCAGCCCGAGCTCGTCATCTGCGATGAACCGGTCTCGGCACTTGACCTGTCGATCCAGGCCCAGATCCTCAACCTGCTGGTCGAGATGAAGACGGAGCTGTCGCTTTCCTATCTTTTCATCTCGCATGATCTATCCGTCGTTCGTTATTTTGCCGACCGGGTGCTCGTCATGTATCTCGGGCGTATAGTCGAAAGCGCCTCGACCGCCGACCTCTGGAACGGTGCCAAACATCCCTATACGCAGGCCCTGCTTGCCGCCGTGCCCGACCCGTCGCGCCGCAAGCAGGCCGCCCCGATCACCGGCGACCTGCCAAGTCCGCACAATCCACCTTCCGGCTGTCGCTTCAACACGCGCTGTCCGCTTGCCACCGATATATGCCAGGCCGAGGATCCGGCATTCCGCCAGTTCGGCGCCGGCCATGCCGTCGCCTGTCACCACGCTCAATGAATGGAGAATGAAATGGTCGATTATCGCTACCTCGGGCGCAGCGCGCTCAAAGTGTCACCGCTCAGCCTTGGAACCATGATGTTCGGCGGGCCGACGCCCGATGAGGTCGCCTTCCGCATCATCGACAAGGCCCGCGAGCAGGGGATCAACTTCATCGACACGGCCGACGTCTATCACGACGGCAAGTCGGAAGAGGTCGTGGGCCGTGGCATCAAGTCAAGCCGCGACCATTGGGTATTGGCGACCAAGTTCGTCAACTCGCACACCAAGGGCCCGAACCTTGGCGGCCACTCGCGCAAATGGGTGATCGAGACGGTGGAGAATTCGCTGCGCCGGCTGAACACCGACTATATCGACATCCTCTATTTCCACCGCGCCGTCTTCGACGCGCCGCTCGAAGAGCCGGTGCGCGCCATTGCTGACCTTATCCGCGCGGGCAAGCTTCGCTATTTCGGGGTCTCGAATTTCCGTGGCTGGCGCATCGCCGAGATCGCTCATCTTGCCGATCAGCTCGGCATCGATCGGCCGGTCGCAAGCCAGCCACTCTACAACATCGTCAACCGCACGGCCGAAGCCGAACAGTTGCCGGCCGCCCACTACTACGGCCTCGGCGTTGTCTCCTATTCGCCGCTCGCCCGCGGCGTGCTGACCGGCAAATACGAGCCGGGCAAGGAGCCGGGTGCCGATACGCGTGCAGGCCGTGGCGACAAGCGCATCCTCGAAACCGAATGGCGTCCGGAATCGATTGCGATCGCCAAGGAGATCGCTGCCCATGCCAACCGCAAGGGCATTACGCCGACCGAGTTCGCGCTCGCCTGGGTGCTGAACAACAAGCTGATCTCGGCCGCCATCACCGGTCCGCGCACCGAAGAGCATTGGGACAGCTATATCCGCGCGCTCGACGTCAAGCTCGATGCCGAGGACGAGGCCCTGGTCGACAGGCTGGTGACGGCCGGTCATCCGTCGACGCCGGGCTTCAACGATCCAAGCCATCCGGTCGAAGGGCGCGTTCCGCGCGTCAGCGAAGGTGGGACCGACAATGTCGTGTCGCTGACGCGCGCCGTCGCCTGAGGCCGTCAGGGAGGATCCGCTCTCGTGTGGATCCTCCCCATTCTTCAAAAATCCGCCGTTGAAAGCTTGACCATGGCCACTCCGACCTCTTCCGTGCTGTTATCTGCAGGTGGATCTGCGCCCGATTCCGATCTTGCCGCCCTGCTTTCGACGGTACCGGCGCTCGCAGCCGAAATCGGCAAGGAAGCGGCACGGCGCGATCTCGATCGCGAGCTTCCGTTTGAGGCTTTCCGCCTGTTCAAGGAGGCCGGTCTCGGAGCGCTGCGCATCCCCGTCTCGCTCGGCGGGCCTGGCGGCAGTGTCCTCGACTATATCGAAACGATCATGGCGATCGGTGCGGCCGATTCCAATGTGGCGCATGCGCTTCGCAGCCACTTCAATTTCACCGAGAGCCTCATTCTCAATCCGAATACAGCGCTCGATCGCACACAGCTTGCCAGAGTGCTTGCCGGCAAGCTGTTCGGCGGCGCTCATACGGAACAGGGCACCAAGCGGCCCGGCGAGGTGACGACCAGGCTTTCAAAATCCGGCGACAGCTATCGCCTCAACGGCCGCAAATGGTATGCGACGGGCACTGCCTTTTCCGATTTCGCTTCCTTCAGCGCGAAAAATGACGAGGACCAGCTCGTCAGCGTTCTCTTGCCGGTCGACCGCAAAGGCATCACCATTCTCGATGACTGGGACGGCATGGGCCAACGGCTGACCGCAAGCGGCGGCGTGCTGCTCGAGGACGTGGAGGTGCTGGCCCATGAGATTTCCACGCGCGGCCTCAATTCGCTTGTCGGGCGTCATACATCAACCCTGCGCCAGCTCCACCTTGCCGCTTCCATGGCAGGTGCGGTGCGCGGCGCAGTGGCCGAGGGTACCGATTACGTGCGCAGACAGGCACGTTCGGCTGCCCATAGCGCGGCCGAGACGGCCAATGCCGACCCCTTTGTCCAGAAAATTCTGGGTGAGATCGCCAGCGGCTCGTTTGCTGTCGATACGCTGATCCGCGAGGCGGCCCGCGCGCTTGACCGTTCCGTCGCGGCGTTCGGAGCAGGCGATCCGGAACGACTGGAAGCGGCTCTTGTCGAAAGCGCCCTGACGACGGCGCGCACGCAGATCGTCGCCTCTCAGATCGCGCTTTCTGCCGCAACCAACGTCTTCGAGCTCGGCGGTGGCTCGGCTACATCGAGGCATCTCAACCTTGACCGCCACTGGCGCAATATCCGCACTGTGCTCAACCATAATCCGCTTTTGCACAAGGCGCGTGTGGTCGGCGATTTCTACATCAACGGAACGAGGACGCATCTGGAGGAAGGCAAGGTCTTCTAAAGCCCAGCCGGTCGCGTCGCTTCCATCTATCACCCGGGGTCATCCGGATCTCCGGCCGCCGCGTCGGCAGGAGAACTTTGCGCCTTTCTTGCTGTCGTCCCCCGGATCTGCGTGACGGGGAGGGAGGTCTCATGCATTTCGATCCAAAGCCAGGCCATTCCGTCATCATTATCGGCGGCGGGTTTGCCGGCGCGCTAACCGCGCTCAAACTGCTCGACCAGACCACGGTCGCGCTGTCGATCACCATCATCGAGCCGCGTGCCGAGCTCGGGCGCGGCGTTGCCTATAGCACCAGCGATCCCGCCCATCTCGTCAACGGACCGGCTGAGATCTTCTCGCTCTATCCCGAAGACATGGGGCACCTGGCCCGCTGGCTTACCGAACACGGCCCCGCCAACGGCTGGCAGCCGCCCGCAGACGTTGCCGCAAGCAGCCCGCCGCGCCATCTTTACGGGACCTATGTGCGCTACGAACTGAAGCGCGCGGTTGCACAGGCACGCTCCGGATCGAGCCTGCAGCATGTCCGTTCGTCGGCGGCACATCTGTCATCATCGCCACACCGGGTCCGTGTTGCGACCACGGACGGCACTGTCTTGTAAGCGGACGAGGCCGTCCTGGCGCTCGGGGTATTCCAGCCCGATCTGCGCCCTGCCGAGGCAGCTGTGGCGAGACATCCGCGCTTTGCCGAAAATCCCTGGAACACGGCAGCGCTCGACCGGTTGCGCGACAGTTCCGATATCCTCATCATCGGTGCCAGTCTCTCCATGGTTGATGCGATCGCGAGCATGGAGGCGAGGGGGTTTCGTGGACGTTACCGGGTGATTTCGCGGCGGGGCCAGTTCGTCGAGGGTCGCAGGAATGCCGAGCCGGCCCGCGACTTTCTCGCCGAGGGACCCTTTCCTGCGACGGCGCGCGGCCTGCTTGCGCGCGTCAAGGCGGAACGGCGCCGGCTTGCCGCCGCTGGTGGGGACTGGCAGGGGCTGCCGCTTGCCATTCGCCCCTACATCCTGCCGCTCTGGCAGAATGCAGAGGATCGGGAAAGACTGCGCTTTGCCCGTCATCTGAGGGCCTTCTGGGACGTGACGGCACATCGATCCGCGCCGGAAAGCCACCGCAGCGTCGAAGAAGCGCGGTCGCAGGGACGGCTCGTCGCAGAGACGGCCCGCCTGCTGGCGCTAAGGCCTGATGAAAACGGTATTGCAGCAACCCTGAAGACGGCGGGCGGCCTCGAGGATACCGTGTTCGGCGGTGTGATCGATTGCCGTGGACATCAGCTGCACGACTGGCGGCAAATCTCTGATCCGTTTGTTCGCCAGCTTCTTTCAAGCGGCGAGGTGCGCCCGCATTCGACCGGCTTCGGCATCGACGCCACCCCTGAAGGCGACCTCATCAATGAGGAAGGGTGCGTTCACCGCAACTTGAGCGCCATCGGCCATCCGTTGCGCGGTGTCGCCTGGGAATCGAGCTCGATCACCGAGCAGCGCACGCAGGCGATCGCGCTTGCCGACCGCATCCTCGCGAAATTCACGCCGGCCCGCGCCGCCTCTTAAGCAAACATTTATTCGACAGATCGGAAAGCGATCGGGGGCGCATCTGGCGATGCGCCCCCGATCCGTGAAGGCTGGTCGTGACCCCCGAACCGTCAGCCTTCGCCGTCCTTGATATAGACCTCGGCGAAATTGGCCTGGACGCCTTCGGCGCCGACCGTGTGGTTCTTCACCCGCTTGTTGAAGACCGTGACATTTTCCAGCGCGATCAGATTGACCACCGGAACCTCGTCGGCGATGATCCTCTGGAAATCGTTGAATTCTTGTCTTCGCTTGTGCTCGTCGATTTCGATTGATGCTGCCTCCAGCAGCCGGTCGACCTCCGGGTTGGCGTAATGCGCCGCATTGGAAAAAGGCAGGCCGAGCTTGAAGTTCTTCGACCAGTAGATGCGCTGGACGCCGAGCGTCGGATCGAACTGGTTGCCGAGATATTCGGCCGTGACGTCGAAGACGCGTTCGGTATAGACCTTCTGGATGTAGGTCGAGAAATCGTAGGAATCGATCGTCGCGGCAATGCCGATACGGGTGAGATTCTGTTTCAGATATTCGATGACCCGCTTGAAGCCTTCATTGTAGGAATTGTGGGTGAGCCTGAGGGCAAAGCGCGTGCCGTCGGCGCCGCGCTTGTAGCCGGCCTCGTCGAGAAGCTGTTCGGCTGCCGCAAGATCGTAGGCGTAGGGCTTGATCGAGCCGTCGTGGTAGCGTGACAGGAAGGTACTGATCGGTGTCGGCGAAATATGGCCGTAACCGTACCAGACTGTGTTGAGGATGATGTCGAGATCGATCGCGTGGGCGATGGCGCGGCGAACTCTGACATCCTTCAGATATTCGTTGTCGAGATTGAAGATGAGCTGGGTCTGATCGCCCTTGGTTTCGTAACCGCGGGAATCGACGCTGATGTTCGGCAGCGCCTTGATGCGCTCGAGATCGCTGAGCGGGATCGGATTGTCGCCGCCGATATCGAATTCGCCGGTCTCGAATCCTGCTGCTCGTGCCGCTCCATCGGGCACGAAGCGGATGACGATCTGGTCGAGATAGGGTTTGCCTGCATCCCAGTAGTCGGCATTACGCTCCAGGATGATATGCGAGCCGCGCGTCCATTCCTTGAAGACGAAAGGGCCGGTGCCGATCGGTGCGCTGCCGTTCTTGTTGAGCGGCACGTCGGCGATCGCGATATTGTCGTAGATATGCTTCGGCACGATCGGCGATTCCGCCGCATAGAGAGCGCTGAGCAGGTAGGGCGCGGGCTTCGACAGGCGGATGACCGCTGTCAGCGGATCAGGTGTCTCGACCCTGACGACATTGGCGAAGGTGCCGCGCCCGCGCGGATGGACCTGCTTTAAGAGCTCGATCGAATAGGCGACGTCATCGGCGGTGAAGGGTTTGCCATCATGCCATTTGACATCAGGCCGCAACCTGAACGTGTAGCTCAGGCCATCGTCCGATATCGACCATTCGGTCGCAAGCTGCGGTTTGGGGGTCAGGTCGAAATCATAGGTCAACAGCCCCTCGGTGATCTTCGGACTGACCTTCTGCGTGCCGCCGGCGGTGTGCGCCAGCGCCAGGATTGTCGGCGGTTCTGGTACGACGATGAAGTTCAGCGTTCCGCCCGGCTTCGGCTTGTCTTCTGCGGCCTTGAGGCCGAACGAGGGCACGAGCGTGCTGGCGGTGGATAAAAGCAGCAGCTGGTTGAAGGTGCGACGATTGATGCTCATGAGGATCGTCCCTGTCAGGCGTTCTTGAGGAGATAGGCGGAGGAGAGGCTGCCCGAGAGACCGTCGGCAACCACCGTATGGTCCTGGACCTTCTTGTTGAAGATCGTCAGCTGCCGGAAGGAGACGAGCGTGATATCGGGCAGATCGCGGGCGATGATCACCTGCATGCGGTTGAAGAGTTCGACGCGTTTGGCCCTGTCGTTCTCGACCGCAGCCTGTTCGAAGATCGCGTCGATTTCCGGATTGTTGTAGCCCGAGCCGTTCGAGAAGGGCACGCCCTTCTTGAAGTTCTTCGACCAGTAGAGACGCTGCACGCCGATGGTCGGATCGAACGTATTGCCCATGCCGTTGGTGACGAAGGCGAAATCGCGGTCGGTGTAGACGCGCTTCAGCCAGGTCGGCACATCCTGTCCGCGCAGCGTCACCTTGACGCCGATCTTGGACAGCGCATCGCGCAGATAGTCACCGATACGAGTATAGGTGTCGCCATAGGGCATCACATCGTGCGGCACCTCGAAGCGCACACCGTCTGGCCCGCGCGGGAAGCCTGCTTCGTCGAGAAGCTGTTCGGCCTTTGCCGGATCATGGGCATAGACCGGGACGTCAGGATTATAGAAAGCCTTGAGGAAGGGGCTGATCGGGCTCGGCGCTGCGACCGCATAGCCGTAGAAGGCGATATTGGCGACAGTCTGCCGGTCGATCGCATGGGCCACGGCCTGGCGGACCTTGTCATGCTTGAAATACTCGTTCTGCAGGTTGAACTCGATGCGGTAGACAGTAGGCGAATAATCGTTGCCGCGATCGTCGACGGCAAGCGTGGGCGAGGCTTTCAGCCGGTCGATTTCGCTCAGCGACACCGGCGTATCGGGAGCAATATCGACTTCGCCGGTCTCAAGTGCTGCAAGTCTGGCGCTGGCATCGGGAATGAACTTGACGACGATGCGGTCGAGATAGGGTTTGCCCTGGTCCCAATAGTCGGGATTGCGATCCAGGATCACATGGCTGCCGACCGCCCATTCACGGAAGATGAAAGGACCGGTGCCGATCGGGGCGCGGCCATTTGCGTGTCCGGCAAGATCGGTGGCGCCCTCGTAGACATGTTTGGGCACAATCGGGGATTCGCTCGCCTGCAAGGCGCCGATCAGATAGGGCGCCGGCTTCGACAGGCGGATGATGGCGGTATGGGCATCCGGTGTCGCGACCTCCTTGACGCTGGAGAAGGTGGCCCGGCCACGCGGATGCACCTCCTTGAGTGCCAGGATCGAGAAGGCGACATCCTCGGCGGCAAAGGGTTTGCCGTCATGCCATTTGACGCCTTGCCTGAGTTCGAAACGGTATTCCAGCCCGTCGTCGCTGACGTACCAGGCGGTCGCAAGCTGCGGGATCGGCTTGAAGTCCAGCCCGTAAGCCAGCAATCCTTCGGTGACCTTGCCGGAGACGCGGGTGGTCGGGCCTGCCGTATGCGCAAGGGTGACGAGTGTGGGTGGCTCCGGCTGGACGAGCAGATTGAGCGTACCGCCGGCGACAGGCTCCGCCGCCTCGGCAAAGCGGCCGATGGGCACCACGGCGCTGAGCGCCGTGAACGCGAAGAGCTGATTGAGCTGACGTCTGTTGATATCCATAACGACCCCCTGTGTCCGTTTCGGCCTGCCGAGGCCCACGCCTTGGTGAGCGCGCATGATCGGTCCGGGGAGGGGAAATCGAGAAGAATGTTTTTCTAACAGCGCCCGAAAGCAAAGCTTCGCGCAAATCGGCAGGCGTGCCGTGGCCGTAATAATCTAGTCTTTTAGTAGACAATTTTTCGATTTTAGTTTTTGCTTCTCCGGCAAGGGTGATCACGCGCAAGGAAATGTTTCCGGCCTCGCTATCGGCGCAAAGTGGGTTCTCGTCTTGTCTGGTCGGTTTGTGGTGCAATCAGCTCATGAACACGCTCGCGCCCCACCGCAGGAAGACCATCAATCCGACGCTTGCCCGTCTGCCGCCGCTGACGTCGCTGCGCGCCTTCGTCGCGACGGCGCGTCATCTCAATTTCATCCGTGCCGCCGAAGAGCTGCACGTCACCTCGGCTGCCGTCGGCCAGCAGATCAGGCTCCTGGAAAACTACCTTGGCCAGCCGCTGTTCAACCGGGTGCGCGGCCAGCTGCAGCTGACACCAGCAGGCCACGCCCTAATGCCGGGTCTGACCGATGCCTTCGACGCCGTTCTTTCGGCCATGACGCAGTTTGCGACGAGCGATCACGAGCAGCCGATCCGGGTGTCCGTCGCACCGTCCTTCGCCAGCAAATGGCTGATCCCGCGGCTCGATGCGCTTCGCCGCGCAGCCCCCGGCCTGCAGGTCCTGGTCGAAGCCTCGACCGATTTGACGGACCTCGACGCGAGCGACGCCGACTGCGTGATCCGCTTCGGCAGCGGCGCCTATCCCGGCCTCGCGGTCGATCATCTCTTCTCAGAGGCGGTCGTGCCAGTCTGCAGTCCGCAATTTGCCGACCACCACGGATTGTGGGAGCGACCGGAGGCGATCGAAGACGTGCCGCTTCTTCATGAAGAAGGGGCTGAGCATGACCATGCCTGCCCGGACTGGCATGCTTGGCTGCGCGCCGAGGGACTTTCCTATCGCCCGTCGCGCGGCGGCTTCCGATTGAACCAGTCCTCGCTGGTGCTCGACGCGGCTGTCGCCGGCCAGGGGCTCGGTCTCGGCAAGATCCGGCTCGCGGAAGCCGAGATCCGCAGTGGCCGGCTCGTCTGCCCCCTCGGCAGTCCGCAGGCGGTCGGCTATTCCTATTTTTTCGTCACATCCACCCACAAGGCGCGGCTGATGCGGGTCGATCTCTTCCGCAACTGGCTGCTTGCCGAGGCGCGCGCCGCGCAGACGATTGAGGTCGCCTCCTCCCGTAGCCCTCGATCCGATTTCGATATGATCGCCGCCGAGTGAGATCGCGCAGAGGCAGGCCGGGACGGCCTATTTCAGCCGGAACCCCAGTTTGCGCGCCACCTCGCCAAGTACATGGCGGCCCCTGAGCGCCTCGACCGTGCCGATGCGATTGCGAACCTGATCGGTCCAGTCGATCAGAGGCATGGTCTGTTCGGTCTGGAAGGTTCTGAGAATATAATTGTAACCGGCGAGATCATCGGCCGGTGCGCCATCTCGATAGCGCTCGCGGTGCAGGACGCTTGTCTGCGGCAGGCGTGGCTTGACGCCGGCGGGCACCGCCGGATCGGGATAACCGACCGTCAGGCCAAAAACGGGAAAGACACCATCGGGCAGGGCGAGTTCGCGGGCGACCGTTTCCGGATCGTTGCGGATCGCACCGATATAGCAGGTGCCGAGGCCAAGAGATTCCAGGGCGACGACGGCGTTCTGGGCGGCGAGTGCCGCGTCGATCACGCCAAGAAGAAAGCTTTCCACGTAGTCAAGACCTTCGCCCGTCGCGCCGCGCTCGGTTGCAATCTTGCGCGGTCGGGCAAGATCGGCGAGCCAGACGAGCAGAAGCGGGGCCTGGGCGATCTGGCGCTGATTGCCGGCAACCGCATTCAAACGTCCGCGACGTTCGACGTCTTCAACGGCAACCACGCTCCAGGCCTGCAGGTTCGAGGAACTCGGTGCCGACTGGGCGGCGGCAACGGCAAGCTCGATTGCCTCCGCCGGTACCGGGTCCTGCAGATAGTGACGCACGCTCCGATGTGAGAGGATCGTCTCGATGGTTTCGGTCCAATCGCCCGAAAGCTGCTGCTTATTGCGGTAACGCTCGCCGGCAAGCGCCTTCAGCCTGTCGTTGCCGACGTTTCTTTCTGCTGCTGTTGATGGCGTCATATCGATTTCCCCTGTCTGCTGTCATTGTCGATCGCTATTCTGCCGCGGCCGCATACGGGTTGGTCGGGCGGGCAAGACCGAGATGCTCGCGAAGCGTCCGGCCGCTATAGGCTCGCCGGAATAGTCCGCGTTTGCGCAGGATCGGCACGACCTCGTCGACGAAGACCTCGAGCCCGTGCGGCAATACGTCCGGCATCAGGTTGAAGCCATCTGCCGCGCCGGCGACAAACCAGTGTTCGATGTCGTCGGCAACGTCCTGTGGCGTGCCGACAATGGTGCGATGGCCGGTGCCCCCGTTCAAGGCACGGATCAGGCCGCGCACGCTGAGCCCTTCCCGTTTGGCGAGCGCCAGCGTCGCACGGAAGAATGTATGGCCGCCATCGGGTGGCAGCGGAATGTCGTCCGGTAGCGGCGCGTCGAGGTCGAGGTTCTTGGCGTCGAGCTGCAGCACGCCCGCAAGTCGAGCGAGACTATATTCGAGCGGTATCAGCTCGCGCAGCTCTTCCTGCCGGCGTTTGGCCTCGATCTCGGTACTGCCGATGATCGTCGCGAGGCCGGCAAGCACGAGGATGCTGTCGGCCGGCCTGCCGAAGCGGGCGGCACGCCGGCGCAGGTCACCGGCATAATCGAGCGCCTCTTCGAAGGATTGCGAGGCGGAGAAAACGGCTTCGGCATGTTCGGCCGCAAGCTCTCTTCCATCGTCCGAGCCGCCGGCCTGGACGAGAACCGGATGGCCCTGAGGCGGGCGTGGAATATTGTGCGGCCCGTGCACCTGGAAATGCTTGCCGCGATGGGCGATCGCATGGACACGTGTCGGATCGACGAAACGGCCTGTCGCGACATCGCCGATAAAGGCATCTTCCTCCCAGCTGTCCCACAGCGCCTTGACGACGGCGGTAAATTCGCCGGCGCGCTCGTAGCGGCTGGAATGGGCGACCGGCTTTTCGAGGCCGAAATTGCGGCTCTGCGACAGGTCGGCGCTGGTGACGATGTTCCAGCCGGCCCGGCCGGCGCTCGCATGGTCAAGCGTCGCAAAGCGACGGGCGATATTGTAGGGTTCGTTATAGGTCGTCGAGGCGGTGGCGATGAGCCCGATATGCTGTGTGTTGGCGGCGACCAGCGCAAGCACGATCGTTGGCTCGAGCGAGGTCAGCGGCCGGAAGTCCACCCGGTCCGAGATCGCCGCCTGGTCGGCGAGGAAGACGGCATCGAACGTGCCGCGTTCGGCGATCCTGGCGACATTGATGTAGTGATTGATATCGAAGGAGGCGCGCGGATCGCTGCCTTCCATCCGCCAAGCCGCAGGCGAGAAGCCCGAATGCAGGATATTGATGTTGAGATGAAGCTCACGCCCGCTCATTGGAATATCCCGGGTTCAGGACAGTCGCCCGTCAGGAACCACGTCCCGACATTGCGTGTCTTGTATTCGGCCGGATTGTGCAGCGTATGGATGCGCACATTGCGCCAGAACCGGTCGAAACCATGGGCGCGCACCGCCGACCGCGCGCCCATGACCTCGAAGATCTCGCTTGTCACCTCGAGCGCCACCTTGCCGGCCAGCACGTTGGCGGAAGCAACTGCAATCGCTGCCTGGCCGCGCTCGTCCGCCGTCAGTGCAGCGCCTTTGGCATAGGCGGCGTCCATGGCCTGAGCTGCCCGGTCGGCAAGCGCGGTCGCAGCCTGCACCTTCGTCCAGAGCTCACCATATTGCCGCTTGATCCAGGGATCGTCGACGTGTCGCTCGACGCCGGAATAGATCCAGGGCCGTGATTTCGTGACCGTATAGTCGCGGGCTGCTGTGAGCGCGCCCTGGGCGGTGCCGACAAAGACGTTGAGGAGCACGCTCTGCTGCTGCTGGGGCGCCAGAAGCGCGATCGGGTCGCGCGGGCGCTCCGCCAGGATTTCGTCACCGTCGATCCCGACATCCTTGTAGAAGACTCTACCGCTGCCTGTCTGCCGTTGGCCGATACCGTCCCAATCGTCGGCGATGGTGATCCCCGGACGATTGGCCGGAATATAGGCAAAGCTGCGCTGGTTGGTTTCCTCGTCTTCCCAGGCGACCATGAGATAGTCGGCGACATGCGAGCCGGAGGCGAAGGGGCGAAAGCCGTTCAGGATGACACCACCGGCGGTCTTTCGGCCGAACAGGCTCTTCGAAAAACTGTTGGTCGTATTGCCCCAGAACCAGCGGCCATCCGCTGAGCGACGCAAGATCTCATGTGAGCGCTTGTCGCCAGCCGTCGCCGCGTTCTGCAGCGGGCTGAAATGATAGCCGTAGAGATGACCGAGCGAACCATCGACCTTGGAAAATTCACGCAGAACCCTGAGCGCGGTCGAATAGGGCTGCCCCTCACCGCCGAATTCCTTCGGGATCAGCAGATTGACGAGGCCGCTCTCCTTCAGAAGCCTAATCTGTTCGCAGGGTCGGCCGCCGAGCTGGTCGCGTTCGACAGCATCGTGAGCAAAGATCTCCGTGAGTTCGGCCGCCTTGGCGAGATAGGGATTGTCTCGATCCGCCTCAAACAGGGCAGGCGGATTTGGTGTCGGCTCTGGTTGATTTGGCTCGAACGTTCCAGGCTTTACGGTCACGGTGTTCTTCCTTCAGTTATGAAGCCGGGGGAAGCCATGGCGCTCGGCAAGCAGTTCGAGGATGCGATCGGTCTTGTTGACGAAACGCACGCCATTCCAGTGTTCCGCATCAGCCGGTGCGTTCTCGGCGAGAACAAGCACGGGCAACGACTGATGTTCCTCGCCGACGGCAGCAATCACGCTTGCGCGCGGCCGGGGAAAGGCAACCCGCTCCACCTCGATCCTGCCTGCAAGATCGGGGAAGGACGCCAGCAGTCCCTCGATAGCGTTGCAATAGGGGCAGACGAAACTGACGCCCGGCTTGTTGGGATCGGAAAAACCCGGTTCGATGAGATAAAGCTTGTCGTGGCTCATTGGTTTCTCGCTATTCGGCCGCCGCAGCATTGCCGGCATCTGCGAAGCGGTTTGCCGGGCGCTTGAGACCCAGATTCTCGCGCAGCGTCGCGCCTTCGTATTCAGTGCGAAAGAGGCCTCGGCGGCGCAGCTCCGGAACGACGAGCTCGATGAAGTCGGCAAGCCCGCCCGGCATCAGCGGCGCCATGATGTTGAAGCCGTCGGCCCCGTAATTTTCGAAACGCTCTTCGAGCACATCGGCGATCTGGACCGGCGTGCCGACCACCTGCCAGTGGCCGCGGGCGCCGGCGATGCGCAGATAGAGCTGGCGGATCGTCAGATTTTCGCGTCGGGCGAGATCAAGGACGAGAGCCTGTCGGCTTTTACCGGCATTGGTGGCCGGCGGATCGTCGGGCACCAGCCCATCGAGCGGATAGGCGGATAGATCGACACCGGAGAGCTGGGAGATCAGGTTCAGTCCGACTTCGGGCTGAATGAGCGCCTGCAGGGATTCGAACTTTTCCTGCGCTTCGGATTCTGTTCTGCCGACAACAGGGAAAATGCCCGGCAGGATTTTCAGATCGTCATGTGAACGGCCGAATTTGGCAAGCCGGCCTTTGACATCGGCGTAGAAAGCGACCGCTTCCTCAAGGGTGATCTGGGCGGCGAATATGGCTTCCGCGGTACGCGCGGCAAGCTCCTTGCCGGGCTCGGAGGCTCCCGCCTGAACGAGGACTGGCCGCCCCTGCGGTGAGCGCGGGATGTTGAGGGGGCCGCGCACCTTGAAGTGCTTGCCACTGTGATCGAGCCTGTGGAGCTTATGAGGATCGAAATAGCGTCCCGATTGCCTGTCGCGAATGAAGGCGTCGTCTTCAAAGCTGTCCCAGAGGCCGAGGACGACATCGGCGAATTCCTCGGCGCGCTCGTAACGGTCGGCATGCAGGATCTGCGCGTCATGCCCGAAATTATAGGCGGCGTCCGGATCGGAAGATGTGACGAGGTTCCAGCCGGCCCGCCCGCCGCTCAACCGGTCGAGGGACGCAAACTGCCGTGCCAGATTGAACGGATCGGAAAAGCTCGTCGAGGCGGTGGCGATCAGGCCGATATTGCGGGTGACGGAGGAAAGCGCGGAAAGCAACGTGATCGGTTCGAACGGATAAATGCCACTATGGGCCTTGCGGCTTGCCGCTTCGACGTCTTTCAACCGTGCTGCCACGCCATCGGCAAAGAAGATGGCATCGAATTTCGCAGCCTCGGCAAGGCGTGCAAGTTCGAGATAATTTTCGAATTCCGTGCCGACAGAGGCCTGCGGATGGCGCCAGGCGGCGACATGGTGGCCGGTGAAGAGCAGGAAGGCACCGAGCTTGATCTGGTCCTTGCGTCTTGCCATGGAATATCCTTTCAGCGGTAGATGGCCGGCACGGGGAACTCGCCCGTCAGCAGAAAGGCGCCGACCGTGCGCTTCTTGTATTCGGCAGGATTGTGCAGCGTGTGGGTCCGCACATTGCGCCAGAAACGGTCGAAGCCGTTGGCCTGCGTGGCGGAACGCGCGCCCATGACCTCGAAGACCTCGCTCGACACGGCAAGGCCGACCTCGCCCGCATAAAGATTGGCCGTGGCGATATCGATGGCGGCAGCACCACGATCGGCGTGGCTCAGGGATGGTCCTTGCGCATAGGCGGCATCTAGGCTGCGGGCAGCCTTGTCGGCAAGTTCTGCGGCCGCAAGCGTGCGGATATAGAGTTCGCCATACTGGCGTTTGATCCATGGGTCGTCGATGTGTCGTTCCACACCGGAATAAATCCACGATCGGGATGCCGTTACGGTGTAGTCGCGGCCCTCTTCCAGGATGCCCTGGGCGCTGCCGACGAACACGTTGAGAAGGACGCTCTGCTGAAGAAGCGAGGTGAGGGACGCGTAAGGCGTCAGTGGCACGGAAGGGGCACTGATGACCTCATCGTCGCCGATCTGGAGGTCGCGGAAATGGACGGTGCCGCTGCCGGTTTGCCTCTGCCCGATCCCGTCCCAGTCATCCGCAATCACGATTCCCTGACGATCTGCGGGGACCGCCGCGGTGAGGCGTTCACCGGCCGAATTTTCCCAGGATATCTGGATATAGTCGGCAATGTGCGAGCCCGAGGAAAAGGGACGGCTGCCGTTGATCATCCAGCCGCCTTTGGTCTTTTCGCCTGTCGAGGTCTTCGACATGGCATTGCCGGAATTGCTCCAGACCCAGTTGCCGGCAGCCGATCCACTCAGCCACCTATCCCTCTGGGGATTTGAACCCCGAAAGAGGATGAGGTTCAGTGGCAGATGATGGTAACCGAAGAGGTGTGCGAGCGATCCGTCGGTCTTGGCGAATTCCCGCACGATGCGAAGGATCGTCAGCCAGGGAGCCCCCTGCCCACCATAGGCTTTCGCGATTTGCGCCGACGGCAGGCCGCTTTCCTTCAGGAGCCTGATCTGCTCAACAGGTCTTCCCCCTTGCTTGTCCCGATCGACCGCATCCCGGTGGAACGCCGCCCGCAACTCGGCAGCCTTTGCTAGGAGCGGATCATCAACGTCAAATTCGAACGACATATCGCCTCTGCGCATCATGGCGCCAGGAGTTCTGGCGGCGTCTATGGCGCCGACCGTCGACCGATGCTCGGGGCAAGTCCAGACAAATGAATTTGGGGTTCGGGAAAGAAATTCTTTCCGGAACCAGCGCATAGTCGGATTACGAGTCTCGGCCTGCTTCGGGTCCTGATACGGCTCAGTCGCCTAACTGATGAGCGCCACCCGTCATCGCAGTTGACGTGGACCTTCTTCGCGGGAGACTATCTCGCAAGGACCGACTTTGACGCGTGTGTCCGCAGGAGTCCTGGACGTCGCCTATTTCCGAAACTTAGTTAGTGGAGGACATTATGCAAACCATCGTTCTGACGGGAGGCTGCCAATGTGGTGCCGTCCGATATTCGCTCGATCAGCAACCACAGAACGTTCACATTTGTCACTGCCGAATGTGCCAGAAGGCAGTAGGCGGCCCCTTCGCGATCATCTGCCCCGTAATGAAGACGGCATTTCGCGTGACACGTGGCGCAGTCAGCTATTTCCGCAGTTCGGATGTCGGGCGCCGCGGATACTGCTGCGACTGCGGCACCCCGCTGACATTCGACTATCCTGATGGCGAGGACATCGGTGTTCTCGTCGGTACGCTCGACGAGCCTAACCGTGCGCCGCCCGAAAATCAGTACGGTAACGAGAGTCGTGTATCTTGGTATTCTGGGCTCGTACAGGTACCCGGCGACCGACCGACTTACGCCGACAACCCTCAGATGCTGCACCGGATCACGAGCACCAACCATCAGCATCCAGACCATGAAACGGATATCTGGCCTCCGACTCTCTAGCGCCCGGTTTAGTGTGAGCGAATAATAGTGTGACGCGACCACCGCCGAGCGCTGTGCAACTTCACGCACTTCTTTCGCGACGACGGCGAAACTCTTCCCCAGCACGCGCCACTTCAACGCCGACATTGAGGGCCTAAAACGGCAGCCGTCTGGTTGATTTGCAACATCTGACGACAAGATAGCGTCGCCTTCACGTGCGCCCGGCACAGAATGGGACCGATTTTTGCGGCATTCGACAAGGCTATTTCGCGTCAAGTGAACATGGCGGCGGTTCGCGGTATCGATGTTCAGCGGCGCTCTTCCAGTTGCGCTGAAGATGGCCGGTCGTCTGTTGCGACAATGGCGACGTGTGGCGGGTCCGATCCGGAAGCGGAACACGAGGTCGTTGGGCAGTCGCTCCTGCTTCTGCTGCGCAACGCTGACGCTGAAGCTCCGGCCCTTCCTCACCCTCTCGTCTGACGCGAATTCCCGATGCTCGATTTGCAGTCTGCAGGCGAGAAAGAGCAACTCGAATAACGTCGGAGGTGACCGGCAGAGCAGCTCGGCGCGATCACCCGATAGGGTTAGTGGGTGCGTATTGTAGAATATGCGGATATACGCATAATTTCTGTGGCTGACGCTGCCAGCAAGATCGGTCGAGGCTCTGGAGGATACCATGGAAACAATTGTTGAGGACGCCCATACTGGCGTAGTGTCGCCTGAACTCGTGGTCGATGCACTGTTTGCATGCGCAAGACAGCAGCGATCAGGGCTGGCATCGAGCTCGCCAAACTCGCACGTGACTCTCAAGTTAAATGCTTATTCTCAATTCATATGCCGATACAACTATTTGATATCGTTCAGACCGAAGTCTAGCAGTTAACTGCCAAACGACAGCGAGCACGTCGATGGCAGCGAATTGTTAAGGAAGGCGTGCTGTCGCAGCTTGCGCTGCGTTTACCACAGTCTAAGTCAACTCTCGGCTATCGTCCTGGAGGGTAACGGAAACAGTAGATTTCGGAACCTCTCAATTGAGAAAGATCAGGCTTGCGGCACCGATCAAGCCGGCATGCCTTCCGAGTTGTGCCGGCACGACCGGCACATCGCGATAGGCAGGCATCGCCCGCTCCTGAATGGTTCCCTCGATCGGTTTGCGAAGGAGATCGTAGCCGTGGGAAATTCCACCGCCCATGACGATCATGTCGGGCGAGTAGAGATGGAGCAGATTGGTAAAGCCGATGCCGAGCCAGCGGGCTTCCCTGTCAATTAGCGCAAGGGCTGCTTCGTCACCCCCGCGCGCAGCCTCGACAACGTGTCGGCCCGTCACCTCGCCGTCGTGGGACAGCGTTCGCAGCGCCGAACCGTCGCCCGGTTTTGTCAGAGCCGTCGCACGCCGGCCGAGTGCCGTGCCCGACGCCACCGCCTCGAAGCAGCCCACCGCCCCGCAAAGGCATCGTTCGCTCTCGCTCGTGATGGTCATATGGCCGATTTCGCCTGCGAGCCCGCGGCGCCCATGCACGATCCGGCCGTCGGAGATCACCCCGCCGCCGATGCCGGTGGACACGGTGACGAACACCAGCGAGGCCGCGCCGCGGCCGGCGCCGAAACGCCATTCGCCGAGAGCGGCGGCGTTCGCATCGTTCTCCAACCGGACAGGCAGGTTCAAGCGGTCCTGAAGAAGGCGCGCGAGGGGGACTTCACGCCAGCCCGAGAGCGTCGGCGGTGCTGTAAGGATGCCCGCGACCGGATCGAGCGGGCCGGGCGCTCCGATGCCGATACCGAGCGGCCTGGCGTCGGGACGTTGCGAGCAGGTTTTATCGGCAAGCATTGTGATCTGCTCGATAACGGCATCCGGTCCATCCCTGGCGCGCGTCGGCACGGATGCGAAAGCCAGCAATTTGCCGCCGTCGCCAACCAGTGCAGCGCGCAACTCCGTTCCACCCAGATCGAATGCAAGCGCAATTCTGCTCATCAGGGCCGGGTCTCCAGAGCATGCAGCCAGGCGATACGCTCCGGCAGATTCGTGTCGCCGAACGCCAGCGATCCGAGCACGACCGTCTCGGCACCTGCTGCCCGCAACAGCGGAACGGTCTGTTCGCGGATGCCGCCGTCCGCCGCAAGAACGATCTCCTTTTCACGTCCGGCACGCTTCATCAGCGAGCGCGCTTCGCGAAGCCGGTCGCAGGCTTTGTCCGAAAGGTTTTGTCCCTTGACGCCGATCGAGGTCCCGAGCAGCGTGAAGAAAGCGACCTCGGCGAGGAACGGTTCTGCCTCGGCGACCGGAGTTTCCAGCCGCAGGACGACGCCGGCTTCGGCCCCAAGCTCCTTTGCGAGGGCCACTGCGCGCAGGCTAGCTTCACCGTTCTCGGCATGAACGCTGACGAGATCGGCGCCCGCTTCGATGAACTGGCGTGTCTGCTCCTCGACAATCTCGGCCTCGACCATTAGATGCACATGGATCGGTTTTGCCGTCAGCTTGGCGATGCGGGCGACGAAATCGGGAAAGAACAGGAAGCCGGGTGTGAAGCGCGCGTCGGCAACGTCGATATGGTGGAGATCGACATAGGGTTCGATGCGGTGAAGGTCGCGTTCCATATTTGCAAGATCTGCGGACCAGAGTGAAAACTCGCCGAGCAGCCTATGGCGGGGCAATGCGGCGATGGCGCCGCCCGAGAGGGATTTCGATGTCATGCCTGAGCGACGCTCCGATGTTTGAATTCTGTATCAAGGAATTGCAGGATAACCGTTCGGACCGCGGCGAAATGCGCTTCGGCATCTGCCGCCTTCGCCGGCATTTCGAAGAAATCCGCATTGGGAAGCGTGTCAGCCGTCAACCGTGCGACTGCGAGAGGGTGAATGGCATCCTGCTGATTGCCGAGGACGAGGGCGGGAATAGCAAGCTGTGCCGCGTCTTCTCGCGAAACGCCGGTGCCATCCGAGGCGATGTCATCAAGCACGTCGGCAAAGGCTAACGCATCCGGGCGCTCGAAATAGCTGAGCAGGGAAGCAAGATTGTCCGGCGCTTCCACCCGCAGACGTTCCGCTGTCGCCGACTTGGCAAAAAGCGCCTCGCCTTCGGCAAGTGGATGAGATCGAAGCAAAGCCGCGATCTCGCGGATCGGCGCGAGGTTGTCGGGCGCGCGGGCAAAGGACCAGGCCGGGCGGACCAGGATGAGACCCATGACCCGCTCGGGGTGTGTTTTTGCCAGATGCAGCGCGATGGCTGCGCCCATAGAGATACCGCCGGCGATGAACTGGTCTATTCCCTTTTCGTCCGCCGCGGCGATGACGTCGGCTGCAAACATCGCAATCGAGAAGGGGCGCTGCGTTCCGAGCGTCGAACTGCCATGTCCGCGGCACTCGGTTGTAATCCGCCGCCAGTCGGGCCCCTCGGGGAGAACCTGCGCGACCTGCGCTTCATTTCCTCCGAGCCCGTGTTGAAAGAGCAAGGCTTTGCCGGTCCCGAAGTCTTGGATGGAAAGGTCGGCATCGTCTCGCCTGAGGGTGATCTGCACCTTCATCGGATCAGATCCGAAAGAAATCTGGCGACGGCGGGTGCCTGCTCCGCCGCAAGGCCGTGCGTGACGAGCGCACCGCTGAAACCGGTCGCGCGTAGGCCGTCGATGAAGGCGGGGAAATCGACGATACCCTGACCTGCCGTCGCGAAGCGGCCGTCGGCATGGCGATCCTTTGCATGGGCCATCGTCACATGCCCGGCCGAGAGTTCGATCGCCCTGGCGATGATCTCGGACACTTCGGCTGGTGTCGCCTTCTCGAAGAGGTTTGCCGGGTCGAGCACGATGCGCAGGCGCTTCGAACCCATCTCTCGGATCAGCCGCACCGCATCGGCGGCAGAGGTGACGATGTTTGCTTGTTCCGGCTCAATGCCGAGATCGATGTCGTACCGCTCGGCAAGTTCCAGTGCCTTTTCCATTTCGGCCGCCATTTCGGCCCAGGCGGACGGAAGCGCATTGTCAGGATGATGCATCCATGGGTCTTGGGCATGGCGGCTGCCGGTGCAGAGCGTCACCAGCGGAATCTGCAAGGCCGCTGCCGTTTCGATCACCACCCCAAGCTGTTTGAGCCCCATTTCCCGCACGGATTTGTCCGGATGGGCCATGTTATAGGTGCCCGATAGTGCTGCGAGCGAAACGCCGGTCTCTTCAGATGCCGCCCGTATCGCGGTAATCGTTTCCGGCGCCACTGCATCCGGCATCGACGGCAGGCCGACGCAGGCGAGATTGAACTGCGTCGTCGCAAATCCGCTGTTACGCACGGCCGAGAGCACGTGCTGTGGATCGGTGCCGGGGAAGGTCTTTGCAAAGATGCCAAGCAGCATCAGACCGATCCCGTGACGGTTGCGAGTGCGACGCGTTCGCCCGTTTCGACCGAGCGGGCGATGGCGACCATGGCGCGGATGGAGGCAATGCCATCCTCTATATCAGCGCCGCGCATCGGCGCGCCGTTCAGCACGGTATCGGCAAGCCCTTCCAGTTGCCGGCGAAAGAAGTGCCCGTCGGCTCCCAGCGGCTTGCGGGTCGTCGCGTCCTTTTCATGGAAGATCTCGACTTCACTCGCCCTGAGGTACCATGGATTGAAGGTTTTGGCGATCACCGAGCCGTTTTCGCCATAGAGCTGGAAGCCCTCATGCCAGTCCATGCGGACCGCGACCGTCAGATCGAGATGACCGAGCGCGCCATTGGCGAATTCGGTCTCCACGAACCAGCAATAGGCGCCGGCACGCTCGAGAAGGCGGGCTCGCACCGCGACGATCTCGCCACACAGGAAACGGGCGGTATCGACGAGATGCGAGCCATGCGCCAGCATGAAATACTGGCGCAGGTCAGCCTTGGGATTTCCGGAGGGTTTTCTGGCAAATTTGCTGGTGATCGGCAGAGGCTGGACCGCGTCGGTATTGGTGTAGCGGTGGGTGGAGTCGCAGTACCAGGCTTTCAGCGCGAAGATCTCGCCGATATCGTCACGGACAAAAGCCCGGGCAGCCTCCAGCGCCGGGTCGAACCGCTTCATGTGACCGACCTGCAGCACTTTGCCGGAGCGCTTGACGGCGTCGGCGAGCGCCCGGCCCTCCTCGATCGTCATACCCGTCGGTTTTTCGCAGAGCACATGCTTTCCCGCATCGAGCGCCTTGACCGACATCGGCACGTGATAGGCGTCCGACGTGGCGATGATGACGGCTTCGAGCTCGGGATCGGCAAGCATCGCGTCATAATCGGCATACATTTTCTGTGGTTCGTATGTCGCACCCATGCGCGCAAGCAGGTCGGGTGCTGCGTCACAGATGGCGTAAAGATCGGCATTCCCAGCCTTCACGCAGGATTCGAGATGGGCAAACTGTGCGATCGGGCCGCAGCCGAGCACGCCCACACGCAGCCGACGGTCTTCCTTACGGATCATGACTTCTCCCTCAGGCGCCGTAGCGGCGCATCGTTTCACGGTTCGCCCGGACGGCTGCCACGGGATCGGCGGCGGCCGTGTCTGATTCTTCTTCCAAGACCAGCCAGCCACTGAAGAGCGGCGCGGCAGCGACGATGTCGATCACGGCGGGCGTATCGCAGACCCCTTTGCCAAGCATGGCCCATTTGCCGTCTGCATCGACGTCCTTGAGGTGCAGATAGCGGATACGATCCTGATAGGTTCGCAGCGTATCCAGAATATTGTCGTGGCCGCGCAGAATATGGCCGGTATCGGGCACCCAGCCGACGAGGTTCCTATCGATAAGCGAGAAGATCCGGTCATAATCGGCACGGTCGAACAGCAGCGTATTGTGGTGCGAGCTCGGATGCACAGCAATATCCACGCCGGAAGCCTTGCCCAGTTCGCCGGCCCGATTGTAGAACTCAGCGGCGATTTCGAATTTCGCCTCCCGTGGTCCTTCGGAGACAACCGTCGCCGAGCCGATCGAAACGAGAGCGCCGGAAAAGGCGGCGGCGAAATCGATCCAGCGCTGTGCGGTCCTGAGGTCGTTCTCGAGCTCTTGCCTGACGGTGAAGCCGGTTTTGGAGCCCATCGCAAAAGACACGAGTGTCAGGCCATGTTTCTTCAGGCTCGCGGCGAAATCATCGGGACTATCTGCGTAGTGGCCGATCATCGTGTCGGTAATCTCGATGCCCGCGTACCCGCCCTCCGCAATGGCTTCCAGCAGATAGTCCGGGCCGCTATTCCAGTTTCTCCCGAGCATTTCCCAGGTGAATGTCTGGCAGCCGACTTTCAGCTCTTTGATACTCATGCCCATTCCTTGACTTCGACCTGCCTAGGCCTTCGATGATATGCCGCCGGACCGGTATGACCGCGCTCTTGGCATGATGGTGAAGTGGCGACGTCCCCTGGCGAGCCGCGTGTGACGGTCAGATTGCTATTTCCGCATGGTTTATAAAAATTTATCGCGCGTCAAGAAATAAAATGTTTCTATAGCGATTGTCGTGGCAGCGATGCCCATCGATGATGGGCTAAACATCTGAAATTGGTGGGGAGGCCAATTCATGAAAGCATATCCGGAAACCAGGCTGGGCATCGGCGTTATCGGCTGCGGCAATATCTCGATGACCTACCTGCGTAACGCCGCCCTGTTTGCCGGAGTCGAATTGAGGGCCTGTGCCGACATCTCATCCGACATGTCGGCGCTGAGGGCGAAGGAATATGGCATCCGGGCGATGGAGGTCGATGCGCTCCTGGCCGACCCAGAAGTCGACCTTGTCCTGAACCTCACCATCCCGGCCGTCCATTTCGACGTGACGATGTCGGCGCTTTCTGCGGGTAAGCACGTCTTCACCGAAAAGCCGCTCGCGACGTCGGCCGCCGAGGGCCGCAAGCTAGTGGCGGAAGCCGGAGGTCGCGGTCTTCTGTTGGGTTCGGCTCCCGATACATTCCTCGGCGCCGCCGGCCGGCGTGCACGAGGCCTGATGGATGCAGGTGCGATCGGCCGCCCGGTCAGCGGCACCGCCTTCATGTTCGGCCGCGGCATGGAACATTGGCATCCCAATCCGCAATTCTATTATCAGCCCGGTGGTGGGCCGATGTTCGACATGGGTCCCTATTACCTGACGATGCTGGTCAATCTGCTCGGCCCGGTGAAAAGCGTCATGGCGATGGCGACGAAAGGCCAGGAAGAACGGCTGATCACCGCTGATGGCCCCTTCAAGAACACGACGTTCAAAGTGGGCACGCCGACCAACGTGCTCTCGCTTCTCGAGTTTCAATCGGGCGCGACGGTGAATTTCGGTGCGTCGTGGGACGTCTTCCGGCACTCCAATCATCCAATCGAGCTGCACGGCACGGAAGGTTCGTTGCGCTTGCCCGATCCCGATACGTTCGGCGGAACGGTCTCGCTTTCCGAGCGCGGCGCCGAATGGAAGAATTTCGAAAGCGAGGGCGAACTGTATGGCGCCCTGAACTGGCCGTACAGCGCTCCCGCCCGCGCCAATTATCGCATGCTCGGCGTTGCCGATCTCGTCCGCGCACTTGGCGAGGGCAGGGCGCCGCGCGCCTCCGGCGATTTGGCCCTTCATGTTCTCGAGATCATGGAAGCGACCCTGGCATCCAGCGAGGCCGGGAGCGCGGTTGCGATTGCGGGCGCAGTCGCACAACCGCCGCTGCTTGGCGAAGATGAAGCCCGTAGCCTGCTTGCTTGAGGTGAAGCGATGAAAGATCGATTGGATCCCGGCGCCGTGCATGTCCTGGCGCTCGGTCGCGCCGTAAACCAGCCACCCTTTGAGCGCGGGACAGTCAACGAGGCGCGCGCTGCCTATGACGCGGCTTGCCCGACATTGCAGGGCGATCGCGAGCCGGTCGCGGCCATCGAGGACAGAACGATCGCCGGGACGGGCGGCCCGATCTGGCTCAGGATCTACCGAGGCGTGGGCGCTCCGAACGCGGATGCGCCGGCACTTCTCTACCTTCATGGCGGCGGCTGGGTCGTCGGCACGCTTGAATCCCATGACGAGATCTGCCGGTGGTTTGCGAATATCGGTGCCTGCATCGTATTTTGCCCGGACTATCGGCTGGCGCCCGAGCACAAGTTCCCGGCGGGCCTGGAAGACTGCATATCGGCGCTTGCCTATGTTGTGGGGCAGGCAAGCGCGCTCGGTATCGATCCAGATCGGATCGCGGTTGCCGGCGATAGTGCCGGCGGCAATCTGGCCGCTGTCCTGTCACTTCTCGCGCGGGATGGCGTTGCCCAGAAAATCTCCGCGCAACTTTTGCTCTATCCCAACACCGATGCCGGACAGACGACCGACAGCTATGTCAGGTTTTCGCAAGGATATGGTTTGACTGCCTCGACGATGCGCTGGTTCCGCGATCATTATATCCGCGATGCGGCTGATATCGCTGATTGGCGCGTTTCTCCCCTGCGCATCGGCAATGTGGCGGGTGTGCCACCGGCGTTCGTCGCGATTGCGGGCCATGATATCCTCGCAGACGAAGGCGAGGCCTATGCCCGCCGGCTTGCCGAGGCGGGTGTCCCTGTAGCCCTGCGGCGTTGGCAGGACCAGATCCATGGCTTCGTTTCCATGGGGCGGCACATTGCGTCGGCGCGGCGGGCGGTGGAAGAAGCGGTTGCCGGATGGCGCAGCCTCGTCGATCACGCCGACTGACGCATCACCAATGTACCGTCGAGGATGATTTTTCGTGCAACGACCTGCGTGGTGTCATTGTCTTCGTCCAGCATCGAAAGCAATGTGTCGACGCTGCTGCGCGCCATGGCGGTGAAGTCTTGCGCCATCGTCGTCAACGGCGGGCAGGTATAGCGGCTGAGAGGGTGGTCGTCATGGGCGGCGATGCGAAGATCGCTATCGCTTCTGCGGCCGACGCGAAGGCCGCGCGAGTGGGCAGCTGCCATCGCGCCGAAGGCGAGGCGATCGTTCGCGCAGAGAATCGTCCTGCCCGGGAGCGTTCCAGCCGCGATCATTGCGTCGGTCTGCTCATATCCCATACGTTCGAAATCCCAGCCGTAGCTCTCGGTGGCGCCAAACACGACCGGTTCGAAACCGAGCGACTCCATCGTGGCGATATAGCTTGCCAGCCGCTCCCCGGAATTGTGATTGACATGCGGAATGTCGAAATATGTAGGCGGCTCGCCCGATCGGCAGAGATAGTCGACAATTGTCGCGACGCTTTGGGCGTTGTTGTTGCCAATGAAGGGCGTGTCGCCTTCGATGAACGTATCGAAATAGACAATGGGAATGCTCTCCCGGAGTTTTTCGAAGATGCCAGGCTCGGAAGAGAGACCGAGAGGCGCGATGATCGCGCCGGCAGCCTTCAAGGACAGAAGCGTGTTCACAGCCTCGGCTTCAAGATCTGGCAAGCCATGGGACGAAATGACGATTGGCCAGTAACCTTCACCACGGACGAGCAATTCCAGACGGTTGACCATTTCGGCATAGAATGGATCTGTGATGACAGGCACGACAATGCCGATGTTTCGTGTTCTCTTGCGATTGAGATTGCGCGCATAGAGATTAGGACGGTAGTCCGATGCCGATAGCGCCTCCTCGATGCGTTTGCGCGTACCCGGCTTTACGCTGCTCGGATTATCGAAATACCTAGAAAGCGTTGGACGAGAAACGCCACAGGACCGGGCGAAATCGTCCATGGTTTTGATCGTCAGCTTGTCCATTGGCAATTCTGGTTGCACTGCGCCAGGGCTCGTCTGCGTCAGCCGATATCGCAAAGGCGGTCAGTGTGAAGGCTTTCGAACTGCGTTTGTAGCCCGACAATGTCGCATGCGCAAAATTTTTTGTTACATAAAGCACAATTGGCAGCGTAACCGCCTCTACACATAGCGCACTTCGACGCCCAACTTGTCCAGCCGACTGCGAATCCCGTGCGGCATGCCGGTGTCGGTGATGATCAGATCGACCCGGGAAAGCGAAAATGCTTTGGACGAGGCGCCAATATCCCACTTGCTGGAATCCGCCACGAGGATCACGCGCCTCGCCATGCGGACCAGATTGCGTTTGGTGCGTGCAATGTCTTCCGAGACATCGACGACATCGAATGCGTGATCGATGGCATGAGCGCTGAGGAACGCCTGGTGGGCGACAAGACCGCCCACGGCCTTGTCGGAATCCGAGACGATCGTGCTGACGGTGCTGGGGAAAACCCGGCCGCCAATCATATGCACGTCCAGGCCCGGCCGATACATCAGATGCTGCGCGATATTCATGGCGGTTGTGGCCACCACGACGTTATTGACCGGGGGCATTTGCATGGCGACCTGCAGCAGGGTCGAGCCGCTGTCGAACACAATGGACTGGTTGTCGATGATCTGGCGTGCCGCCATCTGCGCGATGCGTCGTTTGGCATCGAAATTGCGGTTCATCCGTTCTTCGAAGGCTGCCGCGGGCGAGCTGGCCGGCAATGCGATCGCGCCGCCATGCGTTTTGATGAGTTGCTTCTTGGCATCCAGAATTTCGAGATCGGATCTGATGGTCACCTCGGAGACGCCGAAGTTTTCCGCCAGCTGCGTGGTGCGCGCTTGGCCGGTCCGCTGAAGTTCCAGCATGATCTGATGTCGCCGTTGTTCCGCAAGCATGTGTGACCTCGAATTCCTTTCGAATAAGTGACGGTACCGAGCTTTCGAAAATCGAAAATGCACGGCAACCACTGTGGTCAAAAAAACACGAGAAAAGACGGTGTCGGCACGTGTCTAGCCCGTATTCCCGTCATCTTAAATCAAAACGAAAGAAATCGAAATATTGAACATTCGTTTATTTTCGAGTTAGGGTCTCGGCGCGAAATCAAACTTGTAAAGGGACAGCATCGATATGGGCCTTGGAACCAAAATTCGCCTGTCACGGCTGTTTTCACATCCGTCGGGGCATTTGTTCGGTGGTGCGGTCGACCACTTCGTTGGCTATGGCAACGTCCGTGAGGGCGGCCTGGCGGATCTGCCGGGCGCACTGAAGCGGGTGATGGCCGGAGAGCCGGACTATATCAGCATTCAGCCTGGGGCTGCGCGCCATTTGTGGCCTGCCTATGCCGGCAAGGCGGCGCTGGTCATTCAAGCCGGCTGCTTTACGCCGGACGATCGAATCCGTCAGTTGATCGCGACCCCCGAGGACGCGGTGCGCTACGGTGCCGATGCTCTGGCCGTTGCCATTCCGGTGCGCGGCAATACGGAAGGCGAATATATTCGCTGGCTTACCGATACTGTCAACGCCGCTGCTCGCTTTGAAATGCCGGTCGTTGCTCATGTCTATCCCCGCGACTATTCAAACGGCGGCAAGATCGTATTCACTCCCGATGAAATCGCCTATGCGGTGCGGATCGGGTTTGAGACAGGCGTTGACGTGATCAAGGTCGGATACACCGGGGACTTCGGTTCATTCCAAGAAACCGTCGCCACTTGCCCGGTTCCCATCGTTATCGCGGGCGGTCCGAAAACGGAAAATCTGCTCGGGGCTCTGACCCAGACCGCCGACGCCTTGCGGGCGGGAGCGAAGGGCGCCGTGGTGGGGCGAAACCTTTGGGGACACGGCGATACGACGATGGCGGCGCGCGCCTTCAAGCTAGTCATTCACAACGGTATGGCGCCGCAAGAGGCGCTCGCTGCCGCGGGCGGTTGACGGGTGACACACAACCTTCAGGTTCTGGGCTTCGGGGCTCTGGCGATCGACGATATCATATATGTCGATCGACCGCTGAGTGCCGGCAAGGGAAAGGTGACGAGTCGCACCCAGGACCACGGCGGCAATGTCGCGACGGCCCTTGTTGCTGTCGCAAAGCTGGGGGGACGGGCTGGTTTCATCGGTTGGCTGAGTGATCGGCCTCTTAGCGATATCAGCGCCCGCGAGCTTGAACGGCATGGGGTCGATATATCCTTTGCGCCGCGCCGCCCCGATGCCAGGCCAATACGGTCGGTGATCACGGTCGGACCTGAAGGCGACAGGTTTATCGCCTATGACGATGATGTGCCGCACGGAACCTCCGAGGCATTGGCCGACAGCACTCTTGCACAAGCCCAGGTGCTGTTGATCGACGGCTATGCCACCCACGCCGATACGATCGTTGCGCGCGCCCGCAAGCTGGGTCTGGCGGTGGTGGCAGACATTGAATGGACGATCGGGCCTGCGACCGAACGATTGATGAGCCTGTCCAACCATCTCGTATTGCCATTGAAATTTGCGCAGACTTATTCCTGCGAAACCGATCCGACGTTGATCCTGCAGAAGCTTTGGTCTGACGACCGCACCGCAGTCGTTCTGACTGACGGTGAGCGAGGATCCTATATCAGGCAGACGGGAGACGCCGTTTTGTGGCATGTTCCGGCCTACGAGGTCAAAGCGGTCGACACGACGGGCGCCGGAGATTGCTTTCACGGCGCTTATGCTTTTGCGCTGACACAGGGAAAGCAGCCTGTCGACTGCGCCGTTTATGCAACTGCCGCAGCCGCGATCTCCGTGACAGGCCCGGGTGGCCGCATGGCTCTGCCGGATCAAAGCGCCTGTCTCGCGTGGCTGGCGAGGGAAGATGCGTCCGAGCCCAGACCGATTGCGCCGCCAGACTGAGAGTTCATCGCACTGGTGCCCTGGACGATCGGATTAGCACTGCGCAGATGACGGTTTCGGTTCGATCTGAAACAGCGCCGGGAGGGGCTGTCTTCGGGATTGGATGGCGATGATACTAAGGAGGAAGTGCCGTGGCTGTTGTTGTACTGGACAAGATTTGCAAGACCTTTGGAACCAAATTCCACGCGATCAAGGATCTTAGCCTGACGATAAATGATGGCGAGTTCCTCATCCTCGTCGGCCCTTCGGGATGCGGAAAATCGACGGCATTGCGCATGATCGCCGGGCTGGAGGAGATCAGCAGCGGGACCCTGAGCATCGGTGGAGAGAATGTCGAGGATCTCGCGCCGAAGGACCGGGATATAGCAATGGTCTTTCAGAATTATGCGCTCTATCCGCATATGACAGTGTTCGAAAATATTGCCTTCTCGATGAAACTTGCGGGCAAGAGCAAGGAAGAGCGCACGAAGCGGGTCCACGAAATAGCAAAGACCCTTCAGTTGCATACGCTGCTCGACAGCAAACCGGCCGCGCTCTCCGGCGGCCAACGCCAGCGGGTCGCCATGGGACGCGCCATGGTGCGGGAACCGGCAGCTTTTCTCATGGACGAGCCCCTGTCAAACCTTGATGCCAAGCTGCGCGTACAAATGCGCGCCGAAATCGTCAGCCTGCAAAGGCAGCTTGGCGTGACGACGATCTATGTGACGCACGACCAGACCGAAGCCTTGACCATGGGCGACCGGGTTGCCGTCCTGAAGGGCGGCGTCCTTCAGCAGGTCGACACGCCAAAGACATTGTATAGCCGGCCGGTCAATGCCTTCGTTGCGGGTTTCATCGGCTCGCCGTCCATGAATCTGTTCGAGGGCCGCTTGCAGAACGGCAGGATCGATCTGCCGACCTTTTCCATACCGGTCGCGACGGCCGCATTCGAGCAGTCTCCCGGTCTGACGGCGTTCGAAGGCAAGACGATCATCTTCGGCATTCGCCCGGAAGACCTTTACGACAG
This sequence comes from Rhizobium sp. 768_B6_N1_8, assembly GCF_051811225.1. Classification (NCBI taxonomy): domain Bacteria; kingdom Pseudomonadati; phylum Pseudomonadota; class Alphaproteobacteria; order Hyphomicrobiales; family Rhizobiaceae; genus Rhizobium; species Rhizobium sp. 768_B6_N1_8. Next base: position 1,609,728 of record NZ_JBPWPV010000002.1, on the reverse strand, counting down.
CGGTCTTGAATCGGGATCACGCTACGCGACGATCCCGGCGCTTGTAAAATCGATCGAGGAACTGGGCTCGGAGCTGATCGTTCATCTCAAGATCGAAGCAGTGCGGATCGACTCCGGTGACCCCGATGCCGTCGAGGACTTGAGCGGTGCGGCAAACGCCGTGGCGAAGTTCGAAGCCGCCAGCACAGTCCAGCCCGGCGTAATGACCAACCTGGCGATCGATGTAGCCAAACTGCACTTCTTCGATCCCCAGACGCATCTGGCAATCTAGCAGGATCCGCGGTGGCGGAACTGGTTGAAGGGTGCTCGCAAGAGCGCCTGCTTGCTTCATCGTTGACAAGTCTTCGCCGATCTTCGCCGGCCGGCTTTGCGCGTTGCGTATCGAGAGCGCAGGCCACGCCCGTCTCGTAACCCTCCAACTTTGCAGCCACAGGTCAGGTTCTTTTGGCGCCTGGCACCTGAGAGCTACTTTAAACTGTGATGCGGGCCGCAAACGACCCTGCCGAACCCTGCTTTTCCCAGATCGCCAAGCCTTTCATTTGTTTTCCTTTGGGCGACGCGGCTTTCATTTGTTTACGAAAGTAAAGAAAAAATGCGACACGAGCAATATGACAGAAGGAAAAAAACACCTCGAAATCCGAAGGAAAAGCGCACAAAAATCAACAGCTTAATGTCATTTTTATCGCTCCTGGAGCCTTCTTGCTTTTTCCGATCGCAGTTCTTCATTGACAGCCAGATGCCTAAAGGAACCTACTTTGGTCTCGATCGGGAGGATCGAGCAAAAATATCATTCCTAGGGAGGGAAACATGAACGTCAGAAGATATATCATGGCGGCTCAGTCGGCTGTGGCCGCCTGGGCACTATGCGCCACCTGCGCCTTTGCTCAGACCAATCTCGAGTTCATCCAATGGTGGGAACCAGAAATGCCCGCCGGCGCTCTGCGCAGCATCATGGACGACTTTGAAGCCAAAAACCCCGGCATCAAGGTGACGCTCGTCAGCGGTCCTTATTCCGCCACCCATGATCAGATCGTTGTGGGCGCAGCGTCCGGGACACTCAGCGATGTCGTCGGCCTCGACGGCGCATGGGTCAACGGCCTGGCAAAGCAGGGCGCGATCGCCTCGATGGAAAGCCTGATGGCTGATGCCAAATATGATCAGAGCCAGATCGCCGATATTATCAAGGTCAACGGGCAAAGCGTCATGTTCCCGCTTGCCTCGTTCGTCTACCCGGTCTTTGTCAACCTCGATCTGGCAAAGGCGGCCGGCGTCGAAAAGATGCCGACAAACCGTAGCGAATTCGCCGCTGCCGCGAAGAAGATGACCAATGCGGACAAGAATCAATACGGTTGGGTGCTACCGCTTTCGCTGCAAAATCCCGGCGGCATCCAGAATGACGTGATGTCCTGGGTCTGGGCATCCGGAGCATCCATGTTGAAGGATGGCAAGCCCGATCTGGAAAACGCCTCCGTCGTCGGCACGCTTGAATACATCAAGTCGCTGCAGGACGCCGGCGTCATCTCGCCCGGTATTTTTGCCAAGAAGGAACAGGACAAGGTCGAAGAGTTCGTCAACGGGCGTGTCGGCATGATGATCGACTCGTTGGCGCACATCAATCTCATTCGCCAGCGAAATCCCAATCTCAAGTTCGGCATCTCCGCCCTTCCAGCCGTCGACGGCTACACCGGCAAGCGCGGGCTGCCCTATGCTTCCTGGGGTATCGGCATCAGCGACAAAAGCGAGCACAAGGCGGAAGCCTGGAAGCTCGTCGAATATTTGATGAGCCCGGAGGTGAACAGCCGCCTCGTGTCGATCGCCAATGCCTTCCCGGGCAATATCCACGCCAAACCCGATTTCTCCAGGTCAGACCCGCTGTTTGAAGAAGCCTTCAAAATCTTCCAGAGCGGGAAGCTCGCCAACGAATTCGTCGGACTGCCGGTGGCCGAAGATCTCATGCGCCAGATGAACGTCGAAGTTCAAAAGATGTTCGACGGTCAGCAAGGCGCAAAGGAGGCAGCCGCCAATACGCAGAAGCAATGGTTGGCCGAATTCGCCAAGTAGTCTCCCAAGACGGTAGCGGCAGCGTGATAGACTTCGATCACGCTGCCGCTACACCGCGACGAAGCAATGCGTTACGACCAGGGAGAAATTACCTCTCATGAGCCTCGCCACAGAAACATCGATCCGGACGCGTGTTAAAGTTCGAAGGCCCGGCATTCTTTCCTACAAGACGCGAAAGAGGCTTTTACCCTATCTATACGTCGCACCCGCGACGTTTCTTTTCTGCCTGCTGATGCTGTTTCCCATGCTCACTGTCCTGCGCTATTCGCTGATGGACGGTGCGATCACGAAGAAGGACGCGTCCTTCGTCGGTTTGCAGAACTATGTGACGATCTTCAAAGATCCGGTTTTCTGGCAGTCGGTCGGACAGACACTCTACTTCACGATAATGAGCGTCATCTTCCATCTTCTGATCGGTCTGGCCTTCGCCCTTTTGCTCAACAGCCAGCGTGTCGATCCGTTGATCAGAAGCATTCTGCGGGTTCTCTACATTTTGCCCTGGCTCTTCACGGCGGTGATCATAGCGATCATCTGGCGGCTGCTCCTGGACCCCAATGGCGTCGTCAACAGCATTCTGATGACGCTCCATATCATTGACTTCAAGGTCGAGTGGTTTTCTTCAACGAGAACCGCGCTGCATGCGCTGACCTTTGCGAATATCTGGGCGGGATACCCGCTCTATATGGTCAGCCTTCTCGCTGGCCTTCAGGGCATCCCCAAGGATCTCTACGAGGCTGCCGGCATTGACGGGGCCAATGAGTTCCAGAAATTCCGCTACATCACGATCCCGCAATTGATGCCGATCATCATCAGCATCGCCTTGCTTGATTTCATCTGGACGATGCAGGTCTTTCCCCTCGTGTGGATGACGACGGGAGGCGGTCCGATCTACGCGACCGAGGTGCTCAGCACCTACACCTACAAACTCGCTTTTTCGAGTTATGAATTTTCGCGCGCGTCGGCGAGCGCAATCTTCATTCTGATCATCTCGATGGGCGCCACATATTTCTACATCAAACATCAGAAGGCCAGGTGACCGGCAATGGCAAAACGCTCTCTCAGTCGCACCATAGTGCCAACCCTCCTGACATATCTCGGGCTGGCGGTCGGGCTAGTCTTCGCGGGTTTTCCGATCCTGTGGATGTTCTTCACGTCCTTGAAATCAAATACCGAGATCTTTGCCCTGCCGCCGCGGCTGCTGCCCGACCAATTCACCAGTGTCGCCTATCTTTCGATCTTCAACGACCCAACGAAGGTTCGCTTCTTTATCAACAGCTATCTCGTCGCTGGAGTGGTAACGGTTCTGACGGTGCTGATCGCCATCCTGACGGCCTATGCTTTCAGCCGGTATTCATTCCGGCTCAAGAAAACGCTGAACGTGTTCATCATCAGCACGCAGACCGTGCCGCCGATCACGCTTTTGATCCCCTATTTCGGCATGGTCGTCGCCTTCGGTATTTTCAACACCTATTTTGCGCTGATTTTGACCTACATGGTCTTTACCCTGCCTTATGCGATCCTTCTCATGACGGGCTATCTCAATACCCTGCCAAAGGAACTCGACGAGGCAGTGCTTGTCGACGGCGGGTCGAGCTGGACGGCGCTATGGCGTGTGATCATCCCGCTGTCTGTACCCGGCATTGTCGCGACGGCGGTCTATACCTTTCTGCTGGCATGGAACGAATTCCTCTTTGCCCTGACTTTGACGAAGTCGATGGACATGCGGACTGTTCCGATCGGTATCGAATTGCTTATGGGGCAACATGCCTTCGAATGGAACGAGATGATGGCGATGAGCGTGCTGGGATCGCTCCCGCTTTTGGTCCTGTATCTGATTGCTCAACGCTACTTCCTAGCGGGCATGGCAGCCGGGTCGGTGAAGAGCTGAGTAGGCGAGAATCTCGCTTCATCAATGTCGAATTGTCGATCCTCCGTTCGTCCTTTGTCTAGATTAGCAAAGGAGAGGACAAATGAGCAAAGAAACCAAAGCTAATATCGAAGAAGAGGCAATCATCGCCATGCTGATGATGCACGCTACCGCGCTCGGCGAGAAAGACGCCAAAGGCGCATTGTTCGACGAAACCGACGATTCTGTCGAGTTTTCGCTGGCGCCGCCGCTCGTTTATCACGGCAAGGACGAGGCGGGCCTGCAGGCCTGGTTCGACACCTGGGAGGGTCCGATCGGCAGCGAAATGCATGACGCTAAGCTGACAGTTGGCGGAGACGTGGCTTTCTGGAGTGGCTTGCTGCACATGACGGGAACGAAGACCAACGGCACTGAAGTCGATCTTTGGTACCGCCAAACCCTTGGCCTCGTGAAGCAAGGTGGCCGCTGGATGGTGGCGCATCAGCATGCCTCCGTGCCCTTCGCCATGGATGGAAGCGGCCTCGCGCTGCTCGATCTGAAACCTTAAAACACCGGCTTCAGGGTGCCTTTCCACCAGTTTCATCCGATCGGCGCGAAGGCGACCGGACGAGATGGAGGCGGCCGGATTGCTTACAGCTGCGATGACGCCTTCTCGCCGGCATCGCTGGCCCCGACTGTCCGCTCTCCGGCGGATGGTCCCGCCGGAGCGCACACCAATCATCCAGCACTCAGTCCAAATTGAACATACAAGGGGAATGATGGACGGCCGTCAGTTGCGAGGGGGGCGACTATTTGCGAGTTCGGCCCGGAACCGGAACCGGAACCGGAACCGGAACACGCGATCGTGGCGCAACGGCGTCCCATTGCGGATAGCGCCGTTATCCTGATCACCGTGCTGATTGGCGCGTATCAGGACTCGAACTGGTTCCGTTGCCACAGCTTGCTCTTACGAGCAGTTCGTAGGGCAATAGCTGGGGCTCGGAAATTTCGCGGTCCTCTTCAATCAGGCGCAGGAGAGTCTGCGCTCCCAAAAATCCAAGCCGCCTGCGCGGCACGGAAATCGTGGTCAATGCCGGACTGAAGGCTTCGCCGACCGGATGATTGTCGAAACCGATGAAGGCGATTTGTTCCGGTACCTCTATCCGGTGTTCCTTGGCCACCTGGATTGCGCCGAAGGCAAGTTCGTCGCTGGCGCATAAGATGGCATCCGGCAGATGTCGTCTGCTGAGGATGCTCCGCATGGCCTCTCGCCCGGCGGAAATATCGAACGAGCAGAGATGCTGCACCTCGCTGTGTTCATGGAGACCGGCTTGTCGCATCGCGTTTCGATAGCCCTGCGCACGGGCGGTGAAAATCGGGCTCTGCTCCGGCCCCCCAATGTGTAGGATGCGGCTGCGGCCGAGAGAAAGCAGATACTGCGTCGCCTCAATTGCCGCCTTTTCATTGTCGATTCCGACGAAGGCAATCGCCGGGTTTGCGACGGGTCTGGAGATCGCGACGATCCTGCGAGTGTATTGCGGGAGCTCTCCCAGTTCGGATGGCAGGCGGCCGTTGAGAAGGATGAGGCCATCGGCGGCCCCGGTAATCAGCTGCCGGGCGAGTGCAACTTCTCTTTCTTCGCTTCCTTTCGTGCTCCCGACGATAACGCCGATATTGTGTTCTTCGAGTGCCTCCTCGATTCCCAGTATGACGTCCGGATGGGAGAAAGCGGCAATATTTGGAACAATGACGAGGATCTGGTTGGCTTTTCGGGATCGGAGCATGCGAGCATTATGGTTCGCAACGTAACCACTTTCCCTGGCGATCTCTGCAATTCGCGCACGCGTTTGCGGGGTCACGGCGGGCGATCCCGAGAGGGCCCGACTGACAGTGGATGGATTGACGCCTGCGAGCCGGGCGATATCAACGATCGTAATGCTCGCCTTGGCTCGTGCCGCCTGTCCTTTGGTTTTTGGTAGGGTCACGGGCGGTCAGCGCTACCGTTTGAAAGGGAATGAACGCCTCCCTGGTCATCTTGCAACCTCATTCAGGCTCCTCAACCTCGTCGACGTAGGGCGCGATGACGAGGTCCGCGACGACGGAAGCATATTTTGCCCGCTCCTCGGGATTGAGACCCTCGTCCGTAATGATGCGGTTGATCCTTTCGATGGGCGTAGTGCGATAAATCGCCCTGCTACCGAAGCGGCTGCTGTCGATCAAAAGCGTTGTTTCAACCGACGCTTCGATCATGGCGCGTTGCAGCTGAACCAGTTCGAGTGACGTGTCGCTTGCGCACTCCGTGTCGACTGCTTGAGAAGACAGGAACAGATGATCGCAACGCAGCTCGCGAACGAAATTGATCGCCGTTTCCCCAAGCAGGGAATAGGCGCCCGGACGACAGATCCCGCCAGGCACCACGAGCTTGATATGGCCTTTGTTCACCAGGACATCTGCGACATGCACGTCGTTCGTTACGACCGTCAGCGGCGTTGTCAGTTCAGCGATGACATAGGCGAATTGATGCAGCGTTGAGCGGGAATCGATGAAGATGCTCTGCTCTGGCTGGAGGAGCTTTGCGGCCGCCACCGCGATGGCGCGCTTTTCTTCGACCGCCGTCTGGCGGGCTTCATCGACGAGTTGCTCGAAGGTCGTGTTGCGGCGAACACGGACAGCTCCCCCATGGGTCCTTCTCACCACGCCCTGAGATGCCAGGAAATCGAGATCGCGGCGGATCGTCGAGATCGAGGTGTTGAGGCGCTTGGCGAGATCCTGGCTCGAGGCGACCTGGTTTGACGAAAACCATTCCATGATTTTCTCGCGCCGCTCGGCGGGCAAAAAGTCTTCCGATTGCGGTGTTCCCGTCTCAGCCAAGAGCAGACCCTCTTTCTTTCTCAATGGAGCGCGACCTTACAGAAACAGCAGGGAAACTGAAAGCAGGGGCGATCGACCGCCACCTCTAATGGTCGACCGCCCGAGCGCGCCGGGCGGCCGATGATGATCTCGTTACAGAGTGACGTTGATATATTCCGAGCCGGCAGCGCCCACGCCCTTGTAGGCGGTCACCTCGATTTCAACGCGGAAATCCGGACCGCCGAGCGGCGGGCAGGTGACCGTGCTGCAAGGGTCGATGCCTCGGAACTTTTCGCCCACATAGGCCATAACGGCGGGAGCATCGGCAACGTTCGGAATGACGACGCGCGAACGCACGACGTCTGCAAGAGTTGCGCCAACCGCCGCAAGGGCGCCCTCGATATTATGGAAGCACTGCTTGGCCTGTTCGACCGGGTCGGTCGACATCTCGCGGGTCTTGTAATTGCGTCCGGCGGTGTTGGACACAAACACCCAGTTGTCGACTGCGACAACGCGCGAATAGCTTTCCTTTTCCTCATAGAGGCTGCCGGATTTGACTTTGGTCACCTTTACCACGGGTAAGATCCTTCCTTTGATGTGGGATTAAACGATCAGGCGGTTGCCGCCCGATGAGGTGTTTGCTCGGCGCCGAGGCGGTAGATCCGTCCGGCAAATTCGGCCGTGATGCGCTCTTCCTTGATGTCGCGGCGAATGGCCTCCAGGGACCGGCCGGAGGGCTCGCCGTAACCGCCGCCGCCGGGGGTCACCAGCTCGACCACCTGTCCCGCCTTCAACTGCACGGTTCCCGGCAGGTTCTGCGCGCCGTTTCCGAAATCAAAATGCGAACCGGTAGCCTGCAGACCGCCTTCAAGTCCCCAGGGGTAGACTGACAGCCGTCCACCCTCGACGCTGAACCGGCAATCGGCCTCGATGCGATAGACGCGCCGCAGCCCCATGCCGCCGCGCCATGTGCCGGCCCCGGCCGAGCCGTTGACGAGTTCATAGCGCAGCAGCGTCAGAGGATATTCCAGCTCGAGCGCTTCGACCGGAAGGTTGGAGGTATTCGTCATATGGACATGGACGCCGCTCAGCCCGTCTGCCGTGGGACGCGCCCCACCGCCGCCGCCGATGGTCTCGAGATAGACCCAGAGCGAACCATCTTCACGTGTGCCAGTGAAGAGAGCGCCGGTGCAGGCACCATTGCCTGCGGCCGTCACCCTGCCGGGCAAAGCTTTCGCCAGTGCGCCCTGGACAAGGTCGGCAACGCGTTGGCAAGCGGCGATACGTCCGTCGACAGCTGCAGGGTGCTTGCAGTTGAGCAGCGATCCGTGTGGCGCCTCCACGCTGATCGGCCGCGACAGACCGGCGTTCGGCAGGATGGTCGGGTCGATGACCGCCTTGACGGCATAGTAGCAGGTCGCAAGCAGGGCCGTGTAAATGACGTTCAGCCCGGCGGGGACCTGCGGCGGCGCATCGAAGGCGATGTGCATCGCGTCGCCACTGATGGTGATGTCCACCTTGAGCTCCATGATATCGGAGAACTGGTTGCTGTCGAAGTAGTCCGTGAAGCTGTAGACACCGTCGGGAATGGCGGCGATGCCGGCACGCATCTTGCGCTCTGCGTAGTCCTGAAGGGCGTCGCCGGCAGCCAGAACGAGATCCGCGCCGTATTTCGTGCAGAGATCCTGCATGCGCTGGACACAGAGCCGGTTGGCTGACATCTGGGCGCGCAGGTCCGACAACCGCTCGTGCGGGACCTGGCAGTTCAGCAGGAACATGTCCTGCAGATCCTTCTGCAACTGGCCTTGGCGATAGAGTCGCACGGGGGGGATGCGCAGACCTTCCTGATAGATATGGGCGTGGCCGCGGTCGGCGAAGTCGGCGTGGTGGGCGGTGTTGACGGCCCATCCAACCATCGTCTCGCCATGAAAGATGGGTTCTGCGAGTACGATATCCGGCAGATGCGTTGCGCCGCCCTCGTAGGCGTCGTTGCCCATGAACACGTCGCCCGGCTTGATATCGTCGGCGGCGAAGCGCTTGTTGATATGCGGGATGATGCCGATGAAGCTGCCGAGGTGCATCGGAATATGCTCGGCCTGGCACAGGGTGTTTCCGTGCCGGTCGAAGAGGGCGGTCGAGCAATCGCGCCGCTCCTTGATGTTGGTCGAGTAGCTGGCACGCACCAGCGCCTCTCCCATCTCCTCGACGATCGATGTCAGCGCGCTGCCGATGACTTCCACGGTGATCGGGTCGATCTTGCTCATGCCCGTGTCTCCAGAATGAGGTTGAGATAGGGGTCGACTGTCGCCTGCATGTCCGGGAGGATGACGGTGGTGGTGTCCATCTGCTCGACGATCGCCGGACCGGCAATGCGGTTGCCTGGTTTCAGTTTTTCACGGGCATAGACAGGGCAGGGCAGGAAATCCTTGGCCTCGTCCATATAGACCTGCCGCGAGCCGATGACGGCGCCGTCACAGGATGGGCCAGCATCCGGCAATGAGGCGAGCTCGGCCTTGTTGACGACACCGGCCGCCTCGAGCCGCAACGTCACGATCTGGATCGCCTCGCCCTCGGCGATGAAACCGAAGCGCTGCAGATGTGCCTGCTCGAAGCCCTTGACCAGCGCGGCAAGAGTATCCGGTCCCACCGTGCCCGCAGGTACAGAGACCTGCAGTTCATAGTTCTGGCCGACATAACGCATGTCGGCGGTCCGATTGACGACACGCCGCTCGGCCTCGATGTCTTCCTGATCAAACCAGGCTCCTGCCTGGGCTTCGAGCGCTTGGAAACCGCTGATCATCGGCTCGACTGCGTTCTCATCGACCTTCATCAGGCGAGAGATGGCGAAATCGGAACGCAGATCGGTCAAAAGCAGGCCAAGGGCGCAGAGCGTGCCGGGCGTGAGCGGCACGATGATGCGGCTCATGTCGAGTTCCTTGGCGAGCCGAGCAGCGTGAAGAGGCCCCGCGCCGCCGAATGCCATCAGCGCGTAGTCGCGCGGATCATGGCCGCGCTGCACGCTGATCAGACGGATCGCTTTTGCCATGTTCGCCGTGACGACTGAAATGATACCCTGCGCCGTCTCCATCAGGCCGAGTCCGAGCTGATCGGCCAGGCGCTGCACAGCCTCGATCGCGAGGTCGCGCCGGACCTTCATGCGTCCGCCGAGGATTTCGACGGGATTGAGGGTCTGCAGGACGATGTTCGCATCGGTGACGGTCGCCTCCGTATTACCGCGTCCGTAGCAGACCGGTCCGGGATCTGCCCCTGCCGAGCGCGGACCGACCTTCAAAAGGCCGCCGCTGTCGACAAAGGCGATCGAGCCGCCGCCAGCCCCGACGGTATGGATGTCCAGCATCGGCGCCTTGATCGGATAGCCATGCACGTTGGCCTCTCCGGTGAGCTTGCAGATGCCGCCCTGCAGCAGCGCCACGTCGCTCGACGTTCCACCGACGTCGAAGGTGATGATATTGTCGAAGCCGGCCAGTCGTCCGACCGCCTGGGCCGCCACGACGCCGGTGCTCGGGCCGGAAAGGACGGTGCGGACCGGAAGCTGTGCGGCCATGTCAAAGCCGATGACGCCGCCGTTCGACTGGGTCAGCTGCGGGGCGACCGGCACGCCGAGCTCGCTCAAGCGCAGTTTGAGCCTGTCGATATAGCGTTGCATCACCGGACCGAGATAGGCATTCACGACCGTCGTCGACATGCGCTCGTATTCGCGAAACTCCGGTGCCACCTGATGCGAGGCACTGATGAAGACATCGGGTATTTCTTCGCGGAGGATGTCGACCACGCGCTGCTCGTGGGCGCTGTTTAAGAAGCCATAGAGGAAACAAACCGCGATTGCCTTGACGTCCTCCTCGGCGAGCTTGCGCACGGCGGCGCGCAACTTTTCCTCGTCGAGCGAGCGATCCGTCGAGCCATCGCATTTGAGACGTTCGGGAACTTCCTGCCGGCGGTCGCGGCTGACGAGGGTTTCCGGCTTCTCGGCATTCATGTCATAGAGGCTGGGGCGCTTCTGGCGGCCGATCTCCAGCAGGTCGCGGAAGCCATCGGTGGTGATCAGCCCGGTTGCGACGCCTTTCAGCTCGATCAGCGCGTTCGTGGCGACGGTGGTTCCGTGACCGAGAAAGGCCACATGTGCCGCGGTGCTGCCGACGGTCGCGAGCCCCTCCGAGACGCCGCTTGCAATTCCGCGTGAAGGATCGTCCGGTGTCGACGGTACCTTCCAGATGTCGAGCTTGCCGGTTTCGTCATCGAACAGGCAGACGTCGGTGAACGTGCCTCCGGAATCAACTCCAATTCTCAATGCCATGTCTTCACCCTCTGTGGCCAAGGTTTTAGCGAGCGGATCAGGCCGCCTTGGTCTTCTTGAAACGATCGAAACGGAATGGCGCGGGATCAACGCAGGGCCGCGCGCCGGTGACGATGTCGGCCATCAGCTTTCCGGCACCGGGACCGATGCCGAACCCATGTCCGGAGAAGCCGCTGGAAATGAAGAAGCCGGGAATGCCGCCGACCGGAGAGATGACCGGAACCGCATCCGGCGTCACGTCGATCAAGCCGGCCCAGCTCTGCGTGATCCGGCTCTCGGCAAAGGCCGGAAATGCCTTGACCAGATGTGCAAGGCCCTCCCGGTTGAAGCGCTCGAAAGGTACGGGATCGAGAATACGCACCTGTTCGAAAGGCGTGATCTCGTCTGGAGCCCAGTTGCTGGGTGTCCGCCACTCTTCGATGAACCGATTGCCCACCCGAAGTTTCAGCTCGCGCCAGCTCTTGATAAGCGTTGGCACGAAGTCGGCGAACAGGCGGAAGCTGTCGGGCACGATGGGCGCTATATTGGCGTTGCGCATGGCAATCGAAAAACTGCCGTCCAACCGTCGCCGGAAGGAGAAATTGTCCGCGCCGACCGGCAGCTCGGGCACGCCTTCTACCGGTGTGGCCCGTGCCACGGAACCGAGGATCTTCAGCTGCGGAAAATCAATCCCCATATTCCCGCTGAAGAGCCGCGACCAGGCGCCGCCGGCCAGCACGACCGAGGAGCAGGCGATACGTCCGCGTTCGGTGATCACACCGCTGACAGCACCTGCCGAGCGCTCGATGGACCGGACCGCGCAGCCGGTGATCACGTGGGCGCCGGCGCGGATGGCGCCACGGGCAATCGCCGGTGCTGCCTTAAACGGTTCAGCACGGCCGTCAGTGGAGGTATGCAGGGCGGCAGTAAACCCTCCGGTCATGCCGGGCAGGTGCTGGCCCAATTCCTCGCTTCTCAGCAATCTGGAATCGAGGCCGAAATCGCGCGCATGCACCAGCCAGGCCTCGTATTCAGCCTCCTGGCGTGCGTTGCGGCAAAGATAGGCGATGCCGGTCTGCCGGAATCCGGTTTCCTCGCCGGTGCGCGCGTTCATACCCTTCCACAGAGAAAGACTTTCGATGGCGAGAGGCAGTTCGGAGGGGTCCCGCCCCATCTGCCGCACCCAGCCCCAGTTGCGACCCGACTGTTCGCCCGCGATAAGACCTTTTTCGCAAACCGCAACGGATACACCGCGTTCGGCCAGCTCCAGCGCCGTCGAGACGCCAACGATTCCGCCGCCGATGACGACGACATCCACCTTTGCCGGCAGGGCCTGAGCGGAGGGGACGGCGTCGGGAATAATACGTGACATAGTTCTATCTCGCCGGCATTGATCAGAGCATGTCTTCGAGCCGGCAATTCACCAGCATCTCAGCCATTGCTGCATTGTTGGGAAGCTCGATCGCGGTGCGCACGAGCGAGGCCAGGGTTTCCGGCTGGATCATCTCATCGGGCGTGACCTTGTTCGTGTAGGCGCTCATTTCGGTGCGCACGAAGCTCGGGCATATCGCCGTTGCCCGCACGCCCTTTTCCCAGGCGACATGGCGTGTCGTATGGGTCAGCCCCATCAGCGCGAACTTGGTCATGTTGTAGCCGACGAAGGCGTTTCTGACCCGCTTGCCAGACAGCGAGACGACGTTGATGATACGTCCGGCGCCCGTCGCTTCGAGGTGGGGCATGCAAAGACGGGTGAGGCGCAGTGGCGCCTTTACATTGACGGCCCAGAGCCGGTCGAGCGCCTCATCGTTATCGTCCATGAGTGACACGCGCTCACCGAGGCCGGCATTGTTGACGAGAGCGTCAATCCTTTGAAATTTCGCAGCAGCAGCTGCCACCCATTGCTCTGCCGTTGCCGGATCGTAGGCATCGAAATGCGCATAGTGCAGCCGATCATTTTCCGGACCGAGCTGCGCCTCCAGCGCCTTGACGTCGCGGGCGCCGAGGCTGAGCCGATAACCATGTTCGACGAGTTCGCGGGCGATTGCGAGCCCAATGCCACGGCTCGCCCCTGAAATCAGCGCCACGCGTGAGTGATGTTCTGGTGTCATTGTCCATTCCCCCCTGACGTTACTGCCCGGTCGCGCATTCGTTTGCATTGACGGTAAGCGGGCTTTTCATTTCTGGCAAGCTGGAATTTGGTAGAAATCTCAAAAAAGCTTCAAAAACTCCCATCAAAGAAAAGTTTCTTCCAAAATACAAACGTATGCTTGACGGAGTTTGGCGCTTTATGCCTTAATAATTCAAAATATGCGCATAAGCGCTCAAAAACTACGGGAACGGGCTCTCCGGCAATGGAGGGCAGAAATCGCAGATCGGATCGCGGTATGCCGGGTAGGGAAATTCTGAGAATCGACAATCTTTCCGTCGCCTTCAAGACGGGCGAGGGCCTGCGCGCCGCGGTCAACGGCGTGTCACTTTCGCTGACATCCGGTGAAATTCTGGGTCTCGTCGGTGAAAGCGGCAGCGGGAAAACCATCCTGTCGCTGGCTGCGATGGGCCTGCTGCCGCGCAATGCGGTCGTGACGAGCGGACGTGTCGATTTCGCCGGCGCAAATTTGCTGACAGCCAGGCCCGACGTTCTGCGAAAGCTGCGCGGCAAGCGCATCTCGATGATCTTTCAGGATCCGATGGCGTCACTCGACCCGGTGTTTTCCTGTGGAAGCCAGATCATTGAGGCGATCCTGCTGCATGAGCGCGTGAACCGCCGGCAGGCAGGCGAGCGTGCCCGCGATCTGCTGGCCCGAGTGGGGATTTCCGATCCGGCGCGCTGCATGCGCTCCTATCCTCACGAACTCTCGGGCGGACAGTGTCAGCGTGTCATGATTGCCATGGCGGTCGCCTGCAAGCCGGATGTCATCATCGCCGATGAACCGACCACAGCCCTTGACGTTACCGTACAGAAGCAAGTGCTTGGTCTGCTGCGCAGCCTCAACCAGGAAATCGGCGCCGCCATTCTGCTCATCACGCATGATCTTGGGGTCATCTACGAGGTCGCCGACCGCGTTGCCGTCATCTACCGAGGTGATCTCATGGAAGAGGCCACCACAGGCGATCTCTTTGTGTCGCCGCGCAGCGCCTACACCAAGGCGCTGATCGCCTCGATGCCGTCTGTCTCCGCACCGAAGAGCCGTCTGCCCGTGATTGGCAGGGATGACCGCGGTGTGATCTCAAGTGTTGTCGAGGCCCGATCGGCGCTTAAGGCGCGACCTTCGTCGGAGCCGGAGGGCGCGACGCTACTCAACATCCGGAACCTGACAAAGACCTTCTGGACTCGTGAGAGCTCCCTTTCAGCGCCGCAGGCATTTAGCGCCGTCGACGACGTCAGTCTCGCGATCCCGGCCCGTTCGACGCTCGGTCTTGTCGGTGAATCGGGCTGCGGAAAATCGACCTTGTCTCGGCTCGTCATGCGCTTGATGGAACCGGACAGCGGCTCCATCGAATTTGAGGGTCGCGATCTCGTCTCGCTTGACCGCGACCGATTGCGTGAAGCGCGTCGCGACTTCGCCCTGGTGTTCCAGAACCCCTATGGCTCTCTCAATCCGCGACAGATGGTGACCGACCTTGTCGCCGCACCGATCGACATCCACGAGAAAGGACGCGATCGTGAGGCAACGGTCGCGAAGCTTCTCGACGCCGTCGGTTTGCCCCGCAACGCCATGCGCCGTTATCCTCACGAGTTCTCGGGTGGCCAACGTCAGCGCATTGTCATCGCTCGCGCTCTTGCCCTCAACCCGAAGCTTTTGATTTGCGACGAGGCCGTCTCGGCGCTCGATGTGTCCGTTCAGGCGCAAGTTCTCAACCTGCTGCAGGATCTGCAGGACGAATTCGACCTGACTTACCTGTTCATCTCGCATGACATGTCGGTCGTGCGCCACGTCAGCGACACGATCGCAGTGATGCAGAAGGGCAAGATCGTCGAAACCGGCCCTGCCGCAGACGTTTTCGACAATCCCAAGGCTGAATACACCCGTACGCTTCTCAGCGCAGTGCCGAAGATCGGCACGGCGCAGCTAACCGCTCTGGAGGCGCGTTGATGGAGACCCTATCGACATTTGTCATCACGCTGGGATCAAGGCTCATTACGGCGCTGGTCCAGCTATGGGTCATCGCGACCCTCGTATTTTCCATCATGTACATCATGCCGGGCGATCCGGTTCTGTTGCTGCTGGGGCCAGAGAGCAACCCCTCTCCGGAAACAGTTGCCGCGATGCGTCAGCAGCTGGGTCTCGACCAGCCCGTCCTGTCCCAATATCTCAAATGGCTCGGCAATGCCGCCACCGGCGATCTCGGCAACTCTCTCGATGGCGTTCCCGTCGTCGAGTACGTAACCTCCAGCCTTCCCAAGACCATCGAGCTTGCCAGCGCTGCGATCGTCCTTGCTGCCATCATCGGCGTGCCGGTCGGCATTGCGGCCGCTTTGAGACGCGGACGTTTTCTCGACGGTCTTTTGACGTCGCTCTCGACACTCGGCATCTCAGTGCCTGTCTATATTCTCGGGTCGCTTCTTATTCTGCTGCTGAGCCTCAAGCTCGGATGGCTTCCTTCGAGCGGCTACACCGACATTTCCCGAAACGCCTTCCTGCATTTTCAGAAGCTGACCTTGCCGGCAGTTACTCTCGGCCTCGGGCTTGCCGCTTCGATCGCCCGCATGACGCGCTCTTCGATGTTGGAGATCCTGGGTCGTGATTTTGTGCGGTCTCTGCGGGCGAGGGGAATGCGCGAACGCCGCGTGATCTGGCTTCACGTCCTTCGCAATGCGGCGATCCCGATCGTCACGATCATCGGTCTGCAACTTGGCAACCTGATGGGTGGCACAGTCCTGGTCGAGGCCCTCTTCAACTGGCCGGGATTGAGCACTCTTCTCGTCACGGCCGTTTCGAACCGCAACTATCCCCTGGTCCAGGGAAGCATCCTGACCATTGCGGCACTGTTCATCCTGATCAATCTGTGCGTCGACATCCTCTACAGCCTGCTCGATCCACGCATCCGCCGGAAACGCGCATGAAGACGACCTTTCTTTTTCGCCGACCGCTCGTTGCCTCCAGTCTGCTTGTCGTGACGGTGGTTCTCGCGATTGCACTGGCGGGGCCCATTCTCGCCCCGCACGATCCGCTCGCCATCAACCAGAACGCGGTCAACCAGGCGAGTTCGACGCAATACCTGCTCGGCACCGACGAGTTCGGCCGAGATATCCTATCGCGTCTCCTTGTCGGCATCCGTCCGACGATCCTGGTAGCGGTCATCTCCACCATCATCGCCGCCATAGGCGGCACGGCCTGTGGTATTGTCGGCGCCTACAGCCGGCCGGTGCTCGCCCTCTTCGTCATGCGCGGCGTCGATATCATGCTGAGTTTCCCGGCAATCCTGCTTGCCTTGCTCGCCGTCGGTTTCTGGCGCAGTGGTGTCGTCAGCCTCAGTGTGGTCATTGGCATAATCTTCATCCCGCAGTTTGCGCGCGTTGCGCAATCCGCGACCCTCCAGGTGATCAGGCAGGAATTCGTGGAAGCCGAGCACGCCATGGGCGCGCGCTACCTTCGCGTCGTCTTGCGAGCGATCTTGCCCAATATTCTGTCGCCACTGGTCGTTCAGGCAACATTGACGATCGCAGCGGCGATCCTGCTCGAATCCGGCCTGAGTTTTCTCGGTCTCGGCATCGTGCCGCCCGAACCATCATGGGGGCAGATGATCGGCACGGCGCGCGGCTATCTCAGCCAGAATCCGATGTATGTGGTCTGGCCCTCCGTGTGCCTCGCGCTCACCGTTCTCGCCATCAACGTCCTCGGCGATGCGCTTCGCGACCATCTCGATCCGCGACTTCGCGAAAACTGACAATCCTCAACAAAGAAAGGGAACATCATGAAGAGAATTCTCCAAATGGCTCTCGCTGCGAGCCTTCTGGGTCTGACCGCGACGAGTGCGCTCGCAGCCGGCACCCTTTACTTCGGCCTTTCGGGAGAGCCGTCGACCCTCGACACAGTCATCCAGCCCGGTACATCCGGCCGCACCGTCAAGCTGGCGATCCATCGCGGACTTGTAAATTATGGTGTCGACGGAAAGATCACACCGGAGCTTGCCGAAAGCTACGATATCAGCCCCGACGCAAAGGAATTCACCTTCCATCTGCGAAAGGCCACCTTTCATGATGGTTCTCCCGTAACCGCTGCCGATGTGAAAGCCTCTCTGGAGAGAATTCTCGACCCTAAGGGAAAAGCCGCCTTCCGCAACGAGCTTTCGATCATTTCCAAGATCGAAACGCCGGACGAAAAGACCGTGAAGCTGACCCTTTCGAGCCCATCGGTTGCGCTCGTCGACTATCTTGCACTGCCGGAATCCGTCATCGTGCCGGCGGCGTGGCTCGCAAAGAATGCCGATAATCCGACCGCCTCGCCGATCGGTGCCGGCCCGTTCAAATTCGCCGGCTGGACGCGCGGGCGAGAGATCGTCGTCAAAAAATACGACGGTTACTACAAGCCCGGCAAACCGGATTTGGACGAGGTCCACTACGTCTTCTACAGCGACGAGAATACGCGCGTGAACGCGCTGAAATCGGGCGACGTCGATATCATTGACTATGTTCCGGCCAAGGACGCTGCCGATCTTGAAAAGGGACCAGATACCGAGCTCTTGCGGAACACTGGCCCGTTCATGGGACTGCAGTTCAATACAAAATTCGAGCCGTTTTCGAAGCCGGAAGTTCGCCAGGCAATCGCCTATGCGGTTGATCGCAGCGTGATCATCAATACCGCCTTCAATGGCCTGGGCAGCCCGATTTACGGCATTGCCATTCCGAAGGGCTATATGGGCTATTCCGAAGCCAAGGCGAACTATTTCTCGCATGATATTGAGAAGGCCAAGGCACTGCTTGCCAAGGCGGGATATCCGAACGGCTTTGAGGCGCGACTGCTCGCGTCATCGCAATATAGCTTCCATCAGAATACGGCGATCGCCATTCAGTCGGAGCTTGCAAAAATCGGCATCAAGGTGAAGCTCGACCTGCCGGACTGGGCAAGTCGCATGGCCAAGGCAACCGCTGCAGACTACGATTTTACCGTACTCGGCAGCCTCGGCGAGATTACCGATGCCGACTGGCTGAGCAATTACTACTACGGTGGCGACAAGCTCGTCCGAACCAACAATTCCCCCTACTTCAACGATCCGCAGATCAACGAGTTGCTCGACAAGGGCAGGGCAACCATCGACAAGGACGAGAGAGCGAAAGTCTATGATGCCTTCGTCGATAGAGCGCTCGAATTGTCGCCGCTCGTCTACTTTATGTGGCGCGAACAGAACTACGCCGTCAGGAAGGGTGTAACTGGTTTTACGAACATGCCCGGCTTCCTGACATTCCAGTCGGGTCTCAGCATCGAGAACACCAAAGTCGAATGAACACGAGGCTACCGGACGCAAAGGTGTCCGGTAGCCTCGTCTCCTCGCCGCGCATCCGATCCATCCCGACATCGATCGCGTGCCGAAGCGCGCCTTGTTCTAACCCATCATATGACCTCGCAACCTTCGGAGCATCTCCGGGCCGGTGCGTTCGACGATGGTTTTGCCTGCACCGTCATCGTCTCCCTTGCCCTCGATCAGCGATCTGTTGTGGGCCATCAGGATACGGACGCTCGCGATCGCATGCGCGGGTGCCGCAACGACGGAAGAAGGTCTCGCGCCACACGGAGCATGAGCAGAACAGCGTCATCGGCGACACCGAGTGCCCGCCGAAACGCATGTTGAGGAGGAGATCTCCTCGTCCGATTTACACCCTGCGAGCTGTGATGATCCACGCGCGCGACTCAAAGAGTACGCCCTCCGTGGTCATATATGCCTCCAGCAGTTCGCGCAGCCGCTGCAGCGCCTTGTCGGGCGCTTCACCGGTTTGCGCCAGCGCGTCCTTCACAAGATAGAGCTCGACGAGCGCGTCAAAGGCCGTATCGACGTCCGGTCCGTAGAAAACCGGTTCTCGCACGTCGATAAAATCGATCGAAACAAAGCCGGCCGTCTTGAGAAGTTCTGCAGCGATGGTGGGATCGCCAAGCGAAAACGGCGTGGAAGCCTGTGCGGAAATCGCAATTCCCGGAGCCAAGGCTTGCCTGATGGCACCAGACCAAGCGTTGCGCTCCTGGCTCTGCCAGACCATCCACGCAAGGCGCGCGCCCGGACGCATCGCGCGGGCGACATTGTCAAACGCTGCCGCCGGATCGGCAAAGAACATGACGCCAAACCGGCTGATGCAGAGGTCGAAGCCCGCAGCCGGAAATGCGTGGTGCTGGGCGTCACCCTGCTCAAAGGCAATATTTCGCAATCCCGCTTCGTTGGAACGTCGGCGCGCAACCTCGAGCATTTCTGTGGAAGTATCCACGCCGATCGCCTCGCCTTCCACCGCGACACGGGCGGCCTCACGCGTCGTTTGTCCTGCCCCGCAACCGATATCGAGCACACGGTCACGTATTCCAACGGAGGCGGCGGCACGCAAATGCCCATTGTGCCGCTTTAATTCTGCATCATAGAAGTCAGCACGATCCAACATGTCCATCCTCACGTGGTTTTGCCTCGGTCACTTGACGAGAGTTCGGCATGTTCGTCGATAGCAGAAATGATCGTTTCCCAATCCTCGGGACGAATTTCATGGCCGTCGCCTTCGATCTTCACGAACTTCGCGTCCGCCACAGCTCGCGCGAGTGCCTTGCCGTGCGCGACGGGGAAAACTGGATCGTTGCCGTGAACGACGGGAGGCGGCACTTTGATCTCGTTCAGCCGGCTATGCCATGTCTGGTCCCGGAAGTGCCGTCAACAGTCGTCACTGATCGAGAGGCTGGCATATCAAAGACCCCATACGACCGCTTCTTCGTGGCGTTTGATGAGGTGGCGCAAGTTTTCGAAACCGGAGCGGACAAATGTGGCAAAGTGGTCGACGGCGGGAGAGCGCGGCGCATCAACACGGCTGAGGATCGCCAGTGCCCGTTCGGGATGCGGAATGGTGATTGGCAAAGCCGTGATCGACTTGTCCTTGCGTTGCGCAAAGACGACGCTATGGGGCATGATCGTCAGTGCATCGGCGGTCTTCAGATAGTTGATCACCGCCATCAGCGAACCGCCCGAATAGCGGATCTTGAGTTCGGTTGCGCCGAATGAGAGAAGCAGCGCGCGCAAGTCCGCAAGCAAGGGACTGCCTGGTGGCGGTGCGACCCAGGGATATTCGAGAAGATGGCTCGGCTGCGGCCGCCGCTTCAAGAGCAGGGGATGCGTGACCCGGCAGGCGACAACGTTACGGCCGGGAAGAATCTGCTGAAACTCGAGCCCCGAGCCTTCATCGAGAATATCGATCGGGCAGATAGCGAGATCGATCTGGTCGGCTTTCAGCGCTGCCCTGAGATCCGGGAAGTAGCCGTAGCTCTGGTCGATGCGCACATCGGGGTGGCTCGACTGAAACTCCGCACAGATTCCGGCGATCAGCCCATCCATGAAAAAAGGCGTGCCGCCGACGCGCACGACGCCACTCTTGCCGACCCTGAAACTCTCGACGAGATCGGAGGCCTTGCGGGAGGCCGCCAGCATGACGAAACCATGCTCGGCGAGCGCCAGGCCAAAGGCTGTCGGCTGCAGGGGCCGACGGCCCCTGACGAAAAGCGGCTCGCCCAGGCGCTTTTCCAACATGGACAAGGTGCGCGAGACGGCAGGTTGTGCAAGTCCCAGCAAAGCCGCGCCTTCGGTAACGCCGCCGGTCTTCACGACGGCGGCGAGCTGGATCAGGTGACGCTCATCGATCTTCATAACGATCCGTTATATTATCTCTCAACAAAATCATCAATCGACGTGGCTCTGCCTGCTATTCTCCCCACACGTCGCAGAGCAAGTCGGGGAGGATTGGTATGGCGGGGCGCTCTCAACCGCTCACATTCAGCGAGGCGACATCGTCTGAAGCCTTCGCTGAGCGTTTTTCTGCCGACAGGGACGCCAGGCTAGTCGAGTTGCTCGCGGCCGCCGTGACCCATGCGCACGACCTCATCAAGCAATTTCGGCCGACCCAGGACGAGTGGCGAAGGTTCATCGCTTTCCTGACGGAGGTCGGTCACGCTTCGGACGAGCGCCGGCAGGAATGGGTCCTTCTGTCCGACCTGATCGGCGCTTCGGCACTTATCGAAGACATCAATTCGCGCCGGCCGAAGGGGGCAACCCCCAATACCATCCGCGGCCCCTTCTTCCGCGCCGATGCGCCTGCACGTGCCTCGGCGTCGTCGATCTCGCTCGACGGCATCGGCGAACCGCTTATGGTGTCGGTTCGCGTCCAGGATCTCGACGGCTTGCCCGTCGCAGGCGCTGAAGTCGTGACCTGGCAGGCCAATGCAGAGGGCTTCTACGAGAACCAGCAACCGGATCTCCAGCCCGAACATAATCTGCGGGGCCTGTTCAGAACCGATGTTGAGGGGTGCTTTTCCTATCGCTCTATTGTTCCGTCCGGCTACGGCGTGCCGGCCGACGGTCCAGTCGGTCGGCTGCTGTCTGCGGCCGGTTATCCCTTGCGCCGGCCGGCGCATCTGCATTTCGTCGTGCGTGCAAAGGGCTTCGAGACGATTACGACGCACGTTTATGACGCAAGCGACCCGCACCTGCACGAAGACGCGCTGTTTGGCGTGCGGCCCGAACTCATAACCTCTTTCGATCCCGTCGAGGTCGACGGACATGGTGCAAAGGCGGTGGAGCTTATCTTCGTCATGGTCCGGGCAAAACCGGGGAGGGCGGCATGATCGACGCGTTTTCCTATGCCGGCAGTCCGGCCCGGATTGTCTTCGGCGACGGCAGCAGGAGCAAGGTTGGAGAATGGATTGTGACGGCCGGCTGCAAGCGGGCGCTCGTCCTTGCAACGCCTCATCAAAAGGCGGATGCGGAGGCGTTGGCAACCGAAATCGGCTCTCTTGCCTGCGGTGTTTTTACCGGCGCTACCATGCATACGCCGGTCGACGTGACCGAGGCCGCGATGAAAATGGTGGCCGAAACCGAGGCGGATTGCGTGGTCTCGCTCGGTGGAGGATCGACGACCGGCCTCGGCAAGGCGATTGCCTATCGCACCGACCTTCTGCAGATCGTCGTGCCGACCACCTATGCCGGTTCCGAGGTCACGCCCATTCTTGGCCAGACGGAAGGCGGTCGGAAAACGACTGTACGTGACGCGCGGATCCTGCCGGAAATCGTTATCTACGACCCGGCCTTGACCCTGGGGCTACCGGTTTCGATGAGTGTGACGAGCGGCCTCAATGCCATGGCGCATGCCGTCGAAGGCCTTTATGCACGTGACCGTAATCCTATTTCGACCCTGATGGCTCTTGAGGGGCTGCGCGCTTTTTCCAGAAGCCTGCCAAAAATCGTAACAGCGCCCGACGATGCCGATGCCCGAAATGAGGCGCTCTATGGTGCCTGGCTCTGCGGCACAGTGCTTGGCACGGTCGGTATGGCGCTGCATCACAAGATCTGCCACACGCTCGGCGGCTCCTTCGACACCCCGCATGCCGAAACCCATGCGGTGATGCTGCCGCATACGGCCGCGTTCAACGCGAGGGCGGCAGCGGCAGAACTTGCCCCAGCTGCCAATCTCTTCGGCGGCTCGATCGGTGGCGGCCTGTGGGATTTTGCCAAGTCGATCGGCGCGCCGTTGACGCTCAAGGAATTCGGGCTGACCGAGGCCGATCTCGACCGTGCGGCGTCGATTGCCGTTGAAAATCCTTACTGGAACCCGCGCCCGATTGACCGGGGTTCGATCAGGGCACTTTTGCAGGAGGCCTGGGATGGCCGCCGACCAGCAGATTGATCGTCTGCCTGACTACGCACTCTTTGGGAGGAGAGGACAATGGGAGGACATATGTTTACGAGACGCAATTTTCTGAAGACGACGGCAGCCGGCGGAGCCGCGCTTGCCGCATCCAGCCTTGCCGCGCCGGCAATCGGTCAGACGGCGGCAATCAAGCTTGGCTATGTCAGCCCCCAGACCGGTCCGCTTGCAGCCTTCGGAGAGGCCGATAAGTTCGTCATCGATGCCTTCCTGGCGACGACCAAGAAGCTCGGCCTCAACTATGAGGTCGTGGTCAAGGACAGCCAATCCAACCCCAACCGCGCTGCCGAGGTCGCCAAGGAGCTGATCGTCGATGATCAGATCAACCTGATGCTGGTTTCCTCGACGCCGGAGACGACCAATCCGGTCTCGACGACCTGCGAAGGCGAGGGCATGCCCTGCATTTCCACGGTCGCGCCCTGGCAGCCCTGGTTCATCGGCCAGCAGGGCAATCCGGGCGATCCTGCTTCCTGGAAGTCCTTCGACTATGCCTATCATTTCTTCTGGGGCCTGGAGGATATCATTGCTGTCTTCACCGGCATGTGGGGACAGATCGAAACCAACAAGAAGATCGGCGGGCTCTTTCCGAATGACGGGGATGGCAATGCCTGGGGCGACAAGGTCGTCGGCTTCCCGCCGGTGCTTGAAAAGCTCGGCTATGGGCTGACGGACACGGGTCGCTATCAGAACCTGACGGACGATTTCTCCGCGCAGATCAACGCCTTCAAGCAGGCCGGCACGGATATTCTGACCGGCGTGATGATCCCGCCGGATCTCACCACCTTTTGGAACCAGGCCAAGCAGCAGGGCCTGAAGCCAAAGATCGCCTCGATCGGCAAGGCGCTGCTCTTTCCGCAGACGGTTGAGGCGCTCGGAAATGCCGGCCACAATCTGTCGACGGAAGTCTGGTGGACACCGAGCCATCCGTTCAAATCGTCACTGACGGGCGAGACGACGGCTGCCGTCGCGGATGCCTTTACGAAATCCACCGGCCGTCCCTGGACGCAGCCGATCGGCTTTGCCCATGCACTGTTGGAGCTTGCGGTCGATGTCATGAAGCGTGCCGGCGATGTCAGTGACGGTGATGCCGTAGCAAAAGCGATCGGCGAGACCAAGCTCGACACGCTTGTCGGACCGATTGCCTGGGGCAATGAGAAGCTTCCGCCCTTCGCCCAGAAGAACGTCGCCAAGACGCCGCTGGTCGGCGGTCAGTGGCGGCTGAAATCGGGCGGTGGTTACGATCTCATCGTCGTCGAAAACGGCCTTGCACCGAACGTGCCGCTCGGCGGCAAGCTCGAAGCGCTGGCGTAAGGCACATCCGCCCGGCTTTGCGGCCGGGCGGATCTTTGCGGAGATTGGCCGATGCCCATCCTGGAACTCAATGCTGTCTCGAAATCCTTCGGCGCGCTCGTCGTTGCCGAGGATATCCGCTTTTCGGTCGAGCCGGCCGAAGCGCTCGGCGTCATCGGGCCGAACGGTGCCGGCAAGTCCACGCTCTTCAACCTGATCAACGGCAATCTGTCCGTTGCGGGCGGGGCAATCCGCTTTGACGGCCGGGACGTTACTCATACGCCGCCGATGCAGCGCTGCCTTGCCGGCATGGGCCGCACCTTCCAGATCCCGCAGCCCTTCGAGCGTCTGACCGTCTATGAAAACCTGCTCGTCGCAGGCGCTTTCGGCACCCGGGCGAGCGAAGCCGATGTCGCCGGTTTCTGCGCCGACATCCTGGTCGAGACCGGCCTGATCGCCAAGGCCAACAGACAGGCGGCATCGCTGACCCTTTTGGAGCGCAAGCGGCTGGAGCTTGCCCGCGCGCTTGCGACCCGGCCGAAGCTCCTGCTCCTCGACGAAATCGCCGGTGGCCTGACGGAGGGCGAGTGCCGGCAGTTGGTGGCGACGATCAGGCGCATTCACCAGCGCGGCATGACCATCATCTGGATCGAGCATGTGCTGCACGCGCTGACCGCTGTCGCCGAGCGCATCCTGGTCCTCAATTTCGGGCGTGTCGTCGGCATCGGTGCACCGGAGGCGATCATGGCCTCGGACGAGGTGCGCGCTATCTATCTCGGCATGGAGGTCTGATGGCAAGCCTTCTTGAAACCCGCGGCCTGACGGCCTTTTACGGCGACTTCCAGGCCGTTTTCGGCATCGACATTGATCTCGATGCCGGCGAGACGATTGCCGTCATCGGCGCCAACGGGGCCGGCAAGTCGACGCTGATGCGCTCGGTCGCGGGTGTGATTGCCAACCGGGCGGATATGGTCCTGCATGAGGGCGAGGCGATTGGTGCGATGCCTGCTTTCGATATCGTGCGCCGCGGCATTGCTCTCGTGCCGGAAGGGCGCAAGCTCTTTGCCTCGCTGACGGTGGAAGAAAATCTGCAGGTCGGCAGCTACGGCTGCAAGCGATCCGGCCCCTGGTCGCTGCAAAGCGTCTACGCGCTGTTTCCGATCCTGAAAGAAAGGCGCAGCAATCCGGCGACTGCGCTTTCGGGCGGCCAACAACAGATGGTGGCAATCGGCCGTGCCCTGATGTCGAACCCGGAGATCTTGCTCTGCGATGAGCTCAGCCTCGGTCTGGCGCCCGTCGTCATCAAGGATATCTACGCAGCCTTCAGCCGCATTCGCGCATCCGGCATGGCGATCGTCGTCGTCGAGCAGGATATCGCCCAGGCCCTGAAGGTCGCCGATCGCGTCTATTGCATGATGGAGGGACGGATCACCCTGAGCGGGCGCCCGGCCGACCTCGATCGGGCCGACATCCACGCAGCCTATTTTGGAGCGGAGAGCAATGAACTGGCTTGATACGCTTCTTCAGGGCGTGTTGCTCGGCGGGCTCTATGCCCTGTTTGCGGCCGGCCTCAGTCTGGTGTTCGGCATCATGCGGCTTGTCAATCTTGCCCATGGCGACCTCATCGTGCTGGCAGCATTTTTGATTCTGCTTCTCGTTTCGTCGCTCGGGCTCGATCCATTCATTGCGGCGCTGATCGCAGCGCCCTTGATGTTTGCGATCGGCTGGCTGCTGCAGTACCACCTTCTCAATCGCACGCTTGGCAAGGATGTCTTGCCGCCACTGCTTGTGACATTCGGCCTGTCCATCGTCATCCAGAATGGTCTTCTGGAGGTCTTCACTGCCGACAGCAGAAGGATTTCCGCCGGATCGCTTGAGACTGCCTCGGTGCAGGTGGGCGGCATCAATGCCGGACTGATGCCGCTTCTGACCTTCGGCTCGGCGGTCGTGGTCGTCGTCGCTTTGAACCAGCTCGTCTATCGCACGGCCCTCGGGCGCGCCTTCCGCGCCACGTCGGACGATGTGATCACCGCCGGCCTGATGGGTATCCGTCCGAACTCGATCTTTGCCATCGCCACGGGACTGGCGATGATGATCGTGACCGTTGCCGCGCTCTATCTCGGCATGCGGGCAAATTTCGATCCGACCGCCGGGCCCGCGCGACTGATCTATGCTTTCGAGGCTGTGATCATCGGCGGTCTTGGATCACTCTGGGGCACGCTTGCCGGCGGCGTCATCCTCGGACTTGCGCAGACGATCGGTGCCGCCATCAATCCGGAATGGCAGATCCTTGCCGGGCATATCGCCTTCCTGATCGTTCTGCTCCTGCGGCCGCGCGGCCTCTTTCCGCGCGCTGTCGATTGAGGCCGCGCCATGACCACGGGTTTGGAAACCATGACAACCGATAGTCAAGCATCCCCGGATTGGAGGATCGAAACAGGCACGCGGCTGTCCCAGATCTTTTCACTGGTCTGCCTGGTTGTGCTCGCCGGCCTTGCGGCAGCACCGCTTTTCCTGCCACGCGGCGTGGTGCAGGACCTGTTCTTCATCCTGACGATGTTGACCCTGGCGCAGAGCTGGAACCTGCTTGCCGGCTATGCGGGGCTGATTTCGGTCGGCCAGCAACTCTTTGTCGGCTGCGGCGCCTATGCTCTCTTCGGCCTCGTCATTCTGGCCGGGCTCGATCCGATCGTCGCCATCCCGCTTGCGGGCGTCGCCGCCATGGTGATTGCCCTGCCGACCGCTTTCTTCGCCTTTCGCCTCTACGGCCCGTATTTTGCGATCGGCACCTGGGTTATCGCCGAAGTCGGACGACTGCTGCTTGCCCAATGGAAGGCGCTCGGCGGTGGTACCGGCACGTCGCTGCCGCGGGATGCGACCCGCGACATGCTGGGCATCTCGCTGCTTGAAGACTGGTTCGGCATGCGGGCTGCCGCGGCAGCCGATGCCCTGTCCTTCTGGCTTGCGCTGATCGTCGCGGCCGCAACGATTGCGACCGTCTACAAGCTGTTGCGCAGCCGCCAGGGTCTCGGGCTTGCGGCGGTGCGCGACAACGAGACGGCTGCGCGTGCACTCGGCGTCGATGCACGCCGGCTGAAGACGATGATCTACCTGCTCACGGCCTTCATTACCGGCACCATCGGCGCGCTCATCTATCTCCAGAAGGGGCGGATATCGCCTGATGCCGCCTTCTCGCTGACCGACTGGACGGCCTATGTCATCTTCATCACGGTCATCGGTGGGATAGGCACGATCGAAGGGCCGATCCTTGGCGTGCTGGTCTTCTTTTTCCTGCAGAACGCCTTTTCGGCCTACGGCTCCTGGTACCTTCTGGCGCTCGGGGCGCTTGCCATCGTCACCATGCTGTTTGCGCCCCGGGGGCTCTGGGGGCTGATATCCGACCGCACCGGTTGGGAACTCTTTCCGGTTCGCCGCCTGCTCAGGGGCGGACCTGTTCTACCAGATGAAAAGGGAGGGCCGAATGGCTGATATCACCACCGACGTCTTGATCATAGGAACGGGACCTGCGGGCTCGGCGACTGCCGCATTGCTGGCGAGCTACGGTCTGGAGCCGCTCGTGATCAATCGCTATCGCTGGCTCGCCAATACGCCGCGCGCGCATATCACCAACCAGCGCACGATGGAGGTTCTGCGCGATCTCGGCCGGGATGTCGAGGACGAGGCCTATCTGTTTGCGACCGAACAGGACCTGATGGGGCAAAACGTCTTCTGCACGGCGGTCGCCGGCGAGGAAATCGGCCGCATGCAGAGCTGGGGCAATCATCCGCTGTCGCGCGCCGAACATATACTGTCCTCGCCGGGGCGGATGAACGACCTGCCGCAGACCTATATGGAGCCGCTCCTCTTCAAGACGGCCTGTTCGCGCGGCGCCCAGTCGCGCATGTCGACCGAATATCTGAGCCACGTCCAGGACGCTGACGGTGTCACGACGACATGCCTCGATCGCCTGATGGGGAAGGAAGTGACGATCCGCTCGAAATTCCTCGTCGGCGCGGACGGCGGCAATTCGAAGGTGGCCGAACATGCCGGCCTGTCCTTCGAGGGCCGGATGGGCGTCGCCGGCTCGATGAACATTCTCTTCGAGGCGGATCTGTCGCGCTATGTCGCCCATCGCCCCTCCGTGCTTTACTGGGTGCTGCAGCCGGGTGCCGACGTCGGCGGCATCGGCATGGGCCTCGTGCGCATGGTGCGGCCGTGGAACGAGTGGCTGATCGTCTGGGGCTACGACATTAACCAGCCGGCGCCTGCCGTCGACAGCGCCCTTGCCACCAAGGTCGTGCGCGAACTGGTCGGCGTTCCCGAGCTTGAGCCGAAGATCAAGTCGGTCTCCACCTGGACGGTCAACAATATGTATGCGACGACCCTGTCGAGCGGCCGGGTCTTCTGCATGGGCGACGC
The DNA here is from genome assembly GCF_051811225.1 of Rhizobium sp. 768_B6_N1_8. NCBI lineage: Bacteria > Pseudomonadati > Pseudomonadota > Alphaproteobacteria > Hyphomicrobiales > Rhizobiaceae > Rhizobium > Rhizobium sp. 768_B6_N1_8. Next base: position 1,581,087 of record NZ_JBPWPV010000002.1, on the reverse strand, counting down.
TGTGCACCGACACCCGCCATCGAACGGCCTCGGTTCCAACACTTCGATCCAGGACGGGTTCAACCTCGCCTGGAAGCTTGCCATGGTGATCAGAGGGCAGGCGGGAATGGGTCTTCTCGACAGCTATCAGGCCGAGCGCGCGCCTATCGCCAAACAGATCGTCACCCGCGCCAACAAGTCGATCGAGGAATTTGGCCCGATCTTCAAGGCGCTTGGCCTGCTCGACTCAGTCGATCCGGTGAAGATGCAGCAGAACATGGACGCGCGTTGCGATGACGGCGAGGCCGCCGAGCGCCAGCGCGCCGCCATCCGCGATGCCATTGCCTACAAGGTCTATGAATTCGACGCCCATGGTGTCGAAATGAACCATCGCTATGCATCGATGGCAGTCGTCAAGGACGGCCAACCGGAGCCTGCCTTCGAAAAGGACGCCGAACTTCATTGCCAGCCGACGACATGGCCCGGTGCGAGGCTGCCGCATGTCTGGCTGTTCGGGACGCAGGGCGAAAAGGTTTCCAGCCTCGATCTCACCGGTCATGGCCTTTTCACGATCCTGACCGGAATCGGCGGCGACGGCTGGGTTTCAGCGGCAAAGGCGCTGTCGAAAGAGTTCGGCGTGCCGATCGCCGTCCATAAGATCGGTCCCCGGCAGGCCTGGCAGGATCTGACGGGAGACTGGGCGCGTGCTCGCGAGATCAGTGATTCCGGCGCCTTGCTCGTTCGTCCCGACCATCATGTCGCCTGGCGCTCGCATGCGGCGGTCTTAGAGCCGGAAGCCGAACTGAGCCACGTCCTGAAAATAATCCTGGATCGCTGAGGTCGTCATGGGTGCTGAAGAAAACGGTTATTTCACCGAAGAAAATTCCGTCGACGTCGTCACCAGCCGCAATGGCGGGGCAAAGAGCGCGCGGTTGAAAGTGATCATCGAGGTCGTCACCCGCAAGCTCCACGAGGCGGTGAAGGAACTGGAACCGACGCAGGAGGAATGGATGGATGCGATCCTGTTCCTCACGCGCACCGGCCACACCTGTACCGACTGGCGGCAGGAATTCATCCTGCTGTCGGATGTGCTAGGCGTTTCGATGCTCGTCGATGCGATCAACAATCGCAAACCCACCGGGGCCTCGGAGAGCACGGTACTCGGACCGTTCCACGTCGCCGATGCCCCGGAATTGCCGATGGGTGCCAATATCTGCCTGGACCACAAGGGCGAGGATATGGTCATCAGTGGCCGCATCCTGGATACCGATGGTAAGCCGATCGCCAATGCCGTCCTCGATGTCTGGCAGGCCAATGACGAAGGCTTCTATGACGTGCAGCAGCAAGGTATCCAGCCGGATTTCAACCTGCGCGGCGTATTCCGAACGGGAAAGGACGGGCACTATTGGTTCCGCGCGGTCAAGCCCAAATATTATCCGATCCCTGATGACGGGCCTGTCGGGCAGATGTTGGGTGCGCTCGGCCGACACCCTTTCAGGCCGGCGCATCTGCATTACATCATCAAGGCGGGAGGGTTCGAAACACTTGTCACGCATATCTTTGATCCCGACGATCCCTACATCCATTCGGACGCGGTGTTTGGCGTGAAGGAGAGCCTTCTTGCCGACTTCAAGCTGACCGAGGATCCCGCTCGAGCCAGAGAGCTCGGCTTCGAGGGAAAATTCTGGCAGGTCGAGCACGATTTCGTGCTCGCACCAGTTAAGTCTTAGGTTGGGGCAGGTCCGCACCGGTCGCGGCAATTTGGTCAAAAGCGTTCCATAGACCAAATTGAGCGGCCGCTCGTACTTCAGAGTCCGCAACGACGACACCCCCAGTCTACGCTCCGCGCCGTCCTTGCTGCCCGAGACGGGCGTTGAGTTGCGGAAATCCCACGTCCGCGCGTAATCTTTGTGTCCGGCCGTGATCTAACTGGTGATGGGGATAGCCAACCTTAGCTTCGGCGGGAAAGAAGCCGCACTGGCCCGGCAGCGACGGCGGAAGTCCCTCATTCGGGTCTTCCCTACGACGCTCCACAGGCTTGGGCAAAGGCATTGATCGATCATCCGGTGAGCCCTGACGGAATTGCCTATCATGCTCGCCATGACGATACCGAACTCTGCTACGCGATCTTCAACCGGGCTGAGTCCGCCATTGGAGAGGTGTCCCGTGAACTCGATCTCGATCAGGACTGGTTTTGGCGAGTGGGTGCCCCCTATGGAGTCGGCTTGGCACCCTAGAAGTTCAACGCACGATTGCGTTGGCGATCAGCTGTGAGGCGGTTCATCCAGGTACCGGCGGTAGACGCCGTAGCCGAAGGCACCCTCACACTCAGCGCTGCCTCGGTTGAAGGCCTGGCGGTGACGATAAGCTTTCCACGAACACCACCGTTATCTGCCAGGCAGCATAGTCTCGAGGACCCCATCGCGACGGACGAGCCCGTGGAAAAGCGCCGCCGCAAGATGCATCAACACAAGAGCGAAGAACGCGAAGGCAAGATAGTAATGCGCGCTCCAGAGGAGTGCGTGCAGGGTGTCGCTCTGCGGCAGTATCGGGGGGAGCCTTATGCCGCCATAGAGCACGACTGGGTAAGCGGCGGCGGACAACATCGCCCACCCGATCAAAGGCATCCCTATCATCAGCACGTACAAACCTACGTGGGACAGATGGGCGGCAAGCTTCATCGGTTCCGGAAGGTCTGCGGGCAACGGTGGAGCGCCGGATATGAAGCGAATCACGAGGCGAACCAGGGCGAGGACAAGAATGGCGATCCCTAGCGTCTTGTGCGTCAGCAAGAGCGGCACATACTCACGTCCGATGGTGGAAACCATTCCGACGCCGATGAAGAGCATTGCCAGGATGCCTATCGCCATCAGCCAGTGCAACAAGCGCTGGATGGTGGAGAATCGTGTCTTGATGCCGTCCGTCATGGCTTCGCGCTCGCTCCTGTTCGAGGATAACTGCTCGCTTCCGATGTCCGCAGATCATAGGATTTGGCATAGGCTGCCGAGCGGGCCGCGGGGAACGGATCATCGGAAACCTTGATTCCGTCAGGCAGGATGGTCGGGTCGAAATTGATGTCACGGCATGGGCCGTCCGCCTCCGGCTCTATTTTCTGCACGACCAGAGTTCCAGCTTCGACAGTACGCCGCCCCGTCGGCCAGGCCTTGGTAGGATCTGATATTGGATCGGAGGGATCGGCCACCGTCAGCACGAGCGTCCAACGCTGAGGCGACCTCGCAACGCGTTCGGTTATATCTTGCTCGAGATGATTGGCGCCGAGCTTGGCGAAGTCTTCGGCCGTGATCGGCGCGGCCTGCGCCTCCGGACGCAAAGACCAACGAACGGCGTGCTCTGCGCCCGACCCATCCTTGAACATGAATGCATTGAGGCTGTTGAACGCCACCTCGGCGTAGCTGGCCGTCCAGGGAGCCGTGGTCGCCCACTCGCCGAACGCAGCGAATTCTGGATGCGCTGCCACAAAGCCTTTCATCGCTTCCGGATCCTTGCTCGCAGACGCATTAAGCAAGTCGTAGAAACCTTGTGGCGTGGAGACCGCAAAAACAGGCGGATCGATCAGAGCCATCCGCCAGACGTTGCCGTCGGGCGCTGCGATCTGCACGCCAATGCCCCGAACTCTAACTGTCGGATCGGCAGCATTCGGGTCCGGCGTTGCGAGGTTGAAGCGGCCAAGGACGGGGTACTGTCCGGCGGCAAGCATTGACGCCCGTGAAATCGCACTACCGTTCCCGTTCGCTTCGAATGTGCCAGTGAAGCAGACGCCCTTTGCGTGGTTTCTCCGATGTCCGAGAGCGGGTCCGCCAGGAGGCGCCAACGCATTTACGAGCTTCGTCGACGTAAGGCGGTCAGGGCTGAGCCATCCAGCAGTGTAGGCAAACGCGCCGACGCCGAAACCTACGACGGCCGCTATCAATACGAGGGATCCTAGGGCGGAACGCTGCGGGCCAGGCATCCAAGACTCTCCCTTCGTGCCAGTTTCAACGCGGTGCGGGGGCTTCGATTTCAGTACACAATGAGAAGTAGCCGGGTTCTATGCGCAGGGCGCACAGGGAAGATGCCACCGTCGAGCTGCCAGGTCAAACCCTCGCCGCGAACAGTCCAGGAGCTCGGCCGGCGTGCCAAGGGTTTGCATCAAGATTGCGGTGCATCTTCGGTAAACCATTCGGGCTTTCGCGTCGGACTGGCTTCCGACAATGCCTTTCGAACCCCTTGGAGATCGAGATTTGTCCCGTATACCGGTGTATCTCGCTGCTGCCGCCACAGCTCAAGGCGGACATTATTCGCTCCGTAGCGCCTTTCGGTTGGTGGCATTGGCGCCAACATTCGGGGACGTGCGGCCGAAGGGGTGGAAGGGCACACGTCCCACATTCCACCTACCATGCTCAAACCCTGCGCGCCCGCCGGTCGCCTCCCATTACGCAGGCACGCACCTCACCTCATCCGCCCGCCAGCAACGCTCTTGCGCTCTCCTCATCCGTGATCAGCGCGGTTGCGAGTCCGGCGCGTACGGTGGCGGTGAGGATGGCGTGTTTGTGGATGCCGCCCGAGGCGACGATGCGGCAGGGGATCTTGCGGTAGTCGGTGAGGTCGGGGGCTAGCACCTGTGCGTTCAGCGGGTGGGCGACGGGGCGGCCCTCGGCATCGATATAGCGGCCGAGCAGGTCGCCGACGGCGCCGACGGCGATGAGGTCACCGACGTCGGTTCCGGCCGGCAGGCCGTAGCGCACCTGCAGGGATTGCCTGGTCACGTCGCCGACGCTCAGGTAGGAAATATCCACTTCGCAGGTCTGGCGGAAAATGCGCTCGAAGACCGATTGCGTGATGATCGCCTCGCGCGATTGCGGGCTCTCGGCATAGATCGGTGCCGCGAAATAGTGGCATTGCGCCTTCAGGACCTGCGCGAAGGCTCGCACGATCTCGAACGTGTTAATCTCCGAGCCGCGTGTCAGCCCGCCCATCATCGAGCGCAGCTCGATCCCGGGCTCGCTTGCCGGCGTCATGTTGGTGACGGTCTCGCGCAGCGTCGCGCCCCAGCCGACCCCGATGGAGCGGGGCTTGCGGGCCTGGATCAGCCGGTCGAGATAGGCGGCCGCGCCGCGGCCGAGCGCCTGGTGCAGAAGCTGCGGATCGGCAGGGGTGGGCACGACGACTGCCGCCTCCAGGCCGAAACGTCCCTGCAGGCGCGATTCCAGCTCCATGCCGGCGGCAAGCGGCGAGGCGAAGCTCACCCTGACGATGCCTTCCTCAAGGGCTGCGGCCAGGAACTCGTTCACCCGGCGACGGGTGAGGTACATGCGCTCGGCGATCTGTGCCTGCGTCAGCCCCTCCACGTGATAGAGCCAGGCCGCCCGAATTTTCAGTTCATGCGATTCCATCAATCCCCATCCCGAAACGCCTCGGCGTTACATATTTCACATTGGTGTAACATATGTAACGTAATGCCGTCTGCATGACGATAGAACTTCTGATCTTCGATTGCGACGGCGTATTGATCGACAGCGAGCCGGTGGCGAGCGGCACGCTGGCGCAGGCCCTGCAGCGCGCCGGCGTTCCCTTGGGCCACGCTGAGGTTCACCGTCGCTTCACCGGTCTTTCGAGGGAGGCGGCCGGCCGCCTCTGTCGCGAGGAACTCGGCCTTGCCGATCCGGATCGTGTCTTCGCCGATGCCAAAAGCGCGCTCTACGCGGAGTTTTCCCGTTCGCTGCGGCCGATGGCCGGCATGGAAGAGCTGGTGCGGAAGGTGAAGCAGCGCAAATGCGTCGCGTCCAACAGCGACATGGAGAGGCTGCGCCGCAGCCTCGGTCTTCTGGATCTGTGGACGGAATTTGCACCGCATATCTACAGCGCCGAGATGGTGGCGAGGCCCAAGCCTGCGCCTGACCTTTTCCTTCTCTGCTCCGAAAGTCTCGACGTGGCGCCGCACCGCTGCCTTGTCATCGACGACAGCGCGCTCGGGATTACGGGTGCCGTGGCGGCCGGCATGGCGGCGATCGGCTTCGTCGATCCGGCCGATCCGCGCAGCGGACGGCACGCGGCGCTGAAGGCGGCAGGCGCTCTGCAAACGGTGGAGGGAGCGGGTGAACTGGCGCGCGCGCTCGAAGCGTTTTCGGCGGGAACCGCCGCTTCGCCTGCAAGCAAACCGGTGGTTCCTGTCGCCGGCTGATCTCGTCGCGCGGGGCCCTGCCTCACGCGCTGGAACGGCTCTTCGCGGCATCCGCGACGGGCGCCTTTATTGAAAAATTCATGAAGCCGTCAATGCGGCGACATCTAGCTGATTTTAACAACACAGACCACGAGCGGGGGCTCGTCGGTCAAGACACAAGGAGTTTCCGATGATTTCGATCAATCGACGCGGCGCGCTCAGCCTTATCGGCGCCACCGCCGGCACGCTCGTTCTGCCGCGCCTCGCTTTCAGCCAGGGCAAGCGCCCGTCCATCACCATCGCGGTGCAGAAGATCACCAACAACAACTCGCTCGACGTCTATCACGAGCAGTCCAACGTCGGCGAGCGCATCTTCTTCCCCAACCTCTGGGAAGGCCTGATCCTGCGTGACTGGATGGGCAATCAGGGTCCGGTTCCGGGTCTTGCCACCGAGTGGAAGCGTATCGACGACAAGACGCTCGAGCTGAAGCTGCGCCAGGGCGTCAAGTTCCACAACGGCGATGAAATGACCGGCGAGGACGTCGCCTTCTCCTTCTCCAAGGAACGCGTGTTCGGCAACACGGAGCCCGCCGGTGGCAAGACCATTTTCGAAGCTGACCACAAGCCTGCGACCGCCAAGGAACTGCCGGCAACCGTTCCCGGCGTCGGACGTCGCCTGTGGCCGGCGCTCGCCGGCATCGAGATCGTCGACAAGTACACCGTGCGCCTGCACAACACGACGCCCGACGTGACGCTGGAAGGGCGCCTCTATTCCGGCGGCAGCCAGATCACCAACCGCCGCGCCTGGGATGAGGCCGCGAGCTTCACCGAATGGTCGCGCAAGCCGATCACGACGGGTCCTTACATGGTCGGCGAATACAAGCCGGACGTTTCGCTGACCCTCGTCGCCTTCGACGAATATTGGGGCGGCCGCCCGCCGCTCGAGCAGATCCGCTTCGTGGAAGTTCCGGAAGTCGCCTCGCGCGTCAACGGCCTCTTGTCTGGCGAATACGACTTCGCCTGCGACCTGCCGCCGGATCAGATCGCCGCCGTTCAGGCCGCTCCGGGCTACGAGATCCAGAACTCGACGATCTGGAACCACCGCATTTCGGTCTTCAACACCCAGAACGAGATCCTCGCCAACCCGCTGGTTCGCCGTGCGATGACCCATGCCATCGACCGCCAGGCGATCGTCGATGCGCTCTGGGCCGGCAAGACGGTCATCCCGGCCGGCCTGCAGTTCGAATCCTTCCGCAACAGCGACATGTTCATCGATGGCTGGGCGCCCCCGGCCTACGATCCCAATCTCGCCAAGGACCTTCTGAAGCAGGCCAATTACAAGGGCGATGCGATCCCCTACCGCCTGCTCAACAACTACTACACGAACCAGACGGCCAACGGCCAGATCATGGTCGAGATGTGGAAACAGGTCGGCCTCAACGTCGAGATCGAGATGAAGGAGAACTGGGCGCAGATCCACGATCCCCAGGGCATCAAGGGCGTGCGCGACTGGTCGGCTGGCAACTCGATCAACGACCCGATCACGCCGATGGTCGTGCAATTCGGCCCGAACGGCGAAGTGCAGCAGAAGAAGGACTGGACGAACGCAGAGATGAACAAGCTCGCCGTCGTCATGGAAACCTCCACCGACCGGGCGCAGCGCAAGAAGGCCATCGCCCGCATGCTGGAAATCGCCGAGCGCGAAGACCCGGTCTATCAGGTCCTGCATCAGAATGCCGTCTTCACCGGCATGAAGTCGTCGCTGAAGTGGAAGGCCGCTCCGGCCTTCGCCATGGACTTCCGCGCCACCAACTGGTCGATCTGATCGGTCCGTCACTCCGGTCTCCGGCGGCTGAAGGGCTGCCGGAGATCCTGTTTTTGATGCAAACGAAGAGCGGGGATGAAAGATGGGCTCGACCGGCTCCAATCTCGTGGAACTGCGTGACCTGAGGGTCGCCTTCGACGGCGTGCAGGTTCTCCACGGCATCGATCTCGATGTCGCCAGGGGCGAGGCGCTCGGCCTCGTCGGCGAATCCGGCTGCGGCAAGTCGGTCACGTGGCTTGCGGCCCTCGGCCTGCTGCCCGGCAAGGCGGGCGTTTCCGGCTCGGTGCAAATCGAAGGCCGCGAACTCATCGGCGGATCGCGCACGGTGCTCGAAAGCGTGCGCGGCAGCCGCATAGCCATGATCTTCCAGGATCCGTCCAGCTCGCTCAACCCGGTGCTGCGCATCGGCCGGCAGATCGCGGAAGCGCTGTGGGTCCATCGTGGGCTCGGCGGCGGGGCGGCAAAGGCCGAGGCGCTGCGGCTGATCGACATGGTCGGCATTCCCGATTCGCGCCGCCGCTTCGATCTCTATCCGCACGAGTTTTCCGGCGGCCAGTGCCAGCGCCTGATGATCGCCATGGCGCTGGCCGGTCAGCCCGATCTTCTGATTGCCGACGAACCGACCACCGCGCTCGATGCGACGATCCAGGCGCAGATCCTCGATCTCTTGATCCGCCTGCGTGCCGAAACCGGCATGGCGACCGTTTTCATCAGCCATGATCTCGGCGCAGTCAGCCAGGTCTGCGAGCGCGTCTGCGTCATGTATGCCGGACGCATCGTGGAGGAGGGTAGTGTCGAACAGCTCTTCTCCGAGCCGCGCCACCCCTATACGCGCGGCCTGTTCGATGCCATTCCGCGCCTCGACGGCGGCCGCGAACGGCTGATCCCCATTCCTGGCACCGTTCCCAATCCCAAACATCTGCCGGAGGGCTGTTCCTTCTCGCCGCGCTGTCCGCGCGCCGTCGAGTCCTGTCGCAGCGAGCGCCCGCCGCTCGTTTCCCTCGATGGCGGCCGCAAGCTCGCCTGCACGCGCCCGGTGCCCGTCGCGGGTGCCGTCGAGACCCGGTCGTCCCGTATCGCCGAAGGCCTGCTGCAATGACGCCGCTCGTCGAAGTCCACGATCTCGTCCGCATTTATCAGATCCGTCGCGGCCTCTTCGGCCGCCCGACGCCGGTGCGCGCCGTCGACGGCGTTTCGCTCTCGGTCATGCCCGGCGAAACACTCGGGATCGTCGGCGAATCCGGCTCCGGCAAATCGACGCTTGGCCGCATGCTGCTTGGCATAGATGACGCACAGCAAGGAAGTGTGCGCTTCCAGGGGCAGCCGATGCCGGCGCGCCATACCGCGGAATGGCGGGCACTGCGTGCCAAGATGCAGCTCGTCTTCCAGGACCCGCTCGCAGCGCTCGACCGCCGCGTAACGATTGCGAAGCAGATCGCCGAGCCGCTTGATATCCACAAGCTCATTCCTAGGGAGCATCAGGGGTCGCGCGTGACGGAACTGATGCGGGCCGTCGGCCTACGCGATGACCAGGCCGACCGCTATCCCCACGAACTTTCGGGCGGCCAGCGCCAGCGCGCCGTGATCGCCCGGGCGCTGGCTTCGCGGCCAAAACTGCTCGTCTGCGACGAGCCGGTTTCGGCGCTCGACGTCTCCATCCAGGCGCAGGTCGTCAACATGATGCGCGACCTGCAGGAAAAGAACGGCATTGCCATGGTCTTCATCAGCCACGACCTGAAGGTGGTGCGCAACATCGCCGACCGTGTCGCGGTCATGTATCTCGGCCGCATCGTCGAGGAGGCTTCTTCCGACGTCATCTTCCGCGCCCCGCAGCATCCCTACACGAAGGCGCTGGTATCCAGCGTGCCCATTCCCGGCAAGCCGCTAGAAGGCCGCGTCATCCTGCGGGGCGAGCCGCCGAACCCGGCCAAGCGCCCCTCTGGTTGCGCCTTCCATCCGCGCTGTCCGCTGGCCCGCGACATCTGCCGTTCCGTCGTGCCGCAGCTCCAAGGGATCGGCGAGTACCGCACCGCCGCCTGCCATGTCGTGGCGGGCGAGACCACGCCGGTGGCGGCATAGGGGAGGGTTCCATGATCCGTTTTGTTCTCGTCCGCCTGTTCCGTGCGATGGTGACCATCATGGCGGTCGTCACCTTCGCCTTCGTGGTCCTGCGCATGTCGGGCGATCCCGCCATGGTGATGCTCGGGCCTGACGTGCCGCGGGAGGCGGTCGATGCCTTCCGCAAGGCATGGGGCCTCGACCAGCCGCTCTGGATCCAATATCTCGCCTATATCAAGTCGATCTTCACCGGTGATTTCGGCGTCTCGATGCGTGACAAGGCATCCGCAATCCAGCTGGTGCTGGAACGTGTGCCGGCGACACTGCAGCTGACGGTGCCGGCCCTCATCCTGAAGCTCGTCTTCGGCATTCCGGCCGGCGTCTACGCGGCGCTGCACCGGCAAAGCTTCTCCGATCGCGGTGTCATCCTGCTAGCCGTCCTCGGCTTCACCATTCCCTCCTTCGTGATGGGACTGCTGCTCGTGCTGCTCTTCTCGGTCATCCTCGGCTGGCTGCCCTCGGGCGGGCAGGATACCTGGGTGCACGGCATTCTGCCGACGCTGACCATGAGCATCGGCGGCATCGGCATCCTCGCCCGCTTTTCGCGCAGTGCCATGATCGAGGTGATGGGCCAGCCCTATATCCGCACCGCCTCGGCCAAGGGGCTGACATGGCGCGACGTGGTCTGGAACCACGCATTGCCCAATGCGGCGGTGCCGATCGTCACGATCGTCGGCTTCATGGTCGGCTCGCTGATAGCAGGCGCGGTCGTCGTGGAATCGATCTTTTCCTGGCCCGGCATCGGCCGCCTGCTGGTGGTCTCCGTCAGCAATCGCGACCTCGCCGTCGTTCAATGCATCCTGCTGATCATCGCCGCCGTCATGGTCCTGTCGAACCTCGTTGTCGACCTGCTCTACGGTTGGCTCGATCCGCGGCTTCGCTCGCACGCGGCCGGACATTGAGGAGAAAGCCGATGGCAACTGTCGATCTCCCCGGTACGCCGGCTTCCGGAAAGCCGAACCGTCTCGTCTCCTTCCTGCGCCGCAACGTGCCGCTCTCGGTGGCGTTCGGCCTGCTGTGGCTTGCGGCAATGGTGCTGACGGCCATTTTCGCCGATACCATCCGCCCGTTCAACATCACGGCCATGGATCTCAGCAGCCGGCTTTCGGCGCCGGGCGGGCTCAAGCATCTGCTTGGCACGGACGAACTCGGCCGCGACGTGCTTTCGCGCCTCATCCAGTCGATCCGCGTCTCGCTCGTCATCGCCTTCGGCGCGACGATCCTGTCGGCACTCTTCGGCACGCTGCTCGGGTTCCTAGCGGCGCAGCTGCGCGGCTTTGTGGAGCATCTGGTCCTGATGCTCGCCGATTTCCAGGCGGCACTTCCCTTCCTCATCATGTCGCTCGCGGTTCTCGCCTTCTTCGGCTCCTCGATGCTGCTGCTCGTCTGCCTCATGGGTTTCTACGGCTGGGAGCGCTATGCGCGCATCGCCCGCGGCCTCGCCATTGCCGCCGGCGCGCAGGGTTATGCGGCGGCGGTGGTGCAGCTTGGTGCCACACCTTCGCGCGTCTACCTGCATCATATCCTGCCGAACGTCGCCTCGACGCTGATCGTTTCCATGACCCTCACTTTCCCGGAAATCATCCTGATGGAAAGCGGGCTCTCCTTCCTTGGCCTCGGCGTGCAGCCGCCAGAAACCAGCCTCGGCAACATGGTGGGCTTCGGGCGTGAATATCTGACGCGCGCACCCTGGATCATGCTGGCGCCCGCCGCCGTCATCATGCTGACGACGCTTTCGATCTCGCTCGTCGGCGACTGGCTGCGCGACAAGCTCGACCCGACGATCCGCTAATGCTTATGAAATCAACAGGTTGAAGGATATTTCATGACGCTTATCACCGGCCACCGCGGTGCCCGCAACCTCTGGCCCGAAAACTCGCTCGCCGGCTTCCGCAACGCGACCGCGCTCGGGGTCGACGCCATCGAATTCGACGTGCACCTGACGCGCTCGGGCGAACTCGTCGTCATCCACGACGCGACGCTGGAACGCACCGCCGAAGGTGTTGGCCCGGTGCAGGACCTGTCGGTGGAAGCCCGCAAGTCCGTCAGGTTGAGAGGCACGGACGAGGCCATTCCGATGCTCGCCGATGTGCTCGACGTGCTTGCCGTCAACAAGGGCATCGACCTACATGTCGAGATCAAGATCGACGAGACCGGTACGCCTTATCCTGACATTGCCGCGCGCGTCGCAGCCGAGCTTTTTCGCTTCGGTGTCGGCGAACGTTCCTACCTGACCTCCTTCGATCCGTCGGTACTGGAGGAGTGCCGTCTTCACGCGCCTGATGTTTCCCGCCTCGTCTCCGTCAACGCCGCCTGGGCCGACAAGCAGGGCGGGCTCGCCGCCTTCATCGACCGCCTGGACGGGCTGGTGGAGATCGTTGCCATTCATCACGAGCTGATGGAAGCCGAATGGGACTTGATCCGCGGCCGGCTGCCGCTCGACCGCCTCTGTGTCTGGACCGTCAACGACGAGCCCGGCATCCGCCACTGGCTGGAGCGCGGCATCGGCAGCCTGACCTCGGACAGCCCGGATCTGGCGCTGAAACTGCGCGCCGGCATTGCTGCGTGAGCTATGGCTTTGCCACTTCGCCCTAGCGGGGAACGGCCCGCTAAGCCTGTGCCATTGGATCAATGACGCGGTCATGGCGCTGTGCTTTCGGCTGGTCGGCTTGGACATCATGCGAAATGGTCGACGGCCAGCTTTCGTCCACATATCGAAAGCGGCACCACCGATGACGCATCCGCCGTATCGAGGCAGGCCGTATCAATCTCGGCTTCATACGGCCAGTGGAGCTACTGGCTCGAGCGGCGGTTCCCTGCGTCCAGAGTGGGATACAATAACGCCGAAGACCAACACCGCGAAGATAACTGCCGGAGTCGATTTCGATGTCGTCTTGTGCCGGCGTTTTCGCGCCATATCAACTTCCGATGGAATGCCCGCGATTATGACATTCTCGCCATTGCACCCTCAAGCCGATCGGAGAGTCGGACTTTTTTGGTGGATTGGCGTCCGCATCCACAGCTTTAGGTAGTCCGGTCGCCGGGCCGGAACCGTTTTATCCGCCGCCTGGAAGGATGTTCTTGCCGACACAGATTAACCGTGGTGAGCGATTAAATTCCGCTCGTTGACGCAGCTGCTGGACCGATCACAACCTCTGAGCTACGCATTACAAGTTAGGATTTCCGCAACCATGTTTCCGATGAGGACGCATTGCCGTTTGAAGCACTAAACAAGCTCTGGACCAGTGTTCGCGAATCCAGTCACGACTTCCGCGCATCCACGGAGATTTTCGCGTCACTCGATACGGACAAACTGGTCCAGACGCTGGAAGTCCGGGAGAAGGGTGCTGAAAACGGAAAGGCTAACCGTCCCGCACCGTCGGCACAGTCGCTGGACGAGGTCGAGCAGCGTATCGTCGGCCGCATCGAGCAGGAAAAGGCATCGGCCTATCAAGTGCTGGAGGATCAATTCCAGACCTTCGACGGACGGCTTCGCAATCTCGATTTCGAGGGGCAGTTCGGGCTCATCCGGCAGGCGAACGCGTCCAGTCTTTCCGATTTCAAGGCCGAGATCGCAAGCGGCGTCGACGAACTCCATGGCTTGCGCCGCGATCTCAAGATCGCCGAAGACGAGATGACGTCTTTCAAGAGGCAGCATCGGCTGGATCGGGCGGCGAAGGTACCGAGCGCCGGAGCAACAAGCGTCAAGATCGCGTTGCTCGTCGTCCTGGTGCTCATCGAGATCGTCATGAACGGCAACTTCCTGGCCAAGGGCAGCGAACAGGGCATCATTGGCGGCATCACCGAAGCGGTAGTCTTCGCGGTGCTCAATATCGGCGCTGCGCTGTTGTTCGCCTTCTTCTGCGTTCGAAATCTCGTCCACCGGTCATGGCTACTGAAGCTCGGGGGATTGCTTGGCCTTGCAGCCTATATTGTCGTTGCGCTGGCCGTGAACCTTGCTCTAGCCCATTATCGCGAGGTGTCGGCCACCATTCTGGAAGGGGCGGGGACCGAGGTTATCAGACGAATACAAGAGAATCCGCTCGGTTTGACCGAGTTGAATTCCTGGATGCTTTTCGCCATCGGGATTTTCTTCTCGATCCTGGCATTTATCGACGGCTGCATGTTGACCGATCCGTATCCGGGTTTTGCCGGCGTCCAGCGCCGTCTGGACGATGCGCGGCAAAATTACATTTCCGGGAAGCTGGACCTGATCGACAACCTTCGTAAGATTCGCGACGACCACAACGACAAGATCGAAGAGATCGTCAGGGATTTGAGCTCGCGCCGCCAGGAATCTGCTGCCATCATCGCCCATCGTGCGCGGAGCACGGGACTTTTCGCGGAGTACCAGAGCCATCTCGAGCGCACGGCAAATGCTGTTCTCACGGCCTACCGCGAGGCGAACCGGGCTGCGAGAACAGAGCCGGAGCCTCAATATTTTACGAGCGCGTACAAGCTGGAGCGAATAACGCCCGTCCTGAAAACGAGCGAGGAATGGGACGATCGCCTTCTGTCCGAACGCATCCAGGTCGCCCAAGCAGAACTCAGCGATCAGATCAGAAAGATCGGTTCCGCGTTCGAGATGGCCGTCGAGCAGTACCACAGACTGGACAATCTATTCCCGGAGGCAGGCGTTGGCGCGGAACAGGCGGCGTAGCAGTCGTTCCAGAAAAGGCGGCTTTTCGACGGGCGCTGTGGTGGCGACGATTGCACTTTCGGCAGTCGCGCTTGCCATGATCGGAGCCTTTGGTTGGCTCAAGTACCAGGCGATGTCCAGTGTTTCGCTCGATAAGGCATCTCTATGCCCGACGACGGGTCCGACCAGCGAGACGGCCATCCTGCTCGATGTCACTGACCCGATTTCGGGCACGACATCGCTTGACCTCGAGAACCAGTTCCAGCGCTTGGTTTCCGGCGTTCCGGTCAACGGAGCGATCGACGTCTATGCGCTGACCGAGAAGGAAGGTGAGCTTGAAAGAACCTTCCACGGCTGCAATCCGGGCAGCGGCGATCTGGCCAACGAGTGGACCAGCAATCCGAAGCTGGTGCAGCAACGCTGGGAGAAGGGTTTCCAGAAGCCCCTGGATGAAATCGCGGGCAAACTCGGGTCTGGCGCTTCGGGTGAATTCTCGCCGATCATGGCGGGTATCCAGCGCATAAACCTCGAAGCCTTCCAGCCCTTGCCTGCAGGTATTCCGAAGACCTTGTATGTTGCCTCGGATATGGTCGAACATACTGCGGCGTTTTCCAGCTATCGCGACGGCGTTTCGATCGCCAAATTCGAAAGCAGTCCTGCACGGGAGAAATTCCGGACGTCTTTGGATGGGGTGCAGGTCAAAGTCCTAGCTTTCCAGCGGCCGGGCCAGAAGTTCAAGATGGAGGACTTGGCTGCGTTCTGGAAATCCTGGGTAGAGAAGAATAACGGCGAGTTCGCTGGTTTCACCCGTCTGGAGGGACTGGAGTGATGGCATCAAACGACACGGGAAGAACTGCGTTTCGGGACTGGGCTCCTATCGTGCTGTTCGCGGCGGTGACGATCGGGGGAATGATCTTCATCTGGTCGGCGAAGCTCGCCGCCTGGTCGACATTTGTTGTGACGGCAGTGCCCCTGGTGCTAATGGCGATCTACTTCCTGGCGTCGATAGCGCTGGCTGGCTTCCGGCTGCACAATGAGCAGGCGGGCGACAACCTCTATTACATGGGGTTCCTGTTTACGCTCTCGAGCCTTGGTGTATCCCTCTACCTGTTCGCCGGGGAGACTTCGATCGAGACAATCGTCCGGAACTTCGGTATCGCGGTGACATCGACAATCGCGGGCGTGACGCTACGCATCCTCTTCAACCAGATGCGCCGGGACCCGATCGACATCGAACGCAGCGCCCGCCACGAGCTCGCGGAGATGACGCGGCGGGTCCGAACCGAGCTGGACACGTCCGCTCGCGAGTTCGCGAACTACCGCAGGGTCAGCAATCAGATGCTGACGGAGGGCTTTGAGGAGATCGGTCGTCAGGCGGAAAAGAACGGCGAGGAAATCCGCAAGGTCATCGAGGCGATCTCCAAGGAGGCCATTATCCCGATCCAGGAGGCCGCGACCAAGCTTTCATCGATCATCGAGGACCACAACAGGTCGGTGACAGATCAAGCAGCGGAAGCTACCCGCAAACTGAGTGAGACGACGGATAAGCTCTCGACGATCATCGACAAGTTCGGTGTCGCCGTGGAGGGCGTCGGTACCCGTCTCGGAGAGATCAGGCCACCCGAGGATGTCATCCGTTTCGAGCTGACACCGACAATCGACGCGATCAAGGATATGACCGCTGCCCATCTCAGGCGGATGGAGGAGGGGATCGCGGAAACACGCTCGCAGTCCGCCAAGGTGGATGATGCATTGAAGCCCCTGACCAGTATAGACAATAAGCTGGATCGCATCGCGGAAGCGCTTGAGCGTGACAGGGAAAATCCGCCATCGTCCATCTCTTTGAAAACGGCAGACGTTGTCGAGGTGGTCGGGGCGAGCGAGAGTACGACGGTGGATGCCGAACCGGTTGTCCTGGATGGTGAGAAGACGGAGACCAGCCCGGCACTAGACGAGCCGAAACGGCGGTTGTTCAGATGGTGACCCAGGCAAGCGGAAGCCCAAGGCTGGAGCACAAGGGCTATAACCGGGGCCTCATCCTCGGGCTGACGATGGCGGAATCCATGCTTCTGCTGGTGTTCTGCCTGCTGCTGGTTGCCGCCGCCATGATCACGGCCGAGCGGAAACAACGGATGGACGCCGAGCAGCGGCTCGCGCAACTGGAACAGCAGAATAAGGAACTATCCGCCCAGCTCGTAGAGGTGCAGTCGAAAGTCGGCTCGAACATGTCGGCGACCGATCGCGCGAAATTCGAGAGCGAATGGCGCGAGCTGGTCTCTGCCCGGCAGATCATCGACAGGTTGAAAATGAACGACGCCAGCCCCGCTGATCTGGCCAAGCTGGCGGCGGTCGCAAAGGTACTGGCAGCGAACAACATCCCACTCGACAAAGCTCCGGACCAGCTCGCGCAACTGCTGCACGGGGACATCAAACCCCATGAATGGCCGCCTATCATTAGCCTCTCCGAAGCCGGCGGATATTACTTCACGTCAGGCAGCGCCGCGTTGACGCGGGAATTCGAGGACAAGCTTGAGACCTCGATCGCGGACCAGATTGCCGACAACCTCGAGCGTTACCAGGTCGACGTGGTCGAGGTGATCGGACACACGGACGAGCAGCGCGTTGCCAGAAGCACATCCAATCTCGACAATGCGTCGATCGGCGTCATCGACGGCCAGTTACCTGTCGATTTCCTCCAGCCTGCCGATAATGCCGGGCTTGGACTCGCGCGGGCGATCGCGGTTGCGAATATTCTGAAGGAAAATCCGAAGCTGAAGGACGTGACCGTGTTGCCGATGTCAGCTGCCCAGCTGGTTATTCCGGGTGATACGCTCACCAGCGGGCAGGCGGGAGACGTCAAGGAACGTCGCCGCATCGAGATCAGGATCAGGCGTCGGGCCGAGTCCCTGCAGCCCTGACCGGGAGCGCAGCTAGCAGCTTGCACGTATGGTGAGTGACCATAGTGGCTCCAACGGAAGCCTGTTGCTAGCCCGTCCGATAGCACCGCGGGACGGGCGGGTCTGGTCGCTGAACGTGCCATTCAGGATATAGCGCCACCGTTTATATCGTTAGCGGCTTAGAACGTGGTCTCCTGCACCAACCACCAAACCGGGAGAAATCCCAGCGCAATAGCAGCCAACCATACGGACGCGAACTTGATCAGGTACCGCCTGCGTGCCTTCGCCTCGCTCCACTCGTAATACATCGCTGCCTACTCCCTCTCAGCAGCGGAAATTGAACCATTGAGTACCACGGGAGTCGAGTGCGAAACTGCAACACCGAATTAGCGAAAGCGATCGGATGAGGGCGGCACTCTTGTCTGAGCAGGTTGAGGGGAGACGGGCCGGAGGTTGGGCGACTGTCCGTTTCAAGTCACAGCTCTTTAAGAGAGCCGCCCGTGCGAACCAAACTCGACGCCATGTTGTCGCAAGCGCCTACCTTACGGACATATCGGGAGGCTCCGAGACCAGGAAATTTCCGTTGACCATGGCCGCTCCGGGCCAGCGTCATTCGCTCTACCACAGCGCCTGGACGGCGATGACGACGAGAAAAGCAACTACCACCACGGAAACCATCCGTAAAACCGTGCGATTGGCCTGGGCGAGTACCTGTGGCTTCGGGTCTCGCTTGGGATGGAATTTGTGGCGACGTTTCTGTGGCGCTCCCGCTTGGGACGATTTGTTTGCTGCGGCCATGGCTGTTTCGCTCGACGTGGTGGATTTCCGGAACGCCAATCTAGCATGAAAGCTGTCTGGCGCTTAGTGCAGCGACACTGCGCTCACGCTCCACGAAGGCTTGGTAGTGGTGTGGGCCTTCTGGCCAGAACAGCTTGCGTTGTACGGGATGAGATTCATTGAGAAGGAGGGTGCTGCCATTTGCCGCAGGCTCTCGCATCATTCCAAAAAAGCGGTCCAACTCTTGTGGTGGCGCAAAGGGCCGCTGGAGGAGTTCGAGCCCGACATGTTCGAACTGCTGATGCGAACGAATGTCTCCGGCGCCTTCAACGTCGGCCAGGCCGTCGCACGCCACATGATCGCACGCGGGCGCGGCAAGATCATCAACACCGCTTCGATCCAGACCGCGCTCGCCCGGCCCGGAATTGCGCCCTATACCGCAAGCAAGGGCGCGCTCGGCAATCTCACCAAAGGCATGGCGACCGACTGGGCCCGCCATGGGCTGGCAGTCAATGCCATCGCCCCCGGATATTTCGATACGCCGCTCAACGCAGCGCTCGTGGCCGATACCGAGTTTTCGAGCTGGATCGGGCGGCGCACGCCGGCCGGCCGCTGGGGCAGACTGGAGGAACTGACGGGCGCCTGTATTTTTCTTGCCTCGGGCGCCTCAAGTTATGTCAATGGTCACATACTTTACGTGGATGGAGGCATGTCGGCATGTCTGTGAAAGCCAATAAGACACTGGCGATTGGGCCGGCAAGCCGCTGATCGGCATCCTATCCACTTGGTCCGATCTCGATCCGCGTCACGCCCATTTCAAGCATCTGCTGCCGATGCTGAAGGCGCTGCTGCCATCCCGATATTCCGACGCTCATTGACCAAAGCTGTTAATTGACATATGAGTGAGACGGGTCTGTCTCACTTGGATTTTCGCGATGCCACGCCGCGCCATTGCCATCGAGAAACGTCAGCACATCATTGAAACTGCCTATACCCTGTTCAAGCGCGACGGCTTCCACGCCACCGGCATAGACCGGATCATTGCCGAGGCGGAGGTCGCCAAGATGACCATGTATCGGCATTTTCCCAGCAAGGGCGGCCTGATTGTCGAGGTTCTGAACTGGCGGACGGATCGGTTCAAACGCCAGCTCGACCGGCTTTCGGAAACCGCAATGACGCCAGATGAGAAGATCATGGCGGTTTTCGATTGGCATGAACGCTGGTTCGACAGTCCGGATTTTCACGGATGCCTGTTTCAGCATGCGCTCGCGGAGTTCGGCGAGCGGGATCATGCGGTATTCGAGGCCGTCATGCGCCAGAAGCGCGATCTTCAGGCCCGCATTCGGGACATCCTGGCGCCGTCGATGGAGGAGGGTCGGGCGCCGCATATCGCCAGGATCCTGTTCATGCTGATCGAGGGGGCAACGATGCTCGCTCAGATGGGCCAGGGGAAAGAGGCGATCGACAATGCCCGGAACGTCGCCGCCGAACTGCTGGCGACGAGGACGCGGCAATGAGCGCCGCCGTCATCGGCCTGGCGCTTTTCGCGGCGATCCTTCACGCCACATGGAACGCCTTCCTGCGCAGCGGCGGCGACCGGCTCTGGACCGTCACCGTCATGAGCTTTGCGAGCACGGTTGTCGCGCTTCCATTCCTGTTCATTTATCCGCTGCCGCCGTCGGCCGCATGGTCCTATATCTTCCTCTCTGCCCTCCTCCAGGTCGGCTATAGCGTCTTCCTCGTCGCGGCCTATCGTTATGGGGAACTGGGGCAGGTCTATCCGATCGTTCGCGGAACGGTGCCGCTTCTCGTGACGCTCGGCGGGTTCGTCATCGCTGGCGACCACCTGGACCCTTTCCAGATTGCAGGTGTCATTCTCATTGCCCTCGGGATCATGAGCCTATCCTTTGGCAAGGGCAGATCCTCCACTTCGTCTATCCTGTTCGCTTTGGCGACAGGAGCGATCATCGCCGCCTACGCAACGGTCGACTCCATCGGCGTACGACTGGCCGGCCAGAGCGGCGCATATACTGCCTGGGTGCTCGTCCTCTACGGCACGTTCCTGCCTGTTGCGTTTATCGGTATGCGTCGGCGGCTTCGGGTCGATTTTCGAGCGCCGGACACATGGAAGGCTCTCGGAGGTGGCTTGGTTGCAATGATCGCCTACGGTGTGGTGATTGCCGCCTTCTCAATCGGACCGGCCGGCCCAATCACGGCGCTACGGGAAACAAGCGTTGTATTCGCCGTTTTGATCGGCTGGCTATTCCTTGGCGAAATCTTGACCGCTCGGCGCATTCTCGCCTGCATTATTGTTACGGCAGGGGCGATCCTGCTCGGGAGTTGAACCCTGCCGCGAAAATCCCAAACCTCTCGCCAGCCCGCCTCGCTGGCATTTTTCGCCAATCTATTTCCTGAACGCAAACTGCGCGAGGCAACGGGAGAGGCAGCACGCGGGCAACGCGCTTGCCGTCAATGATTTTGATCTTCTGGCTGCTCCAAATCCGAGGGAGGTTCTGCGAGCATATCTCGCATGCAAAATCTGCACTAAGGTGCGATTGGTTCGGACCGCAAATCGACCTATGTTCAGCGTCTGACGTTTCTCATCGCGTCGCCCTTGACCGCGGCGTCAAAGCACACAGGCACCTTCCATGACCAAAGGCTCGGATCTCCTCATTGCGGCGCTTGAGAACGAAGGCGTGGAGCGTATCTTCGGCATTCCAGGTGAAGAAAACCTCGATGTCGTCGAATCCATTCGCAAATCGTCAATCGAGCTCGTGCTCACGCGACACGAGCAGGCAGCTGCGTTCATGGCAGCGACCTACGGACGGCTGACGGGTAAGCCTGGCGTATGCCTGACGACGCTCGGGCCAGGAGCGCTGAACCTGTCGACTGGAGCGGCCTATGCTCTTCTCGGCGCAATGCCCATGGTGATGATCACCGGCCAGAAGGGTATTCTTTCATCGCGCCAGGCCCGCTTCCAGATCGTTGACGTCGTCGCATCGATGAAGCCGTTGACGAAGCTGACGCGTCAGATCGTTTCGCCGCAGATGATCCCGACCTTGGTGAGGGAGGCGTTCAGGATCGCGCAGGAGGAACGGCCTGGTCCAGTTCATCTCGAACTGCCTGAAGACATCGCTGCAGAGGAGTGTGAAGACATCGCGCTGGTAGCGCCGCATCAGCTTGAACTACCGACCGCAAGCGACGCTGCGCTTGATCGTGCGGCTGCGCTGATTGCATCGGCCAAGCGTCCATTGCTCATGTTCGGAGCGGCAGCCTCGCGTCCTCGATCCACGTCGGACATCGCCCAGTTCGTTATTCGAACACGCATCCCTTATTTCACGACCCAGATGGGGAAGGGGACGGTTCCAGGGGGAACTGAGCTCTATATGGGCACCGCGGCCCTCTCGGAGCGAGACTACGTCCACGAGGCCATCGAACAGGCGGACCTGATCGTCACGATCGGCCATGACACGATCGAAAAACCTCCGTTCATCATGGGCAAGGGCGGCCCCAAGGTCGTCCATGTCGGATACCAGCCGGCGACGGTCGAGCAGGTCTATTTTCCTCAGACCGAGGTCATCGGCGACATCGGACCGTCACTCAAGGCGCTCGCCGATCGCCTGGAAGGCAAGCTCCCAAACGCGCAGGCGCTTCTTCACCTGCGAGAGCGAATTCTCAATCGTATTGCAGACCGGGCGACCGAGGAACGGTTTACGCCCCAGAGGCTCGTCCACGACATCCGAGAGGTCATGCCCCACGATGGCATTCTCGCTCTCGATAACGGCATGTACAAGATATGGTTCGCTCGCAATTATCGCACCAAAATGGCGAATACTCTGCTTCTCGACAACGCGCTTGCGACGATGGGGGCTGGCCTTCCGTCCGCGATGGTCGCGTCGATGCTTTACCCGCAACGGCGGGTCATGGCGATCTGCGGCGACGGCGGGTTCATGATGAATTCGCAGGAGCTGGAGACCGCCGTCCGGCTGAAATTGAACCTTGTCGTTCTCGTGATTGAAGACGATGCCTATGGGATGATCCGTTGGAAGCAGGCCGTCGACGAATTTCCGGACTTCGGCATGACATTCGGCAATCCGGACTTCGTCAAATATGCGCAATCCTACGGCGCCAAAGGAACGAGGGTCGATGATATCGGCCAGCTCAAGCAGGCTCTTGAGGATGCATTCAAAGGTGGGGGCGTGCATCTGGTCAATGTCCCCGTCGACTATTCGGAAAATGAACGTGTGCTGGTGAAAGAGCTGCGCGAACGGCTCCCGGCAATTCTGGAGGCATGAGATGTCGCATAGCTTAACGGTTTATCAGGCGTTTGATCGAGCGATCATCACCGAGTTACTGACCGATGACGCCGCCGCGCTTGATCGCAAGCTGGATACTGCCGCGAAAGCCTTTGCTGATCGCGATGGGTGGTTGCCTGCGTATCAGCGCATGGCGATCCTGAGAAAGACGTCGGAACTGCTGCACGACAACAGGGATCGTTTCGCGATGATGATTGCGCGGGAAGGCGGCAAGCCTCTGGCGGACGCCATCGTCGAGGTCACACGGGCGATCGACGGACTGATCAACGCCGCCGATGAAATCCGCAACTTCGGCGGCAAGGAAATCCCGATGGGGTTGACGGCCGCGAGCCTGAATCGCCTGGCGTTTACAACGAAAGAGCCGATCGGTGTTGTCGCGGCGATCTCGGCATTCAACCATCCCCTCAATCTCATCGTCCATCAAATTGCGCCTGCGATCGCCGTCGGGTGCCCCGTCATTGTAAAGCCCGCAGCAACAACGCCCATCTCATGCGTCGAAATCGTGAAGTTGCTTTGGGAGGCCGGCCTGGACGAGCGCTGGTGCCAGACCTTCGTCACCGACGACAACGCGCTTGCTGAATCCTTTGCGACCGATCCCCGCGTCGCGTTTTTAAGCTTCGTCGGATCTGCGAAAGTCGGCTGGTATCTCAAGAGCAAGCTGCCGCCAGGCACGAGATGCGCGCTTGAACATGGCGGTGCCGCACCTGTTATCGTTGATCGAAGTGCAGATGCGGCCGCAGTCGTCAGTCCCATCGTCAAAGGTGGCTACTATCATGCAGGCCAGGTCTGTGTGTCGGTCCAGCGGATATTCGTGCACGAGGAGATCCTGGAGCCGTTCACCGAGAGCCTTGCCGCTGCGGTCGCGGCCCTTCGGGTCGGCGATCCGACCCTCAAGCAAACCGAGGTGGGGCCACTGATCCTGCCACGCGAAACGGAGCGGGTGTCGAACTGGATCCGGGAAGCCGTTGATGCCGGAACAAAACAGCTCGGAGGCGGGCGTCTGTCGGAAACGACGCTGCTGCCGTCGGTGCTGCTCAATCCGCCGGCCGACGCAAAGGTGTCGCAACTCGAAGTCTTCGGTCCGCTGACCTGCGTCTACGGTTACCGAAACCTCGACGATGCAATTCAGAGTGCCAACTCGCTGCCTTATGCGTTTCAGTCGAGCGTATTTTCCTCTGATATTGCCGTTGCACTCCGGGCGGCGAAGCGTCTGGATGCAGCCACCGTTCTCATCAACGACCACACTGCGTTTAGGACGGACTGGATGCCGTTTGCTGGTCGCCGCCAGTCCGGTTATGGCGTCGGCGGTATCCCTTGGACGATGCAGGAGATGGCCGATGACAAGATGGTCGTTCTCAATGTGGTAAGCTAGGCGCTTGCCTCTTGCGCGGAGGGGAGTGCCCAGCACCGGGGCAGCGCTCTCCCTTTCTCCTTCGGATCGTTATGCCGAACTTGCTTCGGTTGACATTGTCGATGAGGCCGGCGCCATCTTCGATCTGGATGTTCGCCTGTAGGCTTTCAGCAGGAACTCAGCCGACGCGTGGCTAGGTTTCTGCTCTCAAGTCACGGTAATGCGCCGTCAGTCGCTCGAGGCCGAAAGCTCTGTTAAGCCCGCTGGGGTTCGGCAGAATCCAGGTGTTGGCGCCGGCGAATACCTCACTCTGCCTTCCCCAATCGCAGTCCGCCCGTGCGGTAATCGCTGCGAAGGCAGCCTTGCCGAGAAAGGCGAGGTTGGCCGGCGCGAACTTGGTTATCTTCGCTTCGAGCAGAGGTGCAGCCTTTTTATAGTCGTCCAGCCGCAATTCGCTGGCGCTCTTCGTGGCTCGCGAGACGGCGGCCGTGATGCCGCATCCATAGTGGAGCAGTTCCTGCTCTTCGTCGGCGCGCAAGAGGCGCGACGTAAAGCCGGAAAGGTGTAGCACCCTCCAGAAGCGGTTGCTGGGAGACGAGAAATTATGGCCGTCCCGGACTGCTGACAGTGCAGGGTTCAGGCCACAGAAAACGACGGACAGGCCCAAGCCGAGCACGTCCGAAAGCCCGGCTGGCGTTTGTTTCACATCCCCGCCGCGATTCATCTGCGCAGACACCAGCCGATCTCCCTTCAATTGATTGATCATACCCGGCGCGCTCCCTTTGCCCATAGCGTCGTTCTGACCTCGAGGCAATCACGCTTCACCCCGTAGGCGTGGCACGTCAGGGTCTTGCACTGTTCGACATGCCGGCAATCTGCATCATTACGGGGTCGGTGACAGGACTGTGACGATTGTTACTTGCAATGTTTATAAAAACGTCTATCACTAAACATATTGCTAAACATGAGGGTTGAGGAGTTCATGTAGGCATTCTCTGAAATTGGTGGACTTGCATGTCGGCGGGGAGCCGGCTTTGGTTCTGGGAGGAACGTATGCAAAAGAAATCGAAAGCCCTTCTCGGGCTGGCATCGGCATTCATCATGTCGTCAGCGCTGCCCAATCTCGCAAAAGCTGATCAACTGACACTCTGCTGGGCGGCCTGGGACCCGGCCAACGCGCTTGTCGAACTCTCGAAAGATTTCACCGCCAAAACCGGCACCGAAATGAAGTTCGAGTTCGTGCCGTGGACCAGCTATGCGGACCGCTTTCTCAACGAACTGAACTCTCACGGAAAGCTCTGCGACCTGATCATCGGCGACAGCCAGTGGATCGGCGGCTCGGCTGAAAACGGCCACTACGTCAAGCTCAACGATTTCTTCGACAAGGAAGGCATCAAGATGGATGACTTCGTGCCGGCGACGGTGGTTGGCTACTCGGAATGGCCGAAGAATACGCCGAACTACTGGGCGCTGCCTGCCATGGGCGACGTGGTCGGCTGGACCTATCGCAAGGATTGGTTCGAGCGGCCGGAACTGCAGAAGGAATTCAAGGAAAAATATGGCCGCGATCTCACCGCGCCCAAGACCTATGACGAGCTGAAGCAGATCGCCGAGTTTTTCCAGAAGCGTGAGATCGACGGGAAGACAGTCTACGGCGCTTCGATCTACACCGAGCGCGGTTCCGAAGGCATCACGATGGGTGTGACCAACGTGCTGTATGACTGGGGTTTCCAGTACGACAACCCTGAAAAGCCTTATGAAATGGAAGGATTCGTCAATTCACCCGATGCGGTGAAGGGGCTGGAATTCTACAAGTCGCTCTATGATTGCTGCACTCCGCCCGGCAGCTCCAACGTCTACATGGTCGAGTCGGCCGATGCCTTCAAATCCGGCCAGGTCGCGATGCAGATGAATTTCGCCTTCACTTGGCCTGGCCTCTACAAGGACGAGAAGGTGGGCGGCGACAAGATCGGTTTCTTCCCCAACCCGGCTGAAAAGAAGCACTTCGCTCAGCTCGGCGGACAGGGCATCTCGGTCGTTTCCTATTCCGACAAGAAGGACGCTGCCCTCCAGTATATCAAGTGGTTCGCTCAGCCCGAGGTGCAGGCGAAATGGTGGCAGCTCGGCGGCTATTCCTGCCTGAAATCGGTGGTGAACGCTCCTGACTTTGCTTCCAGCCAGCCCTATGCCCAGGCTTTCCTGGACTCGATGGCGATCGTGAAGGATTTCTGGGCCGAGCCGAGCTACGCGACCCTCCTCCAGGACATGCAGAAGCGCGTTCATAACTATGTCGTGGCCGGCAACGGCACCGCGCAAGAGGCGCTTGATGGCCTGGTGAAGGACTGGACCGAAGTCTTCAAGGACGATGGCAAGATCTAGTGTCCGGCTGGACGCACAACCTTCTTGTCAGAATGGCGGCCCGGCTCGCCAAGACTGCCGGGCCGCCACATGTCTCATATACGCAAAGACCAGGTGACACCTTGAACATTTCTTCTTCCTCTATGGTCGAGAAGGCTGCAGACGCAACTGCAAGGGCGACGCCGACATCGCTTGCCCGCCGCGTCCGCGGACTATCCGATCGAGCAATCGCCTGGGTATTTATCGCGCCCACCATTATCCTGCTTCTCGCCATCAACATCTTTCCGCTGATCTGGGCGATCTATCTGTCGTTCACGAATTATCGCGCCAACCGTCCGAATGCGCCGGTCCTGAACGTTGGATTGGGCAATTACGAGCGGGTGCTCAACGACCCCGACATCTGGCAGGCGATGCAGACGACGGCGCACTTCGTCTTCTGGACGATCCTGCTGCAGACCGTCATCGGTTTTACGCTCGCCTATCTCATCGACCGCAAGTTTCGCGGCCACGCCTTCTGGACGACGCTGATCCTGATCCCGATGATGCTGTCTCCAGCCGTCGTCGGCAACTTCTGGCGCTTCCTCTATGAGCCGCAGATCGGTCTCTTCGCCTATGCAGTTTCCCTGGTCACCGGCATCCCGACAGCCGACATACAGATGCTCGGCAGCGTTTCGCTTGCACCCTGGGCGATCATTATCGTCGACACCTGGATGTGGACGCCGTACGTCATGCTGATCTGCCTGGCAGGCCTGCGTTCCATCCCCGACTATATCTATGAGGCGGCCGAGGTGGACCGCGCCTCCGCCTGGCGGCAATTCTGGTCGATTACCGTGCCGATGGCGCTGCCCTTCATCATGCTTGCGGTGCTGTTTCGCGGCATCGAGAATTTCAAGATGTTCGACATGGTGACACTGCTGACAGGTGGTGGCCCGGGCTCGACCACCGAGGTTGCCTCCATCACCTTGAAGCGGGCCGCCTTCGAGAGCTGGGCAACCGGACGGGCGTCGGCCTTTGCCATCGTCCTCTTCGTTGCCGTGTTCGGTCTCGCAAACATCTACGTCAAGGCACTCAACAAGGTGAAGCAGCGATGAGCTCGGTTACCTCAGCCCATTCGGTCGTCGAGCCGAGCCCGACCAGCAAGAGGATCGCCGGTGCTATCGTGATCCTCTACGCCCTGATCACGATGATCCCGCTCGTCTGGATCTTCCTGACCAGCATCAAATCTCCGCCGGATTCCATCAGCTATCCTCCGAAGATCGTCTTCACGCCGACCTTGGAAGGCTACTGTAATCTGCTGACGACGAGAACGCGTCAGACGCCGGAATACATCACCTCCTTGCCTGCACCGACCGGCACCTGTGATGAGGTTACCCGCAAGCGAAACATGGTCATTGCGGGTCCCTCGAATTTCCTGCCACGCTTTGCCAATTCTCTGGTGATTGCCTTCGGCTCGACATTTCTGGCCGTATCGTTGGGAACCTTGGCCGCCTACGGTTTTTCCCGTTTCAGGATACCGCTCGCCGACGACCTTCTGTTCTTCATCCTGTCGACGCGCATGATGCCGCCCATCGCGGTCGCCATACCGATCTATCTGATGTACCGCGAGCTTGGCCTCTCCGACACGGCGCTGGGCATGATCCTGCTCTACACGGCAGTCAACGTGTCGCTCGCCGTCTGGCTGCTTAAAGGCTTCATCGACGAGATCCCGCGCGAATATGAAGAGGCTGCGATGATCGACGGCTACACCCGGCTGCAGGCCTTCTGGAAGGTCGTCCTGCCGCAGGCAACCACCGGCATCGCCGCCACTGCGATCTTCTGCCTGATCTTTGCCTGGAACGAATATGCCTTTGTCGCATTGCTGACCTCGGGTGAAGCCCAGACGGCACCGCCATTCATCCCGACCATCATCGGCGAAGGCGGCCAGGACTGGCCTGCCGTTGCTGCGGGAACAACGATCTTCCTGATCCCGATCCTCGTCTTCACCATTCTGCTGCGCAAGCAGCTCTTGCGCGGCATCACTTTCGGAGCGGTTCGAAAATGACCCATCTTATCGAGACCCCACGCCCATCCCGCCCGAAGCGCCCGTTCTTTTTGCGCCGAGGCCCCATGGAGAACATCGCGACCGCCTTGATCGCCATCGGTTTCCTCATGCTCTTCCAGCCGTTCCTTCTCGTGC
Organism: Rhizobium sp. 768_B6_N1_8; assembly: GCF_051811225.1. Taxonomy (NCBI): domain Bacteria; kingdom Pseudomonadati; phylum Pseudomonadota; class Alphaproteobacteria; order Hyphomicrobiales; family Rhizobiaceae; genus Rhizobium; species Rhizobium sp. 768_B6_N1_8. Next base: position 1,552,491 of record NZ_JBPWPV010000002.1, on the reverse strand, counting down.
TCTATACCTATTCGTTGGTGACGCTGCTCGCAGGCACCGCCATGTTCATCATCGTCTCGAAGTTTCCGGAGTGAGCCATGGCGGACATCAGGATAGAAAATCTCCGCAAGCAGTTCGGCGGCTTCGTGGCGGTGCAGGATTCGAGCTTCGTCATTCATGACGGCGAGTTCCTGGCGCTGCTCGGCCCCTCTGGCTGCGGCAAGACGACGACGCTTCGCATGATCGCCGGCCTGGAATTGCCGACCAGCGGCAAGATCTATCTTGATGGGGAGGATGTCACCTTCAACCGCGCCAGCGCCCGCGACATTGCCTTCGTCTTCCAGCTTTTTGCGCTCTATCCCCATATGAATGTGCGCAAGAACATCGGCTTCCCACTCCTGTCGCAAGGTATGCCGAAGGCGCAGGTCCGCCAGCGCGTGGAGGAGACCGCGCGGCTGCTGCAGATCGATCATATCTTGAACCGGTCCGTCTCAGGACTTGCGGGCGGCGACCGCCAGCGCGTGGCTCTCGGCCGCGCGATCGTGCGCCGTCCGAAGTGTTTCCTGATGGATGAACCGCTTGGCACGCTGGATGCCGAATTCCGCGAGGTGATGGTCCATGAGCTGCGCGAACTGCATAACCGCATCCACGCGACGACGGTTTACGTGACGCATGATCAGCATGAGGCGATGGCGATGGCCGACAAGATCGCGGTCATGAACCATGGCGTCATCGAGCAATTCGGCACACCGCAGGAAATCTACAGCAAGCCGGCCACCATGTATGTCGCAGATTTCATCGGCTCGCCGCCGATGAATTTCATGCGCTTCACGTCGGGTCTCAAGGCGGGAGCGCGGTCGATATCGCTTAACGGCGTCGACGTCAGCATTCCCGAGGTGCACGAGGATATGGCCGAGGCGGAGCTTGCGCTCGGCGTCAGGCCCGAACATATCCGCTTCAGCGACGCGTCACCCTTGCGCGGAGCCGTCTACGGCAGCGAATATCTCGGAACCAATCAGGTCGTGGCAATCGAGACATCGAGCGGCGTGATCAAGGCACGCGTTCCGGCAAACCGCGATTTCCGTATCGGCGAGACTGTTGGCCTTGAACTCAATCCGGGAAAGCTCGCGCTGTTCGACTGCAAGTCGGGCCGCGCCGTCGCCTCGGCACTCTACTCGGAGGCTCAGCATGGCTGACGTCGTTCTCAAGGGGCTCAATAAGCGTTTCGGTGACACTCAGGCTCTGGCCGATCTCAACCTGTCGATCCGAGACGGTGAATTCGTCGTTCTGCTCGGGCCGACGGGTGCTGGCAAGACGACCACGTTGCGTCTTATTGCGGGACTGGAGCACCCCGACGCTGGACGTATCGAAATCGGCGGCCGCAATGTTGCAGGCGAAGCTCCCGCTGAACGGGATGTCGCCTTCGTCTTTCAACAATACTCGCTGTATCCGCATATGACGGTCTACGACAACCTTGCCTTTCCGCTGCGGGCCCCGGCGCACCGACTTGCAAGCGAAGAAATCGACCGCCGTGTCCGCGAAATTGCGCGCATGGTCAGGATCGACCACAAGCTGGAGAACCGTTCAACGCGTCTGTCGGGCGGCGAAATGCAGCGCGTTGCGATCGGCAGGGCGCTCGTGCGCCGACCCGCCATTTATCTGATGGACGAACCGCTCTCGTCTCTCGATGCGAAACTGCGCGCAGAACTGCGCCTGGAACTGAAGCGCATCCAGAAAGAACTCGGCTCGACCCTACTCTATGTAACCCACGACCAGGTCGAGGCGATGACCATGGCGGATCGGATCGGCATTGTCTCGGAAGGACGACTGTTGCAGGTCGGAACGCCGCGCGAAATCTATGGCAATCCGGCCAGCCTTCATGTCGCCGCGCGCCTTGGCCAGCCACATATCAACCTGTTGCCGGCCGATCTTCTTCCCGGTGCCAATCCGCCGCCGGGAACGAAGACGATCGGCGCGCGAACCGAGCATCTTGATATCATCGTCGATCAGAACGCCGATGCGAAGATCGATTGGATCGAACATCTGGGGGACCAGAACCACCTTCACATCAAGGTGCGCGACCACAAGCTGGTCACGCTTGCCGATCCATATCTCGCGATCCGGCCGGGTGATCGAATAAGCCTGACGCTGCGCGATCCACTCTATTTCGACGCCAGCGGTCAGCGTCTTTGATAAGCAACTGAAAGAAACGAACTCACTGGCATAAAAGACGGGTCTGTCTCCATGAAACATTTCTTCAATCGCCGGGAAACCATTGTCACCGAAGCCCTGGACGGCCTGATCCAGACAAGCAGTGCCGGTCGTCTTGCCCGTCTCGACACGTTCCCGGAAATCAAGGTGATACTGCGTGCCGATTGGGACAAGTCGAAGGTCGCCATTATCTCGGGCGGCGGGGCGGGACATGAGCCTTCGCATGCAGGCTTCGTCGGCAAGGGCATGCTTACCGCAGCCGTATCCGGCGAAATCTTTGCCTCGCCGAGCGTCGATGCGGTGCTGACGGCGATCCGCGCCGTAACCGGCCCCAAGGGCGTCCTGCTGGTTGTCAAGAACTATACGGGCGATCGCCTCAATTTTGGTCTCGCCGCCGAAAAGGCCCGTGCCGAAGGTTTCGACGTCGAGATGGTCATTGTTGCCGACGATATCGCGATCCCCGGCATCAATCAGCCCCGCGGCGTTGCCGGCACGCTGTTCGTACACAAGATCGCCGGCTACCATGCCGAAGCCGGCGCCGGGCTCAAGACGTTGGCGGGCCTGGCGACCGCCGCAGCGGGCGGCATCGTTTCGCTTGGCATGTCGCTTTCAACCTGCAGCGTGCCGGGCCAAACGCATGAGGATCGACTGGGCGCCAACGAAGGCGAACTAGGCCTTGGTATTCACGGCGAGCCCGGGGTCGAGCGTATTTCCCTGCAGCCGATTGCCGATCTGGTCGCGACGATGACCGGGCGACTGGCGGCGAAGCTCGATGGTGCGGGAGATCATGCGCTGCTGATCAACAACCTCGGCGCCGTGCCGCCGCTCGAAATGGGCGTCATCGCCAACACTGTGCTGTCGTCACCGATCGCCAACCGTGTCCGGTTGATCATTGGGCCGGCACCGATGATGACCGCTCTCAACATGAACGGCTTTTCCCTGTCGCTCATTCGACTGGACGCCGACCGTGAAGCCGCCCTGAGGGCCGCCGTCGAACCCCATGCCTGGCCGCCCGCGACCGAACGGCACGAGATCGCTATCCTTTCCGCGCCTCAACGGGCGTCGCAGAGCGAAGCGGCGCCCGCCAGCGAAGATCGGGATAATCGTCGTCTCCTGACCGCACTTTGCGAGCACCTGATCTCGCTCGAGAGCGAGCTCAACCGCCTGGATGGCCGGGTTGGTGATGGCGATACCGGCTCCACCGTTGCGACCGGAGCCCGCAGCATTCTTGCCCGCATCGACACACTTCCCTTGAAAGATCCTGCCGCGACGATGGCCTCCATCGGCGAAATCCTGAGCACGAGCATGGGCGGCTCCAGCGGCGTCCTTCTCTCGATCTTCTTCACGGCCGCATCCAAGTCCATGGCCGAAAAGGAGGATATCGCCGCTGCCCTGCTTGCCGGGCTTGATCGGATGACGTTCTATGGAGGCGCCGTTGTGGGCGACCGCACTATGGTCGACGCACTGGCTCCCGCGCTTGCGGCCCTTTCATCGGAGGGGGTTGCAGCCGCGGCAAGAGCGGCGACGGCAGGTGCTGAGTCGACAAGAGCGATGCGACAGGCCAAGGCCGGTCGTGCCTCCTACGTTGGCGAAAGGGATCTGGAAGGTGTGCCCGATCCGGGTGCCGTGGCCGTGGCAGGCGTATTCGAGGTAATGGCAGCGCTCGTATGAGCTCTGCAGGCGGGAGGGTTTCGGGTGCTGGCTGAACCGGTTCTTCTCATGGGATTGATCGAAGCTTGCCGTGCGACGATCGCGGCAAACAGCGAGCACCTGTGTGCGCTTGATCGCGCCATTGGTGATGGCGATCATGGAACGAACATGCGCCGCGGCTGCGAAGCGGTGAGCGCCGAGGAAGCCTTCGTTTCTGCCCTTCCCTTGCCTGACGCGCTTGAGAAAATTGGCCTGACGCTCGTCATGAACATCGGCGGAGCGGCAGGCCCGCTTTACGGGACGTTGCTCATGGAGATGGGCCGCGAGCTCCGTGCCCCGGACGAGGAGAAGGATTTTCCTTCGGCACTGAAACAGGCGATCAACGCCGTCGCGCGTCGTGGCCGCTCACATGCTGGGGACAAGACGCTTCTTGATGTTCTCTATCCCGTTCAGGACGCGCTCGCACATCGATTGCCTCTGACGGACATCGCGCGCCGGGCCGAACTTTCTGCCGAGCTGACGGCAGCGATGAGAGCCATGCGCGGGCGTGCCTCCTATCTCGGAGACCGGTCGATCGGTCATGTCGATCCGGGCGCCTCAAGTTGTGCACTGCTGACAACTGCGATCTGCCGCTACCTCGAGGAGTACCGACCTGTATGAATGGGAAGAGGCCCAACGTTGGGATTGTGATTGTTTCCCACTCGCCGCTGGTTGCGCGTGGTACTGCCGACATGGTGCGGCAGATGGTCGGCGACAGTGTGCCGCTTGCCTGGTCGGGCGGTAATAGTCACGGCGAACTCGGGACGGATGCCCGCGGTATTCTCAAAGCCATCGAGGAGGCTTGGTCGGACGCAGGCGTTGCCGTCTTCGTTGATCTTGGTGGAGCTGAAACCAACAGTGAAATGGCGGTCGAAATGCTCGGCCTGCCGAGGTCGAAGCTGGTATCGATCTGTAATGCACCCGTCGTGGAGGGAGCTGTTATCGCGGCGGCCGAGGCCTCCGGCGGCGCATCGCTGGGCAAGGTGATTGCGACGGCAGAGGAGCTATCACCCTGATGAGCAGCGGATTGCGCATGGGAGGCCGTGAGGGCGAACAGATGCATGCCAACTGCCAGACGGAGGTAGAGGTCAAGCATGGCGTTGGACTGCATGCTCGGCCCTCGGTGACATTCACGCGGCTTGCAAAGTCGTTTCCCTGCTCGATCGAAGTCGCGATCAACGGCAGCGATGTCTGGCTGAATGGCAAGAGCATCATCAAGATCATGGGTGCCAGGATCCGTAAGGGATCATTGCTCAAGATTCGCGCCGAGGGGATCCTCGCCGAGGAAGCGATTCGCGCATTGAAAGGCCTCGTCGAGCGTAACTTCGATGAGGAAAAGAAGCATGGCCGCACCGCCTAGTCTGAAAGCCATAGGTGCATCGCCGGGCGTTGCAACCGGGCCGGCCTATGTCGCGAGGCCGATGGCCGCTGCTGCGTTGCCGCCATCGAGCCTTTCGGGCCATGCCGAACTCGGCGATGCCATCAAGAAGGCCATACACGAATTACGCAACATTGCGGCCGGGACAGACCCTGAGAGCGGAGAAATCATCGAGTTTCAGATCGAAGTGCTCGAGGACCCGACGCTGATGGAGACGGCCGGCGCGCGGATCGACGCGGGCGAAAATATAGCGTTTGCCTGGGCCGGGACACTCGATGGCTATATCCGCGAACTGGAAGGCGCGGAGGAAGACCAAGTGCAGGCGCGTGCCGTCGACATTCTCGACGTCAAGAATCGCGTCCTGGCGATCCTGACCGGGGCGCCGATCGACGACTTTCCGGCCGGCTCCATCTATGTTGGAAAAGACATGGAGCCCAGTCGCTTCTTGGCACATGACTGGTCGGCCGGTGGGGGTATCGCCCTTTACGCGGGCAGCGCAGTCGGCCATGTGGCGCTGCTTGCCAGGTCTCGCTCGGTCCCGATGGTCATCGGCGCTGGTCGCTTCGCGACGGAGAAAGGACAATACATCGGGGTTGATGGCGATTCAGGTATCATCATGCTTCAGATAGCCAAGCAGAGGGCGACGCCGGCTCCGCTCGACCATCGCCTGACAAGCATGGCATCGACAGCCGACAACGGCACTTTGTACACGGCCGACGGCTCGCAGGTCCTGCTGGCCGTCAACGTCAACGCTCCCGACGAAGTCGATGCGATTGACGTTGCGACAACCGCCGGCATCGGGTTGATGCGCTCGGAATTCGCCCTGACATCGCTTGGAGATGCCGCAAACGAGGAAAAGCAGTTTGCAATCTACCGCCATCTGCTGGATTGGGCGGACGGTCGGTCAGTTACAATTCGCATGCTGGATATAGGCGGCGACAAGCCGCTCGCCGGACTTGCCGAAGTACCCTCGCTACGCGGTATCCGTCTCCTGCTGGCCCGGCCGGAGATCGCGGGTGTTCAAGCCCGCGCGCTTTTGCGTGCGGCAGTCTTCGGCAGTCTTCGCATCTTGCTGCCGATGGTGATGTTTCCATCCGACGTCGATGATATCAGGCAGATCTATCGCGAAGAATCGGACGCGCTCGCCCGACGCGGTGTGCCGCATCGCATGCCTCCCATCGGAATGATGGTAGAGGTCCCGGCCGCAGCCCTCATGCTGGACGAGTTCGAAAGCGCTGACTTTTTTTCGTTCGGGACGAACGACCTTGCGCAATATCTCGTCGCCTCGCCACGCGAGAATGCCGACTTTACGCTTTACCAGGCCAAGGCGGTGCCGGCCGTACTGCGCCTGCTGACCCAGGCCATAAAACTCGCCGGACGCAAACCGGTCAGCATCTGCGGCGACATGGCCGGGGATCCATCCCTGACCAAGGATCTGCTTGCCGCAGGCATACGGCATTTTTCCGTGGCACCCACTCAACTTCCCGCGATAAGATCGGCAATCGTCGGCCTGAAGGCAGATGGGACAAAGGCAGCCGGAGAATAGGATGGCGCGCGAAGACACGGAAGACGCCATTATCGCCTACAAGTCCATTCTGGCGCAAATCATCGACAACAGGCCTTCTGGAACACGCCAGCGGCTTGCGACGGAACTTGGCAAACATCGCAGTTTCGTCACGCAGATAACGAGCCCGACCTATGCAACGCCGCTTCCTGCCCGGCATCTCGCGACGATCTTCCGGGTGTGCCATTTCAGCGTCGCTGAACAGGAGCGCTTTCTGGATGCCTATCAAGCTGCGCATCCAGGCAAGCTGCCGGAACTTGGCGCCTCGGAAAAACTGCGGCACATTTCGCTGATGGTGCCCGATTTCGGCGACGAGAGACGCAACCGGCTGCTGGAGGAAGCGATTGCCGATCTGGTGCAGAAGATTGCCGCAATTTCAGGGCTGCCGGATTAAGCAAGCCCTTGTGGCACATGCAAAAGGATTGGCATGATCATCGCCTTGGGAGGGGCTTGATGAAGAAATTCATGAACACAGCGGAGACCATGGTCGCCGAAAGCATCGAAGGCTTTGTGCGCGCCCATCAGGAGTTCGTTGTGTTTGGCGCCGACCGTAAATGTATACGCCGCCGTGAGCTCGTTCCTGGCAAGGTCGCCATCATTTCTGGTGGTGGGGCAGGCCATGAGCCAATGCATATCGGCTTCATCGGTCGCGGCATGCTCGATGCCGCCTGCGTCGGATATATCTTCACATCGCCCACGCCCAGCCAGATCGTCAGCGCGATTGAGGAAGCAGACACCGGCGCCGGTTGCTTGCTCGTCGTCAAGAACTACGATGGCGACGTCATGAACTTCGAAATGGCGTCGGAGATGGCGTCGGACCGGCATAAAATTGAAATGGTCCTTGCCTGCGACGACATCGAAACGACGAGGGCCGGCGACGGTCGTGGGCGACGTGGGGTTGCCGGCACGCTCATCACTGAAAAGCTGCTCGGAGCGGCGGCCGAACAGGGTCGCTCCCTTTCGGAACTAAAAGCCTTTGGCGACAACCTCGCTTCACGCATCCGGTCGATGGGCGTTGCCCTGACCGGTGTCGCCGTGCCGGACACCCAGCGCACAACCTTCGCGCTCGGGCCGAACGAGGTAGAAATGGGCGTCGGCATTCATGGGGAGCCGGGTCATTCGAGAGAGCGTTTCTCCAACGCTGACACTATCGTCAGGTATCTCAGCGAGACGATCCTCAACGATACCAGCCGAAGCACAGACAGAGCATTGCTTCTGGTGAACGGACTTGGCGGCACGCCGCCTGCTGAACTCTATCTCGCCTACAACTCTGCCCTTCGCATCATGTCGGAGTACGGGCTGCGGGTCGAGCGCTCGCTTGTTGGCACCTACGCCACTTCGCTCGACATGCAGGGCCTTTCCATCACGCTCGCCTTCCTCACGGACGAGGAGCTTTCTCTATGGGATTCGCCCGTTGCTACCGCTGCATTGCGCTGGAGGTGCTAGGCAGCTCGTGACCAGCCGGTTTTGCAATGGTGAAGTTTTCGCGGAAGATCCGCAAACCGTACTGTGCCTCTCGAGCCAAAATCATCGGCGATTTACGGAAGCGTCTAGTCGAGGCACGAGCCGGTGGCAGGTTCGAATTCCATCAAGGCGACCAAGCGTCTGGCATTGGCCGATGCGTTGTCCCAACTCTGCTCGGGTAGCAATCGGATCGTTGCGGGTGGACTAGGCCCTCCTGGCCGGCGCTATGAAAGCGGCGATTGCAGCCTCAGCGTGCCCGGCTTCCTGAAGGAGGCGTCTGGCAAGTTCCGTCGCCGGCCCGCTCAAAGGTCCGTCGGGCCGCACGAGATGAAACGAGACGTGATAGTCCAACGCTCTTTCGGAGACCGCGACCAGTCGACCCGACGCAATGGCTGCGTCCGATAATGGGGGGCGGGCGAGCGCGATGCCGACGCCCTGGACGCAGGCGTCGATGACGAGGTTGTAATCCTCGAAACGACGATCCTGCCCGCGCGGCAGATAGTCGATGTCTTCGGCGGCGAGCCAGCGCCGCCAGCCCTCGATGGTCGAATCATGCAGGATCGGCATCTTGAGGAGCGATCGGGCGTCGCAGTTCCCGGCCAGTTGGCCTGCAAGCGACGGTGCAGCCACCGGAAAGGATTTCTCCTGCCAGAGTGGTGTCGCACGAACGCCGGCCCAGGGACCTCTTCCGCACCGAATGGCAAGATCCGTTCCCTCGCCGAGATCCGCAAGCCTGTGCTCCAGGAAGAGTTCGATGTGAATGTCGTCGAGTTCCAGCTTTCCTAATCGGGGAAATAGCCACAAGGACGCGACGGACGGCGTGAGTGAAAGGCGCACCGTCGTCTTGTGCCGTCGCGGGATCCATCGCTCGTCAGCCCCACTGAGTAGGGCAAGGGCCTCCTCGGCGCGGGCAAAGAAGCGGATGCCTTCCGGTGTAAGAGCGACGCCCCGCGCCTGACGGGCAAAGAGCCGAACGCCCAGCCACCGCTCCAGGCGCGAGATCTGTCTGGAAACCGCCCCGTGGGTGATGCCGGCTTCTTCGGCAGCAGCGGAGAAGGATCCGAGGCGCGCGGCCCGGGAAAAGGCTTCGAGCGTATCGAGTGGCGGGAGGCTTTGCGAGCTGTGAACCATGGACACACCAGATCATCGATTGCGGTGCTTTTCAAGCCGGAAAGGAGACGCTTAATTCGGCGCACGCAAGCATGGAGGCAAACATGGCGACGGTGGTTGGAGATCCGGAAGATAAGGCAGGGTTCGATCTTGTTGCCTTTTTGGCGATTGTCGTGACGATCGCCTTTTGGGCATCCTCTTTTGTCGTCATCCGCGTCTGTCTCGGGCCGTTGACGCCTGTCGAGCTCGCGACTGCCCGTTATGTGACGGCCGGCCTGATTGCTGTTTGCTATCTGGCATTTCGCTGGACCCCACTGAAAGGGGCCGATCTTGCCCGGATTTCCGTTGCTGCAGTCTTGTTCATTGCCGCTTACGCGGTGCTCCTCAATACCGGTGAACAAACCGTGCCGGCGGGACCGGCAAGTTTCATTATCAACACCATGCCGATCTTTACCGCGTTGATCGCCACCCTCTTCCTTGGCGAGCGCTTCGGTCTGTGGGGATGGGTCGGTACCGCCGTATCGTTTGCAGGCGTGGCATTGATCGCCGCTTCCGCCGCCGGCGGCTTCGCCCTCGACCTCAACGCTGTTCTAATTCTTGGCGCTGCCCTCTGTTCGGCAGTTGCAAGCGTCTTGCAAAAGCCTGTTCTTGCCCGCATGCCAGCGTTGACGGTGACCGCCTGGATTCTATTTCTCGGTTCGCTTCCACTCCTCCCGGCGATGCCCGCCACCGTCAAGGCTCTGGCTGTTGCCCCGACGATCGTCATCTCAAACGTTGCCTATCTGGTGGTTTTCCCGACGGTGGTTGCCTATGTGACCTGGGCGGTTGCCCTGAAGCGGCTTCCGGCCGCGCGTGCCACGAATTTCCTCTATGGCGTGCCGCCGACAGCAACACTGATCGGGTTTACCTGGCTGGGCGAAACGCCAACGACAATTGGTGCGGCTGGTGGAATGTTGGCGATCGCAGGTGTTCTCATCGTCAATGTCATGCGGCGGAGGTAGCCCTCCATTTGCGGGCGCCGGCACCGCCTATGGACGGGTCGGTGCATTGCCTCGCTCACCGGGAGTCGCGATGGCCTTGTCCCTGTCTTCGCAGCGAACCACTACGCTAGGCGCAAATCAAGCAGCGGGTGCAATTTTTTCAGATTCGGAAGCGATTTTGCCTGCCAGGGATATTGGTTGGTGCCTTTCACAACGAGCTGCAGCTCGCCCATTTTCCTGGCCTCAATGGTCAGTTTGGCAAGTAGGTTTATGCCGGAGGAGTTGAGGAATTCGAGACCCGTCAAATTGAACGTGACTTGTTTGTGTCCTTCATGGAGCAGCCCCAGTACCATCGAATGAATGGGCGCGTAGGCGTCGGGTCCTGCCAGCCGAAATATACCATCGAAATATACCTCGGTGTTTTCTGCCCATACGCGGAAATTTTCGTCGCTGATTTCCATTTTTCGCTCACAGCTTGGAGGAGGGCGGCAACGCCACCAATGCAGTCGTCGTCAGTTTGACATGGTCGTCGTCGGCTTCTTCGAATGCCCATGCCATTTTTGCATCGTAATCGCTTAGGAGGGTGAGCAATCCCAGACCGGATCCGCTCCCTTCCGATATTGCATTGCTTTCGATCCGTTCGAGAAGAAGCTCGCCGGGTTCCCTCGACCGAAGTCGGTGCAGCAGCTGCTGAAGACGAGATGACGATGCGCTATCGATGCTGTTCGTTGTCCTCATGAAAAAACAATCGTCCGATATCCCGGCTTCGATAAGGATTTCTCCGGGCTGTCGAAATTTGACGGCATTTTCGATTAGCTCATTGCTGAGATATCCGATGTCGTGATGCGCTTGCGTGTACGCTTTCCTTGACTGAGAATACGGGAGAGCCATTACTTCTGCGATGAAGTCCGATGTCATCCCCGAATGCTTCCACCCGAGTTGAAGCGGTCCATCGCGCAACGTCAGACGCGTGCTTGCATCCAGGTTCTCATTTGCCAGAGATTCGATCCCATATAACGTTGGTGTCATGCGTCACCTATGTCTTATTGCGAGAAGTGTGATGTCGTCGTGGATCTTTTGTGACCCGATAAAATGCATTAATGCCGCAACGATTTCGGAGACGATTTTGTCGACACTTTCGTTCTTGAGGCGAAGTGCCTCGAGGCACAGACGGTCAATGCCAAACAGTTCTCCAGCGTCGTTTTCGGCTTCCGTCACGCCGTCTGTGTGGAGAAGAATGAGGTCGCCCTTCTCAAACGCTATCCTGCGGGTATTGATGAACGTGGAAATATCGGCCTGCAGTCCGATCGGTATTCCCAAATCCATCGTATCGATACGTTCGATCTCGCCGCTCGCCCGTATTACGATCACCTCTTCGTGCTGGCCAGACAGGATCATTTCTTTCCCGTCGTAGTCGAGGAATGCCAAAGTGAGGTGCTTGTCGATCTTGGTTCTCACGATATTCTTGAAAAGAGCGCTATTCAGGTCAGTGAGGAATTTCACCGCATCGACATTGCCTGCCTCCTGCAGTGCGCGAGCGACCGACTGAACCATCAACATCAACACTCCGCTTTCGAGCCCGTGCCCGGCGACGTCGCCAATGCCGATTTTCAAACGATTGCCGCTTTTCAAGACATCGTAATAGTCGCCGCCGACCTCCTCGGCGGGTCTCATGTAGGCCGCTATTTCAAGCGTCTGCAGTTCGTCAAGTTCCTGATGCAGTGGCAGCACCATCAACTGGATTCTCTCGGCGACGGCCAGTTCTGTCCCAAGCCGTCGATTTTCGCGCTGAAGCTGCGCGTTCAACGTTGAGATCTCTTCCTTTGCATCTTCGATCTGGGCCGTTCGCTCTTCAACAAGTTGCTCGAGATTTTCCGTGTGGAAGCTGATCTCTTCCGCCATCCTGTTGAATGCTTCTCCGGCCTCGCCAACCTCGTCTTTGCTGGCGATGGCAACCCGTACCGAGTAGTCCTTCGTCTGGATCCTTCTCGCGGCATCTGCGAGGGCACTGATACCACTTGTTATTCGCTTTGAGGCGGCAAGCACCGCGAGGGTCACGATTGCCAGCGACATTGCAATTGCCAGGATCTGATAGAGTACGATGCGGTTCGTGGCTTCGGAAATCTTGGCTTGTGCCGCGTATAGGGAAGCATCGATTTCCCGCTCGGGTACAGCCAGCACGAGGGACATCGCCTCTTGACGGACCGGGCCGCTGGACCAGAGATTGGTCGCTGGCAGTTTCTTCACGATCACGATGTAGGGGACTTTTTGCCCGTCCCGTTCCAACAACAGGTGTTGGATGCCCTGTTCGCGGTCCAGCGCCATTTTTGCAATTTCGGGTTGGGAGCTTCCCTTCAACGACCGCTCCAGTCCGGTCACGCCTGTTCCGCTCGCATCGCTCGCGGATCGCAGGCCGAGGGTCTCTTCGCCTGTATGGTTGATCGCGACGACGTTTCCGTCGGACATTGCGAGGAAGCCGAACCCGGATTGGGCCACTTTAACATTTTCAACAGTCTGCGCGAGTTGGTCGAGCGTGATGTCCGCGCCAGCCGTGCCGGCGACGTCCTTCCTGTCGGCTGTCCATAGGGGATGAAAGAAACTCACGATGAGTTTCCCGGTAATCGCATCGGTATATGGAGCTGTCTGCGTAATATCGTCTGCGACCGGCCGCAAATTCCTATTGGTGGCCCAACTCTGCCAAGACTCGTAGAGCCCGGGAAAAAAGAAGTCCCAGAAATTTGCATCGTTGTGACCGGGATAAAGACGGTCGAAAGTCTGAGCCTGATCCGTATACGGTGCGGTTCTGAAAATCGGCCTTTCCTTCGGGCCAATGTAATACATCTGAAGCTTGGAAGAACCGTGTTGCAGCAAACTCGGCGCTACGATGTCCAGAACCGAGCTGGCCTGGATGTCGGCCTCGACGTCAGGTCTTGGGCTATGGTCAGGCCTCAGCAGGTAGCCCCAAACGCTCACAACGGAGACAGAGCCCGGAACGTTTTGAGACCAGTTCCCCTTCTGGTCATAAACGAGCCTGACGCTGCCGGGAGAGGTTCGAGCGATCGCCGCGCCGACGTCTAAATTGCGCTCGGGATCGTCGATTTGTGCCTGTAGCACGCCTGCCAGCGTGCCAACATCGTTGTGAACCTGCCGTAACAACAAACTGACCTGGGCAGCGGTGGAGTCGGCATATGTTCCGATGTATTCCTGGCTTGCCGCCTCAAGGCCTTGCCCGACCTCCAGCGTCGCGTCGCGTGACAGCCGTTGGACGTTCCAGAGTGCCAGTCCTCCGCTCACCAGCAGATCAAAAAGGACCGCTCCGCCGACGACCAGAATGAACTTTGCGCGGAATGAACCCAGTTTTATCGGTCTTTTCGAAGATATCCTGTCCATCATAATGGCTTTCGGCCGGACGCCGCCCAGATCGGCCAGCCCGCGTAACCCTTCGGATGAAGGGCCGCGAAAATGTGGTCCTTAAATCCCTGCCTGAACCTGCGAATGAACTCCGGTGTGTCTCCCCGTCGGACAGCCATCTGGCCCGCGTAGACGTTTTCCCAGGCTTCGATGATATCGGCGAAGTCCTGAGGATCGCCGTCAAGGTTTGTTACCATGAAAGCATCGACCTTGATCGCCTCGAAGCCCGCGTCGGCGAGCAGGTGACGGCTTTTCGGGCCCATCTCGACGTCCATGTCGAAGTGCCTGAACAATTTGGCGACTTCTTCATACGTCCACTTGATCGTTTCCGCATGTGGCTCGCCCAGGCAATGCGAGTTTTTCTCGTTTGTAATGTAGACCCGGCCGCCGGGCTTGCAGATACGGTAGAGCTCCCGCAGCAGCATCTCGGGACGGTCGAAAATCTGGAGGGAATGCCGGCACGTCACAAAGTCGAATTGATTGTCCCGAAGCAGCATCTGGGACGCATCGCCATAGGTGTATTCGATTTCCTTCAAATCGAAGTCCGCAGCCACTCTACGAGCGTAGTCCAGGCTGCGTACCGAGTGGTCTAGGGCGACAAGGCGGGACGGCTTAAATTCCCGCTGAACCAAGGCTGCGAAATCACCAATCCCGCAGCAGATGTCCGCAACGACAAGACCACTCCGGAGACCGTGACGAGGCAATAGTTCTCTCTCGTGCCTCCATGTCATTTTAGTCTGAGTACGGAGAATGGGAATGAACTGCTCGTCTTCCACAAAGCTCTGCCCCGGATAAAAGGCCGAGTCGTAAACTTCCACCGTCAGGTTGGGGTAGCGTTTGGCCAGCTTTTCAAAAACCGGAGCCGACCAGGCCATCACGCTCGAGGTCACAATGACGATCTTCCGCTCCGGTCTCGTCCGGCAGCTTTCCATGAGGATATCGGCCAGGGCGGAAAAGGCCGTCATGTTGATATGCGTCAGACGTTTGACATTGAGGTAGACGACCCCGCTATACCTTTCCAGGCTTTGCTGCATCAGCGATAGGGCATCGGCGATTTCTGCGGCGCCTTTTGGCCGTATCTTGCCAGACAAAACCAGCTCTTGGTTTGTCGGATCAAAACGAACTGCGAAGGATGCGTCGTGGCTCATTGAAAGTCCTCGGCCAAGGGGAAATCCGCGACGATCTTCGTGCTCTCCACACCGTCTGTCTCAATCCGGATCGCTGAGCGGAATATTGTCGCCAAATCTCCGAGCAGCGCCGTCGTATCGGCCGTGAAGGCCTTCCCGTCTCCTGCTTCTCCTGCCTCATCCGCGAGGGGAGGCCGGAGCTCGATCAGGCTCGCACTTTTGTGACGACCACCGGACAGGTCCTGATAGGGGAGTTCAATCGTCAGGCGATTTGTTGTGGCGTTTCGATGGAGACTGAAACTCATCAAACCTGATTGACCCGACCAGCGGAAAGCAAGTTCAACGAGCTCGTTTGCCGCGACCGAAAGAAAATTCGAGTATCGGGCGGGGTCGGTATGTCCTTGGCCGAGAATGTCGGAGAGATACTCGGTAATCCTGTCGCAAAATCTCCATTCGGATTTCACCAATGCGACATCCATTTCCAGCGACAACATGAGGGTGAATGCATGGCGATCGATGCTGGTTGCTATCTCTTCCAATACATCCTCCGTTGGTACATGGGTGGCGCATGCCATCTTTTAGAACACGCTGTAACGTTCGCACTCACAATTGCGTGGAGCGGCCTTGGGATGTGTTCGCATGATCGATAAATTGCCCAATCGTCGCGATCGGGAGCGGTCTGCTCACCAAATAGCCTTGTAGCCTGTCGCATCCCGCCTTGCGCAACCAGTCCGCCTGCTGTGCCGTCTCAACCCCTTCGGCGGTGACGCGCATGTGGAGGCCATGTGCAAGCTCAATGACACAGCGCACGATTGCCTGGCTTTTGAAATCGCTTTCGAGATCGGTAATAAAATATCGATCGATTTTTATCGTGTCGAAAGGGAATGTTTTCAGATAGCTGAGGGATGAATATTCTGTCCCGAAGTCATCGAGGGCGATTTTGATGCCCAGCACGTTGAGAGTATTGAGGGTGTCGATGTTGTTGACAGTCCGCTCGAGTAGCACGCTCTCGGTTATTTCAAGCTCCAGGCGATCCGATGGAAATCCGACAAGATCCAGCGTTTGCGAAATCCGATCGGTAAGGCCGTTTGTCAGGAATTCAGCCGCCGACACATTGACGGCGACGATGTAGTTCTGTGGCCAGTTCATCGCTTCCCGACATGCCTGTTCTAAAACCCATGCGCCTATTTCCGGCATCAAGCCATCTGCTTCGGCCATCGGAATGAAGGTGCTTGGAGGAATACTTCCGAGCAGGGGGTGGTGCCATCTCAGAAGCGCTTCGAAGCCGACGATGGAACCGACCTCCGCGATCGGTTGATACTCCATTGAGAATTGGTGGTTTGCCAGGGCTATTCGAAGGCTCCGGCGCAGTAGCTCGCGCTGCTCCAGCAATTCAAGCATTGAAGGATCAAACGATTTTGCGCGACGGCGACCTTCTTTCTTGGCGGCGTAGAGTGCGACGTCAGACGCCTTCATGAGTTGCTCCGGACTGGCGCCGTCCGGTGGCGCACTTGACACGCCAACGCTGCTGCCGACAAACACCGCGATGCCGTCGATCATGAAGGGCTTTTGGAATGCCGCAACTAGGGCTTCCGCCAGTTGGTGACCCTTGGCCGGATGTCCCAGGCCCATGGAGATGACCATGAATTCGTCACCCGCGAGGCGATAAGCCCTGTCGTCTTCTGCAAGGCATCCTTGAATGCGGCTAGCAGCAAGCTGAAGAAGCTTGTCTCCGGCCGGATGACCCAACGTGTCGTTCACAGGCTTGAAGTCGTCGAGGTCAAGCTGCATCAGAGACAAGGTCTCGCCCGAGGCAGCTATTTCCGTCAACGACACAGCGAGATCCTCGCTAAACTGGCGTCGATTTGGCAAGCCCGTCAACGGATCGTGGGTTGCCAGATGCAATAGGGTTGCTCGTTCATCGTCAAGGCGATCGCCCGATCGAACAACGGCGTACATATTTCCGATCTGAAAGATCGTCAGTCTTTGCGAACCAGGTTTCCTGATATTGATCGACAATCGCAAGGACTGGACGCCTTCGCCCATTGAGCGGAGTGCCTGCATGGTCGCCAATTTGTCCAGCTCTGGAAAATGCTCCCATAGCGACATCGCGGGCGCAAGCGCAGCTGGCAGTTCATCGCCCAGCAAGTTTTTGATCGGATTGAATTCGTGATCGAAGAACAAGAGCCGATCGATCGGGCTCGGGGCATGTTCCTGTCTATCTTCAGGAGCCGCGCGCGTGGCACGAGCTTTACGCATGTCTGAGCTCTCCATGGTCGAGTTTCCTTGAGAACGATCACCGCAACTCAAAGCCGCCACAACTTAGGTATGCATTATCTAATTTAGATAGTCCGTATTAAAAATGTTCAAACCTCTTTTTCGTGCGGGACATTGCAACTTTCGGCTGGCGTGCCAATTGCTGGGCCTTCTCTTTATATAGCTAAAAGTGTGAGTCGCGGACTAGGTCGTCGTGACGATTTAACGTTTCGGAATTCGCGCTTTGAGCAAATCGGATTCAAGACTGGCCATCGGAGGCTTGTCATGGATATCGACACACTCAGCGCTGACCGATGGTCTCGGATCGGACCTTTTTGCCCGAAGCGTGAAGGGGCAGCGAGGGCCCCGCTCTAAACAATCGTAGCTTTGTCGATGCGTTGATCTGGATGGGCCGGTCAGGCGCACGCGGGGACGATTTGCCTGTGCAGTATGGCGACCATCTGACGTCAAGCGGGCGGTATTGCCGCTGGATCGAGATGGGTGCGTTGGAGAACTTCGCTCCCTTCCGCATCGGATGTGACGGCAATCGCGTGCACAGTGCCGCGCGATCCTCGGGGAGTTCGTTTCACACCTCCGGCTAAAAATAGAATACAAATTCTATATACTAAATTATGATAGGGCTAGCTTGATCCCGTATCAATTTCGGGGCTTTTCAAAATGGGCATCAAAGCCAGACTCACTGCCGCAACATTCCTGGGCGCATGGATGTCGCTTACTGCGCCGGCGTTCTCTGCCGATCAGCCGGTCAAGGGCGGGACGCTGATCTATCTGGAGCAGCAGGCGCATACCAATCTCTATTCGCCGGCCGGTGGCTTCTATCCGAATGGCGGTATTCTCAACCAGATCACGGACAAGCTGACCTACCAGAACCCAAAGACGCTCGAAATCGAGCCGTGGATCGCTGAATCCTGGACGGTCAATGACGATGCGACGCAATACACGTTCAAGATCCGGCAGGGCGTGACATTCTCGGACGGTTCGCCGCTCGACGCCAATGCAGTTGCCAAAAACTATGACGTCTACGGTCTGGGCGACAAGGGTCTCAAGCTTCCGGTATCGGAAGTGATCAACAATTATGATCACAGCGAAGTCGTCGATCCCTACACGGTGAAGTTCTACTTCAAGCGGCCATCGCCGGGCTTCCTGCAGGGTACCTCGGTCATTGGCTCCGGCCTGGTCTCCCTGAAGACGCTTTCCTTGCCATTTGAACAGCTGGGCGATGCGACGAAGATTATCGGTTCCGGACCGTTCGTCGTCGAAAGCGAAACCCTGGGCAAGGAATTATCGCTGAAAGCCCGTGACGACTATAACTGGGGACCAGCCAAGCTGGAGCACCAGGGCAGGGCGTATCTCGACGGTATAAAATATATCGTCACTGGTGAAGACAGTGTCCGAATTGGAGCTCTTCTATCGGGTCAAGCTGACTTTATCCGCCAGGTACAGGCCTATGACGAGGAGCAGGTCGAAGCCCAAGGTTACAAGATCTATGCCGCCCCGACACGCGGTGTGAACAACAGTGTTGTGTTCCGGCCTGACAATCCGCTCGTTGCGGACCTTCACGTTCGCCAAGCTCTTCTTCACGGCACCAACGCGCAGGAAATCGTAACGACGCTGTTTTCCGACCATTACCCACAGGCAAAATCGATCATCGCCTCGACCGCCCAGGGGTATGTCGATCTCTCTTCCAAGCTGAACTACGATCCCGAGCAGGCCGCCAAGCTTCTGGACCAGGCCGGTTGGACGCTCGGCGCGGATGGGCAGCGCGAGAAGGATGGGCAGAAGCTCGTCCTGACCGCTTATGAATCGCTGCCGCAGCCACAGAACAAGGCGACGCTTCAGCCGGTCGCCCAGCAATGGGCAAAGCTTGGCGTGACGCTGAACGTGTTGGCTGGCGACGCAGGCAGCAAGACGTTGGACGATCTCGATCCGGCAAAAACCCCGGTAGCACCGGCGATGGTCGGCCGCGCCGATCCGGACGTGATCAAGAGCAACTACTATCCGAAAAACCGGGACGTTCTGCGCCAGAAGGGCGGTCAAAGCGACAAGGTGAAGAGCTTCGTCGACGACAAGCTCAACCACCTGTTGGAGGGCCTCTCCTCTGAACCCAATCGTGACAAGCGCCTCGCCATCGCCGCCGACATCCAGAACTACGTCCTCGACCAGGCCTATGCCATTCCAATCTTCGAGGAGCCGCAGGCCTTTGCGGGTGCTCCCTACGTCAACGGCGTTGCCTTCGAAGCCGTCGGTCGACCCTCCTTCTACAGCACCTGGCTTGCCGAACATTGAGTAGAGCAACCTGGCCCGGCGTGGCCGGGCCAGGTTTGGAGTCGTCATGGCTAAATATTTCTTCTCGAGGATCGGACAGGCATTGCTCGTTTTATGGGCTGCCTTTACCGTTTCATTCGTCCTGCTCCAGGCCTTGCCCGGTGACGCGGTCCTGATCAAGTTTCAGAACCCGGACTACGGACTAAGCCCCGAACAGATTGCCGACATCCGCGCTGCCTATGCGGCGGACGGGACGATCTTTTCGCAATATCTCCATGCCATCGGCAATTTTCTCACCGGAAACTTCGGCTATTCGCTGCAGGCTGGCGTCGCGGTGCGGGACCAAATCGCGACCAACCTTCCGCCAACCCTTTGGCTTGCCGGACTGGGCCTTCTGGGCGCCATCCTGCTGTCAGTCTTGATTGCGATACTTGCAAACCTGCCGCCCTTGAGATGGCTTCGATCGCTGGCGCACTCGATCCCTTCTCTCTTCATTTCGGTTCCGACCTTCTGGCTCGGAATCATGCTGATCCAGATTTTTTCATTCCGCTTCCGGCTCGTCCCGGTCATCAATCCAGGTCCGTGGCAAGGCTTGATCCTGCCTGTCCTGACCGTTGCCGTTCCAATTTCCGCGCCTCTCGCCCAGATCCTCCTGCGCAACATCGATGAGATGCTCACTCGCCCGTTCGTTCCGGTCGCCCGCGCCAAGGGAGCTTCACATGTCTGGGTCCTGTGGCGGCATGTGGCCAAAAACGCCCTGCTTCCCGTGATGACCGTGGCAGGCCTCCTCTTCGGAGAGTTGATTGCCGGAGCGGTCATCACGGAAACCGTATTTGGTCGCAACGGCATCGGAAGCCTCGCAGAGCAGGCTGTCAATTTCCAGGATGTCGCTGTCCTGCAGGCGATCGTCGTTATCTCCGCTGCAGCCTTCGTCGCTATCAATCTGGCCGTGGACCTTCTCTACCCGGTCTTCGATCCGCGCCTGAGAACAAAGCTGGGGGACGCCTGATGAGCCACGTCGAAGCGCCCGAACGTCATTTCAATATCGATAGCCCTGATCCGGTCGACTGGACGGCACCGGCGAGCCGGGATGCTCTTGGCGATACAAAGTCGATCAACCGAAAGCGGCGTCTTGCTATTGAACCAGGCCTGTTGCTTGCCTCATTAGTGCTCGCAATCGTTCTGCTTTGGGCCATCGCGCCCGGCCTGTTCACGTCCTACAATCCGATCGAGGGGATTCCACGTCAGCAGTTGAAGCCACCAAGTGCGCTCCATCTGCTTGGCACCGATTCTCTGGGTCGTGATCTCTATGCCAGGCTTGTCTACGGGGCGGTCCATTCGTTGTCGGGGGCACTCGCTGCGGTTGGCATCGGGCTGGTTGTCGGAACAACACTTGGGCTTCTTGCCGGATCCCTGGGTGGATGGGTTGAAACCATCGTCATGCGGATCATCGATGTCCTGCTCTCCGTTCCCGTGCTCCTATTGTCACTCAGCATCATCATTCTCCTGGGCTTCGGCACGATAAACGCTGCGATAGCAGTCGGCGTGACTTCGATCGCGAGCTTTGCCCGTCTGGTTCGGTCGGAAGTCGTCACGGTCAGGCGAAGCGACTATGTCGAGGCCGCCTTCGGCAGTGGTGGAAGCTTCCTGAAAGTGCTCTGGCGGCACATTCTCCCGAACTCGCTGACCTCCGTCATTGCCTACACCGCCCTCCAGATCGGTTGGGCGATCCTGCAACTGTCGACGCTCGGCTTCCTCGGCTACGGCGCGCCGCCGCCGACACCAGAATGGGGCCTGTTGATTGCCGAAGGACGAAATTATGTCGCCACCGCCTGGTGGCTGACGGCCGCCCCGGGGATCGTCGTCGTCGTCGTGGTGCTATCGGTAAACCGCATCAGCCAAGCCATTGGAAAGGGATCTCGATGAACCGTCCTCTCTCCAACCCTGTCGACGGCAGCGCCCGACCGGAACCTGTCCTCGACGTATCGGGGCTGACAGTCGGATATCAAGATGGTGACCAGGTCCGTGTGGCAGTCCATGAGATCGATTTCAAAGTGGCTCCCGGTGAAGTGGTCGCTCTGGTCGGTGAGTCCGGCTCTGGGAAAACCTCTTCGGCTCAGGCGATCATCGGTCTGCTCGCTGACAATGGCCGCATCATCAGCGGCACGATCCGGCTCAACGGAACGGATGTTACCGCCTGGCCGCAAAAGCGCCTCGACGCGATCCGTGGCTCGGTTGTGAGCCTGATCCCGCAGGATCCTGGAAACGCGCTGAACCCGGTCAAGACAATCGGCAAGCAGGTTGCGGAGATCCTTGCCATTCATGGCCATGCAACCGGGCCCGTCGCCTATTCGCAGGCGATCGAGCTATTGGAACGGGTCGGCTTGTCGGAGCCCAGGCTTCGCGCGCAGCAATATCCCCATGAGCTTTCCGGCGGCATGAAACAACGCGTTCTCATTGCAATCGCGATCGCATTGAAGCCGGCTCTGATCATCGCCGATGAGCCGACCAGCGCACTCGATGTCACAGTGCAGAAGCATATCCTTGATCTCATCGACGAATTGCGCAGCGAGTTCGGCACGGCGGTGCTCTTGGTCACCCACGATCTCGGTGTGGCGGCCGATCGTTCGAACCGGCTCATCGTCCTGAAGCAAGGCCGCATTCAGGAACAGGGCCGCACAGCCGACATCCTGGCAAACCCGAAAAGCGCCTATACCCGGCAACTTCTTGCGGATGTCCCGTCTTTGAACTTGAAGACGGACCGCACAGAAGCCAGGCACCTGAGCGGGCCCGCAACCGACGACGTTCTTGTTGTCGAGAACCTTGTCCAGGACTTCGGTCTTAGCAAGAGCGATAGCTTTCGTGCAGTTGATGACATCTCCTTCCGGGTTCGCCGTGGAACCACTCACGCGGTTGTCGGCGAGTCTGGCTCAGGCAAGACCACCACGATCCGGATTGTTTCGGCCTTTCAGAAGCCGACATCGGGGAGGGTGATTGTCGATGGTCTCGACCTTGCCACTCTGCGCGGGGAGACCCTGCGACAATTCCGCAAGAAGATACAGCTGGTTTACCAAAACCCGTTTGGATCCCTCGATCCCCGCCAGAGCATCTTCCGTATTGTTGAAGAGCCGCTTTTAAACTTCGAGCCTTTGTCCAAAGACGAAAGGGCAAGACGCGTGGCAACGACAATCGAGAGGGTTGGCTTGCCCCTCGACGTCCTGCAGCGCCGGCCTCGAGCATTGTCGGGTGGACAGCGCCAACGCGTTGCAATTGCCCGCGCCTTGGTGCTGAAACCGGAAATTCTTGTACTCGACGAAGCCGTATCGGCCCTCGACGTGACCGTGCAAGCGCAGATCCTTGCCTTGCTCGACGAGCTCCAGCGCGACCTCGGCCTGACCTATCTCTTCGTTTCCCATGATCTCGCCGTGGTCAGGCAGATCGCCGACACCGTCTCGGTCCTGAACAGCGGACGTGTCGTCGATAGCGGACCCGTTGAAGAGGTCTTTCGCAATCCGAAGAGCGCCTATACGCGCGAGTTGATCGACGCGATCCCAGGCAAGAAACTTGTTCACCGTGCCGTTCAGCCAACGACGTCTAATGCAGGAAAATAGCATGACCCGGACAGATATCCCGAAAAAGCTCGGCTTCTTCAGCCGAGTGCTTGATCAGGCGGACCCTGCCACCCGTTACCGGCTTGTGGCCGAGCAGATTATTCACGCCGAGGCATTCGGTTTCGACACTGCCTGGGTAGCGCAACATCATTTCAATGGGGATGAAGGCGGTTTGCCAGCCCCCCTGGTGTTTCTGGCCGATGTTGCCGCAAGGACCTCGCGCATCCGCTTGGGCACAGGTGTCATAACCCTACCTATGGAAGACCCGGTTCGTGTTGCAGAAGACACGGCCGTTCTCGACCTGCTTTCCAACGGTCGCCTCGAGGTCGGCTTCGGCACTGGCGGGACGCCTCAATCCTTCCTGCCGTTCGGACTGGAAAGCAGTGATCGCGGATCCGTCTACGCCGGGCATCTGGCAACGGTTCGTGACGCTTGGGCGGGCAGGGCGCTTGCCGGCGATAATTATCTCTATCCCGCCGGCGGGGACCTCGGCGATCGTGTCTGGCAGGCAACATTTTCTGTGGGCGGCGGTGAGCGAGCAGGGCGAGATGGCGATGGTCTGATGTTGTCACGCACCCAACCCCGGCCGGCCGAGACGCCGAAAGCGGAACTTTGGGAGTTGCAGAACCCGATCATCGACACCTATCTGGCTGCCCTCCCAGAGGGGCGTGCCCCGCGCATCCTGGGCTCTCGAAGCCTGTTCGTCGCAGACGACCGCAAAGAGGCACTTCATTTCGCCGAGATTGGTCTCAACCGCAGCGTCGAGCGCTTCATCGCCAACGGACACAAGGTCAACGCATCGACGACCGCAGAGCTCATCAAGGCCTTCGACGTCCATGTCGGGACGCCCGATGACGTTATTGCCTCTTTAAAGGCCGATCAGTCGCTCGCACGGGTCACCGATCTCGTTTTCCAGGTCCATTCGGTCGATCCGCCTCATTCCTGTATCCTGCGCTCACTGGAATTGATCGCAACTGAGGTCGCACCGGCGCTCGGATGGCTGGGCGCCACGCGCAATTCTCAACCGCAGCGTCACGCTGCTACAGCCTGAATTCGTTGGAGGGAAATTCCATGTCGTCATCAAAGTCATCGTCAAAGGATGTGATCGATCTTCTGGCCGGGATAGAACCTGGCTCATTCGTGGATCGAATTCGTGCCGAGCGGCCGGAAACAAGGCTCAATGCGCAGAAGAGCTATCTGGCGCTGTTCGAGCCCCGCGAAGAAGGCGATGTCACGCGTGGAGAGCGACTGGCACTCGCCACTTTCGTCGCCGGGCTCCACCAGGCCGACGAAGCGAGCGGGTTTTACGATGCTGGTCTTAGCGAATTGGCCGGAGGATCTTCCCTCTCCGGCGCAGTGAGAGCCGAAGTGGATCATGGCGTGACCAACGGTCCCTATGGTTCCTATCCCGAGGGTCCTTTATCCGCCGAAAACAAGGAAGGGCTTGTCTTTGCCGTGTCCGATATTGGCCGCGCGGTATTTGGACAGAAACTGAGCGCAGGATTGGAGCACACCCATCTCTTGGTGTTTCGTCCACGCGACGCCAGTCCGAATGCACTTCAGACGCTGTTGGATGCAGGCTGGTCGACGACCGGGATCGTCACGCTCTCGCAGATCGTCGCGTTTCTCTCGTTCCAGATCAGGGTGATCAAGGGGCTCAAGGCGCTTGGCGCCGCCGGCGCCGGACAGGCGGCCTCCTCGGCAGCTGCAGAATAGGAAGCTTGATATGACTGAATCAGTTATTCGTCCGAACGTCGACAATTCTCCGAACGTCTTCGCGCAAGACGAAATCGGCTGGACGCCTTGGCTCGAACCTCTCTTCGAGGCCGATCTTACGGACCGGCATTGGGCAGGTCTTGTGGATGCTGCGCGGTCCAAGTCTCCATACTTCATGCTGCTCGTGCGAGATCCTGACACGCTCGAGGCGCGCACGAAGACGGACAAGGACATATTTTATAATACGACGTCCGGCCTGCCTCGTGCGGAAAGGGAACTTGCCGCAACGGCCGCCTCGCGTACGAATGGCTGCATCTTCTGTGCATCCGTTCACTCGCGGTTTGCCTCCCATCACTCCAAGCGGACCGAAGACGTGGAACGGCTTCTGAAGGAAGGCACAGAAGTGGATCTCGGCAGCCGTCGCTGGAACGCGGTGGTCGCGGCATCGGTCGCGATCACTGCAACGCCGACGAAGTTCGACGTCGAGGATATTGTGGGTCTTCGGGAGGAGGGGCTGTCGGACCTGGAGATTGCCGACGTTATTCACGGGGCAGCCTTCTTCAATTGGGCGAACCGACTGATGCTCTCGCTCGGTGAGCCGACGCCCGCGGGCCGCTAACGTCCATCTCGTAGGTTGAGGCGGGACCCGAAAAGTCCCGCCCGCTTCGCACCTGTCTGATCTGACAGGTTCGGCTGGGCGTAAGCAGCGCCAGTGACGGTTAGCGATGGCTTCCCGACGATAAGCGCCCGCCGGCGATCGCCAACAAAAGAATTTTATTCCGGCATTGCCTTGAAAACGCAACGGTCGCCTTTTGTCTATTAAGCCGACAATTTTTTACCGCCTCGACCGCTGCAAGCCGGACCTATTTTTGCGTCGGCCAGGCCTTCACCTTGCGGCTGAAGGCATCCGATAGCCTACCCCAACTGCACAAAACTCTGAAACCGGAATACCCCCGTTTGGCGGCATCTCCTTGCGCTTGTGCTCAGGTCCGCTTGCCGTCCCGGCCCCTCACGTCATATAGACGCCACCGGTAACGTTGATGCCCTGGCCGGTCATGAAGCGGGCGCTGTCAGAGCATAGGAAGACGACGACGTCCGCGACGTCCTCAGGTGTTTCGATGCGACCGAGCGGTGTTTGCCCGACATATTCGTTGAAAACCTGCTCCGGCGTGATGCTTCGCAAGGTGGCCTCCCACTCGATCTCGCGGCTCTGCATGCCGGTCTTGACGAAGCCAGGGCAAACGGCATTCACCCTGATCCCCTGGGGAGCAAGCTCGCGCGCCAACGCCTGCGTCCAGCCGAGCACCGCAAACTTGCTCGCAGAGTAGTGCGCCAGAAGCGGAGCGCCAACCTTGGCGGCCAGCGATGCGGTGTTGACGATGCAGCCGCGGCCCTGTTCCGAGAAATGACGCCCGGCGATCTGGTTGGTCAGGAATATGCCGCGAGTGTTCACATCGAAGTTGAAATCCCATTCCTCGTCGGTCAGTTCCAGCGCCTTCTGCATGGTCGAAACCCCGGCATTGGCGATCAGGATATCAATGCTGCCCAGTTTCTCCAGCGCGGTCGAAAAAGCCGCCTGCACCGACGCGCGCTTGCGCACATCGACCTCGAGGGCAATCGCGCCGTTTCCGATTTCCTGCGCCGCCTTTTCGGCAGATCGCACATCGATATCCGCAATGGCGATCGTTACGCCCTGCCGGGCGAGCGCCTTTGCGATGGCAAGACCGATGCCGGTACCGCCTCCGGTAAGGAAGGCACGGCGCTCGCGTAGTTCTGGGAAACTCGGATGAGTCATCACTGCTCCTTATTATGCTGCACCACGATAAGAAACAAAATCGAACTTATCAAATGTTTTTTTTGTTTGCTTACGTTCGTTTCTCTGTCTATGCTTTCGACATCTCACACCGGACGGGTCGTTTCGCCCGGAAAAGTCTGACGCCGCTAAAGGATCTGGAAATGGTTTTTGACTGCTTTGGAGCCCGCAAGAAAGTCGTGATCTCCATGGCCCATATAGGGGCGCTGCCGGGTTCTCCGCTCTATGATGCCGATGGCGGCGTCCAGAAACTGGTCGATGGCGTAATGTCGGATGTGGAGAAGCTCCAGGCCGGCGGCGTGGACGCCATCATGTTCGGCAATGAAAACGACCGCCCGTATGTGTTCAAGGGCTCGCCGGAAGGCATCGCGGCCATGACGGCTATCGTGCAGGCGATCAAGCCGTCGCTGAAAGTACCGTTCGGCGTCAACTACCTGTGGGATCCCCTGGCCAGCGTCGCCATCGGGGCCGTCACCGGCGCAAGCTTCGTACGCGAGATCTTCACGGGCCTGTTCGCCTCAGACATGGGACTGTGGCAGCCGGATTGCGCCGGCGCCGCACGCCTGCGCGCCACTCTCGGCCGCAAGGACATGAAGATGCTGTTCAACATCAACGCGGAATTTGCCCATTCTCTCGACCAGCGCCCGATCGCTCTTCGCGCCCGGAGCGCGGTATTCTCCTCGCTTGCCGATGCGATCCTCGTTTCGGGCCCGATTACCGGCCAGCCGGCCAATCAGTCGGACTTGCGCGATGTCTGCGACGTCATAAAGGACGTCCCGGTCTTCGCCAATACCGGCGTCAACATCGACAACGTCCGGGATATTCTCGGCATGGCGCAGGGTGTCGTCATAGGCACCCATTTCAAGGTCGACGGCAACACCTGGAATGCGGTTGACGCAAGTCGCGTCAAACGCTTCATGGACGTAGTCGAAACATTGCGCTGAGACGGAACCGCTTTATGACCGTTGTTCTTGGCCTGGATATCGGGACGACCTCGACCATCGGCATCCTGGTCGGGCTACCCGACCGCATATTGGCGACCGCTACCCGACCGGTCACGCTTTCCTCCCCCCACGCCGGATGGGCCGAGGAGGACCCGGCCGAATGGTGGGCCAATGTGCGCGCCATCGTGACCGAACTCCTGAACGCGAGCGGCATCGAAGCGTCCGAGGTCAAGGCCGTCGGCGTCACCGGCATGTTGCCGGCTGTGGTGCTGCTTGACGGCGAGGGTAACGTGCTGCGTCCGAGCATCCAGCAGAGCGATGGCCGTTGCGGGGCGGAGGTTGCCGAACTTCGGCAGGAATGGAACGAGCCCGATTTTCTGAAGCGAGCCGGCAATGGCATCAACCAACAACTCGTCACGGCCAAGCTGCGCTGGATCGAGCGGCATGAGCCGGACGTCTTCTCCTGCATTGCCACTGTGTTTGGCTCCTACGACTACATCAACTATCGCCTGACAGGCAGCCGGGCCATGGAGCAGAACTGGGCGCTCGAAGCAGGTTTCGTGGATATTTCGACGGGCCTTGTCGACGAGGACCTGATCCGCCTTGCCCATGTCAGGCCAAACGTCCTTCCGCCCAAGCGGGCTTCGCACGAGATCATGGGCTTGATCGATGCCCGCGGCGCGAGCGAGACTGGCCTGGCGGCCGGCACGCCAGTCGTCGGCGGCGCGGCGGACATGATCGCCTCGGCGCTCGGGGCAGGTGTCATTGATGCGGGCGACGTGCTCCTGAAATTCGGCGGAGCGGTCGACATTCTCACAGCAACCGATCTCGTCAAGCCCGATCCGCGCCTGTTTCTGGACTACCATCTCGTGCCGGGCCTGTTCATGCCGAATGGCTGCATGTCGACTGGCGGTTCGGCCCTCAACTGGTTCGTCGAGACATTTGCCGGAGGCGAGCGGGAAGCGGCGCGGGCCGCGGGGCGAAGCCTTCATCAGCATCTTGATGTCCTGGCTTCTGCCAAACCTGCAGGCGCGGACGGGCTGACCATTCTGCCATATCTGCTCGGGGAGAAGACCCCAATACATGATCCCGCAGCGCGCGGCGTCATTGAGGGGCTCACGCTTTCGCACGATATCGGCCATCTCTGGCGAGCCCTCCTGGAGGCCTATGCCTATGCGATTCGCCACCATATCGAGGTTCTGGTCGATATGGGCCACCATCTCAGGCGCTTCCTCGTGTCGGATGGCGGATCGCAGAGTACCGTCTGGATGCAGATCGTTGCGGATGTGCTGAATGCGCCGGTACAGCGCCTGTCCGGTCATCCTGGCTCCTGCATCGGGGCGGCATGGACGGCAGCGATCGGCGTCGGCCTTGAAAACGACTGGCGGGGCGTGACCCGCTTCGTCACCTTCTCCGAAGTCCTGCAGCCGCAGGCCGAGAACGTTGCTTCATACCGGGAGGGTTACCTCCGCTACCGTGACCTCTACGAACGGCTCGCGCCGCGCTGGAGAGCCGGCTCGTGAGTGATGCTGGCTTTCTGGCCGTTGCGTGGGATATCGACGGAACGCTGGTCGACAGCGAGCCGTTGCACCATCGCGCACTTGTGGCGGCATCGCGGGGTTTCGGCGTCGACCTGTCCGATCTTCCGGATATGGCGTTTCGCGGCGTCCACATGGGCGACGTCTGGAAGCTGTTGCGCTCCCGCCTGCCGCAAGGGCTCGCAGAACAGGAATGGCTGGACGCGATCAATTGGTACTATATTGAAAACCGGCACAGCCTGCAGGCCGTGCCAGGAGCGGTCGAAACCATCCGGATGCTCGCCGATATCGGCATTCCGCAAGTATGCGTTTCCAATTCCTGCAGGCCCGTCGTCGACGCCAATCTCGATGCCATGGGCATTTCCTCCTGCATCCGTTTTTCGATCAGCCTCGATGATGTAGCGGAAGGCAAACCCTCGCCCATGCCGTATCGCAACGCGGCAGAACGCCTGAGGGTTTCGCCTGCATCGATCGTGGCTGTCGAAGACAGTCTCACCGGTCTCGTCTCCGCCAGGGCCGCAGGTCTCTATTCTGTGCTTTTCACTATGCAGGACGGCGGTCTCGAGGAAGAGGACACGGACCGACGACCGGATCTGACGATCGACGCGCTGGCCGGCGTCGCAGCGCTCTTTTCGACAGGCAATGCAACCAGTCATACGCGTTAGGCAAAATGTGCAGCCTGTACTTCCGCACAGAGGTGATCATAATCGCCTGTGCATGGCGTGTTTGATTCGAACAAGCTTTGTTTGAAACGCTTTCCCTTTCGGCTAAGCTAGCTTTTATCTTCGTCGCAACGGACATTGGCGACAAACGAAAGACAAGAGGCAGATGGCGAGGGAACAGTCGGCGTTGAAAACGAATGAACGGCCCAAATTCCTGGCGCAGGTCAGGCAGGCCGCAATTGTCGAAGCGATCGGCCGCTTCGGCTCAGTGACCGTAAGCGACCTGGCCCAGCAGCTCTCGGTGTCGGAAATGACCGTCCGCCGCGATCTCGTAGAACTCGAAAAGGACGGCAAGCTTATTCGCACCCATGGCGGCGCGGTGAAGCCAGATCGTGCGCCGGCGATGCCGGTCAGCGAAAGTGCCGACAGCGAAGAGCCAGCCTTCGAAACTCGCCTTGTTCGAAACGAGAACCTGAAGAAGCGGATTGCTTCTGCCGCCGTCGATCTTGCCGCGGGAGCTCGCAGCATCGCGCTCGACGTTGGAACGACCACCTATTTCGTATCGGAAACCCTGACGGTACGTCCGCATACTAAGATCTTCACCAATAGCATTCGCAGCGCCGCACATCTGGCCGGAAGGGGAGCGGAGATCTATCTCGCCGGCGGTCGAATCCGCGGCGAGGAAATGTCCACGAGCGGTTCTTCCGCCGTCAGTCAGTTCGAATCCCTGTGGTTCGACGTGGCCTTCGTCGGTGTTTCCGGCCTGACGCCAGAAGGGATCTTCGACTATTCGTTCGAAGAAACGGACATGAAGCGTATCTATCTTTCACGAGCGTCTCGGCGTGTGGTGTTGTGCGATTCAACCAAATTCAACAACATGTCTCTGGTGTATGTGGCCGCGTTGACGGAGTTCAATACGCTTATCTGTGACGAAATGCCGACGGGCGATCTCTACAAGGCGCTGACCAACGCAAACGTGGAAATTATCGTCGCCAATTGACCGGGCCAGTTCCGGATGTCCGCGATGCAGCGTCCCTAAATTCGGATCACGATTGCTTGCTGAGAACGTGCTTGTCCTTTGAAGAGGTAAATGCGCATTGCATGCATTGATCGTGCGAAGGATAATCCGCTGGAAATTCCCTCGGAGTGAGGGGAGGGAAGGTTGCTATTTGTTGTTTTTTGTTAGAGATTGTTCTTTATTCGTGAATTGAGCCCTTGTGGCTCATTTCCGATGGGCAAAAGTCTCCGGACAGAAGAAACGGTGCGCGCGATCATGTTCACTTCCTTGAAAGCCATTTATCCCGATCCGTCGGCCGGGGCGCGGCTGCCCTCGTTGATCGCCGATATCGGCCGTCACAGCGGCGAGTTTCCGGTCCTGCTTGCCAACCATCTTCCCATGGTGCTCGAAGCTATGGGACGGCTCGGCGCTTCACCCGCGCGGCTGGAGGAATATGCTGAGCATTACACGCGCATTCATGCCGTTCCCTTGCCGGCGGCGCCGGTCAGGCAGCTCGATGCCTCGAACTGGGACACGGTGCTGGGGCAGCGCGAACATGAGGGCGACCTGCGGCGCTTCTTCCAGGGGGTCGTTGCCGAGATAGGCGGGCACGCAGCCATCCGGCGCTACCTGCCACGCCTCTTTCCCGGCGTTGCCGCTTCCGCCACCCATGGATTGATGAGGCTCGCCTATGCGGTGCTTCGCAGCGACGATACCGAAATTGCCGTCGCGCTCGGTTACTGGGCGGCCACCTACCTGTCTTACGACGCCATTCCGGCCGATCGCCGGCGCGACGTCATCGATCCGGTCGCTCTTTTGCTCGACATGCATGCCGATCCGCGGCTTCGCAATATCGACGCGCCGACCTATCTGCTCTGGAAATGGATCGAGGCCATGGACAAGGTTCCGGCGTTTCGGGAGCGGCTCGGGCGTTTGGCGCCGTCGCCGGATCTGCTGGGCCGGATGCGTCCCGCATCCCTTGCGCTCTTTGCGGCGACAATGAGTTTCGAGGCCCTGCATGCCGTCACCGGCTGCCATTGGCTGCGGCTCGTCAGTCCCCATCTGGATGAGCCGCAACGCCTCGCCATGCATTTCTGGGAAGTCGTCATGGCGCTCTATACCAAGATTAACATGCCGGCGTTGCCCTCGCCGGAGGTTCTCGACCAATGGCGGACTGTGCCGGTGCCGCCGGATGAGATCATTACCGCCGCTGCCGTCGCCTCAAATGACGAACACGACCATTCGCTGGTGTTTTCGGCATTCGAGGAGTTTCGCGATACCGGCGATCCGCTCTACAAGGTCGTCGCCGCGCGCCGCATGGGGCTGATCGATTTCGACGCGAATGCCCTTCAGGGACAAGTCACGGGCTGAACGTCGGGCGCATTCTTCGCGCGCCCTGAGGACAGATGACGGGCCGGCGCCTCAGGCAGCGCCGCCATCGAAGCAATATTCCGGCTGGAAATGGATCTTGTCGTAGCCGTCGAGCGATTGATAGAAATGCTCGATATCGGCCTTGAAGAGGCCGCGGCAAATGCCGGCAACGAGTTTCGGCACGCCAGATTTCAGTCCGGTGATGCCGTTGCATACAGGCCCGAGGCTCGGGACCGCCGCATTATTGAAGACATGGATGTTGGCGAGCATCGGCAAAGAGCCCGGCGTCTTCTCCAGGAATTCGAAAGCCGGGCCCAGATAGGGGTAGGCCAGGAGATCGCGGTCATCCTCCCCCTCGTTCGGGATGAAGCGGTCCTCCCATGTCGCAACCGAACCGATCAGGTTGGAAAGCTCCGGCCGGCATGAAAGATCGACGCGATAGCCCGTGCCGAGCAGGAGGTGATCGAACCGAAAATCGCCGGCGGCTGTTCCTATGCAAATCTTCTCGCCCTCCATGGCGACCGACCGCACATGGGCGCCCGTCACCAGCCGGCACGCCTCATGTGCCATGGCGCGGTTGAACATCTCGTTGGTCGGCGGTGTCTTGAAGGCAAACATCCGCCGGGTAAATCTGTAGCGGCTGTGATCATCGAGATCGGCGAAATGGTTGAGAAAGCCGGGGAAATTCGACCAATCAAGCAGTTCCGTGCGAGGCAGGACAGTCGAGCGCGCCAGAACCGTCACGGATTCAGCGCCAGCCTCGAGAGCCGCGACCGCCCAGTCGAAGCTGGATGCGGCCGCACCGAGCACGCCGATCCGTTTGCCGACAAAGAAGCCGGCATCGATCTCATCACCGCTATGGGTCCAGTGCTGACGTGGAAGGTTTTCGCGGATTGCGCCCGGCACGTTCAGGCTGCCGGCCCCTTCGAGGCCGGTGGCCAGCACGACCTTGCGGCAGGAAAGCTCTCCTAGCGCCCCTTCTCGTTCCACAAGGAGGCGCAGATGCCCTTCATCGGGCTCGATCCGGATCAGTTTTGTATCGTTGTAAACATTCAGTGCGAGGACCGATCTGAACCAGCCGAGATATGCCATCCAGTCGATCCGATCGATCTTGTCCAGCGTCTCCCAATGTTGCGGCCCATATGTGGCCTCGTGCCAGGCCCGATAGGTCAATGACGGAATTCCGAGATCCGGCCCGGTGAGGGTCTTGGGTGAACGCAATGTGCGCATGCGCGCCGTGGTGATCCAGGGTCCTTCGCGGCCCTCCGGTGCAGCATCAATGAGGAGTATGCGCTGGACGCCCTGCCGCTTCAGCCCAAAGGCAACCGACAGGCCAGAGAGACCTGCTCCCACGATGACGACATCTGATATCGCCTCGCCGGATGTGCGGCGTCGTTCCGGCACCCACTCGCGCAGGCCTACTTCTATCGTTGTGAGGTCGCGCGCAACCTGCGCTTCAAGTGCGGCAACGGCCGCGGCACCAAATGCGGGGCGGTGTGGGGCTGAAACATCCATTGGCGATGGCTGCATGGCGACATTTCTCCGGGAAACGACACCAAGGTATCGAGAGGGGGAAAGTTGTAAAGTGTTTGATTGTGTTGTTTTCATTTTTTTCGCACACGCACTCTTCTTCGCAACACAAACGGCGGCTCCCTTCTGAGAACGAAACGGGGAAATATAGAGTGGAAAAATACCTTAGCAAAAACAATAAGATGAAAAATTAGATGCTACTGCCTTAAAATAAATCAGATCGCGGCTACGCATTGGTCATCCTGCAAAAGGATTAATCAGAGAGATAGACTTCGGTATGTTTTTTGTGATGGATGTGAATTTTTGTTTGACTTGAGTGCGGTCATAGCTAACCTGCCTTCATCCGGTTCAAAAACAGAAGGGGTTGGCGATCCATGATGAAACTATCCTCACCATGCATGACCATTAAAGCAGGCAGGCTGGCGGTATCGGTGCTCGCGCTCATGGCTTCTACTGCCTATGCCGAGGCGAAGTCGCTCGATGGCGTAACGCTGACGATTGCCTCCATGAACGACGGCTTCGCGAACGTCCTTCAGGCACTCGCCCCCGCCTTCAAGGAGGAGACGGGCGCGGACGTCAAGGTCGAGATCATGGACTATGGCACGTTGCTGACCAAGACGACCGCCGACTTCATTGGCGACACCAAGGGCTACGACCTCGTCACCATGGACATCGTTTGGGCCGGCGCCTATGCGGAGAACAAGTATACAGTTGACCTGACCGACAGGGTAAAGCGCGACGCGGCGGAACTCGATCTCGACGATATCTATCCGGTGATCCTTGAATCCCTCGGGCAATATGACGGCAAATATGTTGCCTATCCGCTTGCGGCCTATGCCAACGTTCTGGCCTATCGCAAGGACTTGTTGGAAGCGGCCGGTCTGAAGCCGCCGGCAAACATGGAAGAACTTGTTCAGGACGCCCTGAAACTCAACGACCCGTCCAAGAAGCAGTATGGCTTTGTCGCCAATGGCCAGAAGGGGCCTGCGGTCGCGCAGGACTGGATGCAGTATAACAATCAGCTTGGCGGCTCCATTCTCAACAAGGATGGCCAACCGGCGCTGAACTCCGAAGCCAATATCAAGAGCCTCGAGGTTTACAAGCAGCTCTTCACGGAGGCCGCACCTCCCGGCGCAATCGAATATGACTGGGGCGGCCGCGAAGAAAGTTTCCGTCAGGGGCTCGCAGCCTTCATGCAGACATGGTCCGTCGGTGCGACGTCCTATTCCGATCCGAAGGTCTCCAACGTGGTCGGCAAGGTTGGTATTTCGGTCGCTCCGGTCGCAACGGGCATGACGCCGCAATACGGCGTCGGCGGCTGGGGCCTGTCGATCAATGCCGACATCGACGCCTCCAAGCAGGACGCTGCCTGGACTTTTATCAAGTGGATCAGCAGCAAGAAGGTCCACAAGGAATTCAATATGCTCGGGGCAGGTGGCTTCATCCGCAAGAGCGAACTCGATGACCCTGATCTCAACGCGAAATTCGACTTCCTGCCGGTTCTCAAGGAAACTTATGAGCACGGCAATGGCGAATTCCGCCCGCGCATTCCCCAGTATCCGGAAATCCAGGATCTGCTTGGCACTGCCGTGAACTCGGCGCTCTCTGGCTCGGTTACGCCGAAGGATGCGCTGGACAAAGCCCAGGCGGCAGCCGAAAAACTGTTCTGACAGACTTTGACGCCCGCCAGCCGAGGAAAGGGTGGCGGGCCGACCTTCAATGCAACCTGAGTAAAGTTGCGAGCCATATGACAGGCGCTGGCTGTTCCCCGGACCTGCCGAATTTAGAGTGGAGCGTTGACCTGTGCGTTACAGCTTCTCAGACCGCCGCAGGTTTTTCCTATCTCTCATGGCAGCGCCGGCCGTCATATATGTCGCAGCTGTAGGGTTGTGGCCCCTTGGACAGGGCATCTGGTACAGCTTCTATAAATACCATCTTCTGCGCCCGGCCCGCACCCAGTTCGTTGGCCTCCAGAACTACTTCGACATCTTCTCGGATCCGTCGGCCCGCAAGGCCATTCTCAATACCTTTCAGTTCACGATCTTCAGCGTCGGGTTGCAGCTGGTTTTCGGCTTCTGCCTTGCGCTGCTGCTGTGGCGCGACAGTCGCTTCAATCGCATCGTCCTTGCCTTCCTGCTCATTCCCGCCACGATCACCCCGCTGGTGGTCGGCCTGATCTTCAAGGCGCTGCTCGGTGCGGACTACGGCATGATCGGCTACTTCCTGTCAGAGGCCGGGATCGGGCCGCGTAGCGGCCTTCTGACGGACGGCAGCACGGCGCTCTGGGTGCTGATCCTCATCGATTGCTGGGAATGGACGCCCCTGATGGCGCTGATCCTGCTCGCAGGATTGAAAGCGCTGCCGGCAGACGTGCTGGAGGCGGGCCTGGTCGATGGCGCAACGGCCTGGCAGCGCTTTCGGATGCTTATCCTGCCGTTGATGCTGCCATCGGTCTTCCTGGCGCTCACGCTGAGAAGCATGGACGCCTTCCGTGTGTTCGATTCCGTCTTCGTCACGACCGGGGGCGGACCCGACGACGCCACGAACACGTTGATGATGCTTGGCGTCAAGGAAGGGCTGCAATTCTTCAATGTCGGCTATGCGTCGGCGGTCGGCAACGTCACACTGCTGTTTATAGCGCTGATGGCGACCGCGCTGATGCTGGTGGTGCGCCGCGCCGATGTACGGATCAATGGGAAGTAATGCGATGGCCATGGTTTCCAAACGACGCGTCTTTCTCGAGCGGACCACCATTCTCACCATTACCGTGCTCTTCCTGCTGCCGGTATGCTGGCTGATTTCCACGGCTTATAAGCCCTCGAACCAGATCTTCTCCGTGCCGCCGCGGTTGTTCTTCGAGCCAACGCTCGACCAGTTCCGCAAGGCCTTTGCGGCTTTCGACGTGTTCTCGCTGGTGCGCTCGTCGCTTGTCATCAGCATCGGTACGACGCTTCTGTCGCTGCTGCTCGGCACTCCCGCGGGCTATGCCCTGGCAAGGTCGAAGTCCAGGTATGCCGCGGGCTTTGCCTATTTCTTTCTGGCGATCCGCATGATCCCGGCAATCGCCGCCCTGATCCCCTTCTATCTGCTCATGCGGGACATCGGCCTGCTCGGAAGCTGGTGGGCGGTCATCGTTTTCAACACCATGCTCAACTGTGCCTTCGTGACCTGGATGATGTTCTCCTACTTCAAGTCGCTGCCTCCCGATATGGAAGAGGCGGCACTGACCGATGGCTGCACGCAGATGGGTGCCTTCCTCAAGGTCGCTGTGCCGACCACCCGTTCAGGCATGATCGCCTGCGCCCTGTTCTGCATGATGTTTTCCTGGAACGACTTCCTTCATCCGATGTTCCTCACGACACTCGATTCCAAGCCGATATCGGTCGCGTTGCTGACCGCCTACGGTACCAAGGACATCACCTGGGGCACGCTCGGCGCGCTCGCCCATTTCTCAACAATTCCGATTGTCCTGATGGCGCTGTTCATGAATCGCTACTTCGTTCAGGGCGCAACGAACGGCGTACAGTAGGACCCAGATCCATGGCCCAGATTTCGTTTCAGAACGTGTCCAAGACCTATGCGGGCGGCAAATCTGCCGCGCTGACGGACTTTAACCTCTCGATCAACGACGGTGAGTTCATGGTGCTTGTCGGTCCGTCGGGCTGTGGCAAGACCACGGCGCTGCGCATGATCGCGGGCCTTGAGGAGATCACCGGCGGCACGCTCCGGATCAACGATACCGTCGCCAACGATCTTGCCCCGCGCGAGCGCAATATCGCCATGGTGTTCCAGTCCTACGCGCTCTATCCGCATCTGACCGTAGGCGAAAATATCGCATTCGGACTGAAGGTTCGCGGCGCCAAGCCCGAGGAGGTGGCGGAGAAGGTTCGCGAAACGGCTGCGCTGCTCGAACTGACGGAATTCCTCGACCGGAAGCCGGCGCGCCTTTCTGGTGGCCAGCGCCAGCGCGTCGCCATGGGGCGGGCGCTGGTTCGCTCGCCCAACGCCTTTCTCATGGACGAACCGCTTTCGAACCTCGATGCTCGTCTGCGTGGCCAGATGCGGACAGAGATCTCGAGGCTGCAGCGTATGCGGGCGGTCACCACGGTCTACGTGACGCACGACCAGGTGGAGGCGATGACGATGGGTCATCGCGTCGCCGTGATGAACAAGGGAACACTGCAGCAGCTCGATGCCCCTCGCAAGCTCTACGACAATCCGGTGAATATGTTCGTCGCGAGCTTCATAGGCTCGCCGCCGATCAATTTCATGGAGGCGACCCTCGTCGGTCGCGATGGCGCACCGGCCTTGCAGATCGGCCCCTTCCTGCTCCCGCTTCCGGCCTCGGCGGACCGGCTGGCCCGACGCATTGGCGGCAAGGTCGTCGCCGGCATCCGCCCGGAAGCCTTCAAAGTGACCACGGGCTCGACGGGACCGGGAACCCTCTCCGCCAGGGTCCTGTTCGTCGAGGATCTGGGAGCCGACCTGCTGTTGCATCTGGATTCTGGCGAGATCGCCATGGGCCATGCCGACATGATCGAGGACGAACGCGATGTGATGAAGTCGTCGCCGAAGCTGAAGGCCATGATCGACGGCAGCCATCGCATCAGCCGCGACGAGAGCGTGTCCTTCACCATCGATCCGGCGTCCATCCTCGTTTTTGATGCGCAAACGGGAGTAACCTTGTGACGAGTCCGGCAACCGGCGGCTTCTGGCCGCTCGGCGGTCCCGTCTCAAGGGCGGAGATCGCGCTCATCATCATCGACATGCAGGTGGATTTCTGCGCCCCCGGCGGCTGGGTCGACCAACTCGGCGAGGATGTCTCCAACACCCGCTCCGTCATCGCGCCGATCCGCGATGTCCTCGAGGCTGCCCGGGCGGCGGAGATCACCGTTATTCACACCCGAGAGGGACACCGACCCGATCTTTTGGACCTGCATGCCAACAAGCAATGGCGCACCCGCGTCCATGGGCTCGGTATCGGCGATCAGGGCAAGACTGGCCGTATCCTGGTGCATGGCGAGCCGGGCTGGCAGATCATTCCCGAACTAAGTCCCGTCGAGGGAGAACTGGTGATCGACAAGCCGGGCAAGTCGTCATTCCACCGCACGGAACTGGCGGACGACCTGAAAAAGCGCGGCATCTCTCGCCTTGTCGTTACCGGTGTCACCTCGGATTGTTGCGTGCAATCCACCCTGCGAGACGGTTTCGAATACGGCATCGAGTGCGTGCTTCTCGAAG
The DNA here is from genome assembly GCF_051811225.1 of Rhizobium sp. 768_B6_N1_8. Lineage (NCBI taxonomy): Bacteria > Pseudomonadati > Pseudomonadota > Alphaproteobacteria > Hyphomicrobiales > Rhizobiaceae > Rhizobium > Rhizobium sp. 768_B6_N1_8. Next base: position 1,513,613 of record NZ_JBPWPV010000002.1, on the reverse strand, counting down.
ACTGCACGGCGGCGGTCGAAACACCCAATCACGAGGCGACCATCGAAATCCTTGGGGCATTCGGCGGGCGCTGGGGCGGCGTCTCCGACCGGGCTGCGTTCAAGGCCATGCTGGAGATGCTCGATGGCTGAGCGCGACATGAAAAACTTCGGCGCCATCGCCGCCAATCCCTATTCCTGGCCCTTTGACGGGGTCTGGTCGGCGACAGACACCGCGCTTCTGCTCCTCGGCTTCCAGAACGGCAACATCGCCGCGCTGTCGGCCGGGCCGGAGCTCGAAGCCGCCAAGGAACTGCTCGAAGGGGCCAAGAAAGCCGGCCTTGCCGTCGTTGCCGCCCGCCGTGGTGCAGATCCGTCCGAAAGCGCGATGGCGGCTCGCCGTCGTCTCCTCGGCGATCATGTTCCCGCTAGACATTCTGCCGAATGGGCGCTGAGCGAAATGCTGGAGCTGCCCGATAACGCAATCCTCGTCGATCATGGTGGTGACAACGCATTTTTCCGCACGGGGCTCGAGGATGAGCTGCGCCAGCGCGGCGTGCGCAACCTGCTCGTGACCGGCCTTCCGACCGAAGGCATCGTTCACGCCACACAGCGGGCGGCCAACGACATGGGTTTCGAGTGCCTGACGGTAGCGGATGCCTGCAAGGGCACCTCACCCCTGCGCCACAGCACGCAATTGCGCATCACAACGTTCGGCAACGGCCTTTTCGGCACGGTTGCCGCCACCGCCGACGTCCTGGCGGCACTAACGACAATTCAGGAGTAGCATCATGTCAGAAATCACCTGGTCCGACGCCACAGGCAGCCTCGATCTCACCACGCTCGGCAAGGCTTATGCTACCGGTGAACTGACGCCGACCCGCGTCGTCAACGCCATCTACGACCGCATAGAAGCACGCGGCGACGACCACGTCTGGACCTATCTCGTGCCGCGCACAACCGCGCTCAAGGCCGCAGCCGAGCTGGAAGCGGCCGGCCATGATGGACGACCGCTCTGGGGAATCCCCTTCTCGGTGAAGGACTGCAACGATATCGTCGGCCTGCCGACGACGAACGCGCTCAAGGAAGCCGCCTATGTTGCCCACTCCTCCGGCCAGGCGCTCGACCGGCTTTTCGAGGCTGGCGCGCTTCTCATCGGCAAGACCAATATGGACCAGTTCGGCATCGGTCTGGTGGGCATGCGCACACCCTATGGCGCCTGTTCCTCAGTCTTCGACGAGCGTTATATTTCCGGGGGGTCGAGCTCGGGCTCGGGCGTTTCCGTGGCCGCCGGGCTTTCGAGCTTTTCCATCGCCAACGATGCCGCCGGCTCGGGGCGCGTACCCGCAGGCTTCAACAACATCGTGGGCATCAAGCCGACGCCCGGTCTGGTCAGCAATGCCTGTGTTTCCGGCGGCGGCTGCGTAAAGACCATCGAAACGCTCTCCGTATTCTCGCTGACGGTCGAGGACGGCATGAGCGTGCTGAAGCTGATGGCGGGCTATGACCCGTCCTATCCCTTCTCGAAGCCGGAAGCCGACGAGGTGCAGCTCACTCCCGTCGCGCCGCCGCCGCACTTCCGTTTCGGCGTGCCGGCCGGCGATGCGCTTCGTTTTTTCGGTGACGCCGAAGCCGAGCGCCTGTTCGGCAAAGCTGTCGAACGGCTGATCGCCATGGGCGGCGAGAAGGTCGAGGTGGATTTCACGCCCTTCGAGGAAACGCAACGCATTCTCTATGACGGCCCCTGGATTTCCGAACGCGCGCTCAGCCTCGACAGCGTGCTGGAGAAGTATCGGGATGCAATCCATCCGGTAACGCGGCAGATCCTCTCGAAATCCGGCAACTTCAGCGCCATCGACACCTTCGCGGCAATCCATCGCATCGCCGAACTCAAGCGCGACACGCGCGCCGTATGGAAGGACATCGCCGTTCTGCTGGTGCCCACGACACCGACGATCTACACAAAGGAGGAGATCGCCGCGAACCCGATCGAGCTGAACAGCAAGCTCGGCATCTATACGAACTTCGTCAATCTCATGGGGCTTTGCGGTATTGCCGTTCCCAACGGCTTCCGCAAGGACGGCCTGCCGCTCGGCGTCACGTTCCTGGCCCCGGGTTTCGAGGAGGCGCGCGCAGCCGGCATAGCCGCCGCCTTCCACAAGGCAACGGGCCTCAAGCTGGCCAAGTTCGACAACCCGTATCCGGAAGTCGTCGAACAGCCGCTGCCGGAAGGCTATCGGGAGATCGCCGTGGTCGGTGCCCATCTTTCCGGCATGCCGCTCAACCACGAACTTGTCGAACGCGGCGGCTTTTTCTGCCGGTCCACCGCCACCAGCAGCGACTACAGGCTCTACGCGCTGACCGCAGCTGTTCCGGCCAAACCGGGCCTGATCCGCGCCGAAGGCGGTGCGCCGATCGCCATCGAGATTTGGGCCCTGCCGGTTGCCGGTTTCGGCGATTTCATCGGTCGCATTCCCGCGCCGCTCGGCGTCGGCAAGCTGACGCTCGACGACGGTTCGCAGGTGACCGGCTTTCTCTGTGAAAGTGCGGCCGTCGCCGGCCAGCCGGATATCACTGGTTATGGCGGCTGGCGTGCCTATTGCGCGCAAAGCGCCTGAAAACGATCCAGTGGCCTGTTCGCCGGGTCCATGATGATGCGAACGTCGGATCCATCGCACATCGAGCTTCAATGAAGCGCATGAAAAAGGGCGAAAGGAGCGTTAGTGCCGAGCACCTCGAGCCCGAGAAGACCGCTGGAGGTGAAGGAGGGATGGCCGGCCTCCGGTTGCCAAGGGAACGATGTTGGCGAGCCCGACCGTGTTGCTGCCACCGGCATGTCAACGCCGGTGGCATTTGTGATTATGTGCCGATGGCGATCGCGTCGCCTATCTTGCGCTTTCGGGGAAGGCCGGCAGGCGCGAAATATGAGTGGGGTCGTGTTGGATGACGAGCGTTGCGTTCAGCCCGGCTGCAACCGCTTCGAGGCGTTCCATCGATGCGAGCGTGTCGGCACGGTTTTCATTGAAACCCGGCACGCCGTGGGTGGCCAGATTATCCTCGAAATGCACGACATCGCCGGACAACAGGACCGGCCCCATCTTTGCAAGCTTTACCAGGAGGGCGGCTTCCCCTTTCGTATGACCAGGCATCGACAGCATCATCACTGAACCGTCGCCGAAGACGTCACGGTCACCCGTCACGAGGTCGAGTTTCGCCTTGCCATCGAGCCAGGGTTTGACGAGATCCGGTACGACCGCGAAGGGCGGAGGATTGTCGTGAAAAGTCTGCCAATCGGCAGCGCCGATCATAAGCGTGGCTTTCGAAAAGGTCGCAGCCTGCCCGAGATGGTCGAAATGGTTGTGGCTGATGCCGACGGTTGCGATTTGCTCCGGTTTGATGCCGATCTGTTTCAACTGGGTCGGGATGTCGGTTTTGAGCGAGACGCCGATCGGCGCATCCTGATCGGGTGCCTTGCCGATGATGCCGGCAGGAAGCCCGGTGTCCCAAAGAAGGTAGTCGCCGCCGTGGCGGATAACGTAGCAGCTATCCGTCAGCTCGCCCTTCTTGCCGGCAAAAGCGAAGGTGTCGGAAAACATCGATAAATCCTTGACGATGACGTCGCCGCAGTCGAGACGCCAGAGTTCAAGGTCTGGAGCAGCGCGTGTCGGCGTGGAAGCGAAGGACAGCGATGCGACCGTTGCCCCGATGGCAAGCGCAAATTTGAAGGTCTTCATGAAGGTCTCCTTGTCTTGAAGATCCTTCTTGTGCCGCCGCTCGCCACAAGGCATGCGCCAGATTTGTGATCACTTGGGCCCGAAACGCTCACCGGCGGTATTTTTTCTTGCCGCGCCTTCTCATAGATTGCGCTTATGAACATGATGATCCGCGACCGACGTTCCGAGCTTTCCCAACGCCTGCTCGATCGACTCCGCCCCATGGTGGCGGGAAAGCTCGATGTTGGGATGCATCCCTATGGCGGGCAGCTTTTCGCCTATTGCTGCTTCGACCGCGAACGGGTGGCAGCTCTTCGACTTGATTGTCCGATGATCTGCGTCGTGCTCTATGGCCAAAAGGACGTGTGGCTTGGCGATCGCACTCGGTCCTTTTCGGCCGGCTCGCTCTTCGTCTTGCCCGGTGATGTGCCGATGGACGTGGTCAACATTCCGAACGATAAAACGGGCGTCTATGCAGCATTGCGGCTCGATGTGCCGTTCCTGCCGGCGGGCATTCCACCGCTCTCCGTTGCGGAGCGCGCCCGTAGTGCCGTCGATCTCGACGCCGTGCCGCTGAGCATCGATCTCGTCGAGACGATTTGCCACGCAGCATCCACGATCGCCGATGTCAGCGTCGGCGAAACGATCAAACGGCTGAGGCTGACAGAGGTTCTGGCGCTATTGCGGCCACTTGCCGAGGCGCGACCGCTCTTCAAACAGAGCCTGTCGGACGACATTGCCTGGCTGATCGCAACGGCTCCTTCCGAGGCTTGGAACGTTTCTGATGTCGCAGGAAAACTTGGAATTGGAGCATCCACGCTACGACGTCGATTGGCCGCAGACGGCACCTCCTTCCGCGCAATCTTGCGGCGCGAGCGTCTAAAGGCCGCGCAACATGCAATCACATCTGGCGCTACGGCAATCGCCGCCGCCGAGGCTGCGGGCTACGTGTCGCGCTCACACTTCTCCCGCCGGTTTCGCGAGAGTTTTGGGACGAGCCCAACAGGGCGAGCATAGCTTCGCGCAGGTCGATGAGCTTCGGAAAATCACAATATCTTGCCCTTCTCATTCCGGTTATCGCGAAGAGATACGTGGGCAGTTTCACCTTCATTCGAAACATCCCGATGCATTTCCGATCGATGCCTTTTGGATCGCCCCAACCATTTTCGCTGCCGCCGTCGGCGCCCTGATAGCAATAGCGAAAGCGGTTCGACGGGAGCGGGATTGCGAGGAGCGCATGCGCGGTGGACCTCGGCAACCGGATAGATCCTGAGGATACCCAGGCGGTGATCAGTCGTGATCGCAGCAATACCCGCTTCATATGCAGCGCGGACGATTGCCTCGTGCAAGTTCTCGGGTTCGGTATTTCCGGTAAGGACCTCCAAACAGATTCTCACCGCCGTGAAGAATTCCTCGCCATCGTCGGTGGGCCATTCATTCAGCAGCAGTGGCGCAGCCTCGCGAGCGGTACGGATCACCTTGCGAACTTTACCTCCCGCAAAAGCAAGAATTATCGTTGGGAAATTTGTCATCATATCGAATCTCATTGTTCCTGAACTTCGTCAGACAGATTCGTTTCGACCTTACGGGCTGCTGTCTCCAGGAGTTGCTTCAATTCTTCGCTGGTTACGCCGTCGGCCCGCATCACCATGGCGATCAGCGGATCACGAAGAGCTTCTGATATCGTCAGCTCACCATTCATTCCGCCAGTTTCGCCAGCATCGCAGATGAGCGAACATGGCGCGAGCGACCACATCTGTGAATGCGGCGCCGCCGGATTGATGGCATCAGCGATTTCGACAGGTTCCTTCTTGGCGCCTCCAGGAGCGACGAACGGGCTTCCACTTGCGAGGTTTTTGAAAGGAGAACGGAACTCGCCCTGATCGGTTTTGAGGTCGGCTATCCATCGGAGTCCTGGCGAGGCAGAGTGTTTCGAAAGGCATTGTTGAGCGATCTGCGAGACGGCATGCACCACGACAGCGGAACTGGTGGTGCGATAGTCTCCGTAGCGGCTCGCTTGCAAATAGGGCGGCATGCCGGCTGCCGATGCGCGACCGGCTGCCACGAACTTCCCTACCGAAGGGGAATCCTCGCCGGCGAGAATGACGAACGGGTTATGGGCATAGTCTGCGATCAACCGAAGCGCAGCAGCCCCTTCCGCAGTTTCCGGCAGTGCAAAGACCTTGGCAGAAAACCGTGCAGCCAGATAAGTCGCCAGCTTGTCTGTCTTCAGACAGCCGAGGTCAGCTTTTCCCGCCCAAGGGAGGTCGCTTAAGTTATTCTCGCCGATACGATCCGCATCCGCGAGAAGGAAATGGCGCGCGCCGAGGGTCGCAAGCTGGATGGCAATCTGCGAGCCGACGCCGCCGCATCCGATGATGACGAAGTCGATTTCGCGAAACCGCGCGAAGTCGCGTTGCCGATGGCAAAGAGGCGTCAGGAAGGTGTCGTGGTGATCGATTGCTGCGGAGACATATTCGTTCTCCGCCGGCATATCGGATGCCCACGACGACGCGCCGAATGCAGCACTGGTAACATTGGGGCTCTGTTCCTCGACAGCATCAGCACTATTGCCGGTGAACAGAGCCCCTCTGCCGCCCCGCCCAAAGCTGTGGGCGAAGGGGTTCGGGAAATCGACGGACGCGCTAGCCGCCGCTGACAATCGTTTAGACCGAGAATTGACCATCACATCGCCTCCATCTCGCTGGGCGCAGTTACACGGGTCGTCTCGGCGCAGCGACCGTAATCCTTGCTCATTGCATGGTCGGCAGCCTTCGTGATCACGTGAAATCTGCCATCGTACCAGAGGCAGACATTGTCGCCGCTGTCATCGATCTCTCGCTGACCCATCCGCGGATCGATCGGCTCCTTGCCGCGCAGAAGCACCTGTCCGATGTTCCAGGCTTGGCGATCGAGAACTCGTTGGCGCTCGGCAAGGTGAGCCTGGCGGTGTGCAACGGGCTCTTCGGCAAGCAACTGGCTTACGAGGAATAGGATCCGGCCACTCCAGGAAGGAATGGCGGCGATGTCTGGGAGGTCGAGGAGGACATCGCCGCCGAGACGTTCGATTCCTTTCCGAGCGATATCGATGAGCGGGATTTGCCGCGCAGCATAGGCGATTGTGAATGCCGTCTTCAGGGCGCGGTGCTCAGGATCCACCTCGGCGGATAGGCATGCCATGCGGAAGGCACACTCCCAGGGAATGGCGTAGGCCGTATGCAGGATGCTCTCGAGCGTCTGTAGGTCGTTCTCGTATGGGGAGATATACCGGAACTCGCCAGGCAGGGATGCCGCAGCCGAGGTCGTATAAAACCCCAGCAGGACATGCCCCGCCTCGTGAAGCAGTTGGGCCGCTGTCGCGGCATGATCGTCGTCGCGCAATCTTTCTCTTGAAAGGGCGATCATCGCGCTGCCCGGCAATTCGTTCGAACTTGAGAAGGAACACGACGGTTCACGCCGCACGCCAACGTGAAGCGTGTGCAGGCAGGCGATCAAACGCTGATAGCCGTACACGTCCAGTTCCGCGATCAAGGCGAAGGCCTTCTCCAGATGGTCGGCGACGCGGTCCAATTCCGCATCGCCCGTGATGGGGTCGTCGGGACCGGGGTAGTCCGGCATAGATTGGCGGAGGAGGGCTTGCATGACATGGCTCCACGCCGGGCTCTCGATGCGGACGAGGCCAATGCCGCAGGAAAGCCGGCATGCCGGCTGGCGTTCGAGTTGAAGATCCGATGCGATCAGATCCGTCTGCAGATAGCGGCGGACGATCTGCTCATTGGGGCTGCCCGCCTGCCATTCCAGACTGCGCGCGAGCCCACCCATCCAGGCTGCAAGCACGGATGAACGGTAAGGGTCGGTGCTGACCGATCCGGCGACCGCTGGCGAAAGCTCGAGCAGGCGAGCGTATCCATCATCTGCAAGGCCGGGGAAATAGCCCGCCAGCGCCTGTACCCCGACCGAACAATCGGCGAGCTTCGAAGTCGCCGCGAGCGTACGGCCATATTGGAAGCGTCGCTTCAAAAGGTTGCGAGTTGCGACGCGCTGCCGGGAGACGGTACTTGCCATCAAGGGATTGCCCTTGAGCAGGTGGCGCGCCTCATCTGCCAATTGTTGAATGCGGGTCGCGGACATCAACAGCCTCCGTGAGTTTGTCTTCGGGCGGATCAGGTTGCATCTCGGGTGAAGATGCCCCGGTTGGGGCCGCTTCGTCCGGCATCGGAACGGTGTGCGTCGTCTGTTGAGAGGCACTATTGCCCAAGGGCGTCATTTGCCCGCCAGTACCGCGTTAAAAATCCGTAAAAAGGCGCAAACAAAGAAAAAGCCCCCTCGATAGAGGAGGCTTGGAATTATGGAAAAGCATCCCCGGGGGTCAGATGGCAAGAGCTGCCTGTACTGCCGCCCGCGCGTTCGGCAGGCCTGACCCAAAGAAATAGGCCATATCGAGTGCGTCCTCGCTTTCGGCATTCATGCAATCCGCCGTCAGTTTCCTCGTTCCGGGCGCGACAATGGCGTCCAGGCGCGATGCGGCCTTCAGAATTGACTTCACATGAGGCCCCGAGAGGCGGTCAGCGGGATTGTGGCGGCTCTTGTAGGCCCGCTGTATCAGGGCGCATAGCCCACCCACCTGCGCCGACGCGCCTGAGGTGCCCCCGAAAGTGGTGTAGTATCCGCCCCCGATGCCCGGATTGATTCCGAACGGCACGATGGCAGACCACGGATCGGAGCCATGATTATAGCCGAAAATCCCCGACAGGTCCGTCGTCAGCAGCGAGAAGTGCGAATAGTAGTATTCCCGCGCTCGAAAAGCGCCGTAGTCGTGCTGCGCCGCAAATGGAGAAAGCCGGTCGAGGCGCAACTGATGCCTGTTGAAGACCTCACCATCGTCAGAGGGGGAGACAACCGTCAATCCTTCGCCGTAATTGCTGTAACCCGAACGGAAACCTTCGACGGTAACGGCCCCAACAGCAATGATGCCGTTGTTATCGGCGGCAAGACTTGCCGGATAGATCAACTGGCTTTCGCCACTATTTCCTGCGGCGCAGACAATCGGGATGTGCCGGCTGATGGCGAGGATGAGTTGCTTGAGGATATGCCATGGGCGATCCGGATTAGATCCTTCCTGCGCGGCTTTCGGCTCCAGTTCAGGCCCACCCTGATCAGCAACGGCAATGCGCGTGAACAAGTTGGCGGCATCCTGGTTTTTCCATAGCTCCAGGTCCGCCTTCAGCTCGTTCTTCGGATCAACAATGCTGCGTTTGGGGTCAGGCAGACCGCGCGGCAAGACGATCACGTCAGCTTTCTGATGATAGGCATAAAGAAAGGCCGCAATGAACTGCCTGACATCGTCTTCGAAGGACGTTCTGATCGAGATGAGCCTTGAGAAAGGATCAACGCCAAAATAGGGGATGACATTGCGATTGCCGCTCGTACGCAGCTCGTCACCATTCCCGTAGAAGGCTCCTTCCGGCGGGAGGCTTGGTGTGCCTTCTTCCGCAACAACGGCGGGTTCGCCGACAATCAGCCCCGCGCAGCAGGTACCATGCGATGCGAACAGCGATTCCGGATTGTAGAGCCGCCGGAGAACCCCCTCCGACGCGGCATATTCAGCAACCAGGTCACTGAGATAGTCCCGGTCGTCATTCGAAAGGCCGATATTGCCAAGCGGAGCGATGTTGAGCCCGGCGAAGAAGGCATGTCTTTCCTCACGGTCAAAGGACGTGGTCGTATCGAGAATTTCGAGCACGCGCGCGCCGTAACGATGGGTCGTCAAATCGATTGACGCTTCCCGGTCAAGCCGGGTTGCCAGATTGGGATGATCCGGAGATACGCCGACATCGATCAGCGCGACCCGTGCCGGTCGCAACGGGCCGGCGGAAGCGATGGCATCCCAGACCGTGCCGGTGATAAGGGGATCGGGGAGCGCGCGTACGGCGCTCGCATCGAGTGCCGCTGGAGCAGGCGGAGCCGATCCGTATTCCGCGTCGACGACGCCAAGGGCAGTCAGGTGCCAGAGATAATAGTAGTCGATCGGCGCGGGCTCAGGCATTTGTGTTTGATCCGTCATGGTTATCATCCTGTTGAGCAGCAGCTGGCGAATTCAGACCCATTCGTCGTGTACGGCCTGGAACAGAGGACCGAACGCGTCGTGGAGGTAGGGAGCGAAGCGTCGGGCGAGATCTCGCCCCGCCTGCGTGTCGCTCGGATAGTGCAGGCCGGCCCATTCGCGGTTTTCGGCGACGTTCTGGGCGATGCGGGCAAGCTCGTCGGTGGCCGGATGTTCCGGCAGGATCGTCGAGAATGCGAAGGCGATAGAAAAGCACTGGAACGAGTGGTTGCTGGGATAGGACTCGTGGCCAGGCACGGCCAGTAGCGGCCGCAGCATGGGCTCGAACTGGTGTGGCCGCAGCCGGTTAAACTGGCTTTTGTAGATCAGCCCGACATATTCGCAGGCCGTCAGGATCGCCTGGAAAAGGCCTTCCGTCTGCTCGAAGCCGCCGAGATCCTCGATATGCAGTGCGCGGGTGAATTCCGCCACGGAGATCGTCGCTTCGATCTGGATGTCGGGCAGGCGCCGCACACGTTCGCGGTCGCGGCGCTGCATGGAAAGCAGCACCGTCGTCTCAAGGCGGGTATAATCCGGGCCGGGCGGTGGAAGTATATCCAGCATTTCCCAGGTGAAGCGTCGCGCCGCGGTATAGGCGTTGCGTGACGGCTGCTGGTGCAGCCTGCGCAGTTCGAAGGAGGGGATAAGTTGCGATACGCCGAGACTGGCGCCGTCCATCGTCGACTTGTTCTTGTTTTTGTTCTTATTTTTATTCTTGTTTTTGTTCAGAGACGCCTTGTTGAGCACCGACTTGTTAGCGACGCTCTTGTTGAGTACCGAGGCTACGGCCATCGTCGCCATCACGGGCCCGGCCATGGGAGATGCATCTTCATCCGTACCGAAGAAAAGCGCAGGTTCGGAAGCCGCATCAGGCGCAGCCGGCGATGCACCGGCGAGGGGATTAGCGCTCGCATCGCCCCTCGGTTCGCATGGAAGAACCGTATCCGGCTCAATCCTGAATTTATAACTGTCTAGAAATGAAACAATTTTTGATTGTAGGTCCGGGGTAGTGTCCGCTTCCATTGCAGCCTCCTTGCGCGAAGTTCTGAAGAAATTGTCCGGGGTTCAGCGCAGCTTAGCGCCCGCCTTAAGCAGGCCGTCGATCAAGATCTGGCCGCCACCTGTGTTGAGCAGCGGATAGCCGCTGCCGCGAAAGGCATTGATGGAGAAGCCGCCCTCGGCCGCCTCAAGCCGCTGCAGGTAATGGCGCGCGCCGCCGAGATCGTCGGAATGGGCATGGCTGGAGGCAAGATAGCGCAGCAGGCTGTTGAAGTTCGGCCGCGCCCGCAGAGCTTCTTCGCCTGCAGCTATGGCCGTGGCATGATCGCTTGCAAGCGCCGCTGCAATGCACTTGGTCGTATCGAAGTAATATTTATGCGGGCTGTAGACGCCGAGCTCCTGCACCCAACGCGCCATGGCCACAGCCTTGTCGGGCTGGCCTGCATAGCAATGAAGCATGGCGTAGAGATCCCAACTGAGCGGCAGGGCGGGGTTCAGGCGGATCGATTTTTCGAACAGGTTGGCCGCGTAGTCATATTCGCAGAACAGGAACGAATGGACGTGGCCGACGAGTGCGAGCGACACCGAATTCTGCGGATCGAGTTCCAGCGCCTTGCGCGCATAGGCCTGGGCCTCCTCGATCAGATGCGCGTCGAGCGCGTTGAAACGTTGGCCGACCTGGAAAGTCCGGATGAATGACAGCCAGGCAAAAGCCGATGACCGCGGTTGATACTGGATCTGTTCTTCCAGGCGCCGCTCGGCGTTATCAAGATCGCTGCGCGACAGCCGAAAGATCGCATTGACAGCGTCGATCAGGAGACCGTCTTGCGACAATCGGCTGTCGTTTGCCTGGGTCTCCTGGAAATAGGCCAACTGATCGATGGCCTGGCTGATCAGCGCAGCGGCGGTGCCGAATTCGCCCCGCTCGAACTGCGTGCGGTTGATTGCCTGACTGCCCAGCCAATGAATACGGTTGTTGATCAGGTGCTTCATCACCAGTTCGATCAGCACCATGTCACCGTCAAACGTCACGCGAAGCTGTAGGCATATCGGAAGGCTGATTTGCTGTTCACTCTCTTCAATATCCGGCAGGGTGAAGGAGAGGTCGGTGACGCCAATGGCCAGCCCGTCGATGACGGCTTTTGCAATGAGATTCCGGAATCGTGCCGCAGCAATTTGTCCGCCCTCTCCAGCGCCCACCACGATGGGTGACTGAAGCGCCATCACCCATCGCCAGTCACCGGAAGCCCGCCGCGGATTTGGGCCGCTGCCGGTGGTTTCCGTGGGTTTGCCTGGCCTCGGCACATCCGGGGCGCCTGTTAGCGGCAGCAGGGCGGAATGTTTGGCGATATCGCGGCTCGGCTGCTGTCGCGGCTCGAATACATCATGGACTTGTCCTTCATCGAGCCGGCGATACCAGTTCTGCCGTTCCAGCGCTAACCAGTCCTCGAATTCCGGATCGCGGATGTCGATACCTTCGAGCAATTCATCAGTGATTTGATCCGCGGACCGCTCCGCCCGAACCACCAAGTCGGTGTCGAGTACGAGTCGATCCATATCCAGCCAAACGGTATTCTTATCCGTAATCAAGAGATTACGTGCTGGCCCCAGAGTCTTATGAATGTCGAAAAGAGCCTGGCGCAGACTAGCTGCCGCCTGGTCGTCAGAGCGATCGCTCCACAATTTGTCCCTAAGCCAGATTCTCGAGCGCGAGCCACGGGCGGACAATGCAAGCATCGCCAGAAGAGCCTGGGCCTTTTTTGATTTCGGAGTAACCGACCGACCTCCGGCGTCCACAAGGGCGAAAGGCCCGAGCAGGAACATCCGAAACGGATTTTGCTCCTTGTCCATGCAATCCACCGGCCCCGCCCCCGTTGCCTCCGATGTGCTGGTTTGGCAGCTCGAAGACCTAGCATGCGCAGGCCAGTCTGCCACAACTGCGGCGTCTGGCAAGCAACCGATAAGGGAAACCGGAACTCCAAAAGGCAAATCGATACTTTGGCGATGGTTGAACTGAAGCATAACCGGCTGAAATCCCTCTGCATAACTTCGCAAACTGGCCGTAGCACCCCACCGTCAAAGCAGCGTCAAAGGAATGTTGTTTAGGCGACGTCACTTTGCAGGCGTCGCCAAAGGCTGCCAACTATTCACAGAGAATAGTGGGATCGATCTTGGGAAAAATACGACTATGTTCAGCTCTGTCAGATTGAGATGCGCAGGTGCAGGCAGCGGCCAAAAAGGTTTGTGAAGCGGTGCGCGATTTGAAGAGCGATTGCGCTCTATGATCATTTCAACATGGTCGAAACAAACGGTTGACCACCGGGACGCCACACACAGAAGCGGAGCGCATTAATCTTCGCGGGAGATGGCACGTGTGAACATCGGTTTGCCGTTGCGCCTTCGGAAGGCTGGACCGATGCGGGCCGCAGGCGGAATCCCTGTTGCAGTCGACGGCAATCTGAACCTCTTCTGCGGAGGCAGAAACCATTGTCTTTTAGCGCGAGTTCTTAAATCCCCGACCCGTCGAGCTGCTCAGTGTCGTCGCCTTCCCAGGGCGAGGGCATCGAGCTGCGGCTGAGGTTTGCCGCGGGCATCGGCATCCAACACTTCAATTCCGGCTCAGCATATTCGATGATGTGTCCGGGGGAGGAATCAGAGGCGCGCCAGCCCTCCCCACCGAACTGATCGCCGTTCGACCAATACGCGAGGTCAACTTCTGCCGGCCCCTGTTCAGACGAGCGGATCGTGACCAAGATCCGACTCCCGTCTTTCGGGGCGCTTTCCATATGGCGCCACCGATCTGGCTCGTCCATCGCATTTCCTCCTGCCTTGCTGCGAGTTACAACTGTCGTCTAGCCATCGAGGTCGGTCAACTCAAACTACGTGCAAACCATCCTCTCTCGATCGATGACCGGCCGCGATGGTTGACCCGTAGCCGGCATTGGCGGGACGGTCGCCAATTTCGGCTTCCATGGTCCGCGGAGGCGCCGGGCTTATATTGGACATCGACCGCCGACCTTCGCCTCGGGCGGTTAGGACGCCTCGCATACCCGATTCAGAATTCTGGCAGTGAGCGCGGCTTTGCGAGAGTGCCGCCGCGTGTGCTCGAGCGTCCTTATCCAAATTTGCAGTGGCATCGCCAGTGCGTTGGCGAAAGCTGCGACCAAAACAGCACCGACGAAAGCTCGCTCGAGGCGGCGTCGCTGCGCCCAGCCTTGCAAAAAATACGCGCTGGGCGCTTTTTATAGAGTGTTCTGTGGCAGACGAAAGCGCCTGCATCGGTCGCAAATGCCGATAAGGTTGTGAGCATGGCACTGGATACTGAATTGTTCTGAAATGTGCACTGGGAGGAGGGCCCAATGACGACGATCCATCAGAGGCTGTATCGCGAACGGCTGACATCTGCAAACACGGCGGTCACGATGGTCCCGTCCGGCGCGAGGGTCGCGATGCCACTCGCTGCCGGTCAGCCACCCGCTATCCTTGCGGCGCTTGCTGAACGGGCCCGTGTGGGAGCCGTCGAGAATGTGCGGCTCTACTATCTTCTTTGCACTGGCGTCGCTGGCACGAGTGTATTCGAATTCGAGCTGCGCGACCTGATCGTCCCAATGAGCTACTTTCATGGAGGCGTCGAGCGTGCGCTCGACAAGAGGAGATTGGCGGAGGCGCTGCCCGCGGTCGACCTGGTACCCTGCCATTTCAGCCAGGTGCCGCGCTCGATGGTCGAGCATGTCGGTGTGGACACGTTGATTGCAACCGTCTCGCCGATGGACGCCGATGGCAATTTCAGCCTTGGTGCCAGTACCGACTATGCGCTCACGGTATCGCGAAAGCCCGGGCTCCGCCTGATCCTCGAGGTCAACAGCAATATGCCCTATGTGCGGGGCGATTGCATGATCCCTGTATCAAGCGTGACAGCGCTGGTTGAAAACGACGTCAGCCTGCCTGTGTTGCTCGCCGCTGAGCGCAATGAGGTGGATGATGCCATCGGGGCGATCATCGCCGACCTGGTGGAAGATGGCGACTGCCTGCAAATGGGTATCGGTGCTTTGCCTGATGCGGTGTGCTCGGGGCTTTCACAGCATCGCCACCTCGGCATTCATACGGAAATGATGACGCCGGGCCTCGCCAGATTGGTCACGGCGGGCGTGGTCGACAACAGTCGCAAGCAGATACATGCCGGGCGGTCCATCTTCACTTTTGCGCTCGGAGATCAAGCCCTTTACGACTTCCTGAATAACAACCCGGCAGTTGAGGCCTACCCAGTCGATTATGTGAACAATCCCTTCATCATCGCGCAGAATGATCGGGTGGTGTCGGTCAACGCGACGCTGCAGGTCGATTTGAACGGCGCGTGCAATTCCGAGTTCGTGAACGGCAGGCAGTTCAGTGCGTCCGGCGGTCAGGTTGATTTCGTGCGCGGCGCGTATGCCTCTCGCGGGGGACGATCGATCATCGCCTGTCATTCCACCGCGGCGAAGGGCACGCTCTCGCGCATCGTTCCGACGCTGACCGGACCAGTGACAACATCGCGTAACGACACGCACATCGTCGTTACGGAGTATGGATGGGCGAACCTAAAGGGCAAGTCCGTGGCGGAGCGGGCAAGGGCGTTGATTGGGCTGGCCCACCCCGATTTTCGCGGGGAGCTGGACCGGGCAGCGCGCGGGGCAGGGCTCTCCTAATTCTAACGTCGTTCGGCGGCTAGAAACTGATCCACCTCGTCAGCGATGCTTGAGGCGCGTTACCAATGTTTTCGAGCGGCGGATCGCTGTAAGGGCTGCTCCCACGGCTATTACGCAGAGACCGATCGTCAGGATCTGGTTCTGCCCGCCCCATAATGGCTCGAGAAGCGATGCTAGTCCCGCCGCCGTGATCATCGCCATCCGGTGCTGCTTGGCCATCGGGCCGGAGAAATCGCTGGGATTGCCGGTGGCGCGACCGAGCTCCCGGACATAGGCTGTCAGCACGGCGAAGGCTCCGGCCGCCCAGCCCAGTCCTGGCATACCGATACCATACCCGACGCCGGCGAATATCATCAGGTCGGCGATGCGATCCGGAAACTCGTTCCAGAAAGGGCCGTCAGCCTCTCCCTTTCCGCCTTCGACTGCGACCATGCCGTCGAACAGATTGCAAAGAAGGCGTGCCTGGCAGAATAGAACAGCCAGCAGCAGGTAGCCGGCACGCGGCAGGCCTGTCGTCTGTCCCGCCAGATAGAAAATGCTGCCGGCGATTGCTGCCGCCAGCATGCTGGCTTGCGAGATCTGGTTCGGCGTTATGGCCCGCGCGGCCATCCATCGGGCAATTGCGCCCGCCCAGCGGGTATTGCGGCTCGCCAGAGGTCTCCTGTCTCCTGTCTCCATCATGTGTCGAAACCTCGTCTTGCGGAGATCGAATAATTGTAGATCGCTGCATAAGTCGTCGACACCAGCAGCGGCAGCGCGATGGTTCGGAGTATCTCCGGTGTGCCGCTTGCCGCATGGATCGCCGCGAGAATGCTGGCCGAACCAAGGCAGGCAATCAGCGGCGGCGCCCAAAATCGTGTTGAACCGCTGAAGCGGCTGGAAAGCCAGTCGATTACCGATTTCAGGAAAAGCGTCAGGCAGGCCGATATCGTCCCCTGCACAAGACCGGCAACGAGCGGCGCTGGCATGACATGAGCGCGATTGGCGAAGATGGCCCAGCTGCCCATCGCCAGAAAAGCGAACAGGACGTGTACCACTCCGCTGCGCAAAAGACGTTGCAGTACAGCAGGCATCACAATGACCACCAATAGCGCGTGAGGTGGAAGAAGATAGGCGCCGAGAAGACGACGGAATCCAGTCTGTCGATCAACCCGCCGTGGCCCTCGATAAGATGGCCCCAGTCCTTGACACCTCGGTCGCGTTTGATCGCCGACATCACCAGGCCTCCGAAGAAGCCCATCAGCGTGATGACCAAGGCGAGAAGCCCTGCCTGAAGCGGTGCGAATGGTGTAATCCACCAGAGGCCCGTTCCAATCAGCGTCGCGCTGATGATCCCGCCGACGAAGCCCTCGACCGTTTTCGAGGGCGACAGTCTTGGCGCAATCTTCGTGCGTCCGAACAGTTTGCCCCAGACATATTGCAGGACATCGCTGAGCTGGACGACGATCACCAGAAAGGCGATCAACAGCACATTGCGGCCCTCATATCCCGGTATCTTTAAGGTCAGCAGAGCCGGCACATGGGAAGCGCAGAAGACGCAGATCATCAGGGCCCACTGTACTTCCGCGATGCGAACGAGAAAGCGCTCCGTGTCGCCTCGGAGTACCGAGATGATCGGCATCAGCAGGAAGGCATAGACCGGGATGAAGATCGAAAAGATGCCGTATTGTTCAGCCCAGAGCAGAAAATACTGGATCGGAACGACGACGAAGAAGGCTGCCGCAAGCGCCCAATGATCCGCCCTTCTTGTATTGATGAGGGTTACGAATTCGCGAAGCGCGGCAAATGAACAAAAGCCGAACAGGATCAAGACGCCGATACGGCCCGCTATGAAAGCAATGCCAATCAGGATGACCATGACCCACCACGCCTTGATCCGCGCGTTGAGGTTTTCGACAGCCGCATTCGAACCGTTCGGCGAGAGGCGTTGCTGCAATATGTAACCGATGACTGACGCAACGATAAGCACGCCGAAGATCCCGGCTACGAGCGTCATAAGATCGGAATTCGCGCCACTCATTCCCCACCGCCTATAGTGTTCGGAGACAGGGCCAGGAGAGCAGCCTGTATCCGTTCGAGAAAAACATCTTTGTCTTCGCCCGGCGCGATCTGCAAAGCGCTGCCAAAGGTAACTGTGCAGATCAGCGGTATCGGAACGATCTCACCCTTTGGCATGACGCGGTTCAGATTACTGATCCAGACCGGCACGAGATCGACATCAGGGCGCGCCACAGCCAGATGGAAAATGCCGCTTTTGAACGGGAGGAGCCTTGCATCGGACTGGTTTCGTGTTCCCTCCGGGAAGAGAATGAGGGACGAACCGGCATCGATGGCCGAGGCCATCTGAGTGACGGGATCTTCCGTCCGCTTGTCCCGATCCCTCGCGATCAGCACCGCATTGAAGACATCTCTGCCGATGAAGCGATTGAGCCAGGACTTCAACCAGTATTCGGCTCCGGCGACCGGACGGGCCCGATGGCGCAGTCTGGGCGGCAATACCGTCCAGACCAGAACGAAATCACCATGGCTGGAGTGGTTGGCATAATAAACGCAGGGTCGGGAAGGCAGCCCTCCCTCGGGCCACACGGCGCGGACCGCCGTGACCGCGCGCGCGAACAGTACGATTACCGTCGCCGCGGCCTTTGTAGGCAAAGCCTTCATTCATCACTCTGTTGATGTTAGCCGGATCACTAACCGAAACTCTAGCATTATCATCGGCGGAAGGAAGGAGCTTCGCGGGTTTTCAGCCGAAAGGCGTAGACAGGTCGTCCGGCTCCAGCCGAACGTGCAATCTCCATGGACGACAAAGATTGGATTTCGAATTGAGCACATGGCGCCGAAAGCCTGATCAATCTGATGCCGACCTATCTGATGAAGCCGGATCAGGTGGGCTGGTCGTGCGCAGCACCGCCGGTGGCAAGTCGTCAAGCGGCTGTCAGAAAAACCGGCTTCGAAGCTGTGTGCTTCACAGATCACGGTATTGCGGAAGCGCGACCATCCTGCGGTCGCCCGCGGAAAGCCATGGGCGGGGCGCCGATGATGCGTTTGAACGCCCGACTGAATGACGCCTCCGATTCATAGCCGAGGCGCTCGGCAATCGCGGCCACGCGCTGTCCTTCACGCAGCCACTGATGCGCCTGGTGCATGCGCATGCGAGCGACGTAGCGAGCGGGTGTTTCACCAACGGCCCTGGCAAAGCGCTCCGCGAACCCAGAACGGGAAGCGCCCATCTTGCGAGCGAGTTCTTCGACCGTCCAGTCATGGGAAGGGTCGAGATGGATCGCCGCCAGGACCCGCCCGACCTCGGGATTGCGAACGGCCGTCAACCACCCGGAAGCATCGCCGCAGCCGTGTTCCACCCAGGCGCGGATGATCGTCGCGGTCAGAACATCAGCAAGCCGGGCCAGGATACCGCCAGCGCCGACGCGGTTCATATCGACCTCGTGCATCATCGCATCGAGCAGGGCAGGGATGGAGGGCTCACTGGCTGCGAGATCGCTTGTCCGCATCACATTGGGCATCAATTGCAGCAAGGGATGCCGCTTGTCGACATTGAAGCGCATGACCGCGAAGAACAGCAGGTTCTTGCTATCGGCGCAGGGGCATTGCAGATCGACGATCCCATCGCAGACGGCCTTGCGCGGCATGGATTCGACGGGCGTCGGCACTATACCGGGCGCGCTTGCAAGGACATGGGCATCGCCCCGCGGCAGCAGGACCGCGTCCCCCGGGCGCATTTCCATCCATTCCCCGTCCGGCGTCTGCACAAATGCCTCTCCGGCTGCCAGAAAGTGAAACTGCGCTTCATCCTTGGTCGGAAACGCCGTCGCCCATGGGGCAGACGGCTGGCAGCGGCCGTAGTCGACGCCATCCAGACGAAGCCCTCGCATCATTTCCGTCAGTGCATCGCTCATCGAGTCCTCGTCATTTGGACGAACGGTCATGTCTTGTGGATTTTCTAGCATAGAAACACCAGCGTGAGCCGTCTAGCCTTGTCATCACAATCTTTGGAGATGGCGTATGAACATCAATCCCGAAGCCAATGGCTTCCACGCGAACAAGAAGGAGGCCGATCCGGCCTGGGCAGGCGTGGTATCGCTTTCGCTCGGCGTCTTCGGTCTCGTGACGGCCGAGTTTCTTCCAGCCAGCTTGCTTACGCCAATTTCACAAGATCTGCATGTCAGCATCGGTGCCGCCGGCCAGTCGGTCACGATGACCGCCGTCATCGGCGCGATCGCAGGCCCTGCAATTGTCATTGGCACCAGCCGATTTGACCGTCGTCTCACATTGCTCGGATTGACAGCCCTGCTCGTTGTTTCCAGTCTCTTGGCAGCATTCTCTGATGGGCTCGCGACGCTTCTCGTTGCTCGTGGATTGCTCGGGATCGCGCTGGGCGGCTTCTGGGCCATGTCGCTGGCGCTCGCCATGCGGCTTGTTCCAGAGCGGATGATGCCGCGGGCGATGGCGATCATCATGACTGGCGTGTCCGTTGCAACGGTTTGCGCTGCACCTGTCGGCGCCTGGGTCGGAGAAGCCTATGGCTGGCGTTCTGCATTCGTCATCGCGGCTGCAGTCGGCGGCCTTGCCTTCATCGCCCAACTCCTCACCCTGCCTGCGATGCCGTCGACCGGCACCGCAGGATTGGGCACGATGGCCACGGTGCTGCGTCGCCCGGCAATCCGGCTGGGCCTTCTGACCGTCTTGCTGGTGGTCGCCGGCCATTTCGCGGGTTTTACCTTCATTCGGCCCTTCCTCGAAACTGTGCCACATTTTGGGGTTGAGGGGATATCTGTAGTTCTGCTGGCCTTCGGGATCGGCGGGTTTCTCGGCAATCTGTTCGGAGGCTTTGTTTCCGAGCGCAGCACGGCGCTGTCCATCGTCATCGCGGCTACCGGGATTGCTGCGACAACATTGGCGTTAGCGCTTGCCGGAAACCTTGCAAGCGTCGCGTTTGTCGCGACCGCGCTGTGGGGATTTGCCTTCGGAGCCCTGCCGGTAAGCGTTCAGAGCTTCGTCACGCAGGCAGCATCCGATGAAGCGGAAAGCGCCGGTGCGTTGATGTTGACCACTTTCCAGGTCGCCATTTCCAGTGGGGCGGCCATTGGTGGCTTCATCGTCGAGGCGCAGGGGCTGGCAGGGGTGTTCGGCTTTGCAGCTATTGCCGCACTTTGCGGGGCCCTGGTGATCGGTATCCTGAACCGAAGGACGGTAGCGACGGCGTCTTAAGGAAAGATCATGCGAAGCGCGTCAACGCGCGCAAGAATAGCTACGATCAGGGGCGCCCGGGACGTGCGTCCCTCCTGGCGGATGGAACAGTAAGGACGACGATCCCCGGACGGCCTCCATCGCATCATGCGCCAAATTGCTCTGTGACTGACCCCTATTGGTCACTCGATGCAAAGGGTTTCGGTGTTCCAGCCGTCTGGCAGAGGCTCCGGACGCTGGATTTCGATATTGTCGAGCGTGAGGCCAGTGATATTATGCGCAAAGAGCGCCGGCATGCCTGCAGGATAATCGATAAGGCCGACAATTTTTCCGTCTGCTCCCCGCAACCAGGCATTGCCACGACCCTCGTGGTCCTTGGGCGGGGAGAGATCGGCACTTGTGGGGCGCAGGTCATATTGCCTGGCTGTTCCCAGTAAGCCTTCCTCGATCGTCAACTGAATATTGCTGAGGCTCATTCCGGCAATCCCGCCGTTTCTCGCCGCAAAGAGATTGATCGGACCCTGGCAGCGCCCCGTCACGTTCTCGACGCGGACATTGGTGACGAGGCCAGCCGGTATCTCCGGCCTGCGATCGAGCTGGGTAATTGTGAGCGGCTCACCCGAGCCCCAGAAACCATCGGGCGTTTCATGGCAATCGATCTCTATGTCCGAGAAGGCGACGTCTTCGATCACTCCGCCGTCACGCGAGAAAATGCCGAGGGCGCGATTGGAATCTTGGACCTTGCAACGCGTGAAGGCGACGTTGCGGATGTCACCAAAACTCTCCGTGCCGATCTTCAATGCACAACTGTTGCTCTCGACAAGGCAATCCGAAACCTCGATTTCCACGCAGCGTGCGATGCCCTTTTCGCTTCGGCTGGTCTTGAGGCAGACGCCGTCGTCCGCCGTTTTGATGATGACGCGGCGCACTGCGACCTTTGCGCAGCTGTCGATGACGATCCCATCCGTATTCGGGAGTTGTCGGTTGTTGAATACCGTTATGCCCTCGACGATCACGTCACGGCAGCGCACCAGGTGGACCGTCCACATCGGCGAATCTTCGATGACAAAGCCTTCCAGCCTGATCTTGCTGCAGTCTTCGAACACCAGGACCCTCGGGCGCTTTTCGCTCGGCGTGTAGGTGCCGACCGTCGCGTCGAAGCCGGTGCTGAAGGCGCCGCCTGAAGCAAGGATCTTGCCTTCGCCTGTGATCGCGACGTCATGGGCCTCCTGCGCGACGATATAGGCGCGATCGGATCCCTCGGCGATTACGCTCACCGAATTTCCGGCATAGAGCGCGTAGTCGGGGACGAACTCTAGCGTGGCACCCGGCCCGATTGACAGCGTAATACCGCTGAACAGGCGGATGGGTCCCGTAATGTGCCTGCCCGCCTGCAGGAGAAGCGTTCCTCCGCCGGCGCTAACCAGCCTGTCGATAGATTGCTGCAGGTCAGCGACATTCGGCTCGACTGAAATATCCATTGCTTCTCCTCTGGCTCTCGGGATGATTAAGCTACGCCATTTTATTCGTCAACAGGACGAACTAATTGATGCCGTCAATCTTGTTTGTGTTGACACCATCGAAAACTCGTATTTAATTCGTCATGGTTACGAACAAACGATCGGCCAAAGGGAGATTTGGAGGCCGGTTGTTGCCAGAGTTTGAGGAGCAAAGAAGGGGAACCCTATGAAACCGCTCAAGACATTGATTATGACGGCAAGCGCCCTGGCGATGACGATTTCGCTCGCGGCAGCATCCGAACTGAAGATCGTCTGGTATGTCGACAATGATCAGGAAGAGGCGAACACGCGCGCCTTGCTCGATCAGTACACGAAACTGCACCCGGACACGACCTTCGACCTTGAGATCACCCCTTATGACGGGATGGTCCAGAAATTCCAGCAATATGCGGCCTCCGGCATCATGCCGGATTTGTCGCTCACTTCGTCGATGGAGCCGGTTATCCGTCCGTTCCTCGTCGATCTCAACAAGGAGATCGGCCCCGAATGGATCAACGACTTCGTCAAGGGCTGGGGCGATGGCGCCAGGCTCGACGACAAGGTTATCGCCGCGCCGCTGCGCGTAACCTCCACGGGCGTCTTCCTGAATGTCGATGCCTTCAAGAAGGCCGGCATTGCCATCCCGGACCACGCGACCGGTTGGACCTGGGATGAATTCGTTCCGAAGATCAAGGAAGTCGCCGAAAAGTCGGGTACACGCTATCCGCTTGTCTGGGACGTTTCGGCAAGCCGCTGGATCGTTCACGAGTATCAGTACGGAAACCACATCTATACGGAAAAAGAACCTGTGAAGGTCGTCATGGACGAGGCAGCGTGGACGAGCGCGCTCGACAAGTTCATCGACATCACGAAGGCCGCAATGCCGCCCGGGCTCTGGTCCGGTGCGAGTTCGGACAATCCGAAGGAAATCTTCACAGCCGGTCAGGCCGTTGCCTATATGTCAGGAAGCTGGCAAATCGCCGGACTGGCGGACAACGCGCATTTTGCGTGGCAGGCTGGTCCAACGCCGCGGGGCACCGTCGCGTCGTCGATCTACGGAGGCGACTATATCGTGGCCTTCAACACGAGCCAGCATCTTCCGGAAGCGATCGATTTCATCAAATGGATCACCTCGCCGGATATTCAGGCACAGTACGCCAAGACCTTCGGCATGATCCCGGCCAACCTGAAGGCGGCAGCCGTCAAGTACGATAATCCGGCCGCGACCGATGCGATCAAGGCAATGCAGGCCGAGTTGAACGCCAGCCCTGCTTACGCTGCGACCGACCAGGCCTGGCCGCAGATGCAGGCTGTTTGGGGTACCGTGAAGACAGCCGTCACGCAGGCTGTTGCCGGTCAGATCTCCTCTGCCGAGGCCATTTCGCAGATCAAGAAGGCTGCCGATGCCTCGCTTGAGGCTGGCAAGTGACGACGGACATACTGGAAGATAGCCGTTCGGCACTGGGTCCCCACCCAGTGCCGAAAGGTCTGCGAGGCAGCCTGGCAAGCCTCGGCTGGCCCTACCTGCTCATGGTGCCGACAATGGCGCTCCTCGTTACCTTCACCCTCTACCCGCTGGTCCAGGGCCTCTTCATGGCCTTTTTCAAGCGGGGTGTGGTCGTCGTTCCGCAGGTGCCCAGCACCTTGCCGCAATATGTCGGCCTGGATAACTTCATCGGGCTCCTGAGCAATGCCGATTTTCAGGTTTCATTGCTCAAGACCGTTCTTTTCGTCATCGTCGCGGTTCCGCTGAACATCGTCGTCTCGTTGGCGCTGGCTCTCCTGCTGGCGCCACAGACCAGGCTGTTTGCCATCGTACGCACAATCGTCTTCTTCCCGTCCATGA
Organism: Rhizobium sp. 768_B6_N1_8; assembly: GCF_051811225.1. Classification (NCBI taxonomy): domain Bacteria; kingdom Pseudomonadati; phylum Pseudomonadota; class Alphaproteobacteria; order Hyphomicrobiales; family Rhizobiaceae; genus Rhizobium; species Rhizobium sp. 768_B6_N1_8. Next base: position 1,489,585 of record NZ_JBPWPV010000002.1, on the reverse strand, counting down.
TCAGCCTGCTGATCATCGGCGTCGCCTGGCGGTGGTTGTTCGGCCTCAACAACGGCCTCGTCAATTACCTGCTTTCGCTGACCGGCATCGCGCCAATCCCATGGCTGGAACAGGACACGATGGCTCAGATCGCCGTCATCATCGCCTGGGTGTGGGCGCAAGCCGGTTTCAACATGATGATCTTCATTGCAGGTCTGACCGCGATTTCCACCGACTATTACGAGGCGGCTTCGATCGACGGGACCAGCAAGTGGCGGCAATTCACCCATATCACCTTGCCGCTTCTCAAGCCGACGCTCGCCGTCGTCCTGGTCCTGTCCTCGATCGAGGCCTTCAAGGTCTACGAACTCGTCGTATCCCTGACGGGCGGCGGTCCGGGCAAGGCGACCGTCTACCTCATACAGACGATCTACGACACTGCGTTCCAGAAACCGATGCAGGCTGGCGTTGCGGCCGCCCAATCCATGGTGCTGTTCATCATCCTGCTGTTCCTCACGATCTTCCAGTTGCGCATATCGCGGAGTGAGAAATGACACGTATCTACTCTCCCTGGCGACTGGCCTTTGTCGTGCTGACACTGTTCGTCTTCCTGATGCCGCCGATCTGGCTCTTCCTGTCTTCGTTGAAATCACAACAGGAGATCTTCCAGTGGCCGCCGACCATTTTGCCGGCGCAACCGACGTTGCAGAACTTCATCGACACGGTGTCGCGCGCGAAGTTCCTCATCTTCTTCCGCAATTCGGCCATTGTCTCCGTGCTCTCGGCGCTGCTGTCCGTCACCATCAGCGTCATGGCCGGCTACGCACTTGCGAAGTTTCGGTTTAAAGGAGACACGCTCTTCTTCCTGCTCATCATGTCGTCGTTGATGGTGCCGCTGCAGATCATCATGATCCCGGTCTTTCTGGTGCTGCGGGATCTCAATCTTCTCGATACGCTGGCAGGCATCATCATCGCGCCGGCGGCAACCCCGACCGGGGTCTTCCTCATGCGCCAGTACATCACCAACATTCCTGACAGCCTTTTAGAGGCGGCGCGCCTCGATGGTACGCCGGAATGGCGGATCCTGTGGCGGATCATCGTTCCGCTCGCCATACCCGCAATCGGCACGCTGCTCGCCTTCAATCTCGTATGGCGCTGGAACGACTATCTTTGGCCGTTCCTGATCATCAGCGACCAGGACAAGTGGACGGTCCAGGTCGCGCTTGCCAATACGGTGGGGCGCTTCGGTATCAACTGGCCCAGGCTGCTGTCCATGTCGGTGCTTTCGGTGCTGCCCGTGCTCGTCATGTTTACAGCCCTGCAGCGCATGTTGATGAACGGCCTGATGGCGGGCGCAACCAAGGAATAGTGCTGCAACATATCGTGCAAAAAGGGCTGCCTCTCTGGCGGCCCTTTGCATTTTCTCTTTCAAACGCCGTCTCCGTGGCGACCGGTCGGAAAACCTCTAGCGGATCGCCGCCGGCAGTTTGTCCTTGTGGGCGAGGGCGGCGGCGGCCGGCATGCTGCTCCATCCCTGAAGCAGCGAGCCACGCCCCCAGGGTGGCGAGAAATATTCGACGGCACCCATCCAGCCCTCTTCGAGGCAGGTCTTCCACCAGCGCAGGAGCGGGTAGTCCGCGCCGTCCAGGCCGTAGGCAAGCCGTTGCTCGGCATAAAGGCCCGAAAGATAGGGCCAGTCCGACCCATTGTGGTAGCGATACGCGAAATAGGACTTCTCACGCGTATCCTTGGGGCGCTTGAACGGCGGATAGGCGCAAAGCACGCCCCAGTCGCCATAAGGCTGGCCGTCGTTGTTGCGACTTTCCAAGATCTCCTGGACCTTGGCGAGAACGCTTTTCGCTCGCTCGGGAGAAACCGCCTTGAAGCGAAGCAGCGTCAGGCTGTCCAGCGTCAGGTGGTCTTCGACGAAATCTGTCTTTGTCCCGTAGTCCGCATAAGTGCCACCCGGTTGCAGAAGCGCCTCGTCCAGCGAAGCGCGCGCCTTTTGCGCCACGGCTGCCGCCTTCGATGCAACGGCTTTGTCGAGCGAGGCGCCGTGCTGTGCGATGACGTCGAGGGCACCGATCCACAGGCCGAGATCATAGGCCACGTAACCGTGGCGGTAGACATTGTCGGCCCAATCGCGGTCATGCCGCGGCTTGATCGGCAAGCCGGTTCCCTTCTCGTCGAAGCCGCAGTAACGATTGAAGATCGCCACCACCTTGTCCCAGTACAGGGACAGCGGTGAGCCGTCGCCGGTCGCATTGATATAGTCGCCGATCGTCAGAATGAAGAAGAGCGGGCTGTCGAAGTGATCGCTCCACCAGTCGCCGGGTCGAAGGTGCTCCTCCTTGATCCGTGGATCTGTCAGACGCACCTTTTCCCATTCCTCGGCCTGCCCAGGTCCCGTCAGGATGACGCCGCTCGGCGCCTCGCCGTTTTCCTGCACACCGCGCGCAAGACGATCGATCTGGGCGCGGACTGCCTCTGGTTCCCGATCCAGGAGAGCCTGGAGCGTCCAATAGCCGTCACGGTAATAGGTGCGAGCCGGCGCGCTGTAGGCCTGGCCGGCGGCGAGGCCGGCAAAGGCACCATGTTCGTCCCGCCTTATGCTGGAAAGAGCGGCATGCAGGCTTTGCGAGATCATGCTGCGCATCAGGGCAGGCGCCTCCGGCATCGCATCGCAACGCGTGACGTAGGCATTGGCCTCGGCAATCAGTTTCGTCTGGTCGAGCTCGAGCGCTGCAAGCGCTTCCTCGATCGTCGCGCCGGCGGTCACGAAAATGCCGTCCAGCCTCTGTTCGGCGATGGCGACGCCCCAACCGGTGCGGGCAATGCGGCGACCCTCTTGCCGTTCGATCGGTTCGCGTTTCGCCATCGTGCCCCACCAGGCGCAGCGCCGGGCAGGGATGAAGGTCCGCAGCTTTGCGCCCTTCAAGAAGAGCGCCGGCGCCGACTGCGCCACGTAAAGCCCTCCGCCATGCGCTTCCACCCGGTTCGGGGAATAGGTGAAAGGGGCGCTCCAGCCGGTGAAGGTCAGATTGACCAGCTTGCCGGCGCCCCATAGCGAAAGTTCAATCCTGCCTTCCGGCCGACAATCGCCCTGCAGGCGCGGAGCCATGAACGGGACAAGCACCGGTGTCGCAGAGCGAAGCTGTCCGTCATCAAGTGGTATCAGAACTTGCGGTTTTGCTGATGCGGCGCTCATTGGATGGCTTCCTGTTTTCCTGCATTCTCAGTTGCCGCAAGATCGGTCAGGCCAAGCATAAGCGCCCCGAGCATGCCAGCTTCGGGGCCAATCCCGGTTGCCTCTATCCGTGTCTCAAACGGCAGCAGCGTCGACATGTGACGCCTGACGGCGTCGACAAACTCGCCGCGCGACCCGATGCCCCCACCGAGCACGATGAGAGCGGGGTCGAAGAGGGCTTGCACGGAGGCCAGGCCGACCGACGCCGATTTTGCGAGTGTTTCGATGGCCGCGACAGCTTCCCCGTCTCCGGCAGCAGCGCGAGCGAATATCTCGGCGACCGACAGCGTCCCATCGCCATACAGGCTGCGCACCGCCGGTGAATCAACCTGATCCTCGAAGAGACCGGCGCGGGCCTGCGGCGCCGCCTGATGAGGATTGGGACCTAGCGGCAGAAAACCCAGTTCGCCTGCCCGCCCGTGCTGGCCGCGGAAGAGCGTTCCACCGATGACCAGCCCCATGCCGACACCGGTTCCGAAAGCGATAAATGCAAGCGAGTCCTGATCCTGTCCTTTGCCGAGAGTGGCCTCGGCGAAAGCTGCGAGATTCACGTCGTTTTCAACCACGACGGGGCAGGGCAGGGCTCGTGCGAGCAGCGCGGCGAGCGGCTGATCGGCTGGAATGGCCAGGTGAGGGGAAAGTGACGCAAGCCCCGTCAACGGCGATACCGCACCCGGTACGCCGACAACAGCCTTGCACAACGGGCCCCGATCGCGATTGTCCTGCACCAGGGACAAAATCATCCGTGGAATTTGCCGCAATACAGGGGCTCCCGCGCCGTGTTCGGTCGGCTCTTCGGCCTTTGCCACAATACGCCCCTGCAGATCGGCAAGTCCCACCAGGACCTTGGTACCGCCGAGGTCGACACCGGCGACCATGCCTTCAGATCCGCCCGCTTCGTCCGAACGATGGACGCTGTTCGCCTGTCGCAAGCCAGACGCAATGGTTGAAATATTTGACAAATGCAGTCCTTTTGCGATATTTGTTCGGCAGGTTGACGAATTTATTATGACCGCGCCCGCGAACTGTCAACAAGCTGTTTGAAATCGGGGGGCTTTCATGGAAAAAGCAAAACACCGGTGCAACGATGAAGACGGATCTGGCGGGGTAGCTCGACGATGGTATTGACCGAAAACGCGCCACCCGTGCTGCGACAGATCTCCGTACGCGCGGTCATGGACGTGCTGCTCCATGCCGGACCCACCTCGCGAGCCGAGCTTTCGAAGATCACCGGCCTTTCGAAGCAGACGATGTCCGAGGTCATCAGGGCGCTGGAAGAAGGTGGCTGGGTTCGGGAAAAAGGCGTCACGAGCGGTCGCATCGGCCGCACGGCCATTACCTATGAGGTCAATGGCGATGCCGGCTATGCTGTCGGTATCGACATGGGCGCGACAACGACGCGCATCGTGCTTGGCAATATCGTCGGAAACGTTGTCGGCGAGATCGACTATCCGTCCGACCGCCGTGGCGGCTATCATCTGATCGACCAGGCCGAAGCAATGCTGTCGAAGATGCTTTTGGAGATGGGTATCGCCAGGGAGTTCGTTCTCGTAGCGGCGATAGCGACGCCAGGGGTCGTCGATCCTACGACGGGTGCGCTCTCGATGGCGCCAAACCTCGCCGATATCGCCGGCATCGATATCGGCAGGACGCTCAGCCAGAGGCTCGGCTGTCCCGTCGTCCTGGAAAACGATGTCAACGCAGCCGTTATCGGCGAGTCCTGGCAGGGATGCGCGACCGCAATCGATACCGTGGCGTTCATTTCGCTCGGGACGGGTATCGGGCTCGGCGTGCTCCAGGACGGCAAGCTGATGCGTGGCGCAAACGGGGCGGGCGGCGAGATTTCCTACATGCCGTTCGGTGCCGATCCATACACGAAGGACAGTCTTGAAAGGGGCGCGCTGGAATGCGCGATCGCGGCTCGGGGAATTAGCGAGCTCTACGAGCGTTCCGGGGGTGAGAAGGACACCTCGGTCCGGGACATCCTGGAACTTGCCGAAAAGAACGACCCGATCGCGGTCGAGGTGATCGGCAAGGTGTCGGACATTGCCGCGCTGCTTGTCGTGTCCGTCAATGCGATCGTCGATCCGAAGATCGTCGTTCTCGGCGGCAGTATCGGTCGCCACCCCTTGATAGCCGAAGGCGTTCGGCGAGGTATCGTGAAGGCGAGCCGCCGTGCCATCGATGTCGAGGCAAGTGTTCTTGGCGGTCGGGCAACGCTGGTCGGGGCTCTCGCGATTGGACTGAACCACGTTCACAACCTGCTTTTTTCTCCCCAGACCTTGCCGGAGCAGCGGCGCTTGCCGCCACCGCCGCTTTGATTGTCACGCAGATCTCCGTGTCAAGGCGCGAGCCACCCAGGATGGTGTTTATTGAAAATCCTGTCTGCAGGCGGGAGGAAACTGACGGGCGCTGATAGAAAAATACGTTCGTCATCTTGACGAACTAATTGCTTCCACGCAGACTGAACCGAGATATGAGGAGATCCGATTGCCTCGGTGTGGCTGCGGCCGCCTCCGGAAGAAACGTCAAAGGAATGGATTCATGGCCGGTCTCAAATTGAACGATATCAGGAAGAGCTTCGGCCATCATTCGATTCTCCATGGTGTCGATCTCGATGTGGGTGAGGGCGAATTCGTCGTGTTGGTCGGCCCTTCAGGGTGTGGCAAGTCCACATTGCTTCGCCTGATCGCTGGCCTCGAAAGTGTGAGTGCGGGAAAGATCATCATTGGCGACGATGACGTGACGGCGTCGCCTCCGGGGGATCGCGGGATCGCGATGGTGTTTCAGTCCTATGCGTTGTACCCGCATATGACCGTTGCCAAGAATCTGTCCTTCGGCCTCGAAAACCTCACGATGAGCCGGGCCGAAATCGATCGGCGTGTGATGGAGGCGGCAAGAATGCTTGCGATCGAGCCTCTCCTCGATCGACGCCCGAAACAGCTCTCGGGCGGCCAGCGGCAACGCGTGGCGATCGGTCGTGCGATTGTGAGGAACCCCAAGCTCTTCCTGTTCGATGAACCTTTGTCCAATCTGGATGCCGCACTTCGCGTGCAGACAAGAGGCGAGATCAGTCGCCTCCACAAGCGGCTTGGCGCCACGATGATCTATGTGACGCATGATCAGGTTGAGGCAATGACGATGGCGGACCGCATCGTCGTCCTCAATGCCGGACGCGTCGAGCAGGTCGGTACTCCGCTGGAGCTGTTCGAGGCCCCGGCCAACAAGTTTGTCGCGGGCTTCATCGGCTCGCCGCAGATGAACTTCTTCGATGGAATGCTTGCCGGGACCGGTCCGGGTCATGTTGCTGTCGACGTAGCGGGCTTCGGCCGTCTGGACATTCCAGCGCAGGCGGGGGATGCGACCGTCGGCGAACCTGTGATCCTCGGCGTACGGCCGAGCCATTTCGAACTCGCCAAGGGCAATGGCGCCGACGGTTTTCCGATCCGCTTCGAAGTCGATTACGCCGAAAGCATCGGCACGGATACCTATGTGTATGGCGTGGTGGAGGGCAGCGGGACTGCAACAATCGTCCACCTGCCTGATCATGTAGCGGTCAAGGACCGTGCAACCCTGCAGCTTGCGGTCCGGCCCGCGCGCCTTCATCTCTTTCGAGCCAAGACCGGCAGTTCCATCACAAAACCGCCTATCGGCGCCGCGGCTCTCGTTCATGCCGGCGATATCGAGGCCTGAAGCGCCTACCGCTCCCGAGGCTGCGCCGATGCGGCGACCGGCGGGTCGTTGTAATTCTATCCTTACGGGGATCGGCGATCGACCGCTCCGATGAACCTATAAATTGCTGGGGCCATTATGGCGGTGCTCGCCGCCCTGCTGATCATCACAAACATCGGCGGGTTTGTGCCCTGATGGCTGCATGCGACTTGCCGCGTAAAGCGGTGCATGGTCCCGAAATTCGTTTGCAAACCACATTAAATTGCATTAGCTTTCAATACACTAGAAAGTTATAACTTTAGCATTGCATTTCGGCTTTTACTTCCTCTTCCGTTGCCTAGGCACGTCAATCGGATAGGCCTTCATGCATCCAGACAGTCAATACATCCACGCCGACAATGCGGCGCTCATTTTCGATGAGCTTAAGTTTCGATCGCTGACGGTGAAGAACCGTCTTTTCCGATCCAATGTATCCGGCCAGTTCGACGACTATAACGGTCACGGCGGGAATGCCCGGCTGAACTGGGAGGAGAAGTTCGCGCGCGGCGGGATCGGCTGCATCATTTCCTCCTTTACGCCGGTCTCCGTGCGTGGCCGCATCCTCGTGCGTTATGCGATGATCGACGACGACGATAAGATCCCCTTCTGGCGGGAAGTCGGCCGCCGTGTCCACGCCCATGACTGTCGGTTCATCATGCAACTCAGCCATTCCGGCCGCCAGCAGGACATGGGCGGCGTCGAGAACCTGTTCAACAAGGGCCTGAGTTCGACCGATAAGAGCGACTACTTCCATGGGCTGCTCGCCCAGGCGATGACGAAACCCGAAATCGCGGAAGTGGTGGAGCAGTTCGCGCAAGGGGCGCGGCGCGCCCGGGAAGCGGGGCTCGACGGTGTCGAGCTTCACGGCGCCAACGGTTATCTGCTGACGCAATTCCTGAGTTCCGGCATCAACGACCGGACGGATGAATATGGCGGCGGCTGGGAGGGCAGGGCGCGTTTCGTGCTCGAGATCGTCAGGGCGATCCGCCGCGAGGTGGGCCAGGACTTCCATCTGCAGATGAAGATCAACGGCGTCGACCACAATGACTGGCTCTATCCCTGGATCAAGAAGGGCAACACGCTCGACGAGACGGTCAAGATCTGCACGATGCTGCTCGACGGCGGCAAGGGTGTCGACTCCTTCCATGTTTCGAGCGGCTCGACCTTTCCGCATCCACGCAATCCGGCCGGAGACCTGCCGCTGAACGATCTGCATCGCTGGTACGACGGCATGCTCTCGCAGGGCACGCGTGCGCCGATGAATTATGCGATCTTTTCCAATCCCCTGCTGGGGCGCGCCTTCCAGGCGCTCTGGCGCTGGCGCAGGGGCAAGGTCATCGAGGGCATCAATCTCGATTATGCGCGCGCGGTTTCCGAAGCGATCGGCAAGATCGATCCCGATATCAAGGTGCTCTGTACCGGCGGGTTCCAGCATGCCGACAGGATCGCCGAGGCTATCCGCTCGAAAGCCTGCGACGGCGTCACCATGGCCCGTCCGCTGATCGCCAACAACGATCTGCCGAAGATCCTCGCCGAGGCCAACGGCCCGGAGAAGGAATGCACCTATTGCAACAAGTGTCTGCTCAACGATCTCGAAAACCCGCTCGGCTGTTACGATCTCAGCCGGTTTGACGGAACGAGCTTCGAGGATCGCTACGGTAAGATGATCAAGCAGGTCATGTCGGTTTTCGAGCCGCCGACCTTCCATTGACACGCGCCATCGCCCGCGCATTCGGAGTGGACCTATGAGCAGCGACAACGACCGCAAGACGCCCGTCGAGATCGCCGTCGCCCGCCATCGCCGTTGGTGGTTGGCGATCGTTGTGCTGCTGTTGCTCGCGCTCGTCTATTACCTCGTGTTCGTCAACCAGTATGTCGTCGCCTTCAAAAGCCAGAGCGAGCATTTCATGCGCGGCTCGATCGGCAGCGAGACGGCGACGGGACCACCCTACTGGGTCTTCAAGGCCTTGCCGGTCATGTATGCCGACAAGCTCGGGCCGGAAGGCTGGGGCCGCTTCGGCTTCCTCTACGAAAAGCCGGGCGACGACCTTCCGATCGGGGTGTCGCGCCGCGTGGTCTCAGGCGTCGAGCGGGTCTGGCTCAACTGTTCCGTCTGCCATGTCGGCACCTATCATCTTTCTGGAGACGCGGTTCGCCATCTCATCCCCGGCGCGCCTTCCAATAATCTGCGCCTGCAGGAATTCATTCGCTTCTTCATCGATGTCGGCCGCGATCCCGGTTTTACTGCCGACGCGCTGATCGAAACGATCGATAGCCCCAAGGTCGGCGGCGATCTCAATGTCTTCGAGCGGCTGGTCTATCGCTACGTGGTCTTCCCGCGGGTCAAGAACGCCTTCCTCGATCTCGGCACCCAGCTCGATTTCGTCAAGCGCCAGGAGGATTGGGGCCCGGGCCGCGTGGACACGTTCAATCCCTACAAGGCGCTGCAGTTCGACTTTCCGATGGACGAGGCCCATATCAGTGGTGCTGCGCTGAACGGCTCTTCCGACTATCCCGCCATCTGGCGCCAGCGCCCGCGCGAGGGCATGAACCTCCATTGGGACGGCAACAATGATTCCGTGGCCGAACGAAACCTGAGTGCCGCACTCGGCGCCGGCGTGACGCCCGTGACGGTCGACCGGGCGTCAATCGCGCGCATCGAGGACTGGATGTGGGATCTGCCTTCGCCGCCGTTCCCCGTCGCCGCCAAGATCGATCAGGCGAAGGCGGCGGAGGGCAAGACGCTGTTCCTGCAGTATTGCGCCGATTGCCACGGCTTCAAGGATGCGAAGGACTACAGCTACGACAGGCAGCGTTTCACGCACCTCGGCATGACGGTTCCCCTCGCCGATATCGGCACCGATGCGGGACGCTGGACCTCCTATACGGCAAATTTCGCCGCCGAGCAGAACCTGCTCTATGCCGGCTATCCCTGGCGCTTCAGCCGCTTCCACAAGACGGATGGCTATGCCAATCACCCGCTCGACGGCATCTGGGCGCGATCGCCCTATCTGCACAACGGCTCGGTGCCGACCTTGCGCGATCTGCTTGAACCGAGCGCCAAGCGGCCGTCCGTCTGGTTCCGCGGCAGCGACGAGTTCGATCTCGCCAAAGTGGGCTATCGGTCGGATCAGTCTGCCGGCGGCGATCTCTTTCGCTACGACACGACGCGGCCCGGAAATGGCAATGCCGGCCACGAAGGATATCGCTACGGCACGGAGTTGCCGGCGGCGGCAAAAGACGCCCTCGTCGAATATATGAAGACGCTATGACCCAGTCGCGATCGCTCAGCAAATGGAAGGCACGGCATGCGGTCCTCGTCTGGATCGGCATCCTTTTGAACTTCGCCTTCGTCCTGCCGCTCATCTTCTGTCCGGAATGGATCCTCGGCCTCTTCGGCATCACCGTCAACCAGCTGATCTGGCCGCGCTTTGCCGGACTGCTGCTCGGGATCCTGTCGATCTTCTACATTCCGGCGACGCTCGATATCGACCGTTACCGCGTCTTCGCCTGGCTCGCGGTCTTCCCTTCCCGCACGCTCGGCACGGTCTTCTTCTTTCTCGCCGTCTTCGTGTTCGACCAGCCGATCGGCTATCTCGCCGGCGTCTTCCTCGACGGGTCGGTCGGCATTGCGACGCTTTTCTGTCTCCTGCGCATCCTGCTGCTCGAACAGAACATCGCCGAAGGGAGACAGGCATGAGGCGCGTCTTCTGGAAATGGCTTTTCGCCGTTCTGGTCCTGCTCGTCGTCGGCGCTTTTGCGCTGTTCTTCCTGCTCTTCCGGCCGGTCGCCCAGCCGCGGACGAACGATCTGGCTGAGGTCTTCAATCACGGTTCGATCGGCAATGAAGAGGCGCAGGGAATTCCCTACTGGATCTGGCGCGTCTTGCCGCAACTCTTTCCCGAACATCTGCCGGCAAACGCGGACGGTTATGGCGCCTTCGGCCTCTACTGGCGCGCCGGCGACGAGGTTCCGGTCGGCCTGTCGGTCAAGACGCTCGGCGTCATAGAGCGCGTTGCGCCGAACTGCGCCTTCTGCCACCAGGGCAGCTATCGGCTCCATGCCGCCGAGCCGGCGCGGCTGGTCGAGGCGGGCCCTGGGACGCGGGTCAATCCGCAGGCCTATATCCGCTTTCTGATCGATGTCGGCGCCGATCCCAGGTTTACCGCCGACCGGGTGATGACGGAGATCGGTAGGATCTATGACATGGCGGTCTGGGAGCGGGCGCTCTATCGCTTCGTCCTGGTGCCGGCGACCCGGGCAGCCCTCCAGGAACAGGGGCGGCAGTTTGCCTGGATGAAGGATCGGCCGGACTGGGGGCCGGGCCGGATCGATCCTTTCAATCCGGTCAAGTTCCAGAACCTCCAACTTGCCGATGACCACACGATCGGCAATTCCGACATGATGCCCCTGTGGTCGCTTGCCGACCTCGCCGCCACCAATACGCGCCGCTTCTCACTCCATTGGGACGGATTGCAGACCGATCTCTACGAGACGGTGGTCTCGGGCGCGATCGGCGACGGCATGACCTACAAATCCTATGGGGGAAGCGAAGAGGGTCTTCGCCGCATTATGGATTTCATCCGCCTGCAGGGGCCGCCGCCGTCGCCGTTTTCTCCCCTCAAGCCGGCAGGCGATCCCTATCATGTCGATGCGGCGGCAGTCGACGCCGGCCGTGCGATCTATACCGCGCAATGCGCCGCCTGCCATGATGCCAAGGGCGCACGCTACAGGACGCCGATCCCAATCGTCGAGCTCGGCACGGACCGCCATCGCCTGGATATGTGGACGCCCGCAGCCCGCGACCGTTATGCGGCCTACGAGCCGCGCTATGCCTGGGGTTTTGCCAATTTCCAGAAGACCGACGGTTATGTGGCGACGGGCCTTGGTGGCCTGTGGCTGCGCGGTCCCTACCTGCATAATGGCAGCGTCCCGACATTGCGCGCCCTGCTGCTTCCGCCTGCCGAGCGGCCGGGGCAGTTCTACCGCGGCTCCGATCTTGTGGATGCCGACAATGGCGGCTTCGTGAGCATGCCGGATAAGCCGGGGGAGCGGTACGGCACGCTCTACGATACCGGCCTTCCGGGCAACGGCAATGGCGGTCATCTCTGGGGCACGGATCTGCCGCCGGAGGCGAAGGAGCAACTGCTTTCCTATCTCAAGACACTTTGACCATCAGGAGGGGGCAATGGCAAACGTCAGACAGCGCATCGTGCGGTTTCTCGCCTGGATCGTGGCAGCCGTCGTCGCGCTCGCCGTCATCGCCATCGCTGCGGTTGCGCTCATCGTCTGGTGGCTGATCGAGCCGGATGCGAGCCAGTTCGGCAATGTTGAGGACGAGGCGAAGACAGTCCATCGCAAGGTCGAGGAATTTCCCGGAGCCGGCGAGCCTTACTTCGCGGCAATGGACAAGGGCTTGCTGCTGCCGCCGGCAGCCGGCGCCGATTATCCCGACGAGATCAAGGAGGTCGCAACCGCCACCGGGCTCGATCCGGAGGCCGTCCGCAAGGCGGCGATCCGCGGACAGAATGCCTGGATCGTCTGGACCGGCGGCAACGACCGTTTCTGGGACTTCGCTGCCAGCGCGACGATCGGCGCCTTCGATCTCCTGAAGACCATCTCGTCTCATCCGACGATGGCCTATGGCCGCGACAACCGCTTCCGCTATCTCGGGCTCGTCAACGAACCCTGCTTCGACACTCCGAAGAGCGCTGATCCCGATCATTGGGGGCTGTGGATCGATCAGCGCAAAAAGGACTGCGCGGCCGACAGTTTCGGCGGCAATGCCGAGGCGGATGCCCGCTATCCCGGCGTGCAGATCGGCTCGCGCGGCACCACGGTCAAGGTGAAGGACGAAGAGAAGAAAATCCCGGTCGGCTCTTATTATGGCGAACCGACGGGCGTGATGGGCCTGCGTCTCTTCTCCAATCCTGACTTCGACAGCAAGGCCGCCGAACATTGGGATGCAGTGCGCTATTACACCGATCCCTCCTATTACAACGACAAGGATCTCGTGCGTCCCTATCGCGTCGGCATGTCCTGCGCCTTCTGCCATGTCGGTCCCAATCCGATCAACCCGCCAAAGAATGTCGAGAGCCCGGAATTCTCCGAAATCTCGTCCAATCCCGGCGCTCAGTATTTCTGGGTCGACCGCATTTTCTTCTGGAACACCAAACCGCGCGCGACGCCTGGGGAACCGGCCGAGAACGAGAGGAATTTCCTCTTCCAGCTGTTCCATACGAACCCGCCGGGTTCGCTCGATACCTCGCTGGTCTCGACCGATTACATGAACAATCCCCGCACGATGAATGCCGTCTACGACGTCCTGGAGCGGCTGCGCATCGGGGCAAAGACCGGCAAGGAAATCATCAAGGGGGACGAGAAGGACAACAAGCAGGCGCAGGACTATCCGCAGACCGCGGCCTTCGGTTCCCTCTACGACAAGGCGACCGGCACGGTCGCCTCGATGCGCGTCCTGAAGGACGGCGCCGATTCCGTCGGCACGCTCGGTGCGCTCAATCGCGTCTATCTCAATATCGGCCTCTTCAGCGAGGAATGGCTGCTGCACTTCCGCCCCTTCCTCGGCGGGCAGAAGATCTCGCCGATCCGCATCGCCGATGCCGAGAAGAACTCGGTCTACTGGCAGGCCACTGAGGCGATGACGCCTGACATGGCGATATTCTTCCTGGTCGCAGCCCGCGCCGATCACCTGAAGGATACGCCGGTCGGAGAAAAGGTGCTCGAAGCGCGCGATCCGGCCGAGGTCGAGCGCGGAAAGATCGTCTTTGCCGAAAACTGCGCCGCCTGTCATTCGAGCAAGCAGCCGGTGCCGGCGCCGGACCTCGGCGTCGATCAGGGCATCTGCGCAGGCGGCGGTGCCGGCCCGCATTATCGCGAATGCTGGGACCGCTACTGGGCCTGGGCGCAGTCGGATGCCTTCAAGCACGGCATGGTCAAGCTCGTCACGCAAAAGGATGAGAACGGAAAGGATTTCCTCGACGGCAATTACCTGTCGACGGAACGGCGCGTGCCGATGGATGTCGTGCGCACCAATGCCTGCAGCGCGATCGCCACCAACGGTCTTTCGGGTGACATCTGGGACAATTTCACCTCCTCCACCTACAAGTCGCTGCCGCCTCCGCATGAGGTGACGGTCAATCATCCGGTTTCGGGGGCGGCAACGCCGCTACAGGCGGCAGGCAACGGGCGCGGCTATCTAAGGCCGCCATCGCTCGTCAGCCTCTGGTCGACCGCGCCCTTCTTGCTCAACAATTCCGTTGGCCACGAGGACAGCTATTACGGGACGGACTATTACAATCAGGACTATGCCGGCGGCTACGGCGCCGGTCGCGGCACCGCCTGCCCGGCGGCGGATGCGGGCGATCCCTATCTGCCCTGCGTCGAAAACAGGCTTGCGGTCTTCGACCGGTCGATCCGCCAGATGCTCTCGCCGCAAACGCGCCGGATGGATAAGATGACCGAGGCGCCGGTGCCGGGCTATATCTACCGCACCAGCGCTCCCTCATGCCTCATCGTGCCGCCGGGCTTCGTGCCCGACAAGGTGAAGCCCTTCACCGGCCTGCTGAACAAGGTCGCCGGCTGGGCCTTCAAGAAGGACGGCTCGATCACCGTCGGCCCCTTCCCAGCCGGTTTCCCTGTTAATGCGCTGACCAACACCGAGCTGTTGCCCGACAATGATGAGGAGAGCAAATTCGCCAATTACAAGCGCCTGATCGCCAACGGCCCGGCGCTGATCGGAGCCTTCTCCGAGCTCGGCGGGCAATGCACGCCGGAGGAACTCGCAGATCCCGCCGTGCTCGCCAAAGCCGATAAGGTAGTGCGCGACACCAAGCTCATCGATCGCCTGGTGGGCTTGAGCAAATGCCCTGACTATGTGGTCAATGGTGGGCACACATTCGGCGCCGATCTCCCGCAATCGGACAAGAATGCCCTGATTTCCTATCTGAAGCAGTTCTGACGATGTCCGGCGGGCCGACTTACGATTATATCGTTATCGGCAGCGGCGCCGGCGGCGCCGTCCTCGCCGCGCGGCTGGCCGAAGAGGGGCGGACGGTGCTCGTCATCGAGGCCGGCGGCGATCCGCTGGCGAAGTCGGACGACGGCTCCGACATGCCGCTTGCCGATGCCTGTCGCGTGCCCGCCTTTCATGCCTTTGCCTCCGAACATCCCGGCATGGCCGAGAACCATTGGGTGCGCCACTACGAAAATCAGGAAATGCAGGAGCGCGACTGGCGCTACAGCAAAGAAAAGGACGGTGTGCTTTATCCACGCGTGCGCGGGCTCGGCGGCTGCACCGCCCATCATGCGATGATCATCGTGCGGCCCAATCATTGCGACTGGAACCACATCTTTGCGATTACCGGCGACGAAAGCTGGAAGGCTTCGCACATGCAGGGCTATTTCGAGCGCATCGAGCGCTGCCGCTACCGCTTCTTCCTGTGGCGGTGGCTCGCCGCGGCAACAGGCCTCAATCCGACGGGCCACGGATGGTGGGGGTGGATGACGACGGAGCGGGCCCTGCCACTGCGGGCTCTGCGCGACTGGCCGCTGTGGCGGGCGCTGCTGCGCTGCGTCGGCGCGGCCGCCGATGCCTTCGGCAAGCGGGGTTCCGACTGGGAGACGACCGAGATCGACCCCAACGACCACCGCAATTGGAACGTCGGCGCCTGCGGCGTGCGCGTCACACCGCTTTCGACGCGACGCCACACCAGGCAGGGGCCGCGCGAGCGGCTGCTCGACGTGATGAAGCGGCACCCCGACCGCCTGACGCTTCGTCTGAACACTCTGGTCACGCGCATCGAATTTGACGGCAAGCGCGCGGTCGCGGTTCGCTGCATTAACGGGGAGGGGCGCGAGGAAGTCATTCGGGCCGGCCGCGAGATCATCCTGTCAGGCGGCGCCTTCGCCTCGCCCCAGCTTCTGATGCTCTCCGGCATTGGCGATCCCGGCCATCTCGACGAGCACAATATTCCCGTCGTCGAGGCGCTTCCAGGCGTCGGGCGGAACCTGCAGGACCGCTACGAGGTCGGTGTCGTCAGCCGGATGAACGAACCCTGGTCGGCCCTCAAGGGCGTCACCTATACGACGGGCGACGCCCATTACCAGCGGTGGCGCAGATTTCGCATCGGCAACTATACGAGCAACGGTGTCATGTTTTCCCTGACGCTTAAATCCCGCGACACGCTGAGCGAACCAGACCTGCATTGCTTTTCGCTGCTGGCCGATTTCCGCGGCTATTATCCTCGCTATTCCGAGCGCATCCGCAAGCCTGATTACATGACCTGGGCGATCCTCAAGGCCTATACCGAAAACCAGGGCGGAACGGTGCGGTTGAGAAGCGCCGATCCCGCGGCCCTGCCTGCTGTCATGTTTCATTCCTTCTTCGAGGGAACAGGCAATTACGACCTCGATCTCGACGCCGTCGTCCATGCCATCCGTTTCGTAAGAAAGGTCAACGATGCGATGGACGCTCCGATCGCAAGCGAAGAGGAGCCCGGCCGGCAGAACGAGAGCGACGAGGCGCTTCGCCGCTATGTCGCGGAAAACGCCTGGGGCCACCATGCCTGCGGCACCTGCGCCATCGGCCCCCGCGAAGATGGCGGCGTGCTCGACAGCCGCTTCAGGGTGCACGGCATCGAAGGCCTGCGCGTCGTTGACGCTTCGGTCTTTCCCCGCATTCCCGGCTACTTCCTTGCCACTGCCGTCTACATGGTCGCCGAGAAGGCGGCCGATGTCATTCTCACCGACAGCTGACTGGAAACACGCTGATGAGCGAACACCCCATCCATCGGGAAGCCAGCATCTACAATTGGCTCGGCGAACGCGTCCGGGGCTTCGTTCGATGGTGGCGGGAATTCGATGCCTGGCTGAACCAGCCGCTGCCGAAGGGGCGGCGCCTCGCGTGGCGATGGCTCGCGCCCGACGGCTATGCCTGGTTTGTGCCGCTGCTCGCGGGCATTCTGACCCTTGCCATGGCGCTCGGTCCGACCGTCGAGATGCGCTGGGGCAATCTCGGTCTGCTTGCGATCGGGTTCGCGCTTCTTTTCCTGCTGCATGCGGCAGCTAGCCGGCGAGCGGTCTTCAACCAGTATCTGCTTGCCGGACAGCTGGTGATCCTTGCGGCCCTCGCCGCGCTTCTCATCATCAATTCGCGCCCGGAAACCTACGGCATGATGACGGCGCGGCCCCGCCTGCATATCGGCGCCGCGATCGTCTGCGCACTCGTGCTTGCGCTGCCGGCGGCCTGGATGCTCTCGCGGTGCCTATTCCGCTCCAATGCAGGCGGCGGGCTTGCCGACAGCCTGCCTAAAGTGGAGCTTTTCTTGCCCAAGAATCGCTACGATTTCATGGGCCGCGGACCGATTGCCGCGCTGGTGTCGGCCCTTGTCATCGCCCCAATCCGCTATCCGGTCGAATTGCTTCTGCCCGGATCGCTGCTCACCCTGTTCGTGCCCGATCACTATCTCTGGTACGCTTTCTTGGTGACCGGTGTTGCCGCATGGATCGCCCTTTTCCTCGGCATCCTGTTCGATCGGTTGATGGAAATCCTGCAGACGATCGGGCGTCTTTTCTTCATTGGCCCGCAGCGGGTGATCAGCGTTCTCGTCATTGTCGTCGCAGTGCTTCGCCTCGCTGACGTCCATTACATCACCTACCTCTTCAATGCCGGCTCCGAAGGCTACGGCAATACGACTCTCATGCGCTATATCGCCTTCGCCTATGCCGTCGCCTGGTACTATGCCTTCTGGTGCGATCACTTCGTCGCGCGCCGGCTCATGCGTCTCATGGACAGGGAGCAGCAAGCGATCACTCCGGTCGAAATCGCTTACGACTATGAAGGCAGCGAGACCTTGAGCACGGTCCGCAACCAAGGCCGCGCGATCGCGCTGCATGGCGCGGGGCGCCTGAAGATCGAGGGCCGCTATGAGGATCAGTATCAGCGGCAGACCAAGGCCGCGTCTGACCGGGCGATCCAGTTCATGACGCCGGCGGAAGTGCTCGCGCAGTTTCGTGCCCAGCTGGAGCGCCTGCCCGCCGAGCAGGCGCCGGCCGGGGATCTGCTTGCGAGCCTGCGCAATTTCCAGCGCTCGACGCTCGTCTATCCCGCCCTCGTCGGCGCGCTGGCTTATGGCCTCATCGGCGGTCCTGCTGTCTTCAGTTTCCTGCGGGCGATCCAGCCTCCGGAACTTGCAATCCGCTCCGAACGACATGTGGGCAAGCAGCCCGCATCATTCCTATTCGAAAGCGGCCAACCCAACGGCGGCTGCGGTCCGCTCCAGCCCACAACGCCGAGAGTTGCAGTTATCGCCTCCGGTGGCGGCACGCGTGCGGCGATCTACACGGCCTCGCTGCTGCGGGGGCTGGCCGAGCACGACCAGATCTGCAACGTTGTGCTTGTCAGTGGCGTCTCTGGTGGCAGCGCTGCGCTCGGCTATTTCGCGCTTCATGAGCAGGAGCTTCGTCGGCCACGTGACAGCATGGACGTCAAGGCATGGGATGATTTTTCGCAAGCCATGGCGCTGCCCTTCATCGAACAGGTGATCGACAGTGCGAGCGATATGCGCTTCGCCTTCGGGCGCTGGCATTGGGCGTCCTCGGCCTGCCGTGAAGCTCAAAGGCCGGAGGAGGACGTGACGGGCTGGATACCGGCACGCTCGAGATTGGGCGCGATTCTCGCTGAATCCTTCGTCTGTCATATGGGTGCCGGGACGATGGGAGCGCCGTCCTTCGGCGTGATGCTCAACACCGCGATCGTCGGATCTTTTTCCGATGACAGCCCCTCCTGCCAAGCCGATCGGAGCCTTTCGCTTCCCGAGAGAGCGACGCGCTGCCGCCAATTTCTGGATGCCGCCCAGGCGGGCGGGCGGCTGGTGCTGACCAATCTTGCCGCGCCTGCGTCTCCGCCGGACGACGGATCGCTGCACATGCAGCTCGTCACACTCGACAATGCGGACATGTCGATCGCGCGCGCCGCAGCCCTGAGCGCAAACTTTCCGCCGGTCTTTCCCGATGCTGCAATCGACATCGAAGCATCCGGAGAAGCAAGGACACGATACTGGGTGACCGATGGCGGAGCGGTCGAAAACCGTGGCGCCATGACGCTCTACTACGCCATCCGCAATGCGTTCCACTCAGCGCCGCAATCACCGCAGACGCTGCCGCCGCTGCACGTCGTCATCGCCGATGTTTCGGCGCCGGCCGGCCGCTATAGCGAGAGCTTCGGTTTTGGCTCGGTGCTTGGCGCCGGGGGCCAGTTGGGCCTCGGCCTCGAGACGGAGCTTCGCACGGCGATCGAGAAGCTCTATTGCGATCATAATTCTGAAGTCAGCATCCACGAGATCACCATGCCGCGTGTTTTACGAGATGGCGGAATCGGGACGCATTGGCTGCTTCCCAACTCGCTCTCGTTCACCAATCCCAAGAGCTTATCGGAGACCGAGATCCTGTCTGCCCGAGACGTCGAAACGCTGGTTCTGGCGCTGCATAGCGATGTCGCGGAAACCTATCAGGACGAGGCCGCAACCAAGAAAGTCAAACTTTGGGCTCAGCAGGACGACGTCACAAAGCATGACGAGCGGTGGAGGGATCTTCTGGCCAGTCTCGCGGAAGCAGGAGGCAAACACGGTTGCCGGGACATTCAGGGAGGAATGACGGGGCAATAGAAGAGGCAAGCCGGTGTCGCTGGCTCTCGGTTTGATCTAACACAGTGCTCGACAAAAATGTGGTTGTCCGTAGTTACGGCGAAGACATAGGTAGCGGAACCCACCTTCCGAGAGATCGTCCGCAGCATGCTTCATCCGGCGAGTTGCAGCACAACCTTTCCGAAACGGGAAGCGGCTGAGAAATAGCGCATCGAATTTGCAACGTCTGTCCAATCGAATACACGATCGATTACCGGCTTGAGGTCGAGGGCTTCTATGGCCCGGTTCATGGCTTCGAAGGATTCACGCGATCCGACAGGAATGCCGCGAACGTCTATTTGTTTTCGAAAGATATCGAGAGGATTGATCGTGCCCTGTATGCCACCAAGGTAGCCGATCACATTGATCTGGCCGCGACGGGATGCCGCCTTTAGCGACTGCTCAAAGCTTTTTGGTCCTCCGACCTCGATGATGTGGTCGACGCCACGACCGTCAGTCATATCGAGAACGGCGGCAGACCATTCCGGTGTGCGTCGATAGTTGATCCCACCAAATGCACCGAGACCCTTTGCGCGTTCCAGCTTTTCGTCGCTGCTGGAGGTGACGATCACACGAGCGCCGCTCGCGCGGGCGAACTGCAGTGCAAAAAGCGATACCGCACCGGTTCCCTGGACAAGAACGGTTTCTCCAGCCCTGATGTGCCCCTCCGTTACAAGGGCTTGCCACGCCGTAACGGCGGCGCACGGCAAGGTCGACGCTTCAATATCGCTCAGATTGCGCGGCGCGAAAACGGCTGCTTGTTCATCGAGAATTGCATATTCCGAAAGAAGCCCGTCGAGCGGGCCGCCGCGTTGGTAGGACGGTTCTGCCATCCGAAAGGAACCGCCGGTCCAGCGTTGCCAGAACGTGCTGCAGACCCTGTCGCCGATTTTGAAACGAGTTACGTCACGACCGACGGCAATCACCTCGCCGACGCCGTCCGACAAGGGGATGAGCGGCAGCCCGAATGCCGTATGATAATGTCCCTGCGCAATTTCGAGATCCCGATAGTTGAGTGCCGTTGCCTTGACGCGGATCAGGATTTCCTGGCGCTGGGGCTGTGGCATCGGGCGCTTTTGCAGTGTCAGATTGTCGAGGCTGCCTGCCTCGGTGAGGACGATCGCTTTCATCATATTTCTCCGGGTTGATTTATCCGTGCCCGCAAAATGACCTTGATATCCGTGATACTCAAATTCATAATATGCAAAATAAGTATGTGGAATGAACATGTTTGATGAGATGCGGACATTCGTGATGTTTGCCGATGAAGGATCGGTTCAACGGGTCGCGCAACGTTTGCCGCTGACCCAGCCAGCCGTCAGTCGTCAGATCCAGAGATTTGAACAGGCACTCGGCGTCACGCTGCTCGACCGTCGGCAGAAGCCGCCGGTTCTGACGCCGGCAGGACGTGAAGTGCTGGCTCGTAGTCGCGATATTCTGACTGCTTTCGAGAACATGAAGGCCGTTGTGGCGGCGCCGGAGGCGCATGGCCTTTTCCGGCTCGGCGTGGCCAAGGGCCTTGCGCATGACAGTCTCGCCGGAGAACTAGGCTCGGCGACCGCACGGTTTCCCAAGGTGTCGATGCGGCTGAAATCGCAATGGAGCCAGGAACTTGTCGAGCAGTTCCGGTTGGGGCATCTCGATGCCGCCATCGTGTTATCCGAGCGATCCCGATATCCGCACGCCGAAAATATCGGCGACGAAAAACTGATCGTCATCGGTGCCAGCGGAACCAGCAGAGCCGATGATCCAGCGAACAGGACGTGGATATTGAGCCCAGAACCCTGCGACGCTCGCCGTTGTCTCGCAGAGTTGTTGGCCGGCCAGCGCCAGCCCCTGACGATTGCGGCCGAAATTGAGGATGCAGGTATGCAGCTCGCGCTGGTGCGCAGGGGCTTCGGTCTCGGGTTGATGCCCAGACGCCTGTTTGAAAGCTCGCCGCCACATGGCATCGAGAGGGTCAACATAAGCGACCAGGATATGCATCTGGACGTCGTGATGCTGCGCTCTCCGCATCTTGGATCCATGTCGAAGGTTGCCGATGCGATTTCGGCCGTTGCGCGCAGTTTTATCACTGGCACGCAACCCGAAATCAGCTAGACCTACGTTCTGAGGAAGCCCCCCGAGCTCACCGGATCTTCCGCCTCACGCATCATCATCCGGGCAAGCGGCGTCAACCGCTTCAGCAGCGTCCATCCGGAAAAAGCGTAATAAGATTTGATCGTCTGGAGACCGGAGTCAGATGGGGCCGCCTTCAGACTCTAGAATGGCCTAAAGTAAAAAAGGGCCGCCCTCAGCCGGATCAACCCTTCGCAGCGGCGCCAGCTTCGCCAGCACGGCGCATGAGGAGATCACGCTCCCTCTTATTTTCGGCAAGCGCGGCTGCCGCTTCAAAGGCTCGCCCCGCTTCGTCGTATCGGCCAAGCTTATAAAGAAGATCGCCGCGGACGCTGGGCAGAAGATGATAGTTCTTCAATGCAGGCTCATCGCGCAGGCTTTCAATAATGTCCAGTGCCGCCTCGGGGCCTTCGACCATGCCGATGGCCACGGCTCGATTGAGTTCGACGATCGGCGAATGCAGAAGCCCGGCAAGTTCCGCATAGAGATCGGCGATCCGCCTCCAATCGGTTTCATCGGCGCTCATCGCTTTTGCGTGACATGCGATGATCGCGGCCTGCAGGGCATAGATCCCGCCAGCACCGTCAAGCTCCTGAGCCCGCATCAACGCCTTCAAGCCGCGCTGAATCTGCAAGCGATCCCAGCGGCCGCGATTTTGTTCGAGCAGCAGGATCGGATTGCCGGCCGCATCCGTGCGCGCCGCAGCACGGGACGCGTTCAGCTCCATCAAAGCCAGCAAAGCGTGCGCCTCCGGCTCCTGCGGCGCCACTGACGTTAGGACGCGGCCCAACCGCAGCGCCTCATTGCACAATTGCAGCCGAAACCAGTTGTCGCCGCGGGCGGCCGTGTAACCCTCGTTGAAGATCAGGTAGATGACCTCAAGCACCGAGGCGAGACGTTGCGACAGCTGCTCGCCATGCGGTGTCTCATAGCCCAGCCCCGATTCAGACAATGTCTTCTTGGCGCGGACGATGCGTTGGGCGATCGCCGCTTCCGTCACCAGAAATGCCCGGGCGATTTCTGATGTCGTCAGGCCGCAGATCATCCGCAAGGCCAGGGCCACACGCGCCTCGCGCGAGATCAGCGGATGGCACGCCGTGAATATCAGGCGCAACATTTCATCGCCGATATCGTCATCCAGAGGCGTGTCTAGATCTGGCATGATCTGCTCTTCTGCTTCCATTTCCCGGATAATCATCTCGTGCTTCTGATCCAGCATCCGGCGATGCCGCAGATGATCGAGCGCCCGACGCTTGGCAGTGGTCATGAGCCATGCGCCGGGCCGCTCGGGGATTCCCGTCTTCGGCCATCGTTCCAGGGCGACAGTCAGCGTTTCCTGGGTCAGATCCTCGGCCAGCGGCACGTCACGCAGCAATCGTGCCAGGCTGGTGATAAGCCGCGGCTGTTCGATCCGCCAGACCGCCAGGATCGTTTGATGGGTGCCGGCGACCGTCACGGCCGTCCGTCCCGATTACAGGTCGAGAGGATCATGCCCTTGCTTCGGCAAGAGGGTCGCAGATCCCCTCTGCACCCGGTTCAAAATAGGCGCGCACTTCACACGTGCCTTCCCAGCCGGGCATGAGATCCTTGTGCAGCTGCATGAACTCGACTGCCAGCGCCACGGCCTCCTCCTTGCTTTGCAGTTCGAAGATCGCATAACCGCCGACGACCTCCTTGGCCTCGACGAAAGGCCCGTCGATCACATTCAGCTTGCCCTCACGGATCGTGACGCGGGCACCCGTCGCGAGCGGCATCAGCCCTGCGGTGTCGAGCATGCGGCCGGCCTTGATTTCCCGATCGGCAAGCTTGCCGATCGCCTCGATAAGCTCGGACGTCGGATGCATCGAATCGGTAGACGTGACGATAGACATGAAACGCATAGGAAGGTTCCTCCGGTAGCGAGACGCCGGCACCATTGCCGCTGAACAAGCCCGCTCATATTGACAACGAAGCAGCATTTCGGAAATCGACAATAATCTTGAAAAAATCGGATTAGAGCAGAGCGCCGGCAAATCCTGCATCGGCCCCGGAGCTCCTCAAGATCGCCATAAACGAATTCACCGCAGAAAATCCTCGGATTGAACGATCCGCCAAGCCATCGCTGCGCTTTTGACTTCCCATAGGCTTCTTGCGACAACCAGTTCGCTGAGAGCGCCGGTGCCCATCCAGGCGCATCATGAAAGATTGAAGCAGATCACACCACGTCGAAGGCTGGCCTTTCCTGGCGCGAGTGGGTAAATCCTCGCTGCTGATCACAGGAGCCCAGCACATGAACGATACAATCAAGATCGATAACCGCGGCGATTTCGGGCTATGGGCAATCGAAATGGCCAAGCAGATCGTTGGCGACCAGGGCTTCGAGCTTGCAAGGGCAGCGCGGGACGGCACCGATGACGATGTTCGCCAAGCCGGAAACGCGCTGGGTCAGGCGATCACCAACGCGCTCATGGATGTCTATGATGGCCTTCTTGACGGCGTGCCTGAGGAATGAGCTGTCAAGGTTCCGTTGGGCCCTGATTGTCACCCAATGAATGGCTGATCCCAACAGGCCCGGCCCGGAGGCTCCTGGGAGCGCTCGGACCTGATCGGCCCGGCCGATCCCGCTGGGGTGATTTGGGAATTCATCTCGGGCTGCACGAAACACCAATCTGCGCAGATAGATCCTCAAAACGACGGCCTCGATTAAAGCCTGCCAAGATTTGAAGCACGTCCGAATGCTGACGTGGAGGATCGCATTGGTGCCCAATCGATCTGGAGCGTTCTATCGGCGATATTGATACACAGGCACAGAAACGTCACAGCGGTAACTGACACCGCCGTTAAAGACTGCTGGGACCTCTCCGCGGCCCAAACCAATGGTGGCGAGACCATTGCTTGCGCGCTATTCCAGGGGAACGAACAGGCCGAGCTTGACGTCTCGCAGCACGACATTCGTGTGCATGCGGCGGATCTGCGGGTTTTCCGCCATGATCAGGGCCGCGATGTCGTCATAGTGCTCGACGTCGCGGGCGGTGACGATCGCGATCAGATCGACCGCACCTGTGACGTAATAGACCTGCTGTATGTGATCCTGCTTCTCTGCCCAGAGGCGGAACTTCGCCAGCGCGTCGTAATTGTCCCGCTCGATCTCCATCCCGACGATGAACACCATCGATGTCGCCGTCGCCTTGCGGTCGACGACGGCCACCTCCGCCTTGATGATCCCTTCCTCGCGCAGGCGCTTCAACCGCCTCTGCACGGCCGAGACCGATAGCCCGACCCGTTCGGCGATCGTTTCGGCTTTCAGCTGGCAGTCGCGCTGAACGATATCGAGAATGTCACGGTCAAAGCGATCCAGTTGTTCCATTGTTCAGTCCAATTCTTGCCGCGGCACTTCACGCATTCTGCCGCATTTGCCGCACGGGGAAGATTATTTTGCACAAAATATGCAGAATGGATGAAAATTGCGCGAAAAAACCGCGTTATTTTATCATTATCCTTCGCAAATTCAGTTCAGCCGGAACCATGCATGTCGGATCAACCCTTTCCTGCTCTTCGCGTCGAAGATCTTCATAAAAGCTTCGGCTCGCAAGAGGTTCTCAAGGGTATTTCGGCGCAGGCCCACAAGTCCGATGTGATTTCGATCATCGGTTCGTCGGGCTCCGGTAAGAGCACCTTCCTCAGATGCATCAATTTCCTGGAAATGCCGGATCGTGGCCGGATTGCGGTCAACGGCGAGGAGATTGTGCTGAAGATCGGTCGGGGCGGACGGCCGCAGCCGCGCAGCTGGCGGCAGATCGAGCGGGTGCGGACCGGGCTGGGGATGGTCTTCCAGAGTTTCAATCTCTGGGCCCATCGGACGGTGCTGGAAAATGTCATCGAGGCGCCGGTGCACGTCATGGGCATTTCGCGGCGCGAGGCCATCGAAAAGGCCGAGGCACTGCTCCACAAGGTCGGGCTCTTCGATAAACGCGACGTCTATCCCGCTTTCTTATCCGGTGGTCAGCAACAGCGCGCGGCAATCGCAAGAGCGCTCTGCGTGAACCCTGATGTCATGCTGTTTGACGAGCCGACATCGGCGCTTGATCCGGAGCTGGTCGGCGAAGTTCTGAAGGTCATCCGTGATCTCGCGGAAGAAGGCCGGACCATGCTGATCGTCACGCATGAAATGCGCTTCGCCAGGGATGTCTCGAGCCGTGTTCTCTTCCTGCATCAGGGACGGATCGAGGAAGAAGGTCCGCCGGAGCAGATATTCGGGGCGCCGGTGAGCGCCCGCTGCCGGGAATTTACCGGTCTGCGCGCCCACTGATGCGCGAACTCTCGTCGACAACACAAACCAGGAGAATCCTGCGAATGAAACTGCTCCCCACGCTTTTCGCCGGCGCGGCACTCGTGCTTTCCGCCGTCACCGCACAGGCCGAAGTCCGCTTCGGCGTCATGAACGAATCCTATCCGCCCTTCTTCGCCAAGGACGCGTCGGGCCAATGGCAGGGATGGGAAATCGACCTGATGAATGCCGTTTGCGATGAGATGAAGGAGAAATGCTCGATCGTCGACATTTCCTGGGATGGTCTCATTCCGGCTCTCCAGAGCAAGAAGTTCGACGTGATCTGGTCGTCGATGTCGAACACCGCGGAACGCTCGAAGGTGATCGACTTCACCGACAAATATTACAACACGCCGAGCACTTTGATCGGTCCCAAGGACCAGAAGCCGGGCGCCACAGCCGAGGACGTGAAGGGCAAGACCATCGGCATCCAGGTGTCGACGATCCAGTCGGAATATTACAAGAAGTATTTCGCCGAGGCTG
The DNA here is from genome assembly GCF_051811225.1 of Rhizobium sp. 768_B6_N1_8. Classification (NCBI taxonomy): domain Bacteria; kingdom Pseudomonadati; phylum Pseudomonadota; class Alphaproteobacteria; order Hyphomicrobiales; family Rhizobiaceae; genus Rhizobium; species Rhizobium sp. 768_B6_N1_8. The sequence continues at coordinate 1,463,040 of NZ_JBPWPV010000002.1, read as the reverse complement.
CGGAAGAAAAAACCTACCAGACGCTCGACGAGGCTTTTCAGGATCTCGCCTCCGGCCGTATCGACTATGTCTTTGGCGATTCACTGGCGCTTGACGCTTTCCTCAAGAGCGATGGCGGCAAGGATTGCTGCGCCAAGATGGGTGACGTCACCGACGACAAGGAAATTCTCGGCGCCGGCGTTTCGGGTGGCCTGCGCAAGGAAGACACGGAGCTGAAAGCCAAGCTGAACACGGCCATCGCTGCGGTACGGGCCAGCGGCCAGTATGACGCCATTACCAAGAAATACTTCGATTTCGACATCTACGGCGCAAAGTAAGCAGTCCTGATAATGGCGACCACGCAACAAGGTATTCTGGACCTGCTGTCTCCCTATCCTCCGGGATGGGGCGGCGTTCTTCTGGCAGGTGCGGTCTCCACGGTCGCCATCTCAGCTTGCGCCTTCACGATCGGCCTGCTGCTCGGCACGGGTGGTGCGCTTGGAAAGCTTTCGGGCAATCGCGGGCTCCGCTTGCTGCTCGATTTCTACACCACGGTGATCCGCGCCGTTCCGGAGCTGATCCTGATCGTCGGGCTTTATTATGCCGGCACCGATGGCCTGAACCGGCTCCTGGCCGCCTTGGACCTGCCACCGGTCAATGTGAACGGCTTCGTCGCGGCCGTCATGGTGCTGGGCTTCGTGCAGGGTGCCTACATGACGGAGGTACTGCGCGGCGCGATCCTCGCCATTCCTGTCGGCCAGATCGATGCCGCCAAGGCCTTCGGCATGGGACCGGTGCTGAGGTTCCGCCGGGTCTTGCTGCCGGCGCTCCTGCCAAACGCCCTGCCGGGTCTCGCCAATCTTTGGATGTCGGTCACCAAGGACAGCGCACTGGTCGCGGTCGTCGGTTATCAGGAGCTGGCGCTCGCCACCCGTCTTGCCGGGGCAAGCACCAAACACTACTTCGTCTTTTTCCTCGCTTCGGCCCTTCTCTATCTCGCCATCACGCTCGTTTCCAACGTCATCGTCAAGCTGATCGAGGGACGGGTACGGCGAGGGCAGCCGCGCCTTGCCTGAAGAAAGCGCCCCATGAGTTTCACCTGGATCTCTTCCTATTGGCCGCTGCTTCTGACGGGCGCCTGGCAGACGGTTTGCCTGCTGGTGATCTCCGTGATGTTCGGCTTTGTCATCGCCATCGGTCTCGCCTTCGCGCAGGTCAGCGGCGGCGGGCTGACACGGCTGCTCGCCCGCAGCTACTGCACCTTCTTCCGCGGCACACCTCTATTGATACAGCTATGGCTCCTCTACTACGGGGTGGGCTCGCTGCTCCCCATGATCCCCGGCATCCGCCAGAGCCTGTTCTGGCCAGTCTTGCGCGAGGGCTTCTTCTTTGCCGCCGTCAGTTTCACGCTGAACTATGCCGCCTATGAGGCAGAGGTGTTGCGCGGCGCGCTGCTTGCAGTTCCCAAGGGCGAGCTCGAAGCGGGCCGGGCCTTCGGCCTTTCACCCTGGATGCTGACCCGCCGCATCTGGCTGCCGCGTGCCATTCGCATCGCCCTGCCGACGATTGCAGGAGAGATCGTCATGCAGCTCAAGGCGACACCGCTCGCCTTTACGGTGACGGTGATGGATCTCTACGCCGTGGCAAACAAGGTTCGGCAGGACACGCTGCTCGTCTATGAACCGCTGCTGGTCGTCACCCTCTTCTATCTCGCGCTGACCGCAGTGATCGCCCGCGTCTTTCGAGGTCTCGAAGCGCAGGTGCCGGTTCGCCGCTAGGCCGACGTAAAAGGACTGGCTCATGAATTCCCTGGCGCACGAACCACGCGCAACTCGCCCACTTTGTTATGAAAAGCCCGCCGCCGCTGACGGCGTGACAGCCTGAATGGAGACCTCTTCATGAGCACGACGCGAATTCTCGATGGCGGCATGAGCCGCGAGCTGCTGCGGCTGGGCGCGGAACTGAAACAACCGGAATGGTCGGCATTGGCGCTGATCAACGCGCCGGATATCGTCCGCAAGGTACACCAGGAATTCATCGCCGCCGGTTCTGAGGTCGTTACGACGAACAGCTATGCACTCGTGCCCTTTCACATCGGCGAGGATCGGTTCCGGAAGGAAGGGCCGGCGCTGATCCGTCTCGCCGGTCGCCTGGCGCGCGAGGCGGCGGATGCCGTTACGGAGCGCAAGGTGCTGGTCGCCGGGTCGCTGCCGCCGATCTTCGGTTCATACGAGCCGCAGAATTTTCAGCCTTCGCGGGTGCAGGATTATCTTAAGGTGCTTGTCGAGAACCTCGGCCCCTTCGTCGATATATGGCTCGGCGAGACGTTGAGCCTGATCGCCGAGGCAGAGGCTGTCCGCAAGGCGGTGGCGACATTAGGCAAGCCGTTCTGGATTTCCTTCACATTGGCGGATGACGAGGCAGCCCTCAGTGGCGGCGAACCGAAGCTTCGCTCCGAAGAAAGGGTCGAGGACGCGGCATCCTGGGCGGTTTCATCGGGCGCCGAGGCTCTCCTGTTCAATTGCAGCAAGCCCGAAGTCATGCAGGCGGCAGTGGAGACGGCAGCGCGGGTCTTCCGAAAGATGGATGCTTCCATCGAAATCGGCGTCTACGCCAATGCATTCGAAGGGGAAACAGGCGACGCAGCCGCCAATGAAGGTCTGCACGACACCCGCAACGATCTGAATGACGATGCCTATTCGCGTTATGCCTGCTCCTGGGTCGAAGCGGGTGCGACAATAATCGGTGGCTGCTGCGGCATCGGTGCTGCTCATATTCATCGCTTGAGGAAGACGTTTTTGGATTGAAGCACCCGCCGAAATCGCTCATAGCCTGGGAGTTGGCAGCGGCAGCATTGTTTTAGCGGCTCCTTCCGTTGCTGATCTGACCCAGCCGATAGGCGAACTGGGCCCGATTGAGCCCGAGCCTACGGGCTGCCCGTGCTACGTTGCCATCTGCTTGCCGCATGGTCATCTGATAGATCTGGCGGTTAAGATCATCGATGGCGAAGCCACCTCGCTCGATTGTCTGCGCCAGAACGGCCGCCAGTGCTTTATCTGTTGCCAGAGGTTATGGCAGCATTCCCATATCCTCGGCCACGGTTTCGAGCGTCGATGCAGTCACCCGATCTTGCTTCGCGGTGAACGATAATGTTGTCGGAAGCTCCCAGTCTGGCAGTTCGAATCTCATCAAGACCATCACGCGAGGGGGTCGGGGCAGAGGCTCGATCGGATTGCACATCAGCGTGAGATTGCAGACCGGCATAGCCTACATGAACCCGAAACTTCAGTCTGATCCCCCGTGCCGCTTGTTCAAGGATGCTCCATAAATCCGGTCATCGCCCAGGCCGGGTCCGTTGGCGTAGTGGATGTCATTGGAGAGCGTTCGTAAACGCCTCACCTTTCTCGGAAGGTCTTCAGCAATGCGATATTGGAGACATGCACATCTTCATAGGCGGGGATGTAGATCAGCGCGCCGCTTTTCACATCCTCGCTGACCGCTTCGGCCAGAGGCTTGCGCCAGATCTCCGGTTCTGGCGCCTCGTCACTCATCGCCTCGACATACCGGATCGTCGCGTCGATGAAGGAAGGCTCGTAGCCGCCTGCGAAAATACGATCCGGATCGCCATGGCAGGGGAGGATACGGGCGATGGGAAAGGAGCGCAGACGTTTCAGTTCTTCCAGATGCTGCGGCAGGGCGGCAGCATCCGTTATGTAGGTGACGGTGTCTTCGAGTGTGTCGCCGGCAAACAGAAGCCGCTCCTCAGGCAGCCATAGGATCGTCGCATCGGGACTGTGGATGTTGAACTCGTGGAGTTCAATCGCGCGGCTTCCGACCGTGATCGACCGGCTGCCGTCGAACAGGCTGTTCGGCATGATGACAGGATCGATCTTCGGCAGGCGGGCGGCGATGCGCGGTTTTTCCGCTTCGAGAAGCCGGGCGGTCGCGCCATTCGCGACGATGATGCAATCGGCAAATACCTCGTTGCCGGCGATATGGTCGTTGTGAAAATGGCTGAGGACGACCGTGATCTTCGAGATGTCTCGCGCTTCCAGATGGGCGCGGATGGCGCGGGCATGGTCTAGGCTTATGTGGGTGTCGTAGACCAGCGCCTCATTGCCATCGACGATCGCATAGGATGCGATGCCGAGGCTGAAGGCGCCGTCGTCGAGCCAGTTGGGCCCTTCCGAATAGAGCCGCTTGCCGGCGATGCGCCCGTCATAATAGGCGAATATGCCTGGATATGGTTCGAATATGCGGAAGTCGTCAAGCATGCCCTTCATCCGGTTCCTCCTGGACATCAGCCTTTACATTATGATGAGCGGGGTGCTTCAGCGCGCCCAGGTCGCGTCCCAGAAGGACTGCGGATCCTTTGCCAGCACGTCGGAAATCGTCGGTGCCGGTCCCGGAATACGCTTGCCGCCGGTGCGTTCGCTGAGTTCCGCCTTGGCGGTAGCGATCGTTTCCGGCGATGCCAGCAATGTGATTGCGCCCATGGCAAGCGCTTCCGACGCCATCAGCGGCCCCGGACTGCTCGACGAATGTCCTGACAGCGCCGTCCATGCCCAGTGATGGATCGGCACATTGTCTGGATAGGCCCAGTTAACCCGTCCGAGCGGGATATGCCAACTGATGTCGCCGTCATCCTGGCCGTAATAATCGATGCCAGTGTCGAAATATTCGAGTTCACGATGCAGCTTGAAAGATTTGCCGGGATCACAGGCGGCGGAAAGCTGCTCCATCCATTCGATATCGGCTTCGGTCCAGCGCGGCGGGCCGATTTCCCTCAGGCACGTATCCAGCACACGTCCGACGGTGTCATTGCCGAGATAACCGCGGCAATTGGCGATCTGCTCGGCCACCAGTTCAACGCCTTGTTCGGCAGCGATCCGGCTGTAGGTGTCGAGCATCAGCTGGTAACCTTGCTGCACTATGTCGAAGTCATGATGTCGGACGGAGGACCAGAGGCGCACTTCCTCAGGCGTCACGCCGGGTGTGATGCCCGCGAAGCGATAGACGTGCTTCAGCTGCAGGCCGGGAACCTCCTTGCGGAGGCCGTCGAATTCCGCATAGGCGGCTTCTGCGGCCAGCAGTGCGTTGCGGGTGGCGGTCTTGCCACCATGGGCGCTTTCGCCGATGAACTTGAATTCGCCACTCGCCATGGCGTGGCATGGCCGGGCAAGCGAGCCGTTCTGGTAGTCGCCGTGCGAGGTCAGGACGAGGTCGAGCCCGTCAAACACGCCGGCCGCCTGCAGCGCAAGCTTGCCCCAACCGATTTCCTCGGCCGGGCAACCGACGATGACGATCTCGCCGGGCAGGCCGAGTTCGATCATCGCCTTTGCGGCGGCGATGCCGGCGCCGGTATTGGCCGGGCCGATGTGATTGTGGCCGCAGCCATGGCCGGGCAGGCGACGATTGCCCTGCCGGTAGGGAACCGCGTCATTGTAGAGGCTCGGCAGCGCATCGTATTCGATCAGGATTCCGACTGTGGGGCCGTCGCCTTTGGCGATGCGGGCGATGAATGAGGTCGGCACGCCGCCGACGCCGCGCTCGACCGAAAAACCGTGCCGTTCGATGAAGTCGCAGAGGATCGCCTGCGACTTGTATTCCAGCGCCGGCAGTTCCGGCACTTTCCACATCTCGGCAAACAGTTGCTCGATTTCTGCGGCAAGCCCCGACCAGATGCGGCGTGTTTCCGTCTTCAAGCGATCCTGCATGTCAGGCAGCCTTCCCCTGTTTGAAAGCGAGGAATGCTTCGTTGATCTCTGCAGCGGTACGGCGGGCGCCATGCTGCAGATATTCCATATTGGCGAGCGCGGCGTCATGCGCCTCGATCGAGGATCCCGCGACGCAATCCTCGACGACGCGGCAATGGTAATCGGACTGGTGGCCATCCGCGAAGGTATAATGGACGCAGATATTCGTGAGGCCGCCGACGAGGATCAGCGTCTCAGCTTTCAGGCCACGCAGCAGGATCTGCAGGTCGGTACCGATGAAACCGGAATAGCGGCGCTTGACGATCACGTAATCGTCGTCACGCAAGCCGACTTCCTCGGCGGCGATTTTGGTGCCCTCCCAGTCTTCGCGCAGGTGCATGTCTTCGTCGCCATCCATTTCGCGGCCGTAATCGACGCCGCTCTTGCGGTGGCTTTCCTGCAGGAAGATGATCGGCACGCCACCTTCGCGGGCGGCATCGATGACGGTACGGGCCTTGCGCATGCGCTCGATGATACCCGGCATAAGAGGGATCGAGCCGTCATCGTCGAAACCGACTTTCTGGATGTCGACGACGATCAGGACCGGCTGGCCGACGATCATGGGATTTTGCTTCTTTGGCATGGGATGCTCCTTCGATCTAGAAACGTGCGCCGAGAAGTTTCGGAAGATTGCCCAGGCGAGCAACGGTGATGAAGCCGAACAGGCCGATCAGCATGAACAGGACGGCGCCGACGCACATGGTCGGCGAGAAGCCGGTGCGCATGTTGGAAAAGATCTTGACCGGCATCGTCTCGGCGGTGAAACCCGCCACCATGAAGGCGATCACATATTCGTTGAGGCTGAAGATCGCGACAAAGATGAAACTCGAGATGACGAAAGGCAGGACCATCGGTATGGCGACAGTTCTGAGGATATCGTTTTCGCGCGCGCCCATCGTCCGGGCGGCCTCGACGAGTGACTTGTCGATCCCCGAAAAGCCAAGTGAGATCATCACCAGCGGCACGGCGATGAAGGTCACGGCATGGCTGATGACGATGTTCTCGATCTGGCCGACATGGCGGACCGTACCCCAGAACAACAGGAACAGGACAGCGATGACGACGGGCGGCAGGATGAAGGGAACGCCCGCCATTCCGGCCAGCAGTTTTGCAAAGCGCGAATTTGTCTTCCACTGCATATAAGCGATCGGAAAGGCGACAGTGATCGTCAGAAGCGAAGAGGCGATCGCGATGACGACGGAGCGCAGGAAGGCCGAGGTCCATGCCGGGTCTTCCATGAAGGTCCAATACCAGCGCAGGCTGATATTCTGCGGCGGAAAAGTCATCTGCGCTGTGGTGTTGAAGCTGACGCCTGCAACGATGATGAGCGGCGCCGCCAGGAAGAAGGCCAGGCAGAGGAGGAAGAACTGGCGCACGAGCTTGAGAGCAAACCGGCTCATGACGTGTATCCTTTCCCGCCGATGCGGTTAATCACCAGGATCATCGCGCCGGTGACCAGCATCAGGAAGACTGCGATTGCGGAGGCCTGCGGCAGGTTCTGGGCGGAATTGGCGACTTCGCTGATGATGACGCCGATCGTCCAATTGCTCGGGCCGCCGAGCACGAGAGGCGCGACATAAGCACCGATCGTCATCACCACAGTCGTCAGATAGGCGGTGGCGATCGGTTTGCGCATCAGGGGCAGAAGCACGTTGAAAAAGGCCCGGATCGGAGGCGCCCCCATGGTGGACGCCGCTTCCATATAGGAGGCATCCATGCGCGACAGGCCGGGATAGATGGTCATCACGTTAAAGGGGATGACGACATAGATCAGGCAGCTGACGACGGCATAAAAGCTCGGGGTCAGCGATACCGGCTTGTCGAGGAAGCCGAGGAAGACGGCGATGTTCGATATACCGACCCGCTTGGAGAGAATGATCTGCCAGGAGAAGGTGATCAGCACTTCGGAGAGCGCAAGCGTCGTCAGCAGACCGATCAGCCAGACGATCTGCGCCTTGCGGCTCATCCGGGTGATGAAATAGGTCGCCGGGAAGGCGATGATCATGCTGAGCGTGGCGACCGTCAGCGCAAGCCAGAGCGAGAAAGCGAGCCCGTTCATCACCATCGGCTGGAACAGGCTTGCCATCGCTTCGAGCGACCAGCCGCTGCCCTCGTAATAGGCGGGATCGACGCGGGCGACACTGACGCGCAGCAGAAGCACGAAGGGCACGCCGAAAAAGGCGACGATCATGAAGAACGGCCAGGCGAGACCGAGCGCTACCGACAAGCGCTGCCGGTTCATGCCTTCTTGTCCGGATACGCGCGACATGGTCAGTCCTCCAGCACAGTCACCGATCCCGGTGCGAAGGAAATGGAAAACTCTTGGCCGCCGTCGAGTTCAGCCCAGGCGGCCGGGGCGAGCGAAGCGACCACCTGGCGGTCACCGCTTTCGAGAAAGACTTCGACGCTCGAGCCGAGGTCGCGCACGAAGGTGACTGTTCCGAAGGGGCCGTCGCTGCCGGCGGCCGGCCGGCTGATGAGTGTGCTTTCCGGCCGGGCGCAGACCGTTACGCGATCTCCGGTCTTCAGCGCGGCGGAAGCGGGGCTGGTGGTAACGACGCTTTCGCCAATCCGTACTTGCTCGCGATCGACGAGAATGCCCTCGGCAATATTGCTCTGGCCGATGAAGTCGGCGACGAACCGGTTGACCGGCTTGCGGTAGATATCGATTGGGCTGCCGACCTGCTGCACCTTGCCATGCGCCATGACGACGATCTGGTCGGCGATGGTCATTGCCTCGCGCTGGTCGTGTGTGACGAAAATCGTGGTTATTTTGAGCTTCTGTTGCAGCTGCCGCAGTTCGACCTGCATATGGTCGCGCAGCTTCGCATCGAGCGCGGAGAGCGGTTCGTCCATCAGGAAGAGAAGCGGTTCCTGCGCCAGCGCGCGGGCAATCGCGACGCGCTGCCGCTGGCCGCCGGAGAGCTGATCGACCCGCCTCGACTGCATGTCGGGCAGATCGACCAGCTTCAGAAGCTCGTCGATCCGTTCCTGCTTATGGTGCTTCGCCATCGTCCGATAGCGAAGGCTGTAGCCGATATTGCCGGCCACATCGAGATGCGGGAACAAGGCAAGGGCCTGGAACACCATTCCGAAGTTTCGTTCGTTCGTCGGAATTCCGGTGATGTCACGACCATCGAGACGCACTGTGCCGCTCGTGGGTTGCTCCAAGCCGGCGATGATCCGCATCAGGGTCGTCTTGCCGCAGCCGGACGGACCGAGAAAGCAGACGAACTTGCCCTGTTCGATGGCAAGCGAGACGTCGGAGACGACCGTGTTTGTACCGAAGGACTTCGTGAGGTGTGAAATTTCCAAGCCTTGCATCATTCCGTCCAGACTTACTGACCGAGCATTTTGAGCATCTGCGTCGAGATGTAGTCGGCGTTCTTCACCTTTGCCGCGGACGCGACGACGATCGGCTTGCCGGTAAAGGAAACCGCGTTGAACTCGTCATCCGTCAAGCTGAGCTTCGAACGCTCGATCAGCGGTGCTGCGCCGACATTGCGGGCGATCAGTTCGTGGCATTCCGGCGTGGCGCTCCAATCGAGGAAGGCGATCGTCGCGTCGGTCACCTGGGCGACCTTCGGAACGCACCATGCGTTGTAGCCGAGCACGGCACCTTCCTTCGGGAAGATCGAAGCGACGTCGGTGCCTTCCTTTTTCATGATCATCGAGACGTCGTGGAAGTAGAGGCCGCCGACGACCTCGTCGTTCTGATAGGCGCTTTGCATCGAGCCTTCGTCGGTCCACCAGAGCTTTGCATTGGGCTTCAGCTCGGCGATCTTGGCGATGACCTTGTCGATGCCTTCCTGGGTATCGAGCGTCGGGGGGCCGCCGAAATAGACAGAGGCGACGATGTCGAGCAGCACGCTGTTGCCGCCGCCTTGCAGGCCCCAGGCGGAAGCGCGCGGCTTCCAGAGTTCCGTCCAGCTGTCCGGCAGCTTTTCGAATTCGGACGGGTTGGCGATCAGAGTGATGTACCAGGCCATGGCGCCGACGCCGTCGACCTTGCCGCCGTCGCTATAGACGAAACCCTCCATCAGGTTGCCGAGGTTCTTGAGCTTCGAGCTTTCGACCGTTGCCCAGAGGCCGCGCTGGCGGCCGCGGATGACGTCCGCCTGACCGGCGCAGCAGATATCCATGGGTGCCGAGCCAGCCTGGATTGCCTGGCCGAGCTGGACCAGGAACTGCGAGCTGCCGGATTGCGGGATCGACTGAACCGCGATGCCGGTCTGCTTGGTGAAGGCCGGATAGACGCTCTTTGCGAAAGCTTCCTCAAAGAAGCCGCCGAAGTTCGAGACCTTGAGCGTCGCTGCGGCATAGGAGGGACGCACGAAGGGCGCCGAAAGGATCGATACAGCGGCAAGGCCGCCGGCGGCTTTCAGGACCGATCTGCGCGATATCGCCGAGTTGTTGTCCTGACCGGAAGGCGAGGAGGGCTTTCTGGATGCCATGCTATGTTCTCCTTAACTGTCCCATGAGTGGATGATCAAGAACTATGCAATGGCCGTGCCATGTTGGAAGAATCTTACGAAAACAGATAGATATGGAAGTTGAAGAAGTTTTTGTTTGTCTCTATGCGCCCTAAAACATGAAGCCAAATAGGCATATGCACAAATAATATGCGTATTGTATGCAATGTTGCATACTGAATTTCGACGTGTATAATTGCGGCCGTGAAAGCCGTTCCCCCCCCCAACCGAATCTGATGGTCGAGGAGAGGGATGGCGAGGGTGTTTATTCAAAGCGAGCGAGTGAAAATGACGTCTGAAAATCCGATCGTGCCGAAGCCTATGATCGTCGGTCGTGCCGCCCTGATCGTTGTCGATATTCAGAAGTCGGGCTTCATGCCGCGTCCGACGACGTCCCGCCTGGAATTCATGGGCGATCACATCGAGCGCAACTGGCGTGCGAAGTCGGTCGTCGATGCCGCCCGCAAGGCCGGCATTCCCGTCATCTTTGTGCAGGAAGCCCATCGCGACAGCCTGATCGACTTCGGGCGCGAGCTGGATGGCTCGGAAAGCATTCATTGCCTCGAAAGCTCGCCGGGCACGCCCTTCCCAGTCGAGGAAATGGAGATGCGTCCGGATGACCTGCGCATTACCAAGCGCCGCTATTCGGTCTTCTACGGCACCGAAATGGAAATCCTGCTGAAAGCTGTCAAAGCCGAGACCCTGTTCTTCGTCGGCGGCTTCACCGATGTCTGCATTCATTACAGCTTTGTCGATGCGCACCAGGGCGATTATTACTGCCGCGTCATCGAGGATTGCGTATCCGGTTCTGGGCAGGCTGCACATGATGCGGCGCTGGTCGCCATGGAATATCTGCAGGCCGGCGCCCGCCGCAGCGCCCAGGAGGTCATCGATGCCTTCGCTGGTCAGGTTACTGCAGCCTGATCGGGACAAGCATGAGCCGTACGACATGGAATGAACTGCGCTCGCTTGCAGGCATCGCAGCTCCCCTGGCTGTGACCCAGGCAAGCCAGCTCGTTATGAGCCTGGCGGCGAGCGTCATGCTCGGCCGTCTCAGCGGCTCGGCGCTCGCGGCCGGTGGCCTCTGCGCCATCTTCATCCAGGCGCTGACGGTCGTCTCCCAAGGTGTGATCGCCGGCGCGCACCCGCTGATGGCGGCCGCAAAAGGAAGAAGCGAAACGGGGACGGTTGAGGAGGATGGCGCGGCCTATGCCTATGGCGGGGCCGTGCTGGTCGGCCTCGTTTTTTCGCTCCTATCGGTGGCGATCCTCCTCAATCTGCCGTCCGTACTTGCGCCGTTCGGTGTCGCGTCCGAGATTCTTGGCGATGTAGAGCAGTTCATCAGCCGGGCGGCCTGGGCGCTACCGGCTATCCTGTGGATCGCGCCGATCCGTCTCTATTGCTCGGTATCGGGAAAATCCTGGCTGATCATGGTGTCGGTCGGGCTTGGGGCGCTCTCGTATGTGCCGCTTCTGTCGTATCTTACCTTTGGTGCCTTCGGCGATCCCGGCCATGGGATTGCGGGTGCCGGCCTTGCCTATGTGATCGCCTGGTGGCTGATCGCCGGCGGTTTGACGGCCTATGCAATTGCTCGAGGACATTTGCCGCTTTCGACGTTCCGCAGCGCCTTTCCGACGGCGGCAAAGGCGGCGAGGGATGTCTGGTCGATCGGCTGGCCAATCGCGCTGATCTATGCGGCGGAGCTCGGTATGACGCTGGTGCTGACACTGATTACCAGCGGCTTGGGGACGGTTGCGATCGTTGCCAACCAGATTGCCTATACGCTGAACAACATCGCCTTCAACCCGATCGTTGCGATTGGCCAGGCGGCAACCGTCCGCGTCGCCTACCATCTGGGTGCCGGCAGAGACGCGGTCGCCCGGCTGGCTGGCAATCTCTCACTGATCGCCGCAGCCGGCGTGATGGCGCTGTTCGGTGCGATCTTACTCGTGGCGTCGGAAGACATTGCCAGCGTGTTCCTCGCCGAAGGGGCCGCCGAATTTTCGGCGATCCAGGCGCTGGCGCAGAAGCTGATCATGATCCTCGCGGCGTTTCTCATCTTCGATGGCATACAGTCGGCAGCCAATGGAGCCCTGCGCGGTTTGAAGGACACGAGAATGCCGATGATCATTGGTCTTTGCGGTTATTGGCTGCTCGGCATGCCAATCGCAATCTTTCTCGCCTTCGGGCTCGGTCTCGGCGCCGTCGGCATCTGGTTCGGCGTATTGGTGGGCATTACAAGTGTCGCCTGCACGCTTCTCCTGCGCTGGAGGAGGCTTGCCGATAGCGCGGTTATATCGGTGACGGGATCGCCTAATACACGCCGAGGTCGAAGCATGTTGCGCAAGCTCACCAGTCCGACATAAGAATACTCGCAAAGATGGCTGCTTTGGACAACATAATGAAGACTAGACCCAGCCGGGGCGAAGACAATTCCTTGATCAAGGAAGCCGGATCGCGGCGGAAGCTGACGCGTGCCGAGGAAGTGCGCACGCGCCTTGCAGACGATATCGTCGATGGCAAGCTCTCGCCGGGAATGCCGCTAGACGAGACCGAGATCGCCGCAAGCTACGGCGTTTCGCGAACCCCCTTGCGGGAAGCGATCCGGGACCTGGCAGCCATGGGCCTCGTTGAGACGCGGCCGCATCGTAGCGCAATAGTCACCCGTCCTTCGCCGGAACATCTGCGGCAGATGTTTCACGTCATGGCGGAGCTTGAAGCGCTTTGCGCAAGCCTCGCCGCCGCCAGCATGACCCTTTCGGAACGGCGCAATCTCGAAACTATTCACGAAGGCCTTGCCCAGATTCTCAAGGAAAACGATCCGAGCCATTACCATGTGCTCAACGAGAAGTTTCATGCGGCGATCTATGCCGGCAGCCACAACGCCTATCTTGTGGAGATCACGCTCGCGACACGTCGGCGGCTATCGCCGTTTCGTCGCGCACAGTTTCTGACCACGGGACGTTTGGCGAAATCGTACAAAGAACATGACGCGATCCTCGTCGCCATCCTGCAGGGCAACCGCGAACTTGCCGCCGATACGATGCGAAGCCATATCCTCACCGTCGAGGATTCCTACGAGGAATATGCCGGCTTAAAAGCCCCGTCCGTTTCTCTGTAGCGGCGGTGCTTAGAGCTCTTGTCGATTGCAAAATAGTACGATTGTGACCAGATGCGATTCGGCGGGATTGGTCGTCTGGGCCGGCAAAAAAGGGCCCCTGACGCGCATTTGCTGATGGTTTCGAGCGCGTTTTGCTGATTTGCTAGAGGATCAGTAGATGTGCCGTCATGATGGGCGTAAGGACAGTTGCCGTCCGGGCCGCGGGGAGGGCTATCACGGTAGGGTCGGAGCGCTGGAGATAGACGCACGTTCAACGAACTCTGTTTGAAGGACGACTTCGCGTCCTGGCCCCGCAAACCCGTTCAAGCGCTCGACGAGAAGACGCGCAGCCATTTCACCGAGCTGATAGACCGGTTGGCGCACGACCGTTACGGGAGGAGAGGTGACTGCGGTCCAGTCAGCATCATGAAATGAGATGAGTGACAGATCATCTGGAATTGCCAGCCCGATCGTGCGGCTCGTCTTGAACACTTCCAGCCCGATCACGCTGTCGGAGGCGATGATTGCCGTTGGACGATCCCTTCCCTCGAGCAGCCGCTCGGCGATCTGACGCGTTTGCTCGGGGATCACGGCGCCCATGTGGATCCAACGTTCGACCGGGCCAAGACCGGCCTCGCGACAGGTGCTAAGAAAGCCCTCAATTCGCCTGCGAACGGAACCGGTATTGATGTCACCAGGCGTTCGGAAAAGGTGATCGGGCGTGTCGCAGGCCGTGAGATAGGCGATATGCCGGTGTCCCAACGCGATAAGCTGGCGTGTGACACCCTCGGCTGCCTGCCGGTCGTCGGCAATGACCGTATCAACCTCGAAAGCATTGATGCCGCGGTCCAGCAACGCCAGTGGCCGTCCTGAACCGACAACCTCCCGAAGATGCTCGACGTCGGTCTCCTTGGCCGGAGAGACGATCAGGCCGTCTACCCGCTTGGCAATCAGCGTCCGGATCGCGGCTTTTTCTGCCGATACGTCTTCACCCGAATTGATAAGGATGACGGTAAAGCCGGCTTGCCGGGCGACGTCCGTGATGCCGCGCATCGCGAGGCTGAAGAAGGGGTTTTCAATATCGCCCACGACCACGCCGATCGTGCCGGAACGTCCCGTCGTCATGCTGCGTGCAAGTTCGTTGGGCCGATAGTCGAGCGCGCGGGCGGCGGCGGTGACAGCATCGCGCACCCGATCGCTGACGGTCCCATAGCCGCCCAGCACGCGCGCAGCGGTTGCCTTCGATACGCCCGCCTTGCGCGCGACATCGGCCACCGTAACGGAGGCGGTTTGAGGTGAGTTCGGATTCATGAAAACTAGCCTTACAAGAGATATTGACGACTAGCAAATGCGAAGATAACAATTGATAAAAGCCAATGAGACCGGTCTCAATTCAAAAAGAGACCGGTCTCATATAAAAATCCATCGAAATCCGACATGCGCTCGCATGGGCCGGACGTGCGGTTTCTGCCGTCGCCCGGATGGGACCCCTGCGTCGTGGAAAATCGCAAACGATACCACCAGAGGAGAATGAAACGATGAAATTTCCCGAGATTGTCACGTCCCCCTTCGCCGGAGTTCGCGTCGCCCTTTTTGCCATCGCCCTTGGCCTTTCAGCAGGTGCGGCGCCGGTCTCTGCCGAAGATAATCCCTATGGCCTGATCGATCCGGGCGTCATCAGCGTCGGCACGATGGGTGACGCAAAGCCCTACGCTTTCACGACCGCTGACGGCAATTTCACCGGCTTTGACATCGAACTTTTTCTCAATGTCGCCGAGCGCATGGGCTTCAAAAAAGAGCAGGTGGTCTTCACCGGTCAGGAATTCTCGGCCCTTATGCCATCGGTCGCCAACAGCCGCTTCGACGTTGCAGCCGCAGCGATCGGTACCACCGCAAAGCGCAAGGAGACGGTCGATTTCTCTGATGGCTACCTTGCGGGTTACCTCACCGTGTTGACGTCGGATGCCGGCATTACCGACGTTGCGGGCCTCAAGGGCAAGCGGCTCGGCGTCGTGCAGGGAACGCTGCAGGAAATCTATGCGCAGAAGAACTTCACGAGTGCCGACCTCGTGAAATTTCCGGACAACAACTCTGCTGTGTCGGCCCTCAACAACGGAACGGTCGATGCGCATTTCCTCGACTACGAGGCTGCCAAGGACTATTCGGCGCGTTACCCGGTGCTGAAGGTGGCGATCAACATCCCGAGTTTTGATGCGCCGGCCGGCTTCGTCGTCCGCAATGGCAACGACGCACTGCGCGAAGCTCTGAACAAGGGTCTTCATGCCGCCATGCAGGACGGAACATGGAAAAAGCTCCACGAAAAATGGTTCCCCGGCACCCCCATGCCAGACGCGTATCTTCCCAAGCAGTGATGCCACCTTCCGGTCCGACCTCTGTCGGTCGGGCCGGCCTTTCTTGCAAGGGACCATTTGATGAACTGGCTTGAAAACCTGCGTCGCAGCTTCCTTGACTGGAATGCGATGGCCGAAGTCCTGCCGACCATGATCACTGTCGGCCTGAAGAATACATTGATCCTGGCCGCGGCTTCGACCGTGCTTGGCGTCGTCATTGGCATGGTGCTTGCCATCATGGGCATCTCTCGCTCACCTTGGCTGCGCGTTCCCGCTCGCGTCTATACCGATATCTTCCGCGGTCTGCCGGCCATCGTCACCATTCTTCTGATTGGCCAGGGCTTTGCGCGCATCGGACGCGAACTCTTCGGCCCGTCGCCCTATCCCCTTGGCATCCTGGCGCTCAGTCTGATTGCTGGTGCCTATATCGGCGAAATCTTCCGCTCAGGCATTCAGAGCGTCGATCGCGGCCAGATGGAGGCGTGTCGGGCGCTGAGTATGAGTTACGGCCAGGGCATGCGGCTGATCGTCGTGCCCCAAGGCGTGCGCCGCGTGTTGCCGGCGCTTGTCAACCAGTTCATCGGCAATGTGAAGGATTCGAGCCTTGTCTACTTCCTCGGCCTGCTTGCATCGGAGCGCGAGATTTTTCGCGTGGGGCAGGATCAGGCGGTCGTAACCGGTAATCTTTCGCCGCTGCTGCTTGCAGGCATTTTCTATCTCATCGTCACCGTGCCGCTGACCCATGTCGTCAACGCGATCGACAATCGCTTGAGACTTGGAAAGCAGCGCCCTGCAATCATCACCAGTGGGCTGGAGGAGGTCAGCGAACTCGACGGCACCGGCAGCATATCTCAGCCTACATTCAAGGGGGGCAGCCTCGATGTGTGCCGGCTCGGCATGGCCTATGGCGAACTCGATGTGCTGAAGGGCGTCGATCTTACGGTGAAAGCTGGTAGCGTCACCTGTATCATTGGTCCGTCCGGCTCGGGCAAATCCACTCTCTTGCGCTGCCTCAACCGATTGGTCGAGCCGAAGAGCGGGGATATCCTTGTCGGCGGACAAAGCATTCTCGCCATGAAACCGGAGCGGTTGCGCCGGCGTGTCGGCATGGTCTTCCAGCACTTCAACCTCTTCCCCGATCACACGGCGCTCGAAAACGTCATGCTGTCGCTGACGAAGATCAAGGGCCTGCCGAAGGCTGAAGCCGAACGCATCGCCAAGGCGCGGCTTGCTGATGTTGGCCTTGCAAGCCGCCAGCATCACCGTCCCGGTGGTCTTTCGGGTGGTCAGCAGCAGCGTGTTGCGATCGCCCGCGCGCTGGCGATGGAGCCTGAGGTCATTCTGTTCGACGAGGTGACAAGCGCGCTCGATCCCGAACTGGTCAAGGGTGTGCTCAACCTTATGGCCGATCTTGGAAAGCAGGGAATGACCATGGTCGTCGTCACCCACGAGATGGGCTTTGCCCGTCGGGCCGCCGATCAGGTCGTGTTCATGGACGAGGGCCGCGTGGTCGAGGCGGGAACGCCCGAGGCGATCTTCGACAACCCCGAAAGCCCGCGCCTCCAGCGCTTCCTTGCGGAAGTGCTCTGACCACCCGGCGCATGGAGATGACAATGACACGAACGATCGGGGGCGTGCTTGGCTGCGCAAGGATTGCGATCAAAGCGGTTCTTGCGGCGATCCAGTCGAGCCGGCTGGGTAGGCGGCGGCCATCGCCTGGCGCGATCCGGGTCGGGCGCAGGCTACGGCGAGCGGGCCGACGCCTTTGCCTCAACCGTTTCAACGGGGGAACCGCCCTTGTCAGGGCTGGATGATGCCATCGCCAACATGAAGGCGATTGACGTTCTCATTCGCTCTGCGGGTCCGGCGGCTGGCAAGCCTTCTGATCTCTTTCCCGATCATCACGCACAACCACTGAAAGACACGAAAATGAACGACAACATCATCAGTTCAACGGTCATCATCGGAGCCGGTATCTTCGGCGTTTCCACCGGTCTGCAGCTGGCCCGGCGCGGCATCCGGGTGACCATCGTCAATGACGGTCCGCCGGCCAACGGCGCTTCGGGCCGTTCGCTCTCCTGGCTCAATTCTGCGCGTATGCGCTCCAAACCCTATCATTTGTTGCGCATGGCAGGGATCGACCGTTATCGCACGCTGGCTGCACGCAACCCCGATGCGGACTGGCTCCGCTTCGAGGGCGGACTGACTTGGGACGCCGAGGGCGAGGGGAACGAGATCGTTCTCGCCTTCGACTACGAGACCTCGATCGGCTATGACGCTCAGCATCTTTCGTCCGACCAGATCGCGAGTGTGACCCCGGGCGTCGATGCCAGGTCCGTCACGTCGCCGGGTGCCATCTTCAATCCAGGGGAGGGTTGGGTCGATTTGCCGCGATTGATCGGCCATTTGCTTGAGGAGTTTGTTACGCTGGGCGGCGTGCTCATTACGGATCAGGGCAAAGCCAGGGTCGTGGTCGAGGGCGGGCGGGCCATCGGGGTCGAAACGACATCCGGTAGCCGTTTCAAGGCGGATTCCGTCCTTCTTGCCACTGGCCCTGCCGTACCGGAAATGGCGGCCGACTCCGGGCAGACGATCGGTGATGGGACGCCGATTGCACTTCTGGTGCAGACCAAACCTCTTGACCATCCCCTCAAGGCCGTCCTGAACACGCCGCGTGTCGCGGTGCGTCCGGCACCAGACGGAACCCTTTCGCTCGATGCCGATTGGGCGGCAGATCAAGGCGTGAAGATCAATCCGGATGGCAGCTATGAGATCGACCATTCAGTCGTTGCGGCCTTGCTTGAAGAAGCGTCGAAGGTATTGGAGGGTAATCCAAAACTCGAGGTTGCTTCAATCGGCGTCGGCGGCAAGCCGATCCCCGGCGATGGAGAACCGGTCCTCGGTGCATTCAAAGCCATTGCAGGCTACCATGTTGCCTTCAGCCACAGTGGCGCAACGCTCGGCCTCATCGTGGGCGAGCTGCAAGCTTTCGAAATCGCCACCGGAAGAGAGCATCCTATGCTTGCTTCGTTCCGACCTGAACGGTTTGCTGTGCATTAGTTGGGCGCGCGTGGTTTTTGCATGTGGTCCCGTCACGAAATACAGCGGGACCCTTGGCACAATTGTCGCGCCAAGGTCAGCGGCGGGGTGATTCCATTGATTTGATACAATGCCGAGCCAGCAATCCGCTGGCTGGGACAGTTTGCGCTTCCTCGCTGCTTCGAGCCAATATGCCGAGTGCTAGGGTGGAAGGGCTTCGGACAGCCCGAGGAAACCTTCGCCGGATTTCGGCCTCAATCGAGACCGAAGAAGCAAGTTGAGAGTTGAAATCGCAAGGACGCGGACGTGCGCATACTCCTGGTCGAAGATGATTACATTCTCGGCTCCTCGCTGAAACGCGCATTCGAGAAGCACGCCTATGGCGTGGATTGGTTCCACGATGCCGAGACGGCGCTTGATGCGCTGCGCGACAGCCAATTTGGATGCGTGATCCTCGACGTCAATCTTCCCAAGGCAAGCGGCTTCGAGGTTGTCCGTTCGCTGAGGAGGGGAGGCAACGATGTCCCGATCCTGATGCTGACGGCGCTTGACAGCGTGCGCGATCGTGTCAACGGCCTGGACGAGGGTGCGGACGATTACCTCGTCAAGCCCTTTGACCTTGACGAACTGCTCGCCCGGCTGCGTGCGCTTATCCGGCGACGGCAGGGCCGTACCGAAACCATCATTCGATGCGCCGACGTCGAGCTCGACCCTTCAGCCATGGTGGCGCGTCGAAATGGCGTACAGCTTCACATCCCGGCCAAGGAGTTCCATCTGTTGCGCCTCCTCATGGAGCGGAGTGGACGTTACGTTACGAAGAACGATATCGAATATGCACTCTACGACACGGATGTTTCGGTCGAGAGCAATACGATCGAAGTGACGGTCTATAATCTGCGCAAGAAGCTCGGTACCGATTTCATCCGATCGATCCGCGGCGTCGGCTACATGGTCGAGCGGCAGCAGTGACACTCAGCCAACGCCTTTTTCTCCGCATTCTCCCGACCCTCATCATCACGATCGCCATCGTCGGCATCTTCGCCTATCACAGCGCAACGCGCGAGATCGACAACATCTACGATGCGCAGTTGATCAACGATGCCAACGTGCTCTGGTCGTTGATGAAGCACCCCCTCACAAGATTGACTGCGAGGCCGACGGTGCAGGTTCCGGATCTTGATTTCAATATGGACAATCAGCTTGCGCTCAACGAGGACGCGGACGACTATGCCGACGCCCATTCGTTTCGCGCCTGGAAGGGGCCGGCGCTGGCCTTTGCCAGCAGCAACGCCTTTCCAGCCGAGGTCAAGCGCTTCTCGGCCGGTTTCTCCGATGTGACCTATCAGAACGAGCTCTGGCGGATCTACTCTCTGCCGATCCCGAATAGCGACGTGACCATCGAGGTCGCCGAAAAGATCATCCTTCGGGAAGGTCTTGTCGATAACATCCTTCTCAATCTCGCCTTTCCGCTGCTCGTCCTTGTGCCCGTCAGTGCCATCATCATCTGGCTCGCCATCAATAACGGGCTTGCGAATGTCCGGGGACTGGTCTCGCAGATCCGGACCCGCACGCCGGATGATCTGTCGATGATTGCGACGGGAAGACTGCCGCGGGATCTGACGCCGCTTGTCCACTCGCTCAACAACCTTTTGCGAAAGCTAGGCCACTCGCTGGCAATGGAGCGGCGCTTTTCCGATCTTGCCGCCCATCAATTGCGAACACCGCAGGCCGGCATCAAATTGCTTCTGCAACTGTTCGATCGTGCCGATTCCGACGAGGAGCGCGCCGCCCTGCTGAAGGATCTTGTTGTCAGCAACGAGCGCGCCATGCATCTCATAGAGCAGCTGCTGCGGCTTGCACGGGTCAGCCATCAGCCGCTGCAGCTGGAGGCGCTGCCACTGCGCCAGATTGCGGCGGCAGCCCTGGCGGATTTTGGGGTCATGCTCAATCGCCGCGGTTTCAATGCCGGGCTGGTCGGAACGCAAGACCCACAAGTCTTGACCGACCGTGCCCTGCTGCGCGTCATGATCGATAATCTCCTCGACAATTCGATCAAATATTCCCCTGCCGGCGGTCGCATCGAGGTGCGTATCGAACCTAGCTCGCGCGGCTTTCGCCTCTCCATTGAAGATAGCGGCCCCGGTATCCCACCCGAACAGCGAGAAGCCGCATTTCAGCGGTTCAACCGCCTTGACGCGCGAGCCGGGGAGGAGGGCGCGGGATTGGGATTGCCGATCGTCGCCGATATCGGCAACCGTCTCGACATTGGGATCAGCCTCGGCACGCCTGCCTGGGGGTCCGGCCTGAAGGTGGATCTCGATATTCCTGCCGCATAAGCGGTCAATTCAGTTTCGCTTCACATTCGCCTCATCTCGCCTTCAGGTAGCGACGCTAAATGCTTCGTCACATTGAAGGAGCATGCGATGCAGGTGTTTTGCGATTTCGACGGAACCATATCGAAAGAAGACGTGACCGATCTGGTTCTGGACCGTTTCGCGCGTCCAGAGTGGCGCGAGATCGAAGATCAGTGGACCAACGGCAGGATCACAGCCGCCCAGTGCATGCGCCGCCAGATCCAGCTGCTTCAGGCAAAACACGAAGACATCGACGCATTCCTGGACACGATCGAAATCGACAGTGCCTTCGGAGCTTTCAAGGCATTCTGTGAAGAGAACGGGTTAAGCCTCACCATCGTCAGCGACGGTGTCGATCATTTTATCAGGCGGGTCCTTGCCAGACATGGTCTTGAAGACATTCAGATCATCGCAAACAAGCTGATTTCTCGCCCGCACGCTTGCACTATGCCCGATTTCGATCTCGGCTTTCCGTTCAAGAGCGCAGCCTGCGCTGCCGGCGCCGGCGTGTGCAAATGCGCCCAGGTGAGGCCGTCCGGCAACCATATCTATATCGGCGACGGCCGCAGCGACTTCTGCGTTTCCCACGAGGCGCAGCTTGTCTTCGCCAAGGCCAAGCTTGCGGAATATTGCCGCGCGAACTGCCTTCCTTTCATCCCCTATAGCGGTTTCGCCGAAATCCAGGCGAGTGTCGCAGCCATCCTTTCCAGCCCGTCACGGCAGCCTGTTGCGCTGCCCGTGGCAAAAACTGCGTGAGAAGAGGACTTCATGCGTTCCAACCTGAAACTTGCTGCAAGCATGCACCCCATCGCTTCCGAAGACGAGCTGCGACGGCTCGAAGAGACCTATTGCTCCCACGGCGATACGGTTCATTATTCGCAGAAGCCGAAATTCTTCGAAAGCTGCGATGGTTCATTCGTCTTTGACGCAGCCGAGACACCATTTCTCGATCTCCAGATGTGGTATTCCGCCGTCAATTTCGGCTATCGCAACGAGCGTTTGAACAATGTCGCGCATCGGCAGCTGGATCGATTGCCGCAGGTCGCCTCGCAATATCTCCATCGCGAAAAGGTCGAACTCGCAGCGCTGATCGCTCGGGATGCCGAACATAAATTCGGTTCGAAAGGTCGCGTTCACTTCAATGTCGGCGGCTCGCAGGCCGTCGAGGATTCCTTGAAGCTCGTTCGCAACTATACCGGCGGCAAGAGCCTGATGTTCGCCTTCGAGGGCGGATACCATGGGCGAACGCTCGGCGCGACGTCGATCACATCAAGCTACCGTTATCGCCGGCGTTACGGCCATTTCGGTGAGCGTGCCCAGTTCATCGAATTCCCCTATCATTTTCGCGGGCCGAAGGGCATGTCGAAGGAAGAATACGGGCGCTTTTGCGTCCAGAAATTCGCGCGGCTGTTTGAAAGTGAGTACAACGGCGTCTGGGATCCGAAGGCCGGAAAATCGGAATATGCCGCCTTCTACATCGAACCCATCCAGGGTACCGGCGGCTATGTCATTCCGCCGATGAATTTCTTCAAGGAGCTCAAGAAGGTCCTCGACGATCACGGCATCCTGCTTGTCGTCGACGAGATCCAGATGGGCGTCTATCGGACCGGCAAGCTCTGGTCGATCGAACATTTCGGCGTGTCGCCAGATGTACTCGTCTTCGGCAAGGCGATCACCAATGGTCTCAATCCGCTCTCGGGCATCTGGGCCAAGGAAGAGATGATCAACCCGACGGTCTTCCCGCCAGGCTCCACGCATTCGACCTTTGCCAGCAACCCGATGGGCACGGCCGTCGCTCTCGAAACGCTGAAGATGGTGTCTGAGACCGACTTCGGCGCGAATGTGATGGAAAAGGGCGCGCATTTCCTCGAAGGCCTGAAGGACCTGCAGTCGCGGCATGCGATCGTCGGCGATGTCGATGGCCTTGGCCTTGCCCTTCGCATGGAAATCTGCGGTCCCGATGGCTTCACCCCCGACAAGGCAACGCTCGACTGGATGGCGGATGAAGGCATGAAGGGTGATCTTGTGGTCGATGGCAGGAAATATGGATTGGTGCTCGACGTCGGCGGATACCACAAGAACGTCATCACTCTTGCTCCGAACCTGATGATCAGCCGCGAGGAGATCGAGCTTGCGATCTCGCTGCTCGACCAGCTTCTGACACGCGCCGAGCGGAGATAGAACCTTGCAGCTCCTCCTTCTCCATCTTGATGATGCGTTGGAGTTGCAGCCCGACTTCGTGCATTCCTGCCGGATGGCAGGGGCGCGCGAAGTCGAGGCCAAGGATAGCGGCCGCGCCATCAGGCTGTGGGGGCGCCGGCCGGACCTTGATACCGTCTGGCGCAACCTGGCGAAGGCACGGCCATCAGCCGGTGACGGCGCCCGCCTTTGTTTCATGGGATCGGGCGACTTCCATCATGTGACAGCTCTTCTTCTGTCGCAGGCTCTGGAAAATAGCAGCAAAGCCGTTACCGTCATCCATATCGACAATCACCCCGACTGGGTCCATTTCGACCCTGGCATGCATTGCGGTTCCTGGGTCAACAAAGCGCTCGAACAGCCCCTGGTCAAAAAAGTGATAACCGTCGGGGTCTGCAGCCGCGATCTCAAGTCGCCGGAGCGCAAGGGGGCCAATCTCATGCCGCTATCCGATGGCCGCCTGGAACTCTATCCCTATCGGCATCCGCCGAGCAAAGTGAAACTGCACTACGGCTCCGGCCCGAGTTTCAGCCAGATCGACGGCGCCCTGCACTGGCAATCGATATCGGAACTCGGCGAGAGCAATTTCCTCGACCGGCTTCTTGGCCGCATCCAAACCGAAGCGGTCTATGTAACGATCGACAAGGACGCTCTCTCCGACGCCGATGCCGTGACCAATTGGGATCAGGGCTGCATGCGGCTACCCTACGTCCTTTGGCTGCTCAGCGAAATCGGTGAACGGTATCGCGTCATCGGAGCAGACGTGACCGGCGATTATTCGACGCCGCACTACGGCGGCGATCTCTACACGCGCGCGATGAAGAAAGCAGAGGTGCTGATCGACCAGCCCTTCCGCCGTCGCGACATGAAAGTTGTCCGCAACATCAACAGCGCGGCAAACCATGCACTGCTCGAAGTCCTGTCGGAGCTGATGGCATGACGACGGGACTGACTGGATGGACGTTCGCCATCATTGCTTTTTGCATTCTTGCCGAAACCGGCCGCGAGCTGTGTTTCAAGTATGGCGCAGCGAGCGCGCTGTTTGAGACCCTGCAGAAACCGGTCATCTGGCTCGGGATCGTTTTCTGGGCGGTCGAACTGGTGATGTGGACGCGCGTGCTGGAACAGGTGGCGTTGTCGGTGGCCTTTCCGCTGATGGCGCTGAGCTATGCGGCGATCGCTTTTGCAGGCGCCGCCATCTTCAAGGAAACCATCAATCTTCGCCACGCTCTCGGCATCGTCCTGGTGACAGCCGGCGTGGTCTGTGTTGGAGCGACGGGACTATGAAAATCTTCGCGCACACGAAATGGGATATCGTGCCGGTGCTTGCCGCGACAGCGCATCTGGCATTCAACATCTATCTGATCGCCGGCTTCCAAAGCCGGCCGCTCTGGCTGTCGGCGGTGCTCGGTGCGGTCTATGCCGTGTCGATATCGTGGAACATCAACAGCATCTCGCACAACTTCATCCACACGCCGTATTTCAAGCCGAAGTGGATGAACTACGCATTCAGCCTGCTCGAATCCGTAACGATCGGCTTTTCGCAGGTCTATTATCACTGGGTGCATATGCGTCACCATTCCGGCAATAGCGATCGCCCCAACGAAAACGGCGAGACGGTCGACCTCCTGTCGATCTACAAGCATGGCAAGAATGGTGCGCCGGAAAATGTCTTCTCCTATACCTTTCTCAGCTTCTTCCGCGATGATGTCGGCGACATCCATCGAGCGATTGCGAAAAAAAGGCCATTCGATGCGAGATGGGGGCGCATCGAGCTCGTCTCGTTCTTTGCCTTCGTCCTCCTCGCTCTTATCTACGACTGGAGAGCGGCGTTCTTTTTCCTGCCGTTTTATTATCTTGGCAACTGCCTGTCCTCCCTCAACGGCTATTACGAGCATCTGAACGGCGACCCCGATGTCCCCATCGCCTGGGGTGTCAGCAGCCATAACAGCTTCTACAACTGGCTCTGGTTCGGCAACGGCTATCACGCCGAACATCACTACCGCCCGAAGATGCACTGGACGAAGCTCAGGACCTTCCACGATCAGATCAAGCAGGAGCAGGAGGCGGCGGGCACGCATGTGATCAGCACTTGCCATGCCCTCGGTTTCATGGCGAAGGAGAACCGCCAGCAGGGGGAATTCCCGCATGTCGGCTGACAGTCTTTCCTTCTTTCTCGAGGGCACGAACGGCAAGGGCGTCATCCTCGTTCATGGGCTGACGGGGGCGCCGGCGGAAATGCGGCTTGTGGCGAGGCAATTCCATCGCCGCGGCTTCAGCGTCTACGCCCCGCTGCTGGCCGGCCATGGCGAAAACGAAGCGGCGCTCCGTCGCTCGCGCTGGGAAGACTGGCTCGGCAGCGTCGAAACGGCGGCTGGTTGGCTTTGCGAACGCAGCGATATGGTCTTTGCCGCCGGAATTTGCGTTGGCGGCAAGCTGGCGATGATGGCAGCCGATCGCAATCCCATGTCGATCCGTGCCGTCGCCGTCTATTCGCCCTGTTTCCATTACGATGGATGGGACGTGCCGCGCTATTATTCGCTGTTTTCTCCGCACATTCGCTGGATCTCGTTTATCCCATTCATCGACCGGCTGAATTTTCGCGAGACGGCCTCCCTCGGCATCAAGGACGAGCGCATGCGCCGAATGGTGGCCGGCATGACAGGCGAGGGCATGCTCGAAACCTTTCCCGGCCGCGGCCTGATCGAGATGCATGAGCTTGGCCGGACGCTGAAAGCGCGGCTTCCCGACATCAGGACACCGACCCTGATCCTCCATTCGCGCGAAGACGATCTCAGCGGCCCCGCGCATGCCCAGTATATCGCCGCGCATATTGGCGGGCGCCGGGAGCTACGCTGGCTCGACGACAGCTATCACATGATCCATCTCGATCGGCAGCACAGGCGTGTGGCTGACATGACAGCGGAATTCTTCGAGGCAGAATATGCAGCAAGCGCTTAAAGTGCGGTCACCTGAAGCGCAGGTCTCAAGCGATACGTCATCCGTGGCGGCGATGATCGTTCCGAGCATTCGAATGCTCGACCGCGATGACTGGAACGCCTGCTTCCCCGGTGAGGTCGAGACCTATGACTATCTGCTCGCGGTCGAGGAAGCTGGTATCGAGGGTTTTGAGTGGCGCTATGCGGTCGTGCGCGAAGACGACGAGATTGTTGCCGCCATGCCGGCATTCCTTTGCAGCTATGCCCTTGAGACGACGCTGGAGGCCGGGCGTTTCCGCAGGGTGGTGGAAAGCATCCGCCGCATCTTCAGCGGCTTCCTGACGCTCCGCCTCGCCTGTCTTGGCTCACCCTGCACGGAGACGGCTTCCATTGGCTTTCATCCTGATATCGCCCAATCTCGCCGGCCGGCGCTTTTTACGGAACTCCTCGACGCTTTCGAGGCGCATGCGCGCATGGAAGGCTGCTCGCTGACGGCGCTGAAGGATCTGTCCTACCCTATTCCGTCAGGCGTCGAACCGGTATTGTCGGCGAGAGGTTACGCCGAGATAGGCGGACTGCCGACAGCATGGATGGACATCCGGTTCGGTAACATCGACGCCTATTTTGCCTCCCTGTCTACAGCAACCCGCAAGGATATGCGTCGGAAACTGCGGAGCCGGCAGGAGGTGCGGGTCGAATACCGCACGGAATTCGGTGATCTCCTGCCGCGCGTCATGCAGCTCTATCGTGAGACGCGCGAGCGGAGCGGATTACAGTTCGAAGAACTGACGCCGGCCTATTTTGAAGGGGTGCTGAAAGGCATGCCGGGCCGATCTTTCTGCGCAATGTATTTTGTGGGCGACGAACTGCTTGCTGCCAATCTGCTGATCCACGACGAGGACAGGTTGGTCGACAAGTTCTTCTGCATGGACGGTCGGAAGGGCAGGACCTACAATCTCTATTATCTCAGTTGGTGTGCCAATATCGAATATTGCCTGAGCCATGGCATGGGTCGCTATCAGAGCGGGCAGGCCTACTATCGCAACAAGGTTCGGCTTGGAAGCTGCTTGACGCCAAATGCGATGTATTTCCGCCATTCCAATTCGCTGCTGCAATTCATCCTCAAGACAATCTCACCGCTTTTTGCCGCAGACGATGGTGGCGAGGTGCAAGGGTGAGAACGATGCGGCCGATCTGGCTGATGGTACCGCTCCTGAACACGGCGCAACAAATATTGCTGAAGCAGAGCGCCGTCGATGCGGGCAGGGCGGGCGGAGCTTGGCTGGTCGATATTCTGTCGTCACACTGGTTCCTGGCGGCGATTGCCGCAGAGATCGTCTGCTTTGCCATCTGGATGAGCGTGCTCTCCGAGCTCGATCTCAGCAAGGCCTTCCCGCTCTCGGCCATCAGCTATGTCCTCATCATGGGCGTTGCCTGGTTCGCCTTTGGCGAGCCATTGCCGTTGCTTCGGCTTGCTGGCAGCCTCCTGATATTGGTCGGTGTCTGGTTGATCGCAACGGCGTCGGCCAGTTGAGCGGTTGAATGACGGATTTCAGAAGCTGACGTTGAAGGCCTTGGTGAGGGAGATGCCGATCACATTCTGGTTCTCACTGCCGAGCTTCGATGTGATCGGGCTGTTGGCCGCATCTCCGGTCAGGCGATCGAAGCGATCATAAATCTGCAGCGTCCAGGTCGGGGTCACATTATAGGCGGCGGAAACCGTAAATCCGATCGACTTCAGGCCGCCCTTTGCATCGAAGGCGGGTAGGGCGCCGTTCTGCAAAGCTTCGCTCGACGAAATGCCGAAATAGGTCCGCATATAGGCGCCGTTGCCGAACGAAGCACGAGGGCCGGCCGAGAGCAGCCATCTGTCGCCGAGCGGCTGGAACCAATCGGCGCCGATATCGACGACGAGACCGCTGCCATTCGATACGGCCTGGCGGATCTCGGAGCGGAATCGAAGCTGGTTCGGAATCGCCCAATATTGTGCAAAAATCCCGGCATCGACGTCCCAATCCACCGAGTGGATGCCTTTCAAGCGGTCATCATCGGATTGCGAACGGCTGTCGCGCAAGCCGACTACCGGACCCGCTTCGAAGCCGCCGAAGTCGATAAGGCCATAATCGATATTGTCGTCCGGCGCGCTGTGCTCATCCGGTTCGTCGAAACGCCTGATATCGAAAGAGGGCAAGGCGCTGAAGCCATCATGCTTCGAGCCCGGAAATTTCGGGCCGTACTCAACACTCGCACCCAATGTCACGATCCAAGTGCCGGAATTGGGTTGGTTGCGCGCGTCTCCGCTATCGGCGGCACGCGCTAGCGACGCGGTCAACAGCCCCCCCAAGGCGACAGAAAAAAGCGTAAGCCTCTTGGCTCTCATTCTCAACGAGATTGCTCTCCGGATAAAGCATCGCCCCTAGGCGCCACGATGCAGCCGAAAAATGGCCGCCAAGGCGAGGCTAGTCAATAGGTTATCTGCGCGAGGGCATGTCGGGGTCGTGATCCCTGCGCGACTATCGTTCCGTCGGTCGCCGCCGAGACGATGTTGACCCAGCCCATCGCGAAGGCGTAACCAATCCAACCGAATTGCAATTTCGAGTTCCTTTCCTGGCGATCAGCAGCGAGTGCCACTCTCAGGATAGGACGGCTTGGCGTCTCGGATTTCATCGGTCGGCGAAGAAATATTCTTTGTCTGCCTCTCGGCAGCCATTCAGGCCGCGACGATCTCCCTCAGCTCAAGGTAGGGTTCGCCGAAATCCAACATAGGATTACAGGCTCTGGGCCAACATGACTAAATGCAAAGCTGCAAGTTGCTAAATTGTGTCATTTTCGCATCACTTTCCATAAGGTTGTAAAAAACCGGTTGGCAATGGCGAATTGGTTCGGTACAAAACGCTTACCGCTCCAGATCGAACATAAGGGAGGCGTTGCATGAGAGCAGCTATCATCGAAACCTTCCTGTGTGGAATGTCCCGACACTAGGTCATTTCCATTCGCGGCCCGCCTCGGGCCCGCGACACGCGGTTTATCTCCCTTCATAGCCCGATTGATCTGACGGGATCATTTCGTCTCCCGCACGGGCTGTGCCTTTTAGCTCTCGATTTTGAGGACCGGTTACCGAGATACGGGCCGGGCTGGTTAAAATGACTCGCAAGAAGCTCGATTTTCGCGCCGATGCCTATCGTCACGTGCTCGGCTTTGTTTTCCATCATTGGACCCATCGGCCTTTATTGGTCGGCGGCATCATCGTGCTGGTGATCCTAAGCACGCTGGCCGAAGTGATGGTGCCGGTGTTTTCAGGCCAGATCGTCGATGCCATCGCCGGCGGTAATGCGGCCGACGGCGCTTTGCGCGCCTTCGTCATCGTCGTGGCTCTGGGCTTGACCAGCGTCGCGCTGCGCTGGTTCATCTTCAACGGCATCGTCCGGCTGACGCTGCGCACCATGGCGGATGTGGTCAATAACGGTTTCCACAAGGTGCAGCGGTTTTCGACCGACTGGCACGCCAACAGCTTTGCCGGTTCGACGGTGCGCAAGATCACCCGTGGCATGTGGGCGCTCGATTCGCTCAACGACCTGCTGCTGGTCGCCCTGCTGCCGTCCATCGTCATGCTGGTCGGCGCCAGCATCGTGCTCGGCAGCTACTGGCCGATTATGGGTCTGATCGTGAGTGTGGGTTCACTCGTCTATATCGGTGTGACGGTCGCGCTTTCCATGGGCTTCGTATCGCCGGCGGCTCAACTTGCCAATGCCTGGGACACCAAGCTCGGCGGCGCGCTGGCGGATGCCATCAGCTGCAATTCGGTGGTCAAGGCCTTCGGGGCCGAGAGCCGCGAGGAAGCGCGGCTGGGCCATGTGCTTGCCAGATGGGACAGCCGCACGCGACGGACATGGAAGCGCGGCAACTTGAGCGGCACGATCCAGGGCTTCATGATGGTTTCCATGCAGGCCGGTATCCTGGGAACGGGCCTCATCATGTGGCGGCAGGGGCTGGCGACGCCTGGCGACATCACCTTCGTGCTTGCGATGTTCTTCGTCCTGCAAGGCCATCTGCGCGATGTCGGCCAGGACATCCGCAATCTGCAGCGGGCTGTCAACGACATGGAAGAACTGGTGCTGCTCGACAAGGCGCCGCTCGGTATCGAGGACAGGCCGAACGCCACGCCCATCAAGATTGACAGGGGCGAGATCGTCTTCGATCGCGTCACCTTCCAGTATGGCGCTCATCCCAACCCGCTTTATGAGGACTTTTCGGTCACCATCAAGCCGGGCCAGCGTGTGGGACTGGTGGGGCATTCGGGCTCGGGCAAGACAACCTTCGTCAAGCTCATCCAGCGCCTCTATGACGTGAACGCCGGCACAATCCGCATCGACGGGCAGGATATCGCGCGCGTCAGGCAAGCAAGCCTGCGCGGCCAGATCGCCATCGTGCAGCAGGAGCCCATCCTGTTCCACCGCACGCTGGCGGAAAACATCGCTTATGGAAGGCCGAATGCCTCGCGGCGCGAGATCGAGCAGGCGGCGAAACAGGCCAGTGCCCACGACTTCATCATGGAGCTTCCCAAGGGCTATGAAACCATGGTGGGGGAACGCGGCGTCAAGCTGTCGGGCGGCGAGCGGCAGCGTGTTGCCATTGCCCGCGCCTTCCTGGCCGATACGCCGGTGCTGATCCTCGACGAGGCGACGTCGAGCCTCGACAGCGAGAGCGAAGTGCAGATCCAGCAGGCGATGGAACGCCTGATGGTTGGCCGCACGACGCTTGTCATCGCGCACCGGCTGTCGACGGTGCGGGCGCTGGATCGGCTGCTGGTCTTCGACAAAGGAAAGATTGTTGAAGAGGGCGACCACCAGGCTCTGATCCGGCTCAATGAAGGCATCTATCGCCGGTTGTTCGAGCGGCAGGCGCTGGAGTTGACCAAGGGGTTGGTGGCCTCATGACCGCGGTGAGCAACCGGCGGAAACGCGAAGCATTCATCTCGCTTGCGTCGATGATCCCGGCATAATCTGCCGGGGTCTGGTATCCGAGCGATGATGGTGCCGTCGAATACGAGGCCGCGACTTTTGGCGAGCGTGGCCCGAAGACTGAACGAGGGTCGTGGGGCAGTCGGCCCGCTAAGCCACGGTGAATCGGGGGTACCGGCAATGCCACTACGCCTTTAGCCTAGCGGCCACCCGGCCACAGGCTCAATTGCACAAAATCGCGGCTGCGCAGATATAAGGGAGATCACGCGCTTAAGGTGGCCGCTAACGTGGCAACGCAGGGATCTTCCACCGTCAGCGAGATGTCATCGAATGTCCTGCAGACAAATGATCCTACTATTCTGTAGACCAGATGGATCAGATGCATTCAATTGCGAGAGGGAGGCCTTAAACGATGAAGCAGATCTACACGACTTTGGGACCGAAGCGCCGCGACGAACTCGGGATGATTCTCCCGCACGAGCATGTGTTCGTCGACCTTAGAACGCCTGATCAGCCCGGCTATGCCGAGGCGGAGACAGACGCCGTTGTGGCACTGATGGTCCCACAGATCGAGGCAATCAAAAGACAAGGCATTACGCTGCTCGTCGAGTGTACGACGGGTGGCGTTGGAAGACGGGCCGACATAGATCTCGCTGTTTCGAAGGCCGCCGACTTCCCGATCGTCGTCCCGACCGGCAACTATCGCGAACCATGGATACCGGCTTGGATAGCCGAGGCTAGTGAGAGTGATCTTGAACAATGGATGGTAAGTGAGCTCACCGAAGGAATCGAGGACACTGGTGTGCTGGCGGGATGGATCAAGCTCAGCGCTGGCGACGATGGGATAACGCCGCTCGAAGCCCGTATCCTCCGCGCAGCGGCAAGAGCATCCGTGCGGACCAATGCGGTCATCGGCTCGCATACAATCCGGGGAAGGGTTGTGATGGATCAGTTGGACATTCTTCAGTCAGAGGGCTGCGCACCAGAGCGCTTCATATCCATTCACACTCAAGAGGAAAAAGACTTCGGGCTTCACCGGGCACTGGTGGAGCGCGGTGCGTGGATCGAATACGATCATGTGGGAAGGGCTCCAGACCAAGAACTGGTCGCAATGATAATGCGCGCCCTTGAAACCGGGCTGGGCGAGCACCTGCTCATAAGCCACGATCTCGGCTGGTATGATCCCGCGCAGCCCGGTGGTGGAATCCCGCGACCTTACACGCACCTTGTCGAGAACCTGCTGCCATCGCTCACAATCGCGGGGGTAAGCCAGGATGCGATCCGCAAACTCACCGAAATCAATCCCTTCGAGGCATTCGCACGCTGAAGAAAGGCGCAGTTCTCGTTTCTGGACGTTGCTGCGATTGTTTTGCCAGGAAGAGCGAAGGCTTCCTGTATGGCTTTGTACGAGGGGTTGCCGAAGCGCCCAGACCTATCTCATCTGGCTCTGGGCGGTTAAGGAAGGACTTTAAGATATAGATTTTCTTCTTGCTGCACGGACCAACGTGTCTCCGCTGACCGGGATCATCAGGTGTTTGGCAATGCCGGGTGAAGGCTGTCCTCTCAATGCCTCGCTTCCGCGCAACCAGCGATCACGGGTGTTACGGGTCGTGGTGAGAAGATGTGACAAGATGTGAGCAAAATTCCTGAATTGTGGCAGGTGTTCGCCAATTTCGATGAACACATACGGATAGTGGCTACACAGAGCCGCTTTTTAGGAAAACCACCATGTCTATGCTTCGCAAAATCGCCGCAACAGGTCTTATCTCCCTGACCCTCGCAGTTGGCTCCATCGCAACGCCCGCACTGGCTCACGGTGGAGGCGGAGGTCACGGAGGCGGAGGCCACGAGGGAGGGGGGCACATGGGAGGGGAGCACATGGGGGGATTCAGTATGGGCCATTTCGACAGGGAAGGAAACCGCGGCGCGTTTTTTGCCCACGACCGCTTCGATGGACGGTTTAGGGATCGCGGGCCGTTCTTCCTGGGCAGCAACGACGACTATGATCGCTGCTATTGGCAATGGGACGCTGAGCGCCCCGGGCGTCCGGTCAGGACCGAGGTATGCTACTAGTGGACGCGAAACGTAAGGTCCTTCTGACCAGCCGATGACTGGCACGGACCAAAACCAGCAGTCCACCGTGCTTGGCCTTCCAGCTCAAACCTTGCCGCAGCTTCTTCCTACAGTGCTGCGGCAACGGCGATCGGCGGAGTTTAGGACAAGTGTGTCGTACGCCTCGAAGCGTGCGGCATCCCTTACAGGTTCGCAGTGACACCAATGTGTTCGTCCGCGGCTCCCCGGACTCAATCCATTTCTCTGGCGCGGTGCAACGACGGCCGTGCTTTTCAAGCGATATAAGGTCTAATCGATGTCAATGCGAAATAGCCTCAATCCCGGACATCATGTCGTCGATATCGACGGAATTCAGCAAAGCTTTCATGTCGCGGGCCAGGGGCCGGTCATGGTCGTTCACCCTGGCGGCCCAGGGATCCACTGGCAATATCTTCGCATGGGTTTTTTGGAGCGGCATTTTACCATGCTCTACCTTGAGCCGATCGGCACCGGTGGCTCGGGCCGGTTGGCGGAGCACCCCCATGGCTATACCGTCGAACGCTTCGCCAAACAGCTTGGCAGGTTCCTCGAAACACTCGATCTTTCAAACGTTGTGCTTCTTGGTCATTCCCACGGAGGATTCGTCATCCAGCAATATACGATCGAGCACCCGGATCGCGTATCGGCGATGATCCTGTATTCCTCGTCGGCGGTGACAGGGAGTGACTTCATGGCGGCGGCTGCAGACGGTGTGCGGAGTTTTGCTGATCGCCACCAGGTGGAGGGACGGGCAGTACTGCGAGCGTGGCAGTCGGTTCCGAAGATGTCGAGCGACGAACACTATACCGAGATCATGCGCGACCTGCTTCCCGCTTACTTTGCCGACGATGTTCACGAGAAGCTTGATCTTGGAGTATTCCGCTTGCGGATAAAGGCGACAATTCTCATCGGCAATAATGAGCCGTTTGACGTCCGCTCAAGACTTCAGGACCTTTCCGTACCGGCGCTTGTTCTGGCCGGAGCTCACGATTTCATATGCGGTCCGAAATGGGCAAGAACCCTGGATGACAGCTGCTCGAATTCGGAGCTGGTGCACTTCTCCCAAAGCGGTCATTTCGCGCACTTGGAACAGCCGGAAGAATTCTTAAACGCCGTCCTCGCATTTTCTGAAGCTCACGGGCTGACCCCGCGATGAAGTTGTGCCTGATCTCCTGTGTCAGCGCGAGAAGATTCATTCAAAAGTAGCTCTCGGAGATTATAGACATCAGCATCCCGGTTGTTTTTCGGTTTGACGATGGATCTTGCTACAGTTCTTCTTCTTCACAAGTGCTCCTTCATAGTCGGCGCCATCTGCTGTTTCTACGTCAGGTGGCGCTCCAGAGAGCCAGGTCTCGATTTTCTGGCGATCGGCGACGGCCTTCTTGCCGTTGCATCCACGCTTGCCGGGGGCGGAGAACAGGGCATACTGCCATATGAGATTTGGACTCTGGCAAGCTTTTCCATCGGTGTCACAGGTTATGCGTTGATGACGACGGGACTGATCCAGTTGAGCCGTCGCGGGCGAAAGCGTTCGGATTGCCTTCTGGTGGGTTTCGCCCTCATCTTGTCCGTCGTTGTTGGTTGGATGCATTGGTATGCGGATAACCAAACGCGCGCCGCAATATTCAATGCGAACACCGCGGCTTTCCTTGGCATCTCCTGTGTTGTCATCTTACGGGATTTCTTCCTCGACCGCCTGCCGGCGAGATTGGGTCTGCTTGCATCACTCGCTGCTGCCATGGGCTTTTCGACGCTGGTCACTGTCGGAATGATCTTTCCGCAGTATGGGCCGGTCGAACCCCGCTATGCCTTTTTCATGCTCATCATTTGCCATTTCTCCGTCGCGCTTTTCGTGGTTGTCCTGGTCCAGGAACGCGCAGAAACTCAGCTCAGAAGGCTGGCAAATACCGACGCGCTGACGGGAATCCCAAACCGGCAGCACTTCCTGGCATCCCTTCCGAGCGAGCTCAGGGGAGGCGACGCTTTCATCATGATAGACATCGACCACTTCAAGAGTGTCAACGACCGCTACGGCCATGAAACTGGCGATGAGGTTCTTGTCGGTGTCGCACAAGCCATCGCCACGGCCGCTGGACGCAAGGTCACGCTTGGCCGTCTTGGTGGCGAGGAGTTTGCGCTGTTTCTGCGTGATCAAACCGAAGAAACTGCTGTTGCCAAGGCGGATCAAATCCGCAGGACGGTCAATGCCTTGGCATTCGCATCTGGCGCGGAGACTATAGTGCCGAGTGTGAGCGCGGGCGTTGCCGTTTGGAGAGGCGATTGCAATGCACAGAAGCTGCGGGATCAGGCAGACCAGGCACTCTACCTTGCGAAGCGAGGCGGCCGTAACCGAGTAGAGCTATATGCAAACCCACAAAACATGGAAGAACTCTCTTCAAGCGCGACGGCAACGACCGTAACCCAGCATTCGAGCGGACCCGAACATCCCCTGGGGGAGCTTGCCGCTTAGCTGCAATTATCAGGTAGCCGGCTCTGTTGGCGTCGCTCCCATATCCCTGCCCAGCCATCTCACCTGCAGTGGCTGTTCGCCTCTTGCAAACTCCTCCTCACGAAAGGAGGGGGAGGCGGTTGTTTTTCGGAGCTGGGCCAAGCTTGGACCGCTCCAACCGGTGTGGCCGCGCCCATTCGCGCCGCGCTTCCTCGGAAAGCACGAGACCATGACCCAAGCGGTCTGGTGCGTAGGCGAAGCCGTCGCGGATCTCGATCGGCGTCTCGACCAGGTGGTCAAAGTTCTGGAAGGAATATTCCAGCCATTCGACCTCCGGCAGTGCGACAGCCATGTGCACACCGATCTCCAGGAAAGTATTGCCGAGGCTGACCGGCACGCCCAGTTCGGCGGCCAGCCAGCCGATCCGCATAACGTCCGTCACCTGGCCGTGAACGTTCAGAATGTCGGTGCCGTGATGGTCGAGCAGGATCCTCTTGCCGGACAGGTCGAGATATTCCCCGCTGTTAATCTGCGTCCAGTTGACGGCGTGACGCAGGGTTTGCAAACCCTCGAAATCGTGGCGCAAGATGGGATCTTCCACCCAGAGGAGATTGTGTCCTGCATCGCGTATTGCCGTCAGCTTGACCAGGGCTTCCTTGGAACTCCAGGCTTCGTTCGGATCGATCATGATCTGCGATCCCTCCGGCACGACCTTCTTCAAGAGTTCGAGGCGGCGAAGGTCGCGGGCAAAATCGGGATGGCCAGCCTTAATCTTGAAAGCCGTGTAGCCGATGCTTGCAGCATGCGCAAACAGGGCGCTGAAGGCGTCGTCGCTTAGATGGAAATCAAGGCCGCTCGCATAGGCGCGGACGCGGTTGCGCCGGCTTCCGAGAAGACGGTGCAAGGGCATGCCTGCCTGCTTGGCGGCGAGATCCCAGAGAGCTACCTGCAGCGCTTCGTGGAACGGCAGGGAGTAGGCGCGCTGGTTGCCGCCGCGCGGCCTGTTCACGCGATGAACCAGTCCGATCGCCTTTTCTCCCTTGATTGTTGGCCAGACCTCGCTCTCAAAAACGGCCTCGATCTCCGCCTGATCCGGCAGAGGATAAAAAAGGGTCTGGATGAATCCGAGCCCCACCTCGCCTGTGTCCGAGATCAGTTCGAGTGCTGCGACGTTGGTCTCGTCGGCGCGAACCTGGCTGTCGCCGATTACGCGGTCGCGGGCAAACTGAAATCGGGTTATACGGAAGTGGGAGAGAGACATCGCAGCGCTCACTGATCGTTTAAAATGTTGATCTGATCGATCAGAAAGGTGATATCGGACCTATGAAGAAACTGCAAGAGCCAGATGTCGCGAAGTCGGCGATCGGGGATGCCGCAGCAATGCGCCTCAGCGACATAGCCTATGAGCGCATCCTGGAAAGCCTGTTCGAAAGGAAGGTGCCTGTGGGTGCCTTCATCTCGCAGAATGAGCTGTCGGCAATCGTTGATGTTCCCGTGGCACCCTTGCGCGACGCGCTGCGGGTGCTGGAAGCGGAGGGCATTCTGACCATCCACCCGCGCTCGGGCATCCAGTTCGTCCGGCCGGGCATGGAACTGACGCGCTCCACCTATCAGTTCCGCTCGATCGTCGAGCGTGCGGCTATTCGGGTGTTTGCCGAGGAGGGCGACGAGCACCTGATGAATGCCCTGGAAGTCAGGCATTCCAGGCTTATTCGCCAGCTTGAGCGCAAC
The DNA here is from genome assembly GCF_051811225.1 of Rhizobium sp. 768_B6_N1_8. Taxonomy (NCBI): domain Bacteria; kingdom Pseudomonadati; phylum Pseudomonadota; class Alphaproteobacteria; order Hyphomicrobiales; family Rhizobiaceae; genus Rhizobium; species Rhizobium sp. 768_B6_N1_8. The sequence continues at coordinate 1,425,619 of NZ_JBPWPV010000002.1, read as the reverse complement.
GGCATAGGGCCGGAGCAGCTTCTGGAGACGGACGCGCTCGAACTGGAGTTGCACGGCGAGATCATCAAGGCCCTGCGCAATCCGCTGATCGACAGTGCCTACAGGCGCATGCACAACTATCTGCGTCTTCTGCGGCTGGAGCGAAAGGTCACGACGCCGATCCTTGTGCGCACGTTGAAGGAGCACCTCGATATCCTCGAAGCATGCAGCACGAGGGACGCGGACGCTGCCGAAAGGGCCCTGATCGCGCACTTCCAAGCTGCCGTACAACGCAATCTCGGTCTTGTCTGAGCGTTTCCACATTCGCTGTCTTCGAGCGAGCGTGTTGCGGGATTTCCAAAACGATGATATTGCCATCTGATCGATCAGATTGATGGTCTGATATCTCGGGAGGAGATGGTAGTGCAACTAAGCAAGCGTGAATTCCTGATAGCCTCGGCAGCTCTGAGCCTGGCGGCCAGCCTTCGCAGCGCCAACGCCGCCACCGCCATCAATTACTGGCACCATTTCGCCAGCCAGTCGGAGATGGCCGGACTCGCAAAGATCATCCAGCTTTTCGCAGCAGCAAATTTGGATGTGACGGTGACGCAGGAGGGCATCCCCAACTCCGAATATATGGCGAAGGTTTCGTCGGCGGTCGTTGCCGGAGGGCGCCCCGACACCGGGATGGTGATCGCCGAGCGTTTTGCTGACCTGACGGCGATGGGAGCGTTGGTTGACATCAGCGCGCGCGTCAACGATTGGGCCGGCAAGGCGAACTTGCCCGACAACCGCTGGACAGGAATGTCGAAGGATGGTGCCATCTACGCAGTTCCAGCCTACGCCTTCGTCGACTGGATGTACTACAGAAAGGACTATTTCGAGGAAGCTGGGCTTTCCGCTCCCCCCAAGACTTTCGAGGAATTCCTGGTCGCTTGCCGAAAGCTGACGGATCCTTCCAAGAACCGCTATGCATTCGGGATGCGCGGCGGCGCCGGGGCTTTCAAATACGTCATCGACGTGATGGAAGCGTTCGGCTCGCCGCTCGTCAAGGATGGCCAGGCCGCCATCGACAAGCCGGCCGCCGTCGAGGCGATCACCTTCTACGCCGATCTCTTCCGCAAGGAGAAAGTGGTTCCGCCCAGCGCGCCGAACGATAGCTACCGGCAGATCATGGAGGGCTTCAGGACCGGTCAGACGGCGATGGTCTGGCACCATACCGGCTCGCTCATCGAGATCTCGGCAGCGCTCAAACAAGGCGAGCAGTTTTCCACCGCACCGATGCCTGCGGGTCCGAAGGCGCATATTGCCCGCGTCGCCTACGCCGGCAACGGGATCTTCAAGGAAGACAATGTCGAAGCCGCGTGGAAATGGATCAGCTTCTGGGGCGAGACCGATGCGGCCATCGCGCTTCTCGAGGCAACGGGATATTTCCCGGCCTCCACGGCAGCATTGAAGGACGAGCGCATCACGGGCAACCCGATCTACAACGCGGCAACGCAGACACTGGAGTTCGGGCGCCTGCCCAACAGTTTCGTCGGCGCCGCCGGTTGGTCGGAGAACGTCGTCAATCCGACCTTCCAGGCAGTCCTCACCGGTCAGTTGACGCCGGAGCAGGCCGTGGACCGTATCATCGAAGGCCTCGAAGCCGCCCTTCGCTAACCTCGTTCAGGCGCTATGTCCCACAAGGGGCACGCGCCTTAATCAAGGACGGCGCATCGCCGACATCCAATGACATCAGTCTCATACCGCCAACCGCTTCGCCGCCTTGGCGAACTCTCGGAAACACGCTCCTGGGTCTATCTTCTCCTGTTGCCGAGCCTCCTTCTGCTACTCCTCGTCGTCGCTTATCCGACGATCTATGGCTTCGTCATCAGTGCGCGGGAAATGCGCCTTACCCGGCCCGGCCTCAACGGCTGGGTGGGGATGAAGCACTATGTGGCGATGATGTCCGATCGCGTGTTCTGGATCTCGTTGAAGAACACTGCGATATGGGTGATGGCGGCGATCGCCGTCGAGATGACGCTCGGCTTCATCGCTGCCGTTGCGCTGAACCGAAATCTGCCGGGGACGAAGATCTTCGGCGTTTTGATCCTGCTGCCCTATTTCCTTCCGAATGTCGTGGCCGGGCACATGTGGGCCCTGCTTCTCGACCCGCGACTTGGCGTCATCAATGACATGCTCGTCCGGATAGGCGTGCTCAATACCTACAAGGCATGGTTTGCCGACCCGAGTACCGCGCTTGCGGCCACGATCCTTGTCGAAGCCTGGCACGGTTTTCCGTTCTTTGCTCTGCTGTTTCTCGCTGGTCTCAAGGGGATTCCCGAGGACCTTTACAAGGCTGCTGCGGTAGACGGTGCCGGATCCTTTACGAAATTCCGGTTGATCATGGTGCCGATGCTGAAAACAGTGATTGCCGCTGCAGTCATCCTGCGTGTCATCAGCCTTGTCAATTCTCCCGATCTTCTATTGGTCCTGACCGGCGGCGGCCCCGGAAACGCGACGCAAGTGCTGTCACTCTATGCTTTTCAGACCGCTCATCGGGATTTCAATTTTGGCTATGCCGGCGCTCTGTCGGTCGTGATGTTCCTGATCCTGATGATCTTTGCGACGATCTACATCCGCCTGTCACGCATAACGAAAGAATGATCCATGTTTCGAACCAAACACAGCAGGCGTTTGGCAGCCGATGTTCTCACCTACATCGTCCTGTGTGCGCTCGGGACCTTCTGCCTTGGTCCCATCCTCTGGATGTTTCTGACCTCACTGAAGGCAGAGACGGACATCGTCACCTCGCAGATGCAGTATATTCCCCGGCACGTGACATTTCAGAACTATGTGGCGATCTGGACACAGTCCAACTTTCCGGTATTGATCACCAATAGTCTGATCGTAACGATCGTCACCGTCGCCATCTGCGTCGTTGCCGGCACGCTGGCCGCTTATGCGTTTGCACGGATGACATTCCGCGGTCGCAACAGCCTCATGCTGGGCTACCTGCTGATCCGCATGTTCCCCGCCGTGATGATGATCATCCCGCTCTATGTGATGATGAAGACCGTGGGGCTGGTGGACAGCCGTTTCGGCCTAGCGCTTGCCTATACCAGCTTCCTGCTGCCGCTCTTCGTGTGGATGCTCAAGGGCTTCCTGGACGCCGCACCAAAGGAGCTGGAAAGCGCTGCGCGCATCGACGGGTCGACGCGTCTCGGCGCCATGGTCCGCATTGTCTTGCCGCTAGCGCGAAATGGTCTCCTCGCCAGTTCCGTCTTCATCGCCATCGCCGCCTGGAACGAGTTCATTTTCGCCCTCATGCTGACCACCGGGCAGGGGTCACGCACGTGGCCCGTCGGGCTCCAGCTGATGGTCGGAGAATTCCAGCTTCCCTGGGGCGTTCTGGCCGCCGGAGGCATCCTCAGCATTCTGCCCGTCATGCTTCTTTTTGCAATCGTCCAACGGGCGATGGTCCAGGGGCTTACTGCCGGTGCGATCAAGGGTTGAAGGGACAATATCGAATGGCTACGCTCTCACTCAAAAACATCCGAAAGTCCTACGGCGCGCTTGAAGTTCTTCACGGGATAGATGTCGAGCTGGAGGACGGCGGTTTCCTTGTTCTGCTTGGACCATCCGGCTGCGGCAAGTCGACCTTGCTCAACATTATCGCTGGGCTCGACGATTCCTCCAGCGGCGATATCGCCATCGCCGGTCGCTCGGTATCGGCTCTGCCGCCGAAAGACCGCAATATCGCGATGGTCTTCCAGTCCTACGCGCTCTACCCGACGATGTCAGTCGAACGTAACATCGGTTTTGGTCTGGAGATGCGCGGTGTGCCTGCGGATCAGCGGCGCGAAGCCGTGGCGCAAGCGGCCGACATGCTGCAGGTCACGCATCTCCTCGATCGCAAACCGGCAAACCTGTCCGGCGGGCAGCGCCAGCGCGTGGCAATGGGCCGCGCAATCGTCCGGAATCCGGACCTGTTTCTGTTCGACGAGCCGCTTTCCAATCTTGATGCCAAGCTCAGGGTCGAGATGCGCACCGAGATCAAGAGGCTCCACGAGCGTCTCGGGACCAGTATCGTCTACGTGACGCACGACCAGATCGAAGCCATGACACTCGCCACCAAAGTGGCGGTCATGAAAGGCGGCCACCTTCAGCAGCTGGCCGATCCGCGAACCGTCTACGAGCGCCCCGCCAACATGTTCGTCGCCGGTTTCATCGGCTCACCGGCCATGAATTTCCTCCACGGGCGCGTGGTCGGAAGCGAGGGTGGCTGGCAGTTCAGGGCGGAAGGCGTAGCGCTGGAACTTGGATCCGGCAACGGTGGATTGACCGAGCGAGACCTGATTCTCGGTGTTCGTCCGGAGGAGTTCAAGGTTGTGCAGGGATATGGCGCCTTCAATGGCGTCATCGATGTGGTCGAGCCGACGGGACCAGATACGATCCTGACGACGGTCATCGGTCGCCAAACCGTTATCGCCCGGGTGGAGCCACGTTTTGCCGGGAAAAGGGGAGAGCCAATTGCCTTTGCTGTGGACCCATCGAGTGTCAGTCTCTTCGATGCAGAGACGCAGCTGAGGCTATAGTGCAGACGTAGATTGGCATCTTGTCGCGTCGCAACATGGAGGCGAATGTCATCATTGACGGACAGTTTTGAATTATCACGCCTTCTTCGCGAGACGTTGCCCGTTGAAAGTTTCAGAAAAGAACGAGCGACAGCAAAGACAAAATCAGTGCCGGAAACATGACGACAGTTCCGAGCTTCAGAAACTGCCACGCGCTGACGTGCAGTCCCTCGCGGCGAAGGACAGACAACCACAATATTGTCGCCAAGGATCCGGTGACGGAAAGATTGGGGCCGAGATCGACTGCGATCAGCACCGCTCCGGCGATCTTGTCTGAGACATGCGCCGCCTGCACCGCGCTTCCCGCAACCAGGCCTGCTGGAAGATTGTTAACAAGGTTGCAGATAATCGCAACAAGCACGCCTGCAATGCCGGCCGCCTGTGTTTCCGATGTTGCCGCGAGCAAGGCCAGTTGGTCTGAGAGCATGGTCGTCAGACCGGTGCGATCCAGGGCTTCCACAACGACGAACAAGCCTGCGACCAGAGGCAGGACGCTCCAACTGACACCCTTGAAGATCTCGATCGGACTTTGACGGGTCAGCGCCAGGACGAGCACGGAGGTAATTGTGCCGGCGAGAAAAGTTGGCATACCCAAATCAATATGCATCGCCGATGCTGCGATAAGAATGATGGCCGTCAGGACAATTCCCCATCCGGCCAGCCGAGCGCTCGCCGAAAGGATCGGCCTGGCCACATTTTCGGCAACGCTGTCCGAAGCAAGAGCCCGGCGCTGGGTCCAGTAAAGGCAGCCAAATGTAACCACGATCGAAACGATCGACGGAAGCATGAAAGTCGACATCCAGCGCGCCAGGGGCGGCATCTCGCCGCCAGCAAAGATTACCAGATTGGCGGGATTGGAGATGGGGAGGACAAAGCTCGCCGCATTGGCGATGAAGGCGCAAGTCAGGAGGTAGGGCATCGGGTCCCGAACCCGGGCAGCCCGGCAGGCAGCGAAGACGGCTGGGGTGAGAACGACGGCCGTCGCATCATTTGAGAGAAAGACCGTCACGATAACGCCAACCACATAGACAAGTAGGAATAGGCGTCTGGGGGAGCCGCTGGAGTGCGCTGTGGCGATCGCTGCAATCCAGTCGAACAGGCCTTCCCGACGAGCGAGTTCCGATAAAAGCATCATCCCGATCAGAAAGAGATATACGTCGCCGCCTTTCGAGATCCCCGCGATGACATCGTGTGGTCCAATCAGGCGAAAGGCAAAGAGCAACAAGGCGCCAAATATGGCCCATACCGCTTCCGGCCATCGGAATGGACGAACGACCACACCCATGGCGGTCAAGCCGGCAATGCTCCAGGTGATGGCGTGTTCTGTCATTCAGTCGCTGTTTTCGGTTGGCAGGCCGGCTTTTATCAGCCGACACGGCAGGCGCAAGAGAATTATCTCGGGGACGTTTGCCCGGGCCAATCGGAAGCACCAAGCGAGAAGGCCGATTTTCAGTTGCGCCAAGCCGCTGGCCGCAGACTGGTATTAGCTCCCGAAGGATCGGCACAATACAAGGCTTTTGGTGTGGTTGGATCGGTCAAAAGGCTAGGCGTCAAAGGCGCTCTTGACCGAAACCACCTGATCCTGATCAAGATTAGTCCTTGGACATCACCGGGCGTATGCAATTGTTTTGCCGAGGATTCGGCCGATAGCCGTTTCCGGCAGACCAAGATCGCGAACGCTACTCATATGGTTGGAGCCTTCGAGCCTTTCGTTGGTCACCGACAGTCCTTGCTGTCGCAAGCGCAATGCGAAGGCGTCCGCCTGCTGATGAAACGGCGGCGTTTCTTCAGCACCGATCGCGATAGTGGCATGACAGCCCCCGTCATAGGAATGCAGCATCGGCGAAAAGTCGGCAACCTCTCTATCGGTGATGGCTATCTCTGAACGCAGAAACGATGACTGCAGGGGCTTCAAGTCGTAAAGGCCGCCAAGCAGGAGAGCCGCCGACACGCCCGAGAAAGCCTCCTGTCGATGAAACAGGAAGCTCGCAAGATGCGCACCGGCGGAATGACCGCTGACCGTAAAGCGCGATCCGTCGCCGCCGTGGCTCGCGATATGTTTAAGCACCCATTGCTTGGCCCGCCGAACCTGGTCGACGAGTACCTCCATCCGGACATGCGGCATCAGGGCGTAATCAACAATGACGGCGATTGCCCCTTTGCCGGTAATGGTGTCGGCGACATAGGAGTAGTCGCGCTTGGAAAACATCCGCCAGTAGCCGCCGTGGATGAACATGTGCACCGGCAGCCCGTCACGCGTACCTTCCGGGTAGAAGATGTCCAGGGTTTCGCTTGCATCGTCTCCATAGGAGATTTCCTTCATGCGGAGCCTTGCGCGGGTTGAAGCACCCCTTGCCTTGATCTCCGACACGATGGCGTCGAATTCCGGCACGTGTCCCCGTATGCGGAACGGATCGGTCTCCAAAGATTTCCCCCCTGGCGTGTCAGAAGCTCATTGCGATATATTTGGCTTCCATGAATTCGGCGATGCCGTGATGCTGCCCGCCCTCACGGCCGAGACCACTCTGCTTGACGCCGCCGAAGGGCGCCGCCGGATCGGAAACCAGACCCCGGTTGAGCGCGATCATACCCGCTTCCAAAGCGGAGGAAACGCGCAGCCCCCGCGTGATGTCGCGCGTAAAGACGTAAGCGGCAAGGCCGTATTCGGTGTCGTTGGCACGTCCAATCACCTCGTCCTCGGTCTCGAACCTGTAAAGAGGCGCAACCGGTCCGAAGATTTCCTCATACGCCATCTCGACGCCATCAGGCATGTCGACAAGAACTGTCGGCGGGTAAAAATAACCCGACCCAGCAGAGACCTCGCCACCACACATGGCCCGCGCGCCCTTTGCCTTTGCGTCGCCGACCAGGCGATCAATCTTCTCCACAGCCTTTGGCGTGATCATCGGCCCGCATTCGGTCAGGGCATCGACGCCCGGACCAACGGTGAGAGCTGCCATTCTTTTGGCCAACCCTTCAGCGAAGGCCGCGTAGATTCCTGACTGGACGTAGAGGCGGTTTGCGGCGGTGCAGGCCTCGCCGGCATTGCGCATCTTGGCGACCATCGCGCCGTCGAGCGCTGCCTCCAGATCGGCGTCATCAAAAACGATGAACGGAGCGTTGCCGCCGAGCTCCATGGAACATGAGACGACATGCTTGGCCGCTTCTGCGAGAAGCAGGCGACCGACACCTGTCGAGCCCGTAAACGAAAGTTTTCTAACGCGTGGATCCGCCAGAATGGCGGCACTGAATCGAGCAGGGGCGCTTGTCGTCAGAACGTTGACGACGCCTGGTGGTACGCCGGCCTCTTCATAGATCGAGGCCAGCGCGTAGGCCGTCAGTGGCGTCTCGCTTGCTGGCTTCAGGATGACGGTACAGCCAGCGGCGAGGGCCGGGGCGATCTTTCGCGTGGCCATCGCAGCCGGGAAGTTCCAAGGGGTGATCAGCAGGCAGATGCCGATCGGCTGGTAGTCGACAACGATCCGGTTGGCACCCGACGGAGCGACGCCGAATTCTCCCGTTATACGGACGGCCTCTTCGGCGTTCCATCGAAAGAACTCGGCGGCATAGGCGACCTCGCCGCGGGCGTCGCGCAGCGCCTTGCCGTTCTCCAGAGAGATCAAGGTAGCAAGCATTTCGGAACGCTCGATCATCAGCTCGAAACAGCGTCGCAAAATCTCCGAGCGCTTGCGCGGCGGTGTCGATCGCCAGGCCGGCGCAGCCTGGGCCGCGGCCTCGACGCTTGCCCGTGCATCCTCGACGGTCGCGTCCGCCACTGCCGCAAGAAGCGCGCCGGTCGAGGGGTCGATCACATCGATCTTGCGCCCGCTTTTTGGCTGCCGCCAGCTCCCATCGATATAGAGACCGCGGGCCGCGGCCTCGATGTCTGGCAGGGGGCGGTCGGCCTGTGGCACTTGCTGGGCAATGGTCATTTTGTTCCTCGAATGTTTAAAGGGCGGAGGCGGCAAGATCGCCGTCATAGGCGGCACGAACGAGACGTTTCATGGCGTCGATGTCGAAGGGCCGCGGGTTGTTCTTGATCAATCTGTCGATGCTGAGCGCCTGTTCGGCAGTCCAGTCGAGCTTGTCGGCAGAAAGCCCGAGATCGGCGAGCGTCGGCGTGATGCCGATGGCCTGAAAGAGCCTGCGGATCTCCTCAATGGCTGCGTCTGCCATCTCCTGCGTCGTCTTGCCGGTTGAATCCAGACCCAGCGCTTGCCCGATCTCAGCCATTTCGGTCATCGAGGCGGAGCGGTTGTAGGTCATGACATAGGGCATCATCGTTGCGACGCCGAGCCCATGGGCCGTATGGGTCAATGCGCCTGCGGGATACTGGATGGCGTGCGCTGCTGCCGTGCCGGCCGTGCCGAATGCACAGCCGGCGGCCAGCGCACCCATCATGACGTCAGCGCGCGCATCTTCGTTCGATCCCTCCTTGCAAGCCGCCTCCAAGCTGCGTCCCAAGAGTTTGATGGCGAGAAGCGCGAAATGATCAGTAAGTGTACTCTTACCAATGAAGACATGGTTCTGTGGCAGCGACGGGTCGGTGCCGCGTCGAGCGGCCGTGAATGCCTCGATTGCATGGGTCAGTGCGTCTGCGCCTGCGACAGCGGTCAGGCCCGGCGGGCAGGACATCGTCAGCTCAGGATCGCAGATAGCCGCTGCGGCGATGAGGTACGGGCTCGATATGCCGACCTTCAGCGTCCGGTCCGGGTCGGAGATGACGGCAACCGGTGTCACCTCGGAGCCGGTCCCCGCCGTGGTCGGGACAGCGATGATCGGGATTGTCGGACCGGGAACCTTGAACTCACCGTAATAGTCGGCGAGGCTTCCGCCGTGGCTCAGCAGAAGGGCGGCGCATTTTGCCATGTCGAGGCAACTCCCTCCGCCTATCCCAATCACCATGTCGGGCGCGAAGCTCCGAGCCCCTTCAACGCATGAGGCAGCAGTGTCGCGCGGGACATCCGGCAAGACCCGGTCGTAGACCAATGTCTCGATCGATGCTGCGTTCAGCGCGGCAACGAGTTCGGCGAATGTGGACGTTCCTGCGAGGCGCTCATCCGTGCAGATCAGTGCCCTTCGACCAAGCCTGGTGGCGACCGCCGGCAGCGCAAAACGTTGGCCTTTGCCGAACAGGATTTCTTTCGGGAGCCTGATGGCGGCGAAGAGGGTCATCGTGCTGGTCCCTTCACCAGTTGTGGGATGAAGGAAGACCGTGAGGAAGTGTCGCAAAATTGGCGCGCGATTTCTTTCGCACCCACCCAAATGACCCTCATGAAACCTCCGATATAAAATCCTATAGGATATGGGATTGCATATCGCCGAGCATCGTGTTAGCGATTGTTCCTGTCAAGAGGCAAATGAAATACAGGGCCGGAATACGATGATGCTCAATGCCACGCCTGATCCGAGTGGTTTCATCCAGCGCAGCAACAGTCTCGCGGACAGCGTCTACGAGGTGATTTTTGCGCAGTTAATGTCCTTGAAGATCGCTCCAGGTGCGCGCATCACCGTCGATAATCTCGTCAAGGAGTTCAACGTCTCCCAGACCCCGATCCGCGAAGCGCTCGGCCGCCTCGAGGGAGAGGGACTTGTCGTCAAGACGCATCTCATCGGTTACAGCGCTGCCCCGCAGATCACCCATCGGCGCTTCGACGAGCTTTACCATTTGCGGCTGCTTCTCGAACCTGATGGTGCGGCAAGGGCAGCAAGGGCGATGGACGATGAGAGGCTTGCCATCCTGCGGGAGGCGGCCGGTGTCATGGGGCGCCGGGAAGGAGGCGATGAACGGCTACGCTATTCGACCTTCGCGCGGCAAGACGCCCTTTTCCATGACAGGATCATGGAATTTGCCGGCAACGAGCTCATTCGCCAAACCCTTAGCCACCAGCACACGCATTTTCACATCTTTCGACTGATGTTCCATTCCCGCGTCACCGAAGAGGCGTTGGACGAGCACGAGGCACTTCTCGCCGCCTTCGCTGCAGGCGACCCGTCGGCCGCCGAAAAGGCAATGAGAACCCATCTCGAACATTCGCGGGACCGGCTCGTGCCGGCCTTCGATTAAGGGGCGGGTAATGTCGAACGTCATGACCATCGAGAGGAGAGGGAGGAGCGTGGTGGCCGAGACAGAAGACCTCGCCTCTCGTCCGGTCCTTCGTGCAGAGGGCATGTCGAAGCAATACGGATCCGTCACCGTACTCTCGGAGGTCACGCTCGATATCTTGCCCGGTGAAATCCATGCCATCATCGGCGAGAATGGCGCCGGCAAGTCGACATTCATGCGGCTCCTCTCCGGTTATGCCGAACCCACTGCCGGAACGCTGTCGATGGACAGCCGCAAGGTCGGTTTCTCGAAGCCGGAGCAGGCCCAGGAGGCGGGCATCGTTCTGGTGCATCAGGAGATCCTACTTGCCGATGCCCTGACCGTTGCCGAAAATCTCTTCCTCGGCCGGGAACTGATGCGCCATGGCTTGGTCGATGATCGGACGATGCGGCGTCTGGCCGTCGAAAAGCTTCACGACCTCGGCTGCCACGTGTCGCCGAATGCTCTGGTGCGCGACATCTCGCTTGCAGATCGCCAGCTCGTGCAGATCGCGCGCGCACTTCTCGACGACTACAAGCTTGTCATTTTCGATGAGCCCACCGCAGTCCTGACGGGTGAGGAGGTCGAGCGGCTGCTCGCAATCATCCTGCAGCTGAAGGAACAGGGTGCGGCGGTGCTCTACATCAGCCACCGCCTGGATGAGGTCCAGCGGCTTGCCGACAAGGTGACGGTGCTCAGAGACGGCAAGATGGTCGGCACATATCCCGGCCATAGCCTGACGCAGATGGACATGGCGCGGCTGATGGTCGGGCGCGATCTCGCCGCACTTTATCCTGAGAAGACCGTAAAGCCGGCTTTACAGGCGATGCTTGAAGTCCGGGACCTCAGCGTTCCTGGCTTTGCAAGCGACATCTCGTTTACCGCCCACAAAGGCGAAGTCCTCGGATTTGCTGGCATGATCGGTGCTGGCCGCACCGAAGTGTTCGAGGGCATCATGGGCCTGCGTCCCGCCACGGGAACCGTAAAATTGCAGGGCAGAGCGATCGACATCAGGCGCCCCCGGGCTGCGATGGATGCCGGCATCGGTTACCTGACTGAAGACCGCAAGGGTAAGGGGCTGCTGTTACAAGAGCGGCTCGCGCCGAACCTCACGCTGTCCGCCCTCAGCAGGTTTCATCCCGGCCTTCTGATGCACCGCCGCCGCGAGCGGGGCGCGCTTGTCGAGGCCGTCAGCGCCTACGACATCCGCCTGAAAAGTTACGCGCTCAAGGCGGGCCAGCTTTCCGGCGGCAACCAGCAGAAGCTTCTGCTTGCCAAGGTGCTTCTAACCGACCCTTCGGTCGTGGTCATCGACGAGCCGACGCGCGGGATCGACATCGCCAATAAGGCCCAGATCTATGCCTTCATCGAGCGCCTCGTCGCAGAGGGCAGGACTTGCATCGTCATCTCGTCCGAAATGCAGGAACTGATCGGGATCTGCGACAGGATTCTTGTGATGCGGGAGGGGCGCATCACAGGAGAGGTGACGAGCGACAGAATGACGGAACATGAGATTGCGCTTCTTGCCACCAGCGAAACGACGCTTGGGGCGAAGCAGGGAGGAAGGCAATGACTGTGATTACGGGTTCGACGCCGGTTCGGCCGGAGCGGGAATGGAACATCGGCTGGTCGGATGTCGGTCCTTTCCTTGCGCTTCTGGCGCTGCTGGTGATCGGTTTTTCGATCAACTCGGATTTTCTCTCTGCGACCAATCTCGGCAATGTGATCACGCGAAGCGCTTTCATTGCCATCATCGCAGTCGGTGCCACCTTCGTTATCTCGTCCGGCGGACTGGATCTGTCTGTCGGTTCGATGGCCGCATTCATCACCGGCATAACCATCATGTTCATGAATAGGATGGCTCCCGACTGGGGTGTCCTGGCAATTCCCGCCGGCATGGCGGTCGCGCTCGTCGTCGGGCTCATCTGCGGGCTGATGAACGGGGTCATCGTTACGGTCGGAAAGATCGAGCCCTTCATCGCAACGCTCGGCACTATGGGGATCTTCCGGGCCCTCATCACCTATATGTCGGACGGCGGAACGATCCCGATCGATCGCAGTCTCCGTGACGCCTATCGGCCCGTCTATTTCGGGACCCTCGGCGGTATTCCTTTTCCGATCCTCATCTCGATTGCCGTCGCCGCCATCGCATCCTTCATCCTCTACAAGATGAAATATGGCCGGAAATGCGCCGCCGTTGGTGCGAACGAGGACGTTGCTCGCTATTCAGGCATTTCTATCATCAAGACGCGCACGATCGCCTATGCGATCCAGGGCGCTTGCGTTGCGATCGCCGCGATCTGCTACGTGCCGCGCCTGGGTGCGGCAACGCCGACTACTGGCGTGCTGTGGGAATTGCAGGTCATCACTGCGGTCGTCATCGGCGGAACCGCCCTGCGGGGTGGCAAGGGCCATGTCTGGGGCACGGTCGCCGGAGCGGTCATCCTCGAACTCATTGCCAACCTCATGGTGCTCTCGGATTTTGTGTCCGAATATCTCGTCGCCGGCGTTCAGGGCGTCATCATCATCATCGCCATGCTCATACAGAGGTTCTCGAAGTAACCGCGTCCGGACCGCGCGGATTGATGTTTGTGGTCCGATTCTGGGAGGAATGAATGTCTAGTAAATGGATTGCGGCCTTGGCCGTCAGTACGGTGCTGCTTGCCAGCCAGGCCCTTTCGGCAGACAAAAAGGTCGTCGCAGTGTCGATCCCAGCAGCCGACCATGGCTGGACGGCGGGCATCGTCTATCACGCGCAGGCCGCCGCCAAGGAAATCAATGCCGCCTTTCCGAATGTCGAGGTCGTCGTGAAGACCTCGCCCTCGGCAACGGCGCAGGTGAGCGCGCTTGAAGATCTCTCCGCAGGACGCAAGCTCGATGCGCTGGTCATCCTGCCCTATACGTCGGAAGAACTGACGACGCCGGTCAAGGCGGTCAAGGATGCAGGCACCTTCATCACCGTCGTGGACCGTGGCCTGAACGATCAGTCCATCCAGGACCTCTATCTTGCCGGCGACAACATCGCGGTCGGCCGCAATACGGCGAAGTTCATGATCGACAAGCTGGGCGGCAAAGGCAACCTCGTCGTTTTGCGCGGCATTCCGACCGTCATCGACGATGAACGCATACAGGGCTTCCAGGACGCCATCAAGGGAACCGATTTCAAGGTTCTGGACATCCAGTACGCGAACTGGAACAGTGACGACGCCTTCAAGCTGATGCAGGACTATCTCGCAAAATACCCGCAGATCGACGCTGTCTGGGCAAATGACGATGATATGCTTCTTGGCGTGCTCGAGGCCGTCAAGGAATCGGGCCGCAAGGACATCAAGCTCGCCCTCGGCGGCAATGGTATGAAGGACATCGTCAAAAAGGTCATCGACGGCGATCAGATGACGCCGGTCGAAACACCCTATCCGCCATCGATGATTAAGACCGCCATCTACATGACCGTTGCCAATATTGTCGGCCAGGCGCCGGTGCGAGGCACTGTCAAGCTGGATGCGCCGCTGATCACGCAGGAGAACGCCAAGGAATATTACTTCCCCGACTCTCCGTTCTGACAATACCTGAAACCGGGGCGGCCGCAGCCGCCGCCCCATTGCATGAAGAAGAGGAGCAAATCATGCCTGGTAAGAAGATACTGATGCTGACCGGTGAGTTCACCGAGGAATATGAAATCTACGTCTATCAGCAGGCGATGGAGGCGGTCGGCCATACGGTCCACGTGATCTGCCCCGACAAGAAGGCTGGCGACCTGATCAAGACCTCGCTCCACGATTTCGAAGGCGATCAGACCTATACGGAGAAGCTCGGGCACTTCTTCACGATCAACAAGACCTTCTCGGAGGCCGAGGCGCAGCTCGACCAGTATCATGCAGTCTATTGCGCAGGCGGTCGCGGCCCCGAATACATCCGGACCGACAAACGCGTCCAGGCAATCGTGCGTCATTTCCACGAGAAGCAGAAGCCGATCTTTACGATTTGCCACGGCGTGCAGATTCTGATTGCCGTCGATGGCGTGGTTCGCGGCAAGAAGGTGGGTGCCTTGGGGGCTTGCGAGCCGGAAGTCACGCTTGCAGGGGGTACCTATATCGATCTGTCGCCGACGGAAGCCTATGTCGATGGCACCATGGTCTCGGCGAAGGGATGGACTGCACTTGCGGCATTCATCCGCGAATGTCTCAAGGTGCTGGGCACCGAAATCCGCCACAGTGACGATATCGCCAAGGCTGCCTGAGCCTTCTCTCTTGCTAAAGCTTGTTTCCTTGGTTTGATGATCAGGCAATCCTCGCAGGACGCGGGGGTTGCCTTTCCGGGGACGGTCCTTGCCTGCCCTCGGGAGGCAGATGCATGCGCAGCATCATTTGCGGGCAGCAATCATGGCGGCGCCGAGAGCGCCCGCCGCAATCCGCCGGCTCTCGCTTCAATCCAAACTATAAATCCCATCTAGAAGATTCTGGGCGAGTGGTCGCGATGTCGATCCACGGTTTGAGCAATCCGAGCGACTTCCCTCATGATCCGAGGGTGGGATCCAAAGATAAGGTCCTTCCGTTCTTGCTCGCACGCTCCAAGCGATCGGCGCCCTCGGAGCCGCGTGCGATCATCGCCATCGCAATATGCCGCGCCTCTTCGGCGAAGCCGCCAAGGATCGCATTGGCGAGCGCGAGATGGATCGTCGGGTTTGGATCGTAGATCAAATCGTGCTCGTCGAGCGCAAGGTCCGCGGTAAAGAGCGTCCGCAGCATGATTTCCAGCGAGCGCCCGATCCCCTGCAGCAGGCTGTTGTGACTGGCCCGCAAGATGGCAAGGTGAAAAGCTATATCCTGCTCGATTGCCGCGATGGACGGCAAATCCTGCATCGATCTGGCCATAGAGAGGAGTGTCTGCCGTTCCTCGATGGTCGCGTTTCGAGCAGCCATTGCGGCTGCGCCGGGCTCGATCATTTCGCGCAGTTGCGCGACTTCGCGGCGGAAGGATGCGTGCGATTTCCGGTCTTTGAGCCTCCAGCGGATGATGTCGGCGTCCAGGCCGTTCCAGTCCTCGGTCGTGGCGACGCGCGATCCGTAACGGCGGGCGGTCCTGATCAGGCCCTTGCCTGTGAGGACTTTGACTGCCTCTCGCAGGGCGTTCCTCCCGACGCCGAAGCGGGCGGCGAGTTCCGGTTCCGGCGGCAAATGTTCCCCCGGCTGCCAGTCACCTTCGACGATTGACCTGCCGAACCTCTCGACCGTATCGGCGATCACCCCCTTCGGCAGCATGATGTTGTCCTTCTTGCAAAGTCTTTAGATCCCATCTATAAGCCCGATCAAGCTTGAGGTGGCTTCGCGCGTCGCAGGCAATGATGCGGTGATCAATCGATATGTCAACCGGATCAGACATTCAAACGGGGGAAGAAGCATGGGTTTGAGAATATCCACGATGATCGGCCTTTCGACAGCTATCGCCGGCGCTGCAATTTCGCTGTTGCCGTCTGCGGCGGCGGCCGAGACCGTGATCAAATGGCTTCATCCAGAGGCCCAGCCGAAGGTTGTGGCGGTCTGGCGGGGAATTGCCGATGCGTTCGAAAAGGATCATCCGGGTGTCAAGATCCAGATGCAGTTCCTCGAGAACCAGGCCTTCAAGGCCAAGCTGCCGACCCTGTTGCAGTCGTCTGACGCCCCGAGCATGTTTTACAGCTGGGGTGGCGGCGTGTTGAGAGCGCAGTCTGAGACTGGGATGCTTCGCGACGTGACGCCGGCCCTGGACGCGAATGGCGCGGCCTGGAGGGCATCGCTGAACGCCGCTGCAATTGACGGCCTTTCGAGCGGCAACAAGGTCTGGGCAGCCCCCTTCAAGGTCAGTCTGGTCTCTTTCTATTACAACAAAGATCTCTTCGCCAAGGCGGGCGTTGATGCCAGCTCGATAGCGAGCTGGGAGAAATTTCTCGACGCGGTGAAATCACTCAAAGCTGCCGGCATCACACCGATCGCGGGTGGCGGCGGCGACAAGTGGCCGCTGCATTTCTATTGGGGTTATCTCGCCATCCGCGAAGCCGGCAAGGATGGGTTTAATCAGGCAAAATCCGGCAACGGAGACGGCTTTGTCGCGCCCGCATTTGTGGAGGCCGGCAAACAGCTCGCCGCGTTGGGCAAGATCGAACCTTTCCAGAACGGTTACCTCGGCGCAACGTGGAACGATGCCCTCGGTGCCTTCGGCAATGGCAAAGCCGCAATCATCCTCGGATTTGAAAACACGCCGGGAACGCAGGCCGTCAACGCGGCAGACGGAAAAGGACAACCCCTGTCGAACATTGGGCGCTTTGCATTTCCTGCCGTTGACGGCGCACCCGGTCTTGCAACCGACAATCTTGGCGGCATCAACGGCTGGGCGATCACCAAAAACGCTCCGCCCGAAACGGAACAGTTCCTGCAATACCTGAGTTCCATCGGACAGCAGCGCATCCTGGCAAAGGAAACCCGTGTTCTGCCTTCGGCAAAGGGTGCGGCCGATGCCATCGACGAACCGACTGTAAAGGCGGCGGCCGACGCCGTGGCGGCCGAAACCTGGCATCAGAACTTTCTTGATCAGGATCTCGGGCCGAACGTGGGTGCGGTGGTCAATGACATGTCGGTCGAAATCGTCTCCGGGGCCGTGAGCCCCGCTGATGCGGCCCAGCAGATACAGGACGCTTTCTCGCTCGAGTAGTCTTGAGCTCTGGATCAGCAAAAGTCAGCCGCCTCGCGAAAACGGGCGAGGCGGTCAGCTGGTTCATCTCGTCACCGCTGCCTGACTTGGCCGACAAACTCTCCTGCGGGTGGATTGCTGAGTACGTTCCCGTCAAGCTGAAATTGCATTCGATAGCGAGCGGATCCTAAACTGCTTGAAACGGTCTGATCAATCTGACGGATGATGCAAGATGAAAATCGAACGAATTGAGTGCTTCACGCCAAGGGTGGGGCATCGTAACCAGTTGCTCGTCAAAGTCACGACCGCAGATGGGATTCATGGCTGGGGAGAATCCGGCCTGACGGGTCGGGAACATGCCGTCATTGGTGCGATCCGGCATTATCAGGAATTTCTCGTTGGGCGCGACGCCCGCAGGGCGGGTGCACTATGGCAGGAAATGTACCGCAGCCAATATTTTGAGGGCGGGCGGGTCCTGACAGCGGCGATTGGTGCACTCGATATTGCCTTCCACGACATCCGCGCCAAGGCGCTTGGCGTGCCTGTCCACGAGCTTCTCGGCGGCAAACACCGTGACCGTGTTCCGGCTTTTGCCACCGCGCCGGCCGATCCCGGTCCCGAGATGATGGAGCAGGCCAGGATCCTGATGGATGCGGGCTGGAACTCCATCCGCTTCGTGCCGTGGGGACAGCATTCCCTCGACGTCTTCGAGCCGAGAGAGTCGATTGCACGCACGGCGCCGTGGATGGTCAAGGTCCGGGAGGAATTGGGCGCCGAGGCTGTGCTCGGCATCGACTACCATCATCGGCTCAGCGTCGCCGAGGCAGCCTCCTTCTGCCAGAAAATGCCGTCCGGAACACTCGATTATATCGAGGAGCCGATCCGGGACGAGACGCCGGAAGCCTATGAAGCGCTTCGAAGGATGACGGATGTGCCGTTTGCGATCGGCGAGGAGTTTTCTTCCAAGTGGCAGTTCCTGCCCTATATCGAGCGCGATATCCATCAGTTCAATCGACTGGACATTTGCAATGTCGGCGGGTTCACCGAGGCCATGAAGGTCGCCGGCTGGAGCGAAGCCCACTATGTCGATCTGATGCCGCACAATCCGCTTGGTCCCGTCTGCACAGCCGCCACGGTGCATCTTGCCGCTGCGGTGCCGAATTTTTCCTGGCTGGAATGCCGTGCTTCTCCCGTCGAGCAGCTCGGCTTCGATTCCCGCGAGCTCTTTCCGCAGCAGGCAGAGTTGAACGGCAGTCACTACGACGTCCCGGAGGTTCCGGGCCTGGGGATCGAGGTGAACGAAGATGCGCTGAACAAGCGCGACTTTCAATATTTCGAGCCCCCGCATCTGCGCCGTCGCGACGGCAGCTTCACCAACTGGTAGCGACAAAAACAGGAATGGTGATTTCAGCATCCTCGTCGCGTGAACGCGGACGGCGACAGGGCTTTAAGCCTGATGCGCAAAATCCCCTTCAATCATCACCTGCTTCCTCAACATTGACGGGTGAAAGCCGCGGACGGACCGCGGTCTTCCGGGGCGATCGGGTCATACGCCGTTTGCGAGGCGGTGGCCTTGCGCGTCGAACAGGTGAATTGCCGAGGTATCGATGGAGATCTTGATCTTGACGCCGGGCGCGAATCTCACCCGTTCGCGAATGAGTGCGATCAAGTTCTGTCCACCCAGCCTGACAACGACTTGCGTTTCGGAACCGGTCGGCTCAACCAGAACGACGTCCACTTCCAGCCCCGATGGATCAAGACCGATCGCTTCGGGGCGAACACCCAAGACTGCTGCTCGTCCATTCGTCGAGTTGACCGGTAGAAGAACGCCATCGGCTGTACGAAACCCCTCGTCGGTCATAAGTCCCTCAAGAAAGTTCATGGACGGCGAACCGATGAAACCAGCGACGAAGGTGTTGCAGGGACGATCATAGAGTTCGAGAGGCGTGCCGAGCTGTTCGATGACGCCGCCGCGCATGACGACAATCCTGTCTGCCATCGTCATCGCCTCCATCTGATCGTGCGTTACATAGACCGTTGTCGTGCGCAGGCGTTGATGCAATTCCCTGATTTCGGTACGCATCTGCATGCGCAGCTTCGCATCGAGATTGGAAAGCGGTTCGTCGAACAGGAAAACTGCAGGGTTGCGGACGATGGCGCGGCCCATGGCAACACGCTGGCGCTGCCCGCCCGACAATTGTCGGGGATAGCGCTCCAGGAGGGGCTGAAGGCCCAGGATCGCGGCCGCCCTCTCGACTTTCGCTCGGACCTCGCCACTCGTCTCTCCACGCAGTTTGAGAGAAAATCCCATGTTTTGCGCTACCGTCATGTGCGGATAAAGTGCGTAGTTCTGGAACACCATTGCGATGTTGCGATCCTTGGGCGGCAGGTCGCTGACGATCCGTCCGGCAATTTCGATATCGCCCGAGGTGATGTTTTCAAGGCCGGCAATTGTTCTTAGAAGCGTCGATTTTCCGCATCCCGAGGGGCCGACGAGCACGACGAATTCGCCATCATCGACCTTGAGCGATATGTCTCTCAACGCCTCGAACGCGCCGAAAGACTTGCGTGCTTCGCGTACGATGACATGCCCCATTATCGCGTCTCCGCGACAGCATTTCGCGGGCTGGTCGTCGCCGGACCGAGCCGTTCGGCGAGGCGGCGCTGCATGCGGCCATGAAACCCGTCAGGCAGGGAACGCGCACTCGCCCTTGAAGGCGGCAACCAGACCGGGTCGGGAAAGGTCGGATCGCCCTCAAAGCGCGGTATGACATGAAAGTGCAGATGCGGTGCTGCCGTCCCGAGCGAGGCGATGTTGATCTTGACGGGCGACAGTTCAGCCCTGAGCGCCTCCTCGAGCGCCATGACGGCCTCCAAAACCTCGCGTCGATCGCCTTCTGAGAGATCGGTGAGTTCCGAAACATGCTCGTTCCAGATGACGCGGCACCATCCTTCGAAGCCCGTCTCATGGACCAGCACCACTCTGAACGTGGGACCCTGCCACAGCCGATCCTCACCTTTCGCTTCGCAATGAGCGCAGCCTTTCTTGATAGCCATGTTCCGTTTCCTCCCTGCTTATGGCTCTTCAAACATCATACGTAGAATGTTTGAAGTCAAACATATTATGTTATTGACAGGATCGCTTATGTGTTGTTGTCATTGGGAGGGAGAGACGAGGGAGTGGGCTTGCTCAGACCCTCATTGGAGGAAAAGAGGAGGAAATCATGCTTCGAAAGATGGGCTTTATTGCTGCGTTGATGCTGTCGGCGGCCGGTGCCGCTCATGCAGTCGAACTGAAGGTGCTGGTGCCTGCTACCTATTCGCCCTCATCCGGTTTCGTACCGGGGGCCGACATTCACAAGCAGCTCTACGAGAAGTTCCAAGCCGCCAATCCTGATATCAAGATCGATTACGAAGTCTTCGATACAGGCCCGGCCGGCCTGCAAAAACTGCTGACGGCCGCTGCCTCGAATACGCTGCCCGATGCCGTCATCGTGGATGGTCAGTGGATTGCTCGGCTTGTTCAGTCCGATGTCCTGCAGTCACTCGACGGTCTTTGGCCGAACGACGACCAGACGGATTTTCATCCCGCCGTCCTGGCAGCCGAGACCGTTGACGGAAAGCCCTATGCCATCATGTTCCAGACCGGCATGCGCGGCCTTCTCTATCGTCCGAGCGTCATGGCCTCGGTCGGGCTCAAGGAATTTCCCAAGAGCTTCGACGATTTCATGACCGCGTCCAAGACCTTGAAGGAAAAGGGCATCACTGCCGAACTCGTGCCTGCAAAGGCTAACGATGAGCCGGCCACCCTGCATATGCTCAGCATTTTCTGGGGTCTCGGCGGCAAGCTGGTGGACGACCAGGGCGCGCCTGTCTTCTTCGAGGGAAAGAACGGTGAATCCCTCGCCAAGGTCTACCAGATGTATCACGATATGGCGGCTGCGGGGGCAATATCGCCCAATGTCACGACCATGGACGAAACCGCGTTGAGGCCGTTCTTTTATGGCGGCGAGGCTTTTTCGATCGGTGCAAGCTCCTCGGGCATAAAGCAGATGTGGAGCGAACTGCCCGATCTCCAGAATGACCTGGCTGTGGCCCCCTATCCGATGCCCGACGGCAAGCAGCCGGTGACCGTGCTTGGTGGATATGCCTATGCCATCGCAGCCAAGGACGAGGACAAGAAGGCGGCTGCGTGGAAGTTTGTGCAGTTCATGACATCGCCAGAGAACATGACAGCCGTCAATGAAACGCTCGGCCAGCTGCCGGTGCGAAAATCCATCTGGAACACGAGTACGTTCTTTTCGCAGAACGCGCTCATGAAGAGCTACAAGGCGATCTACGACGGTGAGATGCAGACCCGGCCGGCCGTGCCGATCTATACGGCAGTCTCATCGGCTATTTCCTCCCAGCTTGCGGCCGTCATCGGTGGCCAGCTGACCCCAGCCGACGCAGTAGCGGCGGCGAAAGAGGCCGTCATGCGCGAATATGACCGTCAGAAGTCGCGCTGAACTGGGCTCAATCGGCGGGAGCACCTGCTCCCGCCTTGGGAGGAAACAATGAGTTACAACACGCTCGCACAACATCCTGCAAAAACCGTCACGAAGACGAGAAAGAGACGCTTTGCCGTCAATGGCTACTTCTTTTTCGTCCTTCCGGGGGTTGCGATCGTCCTCGGCCTGACGCTATTTCCGGCGGTCTACGGCATCTACATCAGCCTGACCAATCTCAATCTCGGCTATGTCGGATCCTCTTTCGTCGGTTTCGAAAACTACATTCGGTTCTTCACGGCCGCCGATCTCGGCCTGATTACGCGCAACACACTGTCCTTCGTGGCAGCTTGCGTGATCCTTCAGGCCTGTCTGGGCTTGGCTGCCGCCGTGCTGCTTGAACAGCGCCTGCCGGGCCATCAGCTGATGCGGTCGATCGTCATCCTTCCGTGGGTCCTTCCTTCGGTCGTCGTCGGTCTCGTCTTCGCGCAGATATTCGGCGGTAGCCGCCTCGGCATCGCCAACTATCTCTTGTCGCTCTTCGGCATTGGTCAGATGTCCTGGTTCTCCGACCCGTTGCTGGCGATGATCATCCTGATCGGCGTATGCACATGGCGCGGCATCCCCTTCACCGTCATCATTCTGCTCGGCGGCTTGCAGACCCTGCCGCGCGACGTCTATGAGGCGGCCGCGATCGACGGAGCAACAGCCTGGCAGCGGTTCCGCTACATCACCGTCCCGCTCCTGCGACCCATCATCATGATCAGCATCATCATGGGAACCGGCGGTGCACTCAACAGCCTCGACATCCCGCTCGCACTGACGGGTGGAGGGCCGGGGAACGCGACCGAGCTCATCTCCATCGCCCTCTACAAGCAGTCTTTCTTTCAGCTCGACGTCAGCTATGGCGCAAGCATCGGTACGGTCATGCTGATCGTCAATATTCTGCTGATCATGCTCTATCTCGCCGTCCTTCAACCGAAGCGGAGGAATGAGGATGGCTGAGGCTCGACCCATATCCCGTCGGCGCCTGCGCCGGCCAATGGAGCCCAATCCGGCTGCCTATATTTTCTATCCGTTGCTTGCCGGGGCAGTTCTGCTTCCCTTGAGCTGGGCTCTGCTCGGCGGATTTAAGAATCCCAACGAGCTCTTCACCTATCCGCCGACCATCTGGCCGAGATCGCCAACCTTCGCCAACTTCATCGATCTCTTCACGCGTCTGGATTTCGGCCACTATATCTGGAACACCGTCATCGTGGCCGTCTTGACGGTCATATTCACGCTGTTCTTCGGCGGGCTGGCTGGATACGCGCTGTCGCGCTGGGATTTTCGCCACAAGGACGTTCTGCTCCTGGTCCTGCTCGGCCTCCAGCTGATACCGAGCACGGTCAACATCGTTCCCTACTACATGATCATGAACCAGTTGGGTCTGCTCAATACGCTGACCGCCCTGGTGATGATCTATACCGCGACCCACATCCCGATCACGATATGGGTGCTCAAGGGGTTCTTCGATACGGTACCCCGCTCGCTCGATGAGGCGGCCGCGATTGACGGCTGCTCCAAGTGGCGGACCTTCTGGAGCGTCATCATGCCGCTCAGCCTGCCCGGCCTTTCAGTCGCAGGCTTCCTGGTCTTCGTGTCGGCCTGGTCGGAGTTCCTAGTGCCTCTGGTCATTGCCGGAGGCAAGGACGTGGCGGTTGCCAGCGTCGGCCTGTTTACCTTCTTCGGCCCAGACTCGGCGACCGCCTATACCTCTCTCTTCGCAGCCACGTTGATCACCGTGCTTCCGGTTCTCATCGGCTATCTTTTTGCCCAGCGTTTCATCGTTTCGGGGCTGACCGCCTTTGCCGAGAAATAGGTCGCGTCGACCCTCTCGTCAGTTTGTAAGGAGAAGAATGGTGACAGAATTAACAGGGACAGTCTCCGTCGTTACGGGCGGTACGTCCGGGATCGGCCTGGCAACCGCAATGGCTCTGCTGACGAAGGGCAGTAACGTGGTGATCAATGCCAGGGCCGAAAAAGCTGATCTCTTCGATAAGCTCTGCGCGCTCGGCGCGCCGTCCGGTGCCCGATGCGTCTTCGCTGCCGGCGATGCGTCGGCGCCCGAAACGTCCCAAAAAGTCGTTTCGGCTGCCCTGGACGCCTTCGGCAGGGTCGATGCGGTCGTCCACTCTGCCGGCGGACCGGCAGCGGGTACCATCCTCGACCTGAGCCCTGAGCGGTGGATGGAAGCCTTTGCTGTCCACGTCCATTCCGCCTTCCACCTGTTCCGGGCCGCGCATGGTCCACTATCGGCAAGGGGAGGCTCGGTCACCTTTCTATCGTCGGCAGCCGCACTTCGTGGCTGCCCCGGAACCGTCGCCTATCAGGTCGTCAAGGCCTCCCTCATCCAGCTTGCCCGCGCATTGGCGCGCGATCATGCGGCCGAAAACATCCGCGTCAATTGCGTTGCGCCCGGCATTATCCGCACGCCTTTTCACGATGCGATGAGCGAGGCCGCAAAGGAGAATAACCTGCGCAATCGCATTCCTCTTGGCAGGGAGGGGCGTCCCGAGCAGGTCGCGTCCCTCATTCTGCAACTGATCGAAAACGAGTTCATCACCGGCGAGACCTTTACCATCGACGGGGGCATGTCGATGCGGATGGTCTGACACCCGCTCTGCCTTCGAGCCGCCGATGCCGCGGCGAGACCGCGACACCTTATTCCTGTCCAGCAATTTCCAATTGGAGAATGAAAATGAGCGATATCAAATTCGGGGTGTTCACGAAGCCGTGGACGGACCCCATCGACGAGGTGGCGGAAAGAATGAATTCCCTGGGCGTCGAAGCGATCGAGCTGCCGATCCGGCCCGGCTATCAGGTCACGCCGCAAACGGTCAAGACCGCATTGCCTGAGGTCGTGCGTCGTCTGCGTGGCCACGGGCTGTCGATATGCAGCGTCGCCGCCCCGCTCGACGACGACATTATCGCGGCCTGTGGCGACAGTGGTATTGCGCTCGTGCGCACCATGGTCGGCATCGATCTGTCCAAGGCACGCTACGCCGATACGATCGCCGAGCATCGCGCCCGCTACAACGAACTTATCCCATTGCTCGAGTCAAGCGGCGTGCGCATCGGCGTCCAAAACCATTCAGGCAACTGCGTCGGTAGCGCCATCGGCCTTTTCCATCTGATGGAGCGTTATGACGCCAAGCATGTCTGCGCCATCCTCGACATGGCGCATTGCGGCATCGCCGGCGAACCGATCGAACTGTCCGTCGACCTGCTTTGGGAGCGCATCCCCAACCTCGTGAATTTCAAAAATGCCTACCGCGAGAGGATCAATGGGCCGGAAGAGCCGGAGGCCGTCTACCAGACCCATTGGACGACGGGGCGGCATGGCGCCTATTCGTGGTCGGGGCTTGTCAAAGAGCTGCATCGCCGCGGTTTTACCGGAACTTTTGTGCTGCCGGGTGAATACAGCGATCCGAATGGTCAGCCGCAGCGCATGGGCGATGACGTCTTACCCTATCTGTCCACTGACGTCGCATATCTGCGCTCCCTTGTGTCCTCCGTCTGGTCGCATTGAGGAAGGGTCGAAACGATGATCAAGGATCGCAAAGTCCGTGTCTGCATCATTGGCGCTGGCAACATGGCCAACAATGTCCACTATCCCTCATTGACCTCGTTCGATGATGTCGAGATCGTTGGTGTCATAGAAAGCCGGGCAGATCGGCTCAAGCAAACCTGCGACAAGTTCGCAATCCCCGAGACCGCACGTTTCGAAACCCGCCTCGATTCCGATTATCAGGATATCCTGACCAGGCTCAAACCCGATGGCGTCTATGTCATCGGGCAGCCCGAGATCATGTATCCGATCTGGAACTGGTGTCTAACGAACGGTTTCAATCTTTATATTGAAAAGCCGATGGGGCTGACGACACACCAGGCCGAAGCGCTCGCCCATCTGGCGAAACAGAAGGATCTGGTGACGCAGGTCAGCCATCAACGGCGCAATTCGCCGATCCTGCAGCAGGTCAAGGCTTGCCTTCTCGAGAAAGGGCCGATCATCCACGGGGTCGTCGAGTTCTTCAAATGCGACGTCACGCCGATGCTGATTGCCCGCGACCGGATGATGGACGATGGCACGCATGCAATCGACACGGCCCGATGGATCTGTGGTGGGGAGGTGGTCAAGGTCGAAAGCCAGTGCCGTCGGATCGGCGTGCCTGATATCAACTGGTTCGGCGCCACGCTGCATTTCGACAACGGATCGACCTGTTATGTCGTGTGCAATTGGGCATCCGGACGGCGCGTGTTTCGAACCCAGATGCACGTCCAGGGCGGATATGCTGATGTCGAGGTGGAGGCTGAGGCGAAAATCTACCTTGATAACAATTATCAAGGGGAGACGCTTTCGACGCAGCAAGCCGCCAATCACGACCAGAATTTCGTCTACGGAGGATTTGCAGCGAAGAACAGAGAGTTTATTGACTCCCTTAAGTCAGGCATTAATACGTGCTCCTCGCGCTTCGAGGACACGGTCAAGACGATGCGCGTATGTCAGACGATCCTCGCACAGGCACTCGCAGCCGGGGTCTGACATCCGCGAAAGGACATGAACGTATGGGAAGCCCTGTTTTGCTCAGCAAGCATCGTGAAAGCCGCTCGAACCTGCATCTGGCAGTTGCGGGCGAGATTGGCGCAGACATCGTCACTGGTCGCCTTCCGGTCGGCGAACTGGTGCCCTCAGAGCCTGAACTTTGCACTCGTTTCGGCGTTAGCCGGACGGTTATTCGCGAGGCCGTGAAGTTTCTTTCCTGGCGAGGGCTTCTGAAGACCGGCTCGGGTGTCGGAACGGTCGTTCTGCCAACAAGCCAATGGAATTTTCTGGATCCAGTCGTCTTCGGCTGGGTCCAGAAAACCTCCGACTCGCAAAATGCTATCCAGCAGCTCTTTGCGTTCCGCAGCGCCGTCGAACCCGCTGCGGCCGCGGAGGCGGCCAGAAATGCCACACTTGCGCAACTCTACGAGATCGAGGCGGCGCTTCAGGTAATGTCCGAAGCCAAGACGGATTTCAACAAATGGATCGAGGGCGACGTCGCCTTCCACACTGCAATCTACGTCGCGTCCAACAATGTCTTCATCGCTCCGTTGGCCAATCTGTTCAGACAGTATTTCCAGATGAGCTTCAGTGTCTCCAGCTCGAACTTCCACCATCAGCATTGCCTGCAGGAGCACCGCGACGTGTTCGAGGCGATCCGCGAGCGTGATCCTGAAAAGGCGGCGGAAACCGTCCGTATTCTACTCGAGCACGCCGACGAGGACGTGAAGTCAGTTCTGCAGAAATAAGCGAGCCGCGCACGAGACAATTCCGGTTCCCGCCTTTCCGTCGATAACTGGACGGCGCCGCCATTCGAGTTGCTAGGCCGTTGCAGCGAAATCTGCGCTCAGCACGGCCTCCTTCAGCGCACGCGAGTAGGGGTGCTGAGGATTGTCGAGGACCTTGCGCGCCTCGCCCTGCTCGACGATCTCGCCTTTGCGCATGATGATAATCCGGTCGCTGATGTAGTAGGCGGTTGCGAGATCATGGGTGATGTAGACGATCGAAAGTCCGAGCTCGCGTTTCAGTTGTTCGAAAAGACTGACGATTGCCATGCGCAGTGACGCATCGACCATGGATACCGGCTCGTCGGCGATAAGCAGGCGTGGCTGCGGGATCAGAGCACGGGCAATTGCGGCGCGCTGGAGCTGGCCTCCGGACAGTTCGTGCGGAAACCGGCCCTTCACTTCCGCAAGACTAAGGCCCACATGGCCGAGAGCCTCGTCGGCCAATCGTTCGATCTGCTGCCGGTCCAGCTTGCCCGCGCCAGCTGAGAAGTTCCGCGCCGTTTCGAAAAGGTAGCGATCCACGCGCTTGAGCGGGTTGAAGGCTTCGAAGGGATTCTGCAGGACTGGCTGCACTTCCCTCATGAAGGCGCGACGCTCGGCCTTGCCGTGGAGGGCCACCACTTTCTGACGAAATTGGAGTTCGCCTTGCGTGGGCGCTGTCTGTCCGAGGATCATCGCTGCGATCGTTGATTTTCCGGAACCGGATTCTCCGACGATGGAGAGAATCTCTGGCTCGCTGCCGATCTCGAAGCTGACATCCTTGACCGCCACAATCTGCCGCCGGCCAAGCATGCCGCCCTGACGGTAGATCTTCGTGACATGAGAGAGAGTGAGAAGAGCGCTCAAGCCTGATCTCCCGTAACCGCAAAGCAAGCCACTCGCCGATCTGGCTCAACCGTGATCATCGGCGGGACCTTCTGCGAGCAGATCTCCATCCGCTTCGGACAGCGCGGATGGAACCGGCAGCCCTCGGGCGGCATGGCAAGGTTCGGCGGACGTCCCTCGAGTGAAGGCCGGGCCTTTGCATCGCCGATACGCGGCAGGCTGCCGACCAGATGCTGCGTGTAAGGGTGCAGCGGCAGGGCGAAGAGCTTGCGGGTCGGCGCTTCCTCGACGAGGCGACCGGCGTAGACGATGCCGACGCGGTCAGAAACCGTCGCATGTACCCCCATATCGTGTGTGACGAATAAGAAGGAGGAGCCTATCTCGCGCTGGATTTCGCGGATCATCGACAGCACGTCGCGCTGGACGATGACGTCGAGCGCCGTCGTCGGCTCGTCGGCAATGATGAATTCGGGTGTCAGGATCGTTGCGAGCGCGATCGTCATACGTTGGCGCATGCCACCGGAGAGTTCGTGCGGATAGGCCTGGAGCAGATGCGGATCAAGTTTCAGTCTCTCAAGATGCGAGCCGACTTTTATGAAGAACTCATTCTTGCCGACCTTCATGTGCCGGAAGGCGAAATCGGTGAAGGAGTGGTGGATGCGCCGAACCGGGTTCAGCACATTCATCGACGCTTGCATGATATAGGATAGGTACAGCCAGCGAAGCGCCATACGCTCGTCCGGCGTCATGGCGTACATGTCCTGCGTGCCACCGGCAAAATGGAATATTACCTTGCCAGATACGACCTTGAGCGGCGGCCGGATGGCGCCGGCAATCGTCTTGATCAAGGTTGTTTTGCCACTGCTGGATTCGCCGGCGATCCCATAGATCTCGCCGCGCCCGATCGTCAGGGTGATGTCGTCGACGGCGCGCACCTCGCGATCGACGCCGTAAAGGAAGGCGCGGTAATAGGCTTTCAGGTTCTGGACTTCGACCAGGGCATCCATGGCTAACCTCCCATCCGGTTAAGCCGGCTGCGCGGATCGTTGTATTCGTTCATCGACATGGACAGGAGAAACAGCGCCAGGAAGAGAACGACGATGACGGCAACGGGTGCAGCCACCCACCACCATATTCCCGCTATCAGCGCGGAATGGGCATTCGCCCAGTAGATCATCATGCCCATGGTCGGCGTCTCGATATCGGTGAAGCCCAGCACCGACAGGGTGATCTCCATGCCGATCGACCAGATCATGTTGTTCATCGTGGTGGCGAAGACGATCGGCAATACATAGGGCAGGTGCTCCTGGACGAGAATCTTGCGCATGCTCATGCCGGAATAGACGCTCTGGGTGGTGAAGGGTCTCGTCTTCAGACCGATCGCGACCGAACGGATGAGGCGGGCATCGTAGGACCAGCCGAGCGCGGCCATGATGACGATCAGCGCAGTCCAGGTCATGCTGTCCTTCAGCACGAAATAGAACAGGATCAACAGAGGGAACTGCGGGATCACCATGACGCTGTCATTGATGGCCATCAGCACCCGGTCGACCGTGCCGCCGGCATAACCAGCGACGAGACCGACGACGAGCGATATGATGCGCGAAAGGAAGGCGACGCCGATGCCGAAAAACAAGGTGTTGCGAAGGGCCGTCGTCAACTGCCAGAAAACGTCCTGGCCACGTGATGTCGTGCCGAGCCAATAGTCGCCGTCAGGCGGCATGTCAGGCGGCAGAAGATAGATGTCCGTGGGACCATAGGGCGAGAAATAGGACACCACTACCAATCCGACGATGACGGCAAAGAGCAGCAGGCCACAGAGGAACTCCATGTTCTGACGTGCGAGGTCACGGATGATCGTAAACATGCTCTATTCCACCTTGATGCGCGGATCGATCAGCGGGCTCAGAATGTCGATGATGAACACGGCGGCGGCAACGCCGACGATCGACAATGCGCTGAGGCCGAGCACCAGGCTGTAGTCGCCGGCATGCACCGCCGAAATCAGCAGGTTTCCGATACCGGGATAGCCGAAGACGATCTCCGTGATGACGGTGCCGTTGAAGATCCCGCCGAGTGACATGGCAAGCCCGGTGAATTGCGGCACCATGGCATTGCGGGCGATGTAGGAGCGGAGAATTTTTCGCTTCGGAACGCCGCCGAGCTCGGCGAAGACGACGTAATCATCGGTGATGATGTTGGAAACAAGCGCGCGCATCCCGATCAGCCAGCTGCCGGCGCCGACCAGGATCAGCGACAGCGCCGGCAGGATCGAGTGTTTCAGGATATCGAGGACGAGCGCGAAGGAGAGGTCCAGATTGGTGTTCATCTCGTAGCCGCCATTGATCGGCAGCACCGGCCAGAGATAGCCGAACACGATGAGAAGGACGAAAGCAAGAATGTAATAGGGAATGGGAAGCAGGGCGATGAAGACGAGGCTGACGGCCTTCAGCAGCATATCCTTCCTGTAGTAGCCGGCGAGCGCGCCGATCGCATTTCCGAGCACGAAGGTGATCAGGGTGGAAACCGTCATCAGCCCGATGGTCCAGGGCAGGGACCGCAGAATGATGGTGGAAACAGGTGTGGGAAAAGCCGAGAGCGAGGGGCCGAGATCACCGGTCGCAAGCCGCAGCCAAAAATGCAGATATTGCTGCCAGATCGAACCCTCCATTCCGTAGAGCTCTCGCAGCGACTGACGCATCAGTTCGATCGCATTCGGATCGGATTGCCCCATCTGCGTGATGGCGCCTATGCTTTCTTCGACCGGATCGATCGGGGTCAGGTGGGTGACGAAGAATGTTATGGTCACGCCAAGAAATACGACGAGCAGAAACTGACCGAACCGCTTCAGCACAAAGATCAGATAGGACGTCATAGAGCAGTGGTTCCTCTCTGGTTCCCTTTTTCGAAAGGATTGACGGACATGGGGCGCATGCCCGTCAATAGGGGGCCGGCGCGACATGATCGCGCCGGCGTTGGGAGGATTATTTCGGTTGTGCCGGCTTCAATTTGACCATCATGAGCCTGGAATTCGCCCAGTTCGGAACCGGGTCGGTATAGGGGTCTGATATCGTCGGATAACCGGTCCAATACGTCGTATCCATCGAGGTGAAGACGTTATAGGACATCAGCGGGATCGTCGGCATTTCACGGGCGACCAGCTTCAGATAATCGTTGCCGAGTTCGATGCCCTTCGGATCGTCGGCGCTGATGCCGCGGATGCTCTCGATGATCTTGTCGAGCTCCGGATTGCTCCAACGCTGCCAGTTGCGTGGCGGCTGATTGTCACCTTTCTTTGCCACGAATTGCGAGTGCCAGCTGTCGAGGAAGAACGACAGGTCGGGATCGCCGCCCCAGGTCTCGACGCTCCAGGCAATCGCCACTTGGAAATCGCCGGGCTGCAGTGCAACCTGCCACAGTTTCGTGGCGGGCACGGCTTTGGCGTCGATGCCGAAAGAGGCCCATTGCTGTGCGATCAGGGTGCCTGCCCGGGTGAAGACGGAGCGCGTGTCGCCCTCAACCGTCATCCGGATCTTGAACGGCTGGCCGTCCGGGGTCATCCATTTGCCGCCGGTTTTCTTGAAGCCTGCCTTTTCCAGAAGTTCGGCTGCTGCCTGCGGATCCGGTTTCCACCAGCCGTAGCCGAAT
The DNA here is from genome assembly GCF_051811225.1 of Rhizobium sp. 768_B6_N1_8. Lineage (NCBI taxonomy): Bacteria > Pseudomonadati > Pseudomonadota > Alphaproteobacteria > Hyphomicrobiales > Rhizobiaceae > Rhizobium > Rhizobium sp. 768_B6_N1_8. Next base: position 1,393,937 of record NZ_JBPWPV010000002.1, on the reverse strand, counting down.
GCCGTGCTGATCGCTTCCGGATCGGTCGGGATCTGGTCCTTGAACTTCGGCTGCTTGCGCAGGATATCGGCAACCTGTTGTCCGATTGTTGGATCATAGGGTTTGATCTTTCGTTTGCCGGTATCAATCTCGAAATTCTTCAGCCAATCCTGCATCGGCGCCTGGTAGTCTTTCATGGTGGCCGCCGTGGGCGGTACGCCGAGCGCCGACAGCGTGGCAGCGCCGCGGTAGCTCGCCATGTCTACGGCCTTGATGTCGATCAAAAGGGCAAGCGCCCAGCGGACATCGGGATTGGCAAAGGCCGGATCCTGGTTGTTGAAGATCACTGCCGGAAGCGTCGGATCCGGATGGGCAAAAGGAAAGCCCGGGAACCAGGTCTCGACCGACTTTGACTTCTCCTTGAGGGTGAACATGCCCTCGGGCGTGTTGTCGTGAATGATATCGAGATTATGCTCGAGCTGCGCGATGGTGCGTTTGTCCGGCGGGCCGGGATCGACATAGGTCACGTATTTCGGGCCCGGCTCGCCGAAGCGCGCGAGCGATGTTCGCTGCCAGTCGTCACGTTTCTCCCAGGTATACCATTGGCCCTGAGGATCGTAGGCCTTGAGCTTATAGGCGCCGAGTGAGACCGGATTGGCGAAATCATAGCGAAGCGGATCGGCCACCTTCTCGAAGACGTGCTTGGGCATGATCCAGGCACCGTTCCAGCGCACGGTGAAGATCGCATGGAAACGGGAATTGGGCTTTTTCAGCTTGAAGACGACCGTATAGGGATCGGTCGCTTCAACGCTCGCCACCTGCACGGAAAAGGCAGCACCCCAGACCATGCTGGGATGGTCCATCTGTGTCTTGACCGTATAGACAAGGTCGTCGGCGGTGAATTCCACGCCGTCGCTCCAATAGAGCCCCTTGCGCAGCTTTACCGTCATCTCGGTAAAGTCGGCATTGTATTGCGGTTTGTCGGCGGCAAGGGAATTGTCCCAGGTCGAGCCGCCGAGACCTTTTTCCGGATCGATGTACCAGAGCGTGTCCATGGTCAACTGTTGCAGCCCGGTTGAAACGCCGCCGCCGCCGTTGACCCAAATATTGAACCAGCCGGGATTCTTGATCGTGCCTTCCGGATTTTCGACGATGAGGGTGTCCTTGCGAGGCAAGGATTTATAGTCATCAGCCTTAGCCGCGGCCATCAGGCCGAGCGTCGCTAAGGCGACGCCGAATGCAAGCTTCTTCCAATGCTGCATAATCTCCTCCCTTTGAATGCGACGAGCGCGCGGCCGCAATGGACGCATGGGACGTCGCGGTTTTGGGTTCGTAGCAGCATTGGGACTTGCGCTTGTCAGGTCCGATGCTTCTGCGAACCATTCCTCCGGCTCGGCTGCCTCCTCGCAGCGAGCGGATATTCTCCAGGCCAGCACGAGTGTGATGGCCGGAAAGGTGTCAGACCGACAGCCGGATGACGCTGTAGGACTGGGGCTTTAACGTTGCGCGCAATCTGCCATCCTCGATTTTCGCGTTCTCGACTTTGACGGGGGCGACTGTCTCCGGCTGCCGCGCCGTGTTGACGGCCTGCAGGTCCGGATGCGTCATCTCCACCTGTTCCAGCACGCGGGCATTGGCAAAGCCGTCCAACCGGGCGTCGAGGTCAAGCGCGTTTTGCGGATGACGGTTGACGACAAAGAAGGTCAGCGTCTGGCTGTCATCGGAAAGGACCGCTGATGCGTCGAGATAGGGGACGTCGTCTGCTTCGTCGCAGTCATAGGTCGGCGCGTCGGTGATGAGCTGCAGGGCCGATCCGCGGCCATACTTTGATGCGAAATAGAAGGGGTAGTAGATCGTCTGACGCCAGGCCGGACCGCCATTCTCGGTCATGATCGGAGCGATGACGTTGACGAGCTGGGCAATGCAGGCAATGCGCACGCGATCCGAACGGCGAATGAAGGTATTGAGAATACCGCCGACCTGCAGCACGTCCTCGAAATTATAGACGTCTTCGAGAAGGTGAGGGGCATCGGGCCATTCGTTCTTCGCGAGGATATCCTTGTCCTGCTGGTTGGAATGATACCAGACATTCCATTCATCAAAGGAAATACCGATCGTCTTCTTCGACCGCTTCTTCGCCTTGATATAGTCGATCACGCCGCCAATGGTGGTGATGTAACGATCAAGTTTGGTCGTGCGGGCAAGGTAATTGAGCGTATTTTTCTCGCGGTTTGCGAAATACATATGCAGCGAAATATAGTCGGCGCTGTCATAGCACTCGTCGAGGACCTGCGCTTCCCAGTCCGGATAGGTCTTCATATCGGAATGTGACGAACCGCAGACCACGAGTTCCAGCGATTTATCGAAATTGCGCATGGCCTTTGCCGTTTCGTCGGCGAGCCGGCCATATTCGTGCGCCGACTTGTGTCCGACCTGCCAGGGGCCATCCATTTCGTTGCCGAGGCACCATAATTTGACATTGTGGGGCGCTTCCCAACCATGCTTGCGACGCAGGTCCGACCAGTAGGTGCCGCTGGGATGGTTGCAATATTCGAGGAAATTGCGGGCCGAATCGAGCCCGCGTGAGCCGAGATTGACGGCGAGCATCGGCTCGGTCTTCGCCTTCTTGCACCAGTCGACGAATTCGTTGACACCGATCTGGTTGCTTTCACGGGTGCGCCAGGCAAGGTCAAGACGGACAGGGCGCTCCGAACGCGGGCCGATGCCATCTTGCCAATCGTAGGCGGAAACGAAATTGCCGCCGGGGTAACGGCAATAGGGCGTATCGAGTTGCTGCACGAGATCGATAACGTCTCGCCGGAAGCCGTCCGCATCGGCTGTTGGATGCCCCGGCTCGTATATGCCGCCGTAAACGGCTCTCCCGAGGTGCTCGAGAAACGAACTGTAAAGTCTGGGGTCAATGTTCGCGACCCGAAAATCGCGATGAACGATAACATTCGCCTTCAACGAACCCTCCCTTAAATATCGATTTCTTCGTTCTTATACAGCTATCTTGATGGCTTGATGGAAGGGAGTCAATTGAACAGCGCGCGCGCTATGCGCCGCTCGGGCATCAGAGATAATTATTATTTCACAATGATTTAGATCGGAATTTTCGTCTTTTGGCAGAAAAAATATCGCATTATTGAAATCAGGATTTCCGATATTGTTCGTTAAATGTAGAGGCGCATAACGATGTCGCGGCCATGATTCCCAAATCCACGGCCGAATATATTCACGCCGCCGGTATGGCTGGCATTCTCGGCAATGCCGACGCGCAGACGGATCGAGGAATGCTGCGCGAGGGCGAGGTCTCCAACCGTGACGTTGGAGGTTGAGACGCCGTCGATGAATGTGCCTCGTGTGGAGATGCGCCAGGTTTTCAGGTTGCCGTATTGGGAGCCTTTAAGCTTCCACCAGTCAGGCGTATAGGCGCCTCGCTTGTCACCATAATCGCCTGGGGAAGTCCAGGTGCCAACCGGCATTCCGTTGACCCAAAGCGTGATGTCGGAGGGCCAGTCGGGATTGGTTCCCGGTACTTCCGAAGACAGTTCCATCGAAAACTCGATGGCGCGCACGTCCTTGTTCAAAACCTTGGCATTGTTCGGGAACTTGTATTCGACAAAGCCCCTTCCGAACCACACGAGACCGGCCTGCATACGCTGTGGATCAAGGAAATAGTCAGGGACGTCGAGCAGGCCGATGACACTGTCGCTTGAGCAAAGGCCACAAGGGGCGTGGATATCGCAACTCGTATAGAGCCCAACCGGCATCTCAACTTCGATGACGTCGTCTGCCTTGTTGACGGACTTGTCCTCAAAGCTGATGAGGATTTCATCATAAACTGCGGAGCAGATTTTCTGATTGCCCTTCCGCCCTTTGGCGAGGCGAGATTCGACTAATCCCACGTCCTCCAGAATTTGAATTCCGGTTGCGACGGTTGACTGCGGCAGCGACAGAGCTCGGGCCATGTCGTTGACGTTCATGGGACCCTTTGAGCACAAAAGTTTGAGGAGTTGTAGGCGTCCCGGCGCAGAGAGAGCTTTGATAACGGTGTCATTGACTCCGGCATCAATCGTCAAAAACGAGCGTTCCATGATTGCTCCATGCTGCGTCACACACGGCTTTATATCGACAATGCTGATACAGCAAGTTGCCAGAGGCGATATAGATCGATTTCTTTGATTTAAATCTCAGTATTCGTTTAAAATGATAGGCGCTTTTCCTCCGCAGCCATCTGGTTGCCGGCTCGAGCGGCGACGCAAGCTATACAATCCCCGTAATCTCGGGGACGAAGGCGGTGATCTTGCTGACCGATGGGGCGTCCGGCGCCATGGAGCCGCGTGCCAGACGCGCTGCGACTTCGCCGATCATATGGCGGGGTGATCTGGATGTGGCGATCCTCACGGGAAGCGCGGCCGCCAGTTCCAGTCCGTTAAAGCCTGCCATCAGAATGTCGTCGGTGCGAGAAGCCTCCAGGCTGGCGAATGCGCCTCCGGCTGCCATGTCGTCGTTGGAGTAATAGATGCAGTCGAGGCTCGGCTCGGAACTCAGCAACTGGTGCGTCAGATATTTGCCGAGGCTGACGGAGGAAAGGGTGTCGCCGAGCCTTTGCCCGATGAAGGCGAGACGGTTCTCATGCAAGACGCGCTCGAAGCCGGCCTTGCGTTTGCCGGCGCGCAAGTCCCGGTCCAGTGCACTGCCGATATAGCCGAAACGCTTCCGGCCGGCGGCAATCAGTGCCCTTGCCATCTCCTCGCCCGCCTTGCAGTGCGAGAGCCCAACGTTAAAATCGATCGGCGTGCCATCGAGGTCCATGATTTGAATGACGGGGATAGCCGCGTTCTTCAACATCCTCACGGTCTCATCCGGCTGGTCCAGACCCGTAACGATGATGGCAGAAGGCCGCCAGGAGAGCATGTCTCTAATAACGTTGCGCTCCTTGGTCACATCGTAATCGGAAATGCCGAACACGGCCTGCATGCCCGACCCTTCCAGGCCGGTCGAGATGCCGGCAAGGACTTCGGGAAAGACGATGTTGGACATGCTTGGAACCACGACGGCGACAAGGTCGGTTCGCTGCGACGACAGCGACAGAGCCAGGCGATTGCCGAGATAATTCAGCCGCTCGGCCGCTTGCAGCACTTTGTCCCGCGTTTTTATCGAGACGTCGGGCGCGCCGCGTAGGGCTCGCGATGCAGTCATCTTGCTGACGCCGGCTGCCGCAGCGACCTCTTCCAGAGTGGATTTGTGAGTATGCAAGGGATCTCCCGATAGCAGGGCGTCTGCCGCGCCAGTATTCATAAGCTTGTTGAGGTTGAAGTGGAACTGGCAGCGCTTGACATTTGTAGCGATTCTAGCGCTTGGTATCGATACCGGTATCGGTAACACATGATCAATCGACGGATTGGTATTATGGAGACAACTTTGCAGGACGCCGGCAAGGCTGCAGTCATCGGCCTCGGTTCGATGGGATGGGGTGCTGCCCTGTCCCTCTTGCGGGCAGGATTTGTCGTCAGCGGATGCGATGTCCGTCAGGATGTTCTTCAGCGCTTTTCACAGGCCGGCGGCAAATCGTGTAAAAGCCCGTCTGAAGCTGCCAGTACAGCCGCCGCGGTTTTCGTGTTTGTCGTCAACAGCAGCCAGACCGAGGACGTGTTGTTCGGGCCTGGCGGCGCGCTGGAGACGGCTCGTGCCGGTACCGTCTTCCTGCTTTGTACCACCATGGCGCCAAGCGCCACGGTCGCGATTGCCGACCGGCTCGAAACCGCCGGCATGCTTGTCGTCGACGCGCCGGTTTCCGGCGGTCACGCCAAGGCACTTTCCGGAGAGATGGTCGTCATGGGTTCTGGTTCGCCAGAAGCTTTCGCGCGTGCCAAACAGGCGCTCGATGCGGTCTCCGGCAAGGTGTTCCGGCTCGGGGACAGGCCTGGTCCCGGCTCGCAAGTGAAGATGATCAACCAGCTCCTTGCCGGGGTGCATATCGCGGTGACCGCCGAGGCGATGACGTTTGCAGCCAAGACGGGCATCGACCTGAAGACGCTCTACGATGTGCTGCGGGTTTCGGCCGGCTCCTCCTGGATGTTCGAGAACCGGGGCGAGCATATCGTCTCGGGTGACTATGCACCGCGCTCGGCAGTCGACATCTTCGTCAAGGATCTCGGCATCGTCGCCTCTGAAGCAGATCGGGCAGGTGCAGTCACACCGCTCGCGGCGACCGCGCTCGATCTCTTCCGGCAAGCGTCCGATGCTGGTCTCGGCCTCGAAGATGATGCCGCGGTGGCAAAGATCCTCGCTGAAAAGAGCGGTGTCGTCCTGCCGGGCATGACGGTTATGGGTTGACGGCGGCCCTGGGCAAAATGCGCATGAGACTTATGTTCGATTGCTACCATCCGCAGATCATGCGAGGTAAGTTTACCTGCAAGTTGCAGTTTTGTTTGGTTTCATCTGATCGCTAACGTTCCGGAGTATCGGTCGAAGGCAGTGGAAAACTTGAAGGAGTAGATGGCGTTGCGCCTCGCGTGACGTGCGCGGAATCCGACTGGGGAGAACGGATTCCGATCAAACATCGAGATCGTCTCGAAAAAATGACGCCGGCAGCGCTGGGAGGTAAACCAATATGCATGTGATGATTTTAGGTGCGGCAGGCATGATCGGCCGCAAGCTGGTCGAAAAAATTGCCCGCGAGCCTGGGGTGCTTGGCGCCGCGATCAGCCGACTGACGCTGGTCGATGCAGTTCAGCCGCCGGTGCCTGAGGCTCTTCGGTCCGTGTCGAGCACCCTGACGATCGACCTCGCCCGGACAGGCGTCGCCGACAAGCTGATCGAGGCCCGGCCCGATTTGATTTTTCATCTGGCGGCGATCGTTTCCGGTGAGGCGGAGGCCGATTTCGATAAAGGCTATGCCGTCAATCTCGATGGCGTGCGCGCACTGTTCGAGGCGATCCGCCATCAGGGCCTGAAGTCCGCCTATGTACCGCGCGTGGTCTTCGCCTCGTCCATCGCCGTGTTCGGCACGCCTTTCCCAGATGTCATTCCGGATGAGTTCTTTTCCACGCCGCTCACGAGCTACGGCACCCAGAAGGCAATTGCCGAGCTGCTGCTTGCCGATTATTCGCGCCGCGGCATTTTCGATGGCATCGGCATTCGCCTGCCGACGATCTGCGTGCGGCCGGGTGCACCGAACAAGGCGGCCTCCGGCTTCTTCTCCAATATTCTGCGTGAGCCGCTCGCCGGCAAGCCAGCGGTGCTGCCGGTCAGCGATAGCGTCCGGCACTGGTTCGCGAGCCCACGAGCGGCAGTCGGTTTCTTCGTTCACGCGGCGAGGATCGACACGGCAAAGGTGGGGTCGCGGCGCAACCTGACCATGCCGGGTCTCTCGGCCCTGGTTTCGGAAGAGATCGAAGCGTTGCGCCGGATTGCGGGCGACAGGGCTGTTGCGCTGATCAAGCGCGAGACCGATCCGGTGATCGAACGCATCGTGGCCGGTTGGCCGACGCAGTTCGACGCGCAGAGGGCATCCGCGCTCGGCTTCAAGGCGGAGGCGAGTTTTGACGAGATCCTGCAGGTGCATATCGAGGATGAACTCGGCGGGAGGATTGCATGAGCGAAAGTACCGGCACGCAATCGAAGATTGCCCTGGTGACCGGTGGCGGCACGGGCATCGGTCGCGCGATCGCAAAGGGGCTCGCGGCTGCCGGCTACAGGGTCGTGATCTCGGGACGGCGTGCCGAGATTCTCCAAAAAGCCGCCGCCGAACTCGGCAGCGAGACAGGTGCGGAATTTGCCGCAATCCGTGCCGATGTCGGCGATCCGGTCTCGGTCAGAGCATTGTTCGATGCGATCGCAAATCAGCATGGTCGCCTTGATCTGCTGGTCAACAATGCCGGTGTCTCGGTGCCGGGCATGCCGCTGGAGGATGTGTCTTTCGAAGACTGGAGCGCCATCGTCTCGGCCAATCTGACAGGCGCCTTCCTCTGCACGCAGCAGGCGTTCCGGTTGATGAAGAGCCAGACGCCACGCGGCGGCCGCATCATCAACAACGGCTCGGTTTCGGCAACGACGCCACGTCCCAATTCCGCGCCCTATACGGCGACCAAACACGCGATCACCGGCCTGACGAAATCGACTGCGCTCGATGGGCGTGAATTCGACATCGCCTGCGGCCAGATCGATATCGGCAATGCGGCAAGCGACATGACAAAAAGGATCGCCACCGGCGTTCTTCAGGCCAATGGTACGACTGCCGCGGAGGCGACCATCGATCCTGCCCATATTGCCGATGCGGTCGTCTATATGGCCGGCCTGCCGCTCAGCGCCAACGTGCTGACGATGACTGTGATGGCGACCAGGATGCCCTTTGTCGGGCGTGGATGACAGGCGCCGTCAAGAAATGAAAAAGGGCAACCCTGCCCCTTTCCGCGCCTATCGGTTATTGTTCTTGCGCCATTGCGCAAACTTTTCGCGCGGTGCTTCGCTGGTCGCCGGGTAGAGCCCGATGATGGTCGCGCCACCGAGCACCTCCTCGGTAACGAAATCCTCGTAGGCCGTCATCTCGACGGCCTCGTCGGCGATTTCCTCGGCAAGATACAGGGGGATGACCACGACGCCCTCATTGTCGCCGACCACGACGTCGCCGGGGAAGACAGGAACATCGCCGCAGCCGATCGGGACATTGATCTCGATCGCCTGATGCAGGGTCAGGTTGGTCGGCGCCGAAGGCCGGTGATGATAGGCAGGAATATCGAGACCGGCGATTTCGGGGCTGTCGCGGAAACCACTGTCGGTCACGACGCCGGCAACACCGCGCACCTGCAGGCGCGAGACGAGGATCGAGCCGGCGGAGGCAGCACGCGCATCCCGCCGGCTATCCATGATCAATACGGCGCCCGGCGGGCAGCGCTCGACGGCGGCGCGCTGGGGATGTTCCGGATTGCGGAAGACATCAAGCGTGTTCAGGTCTTCGCGCGCCGGGATATAGCGCAGCGTGAAAGCCTGACCGACCATGTTGGTCTTCTTCGGTGAGAGCGGGCGCACGTCCTGGATGAACTGGTTACGCAGGCCGCGTTTGAAAAGAGCGGTACAAAGGGTCGCAGTCGAAACGCCCTTCAGCTTCTCACGCGTCTGCTGGCTCAAAGTGGTGGTCATATCTTGTCCTCCTGAAATCAATAGATATCCGGCTCGTCGGGGGTGGGGCCAAAGCCGGTTTCCAGAAAATCGAAATCGCAGCCCGTATCGGCCTGGGCGATGTGGCGGGCAAACATCCAGCCATAGCCGCGGCCGAACTTTTCCGCCGGTTTGACCCAGGCGGCGCGACGACGCGCCAGTTCCTCATCGTCGACAAGCATGTCGATACGGCGGGCTTCAAGATCGAGGCGAACGATATCGCCGGTTTTCAACAAAGCGAGCGGGCCGCCGACATGCGATTCCGGTGAAATATGCAATATGCATGCGCCGTAGCTCGTGCCGCTCATGCGTGCATCCGAGAGGCGCAGCATGTCGCGATAGCCCTTCTTCAGCAGCGCCTTCGGCATTGGCAGCATTCCCCATTCCGGCATGCCGGGGCCGCCCTGCGGGCCGGCGCCACGCAGAACCATGACGTGATCCGGGGTAATGTCGAGGGTTTCGTCGTCGACAGCCTTCTTCATATCCGGATAGCTGTCGAAGACGAGGGCGGGGCCCTCATGCTTGTGGAAGCGCGGATCGCAGGCCGCGGGTTTGATGACGGCGCCGGTCGGTGCAAGATTGCCTTTCAGCACCGCGAGCGACCCCTCATGGTAGAGCGGATTGTCGAGAGAGCGGATGACATCGTCATTGTAACATCTGGCACCCTCAAGCGTTTCGCCGAGTGTTGCGCCGGTGACCGTCATCGTCGAGAGATCGAGCTTGGAGGAGAGCTTTGCCATCAGCGCCCTCAGGCCGCCGGCATAATAAAAATCCTCCATCAGATAGGTCTTGCCGGTCGGGCGGATATTGGCGAGCACAGGCGTTGTACGGCCTGCATGGTCGAGATCGTCAAGCGTCAGCGGTATGCCTGCACGGCGTGCCATCGCGACCAGATGCACGATGGCATTGGTGGAACAGCCTGTCGCCATGGCGACCGTCACGGCATTGTCGACTGCCGCCTGTGTAACGATCTTAGCGGGCACGAGGTCTTCGAAGACCATCTCGACGATGCGCCGGCCGACCGCCGACGACATGCGGATATGGTTGGAATCGGCGGCCGGAATGGAACTCGCACCCGGCAGCGTCAGCCCGAGCGCTTCGGCGATTGCCGTCATCGTGCTCGCCGTGCCCATAGTCATGCAGTGGCCGTAAGAGCGGGCGATGCCGGCCTCCACCTCGACCCATTCGGTTTTCGGAAATCGTGCCGGCACGGCGCTCGTCCCAGAATTTCCATGCATCCGAACCGGAGCCCAGATATTCACCGCGATAATTGCCGCGCAGCATCGGGCCAGCCGGCAGGTAGATCATCGGTAGGCCCATGCTGAGCGCACCCATGACAAGACCGGGAGTGGTCTTGTCGCAGCCGCCCATCAGCACCGCGCCATCGACCGGATGTGAACGCAGCAGTTCTTCCGCCTCCATGGCGAGCAAGTTGCGATAGAGCATGGTCGTCGGCTTGACGTAGCTTTCCGACAGCGACAGTGCCGGCAGTTCGAGGGGGAAGCCGCCGGCCTGGAAGATGCCGCGCTTCACATCCTCGACGCGATGCTTGAAATGCGCATGGCAGGGGTTGGCATCTGACCAGGTGTTGAGGATGGCGATGACGGGTTTGCCAGCCCATTCCTCCGGCGCGTAGCCCATCTGCATGGTGCGCGAACGGTGGCCTGAACTTCTAAGGTCATCGGGCGCGAACCATCTGGCGCTGCGCAGCTTGGAAGGTGTCTTCCTGGCCTTCATCGTTTTGAAGTCCTGTCTCGAACTGAAGAAAATGCCGTCCTGTTTCTGGCGCAACGGCTTTGCATTGGCTTAACTAAAGCACTAATGTATCAGTGCATCAAGCCACAAAATATGTTTAAACGGTCGGCAGTGCTTCGACAGGATGGATGGCCAGGCGTGAAAGTTAACCGAACGCAATTTGCCCTCGACCGAACGCGCCAGGTCGCGCCGCAAATTCTTGAAATCCTTCGTTCCCGCATTCTCTCCATGGATCTGACGCCGACAACGGTTCTGTCCCGCATCGCGCTGCAGAGGGAGTTCAATGTCAGCCAGACGCCGGTGCGCGACGCCCTGATACGGCTTGAAGAGGAGGGACTGGTCGAGGTCTATCCGCAATATGCGACTGTTGTCGCCAAGATCGATATCGACCACGCCACCCAGGCGCATTTCCTCAGGCTGTCGATCGAACTCGAGGCGGTCCGCCGGCTGACGCTCGAAAGCCCGGCCGAGACGGCGCAGGTATTGGAGCGGGTGCTTCGGCAACAGGAGGCGGTGGCCTCGGCGGATCAGTTTGACCAGTTCGATTCATTCGACAGGGATTTCCATCGCACGCTCTTTGAGCGCAGCGGCATTCTGGGCCTCTGGGCAACGGTGCGGCGTCTGAGCATCCATCTCGACAGGCTGCGCCGCCTCAACCTGCCGATGCCCGGCAAGTTGGAGACGGTGCTTGCCGATCATCATGCGATCATTGAAGCGGTTCGCTCCGGCGAGCCTGAATGGGCGGTCGCGGCCATGCGCAAGCACCTGTCCGGCACGCTGTCGATCATCGATCTCATCTGCGAACAATATCCCGATTTCGTCCAGCGCTAAGGACAGCCTCAGGGAGCAGGCAGCGCAGCAGATGGCCGGAGGCGTCGCTCTGCTCCGGATCGGCCATGCGTCGCGTGGTGACGAAGACCGTGCGCGGCATTGTCCGGTTCATCACGAGCTTGGTCGGGTGGGTTACCGGTAGCTCCACCGGCTCAAGCGGCTCGCTCGATGGCGCAAAGCGCAGCAACTGCGAGCCGCCGACACCGGCAATCCAGTAGACGCCGTCCTCATCGACGAATGCGCCATCGGGCCGTCCAGCAAAGGCATGCGTGGTCGCAAAGACCCGCCGGTTGGACGGCGTGCCGGTGGCAAGATCGTAGTCGCAGGCCCAGACGGCCTGAACCGAAGGATGGGAATCGGAAAAATACATTCTCTGCCGTATCGGATCGAAGGCCAGGCCATTCGGTGTCCAGAAATCTTCGAAGACCCGGCGGTGGCTAAAATCGGGCTCGATGCAGAAGATTGCTCCCGCTGGCGCTGCCATCTCCCGCTGCATCGTGCCGGCCCAGAGCCGGCCGGCGGGGTCGAGCGTCCCATCGTTGAAGCGGACATCCGCGCGGCTTTCCGGCGCGCAGACGCGCTTGAACAGGCCTGTCCGCTGATCAAAGAGGAAAATGCCGGTCGCAAGGCCTGCGAGCAACGTTCCATCTGTCCGCAACGCGATGCAGCCGACTGCTTCGGGTGCGTCCCATGTCGAGGTCTTGCCGGTTGCCGAATCGGTGCGAAGCAGCCTGCGGCCATCGGTATCAACCCACCAGATGCAATTTTCATTCTCCGACCAGACCGGGCTCTCGCCGAGATGCGCCCAGTGGTCGGAGAAGACTTCGAATGTGATCGTCATTTCGCCCCAGGCTTGCCTCGCCGTGTCCGCACCAAAAGAAGGGAATTCTGGATCAAAAAAAATCGTAATTCTAGCTAAGCTTATTGAAATTCCAGAATCGTATTCTCAAACGCCGACTGCGTAGGACCAATAACTTAGGTAGGTGCCCGCGACCTGCGTTTCCAGTTTCAGCCCTGCGATGACATCCAAACTAATTGAGATTTTATCCAAACGAACGGGATTTTGGCGTGGGCGGCGGACAAGGATCCTCTGGGCCTCAGGGATGAGGTTTGCGCGGCAGCTTTTTACGCGACGGGTGGTAGCGGCTGTCAGGACTGCGGGTGTGGGATCCGCCACGATGAATGGTTGTGTTTTCCCCATCCATGTTCTCGGTAACCAGAAGATCGGTCACCATCAGTCCTTCAAGCGACGACATAATCTTGTCGTCGCTTGTCGCACCAGCAATTCGTCTCAGACTGCCATGTTCGAAGCTGCCGACATCACCTCCCGCGGGGCGGGGCCGCCGAACATATGGCGGCCACCATCCTCGACTTCGGTGAAACACCAACGCACGACGCCATCTCGATCGAGCAGAAATTCGCCGACAAGTTGGCCGTGGCCGGTGGCGATCATCTGCGTGTCGTCCTCGGTGAATTCATAGCCATCCGCCTTGTCGAGATATTCCACCGCCTCCATCACGCCCATGGGCGCCGGAAGCTCGCCCGGCATGTCGATCTGCATCGAGGACACAGTGCTCATGCTGACTTTGTGCGGCCAGTCGTTCTCGTTTTCCGTGAACTGAAGGTTCGGCAGGCCGAAGGCCTTGTGCGATACCCGTTCCGGATCGGAAGCCGCCAGCAGATTGGGAAGCGGGTGGTAGCGGAAATAGAGGCGGGCGCGATCGATCGGCGTGTTGACGACGGTCAGGCTATCGATGCCTTTCTCCTGTAGGGCATCGGTGAGTTCGGCCATAGCGGCGATCTGCCGGCGACAGAAGGGGCAATGCAGTCCGCGGAACAACCCGACGAGCACCGGCTTCTGGCCGCGAAAATCGTCAATAGAGATCTTGCCCTGGCGGGTGATCGCATCCAGCACCACGTTCGGCGCGCGATCTCCTGGCTGCAATGGTTTTGCTACGTGGTTCTCCTGCATCTTTCATTCCTCCCTTTATGCGTTGGATACGATTCTCCTCATCGATCTCCTGCAGTCGTTGCAACGGGGACAGTCAGTCGAGGAACGGCAATACGACGAGCGTGGCTGGATCGAGGTTGTGGCGGATGCATACATCCTGTGCCAGCGTGAAATACCGTTCCGCCTCGTCTATGTCGTCATGCTCGAGGCTGAGTGTCGCCAGACCATCATAGCACGGAAAGAGCAATTGCGGCTCGTCAATTTCCTTCGCAACCTCAAGGGCTTCCTCGTAATACTTACGAGCTAGCTTCGGCTGCCCATGGCACTGATGAATCTGGGCGAGCACAATCAGCGGCACGGAGAGATGATCGCGCTGATCGAGCGCCCGGTCGATTTCGACGGCCTTTTCCGCCGCCGGCACGCCTTCGGCGGCGCAGCGATCGGTGAAAGTGCAGCAGGAGACTGCGAGATTGGCGAGAAGGCGCGCCTGGAAGCCGAGATCGCCGATACGGGTCGCCACCTCTAGTCCGCGCCGGCAGATCCTGATGGCGTTGCCCGGATCGACGATGGTGTAGAGGACACCGAGATTGGAATAGGCGCGACAGGCGGCACTTTGCAGATCGGCCTTTTCGGCGACGGAAAGACTGTGTTCCACTTCCTGCACGGCATCGCGCCGCCGCCCGAGCCGCGCAAGTGCGGCACCCTTGGTGTTCAGCGCCTCCGCCATCGCGCGCGCTGCCTCCCGTCCGGCCTCAGTCGTTCCGTCGATCGGTAGCGTTTGCAGGCGTTGTAGGGCTTGCGTGGCCCACTCGGCGGCAGCGGCCTGATCCCCCATGCGGAAGGCCAGATGACCGCGCTCCTGTAGAAGATGCGCATGTTCGACCGGCGCATCGATCGCCGCGATCAGTGCTTCAGCCTCGGCGCAATGTGTCTCCGCTTGATCGCGGCGCCCGGCATCGAGATGCAGGCGGCCGATCTTTCGCAGTATCCTCGCTGCGGCGATAGGGTCGTCCTTGGAGCGATGGATCGCAAGCGCGCATTGGTAATGGTTCAAGGCAGCGTCGCGCAGACCGGCCGGGCCGCAGAGATCGGCAAGGCGCTCCAGGAGTGCCGGTTGCTCCGGCGTCACCTCCGCTTCGTTTGCGAAGGCAGCAAGCGCCTGGCGGTAAAGGCGCATCGCATCGTCATTGGCGTAGGTCTTGCGCGCCAGATCGCCCGCCGCCATCAGATAGGCTGCTCCCTTGGCTCTTTCGGTGGTTAGGCTGAAGTGGTGGCCGAGCAGCGCCAGATGCTCGGGCCGGTCGGGAGAGGCGCCATATTGGCGTTCCAGAAACTGGCCGATCCGTCGATGAAGCTCCATGCGTCTTTGCAGCAGGAGATTATGGTAGATGACGTCATGCATCAGCGTCTGGCTGAATCGATAGCCCGGCGATACAGCGGCATCGGGGCCGCGCAGTTCCTCGATGATATTGGCGTCGCAGAGGTAATCCAATGCAGCATCGATGCCGGCCGGATCGGTGGCGACGGTGCGCAGGAGCGCGGTAGCGAACTTCGGTCCCACCACCGCCGCCTCTTGCGCCGACCGCCTTATCTCCTGCGGCAGACGATCGACGCGGGCAAGCAGCAGCGCTTGCAGATTGACCGGGATATCGACATCCGTGTCTTCGGCCGCAACATGCCAGTGCTGACCGTCATGATGCAACGTGCCCATGTCGATCAGTCCCCGAAGGATTTCCTCGATGAAAAGCGGATTTCCGCTGGCCCGCTCAAGGATGCGCTTTCGCATCGAGACCGGCAGCTTTCCGTGAGCCTCGCCGAAAAACGCGGCAAGCAGCTTCTGCCCGTCGGCTGCCATGAGCGGACCAAGGCGTTGCACGGTGACGCTGACACGATCGGAATTCAGCGGGTCGGTCTGCGATGTCGGCCGGTAGATCGCAAGCAGCATCAGCCGGCTGCGCTCCAGCCGGTCCATCATGAAGCGAAGCACTTCCAGCGAGGCGGCGTCCGCCCAATGCAGATCCTCGATAACGAGCAGCAGCGGACCCTGTCCCAGCCGCCGCTCGAAGACGGTGCGGACCGCATAGAAGATCTGCCGCCGCAACTGCTCCGGCTCGATATGCCGCAACGCGCCGTCGGGGTCACCGAGGCCGAGGACATGCAGGAAGAGCGGCAAAAGCCCCTCGACTTCCTCCTGCGTGAAATCCAACGCGCGAAACCCCGTCGACAGCAGTTGCCGCGTCCTGTCGGGATCATCCCGCTCGCCGACGCTGTAGGCGCTCCGCACCACGGCGGCAAGCGTACCATAGGATTGTTCGCCGAGGGGAGAGCAAGTGGCTTTGCGAATGGCGAGGCCCGGGAAACGGCCGGCATTGCCGGCGATTGTCACGAATTCATTCGCCAGGCGTGATTTGCCGATGCCCGCTTCGCTGATCAAGCGAACAAGCTGTGCCGTGCCGCCGCAGGCAAGATCGAGGCATGTCAGCAACCGCGACAGTTCCGCGTCCCGTCCGATCATCGGCGCTTGCAGGCCGAAACTTTCGAGCCCCCGCGCGGTATGCGGCGCTTCCAGGAGCCCTGTCAGTCGATGGACATGGACGTTACCACTTTTGCCCCGCAGTGTCTGTGCGCCGAGACTATCGAAGGCAAAGGCATGACGGGTGAGGCGATAGGTCAGCGGCCCGACGAGGATGTCGTTTTCGCCGGCCATGGACTGCAGGCGCTGTGCCGTATTCACCGTGTCGCCGGTGACAGAATAGGACTTTGCGCCAACCGCACCGAAACCGCCGGTGACGACAGGTCCGCTATTGATGCCGATATGCAGCCGCAGCGGTACGCGGGCGCGTGAACGCCAGCGCGTGCCGACCTCGGTGGCCCGATCGATCATGTCGAGCGCCGCGTTAAGCGCTCGGATCGGATCGTCCTCATGCGCCACAGGCGCGCCGAACAACGCCAGCAGCGCATCGCCGACGAACTTGTCGACGAAGCCTCCATAAGTTTCAACCGCCCGGGTCATCTCTTCGAACAATTCGTTCTGCAGCGCCCGCATGACTTCGGGGTCGATCTGCTCGCTCAGAGTGGTGAAGCCGCAGAGATCGGCAAAGAGCACGGTCACCGGCCGCCGATCGGCATCGCTGTCTGATTTTTCCGGTACCGCCACCTCGGTACTTGACTTCAGGACGGGCTGCATTTTGCTGGCAAGCGACGCGCCGCAACGGGGGCAGAAGGCGAAATCGGGCTGACATGAGTAGCCGCAGCCAGCACACAAGAGCGGCTGCTTTGCGCCGCATCGCGGACAGAAAGCAAAACCGCTTTGAATGTCGAAACCGCAGCCGGCGCATTCCATCGCACGCGTCTCACGAAGAGCCCACTTTGTTCGGCTGATCAGCCGCTACTGGCGGGCTTCAAAAGCGAAGACAAGCATGAACCTGCTGCCACTTGCCTGCAAGCACTAAACAAGTGGTCGGATTGACGTGTCAGCGTTGAATATCAGGCTGCGAACGGGATCTGAAGCGCACGTCAAACGGCGTCGCCTCGCCCTGACAGAAACTGCCGAAATCGTTCGGATTTCGGCTGCGTGAAAAGCTCGGCAGGCGCGCCGGCTTCTTCGATGACACCCTCGTGAAGAAACTTTATTGGAAACGTCGCGCGCAAACGCCATCTCGTGCGTCACGATCAGCATAATGCGGCCATCGGGACCGTCGACCACCGTCACCATTTCAGATTTCGCAATAAAATCGAAACTATTGGCGCAATTGTGAGCGCCCCACGCTTGCGGCACTATCAGCCCGTCAGACGAACTCAGTGTCGCCTGATGCCTCAACGAAGAAGCCGCAGGCAGCCGAAAATGACCCAGACCTTTTCTTCCATGACACGCAGGAGCGCACTCCTTTCCGCCGGTGCCGCCGTCGCAGCCGTGGCGATTTCACCGCCTCTCAAAGTGTCGACAAGCTTGCGCTTGCGGGCAGGCCTCAGAGCTTTTTTGACAGCACGTCCTGAAGCATGGCTTTGTCCAGCGACAGGTCGGCCACCATCCGCTTGAGCTTGGCATTCTCCTCCTCGAGCTGCCGCAGACGCTTCATCTCCGAGGGCATCAGCCCTGCGTATTTTTTGCGCCAGTTGTAGAAGGTCGCGTCCGAAATTCCTGCCTTGCGGCAGACTTCACCGATCGGCGTTCCGTCCTCTGCCTACTTCAAAACGAACGCGATCTGCGCTTCTAAAAACTTCGAGGCCTTCATCGAATTCTCCTCTTCTTCCGAACGGGGATCATAAGTGGAAAATCCCAGGTCTGAATGGCCCAATTTGACGGGGGCACGTCATGCTACGCAAAGAGGTTCTAAAGCGCTAATGCATCAGTATATCAATACGACATGCGTCGGTAGGCGGTCACTTGCCGAACCCGGGGTGAACTGAAGAAGGTGAGGCAGTGCTGGCTGGTTGGCAGGTGTGAGGATCGCGACTTGTGGCGAGCGCGACCCGAGGCGGAACGCGAAGTCCTAGGGCAGTTGGCCCCGCTTCCTTGCGGACCGCTATCCTGAAGCTCCTGCGGCTACCCTTGTCACGACCTCGTGTGACGCGAATTCCCGCTTTCCCGCGCGCTTTGCGTGGTGCTATGCTGAAGCCCCGATGGGCTTCACTGCCTCCCGACCGATCGTGCCGGATGGGTTTTCGCGGCTTTGCAAACCATGCCGTTTACCATTTGGTTGCCAAAAAACCATAATTACCCGCCTAGATCGCACATCGATAACAGGCACTAAGAATTGGATCGAAGCTGAATGCGCATACCATACCTTTTTCTTGCTGCATTTCTTGCAGTCGCGCAGTCCGCCTATGCTGAAGTCGCATCACCTCCTGTTTTGGCGCCGCTAAAGCAACAGGCGCAAGCCGCGCAGTTGAGTGCACAACTTCTCACGCGATACAGTTACAGGCCCATTGCACTCGACGATGCCTTGTCGGCCAGAATTATGGATCAGTTTATCAAGTCACTGGATCCGGACCATGTGCTCTTCCTGCAAGCCGACATCGACAGGTTCATGTCTGACCGCAGCGAGATCGACGACGCCATCGAACAGAAGGATTTGAAGATCCCGTTTGCGATCTTCAACGCGTATGAACAGCGTATTGTCGATCGCATGAACTACGCGCGCAATTTGCTTAAGCAGGACTTCGATTTCAGTGTGCAGGAAAATTATTCCGTACTGCGCGACAAAGAGCCCTGGCCGCAGTCGGAAGCCGAGAGCAATGAGCTTTGGCGCAAGCGCGTCAAAAGCGATTGGTTGCCGTTGAAACTCGCCGGCAAAACCGACGCGGCTATACGCGAAACGCTCGACAAACGCTACGCAAACGCTCTCGAGCGCGCCTACCAGTATAAAAGCGACGACGTTTTCCAGTTGTTCATGGATGCCTATGCGACGTCGATCGATCCGCACACGGACTATTTTGGCGCGAGCGCTTCGGCCGACTTCAATATCTCGATGAAGCTTTCACTATTTGGTATCGGTGCGGTACTGCAGGAGCGGGACGACTACACGACGATCCGCGAACTCGTGCCTGGCGGTCCGGCCCAGTTGTCCGGCAAGCTCTCGGTCGGAGACCGCATTACCGGCGTCGGTCAAGGCAAGGACGGTGCGATAAAAGAAGTGGTAGGCACGCGCCTTGATGAAGTCGTGCAATTGATACGCGGAAAAAAAGGCTCCGTCGTGCGCTTGGATATCCTGCCGGCGGATGCCGGCGCAGATGGCACGCACCGCGTTGTCAGCCTTGTGCGCGATAAAATCAGTCTCGATAAGCAGGCCGCCAGGAAGACCGTGCTGTCCGTGAACGTGGGCGACGTCACGCGCAAAATCGGGGTGATTACTCTGCCGACATTCTACGAGGATTTTGAGGCTCGGCACAAAGGCGACAAGGACTATAAAAGTGCAAGCCGCGATGTCGCCAAGCTTCTCGATGAACTGAAACAAGAAAAGGTCGATAGCGTTCTCATTGACGTGCGCAACAATGGCGGCGGTTCATTGGACGAGGCGATTGATTTAACCGGTCTGTTCATCGGCAATGGCCCGGTCGTTCAGCAACGCGGCAGCGATGGTAAGGTCGAGGTCAGAAGCGCTGAGTTTGCAGCACCTGTCTGGACAGGCCCGATGGGTGTCCTGATCAATCGCGGGTCGGCATCGGCTTCAGAGATTTTTGCTGCGGCGATCCAAGATTACGGTCGAGGCGTGATCGTCGGCGAACCCAGTTTCGGGAAGGGGACGGTTCAGACCGTCGTCGACCTTGACCAGATGGTTCGCAACAGCAAACCCGAATTCGGGGAACTGAAAGTGACGATTGCCCAGTTTTTCCGGGTCAACGGCGGTACGACGCAGTTGCGCGGTGTGACGCCTGATATCAGTTTGCCTGGACTTTCCGATCCGACGAGCTTCGGCGAGACCAGTTATGACAATGCCCTGCCGTGGGCGCAGATCAAGCCCGCGAACTACACGCCCGCCGACACGGTTACGAAGTTGCTGCCGACATTGCAAAGCCGCCATGACGGGCGGGTTGCGAGCGATCCGGACTTCCAAGGTCTCGTAAAGGATATTGCCGACCTGAAGGCGCAGCGCGAGAAGGGGATTATCTCTCTCAATGAAGCCGAACGTCGCAAGGAAGCGACCGCTCGAGAAAATCGACGGAAGTCTCGAGCCGAGTTAGGCGATGGCGAAGATCCTGGTGGAGATGATGGCCTGGAGTCAAACGAGCGCAGCCTGAGTGCCGATATTGCCATTGAAAATGCACGCAAGAAAGCAAAAGACGTCTTGCTGAACGAGGCGGCGGCCATTCTTGCCGACGAGGCGGATTTGCAGAAAGGCGTGTTGCGGGCAGCTACGAAACAATCGGGGGATACGGGCAAATAGTCATGCCCGATCAATTTCGTGGTGCTCCGGGTAGTCCAGCCATGACGGCGGCGGTCGATCACCGGCATGAACTATAGCAGGTGATCGAGATTCCGGCCGGCGAAAGGAGTGCTCACCGCCAGTCGCGATCGCGATCCCAGCGCTCGTAGCGCCTGTATTCGCGCCAGCCGCGATGGGGACGATCCCAACCGTAGCTGCGATCCCAACCGTAGTAGCGTCGCGGCGGCGGTGCCCACCGATTGGGTCGGCAAAAGCCGCGCGGGCTCAGGTGATAACCGCGGCCACATGCAAAATCGACGGTTATGATGTTCGAGGCTGCTGGCGCCGTCATGCTGCCGACAGGCGCGGCATTTGCGGCTCCAGCCGTTATTCCGGCTGCGAGAAGGGCTATAGTGACTAGAAGTTTTCGCATCTTCTTTTCTCCGATTGTCGGAGGGATTTAGCGCCTGTCCTGGTGAACCGAGGCTGAAAACGCCGTTCACCTGAGGGACAGCTCTAGCTGCTAGTCGCGCTCCCAGCGATCACGTCGGTCATCGCCGCGTCGATCGTTGTTGCCGGAATTGGACGTTTGCAAATGCTCCAGCACCTGCAGAACTGCGTCGGCGCAGTCCTTCGTGGAGTCCCCGTCGGCGCACCTGAGGTCGATCCTGGTCTGGCCGTTCTCGATGTGGAACCGGGCGCCGCGCTCCCTCGGCTGCGACCGCCAATCAGCGTCCGCTCGCTCTTCGTTCTTGCTTGAAGAATTCGGCGGAGGTGGCGGATTTTCCCTACTGGATTCTGGCGATGCAGGTGGAGGCGGCGATGGTTCAGCTGGGGCCTGCGCAAAGGCGCAAGTGGAGACCAATCCAAAGATAGCCGCCGATAGTCCTATGATTTTCTTCATGACGTTACCTCGCTTTTGTGCGGAGGTAACGATGGGTCGAGGCGATAGTTCCTATTGAGGGGCTGCGACTGGTGCGTGACGATGCGGACGACTGTATCGTTCAGTCGATCTTGCCTGTCACGAACAGATTGCATGCTGCTGCAAGCACTGTCGCGCCTGTCGGCTCGCAGAAAGGTTCTGCCTTGCGGATTGGGCCTGGGGCAAGAGATCGCATACTTCCTTTGTGTCCGATCAATAACTCAATGAAGGCCCTGCAGCCGATTTCGCCGCTCATTCAACAATTCATGTTGAACCAGGTCTCTCGCTTCGTTCGAAAGACCATTCGGCCCGGATAGTCCGAGTTCGGTTAACCTCGCTTCGATCGCCTTGGGAATGCTATCCGCTTCGTGCTGGCAGAGCCGCACAAGCCACTTCCATTCGTCGCTTGTCATGTCCCTTCGCGCGACCATCAACTGCCTCCCAGCCAAGGACAACCGTAATTTTGAGAATACCATAATTCTCGTCGAAAGGCAGCAATGTCAGCCGCCGCACAATCGAGCCTTCCGAACTCCTCCGATCGAAGGCGGTCCAAGGTTCTGAGGCTGGTTCCCCACATCGTCCTCATCTCATTAGCGGGTAGAGTGGCGTGACTTCGCGACATCGATCCCGAGGCAATTGCCTAGTTTATGCAGGCTTGCGGCATGGGCCTGAGCCGTTGGGTCACCGATCATGACCACACCGTCTTGGTCCCGATTCATGAGCCGGAGCCTTCGGCCACCAAGCTCGCAAAGCGTGTGTTAGTCTCCTAAATCGAGTTGCGGAGAATGGGAGGAGCGGGCCGGCTGCAACCTATCCTTGACTCTGATAGCCTGCTATCCGACAGTGCTCCCTGTTAAATCCATGGGGATTCGATGGGCCTCACGAAAGGCTTCACGATTGTCGGCAGGGCTGCGATAGCCGCCATCGTGTCAATGTTCCTTGCGCTCTCGCTTGTCTTGGGCTTCTGGCTGCATTCGAGCTACATCTCCGCCGTTACGCGTGGGGAAGATCAGGTCACAGCCACGGCCAAGATCGTTGCAGCCAACGCGATCTGGATCAACTCCCTGGCGCGCCAGACCCTTCACCGCATGGATGATGCCTTCGGAACGGCGGAGGCCTTATCAGGCGGGGAGCGCATTCGAAGGTTCAACGCCGCGACGGCCGAATTGCCGACCACTGCAACCGCCTATGTGGTCGCCGCGGACGGGACCTTACTTTATTCGACCGACCGGGAAAGCAGCCCGGCCGACATCGTCGACCAGACCTTTTTCCGTCGCTTGGCCAATGGCGCAGAGGACCATACGTCGGCGATGACGGTCATGCGCAACACAGATCGCCACGTCTTCCTCTCGGCTGCGCGCATCGAGCGGAACGACAAGTTCGAAGCCGTCGCGATCCTGGCGTTTGATGTCGGGATGTTGCGATCGATCTGGGACGCTGCGTCGCTCGGGCCAAACTCGACGGTGAGCTTCCTGAGGCGCGATGGAAAGCTGATCGCCAGATATCCCGAGCCGAAAGAAGCTGTCGATCTCGGCAACTACGTCCTGTTTACCGACTATATGCGTAAGGCAACGTCCGGCTCTTATGTGTCTGTCTCACCCGTCGACCAGGTCGAAAGGTTGGTGGCATACCGCATCGTCGAGCGCACACCCTTCGTCGCCATCGCATCGGCCGACACCGCGGCAATCCTCAAGCCTTTCTGGACCGATGTTTCGATTGCCGCGCTGATCGTTCTTCTGGCCCTTTGCGCGGCCGTGATCGGCGGATTGAAGATCCTGAGGCTGGCGCATGCGGACGCGCGCCACACCACCGAACTTGCCGAGGCGCTTCGAACCAATCAGGTGCTGATGCGGGAAATTCATCATCGGGTAAAAAATAATTTGCAGACCGTGATGGCGCTCATCCGGCTGCAGGGGTTGCGGCCTGAAACCGTCCGGAGGGTGAACGAGCGGATCGTCGCCATGTCGGCGGTGCACGAACAAATGTACGGCTTCGATCAGTTCAGTAGCGTCACTGCACGGCAGTTCGTCCCAAACCTGGTTCGCACGCTGGTCGGGCTGCATGATCGCGAAATCAAGCTGACCTTCGAGATCGACGACATCAGGATCGATGCGGACAAGGCCACACCATTTGCATTGCTGCTGAACGAACTTCTGACAAACAGCATGAAATATGCCTTTGTCGGCCGGGCCGACGGACATATCCGCATCAGGCTGCTTCAGCGCCCCGACGGCAAGGTCCTGCTTGAAGTGGCGGACGACGGCGTCGGATATGAGCCGGTTGCAACGGAAACCGGCATGGGAAGCAGGTTGATCAAATCCTTCGTCGGCCAGATGGATGGGACCTACGGGACCGAGCGGGCGCAAGGTACCGTCTTCACCGCTCTATTGTCGATTGCCGCACGATGATGTGGGCGGCGTGGGGGAGGCCGAGTGCCGGACATTTGAAACGGCGGACAACGTGTGCGGTTGTCCTGGCGATCTGGAAGACGTAGGCAAATGACGTGCGCGGTTCGCATCGAAGGCCGGCTGCCGACACGGTCTGACGGGTCGAAGCACACCCATTCGAAAGCCGAGTTGCGATACCGGCTCTGCTGTCACCGCTTATCTTTAGGGGGAAAGCTCAGTCTTTTCGCAGCTTGGCATTGCAAGTTTCGTGCCCTGGATTATTTGATAGGGCTCGAAGAACACATCCGGAGTGTCTGTTGAACAAAACCCGGCCAGCGCTCCTTCTCATTACGGCGTCGCTCATTCCGGTCATCATACTGGCGGCGCTGATGGGAAGGTTCTTCATCAAGGAGCAGCAAGCCGCTCTCGACGATGACATTCGCGGCCGGGCAGCTACGCTGGCCGCCACTCTTCAACGTGAACTCAAGAGCCAGATCCAGTTGCTCTCGATCGTCGCCGACTCTCCCCGCCTCGACCCTCCGATTCCGCGCGCCGCTTTTGCCGAGACTGCGCGGCGTCTGCGCGATCGGGTGCCCGAATGGGAGCAGATCCGGATTTCGAACGAGAAGGGCGAGGTGGTTCTGTCGTTTCCGCCGCTCGATCCGTCGGCCGATACGCACGTTGTGGACATGGAAAGCCACGACGCCCTGGTTCGCACAGGTGTTGCCCTGGTCGGCAATATCGCCATCGGGCCGAAAGGCGAGGCGGCCTTTGCGTTGCGCGCTCCGATCCAGAGAAGCGATCGTTTGAAAGCCGTCCTGTCGGTGGTGATCCGTCCAACGATCGTGACCAAACTGCTTTATGCCAATGGACTTCCAGGATCCTGGTCGGCCTGGATCGTCGATGGACGGGACCGTCTGGTGGCATCCACCGGCGCTCCCGCGCTTGCCGGTAATCCGGCCAGCGAATTCGCAACCTTTTCCGGCCAGGACATTGGCGCGGCCACCCTCAAGGACGGGATGGAGCTTCGGGTCGCCGAAGTCGCGCTCGCCGACACGCCCTGGCGGGTAAGGGTTGGCCTGCCGGTCTCCGACTATGAGCGGCTGGCGCGCAGGGCCACCATGCTGCTTGTGACGGCGAGTTGTTTCACGCTCCTGCTGTCCGGCTCGGCTGTATTCCTCTTCTATAGGGAGGTGCGCGCCAGAAACCGGGAATGGGAGAGCATGGCCAACTGGCAGCGGATGGATGCGCTTGGAAAGCTGACGGGGCAGGCGGCCCACGATTTCAACAATCTTCTGATGGTTTTCCAGTCCGGGGTGGAGGGCATCAAGAGACGACGAAATGACGAACAGCGCGTGACGCAGCTTCTGGCGCATATGAGCGATGGCGTGGTTCGGGGAAAGGCGATCACGCAAAGGTTGCTGTCGTTTTCAAGGCGCTCCAACCAGGGCGCCTCCCAGGTCGAGCTGGACGTCAGGCTTGCCGAATTGTCTCCGCTGCTGCGCCAAGCCGTCAACGACGCGATCCTGATGGAAATCAGGGTGCCGGAAGATACCTGGCCGGTTCACGTCGATCCTGCAGGGCTTGAAATTGCCCTGATCAACATCCTGACGAATGCGCGCGAAGCCATGACGGGAGGCGGAAAGGTCACCATTTCCGCCCGCAATGTGCTCGACGCCGCCACGGAGGATTCCGGGCTGGAGGGGCCGTTCGTCGCGCTGACGATTTCCGACACCGGGACAGGTGTTGCCCCGGAAAATCTCGCACGGGTGTTCGAGCCGTTCTTTTCTACCAAGAAGAATGGTGGCTCGGGCCTTGGCCTGACGCAGGTCCACAGTTTCGCCACCGGCACCGGCGGTGCAGTCAAGGTCGCAAGTTTGGCCGGCCATGGCAGCGCCTTTACCTTGCTTCTGCCGCGATCAAACGAGCCGCGGGCAGTGCGTGCGGATACAGCTCCTTCGGCGAACCTTCCCCGTACGATCATGATCGTCGACGACACACCGGCATCGCTGGAATCCGTGCGACTGGCGCTTGACGGCATCGTGCCGACGATCTTCATAGCTGCAGGTGGACCCGAGGCGATCGAGATCCTGGACCGTCATCCTGAAATCGAGGCGATCGTCAGCGATATCATGATGCCGGGCATGTCGGGCATCGAGCTTGCCGAGGAGATCCGCCGCAGAGATGCGTCTCTGCCCGTCGTGCTGATGACCGGCTATAGCGACAGGCTGGAGGCCGGTACGGAAGTCGGACGTCCGGTCGTCCCGAAGCCCTTCAAGGTCGAGGATCTGGCCGCCTGCCTCGAGGAGGCGAAAACCTCGGTGATCCAATCGGCAAACGTCGTGCGTCTGGAAATTCCGACGAAGGGCTGATCAGCTTCGACGTCTGTGTGATACGCATTTTTGCGCGGTCGCGACCGTTGCTGGCGGCTTCGCAGCGCGCAATGGTCTGCGACTTCGAGAAAGAAGAGATCGCCCTATTCCTCCAGAAGCTAACCAACTGATTTAAAGAGCCCTTCGCCTGCCCACGAATTCATGGCTCGTCGAACGGCTGGCGAGGCGCGCAGTCGAAACCGAAGCGGCGCATTTCCACGAGGCGGCTTAGTTGGCCTCCCAAATCCTATCGTCCGCAGCTGACAACGCCTCTTGACAGGCAATCCCTTGTCATGGAGTGTAGGTAAAGCGTTTTACTAAAGCGGTTTACAAAGCTGATGGCGCATGGACGTACCCCAGGATTGAAGGATGTCGCGAAAGCTGCCGGCGTGTCGGTGACGACCGTTTCGCGGATGCTGAACGGTTCGCTGGATTTGCCTGCGCTTACCAAGCAGCGTATCGAAAATGCTATCACTTCCCTCAAATACCAGCCGAACCCCCATGCGCGGCGGCTGAGCCGCGGTCGTTCCGACACGATCGGGCTGGTTGTGCCCGATATCGCCAACCCATTCTTCGCGACGATGGTGGCGGCGGTCGAAGAGGAGGCGAACGACCGGGGGCTTGCCGTTTCGCTCTATGCCACTCTCAACCGGACCGGCCGCGAAGTCGCCTATCTCCGGCTGCTCGAGCACAATCACGTCGACGGCCTGGTTTTCGTCACCAACCATCCCGACAACGGGGATCTCGCAGCTCTCATCAATCGAACAGGCAAGGTCATCGTCGTCGACGAAGACGTTCCGCTTGCCAGCGTCCCGAAGCTTTTCTGTGACAACTTCCAGGGCGGCCATCTCGCAGGACGCCATCTGGCGGAGTTCGGTCATCGCGATGTGCTCTATGTCGGCGGCCCCGATGCGATGATCAGCACGCAGCGGCGCTTCAACGGATTGCGCAAGGGCCTGCAGGAGCGTTTCGGCGACGATGCCTCGATCAGGCGCTACAGCGGCGAATATACGATCGCCTGCGGGCGGGACATGGCGCGCCGCTTCCTGGAAGAAGGCATGCCAGCGACGGCAATCTTTGCGAGTTCCGACGAAATCGCGATCGGCATGATCGAAGTCCTGAGGGAGAAAGGAATATCGATCCCCGAGGACCTGTCGATCATCGGCTTCGACGATGTCAGTCCACTGCACCTCTTTGCGCCGCCAGTGACTGCGATCCGACAGCCGGTGCGCGCCATTGGCCGGCGCGCGCTATCTCTTCTTCTCGAAACAAACTGGCAGGAGAGTAAATCGCTCGCCACCGAGGAACTCGTGCCAGTCGAAATCGTCGTGCGGAACTCCGTTGCGCCGCCGTCGACCCATAATAAGCAACGAGAACAAAACCAGAGGATGAGAACATGAAACAGATCAGACGTCGGGCGTTTACCGCCGCTCTTGCCTTCACCGCGCTGGCCAGTGCAACGCTTGGAGCCTCACTTGCTCAGGCTGCAGGCAAGACCTATGCGCTGGTGCAGATCAACCAGCAGGCCCTTTTCTTCAACCAGATCAATGAAGGCGCACAGAAGGCGGCGGATGCTGCTGGCGACAAGCTCGTCATCTTCAACGCCAACAATGAAGCGGCCGCGCAAAACAGCGCCATCGAAAACTACATTCAGCAGAAGGTCGATGGCCTGATCGTCGTCGCAATCGACGTCAACGGCATCATGCCCGCCGTCAAGCAGGCCTCGGATGCCGGCATTCCGGTTGTCGCCATTGACGCGATCCTGCCCGACGGCCCGCAGAAATCGCAGATCGGTGTCGACAACGGCAAAGCCGGCGCCGACATGGGCGCCTATTTCCTCGACTACGTGAAGAAGAACATGGGCGGCAAAGCCAAGTTCGGCGTGGTCGGCGCCCTGAACTCCTATATTCAGAACGTTCGCCAGAAGGGCTTTGAGGATGCTGTCAAGAGCGACGGCATCGAGACGGCTGGCGTCGTCGACGGCCAGAATATCCAGGACAACGCACTTGCCGCTGCCGAAAACCTCATTACTGGCAATCCCGACATGACGGCGATCTATGCAACCGGTGAACCGGCTCTCCTCGGCGCGATCGCCGCTGTCCAGAGCCAGGGCAAGCAGGACAGCATCAAGGTCTTTGGATGGGATCTGACCGCGCAGGCGATTTCAGGTCTCGACGACGGCTACGTTGTTGCCGTCGTCCAGCAGGATCCTGCCGGCGAAGGCAAAGCCGCGGTCGAGGCTCTTGCCAAGCTTACCGCAGGTCAGAGCGTCGAAAAGAGCATCTCCGTTCCGATCACGATCGTGACGAAGGAAAATGTCGAACCGTACCGGGCCGTCTTCAAATGATGACGGACAACCGGCCTGTTTATGCCGGGGCCGGGGAGGCGCAAGCCTCCCCGCATTCCTCTGGCTCGTCCGTCCGGACACCTGCTGTTTCACTGCGCGGGATCCGCAAGACTTTCGGCTCGCATCAGGCGCTGCGTGGCGTCGATCTCGACCTCTTTCCCGGCGAGTGCCTTGGCCTTGTCGGCGACAATGCAGCCGGTAAGTCAACACTTACCAAAATCATCTCCGGAACCTATCTGCCGGATGAGGGGACGATTTCGCTGAACGGCGAGGAGGTTCATCTCTCCGGACCTGCGGACGCCCGCGGCCGCCACATCGAAATGGTCTTCCAGGATTTGAGCCTCTGCGACCATATCGATGTCGTCGGCAATCTGTTTCTTGGGCGCGAACTCACCAGGGGTCCGTTCCTCGACCGTCAGAAGATGATGAGCGAGGCGCGCAAGATGCTGGATGCGCTGGAAATCCGCATTCCGCGTCTCTCCGCCAAGGTCGAGAAACTGTCTGGTGGCCAGCGCCAGGCGATCGCAATCGCCCGTGCCGCTTCCTTCCAGCCCAAGGTTCTGATCATGGATGAACCGACATCGGCCCTTGCTGTTGCCGAAGTCGAAGCCGTGCTCTCGCTGATCAACCGGGTCAAGGCGAAGGGTGTATCCGTCGTCCTCATTACCCATCGCCTGCAGGATCTGTTCCGCGTCTGCGACAGGATTGCCGTCATGTACGAAGGCACCAAGGTTGCCGAGCGGGATATCGGCAAGACCAATCTCGAGGATCTCGTCAAGCTCATCGTCGGGGGAGAAAGACATTGACCGTCTACACCGAACGCGCCAAGGGCTCACCGATGGCGGACTTTCTGGGGGAGAACGCCCAGGTCCTGTCGATCGCTTTCTTCTTTCTGGCATGCCTCGTCTTCTTTTCACTGACGACCACCACCTTCATGACGACGGGCAACATCCTGAACATCGTGCGCCAGGCAGCTCCCATCCTCGTCGTCGCCATCGCCATGACCCTCGTCATCGTGACCGGCGGGATCGATCTGTCCGTCGGTTCGATGCTGGCCCTGATCAACGCCGTTGCTGCCATTACTCTTGCCACAGGCATACCGTGGCCGATCGTCTCGATCGGCATGCTCGCCTTCGGCGGCATCGTCGGTCTGCTGCAGGGCTGGTTTATCGCCTACCAGAACATTCCAGCCTTCATCGTCACCCTTGCCGGGCTTTCCATCCTGCGTGGCGTGGCCCTCTACCTGACACAGGGCTATTCCATTCCGATCAATAACGAGCCTGGCTTCTTTTACTTGGGGCGCGGCGAACTGGCGGGCTTTCCCGTCCCGGCACTCATCGCGATCCTGGTCGCGATCGTCGGCTACGTCATCATGGCCGTCACCAAATATGGCCGGCAGATTATCGCGGTGGGATCGAACATGGAGGCAGCGCGCCGCGTCGGCATGCCGGCCAAATGGATCGTTGCCTCGGTTTACCTCGTATCGGGCGTTGCCTCGGCGCTCGCCGGTCTTTTGATCGCCGCTCGTCTCGGCTCCGGTTCGTCGAACGCCGCTGTCGGCTTCGAACTGCAGGTCATCGCCGCGGTCGTACTCGGCGGCACTTCCCTGATGGGCGGGCGCGGCACGATGATCGGCACGGTGCTCGGCACGATGACCATCGCCGTCATCGGCAACGGCCTGATCCTCATGCATATCTCGCCCTTCTTCACCCAGATCGTTACCGGCGCCATCATTCTGGTTGCCATCTGGCTGAACACCCGCATCTTCACCGCAAACTTCCGCCTGGCGGGCAGGAGGAAAAGCTGATGGCAACGGATCGGCTTTCGCCGGGTCACGTGCGATCCGGGAAGGTGATGACGGTCTCGGGGCCGGTTCCCGTATCGGAGATCGGCGTCACGCTGATGCACGAGCATATTCTCAACGATTGCCGCTGCTGGTGGCATGCGCCGAAGACGCCTGAGCGGCAATATCTTGCCGAAGGTTTCGTCTGCATGGAGATCCTCGGCGAACTCAGGCAGGATCCTTTCGTCAACAAGCACAACATCACCCTCGACGATGAGCAGCTGGCTGTCACGGAACTCCGGGACTTCGCCGGCCTCGGCGGTCGAACGGTCGTCGAGCCAACGTGCCAGGGCATCGGCCGGGATCCTCTCGCCCTGCGGCGGATTTCCAGGGCGACGGGACTGAACATCGTCATGGGTGCCGGGTTCTATCTTGGTTCCTCGCATCCGGCCAAGGTCGCCGGCATGTCTGCTTCCCAGATCGCCGACGAGATCGTCTCCGAAGCCACCGTCGGCGCCGATGGTACCGACGTGAAGATCGGCCTGATCGGCGAGATCGGCGTGTCGTCCGATTTCACCGCCGAGGAGGAAAAGTCGCTGCGCGGTGCTGCCCAGGCGCAGGTGCGCACCGGTCTGCCTCTGATGGTCCATCTTCCCGGCTGGTTCAGGCTGGGCCATAAGGTCCTCGATGTCGTCGCCTCCGAAGGCGGTGATCTCAGGCATACGGTTCTCTGCCACATGAACCCGTCACATGACGATCTCACCTATCAGTCCGAGCTTGCCGCCCGCGGCGCATTTCTCGAATATGACATGATCGGCATGGATTTCTTCTATGCCGATCAGCAGGTGCAATGCCCGAGCGACGAGGAGGCGGCTCGCGCGCTCGTCAAGCTCGTCGAGATGGGGCATGCCGATCGCCTCCTGCTCTCCCACGACGTCTTCCTGAAGATGATGCTCAAGCATTACGGGGGCAACGGCTATGCCTATATCCTGCGCCACTTCCTGCCGCGCCTGAAGCGTCACGGTCTCGATGACGCGACGCTCGATATCTTCATGCGCGTCAATCCGAAATCCGTCTTTCAGGCCAGCGCCTGACCGTGACATAAAAGAAATGGAAACATCATGACAAAGAAGGTTCTTCTCGTCGGCGAAAGCTGGGTCAGTTCCGCCACGCACTACAAGGGTTTCGACCAGTTCGGAAGCGTCACTTTTCATCTCGGCGCCGAGCCGCTCGTTGCGGCACTCAAAGATAGTGCATTCGAGCTCACCTACATGCCGGCCCATGAAGCGGTCGAAAAATTCCCCTTCGATATGGCGGGGCTCGACGCCTTTGATGCGATCATTCTTTCCGATATAGGCGCCAATTCCCTGCTGCTTCCCCCGGCGGTCTGGCTGCATTCGAAGACGGTTCCCAACCGGTTGAAGCTGCTCAAAGCCTGGGTTGAAAAGGGCGGCGGTCTGCTGATGGTCGGCGGCTATTTCTCGTTCCAGGGCATCGACGGCAAGGCGCGCTGGCGCCGTACGCCGGTCGAGGATGTCCTGCCGGTCACGTGTCTGCCCTATGACGACCGAGTGGAAATTCCGGAGGGAACGACGCCTGTCCTCGTCAGGTCCGATCACGCCACGGTTGCCGGCCTGTCGGGTGAATGGCCTCTGCTTCTGGGCGTCAACGAGGTAGAAGTGCGCGAGCGCGACGATGTCGAAGTCATTGCTCGCCTGCCGGATACGGAAGGCGGCCATCCGCTCCTGGTGACCGGACGCTTCGGCAAAGGCAGAACCGCCGCCTGGACTTCGGATATTGGGCCGCACTGGCTTTCGCCTGCCTTCTGCGAGTGGGAAGGCTATGGGCGTCTCTGGAAGAATATCCTCGGCTGGCTGACAGAGGCGAAGTAGGCGTCATTCGCCGGCGAGGATGCCGGCGAGTTCGGTCCTGCTCGGAAAGGCCGAACGCGTTCCGCGGCGGCTGACGGTAATGGCCGCCGCCGCAGTCGCATGATGAATGGCTTTGGCGTCGAGCGTGGTCGATCTGAGTGCGGCAGAGGCGAGGGCGACGGCCATGAATGTGTCGCCGGCGCCGGTCGTGTCGACGACCTCTGTGGCACGGGCAGGAATGGTTGCCAGCACTTGATTTCCGCTGGCAAGGATTGCCCCATCGCCGCCGAGGGTCAGCACGGTCTGTGCCACCCCGGCTTCGGCGAGGCGGTGGATTGCGGCCTCGCCGGATGATCCGGTCAGGCTTTCGGCCTCGCCCCTGTTGAGAAAGGCGATGTCGATGAGCGGCCAGAGCTCGGCGAAATAGGGCCTGAGCGGCGATGGATTGAAGGCGGTCGTCAGGCCGCGGCGTCTGGCCTCGGCAAGAATGCCGCGGGTCACGTCTTCGCTGAGGTTGCCCTGCAGGACGACGAGGTCGCCGCCGGCTGCATCGTCGAGCGGGGCAAGCGCCTCAGACAGGGTCAGTGCCTCTGCCGAGTCCGTCGTCGTGACGATGGCGTTTTCGCCATCGGGCGTCGTGAAGATGATGGAGAAGTCGCTGGAGCGGTGAGGGCTGCCCAACAATCGGGCGTCCAGCGCTTCACCAGCAAGCTGGTCGCGGATCGTCTGGGCGCGAAAATCCTCGCCGACGGCTGTGACAAGCGTCGTGGGAAGGCCGGTGCGGCCCATTACGACGGCCTGGTTGGCGCCCTTGCCGCCGAGGTCGCGGGTTTCCTCCCGACCGAGGATCGAGGCACCCGCTTCGGGCATGGACATTACAGAAATGGTTTCGTCGATGGCGACGTTACCGATGACATAGGCACGCATGGCGGGCTTTCAGAAGGGAAAGAAAAATGCAGCAGATATCGGATAAGGCCACAAGCGCCATACGGGAAATATTCGGCACTGACAAGGCGCTGATCGGCATGATCCATTGCCCGCCCTTCCCGGGTGCTCCACGCTACCGCGACGCGGCAATGGATTCCATCTACGACACCTGCATGCGCGATGCCGAGGCGCTTGTCAAAGGCGGCATTCATGGATTGATCGTCGAAAATCACGGCGACATCCCCTTTTCCAAGCCCGAGGATATCGGCCACGAAACTGCGGCCTTCATGTCTGTTGTAACCGACCGCATCTCTCGCGCTGTCGGCGTGCCGCTCGGCATCAATGTGCTTGCCAATGCGCCGATCCCCGCTTTCGCGATCGCGGCCGCCGGCGGCGCACGCTTCATCCGCGTCAACCAGTGGGCGAACGCCTATGTCGCCAATGAGGGCTTCATGGAGGGCCGTGCAGCCGAGGCCATGCGCTATCGCTCGCTGCTGCGTGCCGAACATATCAAGGTGTTTGCCGACAGCCACGTCAAGCATGGGGCACACGCCATCACTGCCGACCGGACGATCGATGAACTGACCCGCGATTTGGCCTTCTTCGATGCGGATGTGGTGATCGCTACCGGCCAGCGAACGGGCAACAGTGCAACGATGGAGGAGATCGAGGAAATCGGTGCTGCAACCCATCTTCCGTTGCTCGTCGGCTCGGGCGTGACCAAGGATAATATCGTCGAGATCCTCAAGCGCACCAACGGCGTCATCGTCGCCTCTTCGCTGAAGGAGGGTGGCGTCTGGTGGAACCCTGTGGAGCCGGCCCGTGTCGCAGCCTTCGTCGAAGCCGCAAAACCCGGTCTGGAGTCGTGACGATCATGGTATCTCTCTCCGAACAGATGCTCGACGAGAACCGCGACGTCTTCGAAGCCATGGTGCACCACCGCTTCGTCGAAGACATCAAGGCTGACCGTCTCCCGAATGAAGCCTTCGAACGATATCTGGTCTTCGAGGGTGCCTTCGTCGATACGGCGATTGCGATCTTCTCCTATGCCACTGCAAAGGCCGGCACCATCGAGGAGAAGCGCTGGCTGATCGGTGTGCTGGACGCGCTGGCAAACCAGCAGATTGCCTATTTCGAGAAGACCTTCGCAGCTCGCGCCATCGACCCCGCCAGCTATGACACCGGCCGAGCCGATGTCGCTGCGTTCCGACAGGGAATGCTGGCGATTGCCCGTGACGGCGGTTTCCTCGATACGATCGCCGCCATGTTTGCCGCCGAATGGATGTACTGGACCTGGTCGACCGAGGCCGACCGGATGGCCATCAGCGATCCACTTCTCAAGGAATGGGTCAGGCTTCATGCCGAACCGGAATTCGAAGCGCAGGCGCGTTGGCTGAAGGCGGTGCTGGACGAGGCTGGCGAGACAATGGATATTGCCGAACGCAAGCGATTGAGCGCCATTTTCGGCCGTGCCCAACGCCTTGAGATCGACTTCCACGGAGCAGCCTATTCCTGAGAGCCCGCGCCATGACTGGCAATCCCGTTATCAATGGAGAACGTCTGCTGGAACGCCTGGATCGGTTTGCCGAGATCGGCGCGACCGCGGGCGGCGGCGTCAATCGCCAGGCTTTGACGGAGCTGGATCGACAGGCCCGGTTGCTGCTGGCAGAGTTGGCAGAGGCGCGCGGTTTCGGCGTGTTCCAGGATCCCGCCGCCAATCTCTTCATCCGCCGCCCGGGCAGGGACGAGACGGCGGCACCGCTCCTGATCGGCAGCCACCTCGACAGCCAGCCGTCTGGAGGCCGCTTTGATGGTGCGCTCGGAACGCTGTCGGCTTTCGAGGTTCTGGAAAGTCTTGAGGATGCCGGCGTTGAAACCGGAAGGCCGATCGAGGTGGTTGCCTGGACCAACGAGGAGGGATGCCGCTTCGCACCCGGCTGCATGGGGTCATCAGCATTCTCTGCAGGCGAAATTCCGCTTGCGTGGTCCAACCTCATCGCAACCGATGGCGCACGGTTTGACGACGAGCTGAGAGCAACCGTTGCCAGTCTTCCGCAGGCCGCGATGCGCGATCTCGGCTTTCCTGCTTACGCATATCTCGAAGTGCATATCGAGCAGGGACCTTCTCTGGAGAAAGAGGATATCCCTATCGGTATCGTCACCGGCATTCAGGGGACGCGGTGGCTGGAAGTGACGGTCTCGGGCCAGACCGCCCATGCTGGGACCACCGCACTCAACTATCGACGAGATCCGCTTCGCGCGATGATCGCGGCCCTCGACGGACTCTACGCCAGTATCATGCCTCAGGACGATCGTGCCCGATTTACCGTCGGACGTATCGCCGTAGAACCCGGTGCCATCAACGCCATCCCGCAGATAGCGCGATGCACCATCGACATCCGTCACCCGGATCCATCAGAGATCGAGCGGCTGAGCGCGGCCATCGAGCAAGTCTTTGGTGAACGAGCCCAAGCAGAACGTTGCCAGGTTGCGCTCAGGCAGACCTTCAATATGCCGCCGGCCAACTTTCCTCAAAAGGTGCTGGATGCATTGGACAGAGCCGCGGTGAAAGGCGGACTGGCAACCAGGAGAATGTTGTCAGGTGCCTTCCACGATGCGCTGTTCGTCAACCGGGTCGCGCCCGCGGCAATGATCTTCGTGCCTTGCCGCGATGGCCTCAGCCATAACGAAGCCGAATATGCGGCGCCGCATCACGTTGTCTCGGGGGCACGCATGCTGCTGCTGTCGACGATCGAAATCCTGGAAGCCGAGGTTTGAGCAAGGCTTTGGATCGGGATTGATGGCGACAAACGCCGCATTGAAAGATGGCCTGTCGCGCAGATGATTGCGCTTGAGGAAGGTGCAGATCAGCCCGCAAGCGGATGTATCACGAAAGTGCGGGTGGTCGGGCCGGCGGACACATGTGGCGCCCAATGGTGTGCCGGAGCGTCATTCGCCCCGAGGAAACCGCTGGTTTTCCTCCAGCACGTTCAGATCCATATGATTGCGCATGTATCGCTCGGCGGCTTTCTGCAGGGGTTGATAATCCCAGGGATAGTAGGCTCCCTCGCGCAAGGCCGGATAGACGACCCAGCGCCGTGCCTGGCTTTCTCGAACCGCTTCATCGAAAGCTGCAAGGTCCCAACGTAGCTTCGCCTGATCGAGAAGCGTGTCCAGCGTGTTCGCATAGGCCGGATCTCCGGCCAGATTGACGAGCTCGTGGGGATCGGCCTGAAGGTTGAACAGCAGGGGGGGATCCTTCTCGCAGACCGTCAGTTTGAAGCGCCCGGCGCGAATGCCCACCAGCGGTGCTATCGATCCTTCGGCCGCATATTCCATCAAAACCGGACCGCGGGCTTTCGCGCCATTCAACAGCTGTGCCAAATCTTCGCCATCCGTCCATTTGGCAATCGCCGAAATATCCAGGCCGGCAAGGCATGCGAGCGTCGGTGTAACGTCAAGAGTGGAGACCGGCTGATCGATCAAGGCGGGCTGCCAGTCGGGTGCCGATATCATCA
Source organism: Rhizobium sp. 768_B6_N1_8 (assembly GCF_051811225.1). Lineage (NCBI taxonomy): Bacteria > Pseudomonadati > Pseudomonadota > Alphaproteobacteria > Hyphomicrobiales > Rhizobiaceae > Rhizobium > Rhizobium sp. 768_B6_N1_8. Next base: position 1,357,263 of record NZ_JBPWPV010000002.1, on the reverse strand, counting down.
GCGGGACGCGCGCAGACCCGTCGAAGAAGCACATCTTGAACCATAGGCCGCGCTCGCCGAGCATGTCCCCATGGTCCGAGACGAACAGGATGACGGTATTGTCGCGCATCCGCCCCCGCTCCAGCACCTCGAGGATTTCCCCGACTTTCTCGTCGATATAGGAGATGTTGGCGAAATAGCCGCGCCTGGCCCGACGGATCTGCTCGGCGGCAATATCGAAGGCCGTATAGTCGCAGGCTTCGAGCAGACGCTGCGAATGCGGATCCATCTCGTCGAAAGGCAGTGCCGGAACAGTCGGGTCAAGGGCCGGGCAGTCCTCGTAGAGATCCCAGAATTTGCGCCTGGCGACATAGGGATCGTGAGGATGGGTGAAACTAACGGTCAGGCACCAGGGACGCTCGTCCTGCCGGCGTGACAGGTCGTAGAGCTTGCGGGTGGCATTGTAGGCGACCTCGTCGTCATATTCGAGCTGATTGGTGATCTCGGCGACCCCCGCGCCGGTGACCGAGCCGAGATTGTGATACCACCAGTCGATCCGCTCTCCAGGCTTGCGGTAATCGGGCGTCCAGCCGAAATCGGCCGGGTAGATATCGGTCGTCAGGCGCTCCTCGAAGCCGTGCAGCTGGTCAGGGCCGACGAAATGCATCTTGCCCGACAGGCTGGTGTGATAGCCGGCGGACCTGAGATGGTGCGCATAGGTCGGAATATCCGAGGCAAATTCGGCCGCATTGTCGTAGACGCGCGTTCGGCTCGGCAACTGACCCGACATGAAGGAGGCGCGCGCCGGAGCACACAGAGGGCTTGCCGTGTAGCTATTGGCAAAGCGGACCGAACGTGCCGCGAGTGCCTTGAGATGTGGTGCATGCAGGAAGTCGGCCGGCCCGTCCGGAAACAGCGTGCCGTTAAGCTGATCGACCATGATGATGAGAATATTGGGACGGGCCATGATATGTCGCTGCTGCTCGTGTTCGATGGCTTTTAGGCGGAAGGGCTTACGGATGTGTCCGCCACCAGCTGGCGAACGCCTGACGGAACCGTCTTGTCGGCGGCGCAAGTGCCGATCGGATCCATTATCCTCTTCAGAACCGGCACTGGTCGTCGCATGAGTGATCCTCTTGGCGGCGTGGGTCGCAATTGACACATCGACGATAGCCGACCGAGTGACTGCGCACTATCGCCTCGCCGACATCGGTTGTTCCGGACAAGCGCGGGGCCTGTTTTCCAGCGACAGACTTGCCGGCGACACCAAGGGTCGCGCCAAGACAGGCGTCGCGGCGGAGTGCGTGCATGATGCGGTATTGGCTGGCTGGCCATCGCCTCGACAGCATCTTGCGAGCACGCGGAAGGATCTTCATGTCGATCGCCCGACCGATGCCCACCGAAGAGGGCATTCTGGAATTTCTGGAGATTTGCGAAGGCTTTTATCCACCGGACGCGGTCGAAGCATCGATCCAGCAGCAACGGCAATGGTATGATGCACTCTGCGCGCGCTTTGACCACCTTCTGCCGCAGGGGCTGGTCTATGCCGATGGCATGGTGCTGCGTATACCGATCCGCCGGTATCGGCCGCGGACAATCACGACATCAACTGTTCTCCTTTATCTTCACGGCGGCGGCTTCGTTGTCGGCTCGCTCGAAAGCCATCACTCGATCTGTGCTGAAATCGCCGATTTTGCCGGCGCTGAACTTGTTTCCGTCGATTACCGGCTGGCACCCGAGTACCGCTGGCCGGCGCAGAGCGAGGATTGTTTCCTCATCTTGAAACACCTTCTGTCGTCCGTTGGCAGCAAGGTCGTCATCATCGGCGATAGCGCCGGCGCCAATCTGGCGGCGGGGCTCGCCATCAGGGCGCTGGAGGAGGCGCTACCCGGTGTTGCCGGTCAGGTCCTCGTCTATCCGGCGTTGGGCGGCGACCTGCAGAAGGGTTCCTATGTGGAAATGGCAAATGCACCTGGCCTGACCACGGCTGATGTCGCCTATTATCGCGACGTCCTGCAGGCTCCGTCGCGCCACCCTGTGGCCGCGCCGCTTCATGCGGGTTCTGTCGAGGGGCTTGCACCCGCCTTCATCACGGTCGCGCGGTTCGATCCCTTGCGAGACGACGGGCGCACCTACGCTGCCCGGCTTGCGGAGGCCGGCGTGGAAGTCTGGTTCCGCGAGGAACCGCAGATGGTGCATGCGTGGCTACGTGCCCGCCATATGAGCGAGGGTGCCCGGGCCGGCTTCAAGGCGGTATGCGAGGCGGCACGGCTCTTCGCATCGCGCTGACGGCTACATCAGATCGCGAGCGATTGCCGTCTCGCCAAAATCCTTCTCAAAGATTTTTATTCCGCCTTCATGGGCGATGACCGTGGCGGCGATGATCCAGTGCGTTGCCGTGCAACCGATCGATGCGGTTGCAACCGTCGTCACGGACCAGCCGGGACGCTGCATATCGCAGGTCCAGGTAGATTGCCCCGTCATCGAGAGCGAGTCATCCGGCGAAATCGACCATGTCTCATCCCGCACCTGGCGCGTGCTGAGCCCGGTGTCGGGATGCTCGAAAAGGCCGGTATCCTCGTGAATGCGGTATTCTGTTCGATTGGCGGAAAGCTCCCTGATGACCTGCCTTTTGGTTTCCGCCGGCGCATGCTCGATATATTTCGGCAGTGGATCGGGATTATCCGGCTCCTTCACGGCGATGAGGCGATGATCGGTAAGTATCGGCAGGGCAAGTTCGATTGAGGCCGTATCGATGACAAGGCCGGGATTAGTCGGCGGCGGCAGGATCATCGGCCAATAGGCCGTCGAAAGCGAAAGGCGAATGCGATGGCCAGCGCGAAAGCGGTAGCCGCAGGCATCGAGCATCAGGCGCACCGTCGTCCGCTCTCTGCTCTTCATGGGTCTGGGCTCTGCATTGCTATCACGATGAGCAAGATTGAGGACGCCGAAGGAAACGCGTGTCGCAGTACCGTCCTCATGCACATCGACGAGCCGTACGCAGAGATTTGCGGTCTTCTCCTCACAGCGTAGCGCCACGGTAACAATAGGCTGGCCGAGATAGTCGTGATCTTCGGCAAGTGGCGCGGTCTCGAATATGAGCGAACCGGCATCGTCCCCGCGCTGGTCGATGGCCATTTCGGCATCCGGTTTCAGCGTGAAATATTCCCCCGATGCTGTTCCTGTATCGAGCGGCGAGCGCAGATAGACCTCGTGCGCCAATGCCTGCGGCTCGGCCTTACCTTCCTCGATCCGGCCCGACGAACCGACGTGGAAGAATTGCATTGTCGGCGCATGCCATATGTCCATGGCGACCCAGAAACCGGGATCGGCATCGCGGCGCGGGGCAGGGCGCACGGCATCGAGGATGTAGGCGCGAAGCTGCGGCGTGTTTTCCGCACCGTTTTCTTCGCCGCGCAGCCAGCGGTTCCACCAGGCGATCGCTTCGCCATGGAAATCGGCGCGCGGCTTTGGAAAGGCGAAATGCGGATATTTGTGAACCCAGGGACCAATCAGCGCCTTGGCTCCCGCCCCAAGCCCCGCGATCGCCTTCAGCGGCGTATTGCGATAGCCGTCGGCCCAGCCGGCAATCACCAGCGCCGGGATCTCGACGCTTGAGAAATCCTCACAGATCGAACCGTGTTTCCAGAACGCGTCGCGTCGCTGGTGGCTAAGCCACTCCTCCATGAAGAAGGGCTCGTTTTCCAGCCGCCCCAGCCATATGTCCTTCCAGCGATCACCGACGATGGCAGGATCGGGCGGGCGAGACTGGTAGCCGAGCATGGTCGCGGCCCAGGAGAGCTGTGCGGAAAGGTGACAGCCGTTCTTGTAATGGATGTCGTCATTATAGCGGTCGACCGTCGAGGCGATCGAGATGACGGCCTTCAATGCCGGGGGGCGAAGGGCTGCGACCTGCAGGCTGTTGAACCCGCCCCAGGAAATGCCCATCATGCCGACCGAGCCATTGGACCAGGGCTGGGCGGCGATCCAGGTTATCAGTTCGCAGGCATTGGCAAGCTCAAGCTCGGTATATTCGCCGTCGATCACGCCTTCGGATTCGCCCGAGCCGCGGATGTCGACACGCACACCGGCAATGCCGGCGGCGGCAAAGACCGGATAGGTCGACTCATCGCGCAGGCTCGTTCCATCGCGTTTGCGATAGGGCAGGAATTCGAAGACGGCCGGCACCGGATCGGCGTCCGCACCATCGGGCATCCAGATGCGCGCGGCAAGGCGCGTCCCGTCACTGAGCGTGATCCACTGGTTTTCGATCGTCGTGAAGGAGCGTTGGCTCATGGTTCTCCTTGGAAGCAATCTTTCAGGCCGCCGAACGCAACTGGCCGCCGTGACGGTTCAGTTTCCGGCACTCTCCATCCGGCGGGTGGTCAACACTTTTTCCAGCCAGCCGATCTCCATTTCCGGGACGGATTTCAGGAGCAGGTCGGTGTAGTCATCGAAGGGCGGCGAGAGCGCCTTCGATTTCGGTCCGAAGCGAACGAGCCTGCCGCGGTGCATGACTGCGACGCTATCGGCAATGGCCCGCACGATGGCGATGTCGTGTGTGATGAAGATGTAGGAGAGCTTTTCCTCTTCCTGCAGGCGCAGCAGCAGCTTCAGGATGCCTTCTGCCACCAGCGGGTCGAGGGCCGAGGTCGGCTCGTCGCACAGGATGAGCTCGGGTTTTGCGGCCAGCGCGCGGGCAATCGCGACGCGCTGCTTCTGGCCGCCCGAGAGCTCTGCCGGGTAGCGGTTGAGGAAGCCGTTGCCCATCTCGATCTGGTCGAGCAATTCCTTCACGCGGGCCGTCTTCGTGGCTCCCCTGAGGCCGTAGTAGAAGGTCAGCGGTCGACCGATGATGTCGCGCACGGTCTGGCGCGGGTTCATCGCCGTGTCGGCCATCTGATAGATGAGCTGGATGCGCCGCAGATCGTCGCGCGAACGATGCCTGACCTCGGCGGTCAACGGCTTGCCGGCAAAGGAGATCGTCCCGGCGCTGGGCGCCAAGAGCCCGGTGATGACGCGGGCGAGCGTCGATTTTCCCGAGCCCGATTCACCGACGATCGCTAGTGTCTGTCCCTTCGGTAGATGGAGGCTGACATCGTTCAGGACCTTGAAGCCATTGGAATATTCCGCGCTGACGTTTTCGACTTTCAATAAAGTGTCGGACTGGTCGGTTGCTTCCTGTCGCAAGCTCTGCCGGACATTGACGAGGGCGCGGGTATAATCCTCCCGTGGCTCTTCGATGATCTGCCGGACGCTGCCATATTCCACCGTCCGACCATGGCGCAGCACCATGATGTCGTCGGAAATCTGGGCGACGACGGCAAGGTCGTGGGTAATGTAGAGAGCCGCGGTATGGGTCTCCTCGATGGCGTGCTTGATCGCTGCCAGGACGTCGATCTGGGTGGTGACGTCAAGTGCCGTGGTCGGTTCGTCAAAGACGATCAGTTCGGGGTTGGAGCAGAGCGCCATCGCTGTCATGGCGCGCTGCAGCTGGCCGCCCGAGACCTGATGGGGAAAGCGCTCGCCGAAGCTTTCGGGATTGGGCAGGCCGAGAACCCCGAACAGATAGAGCGCTCGTTTGCGCGCCTCCTCCTTGCTCATCAATCCATGTTTGATCGACGCTTCGACCACCTGATCGCCGAGCCGATGCGCAGGATTGAAGGCAGCGGCCGCAGATTGCGCCACGTAGCAGACCCGCGCGCCGCGGATTTGACGGATGCCGTACTTGCCGAGCGCCAGGATATTGTCGCCGTCGAGCAGCACCTCGCCACCGGTGATTTCGGCTCCACCCCGGCCATAGGCGAGCGCGGAAAGGCCGATCGTCGACTTGCCGGCACCCGATTCCCCGATAAGGCCGAGAACCTTGCCCCTCTGCAGGTCGAAGGAAACCCCATCGACGATCGTCACCCGCCTGGGCGGTTCGCCCGGCGGATAGCTGGTTGCTTCGATCCTCAGATTGCGAACTGAAAGAAGCTCAGGCATCGCCGCGCCCTCCCTTGAGGCTGGATGTGCGTTTTAAGAGCCAGTCGACGACGAGGTTGACACAGACGGCAAGCACGGCGATCGCCGTGCCCGGCACCAGCGCTGCGGAAATGCCGAAGATGATGCCGTCCTTGTTGTCCTTGACCATGCCGCCCCAATCGGCCGCGGGCGGTTGAATTCCGAGGCCGAGGAAGGACAATGTCGAGAGGAACAGGATCGAGAAGGCGAAACGCAGCCCGAATTCGGCAAGCAGCGGCGACAGCGTGTTCGGCAGGATCTCGCGGAAGATGATCCAGAGCTTGCCTTCGCCACGGAGCTTCGCCGCCTCGACGAATTCCATCACCGCGACATCGAGTGCGACGGCGCGGCCAAGACGGTAGACACGGGTGGAATCGAGGATAGCCATGACCAGGATCAGGACGATGAGGTTTTGCGGCAGCACCGCAAGAACCACGAGCGCGAAGATCAGCGTCGGGATCGACATCATCAGATCGTTGAAGCGTGAGAGGACGGTGTCGATGAGGCCGCGCGAGACGGCCGCGGTGAAGCTTAAGATGACGCCGAGCGAGAAGGAGATGACGGTGGCGGCGGATGAGACCATTAGCGTCGTGCGCGCGCCGTAGATCAGGCGCGAGAGGATGTCGCGGCCGAGATTGTCGAGACCGAAGACATAGTTGGCGTTGGCAGGCGCCCAGACGTCGCCGACGACCTGCGTCTCGCCATAGGGCGCGATCCAGGGTGCGAAGATCGCGAAGATGAAGGCGACGGCGATGCCAAACATGCCGATCCAGGCGGTGATGGGGATATCTCGCAATCTCATCTTGGATGCCTCAGCCTGGGATTGGCGATGATCGCGAGGATATCGGCCAGCATGTTGAGGAAGATGTAGACGGCGGCAAAGATCAGGCCACAGGCCTGTACCACCGGCATGTCGCGCACGGTGACTGCATCGACCATATATTGCCCCATGCCGGGATAGACGAAGACCACTTCGACAACGACGACGCCGACGACGAGATAGGCGAGGTTCAATGCGACGACGTTGATGATCGGCGCGAGCGCATTGGGGGCGGCGTGTTTGACGATCGCGCGGAAGGCGCTAAGGCCCTTCAGCTCCGCGGTCTCCATATAGGCCGAGGACATGACGGAGAGGATCGCAGCCCGCGTCATGCGCATCATGTGCGCGAGCACGACGAGCACGAGGGTCGCCGTCGGCAGCGCGATCGCCTTCAATCGCTCGACGAAGCCCATGCTGTCGTAGACCGTCGCGGGAAATGTGGCCATGCCGAACTTCACGGCGAAGAACAGGATCAGCAGGTAGCCGATGAAGAATTCTGGCAAGGAGATCGCCGCAAGCGAGATGACGTTGATGATCTTATCAGGCAGGCGGCCCCGGAAGTGCACCGACAGCATGCCGAGGCCGATGGCGAGCGGCACGGATATCACGGCTGCGAAACCAGCCAGAAAAAGCGAATTGCCGAGGCGCTTGCCGATCTGTTCGCTCACCGAATTCTTGCTCGCCCAGGAAGTGCCGAAATCACCCTGGACGGCGTTGCCGAGCCATTCGACGTAACGCGTCGTGACCGGGCGGTTCAATCCGAGGTCCTGGCGAATATTGGCAACGGCCTGCGGCGTTGCCGACTGGCCGAGATAGGTGGTAGCAAAATCGCCTGGCAAGGCTTCAAGGCCGCCGAAGATCAGGATGGAAACGGCAAAAAGCAGCACGAGGCTGAGCACGAAGCGCTCGAGGATGAGGGCAAGCAGCGGAAAACGCTGCCGGAACCTGAGGCCGGGCAAGATATTGCTTGAGGCAGGATTGGTCATGGCGAGGACCTCGCGCTAAAACGTCGGGAGGACCGCGGGTTTTCATCCCACGGTCCCGGCTTCGTTGAAGGTCGGAGGGGCATGTGCCCCCTTGCCATCAGGCGTCCAGCCAGACGCGCGTTGCGACGTAGCCGTTCGACATGTCGTTGCCGATGTCGTGCACATAACCCTTCACCTGCTTGGTGGAGGCGTTCACGAAATCGTTGAACATCGGCAGGATCACGCCGCCCTCGTCGCGTACCATCATCGCCATGGTGCGATACATGTCCTTGCGCTTGGCTTCATCAAGTTCGGAGCGGGCCTGCAGCAACAGCTTGTCGAAGTCAGGACGCTTGAACTTGGTGTCGTTCCAGTCCGCCGTCGAGAGATAGGCGGTGGAATACATCTGGTCCTGCGTCGGACGGCCGCCCCAATAGGAGGTCGAGAAGGGCTGGACGTTCCAGACGTTGGTCCAGTAACCGTCGCCCGGCTCGCGCTTGACCTCGATCTCGATGCCGGCCTTCTTGCAGCTTTCCTGATAGAGGACGGCCGCGTCGACACCTCCGGGGAAGGCGACTTCGGAAGTGCGTAGAAGGACCGAACCGCTGTGGCCTGATTTCTTGTAGTGGAAGGCCGCCTTGTCGGGATCGTAGACGCGCTGCTCGATGCCCTCGGGGAAAAGCGCATAGGTGCTGTTGATCGGGAAGTCGTTGCCGACCTTGCCGTAACCGCCGAGGATCTTCTCCACCATGGTCTCGCGGTCCATGGCGTATTTGAGCGCCAGGCGCAGGTCGTTGTTGTCGAACGGCGCCTTATCGCAGTGCATGATGAAGACGTAGTGGCCGCGGCCGGCGGTCGAGAGGATCTCGACGTTCGGAGCGCGTTTCAGCAGATTGACGGTCTTCGGATCGACGCGGTTGATGTAGTGGACCTGGCCGGACGACAGTGCCGCGATGCGGGCGGTGGCGTCGTTCATGCCGATGATTTCGATCGAATCGACATAACCCCGGTCCGTGCGCCAATCGTCCTTGTTCCTCTCGAAGGTGGCGCGGACGCCGGGCTCGAAGCTCGTCATCTTGTAAGGGCCGGTGCCGATCGAGGCCAGCGGATCGTCGACGCCGCCGTTCGGCTGTATGACCAGATGGTAGTCCGACAGCAGTAGCGGCATGTCGGCATTGCCTTCGGAAAGCGTCAGCACGAGATTGCCGCCGTCGGCCTTGATCTCCTTGATCGAACCGAGAACACCGAGCGCGCCGGATTCCGACTTCGCGTCGGTGTGACGCTTCAGCGTCGCAACGACGTCGTCGATGGTGAGTTCCTTGCCATCGTGGAACTTGACGCCCTTGCGGATCTTGAAGGTCCAGGTCGCCGCGTCCTTCGACGGCTCCCAGGATTCGGCAAGCGACGGCACGGCAGCACCCGTCAGCGGATCGGATTCGACCAGCATGTCGCCCCAGCAGCGGCCGATGCAGAACATGACCTGCGACAGGAACTTCGCCGGATCCTTCGAATCGGTGGCGGCACCACCTTCGAGACCAAGCTTCAGATGACCGCCACGCTTCGGTTCAGCGGCCTCGGCACTTTCGGTAAAGAGCTTATCGGCAACAGCAAGCGTCAGGCCGGCTGCCATGGCGCGTCCCAGGAATTCGCGGCGGCTGAGGCCACCGGCGGTCACCCGGCTTGCGAGATATTTCGTGTAGTCGTTCATTCCCCTTCTCCTTCTTATGGTGCGTTGACTTCGGTTTTTGGGCATGATCCCCGAACGGTTTCCTCTTCCGTTCGCGGTGCCCGCACGCTTGCGGGAAGATGATGCGGTTGCCGCCGCCTTGTTACCGTCCTTTCCAGTTAGGGCTTCGTTTCTCGGCGAAAGCCCGTGCGCCTTCCAATTGGTCCTCGCTCGAATAAAGTCGGTCGACCGTCGCAAACTGCCGTTTGGTGATTTTGTTCATGGCAGTCTGGAAGGTCGAACCCTCCGATTCACGGACGATTTCCTTGATTGCCGCGTAGACGAGCGGCGGTCCGCTTTCGAGCAGGCGGGCGAGATCCCAGGCCCGCTCCATCAGCTTGTGCTCTGGCAGGATTTCGTTGACGAAACCCCAGCGATGCGCCTCCTGGACGTCAAGCCAGCGGCCGGTCAAAAGCATGTCCATGGCGATATGATAGGGGATGCGCTTCGGTAGCTTCACCGAGGCGGCATCGGCAACCGTGCCGGAGCGGATTTCCGGAAGGGCGAAGGTCGCATGTTCGGCTGCGAGGATCAGGTCGGCGGAGAGCGCGATCTCCAGCCCGCCGCCGCAACAGATGCCGTTGACGGCACAGATGACCGGCTTGTTGAGGTCGCGCAGTTCTTGCAGCCCGCCGAAACCGCCGACACCATAGTCGCCGTCGACCGCGTCGCCTGCTGCGGCAGCCTTCAGGTCCCATCCGGCAGAGAAGAATTTCTCGCCCGCGCCGGAGATGATCGCCACGCGCAGCGAAGGGTCGTCACGGAAATCCCGGAATACCAATCCCATGGCGCGGCTGGTCGCAAGGTCGATGGCATTTGCCTTCGGCCGGTCGATGATGACTTCCAGCACTGCGTCAACCTGTCGGGTGCGAATGGGGTCGCTCAACCTATGCTACCTCCTTCGCCGGATCAGGGCATCGACTGCGGCAACGCCGCGACTTTCGGGAAGAACCATCAATGGATTAATGTCGAGTTCCTCCAGCCGTGCCGCATTCATTACGACATAATCTGCCGCCCGTGCGACAGCCGTCACGGTCGCTTCGAGGTCGCCCTTCGGGCCTCCACGATATCCTTCAATCAATTTTGCGATCTTCAGGCGTGAAATTGCTTCTGAAATATCCGATCTCGTCGTTGGCAGTGGCAGAATGACGGAATCCTCCAGCAATTCGACGAAAATCCCGCCGGCGCCAAGCGTCAGCGACAATCCGAAAACCGGGTCGCGGGAGGCGCCGACAATCAGCTCGGCGACGGGACGGTCGATCATCTGCTCGACCAGAAAACCGCTTGTCGCAGCCATCTTTGATGCGGCATCCGATACGGCCCTTGCATCCTTCAGGTTGAGTACGACCGCTCCTGCTTCGGTCTTGTGTGCGACGCCGAGCGCTTTCAGGACGACGGGAAAGCCGATCCGCTCAGCACAATCTGCCGCCTGAAGGGGCGTACTCGCAATCAGGCCTTTGGGTATCCGAAGGCCGGCGAGGTTGAGTTCCACCTTGGCATCGGCCTCCGTCAGCGTTTCGACCGCGCCTTCAACGGACGGCACATTGAGAAGCGGCAGGGGAGGCGGTTTGCGCCAGGCATGGCCGATGCCGGCTGCGACTTCCGCGGCAATCAGGGTTTCATCAATGCCGCAGAAGGGAACGACGCCTTCGGCGATCAGGCGGCTGGCGACGGCCTCCGGCATGGTCTCGGGCAGGGTCGCCAGGACCCCGGCAAGCGCGCCTGTCGCAGAGGCAGCGGCAATGACGGCATCCGCCGTCGTCACCCAGTCGGCTGTGCTGCACCGGTCGGTGCGGGGAAAATCGAGTACGACGAGATTAAGGGCGTAGCCGCCCTCGAACATGGCAGTGAAAGCCTCTGTCTGGCGCGCGAGATCGCCCCACACGAACGTGTGGTAGTCGAGCGGATTGGAGAGCGTCACCATGTCGCCGAGGATGCGCCTCAGACGCGGCAATTGCCTTGGTTCGAGTTCCCGGAACGTGACGGCGCGCCCGACTGCTGCATCCGCCATCAACGAGGCCTCGCCGCCTGAACAGCTCATCGAGGAGATCGAAGGGTCTGGCAGCGGGCCGGCGACATGCAGGAGCTTCAGCGTTTCAAGCAGCGCTGGCAGCGTTTCGACGCGGCCGAGGCCGAGGCGGGCAAGCACCGCATCGGCCAGAGCATCGCCACCGGCAAGCGATGCGGTATGGGAAAGCGTTGCCTGTCTTGCCTGTTCGGACCTGCCGACTTTCAGCACGACAACAGGCTTTTTCGTCAGGCGGGCAGTGGCGGCGAGGCGTTCGAGCGCGGCCGGCTCTCCAAAGCCTTCGACATGCAGGCCAAGCGCCGTCACGCGCGGGTCGGAAAGCAGGCCGCAGGCGACGTCGGACAGCGAAGTTTGCGCCTGGTTGCCTGATGTCACGACATAGGCGATCGGCAGACCGCGCGTCTGCATGGTCAGGTTGAGCGCTATATTCGACGATTGGGTCAGGATCGCCACGCCGCGTTCGACGCGCATCATGCCGTGCTGGTCGGGCCAGAGCAGAGCGCCGTCGAGGCCGTTGATGAAGCCGTAGCAGTTCGGCCCTAGGATCGGCATGTCGCCTGCAGCGGCAATCAGCGCCTGTTGCAGGTCGGCGCCATCGGCAAGTTCCGCCACGGCCTCGCTGAAGCCTGAGGCATAACAGACCGCGCCGCCGCCGCCAGCTGCCGACAGGCTACGGACGATCTCGATGGTCAATGACCTGTTGACGCCGACGAAGGCCGCGTCTGGCGGAGAGGGCAGTTCGGAAACGTTTCTGTAACACCTCCGTCCGAGGACCTCATCGAGCGTCGGATGAACCGGCCAGATCTCACCCGCAAACCCCATCCGGTCGCACTGTTCGATCACCCGGCGCGCCTCACGGCCGCCGAAGACGGCGATCGTTTGTGGTCTGAACAGGCGATCGAGCGGGCGGGACGTCATCGGCTACGCTCCCAGAGGCCGCAGGAGATCGCGGCTGATGATATGGCGCTGGATCTCCGACGTGCCGTCCCAGATGCGCTCGACGCGCGCATCACGCCAGAAGCGGGCGAGCGGCAGGTCATCCATCAGGCCCATGCCGCCATAGATCTGGATCGCCTCATCCGTGACGCGCGAAAGCATTTCAGAGGCGTAGAGCTTGGCCGAAGCGATTTCGCGATCGGAGGATAGGCCGGCATCCAGTCGCCATGCCGCCGAAAGTGTCAGCCAGTCGGCTGCGTCGATCTCCGTGATCATGTCGGCAAGCTTGAAGGAGACACCCTGGTTGGCGCCGATCGGTCTGCCGAACTGCTTGCGCTCGGCGGCATAGGACAAAGCCATGTCGAAGACGCGCCGCGCCCGGCCGACGCAGGTGGCGGCGACCGTCAGCCGCGTGCCGTAAAGCCATTGGTTGGCAAGCTCGAAACCGCGATGCAGTTCGCCGAGCACCTGGGACTGCGGAATACGGCAGTCAGCAAAGCTCAGGGTGCAATTGTGATAGCCGCGGTGGGAGACAGAATCATAGCCTTTGAGAATTTCGAAGCCCGGCGTGCCGCGATCGACCAGAAATGCGGTGATCTTCTTCTTGAGGCCCTTTGGCGTTTCCTCCTCGCCGGTTGCGGCAAAGACGATGATGAAATCGGCGGCATCGGCATGCGAAATGAAATGCTTGGTGCCATTGAGCACGAAATCGCCACCGTTGCTGCGAGCGGTGCATTTCATGCCGCGCATGTCAGAACCGGCGTCCGGTTCGGTGATCGCCAGCGCGTCGATCTTTTCTCCGCGGACGGCAGGAAGCAAATAACGTTCGCGCTGCTCGCCCTCGCAGGCCATCAGGATGCCGGAGGGACGGCCGAAAAAGACTGTTAGCGCCATGGAGCCGCGGCCAAGTTCGCGCTCGACCAGCGTGAAGGTGACATGGTCGAGGCCGGCGCCGCCGGCCTCTTCGGGGAAATTGCAGGCGTAGAAACCGAGGTCGATGCATTTGCGTCGGATCTCAACCGCGAGATCTGGCGGGACGATGCCGGTGCGCTCAACCTCGTTTTCATGCGGATAGATTTCGGTTTCGACGAAGCCGCGGACCGTCTCGACGATCATTTCCTGTTCTTCGCTGAGGCCGAAATCCATGACGATCTCCTTATCGTTTCTGGCCGACATGGCGGCCGGCCCCTTCCGGGAGAGGCAGCTTTGAGTGAGCCGCGGCAATAGCATTCGCCTTGTCGAGCACGGCGGCTGGCGCCAGCGTCGCCTTGCCGGCCTCGGTATCGACATGCAGCAGCATCTGCTCGGCAGTGGCGAGCACGGCGCCGCTCTCGGTGTCGCAGATCGTGTGGAAGAGATGCAGTCGCTTCTCATCGACTGCGAGGATCTGGCATGTCGAATGGATGGCCTGCCCGAGCTTTGCCTCGCCGAGATGGCGGATATGGGTCTCGACCGTATAGTAGCTCTGCCCGGCCTCGACATAGGCAAGATCGACCCCGATCAGGCGCAAGAGCGCGTCGGAGGTGTCGCCAAAGACCTGCAGATAGCGATGCTCCGTCATATGGCCATTATAGTCGACCCAGGCGGGGCTCACCTTCGTCTCGACGAGCTTCAGGGGTTCTGTGGGATCGACAGCAGCGGTTTTCCCGCCGCCTGCTGCCCAGAGGGCACGTTCGAAATCCTTCAGCAATTCGCCGGCACCCCAGCCCTTGCCGTCGTTTCCGGCCTTCAGCGCCTGCAGGATGCCGACGAGGTTTTCGTCGCGGATGCGCTCCAATGCGCGGATTGAAAGGCCGGCAGCCTGTTCGTCGGATTGTTTTCCGATCTTCTCGATCAGCGCGTCGTCGAGATCGACGACGTCGGTTAGCTTCGTCCAGGGCCAGGCAAGGCATGGCCCGAACTGGGCCAGGAAATGGCGCATGCCGGCCTCGCCGCCGGCGATGCGATAGGTCTGGAACAAGCCCATCTGCGCCCAGCGCAGACCGAAGGAATAGCGGATGACGTCGTCGAGCGTTTCGACGGTGCAGATATCGTCATGGATAAGCCAGAGCGCCTCGCGCCAGAGCGCCTCGAGCAGCCGATCGCCGACGAAGGCCTCGATCTCCTTGGCGATATGGACGCCCTTCATGCCGATCGGGACCAGACACTCCATCGCTGCCTCGATGGTGGCTTTCGAGGTCTTCTCGCCACCGACAATCTCCACCAGCGGCAGCAGGTAGACGGGATTATAGGGATGGGCGACGAAGAGACGCTCGGGATGCTTCATGTCACGCTGCAGGTCGCTCGGCAGCAAGCCGGAGGTAGACGAGCCGATCAGGGCATCCGGGCGTGCGGCAGCGTCGATCTCGCTCAAGACGCGGCGCTTCAAATCGAGCCGTTCCGGCACGCTTTCCTGGATCCAGTCGGCACCGGAGACGGCCTCTTGCAGGGACTTTTCGAAGGTGAGCCGACCTCGCGGCGGCAGCGGGGCGCCGGTCAGCATCCCATAGGCCTTTTCCGCATTGGCAAGGACCTCGCCGACGATGCGGCTTGCTTCCGGATGCGGATCGAAGACGCTGACATCAATGCCGGCAAGCAGAAAACGTGCAATCCATCCGCCGCCGATGACGCCGCCGCCGATACAGGCCGCTTTGGTAATCCCTGTCATTTCGTCCTCAGCGCTTCGTCAGTTTCAGTTTCTTGCGGACGTCCTCAGGACCGATGATCCGCGCGCCCATGCCTTCGACCACCTGCACCGCCTTTTCGACAAGTTGCGCATTGGTGGCGAGAGCGCCCTTGCCGATATAGAGATTATCCTCCAGGCCAACGCGAACATTGCCGCCCGCCAAAACCGCGGCAGCCGGATAGGCCATGGCGTTGCGACCGATCGAAAAGGCCGAGAAGGTCCAGCTATCGGGCACGTTGTTGACCATTGCCATGAAGGTGTTGAGGTCGTCGGGGGCACCCCACGGAATGCCCATGCAGAGCTGGATCAGCACCGGATCCTCGATCAGGCCCTCTTCGGCGAGCTGCTTTGCAAACCACAGATGGCCGGTGTCGAAGGCTTCGATCTCGGGGCGCACGCCGAGATCGGTCATTTTCTTGGCCATTGCCCGCAGCATGGCGGGCGTGTTGGTCATGACGTAGTCGCCGAGATTGAAGTTCATCGTGCCGCAGTCGAGCGTGCAGATTTCGGGAAGGCATTCGGCAATATGGCTGACGCGCTCGGTTGCGCCTGCCATGTCCGTCCCCTTCGCCTTTAAGGGAAGGGGGCTTTCGACGTCGCCGAAAATCAGGTCTCCACCCATACCGGCCGTCAGGTTCAGCACCACATCGACGTCTGCCGAACGGATGCGGTCGGTGACCTCCCTGTAGAGGTCGTTGCGGCGGCTCGCGGCACCGGTTTCCGGATCGCGGACATGGCAGTGAACGACTGCCGCCCCAGCCTTGGCGGCGTCGATCGCGGAATCCGCGATCTGCTTGGGAGTAATGGGAACGTGGCTGGATTTCGAAACCGTATCGCCGGCACCGGTGACGGCGCAGGTGACGAAAACATCGCGGTTCATCGCAAGAGGCATGTTTGTTGTTCTCCCTCGTCTTGAGGGTATTACGCGCCAGGATGGGAGAGGATGCTTTGCATTTTCGGAATCGATCGATACATTATCGGAACACTAGGGAGGGGACTGTGCTGGAGCGATCGACGGAACGGCTCGACATCGATCTTCTCGTCCTGCCGGACACCAACCTGATCCTTATCGCTTCCGTCATCGAACCGCTGCGCGGGGCAAACCGCATTTCCGGCAGCGAGCTCTACCGCTGGCGCATCTTCACGCCTGATGGAGAAGCGGTGCCGACAACCAGCCACATTGCCATACCGACACAGGGAACGTTCCAGACCACGGCATCGGATACGCCGCTCTTCGTGCTGGCGAGCTACAACTGGCGGCAAAGCGCGACTGCTGGCCTGAAGATGCAGCTATCGCAGGCGGCACGCCACCGGACCATGATCGCCGGCATCGAATCCGGTACTTGGCTGCTTGCGGAAGCCTGCCTGCTCGACGGCTTGTCGGCGACCGTCCATTGGGAGGACTACGAGGATTTCGCGCTCGCCTATCCGCAGGTGTCGGTCGTCAAGGACCGGTTCGTCATCGACGGCAAGCGGCTGACCACATCAGGCTCGCTGCCGACCGTGGACCTGATGCTGGAGGTCATCCGGCGGCGTCAGAGCTATTCGCTGGCGCTCGAGGTCAGTCGGCTGTTCCGCTACGAGCAGCCATCCTTTCATGCCGACGAGGCGCTGTCGGCGGGCTTGCGCATGGATGATCCGCGGGTGGCCCACGCCGTGCGGCTGATGGAGGACAATATCGAGCAGCCGATCGTGCTGGCGCGTCTTGCCCGCAGGGTCGGGATCAGCGCCCGGCACCTGCAAGATCTCTTCCAGGCCTCGATCGGTGCGCCGCCCCATATCCATTATCTTGCCCTGAGATTGAATGCGGCGCGGCGCAAGGTGATCGAGACGACGGCATCCCTTGCCGATATTGCAGCCGCAACCGGCTTCAATTCTGCCTCCGCCTTCGCGCGAAGCTATCGGGCAAGCTATTCCGAAAGTCCCTCGGAAACGCGGCGACGGCTGCGGCATACGGTCAGGCCATCGGAGGCCCGGCCATAGGCTGGAAGGCGTCGCGCACCATCTCGGCAAGCTCGCGAACCGCTTCGCTCGACCGGAATGTGTTGCGACGAAGAACGACCCTGGAGGAATCAACCGGCGGGAAGCCGTCCTCGGTCGTCAGTTCCCGGCAACCGGGTGGGATGTTGCTGCGCGACAGCGTGGTGACGGCAAGACCGGCAGTCACAGCGTTCTTCAGTCCGGAGCTGGTATCGGCAATGAAAGCGACCCGGTAGTTGCGCCCGAGCTGGTGTAGGGACTTCAATGCAAAATCGCGACACCAGCTCGAGTCTCTATAGGTGGCGATCGGCAGCGGGTCGATGTCGTGCAGCCGGTGGACGATCGAGGTCACCCAGACGGTCGGGTCGATGCAGAGCACCTCGCCACTCATCTGATCGCTCCAGTCGAAGACGACGGCGAGATCGAGCTCGTCGCGTTCCAGGGCGGCGATGTTGCGGACAGTATAATCGCAGGAGATCGTGACCTCGACAGCCGGATGACGCACGGCGAAGGCCGCAAGCGCGGCAGGCAGCACCGTCTGGCTATATTCCTCGGGAATGCCGATGCGAACCGGTCCGCCGAGCGGTTTGCTCCGGATCGTCGCCGCCGCCTCGCTCAGGAGATCGATGACACGGCGGGCATAGGGGACGAGCTGGACGCCCTGACGTGTCAGCACCACCCCTCGGGCGCCGCGTTCGAACAGTGCTTCGCCGATCGTGTCTTCCAGCTTCTTGATCGCAGCACTGATCGCAGACTGTGTTCTGCCGACGCGCTGTGCGGCCGCCGAAAAATTGGTGGTCTCGACGACGACGAGGAAGGTTCGGAGAAGATCACTCTCGATGGGCTCGCGCATGGACAGCCATAGAAAAAATCGATGACATCCATCTCTACTATTCGTTTGTCTGATGTCAATTGCGGGTGCAAAAAGGAGGTGCGTTCGACTTTTCCTCCTTCGAGAATAACCTGCGTGACGATTGAACATCCGGCCAGGCACCTGGGTGCCGGCGAGCACGAGAAGGGTGTCCTTCTCGTCATCGGGGCGACGCTTGCCTGGAGCGCCAGCGGGGTCTACTCGCGGCTCCTGACGACAGACGTCTGGACGGCCATTGCCTGGCGCTCGCTGTTCGGCGGGCTGTTCCTGCTGATCCCCTGCCTGTTCCTCGAAGGCGGGATTTCGCGAAAGCAATGGCGTTCGGTCCTGCATCCATCCGGTCTGGCTATGATTGTCTGCCAGACCGTCAGTCAGGGCTGCTTCATCGGGGCGCTCTATATGACCAGCGTCGCGAATGTGACGATGATCTATTCGACCGCACCCTTCATCGCCGCCCTGTTCGGATGGATCATCCTGAAAGAGGGGGTCGCCAGGCGCACGCTGATTGCCGGGGGCATTTCTCTTCTGGGTGTTGTGGTCATCGTTGCCTCGTCGATCGGCGGCGGGACCGGGCTCGGCGACCTGCTGGCGCTCGGCATGACGGTTTCCTTCGCACTCGTCATCATCATTCCGCGCATCAATCCCGAGGTGCCGAGCCTGCCGCCGACCGTTGTCAGCGCCTTCCTGACGCTTATCATTTTCGCCCCTTTCGGCTCGGTCGGCTCGCTCGATCTTCACAACTGGATCGTGCTGGCAGCCTTCGGCGCGACCAATTTTTCGCTGGCGCTCGTGCTTTTCCTGGCTGGGGCGAGGCGAATGCCGCCGGCCGAAGCCGCACTGATCGGAACAATGGAGATTGTATTGACCCCGTTCTGGGTCTGGCTCATGTTTTCCGAACAGCCGCCGATTGCCACCTTCTTTGGGGGTGCCGTCATCCTTGGAGCCGTGCTCTGGCACACCGCAATCGACCTTAGCCGCAGCCGGCGGGCGCATGCCGGCTAGAATGCGGCGTCGGCCGGATCGTCATTCGTTGCGGCATCGGCCAGAATAGCGGTTCGATTGCCACTCCCACCCAAGCGACGAGAGCGGATATGACCTCTAGAGATCCCCTGCTGCAGCCTTTCCAACTCAAGCACCTGACGCTGAAAAACCGCGTCATGTCGACCGCTCACGAGCCGGCCTATTCGGAAAACGGCATGCCGACGGATCGCTACCGGCTCTATCACAGGGAAAAGGCGAGAGGCGGTATTGCACTCACCATGACGGCGGGATCGGCGGTCGTCTCGCCTGACTCTCCGCCATCCTTCGGCAATCTCCATGCCTATCGCGACGAGATCGTGCCCTGGCTGAAGAAGCTTGCAGACGACTGTCATGAGTTCGGTGCAGCGGTCATGATCCAGCTCACGCATCTTGGCCGCCGCACGGGCTGGAACAGGGGCGACTGGTTGCCTGTGCTATCAGCCTCGCCGATCCGTGAGCCGGCGCACCGGGCCTTCCCGAAAGAGGCCGAAGACTGGGACATCGAACGCATCGTCGCCGATTATGCCACGGCGGCGCAGCGCATGCAGGAAGCCGGCCTCGACGGTATCGAGATCGAGGCCTACGGCCATCTGCTGGATGGCTTCTGGTCGCCGGCGACCAATCGGCGCGAGGACGAATTCGGCGGTTCGCTCGACAATCGCATGCGTTTTTCGGTCATGGTCACGCGGGCAGTTCGCGAGGCGGTTGGGCCGGATTTCATCGTCGGCATGCGCCTTGTCGCCGACGAGGACTGGGAGAAAGGACTGCCACGCGAGGAAGGCATAGAGATCGCTTCACGATTCGCGCGATCCGGCGATATCGATTTTCTCAACATCATTCGCGGTCATATCGACAGCGATGTCGCGCTCAACGAGGTCATTCCGATCCAGGGCATGGCGTCTGCCCCGCATCTCGATTTTGCCGGCGAAGTGAAGGCGATAACAAAGTTCCCCGTCTTTCATGCTGCGCGCATCGGTGACGTGGCAACAGCCCGTCATGCGATCGCCGAGGGAAAGCTCGACATGGTCGGCATGACGCGCGCCCATATTGCCGATCCCCATATGGTGCGCAAGATCGAGAGCGGTGAGGAGGCTCGCATCCGGCCCTGTGTCGGCGCCACCTATTGTCTCGACCGTATCTACGAAGGCGGCGAGGCACTCTGTATCCACAATGCCGCGACCGGTCGTGAAGGACAGATCCCGCATGAGATCCCCAAGGCGGAGATCCGCCGCAAGGCGGTCGTGGTCGGTGCCGGACCGGCCGGTCTCGAGGCCGCCCGCGTGCTTGCCGAGCGTGGCCATGAGGTGGATGTTCTGGAAGCGACCGGAAAGGCCGGCGGACAGGTCAATCTGCTCATCCGCAATCCCCGGCGCAAGGAGATGATTGGTATCATCGACTGGCGGCTGGCGGAACTGGAGCGGCTGGGTGTTCGCATGCATTATGATGTCTACGCAGAGGCAAGCGACGTCATTGCTCTTGAACCCGATCTCGTTGTCATTGCGACCGGTGGCATCGCACAGCAGCCAGAACTCGATGCAGGCGATGAGCTTGTGACATCTTCCTGGGAAATCCTCGCCGGCGGTGTCAGGATCGCCGACACAGTATTGCTCTTCGATGACAATGGCGCACATCCGGGCATGTCGGCGGCTGAGGTGATTGCCAGAAGCGGCGCGGAGCTCGAGCTTGTGTCGCCCGAACGCTTTTTCGCGCCCGATATGGGGGGCATGAACCACGTGCCCTATGCCCGTACCTTCGCAGAACGGAACGTCAAGGTGACCATCAACACGCGGCTCAAATCCGTCCGGCGCGACGGCAATGCCCTTGTCGCCGTACTCGGGTCGGATTTTGCAGACGGCGCACAGTGGGAGCGGCGCGTCTCCCAGGTCGTCGTCGAACATGGCACGCTTGCCAATGACGGGCCCTATCTTGAGCTGAAGCCGCTTTCGCGAAATCTTGGTGCGGTGGACTATTCCGCCCTGATCAATCGTCAGCCACCGCTGCCGCTGCGCAATAGCGAGGGGCGTTTCGACCTCGTGCGGATCGGCGACGCGGTTTCCAGCCGCAACATCCATGCCGCCGTCTATGATGCGCTGAGGTTCTGTTCGTTGTTTTGAGCTCTTGACCGTGGGCCTGGCTTTTGTGTGTCTATGTGACCTCAGGGCCCGCGCTCAGGCCGCCGCGGCGTGTTCGAGCATCTCGTAGAGATCCTCGGCAAAGCTGCGCAGCACCGTGAGTTCGAAGCGCGTCGCCTGCGTCCGGGTCAGCTGGACGGAGACATGTCCGAAAAGCGTGACGGCCGATTGGCCGACGGGGAAAGCGGTGGGATCGATGTCGACTGCCGTTCCCCGAGTGAGCAGGTCCGCAGCGCGGGGACCGGAAAGAGCGATGCGGATGCGGCCATGGCTCTGATCGCAGACGAAGCCTCTGCCTCTTAAATGATCGGCAAGGAGCGTGATACGCGAGGGCGGCAGGCTTTCCTCGCCTGTTATATACCATTGCTGATAACCGGCCACTCGCGCAGCGCTCGTTGCCAGTCCAGCGGCAGAGAGCGCGTCGGCGAGGCTATCGCCATCAATTGCGGCCATGACATGCAGGAGATGGCCTTCCGGCAGCGGCTCCAGCCGGATGCCGGAGGCTTCAACTGTCGCCTTGCCGGCGAGGGCCGGCTTGTGTTCGGGACGTTCAGGCATGGAGCTTCTCGTTGTCGGGATCGATGAAGACGGGACTGCAGAGCACCGCCTCGGTGAATTCGTTTCTCAGGCCATTCCAGACCACGACCTTTTCGCCCATGCGCTCAGGCCCACGCTTGACGAGCGCAAGGCCGATCGTATGGCCAAGACTCGGTGAGAAGGCGCTCGAGGTCACATAGCCCTGGTCGTTTTCAAGGGTCGCTGCGGCATGCTTGGCAAGGATATGGGAACCGGTGCGGAAGCTCGTCGCCGGATCGAGCGGCTTGACGCCGACGAGGCGAGGGCGGTCCTCGGCCTGCAAACCTTCGCGGGCGAGCATCGCCTTGCCGATGAAGTCGGGCTTGGTGGCCGAAACCATGCGGGCGAAGCCGAGATCGCCTGGCGTAACCGTTCCGTTGATCTCGGCATGGGTGACATGGCCCTTCTCTATGCGCATGACCCCGAGTGCCTCGGCACCGTAGGGGCAGATGCCGTGCTTTTCACCCGCCTGCATGATCCGGTCGGCGACCCATTCGCCGTAGCCGGCCGGCACGGCGAGTTCATAGGCGAGTTCGCCGGAGAAGGAGATCCGGAAGAGCCGGCCCTCAAGCGAGCCGCCGAAGAGGGAGACCACGCGCGCGCTCATGAAGGGGAAGGCGGCATCGGAAATATCCGCGTCGACGATCTCGGAAAGGATAGCGCGCGATTTCGGGCCGGCGACCGCCATCTGCGCCCATTGGTCGGTCGAGGAGGCAAAACGGACATCAAGTTCCGGCCAGAGCGTCTGGGCGCAGAATTCGAGATGGGTCAGCACGCCGGCGGCGAGCGCCGTCGTCGTCGTCATGAAGAAATGGTCCTCGGCAAAGCGGCTCGTCGTGCCGTCGTCGTAGATCATGCCGTCCTCGCGCAGCATGATGCCATAGCGCGCCCGGCCGACCAGTAGCTTGGCAAAGCCGTTGCAATAGACGCGGTCGAGGAAGGCAGCGGCATCCCTGCCGAAGACCTCGATCTTGCCGAGGGTGGAGACGTCGCAAATGCCGGCATTCTGCCGGATGTTCAGCACCTCGCGGTCGACGCTCTCACGCCAACTCGTCTCACCCGCACGTGGAAACCAGGAGGAGCGGTACCAGAGCCCGGTCTCGACGAAGACGGCGCCATTCTTCTTGGCCCAGCCATGTAGCGGTGATCTGCGCACCGGCTGGAAATGACGGCCGCGCGAGCCACCCGTCAGCGCGCCGAAGGAGACGGGCGTATAGAAGGGACGGAATGTGGTGGTGCCGACTTCGGCAGGCGACACGCCGCGGGCCTCGGCCAGGATGCCGATCGCATTGATATTGGAAAGCTTGCCCTGGTCGGTCGCCATGCCGCTTGTCGTATAGCGTTTGGCAAGCTCGACATGCCCATATCCCTCGCGAACGGCAAGGCCGAGATCTTTGAGGTGTACGTCGTTCTGATAATCAACGAAGGCCTTGCCCTTTCCGCCCTTGACGGACCAAAGCGGCTTCGAGGCCGCCTCGGTTTCCTCGACGGGCGCGAAGGCGGGCTCAACGTTGACGAAGCCGATCGCCCTCAGTGCCTCAACGGCCTTCGCCGCGCCATCGCCGAGGCAGGCGCCCGTCGCGCCGAGCCCGGCCGCAGAGCCGGCAATCGACAGTCCCTGCTGGCGTTCCGGCGCCAGGAAGGCTGCCCTTTCCTCGGACCAGACCGGCTTGGCGCCCCGATGGCAGGCAAGATGGATGATCGGGCTCCAGCCGCCGGACATGGCAAGCGCATCCACCTCGATGCGCTGCACTGCCGAAGCGGTCTCGATCGTGACATGGCGCAGGCGTTGGCCGCCATGCGCGTCGCGCACGCGGCTGCCGTTCAGCACACGGGCGCGCCCGGACCAGGCACTGCCGGCCGCATCGCGGCTGTCGACGATGGCGGCGACATCGACACCTTCGGCTTCGAGGGCGGCCGCCGCGCGATAGCCGGAGGCATTGCTGGTGAAGATCACGGTGCGGGCGCCGGGCGTCACCGCCTGGCGGCTGAGATAGCTGTGCATAGCACCGGCCACCATCACGCCTGGAATATCGTTACCGCCGAAGACGAGCGGACGCTCTTCAGCGCCCGAGGCGAGGATTGCCTGTTTGGCGATGATGCGCCAGAGGCGCTCGACGGGCCGATGCGGATCGGGCAGCGCCACATGTTTTTGCACACGTTCGACGGCGCCGAAGACATTGTCGTCGTACCAGCCGACGACGGTGGTGCGCGGCAGGAGACGGACGTTCGGCAGGCCCTCGAGTTCGTCGAGCATGTCCTGCAGCCGGGTGCCGTTTTCGAGGAGCAGACTGCCGCCGAGCGCGAAATCTTCGTCGGCGAGGATGACGCGGGCGCCGGCGCGTCCTGCCGTCAGCGCCGCTGCGAGCCCGGCAGGTCCTGCGCCGATGACGAGCAGATCACAGTGAGCCCAGCATTTCTCGTAGGAGTCAGGATCGGGCTCGTAGGACGCCTTGCCGAGGCCGGCGGCCTTGCGGATCAGCGGCTCGTAGAGCTTTTCCCAAAGGGCGGCCGGCCACATGAAGGTCTTGTAGTAGAAGCCGGCGCTCAGGAAGGGCGACAGCAGGCCGTTGACGGCGCCAATGTCGAAGCCGAGCGAGGGCCAGCGGTTCTGGCTGCGGGCGATGAGCCCGTCATGGAGTTCGATCATCGTGGCACGCGTATTGGCCTCTGTGCGGCCGCCAGTGCTCGTCGTGACCAGCGCGTTGGGCTCGGCTGCACCCGCCGTCAGGATGCCGCGCGGCCGGTGATACTTGAAGCTGCGGCCGACGAGCTGGATGCCGTTGGCAAGAAGCGCGGAGGCGAGCGTATCACCGGGATGGCCGGCCAGTTGTCTGCCATCGAAGGTAAAGTTCAGCGTGCTCGATCGGTCGATCCGGCCACCGCTGGGAAGCCGCGAACTCGTCATGCCGCACCTCCGAGCTTGGCAAGCGCGGCATCGCTGACGGTGTGAACGGCATGGGTGACGGTGTCGCGCTCAACAGTCAGCCAGCGCCGGCAGCCGGAGGAATGGTGCCAGTACTCCTTGTGCCATCCCCTCGGATTATCCCGCAGATAGACGTAGTCGTACCAGGTGTCAGCGCCGGCATCGGCCGCCGGCCGGGTCAGGCTCGCATCGCCCCGGATGGTGAATTCTTCCTTGGGACGGATGCCGCAATGAGGGCAGGAAATCAGGCTTGCCATGGCTTCACGTCCTCAATGCAGGTTGGGCTGGGCGCCGACGCCCTTTTCATCGATCTGGTAGCCGCGCCGGAAACGGTCGAGACGCAGCTCGCGCGCCGTCTCGTGTGGCTCGTTGCGGGCAATCAGGTGGGCGTAGCAATAGCCGGAGGCGGGTGTGGCCTTGAAGCCGCCATAGCACCAGCCGGCATTCAGGTAGAGATTATCGATATGGGTGCGGTCGATGATCGGCGAGCCGTCCATGCTCATGTCCATGACGCCGCCCCAGCTGCGCAGATATCTGACCCGCGTCAGCGACGGGATCATTGCCACGCCGGCTTCGGCGACGTGCTCGACAGTGGCGAGATTGCCGCGCTGGGCATAGGAATTATAGCCATCAATATCGCCACCGAAGACGAGGCCACCCTTGTCCGACTGTGAAACGTAGAAATGGCCGGCGCCAAAGGTGACGACGGTATCGATGAACGGTTTCAGCCCCTCGGTGACGAAGGCCTGCAGCACATGGCTCTCGATGGGCAGGCGCAAGCCCGCCATGTCGGCGACCACGGTGGAATTGCCGGCGGCAGCGAGCGCCAGCTTGCCGCAGCCGATGAAGCCCCTGGTGGTCTCGACGCCTGTCACCCTGCCATTCTCGCTGCGAATGCCGGTGACCTCGCAATTGGTGATGATGTCGACGCCGCGGCTGTCGGCGCCGCGGGCATAGCCCCAGGCGACCGCATCGTGGCGCACCGTGCCGCCGCGCGGCTGGCGCAGGCCGCCCATGACGGGGAAGCGGGCATTGTCGAAATCGAGAAAGGGCAGCATCTTGCGGACAGCAGCCCGATCGAGGAGCTCTGCGTCAACGCCGTGCAGGCGCATGGCATTGCCGCGCCTTGTATAGGCATCACGCTGCGCATCGGAATGGAAGAGGTTCAGCACGCCGCGCTGCGAAACCATGGCGTTGAAGTTGAAATCCTGTTCCAGCCCTTCCCAAAGCTTCATCGACAACTCGTAGAAGGGGTTGTTGCCGGGCAGCAGGTAGTTGGAGCGGATGATCGTCGTGTTGCGGCCGATATTGCCGGAGCCGAGATAACCCTTCTCCAGCACGGCGACATTGGTGATGCCGAACGTCTTGGCGAGATAATAGGCCGTCGAAAGGCCATGGCCGCCGCCGCCCACGATGATCACATCATAATGCGGCTTCGGCGAAGGCTGGCGCCAGGCAGGCGCCCAGCCATTGTTGCCGCGAAGCCCGTTTAAGAAGATGGAGAGAGCGGAATAGCGCATGGATAGATCCGGTGGGAGCTGGTGCCATGATGCCAGAAAGAAGAGGCGTGACTTGCCTGTTTAGGACATTTATCGATAAGAAAGGGACATGGCGTCTGTCGAAGCAAAAAACCTGCATTCCATCGGCTTCATCCTTCTGCCGGGATTTGCCCTGATGTCCTATGCCTCGGCGAGCGAGCCGCTGCGCGCCGCCAACCTGCTCGCCGGGCGGGAAATCTACCGTATCTCATGCTTTTCGCCGGAAGGCGGGGTAGTGTTGTCTTCTGGTGGCGTACCAGTTCCAGCCGCGCCGCTTCCCGGTCGCGGTTTTGGGCTCGGCACTGTCTTCGTCTGCGCCGGCGGTTCGCCGCGCGACTGGCACTATCCGGCCGTGCTTTCCTGCATACGGCAGCTCGCGCGCGAAGGCGTGCGCATCGGCGGCATTTCGGGCGGCCCCTTTCTGCTGGCCGAGGCCGGGCTGCTGACAGGCCGTGACTTTACAATCCATTGGGAGCATGCGCCGACGCTTCTCGAAGCCTTTCCCGACCTGTCGCCGCGCCAGGCGCGTTTCGTCGTCGACGGCAACCGCATTACCTGCGGCGGCGGCATTGCGCCGCTCGACATGATGCATGCGCTGATCGCCGAGCGCATGGGACCGGATTTCGCCCGTCGGGTCAGCGACTGGTTCTTGCATACCGAG
Source organism: Rhizobium sp. 768_B6_N1_8 (assembly GCF_051811225.1). Taxonomy (NCBI): domain Bacteria; kingdom Pseudomonadati; phylum Pseudomonadota; class Alphaproteobacteria; order Hyphomicrobiales; family Rhizobiaceae; genus Rhizobium; species Rhizobium sp. 768_B6_N1_8. The sequence continues at coordinate 1,330,436 of NZ_JBPWPV010000002.1, read as the reverse complement.
GTCGGTCAGCCGACAGCGCCGCAGCGCGCTTCCCTTGCCGAGCGCTACGGCGCGCACCATCCGGGTCTGCTGAGCGTCCTGGAGAAGATGGAGGAAACCATCGAGATGCCGCTCAACCGTGCAGCCATGGCTCGCATTGCCGGGGTGACGCCGCGCCATCTCGACCGTCTGTTCGCCGCTCACCTCGATACGACCTTCCTCGAGCAATACAGACGCATCAGGCTGCAGCACGCCCGAAGGCTCCTTGAGCAGAGCCCGCTGTCGATCTCCGAGATCGCCATTGCGACAGGTTTTTCCGGCGCCGCGCATTTTTCACGCCTCTTTCGCGGCCTCTACGGCACCAATCCGAGTTCAAGCCGCAAGCTCTGACTTTCTTCAGGGTTGAGAAGATTTCACTCTGACGATAGGATACTTGCAGAGAGAGTGCGCGAAGGACTGTGAATGAAGATCAAGCTGGATGAAACGTCGAGCCAGGAGCATGCCCATGCGGTTCGTCAGGCCCTGTCCCAGAATCCGCACGCGGTGCGCGAGCCGAAGGAAAACAATCTCGAAATGGCGATCGGCCATGAGGTTCGCGCCTATCGCAAGAAGCTCGGCATTACCGTGACCGACCTTGCCGCCGCGACCGGCATTTCGCTCGGCATGCTGTCGAAGATCGAGAACGGCAATATCTCGCCATCGCTGACGACCTTGCAATCGCTCTCGCGCGCTCTCGGCGTGCCGTTGACAGCCTTTTTTCGCCGTTACGAGGAGCCGCGCAACGCCGTCTTCGTCAAGGCGGGGCAGGGTATCGAGCTTGAGCGCCGCGGCACGCGCGCCGGCCATCAGTATAATCTGCTCGGCCATATCGACAACAACAGCAGCGGCGTGATCGTCGAGCCCTACCTCATCACGCTGACGACCGATTCGGATGTCTTTCCGACCTTCCAGCATGAGGGCATGGAGCTGATCTACATGCTGGACGGAGAGGTCGTCTATCGCCATGGCGACCAGCTTTTCCCGATGCAGCCGGGCGACAGCCTGTTTTTCGATGCCGATGCGCCGCACGGACCGGAAAAACTTGTGAAATTGCCGAGCCGATATCTCTCCATCATCAGCTATCCGCAACGCGGCAAGAATGACTGACTTGCCTTAAAAGAAAAAAATATTCCTGCAGGTTGAAAACCCAAAACAGACCTGATAGTCATTTTGCAGACGCGAAATGGAGGGTCTGTCATGTGCGGAATTGTGGGTCTCTTCCTGAAGGATAAAAGCCTCGAGCCGGAGCTCGGCGCGATGCTGTCGTCCATGCTGGTGACGATGACGGACCGCGGGCCTGATAGCGCCGGCATTGCCATCTATGGCGCAAGCAGCGGCGACAGCGCGAAGATCACCGTCCAGTCCGCCAAGCCGAAGAAGGATTTCTCGGGTCTTGAGGCCGAGCTTGAGAAGGAACTCGGCACGGAGGTCTCAATCGACATCAAGAGCACCCATGCCGTCGTCACCCTGCCGAAGGACATGCTCGAAGAGGGCCGTGCCGCCATCGCCGAGCTGCGCCCCGACATCCGTATTATGAGCAGCGGCGACGCGATCGAGATATACAAGGAAACCGGCCTGCCGAAGGACGTCGTTTCCCGTTTCGCCGTCAATTCCATGGCTGGAACACATGGCATCGGCCATACCCGCATGGCGACGGAATCGGCAGTCACCACGCTCGGTGCCCATCCCTTTTCCACCGGCTCCGACCAATGCCTCGTCCACAACGGCTCGCTCTCCAATCACAACAACCTGCGCCGCGAACTCAAGCGCGAAGGCATGACCTTCGAGACCGAGAATGACACCGAGGTTGCCGCAGCCTACCTGACCGCCGAAATGGCCAAGGGCAAGAATCTTGGCGAGGCGCTGGAAGGTGCCGTCGACGATCTCGACGGTTTCTTCACCTTCGTCGTCGGCACCAAGTCCGGCTTCGGCGTCGTGCGCGATGCGATCGCCTGCAAGCCTGCTGTCATGGCCGAGACCGACCGTTACGTCGCCTTCGGCTCGGAATACCGCGCGCTCGTCAACCTGCCCGGCATCGATGCCGCGCGCGTCTGGGAGCCGGAGCCCGCGACCGTCTATTTCTGGGAACGCTGAGAGCAACTTTTCTGCCTTCATCCCATCGGCTCGATTTCATTTCAGGACGATTTCATGCCCACATTCGATCTTGCGGCGACCCCGCTTCGTGACCTCAATCAAGCCCTGCATGACGTGGCGTCAGGCGACAACGACCTGCAGTTCGACGTCGTCAATCCGCGTGGCCACCATGCCGTCGCCGCCGGCGTGCATGCACCCGTCAGCATCGATATCCACGGCAGCGTCGGCTATTACTGCGGTGGCATGAACGAGGAGGCGGTCATCACCGTGCACGGCTCGGCCGGCCCCGGTGTCGCCGAAAACATGATGTCCGGCCGCATTACCATCAAGGGTGACGCCAGCCAGTATGCGGGTGCCACCGGCTGCGGCGGCCTGCTCGTCATCGAGGGCAATGCCTCTTCGCGCTGCGGCATCTCGATGAAGGGCATCGATATCGTCGTGCGTGGCAATATCGGTCACATGTCCGCCTTCATGGCGCAGGCCGGCAACCTCGTTGTGCTTGGCGACGCCGGCGATGCGCTCGGAGATTCCCTTTACGAGGCCCGCATCTTCGTCCGTGGCAAGGTCGAGAGCCTCGGCGCGGACTGTATCGAGAAGGAAATGCGGGCAGAACATCTTGAGCTTCTCTCCGCCCTGCTCGCAAAGGCAGGCATTACCGATGTGCGGCCGGAGGAGTTCAGCCGCTACGGTTCTTCCCGCAAGCTCTACAATTTCAACGTCGACAATGCCGACGCCTATTGAGTTTTATCGAGGTTCTCCATGAGCTATCATAACCCGCCCACAAAGCCTCGCCTTTCGGCAACCTTCGACGAATACACGATGTCGGAAATCCGCCGCGCTGCGGCGACCGGCATCTATGATATCCGCGGTGGCGGCGCCAAACGCAAGCTGCCGCATTTCGACGATCTCTTGTTCCTCGGAGCCTCGATCTCCCGCTATCCGCTCGAAGGTTACCGCGAGAAGTGCGGCACCAATGTCGTGCTCGGCTCGCGCTACGCCAAAAAGCCAATAGAACTCAAGATCCCGATCACGATCGCCGGCATGAGCTTCGGCTCGCTCTCCGGTCCGGCCAAGGAAGCGCTCGGCCGTGGTGCCACGATCGCCGGCACCTCGACGACAACAGGCGATGGCGGCATGACGGAGGAAGAGCGTGGCCATTCTGAGACGCTCGTCTACCAGTACCTGCCGTCGCGCTACGGCATGAACCCGCGGGATCTGCGCCGCTGCGATGCGATCGAGATCGTCGTTGGCCAGGGTGCCAAGCCCGGTGGCGGTGGCATGCTGCTCGGTCAGAAGATCTCCGACCGCGTCGCCGAGATGCGCACGCTGCCGAAGGGTATCGATCAGCGTTCGGCAAGCCGTCATCCCGACTGGACCGGCCCTGACGACCTCGAGATCAAGATCCTCGAACTGCGCGAGATCACCAACTGGGAAAAACCGATTTATGTGAAGGTCGGCGGTGCGCGCCCTTATTACGATACGGCCCTTGCCGTGAAGGCCGGCGCCGATGTCGTCGTGCTCGATGGCATGCAGGGCGGTACTGCGGCGACGCAGGAAGTCTTCATCGAGCATGTCGGCATGCCGACGCTCGCGTGCATTCGCCCGGCCGTGCAGGCGCTGCAGGATCTCGGCATGCACCGCAAGGTGCAACTCATCGTTTCGGGCGGCATCAGGAATGGCGCCGACGTGGCGAAGGCCCTGGCGCTCGGCGCTGATGCCGTGTCCATCGGCACGGCCGCCCTCATCGCCATCGGTGAGAATGATCCGCGCTGGGCGGCGGAATACGAGGCGCTGCATACGACGGCGGCCGCCTATGACGACTGGCACGAAGGCAAGGATCCGGCCGGCATCACCACGCAGGATCCGGAACTGATGAAGCGCGTCGATCCGATCACCGCCGGTCGCCGCCTCGCCAATTACCTCAAGGTCATGGCACTGGAGGCGCAGACGATCGCGCGCGCCTGCGGCAAGAATCATGTCCACAATCTGGAACCGGAAGACCTCTGCGCATTGACGATCGAGGCTTCTGCGATGGCGCAGGTACCGCTCGCGGGAACGAGCTGGATACCGGGCAAGGGAGGTTACTGATTTCTACCGGCCGGGCAAAAGGTCCGGCCGCTTCGCATCCATAACCAAAGTGTCTCTGAGAAATCCAAAGGGGAACGAGAATGACACTGGACCTTGCTGCTTTTGCGAAAGACAAAGGCATCAAATATTTCATGATCAGCTATACTGACCTCTTCTCCGGCCAGCGTGCCAAGCTGGTGCCGGCGCAGGCGATTGCCGGCATGCAGGAAGAGGGTGCGGGTTTTGCCGGGTTCGCCACCTGGCTCGACATGACGCCCGCCCATCCCGACCTCTTTGCCGTTCCTGATGCCACCTCCGTCATCCAGCTTCCCTGGAAGAAGGACGTCGCCTGGGTAGCCGCCGATTGCATGATGGAGGGCAACGTCGTGGCGCAGGCGCCGCGCAACGTGCTGAAAAAGCTCGTCAATAAGGCCGAAGCGGCGGGCAAGCGGGTCAAGACCGGCGTCGAGGCCGAATTCTTCCTGATCACCGCCGACGGCGAACAGATTTCCGATGGCCGCGACACTGCTGAAAAGCCCTGCTACGACCAGCAGGCCGTCATGCGCCGCTACGACGTCATCGCCGAGATTTGCGACTATATGCTGGAGCTCGGCTGGGGCGCCTATCAGAACGACCACGAGGATGCTAACGGCCAGTTCGAGATGAACTGGGAATTCGACGATGCGCTGAAGACGGCCGACAAGCATTCCTTCTTCAAGTTCATGGTCAAGTCGATCGCCGAAAAGCACGGGCTTCGCGCCACCTTCATGCCGAAGCCCTTCAAGGGCCTGACCGGTAATGGCTGCCATTGCCATATCTCGGTCTGGGACAATGATGGCAAGGTCAACGTCTTCGCCGACAGGGCAGCCGAATTCGGCCTGTCGGCGGAAGGCAGGCATTTCCTCGGCGGCATCATGAAACACGCTTCGGCGCTTGCCGCGATCACCAACCCGACCGTCAATTCCTATAAGCGCATCAACGCGCCGCGCACGACCTCGGGCGCCACCTGGTCGCCGAATACGGTAACCTGGACCGGCAACAACCGCACCCACATGGTACGCGTGCCGGGCCCCGGCCGCTTCGAGCTGCGCCTGCCTGATGGTGCGGTCAACCCCTACCTGCTGCAGGCAATCATCATTGCGGCCGGTCTTGACGGGCTGAACAGCAAGGCAGATCCCGGTCCGCATCACAATATCGACATGTATGCGGAAGGCCATCTGGTGAAGGACGCGCCGCGTCTGCCGCTGAACCTGCTCGATGCGCTGCGTGCCTATGACGCCGACGAGGGTCTGAAGGCTGCGATCGGAACCGAGTTCTCCGCCGCCTATCTCAAGCTCAAGCACCAGGAATGGAATGCCTTCTGCTCGCATTTCACCCAGTGGGAACGCGACAGCACGCTCGATATCTGAGCCGACCGGTTGAGGTTTTGACATCATGCGCCTGCGAGCCGGAGCATCAACGCACCGGCCCGGCTGATGGCCTATGCGTCAAGTGACGAAGGAAGAGATGGCATGAAGAGCTACGTACTGACAGTATCCTGCAAGTCGACGCGCGGCATCGTTGCGGCGATCTCGGGGTATCTCGCCGAACAGGGCTGCAATATCGTCGACAGCTCGCAATTCGACGATCTGGACACCGGCCAGTTCTTCATGCGCGTCTCCTTCATTTCCGAGGAAGGCATCTCCGGGGCCGATATCCGCGCCGGCTTCACCAGCATCGCCACGCGCTTCGGCATGACTTATGATTTCCATGACAGCGAGAAACGCATGAAGGTGCTGCTCATGGTGTCCCGCTTCGGCCATTGTCTCAACGACTTGCTCTATCGCTGGAAGATCGGTGCTTTGCCGATCGATATCGTCGGCGTCGTCTCCAATCATTTCGATTACCAGAAGGTCGTCGTCAACCACGACATTCCCTTCCACCATATTCCCGTCACTAAGGCCAACAAGGTGCAGGCGGAAGCGCATATCATGGACGTGGCCGAGCAGACCGGCACGGAATTGATCGTGCTCGCCCGCTATATGCAGATCCTGTCGGACGAGATGTGCCAGAAAATGTCGGGCCGGATCATCAACATCCACCATTCCTTCCTGCCGAGCTTCAAGGGCGCCAATCCCTACAAGCAGGCCTATGAGCGCGGCGTGAAGCTGATCGGCGCGACAGCGCATTACGTGACGGCCGATCTCGACGAAGGCCCGATCATCGAGCAGGACACTGCTCGCATAACCCATGCGCAGAGCGCCGAAGACTATGTCTCGATCGGCCGCGATGTCGAAAGCCAGGTGCTGGCGCGCGCCATCCACGCCCATATCCACCACCGTACCTTCATCAATGGCAACCGTACCGTCGTCTTCCCGGCAAGCCCCGGCAGCTATGCCTCCGAGCGCATGGGCTGAGCCATGGTCAAGGTAATCGACGGCAAGCAGGTTGCCGCTTCCGTAATCGAAACCGTTAAATCGGCAAATGCTGCGCTTGAAGCCGCCAAGGGCGTCCAGACGGGCCTTGCCGTCGTCATTGTCGGCGATGATCCGGCGAGCCACACCTATGTCAGTTCCAAGAGCCGCATGGCCAAGGAATGCGGCTTCAAATCCGTCCAGCACACACTGCCAGCCGAGACCAGGCAGGAGGAGCTTGCAGCCCTCGTCGCCTCGCTCAATGCCGATCCGTCGATCCATGGCATTCTCGTACAGCTGCCATTGCCGAAACATCTCGACAGCGAGCCGATCATCCAGTCGATCCTGCCGCAAAAGGATGTCGATGGCTTGAGCGTCGTCAATGCCGGTAAGCTTGCGACCGGTGATCTGAAGACCGGCCTCGTTTCCTGTACGCCGGCCGGCGCCATGGTTTTCGTGCGCCGCACCCATGGCGAGGATCTTTCCGGCCTCAATGCCGTCGTCATCGGCCGCTCCAACCTGTTCGGCAAGCCGATGGCGCAGCTTCTGCTGAATGCCAATGCGACCGTCACCATTGCCCATTCGCGCACGAAGAACCTCGCCGAAGTCTGCCGCAACGCCGATATTCTGGTGGCCGCCGTCGGCCGTCCGGAAATGGTCAGGGCCGATTGGGTCAAGCCCGGTGCCACCGTCATCGACGTCGGCATCAACCGCATCGCGGCACCCGAGCGCGGCGAGGGCAAGACCCGCCTCGTCGGCGATGTCGCCTTTGCGGAGGTTTCTCCGGTTGCCGCCGTCATCACCCCGGTGCCGGGTGGCGTCGGCCCGATGACGATCGCCATGCTGATGGCCAATACGGTGATTGCCGCCCATCGCTCGGCAGGGCTGACACCGCCGATATTCTAAGGAAAGTGCCATTGGGACAGCCGACAAAAATCACCGGGATCGGCTTGCCACAGCGTGAAAGACGAATATAGTCAGGAAATAAATATTCCGTAGAGGAAATAAGAGGGAACGGAAATGGCATTATCTTGGCGTTTCTCCGCCTTGGCGGATCGGCATCGCGCTCTGGGATCGAAGCTCGAGGACTGGAGCGGAATGGGAACCGCCTGGACCTACGACAAGAACATGTCAGACGAGCATGTCGCGGTCCGCACCAAGGCCGGCATCATGGATGTCTCGGGCCTGAAGAAGGTGCATCTTGTCGGCCCGCATGCGATCGCCGTGCTCGACTATATCACCACCCGCGACATGACGAAGATCTATCCCGGCCGCTCGGTCTACGCGACCATGCTGAACGACCGCGGCCACTTCACCGACGATTGCATCGTCTACCGCACCGGCCCGAATTCCTGGATGCTGGTACACGGCTCAGGTTCCGGCCACGAGGAACTCGTCAAGCAGGCGGCCGGCCGAAACTGCGCCGTGCTCTTCGACGACGACCTGCATGACCTGTCGCTGCAGGGCCCGATCGCGGTCGATTACCTCGCCAAATATGTGCCCGGCATCCGCGACCTCAAATATTTCCATCACATGCAGACGACGCTGTTCGGCGCGCCGGTCATGATCTCGCGCACCGGCTATACCGGCGAGCGCGGCTACGAAATCTTCGTGCGCGGCCAGGACGCCGTCATGGTCTGGGATCGTATCGTCGCAGAAGGCGCCGATATGGGCATCATTCCCTGCTGCTTCTCTGTGCTCGACATGCTGCGCGTCGAGAGCTACCTGCTGTTCTATCCCTACGACAATTCGCAGATGTATCCCTTTGCCGACCAGCCGCCCGGCGACAGCCTGTGGGAACTCGGCCTCGATTTCACGGTCAGCCCCGGCAAGACCGGCTTCCGTGGCGCCGAAGAACATGCGCGGCTAAAGGGCAAGGAACGCTTCAAGATCTTCGGCATGCTGATCGACGCGGACGGTCCGGCCGATCTCGGCGACGAGGTCTTTGCCGACGGCAAGAAAGTCGGCGTCATCACCTGCCCGAGCTATTCGTCGCTGACGAAGAAATCCATGGCGATTGCCCGTCTCGATGTTGACAAGGCGGTGCACGGGGCGAAACTCGAAGTACGCGGCAAGACCGTCAAGGCGAGCGCCACCGCCCATACGCTCCCCTTCGACGATCCGGAGAAGAAGAAGAGGACTGCCGTAGGTTAAGGAGCACGCGAATGCTCGTTGCAGGCATCAAGAGCCGACCAGTCTACAAGGGCCTGACCATCCAGCCGCACGCCCGGCGGCACATTTTCGCGCTCGAAGGGGAGGGCGCCAAGGCTCTCCTCGACCAGCAGCCGGTGCTTGACGAGGCAGCCCTTTCCCGCAGCGAGATCCTCTATGTCGCCCGCGGCTCCCAATGGTCCGGCCTGGACGAGGCGCTGCGCCATCTCGGCGCCGACATGTTCTTCACGGCCCCGACGATCGCGACGCTGCTCTTTCGGTTGAAGGGTTCGCTCGCCACCGCCCATATGGGCACGCGGCTTTATATTTCGGGGACGGAAGGCTTCATCGGCCAGGCGATGCTGGTGGCGCTCGAATACGGCATGGACCATGCCTCCATCATCACCGAGCATCGCGGCTCGCTGGCTAGGCGCGTGCAATGTGTCCATTGCAAAGGCATCACCGACGACGTCACCGTCAGCCCCTTTTCCTGCAGCCATTGCGGGCTGACGCTTCTCGTGCGTGACCATTATTCGCGTCGGCTCGCCGCCTTCCAGGGCGTCAATATCGATGCGGAAGAGCCCGGCAGCGCGCCCAATCCGGAGGAGTTGTTCCTTTGAGCGGTGGTACAGAAATTCCCGTCCGCGTGGTGCGGATCACCCCGATCGCCGAGCGCGTCAAGCGCTTCCGCTTCGAGCGGCTGGACGGCAAGCCGATGCCTTATTTCTCCGGCGGCGCCCATGTCATCGTCTCGATGAACGATGGCGGCCATATGCGCCGCAACGCCTATTCGCTGATGTCGCCGCCGCATGATTGCGCCGCCTATGAGATCAGCGTGCTGCACGTCGAGGATTCGCGCGGCGGCTCCACCTTCATGCATGAGAAGGTCAGCGAAGGCGACGAGCTGAAGGTCAGCTATCCCGTCAACCTGTTCCAACCGGATTGGCGCGGGCGCAAGCATCTTCTGATTGCCGGCGGCATCGGCATTACGCCCTTCATTGCGATGATGGAGCAGTTTTCCCGCGAAAGCGCCAATTTCGAACTGCATTACGCCATCCGCACGCGGGACCGCGGCGCCTACTGGCGGGAACTGCTGGAGCGCTACGGTCCGCATCGCATCAAGATCTATTGCGACTCCGAAGGCGGCGCCATTCCTCTGACACGGCTGCTCGACAGCCAGCCGCTCGGCACGCATCTTTATGTCTGCGGCCCCACAGGCATGATCGACGGCGTGCTGAAGACGGGGCTGAATGCCGGCTGGCCGGAACAGAACCTGCATTCGGAACGGTTCCTGTCGTCGCTGCCCGGTAAACCCTTCGCGATCGAGCTACTGCGATCCGGCAAGACCGTGAAGGTCGGCCATCACGAAAGCATGCTGGAGGCGATCGAGGCGGCGGGCGTCGACGCGCCCTTCCTCTGTCGCGGCGGGGCCTGCGGTCAATGCGAGACCGGGGTCGTCACCTGCGACGGCAAGCTGCTGCACAATGACGTCTATCTCACGAGCGAAGAAAAAGCATCCGGCCGCAAGGTGATGATCTGTGTTTCCCGCTTCGAGGGAAACACGCTGCATCTCGATCTTTGACGGTAAAAAGGAGACCGGACATGGCAATCGCCTTCAAGCAGGAAACGTTCCGGGACGATTTCAGCTATCGGAACAGCCCCGGGAACATCCGTCGCTTCCCGTTTCCCTTCGACCGCGACGAATACATGTATTCCGTCAATATGGAGCCGCATGTGCGCGGCCGGGCGGACACCGTTTACGAAAACCTGATCGACGTCGACGAGCACTATGTCGCCGAGATGTGCGATCGCGCGCTGGTGTTGAAGGAAGACCCGCTGCGCTATCAGGCTCTGCCGCACATGATGAGCGCGCAGTGGGACACGCTCGAACTGCTGATGGAAGAGCAGGCGGCGGGTTTTCCTGACCACTTCACGCTGATCCGCAACGGCGACCATTGGCGCTGGATCAACCGCCCGCTCGGCATCGACGACAGCTTCACCTTCGGCGATGCCTCGACGCTGCCCTGCGAGCCCTTCGAATATATCACCCGCCAGGCCCAGGGCGATTTCTGCATCGTCGATCAGCGCGACGGCAATCTCTGGATGGATGCCGGTATGGTGACGACGCAGGCCGACTGGTCGCTCGATTTCGACCTCGGCATGAACTTCATGGAATGGCATGGACCGGTGCCGCTCGCCCACCAGATCGGCGTCTTTGACCGGGCTTTGAAATTCCTGCTGAACCTGCAGCAGGGCAAGCCGACCCGGCGCTTCAACTGGACGATGACGATCAATCCGCGGCTCGACACCAGTCCTGAGAATTATCACAAATGGGGTCCCGACCGCACGACGGTGACGCCTGACAATGTCGGCGAGAAGGTGCATCTGCGCGTCGAGCTGCAAAGCCTCTGGCGTCTGCCGCGCTCGAATGCCATCCTCTTCGTCATCCGCTGCTATTTGATGAACATGGAAGAACTCGTCACCGTGCCGAAATGGGCGCGGCGCTTCCCGCGCGTGCTGAAGACGCTGCCGCCAGAGCTCATCGACTACAAGGGCCTCACCCGCTTCCGCGAGACCACGATCGACTGGCTTTCCAAATACGACGATGGGGCGCCGACCAGCCCCGGCATTTATCCGGACTGAGGCGCAGCGATGCGCACCAGCGCCGTGCGTCTTCTCAGACGCGTAAACTAAGCAATGACATATAATCAAGAGGGGAATGCTTCATGACAAGAGTTGCCGTCATCGGCGCCGGTCCTTCCGGGCTTGCCCAGTTGCGGGCCTTCCAGTCGGCCGCACAGAAGGGTGCGGAGATCCCGGAGATCGTCTGCTTCGAAAAGCAGTCCGACTGGGGCGGGCTCTGGAACTATACCTGGCGCACCGGCCTCGACGAATATGGCGAGCCGGTCCACGGCAGTATGTATCGTTACCTTTGGTCGAACGGCCCGAAGGAATGCCTCGAATTCGCCGACTATTCCTTCGAGGAGCATTTCGGCAAGCCGATCGCCTCCTATCCGCCGCGCGCCGTGCTGTGGGACTATATCAAGGGCCGCGTCGAAAAGGCGAATGTCCGCCATTGGGTGCGCTTCAATACACCGGTGCGCATGGTGCGTTTCGATGATGCCACGAAGAAATTCACGGTGACGGCGCATAACCGCGTCGAAGATCAGATGTACGACGAGGAATTCGACTATGTCGTGGTGGCGAGCGGCCACTTCTCGACACCGAACGTGCCTTATTTCGAGGGCGTGAAAACCTTCAATGGCCGCGTCCTGCATGCCCACGACTTCCGCGATGCGCTGGAATTCAAGGGCAAGGATATCCTCATCGTCGGCCGCAGCTACTCGGCCGAGGATATCGGCTCGCAATGCTGGAAATACGGCGCCAAGTCGGTCACCACGAGCTATCGGTCGAAGCCTATGGGGTTCAACTGGCCGGATAATTTCGAAGAACGGCCGCTGCTCACCAGGCTCGAAAACCGCACCGCCCATTTCCTCGACGGTTCAACGAAGGAAGTTGATGCGCTGATCCTGTGCACGGGATACCAGCATCACTTCCCCTTCCTGCCCGACGAGTTGAGGCTCAAGACTGCCAACCGCCTCTGGGCGGACCATCTCTACAAGGGTGTGATCTTCGACAGGAACCCGCAGCTTTTCTATATCGGCATGCAGGACCAGTTCTACACCTTCAACATGTTCGACGTGCAGGCATGGTGGGCGCGCGACGTGATGATGGGTCGCATCACCCTGCCGCCGGAAGAGGAACTGAAGGCGAATTTCGACATGTGGCGGGCCCGCGAGGAGACGCTCGAGGATGCCGAGCAGATGATCTGGTACCAGGGTGACTACGTGAAGGAACTGCTCGCCGAAACCGACTATCCGAGCTTCGACATTGAGGGGACCAACAAGACCTTCATGGAGTGGGAGCACCACAAGGCGGAAAACATCATGGGCTTCCGCGATCACGCCTATCGTTCGCTGATGACCGGCAACATGTCGCCGACGCACCACACGCCCTGGGTCGAGGCGCTCGACGATTCCATGGAGGAATATCTGCGCAACTGATCTTTCCCAGGCTCCCGCGTAACCGAGAAAGGGTCGTCCGTCGCGACCCTTTCCGGCGTGTTTGAAATGAGACGAAGCAAACCCGATCTGCAACTCATTTTCTCAAGGCGTGGTCTTCATGGATTTTCAGAGCAGTGTTCTCGGCCGCATGAGCGGTTTTCTCTATCGTTGCCGTGCGGATGAAAATTACACGATGCTGGAGATGACCGATGGCATCGAACGCATCTTCGGCTATCCGGCAGAGGAGATTATCGGCAACAGCACACGCACCTTCACCTCGATCATGTGTGAAGAGGACGTGCCGCTGATGGATGAGGTCGTGGGCATCGCGCTGGAAAGCCGCACCGACTGGACGATGGAATATCGTATCCGCCACCGTGACGGATATTATGTCTGGGTGACGGAAACGGGTGGGGGCATCTGGGACGAAAACGGCGAGCTGCTTTATCTTGAGGGCAGCATTATCAACATCGAGTCACTCTACCGGCGCATCGACGAGCAGACCGCCGGCATGCGCATCACCGCCTCGAAGACTAACGAGATCCTGCAATCGCTGCGCTACCTGAAGCTGCTCGCCGTCAATGCCGGCATCGAGGCGGCAAGGGCGGGGACGGCGGGTTCCGGCTTCGCCGTGCTCGCCGCTGAGATGCGTCAGCTCGCCAATTCCTCCGAAGAGGCCGCAAGGGCAATCACCAGTGCCCAGCGCAGGGCGGAATAGTGGTTTTTACGAACGCGGCCGGGTCTTCTGCGGATCGTAGTGCGACAGCGGCACCACGATCGCCGGCAAGCGCTTCTGCTGGCCGTCGAGCTTGCCGATCTCAACCTCTGTGCCGACGGCGGCACGGGTGACGTTGACGCGGGCGAGCGCAATCGTCTTGCCGAGGATCGGAGAGCGCGTGGCACTGGTGATAACGCCGACCTGGGCGCGGCCAACATGGACGCAATCGCCGTGGCCGACCGCGTCGTTCGCCTGTATGTCTAGACCGACCATCAGGTGGCGCGGATGCTCCTTGCGGCGCAGGAGCGCCTCGCGGCCGATGAAATCGTCCTGCTTGGACTTGAGCGGCACGGTAAAACCAATGCCAGCCTCGAAGGGGTCGGTCTGGTCGTCGAATTCGTGATGGGCGAAGACGAGGCCTGCCTCGATGCGGACCATGTCGAGCGCTTCTAGTCCCATCGGCTTCAGCCCATAGGGTTCGCCGGCCTTCCAGACGGCATCGAAGACGGTCAGCGCATCCTTCGGATGACAGAAGATCTCGTAGCCGAGTTCGCCGGTATAGCCGGTACGCGAGACGACGACCGGAGCGCCTTCAAAGCCACCGATGCGGCCGACTGTGAAACGGAACCATTCGAGCTCGCCGATCTCAGGCTGGCGTGGCGCCGTCCAGATGATCTCCTTGAGGATGTCCCTGCTCTTTGGTCCCTGCAGGGCGATATTGTGCATCTGGTCTGTCGAAGAGCGTACCCAGGCCTTGAAGCCCTTCTTCTCGGCCTGTTCGCGCAGCCATATGCCGCTGTAGTCGTCGCCGCCGATCCAGCGGAAATTTTTATCGGCGAGGCGAAAGAGCGTGCCGTCGTCGATCATGCCGCCGTGCTCGTAGCACATGGCGGAATAAACAACCTGCCCGGTCGACAGCTTGCGCACGTCGCGCGTCAGGCAATATTGTAAGAGTTCCTCGGCATCCGGACCCGTGACTTCGAATTTGCGCAACGGCGACAGGTCTATGACGGCGGCCTTCTCGCGGCAGGCCCAATATTCCTCGACCGGACCTGCGGAGGAAAACCGGTTTGGCAGCCAGTAGCCGCGATATTCAGTGTAATCCCGCGTCAGTGCCGAGAGGCGGGGGTGGAAGGCGGTTTCCCGCGTCAGGTCTGCGTCGGCGTCAGGGGTCATGCGATAGGCTACCGCTCTTGAGAATTTTTCTTTTCCGGAGAAGGTGCGCACCTGGATATCGGTCGGATCCCAGCCGTTGGCCGCATCGATATCGTCGGGGCAGGAGGAGGAGACGCAGACGAGGTCGGTCAGCGCCCGCATCAGCACATAATCGCCCGGCCGCGACCATGGCTCGTCGAGATAGAGCTGGTTGTTGTGGTCGATATTCGTATTGTAGAAATAATTGAGCGCCTCCCAGCCCTTCCGGCCAGCTATGCCGTAGGGCGCTAGCGCCGCGTTGAAATTGTCGGTGCAATTGACATGGCCGGGATAGCCCATGTCGTCGTAGTAGCGCGAATTGCAGGCGGTCGCGAATGCGTCATGGCGGCCGACCGTGTCCTGGACGACCTCCACCAACGGCTCGAAATCGCGGTCGAAAGCCTTGGACGGCAGGCCGGGGGCGGGATAGCTGCGGCCGAGCAGGGTGCGTGTGACGGTGGAATCGAGCGCAAGATCAAGACCCTTGTCGACCTTGCGGGCGGCGAAGGCCTGGAAATCGGTGCATTGCCGGCCGTAGACATCGATGATCTGGATGAACTCTCCGGCACGGACGAAATAGGCCGAGGCGGTCGCCGCCTTGATGCGGATGTCCTCGATCGGATCGGCCATCGGCTCGGGGAGGGCCGCGGCATAGTCGCGGATCAGCCTGCTGCGCCTGATGCGGATCTCGATCGGCGTTGCCGTGTCCTGCGCGTCAGGCGACATCGCCGTTGCAGGTGCGGCGGCAATCAGCAGACCCTTCATCGTGATCGCAAACTCCGCCTTGCTGCCCGGAATGGAGGCTTCGCTGAACATGCGGATTGCACCTGCCGTGGCGAGATCGGCACCGCGTCGCTCAAGCGCCGTGCGGGTCCGGTCGGCGCCCTCATCACCTGAAGAGAGAATGGCCTTTAGTCCTTCGGCCGAGCCGGTGAAGGCTGCGCCGAGGCCGGTCGATTGAAACCGGCCATTTTCGTCGAGGAAGGAAAGCTCGCAGGCTTGTCCACCTTCGCTGTCGATTAGGGTGACGTGGTCGCCTGCCTCGACGCGAACAACAAGGGATCCACCGCCCTTGCAGCGGTAACGCTCGACACCCTCGGGCAGCGCGGGGATACCGGGATAGCGGATGATGCTTGCCGATACCGGTCGCACCCCTGACATCCCGGGATGGAGATCTCGCATGTGGTCCTCATGGGATTGATGTGCTCTCCGGCACGCAAATCATGCTGACAAAATGCCGCCCGAAAGTAAAGGGATGTTGACTAAAAAGAAAATATCTTCACTATGCATAAAGGGTCGAGACTCGGAAATCCGCTCGGGAACGCGGATCGAGAAAATGCCGGGCAGCCCATGCAATGCCACGGGAGGCGCGTTCAGGGAGACGTACGCAAAGCTACGTCCCGAACAAATAGAATGGGGAATTTCACCGATGACGGATATCGTGGACGCCGGCGTTGCCGCCGGCACCGAAGGTAAACTTATACGCGCGCTTGACTGGAAGGGTGCGTTTTGGGTGGCAGCCGGCGTGCCACCGCTTGTTCTCTTCTCCATCGGCGGTATTGCAGGTACGACCGGCAAGCTCGCCTTTGTGGTCTGGATCATCTCGATGATCATGGGCTTCCTGCAATCCTTCACCTATGCCGAAATCGCCGGCATGTTCGGCAACAAGTCGGGCGGCGCATCGGTCTATGGCGCCACGGCCTGGCTGCGCTATTCGAAATTCATCGCGCCGCTGTCCGTCTGGTGTAACTGGTTTGCCTGGTCTCCGGTGCTTTCGCTCGGCTGCGCCATTGCGGCCGGATATATTCTCAATGCCTTCTTCCCGATCCCGGCAGCGGATTCGCAGGCGGTCCTCGCCTGGATCAGCGCGCATGCCGCTTCGATCACGGCCGATAGCCCCCGCGTCGCCGAATATATTGCTGCCCATGCCGGCACTTCGCCTGAGGATGCGGTCAAGGCGCTGCTGAGCGCGGACGGCGTATCCGCGCTGACGCCGGCGATCCGCAGCTGGTCGCTCGTCAGCTTCAGCATTCCCTTCCTGGCCACCGCCAATATCAACGCCACCTTCTTCATCGGCGGCATCCTGATGCTGATCATCTTTGCGATCCAGCATCGCGGCATCTCCGAGACGGCGAGCGTCCAGAAATGGCTGGCGATCATCGTGCTCGTACCGCTGCTCATCATCGGTCTTTATCCGATCATCAGCGGCCAGATCGTTAGCGCCAACGTCACCGGGCTGGTTCCGCCAACGGCGGCCTATGCCGGCACCGACGGTACCTGGAGCAATGGCGGCTGGACGCTGTTCCTCGGCGGTCTCTATATCGCCGCCTGGTCGACCTACGGTTTCGAGACTGCGGTCTGCTATACGCGCGAACTGAAGAACCCCAAGACGGATACCTTCAAGGCGATCTTCTATTCCGGCCTTGCCTGCTGCTTGTTCTTCTTCCTCGTACCTTTCGCCTTCCAGGGCGTGCTCGGTCATGCGGGCATGCTGGCGCCGGGCATCATTGACGGGACGGGTGTCGCCGAAGCACTCAGCGGACTGATCGGCGCCGGCCGTGTCGTCACCCAGCTTCTCGTCGTGCTGATGATCATGGCGCTTTTCCTCGCCATCATGACCGCGATGGCAGGCTCCTCGCGCACGCTCTACCAGGGCTCGAAGGATGGCTGGCTGCCGAAATATCTCGACCATGTCAACGAACACGGTGCCCCGACCCGGGCGATGTGGACGGACTTTGCCTTCAATCTTTTCCTGTTGGCGATCGCGTCCGATGCTGGCGGCTATTTCTTCGTGCTCGCCGTCTCCAATGTCGGTTACATCATCTTCAACTTCCTGAACCTTAATTCCGGCTGGATCCATCGCATGGATTCCGGTCATGTCGAGCGTCCCTGGAAGGCCCCCACCTGGCTGATCGGCGTCAATACCGTGCTTGCCTTCGTCAACGCGCTCTTCCTCGGCGCCGGCGCGAAGGTCTGGGGCTACGCCAACGCGCTCTGGGTCGGCTTCATCTTCGCCGCGCTTATCCTGCCGGTTTTCGCCTATCGCCACTACGTCCGCGACGGCGGCAAATTCCCGGCCGGCGCCATGGACGACCTCGGGCTCGTGGGCCAGGACCTCGGTGTCAAAAAGGCCGGGATATTGCCATACCTCGCGCTTGCCGGCGGTCTCGCCATCGTATTGATCGCCAACTGGATCTTCCAATTGCCCGCTTAAGGATTGTCGGCCGGGGTATTCTGACAGATTTGTCTGATGCTCGGGCTCGGGCAGAGAAACCATATGCCTGCAGAGGCGTCAGTTGGAAACGGCTGACGCCTCTGCACGCATCTATGCGGTGTCAGGACCCGCCGGAACGTCCGAGGCCACCACGACTATGACTGCACTCACACACCTGAAAGATCGACTTCTCGGGCAGAAGCCGGTCGGCGTTGACTGCAGTGCCTCGGACGCTCGAGCTCCATAGATATGTGACCGTCAACGGCATCGATATCTCTTCCCGCGAGTAGGGCCTGAAAACGCACCCGTGGTGCTGTTGCCGCCCGACTATCCATGCTCGTGTACGAACTCCGAACCTCAAACCAAAGTTTGCGACGCCGATCAGCGATCGAGAGGCAATTTTCACCGTGTGATCTCTGAATAGCATTCATAACATCCTGTGCCGCGTCGTCGGCGCGGTCGGCCATCTGCTTGCCCTTTCGGCTTGTCGCGGTCGTGGCTCTCGGGGCGCGTGATCCGCCTATCGGTGAGATGCGTTTTGAACTTCGCTTTCCATTCCGTCTCCCAAACGCTTTTTCCTGCTGCTGCCCTGAAATGAGAAAGCGATTTCTTATAATCCATATTATCTACTGTTTTTATAGACAATATGGATCCGGATGAGGCGTTTTCGCATGACCTATTTTCTCAGCCTTCTCGACAAGAGCCCGATCGAACAGGGAAAAAGCGCTAGCGAAGCCTTGCAGGCAAGCGTGCGGCTGGCGATCCGGGCCGAGGAACTCGGCTATCATCGGTTCTGGGTCGCCGAGCATCACAATATGTCTAACCTGGCGAGTTCTGCGCCGGAAACACTGATTGCCTATCTCCTGGCGCGGACTTCGAAAATTCGCATCGGGTCGGGCGGGGTGATGCTCCAACATTACAGCGCCTACAAAGTGGCCGAGACCTTCAATCTTCTCGCCTCGCTTGCGCCCGGCCGCGTCGACCTCGGCGTCGGCAAGGCGCCAGGCGGCTTTCCGCTGTCAACGCGGGCTCTTCAGGCGGCTTTCGATCCAGAAAGAAAGCCGGATTTCGCCGTCCAGCTTTCCGACATCAACACCTATCTTGCGGCTGATCCCAACTATGAAGGTGTGCAGGCGACGCCCTTTCCGCCTCATGCGCCGGAGCGCTTCCTTCTCGGCGCAAGCGTCGAGAGCGCAGTACTTGCCGCCGAGAAAGGCTGGGAGCTGGTTTTTGCCGGTCATCTCAACGGCGATCCGGAGAACCTGCGCAAGACTTTTGAAGCCTATGAACGCGCCTCTGATGGCAAGAGGCCGATCCTCGCGCTGGCTGCCTTCGCGGCCGACAGTGAGGAGCAGGCGCGCGAGCGCGTCGGCAATCTGCGCATCGTCAAGGTCTTCCTGCCGAACGGCCAGACCGTGAATGTCGGCAGCGAGGAACAGGCGGCCGAATTCGCAAGGCAGGCCGGTGTTGCCGAGTATCGCATCGAGGAAAAAGTGCCGAGCGTGCTGCACGGTACCGCAGCCCAGATCCGCAAGGAACTGGACGAGCTGCATCGCCGCTACGGGGTCAAGGAATTCATTCTCGATACACCGGCACTCGCCGCTTCCGAGCGGCTTTCCTCAATCGAGTTGCTCGCCAAGGAACGGCTTTCCCTCGCAGCCTGACCATCCCCAGGAGGATTGAACCCATGGCCAAGAAGAAAATCACTTTCGGTATCATGCTGCAGGGCCCGGGCGGCCATATGAACGCCTGGAAACATCCAAGCGGCCCGGCCGATGCCAGCACCAATTTCGACTTTTTCGTCAAGACGGCGCGCAAGGCCGAAGAAGCAGGCATCGCCTTCGCCTTCGTTGCCGACGGCCTCTATATCAACGAACAATCGATCCCGCACTTCCTCAACCGGTTCGAGCCGCTGACGATCCTTGCTGCGCTCGCGGCCTCGACCTCGAAGATCGGCCTAGTCGGCACGGTCTCCACTTCCTACAGCGATCCCTTCACGATTGCCCGGCAGTTCGCCTCCATCGACCTCGTCAGCGGCGGCCGTGCCGGCTGGAATGCCGTGACCTCGCCACTCGAAGGCTCGGGCCGCAACTATGGGCGCGAGCATCCCGAGCACGAGCTGCGTTACGAGATCGCTGAGGAATATATCGACGCCATCAGGGGTCTCTGGGACTCTTGGGATGACGATGCCTTCGTGCGCGACCGTCAGAGCGGCGTCTACGCCGACAAGACCAAACTGCACCGGCTGAACCACAAGGGGCGCTTCTTCCGCATCGAAGGGCCGCTCAATATCGGCCGCTCGAAACAGGGCCAGCCGGTGGTTTTCCAGGCGGGCGCCTCCGATTCCGGTATCCGGCTCGCCGGCAAACATGCCGACGCGGTCTTCACCAACGGCGGACCGATCGAGGAAGCGCAGGCTTTCTACAAGCAACTCAAGCAGAGCGCGATCGCGCAAGGGCGACGGACCGCAGAGATCGGCGTCTATCCCGGTATCGGCCCGATCGTCGGCGCGACGGCAGAGGAAGCGGAGGCCAAGTATCAGGCGATCCGCAATCTCGTCACCATTGAAGAGGCGCTGCTCTATCTCGGCCGCTTCTTCGACCATCACGATTTCAGCGCCTATCCGCTCGACGAACCTTTCCCTGATATCGGCGACATCGGCCGCAACAATTTCCGTGCCACGACGGATCGGATCAAGAAGACGGCGCGCGAAAAGGGGCTCACCCTCCGGGATGTCGCGCTCGACGCGGCAACGCCGCGCACGGCGTTCATCGGTACTGCAGATCATATCGCCAACGAGATCATCCGCTGGATCGACGGCGAGGCTGCCGATGGTTTCATCCTTGGGTTCCCCGTCATCGCCGAAGGCTTCGATGATTTTTCCCGCCATGTGCTGCCGCTCCTCGAAAGGCGCGGCTACTTCGATCCCGTCCTGAAGGGTGAGACGCTCCGCGATCATCTGGGGCTGCCTTTCCGCGAGAGCCGCTATGCGACAGATGCCGGTGAGGTCGAACAGGGAAAGGCTGCCAGCGCCTGAGGCGCGGCGGACAATTCCATGAACGTCATTACAAAACCTTCGCGCAGCCACGATCCGGTCGAGACGGGAATTGCCGTCTATCTCGATGAATTCATCGCGCTGCGCCACGACCTTCACCAATATCCGGAGCTTGCTTTTCAGGAGCGCCGCACGAGCAAGCTCGTGGCATCACACCTTTCCTCCTGGGGCTATGAGGTGGCGACGGGCATTGCCGGCACCGGCATCGTCGCCACCCTGGTCCGCGGAAACGGCAAGCGCTCCATCGCCATCCGAGCCGATATGGACGCCCTGCCGATCGAGGAGGCGACAGGCCTTTCCTATGCAAGCAGCAATCCCGGCGTCATGCATGCCTGTGGCCACGATGGCCATACGACGATCCTGCTTGCCGCTGCGCGCTATCTGGCCGAGGCCGGCAATTTCAGCGGTACGTTTCGGCTGATCTTCCAGCCGGCCGAAGAGATCGGTGCCGGTGCTCGCAAGATGATCTCGGAAGGCCTGTTCGAACGGTTTCCGGTCGATGCGGTCTTTGGGCTGCACAATTGGCCGGCCGTGCCGGCCGGTAAGTTCGGTTTCGTTGCCGATGCCGCCATGGCGTCCGTCGATCAGGCGGTCATCCGCATCGTCGGCAAGGGTGGTCATGGCGCCGAGCCGCATCGCGCCATCGATCCGGTTCTGGCATCGGCTTCCTTCATCACGGCGTTGCAGAGCATCGTCTCACGCAATGTCGATCCGCAGGATATGGCCGTCGTCACCGTCGGCTCCATCCATGCCGGGTCAGCGTCGAATGTCATTCCGGAGAGCGTCGAGCTAAAGCTCACCATGCGTGCCTTCAACCAGTCGGTGCGCGACAAACTCCAGGAACGCGTGCCGGCGCTTGCCCTAGCCCAAGCTGAGAGCTTCGGGGCAACGGCCGAGGTCGATTACCGGCTTGGCTTTCCGGCGCTCATCAACCATCGGGCCGAGACGGCCTTTGCCCGCGATGTCGCGCTCTCCTCTTTCGAACCGGAAAGGATCGAGGCTGGGTTCCGCCCGCGCACGGCAAGCGAGGATTTCGCCTTCATGCTGCAGGAGAAGCCGGGCAGCTATCTCTTCGTCGGCAATGGCGACAGCGCGCCTCTTCACAGCGCTCACTATGATTTCAACGACGCGATCATTGCGCCCGCCGCCCGCTACTGGGTGCGGCTTGCCGAGACCTTCCTCACTGACGACAACGGGTGACGAACGACATGAGCGACACGTTTCTCTACACTTCCCCGCTCGACCCCCGCGCCAAGCCGCTGATCGACGAACTTATCCACGAATATGACAGCCGCTACGGGAACTATTTCAGCGATGAGGGTGCCGCGGCAGAGCTCAACCGCTATCCGCCCGAGGCTTTCGCGCCGCCCGTCGGCAATTTCGTGCTGCTGGTACGCGGCGGCGAGACGATCGGCGGCGGCGCTTTCAAATATTATGATGAGCAGACCGCCGAGTTCAAACGCATCTGGACACGCTCTGACCTACGTCGGCAGGGCCTTGCCCGCAAGGTTCTCGTGGAACTGGAAGCGCAGGCCGCCCGCCAAGGCTATTCGCGGGTCTACCTGACGACCGGCTTTCGCCAGCCGGAGGCGGTCGGCCTCTATCTCAACTACGGCTATACGGCGCTTTTCGACCCCAAGGTCGACCCGGAAATCTATAAGACGCTGCCCTTCGAGAAGGATATCCGCCACCTCGCACCGCAGCTGTCGGCCAACGCCGATCGCCCGCCATTACAGGCAGCAGCAGGTCGCTGAATCCAGGCAAATAACGCTCCATAAAAAGGGGGATATACGATGGCACTGACGAGTGACTATGCCGGCATCGATACCGGCAGCAGGGCAGGGGACCGAACGCTTCAGGATTATTCCCGACTGAGGATCGTCCCGGCGCGGCATCCCGGCCGGGTTGCCGGCACCATATTCGCTGCTCTCGTCATTGCCGCCGTCCTCTATTCGACCTTCACCAATCCGCGCTGGGGCTGGGATGTTTTTGCCGAATGGTTCTTTGCGGCGCCTGTTCTCGCCGGCCTCGGGCGCACGCTGCTCCTGACACTGTTGGCAACGATCTCCGGTTCGATCCTCGGCACGGCACTGGCGCTTGCCCGTGTCTCGAGATCGCCGCTGCTTTCGGGCCTATCCTGGGGCTACATCTGGCTGCTGCGATCGATCCCCGTGATCGTTCTGCTGCTGGTGCTGAACAATCTCGGCTATCTCTATGAGACGGTGAAGCTCGGGGTGCCGTTCACTGGCACTGTCCTCTTCGAATATCCGACGACACAATTGCTGACGCCCTTTGCTGCCGCGTTCCTCGGTCTCACGCTCAATCAGTCGGCCTTCTTCGCCGAGATCGTGCGCGGCGGCATTCTGTCCGTCGATCAGGGGCAACTTGAAGCCGCTTCGGCGCTCGGTCTCTCGCGCCGTCGGCAGGCATTCCGTATCGTGCTGCCGCAGGCGATGCGTTCGATCCTGCCGACCGGGTTCAATGAGATCATCGGTCTCGCCAAGGCGACCTCCATGGTCTACGTGCTTGCCTTGCCGGAACTGTTCTACACGGTCCAGGTCATCTATCGCCGTAACCTCGAAGTCATTCCGCTGCTGATGGTAGCGACCGTCTGGTACCTCGTCATCATGACGGTGCTGTCGATCGCCCAGCATTATATCGAGCGCTATTTTGCCAAGGGCGCATTGCGCAACCCGAAGCCCTTGCCCTTCCAGTCTTTCCTCAAGCGTTTTGCCCGCCCTTTGCCTACGGCAGCGATCTCTGGCGACTTTACCCGTACCTCCGGCTTCCGTGACGCAGCGGTTCTTCGCACCGGCGGGACGGTGCGCATCCACGGCATTTCCAAGAGCTTCGGCTCTCTGAAAGTGCTCGATGGTATCGACCTCAATCTGCCTGCCGGCAGCGTCACCGCCATTCTCGGTCCCTCGGGCTCCGGAAAGTCCACCCTGCTGCGCGCCATCAACCACTTGGAGCGCGTCGATGCCGGCTTCATCTCGGTCGACGGCGATCTCGTCGGATATGAGCAGAAAGGTGATGTGCTCTACGAGCTCAAGGAAAAGGAAATCCTCAAGCGGCGTGCCGATATCGGTATGGTCTTCCAAAGCTTCAATCTCTTTCCGCACCTGACAGTGCTTGAAAACCTGATCGAAGCGCCGATCCAGGTGCGTGGCGTGAGCCGTGAAGAGGCCGTGCAACTTGCGCAGGAGCTGCTTGCCCGCGTCGGCCTCAGCGACAAGATCAATGCCTATCCGCGCCAGCTCTCCGGCGGCCAGCAGCAGCGCGTCGCCATTGCCCGTGCCCTAGCACTGCGCCCGAAGGTGCTTTTGTTCGATGAGCCGACATCGGCGCTCGACCCGGAACTGGTCGGTGAAGTCCTTGATGTGATCAAGGAACTGGCGCGCACGGGCACGACGCTTGTCATCGTCACGCACGAAATCGGCTTTGCCCGTGAAGTTGCCGACACTGTCGTCTTCATGGATGGCGGCCATATTCTCGAAGCCGACTCGCCGGCCCGCATCTTCAACGGCGCGGAACATCCCCGCACACGTGAATTCCTCGCCAAAGTTCTCTGAAAATAGCAAGGCATCAGCAGATCCCGGCCGCGACGGGCGTCCGGAGGGCATGAAAAGAAAAACAACCCTAAGATGAAATGGAGAAGGGAAATGGCATTCAGAAATAGAGCCAACTACCTGCTTGCCGGAGTCGTCGCCCTGGCGGCAATCGGCCTCGGCACGGCGCAGGCAGCCGAGAAATTCAATCTCAGCCCCGACACGTCGAACCGCGTGCGGGCCGAAAAAGATGAGACCGCGATCAAGGCCATCGCACCCAACTTCAAGTTCGTCGAACCGGGCAAGTTCACCGTGGCCGTCAACGCCTGGGATCCGCCGATCGCAACCTATGCATCGGATGCTGCGACCGTGGTCGGCGCCGATCCGGATCTGGCGCAACTGCTTGCCGATTCCTTCGGCCTCGAGCTGAACCTTGTTTCCGTCGCCTGGGCGGACTGGCCGCTCGGCGTCTCCTCCGGCAAATATGATGCCGTCATCTCCAACGTCACGGTAACCGAGGAGCGCAAGGAGAAGTTCGATTTCTCCACCTATCGCAAGGACGTGCTTGGCTTCTACGTGAAGTCCGACAGCAAGATCAGCGAGATCAAGGAGCCGAAGGATGTCGCCGGCCTCAAAGTCATCACCGGTGCCGGCACCAATCAGGAAAAGATCATCCTGGAATGGGATCGCCAGAATGTCGCCGCCGGCCTGAAGCCGATTGAAGTTCAATATTATGACGACCGTGCCGCAGCTGATCTGGCGCTGCAGTCCGGCCGTGCCGATGTCGAGTTCAATCCGAATGCGACGCAGGCCTACAGCTCCTCAATCAAGGGGCACACCAAGCTCGTCGGTATCGTCTCCGGCGGCTGGCCGCTGACGGCTGAAATCGCCGTCACCACGAATAAGGGCGCCGGCCTTGCCGATGCCGTCACCGTCGCCCTCAACGACCTTATCAAGAACGGCAAATACGGCGAAGTGCTGAAGCACTGGAGCCTGAACGCCGAAGCCATCGACGACGCCAAGACCAACCCGCCGGGGCTGCCGAAGAGCGGTTCGTAAAGGATGGTCTGACGGACGGGCGTTGGAGGTCGCGCCGGTCCGTCCTCGTTTTCATATATTTTGGAGAGTTCTCTCGTGACGATATTTTCCAGACTGCGCATCGCATCGATTGCCGCCATTGCCTCGCTGACAAGCTGCTATACAGGCGTGGCTGCGGCTGATGAATTCGACCTGAGCCCCGAGCAGCCCAACCGCGTGCACGCTCAGCGCAACGAGGCGGCGATCGCGTCCATTCCGAAGGGTTTCAAGTTCGTCACATCAGGCAAATTCACGGTTGCCGTAAGCCCGGGCGGACCGCCGCTTGCCACTTATGCGACGGATGCCAAGACCGTCGTCGGAGCCGATCCCGAGTACGCGAACGCCATTGCCGAAAGCCTCGGGCTGCAGCTTGAGCTCGTCCCGGTTGCCTGGATCGACTGGCCACTTGGCCTGACGTCGGGCAAATATGATGCTGTTATTTCCAATGTCGGTGTCACCGAGCAGCGCAAGGAGAAGTTCGATTTCTCCACCTACCGGAAAGGTCTGCACGGCTTTTTCGTCAGGGCCGACAGCACGATCGCCTCGATCAAGGAGCCGAAGGATGCGGCAGGACTGCGCTTCATCGTCGGCGCCGGCACCAATCAGGAACGCATCCTGCTGAAATGGAGCGATGAGGATGTCGCTGCCGGCCTCAAGCCGCTCGAGCTGCAATATTATGATGACGAGGCAGCAAGTCTGCTGGCGCTACGCTCAGGCCGTGCCGATGTCATCGTCCAGCCGCATGCCCAACTCGTCTATATCGCCGCCCGCGACAAGAACCTCAAACGGGTCGGAACGCTGAGCGCCGGTTGGCCCGATCGCTCCGACGTTGCGATCACCACCCGCAAAGGAAGCGGCATTGCCGATACGCTGACGCTCGCCACCAATGGTCTGATCAGGGATGGAACCTACGCAAAAATCCTTGCGCACTGGCAGCTTTCAGAAGAGGCGCTGCCCGCTTCCGAGACGAACCCGCCCGGCCTGCCGAAATTCTGAGTGAGGACAAGATGAGCGGCAACGCGCTTTCGATCAGCCATATCGGCTTCCTGACACCCGGCAACTACCCGGATGACGACCCGCTCTCCGGCCTCGAAAAGACATTGCAGCTTCTTAGCTTCGGCGAAGAGCTGGGCTTCAACAGTGCTTGGGCCCGCCAGCGGCATCTGGAGCCCGGGATTTCCTCGGCGACCGCCTTCCTGGCGGCCGCCACCCAGCGCACCAGCCGTATCGAACTCGGCACCGCGGTCATTCCGATCGGTTACGAAAGTCCCTATCGGCTCGCCGAAGATCTCTCTACCGTGGATGTTCTATCGAAGGGAAGGCTGAATGTGGGCCTGAGCGCCGGCCGTCCGCTGCATGCCGATCTCATCGGTCCGCTTGCCTTCGACGGCAACTGGCAGAACCATGATTTCTCGCATGCGCGCGTGCTGCGCTTTGCCGACAATCTGAAGGGGACCTATCTCGGTGACGAGAACACCTTCATCAAAACGCCCTTTGGACCCCAGCGCCCGAGACTGCAGCCCTACGCTAAAGGCCTGATCGATCGCATCTGGTATGGCGGTGGCTCATTGCGGTCGGCCTCATGGGCCGGCCGGAACGGCTTCAACCTGCTGATCGGCAATGTCACGTCCGGCGAAGAGACCGATGATTTTTTCGTCGCCCAGTCCCGTCAGCTCGAAGCCTATCGGGCTTCCGGCGGAGCGGAACGGCGCGTGGCGCTCGGCCGGGTCATCGTGCCCTTTGACAGTGCGGATGCAGCCACCCGCCAGCGATACTCAGACTATGCCGCCGGACGATATGAGCGCACGCTGTCTCCCCAGGGTGAACGACGCACGCTGTTTGCCCGTGATCTCGTTGGTCCGTCAGAGCAGATCCTCGAGCGCCTTCTTGCCGATCCCATTTTGCCGCATGTGCGCGAGCTGAGGCTGGAATTGCCCTACGAGTTCGAGCATGACGAATATCGCCAGATTCTACACGACTTCGTCACCCACATTGCTCCCGAGCTGGGCTGGAACACGAAGACCGCCCTCCGGGCGGCGTCGTAAGCGGCGCGACAAACGCCGAAATTGTAGGAAATCTCTCCGTGACGAAATCAGTTGAATACTTTTTCTCCATCAGTTCGCCCTGGTCCTATATCGGTCTTGATGCCTTTGCCGCGCTTGCCGTAAACAACGACATTGCCATCAAGCCATATCTGACGACGGTCGTTGAAGAGAACGGCGGGATTTTTTCGCGCAATCGCCCGGAAATTCGCCGTGCCTACTGGATCCGCGATCTCAAGCGCTGGGCAAGGGTGCGCGGCAAGCCCCTCATCCTTGAAAATCGCCCCGAGCTCAGCGATCCGACGCCTGCCTCCTTCTTCGTCATTGCCGCCTATCTCGATGGCCAGGATTGGATCGGGGTGACGCGCGCCCTACAGCATGCCTTCTGGAGTGAGGCGAAAGATATCGGCAGGCCTGATATCCGCGAAGCGATCGTCAACGCTGTCGGTCTCGATGGCGCGGCCTTGCTGCGACGGCAGGCCGATGACGATGTCCAGCAGAAATGGGCAGCCGATCGCGTTCACGCACGCGAAAGAGGCGTCTTCGGTTTCCCGACTTTTGCCTATGAGGATGAGCTCTACTGGGGGCAGGACAATCTCCCCTTCCTCGAGCGCCATCTTCATGGCGACAAGCCGTAAAGGGCTGACGCAGCGCGTTCTGCCAAAAGCCGGTGGCGGGCTGCAAAGCAAACTCCGGTGCGTCGCAAATGCCGATGCCGGCGGCCTTGCTCTCCACTGGAGCTGCCACGGCGAAAGGGGCATACCGACAGCAACGACAATACCGGCGGCTTCTTCGTCAGAGCGACACCGCCCTGCCTGACGGAACCGAGGCTTGGCGTCCTTGGTGGTAACACTCTGTCGTCGATGCCGCGACGAATTGAAGGACGACCAGAATCCGGTCCGCGACGGGTATTGGATCTCGGTGCGCCGTCGCTCGCACATGGTGCGATATCTCCTGTTGCCCAGTGCTTGTCTTTCCAAATCAGCACTTATCACGGCAATTGACATGGCCGTCCGCCGCACTATTTTAAATTGTCAAGTCATTGGATGAATGCGTCTGGTTGCGATGCGCATACCGCCAGTTGCGCTGTGACTGAAGGATCGGACATGCCCACAACTTGGATGTGTCTGGTTCGCAAAGTGAGACACACGTACAGCGTTTGCATTTGAAAGGTGATCGTCTCCGGAAACATCCCGGAAATAAAGGATCGCGACTAAGCGCCCAGCCGTCCGAATGACGCGCCTGAAAGAGCTTCATCACCGCTGGGCGAACCTCATCATCGTTCGATCAACCACCACACGGAGGTATAAGATGCGCAAGCATGAACTGGTTATCGTGATGACGCTTGCATCTCTTTTCTCGGTTCAGACTGCTCACGCGGACGGGCCTGCCGGTGCAGCCCGTGGCCTGAAGACGGCGCCTGTATTCAGCTATATTTCTGAAAAGCGCCGGACTACAGCACCTTTCGCGCATGTGATGTTCTGCGCTCGAAATCCCGATGAGTGCACTGCTCGCGGCGATGCTTCGGAAGTCTCCTTGGGCCCCTTAGCGGACGAGCAGCTTCGCACTGTCAACACCTCGGTCAACCGCTCGATCCGCTCGCTCGACGACCGGCCCGATCAAGGTGATGTCTGGCAGGTGAACGTCACGGCGGGCGATTGCGAGGATTTTGCGTTGACGAAGCGCGACCACCTCATTGCCATGGGCTGGTCGACGAAGGCATTGCGGATCGCCGTGACCAAGACGCCCTCCGGCAAGGGCCACGCGGTTCTGGTCGTCAGAACCGATCAAGGCGATCTGGTGCTCGACAACCGCACGAATGCGATCAAGGGCTGGAAGGATACGGATCTTCGCTGGCTGATGATCCAGTCGGGCGACAATCCGCGGATATGGTACGAACTTTAGATGCACGGGCATGATACGAGTTCGGGCGGATGTGGGGCGTGGAGATCTTTTGTGCCGCTATCGGTAACCAGATGCGCGGAAGTCACGCGCGTGGAAACACCATCAACTCAGCCGCCGCCCCTTGTTGCCCAGTGAGAAATCCGCCGCCTCGGTTGCGGTCCGCAATATTTGAACACGCCCTGATGGAAGCTTCTTCATCTAATCGGTCTTATCGAAAAGAATCCATTGACCTGCGACCCTGCTTACATCTTCTATCCGCCCCCAACGTCAGGAAGGCGGCCAGGGAGGGCACATGCAGGTCCTATCGAGCATTGAGGCGGTGCGCGCAGCGCTTGCAGCGGTGAGAACAAATGGCGGAGACATCGGTTTCGTGCCAACGATGGGTTATCTTCACGCGGGGCACATGGAACTTGTTGCGCGAGCCCGCGCTGAAAACGAAATCGTTGTTGCTTCGATCTTCGTCAATCCGCTCCAGTTTGGGCCGACGGAGGACCTGACCCGATACCCGCGCGATCTGGAACGCGACAGAACGATGCTGGAAAAGGGTGGCGTCGATATTCTCTTTGCGCCCGCTGTCGAAGATATGTACCCGCACCCGATGAAAACTGTGGTTGATGTGCCGGAGCTTGGCTGCGAGCTCGAAGGCGCCGTTCGACCGGGGCATTTTGCGGGTGTCGCCACCGTTGTCAGCAAGCTTTTCAATATCGTCCAGCCAAGCAACGCCTATTTCGGCGAGAAGGATTACCAGCAGGTCGTCATCATCAAACGAATGGCAGACGATTTGGCTCTGGCGGTGCGTATCGTTTCGGTGCCGACGGTCCGGGATGCGGATGGTCTCGCTCTATCTTCTCGTAACGTCTATCTCAGCGAGGAGGAACGACGCGCAGCGGTCATCATCCCGCGCGCATTGGATGAGGCGGAGCGCCTTGTGGCTCAAGGCCTCTCCGACCCGCAGGTCCTTGAAGCGAAGCTAGTCGGCTTCATCGGCCGTGAGCCCCTGGCAAAGCCGGAAGTTGTCGCTGTGAGGGACGCCTCGACCTTGAAGCATGTGGTGAAAATCGAGGACCCGGTGGTTGTCGCACTGTTCGTGCGGATTGGCACGACCAAGCTCCTCGATAATCGGGTGATCGCGAGAAAAGGTTCGTCTGGAACGGGAGAAGCACAATGAGCGCTGTCAGCTCCGCAAAACGCCTGACGCCAACGCGAATACGGGCGATGAAGGGCGGAACGCCGATTGTGTGTTTGACGGCCTACACTACACCGATGGCGCGGCTCCTGGACGAACACTGCGATCTCCTGCTTGTTGGGGATTCGCTCGGCATGGTTCTTTACGGCATGGAGAGCACCGTGTCGGTGACGCTCGACATGATGATCGCCCATGGCAAGGCGGTGATGCGTGGCGTCGCTAAATCCTGCGTGGTCGTCGACATGCCCTTCGGCAGCTACCAGGAGTCGAAGGAGCTGGCCTATCGCAATGCCGTGCGCATTCTGCAGGAAACAGGGTGCGACGCGGTCAAGCTCGAAGGTGGCGAGGAGATGGCCGAGACAATTTCCTTCCTCACAGCGCGCGGTATTCCGGTCCTCGGGCATATCGGGCTCATGCCTCAGCAGGTTCATACCGCAGGCGGCTACCGATCTGTTGGACATTCCGAGGAGGAGGTTGCCAAGATCCGGCGTGATGCCGACGCGGTCGGCAGCTCGGGAGCCTTTGCGGTGGTCATCGAGGGCACCGTCGAGACATTTGCCCGCGAGGTGACGACGGCAATTCCTGTTCCGACGATCGGGATCGGCGCTTCGGCTGCCTGTGACGGTCAAATCCTGGTTTCGGACGACATACTCGGACTGTTCAATGACTTCACGCCGCGCTTCGTTAAACGATACGACGAACTTGGAAAGAGGGTCGGGGTGGCCGCTGCCGCCTATGCAGAGGAGGTGCGCTCCCGCGCATTCCCCACGGAGAAACATACATTCAAGCGCCGGTCTTGATTGCGCGGCCTATTGCGTTGGAGAGCCCGGCGATAAGCCATATCGGCTCTAACCCACGGAACAGTCGCCAGCGCGGGATTGGCGCGTGAGGTGGCCGAATTGCAGGATCGAGAGCAGAAATCTTAAAAACTGCGTACCGATCCGCGTAAAACTGGGCTGTAATCGTTCCACTTCATACGATAAATGCTTTCTCAGCGACCGCCGCTGAAATTCACTTCCCAAGCCCCGATCGCCTTAAGAACAGCACGCACGAAAACCGACGACGGACCGGCATGATTCCGGCCGCGCAGGAGGAAGACCCATGGCATCCGTTGCCGAGAGCGCCCCCCGCTTTGAAAAGACCGCAATGTCTATCCTGGTGGCAGTCAGCTTCTGCCACATGCTCAACGACATCATGCAGTCGCTGCTTGCCTCGCTCTATCCGCTCTTCAAGGCCAATTATAACCTCGATTTCGTGCAGATCGGTCTCCTGACCATGACCTTCCAGGTCACGGCCTCGCTGCTCCAGCCGCTTGTCGGCATCGTCACCGACCGTTGGCCGATGCCCTATTCGCTGCCTGTCGGCATGGCGAGCACCTTCTGCGGCCTGATCCTCCTCGGCAATGCCGGCAGCTTCGAACTGCTGCTCGTTGCCGCGAGCCTGATCGGCTTCGGCTCGGCCGTCTTCCATCCGGAATCTTCGCGCGTCGCGCGTCTTGCTTCCGGCGGTCGCCACGGCTTTGCGCAGTCCTTCTTCCAGGTGGGCGGCAATGCCGGCCAGGCAATCGGTCCGCTGCTGGCCGCCTTCATCGTTCTGCCGAACGGTCAGCACAGCGTGTCCTGGCTTTCCGGCATCGCCATGGTCGGCATGGTGGTCCTGAGCTGGGTCGGGAACTGGTACATGAGTCACCGCCGCCAGCACGCCAGCAAGGCGGCCCCGAGCCGCACGCTGCCGCTGCCTCAGAGCAAGGTCGTCTGGGCGCTACTCATCCTCGTGTTGCTGACGGCGACGAAGAATGTCTACATGGCAAGCGTCTCGAGCTACTTCACCTTCTACGTCATCGACCGTTTCCAGCTCGATGTGCAGCAGGCGCAGCTCATGCTCTTCCTGTTCTTGGGTTCCGTTGCAACCGGCACCTTTCTCGGCGGTCCGATCGGTGATCGTTTCGGCGCCCGCTTCGTCATCTGGTTCTCGATCCTCGGGGTGATCCCCTTCGCGCTGCTGCTGCCCTATGCGAACCTCTTCTGGACGGGCGTGCTCAGCGTCGTTATCGGCCTGATCTTCGCCTCTGCCTTTTCGGCCATCGTCGTCTTCGCGCAGGAACTGGTGCCCGGTCGTGTTGGCCTAATCGCCGGCGTTTTCTTCGGCTTCGCCTTCGGTGCGGGCGGTCTCGGTGCTGCCTTGCTCGGCGGTTTTGCCGACTCGCACGGTATCGCCTTCGTATATCGCATCTGCTCCTACCTGCCGCTGCTCGGCCTGTTCACTATCTTCCTGCCGCGCATCCCGAAGTATCGAGCGGTTTAGGTTTCGCACTCAGAAAGAGGCACCGAAAGCGTTTCGGTGCCTCTTTTGCGTCAGGGCAAGCGCACGGCGCGGCGTTGCGTTCGAACGAACATTTTTTCCTCGGCCCTCGGCGAAGACGGATCGTCATTTCTTTAATCTACTATTTTGATGGATAATATCCGTCGTATGATGCAGCCATCGACGGCGCGATAGTGGAAGGAAATGATATGTCTGCACCCAAACTGGTCGGTCTTGCCGGCAGCTTCAATCGTCCCTCGAAGACTTTTGCGCTGGTCGAGAATATCGCCGGCCTCGCCGCCGAAAAATATGGCTTCGACAATACGATTTACGACCTGACGGATGTCGGCCCCTCGCTCGGCCAGGCGTTGCGCCGCGACGATCTCGACAATCGCGCCAGGGAAATCATCGCCGACATCGCCAATGCCGACGTCCTCGTCATCGGTGCGCCGACCTTCAAGGGCAGCTATCCGGGTCTCTTCAAACATCTGATCGATCTCATCGACCCGCATGAGCTGCGTGCCAAGCCGATCGTCATCACTGCGACCGGCGGCGGCGACCGCCATGCGCTGATGGTCGAGCATCAACTGCGCCCGCTCTTCGGCTTCTTCATGGCCCACACGCTGCCGACTGCTGTCTACGCCTCGGACCGCGATTTCACCGACTATCGCGTTTCCTCCGAACAGCTTTCCAAGCGCATCGGGGAGGTCATCGGCGAACTCGCCGCCTTCTTTCCGGGCAGAAGCTCAAGGCTGATCGCAGCGGAATAAACAATATCCAAATACGGATTTCAGCGGCGCCTTCGGGCGCCGTTTTGTTTGGAGCGTGCCAGCAGCTGGCATTTAATCCATAAATTTGATGGAATTTTATCCTGCCGCTCTCGAAGACGCGGCAAGAGTTTTTCCGGTGGTGAGAAGACATCAGACGTTCGTGCTTCGCTCGCCATGCCCGTATTTGCAATTATCCGCCTGCTCGGGGCTCGGCCTCATTCAGTCAGACGGGATAAAAAAATGACCAAGAACAAGAATTTCGGCGCCATTTCGCTTTCGCGCCGCGCGGCTCTTACTGTTGCCGCCTCTGCGGCCGCACTCATCGCCTTTGCTGCGCCGGCTCCTTCCTTTGCCGAAGACAAGTCGATCAAGGTCGGTATCATGAGCGGCGAGGACGAGGATGTCTGGCGCGTCGTCACCAGCGAAGCCGCCAAGAAGGGCCTCAAGATCGAGACGATCACCTTCAACGACTATACCCAGCCGAACGAGGCTCTGGAACGCGGCGAAATCGACGCGAACGCCTTCCAGCACCAGCCCTATCTGGACAATCAGGTCAAGCAGCACGGCTACCATATCGTATCCGTCGGCTACACGGGCGTCTGGCCGATCGGTCTCTATAGCAAGAAGCACAAGTCGGTTGCCGAACTGCCAGCGGGCGCCGTAATCGGTGTCCCGAACGATCCGTCCAATGAAGGCCGTGCGCTTCGCGTTTTGCAGAATGAGGGTCTGATCAAGCTCAAGGACGGCACCGGCATTCTGGCGACGATCGTCGACGTCTCGGAAAACCCGAAGAACATCGAGATCCGCGAACTCGACGCCGGTATCGTCGGCCGTTCCATTGATGACCTTGATGCCGGTATCGTCAATACCGACTGGGCGCTGAAGAGCGGTCTGTCCCCGAAGGAGCGCATCGCGCAGGAGCCGATCGCCGACAATCCCTATCGCAACTTCATTGCCGTCAAGGAAGAGAACAAGGATGCCGATTGGGTAAAGACGCTCGTCTCCTCCTATCAGAACGAGACGGTGAAGGCCGAATTCGATAAGGTCTATAAGGGTACGGGCCTCAGCGCCTATTGATTTCGCCGCCCTTAAAAGGGCGTCAGCAACTGAGGCGGCCCTGGCCTTTTGCCAGGGCCGCCTTCAGCGTTTGTGAAGGAACGAGCATGAATTCAATTGTCTCCGCCTTAGGGATCGAGACGCGGCCAGTCGATGCCGAAGAGGTCGTGCGCCTGAAGGATGTCAGGCGCAAGTTCGGTGTGACGGCAGCGCTCGACGGCGTTTCACTCAGCGTGAAGAAGGGCGAAATCCTCGGCATCATCGGCCGCAGCGGCGCCGGCAAATCGACGCTGATCCGCTGCCTCAACGGTCTCGAAAGGGCCGATAGTGGCGAGATCGTTATCGAGGGCCGCAATATTGCAGGCCTTGCCGAGCAGGAGCTGCAGCCCTTGCGCCGCCGCATTGGCATGATCTTTCAGCATTTCAATCTGCTGTCGGCCAAGACGGTCGAGGAGAATGTCGCCCTGCCGCTGAAGATCGAGGGTGTCGCCAAGGCCGAACGGCTGAAGCGGGCGCAGGAGCTTCTGGACCTCGTCGGTCTTTCCGATAAGGCTAGGGCTTATCCGTCGTCGCTCTCAGGTGGCCAGAAGCAGCGTGTCGGCATTGCCCGCGCACTGGCCGCCCGGCCGGCCCTGTTGCTGTCCGACGAAGCGACCTCGGCCCTCGATCCGGAAACGACGCGTTCGATCCTTGCGCTGTTGAAGGACATCAACCGTAAGCTTGGTCTTACCATTCTTCTGATTACCCATGAGATGGAAGTGGTGCGCGGCATTGCCGATCGCGTCGCCGTCATCGATGCAGGGCGCATCGTGGAGGAAGGCCAGGTCTGGTCGATCTTCGGCGATCCGCAGGCGGCGATCACAAAAAGCCTGCTCAGCGGCATTCGCCCGCAGCTTCCGGAACACATTGCTGCACGCCTGTCGCAAACCGGCGGCACGGAAGCTATCCTCAGTGTCGATCTTGCTGGACCGGAAGCGCAAGGCGCGCTTTTTGCCGATCTCTCTGCAGCGCTGCCGCATTCCTTCCGCCTCGTGCACGGTGGTATCGATCACATCCAGAACCAGCCCGTGGCGCGGTTCTTCATTGCCGTTCCTGCGCGCGATCCCGCGCTTGCCGGAACGGTCGAACAATTTCTGAAGGCCCGGTCGGCTCGGGTGGAGGTGCTTGGTTATGTCACCGATCATGATTAATCTGCTGCTGCGCTCCCTCTGGGAGACGGTGCTGATGACAGCTGCATCCGGCCTGATTTCGCTGGTTGCCGGCCTGCCGCTCGGCCTGGCGCTGGTCCTGACGAACCGCGGCGGCATTGCCGAAAATCTCTGGATCAACCGCATTCTCGGCGCCGTCATCAACGGCTTCCGTTCCGTGCCCTTCATCATCCTGCTGGTGGCACTGATCCCGCTGACCCGCCTTATCGTCGGCACCGCGATCGGCACCTGGGCGGCCATCGTTCCACTCGCCATTGCCGCGACGCCATACTATGCCCGTATCGCAGAAGTCTCGTTGCGCGAGGTCGATCGTGGCCTGATCGATGCGGTGCGTGCCATGGGCGGCAATCGCTGGACGATCATCCGCGAGGTTCTGGTGCCCGAAGCCCTGCCCGGAATCGTCGCCGGCTTTACCGTCACGCTGGTGACGCTGATCGGTGCTTCGGCGATGGCCGGCGCCATCGGTGCCGGCGGTCTCGGTGACCTCGCCATTCGTTATGGCTACCAGCGCTTCGAGACCAATGTGATGATTGCGGTCGTGGTCGTGCTCATCGTTCTCGTCTGCGGCATCCAGTGGCTGGGCGACCGGCTGGTCGCCCGCATGGATCATCGCTAGAAATTATCGCCTGAACTGTGCGGCGGGGTGGCTGGCCGGCAGCCGGCCATTGCCGCCGAACAGCTTCTGGCGCAGCGGCCCTTCCACATAGTCGGCCTTGAACAGGCCGCGCTCCTGCAGCACAGGCACGACGAGATCGACGAAATCATGAAGGCTCTCAGGTGCCACAGTGCGTGCGAGATTGAAGCCGTCGATGCCGCCTTCCTCGATCCAGCGCTGCAGGGTATCGGCAATCTGTTCCGGCGATCCGACAATCGGCTTCATGCGGCTGCCGAGCACCATCTGGTCTATGATCTGCCGCTTCGTCACCGGCTTTGCCGCCTGCTTGGTGATTGCCGCTAGTGCCGACTGATTGGCGTTGGTCGAGTTCTGGTCGATCACGTCATCGAGCCCGTATTTCGAAAAATCGACGCCGACGGAGGCCGAATAATGCGCAAGCGACGCTTCGATGCTTGCGTGCCGGCGATAGTCCTCGAGCTTCTCCTGCGCTTGGGCTTCGGTCTTGCCGACAACGACGGTAATCAGGCTCAGGATCTTGATCGCATCCGCGCCGCGGCCATTGGCAAGCGTCTTGGCGCGAAGCGCATCGACGGTCGGCCGCGCCGATTGCGGCGTCGGTCCGGCGATGAAGACGCATTCGGCATGGCGGGCGGCGAAATCCTGTCCGCGTGCGGATGCGCCGGCCTGGAAGAGCAGGGGCGTGCGCTGCGGCGAGGGCTCCGAGAGATGGATGCCCTCCATCTTATAATACTGGCCCTGATGGCTGACGGCCCGCACTTTAGCGGCATCCGCAAAGACGCTGCGTTCCCTATCGCGCAGCACCGCACCGTCATCCCAGCTGCCTTCCCAGAGCTTATAGAGGATTTCGAGATATTCCTCGGCGGCGTCGTAGCGCGCATCATGCTCCGGCAGCTTGTCGAAACCCATGCTGCGGGCAGCGCTATCGAGATAGCCTGTCACGATGTTCCAGCCGATGCGTCCCTTGGTCAGGTGATCGAGGGTCGACATGCGCCGCGCCAGCAGGAAGGGCGGCTCATAGGTCGTATTGACGGTGACGCCGAAGCCGAGGTGCTTCGTGACGTAGGCCATTGCCGAAATCGGCATTAGCGGATCGTTGACCGGGATTTGCGCGCCCGTCTCGATGACCGGGCCCGGGCTGTCCTTATAGATATCGTAGACGCCAACAATATCGGCGAGAAATATGCCGTCCAGCTTGCCGCGTTCGGCCGTGCGCGCAAAATCTGCCCAATAATCAAGATCGGTATAGTTGACCGAACGATCCCGCGGATGCGTCCACATGCCGTGATTTATGTGTCCGACGCAGTTCATGTCGAAGGCGTAGATCTGCATTTTCTTCATCAATACTGTCCTGAGATGTTAGTCGGTCACTTGGTGGAATTATCGGGCAGATCGGGAAACCACCGGATCTCTCTCGTTATTTAGAAGCAAATTATCTCGCATGCCCGATTTCGGGAATTTTCTATCTCTATAAAATCTATGAATTTTACAATGATCTAACCACATTCCGGGGTGGAATGATTTTGAACATTGCGGGAGAGGGATATGAAAATCAACCGACGCAACCTTCTGGGTACGGCCGCTGCCGCTGTCCTCACCTTGACCACCTATGCGGCCCACGCTGCCGACGTCACGCTGAATATCGGCTACCAGCGGATCGTCGAGCCGTCACGCGTGCCGCAGGCCGACGGTACCTATGAAAAGGAGACCAAGGCCAAGATCAACTGGCAGAAATTCGATAGCGGCGCCGATGTCATCACCGCCATCGCTTCCGGTTCCATCGATATCGGTTATGTCGGCTCATCGCCGCTTGCCGCTGCTGCCAGTCGCGAACTGCCGATCGAGACGATCTATGTCGTCGGTCTCATAAGCGACGCCGAAGCGCTCGCCGTCAAGAACATCACCAAGCCAGAAGATTTGAAGGGTAAGAAGATCGCCACGCCCTTCGTTTCGACCGCGCATTACAGCCTGCTGACGGCGCTGAAGCATTGGAAGGTCGATCCGAAGTCGGTGCAGATCCTCAACCTGCGTCCGCCGGAAATCGCTGCTGCCTGGGAGCGCGGTGATATCGACGGCGCCTATGTCTGGGACCCGGTGCTGGCGCAGCTGAAGAAGAGCGGCAGCGTGCTCGCCACTTCGGCCGATGTTGCCAAGTGGGGCGGCCCGACCTTTGACGCCTGGATCGTCAGCAAGAAATTTGCCGAGGCCCATCCTGAAGTGGTCACGGGCTTCGTGAAGGTCACGGGT
The DNA here is from genome assembly GCF_051811225.1 of Rhizobium sp. 768_B6_N1_8. Lineage (NCBI taxonomy): Bacteria > Pseudomonadati > Pseudomonadota > Alphaproteobacteria > Hyphomicrobiales > Rhizobiaceae > Rhizobium > Rhizobium sp. 768_B6_N1_8. The sequence goes on along the minus strand of NZ_JBPWPV010000002.1, from coordinate 1,291,494 downwards.
GCGGCTTATGCCTCCTACCTCACCAATCCGGATAGCTGGAATGCGAAATCACCGGAGGCCGAAAAGATTGCCAAGCTTACCGGTGCCAAGACCGATGAAGTGCCGGCTCTTCTCAAGGGCTACATTTTCCCGAGCCTGAAGGAACAGGCGAGCGCCGATCTCCTCGGTGGCGGTACGACGAAGGCCGTCGCTGAAACCTCGGCCTTCCTTCTGGAGCAGGGCAAGATCCCCGGCGTTCTGAGGGACTACAGCCCCTATGTTTCCGACCGCTGGGTCAAGGAAGCAGCCAAGGCAGGTCTTTGATCCTCCCAAGGGTCCCGGCGTGGCTTCGGCTGCGCCGGTTTTTTCTCAAACAGGTGATGCCCATATGAGCATACTTTCACTACAGTCCCTGTCGCTCGATTATGCCGAGGCAGGCAGTCGTCGGAAGAGACGTGTGCTCGATGGCGTCAACCTGCATATCACTTCGGACGAATTCGTGGTTGTCATTGGCCGTTCCGGTTCCGGCAAGACCAGTCTTCTCAATATTGCTGCAGGTTTCACTGAGCCGAGCGAGGGGCGCGTGCTGGTCGACGGCAAAGAGATCGACGGGCCAGGCGTAGACCGGGCCGTGGTGTTTCAGGACGACGCGCTCTATCCCTGGCTGACCGCAGCCGGCAATGTGGCCTTTCCGCTGAAGCTTCAGGGCATCCCGAAAGGCGAGAGACAGCGCCGCGCGGAGGAACTGCTGGTGAAAGTCGGGCTCGATGGCGCGGGTCACAAGAATATCTGGGAACTCTCAGGCGGCATGCGCCAACGCGTCGGCATCGCTCGCGCGCTCGCCTCCGGCCCTCGCTTCCTGTTGCTTGATGAACCACTCGGTGCGCTCGACGCGCTGACACGCAGCCGCATGCAGAAATTCCTGCTGGATGTCTGGGCAGAAAGCAAAACGGGTGCCCTGCTGATCACCCACAGCATTGACGAGGCTCTGTTGCTTGCAACACGCATCATCGTGCTGGCGCCCAATCCCGGCCGTATCGTCGCCGACATCAAGACCGAGTTTGGCAAGGCGTTGCTCGAAGGCAGAAGCGTCAAGGAGATCAAGGCGCTTACTGCGTTCAAACATCTGCATGACGAACTGACCGCACTCATCCACGCGGATGAAGAGGAGATTGCCGCATGAGCGTCGAGGCGGAAGCACTTACGACAGCAGTGTCGGATCGACCGGTAGAGGCGCGGCCGAAACGCCGCGGCACGCTGCCGATCTCGCTTGTAACAATAGCGGTCATTATTGCCGGCTGGAGCCTTGCTTCGGCCTATGGTGCCGTCTCGCCGGTCTTCCTCCCGTCGCCGCTCGTCGTAGCGAAATCGCTTGCCAATGTCGCGGTCAACGGCTTCGTCGATTCCACGCTTGCCGAACATACGCTCGCAAGCCTGCTGCGCATCTTTGCAGCGCTCGCCGTCTCGCTCATCATCGGTGTGCCGGCAGGCCTAGCGATCGCCACGAGCCGTATCGGCAAGGGCATCCTTGATCCGATCGTCGAATTCCTGCGGCCCCTGCCGCCGCTGGCCTATCTACCGCTGATCATCATCTGGGTCGGCATCGGCGAGGCGTCGAAGGTCACCGTCATCTCGCTCGCGATGCTGCCACCGGTCATCCTGTCGACGGCGTCAGGCGTCAAATCCGCGCCGGGCGATTTCGTCAACGCTGCCCGCTCCTTCGGGGCGAGCCGGCTGCAGGTGCTGCTGCATGTCATTCTTCCAGGCGCCATTCCGTCGATCCTGACGGGGACGCGCATTGCGCTCGGCGCCGGCTGGTCGACGCTGGTCGCGGCCGAGCTCGTTGCGGCAAGCCAAGGCCTCGGCTTTATGATCCAGTCTGCGGCGCAGTTCCTCGTGACCGATATCGTCATCGGCGGGATCATCGTCATTGCCGCGATTGCCTTCCTGCTGGAGATCCTGGCGCGGTTGATCGAACGGTTGTTTGTGCCCTGGGCCGCGCATCGCTGAACGTCTATCATCGCCTTGCCGATGAAATTATCCTAAGGCTGTATCGCGCCGCGTCACCGCAAAGTGGTAGCGTGGCGCGCAGACGATGCGGAGGATGATATGACGAAGAAGACGCTGTCGGACTGGGAGGCGCTGGCGGAAAAGGAGCTGCGCGCAGCACCGGATACGCTGACCTGGCACACGCCCGAAGGCATCGACGTCAAACCGCTCTATACGGCCGCTGATCTTAACGGTACGGATGCGGACAGCCTGCCGGGCTTTGCGCCTTTCACCCGCGGCCCGCGCGCCACCATGTATGCCGGCCGGCCCTGGACGATCCGGCAATATGCCGGCTTTTCGACCGCCGAGGAATCCAACGCCTTCTATCGCCGCAATCTCGCCGCCGGTCAGAAGGGCCTCTCCGTTGCCTTCGATCTCGCCACCCATCGCGGCTATGACAGCGATCATCCCCGCGTCGTCGGCGATGTCGGCAAGGCGGGTGTTGCGATCGACAGCGTCGAGGACATGAAGATTCTGTTCGACGGCATTCCGCTGCAGGATATGTCCGTTTCCATGACGATGAATGGCGCGGTCATCCCGATTCTGGCGAATTTCATCGTCGCCGGCGAGGAGCAGGGTGTTTCGAAGGCGGAGCTTTCCGGGACCATTCAGAACGACATTCTCAAGGAGTTCATGGTCCGCAACACCTATATCTACCCACCGGAACCCTCGATGCGCATCGTCGCCGATATCATCGAATATACGGCGAAGGAGATGCCGAAATTCAATTCCATCTCGATCTCCGGCTATCACATGCAGGAGGCCGGCGCGACGTTGGTGCAGGAGCTTGCCTTCACCCTCGCCGACGGGCGCGAATATGTGCGTGCGGCGATCGCCAAGGGGCTGAATGTTGATGATTTCGCCGGCCGGCTCTCCTTCTTCTTCGCGATCGGCATGAACTTTTTCATGGAGGCGGCCAAGCTTCGCGCCGCCCGCCTGCTCTGGACCCGCATCATGGAGGAGTTCCAGCCGAAGAAAGCGTCTTCGCTGATGCTGCGCACCCACTGCCAGACATCGGGGGTCTCGCTGCAGGAGCAGGATCCTTATAACAACATCATCCGCACCGCCTTCGAAGCCATGTCGGCCGTGCTCGGCGGTACGCAGTCGCTGCACACCAATTCCTTCGATGAGGCGATCGCGCTGCCGACGGAGTTTTCCGCTCGCATTGCCCGCAACACGCAGCTCATTCTGCAGCACGAGACCGGCGTTACCAACGTCGTCGACCCGCTCGCCGGCTCCTATTATGTCGAGAGCCTGACGAAGGAACTGGCTGACAAGGCCTGGGCGCTGATCGAAGAGGTCGAGGCGCTCGGCGGCATGACGAAGGCCGTCAATGAAGGCTTGCCGAAACGGCTGATCGAGGAAGCCGCCGCCCGCCGTCAGGCCGCCGTCGACAAGGGCGATGAGGTCATTGTCGGCGTCAACAAATACCGGCTGGAGGCCGAACAGCCGATCGACATTCTCGAAATCGACAACAGCGCGGTGCGTGCCGCGCAAATCCGCCGCATCGAGGAGACCAAGCGCCGTCGTGATAGCGTGAAGGTCAAGGAGGCGCTAACAGCACTTCTGGAGATTGCCCGCAGCGGCAATGGCAATCTGCTTGCAGCCGCCGTCGAAGCAGCGCGGGCGCGTGCCACCGTTGGCGATATCTCGGATGCGATGCGCGACGTTTTTGGCGATCATTTTGCCACGCCCAAGGTTATCCGCGGCATCTATGGTGCAGCCTACCGGGACGAGCCCGAGCTTGACGTGCTCAAGGTGCGTATGGCGGAAGTGACCGAGGCGATGGGTAGAAAGCCTAAGATCATGGTCGCCAAGCTCGGCCAGGACGGACATGACCGCGGCGCCAAGGTCATTGCCTCGGCCTTCGGCGATGTCGGTTTCGATGTTCTGGCCGGCCCGCTGTTCCAGACGCCGGAGGAGGCGGCCGGCATGGCGCTCGGCGAGAAGGTCAATGTCATCGGTGTCTCGTCGCTGGCGGCCGGTCACCGGACGCTGCTGCCGCAGCTTATCGACCGGCTGAAGGAGCAGGGCGGCGGCGATATCATCGTTGTCTGCGGCGGCGTCATTCCCCGGCAGGATTATGAATTCCTGCACGAACACGGCGTTGCCGCCGTGTTCGGTCCGGGTACCAATGTGCTTGAGGCCGCGAATTCCGTTCTCGACCTCCTGCAGGGGATCAGGCGAAACCAGTAGCTCAGAGCAATCCGCGCTTTGCGAGGTTGCTCATCAGCGTGGAGATGCCGAAGGTCCAGGGCGGGCATTCCGTCGAAAGCCTGACGGTATTGACCAGCGCGCCGAGACCGGCGGACGAGATTTCCACGACGTCGCCGATCTTGTGGGTGAAGCCCTGGTTCTTCGCATCGCGGTCCTGCGTCGGCGCAAAGAGGGTGCCGAGGAACAGCAGGAATCCGTCGGGGTACTGATGGTGAGCGCCAACCGTCTGCTTGACGAGATCGGTCGGGTCGCGGCTGATCTGTGACATGGAGCTCTTGCCGTGCAGCACGAAACCGTCTTGGCCGGTGACCTTTAGGTCGAGCTCGGCCTTGCGCACGTCGTCGAGACTGTAGCTCGCGTCAAACAGTCGAATGAAAGGTCCGATCGAGCAAGAGGCGTTGTTATCTTTCGCCTTGCCGAGCAGCAGCGCGGAGCGGCCTTCGACGTCACGCAGGTTCACGTCATTGCCGAGTGTCGCACCCTTTATCTCGCCGCGGCTATTGACCGCCAGCACGATTTCCGGCTCCGGATTGTTCCAGGTCGAGATCGGATGAAGACCGACGTCGGAACCCCAGCCGACGGAAGAGAGCACCGGAGACTTGGTGAAGACTTCGGCATCCGGGCCGATGCCGACTTCGAGATATTGCGACCAGATGCCTTCCTCGATCAGCGCCTGCTTCACCTTGGCAGCTTCGGGCGAGCCGGCCTTGATGTTGGTCAGGCTGCCGCCGATCAGCGTGCTGACGCGCTCGCGGATCGAGGCGGCGCGATCCGGGTTACCGGCCGCCTTCTCCTCGATGACGCGTTCGATCATCGACTGTGCGAATGTTACGCCGCAGGCCTTGATCGCCTGCAGGTCGGCCGGCGCCAGAAGATAAGCCTTGCTCGCATCCGGCTTGCCGGTGCTGTTGGCGGCGATCGCTTCCAGCGTGCCGAGCGTTTTACCGGCGGCGGCCCGGACGAACTCTGCGGCATCGGCTCGTTCCAGCAGCGCGCTCAGCGTCGGCGCTTCGGGGGAGGTGATATCGACAAGTGCGCCGTCGCGAAGCGTCACGACGCTCGGTCCGACAACATTAGGATTCCAGGCGCGGCCGACAAACAGGCCGCCCGAAGCGGTCGCATCGAGGGGAGAATGGGACATGGTGATCTTCCGTCACAGGGCGGAGCGGGGAGCGCTCCTGCAGAAAGGGATAGCTGCCGTCCTCCTACCCGACGGCTTGCGAAAATCGAGCATATTCATCGGGCAAGAGCAAGTCTCAGCGGGCGAAAAGCGGTTCGCATCGGCGGCTTGCGCCCGCGACGCAATGGAGCACCCAAGCGGCATTTCATCATAACTTATAACTATTTAGATACAAAATAACCGTTTTATTTCATATATTTACCAATGCGGCAAAAGAGTTTTGCCGCTGATCTTGCCTTGACAGGGCCTCTCTTTCGCTGTCTGTTTTGCACTATGGAGAAGGGTCGGCGGCTGCCGATTCCGGAAATTTCGCGGGAGGAAATACTGCGATGCTGAGATTTGCCGTCGTCGGGATCGACCATGGGCACACGTTCGATCATGTGAAGGGACTGCTGGCCGCGGGTGCCGAATTCGTCGGCTATTGCCCGCAAACGACTGTGCCTGCAATCCGCGAAATGTTCGAGAAGACCTATCCGGATGCGCCTCAGATCGATCGCGAGAAGATCTTCGCCGATCCCTCGATCGACGTCATCTGCATTGCCGCCATTCCGCGCGACCGCGCTGGCCTTGCCATCCGCGCCATGAAGGCTGGCAAGGATGTGATGACCGACAAGCCGGGTGTCACGACCTTTGCCCAGCTGGAAGAGGTCAAACGTACTGTTGCCGAGACCGGCAAGATCTTCTCCATCTGCTTTTCCGAGCGCCATTGCGTGCGCTCCGCCGTCAAGGCCGGCAAGCTGGTGAAGGAAGGGGCGATCGGCAAGGTCATCCAGACGCTCGGCATGGGGCCGCACCGCTTGCAGCTGCCGACACGGCCGGACTGGTTCTTCGATCCGGAAGCCTTCGGCGGCATCATCGTCGATATCGCTTCGCATCAGGTTGATCAGTTCCTGTTCTACACCGGCTCGACGACGGGTGAGGTGGTCGCAAGCTCCGTTGGTAATTTCGGCATGCCGGAAAAACCTGATTTCCAGGATTTCGGCGAAGTGCTGCTGCGTTCCGACAAGGCAAGCGGTTATGTCCGCGTCGACTGGTTCACGCCGGAGGCGCTGCCCACCTGGGGCGACGGACGCCTGACCATTCTCGGCACCGAAGGTTATATCGAGCTGCGCAAATATATCGATATCGCCGGCCGGCCCGGCAAGGATCATCTCTTCCTCGTCAACGGCAAGGAGATGACGCATATCGATTGCAGCGGCGAGAAGCTCGACTATTTTGATGCCTTTGCCGCCGATGTAAGCGACCGCACCGAAACGGCGATGACGCAGAACCACGTTTATGAGGTCTGCCGCCTTTCAATCGAAGCACAGACCAAGGCCGCCCGCATCGGCACCCGCTGAGGAAAACATCATGACACGGAAACTGCGCGTGGGCGTCATCGGCGCGGGCATTGCAGAACGGCATCTGACAGGCTTCGGCTGGAACCGCGATCTTTTCGAGGTTCCCGTTCTCTGCTCTCTCGACGCGGATCGCGGCCAGCCGCTCTGTGAGGAGCACAAAATTCCTGAATATACCCAGGATACGGATTCGCTCTTCACACGCGACGATCTCGATATCATCGATATCGCCACGCCGCCGAGCTCACATTTCGAGCTTTGCAAAAAGGCAATCGAAAGCGGCAAGCACGTGATATGCGAAAAGCCGCTCTTCGGTTCCATCGCCGAAGTGGACGAGATGGCGCGCATCCTGGCGCGTTCGAACGGCCGCAAGCTGATGCCGATCTTCCAGTATCGTTACGGCAGCGGCCTGCAGAAGCTGAAGCTGTTGATCGAGCGCGGCCTGGCCGGCAAGCCGTTCCTCACCACCATCGAAACGCATTGGTGGCGCGGGCCGGACTATTATGCCGTGCCGTGGCGCGGCAAGTGGGCGACGGAACTCGGCGGCGGCCTGCTCGGCCATGCGATCCATGCCCATGACATGCTGAACTATGTACACGGCCCATGCGCCGAGGTGTTTTCCTATGGCGCGACGCTGGTCAATCCGATCGAGGTGGAAGATACCGCCGCGCTATCGGTGAAGATGCAGAACGGCTCCCTCGCCACGCTCTCCATGACGCTCGGCTCACGCAAGGAGATCTCCAGACTGCGCTTCTGCTTCAGCGATCTCGTCGCCGAAAGCATTCTGGAACCCTACACGATGGGTCGCGATCCCTGGACCTTCATCGCTGGGACCGAGGAACATCAGGCCCGCATCGACGCAGCGCTTGCCGGCTACGAAGCCAAGGAAGACGGTTATACACGGCAGTTCGAGCTGTTCCATCAGGCCCTTATGGAGAGCAACGATCCGCCAGTCACCCTGCAGGACGCGCGCAATTCGCTGGAGCTCGTAACAGCCGCCTATTATTCGCAGCGTACCGGCCAGCCGACGCCGATGCCGATCACGGCCGATCATCCGCTCTATCGTTCCTGGCTGCCGGAAGAAGATCGGCGCGTTGCGGCTGGCGTCTGAGGTAGTGAAGATGCTGAAATCATTCGAACATATCGGTATGACCGTCAGCAATATGGATCGTGCCATCGAGTTCTATTGCGGTCTGCTCGGGCTAAAGTTGCAGCTGCGCAAGCAGATGCCTGATGGCATGCAGGTTGCCTTCCTCGACGCTGGCGGCGGCATGCTGGAAGTTTTCGCCCCGCCTGGCGGGGCCGCTCGCGCGGTCGATCTTCCCGAAGGAACGGCAGGCGTCAAGCACATCACCTTCCATTTCGAGAATGTCGAAGAAACCTTCGCGCAGCTGGAAGCGGCAGGCGTCGAAATCAAGGAACGGCCGCGCTTTGCCGTCCATTCGGAGATGCTGAACAGGATCGCCTTTGTCCGCGATCCCGATGGCATCATTGTCGAGCTTGCGGAGCGGTCGCAGAACCGGCTTGGCTGACAGCTGTGCGGCGATGAGCTGAAAGAAAAAGGGCGCGGTTTGGGCCGCGCCCTTCAATTCTTTATCGGCGTTCGCCCGATGCCTTTTTCTTGGCTTCGTCATCCACCAGCTCGTACCATATGGCGTTGAGGACGGCGAAGGCGGCTGCCAGCGGCAGGCCGAGTATCCATGCGAAATACCACATCGTTTCGTCTCCTCAGTAAGCGTGGCTGTTTTTGTCGGTGATGCTCTTCTCGTCGACCTTGCCCCACAGCACCTTGTAGACCCAGGCGGTGTAGGCAAAGATTATCGGCAGGAAGATGACCGTAACCACCAGCATGATGAAGAGCGTCTGGTGGCTCGACGACGCATCCCAGACCGTCAGGCTCGACCTCGGATCGAGCGAAGAGGGCAGGATGAAGGGGAACATCGACAGACCGACCGTCGAGATGATGCCTGTTATCGAGAGGTCGCTGAAGAGCAGGGTCATGACTTCCAGCCGTGCTCGCATGGCAAGGAAGGCGGCCGCCGCACCCAGGAAGCCGAGTACCGGAGCGGCGATCATCCAGGGATGGGTGACGTAATTGGCAAGCCATGCACCGCTTTCCAGCGCCACCGTCTTCAGAAGCGGGTTCGACGGGCCGACCGGACTGATATCGCTGGTGATGCGATAACCGCTGACACCGGCCCAGAGCCATAGGCCGCCGAGCGCAAAGAGCACGATGACCACAAGCGCTGCGATGCTGCCGAAGCGCCGGGCGCGATCGGCAACCGGCCCTGTTGCCTTCAGCACCAGCCATGCGCTGCCATGCATTACCAGCATGGCGACGGAAAGCAGGCCGCAGAGAAGGGCATAGGGGTTCAGAAGCGCGAAGAACGAGCCCTCGTAGAAGATCCGCATATCGTCCGCGAAGCGGAAGGGAATGCCTTGCAACACGTTGCCGACGGCAACGCCGAAGATCAGCGACGGCACGAAACCGCCGATGAAGAGCGCCCAGTCCCAGCCGTTTCGCCAGCGCGCGCTGTCGCGCTTGGAGCGATACTTGAAGCCGACCGGACGCAGGATGAGCGCGAAGAGGATCGCAAACATCGCCAGGTAGAAGCCCGAGAAGGAGACCGCGTAGAGCGGCGGCCAGGCGGCGAAGATCGCGCCGCCTGCGAGGATGAGCCAGACCTGATTGCCTTCCCAGGTGGCGCCGATCGTGTTGATGGCGACACGGCGTTCCGCATCGGTCTTGGCGACGAAGGGCAGGAGCGTCCCGACGCCGAGGTCGAAGCCGTCGGTGACGGCGAAGGCGATTAGCAGCACGCCGAGCAGCACCCACCAGATGAGGCGCAGGGTTCCATAATCGATGAGTTCATGAAGGATCATGACAGGTCACTCCGCGGGAACGAGGGTTTCGGAAATGAGCTTGGCTTCCGGTTCGTGGTCCGGTTCCGGGCCCTGGCGGATCGCCCTGAGCATCAGGCTCATCTCGATGATGATCAGGGTCGTGTAGAGTGCGGCAAACCCGATGATGGTGAGCAGCACTGCCCAGGCGCCGTGATTGGAGACGGCAACCGCCGTCGGCAGCACGCCTTCGATCACCCAGGGCTGACGGCCGATTTCGGCAACCACCCATCCGGCTTCGATAGCGATCCAGGGCAGAGGGATGGCAAAGACCGCGATGCGCAGCAACAGCGGATATTTGTCCAGATGTCGGCGGGCCGACAGCCAGAAGAAGGTTGCCGTCAGAACGATGAAGAACATGCCGAGGCCGACCATGATGCGGAACGACCAGAAGAGCGTCGGCACATGCGGGATGGTATCGCGTGCCGCCTGGGCAATCTGTTCGTCGGTCGCCTGACGCGGATCGTCGACATAGCGCTTCAGGAGCAAGCCATAGCCAAGGTCGTGGCCCAGATCTTCGAAGGAGCTCCGGACTTCCTGGGCGACCTGATCCTGGGCCGGGGCGGAACGGATCTGCATCAGCGCATCGTAGGCCTTGATGCCGTCACGGATACGGATCTCGGCCTGCTGTTCCAGCTTGTCGATACCGGGAATTTCCGTCGTCAGCGAGCGCGTGCCGATCAGGCCCATGACCCAGGGGATATGGACGGCGAAATGTGTCTCGCGTGCTTCCTGGTCCGGGAAGCCGAAGGCGGTGAAGGCGGCCGGAGCCGGCTCCGTCTTCCACATGGCTTCGATCGCAGCGAGTTTCATCTTCTGGTTTTCGGTGGCGAGATAGCCGCTTTCGTCACCGAGAACGACCACCGACAGCGCCGAAGCGAGGCCGAAGGAGGCGGCGACCGTCATCGAGCGCTTGGCAAGCTCGATATGCCGGCCCTTCAGCATGTACCAGGCCGAAACGCCGAGCACGAAGATCGAGGCGCAGACGTAGCCGGCTGAAACCGTGTGGACGAATTTCGCCTGGGCGACAGGGTTGAAGACCACGTCGAAGAAGCTGACGATCTCCATGCGCATCGTCTGGGGATTGAGCGCGGAACCGACCGGGTTCTGCATCCAGCCATTGGCGATGAGGATCCAGAGCGCGGAGAAATTCGAGCCGAGCGCCACTGCCCAGGTAGCGACCAGATGGCCGACCTTGGACAGCTTGTCCCAGCCGAAGAAGAAAAGGCCCACAAAGGTCGCTTCGAGGAAGAAGGCCATCAGGCCCTCGATTGCAAGTGGCGCACCGAAGATGTCGCCGACATAATAGCTGTAATAGCTCCAGTTCATGCCGAACTGGAATTCCATGACGATACCGGTTGCGACGCCCAGCACGAAATTGATGCCGAAGAGCGTGCCCCAGAATTTCGTCATCTGCCGCCAGATCTGGCGGCCAGTCATGACATAGGTCGTCTCCATGATGGCAAGCAGCACGGAAAGGCCGAGCGTCAAGGGCACGAACAGAAAGTGATAAAGCGCAGTCAGCGCAAATTGGAAGCGCGATAGCGCTACGATGTCTAGTTCCATTGTCTTACTCCCACGGTCCCACGGGGTATCAAGAAGTTTCCGCATGGCCGGCTGGCCGTGCGGAGCATGCCTGTTCGCTCAATCCGGCCGAAGCCGGTTGAGCGCCTTTTCGAACGCCGCCTCTCCACGGCGCGAAACTTCTGAGATGCGGCCGTCCTCGATGACGGCGATCAAGTCTGCAAGCGCCGCTTCGCGGCGAATATGTGTGGCAATGACAAGCGCGCGGCCTTCCGCTCTCAGCGCGAGGCGATGCAGCACATCGCGGGCGGTGCGGCCGTCGAGCCCCTCGGTCGGCTCGTCGAGCAGCCAGAGCGGCGTGTCGCGCAAGAAGAGGCGGGCGAGCGCCAGCCGGCGCGACTGGCCGCCGGAAAGCCCCATGCCGCCTTCGCCGAGCGGGGTATCGAGGCCTGATGGCAGCGCATCGACATCGGCAAGCAGGCCTGCGGCTCTGAGCGCGTCTCGCAGTCGGTCATCTTCAGCATCGGGCGCCGCGAGCAGCAGGTTGCCGCGCAGCGTGTCCTGGAAAAGCTCGGTGCGCTGGATGAGCAGCGTTGCGTCGAGCGCTGCGGCCATGCCGGCACTTGGCGGCAGTTCGCCTGATAGTAGCGACAGCAGGGTCGATTTGCCGGCGCCGCTGCTGCCGACCACGGCCATGTGCTCACCGCGGCGAAGTTCGAACGTCACCTCCCGCAAGGCCGGCAGTGCCGCCCCATCATTGGCGACGGTCACATTCTGCAGCGCGAAGGCGAGCTCATGGGCCGGAGCCTTGGGCGTGAAATCCGCTTGAATGGCCGAAAGGCGTGGCGCGATCCGCTTCGCCGCTAGCATGGTCCTGCCGAATTCCATCGCGCCGCGGCGCAATGCGGCAAAGGGTTCTGTTGCAGCAAAGGCGACGAGCACGCCGAGTGCCGCAACGGGTGCGGTGATCCTGCCCGTCTGCATTAGCGTCGCTGATGTCAGCAATGCCCCGACCAGCAGGGCGGTTGAGACGAGCCCGAAACCGAAACTCACGCCGGTCTCGATCCTGTTCAGGCGGTCGTCGGCCTTTGCGGTATAGGCGTCCGCGGCGGCGATTGCCTGCTGCTGTGCGGCAAGGCGGTTTGCCATGAGAAGATCGGTCTGCCCAGCGACGAGATCGATGGTCCGCGACCGGATGGTTTCGATGCCGTAGGCGCGGCGGCGAGCGTGCTTCAGTGCCAGCCGGCCGGCGGCGAGTGGCAGGCCAAGCCCCACCAGAACGAGGCAAGATCCGAAGAGCAGGCCGAACAGCGGATGCATCAGGCCGAGTGTCACGCTGGCAACAAGTGCCGTGCCGACTGCCACGGCTGCCGGCACCAGGATGCGAAGATAGAGCGAATCCAACGCATCGATATCGGCGGTCAGCCGGAAGAGCAGCCGGGCCGGACGGTTGAGAAGGGCGCGCGCCGCACCGGCGGAGGCCCAGCCGCGAAACAGGCGCTCGCGAAGGGCGGCGAGCACGGCGAGCGTCGCGTTGTGGGTCGTCAGTCTTTCGCCATAGCGTGCAGCCGTGCGCAGGATGGCAAGGAAACGGATGCTGGCCGATGGCGCAAAGACGTCAAAGGTCGCGGCAACGGTTACCGAGAGACCTGCAAGCGCGGTTGCGGTAATGAACCAGCCGGATAGGCCGAGCAGGGCGATACCAGCCGTAACGGTCGCCGCCGACAGTGCGGCGCCGAGCAGGAGTTCCTTGCGACGCGTCTGCATGAACAGGCGCAGGACCGGCCTGATATCTCTAAGGAAGTTGGTCATTCGGCAGCCTCCTGAAGACGCTCCGTATCAAGGCGGATGGCGTGGTGCATGCGTGCGGCCAGCAGCGGGTCGTGCGTTGCCACGATCAGCGTGCGGCCCTCCGCAAGAGCAAGCAGGCTCTCGGTGATCTCGGCAGCCGTCTCGGCATCGAGATGCGCGGTCGGCTCGTCAGCGAGGATGATGTGGATATCGGGGTCGCAGGCAGCCCGCGCGATCGCAAGGCGCAGCGCCTCGCCGCCAGAAAGACCGATGCCGCTTTCACCGAGCGGGCGATGTCCATAGGCATTCGCGATACCGCCAAGCCTTGCGAGATCGAGCGCCTTGGAGACTTCTGCCTTGGCGATGCCGGGCCGTCCCAGCGCAATATTGCCGGCAACGGTGCCTGCGAAAATATGCGGCTTCTGGCCGATCCAGGCCATTTTGCCGCGATCTGTCGCTGTGCCGCCAACCAGAACCTGGCCCTCATAGCAGGGCGCCAGACCGGCGATCAGCGACAACAATGTTGATTTGCCGGTACCGCTGGCGCCAAGCAGCGCTACGTGTTCGCCGGCGGCAATATCGAGACTGAAGCCATCAAGGACCGGCGCATGATCCGGCTGATAGCGAAAGCTGATATTTTCTAGGTTGATATTGAGGGCCTCGTTCGCGGCAAAGGCTCCCGCCTCTTCGCGATCGGGAAGCGTCATGCCTTCGGCAGCGAGCCCATCCAGCGCCTTCAGCGCGGCCTCGCCCGAGGCACGGTCATGCCAGACGGCGGAGAGTTCACGCAGCGGCTCGAAAAAGGCCGGTGCCAGCAGCAGGACGAACAGGCCTTGCGAAAGGTCAAGGCCGCCCGACCAGGCGCCAAAGCGGATTTCGCCGAGCAGGCTGAAGCCGACATAGACGGCGGTCATCGCGACGCCGAGTGCCGAAAAGAGTTCGAGCACAGCCGAAGACAGGAAAGCGATCTTCAGCACTGTCATGGTGCGCGTGCGAAGCGATTCTGCTTCCGCGCGAAGCCTGCGCGCCGTGGCATCGACCGCGTTCAGAGAGCGGATCGTCGCAAGACCGCGCAGCCGGTCGAGCAGGAAAGCGTTGAGGCCGCCCGTTGCGACGAGTTGCTTTTCGCTCGCAGTCTGCGCGCGCCAACCAATCAGCGCCATGAAGATCGGAATGAGCGGCGCCGCAAACAGCAGCACGAGCGCGGCGATCCAGGAGATCGGAAAGATGCAGCTAAGGATGATGAGCGGCACAAGGCTTGCCTTCATTCGCGCCGGCTGGAAACGGGAGAGATAGGGCACGATCAGCTCAGCTTGTTCGCCGAGAACGCTGGCGGCCTCACCCGACGCAGGGCGCCCGGCATCAACAGGCGAAAGACGGGCAAGCAGGCGGATGGCAGTGGCGCGTTTTTCGCTGAGTTCAGCGCGTGCCGCACGAAAAGCAAGGCGGCCGCCGGCCGCATCGAGACAGCTTTTGACGACGCCGAGCAACAGGATGAAGAGTGCCGGCCAGAGGATATCGGCAGGGCTTCCACCATCGGCGAGCCGGCCGACGGACCAGGCGAGCAGGCCTGCCTGGGGAATCCAGAGGGCAGCCGCAAACGCTTGCAGCATCGCTGCGCCGCGTAGGCGGCTTTTGGTCTTGGACGGCTTGCGTGCCGCGGCCTTACGATCCGGTATCCCGGACACTTGCTGGTTTCTCGCGTCGAAGAAAGCACTACCCATGGCGCTAACTCTTGTTCGCAGGATTGGGACGACGGCGGCCAAGCGAAACGACTCTGTCCTTGGCCTCCAGCAATTTGGTCACTTTCGCACCTAGTGAGAGTAACGTCGCAAGCCTTTCTGTTTCAAGTTGTTTTACGTCTTCATACCAATGCGTCAGCTGTTCGATCAGCGTGTGCATCTCGCTCATACGCTCCTGCGCATGGCGTTCGGCCTCGCTCGCCGGGCGCTGCATGAGGATCTCGCGCAGCACAGATAATGTGGGATCGACCTCGCGCTTCTTGCGCTCTTCGGCAAGCGTTCTGAGAATCAGCCAGACATCGTCGGGTGTGGTGAAGAAGTCGCGCCGGTCATCCGGCTTGTGGCGCAGAATCACTAGGTTCCAGGCCTGCAATTCGCGAAGGCTCATGGAGACGTTCGAGCGCGATATGCCGAGCGCATCGACGATCTCCTCGGCGCAAAGCGGCGAAGGCGAGACGTAGAGCAGGGCATAGATCTGGCCGACCGTGCGATTGATGCCCCAGCGGGAACCCATTTCACCGAAGTGCAGGACAAAGGACTGAACGAGAGGCGGAAGGTTCATTGTCGTTTCCGTTATATCTGTTATTTCAGAAATTTCTGAAATCACTATACAGACTTTCGCGTTTATGCCGCAATTGCCCAGCTTGACCTGCGTCAATTTGGATACATGCTTCGGTGGTCTGTTTCTTCATAGACCGGCGTCGCGCGCCTGAAATTGACTTGAGTCAAATCGCGCAAATATAAAACGCCCGACAGACAAGTGTCTGCCGGGCGCCAAATGCCATATAAATTTATCGGAGAGGCGTGAGCCTCAGATCAGGCCGGTCAGGATGCCGACGCCGACAACTGCCGCAAGGCCGCCTGCGGAACGCACGACAAAGGCGCCCTGACGCTCGCCGAAGCGGGCGATGAGGAAGCCGATGCCGAGCCCGACTGCATGCAGCAGAGCGGTTGCGATCATGAAACCTACGGCATAGGCAGCGCCGCCGGCATTTTCAGGCATCTCGACGCCATGCGCGTGGCCGTGGAAGATTGCAAACAGGCCGACAATCGCCATCGCGACTGCTGTCGAGGCACGGATGTTCAGCGCGACGACAGCGCCGAGCACGATGACGGAAAGCGCAATGCCGGTCTCGACGAAAGGCACATTGATACCGGCAATGCCGAGCGCGCCACCGAAGGCCATGACGAGCACGAAGGTCGCGGGCACGGCCCAGAGAGCGCGGCCGCCAAGCTGGAAGGCGAGAACGCCGACCATGACCATGGCAAGGATGTGATCGAAGCCGGAGATAGGATGGCTGAAACCATGGACAAGGCCGGCCGTCTCACCGACGCCGGTATGGGCATAGGCGACTGCCGGGAGCGCTGCGGTGGCGAGCGTAAGGACGCCGCTCTTGAAGATTGATTTCATTGTGGAATTCCCTCCGAGCTTTTAGATCCTGCGGCCGCCGACCCCTCAGGCACGGTTTCAAGTCGCGTCGCCAAGCTAGTCCAGCGAGATTTTATCGTCAACGAAAAGCATGAAAATAAATAGGAATTTCAATTGCTTATATCATAGGCAATTGCCTTTTTGAAGGGCGGCTTCACAAGGGGCGCTCAACCGGATTATCAATCATCTTGCGGAGGTGTGCCGCCGCGTCTCGAGGAGGACCCCATGACGAATACCGAAAGGCCGCTGGCGATCAGCGCGCCGGAGCCGCGTACGCTCGACCTGATCTTCAGCGATAAGGCGCGCGCCGAACTCAACGCCAAATATGAGATCGTCGAGGCCGATCCCGAAAACATCGCTGGCCTCGACGATGATGTCATCGGCAAGGCGCGCTACATCATCGGCCAGCCACCGCTTTCTGCGGAAACGCTTGGTCGTATGCCGCAGCTCCGCTCGATCCTCAATGTCGAGAGTAATCTCCTCAACAACATGCCCTACGAGATCCTCTTCCAGCGCGGCATTCATGTGGTGACGACAGGACAGGTCTTTGCCGAGCCGGTGGCGGAGATCGGTCTTGGCTTTGCGCTCAGCCTCGCCCGCGGCATCGTCGATGCCGATGTGGCTTTCCGGGAAGGCAATGAACTCTGGGGCGGTGAGGGCAATACAAGCGCCCGGCTAATATCCGGTTCCGAGATCGGCATTGTCGGTTTCGGCGATCTCGGCAAGGCGCTGCGGCGGGTTCTGTCGGGCTTTCGCGCCAGGATCAGGGTTTTCGATCCCTGGATGCCACGCTCGATCCTGGAGGAAAATGGCGTCCAGCCCGCGAGCCTGAACGAAGTGCTGACACAGAGTGATTTCGTTTTCGTCGTAGCATCGGTCACCAGCGAGAACAGGGGCTTCCTTGGTGCGGATGCGTTTGCCAGCATGCGCAAGGGTGCCGCCTTCATCCTGCTCAGTCGCGCCGATGTCGTGGATTTCGACGCGCTGATGGCCGCCGTCGCGTCAGGCCACATCGTTGCGGCAAGCGATGTCTATCCGCAGGAGCCGTTGCCGTCAGACCATCCGGTGCGGAACCTCAAGGGCTTCATCCGCTCGGCCCATCGGGCCGGTGCACTCGATATCGCCTTCAAGAGGATGGGCGACATGGTGCTTGAGGATATGGATCTGATGGACCGCGGCCTGCCGCCGATGCGCTGCAAGCGGGCGGAGCGCGAAACGGTGTCCCGCATGCGCTCCAAACCCGTTTCGGTTAATTAAGCAGCGCGCTGGCCGGTGCCCTGGATGGCGGCAAGCTTCCAGTCGGCGCCGGAATTGCGCACGAAGGTCCAGACCTCAGTGCTTTCGCTCGGGCGGCGGTCGTCGCCCGAGACGAGGCGACCGCTGTTACGCTCGACCATGGCGTCGATCGAGGAGTAGCGCATCGCAAGCGTCGCATATTCCAGCCCGTCGTCGCGCCAGGCTTCGGCGATATCGCCCTGTAGCAGCTTGACGTCGGTAACCTGGTTGCGGACGCCGTTGGTCGCGTTCTCGCCGAGTTCTTCAGCAAGGTAGGACATGGCTTCCGGCGTCGTCAGGCGGCGCAGCGCACCGTAATCCTCCGCGCCATAAGCGGTCTGAATCTTGGTCAGCAATTCCTCGAACTGATCGAGGTCGGCCTGGGCAAGGCCGATCTCATCGCTCGGCCGTGCGTTGTGCTGCTGTTGGCCGCTGGAGCCCGAACCGATTGCCGGAATATGGAAGGACGAACCGCCATTGGCCGGCGACATGCCATAGGACTGCGGTCCGCCATAGCTCTGGCCGCCTGCGCTGTAGGACGGCTGGCGGCGATTGGCGAAGAAGCGCATGGCAAGGGTGATCGCTCCGAAGATCAGCGCGATCTGCAGGAGCATGCCGAGGAAACCGAAGCCGCCGCCGAAACCGTGGCCGAGCAGCATACCGAGCAGACCGCCAGCAATCAGGCCGCCGATCATCGAACGGCCGAAGCCGCCAAAGAAGCCGGGGCGCTGCTGGGCGTAGCCGGGTTGTTGTGTGTTATAGGGCGTAGTTGTCTGCGGGCGCGGCGTCATCGAGCGCTCAATGGGCGCAACCGGGGCAGGAGCAGTCTGCGTGACCGGAGGCGCGCTGAAGGTACGCGTGCCGCGGCTTCCGAATCCGCCGAATCCACCGGCGCGGCGCGCATCGGCATCACCGATCGAAGCAAAGACGGTAGCGCTCGCAAGAACGGCAATCGCCGCGATCCTGGCAAAACGCGAAACGGCAGTGGGCATTCGTTCATCTCCTATCATGCGCTGAATGGCATGTCGGTACCTAATATAGGTATTCTTTCTGCGCTGTGAAGTTATGCGCCGCTACTGGCAGACGTCGACCCATTCGGCCCGGGTGATTTCCGCCAGTCTTTCGGTGGGGATGCGCACCGCGGAATTGGTCGAGCCGGCGGCCGGAACGACCTCATCGAACTGCTTCAGCGACATGTCGCAATAGATCGGCAAGGGTGCCGGCAGGCCGAAGGGGCAGACGCCACCGACTGGGTGGCTCGTCACCGCCAGCACTTCCTCCGCGTCGAGCATGCGCCCCTTGCCGCCGAAGGTGTCCTTGAACTTCCTGTTATCAAGACGCGCCATGCCGCTCGCCACGATCAGCATGATGCGATCACCGACGCGCAGGCAGATCGTCTTGGCGATCTGCGCCGGCTCGACGCCATGCGCTTCTGCGGCGAGGGTGACTGTCGAAGAGCTGCCGGCGGTTTCGATGATGGCAATGTCGGGGGCGTTGGCGGCGAAGAAGGTGCGAACGGATTCGAGGCTCATGGGATGGATACTTCTGGATGAACAGCCGACAAGGGACCGCGAAGCGGCATGGGGATTCATGCGTTCAACTTAATATCTCAATTTCAGAAAATTCAATCGCTTGGTTTACAGAGACGATTTCGGGTGCTTCGAAAGGCCACCCGGATTGCCGGCCGCAAGCTGGCGGGATGATCTGAAAGAGGATCACCCGCCAGCTGATCGCTGGTAAGGTTTGCAAAGTGTGGGACTTACTCATCGAACAGAGCAAGATCACGGCGCAGCCATGGTGGGAAAGCTTCGACGCTGTTCACGACGCGACGACGTCTCCACCGGGCAATGATGGTTGCGACGAGAATTTCTCTAAAGCTGAAGCGCGAGCAGAGCTCGCTCACGGATGTCGCCAGGCTCTCGCCGGCGTGTTGATTGTTCATGATCAAATGCGGCCAGAATTCTGGACCGCCCTTCCTTCAAGCTGAATGTGCGCAGCAAGATCAGGCGCAGTCGTTATCGCTGCCAGGCGCTGCGTGCGAAACGGGTGCCATCTTTGGATGGTGAAGCTTGAAAGACCCCGAATAGGGGCAAGGGTTGGGAGCTTCGAAGGCTATGCCAAAGAGGCGTGGGACGAAGAAATATCTGTCATTGCACGCCTCCGTTGTTGAACAGCTCCGGCGAGATTACTAGCCGATTGAGAAAAGGTAGGCAAGAGCTTGAATATGGACGCAGGGTCCGTGTCGCGGTCGATGACCGGCGTCGTTGCGTCCTTTGATATCAATTTCCACCGGCAGCTGAACTGGCGTTTCCATCAGCGATTGACCACGTCGAGAACATCGTCATAATAATTTTGCACACGTGCTCAATTTTGTCATTCGGCCGTTACGTTCGCCCCCTAGAGCGGGATACGCCACGTTTTCGTGGGGCTATCGGAACGGCCATCAACACCAGTGATGACCCGTCAAGAGGCCTCACACTGCTCTTCTAGGGAGACGAAGAAGATGACCATTTTGCCGACACTGAAATCCCTTACCATTGCGGCCGCAATCCTGGCCTCGACCTCTGCATTTGCGCTTGCCAAGGATGTTCACATCAGCGTCTGGGCTGGTGGTACCGGCCCGAACGACGTTTATCGCCTCGATGCCATTGAGATCGCCGCTCAGCAGCTTCAGCGCGAAGCTGCTTTGAAGGGCGAAGATCTGAAGATCATTGTTGAAAAGACCCCTTACTCCGGTTGGGATGATTTCAAGCAGGCGCTGACGCTTGCCGCCGAAGCCAAGAAGGCTCCGAATATCGTCGTCAGCGGCCATGAAGACATCGCTCCCTGGTCGCAGGCCGGCCTCATCGTTCCTGTGGAGGATTATGTCGACCTCGACTCCTGGCCGCTCAACGACATCTACGAAAACCTGATGCAGATCGCCTCCTACAATGGCTCGGTCTACGGCATCCCACAGGATGCAGAATCCCGCCCGATGCTGTTCTGGAAGCCGCACATGAAGGCGATCGGCTACAGCGATGCTGACCTCGACGCGCTGCCGCAGAACGTCCAGGACGGCAAGTACACGATGAAGAACTTGCTCGAAGACGCCAAGAAGATGCAGGACAAGGGCCTCGTACAGCCCGGCTACGGCTTCTATCCGCGCACCAGCAACGGTCCTGATTACTGGCAGTTTTACACCTCATTCGGCGGCGTCATGGAAGAAAACGGCAAGCTCGTTTTCGACAAGGCTGCGATGAAGCGCACGTACCAGTTCTTTGCTGATGCCGTTGCTTCCGGCGTCACCAAGAAGAACCACATCGGCATGCCGGGCGACCAGTGGTGGAAGGAAGTCTCCAGCGGCAAGGCCGGCATCTGGGACGCCGGCACCTGGCACTATGCCCGCATGGTCAACCAGGAAGGCCTGAAAGACTTCTTCGGCAACATCGCCTTCACGCTGATTCCGGCTGGCGAAGGCGGCAAGGCCAACACGCTGACGCACCCTCTCGTTTACCTGCTGACATCGGGTCATAGCGACGAGGACACGCAGATCGCAGCCCAGCTGATCACGATCGCTTCGGAGCCGCGCACCAATGCGCTGCACGCTATCAAGTCGGCGCATCTCGGTGTCTCCAAGTCCGAATCAGCCGTTGATTTCTACGCCGCCAATCGCTGGGCCCGCGAGGCGACGGAGCGACTGCTGCCCCACGCCAACGCGATGCCGAACAATTCCGATTTCGGCACCTACTGGAACATCATGTGGAAGAACCTTGAAGCATCCTGGACCGGCGCCAAGACTGTCGACGCCGCCGTCAATGATGCCGAGAGCGAGCTGAAGAGCACGCTCGGCGACAAGATCGTCATCCGCTAAGATCGGCGCACTCTGCCGGAAGGCGGCCGCAACGCCGCCTTCCGGAGCGTCGTCCATGAGGGGACTTCCATGAAATCGTCCAGAACGCTTGGGCTGGTGATGATCGCACCTGCGGCGATCATGATCCTTCTGTTCTTCCTGCTACCGGTCGTTCTGACCGCCGTCTTCTCGATGACGAACATGACGACGGCGACCGGCATTTCCGGCGGCGTCTACCAGGTCGCGCCGAATTCGCTGATCACGCTCAAATCGACCATGCCCGATATCGCCGATCAGCTGGGCGAGCCGCGCTACACGATCGACGAAGCTGGCCTCAAGGCCGTCGAAGACCTGAGCCTCTCGTCAGCCATCGTCTCGGAACTGCGCGATAAGCATATGAACGAGGTCTTCCCATCACGCCGCGAAATCGAGCGCATGATCAAGGACCTGAACGAGCGCCCCTCGACGCGCGAGGTCAAACAAATTTCCGACCAGTTCAACCGCTCGGTCGTCAATGCCCGATTCGACAGCAAGGACGAGCTTTTCTCCGCCCTCGATACGCTCGGCTTCAAGCTGACGCCCGACCAGAAGGAACAGGTCGCCAAGGCCGCCTATACCGGTTGGGTGTGGACATCTGACAATTTCTCGCGCATGGCCTCCTCGCCGGATATGGCCCGCGTGCTGCTGAATACAGTGCTCTACGTCGCGCTGGTGCTGGTCATTTTTAATGTCGGCTATGCGCTGCTGCTTGCCATCTGGACGCATTACATGCCGGCGGCACCGGCTTCCTTTTTCCGGGGTGTCTGGCTACTGCCGCGCATCACGCCCGTCGTCATCTATGTCATGCTCTGGAAATGGCTTGCCTGGGATACCGGCTTCATTTCCACGCTGATGGGCAATTTCGGTTATCCGCCGAAGAATTACCTACTCGACAATGCCTATAATGCCTGGGTCTTCGTTGTCATGATCAATGGCTTCATCGGCGCCTCCATGGGCATGCTGGTTTTCTCGTCGGCAATGAAGGCTATTCCGAAGAGCCAGTTCTATGCGAGCGAGGTTGACGGCGCGTCGCGCTGGCAGCAGATCCGCTACATCATCTTGCCGCAGATGCGCTGGCCGATCCTCTTCGTCACCTGCTACCAGACGCTCTCGCTGCTCGCCTCCTTCAACGAAATCCTGCTTTCGACGAACGGCGGACCCGGCAGGGCGACCGAAATCTGGGCGCTCGCCGCCTACCATACGGCGCTCAACAACTACGCCGGCAACCTGGAATACGGTCTCGGCGCCGCCATGGCCCTCGTGCTTGTGGTTATCGGGGTGACATTGTCTCTGATCTACCTGCGCATCTTCAACTACGGCACACTTGTCTCCAAGCCGCTGATCGAGGACTGATCCATGGCCGAAAAAGCGCAACCCTCCGCGAATTTCAGCAGTTGGCCGGTCATCGCCATGCTCGCCGTCGTCAGCCTGCCGCTGCTTTTGATGTACGCCTATTTCTTCATCGACACGGTAACGGTGAAAGAGGCCGGCTCGCTCATACCCTCCAGCTTCACCCTCCAGCACTGGCGCTTCCTGTGGCAGACGACCGAAGGCAAGCCGAACATCTGGATCGTGACGCTCAATACGCTGCTTTTCGCCAGCTCCACGACGAGCGTGGTCGTCATCGTCTCGTCGATGGCAGGCTATGTGCTCTCGCGGCTCAATGTACCTGCGCGCGGCTTCTTCCTTGCCGGTGTCATGGTGCTCCACGCCTTCCCGTCGGTAACGCTGATCATCGCCATCTTCATCGTGCTGCAGATGATCGGCCTCTACAATTCCCTGATCGGCGTCATCCTGGTCAAGGCGGCGATTGATCTGCCGCTCGGCATCTGGTTGATGAAGGGCTTCTACGACACGGTGCCCTGGGAAATAGAGATGGCTGGCGTCGTCGATGGCGCTTCGCGGTTCCGGGTCTGGCGTAGCCTCGTTCTGCCGCAGGTCGGTCCGGGCATCATGGCGCTCGGCCTCTTCTCGTTCCTGTCCGGCTGGGGCGAATTCATCCTGCCGCAGGTGCTGGCGCCCGGCAATCAGGTGCAAGTGCTCTCGGTCTATCTCGCCGGCTTCCTCGCCGACGATAACAATTATGATTTCAACATGTTCAAGGCGGTAGGCCTCTTCTACGTCATCCCGGTTCTGATCGCCTACGCACTCTTCCACAAATATCTCATGAACATCTATGGCGGCGGGAGCAAAGGCTGATGCGTATCCTCCTCGACAATTTTTCGAAGAGCTTCGGCTCCACCAAGGTCATCGAGAACATGAATCTCGAAGTCGGCAGCGGCGAGATGCTGGCGCTTCTCGGGCCCTCGGGCTGCGGCAAGTCCACAACGCTGTTTGCCATCTGCGGCATCCATCGCCCGACCGGCGGCCGTATTCTCTTTGGCGACCGGGACGTCACCGACCTGCCGAGCCAGATGCGCAATGTCGGCGTCGTCTTTCAGTCCTATGCGCTCTATCCGCATATGACGGTTGCAGAGAACATCGGCTTTCCGCTGAAGGTGAAGGGCGTCAATGCGGCCGATATCCGCAAGGAGGTCGAGCGCATTTCCGGCCTCGTGCAGATCGGCAATCTGATGGAGCGCCGGCCAGCCCAGCTTTCCGGCGGCCAGCAGCAGCGCGTAGCCCTTGCCCGTGCGCTGATCCGCAAGCCGGACGTCCTGCTGCTCGACGAGCCGCTTGCCAATCTCGATGCCAAGCTTCGCCTCGAAATGCGTTCGGAAATTCGCCGCATCCAGCGCGAGACGGGCATCACCGCCATCCTAGTCACCCATGATCAGGTGGAAGCGATGAGTATGTGCGACCGCATTGCCATCATGAAGGAAGGCGAGATCGTGCAGATCGCGACGCCGGCCGAGATGTATAGCGACCCGCGCACTGCCTTCGTCGCCGGCTTCCTTGGCAATCCGCCGATCACCTTCCTGCGTGGCGTGATGAAGGATGGCGCTTTCGCCATGCCGGAAAGCGAGATCCGCGTGCCGGTATCGGTCCAGGCCGCCGAGGGCACCAAGCTGACGCTCGGCGTGCGCCCCGAACATTTCAATCCGGCCGGCGACATCGCCGTTCCCGGCAAGGTCACCTTTGCCGAAACGCAGGGCCGCGAGAACCTTTACGACGTGCAGCTTGCCGGCGGCTCGCTGCTGCGGTCCATTCAGCCGGTCCGCAATGACATCACCGTCGGCGACGAGGTGAAGTGGGCGATCGACAGCCGAGGCGTATTCGTCTTCGATGAAGAAGGCCGGAGGCTCTGAGCGATGCGTGACTTCTCGTCTTTTTTCGAACGTTATGATTGGCCCTCGAACAAGGGATATCTGCCTTTCTGCATCGGCCATCGCGGTGCAAGTGGCCATGAGCGGGAGAATACCCTCGAAGCCTTCCAGCGCGCTGCCGAACTCGGCGCGGAAATGTGGGAGCTCGACACGCAACTCACCAAAGATGGTGTGGTTGTCGTTTCCCACGACGATCATCTCGAGCGCGTCTTCGGTATCGACCGCCGAATTTCCGAGATGACGGCGGCCGAGCTTGCTGCTCTCGAAGGCGTCAACGTTCCGACCTTCGAGGCGGTCGCAGCCCTTGGACGGCGGACCAATACAGGCCTCTATATCGAGCTCAAGGCGCCGGGCACGGGGCTTCGGTGCTGGAAGCATCTTATTGAGAAAAACCAGCGCTTTGCCTGCCTCGGCTCTTTCGATACCGCGCAAGTGCGTGAGCTTCGCGATGCGGGCTGCGATTACCCGCTCTCGGTACTGGTCCGTGTTGGCCACGATCCGCACGCAGCTGGCGATGAAGCCGGCGCCGATATCCTGCACCTTTGCTGGGAAAGGGCCGGCGAGCGCCCGCAGGATCTGGTCACAGGAGAGCTGATGCGGCGAGCCTTCGGCGAAAGCCGTGAAATCGTGCTGTGGCACGAGGAACGGCCGGCCATTTTGTCCGACATCATGAAGCTTCCGGTACTCGGCATCTGTACGGACCTGCCCGATCTGATGCGCCCGGCCGCCAGGGATGAGAAGCATGGCAGACAAGGATAACAAGGGACCGAGGAAGGTCACGTCCTTCGACGTGGCACGTGTGGCGGGCGTCTCGCGCGCTGCCGTTTCGCGCGCTTTCACCCCGGATGCCAGTGTTTCGCCGAAGACGCGCGAGAAGGTCTATCAGGCGGCCAAGGATCTCGGCTACCGGGTGAACTATCTGGCTCGCAGCCTCACCAACAAGCGTTCCGATCTCGTCGGCCTTGTCGCCGCCGGCCTCGATAACCCGTTCCGCACGCTGCAGATCGAGCATCTGGCGCGGGTGCTGATCGCCCGCAATTTTCGCCCGATCCTGTTGCCGACCTCGAAGGAGGCGGACACCTCGACCGTCATCGGCCAGCTTCTGCACTATGCCGTCTCCGGCGTCATCGTCACATCGGACGCGCCGCCGACGGAGATCTGCGAGCAATGCGCAGCCGAAGGTGTGCCGATCGTGCTGATCAACAAGGGCGACGATATTCCCTTCGTCGACCGCATCATTTCCGATGATCGCATGGCAGGCCATCTCGCTGCCACGCATCTGATCGAAAGCGGCGTCAGGGCGCCGGCGGTCATGGCGGCGCCCGCTATCTCCTATACGGCAAGGCGGCGCGGTGAAGCCTTCATGACGGCCTGTCGGCAACTCGGCCTCGAGCCGCGCATGATCGAATTGAAAATCAACGACTATAAGAGCGGCCACGACGCGGCCGCCGATCTTGTTTCGCTCGGTATTGACGGTCTGTTCTGCGCCAACGACTACATGGCCTGCGGCGTGATCGACCGCATCATGAAGGGGCTTGGCCGCGACGATGAGCCGCCGCTACGCATCATCGGCCATGATGACATTCCGCAGGCCAGCTGGTCTGCCTATGACCTTACGACCATCCGCCAGCCCTGCGATTTCCAGGCCGAACAAACGGTCGATCTGCTGATGACCCGCATGTCCGAACCGGATATGACCGCCCGCGTCGAATTTACCCCCGTGACGCTGATTAAAAGAAGGACTGCTTGATGAATTCCGCATTCGATGCCTCTGCTCTAACCGCGCGGGCGGAGGTCGCAATCGACGTGGCCCGCAAGGTTGGACGCGAGGCTGCGCGCTTCAGGCGTGAAGGACACCCAGGCACGCTGCATGTCGAAAACAAGGGATTGCAGGATTTCGTTACCGTCGCAGACAGGCAGGCAGAACAGTCGATCCGCGAAGGGCTGCTGGTGCGCTTTCCAGACGACACATTCATGGGCGAGGAAACCGGCGGCGAGTCCGGCTCTGCCGGCACCTGGGTCGTCGATCCGATCGACGGCACGACAAATTATATCAGAGGCTTTCGTCACTGGGGCGTCTCCATCGCCTTCGTCGTTGGTGGCAAGGTGGAGATCGGCGTGGTCTATGATGCGGCCAACGACCAGGTTTTCTCCGCGATCCGCGGCCGTGGCGCCTTCAAGGAGAGCCAGCCGATCCACGCTGCTCCGACGACCGATCCTGCCAATGCGATCGTCGTGCTCGGCCATTCGCGCAAGACGAGCTTTGACGACTATGCGGCGCTCTCCAAGCGGCTCTACGAGCGCGGCATGGATTATCGCCGCATGGGTGCAGCCGCAGTCGATCTCGTGCGCGTGGCGGAAGGTGTTTCAGACCTCTTCTACGAACGGCACCTGAATGCCTGGGATATGCTGGCTGGCGCGCTGATCGCCTCGGAGGCCGGTGCGAAGGTCGCCATTCCACCTGTCGATACGCTGCTGGAGGATGGCGGTCCTGTTATCGCCCATTCGCCTGGACTGGCAGAAGAATTCGCCTTCCTCGTCGAGTTCGAAGGTCTGGCGGGCTGATCAGCCCGCCATGCGCTTCAGCCACGCCCGCTCGGTCGCCAGGGCTTCGTCCGTGGT
This sequence comes from Rhizobium sp. 768_B6_N1_8, assembly GCF_051811225.1. Taxonomy (NCBI): domain Bacteria; kingdom Pseudomonadati; phylum Pseudomonadota; class Alphaproteobacteria; order Hyphomicrobiales; family Rhizobiaceae; genus Rhizobium; species Rhizobium sp. 768_B6_N1_8. The sequence continues at coordinate 1,264,314 of NZ_JBPWPV010000002.1, read as the reverse complement.
GATCTGATCCGGCTTCAAAGTGACCAGTGCCGAGAAGTTCGTCCACTCCGCATCGCTGAAGCCGCCGTCGGGATCTTTCAGTGTGAAGGTCCAGGCGTCGACCAGCTTGGCCTCGCTGTGGCAGAGCGCGATCATGTCGAGGCCGGCCTTTGCGGCATCGAGCAACATCGGCCAGTAAAGGTAGATTGTTTCCGGCTCCGTCGGGCCGCGCAGATCTGCAAGCAGTTCCTTTTCGACCGCTTTCCAGCCTTCGGCTTTGGCGATATCGCCGAGTTTGTTGGTGGGGTCGATGCCGCGGCGCAGATGCGGCAGCTTGTCCTTGACGGCCAGGATTAGCTCCGGACTTCCAGCGCTGACGATGACGGAGGCGGAAATCTGCTGCAGGTGTTCTGCAAGATGGGCGATGCCCTTTTCGCCGATCGCCTCGTAATCGTCTTTCATATCGAACTGCAGCAGCGCGTCCGGATGGGCCGATTGCAGCATGGCTGCCAGATCCTCGCTGTAGAGGAGCGGACGATTGCCGTCCTTCATGCGCAGGTCGCGCAGATCCGCAAGGCTCTTTTGGGCAATGAGACCGCGCCCGGTCGTCTCGCCTTCCAGCTCCTTATCATGCAGCACGACGAAACCACCATCGGCGCGCACCCGCAGGTCGAGCTCCATCGAAGCGCCGGCCTTGAAGCCTTCGGCCATCACCTCGGCCGAAAACAGCGGGTCGGCCATACGCCGGCGCAGCCGGTGCCACTTCAGCAGGGGCGAATGGCCTTCAAACTCTATCCGAAGTCCGCCTGTATCGGTCATTCCATCATCCTCGACCTATTCGTCTCGGCTTCTTCGTGCATCGGAAAGGTTCGATTCTCAAGGGTCGGTGGAAGATTAGGCTTGATCTCGCGGCCGCGGCCCCTCTTTACCGAACAAAGCCTTTTTCGTGCGCCAGTCTTCCCGTGGCATCTGCATGCGGCACAACAGTGCAAATTAGAATACTAATTTTGTAGACAATGTTCCCTGGCCCAGCGATCCGTGCGAAAATCGTGGCTCGGTTTTCCAGGAGGTGACGTATGTTTGCGGCATTCAAAACTTTCTTTGCGAAGCTTTTCCGAGACCGTGACCAACCGGTGTTCGAAACATCTGTCCACGCGACGGAAGAGGATTCCGAAAGCCGTCTGCGTAGCCTGCGGGAGGAAGAACTCTTCTTCTGGCAGCCGACGCCGAATTCCTGGTACTGAGCGATCAGCTGCTATAGATCTTCGCGACAGCTTCCGATGCGGCGCCGATATTCGCCGGGAAGCCGGCCTGCCGAAGCGCGGCACCATAGGCCACGACATTTGCGAGCACGGTCTGGAAGGTTGCCCGTGCCCCTGTGTGGTTGATACGCATGAGGTGCGACGAGCCTGTCCCGACACCCGGCGTCAGTTCGACGCCCAACCCCGCCGCAAAACCAACCACAGAGGTGGGTTTAATTCCTGACGGTAAGGAGACCGTTGTCACGAGGTTCGATGCCTGTTCGGCCGGCACCCAAAGGTTGGCGCCCAGCGCTGCAAGTCCGGCCCGGCTCGCCGAAGCTGCTCTTTCATGGCGGGCGACGACCTGCCCGAGGCCTTCCGCCTCGACCCGGTCGAGGGCCGCTTCCAGTGCAAAGAATTCCAGCGGTGCCGGCGTTCCCGGCAACGCGCCGCGGCCGGCATCCACCCAAGCCTTCAGGTCGGCCAGCGACAGGATGGAATCACGCGGCGCACCGTCATAGAGGGCCAGTTCCCAGGCATGCTGGCTGACTGACAGCGCGGAAACGCCGGCCGGCCCGCCGAGTGCTTTCTGTGGGCCGATCACGGCGATATCGATGCCCAACGCGTCGACATCGAGCGCATGGCCGCCGACGGAGGCAACGGCATCGACTACCGTCACAATGCCTCGCGCCTTTGCGAGAGCAGCGATCTCGGGCAATGGATTGAGGATACCGCTTGCCGATTCCGCGTGGACGAGGGCCAGTACGTTGACATCGGGATTTGCATCCAGCGCGGCGGCGATTGCTCTGGCCTCGATAGGCAGGCCGGGCTGAGCGATGACATCGACGACGTGAGTACCGCCGCGCCGCAGCCATTGTCCAAACCAGCCGCCGTAGGCGCTGGTGACGACGTTCAGCGCGGAAAAGCCAGGTCTGGCAAGGCTGGTCGCAACGGCTTCGAGCGCCACCACCGCCTCGGCCTGCACCAGCAAAACGTCGTTGTCCGTCTTCAGGATCGCGCCGATGCGGCGGGCGAGGGCGGTGTAACGTTCGGCCGGATAGACCGGCGCACCATAGAACGGGTTCCAGGCGACTTCGGTCATGGGAAACTCCTTCAAACGGGTTCGGTTACAAGGCGCGGCACAGCCGCGACGAGCCGGCGCGCTGCATCGGATCGCGGGGCATTGACGATATCCGCTGCCGGTCCCTCCTCAACGATTCGGCCCGCATCCATGACCGCGATACGATGCGAAACCGCGCGCACCACCGCGAGGTCATGGGATATGAAGAGATAGGCAAGGCCACGCTCGCGCTGCAACTCGACCAGCAATTCGAGGATGCGGCCGCGAATGGTCACGTCGAGCGCGGAAACGGCTTCATCCAGCACTAGCAGAGACGGCCGCGTCGCGATGGCACGGGCAATGGCAACGCGCTGTCGTTGCCCGCCCGAGAGTGTGCGAACAGGGCGGGAGGCAAAGGTCGAGGGCAAGCCGACGCGCTCCAGCAGGGTAGCGATTTCGGCCGGCCGCTGTTTCCTGTTCGCGATGGCGTGGATCCGCAGCGGGTCGTCGAGAACCGAGGCGACGGAGGACAGCGGATTGAAGGCGCCGAGTGGGTCCTGAAACACCATCTGCATATGCGCGCGCCGGCGCCGCAGTTCGGCGCCTCGAAGCGCGCGCCAATCTTGCCCTTCGAATCGGATGAAGCCGGAATCGGGCTCCAGCAGTCGCAGAAGGACGCGCGACAACGTCGATTTTCCACTGCCCGACGCTCCAACCAAGCCCAGGGTTTCGCCGGCTGCAATCGTCAGTGAAACATTGTCGAGAGCGGCAACCTGTCGGCCGGTGGAGGAATAGGCCTTGGATAGAGCCTCAACAGTCAGAAGCCCGCTCATGACGCTGCCTCGGCAATCAAGGGCGGCGTGGACAGATCGCGATGGCTTGCGATGAGGGCCGCGGTATAGCCATCGGCCGGCGACGACAGGACCGATCTGATAGGGCCGGCCTCGACCAGTTCTCCATTCCGGAAGACGGCGATGCGATCGGCGAAACCGGAGGCAAGCGCGATATCATGGGTGATGAAGAGCAGGGTCATACCTTCTTCGCGCACCAGCCCGTCGAGAAGGCTGACGATCTCGGCCTGAACAACGACGTCGAGCGCGCTGGTCGGCTCATCGGCGATCAGCAAGGTTGGCTTGGCGGCAATCGCAGCCGCAATTGCCACACGCTGCCTTTGGCCGCCGGAAAGCTGATGCGGAAAGGCGCGCATGGCGCTCGCGGGCTGTGGTATGCGCACCCGCTCGAGAAGCTCTTCGGCACGGGCATAGGCTCGCCGCCAGTCTAACCCCAGGTGCCGTCGGGCCGCTTCGGCAACCTGCTCGCCGATGGTCAGCACCGGATTGAGGCTGGTGCCGGGGTCCTGAAAGACGAAACCGAAATCGCGACCGGGAAGCGGCGCATGACCAAGCGCCGGCCATGTTATGTTGCCTCTGATCCTGGCGCTCTTCGGCAAAAGTCCGGCAAGCGCTCGGGCAAATGTGCTTTTGCCGGAGCCGCTTTCGCCGATGAGGGCCAGCCTTTCACCTCTGAGGACATCGAGGTCGATGGATTCCAGAGCCGCATCGCGCTCGTAATGGACGGAAAGCCCTCTCACGCTGCAGAAGAGATCACTCATCGCAATCCCTCCTCATTGCCAAGCGCCTTGCTCAGCCCCTCGCTAAAGAGATGCACTCCGAGCACCGTTATTGCCAGCGCGAGGCCGGGCAGCACGGAAAGGTAGGCGGCCGAGCGCAACACGCTGCGGCCCTCAGCGATCATTGATCCCCAGGTGGCGAGATTGGGATTGCCGAGACCGAGGAAGGAAAGGGCGGCTTCAGTGAGGATCGCGCCTGCGACAATAGTGGCGGACAGGGCCAGAACCGGAGGCAGCGCATTCGGCAGGATTTCCTTGAAGGCGATCTCAGCCGGGTGCATGCCGATCACGTGTGCGGCAGCCACATAATCCCGTTCGCGGATGGACAGCACTTGCGCGCGCGTCAGCCGCGCAGGATCGGCCCAGGTTCCGAGCGCAATGGCGAAGACGATGACCGGCGTCGAGACGCCGATGATGCTGACAAAGGCGAGCGCCAGCAGGAAGCCCGGAACGATCTGGAAAGCATCGACGACGCGCATCAGTGCTTCATCGATGACACCACCGGCAAATCCGGCAGCCATGCCGACAAAGAGCCCAAGCACCATGGCGGACAGGGCAGCGGCGATACCGACGGCGAGCGAGGTGCGCGCACCGTAGAGCAGGCCGGCGAGCACGTCGCGCCCCAGCCTATCGGTGCCGAGCGGCAGCCTCGGATCGGTGAACGGCGTAAGGAGCGCCCGGCCAGCAATTCGTAGTGGATCTCCTGGCGAGATGACCGGCGCCAACAGGCCGGCGACGAGCAAAGCTGAAAGGATTGCAAGCCCGATCCCACCTTCCGGAGTTTGAGGAAGACGACGCAGCAGTGTCATGCCCGGCCCCCAGATGCGCCGATGCGCGGATCGAGCGTCGCATAGACCAGATCGACAATGAAATTAACGCAGATGACGAGAACAGCGCTGGAAAGGATAATGCCCATCAGCAATGGCGCGTCACGACCGTTGACGGCTTCCTGGGCCAGTCGGCCGAAGCCCGGAATGGCAAAAACGCTCTCGATCACCACACTGCCGCCGAGCATAGCCGCGGATTGCAGGCCGAGCATGGTAACAAGCGGCAGAAGCGCATTGCGTGCCACATGGCGAAGCACGATACGGCTGCGCGACAGGCCTTTGGCCCGGGCAAAGAGCACGAAATCGAGCTTCCAAGCTTCTTCCATACCCGAGCGCATGACGCGCAGGAACAGCGCGAGATAGATGAAGGCAAGTGCGCCAACCGGGAGGGCCAGGTGCTCCGCGATATCGAGCGCACGCGCGAGGCCTGTCTTGCCCGAGGCAATGGTTTCGATGCCAGCAATTGGCAGCCAGCGTAGCTTGACCGAAAAGAAGATGCTGAGCACCAATCCCAGCCAGAAGCTCGGAATGGCGTAGATGACGAGCGAGCCGATCGAGAGGAAGCGATCCCGCACGCTGCCGGGCCTTGCGCCAGCCAGAATGCCGAGTGTCGAACCAAGCCCGAAGGAAAGTGCCGTGGCACTTCCCATCAAAAGCAGCGTGTTCGGCAGCCGCTCGACAATCAGATCCCGCACCGGCCGGTTGAAGGCCACCGACCAGCCGAGATCGAGGCGGGCAAGTGACGACAGATAGAGCCAGAGGCGGGCAAAGACCGATTGATCGAGGCCGTAGCTCTGCCGCAGCGAATTTATAAGGGCGGCGTCACCACCGCCGATCGAACCAAGATAGGCATCGACCGCATCGCCGGAGGCGGATTCCAGCAGGAAAAAACTGAAGATCACGACGATCAGCAGCACCGGAATGCTGCTGATGACCCTGCGTCTCAGGAGGAGAAGTGCACGTTTCACGCCGGACGAGGCCCCTGCAGCAATTGCGCCTTCGACCCTATCACGATTGCAGCGCGGTATCGCCCCAGTTCGAAACTGCCCAGCGCGGATTGTCGGACACATTCAGCACGGTGTCTCGGGCGACCGTGATGAAGCCCCATTCGGCGACGTTGATCAATGGCAGCTCGGCCACCACAAGCTGCTGGAACTTGTAATAGAGGTCGGTGCGTGCGGCCGTATCAACGGTCTCGGACGCCTGCTTGATGATCTTGTCGAGCTCGGCGCTGACATAACCGCCCTGGTTGGAGAAGGGCACGCCGTCAGGTGTTCCGGACTGCACGAGGATCGTCGTGGAAATTGCCGGATCACCGCGGAAGACCGGCGGGCCGACGGCGATGTCGAAGTCGTGGTCGGTATAGACGGCCTTCTGGTGGGCGGCCGCATCGGCATTGACGATGACGGCATCGATACCGATGGCAGCAAGCGCCTGGCGCAGATAATCGCCGAACTGGCGTGTCTCGTTGAAATAGGGTGCAGGGCGCAGCTTGAGTTGGAACCGATTGCCGTCAGCGCCTTTGGTATAGCCGCCCTGGTCCAGCAGCTCGTTTGCCGCCTTCACGTCGAAATTGTAGTTGGCGACATCGGCGGTGTAGAATTCTTTCGAATTCTTCGGAACGGGGCCGGTGGATTCTGTCGCATAGCCGAGAAAGATCGTATCGACGACAAACTTCTTGTCGATCGCATGGGCAATCGCCTGACGAACTCTTAGATCTGACAGCTCCTTGCGGCGATGATTGATCTCGACGACAAGCTGATAGGTTAGCGCCTCATAGCCCTTGGAAATCACCTTGATGCCATCGACCTTGGAGATGCGGTCGAGATCGGCAAGCGGCACGGCCGAGAAGGCGGCGAGATGGATCTCTTCTGCTTCGAGCGCGGCCCCGGCCGATTCACGGTCCGGCAACACGCGGTAGACGATTTCGTTGAGCTTCGGCTCGCCCTTCTGCCAGTAATTTTCGTTGCGTGTCAGCCGGTAATATTCGCCAGGCTTGTATTCGGCGAATTTGAAAGGTCCGGTGCCAACGAGTGCATTGTTGGCCGGATTGGTGGCGATATCGGTGCCTTCGAAAATATGCTTGGGAACGACGCTGGTGACAGCCGGAAGCGCATTGCGGATGAGCTGGAACGGCGTCGGCTTCGAGAAGCGGAAGATCGCCGTATGATCGTTGGGCGTATCGACAGCCTGCAGATTGGCAAAGACCAGGCGCCCGAGGTTCTGGAGCGGCTTCCACACGTTGAGCGCCGAGAAGGCAACGTCGGCCGAGGTGAAGGGCTTGCCGTCGTGCCAAGTGGCGTTTTCGCGCAGCTTGAAGGTCACGGAGAGCCCGTCCGGCGAGCCTTCCCATGACGTTGCAAGACGCGGTGCGAGACCATCCGAACCTTCATAGGAGGCTTCCGCCAACGGTTCGATCACCTTGCTTGAAATGAAGAAAACGCCGTTCGAGGCGACGATGGCAGGATTGAGGTTCTTCGGCTCGGAGTCGGCTGCAACGATCAGACGCCCGCCAGCCGGCACTGCCTGCGCCAGCGCAATGCGCGACAGCGCCGTTGTTCCGAGCAGCAGCGCCGTGCCCTTCAGCAGGCCACGCCGAGAGATATCCGCAATAGTCATGCCCCCTCCTGATCCCTTAAAAATTCAATGATCTATATTCGAGCTGAAACCGTAAGTGTGACAGGAATTAAATTCGAACAGGATGGCCAGGCGAGATATTTTTTGTCACCCAGCCATTATTTTTCAGCGGCCGCCGACAGCAAGCCGCAGCGCTTCCGCGCCAAGGTTGCGATAGGCAGCTCCCGGATGGGGCGCAACCAGCCTCGGCCCCGCAGCGCCGAGCTTTTCGCGCAGTGTACCCTGCCGGTATTCGGTCTTGTAGACGCCGCGCTTCTGCAGTTCCGGCACCAGCAGATCGACGGTATCTTCGAAGCTCTCGGGCGTCACCGCATAGGCAAGATTGAAGCCGTCGACATCGGTGTCCTCGACCCATTCCTGCATCAGATCGGCGACCGTCGATGGCGAGCCGACGAAGACCGGGCCGAAACCGCCGACGCCGACCCAATCGGCCATTTCGCGCACAGTCCATTCCTTGCTCGGGTCGATGGTCGTGAAGGTCTCGACAGCCGACTGCACGGCATTCGTATGGCGGTGGCGCAGCACCTCGTCCGGGCCGAACTGGCCGAAATCGATGCCCGTCCAACCGGATATCAGCGTCAGCGCCCCCTCGAAGGAAGCGTACTTGCGATATTCGTTGAATTTGCGCTGCGCCTCGGCATCCGTTTCGCCGAGCACCACGGTCTGCAGGTTGAAGGCAAGCATTTCGCGCGGGTTACGTCCCAGCCGTTCGGCGGCCTGGCGGACATTGGCGACATAGCGCTTCAGAACCGTCTTGGAGGGCGCAGCCACGAAGATGCATTCGGCATGTGCGCCGGCAAAATCCTTGCCGCGGCTGGAAGCGCCAGCCTGATAGAGAACGGGCGTGCGCTGCGGCGAGGGCTCGCTCAGGTGAATGCCGGGAACGTTAAAATACTTTCCCGAATGGTTGATCGGATGGACCTTTTCCGGATGGGTAAAGATGCCGCTTTCGCGGTCGCGCACGACAGCATCGGCCTCCCAGCTTCCTTCCCAGAGCTTGTAGCAGACCTCGAGATATTCGTCGGCGAGATCATAGCGGTCGTCATGGTTGGTCTGTGCCGGCTGGCCGATATTGAGCGCGCCGCTGTTGAGATAAGACGTGACGATGTTCCAGCCGACGCGGCCCTTGGTCAGGTGGTCGAGCGTCGAGATCCGCCGGGCGAATGTATAGGGGTGTTCAAAGGAAAGCGAAGCCGTCAGGCCGAAGCCGAGATGCTCGGTCTCATAGGCCATGGTCGGGATGAGTTGCAGCGGATCGTTGACCGGCACCTGCGCCGAATGGCGAAGTGCTGCATCGACGTTGCCGTTCAGGACGTCATAGACACCGAGCACATCGGCGATGAAGAGACCGTCGAACTTGCCGCGCTCCAGCGTCTTTGCCAGATGCACCCAGTAGTCGAGGTCCTTATAGGTCCAGGACTTGTCGCGCGGATGCCGCCAAAGCCCTGGCGACTGGTGTCCGACGCAATTCATATCGAAGGCGTTGAGCCTGATTTCACGGGTCATTTTATTCTTCCTACATCGGTCGGCGAGGTGCGGTTCAGGCGCCGACGGTTTTTCTGTTGATGAAGCTGAAGGCGAGCACGGCAAAGATGAGCGTGCCGGTACCGACCTGCTGCCAGTAAAAGTTCAGGCCCGTCAGCAGCAGGCCGTTGGCGACGATGCTGAGGAGCAGGACGCCGAGAACGGTGCCAAGCACATTGGGCCGACCGAGCGGCGACAGCGTCGTGCCGATGAAGGTGGCGCCGATGGCGTTCAGCAGGAACGCATTGCCGGAGGAGGGGATGTAGACGGTCACGGTCGCCGTCAGGATAAGGCCGGCAACGGCGGCAATCAGCCCGGCGAGAATGAAGGTGGCGGCCACAGGGACGCCAAGCCCGATGCCGGAATAGCGCACGACGCTTGGCTGAATACCGATCGAGACCACCACCCGCCCGAAACGCGTCCAGGCGAACACGGCTGCTGCACCGGCAATGACGACCGCGGCGATCACCAGCGGAACGGGCACACTGGCGATCGTGCCGTTGCCGACGAAGCGGAAGGCGTCCGGCACGCCCGAGGGCGGCAGATAGACCGGATTTCCGCCATTGGTCAGCAATTGCTGGATGCTACGACCTATAAACAAGGTGCCGAGTGTCGCCAGAAATGGTGCAACGCCGATCACGGACACAAGAACAGCATTGAACGCGCCGACCAGTGCGCCGGCTGCAAGGCCGGCGAGCAGCGCGAGCGGCACCGGCTGGCCCGCCAGAACGAGGGAGACGAAGGCGAAGCTTGCAAAATCGACGGCCGTGCCGACCGACAGATCGATGCCGCCTGCGGAGACGGCGAAGGTCATGGCGATCGAGACGATGGCGAGCAGCGTGAAATTGTTGACGAGAATGCTCTGCAGGTTGCCGGGAGTGAAGAAGGTTGGCGCCAGGATCGAGAAGACGGAGAAAACCACGATGAGCGCCACGATCAGGCCAAAGCGTGCGAGGCCGGCGAGCGAGCGGCCGGCTGAAGTCGAGGCGGTCATGTCAGATCTCCCGCTTGCGCAGCAATGTCGTGGCCGACACGACGATCAGAATGAGAAGCCCCTGCACGCCGCTGACGAGCGTACTCGGCAGGTTCAGGAGCTGGAAGCCGTTGGTGAGGAAGCCGATGAATAGCGCTGATATCAGTGTTCCCGGAACAGTGGGCACCAGCCGACGCGAAAAGACCGAGCCGAGCAATGCGATAACGACGATGGGCAGCAACGCTTCGCCCGAACCGGTCGTGCTGCCGCTGAGATAGGAAACCGAGAGAATGCCGGCAAAACCACCGCAGAACCCGCTGGCAATGAAGGCCCCGGCAAGCAGCCGCTTGAGCGGCAGGCCAGCGGCGCGCGCGGCATCCTGAAATTCGCCGACGGCATAAAGCCTCAGACCGACTGGCGTATATTGCACTATCGCGGTGGCAATTGCTGTAAACCCGATCAGCACATAGGCGAGAATGGGAATGCCGAAACTGTCGGAAGCCGAAACCACTGTCAGAAAATCGGTCGAGGCGGGCACGACGGTATTCTGCGTTAGGACGAGTTCGAGACCGGCGACGACATTCATTACCGCGAGCGTTGCTAGCAGCGGGACGATGCCCGCGAGCACGACGGCGACAGCGTTGACCGCGCCGATCGCAAGCCCGGTCAGCAAGGCCGCAGCCACCGCTGTTGCGTCGCCATAGCCGAGCTGGATCAAAGTCGCATAGACTGCAGCACTCAGGCCCATATTGGCGGCCAGCGACAGGTCGATGCCGCCGGTGACGACATTCGAGCCCCCCGCGATCAGCACTACGGTCAAGCCGATCGCCAGCACGCCCGAAATGGCGGACTGGCCGAGAACATTGCCGATATTGCCGACCGACAGGAAGTAGGGCGCGGTCAACGAGAACACGACGAGGATGGCCGCGAAAGCAAGCAGCGAGCCGAAGCGGAGCACCGCGACGGCTGCTGCGCCCTTGGCTTGCGGCACGGGGTCGGAGGAAACGGCGGGATGGGGCGCGAAGTGAACGTCAACCGACATGGCGCAATCCTTCCGAAGCGCCGGTCGAGATGGACAGCACTTCATCCGTTGTGGTTTTGGAGGAGTCTAGCTCTCGGATCAGCCGGCCGCGGAAAAACACCAGGATCCGGTCCGTGATGCCGACGAGCTCCGGCAGGTCGGAGGAGAGGACGATGACGCCGGCGCCACGCGCCGCAAGTTCGCCGATCAGCGCATAGATCTCGACCTTCGAGCCGATATCGACGCCGACGGTCGGTTCATCCAGCAGGTAGATTTCCGACTGGCGGCTCAGCCACTTGGCGATCGCCACCTTCTGCTGATTGCCGCCCGAGAGTGTGCGGACCAGCGCATCGCGCCCGGCCGTCTTGATCTGCAGCCGCTTGATCAGGTCCTCGGTATCGGAGCGCTCACGCCTGCGATTGAGGAAACCGAAACGGCTGTAGCGGTCAAGGCTCGGGAGCGTGACATTTTCGGCCACGCTAAGATTGAGGCCGACGCCGTGTCCGCGCCGATCCTCGGGAACAAGTGCAAGCCGACGGTCGACGGCCCTTGCCGGGCTGCGCGGCTGTGCTGCTCGACCCTCGATTTCAATCTCGCCGCTCGCGGCCTGTTCCAGACCGAAGAGCGTGCGGATCAGGTCTTTGGCGCCGGAGCCGAGGAGACCGGTGATGCCGAGCACCTCGCCACGTCGCAGGCTGAAACTGACATCGTCAAACCGGTTGGGCGCTGAAAGCCCGCGGATGTTCAGGATCGTTTCGCCGAGGTCGACCTGGCGCTTGGGGAACATTTCGGCGATGTCACGCTCGATCATCAGGCTGGCGATCGCCTTGGCCGAGGTTTCGCCAATCGGCAACGAAGCCACATCCCGGCCGTTTCGCAGCACGGTGACGTGATCGCAGAGTTCTTCGATCTCGTTGAGGTAATGCGAGATGTAGATGATGGTCACGCCTTCGTCGCGCAGCCGGCGGATCAGGCGAAAGAGGATCTCGGCCTCGCGCCGCACCAGGGCCGCGGTCGGCTCGTCGAAGACGAGTATTTTCGGCTGGTGGAGCAGTGCGCGGGTGATCTGGACGATCTGCCTTTCGGCGGTCGATAATTCACTTATAAGGGCGTTCTTCGGCAGAGTGATCCCGAAATAATTGGCTAGGAGCTCACCGGCACGCTTTTGCATCGCCCGGCGATCGAGGAAGGGAGTTTTCGCAAGCCGCGTTTCACGGCCGAGGAACAAAGCCTCGCCGACGGTGAATGTCGGAACCAGCAGCCTGTCCTGATGGATGAAATGGATGCCGAGCTCTTCATTGAGATGCGGTGTCAGCCGATCGTAGACTTTACCCTCGATTTCGATCGTGCCCTCGTCTGCGACATGCAGCCCTGCAAGCAGCTTGATCAGCGTCGACTTGCCGGCGCCGTTTTGTCCGACGAGGCCGTGGACGGTGCCGCGTCGTATGGCGAGCGATGCGTCGGCGAGCGCTTGGGCACCGCCGAAACGCTTGATGATGTGATCGAAGCGAATGATGACATCGTTGCTGTCGGTCACTTGCGCCGGGACGGGTTCAGTCATGATGCCGCTTTCCAGGGACATGCTGACCTTGCGGCGCTAACCGCAAGGTCAGCCTTGATATCAGCCGATGCCGAGCTTCTTGATGATCTCGGAGACGTTTTCCTTGTTGGCGAGCAGCGCCTGAACATAGGTCTCGCGCGGCAGCGTCTGGCCGGCGAGCAGCTTGGCAACGTTGCGGACTGCGACACGGCCGATTTCGGCGGGCTGCTGAGCGGCATCGGCGCCAGCCGGCGAGTTCTTGTCAGCAACGAGCTGGAGAACCTCCGGGCTTCCATCGACGCCATAAGTGCGGATCTCGTTGCGGCCGGCGGCGGCGATCGCCTGCGTGGCGCCGAGCTGCGGAATGTCCCAGGCCGACCAGACGGCCTTGATCGAGCCCTTGTCCGGATATTTGTTGAGGATGGCGGTGATCTGCGTGAAGGCGTCCTGAACCGTATTCGGGATGACGTCACGCAGTTCCGGCTGGATGATCTTCACCTTCGGGAAATACTTGATGACGTTGACGAGCTGGTCGTAACGGATCGCGCAGGGTGTCACGCCGTAGAACCCGTTGAAGACGACAATATTGCCTTCCCCGCCGATATCGGAGACGAGCTGCAGGGCGAGATCCTTGCCAATGCCCCAATTGTCCGACGTCGTGTTGTTGATCGAATTGGTTGAGCCGACATCGACGGTCAGAACAGGAATGCCGGCGTCACGGGCCTTCTTCAGCCAGGGATCGATGACGCTGAGCGTGCCGAGGATCTGGACGATCGCATCCGGCTTCTGAGCGACAAGCGTCTGAAGCTGGGCGATCAGCTTGCCGTCGTTACGGCCGGCATCAACGGCGATCGGTTCGCCGCCAAGCCGCTTCACCTCTTCGATCTGGGCATTATAGACCTGCAGATCGAAATAGTGGTCCGTACCGGTGGCGCTGATGGCGACGCGCTTGCCCTTCAGGGAAAGCCCCTCGTCGTCGGCCCTTGCGGCGGGTGCGGTCAGCATGCTGGCGCCTGCAAAGGTCGCGCTGGCGACAGCCGCGAGCTTCAAGATTTCACGGCGTCCGAAGCCGCCTCCAAGTCCTTCATTCATAACGATACCCTCTCAATTTGATAGTCTGTAAAATATATAGATTTAAGGCTCATAAGAGGTACGTTATTCCAAAAGCACACGGTCGCAGGAAATTTTCTGAAGCTAAGGCCTGGCTTCAGCGATCGCTGTTGCGGCCGAGCCCATAGGTCAGGGCAAGTGCTCCGACGAGCACGGCACCCTTGACGAAATCCTGCGTGTAATAGGGTGCGTTCAGCATCGTCAGGCCATTGAGCAGCACGCCGACGAAGACGGCGCCGGCAATGGTGCCAAGCACATTGGGGCGGCGCAGGTTGAGGACGGCAAAGCCGATGAGGGCGGCAGCGACCGAGTCCATCAGCAGCGAGCCGCCGGAGGAGACATCGCCGCGCCCGACACGGGCGGCGATCACGATGCCACCAAGAGCGGCCAAGGTTCCCGAGATGACATAGGCAAGCGTCTTCAGCCGGGTGGTGGAGGCGCCGGCAAGCCGCGTCGCTACCTCATTGCCGCCGGTCGCAAAGAGCAGTCGGCCGATGCGGGTACGCTCTGTCAGCACGAAAAGGAAGATGGCGACGGCGGCCATCAGCACGACGGAAACGGGCAGGGTGGCAAACAGGCTGTAACGGCCGATCAGCAAGAAAGCTGGATCATAGGCACCGGTCGCCTTGGAGCCGTCGGGCAGGACCAGTCCGGCAGAAATCGATCGCCCGGCGGTCGGGATGAGTTGCAGGCCCGACAGCAGGAACATCATGGCAAGCGTCGCCAGCAGATCGGGCACGCGCAGGCGCACGATGAGCAAGGCATTGACGAGCCCGACCGCGGCACCGAAGGCAAGGACGAGCGGCACGGTGGCAAAAACATCGAGATGCCAGACGATCATCGCATAGCTCGCGGCCATGACGCTGGAGGCGGCGACAGCACCGATCGAGAGATCAAAGCCGCCGACGGCAAGCGTCACCGTCACACCGGCGCCGAGGATCGCAACGACCGATACGGCCTGCAGGATACTCATCAGGTTGCCGATGTTGATGAAGGCCGGTTGGGCGATGGTGAAGCCAATCACCATCAGCCCGAGCAGGATGAACACCGCACCGGCGCGCAAGAAGCTGCCGAGTGCCAGAGCGCGGCTATCCTCATTATGGCTCTGAGGGATCGCACTGGTCTTTGGCAGGGCCTCTTCGTCGATGGTCGTCATGCGGAAATTTCCTGTGAAGCTGAAGAAGAGGCGATATCGATGAGATCGGGCAGCAAGCTGTGGTGGTCGATCGTCAGGATGCGATCGGCGACCTCATAGGCCTCTTCGGGATCGGATGTGGCGATCAGCGTCGCGCGGTCGGTGCGTGCCCGGATCGCCTGGATGATGTCATGGCGGGCGCCGACATCAACCCCCTGGAACGGTTCGTCGAGCAGCAACAGCCGGCTCGGCTCTGCCTCCCAGCGGGCGATGACCGTCTTCTGCTGGTTGCCGCCCGACAGTGACCAGATCGAGGCGAGCGGACCGGGGGCCTTGATGCCCAGCCGGGAAATGGCCTGCTCTGCTTCGCGCCGCTCGCGTCCGCCGAAAAGCAAGCCGCTCGGATACCATTTGGCAAGATGCGGCAGGCTGATGGTGGCGGCGAGCGAATTGCCGGGCCAGGCGGCCGGCATCAGCGAGGAGCGATGGCGATCCTCGGCTGCCATGGCGACGCCGGCGGCAATCGCCTTACCTGGCGATTTCGGCCGGTAAGGCTTGCCGTCGAGTTGCATCGCGCCGCCAGCCAAGTCTCGAACGCCGAAGATCGCAGATAGGAGACGGCTTTTGCCGGCGCCCAGCACGCCGGTGATGGCAACGACCTCGCCTTCGTGCAGGGTCAGGTCAAAGGGCTTGCTTGACGGAAGGAGGCGGATGCCGTGCATTTCGAAAACAGCTGAGCCTGTCGCCGGTCGAGCGTCCGGCCGTGCCGCTTCAGGCTTGCGGCCGATCATCGTTTCGATTGCGTTGGAAAAGTCGATCGGCCGGTTGAAGCTGCCGACGATGCGGCCGCCGCGCATGATGAGCGCTCGATCTGCGATCGCCTCGAGATCGGCGGTCCGGTGGGAGATATAGAGGATGGCAAGGCCTTGCGCCCGAAAGGTGAGCAGGATGTCAAACAGGCGCCGGCTTTCATCCGCCGAAAGGCTCGCGGTCGGCTCGTCAAGGATCAGCAGCTCTGCCTTGTTGGCAAGCGCCCGGGCGATCGCAACCAGTTGCCGGTCGGCGGCGTTCAGATCGCCGAAATCCCGGTCGAGCGGCAGCGAGAAGCCGGCGGCATCGAGCATGGCACGCGCTTCGCGTCGCACGCTTGCGCGGGAGAGAAAGAAGGGAGTACTGCCCTCCGCGAAGCGATGCAGCAGCAAGGCGTCGGCAACGGTCAGCCCCGCCGCTCCGACAAGATCCGTCGATTGATGTACCGTGACGATGCCAGCCTTTGCCGCCTCGGATGGCGTTTTCGGCGAGAAGGGCCGGCCGTTCAGGCTGATTGTGCCGCCATTGGCCGCAAGCACACCGGAGACTATCTTTACCAGCGTCGACTTGCCGGCGCCATTGGCTCCCATCAGCGCAACGATCTCGCCCCGCTCGATAGAGAAATGGGCGCCGGATAGCGCGCGCGCGGACCCAAAACTGCGGGTGATATTGTCGACTTCAAGGAGAGGCATCGGGCAAATCCGGGTCTGCTTTCAAACCGCGATATTGGCCCGGCAGGTGCCCCAACTTCGAGGCAAGCCTTGCCCCGGTCGCATGGCGATGGGAACAAAGAATCTCCTGAACCGGCAAAAATCGGATCATTAAATCTACTAAAAACATAGAGTTTATATCTAATAATTTCATGCGTCGCAGGGAGCTGCCAACCTGTCAGACGACGCTCCCGATTGACCGGAAGGACCGCGACGATGAAATCCCTCGCACGGCTGGCGCTCTCTGCAGCCGCAATTTCTTTCTCCCTCTACCAGACTTCCTTTGCCGACGGTCTCAACGGCGCACCGGCACCTTTCGACAAGGGCGGCGTCAAGGTGGCGCTGATCAGCTATATCTCCGCGGGTGACTTCTTCCAGGCCTATCAGGCCGGTGCGGAGGCCCAGGCCAAAGCCCTCGATATCGACCTGCGCGTCTTCCCCGGCCGGCAGGATGCCGCCGAGCAGCGTGAGCAGATCCTGCAGGCGATCAATCTAGGCGTGGCCGGCATCGTCGTCGATCACGGCCTGCCGGAATCGCTCGGCGATGTCGTCCAGCAGGCGCTGGACAAGGGCATCAAGGTCGTCGCCTTCGACGTCAACCTCAACAATCCTGGGGTGCCGCAGGTGGAGCAGAGCGATCATGAGCTCGCTCAACTCGGGCTCGAACAGGTGGTGAAGGATAACGGCAAGAGCTTCAATGCCGGTTATGTCTATGTTGCCGGCTTCGCGCCGCTCGACCGCCGCAACGAGGTCTGGGAAAAGTTTAAGTCCGAGAATTCCGGCGTTGTCGAAAAGGCCCGCTTCGGTAACGTGAGCGACACCACCGCGACCTCAACGGCCGATCAAGCCAAGGCCGCACTGACCGCCAATCCCGATATCAGCGTCGTCTTCGCCCCCTATGACGAGTTTGCCCGGGGTGTGAAGCTTGCCGCCAACGACCTCGGTATCGCAAACAAGCTGAAGATCTATTCGGCCGACGTTTCGACTGCTGACATTCAGGAAATCACCGAAGAGGGCAGCCCCTGGGTTGCGACCGTCGCCACCAACCCGGCTGTTGTCGGCGCCGTCTCCGTCCGCGCCGCGGCTCTGCAAATTGCCGGACAGGACGTCCCCCATCAGATCACTGTCAAGCCGACGCTTTTGACGCAGGAAAGCCTGCGCGCAGCCGGCGTCAAGACGATCGAGGACCTGGCGCAGAAAATCCCGGCCTTCAGCACAAGTGACGCGGCAACCGCGAGCTGGATCCCGGACAAGCTTTTCTAAGCTGCCTGCCTCGATCTTCCGGCGGGGGTTGTGCGGCCCCCGCCGGCCCATTTTTTTAAGAAATCGGAGTTTCGACCCATGAGCCAGTCCAATGTCGTCTTCGCGACCAATCGCAGCACGACGCGAGAGGACCTGTTTGCCCGCGTCGAGGAAATCTCGACCGATCTTTCCAATCGCGCCGCCGAACTCGACCGCGACGGTCGCCCGCCTCTTGCGGAGATCGTCAAGCTGAAGAATGCCGGCCTGCTGAATGCCCTGCATGATCAGAAGATCGGCGGCGGTGGCCTTGATTGGGTGGATGGCTTGCGGCTGGTGCGTATCCTTGCGCGCGGCGAAAGCTCGATCGGCCAGCTGCTAGGCTATCACTTCGTCAACAGCCAGTATGTCTACTGGGCGCTAGAAGAAGCACGTGCTCATGCGCTGGGTGCCGAAACCGTGGCGAAAAACCTCTATTGGGGCGCTGCCGTCAATCCGCGTGATCCGGGTCTTGTGTTGACCCGTCGTGGCAATGGCTATGTGCTGAACGGGCGCAAGTCGTTTTCCACCGCCGCCCATGTATCTGACTATATCAATGCCAACGCCACGCTCGACGACAAGATCGTCGGTTTCGCCGTGCCGACCAACCGGCCCGGTTATCAGGCAAATGACGACTGGGACAATTTCGGCCAGCGGCTCTCCGACAGCGGCAGTGTCGAGTTCCACGATTTCCCTGTTTATGAGGAAGACTTCGTCGGTCCCCCGGCTGCTCCTGATGCCGCCCCGCCGGTGCTTTCCACCTTCAATACGCCGCTCATCCAGCTCGTCTTCGTCAACTTCTATCTCGGCAGCGCAGAAGGCGCGCTCCAGGCTGCTGTCGATTATGTGCGCACGACGACGCGCCCGTGGATCACCTCGGGCGTCGAGCGCGCTGCAGACGACCCCTATATCCTGGAGCGGGTCGGTGAGTTCACCGCCGCGTTGAAAGCCTCTGCTGCCCTGGCCGATACGGCAGCC
This sequence comes from Rhizobium sp. 768_B6_N1_8, assembly GCF_051811225.1. Lineage (NCBI taxonomy): Bacteria > Pseudomonadati > Pseudomonadota > Alphaproteobacteria > Hyphomicrobiales > Rhizobiaceae > Rhizobium > Rhizobium sp. 768_B6_N1_8. Next base: position 1,245,861 of record NZ_JBPWPV010000002.1, on the reverse strand, counting down.
GCCGCCGTTCAGGCAGGTCTCGCAAAGGGCCATAGTGTCACCGCCCGCGAGCGCGGCGAAGCGGCGGCAGAAGCCTATGCCGCCAAGGTGCACTCTACCCATGTCTCGCTCGATATCACCTCGCGTGTCTTCGAGCTGACCGGCGCGCGTTCGACGGCGGAGAAATATCGCTTCGACCGTTTCTGGCGCAATGTGCGCACCCACACGCTGCACGATCCGGTCTTCTACAAGGCCAAGGAAGTCGGCGAATTCGTGCTGAACGACAAAATCCCTGAAGTGAGCCTTTACAGCTGAACTCAGGAACATAAGAAAAAAAGAACCCCATTTCCGGTGACGGAAGTGGGGTTTTTAGTTGAGGAGAGGGTTCAGAGCGCGCCGTTCTTCGGCGGGATCACGCCGTTCAGGTGGTAATTGCCGACGACATGGTACTTCCAGCGCACGGGATCGTGCAGCGTATGGGTGCGTGCGTTGCGCCAGTGCCGGTCGAGATTGAGGTCGCTCTTGACCGCAGAGGTTCCGGCAAGCTCGAAGAGCGTGTTGGTGGCCTCAATGGCGATCTCGGTCGTCAGCACCTTGGCGGCAGCGACCGCAAGCGTGGCGTCGACGACGGTCTTTTCTGTCGTCTCTATCTGCGCCGCATCGACCTTGCGGCCGGCTCGTTCGAGGAGTGCGGTCGCAGCTTCCAGCCGGATGGCGATCTGCCCGACCTTCGAGATCGTCAGTGGATCATCGGCAGCGCGTTCCACGCCGCTATCCATCCAGGGGCGTGACTTGGTACGCACGAATTCCAGCGTTTCCGCAAAAGCGGCCCGCGCGATGCCGAGATCGATGCCGGCATGGACGATCTGGCCGACCGAGCCGATCGTCGCCGGCCGCTCGAAGCCCTTGTGGTGCAGAACGACGGAATCGGCATGAACATAGACATTCTTGAGGATCGTCGTGCCGCTGCCGGTCGTGCGCTGGCCAAAGCCGTCCCAGTCGTCGAGGATCTCAACACCCTCTGTCCCTTTCGGCACGAAGGCCATGACAAGCCGGTCTTCCTCATCAAGCGCGAAGACTGTGATCCAGTCGGCAAACAGTACGCCGGTCGAGTAATATTTCTGGCCGTTGATGCGGTAGCCGGGTCCGTCCCTGACGATGCGCGTATTGTAGTGGCCGACCGTCTTCGTACCGCGCTCCGAAAGCGCATTGCCGAAACGATCGCCGGCAAGCGCGCGGTTGAAGAAATAACGCTTCTGCTCCTCGCTGCCATCGGTGCGCAGAGCTTCCAGAATGTAGAAATGGTTCTGAGGGATCTGGCCGATCGAGCCATCGGCTTCGGCCAGGATCGCGGTGACCTCGGCGAGCACGGCATTCGAAACATCAAGCCCACCATATTGTGCTGGAACGGCAATCGCCAGCAGGCCGGACTGCGCGAGCGCATCGAGTTCGGCGAAAGGCAATCGGCGCTCCGCGTCTCGCGCGGCGGCCGTGGCGGCAAATTGAGCGCCAAGCCTGCGGGCCGCATCAAGCGCCTCCTCGTCGCTGGCAATGCGGGCGGCCACGGGCCGGATCTGGTCTTGCTGCCTTAGCACGGTCGTCATCGATTTCTCCAGTTCTGACCGTGATATGGGTGAAAGAAATCGGAGCGGCAGGTAAGATTATAAATTCTATAGATGTGATAGAAAATGGAAAGTGCTTGCTTCTGCGAGGCGCGTCGGCACGGCTAACGTCTGCCCCTATCCATCTCACCGGGAATTGACCGGATTGCCGGTGAAATCGCCACCAGAAAATGCCAAGGCTGATCTCGAATTGCTGTGCGCCAACGCCTACGTAACCCGAACGGATACGTCGTTCCGGCATCACCGTTCAGCAGAGGGCAGGCGGCCGCTTCGCCCGATCCATGAGGAAAAACATGACCCGTTCACGGCAGTTGCGCCTCGGCGCCTTCATGCGTCCCGTTAGCCTGCACACCGGCGCATGGCGCTATCCCGGCTCCTATCCGGATGCCAATTTCAATTTCGCTCATATCAAATCCTTCGCGCAGAAGCTCGAGGCCGCGAAATTTGATGCCTTCTTTATGGCCGATCACCTGGCGGTGCTCAACATGCCGGTCGAAGCGCTGAAGCGCAGTCACACCGTGACTTCCTTCGAGCCCTTCACGCTGCTGTCCGCGCTTGCCTCCGTCACCGAGAGGATTGGGCTCGCTGCAACGGCATCGACGACCTTCGACGAGCCCTACCATGTGGCCCGCCGTTTCGCTTCGCTCGATCACATCAGCAATGGCCGCGCCGCGTGGAATATCGTCACGACCTCCAATCCCGATGCTGCGCTCAATTTCGGCCTTGACGAGCATGTGGAACATGGCGAGCGCTACAAGCGGGCGCGCGAGTTCTACGATGTCGTTACCGGCCTCTGGGACAGCTTCGCCGACGACGCCTTCATTCGTGACCGCGAGAGCGGCATTTATTTCGATCCCGAAAAAATGCATGTGCTCAACCACAAGGGCGAGGAACTGAGCGTGCGCGGGCCGTTGAATATTGCCCGACCGGTTCAGGGCTGGCCCGTTATCGTGCAGGCCGGCCAGTCGGATCCCGGCCGCCAGTTGGCCGCGGAAACCGCCGAAGTGGTCTTCTGTTCGCCGCGTGATCTCGAAGGCGGCAAGGCTCTCTATGCCGACATCAAGGGCCGGATGGAGGCGATCGGCCGCAACCGCGATCACCTGAAACTGCTGCCGGCCGCCTTTGTTGTCATCGGCGACAGCATCGAGGAGGCGCGCGCCAAGCGCCTCGCCCTCGACAGTCTCGTTCACTATGACAGCGCCATCGCCTCGCTGTCGATCGCGCTTGGCCATGATGCCTCGGGCTTCGACCCGGATGCGCCGCTGCCCAAGGATATTCCCGATACCAATGCCAGTAAGACGGGCCGCGGTCAGGTCATCAAGCTGGCGCAGGAGGAAAACCTCACCGTCCGGCAGCTCGCCCAGCGTTACGGCGGCTATTCCGGTCTTGCCTTTGTTGGCACGCCTGCAAGCATTGCCGGCGAGATGGAACGTTGGCTGGACGAAGAGGGCTCTGACGGTTTCAACGTCGTCTTCCCCTACCTGCCGCAGGGGCTTGACGACGTGACCACGCGCCTGGTGCCTGAACTGCAGCGCCGTGGCCTATTCCGTACCGAGTACGAAGGCACGACGCTGCGCGAACATCTTGGCCTGCCGCGACCGGAGAATCGCTTCTTCAGCTAAGGCTGTCAGGGCAGGGCGACGATCAGGCGCAGTGAACCTTCGAAGAAGGGTTGCGTGCGCAGATGCCCGTAACGCGCATCCCACGTGCCATCCTTGAGATCGCGGCCGAGTTCGGTCACGAAGCGTTCGCCGATCGATGGATCGACGAAGCTCCAGGCCGAATTTGCAAGCCGGGCGCCGGGATCGAGCATAAGCTCCGGCCGACCGTAGTAGGCCTCGCCGAAACCATCGATGCAGGCAAGCGGGATCGGCACGGGCAATATCTCAATTGTGCCGCCGAGATGATCGGCGACGGTCTGCAGGGCCGGATAGCGGCTTGCCTCGACGGCGATCATCTCCGGCGCATAGTCGAACAGCCATGAGTGTTCCAGTTCATTGGGATCGCAGCTCAAGATCAGCACGGGACCGCGCGAAACACGACGCATTTCTGAAACACCAGTTTTGAGGTCCGACCATTGATGCACAGTGAAGGTCGCCATGCTCGCGTCGAATGATTGATCTGCGAAGGGAAGTTTTTCGGCCGTTGCATCGATTGCCTCGGGCAGATGGTCCGGGCGTTGGGCGCGCATGCATGCAGAAGGTTCTACTGGTGTCACCTTCCGGTCGACCGGCTCGTAGGAGCCTGCACCTGCGCCGACATTCAGAACGGTCTCGGCGTTGCCAAGTGCGGCGCGGATGAATTCGGCGATATGCGGATCGGGCTGGCGGTACCTGGTGTAATTTGTACCGATCACGCCGTAATTGGCGTCGCCCGCACTTCCGTCCCTGTGTCTGCTGTTCACGATCGGTCTCCATGACTGCTTCAAAAGGCAAAGCGCCGCTGTTGCCGGAGCGCTGAGCTCTCCGGCGTTTGTTGTTCCTGAAAAGGCATTCGCTAATTTGCGAACCGCAAGAAACACCATGGAATGCAGTGTGAAAATCGATATGATCGAACAAATATTGTTCGGAAAATGCACATGGCTCGCCGCATTCCATCGCTTAATGCGCTCCGCGCTTTCGAAGCCGCCGGCCGTCTCGGGCGCATGACGCTCGCCGCGGACGAACTGAACGTCACCCATAGCGCCGTCAGCCGCCAGATCCAGCATCTCGAAAATGTGCTCGGCGTTCCCCTCTTTGAAGGCCCGAAGAACCGGCTGCGTCTGACCGAGGCCGGCACGACGCTTCTGTCAGGTCTGAATGCCGCCTTCGACCAGATCGACACGTCCGTCCGCGCGGTGGCCGATACCGAGGATGGTGCGCTCGATGTATCCTGCCCCGGAACCTTCACCATGCGCTGGCTGATCCCAAGGCTCTACCGGTTTCAGGCGGAATATCCCGATATCGATGTGCGCCTGACCGCCTCTTCACGTCCGGTGGATTTTGCCCGCGACAGCTTCGATGTCGCTATCCGCGTTGGAACAGCACCCTGGCCAGCCGGTGCGGATGTCATCCCGCTCTTTCCCGAACAGACCGGTCCCGTGCTTTCGCCGGCATTGGCGGAAATTGTCGGCGAACGCTTCACAGGTGCCGCTCGCCTTCATACCCGCAGCCGTCTACGCGCCTGGGGTGACTGGCTTGCTCGCTCGGGCATCACCGTCGAAGCTGGTGGCCGTGTCGAATATGAGCATTTCTATTTCATGCTGGAGGCGGCCAATGCCGGGCTTGGCGTCTGCGTCGTGCCCTGGCCCTATGTGACGGATGATGTTCGCCTCGGCCGGTTGGTGGCGCCGCATGGATTTCTGGAAAGCGGCCATGAGTACGTGGCCTTGCGCCGGGCGAGGCGAAACCGCAAATCCACGCTCTTTTGCGAATGGCTGGAAAAAGAGGCGCGCGCATTCGTTCTCTCGCATCCGGCGCCTGCGACACAGAGCCTGACCGCCGCTATTTCCTGACGACGCCGACCCGCGCCAGCACTTCGCCGGGAATGGCGTAACGCTGGACAATATCCCTGTTGTTGCGCAGCCCGCAGATCTCGCGCTGGACGAAGAGCGCCCAAACGGCATCGGACGCCTCGTTGATCAGCGTTTCGCGCTGCTCGGCACTATCGCGATCGGGATTCCAGGCCTTCAGGGCTGAGAGAGCCGATTCGACTTTGAGACCGTTGCGTCCGAGTGAACTGGCGCGCTCCGACATGAGCTCGTATTCGAGTACATTCACCCCGCCTTCGGCCGAAAAAGACTGCCTGAAGGATTGCGGCGGGCGAACGCTCATCGGACGATCCCTCGCTGGATTATTGCGGCTGGACGCCGGTGACCTGGACATAGACCCAGGCCAATGCAAACACGATGATCACCGCGGCGATGATCACGAGCTTGCGGAGCATGGGATTGGGGGCTTTCGGCGGGGGCTTCGGCTTGCGAAACTTGATAACGTTATCGCTCATTGTCTTGCTGTCTGGTTCGTTCTTTCCACAGCAGTAACGCATATCGACGGATTTGGCACCCGTGTCGTGCCCAAATATGCACTTTTCATGTGGGGCTGCCGGCGAGACACCGGCAGCCCCAACGTCGAACCGATCAGCGCGCTGCCCAATTGGCGCCGCGGCGGAAGATCGTCTTCATCTGCGGCACGTCGAATTCCTTGGCGACATGGCCGAGTGAGGAATAGAAGACGCGACCCTTGCCATATTTCCGCTTCCAGACAACCGGCATCGTCACGCCGTCGATCCAGTAGGCATGTTCGCCGGTGAAAGTCGTCGTCGCCAGCACCTCGTTCGAGGGATCGACATGCATGTAATATTGTTCGGAATTATAGGGGAAATCGGTGATCCCCTCCATTAGCGGGTCGTCCGGCCGGGTGATGTTGACGGTGTAGTTTATGATATTGCCGGGATGGGCAACCCATTGGCCGCCGATGATGAACTGGTAATCGGTCGATTCGCGGAAGCTGTCGCCGGCGCCGCCGTGATAGCCGGCAATGCCGACGCCGCTTTCGATCGCGGCAGCGAGGTTCTTGACCTCTTCCTTCTCGATCTTCGACATGGTGATGACGGGAACGATCAGGCTCAGATCGTGGATCGACGGATCGGCGAAGGCCTCCGTGCTGTGCTCCACATAGACCTTGAAGCCGTCTTCCTCGAGTATGTCCTTGATGATTGCGGCGCATTGTTCCGGTTCGTGGCCGGCCCAGCCGCCCCAGACGATCAGTGCTTCACGCATCGTGTATTCCTCCTGAATGTTACTTACCGAGCAGTCCGTCGACGAGGGATTGAGAAAGCGGAGCAGGGCGCTCCGTTGTCGTGGTGAGCGTTACCGTGCTGCCGGTGTCAGATGCCTTCTGGAAGGCTTCCATCACCTCGAGCACATGCAGCGCCAGATCGCCATTTGCGCGATGCGGCCGGTTCGAGCGGATCGCGTGGGCGAGATCGGCCACACCGAGGGAGCGATAATTGCCGTCGGCATAGGGCAGCGTCACGGGCTGGTCCTCGAACTGGCCGCCCTTCTTCAGATATTCGACCGGGCCGGCAAAACGGTTCGGATCCGGCACGATCAGCGTGCCTTCGGTGCCGTAGACTTCGAGCGGCACATGCTTGTGGCCTGCCACATCGAAGCTCATGCCGATCTGTACGACAGCGCCATTGGCGAAAGCCATCACGCCGGCCACATGCGTCGGGATATGAACCGGAATGCGCTCGCCATTGCGCGGCTCGCTGGTGATGATGCGCTCATCGCGCGGCGTGACCGCAAAACCGGCGACCTTGGCAACCGGCCCCAGCAGATTGACGAGGTCGGTGATGTAATAGGGACCCATGTCGAGCATCGGGCCGCCGCCGACTTCATAATAGAAGGCCGGATTGGGATGCCAGCGCTCATGGCCCGGGCACATGAAGGTCGCGGTGCCGCCGACTGGAATGCCGATGACGCCCTCGTCGATCAGGGCGCGGGCGGTCTGGTGGCCGCCGCCAAGGAAGGTGTCAGGGGCAGCGCCGATGCGCAGACCCTTGGCCTTGGCGGCATCCGCCAATTTTTTCCCTTCCGCGAAATTAATCCCCACCGGCTTTTCCGAATAGGTATGCTTGCCGGCCTCCAGTGCCTGCAGACCGACTGCAACGTGGGCCTTCGGAATGGTCAGGTTGACGATGATTTCGACCTTCGGATCGGCCAGGAGCTCTTCGACAGACCTGGCATGAAGATTGAATTCGTTGGCTTTTGCCTCTGCAAGTTCGCGATTGAGGTCGGCCAGTCCGCGGATCTCGAGAATCGGGAATGCGGATGTCATCGCCTTCAGATAGGCGCCCGAAATATTGCCGCATCCAATGATGCCGATGCCGACTTTTTCCATCATATCCTCCATAAATACTGATTTTTGCGCGTCAGAGCGCCGGTCCTGTAGTGCTCCAGGGCGATTCGTAGAGTTCATAAAGCGCAACAGCGGCAGCACCCTGCGCCCAGAAGTCGTCGGTCGAATCATCGAAAACGAGTTCACTGACGCCTTGCAGGGACGGCGGGATAGCCAGCGCATAGGCATCCCGCAGACTGTTGAGGAAGGGCTCACCCAGCGCAAGCGAGGAGCCGACGAGAATAACGCGCGGTGGCGCAAACAGGGTGACGATATTGGCAATGGTCAGCCCCACCGCCTCGCCGGCGCGCATGGCCGCGCCGATCAGACGGTCGTCATCGGCCTGGATCAGCGCCTGAACATGGGTCATGCCTCGGCCGAGGCGTACCGCTTCGGCAAAGCGGCCATCGGCCTGTTGTTCGCCGAGAATGGCGCTTTCACCGGCCTGGCTGGAAAGACGCACCACGCCCTGCTGACCCATGCCGAGGACAAGATCGCCGAGATTGTGGCTGAGGCCGCCAGCGCCGCGGAAAAGCTGGTTGTCGTGCAGCACGCCGAGACCGAGTGTCTGCTCCAGCGAGATCAGCACCATGTCTTCGAGATCGCGGGCCTTGCCGAACCAATGATGGCCAAGCGTGATGGCATGTGCGTCGCTCTCGATGATGGTCGGCGTCGACAGGCGGGCCGACATTTCCGCAGCAAAATCAATGTTGACTTCGCGGAAGATGGGGCTTGAACGGATATGGCCGGTACGGTGCTCGATGACGCCAGGGAGTGCCAGGCAGATGCTGTCGATATCATCGAGCGAGAGGCCGATATCGACGACGCAGCGCCGCACGCCATCCTCGATGAGGTCGGCAATCACGGCAATCGGCTGCCGATCGATGCGGATCGGCAGGGCGAGCTTGGAGAGCACGTCGCCGCGGAAATTGGTAACCACGAAGATCATGCGGCTGGCGGCAATCTTGGCGCCAACTACGCGGGCGGCATCCGGATTGACCTCCAGCATGACGCGCGGCCTGCCACGCACTGCCTCGTTGCGGATATCACCCTCGTGAATGGGCAAAATGAGCCCGTCGTCGAGAAGCGAAGCGGTAATGGCCGAAACTGTCGTCGTGGACAATTCGGTGCGTTCGCTGATCTGGATGCGGGAGATCGGGCCGTGGCGCCGGATCGTATCCAGCACGTTCAAGCGGTTGATGGCACGCATCAATTCAGGATCGGCAGTCTTCATCGTCTCGTGCGCACCTAAACTGTCATAGGCCTCGCGATTTTATTCGAGAGGCAAATTAAATTCGCCTTGTTGTAGATCTGATTTTCACAATCGCGCAACAGGAATTTCCATAATGGCATCATTTTGCGCATCTTCTGCCGCTTTTTCAGGCAGGGTATTGACAGAAAGGCAAAGGTTGCGATTATTTAATCCGGATACAGAAATAAAGCGCCTCGGGAGGAGTGCCAAGTGCTGACTACCAAAACTCATCGCATCAACATGCTGTCGGCGATCGCAATCGCGGTTGCCGGTTACTGTGCATCAACGGTAACGGCTGCCGCCGATACGACCATCCGCTGGCTCCACCTGGAGCAGGTTCCGGGCACCCTCGAGGTGTGGAACAAGCTCGCCAAGGACTTCGAAGCGAGCCACCCCGGCGTCAAGGTCGAGCTGCAGTTCCTCGAAAACCAGGCCTTCAAGGCCAAGCTTCCGACGCTCCTGCAGTCGAACGAAGCCCCGAGCTTCTTCTACACCTGGGGTGGCGGCGTGCTGAAGGCGCAAGCCGAGACCGGTATGCTGCGGCCGATCGATGCCGCCCTTGACGCCGATGGCGGCGCATGGCGCAACGGCACCAGTGCTGCCACGATCGACGGCATGACCTTCGACGGCAAGGTCTGGGCAGCGCCCTACAAGACTGGCCTCGTCTCCTTCTTCTACAACAAGGAATTGTTCAAGAAGGCCAATGTCGATGCCAGCAAGATCAAGACCTGGGGCGATTTCCTCAGCGCCGTGAAGACGCTGAAGGCCGCAGGCATCGTGCCGATCGCCGGCGGTGGCGGTGATAAGTGGCCGATCCATTTCTATTGGGGCTATCTCGCCATGCGCGAAGCCGGCCATGATGGCTTCGAAAAGGCCAAGGCTGGCGAGGGTGATGGTTTTGCCGGTGAAGCCTTCGTGAAGGCCGGCGAGCATCTCGCCGAACTCGGCAAGCTCGAACCCTTCCAGAACGGCTATCTTGGCGCCACCTGGAACGATGCGCTTGCTGCTTTCGGCGACGGACGCGCGGCCATGCTGCTCGGCTTTGAAAACACCAACGACACCTCGCGTGCGAGCTCAACCAGCGGAAAGGGTCAGCCGGACGACAATATCGGCCGCTTCCCGTTCCCGGTCGTCGAAGGCGCTCCGGGTCTCGCGACCGATTACCTCGGTCGTCTGAACGGTTGGGTCGTCACCAAGAATGCGCCTCCGGAAACCGAAGAGTTCCTGAAGTTCCTCGGCAATCCGGAAAATCAGAAGCTGTTGGCTCAGAAGACCGGTATCATCCCCGTCGCCAAGGGCGCAGCCGATGGCGTTAAGAACGTGCTTCTGAAGGACAGCGCGGTCGCTCTCGATCAGGAAACTTGGCACCAGAACTTCCTCGATCAGGATCTCGGCCCGAATGTCGGTGGTGTCGTCAACGACATGACGATGGAGATCGTCTCTGGCTCGACTTCGCCGGCCGACGCTGCCCAGCAGATCCAGGACGCCTACTCGCTCGAAGCGAAGTAAAAAATCCGCCGGCGCTCGAACCGAGCGCCGGCTCCTTCTCACTCGCGGCGCAGTCGCGAATTCGCCCGAGGAGTCCTAGAGACCGATGAGTGATACTTTCATGTCAGCAAATGTGGCAGGGACGAGCGCCAAAGTGGCCCCGCGCCGGCACAAGCGTTCGCTGGCCCACAGCAAATGGCCGGTGCTGATCCTTTTCCTGCCGCCGGCATTGATGCTTTTCACGCTGCTCGTCATCGTACCGATGGGCGAAGCCGCATGGTATTCCTTCTATAACTGGAATGGCTACGGCGACCCGACGCAATGGATCGGCTTCCGCAATTACCAGCTCATTTTCCGCAACGGTGCCTTTACCCAGGCGCTCATCAATAACGGCCTGATCGTCCTCATCTCGCTCTGTGTGCAGATCCCGCTGGCGCTATGGCTCGCGACAATGGTCTCCACCAAGATCAAGGGCGCGCTGTTCTTTCGCCTCATCTTCTTCCTGCCCTATGTTCTGGCCGACGTTGCCGCCGGCATGATCTGGCGCTTCGTCTATGACGGCGATTTCGGCCTGGTCGCCGGCATTTCGCATATGATCGGCGTTGAGCCACCCTTCTGGCTCGCCGATCGCGACGTCGCCATGTATGCCATTCTCGGCGTCATCGTCTGGAAGTATTTCGGCTTTCACATGATGCTCTTCATTGCCGGCCTTCAGGCGATCGACAAGAGCGTGCTGGAGGCGGCCGATATCGATGGCGCGACCGGTTGGCAGAAATTCCGGCACGTCACGTTGCCGCTTCTCGGCTCCACCGTTCGCCTGTCCGTCTTCTTCGGCGTCGTCGGCTCTCTGCAGCTCTTCGACATGATCATGCCGCTGACTGGCGGCGGTCCGTCGAACTCGACGCAAACGATGGTGACCTTCCTTTATAATTTCGGGGTGACCCGCATGCAGGTCGGTTTCGGCAGCGCCGTCGGCGTCGTGCTGTTCCTGATCTGCGTCACGCTCGCCTTCAGCTACAAGCGGATATTCATGCGCAATGACTGATATCTCAACCGCACCACCTATCGATGCCGCATCGGCAAATAGCGCCGGCCGCAAGGTCCGCACCGGTACGCAGATCTACATGTACGTCTCGCTGCTGATCGTCGCCGGCCTCGTCGTCATCCCGCTCATCAGCACCGCGCTCGGCGGCTTCAAGACACTTTCCGACCTTCGGGGCAATCCCTTCGGTCTGCCGACGGAATGGCAGTGGAGCAACTATATCGACATCATCGTCAGCCATCGCTACTGGCTGCAGATGGGCAATTCATTGCTGATCGCGCTGCTCACCGTCTTCCTGACGCTGACGCTCGGTGCCATGGCGGCCTTCTGTTTTGCCCATATCCGCTTCTTCGGCTCGACCTATCTGGTGAACTATTTCCTGATCGGGCTGATGTTTCCGGCTGCAACTGCCATCCTGCCGCTCTACATCCGCATCCGCGATCTCGGCCTTCTCAATACATATTGGGGTGTGGTGCTGCCGCAGGTGGCCTTCGGGCTCGGCATGAGCATCATGCTGTTCCGCAACTATTTCAGGAACCTGCCGTCGGAGCTCTTCGATGCGGCTTTCGTCGATGGCTGCGGTTATATGCGCTTCTTCTGGCATATCTCGCTGCCGCTCTCGCGCCCGATCGTCGCGACCGTCGGCATCATTTCCTTTGTCGGAAGCTGGAACAGCTATATCGTGCCGCTGATCATGCTCAATTCGGAGAGCCTCTATCCCTGGCCGCTCGGCATCATGGTCTACAGAGGGGAGTTTGCCACTGACTGGCACCTCATCCTCGCCTTCATCACGCTGACCATCCTGCCGACCATCATCGTCTTTTTCCTCGCCCAGAAGCACATCATCGCCGGCCTGACCGCCGGTGCGGTGAAGTCCTGAGCCCGCATCGGAGACACGCACATGGCGTCTGTCGAACTCAAGAATATTCGCAAGGCCTATGGATCGCTCGATGTGATCCATAATATCTCGCTGTCGATCGAGGATGGGCAGTTCGTTGCCCTCGTCGGCCCGTCCGGCTGCGGCAAGTCCACGCTCCTGCGCATGATCGCTGGTCTCGAGGAAATCAGCGGCGGTGAGGTCATCATCGACAACGCCGTCGTCAACGAACTGACACCCCGCGAGCGCAACATCGCCATGGTCTTCCAGTCCTATGCGCTCTATCCGCATATGACCGTCGCAGAGAACATGGGTTTCAATCTGAAACTATCAGGTCTTCCCAAGCCGCAGATCGAGCAGCGCGTGGCTGAGGCCGCGCGTATGCTGGATCTGACGAAGCTCATGGAGCGTAAGCCGGCGCAGCTTTCGGGCGGCCAGCGCCAGCGCGTCGCCATGGGTCGCGCCATCGTGCGCAACCCGGCCGTCTTCCTGTTCGACGAGCCGCTATCGAACCTCGATGCCAAGCTGCGTGTGCAGATGCGCTCGGAAATCAAGGCGTTGCATCAGAAGGTCAAGACGACGTCCATCTACGTTACGCATGACCAGATCGAGGCCATGACGCTCGCCGACCGCATCGTCGTCCTGAACCAGGGCAATATCGAGCAGGAGGGCACGCCGCTCGAACTTTACAAAAAACCGGCCAATCTCTTCGTCGCAGCCTTTATCGGCTCTCCGGCGATGAACCTCATCGAAGGTATTGTCGAAGGCGAGGGTGGCGTGCCTGCAGCCCGTCTTTCAGATGGAACCGCGATCCGCATTGCGCCGGACCGTAAGGTCCGTCCGGGCCAGGTGGTGACAGTCGGCCTGCGTCCCGAACATCTGACGCCGGGCGGCAGGGATGGAAATGCGCTCGCCGGCCAGACCCTTCTTGTCGAGCCGACCGGCGCCCAGACGCACGTCGTCTTCGATCTGGCCGGTCAGCCGGTCACGGCGGTGGTGGATGGAGACTATGCCGCCCGCTACGGCGCCCGTTTCGAGGCCAATATCGCCAGCGATCAGGTCCATATTTTCGACCGCGGCACGGGTCTGGCGCTTTAAATCTGAGAGATCGCTGACGATCCGGACGTGTGCCGGCTCGTCGACATCAAATGAAATCCGCCGCCAATGTATGACTGGCGGCGGGTTTGTTTTGTCGGTTGTTTACTCGGCGGGCTGCGCCACTGGAACAAGCACGTCGCTGTCTTCGCGCAAATCGCCGGCCATTGCGGCGGCAAAGCGGGTCTGGTCGAGTTCGTTTTCCCAACGGGCGACGACGATAGTCGCGACGGCATTGCCGACAAGGTTCGTCAATGCCCGGCATTCCGACATGAAGCGGTCGATGCCGAGGATGAGCGCCATGCCGGCGATCGGAACCGAGGGGACGACTGAGAGTGTGGCGGCAAGCGTGATGAAGCCGGCGCCGGTAATGCCCGCAGCACCCTTGGAGCTCAACATCGCCACCAGAAGCAGCAGGATCTGGTCGCCGAAGCTCAGATGCGTATCAGTAGCCTGGGCGATGAAGAGTGCAGCCAGCGTCATATAGATGTTGGTGCCGTCGAGATTGAACGAATAGCCGGTCGGAATGACGAGGCCGACGACCGAGCGCTTGCAGCCGGCCCGTTCCATCTTGTTCATCAGGCCGGGCAGGGCGGCTTCCGAGGACGAAGTCCCGAGCACCAGCAGCAGTTCTTCCTTGATATAGCGGAGCAGCGCCAGGATGGAGAAGCCGTTGTAGCGGGCAACTGCACCGAGCACGACCAACACGAAGAGCAGCGACGTCAGATAGAAGGTGCCGATCAGGAAGGCGAGGTTGGCGATCGCGCCGATACCATATTTGCCGATGGTGAAGGCCATGGCGCCGAAGGCGCCGATCGGGGCGAATTTCATCAAGATTGCGACGAGGCGGAAGACCGGAGCGGTCAGAACCTGGAAGAAATCCAGCACGGGCTTGCCACGCTCCCCGACGGAGCCGAGCGCAATGCCGAAGACGACTGAGAAGAATAGCACCTGCAGGATGTCGCCCTTGGCGAAGGCGCCGACGATCGTGTCCGGGATGATGTTCATCAGAAAGCCGACGATCGTCGCATCATGGGCCTGGGCGGCATAGTTGTTGACCGCCTTCGTATCGAGCGTCGCCGGATCGATATGCATGCCGGCGCCTGGCTGCAGCACGTTGGAAACAACGAGGCCAACGACGAGCGCCAGCGTCGAAAAGACGAGGAAGTAGCCGAGCGCCTTGCCGACCACGCGGCCGAACTTCTTGAGATCGGCCATGCCGGCTATGCCGGTCGTGACAGTCAGAAAGATGACGGGTGCGATCACCATGCGCACGAGCTTGATGAAAGCGTCTCCGAGCGGCTGCAGCGAAGCGCCGAGAGCAGGGTAGAAGTGGCCGAGCAGAATGCCGGCGGCGATGGCGGCGAGAACCTGCACGTAGAGGTGCCGGTAAAAGGGAGTTTTGCCGCGCTCTGTAGCGGCGTTCATTGCAATATCCATGGTGTCCTCCACTATGCCGGACGCCAATAGGGCGACGGCCAAGTCATGATGGTCAAACAGCCTCCCGACTGATGAGGACTTGTTTGCAACGCGCGTGCCAGTTACTTCCAATTGCCTAATTCATTGATATTATTGAATGCGTCGGGCTGACCCAGAAACGATAGTGCGATTTTTCGCACAAAGTGATTTGCTGGCCGTGCGAAAAGATGCACAATGCGGCCATGCTCCAGAGGACAGCAAATGAACCTTTACTGACGCCTGAACAGCTTGGCCGGCGCTCCCGATCCGTCTGGCTGATCTTTGCGGCGCTCGCCGCCGTCCTCATCGGAACGGCCCTTTACGGCGCCGGCATCTACGGCCGCCTGCAGGCAATTGCAGCGCTGGAGGATCAGGGGCAGACCGACGCCAATCTCAAGGTGGCGCTGCTGCGTGCCGTGCTCGAGGGGCCACGGGCTCTGCCGCTGCTCCTTGCCGATGACCAGCAGGTGCGGGACGCTTTGGCCTCGGGGCAGGGAGAAGCCGTCATGGGGCTTGACCGCAAGCTCCAGAGCCTTGTCGCCGGCACCCGCGCCTCGGTTCTCTATGTAACCGGCAAGAACGGCATCGCGATCGCTTCCAGCAATTGGCGGGAGCCCCTGAGTTTTGTCGGCAACGACTATTCCTTCCGCGATTATTTCCGCCGTGCGATGGAAACGGGCACGGCGGAGCATTTCGCGCTTGGTAATGTCAGCAACCGGCCGGGCCTCTATATTTCCCGGCGGGTCGGGGATGCCGCGGCTCCGCTTGGTGTCGTCGTCGTCAAGATGGAGTTCGATCAGCTGGAATCCGACTGGCGCGATGCTGTCCGGCCCGCCTATGTTGTCGACGAGCACGGTGTCGTGCTCATCACCAGCCTGCCGTCCTGGCGCTTTATGACGGCGAAACCTCTGCCGCAAGAAAGCCTTGCGGCGATCAGGAGCAGTTTGCAATTCGGCGAGGCGCCATTGCTGCCCTTGCCGATCGACGAACGGCAGGCGCTGGGGCCTGGAGCCGCAATCGTCCATGCCATCATGCCGGGCGCCGGGGAGGGCGAGTTCCTGCGATTGCGCACGGAGGTGCCATCGACAACCTGGCAACTCGAATATCTTGTGCCGACCGAAGCGCCGATCGCCTCTTCGGTGCGCGAATGGCGGCTGCTGACATTGGCCGCCCTCATTCCGGTGCTGGCGATCATGACCTTCCTGCTGCGCCGCCGCCAGATCGTCGTCATGCGTATCGCGACCGAGCGCGCCGCCCGCGAGGAGCTGGAGCGCCGGGTGCTGGAGCGCACACAGGACCTGAGCCGCGCCCGTGACCGTCTGCAGGAGGAGATATCGGACCACCGCGCGACCGAGGCGCGGCTGCAGGTGGTGCAGCAGGAACTGGTGCAGGCGAACCGCCTGGCGATCTTGGGGCAGGTCGCCGCCGGCGTGGCGCATGAGATCAACCAGCCGGTCGCGACCATCCGCGCCTATGCCGACAATGCTCGCACCTTCCTCAAACGCCATCAGCCGGAATCGGCCGACGGCAATCTCGATGCGATTGCCAGCCTGACGGAGCGCATCGGCACCATCACCGAGGAGTTGAAGGCCTTTGCCCGCAAGGGCCGCACTGCGGCGGAGCCGATCGAACTGCGCGCCGTCATCGAAGGCGCGGTCGTACTGCTGCGCAGCCGTTTTGCCGGCCGATTAGATGCGCTCGATATCAGGCTACCTGCAGCCGATCTGAAGGTGAGCGGCAACCGCATCCGGCTGGAGCAGGTACTGATCAACCTCTTCCAGAATGCGCTGGAAGCGCTGGAGGGCAGGGAGGCCGCGAAGGTTGAGATCTTCTGCGAGGAGACGGACAGCGAGGTGGCGGTGACTGTGGCAGATAACGGCCCCGGCATATCGGAGAACATCCTTGGCTCGCTTTTTTCGCCTTTTAACACCTCGAAAGAAAAAGGCCTGGGCCTTGGGCTCGTCATTTCTAAGGATATCGTTGCCGATTATGGCGGCCGTATCGAGGTCGAAAGCAACGAAAGCGGCACCCGCTTTACCGTTTATCTGCAGAAGGCACAGGCATGAGTGAAGCAATCCCGGTCTTGCTGGTCGATGACGACAAGGATCTCCTGAAGGCGACGAAACAGACGCTGGAGCTTGCCGGCTTTTCTGTTTCGACCTTTTCCGCCGCTACGGAAGCGCTGAAGGATCTGACCGCGGAGTTCTCGGGTGTGGTCGTTTCCGATATCCGCATGCCGCATGTCGACGGATTGCAGCTCTTCGATCGGATCCGCCGGCTCGATGAAGACCTTCCCGTGATCCTGATCACAGGGCACGGTGACATCCCGATGGCCGTCAAGGCGATCCAGGATGGGGCCTATGACTTCATCACCAAGCCTTTCGCGGCCGACAGGCTGGTGCAAAGCGTGCATCGTGCCGCCGAAAAGCGCCGGCTCGTGCTCGACAACCGGTCGCTGCGCGAGGCGGCCGAGCAGGCACAAGGCGACCTGCCGCTGATCGGCCAGACGCCGGCCATGGAGCGCCTGCGGCGAACGCTCCGGCAGATCGCCGACACGGATGTCGATGTGCTGGTGACCGGCGAGACCGGCAGCGGCAAGGAAGTGGTGGCAAGCCTGCTGCATCGCTGGAGCCGTCGCTCAAAGGGAAACTTTGTGGCGCTGAATTGCGGCGCCCTGCCGGAAACCGTGATCGAGAGCGAACTCTTTGGCCATGAGGCCGGCGCTTTCACCGGCGCGCAGAAGAAGCGCATCGGCCGCATCGAACATTCGAGCGGTGGGACACTCTTCCTCGATGAAATCGAAAGCATGCCGCCTTCCGCGCAGGTGCAGATGCTGCGCGTCTTGGAAATGCGGGAAGTCATGCCGCTCGGTACCAACGAGGTGCGCCCCGTCGACCTGCGTGTCGTGGCCGCTGCCAAGATCGATCTCGGCGATCCGCGTGAGCGCGGCGATTTCCGCGAGGACCTCTATTACCGGCTCAATGTCGTGACGATCAGCATCCCGCCACTGCGCGATCGGCGCGACGATATCCCGCTTCTCTTCGCCCACTTTACCGAACGGGCTGCCAACCGCTTCAAACGCCCGGTTCCGCCTGTTGCGCCCGAACTGCATCGCCATCTGAAAGACCATGACTGGCCAGGAAATGTACGCGAGCTCTCCCACTTCGCCGAGCGCTTCGTGCTCGGTCTCGAAGCGGCGCCGGCGGAAACGCAGCAAGACGGGATGGCGAACAAAGAGGCCTCGCTCCCTTTGCCGGCGAGAATTGACCGCTATGAGGCCGATATCATCCGGGAGACGCTGACCCGGAACGGCGGCGACGTGCGCCGAACGATCGAAACACTCGGCATTCCGCGCAAGACCTTCTATGACAAGCTGCAGCGTTATGGCATCGAGCGTGCCGCGTTCAGCTCTTCAAAGGCGGAGAGCTGACACATCGGTTACCGGCGGTGCCGAAACGGATCCCGGTATAAACACCTTGGTTGAGAGTCCGGGACCGTGACAAGTCGTCAAGCCGCGCTAGTTCCATCGATGCCTCACCCGGTGATTCATGGAACGAGCGCTTGATTTATGATGTTGTTGTCGTCGGCTCCGGCTTTTCTGCGATCGCAGTCGTCTGCAATCTTGTCCGGAAACTTCCGCAGACGGCGTCGATCGCCGTCATCGGCGATGATCCGGGTTTTGGCAGAGGCACGGCCTATCGCACTGAAATGCATCTCCACCGGCTGAATGTCCCAGCGGCGCGCATGAGCCTCTTCACGGACAGGCCGGCCGATTTCGTGGAATGGCTGAGCCGCAAGAACCGTCCGTCGCGGGATGCCGATTTCGCGTCACGGAGCGATTATGGGCTCTATGTCAGGGATACGCTCGCAGATCTGCTGCGGCCTCGCGACGACCGGCGCCGCGTCGATTTCATCAAGGCCAAGGCCACCGGTTGCGTCGAGCGCTATCCGGGCGCCCTCGGCTTTCTGCTGGAGCATGGCGGCGAAATCGCCGGCCGCCACGTCGTCCTCTGTCTTGGGTTGGGAAATGCGAAATTGCCGGTCGATACCGGAGTTCTTGGGAGCGCCACGCGTTCGCATGTGATCGAAAATCCCTGGCGCCTTTCCTGGCTGACACATGTCGGCCCGCAGGATCGGGTCTGTATCCTGGGCTCGGGCCTTACCATGATCGATCAGGTTCTTGGGCTTCGGTCGCATGGGCACCGCGGCCGCATCGATGTTCTCTCCCGTCGCGGGCTCGCGCCGCACGGACATGCCCGCGATCCGAAATCACCTGCGGCCATCGAGATCGATGCAAACGGGACGACACTCAGCCAGATCCTGCACGATATCAGGCGGCGGGTAAGATCGGGGGCCGACTGGCGAAGCGTCATGGATGGGCTGCGGCCCAAGACCCAGGCGATCTGGCAGAACCTCGCTCCAGCGCAGCGGTCGCGTTTCCTGCGGCATGCGCTGCCATGGTGGAACATCCATCGCCATCGCGTGGCGCCTGACATCTGCGACCGGTTCGAGCAACTGCGGCAGCAGGGCGTCGTCAATTTCCACGCCGGCTATCTCAAAACGCTCAAGGACGCCGGCGACGGGATCGGCATCGAATACCGCAAAAGAGGACGCCGTGAGACGATCGCTCTCACAGTCGATTGGATCGTCAATTGCACGGGGATGGAACGGGCGGGGTTGGCGCATTCACCGCTTCTGCAGGAAATGCGCCGGCAGGGCTTTGTCGTTGCGGATTCGCTTGGGCTCGGAATCTCGGTAAACCGGGATTCGCGCGTGCTGAATTCAGAAGGCGTGACGCAATCGAACCTTTATGCGGTCGGCGCGCTGACAGCCGGTCAATTCTGGGAGATTACCGCCGTTCCCGATATCAGGGCTCAGGCAGAACAGGTCGCTGCGCAAATAGCAATGTGAGAAGGACCCTCAGCCTTGACCGCATGGGTTGCGCCGCTGGCCTGTTTTCGATCAGGCCTTGCTTTTCTCACGGGCGGTTCTTGAAGGCATATTTCACATTCGGACGGCGAGAAATCCTCGCTCCATCGAATCAGGCAGCCCTTTAAGGGGCACCAACACATATTCACATCATGGCGTGAAGGTGCGCGGCGTTCTCTTTCATACCGCGCGCGAATAATACTCCCGGTGCTGCCGCAAATCTATAGAGGCGGTCAACTTTCGAGGATCAAATCGGCAGGTTACGCGCAATTTTTTGTGTAGCGATGCTGGAATGCCAGCGATGTCTTATTTCCGTCTAGGAGGACCTTGATCTTTCAAAACATTGGCGCACCATCTTACTTAGCGAAGGCGAAAATCGCTGAGGCAGACCTTTATAGGAGGGCCTATGCTGAACAACTCCCTATTTGATGCGTTCACCCGTAACTACGAGTCTCGCCGCGAGACGGATATGTCTATCGCGGACTATTTGTCCATATGCAAGAAGGATCCGATGGCTTACGCCAACGCCACCGAGCGGCTGCTGGCGGCAATCGGCGAACCTGAGATCATCGATACAGCCAAGGATTCGCGGCTCGGGCGGGTCTTTATGAACAGGACGATCCGAACCTATCCGGCCTTTGCGGGTTTTTTCGGTATGGAGGAGACGATCGAGCGGATCGTGTCCTTCTTCCGGCATGCAGCCCAAGGCCTGGAAGAGCGTAAGCAGATCCTCTACCTGCTCGGTCCCGTCGGCGGTGGCAAGTCTTCGCTTGCGGAGCGCCTGAAGCAACTCATGGAGGTCAATCCCATTTATGTGCTGAAGGCCGGCGACGACTTGAGCCCGGTCTTCGAAAGCCCCCTCAATCTCTTCGATCCCTTGGCCATGGGGCCGTTGCTGCTCGAAGAATACGGTATCCCTACCCGTCGCCTCAGTGGCCTGATGAGCCCATGGTGCCTGAAGCGCCTCGACGAGTTCGACGGCGATATCTCTCGTTTCCGCGTCGTGAAAATCCAGCCGTCCAGGCTTCGCCAGATCGCGATCGCCAAGACCGAACCGGGTGACGAGAACAACCAGGACGTCTCATCGCTGGTCGGCAAGGTCGATATCCGCAAGCTCGAGCACTATTCGCAGAACGATCCAGACGCCTACAGCTATTCCGGCGGTCTCAATCGCGCCAATCAGGGCATTCTGGAATTCGTCGAGATGTTCAAGGCGCCGATCAAGATGCTGCACCCGTTGCTGACGGCGACGCAGGAAAGCAACTACATGGGCACCGAGAATATCGGTGCGATCCCGTTCTCGGGTATCATCCTTGCCCATTCGAACGAAGCGGAATGGCAGACTTTCAAGGCCAACAAGAACAATGAAGCCTTTATCGACCGCATCTGCGTCATCAAGGTTCCCTATTGCCTCCGGGTCATGGAGGAGCAGAAAATCTACGAGAAGTTGATCGAAGGCTCGGAGCTTGCAGATGCAGCCTGCGCGCCAGCGACGCTGGAGATGCTGGCCCGCTTCTCCGTCCTGTCACGGCTTCGCAAGCACGAGAATTCCAATCTCTTTTCAAAGATGCGCGCCTATGACGGCGAAAGCCTGAAGGAAACCGATCCGCGCGCCAGAAGCGTACAGGAATATCACGATGCCGCAGGCGTCGATGAGGGCATGGACGGAATATCGACACGTTTCGCCTTTAAAGTCCTTGCGTCGACCTTCAACCACGACACAACGGATATCGGCGCCGACCCCGTTCATCTGATGTATGTTCTGGAACAGGCTATCCGCCGCGAGCAGTTTTCCGAGGAGACGGAAAAGCGCTATATGGAGTTCATCAAGGCAGAACTGGCGCCGCGTTATGCGGAATTCATCGGCAACGAGATCCAGAAGGCCTATCTGGAATCCTACTCCGATTACGGTCAGAATCTGTTCGACCGTTACGTCGATTACGCGGATGCCTGGATCGAGGACGTCGATTTCAAGGACCCCGATACAGGACAATTGCTCGACCGCGAACTTCTGAACCAGGAGTTGACGAAGATCGAAAAACCCGCGGGCATCGCCAATCCCAAGGATTTCCGCAACGAGATCGTCAAGTTCTGCCTCAGATCGCGCGCCCACAATGGTGGTAAGAACCCATCCTGGACCAGTTATGAAAAAATCCGGGAAGTGATCGAAAAGCGGATGTTTTCGCAGGTCGAGGATTTGCTGCCGGTCATCTCCTTCGGATCGAAGAAGGATAGCGAGACTGAAAAGAAACACAGTGAGTTCGTCTCGCGCATGGTCGCGCGGGAATATACCGAACGGCAGGTTCGCCGGCTGGTGGAATGGTACATGCGCGTCAAACAGGCGAGTTAGGTAGGCTGTCCGGCGAGTACCCATTAGGAGCAAACATGCACATCATTGACCGGCGGCTCAATCCGCGCGGTAAAAGTTTAGAAAATAGACAACGGTTTCTACGGCGTGCCAAGGACGCCGTAGCACAAGCGGTTAAACGATCTTTGCAAAACCGCTCCATCCGCGATGTGCTTGATGGCGGTGAAGTTACTCTCCCGATCGGCGGCATGGCCGAACCGGGCCTTCACCGGGGCGGAGGGGGAATTCAGGATCGTATCCTTCCCGGCAATCAGAAATTCGTCGAGGGTGATTTCATCAAGCGTCCGCCGGCATCGGGCGGCGGCCGTTCGTCCGAGGCGGGGGAGGGCGACGGCGAAGACGGCTTCCGCTTCGTCCTGACCCGGGAGGAGTTCCTCAACATCTTCCTCGAAGATCTGGAATTGCCTGATCTCGCCAAGCGGCGACTGAGCGAGACCGAGGAGGTGACACCGCAAAGGGCCGGTTTTTCTGTCTCCGGCTCCCCCTCCAACATCGCCGTCGGGCGCACGACACGCCTTGCCATGATGCGGCGCCTGGCGCTTCATCGCCCGAAGGTAGAGGAAATAGAGGCGCTCCAGAAGCAGATCGACGAATGCGACAATGCGGAAGAGCGCCTTGTTCTTGAAGACAGGCTGAGGACCCTGACGCTCAAGAGCAAGCGCATCCCCTATATCGACCCGCTCGACGTCCGCTACCGGCGCTTTGAAAACACACCGAAGCCTGTCGTCAAGGCGGTGATGTTCTGCCTCATGGACGTGTCCGGTTCCATGAGCGAGCATATGAAGGATCTCGCCAAGCGTTTCTACCTGCTCCTCTACCTCTTCCTGTCGCAGCGTTATGAGAAGGTGGAGATCGTCTTCATCCGCCATACTGAAAAGGCGGAGGAAGTCGATGAGGAGACTTTCTTCTATAGCCCGGCGACAGGCGGCACGCTGGTTTCCAGTGCGCTGGCGGTCATGCGCTCGATCGTTGCCGCGCGGTTCGATCCGACGGAATGGAACATCTATGCGGCGCAGGCCTCCGATGGCGACAATTCCTATTCCGACGGCGCTCTGACCGGCCAGCTGCTGCAGCAGGAAATCCTGCCGGTCTGCCAGTACTTCGCCTATATCGAAGTCGGTGAGGAAGACGGGGATTCCTCAATGTCTAGGTCACCGCTCTGGACGCTCTATCAGGAGATCCGCTCCGCAGCTCTGCCTCTTGCCATACGCAAGGTCTGCCGCAGGAACGAGATATTCCCTGTTTTCCATGACCTGTTTCAGAAGAAGGCTGCCAAGGCAGGGGCTACGCCATGAAGACCAGCACGCGGCATAAGGAAAAGCTTCTGTTTGAAGGGGCTGACTGGGATTTTCCGACCCTGCAGCGCATTCATGATGCCTGTGAGGACATCGCGCTTGGGGAACTGGGCCTCGATGTCTATCCGAACCAGATCGAGGTCATTACATCGGAGCAGATGCTCGATGCCTATTCCTCGACAGGCATGCCGCTGTTCTATCGCCACTGGTCCTTCGGGAAGCATTTTGCCCATCACGAAGCCTTCTACCGCCGCGGGATGCGCGACCTCGCCTATGAGATCGTCATCAACAGTTCGCCCTGCATCTCCTATCTCATGGAGGAGAATACGGCGACCATGCAGACGCTGGTCATTGCGCATGCTGCCTTCGGCCATAACCACTTCTTCAAGAACAACTATCTGTTCAAGCTTTGGACCGACGCCGAAGGTATTCTTGATTATCTCGACTTCGCCAAGAGCTACATCTCGCGTTGCGAAGAACGATATGGCGAAGTGGCCGTCGAACGCACGCTCGATGCCGCACATGCGCTGATGTCGCACGGTGTGCACCGCTATGCCGGCAAGACGACGGTCGACCTCCGGCAGGAAGAAAAGCGGCTGCAGGAGCGCCGTGCGCACGAGGAGAAGATCTTCAACGATCTCTGGCGCACCGTGCCTGTCGGCCTCAAGCGCAACAAGTCCGATCGCGATCTCGAGCACCGGCGTGCCGCACTCGGTTTGCCGCAGGACAATATCCTTTACTTCCTCGAAAAATCCGCGCCCCGGCTGCATTCCTGGCAGCGAGAGATCTTGCGCATCGTGCGCCACGTCGCCCAGTATTTTCATCCCCAGCGCCAGACCAAGGTGATGAATGAGGGGACCGCCACCTACGTCCATTACAACATCATGCAGCGCCTGCACGAGCGCGGGCAACTCAGCGACGGCAACTATTTCGAGTTTCTGAAATCGCACACCAATGTCGTGTTCCAGCCGATGTACGATGATCGGCGGTTCTCTGGCTTCAATCCCTATGCGTTGGGCTTTGCGATGATGCAGGATATCGAGCGCATCGTGACGGAGCCGACTGGCGAAGATCGCGACTGGTTTCCTGACATCGCCGGACGGGGCGATCCGATGGCGGTCCTGCGTGATATCTGGGCCAACTACCGCGACGAGAGTTTCGTCAGCCAGTTCCTGAGCCCGAGCCTCATGCGGCGCTGGCGCATGTTCCAGCTCCATGACGACCCGGAGATTCAGGAGGGTATCCTGGTTTCCGCGATCCATGACGAGCGCGGTTATCGGCGTATCCGCCGGCAACTTTCCCGCGGCTACGATATTGGCCATACCGATCCGGCGATTGAGATCGTCGACGTCGATCTCGCAGGTGACCGTAGATTGCTGTTGCAGCACCGAGCCACCAATGACGAGTTCCTGGAAGAAGAAGATCTTAAGCTCGTCCTGCAGCACCTTGCCGATCTCTGGAGCTATGACGTTCTGCTGGAGGAACTCGACAGCAAGGAGAGTGTCGTCCGGAAGCACGTCGCCCACCCGCGGACATTTTCGCGACAGAGCGAATTCGCCTGAGTGGCGGGATTCTGCCTGCATTTAAGAGACACGATTCTTCAAACGTGATTGGACAGGCTGCGTAGTTGGGATCAACCTTTCAGAGGGGGCGTGCAGTCTATTTTTCCAAATAGGAGGCCGTCATGGAACAATACGCAGTCGATCAGCTTAAGGCTATAGCCAGGGTCAGCCGTACCACGCCACAACTGTCTCGCGCCGAGCGGTTGGACCGGTGGGCTGAGCTTCTGGAAGTCGATCCTGCGCGTTCGCTCGTTACCCTTCGGGAAACCGAATATCTACCCCGCGACCAGCGGACACTGATGAGGATCACCGGGTCACCCATATCCGTAGCCTATGACGATCCGGTTCTGCGTGCCGCGGGTCTCGAAGGCGATACTTATGGGGACGCCCAGAGCTTCTTCGATCTTAACGATCGGCAACTGCACGGGCTCGTCTGCTCCTGCCATTTCGGAGCACGGGTCGATGCGGGTGTCGTCGCCCGCCATCTGAGAGCGACCTCCATACCGGGCATGAAGGGCATTCTGGCGCGCATGCGGCTGATGTTTACGCGATAGGCCGACTGCCTATCCGAAACCAATGCTTAGACACCTGGCGGCAGCGGAACCGGGGTGGTGAAATGCGGCACTTCGTAGCCGCGCTTCACCTGTGGCCGGGCGGCAAGCTGCAGATACCAGCGGCGGACATTCGGGAAGTCGCTGAGGTCGATTTTGTGGCGCACGAAGCGCGAAACCCAGGGCCAGACGGCCATGTCGGCGATGGAATAGTCGCCGACAAGGTACTCCCGGCCTTCAAGTCTTGCATCAAGTGTTTCATAGAGCCTTATTGTATCCTTGCGGAAAAGCTCTTCGGCGAAGGGCGCGCGACCTTCATTGTAAGTCAGGAAATGATGGGCATGACCGAGCGTCGGCCCGAAGCCGCCCATCTGCCACATCAGCCATTCGATCGTGTGATGGCGAGCAGCACCTTCACGCGGCAGGAATCGTCCTTTCTTTTCGGCGAGATAGAGAAGAATGGCCCCGGATTCGGCGAGGGTAATACCGGTTTCGTGATCGACGATGGCTGGGATTTTGCTGCCCGGATTGATCGCCACATAGTCGGCGGAAAACTGATCACCTTTGGTGATATCGATCGTGTGGGCCTTATAGGGAAGCCCGAATTCCTCGAGTGCGATCGATATCTTCAGGCCGTTCGGGGTGATCCAGGTATAGAAGTCGATCATAGGAGCGATCAGTCGAACATCACTTCATCGACCGGCAGCTTTGCCATGCCGAAAC
Source organism: Rhizobium sp. 768_B6_N1_8 (assembly GCF_051811225.1). Classification (NCBI taxonomy): domain Bacteria; kingdom Pseudomonadati; phylum Pseudomonadota; class Alphaproteobacteria; order Hyphomicrobiales; family Rhizobiaceae; genus Rhizobium; species Rhizobium sp. 768_B6_N1_8. Next base: position 1,219,741 of record NZ_JBPWPV010000002.1, on the reverse strand, counting down.
GGCCGGTGACGTCGTCGAGGCCGGAGAACATGTCCCGCAACGCGTGGACGATGGTCTTAATCCTCGGATCGACGACTCGATAGACGATCAACTTGCCGTCGCGGTGCCCTTCGATGACGTTTGCCTCACGCAATTCCGCAAGTTGTTGTGAAAGCGTCGGCTGGCGGATGCCGAGTTCGTCTTCCAGCGCAGACACCGATGCTTCCGTTTCCATCAGATAGCAGACGATTGCCAGCCGGTTCGCATTGGCGACCAGCTTCAGAAGTTCGCTCGCCTCGCCGACACTGCGGCAGACTCTCGATGATACGGGCTTGGTCATCGCCATCTCTCTTGTTCTACAAAAAAGTAAAGTGAGTGCTCGGAAATTTCAATGCCCGGCCGCTTTGCGGGCGCAACTGCGATAAAAGATTTTATTTTCGGTAGATTTAATAGGTTTTTGATCTGTTTTCCCACCGGTCTCCGGCAGGACTTTTCTCGCTTTCAATTTATAAAAAAGTAGATTGATCGCAATGACAATCCCGACCGGAATGAAGATGAGAATCGGCGTTCATCCCAACAATCTCCACTTGCGGCTCGCCAGCGCATGGCCGGGTGCCTTTGCCGGGCTTGATCCGATCTTCGTTCCCTATGATGAAGGCCGCGACACAGCCTCGCTGCTGGAAGGCGGCGCGATCCATGTCGGCGGAACCGGCTCGACGCCGCCGATCGAGGCGGATGCGCGTGGCCTTCATGTCGAATATGTCGCCGCATCGGCACCGCGGCCAGCCAATGGCGCGATCTTCGTGCGCGCCGACAGTGATATCGGCTCGGTAGCTGATCTTGCCGGCCGAAAAATCTCGCTGATCGACGGTTCGTTTCACACCTATCTGCTCGCTCGCAGCCTGGAGGGCGAGGATCTCGCGCTTGGTGACGTCGAGCGCATCGAAAGCGGCACGCGGGATTCCCTGACGGAGCTGCTGGAGGGCAGGGTCGATGCCTGGATCGCCATGTCGCCGCGGCTGGAGAAGGTGATCGAGCGGACGGATCTCCGTCTCATCGTCCGCTGTGGCGCCACCATCCCCAACCGGTCGCTCTTCTGGAGCCTCGCGCGCATCGGACTTTCCCCTAGCGAAATTGCCGGCATTGCCTTGGAGCTTGCCCGTGTTGGCAGCGAGATCGCCGCCGATCCGGTAAGGGCAGCTCACCTTCTGGCGGAAAACGACCGTAGCGGTATCGACGCCGAGGCCTGGGAGAGGGTGGTACGCGCACGCGATTTCTCGGTCGTGCCGATCGATGCAGCAGTGCTGGCCGAGCAGCAGGAGGAAGCCGACACGCTTTTTCGCCACGGCTATTTTGATCGCGCGGTCGCCATTGGTGGGCCGCTGGAAGCAACGAAGTGAGGAGCCGGGAATGAACGTCTTCTGGTATATGTGTGCTCCTGACGGCGCCTATCCGTGGCAGCCGGAAGGCTCGCGTCCGGTCGATTACGGTTATTACAAGCAGCTCGCCCAGGCTTACGATCATCTGGGTTACACTGGCGCACTCTTTGCGACCGGTGCCCACGATGTCTGGGTGCTGGCAAGCGCGCTGCTTTCCCATACCGAACGGCTGCGGTTCCTCGTCGCCATCCACCCCGGTCTCGTCGCGCCGACATTGTTGGCCAAGATGGCCGCGACCTTTCAGGAATTTGCTCGCGACCGCCTGCTGATCAACGTCGTCTCAGGCGATGCCAAGATGCTCGGCGCCTATGGCATGATGCTGCCGCACGATGAACGTTACGACATGGCGGATGAATATCTACAGCTCTGGCATCGACTCTTCGCCGGCGAGAGCGTCACCTATCAAGGCAAGTATTTCTCCACCGACGGCGCCAAGCTCGCGCTTCCGGTTGGCGAAAGCATCGCCCCGCCGCCACTCTGGTTCGGCGGCTCTTCCGACAAGGCGCTCGACGTCGCGGCAAAGCACGTCGATACCTACCTTTCCTGGGGTGAGACGCCCGATCAGATCAAGGGCAAGGTCGAGGCCGTGAAGGCGCGTGCCGCCCAATATGAACGTGAGCTCGAATACGGCATCCGCCTTTATGTGATCGTGCGTGATACGGACGAAAAGGCGTGGGAAGCTGCCGCCGACCTTTACGGCCGCATGGACGATGCGGCGATTGCCGCCAACCAGCGTTTCGTCGCCCGCAGTGATTCCGTCGGCCAGCAGCGCATGACGGCGCTGCATGGCGGCCTGAAGCCGGACAACCTGCGTGATCTCGAAGTGGCGCCCAATCTCTGGGCTGGCATCGGCCTGGTACGGCCCGGTCCCGGCACGGCGATTGTCGGCTCGCCCGATACGGTGCTGCGCACGCTGGAGGCCTATCAGAGGGCCGGCGTCGAAACCTTTATTCTTTCCGGCATGCCGCTGCTTGAGGAAGCCTATCGTTTCGGCGAAAAGGTTCTGCCGCGTCTTGATGTCAGCAGGGAAGTGTCGAAGGCGCGCAACTACACCTGGTCGACGCTCTTCGATCGCGACCTTTCCACCGTCAAGAGCGCCTGACCCTCCGGCAAGAAAGCAAGTTCTGTGGCAGCAAGCGAATTCCACCCAGCCGAACAGGAGACGACAGGTAACGGGCTTGCAGCCCGCATCCTGAAGACGATCGAAGGCGTCCTTGGCATTGCCGCCGCGTCGGTGCTTGCCGTGCTGCTCGTCATGGTGCTGGTCACGGTCTGCATGCGCTATTTCTTCGCGGCTGGCTTCATCGGCGCTGAAGATCTCGGCATCTGGCTGCATGTGTTGCTGATCGCGCTCGGCGCACCGCTCAGTCTCAACAGCGCGCTTGCCATGCGTCTTGACGTCTTCGTGAAGATGATGCCGGAGCGCCTTTACCCGGCAACGCAGGTGGCCGCCGATATCTTCACCGTGCTTTCCGGTCTCATCCTGAGCTTCGGCGGCAGCGAGATCATGACCATGCTTGGCGGTATTTCCCCGACGCTCGGCGTGCCGGAATGGATCCGTTTCGGCTTTCTCGGCGCCGGCGGCGCGCTGATCCTCGTCGTTCTTCTGCTGCAGCGCATCGCCGAAGGAAAGGCTTGGCCGGTCCTGCTCTCCTTCGCAGTCGGCGTGGCACTCTATGCCGGCATTCCTTTCGTCTCCGTCGAACTCGACTGGCCGCCCAGCATCTTCCTCGGCCTGATTGCCGCTATTGGCCTCGTGCTTGCAGCACCCTTGCCGCATGCCTTCCTGGCCGCCGCCTATGTGGTGATCGCTTTCGGCAGCAGCCTGCCGGAGCCGGCGATCGTCTCTTCGACCGTCACCGGCATTTCGAAATTCCTGCTGCTTGCCATCCCCTTCTTCCTGCTTGCTGGCGGTCTGCTGACGGCATCGGGCGTTGCCAACCAGCTCGTGCGTTTCGCTGCCGCCATGGTCGGCCATCGCCGTGCCGGTCTCGCCCAGACGACGCTGCTCACTAGCGTGCTCTTTTCCGGTGCATCCGGCTCCTCGGTTGCTAATGCCGCCTTCGGTGCGTCCACCTTCCAGCCGGAGCTCGTCCGCCACGGTTATCCGCCGGCCAAGGCCGCAGCGATCATCGCGGCGACCTCGGTTCTAGACAATGTCATCCCGCCGTCGATCGCCTTCCTGATCCTGGCAACCGCCACCAATCTTTCGGTTGGCTCCCTGCTGGTCGGGGGCTTCTTTGCCGGTGGTCTGATGGCGATCTGCCTCGCGGTCGCCATCCATCTGACGGTCCGCGATCAGGCGCCGCTGCCGCGAGCCACGTCGGCGCAGCGCTGGCAGTCGGCCGTCCAGGCGATCCCCGCCTTCGGTCTCGGCGTTATCGTCGTGGTCGGCATTCGCATCGGCATCGTCACGACGACGGAGGCCGCGGCCCTTGCCGCCTTCTACACCTTCCTGCTCGGCATCGGTGCGCGGCTTGGCGTACTCTCGCTTTACACGGCCTTCCGGCAGGCGGCTGTCGAGGCCGCCGCGATCGGCCTGCTGATCGGCACGGCTGGCCCCTTTGCCTTCCTGCTTGCGGTCGACGATGTCTCGGGCCTGATCTCACACCTGACGACGGTGCTTGGCGGCAGTGCGCTCGCCGTCATCCTGCTGTCCAACATCATCCTGCTTGTGGTGGGCCTCGTTCTCGACATCGGCGCGGCGATCCTGCTTTTCGGCCCGATCCTGTTGCCGGCGGCCGTCGCCGCAGGCATTGATCCCATTCATTTCGGCGTCATCATCGTCGTCAACCTGATGATCCACGGCCTGACGCCGCCGCTCGGCATGCTGATCTTCGTCGTCAGCGGCGTGACCCGCATTCCAGCTTCCGCCCTCTTCAAGGCGGTCGTTCCCTATCTGCTTGCCCTTCTCGTCTCCCTCGCAATCCTTTGCGCCTGGGCGATTATCTTCTAACGGACAGGACCTCATTCATGGACAATCTCAACCGACGCAATTTCCTGAAGACCGCCGCGCTTGCCGGCACTGCCCTTGCCGCCCCGGCCTTCGTTCGCACGGCGGCTGCCCGTACGACGACGATTACCATCGCCTCGCTGCTCGGCGACGATAAGCCGGAGACGAAGATCTGGGTAAAGATCAGCGAGCTGGTAGAAGCCAAGCTGCCGGGCCAGTTCAAGTTCAACATCGTCAAGAGCGGTGCGCTCGGCGGCGAAAAGGAAGTGGCGGAAGGTGTTCGCTTAGGCTCCATCCATGCCAGCCTTTCGACGGTCTCTTCGCTCTCCGGCTGGGCGCCGGAATTGCAGATCCTCGACCTTCCCTTCCTGTTCCGCGATGCCGACCATGTACGCCGCACCGTCAGCGGGGAAGTCGGCGCCGATCTGAAGGGCAAGCTGCAGGCGCAGAATTTCGTCGTCGGCGACTTCATCAATTACGGCGCCCGTCATCTGCTCACCAAGGAGCCGGTGACGCGCCCGGAACAACTGAAGGGCAAGCGCATCCGCGTCATCCAGAGCCCGCTGCACACCAAGCTCTGGAGCGCTTTCGGCACGACGCCGATCGGCATCCCGATCACCGAGACCTATAATGCGCTGGCAACCGGAGTTGCTGACGCGATGGACCTCACCAAATCGGCCTACGCCGGCTTCAAGCTCTATGAGGTCGTGCCCTACATGACCGAGACCCGCCACATCTGGGCGTCGGGCATCATCTATTATTCGTCGACCTTCTGGGGCGGTCTGAACGACGAGCAGAAGGCCGTCTTCCAGCAGGCCTCCACGGAAGGTGCGGCCTACTTCAACCAGCTGATCGTCGGTGACGAGGTCGCATCGGTCGAAATCTCGCTGAAGAACGGCGGCAAGCTGCTGAAGCCCGAAGCCTTCGATGAATGGCAGAAGGGTGCACAGGGCGTCTGGGACGATTTCGCCTCTGTCGTTGGTGGCCTTGACCGTATCAAAGCCGTCCAATCGGCCTGAACAAGTTCTGAACGCGAGGCTGGCCGTCAGCCAGCCTCGCTCAGTCGTTGGATTGACGAAGCAGGTGCTGCCGAATTTACGCTGCTTCCTCTCCCAGTATTTTCACCGGCCTGTCCCACTGGATCAGCACCACGCAGCCGGTATCACTCCAGACCGAATGTTCGGTGCCCGGCGCATTGACGATATAGCTGCCGCGGCCGTAGTCGCCTGCCTCGTCCGATTGCACGCCGTCCAGGACAAGAATTGTTTCCAGTCCTTCATGTCGATGGCGGGGAACGCTGGCGCCGGCCTCATATTTCAGCAGCGCCACGCCCGGCTGGTCGCCGTCGAAAGGACGGATCCAATGGATCGTCACTTCATCACGGAAGGGGCCGAATTCAAGTGTCTTCCAGCCATCTGAAGTTAGGAGTTCGCGGGTAGTCTCAGGCATGGGCGATGCTCTCCAGGATGTCGTCGACATGCGCCGTCCAGCCGATGATCGCGCCCTGGGCGCGGATCATGGCGATGGCAGCCGCCTTGAATTCGGGAAAGTAACTTTCCGTCGCCTCTTCGGCGAGCAGACATTCATAGCCGCGATCGTTCGCCTCGCGCATCGTCGTCTGAACGCAGACTTCCGTCGTCACGCCGGCGAAGACGAGCTGTTTTATGCCCTTTTCCTGCAGCACGTCGCCAAGCTCGGTGGCATAGAAAGCGCCCTTGCCGGGCTTTTCGATCACCACTTCGCCCTTGAGTGGCGCAAGCTCCGGAAGGATTGCCGTGCCGGGCTCACCCGCAATCAGGATACGGCCCATTGGCCCCGCATCGCCGATGCGGAGTGTCGGATTGCCGCGATCGCGCTTTGCCGGCGGCAGATCCGAAAGGTCGGGCTGGTGGCATTCCATTGTATGGATGACCGGCAGGCCGGCATTGCGGAAGCCCTGGATGAGGCGTTTGACATCCGGCACGATCCTGGTGATGCGGCTGACATCATTACCGAGGCTGGCGCCGAACCCGCCCGGCTCGGCAAAGTCGCGCTGCATGTCGATGACGATGAGGGCCAGTTGGTCGTGTTTCGCCGGGAAGGCGAAGGGTTCTGCCTTGATCTCTGCCATCAGTGATGCCCCGCCATATGTGCGCCGATGATGCCGATATCGGCCGAGCGTGCCGGTGTCTCGTAGACCAGCTTGCCTTCGGAAATCACCATGATGCGGTCGGACATTTCGAGCAGCTCATCGAGGTCTTCGGACAGCAGCAGCACGGCCGTACCGGAATTGCGGGCTCTCATGATGCGGGCGCGGATCTCGGCAACGGCTGAGAAATCGAGGCCGAAACAGGGGTTGGAGACGATCAGCAGATCGACCTCGCCCGTCAGTTCGCGGGCGAGCACGGCGCGCTGCACATTGCCGCCGGAAAGCGCCGCAATCGGCGAGGAGGAGGAGGCCGTCTTGACTTTAAAATCGAAGATCAGGTCGGTGGCGCGTTTCTTCATCTTGGCCTTGTTCAGCCAGATCGCATCCTTACCATCCGCCTTGAGATCGAAGGTGCGGAAGGCGAGGTTTTCGCTGACCGTCATGCGCGGGGCGCAGGCATTCTGCAGGGGCTCCTCGGGGATGAAGCGGACATTGTTCTTGCGGGTCTCCGGGCGCGTCGCGCCATAGGTCTCGCCTTTGACACTGACGCGGCCGGTATCGGTCGGTCGTTGGCCGGCGAGGATTTCCGTCAGTTCCTTCTGGCCATTGCCCGATATGCCGGCAATGCCGACGATCTCGCCGGAGCGAACAGTGAGATTGCCGATCTCGATGGTCTTGAGGCCTGAACGGTCCGGCGCCTTGACCTGCTCGACCGTCAGCACCGGCCTGGCATTGTCGGAAATTGGAACGCGGGTGTCGAGTTCGGCCAGTTTGACGTCGCCGATCATCATCGCCGCCATGTCGGCGGTCGAAACCTCGCCCACCTTGCCCGTGCCGACCAGCTTACCGCGCCGCAGGATGGAGACGGCATCGGCAAATTTTGTGACCTCGTGGAATTTGTGGGAGATCATCAGCACGGTCAGCTCGCCTCGTTCGGTCATGCCACGCACGAGGCCGAGCATCTCGTCGGCTTCGGCAGGCGTCAGCACCGAGGTCGGCTCGTCTAGTACCAGAAAGGAGCGGCCGAGATAGAGCTGCTTGACGATCTCGAGCTTCTGCTTTTCGCCGGCGGCAAGTTCGCTCACCGGCCGATCGAGAGGGATCTTGAAGGGCATACGCTCCATGAAGGCAGCAAGATCCTTGCGCTCCTTCGCCCAGTTGATGATGGCAGGCACTTCGGCGCGGCTGATGACGAGGTTTTCCGCACCCGTCAGCGAAGGGACCAGCGTGAAGTGCTGGTAGACCATGCCGAGGCCGTAAGTTGCAGCATCCTTCGGCGAAGCGATCGCCACTTCACGGCCATCGACGGAAAGCGCGCCGGATGTGGCGTGGTAGAAACCCATGATGCATTTGACGAGCGTCGACTTGCCGGCGCCGTTTTCGCCGAGCAGCGCATGAAAGCTGCCCGAGGGTACGTTGATCGACACGTGATCGAGCGCGGTGAAACTGCCGAAGCGCATCGTCATGTCGATCGTGTCGATGCCGACGGCCTTGCCGGCCTGCGGAAGGGGAGTGTCGCGGACCGTACTCATGGCAGCTGGCTCACAAGCGTTTCAGAATTGGAGACGGAACCGAAGACGCCGCCCTGCATCTTGACCATCTTGATGGCGGCCAGGTGGTTGCCATAGTCGGTCGCGCCGCAGCAATCTTCCAGAAGCAGGCACTCATAGCCGCGGTCATTCGCCTCGCGCATGGTGGTGGAGACACAGACGTCGGTCGTGATGCCGGTCAGGATGATGTTCTCGATACGCTTCTGGTTGAGGATCAGTTCCAGATCGGTCGCGCAGAAGGAACCCTTGCCGGGCTTGTCGATGATCGTCTCGCCTTCGGCAGGGTAGAGTTCCGGAATGATGTCCCAGCCGGGTTCGCCTCGGGTCAGGATGCGCCCGCACGGGCCTGGATCGCCGATACCAGCGCCGATGCGCTGTGAGCGCCAGCGCTTGTTGGCCGGCAGGTCGGCAAGATCAGGGCGATGGCCTTCGCGTGTGTGGATGATGTGGTAGCCCTTGGCGCGCATGGCTGCGAGCACCTTCTTGATCGGCTCAATGGGCGCCTGCACCAGCGACAGGTCGTAGCCCATGTGGTCGACATAGCCGCCCTTGCCACAGAAATCCGTCTGCATGTCGATGATGATGAGCGCGGTATTGTCCGGCCGCAGGGCGCCATTATAGGGCCAGGCATAGGGATCGGCGTCGACATAATGTCCTTTGGTTTCGACTATGGCGTCCATCGTCTTCTTCTCCTATTCACCCGCGAGTTTGAATGTTTCGCCGTAGCGGCGCGCCGGCTTGTCGAAGCCGCATGATGTGCCATCCGTGACCTTCACCTGATCCTCCCAGGGAAGGCGGTATTTGCCGGCAATAAGGTCATGCATGTAGGTGTAAGGTGCATCGCCAGCGCCGCCGGCAACGGCGACGTAGCCGCGATGGCCGAACTGGTAGATATTATTTTCGACACCCCAGCCGCGGCGGGCTTCGCGCACGAGATCGGGACGCACTTCGGCGGTGATGATCTCGTTGACCCGGCCGGAGGTGCCATGGGCAATGATCGAGCCGTCGAAATTGCAGATCATGCCTTCGCCCATCGAATCGAAGGTACCGTCCGAGCCGCACATGCAGACGCTCGCCGTGACCATGAGATTGCAGAAGGCGTTAGACTGGTTGGTGAATTTCCAGCTTTCGCGGATCGGTGCCGTATAGCCGGCCGTGCGGATCATGATTTCCGCGCCTTTGTAGGCGCATTCGCGCGCCATCTCGGGAAACATCCCGTCATGGCAAATGATGAGCGCGAGCTTGGCGCCTTTCGGCCCGTCGATAACGGGAATGCCGAAATTGCCGGGCTCCCAGGGTTCGACAGGCACCCAGGGGTGCATCTTGCGGTAGTAGAGCGTCAGCTCGCCCTTATCGTCGATGATGATACCGGAATTATAGGGCATGCCATCAGGGTTCAGCTCCATGATCGAGAAGCAGCCCCAGATCGCGTTCTCCCTGCAGGCCTTCTTGAAGGCTGCGACCTCCGGCCCGTCGAGCGTGCACATGATCTCCGGATTAATATCCATCGACAGGCCGTGCAGGGCATATTCCGGAAAGACGACCAGATCCATGCCCGGCTGGTTGCGCCGCGCCTTGGCAACGAGTTCGACGATGACCTGCGTCTGGCGCGTAAGGTCTTCCCTTGTCACGGTGACCGGAAGCTGCAGCTGCACAAGGCCCATGCCGACGCCATGTTCCGCCTTGTTCAATCCGCCGAGACCGTTCATGGCTTGGCTCCTTTCACGCTTATTTCGTCAGGGAAAGCGCGCCGGGTGCACCGGCGAGCGAACGTGTCGGCGAGGACGTCGCAATCATGATGACCAGGGTCAGCACGTAGGGAGCGGCGTAGAAAAGGTAGTAGCCCTGCGTGACGCCGACCGATTGCAGTGCCGGCCCGAGCGCACCAGCGCCGCCGAAGAGCAGAGCGGCGAGGAAGCAGCCGATCGGGTTCCAGCGGGCGAAGATGACGAGTGCGACGGCCATCAGGCCCTGGCCGGAGGAAATGCCCTCATTCCAGGAGCCGGGATAATAGAGCGACAGATAGGCGCCGCCGATTGCCGCCAGCGAACCGCCGACGGCCGTTGCCAGCAGGCGGACCCGATCAGGATTGATGCCCATGGCGCGTGCGGCATCAGTGCTGTCGCCGACGACGCGCAGGATCAGGCCGACACGGGTGTTCTTGAAGGCCCACCAGAGTATGAAGGCGAGTGCCGCGCCAAGCAGGAAGAGTACATTGATATTCAGCGCCGCCTGGATCTGGGGCATGCTGGACCAGAAACCCAAGGGGATTGCAGGCAGGTGCGGGGCTGCCGGCTGGATGAAGGGCTTGCCGAGAAAGAAGGCAAGACCGAGCCCGAACTGCATCATGGCGATGCCGATCGCGATATCGTTGACCTTAGGCCATTTGCAGATCCAGCCATGCACGAGGCCGAAGACCCCACCCGTCGCCATGGCCGCCAGCACGCCGAGCCAGGGCGAATTGCTCATGACGGCAACGGCGTAAGCCGTCATCGCGCCGAAGACGAGTGTGCCTTCAAGGCCGAGATTGATGCGGCCGGAGCGCTCGGTGATGGTCTCGCCGAGGCTGACGAAAATGAACGGCGTGGAAACGCGGATGGCGCCTGCGAGGATGCCGAGGGGCACGCCCCATATGCCGATACCTGTCTCTTCCATCAGAGGCTCCTTTTCCAGAGGTCGGGATTGAAGATCTTGAAGCGGCCATAGAAGGTCTCGCAGAAGAGAATGACGATGAAGAGCGTGCCCTGCAGCACCAGAACGGTGGCATCCGGCAACCCCATGCGGCGTTGGATGAGGCCGCCCGAGGCATCGATGCCGCCGAGCAGGATCGCGACCGGGATGATTGCCAGCGGATTGTGACGAGCGAGGAAGGCGACGAGGATACCGGTATAGCCGTAGCCCGCGGCAAGCGAGGCATTGGCGCTGCCTTGCACCGCGGCGACTTCGACCATGCCGGCGAGGCCTGCAAAACTGCCGGCGATCGCGGTGAAGCCGACGATTAGCCTGCCGACTGGCAGGCCCTGGATCTGGGCGGCGCGTACATTGCCGCCGGCGATGCGGGCCGCAAAGCCGTAGCTCGTCACCTCGATCAGGATCCAGGAGAGGATACAGGCGACAATGCCGATGACGAGGCCCCAATGCACGTCCATGCCCGGGATGTTGCCGAGCATATATTCTGGCGGCAGCGGCGTGGTCGAAGGTTTGTTGAGGCTGGCAGGATCACGCAGCGGCCCTTCGACGAACTGGTTCATCAGGGCGATGGCGATATAGGAGAGCAGTAGCGACGAGATCGTCTCGTTGACGCCGCGATAGTGGCGCAGGAAACCGGCTAGGCCGATCCAGATACCGCCGACCACCATGGCGGCAATGCCCATGAGAATGAGGGTCAGGAAAACAGGCGCGGTGCCGGCAAGCGGCATGGCCATGGCCGCGGCGGCAACGCCGCCCAGCACGACCGCTCCTTCCCCGCCGATGATGACGAGGCCGAGGCGGGCGGGCAGGGCGACGCAGAGTGCCGTCAGGAGAAGGGGTGCGGCACGACTTAAGCTGTTCTGCACCGAAAACCAGCTGCCGAAGCCGCCGGTATACATAAGCTGGAAGAGCATCGCTGGCGATTTACCGATCGCCAGGATGAAGAGGGAGAAGAGCGCAAGACCGATCAGGATGGCCACAAGGCCGATGACAACAGGTTCGGCATGTCGCGCGATCCATTCGAGGAAGGGGCGCAGCGACGCCGATTTCTCGGAAGGGACTGATATTGCGGGATCATTGGCCTGGACAGTCATGGCGCTTCTCCCTTGCCGGTTTACGCTGTGGACCCGACGACACCCTCGACCAGATAATTCATGCTCTCGAGCTCGATCGCGTCTTCGGCATAGCTCTTGTCGGCGGTCACGACGGAATTGCCCTTATTGTCCTTCAGTGGACCCTTGAAGACCGAGAAGCCGCCCTTCATCATCTCGGCGTGGGTGGCTTCGAAAGCCTTGCGACCCGTCTCGGCAATACTGGGTCCGAGTGCGCTCATCTTGACGAAACCGTCCTTCAGGCCGCCGCGGACGAAATTGCCGAGCTTTTCGCCGGCCTGTGCCTTCTTGACGAAATCGCTGTAGACATTGCCCCAGGCCCATTCCGCACCAGTGAGGTACTTTTCGGGAGCAAGCGGGCTCTGGTTGGCGTGATAGCCGCAGACGAAGGCGCCGCGGCCGGCGGCCGTCTCGACGACGACCTTCGGGCTGTCGACATGGCAAGTGATGACGTCGGCGCCCTGATCGACCAGCGCATTGGTGGCTTCTGCTTCCTTGACTGCGAGTGACCACTCACCGGTGAAGATCACCTGGCAGGTGATGGTCGGATCGACCGTGCGCGCGCCGAGCAGGAAGGCGTTGATGTTCTGCAGAACCTGCGGGATCGGCTTGGCGGCAACAAAGCCGATCTTCTTGCTCTTCGTAGCATGGCCAGCGGCAATGCCGTTCAGATACTGGCCTTGGAAGATATAGCCGAAATAGGAACCGGTATTGGCCGGGTTCTTTCCTTCCTGCCAGAGGCCGCCGCAATGGCGGAACTGGATATCGGGATATTTGGCGGCCATCGCCAGCATATGCGGGTCGAAATAGCCGAAGGAGGTCGGGAACAGCAGGGTCGCGCCATCGAGATTAATCATCGATTCCATCGTTTTCTGGACGTCGACGGTCTCCGGCACATTTTCTTCTTCGACGACAGTAATGCCCGGTAGCGCCTTGACGACTGCAGCGCCCTCGGCGTGCGACTGGTTATAGCCATAGTCATCCTTCGGGCCGACATAGATGAAGCCAACGGTCAGCGCAGTCTGCGCAAGTGCAGGCGAGGAGAGGAAGCCGGGAGCTGCGCCGACCAGGGCGGTGGCAGCAGAAGCCTGGAGGAAATGGCGACGGTTCATGGAAAGGAGTTTGGTCATCGGAATGCTCCCTTATGGCGGCTTTGCCGGTTCAATCGGTTACGGAAAAGTGTATGCAATGACCGTGCCAGATTTTATTCCATTGAATGCATTGGAAATATTCAATGGTCCGCAAAACACTGTAGAAAAGTGTATGCAATTTTTAGCCACACAAGATTAAAAACTATGCAGAGACTATAAAATTAGCTAATTTCGGCGTCAGATGCTTCTGCGTACTGTGTCGCGGCGCATCGGCCAGTACGTTTCTTTATTAAAACAATGAGTTGCAGCTATATTTGACTTTGCGGCGTCAACAATGCATGTGTATGCATTCGTCAATGGGCAGAATCATTCCTTGAAGCAGGTCAGGCGCAGAGAGATCATCAGGGCAGGAACGACTGTCGAGCAGATGGTGCGGGCTATTGCCGATATGATCGTGACCGGGCAGATGCTGCCAGGCGATAAGCTTGACGAGATCTCGCTCGCGGCCCGTTTCGAAGTGTCGCGCACGCCGGTGCGCGAGGCGCTTCGCGAACTCGGCGCAATGGGGCTCGTCGATCGCGAGCCGAACCGTAGCGCTCTCGTCACCAACGTAACCGAGACCTATTTGCATTCGATGTTCGAGGCGATGGCGGAGCTCGAAGGGGTCTGCGCGCGTTTGGCCGCCGAACGTATGACGGTCGATGAGCGGCGCATCTTGGAAATCGAACATCGCGCTTCCGCTCGGCTTGTGCATCAGGGTGCGGAAGAGGACTATGCTGTTCACAATACCGAGTTCCACACCCGGCTCTATCGCGGTGCGCATAACGAGCATATCTATGAGCTGGTAACCCAGAGCCGGGCCCGGCTCGCGCCCTTCCGCCGCGCGCAGTTCCGGCTGCCGGGTCGGCTCGCGAAATCCTATGATGAGCACGATATGATCGTGACCGCGATCATGCGGGCAGATGGTGCAGCCGCTGCAAAGGCAGCCTATTTGCATGTGGAAATCGTCAGCGATGCCAGCGTCGTTTTTGCCTCGGCGAGAGAGAAATAGTTGCCACGGCCAGCACAGACTGCGTAAGGCGGCAATCATGACAGTAACGTTTGGAACTGCAGACGTGATCGGACGCGGAGGACCAAATCCCCGATTGCGCGGTTGCTGCTGAATTGACAACATCCAGACCACACCATAAGCCGGGTTGTGACCGGCAATTGAAGAGGCAGCAATAATGTCGATCTGGATTGGGCGAATTCTGTCAGCGACAGTTGTTGTTCTGCTTCTTGCTGATGCGGCCACCAACCTTTTTGCACCTGATTTCATAAGGGCGGAAATGGAGGCAACCGGTTTCCCAGTCAATCTTGCTCCGGCACTCGGCATTATCATTGCGATCTGCGCGATCCTTTATGCTGTTCCGAAAACAGCCTTCCTTGGTGCGATACTGGTAACCGGTTTTCTCGGTGGCGCTATCTGCACACACTTCCGCCTGGGCGAGTTTTTTACGCCTCCCCAGATCGTCAGCCTGCTTCTGGGGATTGCTGCCTGGAGTGGCCTGTATCTGCGCGACCCAAGACTGCGCCAGTTGATACCGCTGAACATGGTTTAAGCGCGTAGCGATCTCGTCCCGGAGTCTGAACAATCGCTCCGTCCCTGTCCAGGACAGGCGCGCGTTCGCGATCTGCGACCAGGACAATCGTTACGCTTACCGGCTGCATTTTTTCCTGCAGGAAATCGGCGGCTGGGTTCTTCAGACTCTCAGCCGCCGACAGAGACCCCCGTCCGTCGGACAATCCAGTCCCGTCAAGTAAAAAGCTCGCCCTCGGATGAGGGCGAGCCAGAACCATCTACAGGAGTGGATTTCTGTATCGATGGGTGAGGTCGATCCGGCAGGGAACCGGATCGACCTCTTTCTTCTGAATTGGAGGTCACCAAACCAGAAGCCTGTGATGAAAAACCCCGAGATGCGATCCCGGGGTCTTCAATATTCAGCTTAGAACGAGCGCTGCAGACGGAAGTAACCCGTCGTGAAGTCGTCGCCATCTTCCGGATCCAGGTACTGGACGGAAGCCTTGGCGTAGAAGTTGTCGACGATCTGGTAATCAACCGTCAGGCCGACCTTCCAGGCGTCGCCGGTACCGTCGAAGTCATCCGGAACGGTGTCGAACGCGCTGGCACCGCCGATGTAGTTGCCATAGTACTGAACACCAGGAGTGATCTTCAGCTTGTCCGTTGCCTTGATGGCGTATTCGGCAGCAACTGCCCATTCAGCCGTCGAGTAGTAGGAGTTCGGGCCGCTGGAGTAGACGACAGCCAGGCCGAGCGTGCCCGGGCCGAGTTCAGCCGTACCCATAGCGCGGATTGCGCCGTCTTCGTTGTCGAAGTCCCAGCCGCCGGTGATCTGGTAGCTGAAGGCGCCAGCCGTGCCGCCGATACCGAAGGCAACGCCGACATTGTTCGGGCCATCGTTCGGAACCAGGAGGCCGGTGACCGGATCCACGTCACCCTGATAGACGCCGTCTTCCAGTTCGTCGACGCTGAGACCAGCGTAGAAGGTGCCGGTTTCGTACTGATAACGGATCGAGTTATGCAGCGTTACGACAGAACCGATGTCGTCGGTTTCGCCGGAGAGACCATCGTCCCACCAGGAGTAGAAGAGACCAGCGCGGAAGCCAGCGACGTCAAGGTAAGCGGAGTCGAGGATCGTTTCCTGGTTCGTTGCGTTGTCGGCATTGGCCTGGAGAACGATCACGCCGGTGAGCGGGCCGTATTCGGTGTCGCTCTTAGCTGTGAACTGAACCTGACCACGGGTAACTGCATCCCAGTCAGAGTCGTTGTCACCGCCGACGTTCGAGCCAACGTTAACCTGGAAACGGATGTAACCTTCGATCTTCAGGCAGGTTTCCGTGCCCGGGATATAGAAGTAGCCGGTGCCGTAGGCGTCGCAGACGCGAACGTATTCAACCGGTTCCGGCTCGGCAGCGACAATTGCGTCTGCTGCGAATGCCGGTGCAGCGATGAGGGCAGCTGCAGAACCAAGCAACATCATACGAATGTTCATGGAAAGCCAATCTCCTAAGTTCGAGTGCGTTCCACGAAAGAACGTCCCCTCTGATAAAACCCGATTAATTCGGTAAGACCTAAAATAACCGAAAGGGGGGCGGGCTCAACAATGAAAGCTCTCATTTTGTAGAGAATTCTAACTAAACCTTGATGTGTGTGACAGATGTACAACAGTCCTTGCGCGGGTATTAACGAGAGGTAAAATAGAAAGGCGAAATATTGCTATATTAGGACGACTTAGCCGGATTGGCCACGCGCAAAGGGGCGCGGGGAGTTGTCGATGAACGCTGAATTTATCTAAAATCCAGCACCCGCGAGCCTGTATTTGCCCATCTGGACGGGCTGCCGAAAGAAAATGTGGCTGGCGAGTGGGATTTGGTTGGCAGGCGCGACCGACATTCGCTCGTGCCGAAAGTCGATTTTAAGCGATGATTCGGCGGAGGCCGAGAGCAAGCCTCGCGGAAGCGTATACGGCTCCAAAGGAGGCACTTCTGCTTCCTGTCTATAAATCTTAGACCTGCGCTCGCCGCGCTTCCGGATCGGGGATCGGAACGGCAGCCATCAGGGCCTTCGTGTAATCCTCTGCCGGATGTTCGAAGATCTGGCGGCGGGTGCCTGTTTCGACGATCCTGCCGCCGCGCATGACGGCGACCTTATGGGACATGCGTTCGACAACCGCCATGTCATGCGAGATGAAAAGGTAGGAGAGCCCCATGCTTTCCTGCAGTTCCAGCATCAGGTCGAGCACGCGAGCGCGCACGGATACGTCGAGCGCCGCAACGCTCTCATCGGCAACGATCAGCTTCGGCTCGAGCGTCAGTGCACGCGCAATGCAGATGCGCTGGCGCTGGCCGCCGGAAAATTCGTGCGGATAACGCGTGGCAGCATCTGCCGTCAGGCCGACACGGCGCAGGAGTTCCGCGACCCTGTCCTGCCGCTCGGCCTTGTTGGCGATGCCATGGATGACCAGCGGTTCGGCAATTGCAGAGCCCACTGCCATGCGCGGGTCGAGTGAGGCATAGGGGTCCTGGAAGATCATCTGCGCCGTGCGGCGTATGGGCTGCATCTCGCGATGGCTGAGGCCGGCAATGTTGCGGCCATCGATGATCACATCGCCGGTAAAGGGGATAAGGCCGAGCACCGCCTTGCCGGTTGTCGATTTTCCCGATCCGCTTTCGCCGACGAGGCCAAGCGTTTCGCCCGGCAGGATATCGAAGGAAACGTCGCTGACGGCCGCAGCGGGCGCCTTGCCCTTGAAGAGAAAGCTCGCTGCCCCGCCATAGGTGACGTTGAGGCCGCGTACATTCAGGACCGGGGTGCGGTCGGGATGCAGGGTCTCGACTCTGCGCGATGTGATACGCGGAGGAGCGTCGGTGCCGGCAAAAGCGCCAAGGCGCGGCACGGCCGAAAGCAGTTGCTGCGTATAGGTCTGGCGCGGCGCGCGGAAAATGGCGACTGCCGGGCCTTCTTCGACGATACCGCCATTCTGCATGATAATGACGCGATCAGCCATTTCGGCTACGACGCCCATGTCATGGGTGATAAGAATAATCGATGTGCCGAATTCCGACTTCAGCTCCCGCATCAGCTTGAGTATCTGCGCCTGTACCGTCACGTCGAGCGCCGTGGTCGGCTCATCCGCGATCAGCACCTTGGGACGACAGGAGAGCGCCATCGCGATCATGACGCGCTGGCGCATGCCGCCCGAAAGTTCATGCGGATATTGCTTCAGGCGTTTCGCCGGATCGGTGATCTGCACGGCATCGAGCATCTGCAGCGCGAACGCTTCGGCATTCTCGCTGCCCTGATGCTCGCGGATCGCCTCCGTCAGCTGTGCGCCGATCGACATGACCGGGTTGAGCGACGTCATCGGTTCCTGGAAGACCATCGCGATGTCGCCCCCGCGCACACTGCGCATGGCCCGGTCGGAAAGTTTCAGCAGATCGCGTTCGCCGAGCATGATGCTGCCGGAGGCGACCTGGAGCGAGGCCTTCGGCAGCAAGCCCATGATTGACAGCGACGTCACTGATTTGCCTGAGCCGGATTCCCCGGCCAGGCAAAGCGTTTCGCCGCTCGCGAGATCAAAGCTGATATCTTTCAGAACCGGTTTGCGTCCGTCAGGCGTTCGCGCATCGACACTAAGATTGCGAACACTAAGAATGGGCGCGGCGGGCATGGCTTCAATCACGCGAATACGATCCTCGGGAAGTAGAAGGAAACGACCCAGTTCGGCATATCGACGATTTCGCTGATGCGCAGATCGCCGCAGACCGAGCAGAGCAGATAGGCGTCGACGGCGCTCATGCCATGTTCCGCGGTCAGGAGATCGATCATGCGCATGACGCTTTCGCGTGCGCCGGTCATCAGGTCGGGGTCGATACCCGTCGTGACTTCATAGCCGGCGCCGTCGAGGTGGCGGGTGACGGGCTCGGTGGTGGTGAAGCGCGGCGTCTGCAAGCGCGCATCCTTGACGAGTTCGATCGTCGCCTCGACATTCATCTGGCTTTCGATCGCCGTGCCGCAGACTTCGCCGTCGCCTTGCGCCGCATGCGTGTCGCCGATGGAGAAGAGTGCGCCTTCGACCTCGATCGGCAGATAGAGAGTGACACCTGCGGTCAGGTCACGAATATCCATATTGCCGCCGACGCGGCGGGGCGGCACGACGGAATGCGTGCCCGGCTCGGCCGGGGCGACACCAATGGTGCCGGCAAAGGGTTTCAACGGCACGCGGCCGCCAGGGCCGTAAAGGGCCGGCGTCATGCTGTTAGCGTCATAGGACCAGACATGCAGCGCCGGATCCTTGAACTGGTCGGCCAGCAGGCCGAAACCCGGAATATTCGCCGTCCAGCCGGTGCCCGAGGGAATGAACTTGCGCAGCGTTACCTTCAGTGCATCGCCGGGCTTGGCGCCCTCCACGTAGATCGGACCGGAGACCGGGTTGATCTTGCCGAAATCCAGATTGTTCAGCGTATCGAGCGTCGCGTCGCTGCCGAGCTGGCCGCCAGAGGAATCCAGACATTCGAAATGGATGGTCTCGCCGGGCTTGGCGACGACGGCCGGTGCGAAATCCTTGTTCCAGCCGAAATTATGCTGCGCGCGGTGAATGGTGTGGGTGCAGGCAATGCACATAAGGTGTCTCCCTCGACTTTATGATGCCTTCCCGGTCGGGCCGGGAAGGCGTTGTTTCCTCAGGGCTTATTGCTTCACATAGATCGCGTCGTAATTGATGACGCGGGTCGGGTCGATGTAGATGTTGTCGGCACCGCCCATGCGCAGCGACTTGGCAACGACGCGGCGCTCGTTGATGACGGGAACCCATGGCGCATCGGCCATGATGTCGGTGAAGACCTTGCCCCAAGCAGCGGTGCGCTCGGCAGACTTTGCCGGATCGGACATCGCGTCGGCCGCAACCGCATGCTTGTCGAGATCGGCATTGCAATACCAGGACCAGTTCCAGCCGCCCTGAACAGCGCCGGCGCAACCGAGGATCGGGCCGTAGAAGTTGGACGGATCCGGGAAGTCGGCGATCCAGGCCATGCCGCCCGACCAGATCATCGGCGCTTCACCTTCCGTGCCGCCGGCCGAAATGATGTTGGCCTGTGCCAGAGCACGAACTTCAGCCTTGACACCAACAGCTGCGAGATCCTGCTGTATCGCCTGGGCGATACGCGGCTGCGGATCGGTATTGGTCGAGTAGAGTACCGTTTCGAATCCATCGGGGAAGCCTGCCTCGGCAAGCAGCGCCTTCGCCTTGGCAACGTCGTAGGCATAGCCGGTGAAGGACTTGTCGTAACCCGGCATTAGCGGCGGGAGCGGCTGGTTGGCGGGTGTTGCGCGACCGTTCAGGATGCGCACGATGCGGTCCTTGTTGACGGCCATGTTGATCGCCTGGCGCACCTTGACGTTGTCGAACGGCTTCACCTTGGTGTTCAGCGTGATGTAGCCGGTGTGAAGCTGTTCGCCGTCGACGATCATCTTTGCGCCATCGGCAGAGTTCTTGATTTCGAGGAATTTCGCCGGCGGGATACCGTCGCCGGCGATATCGACCTCACCCTTCTGCAGGCGCAGCAGCGCAACCAGCGGCTCCTGGCCGACTTCGACCTTGAAGCTGTCGATATAGGGTACGCCCTTGACGAAATAATCCTTGTTGCGCTCGAAAACGAGCTGCTGGCCGATCGTCCAGTCCTTCAGGATGAAGGTGCCGGAACCGACGGGCTTTTTGCCGAAATCGCCGCCTGCGGCTTCGACGGCTTCCTTCGGCACGACCGAAGCGAAGTTGATGGCGAGTACGTGCAGGAAGGTCGCGTCCGGGCGGGACAGGTGGAAGATGACAGTGCTGTCGTCGGGCGTCTCGATGCCCGAAAGCGTTTCGGTCTTGCCGCCGGTTTCGTCCTCGAAGCCCTGGATGGCGCCGAAGAACCCGGCACCCGGACCCTGTGTCTTCGGATTGACGGCGCGCTCGATCGAATATTTCACGTCGGAAGCGACGACTTCGCGGCCGTTGGAGAACTTTACGCCCTTGTGCAGCTTGAACGTATAGGTCAGGCCATCGGGCGATACAGTGAAGCTTTCGGCGAGCGACGGGATCGGGTTCGGCGTGCCCGGCGCATAGTCCATCAGGCGCGAATAGAGGCTCTTGATCATCGACCAGTTGACCCAGTCGTAACCGATGGCCGGGTCGAGCGTGGTGATGTCGTCCTTGTAGGTGACGACGATATCGCCGCCCTGCTTGGGTGTTTCCTGTGCCGTGGCGGCGAGGGGGGCGAGCGCCACCATCGTTGCCATGGTTGTGTGTCGAAGCCAGCGTTTGAACATTCGGGTTCCCCTTCTTTGGTTGCTGTCAACGTGTACGGATGCGTGGATCGATAAGCGGGGCCACCAGGTCGGCGAGCAAGTTGCCGATGACGATGGCAAGTGCCGATGTCAGCGTGACGCCCATGATGATGGGTATGTCGACCTGCTGGATTGCCTGCCAGGCGAGCTGGCCAATGCCCGGCCAGCCATAGACCGCTTCGACGACGACCACGCCGCCCATGAACTGGCCGATATCGATGCCGATCATGGCGATGATCGGCAGGATGGCGTTTGGCAGGGCGTGGCGGAAGATGATGCGGCGCGAAGACAGGCCTTTGGCCCGCGCCGTGCGCACATAGTCCTGATTGAGGACGTCGATCATCGCGGATCGCACCATGCGTGCATACCAGCCGGCGCCAAGAACGCCGAGGGTGGAGGCTGGCAGCACGACATGGGCGAAGGTGCCGTAGCCGCTCATGGGTAGCCATCCGAGCGTTACGGCAAATACATAAAGAAGCAGCAGGGCTACGACGAATTGCGGCGCCGAAACCCCGACGAAGGAAGCCGTCATGACAAGCCGGTCGACGAAACCGCCACGGCGCACGGCGGCGATCGTGCCGAGGGTCAGGCCGAGAGCAACTTCCACCAGAATACCGGCCAGCATGAGCACGAGCGTCGCCGGCAGGCGGGCGGCGATCAGCGTCCAGACCTCGGTCTTCTGCGCATAGGAGCGGCCGAGATTGCCGTGCAGGAGGTTGCTCAGATAGGTGCTGAACTGAACGAGCAGCGGCTGGTCGAGGCCGAGTTCGTGACGGATGTTGGCAACCGTCTGCGTCGTGGCGCTTCGTCCGGCGATCATGCGCGCCGGGTCGGCCGGCAGCGCATAGAGCAGCACGAAAGTAATGGCGGCAACGCCGAGAAGAATGAGGGCGGCCTGAACGAGCCGGCGAAGGATGAGGAAGACCATCAGCCTCTCCCGCGCTGGGTCGGATCAAGAATGTCGCGCAGCGCATCCCCGACGAGATTGAAGGACAGTGCCGTCAGCAGGATGATCGCGCCGGGGAAGAAGACGAGCCACGGAGCTGCCTGGAAGTAACTCTGGCTTTCGAAAATGATATTGCCCCAGGAGGGTTGCGGCGGCTGCACTCCGATGCCGAGGAAGGAAAGCGTCGCTTCCAGCAGAACGGTGGTGGCGATACCAAGTGTGCCCCAGACGATCGCCGTCGGCACGAGGTGCGGCAGGATATGCAGGAAAAGCACGCGCATATGGCCGGCACCGAGCGAGCGTTCGGCCATGATGAAGTCGCGCTCCACCAGTCCGCGCGTCTCCGTATAGACGATGCGGGCGACCTGCACCCAGTTGACGAGCGCGATCACCATGGCGACGATCCAGAGGCTCGGCCGCAGCAAGGCGGCAAGCACGATTGCCAGCAGCAGCGCCGGGAAAGCCATCATCAGATCGGTGAAGCGCATCAGGATATTGCCGACGATGCCGCGCAGGTAGCCGGCGAGGATACCGATGAGGAGGCCGATCGCGACCGCAATGCCGTTGGCAACGAGGCCGATGACGAGCGAGGTGCGTGCACCGAAGAGCATGCGCGAAAAGAGATCGCGACCGAGCGTATCGGTGCCGAGCAGGTAGGGGCCACCAGGCGGCAATGGCGCACCTTCAAGCGACAATCCGTCGAACATCTGCTCATCAGGATTGAAGGGCGCGATCCAGGGAGCGGCCACGGCAAGGCCGATGACAATAAGGACGACAATAAGGCCGAAGAGGGCGGTCGGCTGCCGCAAAATGGCTTTTAATATACGCATTCAACCCGCCTCCGGCAGGGGCTCTATGCCGCCGATAATGAAGGCGGCGATCTGTTCCATCGGCAGGCGGCGGCGCATGGCGCAATTGCGCAGGATCGAATAGGCGCGCTCCTCATCGACACCATGCGCCTTCATCAGCTTCTCGACGGCGGCATGGACGAGCGGTCGAAGGCGCACGCGCTCTTCGAGATATTGCAGCCGCTCGGTGGCACCCTTGCGCTCCTGGTGAATGGAGACGGCCATGACGAGGGCCGGATAGACAGCGGAGGCGGCAATCGGCTTGGCGATGATCGCGCCGGCACCCTGGCCGAGCGCCCAGGCGATACGGCCCGGTGCTTCCGAGCCGAGCAGTGCGACGACCGGGCATGTCGCGGCGGCACCGCTCCAGGGCAGGAGATCATCAAAGCCCTGGTCGGCATCGACGATGACGAGGTCGGGCACGCCTGCGGCCGAAAGAGGCGCCCATTGCAGCGTTGCCGAAAGGCCGAGAAGTCGTAGCTGACGGATCAATCTTTCCGTATTGCCGTCCTCACGGTGCAGGACCACGGCACGCCAGCCGGTGAAATTGGGTGTTTCCTTCATGATACAACCCGCAATTTCGGCGAAGCCGGCTTGTTGCGGCCGGTCAGATAGGGATCGGCAGCAAGCGGCGGACGCGAGGCGATCACATCAAAGCCGTTCTGGAGATTAATGCGGCCGAGATGAAAGGGCAGGGCGGCGTGGTTCGTTTCCCTGTCGATGCTCAGCATGCCGAAGGGTGTTGCCCAGTTCTTGTTGTAGAGTTCCCGACGCACGGCAGAAGGCTCGTCGCCGTCGGCAGCCACGATCGCATCAACGCAAAGACGCACGGCCGTGTAGGCACTGGCAAAGACGCTGGAGATGCGGCGCGGCGCGCCGTAATGAGCGAGGATCCGCTGTTTGAAGTCGCCATTTTCGGAGGTGGCGACACTATCGAAATAGGAGGCTGCGCAGAGCTGGCCGATGGCCGCACCCGGCGCGATATCGTCAAGCTCGCATTCCATCAGGTCGCAGCTGACGACCGGGCAGTTCTCGGGCCGGAAGGCCGCGTCGCGATCGGCAAGCCGCCGGATCGCCTCATGGAAGGCGTAGCTCGACGGGCCGATAAGATTGTTGAGGATGAAGCTCGGGCGGCGCTGCTCGATATCGGCGACGATGCGCTCGACGGCAGTTTCCTCGAGCGGCAGGTAACGCTCGCCCAGAACCTCGCCACCGGCATTGGTGGTAAGTTCGCGGGCGAGCCGGTTCATCTCCCAGCCCCAGACATAGTTGGCGCCGACGAGATAGGGCCGGTTGCCGTAGCGCGGAATCAGATGTTCGAAGAGCGGCAACAGATGCTGGTTCGGGCAGCCGCCGACATAGATGACGTTTTCGTTCGCCTCGAAACCCTCGTAGGGGCACATGTACCAGAGAAGCCCGTCATGCTTTTCGATGAGCGGGATGACTTCCTTGCGGGCGGCCGAGGTAATGGTGCCGACAATGTGGCGGCAGCCGGCGCGCAGCAGATGGCGCGCGCCTTCGAGATAGGCGGCAAGATCGGCCTGCGGGTCGAAGAAAACAGGTTCGACAGGCAGGCCGCTTTCTGCGGCAAATTCGGCAATCGCGAATTCCGCGCCGTCGCGCGCGTCGCGCCCCATCGAGCCGTAAGGGCCGGTGGTGGAGTAAAGAATGCCGATTTTCAACGCATCATTCATCTGCAAGCCAAAAAACCAAAAACCCCATGAGGGCGTCCCATCCGCGATGGGGCCATCATGGGGCGAAACTGCCCAGCGACTATCGAAGTCATGTAAGAATGCGGAGGCGCTCTCTGCCTAATCCGCAGGCTTGAATAAAATACAGGCAGTCCGGTTTTGTCAAGCGCGCGGCAGGCGAAATCCGGGACGTTGCGGTAAGATTACAGCAGAGGCGAAGGCCTGAAGATGAAGCTCTCGCCCCGTGCCGGGTCCCGTTTGGGAGTGTTGGCAAAAATATCAACTCCGGCGATAGTGTCGATGAGGTGTTTTGTTGGGGCGGCATTGAATGAAAGCGCAAATAAAGGTCAATGCCGAAGATATTCATAGGAAACTCAACCGGCTGGGGCCCGGTGGCGAGCTCTACCTGAAAAAGGGCCGTTATCCCGATCCGATAACGATAATAGGTAAACGAGGCTCCGAGGATTGCCCTATATACATCACCGGTCCGGGAGCGATCTTAGGCTCTGATATGGACTTCGACGCCTATCGGGAAACTGCGAACAAACTGGCCGCCGCTCACCAGAAAGGTGGTTCGTTTCCCGGCATCTATTTCATGGCCGACAATGCGGCTTTGACATTGCGGGATTGCCAATGGGCTATCATCGACGAACTGGTTTTCAGGAACTGCTGGCCGACAGCAATATACCTCGATAACTGCCAACACATTTTCATACGCCGCGTCGATTTCAGGGGAGGGTGCATTGCGATCGGTGCGGCCGGTCCCTACACGCGTCATCTGCTCATCGAGAAATGCAGCTGGGTGCAGGATACGAAAAGCCACGGTGAAGACGACGTCCTGTCGATCCGGGACAATGGTTATGTTCGTGCCGACTTATCCCTAGGAGACTGCAGGCTTTGGAGCGATATCCCCTGGAAGCAGGTGCACGGATCGGGCGACGAGGATGGTCCCGTTGACCCCATCGGCGATGCACGTGCCTATGACGGCGACTTCTTCCGCGCCTGGACCATCGCCGGGTATGTCATCATCCGCGACAACGTCATCACAGACGCATTCAATGGCGTCCATTTCTTCAATCAGGCATCGGAGTCCACCAAGGAAGCCTTCGCTCGGAACGTTCTTATCGAAGATAATTGGTTCGTGCGGATAAAGGATAATGCCGTCGAACCTGAGAATTTCGCGTGGAACTGGACGATCCGCCGGAACCAATTCGTCGATTGCTACATGCCGTTTTCCTTCGAAATGCAGCGCTCGGGCTACTTTTATGTCTATGGCAATCTTGGCTGGAACGTTCACATTCCCGGACCCGAAGACGACAAGCATGCCAAGGGCGTGCTTTTCAAGTTTCCCGACACGCATATTGCGGATGGACCGCATTACGTCTTCAACAATACCTGGCTCCTTCGCGCGCCGATTGCCAAGAAGAAGAGATTTGCGAAGCTAGAGCATCGCAACAACCTTATTGGTTATGCGGCTGATGCTGATAAGTTCAAGTGGGAGGCTTGTTCTCCCTTTGGATCAGGCTGGAGCTTCGATTCCTATCCCTCGAGCGAGCTGGATGACCTCATCCGCTTTGAGGAGGGTTGCTTCACACGTTCCTGGGGATCTCTTGGCATTGTCTTTGACGGCGACGTGATCTCGCACCCGGATTTTCCCGACCGATTGCGGCAGGCGCATTATGATATCGGCAAAAATGCCAGCTATGCGGACGTTCAATTCCAGGAGCAGACCATCGGTCTGCCATCCGGATTGAAGATAACCAAGACTCCGCCGGCGGTAGCCTTCTCGATCGAGTTGCCGGATAAATCGCGCAGTCTGTTTGCGCCATCCAACTATTGCGTCGGCGCCTGGCAAGAAACCGGCCGGATCGATGCCTTTGATCCATCATTCGCGGTCATATGGCCTACACCAGCACGATATTCTGAGGGAGATCAGTCTTAGGAAGGGAGGGGAAGAGCAAGGACAGCGGCAATACGAACGCTTGCGATCAAGCGTCTGCTGCCGTCAAAAGTTCAACGCGCACTGGCTGAATATCGTGCGGGCAATTTGCACTCGATCAAGCCGCTATCGTCTGATCGGCAATGTAGGCCGCTAAAAGCTGAGTTCGCATAGAGGCCTGGCCTCTATGCGAAGAGATCGTCCTTGCTCGCCATGAAAGTTTGTCCAGCGGCAATGGCGACGCTGAACCTGCCGTCCGCAAAGCGGATGGCCGTGCGAATATCCCGTGCTGCCGAGATCACAATCTTCACCGGCCTGCCATTCTCCCAGTCGAGGTCGAGAAGCATGCCGCCGCGCACCCGCAAACCGCGCAATGAGCCGCGCGGCCACGCTTTGGGCAAGGCTGGTAGCAGGTGAATTTCGCCTGGGCGAGACTGCACCAGCATTTCCAGAATGCCGGCGGCCCCGCCGAAATTACCGTCGATCTGGAAGGGCGGATGGGCGTCGAACAGATTGGTATAGGTCCGCTCAGGGTCGATCAGCAGTTTGACCACATCGAGCGCATGATCGCCGTCACGAAGCCGTGCCCAGAGATTGATGCGCCAGCCGATGCCCCAGCCCGTCGCGTCGTCACCGCGGATCTCCAGAGAGCGACGGGCAGCGGCGGCAAGCGCAGGCGTGTTGTCCATGTCGATCTGCCAGCTTGGATAGAGGCCATAGAGATGCGAGACATGCCGGTGGTGCATTTCCGGCGCTTGCAAGTCCCAGTCTTCAAGCCATTCCTGGAGCTGGCCCGCTGATCCGATCCTGTCGGGCGGAAGGCGCGGCAGGACGCGATCGATCTCCGAGACGAACTCTTCCTCGCCGCCGATCGACGTGGCGACGGAGCGAAGCAGATTGAGGAAGTCCCGGATAATCTGGCTGTCCATGGCAGGCCCGGCGCAGATCGAAGCGCCGTGCGGGTGGACATTTTCGGGTGAAAGCGAGGGGTTTGTCACCAGATAGCTTGTGCCCGGAAGCGACACCAGCACATCGAAGACAAACTCTGCCGCGGCCTTGGCAACCGGGAAAAGCCGCCTGCGTAGACGATCGGCGTCGTCGAGGTAATCGCTGAGATCAAGCAATTGTGTCATGAGCCAGGCGCCACCGGTCGGCCAGAGGCCCCATTTGGCTCCGTCGATCGGCCCAGTCGCGCGCCAGAGATCAGTATTGTGGTGCATGACCCAGCCGCGGGCGCGATAATGCACTTGTGCCGTCTCACGTCCGGCTTCAGCAAGTTCCTCCGCCATCTCGACGAGCGGCTCGATGCATTGGGGCAGATTGGCCGGCGCCGGCAGCCAGTAATTCATCTGCAGATTGATGTTGACTGTATATTTGCTGCCCCAGGGCGGATCGACCTCCTCATTCCAGATGCCCTGCAGGTTTGCAGGCTGCGTGCCCGGGCGGGACGAGGCGATCATCAGGTAGCGGCCGAATTGCACATAGAGTGCCGCAAGCCCGGGATCCTCTCCGCCGGCAAAGCCCGCAATCCGGCGATCGGTCGGCTGCGAGGCTGCCTGCGTCGTGCCGAGATCGATCGCGAAAGTGCGGAACAGCCTTTGATGCTCGGTGATATGGTCACGGCGCGTGGCCTCGATGCTGTGGCCGCCGGCTTTCGAAAGGCGCCCGGTGATAGCGCCATCGGGATCGCCGGAGACGTCGTCAAAACGCCGGAAACTCGTGGCGGCATCGAGCAGAATCACAAGCTCGTCGGCATTGTCTACGGAGATGATGCCGTTGGAGGAGCTCAGGCTCCCGCCTGTATTGATCACCCGAATGCCGAAGGCAAAGCGAAGGGCGGCGGCAATGCCCCATTCCGCCTTGCCGGTGCCCGAGAAAGTCAGTCCTGTAGCGTCCTGGTCGACGAGTTGCCCCTGTTGCGGGCTGTCGAGCGATATCCGGCATCTGATGGCTCCGGGCCGATCCGCTGAAAGGCGCAGGACAAGCACGCCATCAACCGCGGAAACAAAGGCTTCGCGGAAGAAGGTGATGCCGTCGGCAACATAGGAGGTCGTGGCGATCGCCGTGTCGAGATCGAGCGTGCGACGGTAGCTGCCGACAGTTTGCGAATGGAGGAAATCGATATGGAGATCGCCGATCGGCTGATAGGACATCTGCTTGATCGGCCGCGCCATCAGATGTTCTTCGGCCATTGCTTCGGCTTCCGCATAGTGCCCGGCGAAGATCAGTTCCCGTATTTTCTCCAAGTGGCCATAGGCATCGGGATTGACCGGCCGGTAAGGCCCGCCGGCCCAGAAGGTGGACTCGTTGATCTGCAGCCTCTCGGAAACAGGGTCGCCGAAGACCATGGCGCCGAGCCGACCATTGCCGAGCGGCAGCGCATCCGTCCAGAGCCGGGCAGGGGAATCGTACCAGAGAAGGTTGTCCGCCATCGTCATTCTGCCGGGATGCTGTTTGCCGGCCTGATGTCGCGGATCCGCAGGCCGTCAACGCTGAAGAGCAGCGCCTTTCTCGCAGAAAAGCCGGCGCTGACCGTTTCGCCCGGGCGCAGGGTTCTTTCCGAGCGGTCCTCAATGATCACGGATTGGCCCGAAGCGAGAGTTCCGTAGATGAAGCGGGTTCCGCCGAGGTTTTCCACTACGTCGACCTTGACGTCGATCGCGCCGCCGCCTTCGTCCTGTCCGGTGAAATGTTCCGGGCGGATGCCGACCTTGACTGGCATTTCCTTGCCCAGGCCGACGATGCCGGCTCTAAAAACCGTGCCGCAATCGAGCTTGATCACCCCATCCGCGCCCAGCTTGCCGTCGAGGAAATTCATCCGCGGCGAGCCGATGAAGCCAGCGACGAAGAAATTGTCGGGATCGGCGTAGAGCGTGTCCGGCGTGCCGGCCTGCTCGATCTTGCCGGCGCGCATGACGACGATCTTATCGGCAAGTGTCATCGCTTCCGTCTGGTCATGCGTGACATAGATCATCGTCGCGCCGATGCGCCGGTGCAGTTTCGCGATCTCGACGCGCATGGAGACGCGGAGTTCCGCATCGAGGTTCGACAAGGGCTCGTCGAACAGGAAGACGGCCGGGTTGCGCACGATCGCCCGGCCGATCGCGACGCGCTGACGCTGGCCTCCGGAGAGCTGTGCAGGTTTGCGCTTGAGCAGCGGCTCGATCTGCAAGGTGGCAGCGGCGGCGGCAACGCTCCTGTCGATATCGGCCTTGCCCATGCCGGCCATGCGCAGCGAGAAACCGATATTCTGCTCCACCGTCATATGCGGATAAAGCGCGTAGTTCTGGAAGACCATGGCGACGCCGCGTTCGATCGGATCGGCCTCATTCATGCGCCGCCCGTCGATCGTGAGGTCCCCCGCGGTGATCTTCTCAAGGCCGGCGATCATACGCAGCAGCGTCGATTTTCCGCAGCCGGAGGGACCGACGAAGACCGTGAATGAACCATCATCGACGCTCAGATTGAGGCCCTCTATCGCTTGAAAGCTGCCATAGGATTTGTCGATATCGTGCAATTCTACGCTGGCCAAAGCTTCCTCCCTTTAACCGCTTGGCGGGCAGAGCGCGTCAGGTGATCCGTCGCGTCGAGCCTCGCAGGATGATGTCGCATTCAAGGACGACGCTCCGCGTCGCCCCGCCTGACGGTTCTGTCAAGCGTTCCACGAGAATGTCGGTGATGGTTTCTGCAATGCTTGCCACCGGTTGGGCGACGGCCGTAATACCGGCTTCATAGAGCCGGAAGATTGCCACGTCGTCGAAGCTGGCGAGCGAAATATCCTCGGGCACATGGCGGCCGTTCTCCTTCAGCCAGCTCAGCCCTCCGACTGCCATGCCGTAGTTGGCGGAAAAAATTGCGGTCGGCGGATTTTCGAGCGACATCAATCGCTTGGTCGCCTCATAACCGCCATCCATGCGCCAGTTTCCACGCGCCGCGAGCGTCGGATCGATTGTGATGCCCCGGTCGCGCAGCGCTTGCTCATAGCCCGCCAGCCGCTCGATACCCGAAGAATTGCGTGGATCGCCTGTCAAAATGCCGATGCGGCGGTGACCGAGATCGATGAGGTGGCTGACGATGCGATAGCTTGCGCGGTGGTTCTCCACCATGACCCGGTCGGCCGCCAGCCCGCGGACGTCGTTGTTGTAGAAGATGATCGGAATATCGTGATGGATCAGGTCGTCGACACGGTCGTAAACCTCCGCTGTGCCGTCCATGACCAGCGCATCGACACGCTGCGCGGCGAAGAAATCCAAGGCTTCCGCGACCACCCGCGGATCGCCGCCATGGCAATAAGTCAGAAGTGCGCGTCCGGTTGGGCGCACCGAATGGGCGAGATGCTCCAGCATGCGGGCATGGAATTCGTCGAATGTCGGCACCAGGAAGCCGATCATATGGGTGAGGTCGGTGCGGATCGAAGCGGCGGCGGCATTGCGCCGATAGCCGAGATCCTGGATCGCCTGCTCGATTTGCTCGCGGTTGGACCGGCGGATCGTCTGGCCGTTGAGATAGCGGGACACGGTGCCGACTGCGACGTTTGCCACCCTTGCAACGTCGATGATCGTGGCTCCGCGCCTCCTTGCAGCCGTCTGGTCCGTCTGTCGCATTTCGAGCGGGCTCCTACACTCATTCATGGGAAATGGCGCCTGGTCAGGCGCCTTTCCGTCGTATAGCCCAGCGCCCCGCCGCCCACCAGTATTGCGAGCGGCAAGAGCAAAGTCCGACGGTTCCCTTACCTCAACCTGCATCAGGCGCCTTCGAATACTACTGCGCTGTGGATGTGCAGGCGTGGCACGGTGATGTTGATGGCGCCGTCGTCGCCGGCATTCCACGCGAGATCCTCGCCGGTCATCGCATCGAAGACGCGTTTCGGTTTTGCCGGCAGACGCACTGTGGCATTGACAGGGCCGATCGCCGGAATGTCCTCGATCATTTCCATCACACGCGTCGAGCCGTCATCGCCGCGCACGTCCTTGCCGCGGATCTGCGGCGGACCGTAGAGGAGATGCAGGATATGGCGATCGTGCTCGATCTGACGCGTCAAAGTCGCCCGCCCGGAGGAGGGCAGGTCGGTGACCATCGCCGGATTGGGAACGAGCCGGTCGATAAGGCCGCGAACGACATATTTGTAGAGCGGCTGACCCATCGCCCGGTAGAGCCGGAAGATCGGGTAGGCTATATAGGCCGCCCCCTTATGCTCGGTCACGGCAGCGCCGACCATCTCGGCATTTGTGTCATCGGGCGCATGTTGGTGCGAGCAGAAATGTTTGTACGAGCGATTGAAGTAAGATGGGAAAATACCTGCCAGGACAGTCGCACCGGCTGAGCGGACGGTTTCAGCCTCATCGTAGAAAACGAAAGCCGTTTCCGGCATGGAGGCGTCAAGGTCCTTGCCGGCCCTTACATAGCTCGGCTTGAAAGCGACGGGTGCTACACCTCTTTCAATGCCGAAGTCGATCGCGAATTTACCGCTCTCATCGAGCCCCGAATGCCAGGAAGCGATGATTTTGCCACCGCCGGCCAAATAGGATTTCAGACGTGCGGCGAGTGGCGCATCGACGGGGAT
This sequence comes from Rhizobium sp. 768_B6_N1_8, assembly GCF_051811225.1. Taxonomy (NCBI): domain Bacteria; kingdom Pseudomonadati; phylum Pseudomonadota; class Alphaproteobacteria; order Hyphomicrobiales; family Rhizobiaceae; genus Rhizobium; species Rhizobium sp. 768_B6_N1_8. The sequence continues at coordinate 1,187,923 of NZ_JBPWPV010000002.1, read as the reverse complement.
CTCGTCCGGCAGGATCAGCAGGCGGTATTGTTCGAAGCGGCCGGATATATCGAGGACATCGAAGGGGCGTTTCAGCTCCTGCAGCACCTGGGCCGCACCATCATCGCTTGGATGGTTGCGTGCCCCCTTGGGGTTCATATGTTCGGCCGAGAGGATGGCGATCTCGGAGATCTGCTTTGCGCCTTCCAGGAAGGGTTCGAGCTTCTCGACGCGATGATAGGCCGGTGCGATCGACGCATAAGTGTCGGGGTTGATAGCTCCGTTCGGATGAAGCTGGTCGCCGACCAGGCATTTGGAGCCGAGCGCGATCATCTGGGCGCATTCATATTCCAGTGCGTCCGGATGTTTGAAGCCGCCAAATTCGCCCCAGGATGTGTGGAACTTGCCGGTATGGGCGAGAAAGTCCATGCCGAGTGTGGCGGCATAACGTGCGCTCGACGGGAAGTGGTCATAGCCCCAGCCACCAGTCGGCAGGCTTTCGAGCTCGAGATGCGAATAGGTCGAAAAGCGTTCTGGCCCCTGCTTATGGATATGGCCGCAATTGTAGAAAACGCGCAGGCCCGGAAACTCTGCGAACAATGCCTCGCTGGTCTCGCGACGGAACTGCTCGTTGACCGCCTCGTCATTCTTCAGGCGGTCGGCCGGATCTTCCGGGTCAAGGCCCTCGCATTGCATGCGCTCGATACAATCAGGGCAGACGCAATCAGGTGTCAGGATGATATCGAAGAAAAGCCCCTGTGTCGGATAGTTCTGGGCGACTTCGCGCGCCTGTTCGAGGATGTAGTGCCGCAGGCCCGCATGATTGAGGCAGAGCGTGTGCCAGGCCGGGCTCAGTTGCTTGCCGGCGGAAGGGTCTGCCGGCCGGTCGTGATGATAGCGGTTCGAGGCGCTCATGGCCCGCCATTCGGGATGTTCGCGCGCCGTCAGCTCGTCCCACTGCACGGAAATATAGATCGGGCTTTCGATATCGGCGGCAGACAGCGCCTTCACCATATCGCCGAGCAGATCCGGGCGGGCAAGCTGCGGATGCGGCTTGCCGACCTTGGTAGGGTAATAGGACCAGCCATGATGGCACTTGGCGAAGATGGTGATGGAATCGACATGTGCTGCCTTCAGCGTCGAGACGAAGGCATCCGGATCGAAATCGGCGCCGATGCCGGGAATATGTTCCGACGTATGGAAATCGAGATGGATCTGGCGGTAGCGCAGCGGCTTGTTCGTAGTTTTGGGCATGGTTCTATTCCTTTGCGCCGGTGCGTGTCTGCGATCCGGCGGCGAACTGACGTTGGAAAATGAGGAAGACGAGCAGGGGAACGAGGGTGGTGATGATGGCCGCCACCGATCTCAGGTCCCAGTTGATCTCGTAGCTGCCGGAAATGCGGGCAAGCAGCACGGGAAGGGGCACATCGCTGCGCAGGAAGAGCATGGGCAGCAGCAGGGCGTTCCATGTCCAGAGGAACTGCAGGATGCCGACGGCGAAGATCGGCGAAAGGCTATTCGGCAACACCACATGGCGGAAGGTCGCCAGCGGCCCGCAACCGTCGATCTTGGCGGCCTCCACCAGCTCACGCGGGAAATCCTCGAAGAAGTTTTTGACGAGGAAGATCGACCAAGCGAAGGATAACCCGACATAGGGGATAAGCACCGACAGCATGTTGTCGATCAGCCCCATATCGCGCCAAAGCGTGAAGAGCGGAATGATGACGACCTGCTGCGGCAGCACGAATGCATTGATGATGACGATCAGCAGCACCCGGCGGAATGGGAATGTCAGGAAGTGGAAGGCATAGGCTGCAGCCGGTGTCAGCAGCATGGTGAGCGCCGTCGCGATGCCGGCCGTCTTCATCGTCACCCACATGGAGTCTGCGAGCGGATATTTGTCCCAGACGCGGCGCCAGGCATCGAGCGTGAGATCGAAATGATCGAAGCGCCACCAACCCAGCGAGACACCCTCGGGCGGGCGGAAAGAGGTGACGACAATGCCCATGATCGGGATCACCCAGATGAAGGCGACGATTCCGACGACGACGATAATCCAGCGAGGAGCCTTGCCGATCATTTCGCACCTGCCGTTCGCTGGATGATGGCCGGGATGGAAATGATAAGGACCGCCAGCAGCAGGATGACGGTCGCGGCCGCCCCATAGCCCAGTTTGAACTGGGTCATGGATTCCCGGTACATGAAGTAGCCGACGGTTTCCGTCGAGCGCACGGGGCCGCCGCCGGTCAGGATATAGATGATGTCGAAGGCGCGCAGTGCCGTGAGCAGGTTGATGAAGACGGCGACGCGCACGCCCGGCATCGACAGCGGCATCATGATATGCCGCATGGTCGAGACCGGCTTGGCGCCATCCATATAGGCGGCTTCGAGCACAGATTTCGGGATCGCCTGGATGGCCGCAAAGATCAGCATGAGGGGCAGGCCGACGCCGCTCCAGGAGGCCGCGATGATCAGCGCCCAGAGGGCCGTGTTGGCATCCCCCAACCAGGCATGCGCAAAGCCCGGAAAGCCCAGGAGTTGGATCAGCGAATTGAGCAGGCCGCCGGCATCCGCCCTGTAAATGCCGATCCACATATAGCCGGAAACCGCTTCCGAAATGCCGAAGGCCGCGAAGATCATCACGCGGAAGGGCAGGGTTTGCTGCGGCGCAAAAGCGCACAGCATTGCCAGAATCCAGCCGATCGCCACTGAGATGACAGTCGTGCCGATGGTGAAGATCAAGGTCGTCAGCAGCGTGTTGCGAAATGCCGCGTCGGCAAACAGCCGCGCGTAGTTTCCGAAGCCGATGAAAACAGGCTTTCTCAGCCCCTGGATATCCCAGAAGCTCAGCCGGATCGTCTCCACCAACGGGTAGATCACGGCAATCGCGAACAACACGAGAACCGGCGCAATCAGGATCAGTGCGGCGGGCGTGTCCCTGAGCAGACGCCGACGGCTTTTAATGCCAGCCGCCAGCGGAGAACCCTGCATCACGCCCGCCGCTTCCCGCACCGGGGAAGCGGAGGTGCTAGCCATCAGTAGGAACCCTGGGCCTTGGTTTCGATAGCCGCAAGAACCGTGTCGATGTTGGCGCTCGACGGATCCTGCAGGAATTTCTGCAGCTGCACGCGATACTCGTCGACGAGATCGCCGGGCAGCAGGTCACCGAGCACGAATTGCAGCTTCGAACTCGCAACGGCCTGCGTCGCCACTTTCTGTACTTCGCCATAGAGCGAAGTATCGACGTTGCTGCTTGGCGAAGCATAACCGGCCTTGGCGAGAATGTTGGCGGCCTCGGCACTCGTCCAGAAATCGAGGAAGGCGTCTGCAGCCTTCGGATTGGGGCCATTCGTCGTTACCAGCAGTTCCTTGGCGTCGACGCTCGATGTATCGTCATGGCCCATGCCGAGAGACGGGAACTGGAAGAGACCGTAATCCTTGCCTTCGACCAGCTTGTAGTCGTTCTTGGCACGATTGTTCATCCACATGCCGATCAGCAGATAATTCTTGGCGTTGGCCTGGAAGACTTGGTCGGCCTCACCGTCCCAGTCATTGGCAAGCATGATGTTCGCCGCGCCGCAGCAGCCGGCAGTCAGCATCTCGGCGTATTTTGTCAGCGCCGTCTTCACAGCGGGATCGGTCCAAGGAATTTCATGAGCGCCAAGCTTCGTCGCCGTCTCGACGCCTGCGGTTCTGAGCAACAGAGTTTCGAACCATTCGGCGTGTGCCCAGTATTTGCCGGGGATCGCGACCGGGGCCGCATAGCCGGCCTTGGTGAGCTTTGCGAAGGAGGCGACAAACTCGTCCCAGGTCTTCGGCGGTTCGGCAATACCGGCCTTGGCGAGATGCTCCTTCTTGTACCAGATGCCGGAGCGATCACCGAAGGTGTAAGTCAGACCGTAGGTCTTGTCGCCGATAGATCCGAGATCCTTCCACGACTGGCTGATGAGCTTGTCCCAACCGAAGGATTTCCACGGGTCGTCAATCGGCCGGAGCATGCCGGCATCGGCGAGTTCCTTGCGGAAGGCCGGCCATGTGTTGAAGAGCACGTCGACGACCTCGCCGCCCATCAACGCGGTGCGGATGCCGCCACGCATGTCACCTTGGCCGGTGATGGCGACTTCGCGGATCGTGACATTTGGATATTTCGCCAGAAAGGCCTTCTGGATCGAATGCATCATGTCGAGTTCGGAGCCGCCGAGCCAGTTCAGAACGACGAGTTCGCCGCTGACTGGATCCTGAGCCTGTGCTGCACCTGATATGGCCAGCAAGGCGGTGCTGCCTGCTCCTGCGAGCAGCGTGCGGCGGCGGATTTCAGGCATAAATTTACTGCTGTTGGTCATGTCAAGTCCTCCCAAACGTTGACTGCTGCCATCCGGCATTCAATTTAGTTGAAACGTTATCATCTATTTTGCCTCGAACAAGTGTTTTTATCGATAAATAAACGACAATGCGCTTAAGTCATTATAATAAATGCATAAATTCCGGCATGTATGATGATTTGAAGCTGGCTTTCTCGAGCGAGGTGTTCGCAAAAAGGGGCTAGGAATCCGGGTCGTCTCCGCAGGATTGCGGTGGCGTTGCCCGACCTGGTGGCGGCGTGGCGCACGATCTCGTGAACAATCATTTTTCGGTCGATGCATTCATCTTTCCAGCGTTGACGCTTACGCATGGTAGCGTTACCATAAGCGTCGACGGCGCCAGGAGATGCTGAATAATTGCAATGGAGGAGACGCATGGGAGAGCGTGTGGAGGAGAAAAGTCTTCACGGGCGCGTTCAATCGATCGACCGCGCCATGATGCTGCTCGAAGCGATGGGAATGGACGAGGACGGCAACCGTCTGGTCGATCTCGCCACCCGTACGGGTCTGGCGCCTTCGACGGTCCATCGCATTCTGACGACGCTGGAGCGGTGGCAATTCATCCAGTACAATCCGAATGATCGCATGTGGCATATCGGCCGGCAGGCCTTTGCCATCGGTTCCGTGTTCACCCGTCAGAGCAACCTTGTTGCGAGCGCGCTCCCCTATCTCAGGCGCTTGCGCGATCAGACGCGAGAGACTGCCAATCTCGGCTTCGTTCAGGATGGCGAGGTGGTCTGCGTCGATCGAGTTGAGAGCCGCGATATCACCCGCAGCGTCGCCCGGGTCGGCAGTAGAGTGCCGATGACGGCCTCAGCCATGGGCAAGGCGATCCTGGCGACCTATTCGCAGGATGATCTGGAGACGATCCTATTGCGCGAGGGAAGCCGGCGCTTTACGGCCAATACGCTCACCAGACAATCGGCGCTTCGCGCCGATCTCGAAAAAATCCGGACAGACGGTTATGCTATCGATGATGAGGAGCTGGTTTCCGGCCTGCGTTGCGTGGCCTCTGCTGTCTATGACCATCACGGCGAGGCGATCTGCGCCATATCACTGTCGAGCATCGCATCGCGGATAACGCCGCAGCGGATTCCGGTGCTCGGGCGCCTGCTCGCTGAGACTTCGGCGCAGTTGACGGCGGCTCTCAGCGGGGAGATGCCGCCTGTCAACGCCATTGCGAGCTGACGCGAAACACCCTGCTCGAATGGACCGCCGGCTCTTTCGAACCGGCGGTTTTTTATCCGATCAGGACCAGTCGACGATGATCACCTCGTGGTCGAGGATTGCGCCGGCATCGATGGCGATTTCGCTGCCCTCGTCGATGATCTTCACTGTCTTTCCCGCAACTCTGAGGCTCGCGTCGGAAGCAGACTTGCCGGCCGGCTTGCGCAGACGCAACGTCACCGGGCCGATCGGTACGAGTTCGTTCTGGCGGCCCGGCACGCGGGAGATCAGAACGCGGTTGTTGAGGTGAACAATCTGCCGTTTATCCTGCTGATAGAGCGCAGCGGTGACGAGGCCATGCGTGCCTTCCAGCCTGAGCAGCGAGTGATCGCCAAGCATCCAGCGCGCGGCATTGGTAATCAGGCGTGCGTGCTCGAACTGGTCGTCACGGGCATAACAACGGTCGAGATCGGCGACGAACCAGACGAATTTGCCCTTGCCGTTCTCGCGGACAGTGATGGCGGGCACATCCGAATAGGGTTGCCGCATCCAGGAGGTTTCCGGCGGATAAATCGGAAAATCCGGAATGAAGGTCGCCAGCACCTTGACGTCATCATCGACGCTAACGACCGGCAGGTAGCCGCCGAAGGGTAGGGTGTCGGTCTCCTCCAGACCGGCCAGCACCGGATGACGCCTTCCGTCAGCTTTCGGCGCCGTCTTGTCGGAGGGGCCGTGCACACCGGCGCGCAGCTCCGGCAAGAGGCGCAAATAGGTGTGGCGCGCGCTGGTTTCGATGTCGGGATTAGCGGCCTCGAAGTCGCCATGCGCTCCGTTCCTGCGATGGACACCGAAGAGCTTGCCAAGAGCGAAGTCCATCCGGCGGTCGCCATGCTCGCTGTGGAGGCTCGCTTCTGACGAAGCGATAACGGAACCGCCGTGAGCCACGAAGGCCTCGATGGCGGCAACCTGCTCGTCCGACATGGCGGCGAGGTTCGGAAGGATAAGCACACCGAAGCGTCCCGCCGCCTTGCCGATATCGTCTGCATTGACGGGTAGATAGGTGATGCCGGCGCGGTCGAGCGCCCGCACCGTGCCCCGATAGGGGTTCATCGTGCGGTCGTTTGCCTTGTCGCGGCCGTGATAGTCGTGGTTGTTCTGCGACCAGACGACGCCGACATCGGCCTGCGGCTGCCGGTTGATCAGAATATCCTGGTTCGCCTCATGCCATTTGAAGATCGGCTCAGCCGTCTTGTACTGACGGCGGTCCTCATGCAGTGAGCCGATATGGTGCCACCAGGGCTGGATGCCGCCGGCAAAGCCGGAGGAGGACCAGAGGCGCACTTCGGCGGGCGGCATGCTGGCGAGGCGGAAAGCCGGCGAGCCAAGCTGGTATTGCGGCGTGCTCTCAGGAATGAGCTTGTCCCAGCCGCCCACCTCATGCAGCCGTTTGCCGGTTTCGGTATTGTCCTCGAAACCGTCGATCAGGTTGCGGCGCTGGTGGTCGAGCATGACGATCGGGCTGCGGGCAAGGATTTCCTTGAGATCGATGAAGCGGTTGCCGTTGTTCAGGATGTCGCCGCTGATCATGCCCATCCAGCAGCAGTCCTTGCCGCCGACCCCGGTCGTGACCTTGTTGTTGAATTCCCAGAGATCGGTGCGGCGCTTATAGTTCCACTGGATCCAGCGGCGATAGTTCTCGTCGGCCCAGTTATGGCGGCGGGGCAGGTCTACGCCCGACCATGCGAAGAACTGCTCGGTGCAGTGCCGGCAATAGCAGATGTTCTTGCGCGGCATGCCGGCCCAGCTGTTGTCGGCAAAACCGTCTGGCATGGTACGCTCGATGATCTCGCGCATGATGTCAGGCAGGTATTCGCTGTAATAGGGCGAGTTGATGCAGGTCACATACTTGTCCGCCTGCCGGTAGGGCTTGCCGTCGATATCGAGGCAGATCCAGTCCGGATGAGCGCGGTAGGAATCCTCTGCGACACGGTTTGAATCCATACGCGCGACGACCTTCAATCCTTCTTCGCGCGCAGCCTTGACGATCTCGCCATAGAGGTCGCGGTCGCCGAGCGTTACGGCCTTGTGATGCAGTGGGAACTTCGTCGGATAATAGCTGACGATGCCACCGGCATTGATGATGACGCCTTGGACGCGGGTCTTCCGCCAGTGCTCCCGCCACCACGTGTCGTCGTAACGCGCTGGGTCGATCTCGACCAGATTGGTTTGTCCCCATCGCAACGCTGTGCGGTACCAAGGCTCCGATCCCATGACTATTTCCACCCTCGTTCAGTTGGTTTGCATCGCCAAACTAAATGAAAGCGTCGCTTAGTCGCCGACTTTTCCCGGAAATTCCACGATGCGGAAAATCTCAGCAAAGCGCTCGATGGTTGTCCGGAAATGTGTTCAGACAATTGCAACGAACATAGCGCCGGCAGTCCGCGCGAGAGCGCTCGCGAGCGACGGGTTCGCAAACCCAGCTCAATTTCCGGATGGACGAAATCTTTCGCCTCATGCTCGATCTGGAAAGGGCTTACCTTTTTGACAGTATAAGCGCAGTGCGTATAGGCTAGCTCCCATAAAGGCCAGCGTGTGTTGCCGTCTCCGCAAAGACGCCAGACATTTCATTCGACCGGGAAGCGCATCGTTCCGCTATCAGGATCGTGGCGGACTGATTGGTTTTGCGCCTGTGTTGACTGCGATGTTGCTTTTTGGAATTGACATATTCGCTTTGGGCAATGCCTGAAAAACCCTCCAAGGGAGGGGCAGCGCTGTTCCGAAATGCCGCGAGGGGAGAAAAGATTGCGAAGCCGACGGACCGATGGTCGTCCCACGATTGCCGATGTTGCGCGTCTCGCCGGGGTCGGGGCGATTACGGTGTCGCGGGCGCTGCGTGATCCGAGCCAGGTTTCTGCTGCCCTGCGCGCCAATATCGACAAGGCGGTGAGGGAACTGAACTATGTTCCCAATCTCAGCGCTCGGGCGCTCGCCTCCGTCAGGGCCGATGTCATCGGTGTCCTGGTTCCTTCGCTGACCCAGAATATTTTCTCCGACGTTCTGCGCGGCGTCTATGACGGTGTCGAAGGCACTGAGCTGCAGATCCAGATGGGCAATACCCGCTACCAGCCGGAAGAGGAGGAGCGACTGATCGCACAGATGCTGCGCCAGAAGCCGGCGGGCATGATCGTCTCGGGCACCGAACAGAGCGATCGCGCGCGCGAAATGCTGGAAGATGCTCGTTGCCCAGTCATCCAGATCATGGACCTGACGGACAAACCGATCGATACGATCATCGGCTTTTCGCATTATGAGGCCGGCCGGGCGATAACCCGTCACCTGATCGAGGCCGGCTACCGGCATATCGGTTTTCTGAGCGGCTGGCTGAATGGCCGTTCCTTCGGCCGTTATTCCGGTCTGAAGGACACGCTGACGGAAGCCGGCATCTATAATCCGAGCTATATTTCGCCGATCGACAGGAGCGACAATATTCCCGAAGGTGTGGGCTGGGAAACGCCGCGCTTTGCAACGCCCTCGACGGGCCGCAAGCTGATGGCCGATCTTCTGGACGCCAATCCGGATATGGACGCTGTCTTCTGTAACAATGACGTCATGGCGCTTGGTGCGCTGTTCGAATGCATGGAGCGCGGCATCCGCGTGCCCGAGGATTTCGGCATCGCCGGCTTCAACGATTTCGACATTATGGAAGCGGCCTATCCTTCGATCACTAGTGTGCGCAGCCCCCGATGGGAATCCGGTTACAATGCCGTTATGGCGCTCCGTCGCCGCTTGAGCGGAGACGACAGCGGAGACCGGATTGTCGACTTGGGCTTCAAAATCAAGAAACGTGTCAGCACCGACCGCAGCGGGGAACTGCGGCGCCGGCTGGCGGGCGACTGACGCCAAGACCGCCGATCTTTCGCTTGCGGCATATGTCGCAATTTGAATAAGAGCTTTTCCAAAACGCCCATAAATCCGCCGTCGAACAAACTTGACGCCTGTATCTGGTAGCGCTACCGTCCCCTTGCGTTGCTCGTCGACCCAGAAGACGCTTCATAACAAAATACCGGGAATTAAGCGTCAACCGGGATGCAGCGCCTCGATAAGGGAGGATCTGAGCATGGCGATTACTCGACGTAAATTCATGGAAAATTCTGCGGCTGCCGTTGTCGGCGCCGGTATTGTGGCAAGCTTCGGGCCGGCCGCGTTTGCGCAAGCCACCGATACATTGAAAATTGCTTTTGCTGCCCGCGGCCTCAGGACCATCGACCCTGCGAAGTCGATCCAGGGTGTCGACAATTGGGCGATTATCCACGTCTATGACAAGCTCGTCGACCTGCCGCTCTGGAAGTTCCCGGCAACGATAGACGAGCTCGTACCGCGCCTTGCAACGAGCTGGAGCTCAACGCCGGATTCGAAGTCCTGGACGCTGAAGCTCCGTCAGGGTGTCAAGTTCCACAAGGGCTATGGCGAGATGACGTCCGCGGACGTCAAGTTCACCTTCGACCGCATTCGCGATGCCGTCCGCGTCGGTGGCGTGCGTCCGAAATTCACCAATATCAGCGAGGTCGTGGCCGACGATCCCTACACGGTCACCTTCAAGCTGGCGCAGCCGGATCCGCTCTTCCTGCTCGGCGTTCTCAGCGACTACGACGCCTCCGTCATGAGCAAGAAGGCAGTCGAGGAGAAGGGCGAGGAGCCGATCGGCCGCGATCCGATCGGAACCGGCCCCTATGTGCTGGAAACTGTCTATCCGGATCCGTCGCAGGGCGTCATGCTGGTTGCCAATACAGAACACTGGGACGTCCAGCCGGCGACACCCAAGCTGCAATGCCTCTATATCGCCGATACGACGGCGCGTACGCTGGCGCTGCTGTCAGGCGACGTGCATCTGATTGAGGGCGTTCGTGCCCCCGGCTGGGCGGCTTCCATGTCGCAACGCGATCCGAACCTGATCTTCGACGTCGTCAGCCCCGGCAGCTTCTTCACCATGCAGGTCAACGTGACGAAGAAGCCGTTCGACGATGTGCGTGTGCGTCAGGCGCTCTTCTATGCGATCGACCGCGACGAGATCACCACAGCGATCGCGCCGATCAGCAAACGCACTTACGGGCTCAATCCACCCTCCTATCCCGGTGGCTTCACGGCGGAAAACATCCCGGCCGATGTTGCCTACAAGTATGATCCTGAAAAAGCCAAGTCGCTGCTTGCCGAAGCCGGGTTCCCTGATGGCTTCAGCTTCAAGAACGATACGTCGCAGCGCGAGGATTTTTCGGCCATCATGCTGATGATCCAGGCGCAGCTGCGCAAGGTTGGCATCAATATGGACCTGAACATCAAGGATCATACAGCCTTCCATGCCGACCAGAACATTGGCACCAACACGCTGTCGCAGCAGTCGTCTGCGCTGCCGCCGGTGCCGACGCAGGTGATCGTCACCTATCTGTCGAAGGGCGCTGAAGTTCGCTCGGATGGCAATGGCGGGGCGAATATGAGCCATTATGGCGCTGCCGTTCCAGGCATCGACGACCTCCTGGGCAAGGCGCTTGCCGAGCCGGATCTCAACAAGCGCTTGGAGATCGTCAAGGAAATCGAGATCAAGGCCCTCAAGGATGCGGTCATTCTGCCCGTTTCCAATAACGGTTTCATGATCGTCCGTTCTGAAAAGGTCGATCTCGGCTACGATGTGGTTTCCGGCTATGTGAATTGGCCGCTGACCAAGGCCAAGATCAAGGCCTAACTTCCCTTAGAACGGCGGACAAAAACCGAATCGCGTCCGCCGCTCCAGGTCTTTGTTAAAGCATCGGATTGTTCGAAAACCGCTTCATATTTTCGGTCTGATGCTCCAGTCGCGAACACGTTCCGACATCATGATCGTTCCCAGCGTTGAGCGGGGAGCGTTGCGCCTTGCGCGCTGATATTGGTCTTATTCCTGCGAGGTCAGACATGGCGCAAGCCGACACCGTATCCTTCAGCCTGCCATCCACACCGCTTTCGGACAGTGTCGCATGGGCAATCGACGAATTGCGCAGCCGCCTGAAGCGGCGGGGTGCGAAGTCCTCCGATAAGGCGTCGGGGCAGGGTATCTCGATCGTGGTGGCCGAGGTTGGATCGCCACAGGCGCCGGCGGCGATGGCGCGGAGCGAGGAGGCGTTTGCTCTCATCCGCGACGGCAACACGATTACCGTGTGGGCGCATGACGAAAGGGGTATGGTCTATGCTTTGACCGAGCTCGCCGATCGCGTGCGCTATAGCGATGGCGAAGACCTGTTTGCAGGCAGGTTTCCTCTTGCCGAAAAACCGTCAGCTCGCATCCGCAGCATGGCGCGGCTTTTCTGCAGCGAGGAAGAAGACAAGGTCTGGTTCCACCACAAGCAGCAATGGCGCGATTATCTGACCATGCTGGCATCGAACCGGTTCAACCGTTTCGCGCTGACGCTTGGCATGGGCTACAACTATCCCTACCACAATCCGTGGATCACCGACGTCTATTTCTATTTCCCTTATCCGTTCCTGCTGAAGCTGCCGGGTTATGACGTTGACGTCACCGAGCTCTCCGACGAGGAGCGCGAAACCAATCTGGACATGCTGAAATTCATTGGTCGTGAGGCCGCCAAGCGCGGGCTGGAATTCCAGCTGGCGCTCTGGACGCAGCGATACGATTTCGACGACGTGCCACGTGCCAACTACACGGTCACGGGTGTCACTGATGATAATCTCGCACCTTACTGTCGCGATGCGATCACCGAATTGCTGCGGCAAGTCCCCGAGATAACCGGCCTGACATTCCGCGTCCATGTCGAGGGCGGCATTGCGGAAGGCGAGTACGGGTTCTGGAAAGAGGCTTTCGCGGGTGTTGCTGCCGCCGGCCGTCCTGTCGAGATCGACATGCATGGCAAGGGTCTCGATCACACCATGTTGCAGATCGCCCGCGAGTCCGGAATGCCCTTTGCCGCCTCGCCGAAATATCTCGCCGAACATATGGGGCCGCCCTATCACCAGTCCGCTATTCGCAACAAGGAGTACCCGCCAGAGGTGGCGCGCAGCGAGCGCGAGCAGCTCAGCGAAGGTTCCCGCAAGTTCTTGCGCTACAGCTACGGTGACCTCCTGACCAAGGACAAGGACTACAAGGTCATCTACCGCATCTGGGCGGGGACGCAGCGGGTGCTGCTCTGGGGCGATCCGGAATTTGCCGCCGGTTATGGCCGCAGCTCCATGTTTGCCGGCTCCGACGGCGTTGAATGGTGCGAGCCGCAGAGCTTCAAGGGCCGTATGGGTACCGGCATTCCCGGTGGTCGCTTCAACTACCAGAAGCACGGCCTGCCGACGCGCTACGACTGGCAGAAATATGAGTATCAATACCGCGTCTGGGGGCGACTGCTCTTTTATCCGGAAGCACCGCGCGAAAGCTGGATGCGCTATCTCGAACATGAATGCGGCGATGCCGCCGCCGACTGCGAGAAGGGGCTCTCCTGGGCAAGCCGCGTGCTGCCGCTGATCACCCTGGCACACGGCCCTTCAGCGTCCAACAATCACTACTGGCCGGAAGTCTACACCAACCTTGCACTCGTCGAAGGCTCGGGCCGTCGCGCCTATGGCTTCGACATGGAAGGGCCGGTCCGTTTCGGAAATGCACCAACCTTCGATTCATCGCTCTTTGCCAATGCGCGCGAATATGCTGAACTGCTTCTCGCTGGCAAGCCCTCGCATCGCTACACACCACTTGATGTGGCCGACTGGCTGGAGGAGATGGCGGAAGGCTGTGAGGCGGCTCTGACAAGGGCGAAGGCGACCGGAAGCTTCGGCTCCGCCGCCGTCCAGCGCATCATGATCGACATACAGATCTCGGCCGGCATTGCCCGCTTCTTCGCGGAGCGCTTCCGGGCTGCATGCTGGGCGGAGCTTTTCATCGCCACCAAGGTCACGACGCTGATCGAGCCCGTTATTGATCACGCGAAGCGCTCCGTCATGGCTTGGCAGGCGGCGGCCGATGTCTCCCGCGATATCTATCACGACGACTTGACCTACGGCCCGCAATCCTGGCTGCGCGGCTCGTGGCAATCGCGCCTGCCCGAGATGGCGGCCGAAGTTCTCGATCTGGAGTCGCTGCGCGGCGCCGGCAAGTTTGAAGCGGTGCAGCCGGACGAGCAGGTACTTGCAGCCGTCAAGGCGCTCAAGGCCCGCCAGCCGGTGATCTCCAGCACTGCGGGTATCGCAGCACCTGCAACATTCAAAGCTGGCGAGGCGCTTACGGTGCATGTCGATGAGACGGTGGACGAGGAACCGGTGCTGCACTATCGTCATGTCAATCAGGCCGAGCGCTGGAATTCGGCGAAGATGACACGGAATGGCGATGGCTTCGCCGCGACCATTCCCGGCGACTACACCGACTCCAAGTTTCACCTGCAGTTTTTCGTCAGCTCGAGGAGGGGCGGGCGACACGTGCTGTCACCAGGTCTTGAGGACAACCTGTCCAACGAGCCTTACTACACGGCGCTGCAGGACTGAACCGTGCATACGTACATGGGCGTCCGCCGACGGGAACGCCGGCCGCGCCGAAGGAGGAGACCGCTCTGGCGGTGACAGGGAGGAGACGGATCTGTGACCCGGTATCTCTTGCTCAGGTTGGCGGACGCTATTCCGACCATCCTGCTGGTTTTGACACTTGTCTTCATTGCCATGCGCATTCTGCCGGGCGATCCGGCAATTGCGGCGCTGGGCGACAATGCCACGGCCGAACAGCTCCAGCTCTTTCGCGAGCGGATGGGGCTGAACGCTCCTCTATGGCAGCAATATATCAACTTCGTCATCGGCACGCTCAGCCTTGATTTCGGCCGTTCCGCCATGACCGACCAGCCGGTCCTCGGACTGATCGTCTATAATCTTCCCTACACGATCGAGCTGACGATCGTTGCGATGATCATGGGCGTTGTCGTCGGTGTACCCTTTGGTGTCTGGGCAGCCACGCATCGCAACGGCCTGCCGGATTCGGCCATGCGCGGCTTTTCGCTGTTCGGCTATGCCATTCCAGATTTTTACCTCGGCGCGCTGCTGCTCATTACCTTCGCGCTCAATCTCGGCTGGTTCCCGATCAATGGTGGCGGCACCGGTTTCATTGACCGCATGCACCATGTCTTCCTACCCGCGCTTACATTGGCACTGGTCAAGGCGGCCTTCATCGGACGCCTCACCCGCACCTCGCTGCTGGAGGTGATGGGCCGCGATTATGTGCGCACCGCTCGCGCCAAGGGCGCGCGCGAAACGCGCGTCATTTATCGCCACGGGTTGCGCAATGCACTTCTGCCGCTGACGACCGGGCTCGGCCTCAGCATGCTGGCGACGCTGTCAGGTTCCGTGGCGATCGAACTCGTCTTCAACCGCCCAGGCATCGGCAAGTTGCTGATCAGCGCCATCTCTGAGCGTGACTATGGTGTCATTCAAGGGGGCGTCGTGGTCTTTGCGATGTTCGTGGTGCTGATCAATCTGGCGATGGATCTCGTCTACATCGTCGTCGATCCAAGAATCCGGGTGAAGTGATGGCCGCAACCGAACAGGCACCCCAGGTCATTGCTGACGATCACCGGCTGGCGGATGCGTTCCGCCACATCCTCTATGGGCGAATATCCACCAGTTTTGCGCTGCTGGTGGTCGCGATCTTCATCTTCGTCGCCGCCTTTGCGCCATGGCTTGCACCCTATGATCCGCTCGCCCAGAGCATTCTGACGATCAACCAGAACCCGTCAGCCGGCCATTGGCTCGGCACCGATCAGTTTGGCCGCGATGTGCTGTCGCGGATGATCTATGGCTCGCGCAACTCGCTGATTTTCGGCTTCATATCGCCGGTTCTGGCTGCGATTTTCGGCACCCTGCTCGGCGTCACCGCCGGCTATTTCGGCGGCATCACCGACCGCCTCATCTCGCGCGTCATCGACCTGTTGCTCGCCTTTCCGGAATTGTTGCTGGCGATCATCATCGCCGCCGTGCTCGGTGGCGGCTTCTGGAATATTATCGCCGTCATAACGGTCGCCTTCATCCCCGGCTTTGCCCGTGTGGCCCGCGCCTCGACGCTGGCGGTCAAGCAGGAGCCCTATGTTGAAGCGGCGGTCGCGGTCGGTGTGCGCACGCCGACGATTATTTTACGCCACATCATTCCGAACATTGCAGCCCCCATCGTCGTGTTGATGACGCTTTGGGTCGCCTCCGCCATCCGCCTGGAGGCTTCGCTCAGCTTCCTCGGCATCGGTACGCAACCGCCCAATCCAAGCTGGGGCAATATCATCCGTGACGGTCTTAACAACCTCTTCGGTTCACCCTGGCCGATCATCGGCGCCGGTATTGCGATTACGTTCGTGGTTCTCTCCTTCAACCTGATCGGCGACGCCGTGCGCGACGTGCTGGATCCGGAGACGAGCCAATGAAGCAGCCCTTGCTGAGTGTCGAGCATCTGCGGGTGGAATTCGGAACACCGGCAAACCCGATCGTTGTCGTCGATGATGTCAGCTTCGAAATCGAAGCTGGCGGAGCGGTCGGTATCGTCGGCGAATCCGGTTCCGGCAAGTCCGTCACCTCGCTTGCAATCATGCGGCTGGTGCCGGAACTCTGTAGGATTTCCGGCGGCAAGATCAGTTTCGAGGGCAATGATTTGCTGAAACTGCCGGCAAGCGCCATGCCCGAGATCCGCGGCCGCGACATCGCAATGATCTTTCAGGAGCCGATGAGCTCGCTGAACCCGGTCATGACGATCGGCGACCAGATCGGCGAGGCGATCAAGCTGCATGAGAAGATGAACCGCGGAGAGCGCCGTGCCCGCATCATCGAACTCCTGAAGCTTGTCGGCATCCCCAATCCGGAAGGGCGTCTCGATGCCTATCCGCATCAGTTTTCGGGCGGCATGCGCCAGCGGGTGATGATCGCGATGGCAGTTGCCTGCAATCCGAAGCTTTTGATCGCCGATGAGCCGACGACGGCACTTGATGTGACCATCCAGGCGCAGGTGCTCGACCTGATGGCGAAGGTGCGCAAGACGCTGAACACGGCCGTGCTGCTGATCTCGCACGATCTCGGCGTCATCGCCGAGGTCTGCGATCGTGTCATCGTCATGTATGCCGGCCACGTGGTCGAGGATGCGGATGTCCGCTCGATCTTCAGTAACCCGAGCCATCCCTATACGCGCGGCCTGCTGCAATCGATCCCAAGGCTCGATGATGAGCGCTCGCGCCTATATCAGATCCCGGGTTCCGTACCGCTCGCCGGCACGGTCAAGCAGGGCTGTCCCTTCTACACCCGCTGTCCTTTGCATATCGACAAGTGCCGCAGCGAAATGCCGCCGATGTTTGCCTTCGGTCCGAAGCACAAGGCGGCCTGCTGGGTTACAGCCGAAAACAAGGTATCCCTCCCATCGATCGAGGAGCATATGCGATGAACGCAATCCTGCGGGCCGAAGGGTTGAGCAAGGTGTTTTCCGATGGCGGCATGCTGTCCTTCAAGCAGGAGAGTAGCGGCGTGCGCGCCGTCGATGATCTGAGCTTCGAGATCCTGCGTGGCGAAACGCTGGCGCTTGTGGGAGAATCCGGCTGCGGCAAGTCCACACTCGGACGCCTGCTGTTGCGGCTGATCGAGCCGACTGATGGCCGTGTTTTCTTCGAGGGCACCGAGCTGACGGCGTTGTCGCACGAGAAGATGCGCAGCATGCGGCGCAATGTGCAGATGATCTTTCAGGATCCCTATGGATCGCTGAGCCCGCGGCGCTCCATCGCCGAAATCATCGGCGAGCCGTTGGACGCCTTCGGCCTCATCCGCTCGAAGCGCGAACGGCGCGAGAGGGTCGCCGATCTCCTGACGCAGGTCGGCCTGCCGACGAGCGCCATGGACCGTTATCCCCGGCAGTTTTCCGGGGGCCAGCGGCAGCGCATCGGTATTGCCCGGGCGATCTCCCTCAATCCCGGCTTTATCGTCGCCGATGAGCCGGTCTCCGCACTCGACGTTTCCGTGCAGGCGCAGATCATCAACCTGATGCAGGACCTTCAGGAGAAGAAGGGCTTTTCCTTCCTCTTCATCGCCCATGACCTCGCCGTCGTCCGCCATATCGCTGACCGTGTGGCAGTGATGTATCTCGGCAGAATCGTGGAGATAGGTGACAAGCGGATGGTCTATTCGGCCCCGCAGCATCCCTATACGCAGGCGCTGTTGTCAGCGGCACCTGAGCCCGATCCGGACCGGAAAAGCCGCCGCATCGTGCTTGAAGGCGACGTGCCGAGCCCGTCGCGCATCCCTCACGGCTGTAGCTTTCACACTCGCTGTCCGATCGCGCAGGACATCTGTAAAGTCGAACGGCCCGCTTTGACAGAGGTAGCGAGCGGCCAGATGGCCGCCTGCCATTTCGCCGCTCCCAATCCGATCCCGCCTCGGGTACGCGAAGTTGCCGCTTAACCCTTTCGCTTTGGGCCCTTTAGCCGGCGCCAGGGTGCATGATCCGTCTTGATCGTGATCGAGGCGGAAGACGGCAGCAGCGGTTCGCGCTTGCGTCGTCCGAAGCGGCGTTTGAAGCCAAGGATGTTTTCGATGAAGCTGCGGGCATAGAGGCCGGGCCCGCTGGAATAGATGCGCCAGCCGCCGTCGACGTCGATCTCGCCCTCCTTGACCTGGTCCCAGTCGCTCGTCGCCTGATAGCGGTCAGGGAAGGCGGCATCGCTGCTGCTGAAATAGGTGTTGCGCTGGCGCAGTGAGGCGTGTGGCAAGGCGTCGGTCACGGCGATCGGATTGACGAGACCGATCGTCCTCCAGAGCGCCTTTGCATCCTCAGCAATTGCCAGGGTCTCGCAGTAGCGCAGATGCGCATGCACATACATGAGGCCAATCTCGCGGCCGAAGAAGGATGAGGATTCCGCACGCCGGAACAACGTCTCCGGACCGCCGGCATAGGTCGCAGGCTTCTCCATCAGGCGCACGCCGTCGGGGAAGAGCAGGTGCTTCTCGATCAGTTTCATGTGCTGTTGCCGCTGTTCTGGCGTGAAAAGTTTGCCGAGCATCGCCTGCGTCATCGAGATCAGCGAATAGTGCAGCCCGGTACGCTGGTCGTCGGGATGCAGC
The DNA here is from genome assembly GCF_051811225.1 of Rhizobium sp. 768_B6_N1_8. NCBI lineage: Bacteria > Pseudomonadati > Pseudomonadota > Alphaproteobacteria > Hyphomicrobiales > Rhizobiaceae > Rhizobium > Rhizobium sp. 768_B6_N1_8. The sequence goes on along the minus strand of NZ_JBPWPV010000002.1, from coordinate 1,169,330 downwards.
AGCAGCTCGACGCCGTCATGGGTGGGATCGAAGATGCCGTAACCGGCGACCACGCCATCGCGGATCAGGTGTTTGTTGAAGTCGCGCCGCATGGCGGTGGCGATCTTGCGCAGTTCCGTGGCGTCAGCAGCCTGGCCGATGCGACGCAGGATAGCGGAATAACGCACGATCTGTTCATAGAGCAGGGAAACGGTCCAGCTGCTCACCATCCAGTCGCGCAGATGCGGATCGGCCGGCTGCAGGGAATCGTTCCAGTCGCCTTCGCCGTAGCGGATTAGATGCGTGCCGGGAATGAAGCGCTCGCGCACGGTAGCGAGAAGCTTGTCGACATGGACGGTGATCGTATCGGCCGGTGCCCTGCCCATGGTCTTGTCGTCGCGCCAGACCACCTTTTCATCGAGGACGGCGAGATCGCCAGTTGCCTCGATATAGTCGCAGAGCGCCTTCAGCGGCCAGACGACGATATCACCGTGGCTGTCGCCGGAGCGGATGTTGGCATAGGGTTCCAGCATGAACCATTGCGGCCAATCGCCCTTTTCCAGATACTGCTCGCTGAAGACAGTCTTGACCACTTCCTTGGCTTCCCGGTCATGCTCGTAGGCGAGCAGGAATTCCACCGGCCCCTGGCAGGCATCGCGCGTGCCCCAGGCAGCGCCCGTATATTGCTCCAGCCCGTGCGGGACGCTGAGATGCACGATTGCATCATGTGCGAGCCAGGGCAGGATCGCGGCATGCGCCACCGCATTGGCTTTGGGCTTGTCGAGTGTCAGGCCGCGAATGGCGTGCTGCCAGAAACGCGAAGCTGGATCGAGCATCGCCTCCTGCGTGATGCCACCTGCGTAGCGATCGGCCAGACGCTCGGCCTCTGCGATGTCCGTCATCGAGCCGACGACGGCGAAGGCGAGCGATTGTGTCTCGTGGGAGCGCAGGGCAATGTAGGCGCCGTTGCGGGCCACGCCGTCTTCATAAAGAAACTCGTCGCCGCCAACCGCCTCGACGGCGCCAGGCGTGGAGCTCACCAGCCAGTAGCTGGCATCGGGAAAACGCTCGCCCCAGAGCCAACGCGGGTCTGGGCGGAAGCGGATGCGTTTGGCTTCTGCGTCGAATTCGGCATAACCGCTTGTGTCATATTCCCGCTCGCCGAGAACGAGATGGCCGAAGACCAGGAAGCGGCAGGGCTTACCCTCGACAGAGACGGCACATTGCATGGCGGGATCTTCGCCTGACGCTGTCGCCGTGACGGTGATGGTGCGGTCGCCAAGGCGATAGATCCAGCGGCAATCGCTGAGGCCCATGTCGAAGGCTGAAGGCACGCCGAGAAGCTGCCAGCCCTGACCGATATCAGCCAGGATGCGCAGCCCGCTGGCCCGCGTCAGATTGTAGGGATCGCGAGAGACCGAAAACAGTTTGTGGAAGGACGTATTGCCGATCGTCAGCTGCGCGGCAAATATGCCCTGCATCCAGCAGGTCGATGCCAATGTGACATCGTCGAGCAGCATATTCTGGCCGCTGCGCACGATTGCTCCATGGCGGCGCGCGATCTGCAGTTCCTTCTCCCACAGAACCACGTGGCGATTGAGGGCGCCCTCGGGCACGAAGAAGGACAGCAGCTTCCCGTCTACGCGTTCTTCGAGCATACGATCGGGATAGAGGCGGGTAAGCGCCTTGTCGTCGAGCGTTTCGACCGTCAGCAGCCCGGCGTCCTGCAGGATGCTGCGCGGCGGCACCTGCTCTGCCGGACCAGCAGCCGTCTTTTCGACGGCTTTCAGATGATCGAGGCGGGACAGATCGCTATTGTCGGATGCCGCCTGATGATCGTTGAGGAACAGGCCAAAGAAACTCGCGGTCACGCCTTCGGCCGAAATGGAGAGCGGTTTCGACTGAAGGGCCGGGCAGGCCATTTCATGCTGCCGGCGTTGGCTCGGCAGGTTGCTGCCGAAGGGACCAACCAGAAGGTCATCCTTGCCGGCGGCCGATTTGACCAACTGGATCGCATCGGTAGCGTAGGCGGCAACACCTTCCAGGCAACCCTGCGCGAGCCACGGATTGCGTCCGCCGCCCTGCTTGAGGTTCTGCCGGTTCATCACGACGGCCCCGAAGACGGGATGCTCGGCGATATGATGGTCAACATATTGCGAGGCATAGGCTTCGCTGTTCATCAGAAAACCGCGATCGCCGAGGCCGATATCCTGAACCAGCACGAGATCGGCCGGCAGTTTTTCCGTACCGGAATGCTTCAGCGTGACATGCCAGAGCCATGTCGTTTCGGAGGGGGCAAGCACGAGGCTCACCTGATAGTGGATGTCTTCGACTTCGCCACTCCAGGAGAAGCCTGCCTCACTGTGGCCAAAGCGACCCTGCGCCCGAGGTCCGACGATCTCTGCAACGGCAGGCTTCTTGCCGCCGATCCGCAGATAGAGGCGCCCGACGCTGCCGGACAGCGGCGATCCCTGGATCTGGTTGATCTGCACCGATCCGAAGCTGTCGAGATAATCGATGGAGAAGAGCGTGCCGTTCGGCAGCGCCGATATGGAGAGGCCGGAACCATTGGCGATCGTCAGAAGGCCGAGGTCGTCGCGGCGGGGCATCTGCAATTTGCGATTCAGTCTCGAGGGCATGTGAGATCTCGTGTCGCGTAAAAGGGAATCGAAGAATGATGCAAAATGTTTGAGCGAAATACTACCTAATGTCACTGGTTAGATCGTGGTGCACAGATGACGAATGCACCTGAGCGAGGCGGTGAAGGGCCATCAGGGATGCTGCCGTCGACGCCCAGGAAAATCATCGCGCCTGTCAGCAGGTTGCCGTCCAGCAAATGCTGAGGACGACTCCACCGAGAGCCATCGTCGCGAAAACGGAGGAGTTTGGGGGGAATTAGCTACCAGCGACACCCGCAGTTCGAATCTCTATTCGCGTTCTGACGGTGACTGCGCTCAATCCGTGCACCGAACCAAGACTGTAAAGATACACGGGAACTGGCCTGGCGACCTTTACTGGCACCGAAGACGCAGCGCGGGGGCTTTCATCCGTCTCGCTTGAGGCAACGCTAAGCTCGAGCGAGGCCCATACCGCGAGGCAACAGGCGAAAGCGATAAAACACACGATGCCTGTCTCCAGAATGAAACATCTTGGCGTGCCTGCTCTTTTATCCGGGTCTTGGGGCATGATTGGTGAAGTTCCATTGAATTGCGGTAACGATTTGGTCGTCAGCATCCGGACAGCGGCGAGGTCGGCCGCTTTTCTAAGAAGCCCTGCGGAATTTCCACGGTTTCCGCCTCCAAGGCCGACGCGGGCGAAAGAGCCGGGTCTTGACTGGTTGCGTATGAGGCAAACCAATCGCATTGCTGCTTCTGACGGAGGCATTTCCTTAGGCCGTTACGCAGTTGTTAGAATACCCCTGATCAATGACCGCATGCATCTATACCGAGGTGTAGCGATGCCGGGACAAAGAGGTAGGTCGACCGGCGCTGTGTTCAAAAACGCGCTGGAGCTGTCCTCGCACTATCCGGTGCAGATGTGTGTCGATGGGCAGGCGCCAAAGTCGAAAGCTGGTAACCTGCTGGTTGCCAATTTTCCGCTCGGTTTGGCAGATGGGCAGCCGAATGAGTGGACGAAACGACCCGTTATCTCCTCGTTGGGAGGATCCGAAGGAGCTGATAGGGCTAGCTCGCGGTTTTGGCTATACACCAATTGTAGGCGCTGGCTAGACCTCCGTATAGATGCGTAGACGACAGCGAAGTCATAACTTCTTCGTATCGGAATTGATCGGAACAAAGCATCTGGATCGAGGCCGACATGCAACGTTGTCGGAACCGTTGTCACCTCTCCCGACTGCTACTAACGCGGATCAGATAGCTGTCCAATCCGTCGGTAGGAGTCTGCATGTTCAACTCTTAGCCACGGAGCCGGCAGTAACATCCATTCGGCACTGTTCGCGGCCTAACATCTCACCATCAGCGTCCAGGAAGTCGCCAAATTCCGGCTAACCCGCGGAAAACCATGCCTAAAGGTTGACGCTGTCATTCTCGCGGCGTCACCGAAGTTCAGCAGGAGACACTATATGTCGCAACTTCTCGAAGAGAACGATCAGGTTCCATCGATTTGTGTAGCAGGCGCGGGCGCTATCGGCATCACGATTGCCGCAAGATTTTCGATCGTCGGTTTCCGCGTAAGGTTGATCGCTCGAGGCGGAAGCCTGGCCTCGATAAGGGAGAACGGGATACGGCTGCTGGACAAGGAAGGGGATCACCGCTCACAAGTGGAGGTTGGCCGGGCGGCAGACTTTGGCCCGCAACATATCTTATTCCTGTGCGCAAAATCTTACGACCTGCCGGAATTGGCCGCGTCCTTGCAGCCGCTCATTACCAGTGAAACGACGATCATCCCGGTCGTCAATGGTATCCCGTGGTGGTACTTCGACGGCGAAGGTGGGCTGTGGGACGGTCCAGTTGTTCGGTCTGTCGACCCAAAGGGCGACCTGAAGAAATTGATGCCATCGCGGCAAATCATAGGCACGACCACTGTCATAACGGCCGAGCGTTTGGGTTGGGGGACCGCGCAAACCTTCAATCCGTTGCAGATGACGATCGGGGAGCTTGATGACCGACTGTCTGCACGTGTCGGCGAACTGGCAGCGATTCTAAATACCGCAGGAATCGACGTCCGTGTCGCCACGCGCATTCGCGATGCCGTTTGGACGAAGGTCGTACGCAACCTTATCTCCAATCCGGTGACCGCAATAACGGGTGCGACGCTTCGTGAGAATTTCGGCAATCACTATCTCTCTGACGTCAGCCGACAGATGCTTCGGGAGGTCATTCCTGTCATCGAGGCCTATGGTGGCAAACTTGAGGTCGATCCCGATGCGATCATTGAATCCGGTCGAATGCTCGGAGATGTAAAGACTTCGATGCTCCAGGATTTCGAGAAAGGAAATCGGCTTGAGCTTGCCTCGATTTGCGATGCCGTCATCGAAATGGCGGAGCGGCAAGGAATAACAATGCCGGTTACGGAAGCCGTTACAGGTATCGCTCATTTCAGAAGCCAGGGCGAGCCGGCTAATGCAGCCTAGGGGACATTGCACGTAGTCCGCACATAGCTCCCGAATGTTCCGAGCTACCAACAGTGTTGCACAGCGACGCTGCTGCGGTGGCGCTACGGAACCCGCCGCGAGAGTTCACTGGAGACGTTAAGATGCAAAGCGAACAACCCCCGAGCATCACTATGCTCCTCATAATACCCTTAGGCCTTTCGGCTGTCTTCTTACTGGACATCTTGGGACCGTACGACCCGGTCGTGGGCGTACTGTATCTTCCGTTGATATTGTTCTCGACCAGGGTGTTGTCCGGATTTGCGGTGGCCTATGTCGGGCTTGCTGCTGGCGTATTGACCTGCGCCAGTTTCGTGCTTGCGAACAACGAGGGCTTTGACAAAATAACCCACGACCAATGGGGAGCGATTTTGGCGGCAATCGCGGTAACGACTACATTTGCGGTTGTCTTATCCCGCCGCCGACAGGGATCACAAGCACGGTGATATGACGTGTTTGGGGTTTTCGGCGTGACCCGGTCACCCTTCATCGCCATTTTCTGTCGCAGCCCTTGTGGCAAAGCTTTGGGCTCCCGTCTCGACCCCTGGAGTCGGGGAGAGTGTGGTCCGCGTGGAAGTTGAAGCCGCAGCAAGCCGAGCTCCAGTTACGTGTATACATCCGACTTGAGACCCGATTTGCAGCGAGTTCTCCGACCCGGCCGGTCGTCAAGCCTGGGCCGCAACGGGGAGACCGGTTTCGGCCATCAGACCGCAGGCGGCAAAAACCTCCCCGACGCCGATGAGTACGGGCCGGTCGAGGCTGATTCCGGCCATGGCCGAAGAAAGATGATCGAGCCTGCCGGTCCAGCGCCGCTCGTCGGCATTGGCAACCGAACTGACGATCGCGACGGGTGTTTTTGCATCGAGGCCAGCCTTGATCAACCTGTTCTGGATCGCTCCGGCGGTGCGTCCGCCCATGTAGAAGATCGTCGTTTTTCTTGAGTCTGCGATCGCCTGCCAGTCGATCGTGTCAGGCAGGATGCCATGGCGCGAATGTCCGGTGACGAATTGAACGCTCTGCGCATGATCACGATGCGTCAGGGACACGCCGAGCCGCGAGGCCATGGCGCTGGCCGCCGTGATGCCGGGGATGACCTCGACCGGAATATTGTTCTCCCTCAGATAGGCAATCTCCTCTCCGGCGCGGCCGAAGATCATCGGGTCGCCGGATTTCAGCCGGGCAACGTTTTTGCCGGCCTTGGCGAAAGTCAGCATCATCTCGTTGATATCTTCCTGGCGGCAGCTCGTGCGCCCGCCGCGTTTGCCGACGAGCAGGCGTTTTGCCTCGCGCCGCGCCAGTTCCAGAACCTCGTCCGACACCAGATCATCGAACAGGATGACATCGGCGGCCTGCAATGCCCGCACGGCCTTTAGCGTCAGATATTCCGCATCGCCCGGACCGGCGCCGACAAGCGTCACCCGCCCGACGGGGCGTGTCTGAGCGGGCCTTTCCATATCAGCAAGCATGTCGCGGGCGCTTGCTTCCGTCGGTTCGGCTCCGAAAGCGCGATCGACAAAACGCTCCCAGAAGGCGCGGCGCTCTGCGCCGTGTTTAAGACGAAGAGCAATCTCCTCGCGCAGTGACTGGGCAAGGACCGCCCAGGATTTCAGGGATGTCGGCAACAGCGTTTCGATGCGGCGGCGAATGGCCTGGGCGAGGATCGGTGCCGCTCCATCCGTCGAGATCGACACCACGACAGGCGAGCGGTTGACGATGGAGCCGAACTGGAACTGGCAGAAAGCCGGCTTGTCGATGATGTTGACGGGAACGCCGGCTCGCCGCGCCGCTTCGAAAAACGTTCGAGCCTCGGCCTCATCCTCGCAATCCGCTATGGCAAGGGCCGCACCTGCAAAAATATCTTCGCGCCACGCCATTGGACGGTGGATGAGCGCGCCTTCAGGATGTGGCGCGCCGCGCTCGATGAGAGTGGCGCAGGCTTCGCCGAGGTGCTCCGCATGGATCTCGACCTTCGCACCGCAGGCAGCCAGCAGTTCCGCCTTCCAGGCACAGGCATCCGAGCCGCCAGCGATGATCACCCGTTGTCCGGCAAGCGACCAGAAGACCGGCAGCTTGGCGAGCGGCGCCATGCGAGCGGGCGCCCGGTCGGCAATATCATTCAGCAGCGTCTGCAACACAGGCATTGATGATCCCCCTGATTTCGGCGCGGCAAGAACCGCAATTGGTGCCGGCCTTGAGTTCGTTGCCGATCGCCTCGACGCTGCGGCAGCCGGAGCGGACGGCGGCGGCGATCTGGTTGACGCCGATGCTGAAGCAGGAACAGACCGTCGCACCCGGATCCGGTCTGTCGGCGCCCGGTCGGCCGGCGATGACGGCAAAGCGGCGACGCAGATTGCTGTGATCGGCAGTCAGCTGCGACACCGCCCAGTTGCGCGCGACGGCAACCGGCTCTCTTGCAAGGAAGAGCGCGGCAAGCAGCCTCTCTCCGTCGAAGAAGGCGATCCGCCGGTCGCCGGATTGCTGGTCGGCATAACCCAAGGGCTCGATATGGTCGGCAATGCCGAAGCTTTTTCGACACCGGGCCATCCAGTCTTCGATGCCGTTATGGAACGCAAGCTCCAGCCGCCATCCGCCATCGGCTTTGGCGAGTGCCCAATAGTCCGCGTCCGCCACATCAGGCTTTGCCACGCTGACAGCGAAGCCATAGATGGCAGCGCGATAGCGGCTGACGGCAACCGCGACATTCTTCGAGGCGGGCTGACCCGAAACAGGGTCCGTTGCGGGTTTGACGACGGCGCCGATCCGCGCCTCAGCCGAATTCTGGTCGCTCCAGTGCATCGGCACGAAGACGCTGCCGCGTGCCTGCCGGTCGGTTACCAGCGCGCGGATGATGGCCTTGCCATAGCTGCTTTCGATCTGCACGAGGGCGGCATCGGCCACGCCAAGTTCCATCGCGTCGCGCGGATGGATTTCCGCGAAAGGCTCGGCGATATGGGATGACAGCCGCGCGCTCTTTCCCGTCCGTGTCATGGTGTGCCACTGGTCGCGAATGCGGCCCGTATTCAGAGTGAACGGATAGGCTGAATCTGTTCTTTCGGTTGCCGGCGCTTCGACGGCAATGAAGCGCGCCTTGCGATCGGTGTGGAAGAAACCACCCTGGGCAAAAAACCGCGTTTCCCTTTCCTCTGCTCCGAAAGGCTGCGGCCACTGAAACGGTTTCAGCACATCATAGGCTGGCGCCTCCGTCTCGGCATAGGCGCCGATGTCGAAGTCGCGGCTGCCATCATTCTCGAAGGCGGAGAGTGCCGCGTGTTCGGCGAAGATGTCGGCCGGAGACGTGTAGTTGAAGGCGTTAAAGCCCATCCGGCGGCCGACTTCTGCCATCTGCCACCAGTCGGCGCGCGCCTCTCCCGGCAGAGCGAGAAAGGGGCGCTGCCTCGATATGCGGCGTTCCGAATTGGTGACCGTTCCGTTCTTCTCACCCCAGCCGAGCGATGGCAGCAGCACATGCGCGTACCGTGTCGTATCGGTCTCGCGCAACATGTCGGACACCACCACGAAGGGGCAGGCAGCAATCGCAGCCTCGACACGACGTGCATCCGGCAGGGAAACGACGGGATTGGTCGCCATGATCCACAATGCCTTGATGCGGCCTTCTTCGACGGCGCGGAACAGATCGACTGCCTTCAGGCCGGGCTTGGCGGCAACCTCAGGCGCATTCCAGAAGCGCTGCACCCGGTCGCGATCGTCAGCGCTTTCGATCGCCATATGGGCTGCCAGCATATTCGCGAGTCCGCCGACCTCGCGCCCGCCCATGGCATTCGGCTGTCCCGTCAGCGAAAACGGCCCCACGCCGGGGCGGCCGATGCGGCCGGTTGCCAGGTGGCAATTGATGATCGCGTTGACCTTGTCAGTGCCCGACGTGGACTGGTTGACGCCCTGGCTGTAGCAGGTGACGACCTTCTCGGTCGTCTCGAACAGGCGAAAGAATTCCCTCACCTGCATGGCCGGCAGGCCGGTGCGCTCAAGCAGGTCGTCTACCGATAGCGCAGCGGCAGCTGCGAAAGTCGCACCAAAACCTTCCGTATGGGCGCCGATATAGTTCTGGTCGATAGCAGGGCTTGCCGCGAGGTGGGCCAGAAGCCCCATGAAGAGCGCCACGTCGCCGTCGGGACGGATGGCAAGATGCAGATCGGCAATATCGCAGGTCATCGTCCGGCGCGGATCGATGACGACGATCTTCAGGCCCGGCCGGGCCGCTTTGGCGGCAGCCAGCCGCTGGTAGATGACAGGATGGCACCAGGCGAGGTTGGACCCGGTCAGTATGACGAGATCGGCAAGTTCCAGATCCTCGTAGAGACCGGGAACCGTATCCGAGCCGAAAGCGCGGCGATGGCCGGCGACCGAGGAAGACATGCAGAGGCGGGAATTGGTGTCGATATTGGCGGAGCCGATGAAGCCCTTCATCAGCTTGTTGGCGACATAGTAATCCTCGGTCAGAAGCTGCCCCGAGACATAAAAGGCGACGGCATCAGGGCCATGTTGGGCGATGGTCTCGGAAAATCTGTTGGCGACGAGAGCGAGAGCTTCATCCCAGCCTGCCTGTCTGCCATCGATTTCGGGATGGAGCAGCCGACCGTCGAGATCGGTGGTTTCGGCAAGCGCCGAACCTTTGGAACAGAGCCGCCCGAAATTGGCCGGGTGCTCTGGGTCGCCCTTCACGGTCACGGTGCCGGCCTCGTCCACCCGGGCGATCACGCCGCAGCCGACACCGCAATAGGGGCAGGTGGTCCTGACCTCCGCTCCCATCATTCGGCCGCCATAACGAGGCTTTCGAGCGCGATATAGAGCCTGCCGCCCTCGTTCCTGAGCGGGATGGTACGCACCGCGCCGTCATCGGCGCCGAGTGCCTTGCCAGTCTCCAGCGAAATCACCCAGTTGTGTAGTGGGCAGGTGACGGCATTTCCATGCACGATGCCCTCGGAAAGCGGCCCGCCCTTGTGCGGGCAGCGGTTTTCGATCGCATAGACCTCGTCCTCGCCCGTGCGGAAGACGGCGATATTCATATGCGGGGTCTTCACGCAGCGGGAGCCACGCAAAGGAATATCGGAGATCTCGCCGATCGGGTGCCAGTTCATGGTTGATCTCCTCACTCTGCCGCCTGATTGAAGCCGATGGTCGCCATCGGCCGGAATTCGTGCTTGTCCTTGCCGGAGACGCGCTCCGACCAGGGGTCGACCTGGGCGAACTTCTGGGAAAAGACGAAGCGCTCATAATAAGCCTTGCGCTTGTCGTGATCCTCCATGATCTGCCGGCGGATCTCATCGAGGCCGATGCGCTTGGCCCATTTGTAGATGCGCTCGAGATAGCGGCCCTGTTCGCGATACATCTGGGTCAGCGCCACGATATGTTCGAGCGCTTCGTCCTCGGTCTTCACCAGGCCGAGCACTTCCGTGCCCTTGATGTCGAGACCTGCAGCCCCGGCGAAATGGATCTCGAAGCCGGAATCCACGCAGATCACGCCGATATCCTTGCAGGTAGCCTCGGCGCAGTTTCGCGGACATCCGGACACTGCCATCTTCAATTTGGCCGGTGTCCAGGAGCCCCACATGAATTTCTCGATGCGGATGCCGAGGCCGGTGGAATCCTGCGTGCCGAAGCGGCACCAGTCGGAACCGACGCAGGTCTTCACCGTGCGCAGGCCCTTGGCATAGGCCTGGCCGGAAATGAAGCCGGCCTTGCCGAGATCGGCCCAGACGGCCGGCAGGTCTTCTTTTTCGACGCCGAGCAGGTCTATGCGCTGGCCGCCGGTCACTTTGACCATCGGGATCGCGAACTTGTCGACCACATCGGCGATGGCACGCAGCTCGCCGGAATTGGTCACTCCGCCCCACATACGTGGCACGACGGAATAGGTGCCGTCCTTCTGGATATTGGCATGGACGCGTTCGTTGATGAAGCGCGACTGATAGTCGTCGGCATATTCGTCCGGCCAGTCACAGACGAGATAGTAGTTGAGTGCCGGGCGACATTTGGCGCAGCCGCCGGATGTCTTCCATTCCAGCTCCTGCATGATGGCGGGTATGGTCTTCAGCTTTTTCGCCTTGATCAGGCGGCGCACATCATCATGGCCGAGTTCCGTACAAGTGCACATAGGCTGCACGGCTTTCGGATTATAGGCATCACCCAGCGTCAAGGACATGAGCTGCTCGACAAGGCCGGTGCAGGAGCCACAGGAGGCCGAAGCCTTGGTGTGGGCGCGCACATCATCGAGCGATGTCAGCCCCTTGGCCGTGATCGTTGAAGTGATTTTGCCCTTGCAGACGCCGTTGCAGCCGCAGATTTCCGCATCATCCGGCAAGGCTGCAACGGCCGCCATAGGGTCCAGCGGGGACCCTCCCTGATAGGCCTGGCCGAAGATCAGAGTGTCGCGCATCTCGGAGATGTCGACCGCCTTTTTCTTGAGATCGTTGAACCATGCGCCGTCGGAGGTTTCGCCATAAAGCACCGTGCCGATAATGCGGTTGTCCTTCAGCACCAAGCGCTTGTAGACGCCCGCGGTTGCATCGCGCAGCACGATTTCCTGCCGGTCATCACCGTCGGTGAAATCACCCAGAGAATAGAGCTCGATGCCGGTAACCTTGAGCTTGGTCGGCGTATCGGAATGCACGAAGCCCGGCTTGGTATCGCCCGCAAGATGGGAGGCTGCCACACGGGCCATCTCGTAGAGCGGTGCGACAAGGCCATAGACCATGCCGCCGACTTCGGCGCATTCGCCGAGCGAGTAGATGTCGCCATCGGAGGTCTGCATGCCGGCATCGACGACGATGCCACGATTGACGGCAAGCCCGGCTTCCTTGGCAAGATTGACGTTCGGGCGAATGCCCACCGCCATGACGACGAGCGTAGCCGGAATGATTGTGCCGTTGTCGAGCTCGACGCCTTCCACTTTGCCGTTGCCGATGATCTGCTTGGTATTGGCCTTGCAGATGACTTTGATGCCGCGTTCCTCAACGGCCTTCTGCAAGAGGTAGCCGGCGGCGGGATCAAGCTGGCGCTCCATCAGCGTCGGCATGACGTGCAATACGGTGACATCCATGCCCCGCTGAGCAAGCCCGGCGGCCGCTTCGAGCCCGAGCAAGCCGCCGCCGATGACGATCGCCTTTTGCCGCGACTGGGCGGCGAGCAGCATGGCCTGCACGTCATCGAGGTCGCGGTAGGTGATGACGCCGGGCAGATCCTTTCCGGGAACGGGAATGATGAAGGGCACAGAGCCCGTGGCGATGACGAGCTTGTCATAGCTCTCGGTCACACCATGATCCGACGTGACTGTCTTCCTGTCGCGGTCGATCGAGACGATCTTGTGGCCCTTGTAAAGGGTGATGCCGTGGTCGATGTACCAGCCATCGCCATGGATGACGATCTGCTCGTAGGTCTTTTCGCCCGAGAGGACCGGCGAGAGCATGATGCGATCGTAATTGACGCGCGGCTCGGCGTTGAAGATCGTAACCTGATAACGGCCCGGCGCCTGTTCGAAGAGGTGTTCCAGCATGCGCCCAGGCGCCATGCCGTTACCGATGATGACGAGTTTTTCGGTCATGGTTTACTCCGCGGCTTCGACGAAGCGGTGACGTTCGTAGAGGAACTTCAGCACGGCTTCGCGGCATTTGAGGTAGGTTCGGTCGGAGGCGAGTTCGATACGGTTGCGCGGTCGGGCCATCGACACGTCGAGCACTTCGCCGATGCGGGCGGCGGGGCCGTTGGTCATCATCACGATGCGGTCGGAAAGCAGTACGGCCTCGTCGACATCATGGGTGATCATGACCATCGTATTGCCGAGGCGGGCGTGGATTTCCATCACGGCGTCCTGCAGATGCGCACGGGTCAATGCGTCGAGAGCGCCGAAGGGCTCGTCGAGCAGAAGGATCTTCGGCTCCATCGAGAGTGCCCGGGCAATGCCGACGCGCTGCTTCATGCCGCCCGATATTTCGGAGGGGCGTCTGTCTTTCGCATGAGCCATCTGCACGAGATCGAGATTGGCCATGACCCAGTCGTGGCGCTCGGCCTTGCTCTTCTTATTGCTGAAGACCTTCGAGACGGCGAGATTGACGTTTTCATAGACAGTCAGCCAGGGCAGCAGCGAATGGTTCTGGAAGACGACGGCGCGTTCGGGGCCGGGTTCATTGACCTCGCGGTTTTCGAGCAGCACGGCTCCGTTTGACACAGGCGTCAGGCCGGCGATCAGGTTGAGCAGCGTGGACTTGCCGCAGCCGGAATGGCCGATGATCGAGACGAATTCGCCCTTGTCGATGACGAGGTTGATGTCCTTCAGCACCTCGGTGCGGGCGCCCGCGCGGTCGAAATGCTTGTCGATGTGGTCGAGTTTCAGATAGGCACTCATGGTCGATCCCCTCAATTGGCCTAGGCGCCGCGCGTGACGAGTTTGCCGATGGCGGACACGAGCTTGTCGAGGGCGAAGCCGACGACGCCGATATAGGCAAGCGCCACGATGATGTCGGGCAGGCGGGACGAGTTCCACGCATCCCAGATGAAAAAGCCGATGCCGACGCCGCCGGTCAGCATTTCGGCTGCGACGATCGCCAGCCATGACAGGCCGATGCCGATGCGCAGACCGGTGAAGATGTAGGGGGCTGCCGAGGGCAGCATGATCTTGAAGAAGAACTCGAACTGGTTGAGCCGCAGCACTTCGGCGACATTGCGGTAATCCTGCGGAATGTTGCGCACGCCGACGGCGGTATTGATGATGACCGGCCAGATCGAGGTGATGAAGATCACGAAGATCGCCGAAGGATTGCTGTCCTGGAAGGCCGCGAGCGACAGCGGCAGCCAGGCAAGCGGCGGCACGGTGCGCAGCACCTGGAAGATCGGATCGAGGCCGCGCATCGCCCAGATCGACTGGCCGATAACCGCACCGATGACGATGCCGGCTACGGCTGCAAGGCCGAAACCATAAGCAACCCGCTGCAGCGAAACCAGTACGCGCCAGCCGAGACCGATATCCTGAGATCCGTAGTTGAAGAAAGGATAGGCGATCAGATCATAGCTTTCCTGCCAGACCTGATGCGGCGATGGCAGCGAGGCGTTCGGCGAGGAACAGAGGATCTGCCAGAGGCCGAGAATGATCGCGAGAACGATCAGCGGCGGCACGATATTGCGGGCGGCAGCGACCGAAAGGAGCTGCAAATCGATCTTGCGCGCCGGCTTCTTTGCGAGATGGACGACATTGGCCGTCTTCGGCGCAACAGCCGCCTTGATGGGTTCATTCTTTGCAAGCGCTGACATGCGTTCGCTCCTTCATGGAATAAAAGGCCGGCGCGCGCCTCACGCGCCGGAGGCGGGGATTACGAAGCGGCCTTGATGGAGAGGCTGTCGAGATAGGCAGAGGGGTTCTCCGGATCGAAGACCTTGCCGTCGAAGAAGGTTTCCTTGCCGCGCGACGTCGTGGCCGGAATGTCGGCCACCGCAACGCCGAGGTCCTTTGCGGCCTCGCGCCAGATGTCCTCGCGGTTCACCTTGTCGACCAGCGCCTTGATATCCGTATTCGCCGCGAGTTTGCCCCAGCGGATATTCTCCGCCATGAACCAGGTATCGTGGCTCTTGAAGGGGTAGGAGACGCCGCCGGCCCAGAACTTCATGTAGAGATCGGTCCCATGGGCGACGCGGCCATTGCCGTAGTTGATGTCGCCTTTCAGGCGGCCGAGCACATCCTTCGGCGGCACATTGAACCATTGCCGCTTGCCGAGGATGGTCGCCATCTCCTCCTTGTTGTCCATGCTGTCGCACCATTGCTGGGCTTCCATGATGGCCATCAGCAGGGCCTTGGCGGCATTCGGGTTCTTTTCCACCCAGTCGGCGCGCATGGCGAGGGCCTTTTCCGGATGGCCTTTCCAGAGCTCGCCGGTCGTTGCCGCGGTGAAGCCGATGCCCTGGTTGACGAGCTGTTCGTTCCAAGGCTCGCCGACACAGAAGACATCCATGTTGCCGACCTTCATGTTCGCCACCATCTGCGGCGGCGGCACCACGATGGTGGAGACGTCCTTGTCCGGATCGATGCCGCCGGCGGCGAGCCAGTAGCGGATCCACAGGTCATGCGTACCGCCGGGGAAGGTCATGGCGGCTTTCACCTCCTTCCCCTCGGCCTTCTTCTTCTCGAAAGCGGCTTTCAGCTTGGAGGAGTCGAGTTCGACACCGGTATCGGCATATTCCTTGGCGACCGAGATGCCCTGGCTGTCGTAGTTCAGACGTGCCAGCAGTGCCATCGGCACCGGCTGGTTGTTCTGGGTCACCTTGCCGGTGTGCATGAGATAGGGCAGCGGCGAGAGGATATGCGCGCCATCGATGCCATTGGCCGCACCGCCGAGAACCAAATTGTCACGCGTTGCCCCCCAGGAGGCCTGCTTCGCCACATCGACTTCAGGAAGGCCGTGCTTTTCGAACAGACCCTTTTCCTTGGCGACGATGAGAGGCGCCGCATCCGTCAGGGCGATGAAGCCAAGCTTGACGCCGGTCACCTCAGGTGTGGCCGCAGCAGCGAAAGCGCCTGAAGGAAATGCCGTCCGAACGGCGCTCACGAGGGCGGCGGCGGCGGTGGTCTTCAGCATGCTGCGACGGCTGATCGCGGTCGTGAAAATCTTGGTCATGCGCGGGCTCCTCTGGGTGGCTGCCGGATTTTTCGGAATAAAAAAACGCCGCTCGGAGATTGCGTCCTCGGGAAGGGAGAAGTCCCGGACAGCAAAAACCTTGCGACGTCGATGTCTGTTGTAAGCGCTTATTCCGCGCTCATCCTGCACCTGGTCGCCGTTGACCGGTGCGGTTTTAGCCTTGCAAGCGGCGTGCCAATTTGTTTTGGTTGTTGCAAAACATTGAAATAAAAGGAAATTTCTTCTGTTTGCGCCAGTTGCTGTTTTTCGAAGCACGAAATCGCTCTGCAAAACTTTTGTGCGATTGCTCAGTCGCGGGTCGAAAATGCTGCAAGTGATTTATGCAATGCAGCAACCTTTTCAGGTTTCATCAGGATGCGGAATGAAGGGCAGGGCGCTCTTCACCGCAAAACCCGCAATATAGTCAGGCAGCTTCGATGGATCGAAAACATGGCCGTCCATAAAGCGGTCGGTTTCGTCGGCGCCTTCGATGCGCACGTCAGCATCGATAGGTGCGCTGCCCTCGCCTAGGGCCGTGCGATAAAGGTCCGGGCGATAGGCGGAAGCGGCTGCGCGTGCGGGGTTGAGTCCGAGTTCGGTCTGGCCCCAGCGGATCATCTGGCTGTAGATCCAGAGCGCCTGGCTCGTGCGCGGATAATTGGCAAAGCCCGAATGGAACATGAAGTAATTGTCGATGATGCGCCGGTTCCCCTTTGCATCGAGGCTGAACTCGCCGGCCAGCACATGGCGGATGATGTGGACAGGTGCTGCGATGTAGCGGGCATCCGCCAGGGCCTCGGCAAGCGCATCGTGGTTTTCCGGCCGGTCGCACCAGCGTGCCGCTGCGTCGAGAGCGACAATCAGCCGGGAGACCGTTTCCGGATGGCTGTCCGCCCATTCCGGGCGCATGCCGACCACCTTTTCCGGTGCGGATGGCCAGATATCCTGTTTGGTAGCGACGATACGCCCGACACCGCGCTCGGACGCCACCATGTTCCAGGGCGCGCCGACGCAAAAGCCGTCGATCGCGCCGGCGGCCAATGCATCCGAGGTCAGCGGCGGCGGCACGACGACGAGTTTGACGTCCTTGTCCGGATCGATGCCGCCGGCGGCGAGCCAGTAGCGGAATTCGTAATTATGCGAGGAAAAAGGATAGGTGACGCCGAAGGTTGGCAGCGACTCGCCATTTGCCTTCATTTCCGCCAGGACCGTTGAGAGCGCCTTGGCGTTTTCGAGTGCGCTGGCAGTTTCGGAAAGCCCAGTCGCATTCCGCATCCTATCGAACAGGCGGATCGAGAGCGTGATCGCATTGCCGCCGCGCCCGAGAGAGAAGGGCGTAATCGTCGGCGACGGATTGGAGCCGAGGCCGAGCATGGAGGCAACGGGCATCGGCGAGAGCATGTGGGCGATATCGAATTGCCGGAAAGCGAGGCGGTCGCGAACGTTCGCCCAGGAGACGTCCTTGACGAGATCGAGCGTCAGGCCCTCCCGCTCAGCAAAGCCGAATTCCGCTGCGGCGATGAGCACGGAAGCATCGACGAGCGGAATGAAGCCGGCCCTCAGCGTTCTGGAGCCTTCGCCGTTGGCGCGGGCGGGCGCGGGCAGGCCGGCATCGGGATCGAGGCTTTTCGTCATCATGTTCACTCCGGCTTCCTCCGGACAGTCGCAACCAGACCGGCCATCACATTAAAAGTCCTGCCGCGGTCACGACGCTCTGGGCGATGTCGGACATTTTCTTCTTCTCGTTCATTGCCGTCTGACGAAGCAATGCAAACGCTTCCTCCTCCGACAGGCCGCGCATCTTCATCAATATGCCCTTGGCGCGTTCGACGACCTTGCGCTCCTCCAGGGCTGACTTGGCATCGGCAAGTTCGCGCTGCAACCGGCTAAAGGCATTGAAACGGCTGACCGCCATGTCAAGAATGGGTTTGACGCGCTCCTTCTTCAACCCGTCGACAATGTAAGCTGATACGCCGGCATCCACCGCGGCCTCGATGGAGGCCGTGTCGGAGCGGTCGACGAACATGGCAATCGGCCTGCCGACTGTACGGGTCAACTGGAACAGATGCTCCATCATGTCGCGATTGGGGTTCTCGATATCGATGATGATGACGTCTGGCCGCAGCGTATCGATGATGCGCGCCACGCCTTGGACCTCATGGATGACCGTCACACGCGCATGCCCCGCCTCTCGCAGCCCCTCTTCGATGATGGAGGCGCGAATGGTGTTTTCATCGATCACAAGGATGGTCAGATCGAGCCGGCTCATGCATCATTTATGACGCAATGCAGCAAAGCGGACAAGCTAAAAAGGCAATTTATTAGGCATTTGCTAAAAATGATGAAATAATGAGCCATTTGCTTGGTATATGTGCAGTGCCTCTTCTGCGTTGGGAGTTTCGAAAAAAGATTGCGACATCCATGCCGTTGTCGGCGGCTGCGCTACCTATGCCTCAGTATAATGCACCGCCCGGACACTCGCTGTTATCGTCGGGCCATCTTGAAGACGGAGAGCGAAGATGAGCGACAAGCGTCCGGAAGGCGTTGAGACATACAGTCACCCCGCAGGCGGATGGGATGCGCTGAAGGCGGTGGCGAAAACGCTTAAGCATCAGCAGATCGTTGCGCAGGGAAGTACGACCCTGCTCAAGGCAAACCAGCCCGAAGGCTTCGACTGTCCCGGCTGTGCCTGGCCCGATCCCAAACACACGTCTTCCTTCGAGTTCTGCGAAAACGGCGCAAAGGCAATCACCTGGGAATCGACCGCCCGCCGTGTCGCGCCGGAATTCTTTGCCGAACACACGGTCTCTGAGCTTTGGGGATGGATCGATCACAAGCTCGAAGACCAGGGCCGGCTGACGCATCCGCTGAAATACAATAGCGCCACGGATAAATATGAAGCGATCGATTGGGATGATGCCTTCAGCCTGATCGGTGCGGAACTCAACAAACTCGCAAGTCCTGACGAAGCCGAGTTCTACACGTCCGGGCGCGCGTCCAACGAGGCGGCTTTCCTTTATCAGCTTTTCGTGCGGGCCTATGGCACGAACAATTTTCCCGATTGTTCGAACATGTGCCATGAGGCGACGAGTGTCGGCCTGCCGCTGTCGCTCGGTGTCGGCAAGGGTACAGTGACGCTCGAGGATTTCGATCATGCCGATGCAATTTTCAGCTTCGGCCACAATCCCGGAACCAATCATCCCCGCATGATGACGACCTTGCATGAGGCGTCCCGTCGCGGTGTTCCCATCATCGTCTTCAACCCGCTGAAGGAGCGGGCGCTAGAGCGTTTCGCCGCGCCGCAAAACCCGGTGGAAATGGTGACCCTATCCTCGACACGCATTGCATCGGCCTACCATCAGCTTCGCACAGGCGGCGACCTCGCTGCCCTCAAAGGGCTGATGAAGCTGATCTTCGAGCGCGACGAGGCCGATCTCGCAGCCGGCGGCGAAGGCGTTCTCGATCGGGCCTTCATTACCGAACACACTGTCGGCATCGATGCCCTGAAGGAGGATCTCGCCAATGCCGGCTGGGCCGATATCCTCAGCGTGTCCGGCCTTACCATGGAGGCGCTGAACAGCGCTGTCGATGTCTATCTCAATGCCCGCAATGTTATTCTCTGCTACGGCATGGGGATCACGCAACATGCCAATGGAACGGCGAATGTCCAGCAGCTTGCCAATTTCCTGATGCTGCGCGGTAATATCGGCCGCCAGGGCGCGGGGCTCTGCCCGCTGCGTGGCCACTCCAACGTGCAGGGGGACAGGACTGTCGGCATTACCGAAATCCCGAACAAGGCGCTGCTCGACGGTATGGAACGCGCCTTCGGTTTTCGGCCTTCTGCAGAGAAGGGCCATGATGCGGTCGAGTCCATTGAGGCAATTGCGGCCGGCAAGTCCAAGGCGCTGATCTGCCTCGGCGGCAATCTGGCTGTCGCCATGTCCGATCCTGACGTCACCTTCGAAGCGATGCGCAAGCTCGATCTTGCCGTCCATATCGCCACTAAGCTCAACCGCTCGCATCTCCTGACGGCAAAGACCTCGATCATCCTTCCCTGCCTCGGGCGGACCGACCTCGACACGCAGGCATCAGGCCCGCAGTCGGTGACGGTGGAAGATTCCATGTCGATGGTGCATGCCTCGCGCGGCTTCCTCAAGCCGCCGAGCGAGTTTCTGAAATCCGAACCCGCCATAATCGCCGGCATTGCGATGGCCACACTCGGTACAAAATACGGCATCGACTGGAACGGGCTGATCGCCAATTACGATCGAATCCGCGAAAAGATCGAAGTGGTCTTTCCGGATTTTCACGAGTTCAACAGTCGCGTCCGGGTCCGCGGCGGCTTCCGGCTCGATGTTCCGGCTTCCTATCGCGTCTGGAAGACGGCGAGCGGAAAGGCGAATTTCCTTATTGCCCCCGGTCTCGACGAAGATCCCCGCCTGAAGGACCCGACGACACTGGTGCTGACGACGCTGCGCAGCCACGACCAATACAACACGACCGTCTATGGCCTCGACGATCGCTATCGCGGTATCTTCGGCCGTCGTGACGTCATCTTCATGAGCAGTCAGGATCTTGCCGAACGAGGCCTGCGTGACGGAGACCGGATCGATATCCGTTCAACCACCGGAGACGGCGGCGGGAAAACCGTCATCGGTTTCACGGCTGTCGAGTATAATATCCCCGTCGGTTCGGTGGCCGGCTATTATCCGGAAATGAATGCGGTGATTGCCCTTGATCACTATGACCGCAAGTCGGGCACGCCGAGCTACAAGGGTGTTCCGGTCACGATCGCCAAGAGCGAGGCCCAGGCTGCTGCCTGATGGTCACGCCCGTGCTTTCGCGGGCGATGACCTCGAAGCCAAGGTCGATCTGGCTCGGCGGCTGGCGGCTCGTCGAATTGAGGGCCGCCAGTACCTTTTCGGCGGCAAGCTTGCCCGTCTCGAAACGCCTCGTCACGATCGATGAGAGGGATGGTGACGCACAGGCAGAAAATTCCAGATCATGAAAACCGATGATGGCGATATCGTCAGGCACGCGGATGCCGCGCTTGCGGCACTCCTGCATGGCGCCGAGCGCCACGTTGTCGTCGGTGCAGAAGATCGCTTCCGGGCGGTCGCCACGTTCATGCATGAGGGCCAGGAGATCGGAGCCGAGCGCAACCGAGCTGTGCCGCGGCCGCTGGGTGACGATCTCAAGGTTCTCCAAGCCCGCTTCCTGCATTGCCAGGCGATAGCCGTCGAAGCGGGACTGGGAACGATGGTCGAGATTGCCTGCCAGAAAGGCAATACGCTTGAAGCCACGGTCGATGAGATGCTGCGTTGCTGCCTGCCCGGCGCGATCTTGCAGCATGCCAATATTGAGGTCGATCGGATCGGGCGATAACTCGAATGTCTCGACAACGGGCAAATGCGCCCGCATCAGAAGCTGATGGGCAAGCGGCGTATGATGAATGCCGGCGATGATGATCGCTTCGACCCGTTGGCCGAGCAGTACCTTGATGGCATTTTCCTCTTCCTGTTCGGAATACCGGCTATTGACGACGATGACCTGAAAGCCCGCCCCGACTAGCACGTCGTGCAGAGCGAAGAGATATTCGGCAAAGATGACGTTATAGAGGGTCGGCACGATGACGCCGATTGCATGAGTGCGCGACGAGGCAAGCCGGCTGGCCGCAATATTCGGCACATAGCCGAGTTCCTGGACGGCGGCATTGACACGCAGCCGCAGCGCCTCCGAGACCGCATCGGGTTTGCGAAGTACGCGTGAAACTGTGATCGGGCTGACGCCGGCCAGAGTTGCCACGTCATCCAAAGTTATTCTTCGCATTGTCATCTCGCTTTATACAGAAAACTCATGCCGATCTGTAATGTATCTCGCAACTGCGAAATATTTCCTATCGATGATTACAGTTGACAGCGCTAGCAAATCCGATTTGACAGCGCTGTCAACTATGTTAGGCTCAAATTGCACCGGAAAAGGATGGGATGGAGCCTTCCGGGATCAGCATGCCAATAAGATTTTGTGGAGGGGCGGCCTGGTCCGCCTGAGGAGGAGACATTCAATGCTTAAGGTGAAGAAAGCGAAGATGGCCCGTATCGCCGCGTTTTCCGCGTCGGCGTTTGCTCTGCTCTGCAGCACGGCCATGGCGGCGCCAAAGGTCGTGTCCGGCCCCGCCGCCGATCCGAACTGCATGGTTCCGTGGTCGGCCGAAACCCAATTCCTGCAATATCCGAAGAAGGATGGTCCTTACCGCATCGCGCTTGCCAACGGCTATATCGCCAATACCTGGCGCATCCAGATGGTGCAGACGGCAAAGGCCTATGCCGCCCAGCCGGACGTCGCCGCCAAGCTGAAAGAATTCAAGGTCGTGTCGACAGGCGAGGACGTTCCGGCCCAGATTTCGGCGATCAACAACTTCATCGATGCCGGCTATGACGCCGTCGTGGTCAACGCCCAGAACCCGACAGCCTTCGGTCCGGTCATCAAGCGCGCCAAGGAAGCCGGCGTCGTTCTTGTCGCCTTCGACAATATCCTCGACACCAAGGATGCGATCAACGTCAACGTCGACCAGAAAGGCCTTGGTGTCATCTGGGCCGATTGGCTGGTGAAGCACCTGCCGCAGGGCGGCAAGATCCTGGAAGTGCGCGGCGTAGCCGGTACCTCCGTCGATACGGATCGCCATAGCGGCATTCATGAAACACTGGACGCTTCCGGCAAGAAGTTCACCGTCACTGAAGTTGTCGGCAAGTGGGATGATGGCGTAGCGCAGAAGGCAACGGCCGATGCGATCGCCACCAATGGCCCGTTCGATGGCATCACCGCGCAGGGCGGTGACACCGGCGTCGTGCAGGCGATGATCGATGCGAAGCATCCCTTCGTGCCCTTCGGCGGTGAGACGGAAAATGGCTTCCGTAAATTCTGCGCGGCCCATGCGGGGGATGGCCTGAAATGCTCGTCGGCAGGCACCGGCCCGGCACAGGTTGCTGTTGCCATCAAGACGGCCATCGCAGCTCTTGAAGGCGAGGTCGTTCCGCAGGCCGTCAAGCTACCGACGGCCCTCGTTTCCGATCCCGATTTCAAGGAAGGGGAGGATTATTACCCCACCCAGTCCGACAACTTCTTCGTCGGCAACTCCTTCCCGACCTGCGGCATCAACTTCTCCGCACAGGAAATCATGGGGCAGACCAAGGAAAACCAGTAAGCACCACCATCCGGACCTGGCTGCGGGCGCTCGCGCCCGCAGCCTCGATCTCGACAAGACCGAATGGAGGCTGGATGCATGACCCTTTCCGAACCGCTTCTGCGCCTGGAAGGCATATCGAAGCGCTATGGCGGCGCGATTGCGCTGAAGGAAGCTAATATCGCTGTTCGACCGGGCGCGATCCACGCCGTGCTCGGCGAAAACGGGGCCGGAAAATCGACCCTCATCAAGATCATGGCCGGTGTGGTGGCGCCGGATGAAGGGCGCATGCTGCTGGACGGAAATGAGGTCTCGTTCGCCTCGCCGGCCGCCGCCAATGCTGCCGGTATCGTCTGTGTGTTCCAGGAACTGTCGCTCATTCCCGATCTTTCGGTGGCCGACAACATCGTCATCAGCAATCCGCCGCTGCGTTTCGGCATGATCGACCGCAAGAGGCAGCGCCAGATTGCCGAGGAAGCACTTGCCCGCGCCGGCGCTGCCGATATCCATCCATCATCCCTGGTGAAGGATTTGCCGCTTTCTCGCCGGCAGATGGTAGAGATCGCCAAGGCGCTTGCCCGCAAACCGCGTCTGATGATCCTCGACGAGGCGACCTCGGCGCTGACCCAATCGGATGTCGAGAAGGTCTTTGATGTGCTGAAGCAACTCAGGGCCGAGGGCATGGCGCTGATCTATATTTCGCATCGCATGCATGAGATTACAGAGCTCGCCGATGACTGCACGGTCTTCAGAAACGGCCGCAGTATCGAATCCTATCCCGCCGGCACCAAGACCGACCAGCAGGTAGTGGAGCTGATGATCGGACGCGAATATACCAACGTCTTTCCGCCCAAGCCGCTGCAATCGAGGGCGGGCGCGCCGGTTTTGTCCTGCCGCGACCTCTCCTGGGGAGATCGGCTCTCCGGGATCAATTTTGATGTGCGCCCTGGCGAGATTATCGGTTTCGGCGGCTTGGACGGGCAGGGGCAGCGCGAATTGCTGCTGGCGCTGTTCGGCGTGCTGCGAGACCTCAAGGGAGAGGTGGCAGTCGATGGCAGACCGGTCAGATTGAAGAGCCCGGGCGCGGCGAAATCGGGCGAGATCTCCATGGCGCTGATCCCGGAGGACCGCAAGACCGAGGGGTTGATGCTGCCGATGACGGTGCGCGAAAACCTGTCGATCGCAGCCCTTGATCGTGTTTCGCGCAATGGCGTGATCGACCGCGCAGCCGAGCTTCGGGAGATCGACGAACTTCTGAAGCTGCTGGCGATCAAGGCCGCGACGATCGACATGCCCGTTGCCTCGCTGTCCGGCGGCAACCAGCAGAAAGTCGTGATCGCCAAATGGCTGATGAACCGGCCGCGCATCATCCTGCTCAACGATCCGACACGCGGCATCGATGTCGGCACCAAGCAGGAAATCTATGCCCTGCTGCGCAAGCTTGCCGATGCTGGTGCGGCCATCATCTTCTATTCCACCGACTATGACGAACTGGTCGGTTGCTGCGACCGCGTGCTCGTCATGTATGATGGCAGCATCATCCGCATTCTCGAGGGAGACGAGATCAACGAGCGCGAGTTGGTGAGCGCCGCCCTCAACATCGGCGCCGCCGAGGCGCAGCAAAGGATGGCCCAATGAGCAGACAGGCGACTGGTGAATGGCGCTACCGGTACGTTCAGCAGAAGGGCACGCTCTTTGCGGCGCTCCTCTTCATCCTGATGTTCATCATCTATGTTTCGAACCATCCCGCCGGCTTCACGCCCAATGTGGTGCAGACGGCCGCCAACAAGGCGACATTGCTCGCCTTCGTGGCCATGGCGCAGTGTTTCGTGGTCATAACGGCGGGCATCGACCTTTCGGTCGGCATGATCCTGATCCTGTGCAACTGTCTCGCCTCGTGGCTTGTCGTCGGCACGCCGCTGCAGACGGGGCTGGGTGTCGTGGCCGTACTTTTGACCGGTCTCGCCTGCGGCCTTCTCAATGGGCTCGTCATCATCTTCGGGCGGTTGCAGCCGATCGTCACCACGATTGCGACCAGTGCGGTCTTTTACGGACTGGCACTGCTGTTGCGGCCCACACCCGGCGGCTCGGTCAATGAAGATCTCGCCGATGCTTTTACCTCGAAACTTTTCGGCGTCATCCCGGCAAGCCTTGTCGTGCTCGCGCTTGTCGTCCTAGTGATCTGGGTGCCTTTCAGCCGTTCGGTGCTCGGCCGCACCGCCTATGCGGTCGGCTCGGCAGAAAATGCCGCCTATATGTCTGCCATGCCGGTGAAGCGGGCAAAGCTTGCTGCCTATGCACTGGCTGGTCTGCTGTCAGCGATTGGCGGGCTTTATCTGACGTTCTTTTCCTATACGGGTGAGGCTGCCTTTGCGAGCGGCAACGCCTATACGCTCTATTCGATCGCAGCAGTGGTGCTCGGCGGTGTTTCGCTTGCGGGTGGTAAGGGAAGCGCTGTCGGCGCCGTTTTCGGTGCGCTGGCCTTCCGCACCATCGGCGACCTGTTGTTCGTCTTCGATCTCGATCCGCTCTGGCAGCCGCTCTTCCAGGGCGTGGTGCTGATGCTGGCAGTCAGCATCGGCTGCATCGGCCTGTCGCGCGTTCGCAATCGTCTGGAGTGGTTCCAATGAGCGAGGATGCTTCCACCATGCGGCAAATTCCTGTGCCCGCCCGGCTGCGCGGCGTCGATCCGGCTGTGGCGATCGCCTTCGGCTGCATCATCCTGCTGCTTCTCGGCGGTTCGCTCTATTCCTCCAATTTCCTGTCGCCGGATTACCTGCTGCAGCAATTGAAGGTAGCTTCCTTCCTCGGCGTTATCGCAACCGGCATGATGGCGGTCATCCTGCTTGGACAAATCGACCTGTCTGTGCCCTGGGTGGTGACGACAGGGGCGATGATGGCCTGCGCCGCCACTGCTTACGGAACGACGGGTGCGGTCCTCGCAATCCCCTTCGGTATTCTCTGCGGTGCCGCGATCGGCCTCGTCAACGGCATCGCAGTCGCCTATCTGCGCATTCCCTCGATGATCATCACGCTTGCGACCAATGCCGTCGCGCAAGGGTTGATGGTCGTTTACACAGGCGGTTTTTCGCCACAGGATTCGGCCTCTGCCGCCATGCGCTTTCTGGCAACTGGTTACGCCATACCCGGGCTTCCGAATGGCGTTCTGGTGTGGTTGGCCGTCGGCCTGCTCGCCGTCTTCCTGCTGACGCGCACCACCTTCGGCCGGGCGCTCTATGCGATCGGTAATCGCGAGCGCGCCGCGTACATGTCCGGCATCAACACCCGTAGGATCACCCTGCTGGCCTTCATCATGTCAGGCGGGCTCAGCGCGCTCGGTGGCGTGCTTCTCGCCGGCTACGCCTCGAAGGCATCTCAATCCATGGGCGACGCCTATCTCTTGCCCTCGATCGCCGCCGTGGTGCTTGGCGGCACACATGTGCTCGGTGGCAAGGGTTCCTATCTCGGAACCGTTGCCGGCGTCATCCTGATTACCCTTCTCCAGTCGATCCTCTCGGTCATGCAGATCGAGGAGGCCGGCCGCCAGCTCATCTATGGCGCGGTCATCATCGGCATGCTGCTGCTTTACGGTCGGCAGAAGGTCTCGTGACAAAACTCAGTGTTTTGCCTGGTTCTGGCCGTCGATTGCCCTGACGTTTCAACCGATAGACCATTTGGGCCGAAGCTGGGGGCGAGATAGTTATCGACGATCGCTTTGGCGAGTTCGGGGCCGGCCACGCATGCATCCACGGTGATGATGACTTGGTGGCACGCGCGGCAGAATAGGCATCGTCAGTCAGCGCCGCCGGATGCTTTTTGGCAGAAATCGACACGCCGGTGACCGTTCCTCAGAAGAGCTGGGCGCGATTATGCTCGCCGTCGATAATCTCTTTGCGCCACGTCGGCATGATGTTCCACACGCCCTCATTTCCGGCGCGCTGTCACTCATCACCCTGAAATTGCGGGATTTTTCGGCGCCGTTCCTGACTCCCGGATACCCTGACATTTACGTGATTATGCGTCGCTTGACATTTGTCGAATAGCAATCGAATATTGTCAGCATCGATATTCGAGCGGAGGTTTCCGGATGTCGAATGGCGCGCTGAAACGTGCTCGCCAGACGCATGCGTGGAGGAGACGGACGTGGAATTTCTGCTGGAAGTGGAGGGGCTCAAGAAGTCCTTTGGCGGCGTCGCAGCCCTGCGCGACGGCCGCTTCCAACTTCGCGCTGGCTCGGTCCACGCGCTGTGTGGCGGCAATGGTGCGGGCAAGTCGACCTTCCTGAAAATTCTGATGGGCATTCACAAGCGCGATGCTGGCTCGATTCGTCGGCGGGGCCGGGGGGTGGATTTCTCCAGTCCGGCTGATGCGCTCGCATCCGGTATTGCAATCATCGAGCAGGAGCTGAGCCCGGTTCCGCACATGACGGTCGCCGAGAACATCTATCTTGGCCGTGAGCCGTCAGCCCGTTTCGGTGGCATCGATTTCCGCACCATGAACCGCGCGGCACAAAAGCTGCTCGATGGACTGGAATTCGATATCCGCGCAAACCAGTACATGATGAGCCTCTCGGTCGCGCAAATGCAGTTGGTGGAGATCGCCAAGGCGCTGAGCCACGATGCCGAAGTCATCTTCATGGACGAGCCGACATCGGCGATCGGCGAGCGTGAGGCCCAGCAGCTCTTTGCGGCGATCCGCCGCCTGCAGGCCCAGGGGCGCGGTATCGTCTACGTCTCGCACCGCCTGTCGGAAATCTTCCAGATCGCTGATTCCTACACGGTCTTCCGCGACGGTTCCTTCGTCGGTGCCGGCGCCTTGTCGGAGATCGACCGGCCGAGCCTGATCCGCATGATCGTCGGACGGGAATTGTCGGAAGAATACGTCAAGACCAATACGCCGACACCTCAGATCGGTCTGGAGGTCAGTGCGCTCTCCTGCCCGAACAAGATCGAGGACATTTCCTTTTCCGCCCATAAGGGCGAGATCTTCGGCATATACGGGCTTATGGGCTCCGGCCGTACGGAAATCTTCAACTGCCTCTTTGGCCTCGATAAACCATCGAAGGGACACATTGCAGTGGACGGTGCGCCGATCTCGGTCGCGAAGCCCTCGGACGCGATGGCTCATGGACTGGCGCTGGTAACCGAGGATCGAAAGCAGACGGGGCTCAATCTCTCCGATTCCGTTCGCGCCAATATCTGCATGGCAAGCTTGCCGGAGTTGAGCCCCGCCTTTGCGATGGACCATGCGAAGGAAGTGGATGCCAGCAGGCGGATGCGCGAGCAGTTTCAGATCAAGGCAGCGCGCGACACCATGCCGGTATCAGGCCTTTCCGGCGGCAACCAGCAGAAGGTCGTTCTCGGCAAATGGTTCCTGCGCAACCCCAAGGTCCTGCTGCTGGATGAGCCGACACGCGGCGTCGATGTCGGCGCGAAGCGCGAAATCTACCGCATCATCTGCGACTTCGCCGAAGGCGGCGGCACGGTGGTGATGATCTCATCGGAAATCGACGAAGTTCTCGGCATGTCGGACCGCATCATGGTGATGCGCGGCGGCAAGAGCGCCGGAATATACAGCCGGGAGGAGACGAATGCCCAATCACTCGTCCACTTATCAACCTGACCAGGGTCAGGGCGTTCGTCCGGCAGCAGAGGAGCAGGCAGTGTCAGTGAGTGAGAACAAGAGTGCGGGCGGCTGGTTCAAGACCGAACAGCGGCGTTTGATCGTGCAGGAATACGGCATCTTCCTCGCCTTCCTGCTTTTGGTCGTTATCCTGTCGTTCTCGAATGAGTTCTTCCTGACCGGCGGAAATATTTCCAACGTGCTGCTGCAGACGTCCATCAACGGCGTGCTGGCGATCGGCATGACCTTCGTGATCCTGACGCGCGGCATCGACCTGTCGGTCGGCTCTGTCGTAGCACTCGCCGGCATCGTCAGCGCCAGTTTTGCCACCACTTCGGAAACGGCCGGGGTCATCGGTTCGCCCTATCCGGTCGCTATCGGCCTCTTGGTCGGTGTCCTGGTCGGTGTTGTCTGCGGCTCGATCTCCGGCGCGATCGTCTCGCGCTTCTCGGTGCCTGCCTTCGTCGCCACACTCGGCATGCTCTCAGCTGCCCGTGGCATGACGTTGATCTACGGTGGCGGTCGCCCGGTTCCGGCGCTGACACCCGCCTTTCGCTGGATCGGCACCGGTGATGTGTTCGGTCTTCCTGCTCCCGTCATCGTTCTTGCGGTCGTCTTTGTGGCTTCCTGGTGGGTGCTCAACCGTACACGGTTCGGCCGCTACATCTATGCCGTCGGCGGCAACCCGCATGCGGCCAAGACTTCGGGCATCAACACCGACCGAATCCGCTTCACCGTCTATGTCATCTCCGGCGGCCTGGCAGGGCTTGCAGGCATCTTGCTCAGCGCTCGCACCGGTTCGGGCCTGCCGCAGGCTGGCGTCGCGTATGAACTGGACGCGATCGCAGCAGTCGTCATCGGTGGCACGAGCCTTTCCGGCGGTGTCGGCCGGGTGACGGGAACACTGATCGGCGCGCTCATCATCGGCGTGATGAACAATGGTCTCGATCTGATGGGTATCCAATCCTACTACCAGCAGGTCCTGAAGGGCGCCCTCATCGTCGGCGCCGTCATGCTCGACCAGAAACGAAATTTCGGAGCCTGAGCTCAACAACAGAAATTCGGGGCAGGCGCTTCGGCCGCCCCGTCCGACAGGCAAGCCATGCTGGCAGCCTAAACCCAAGGTGGAGGAGAATGAAATGAAAAAGCTTCTGATTGCGCTTGCTTCGGCAACGGCGCTGCTGGCGACGTCGGCCGCAGCCCAGGAGAAGATTAAGATTGGCGCAGCGCCCTACGGCCTGAATGCGGAATTCATGCAGATCTGGACTGCGGCCCTGCAGGACCACCCCGCCGTCAAGAGCGGCGAGGTCGAACTGACGGTCTTCGATGGCCGCTATGACGCGCTGGTTCAGCAGGACCAGTTCAAGACGATGATTACGCAAAAGTACAACGCCATCATCTTCGCTCCGATCGACGTTGATGCAGGGGCATCTGCCGTTCAGTCCGCCGTCGACGCCGGCATTCCGGTCATCGGCTCCAACACCCGCGTCAATTCCGATCAACTGACCTCCTATGTCGGGTCCGATGACACGGTTTCCGGTTATCTCGAAGCCAAGAGTGTGCTGGACAAGATCGGCTGCAAGGGCAATGTCGTGATCATCGAGGGCCCGGTCGGCCAGTCGGCGCAGATCCAACGGTTGCAGGGTAACAAGAAGGCGTTGGCCGAGTGCCCTAACGTCAAGGTTCTCGAAGACCAGACGGCTAACTGGTCGCGCGCCGAAGCTCAGACGCTGATGGAGAACTGGCTGACGTCGCACCCGAACCAGATCAACGGCATTATCGGCCAGAACGATGAAATGGCGCTCGGCGCCATCGAGGCGATCAAGGCTGCCGGGCTCGACGTCAAGAGCTTTGCCATCGCCGGTATCGACGGTGTCACCGATGCGCTGCGGGCTGCCAAGGCCGGTGAGATGACCTCGATCCTTCAGGATGCCCGTGCCCAGGCGCAGGGCGCTCTGGATCTTGCGATCTTCAATGCCAAGAAGGGCGACTATAAGCCGGAATCCGATATCTGGACCACCTACAAGGATATGCCGTGGAACGACGGCAAGGATAAGACCTATAATGTCCCGTGGACCCCGGTGACGGCTGAAAACGTCGATAAACTGCTTTCCACTCGCAAGTGATCCTCCCTGGGGCGGGATGAAGGTCCCGCCCCATATTCCGACAGGTTGAGAAGAAAGCCATGACTGATTCAAAACAGGTTGATTTGAACTTTTCCTTGAGCGGCAAGGTCGCTCTGATCACGGGTGGGGCCTCCGGCATCGGCAGCGCCATCGCATCCGCCATGGCCGCCAAGGGCGCGATCGTCGGCGTGGTGGACATCAATGAATCGGTCGCGAAGGCCAAGGCCGACGAACTCGGCAACGGCGCGAAATCATTCGTCTGCGACGTGTCGGACCCGCAATCGGTAGAAAAGGTGGTTTCCGACGTGGTGGCCGCATTCGGTCACATCGATATTGCCGTCAACAGCGCCGGTGTCGTCATGCTCGCGCCAGCAGAGGAACTCAGCCTCGATGCGTGGGACAAGACCATCGCGATCAATCTCAAGGGCACCTTCCTGGTGTCACAGGCTGCTGGCCGCGCCATGATCAAGGCGGGCAGGGGCGGCAAGATCATCAATATGGCCTCACAGGCAGGCACGGTCGCCATCGACCAGCATGTTGCCTATTGCGCCTCGAAGTTCGGTGTCATCGGTCTTTCCAAGACGCTGGCTGCCGAATGGGGAAAGCACGGCATCAACGTCAACACGATCTCTCCGACCGTCGTCCTGACCGATCTCGGCAGGAAGGCATGGGACGGCCCGCGCGGTGAGGCGCTGAAACAGCGCATTCCATCCGGCCGTTTTGCATTTCCAGAGGAGATTGCGGCGGCGGCGGTGTTCCTGGCTTCCAACGGCGCCGATATGATCAATGGCGCGGACCTTCTGGTCGACGGCGGCTACACCATTATCTGACGCGCGGTAGATAGGAGTTATAATGCAGAGGTTTATCAACAATCCGGACGAGGTCGTCGAGGATACCGTCAAGGGCTTCGTCAAGGCCCATGCCGACATCGTCAGGCTATCAGCACAAAATCCCCGTGTCATTGCTGCTCGTCACACGCCGGTCGCCGGCAAAGTCGGCGTTATCACCGGTGGCGGTTCGGGTCATGAGCCGGCCTTCATCGGTTATACCGGCCGCAACATGCTGGATGCCGTGGCCGTCGGCGAACTTTTCTCTTCGCCAACCGCAAAGAGCTTCCTCGATGCCGCGCGCGAAGCCAATGGCGGCAATGGCGTCGTCTGCCTCTATGGCAACTATGCCGGCGACAACATGAACGTGAAGATGGCAATCAAGCTGGCGGCCAAAGAAGGCATCGAGATCGTCACCGTCGTTGCCAATGACGATGTATGTTCAGCAGGCCCTGAGGAGCGCGAAAAGCGTCGCGGCGTCGCCGGCGAGATATTCATGTGGAAGTGCGGCGCGGCGAAGGCTGCAGAGGGCGCGAGCCTCGAAGAGGTTCGTGCGACCGCTCAGAAAGCGATCGACAATTGCCGTTCGATCGGCGTCGGCCTCGGCCCCTGCACGCTGCCCTCCGTCGGCCATCCGAATTTCACCATCGAGCCCGGCACGATGGAGGTCGGCATCGGCCACCATGGCGAACCCGGCGTGCGCGTCGAGCCGCTGAAATCCGCCAAGGAAGTTGCCGAGGAGATGGCGAAGATCGTTCTCGACGATCACCAGCTTCCTGCTGGAGCCGAAGTCGCAGTTATCGTGTCAGGGCTTGGCGCAACGCCGCTCAACGAGCTCTATATTCTCCACGATACGATTGAATCCGAGATCACCGGACGCGGACTGAAGATCTATAAGGTCTATATCGGCAACTATTTCACATCGCTGGAAATGGTCGGCGCAACACTGACCGTCATGGCACTGGACGACGAGCTGAAGCGGCTGCTGAATATTGATGTTCAGTGCCCTGCGATGCTATGAGGGGAGGCAGGCGAATGCAGCAATTTCGGAATGCCAAATCGGGCGATATCGTTCTCTCGCTTGCCGATCGGATCATCGAAAACCGCGCCTATCTGAGCGAAATTGACGGCAAGATCGGCGACGGTGACCATGGCGTCAACATGGCCAAGGGTTTCGGTATGGCGGCCGAACGCGTCAAAGGGGCAGATATGTCCTTGGCGGAAGCGCTCGACACGCTCGGCACCGTGCTGATGACAGAGATCGGCGGCTCCATGGGACCGCTCTATGGCGTCATGTTCACGCAGTTTGCCGAAACGATCGAGAAGTCTGATGCGATCGACGCCGCGACGTTTAGCACCATGCTCCACAATGGCCTCGATGGCATTCAGGCGATCGGCTCGGCCAAGGTGGGCGACAAGACGCTGCTCGACACGCTCGTGCCGGCGATCAGTGCGTTCGATACGGCGATCGGCAGCGGAAAGTCCTTTGGCGAGGCGCTTCAGGCTCTCGTCGCAGCTGCGGAGGCCGGGCGGGACAGTACACGCGATCTCGTCGCCAAGATCGGTCGCGCCAGCCGCCTTGGCGAACGTTCGCTCGGCGTGCTCGATGCGGGCGCGACATCCTGCGCGTTGATCCTGAAATCGCTGGCTGATGGCGTGGAAACGAGGCTCCAGCCCGCCTGACAAATCGGGCTTTGGTGAGAGCCCGTGATCCTCCCTTGTATCACCTTCCCGGCCGCTTCGGCGGCCGGGAACAATCGGCCGGAAGTACGTTGAAAACTGCAGCTTTTGCGCTCATCTTCGCCGTCGATTGCAGACGAGGGGAACCAGGCAGGATGACGGCTAAGACATCATCGGCACGAAAGAACACTACGGCTGATATCGCGGCTGAACCAATCCCGCTGCGCTACGGCGACGATCCCTATGTGTGGGCATGCTGGCTCTACTACGAAGATGGCATGACCCAAGGCGATATCGCCGAAACCATGGGCATTTCACGCGCCACGGTGAACAGTTACCTCGCCGATGCGCGCGCCCGCGGCATCGTCAATATTTCCATCGAACCCTCGCGCCTGAGTTCTCTCACCATCGCCCAGGAACTGAAGCGGCATTTCGGTCTGCATGACTGTCTTGTCGTACCGAGCGACGACAATGCCCGGCCGCTGATCGAACGGCTTGGCGCAGCCGGCGCGCAGGCGCTGCAGAAACTGTTGAAATCCGGGGATACAATGGCGGTCGTTTGGGGCCGCACCATCATGGCGGTTGGCGAGCAGGCCGCCATTTCGGGACTGCAGGACATGACCATCGTGCAGGCGACAGGTGGGACGAGCGCAACCTTCGCCTACACGCCGGAACTTTGTGCCGCGGCCTTTGCCGACGCGGTCGATGGCCGGCTTATCAACATTTCTGCGCCTGCCATCGTTTCCAGCGCCGAATTGCGTAACATGCTGATGCGCGAACCTTTGATCGATCAGCAGTTTGAGGCGCTTTCGCGGGCAAACAGGGTGATTTTCGGCATCGCCTCCATGCGGCCGAATTCCACTATCCACACCAGCGGCTTTTTTGAGTCGGTATCGTTGCAGGACTATCTGGCGAAGGACGCGACCGGTGTCGTTGCCGGACGCTTCATCGACGGCCACGGACGGCCCGTCGCCGGTCCGCTGGACGACCGGACCGTCGGCATTTCGCTTGACCTCCTGAAGAAGATCAACATGCGCATTGCTGTTGCCGGCGGGTTCGACAAGGTGCCGGCGATCCTCGCCGCGCTGCGCGGCGGCTATGTCAATGTGCTGATCACCGATGCAGCCACCGGCCGCGGCATCCTGAATGCTGATGGCGTCACCGAGATCGCCCAAAAGCTCTCCCAGCGTCCGCGCGCGGAAAGCGAGGTGTCGGCGCCGCTGAACGGCGCTCGCACCCACATCAAGAAGTTCCTGAACAATCCTGATGATGTCGTCGAGGAAATGCTCGAGGGTGTCGTCAAAGCGCATGCGAATTACCTCCGCCCGGTCGACGGCTCCAACCGCGCTCTCGTTGCCCGCGCGGGCCCGCGGGCTGGCAAGGTTGGACTGGTCGTCGGCGGCGGCACCGGCCATGAGCCGGCGTTCCTCGGTTATGTCGGCAAGGGGCTCGCTGACGCTGTCGCGGTCGGGAATATCTTTTCCTCGCCGCCTCCGGGGCCGATCCTGCAATGCGCCAAGGCAGCGTCGGGCGGGGACGGCGTGCTCTTCGTCTACGGCAATTACGCCGGCGACGTCATGAATTTCGAGATGGCTGCCGAAATGGCGGCAGAGGACAATATCGAAGTCCGCACCGTGGTGACGACCGACGATATCTCCTCCTCGCCTTTGGAGGATCGGGATGGACGCCGCGGTGTTGCCGGCAATTTCTTCATTTTCAAGATTGCCGGTGCGGCCTGCGATCGCGGCCTGTCGCTGAATGCTTGCGAGGCAGCAACGCGAAAAGCCAATGACCGTACGTTCACGATGGGTGTTGCGCTGGAGCCCTGTTCGTTGCCGCAGACGCGTCGCCACAATTTCGAGATCGGTCCCGACGATATGGAAATCGGCATGGGCATTCACGGCGAACCGGGCGTGATGCGCGAAAAGATGATGAGCGCCGACGGCGTGGTCGATGTCGTCATGGATCGCATATTTTCGGAGATGAAACCGGTGGCGGGGGACCGCGTCGCCGTTCTCGTCAACTCGTTCGGCGGCACGCCGCTGATGGAGCTCTATATTCTCTACCGAAGGGTGGAGCAGCGCCTGAGCGCGAAGGGGATCAAGATCGAAGCGAACTGGGTGGGGCATTATTGCACATCGCTCGATATGGTCGGCGCATCCATATCGATCCTGCATCTCGACCAGGAATTGACGGATCTGCTGCATCACCCCTGCGATACGGCGTTTCTGAGGGTCGTAAACTGAAAAGCATAAAAGCATAAAAGCATCCCAGGGGGCTGGGCTGCATGAATTGGGAGGATACGCATGTCGGCAAACGCGGCCCGCCGCCTCAGCAGGATGTTTCACCGGATATCCGTGGCGATTTCGGCTGAGAAGGATCATCTCTCCGATCTGGATGGCGCGATCGGCGATGCCGACCACGGCATTACCATGTCGCTCGGCTTCCAGGCGGTGAATGGCGAACTGGCGAAACACGATCTCGATAAGATATTGCCATCAGAGGTCTTTTCGCTTGCCGCATCCGCCTTTCTCGATGCCGTTGGCGCATCGACCGGCCCGCTCTATGCCACGGCCTTCCGCAAGGCGGCGCAGGCTCTGAAGCGGGACGAGACGCTTTCGATCGCCGCTCAGGCTGCAATTGTCGAGGCTATGACATCGGGTATCCGGGACCGCGGCAAGGGGCAGCGCGGTGATAAGACGATGCTGGATGCCTGGATCCCGGCAACAGAGGCGGCTGCTGCTGCCCGCGACAGACAGGTGACAGTCTTGGACATGTGGAACGGCATTCTTGAAGCCGCAGACGCCGGCGCACGCTCGACCCGTTCGATGGTTGCCACGCGCGGCCGTGCCGCCCGCCTCGGCGAACGATCCCTTGGCCACATCGATCCGGGCGCGGCATCGGCCGTCGTCATCATCAAGGCGATGAAGGAAACGTTCACGGAAAATGAGCCGGCGGAGTGATCCACCGGCTCCGGTCACCGCTTTTGATCTGATTACTTGCCGGCTGCCTCGGCAGCCTTCGCGATCACATCGGCAACCTTCTCCGGTTGAGACGCGAAGACGGCGTGGCTTGCCTTGATCTCCGCCACCGTGCTGCCGGCCCGCTTTGCCATGTCACGTTCGAGGTCGGGATTGATCGAACGGTCTTCGGTGGCGACGATCGTCCAGCTCTTTTTAGTCTTCCAGGCGGGATCCCCGACCTTGGCCGAGAAGGCCTCCTTGGAGGCGAAGACCTGCGATTTCGCTAGGAACGCGGCCTCGTCCTTCGGCAGGTCGGCGGCGAAGTCGTTCGCGAAGGCGGCCGGATCGAGATAGAGGTATTTTCCGTCCTTTGTCTCACGAATATTCATGCCGCCAGCCGGCTTGGAACTCGCCAGGCTGATGAGGCTTTCACCCTTGTCCGGCTGGAAGGCCGCGACATAGACCAGGCCCACGACATTGGGACTGTTGCCGGCTTCGGTGATCACCATGCCGCCATAGCTGTGCCCGACGAGCAGGGTCGGGCCGTCCTGCAAGTCCAGCACCCGGTTGGTGGCGGCGACATCATCGGCAAGCGAGGTGATCGGCTCCTGGACGATGGTGACGTTGAAGCCGCGGCGCTCGAGGATTTCGGTTGCCTGGCGCCAGCCGGAGCCATCGGCGAGTGCGCCGTGGACGACGACGATGTTTTTCACCTCGGCCGCCTGGGCAGCAAAAGCGATGACGCTGGTGGCGAAGGCAAAGGCGATGGTAGAAAAATACTTACGTTTCATGGTGATTGCTCCTGTTGTTCAAGTTAAACGAGAGAAGGAATGTTCAGCCGAATGTGAAGGCGTAGGCCTGGACGCCGGGATCGAGGAAATGGATCTCGAAGTTGCGTGCTTCCACCGCGCCGGACTGGCGCACGAGCTGGTAGAGTTTGGTCGAGGTCACCGTGCCGTTTCCATCGGCATCGATATCGCTGCCGTGGTCGGCACCCGGCGCCTTGCCGTCGACCGTCACCTGGAAGCGGATCGGTTTGCCGTCAGTACTTGGGCCAAGAACGAGATGTAGATCGCGGGCGCTGAAGCGGTAGGCGATGCCGCCGCCTGCCTGATCCAGGGTCGCCTCTTCGGCACCGACAGTCCATTTGCCCGCAAGACCCCACTGGTTGAGACCCGGCTGCTTGACCGAATAGTCCTTGGTGGCATCGGCACGCATGCTCTCATTGGACGCAAAGCCGGTGGCCTGCTTATAGCCGATATAGGTCTCGCCAGAGCCGATGTCCTTCAGGTCCGGGCTCACCTCGGCACCTTTCGCATCCGGCACGACCGGTGCGCTTGTTGCCATCTCGCTGCCGGCTTCGCGCAACAGGTCCTGGATCGCCTGCTCAGTCTGTCGGTAGTTGCCTTCGCCGAAGTGATGTTCGCGGATCTGGCCCTTGGCATCGATCAGATAATGGGCCGGCCAGTAGCTGTTATCGAAGGCGCGCCAGATCTTGTAGTCGTTGTCGATTGCAACCGGATAGCCGATGTTGAAGTCGCCAATGGCATTTTTGACATTGTCGATCTTCTTTTCGAAGGCAAATTCCGGGGCATGCACGCCGATCACGACCAGGCCCTGGTCTTTATATTTTTCCGCCCAGGCGCGGACATAGGGGATAGTGCGGATGCAGTTGATGCAGGAATAGGTCCAGAAATCGACGAGCACGACCTTGCCACGAAGCTGTTCCGTCGTCAGCGGCGGCGTGTTCAGCCATTCGACGGCTCCGTCCAGCGATGGCGCAGGCCCTTCGACCGGCAGATCGCTGCGGAAAGGTTTCTTCGCATCGGCAAGACCGATCGTCTTGTCGTTGCTCGCGACTTCGGACGATCCTCCATCTGTTGGCTTCACATTCACCCTGTCGAGAACGGCCTGCTCGAAAGATGCGGTGCTGGCGTAGGAAAGCTGCGAAAGCAGGCCGGTGTCGAGACCGAGTGCGATAACGGCGACACCTGCAAGCACGGCAGCGCCGAGGCCCTGACGAATGCGCTCGCTGACGCCGAGCGACTTCTTCATGCCGGCAAAGATCTTTCCGCCGACGGAGAGGGCGATAGCCAGCGAAGTGGCGGCACCGGCGGCATAGGCGAGCAGCAGGAATGTCGTCTGCAGGTTGGCGCCCTGAAGTGCCGCACCCGTCAGCACGAGACCGAGGATCGGCCCGGCGCAGGGCGCCCAGAGCAGTCCGGTTGCAACGCCGAGAACGAGCGCGCTTGCCACAGTCGGCGCAGCACCGGTCTTGCCGGAAGCGTTCAGCAGGCGGTTGCCGAAATCGACGACCGGCTGGGTGATGAAGCTTGCGACACGCGGCGAAAGAAGACCGACGCCGAAGACGGCAAGCAAGGTCAGCGCGGCAAGGCGGCCATATTCATTGGCGTTGATCGCCCAGCTGCCGCCAACGGCGGCAAGTGTGGCCACCAACGCGAAGGTGGCGGCCATGCCGATCAGCATGGGCAGCGTGCTGCGCACGAATGGCTGTCCGGCGCGGGCGAAGACGAAGGGCAGGATGGGAAGGATGCAGGGGCTGAATATGGTCAGCGCCCCTCCGAGATAGGCAATGATAAGAAGCGTCATCATCGTTTCCTTTGAAACCGGGTGATCGGGCTCTGGACGGCGATGCAGCCCGACCAGCAACGCGGCTATCTGGCCGGGGCGATGTATCTCGGATGTGTCTGGTTTCCCGGCAATATGTACCGAAGTGTAGGAAGCGCTCCGATGAGGGCTGCGCTATCTTCCATGCATCAGCGCTTCGCCCGGCCGGGATCCCGCAAGAAGAGGGATGATCGGTGAATGAGGAGGATCAGATGACAGCCAGAGCTGAGACGATAAAGCTCAAGCGGGTCTATGCGGCCAAGGCGGATGCGGATGGCGCCCGGCTGCTGGTCGATCGCATCTGGCCGCGCGGTCTCAGCAAGGAGCGTGCTGCACTGACTGCCTGGCTAAAGGATGTCGCGCCAAGCACCGAGTTGCGCCACTGGTTCAATCATGAGCCCTCTCGCTGGGAGGAGTTCCGCCGGCGCTACACTGCAGAGCTTGAGCATAAAGAGGAAGAGCTGAAGCCCGTGACCGATTTCATAAGGAAAGGCACCGTCACGCTGCTTTATGCCACCAGCGATGACGAGCACAACAATGCCGTGGTGCTTCGTGATTTCCTCATCCAACGGATTTTCGATTGAGAAGGCAGCCAATTGTATCAGAACGTATCTGGAAGGCCGGATGCTACATCCGCATGCAATTGAAGCGGATACCCGAAACATCGGGGATACATGCGAGCTGTTTTCTCCCTGCCATCAACTTGAAACGGAGAGAGCCAATGTCCAGCGAAATCAATCTTCAGCGTCGTCGTTTTTTCGGTGTTGCGGCCATGACCATGGCGGCGGTCGAATTCGGCCTGACCAGCGCCGCCGGTGCCCAATCACAGGTCACCGCGCCCGCCGTCACGGCAGGCTCGCACACGTCCTTTGCACCGCTGAAGCAGGTCAAGGCTGGCGTACTTAATGTTGGCTACGCTGAAGCCGGTCCCGCAAATGGCCCGGTTGTGCTCCTTCTTCATGGCTGGCCCTACGACATCTACAGCTTCGTCGATGTCGCGCCTGCGCTCGCCGATGCCGGCTATCGGGTACTGATCCCCTATCTGCGCGGCTATGGCTCAACCGAATTCCTCTCCGCAAAGACACCGCGCAACGGTCAGCAGGCTGCCATCGCCACCGATATCATCGCCTTCATGGATGCGCTTGACATCGAGCGCGCCGTGATCGGCGGTTATGACTGGGGCGGCCGCACCGCGGACATCCTGGCCGCTGTCTGGCCGGAACGCTGCAAGGGCTTGGTCTCGGTCAGCGGCTATCTGATCGGCAGTCAGGAGACGAACAAGAAGCCGCTTCCGCCGCAGGCCGAGCTGTCCTGGTGGTATCAGTTCTACTTCGCCACTGAACGCGGCCGCGAGGGGTATGAGGCCAACCGGCATGATTTCGCAAAGCTGATTTGGAAGCTTGCTTCGCCGCAGTGGAAATTTGATGACGCGACTTTCGACCGCTCCGCCAAAGCCTTCGAAAACCCCGACCATGTCGCGATCACCATCCACAACTACCGCTGGCGGCTTGGCCTCGCCAATGGCGAAAAGAAATATGACGCGTTGGAAAAGAAGCTCGCTGCCTTCCCCGTCATCACCGTACCGACCATCACCATGGAAGGCGACGCCAATGGCGCGCCGCATCCGGAGCCTTCGGCCTACGCCAAAAAGTTCACCGGCAGGTATGAGCATCGCAACATCACTGGCGGTATCGGCCATAACCTGCCGCAAGAAGCACCGCAGGCCTTTGCCCAGGCCATTCTAGATGTCGATCGCTTCTAAAGCCTGCCTCGGCTGCCGCGAACGGAATTCCCTGTTTCGCGGCAGCCAATTCAGAGTCAAAACAGTAAGCAGCGAGTCTGCATCAGAGATAACAATTCTGCTGCGCGCCAACAGATAGAGGATCCGAAAGTCCCGACATGGAGCACGTCGACCACATCCTGATCGTCGATGACGATCGTGAAATCCGCGAACTGGTTTCGAGCTATCTGAAGAAGAACGGGCTTCGGACGTCAGTCGCCGCCGATGGCCGCCAGATGCGCAGCTTTCTCGAAGGCAATACGGTCGATCTCATTGTGCTCGATGTCATGATGCCGGGCGATGACGGGCTCGTGCTCTGTCGTGAGCTGCGTGCGGGTAAGCATAAGGCAACGCCGATCCTGATGCTGACAGCCCGCAGCGACGAGATGGATCGCATCATCGGGTTGGAGATGGGCGCTGACGACTATTTGCCGAAACCTTTTGCCGCGCGCGAATTGCTGGCACGCATCAAGGCCGTCTTGCGCCGAACCCGCGCCCTGCCGCCAAACCTGCAGATTTCGGAGGCAGGGCAGTGGCTTCGCTTCGGCGACTGGCGCCTGGATACGGTCGGCCGGCATCTTCTCGACAGGCAAGGAACCGAGATTGCGCTGAGCGGCGCCGAATATCGGCTGCTGCGCGTCTTCATCGACCATCCGCAGCGGGTGCTCAACCGTGACCAACTGCTGAACCTCACGCAGGGCCGCGATGCGGAACTCTTCGACCGCTCCATCGACCTGCTGGTCAGCCGCGTTCGGCAGCGACTGGGGGATGATGCCCGCGAGCCGACCTATATCAAGACGGTGCGCAGCGAAGGTTACGTCTTTTCCGTTCCGGTGGAGATTGAAGAGGCCAGGTCATGAGCGTGGGGGCTGCTCTTCGCTCCGGGTTTTGGCCGAGCACGCTGCGGGCTCGTCTTTTCTTCATTCTGCTGGCGGGCCTGGCGATTGCCTATGGCCTGTCCTTCACAGTCCTCTTCGTTGAGCGTTCCATGTCGGCCAAGGCCGTCATGCTCGGCACGTTGGAAAGTGATGTCGCGACCTCGATCGCCGTTCTCGACCGCCTGCCGGCGGATCAGCGCAGCGACCTGCTCGATCGTCTCAGCCGCGGCAACTATCGTTTCGAACTTGGGCCGGGTCTGCCCGGTGTGCCCGACAATTCCAGCAAGGGCAGGGAAATCGGCGGCAGGATCGAAGAGGCGATCGGCGGCACCTATCCGATCCGCATGGAATCCATTCCGGGCGATATCAGCCGGCTGCAGGCACATCTGACGCTGAGTGACGGAAGTCCGCTGACGATCGACATCACGCCGCGGCCTCCGATGCCGATTGCGGCATGGTTGCCCTATGTGCTTGCTATCCAGATGGTGCTGCTGGTGCTTTGCACCTGGTTTGCCGTGCGCCAGGCAATCCGGCCGCTCGGGGCTCTTGCGGCTGCGGCCGACGCACTCGATCCCAACAAGAAAGGTCCGCCGCTTAGCGAGCGTGGCCCGAGCGAAGTTGCGCATGCGGCGCGCGCCTTTAATGCCATGCGCGAGAGAATCGCGCATTATCTCGAAGAGAGAGTGCAGATTCTGGCTGCGATCTCGCACGACCTGCAGACGCCGATCACCCGCATGCGGCTGCGCGCCGATATGACCGATGATTCCCCCGAGAAGGACAAGCTGGTGCGCGATCTCGGTGAGATCGAACGTCTCGTGCAGGATGGGATCGCTTATGCCCGCAGCGCCCATGGCAATGGCGAGAAGTTTTCCCGCATCGACCTCTCGTCCTTCATCGACAGCATCGCCTATGACTATCAGGACATGGACAAGGCCGTCAGCGTCGTCGGCCTCGTGCAGGGCATTGCATCGACAAAACCGCATGCGCTTCGTCGCATTCTCACGAACTTCGTCGACAATGCGCTGAAATTCGCAGGTGCAGCCGAAATCAGCGTTGAGCGGAAAGGCGAGGAGGCGATCGCCATCACCGTGATGGACCGCGGCCCTGGCATTCCGGACGCCATGCTCGAAGCCGCCATGCAACCCTTCTTCCGGCTGGAACAGTCGCGTAATCGCGAGACTGGCGGCACAGGCCTTGGCCTTGCCATTGCCCAGCAATTGGCAGCCGCAATCGGCGGCTCGGTGCGGCTCTACAACCGCGAGGGCGGTGGTCTCGCGGCCGAAGTGACGATCCGCGCCAATTGAATTTTTCGCTGCATTTGTATGCGAAAATGTCCAGATAGACCGGCGCTACGCTTTGATACAGTTCGGCCGATTTTGGAAACATACGGGATACGTCAGCCCGTCAAAACCACTCCGTCACCAGATGTCGCAGGTTGCGACACGAAACCAAGGAGTGCTCTCATGACGACGATTGAAA
This sequence comes from Rhizobium sp. 768_B6_N1_8, assembly GCF_051811225.1. Classification (NCBI taxonomy): domain Bacteria; kingdom Pseudomonadati; phylum Pseudomonadota; class Alphaproteobacteria; order Hyphomicrobiales; family Rhizobiaceae; genus Rhizobium; species Rhizobium sp. 768_B6_N1_8. The sequence goes on along the minus strand of NZ_JBPWPV010000002.1, from coordinate 1,126,456 downwards.
AGGTTCTCTACACCGGCAAGACCCACACCACCGGCGGCCGCGACGGCGCCGCCCGCAGCAGCGATGCGCAGCTCGATGTAAAGCTTTCGCCTCCGGGCAGCGCCCATGCAGGCACCAATCCTGAACAGCTCTTTGCAGCCGGCTGGTCGGCCTGCTTCATCGGGGCGATGGGCCTTGCTGCCGGCAAGCGCAAGCTGAGGCTTCCCGCCGATACTGCTGTTGACGCTGAAGTTGATCTCGGCATGACCGGCGATGCCTATTTCCTGCAGGCCCGGTTGAACATCAGCCTGCCGGGTCTGGAGCCTGAAGTCGCCCGCACGCTGATAGAGGAAGCCCACCAGACCTGCCCTTATTCGAAGGCGACGCGCGGCAACATCAATGTCGAGCTCAATCTCGTCTAAACATCCCGGCGCAATTTGGGTGCAGCTGGCTGCATCCACGGAGGCTTCGATGAAAAGGATCATTATCTTCATTCTGGGAGCAGCGGTTTTTGCAGCCCCCTGTATCTATGACGTGTTCTCTGATGAGCCGTCGCCACTGCTTGGTCTGCTTGCTGCGGCCTCGGGGGCACCCGGGTCCCTGTAAGGTGATTGCAATCTGTCATCGCTGAGAGCGATGAGTAGGGCACCCGCCGTTTGGCGGGTGCCTTATTTTTTTAAGTTTTTCTACCTGTCTGGCTCCGATTGCGTCGCAAAACGATCTCAGTCTTGACATTAATACGGTCGTACGTATTGTAATGCGTATGGCAAAACATTCACATCGAAACTCAATTCTCGAAGCCGGCCGAAAGGTCATGTTCCGCAAGGGTTACATTGGCGCGGGGGTCCGCGACATCGTCGCCGAAGCGGGCGTGCCACAGGGTTCGTTCACGAACCACTTCCGTTCCAAAGAGGAATTCACGAAGGAGGTGCTGGATCTCTACTTTCAGGATCTTCAGTGCGCCATCGAGACGGCGCTTGGGGATGCGGGGCTGAGACCACGCCAGCGCATCGAGAAATATCTCGATATCATCACCGGCCGTCTGGCTGCCGATGGTTTCAGCCGCGGCTGCCTCATCGGCGATCTCAGCCTGGAGGCGGCCCCGCAGAGCGAGACGCTGCGCACGCGGCTATCGGAAATTTTTGGCGAATGGAGCGCGCCATTTACGGCTTGCATTGCCGAAGGACAGGCCTCCGGGGAGATCGATGATGCGATCAGTCCGGAAGATCTGGCCGAATTCCTCCTTGCTTCATGGGAAGGCGCGATCCTGCGCATGAAAGTATCGCGGGATGCCCAGCCCCTGGAGCGGTTCAAGAAGATCGTCTTTGCCACCGTGTTCAAGGATCACAGCCATGAGACATGATATCAGTCTGCCGCGCGTGCCGGTGCTCGATTCCGAAATGGCATATCGCGAGGCCGGCAGAACGGACGGCCCTGTCGCCCTCCTTCTGCATGGCAATCCCACTTCGTCTTATATCTGGCGCAACATCATTCCGCATGTCGCAGATGCCGCCCATTGTATCGCTCCGGACTTGATCGGCTTCGGCCAATCCGGCAAGCCGGATATTGCCTATCGATTCGAAGACCATGTGCGCTACGTCGACGCCTTCATAGCGAAGATGGGCATCAAGTCGGCCTATCTCGTCGCCCAGGATTGGGGAAGCGGGCTGGCGCTCCATCTCGCCGCCCGTCGTCCCGATTTCGTCCGAGGCTTGGCCTTCATGGAGTTCATCAGACCGATCCCGACCTGGGACGAATTTCTGCAGAACAGCGACGAGCGTGAGATTTTTCGCAGATTCCGCACGCCGGGAGAGGGGGAGGCGCTCGTTCTCCAGGACAATATCTTCGTTGAAGGCGTACTGCCGGGGGCAACGCACCGTCAATTCAGCGAGGAGGAGATGGCCGTCTATCGAGCGCCGTTTCCGACACCGGCCTCGCGCCGGCCGACCTGGCAATTTCCAAATGAGCTGCCGATCGCCGGCGAACCGGCAGATGTCTATGCGATCATGGAAAAGGCGCACGAGGCTCTGGCGGTATCGAACTATCCGAAGCTTCTCTTCGCTGGCGATCCCGGCGCCCTCATTCCGACCGCCTTTGCCGAGGATTTTGCAAAACGTCTGCGTAATTGCCGGCTGATCAAGCTGGGCAAAGGCCTGCACTACCTGCAGGAAGATCATCCTGAAATCATCGGCGAGACGGTTGCCGCGTTCATCGCCGAGATCGAGGCGCAGAGCCTGGTCGCATAAGGCAGCGGAGCGATTGCCGCCACTGGAGAACGAAGGCGAGCCTCGACTTCGTTCTCTTCTCTATCCGGCTACCGCAGATGCTAATGTATTCTTTTTGCGGGGCGAACGGTGCGTTGTTCGATCCGCCCTGCGATGGAGAAAATCAGCACATCGACATCGGCATCGATCGTCGACCCATCCAATAGCCGGACGACGTCGTCTATCCCCGACACCGGATGGCCGGCGATTGCGAGCAGATAATCACCCTCGCGAAGGCCGGCCCTGGCGGCAGGACCATCGTCTTCGACGCGGCGCAGGCGGACTGTTGTCCGTTGGGGAACGCCGGCCTCAAGCGCAATACGCCGATGCAGATCGACCGTATCGGCTGCGATGCCGATATATCCGCGGCGGACCTCGCCGAAGCGCAGGATTTCAGACACGACGTGCTTGGCGGTATTCGATGCGACCGCAAAGGCAATACTCTGCGCGCCCTGGATGACCGCGGTGTTGACGCCAATGACCTCACCTGACGAAGAGACCAGCGGACCGCCTGAATTGCCGGGGTTAAGCGCCGCGTCGGTCTGGATGATATCTTCCATCAGGCGACCGCTCGCGGCGCGCATCGAGCGTCCGAGAGCGGAAACGACGCCCGCTGTGACAGTCCATTCGAAGCCAAGCGGATTGCCGATGGCAACAGCGATATGCCCGCGCTTCAGCTTCTTCGAGTCGGCAAGCTGCGCCCAGGCGCCGGACCAGTCGTTGGCCCGGATCAGCGCAAGGTCGGTGTCTTCATCCCGGCCGAGCACCCGGCCTTCTACGACTGCACCATCAGGCGTCTTGATGGTGACGGCCTTTGCATCGCCGACGACGTGATTGTTGGTGACGATGAGACCGTCGGGCGAGATGGCGAAGCCGGAACCATGCCCCGCCCGTCCGCCGATGCGCTCGATGCGGCTGACTGCCGGGCCGACCATATCGACGGTATTTGACACCGTTTCGGAATAGGCATCCAGCAGCCCGGCGTCTGACGACGGCTGAATGTCACGATCAATGAATCCCATGAAATCTCCTCCGACGCGTGAGGCGTCGACGTTGAGGACCGGCAGCGACTGCTGGAGGCAAAGGGCTGTCGTTCGACAGGTGAACAATGGAAATATCAGGTGAGGCTTGCAGCGCTGTCTTTCAAGAGCCGTGATTTCTGGAGGCGGCGAGGTACGAAGCCGCCACCTTGCAGGCAGCCAGCGCTGCGGCGCCGGCGTCAAGACCTCCGATGATGGCATCGATGTAACCACCAGCGAAATAATCCCCCGCTCCCGTCGTATCGCGCACCGGGGCTGCTGGCGGTAACTCGACGATGATCGAATCTTGCCGGCTGACGATCTCGATGGGTTGCATACCGCTCGTCAGCACGAGGGTTTCAAGCCGTGGCGCGGCGATTTCAGCAGCTGCCTGCCAGGCGGTTTGCGCCGCTCCTTTCACGTCCGAGCGCGAAGCGATCAGAACATTGGCCGGCCGGCGTTCAGCCGAGAGCGGATATTGCGAAACCACCTGGTCGAAATCATCCAATTGCCGCAGGGCGGCCTGGCTCATCGTCCGTGCATTGAGGTAGACGAGCGAAGCATCGATCGGCGGCAGGGCTTCGATACCAGGCCTGCGGCGGCCAGCAGGCGCGATGATGGTGCGTTCGCCGCTGGGGTCGACAAGGATGTCGACAGCTGCAGTCTTTCCGGGCACGAGGCCAACGAAATCGGTGTTGAAGCCACGTTTGCCGAGATCCTTCAGATAGGTGCGCCCTCGATCATCGTCGTGAAGACTGGTGACGAGTATCACCTCATGGCCGCGATCGAGCAGGACCAGGCCGGTATTGAAGCCGCCGCCGCCATAGCGCTCCTCAATCGATTGGCAGGCGAGCCTCCCGCCGGGCACCAGCGGTCGGTCGAGCCGCCAGATTCGGTCGACATTGGCATTGCCGACCACCATTATCCTTGCCATTCCGTCTCCCTTGCCGCGCTCTTCCGCCGCTTAGCGTGCGCTGTCATTCTTGCCGATGATCTTACCGCGCAGCCAGGCGGAGGAAAGATCGATAACATAAACGACGGCGACGATCAGGAAGATGATCGTCCAGGCTTCCGGCCAGCGATAGGCGGCAATGCGGTCCGCAAGCAGAAACCCGATTCCGCCGGCGCCGACAATGCCGAGAATGGTGCCTGAGCGGGTGTTGGATTCGAAATTGTAGAGCATGATCGACAGGATCACCGGCATGGCCTGCGGCATGATGGCAAGGCGGATCGTCTGCAGCGGTCCGCCGCCCGACGCGAGAACACCATCGACGGGTTTGCGCGAGGTATTTTCGATTGCTTCCGAAAAAAGCTTGGCGAATGTGCCGATTTCCGAGACGGCGATGGCGAAGACGCCCGGGAGCGGACCAAGGCCGAAGGCGCGGATGAAGATCAGTGCGAGTACGATCTGTTCCACTGCGCGCAGCGCATCGAAACCTCGGCGGGTCGACAGCCGCACCCAGCCGAGCGGCATGATGTTCTTGGCACCGAGAAAGGCGAGCGGAAAGGCGACCACCGCACCAAGCAGCGTTCCCAGGAACGCCATAGAAATCGTCTGGCCGAGGCCGACGAGCACATCGTTCCATTCCTGCCAGGTCGTCCAGATATAAGGCGGGAACATGAAGGAGAAGATCATGCCGAGCCGCGACAGGCCGTTCAGGATGCGCGCCGGCGAAAAGTCGAAGAGATAGAGGCCGGCAATGAGTGGCAGGATAAGGGCTATCGAACCGGTATAGCGCATCAGCCGTACGCGCGGCGGGACCGAAAATGCGCCCGGCACGCGTTGCCGCAGTCCGGAAAGGGAGGAGGTGTCGGCCATGTCTCAGATACTCCGGCTTTCGATGCCGATGATGCGGTGGCGCAGCTTCTCACTCAGGAAATCGATGATCACGACAGTGACGAGAATGATGACGAAGAGCGCCGATAGATCGGTGTATTCCTGAAGCGACATGGCGGTGCGGATCTCCTGTCCAAGGCCGCCGGCGCCGACATAGCCGATGATCGAAGACGAGCGTACATTGATCTCGAAGCGCAGGAGCGTGTAACTGATGATGTTCGGGATGACCTGCGGCACGACGCCATAACGCATCTGCTGAAACCAGTTGCCGCCCGAAGCTTTGACGCCTTCCAGCGGCCGCATGTCGATATTCTCGTTGACCTCGGAATAGAGCTTGCCGAGCGAACCCGTCGCATGCGTCGAGATCGCCAGCACGCCGGCAAGTGGGCCGACGCCGAAGCAGAAGACGTAGATCAGCGCCCAGACGATATCGGGAACCGTGCGGATAACCTCGAGATAACGGCGGGAGGCGATCAGCAGAAAGCTGTTGGGACTGAGGTTGCGGGCGGCGGGGAAGCTCAGGATAAAGGCGCCGACGACACCGAAAAACGTTGCGACATAGGCGATCAGGATCGTTTCGCCGAGCAGCTCCAGCCAGACCGGCCAGCGCCAGAACCATTCGGCGAGATCGGAACCGAGCGTCTCGAGGCGCAAATGCGGCAGTGTCTTGTAGAGATATTCGCCGAGCCGGGGCAGGGAAGCCCATAGTTTCCAGGTCGTGATACGCTCGCCCGAGGGCAGATTGACCTCGGTCATGTCAAAGAAGCCGCCCGTCCAGGCCGTCAGCAAAACCGCGACGGCAAAGAGCATGACCGAAACGAGTTGCACGGTTTTGGCGCGGCTGCGGATACTGCGATATTCCGCCTCGAACTGGCGGATGGTGATGGAAGCTGATGCTGTCGTCATGTCTGATCCCGGTCGTGAGAGCGCCGGAGGGCGCGGCGCTCCCGTTGCTTGGCGTGGATGAGGGATGTCAGCCGTTACGGCGCTGCTTCTTCAGCCAGTCGCGCATGTCGACGATCCACTGATAGCGCTGATGATCGACTTCGACATAGCCTTTGGAGGTGGAGTTATCGCCGCCGCTCATTTCCTTGAAGGCATCGGGTGCCTTCTCCGGCGTTGCCTTTACCGCTGCCTTGACCTCAGCGATCATGTCGGCGGGCAGGTTGGTGCGGGTGGTGAAGGGGCCGTTGGTGATCTCAGGCGACTGCCAGATACGGCAGACCTCACCCTTCGGGATCATGCCCTTCGACTCCATGCGCTGCGGGATGCCGCTGATGTCGTTGTTGACATAGGTCGCGGCAGCATCGAACTGCTTGTTGGCGACGGCCATGACGCCGGTTTCGTGAGCGCCGGAGAAGGGAATGGCCGAGAAAAAGGTCTTCGGATCGTAGCCCTGCTTGACGAGGTTATAGTAAGGCACGGCGTAGCCGGAGGTGGAATCCGGATCGGCGAAGGCGAGAACCTTGCCCTTCAGGTCGTCGACCGACTTGTAGCCGGAGTCGCAGCGAACGGTGATGACAGAATAGTAGCCGGTCGAGCCGTCCTGTTCCTGGCCCGCGAGCAGTGGTTCCACGCCGCCATTGGTTTCGGTATAGGCGGCCGCATAGGCGGAGGAGCCGAGGAAGGCGAATTCGATCTGGTCGGAGGCGAGCGCCTGGATGACGCCGTCATAATTGCCGGCGGTGAAGATCTCGACCTTCACGCCGAGTTCCTTTTCCAGATATTGCTGGAAGCCGACGCGGCGTGCGATGCGGTCCTTCTCGTTCTCGCCCGAGAGAACGCCGAGGCGGATCGTCTTGTACTGGTCTTTCCAACCGTCGGCATGGGCCTGGCTGGACAGGGCAAGCGTGGCCGTCACGGCCGCAAGCATGAGGACGTTTTTCATTCCAACTCTCCTGTTGCAAAAAGAAGCCCGCGGCCTGGCAGAACCGCGGGCGAAACTCATACCGCCTGGTAGACCTTCTCTTTTGCGGTTCGACCGGCGTTGAATGAGGTGGATGTCACGGCCTCGTCGATCTCTGCGTCGAAATCCTCCGTGCCGTAGATTTCGCGGACCCGTTCCTGGGTCAGATCTGCCGGCGCGCCGTCAAAACGCACCCGCCCGGCCCGCATGGCGATAATGCGTTCGCAATAGTTGCGGGCAGTATCGAGCGTATGCAGATTGACGAGTACGGTAATGCCATCCTCGCGATTGATCTTGCGCAGCGCCTCCATGACGCGTGTCGCATTGGCCGGGTCGAGCGACGCGATCGGCTCGTCGGCAAGCATGATCTTCGGGTTTTGAACCAGCGCCTTTGCGATGGCGACACGTTGCTGCTGGCCGCCCGACAACGTGCCCGCCCGTTGCAGCGCCTGCGGCACGAGGTCGAGCCGATCGAGTGCGCGGATCGCCATTTCCTTTTCTTCATCCGTGAAGCGGCGCAGCATGGATGAGAGGAAGCCGTGTTGGGCAACATGGCCGATCAGCACATTGGTCAGCACATCCATGCGCTCAACCAGATTGAACTGTTGGAACACCATGGCGCAGGAGGCGCGCCACAGACGCAACTCGCGGCCGCGCAGCTTGGTAATATCCTTGCCCTCGAACATGATCGTGCCGGATGTCGGGTCGAGCAGACGGTTGATCAGCCGGAGCAATGTCGATTTGCCGGCGCCGCTGCGTCCGATAATGCCGACCATCTGCCCGGCGTGGATCGATAGAGTTACGTCGTCGACCGCCTGTGTTTGGCCGAATTTCTTCTTGAGGGAATGAAGTTCAAGCACCGGAAGACCTCCGCTTGCCAGAAGCGTCAGAGACGAAACTGAATTGTACTTAAATACCAGTCGATGAAATGAAATATAGCATTTCAGTATGACACTTTTATTAAGTAATTGTTCAATATTTGCCGATAGTTACGTTGTTTTTATCAGGTAATACATCCGGAAAATCCGGATGTATTTTGTTCAATAGCAGCCCCTGGCGCTTTTCGGCTGGAGGCTTCTTATGCAGCCTTTTGGAATCGCAGGACAATTCCATCCGAATAGACCTGCCTGCCCCGGCAGAAAGTGGCCCGCACCCGCGGAAGGCGGCCATGCTCGGCGATGACGAGATCGGCACGTAGTCCAACTTCGATCGCGCCGCGATCTGTCAGCCCAAGCGCCTTGGCGGGATTGGCGCTGACCAGCGCCACAGAAGCCGGCAGTCCGCCCGATCCGGCTTCCGCAAGTGCGATGGCAGCCGGCAGCATGGCGGAGGGATGGTAATCGCTCGCCAGGATGTCGAGAACGCCGCGTTCATAGGCCTCACGGGCAGAAAGATTGCCTGAATAGGAAAGCCCGCGAAGCGCATTCGGTGCACCCATGGCCGTTGCCAGCCCGAACTTGCGGGCCTCCTGTGCAGCCGCCATCGTCACAGGAAACTCGCTGATGCGCGCACCAAGTCCCTCCACGATTGCGACCTTCTCTACGCTGTCGTCATCATGGGAGGCGATGATGACGCCATGGTCGCGCGCGGTGGCGGCGATGCCCTGCAGATTGTCGACCGCGTCATTGTTCTGGGCGCGGTTTTCCATGCGTTGCTGAACACGCTGGGCAGCCTGTTCGAGACTGATCTTGTTGTTGCGCGCGATCGTCTCGATATGGCGTTCGACATCGCGGTACTGGCCCTGGCCCGGCGTGTGGTCCATCAGCGAGACGAGATCGAGGGCGCCGGCCCGCAGCAGGTCTTCGATGACGGCGCGGGCATGGGTGAAGGTGATTTCGAAGCGTGCGTGAACCCTGTGGTCGATCAGGAGATCGTTCTTCCGGAGTTCGACCAGCGTCTGGATGATCGAGCGCGAATGCTCTTCCGAGCGAATGTGGCCATAGCTGCTATTGGCATGGAAGGACAGCGCCGCATAGGCGGTGGTGATGCCATTGCCGGCAAGCTTCTTGTCGAGTTCGAAAATGCCGAGTTCCAGCGGAAAGCGCACATTCGGCCGCGGCTCGATCTCACGCTCGATCATATCGCCATGCATGTCGATGAAACCTGGAAGCAGCAGCCTGCCATCGCCGGAAATATCGGCCCCAGCCGCCGGCTCTTCTCTGATGTCGGCGATAATGCCATCTTTAATCCTGACAGCGCCGCGCGGTATGACCCTATCGCGCAGCACGATTTCGAAATCACTCAGCCACATTCTCTGCTCCATCCTGGATCTGTCGGGTTTGAAGGCTGATTTCGCGGTCGATGAGATCCGCGACATCGTCGGGGTGGTGAAAGACGCCGATCATTGCCACGCCTGCAGCCTTCAGCTCGGCAAGGCGGGCAACGAGTGCGCGGCGCGCATTCTTGTCGAGCGAGGCAGTCGGCTCGTCGAGAAAGAGGAGCCGCTGCGGCAGGATGAGGGCGCGCGCCAGATTGACCTTTTGCTGCTCGCCGCCGGAGAAGGTAGAGGGATAAGCGGCCCACAGTCCCGGCTTGACGCCGAAGGCGGAAAGCCAACGGCGCGCCTGTTCAATCGCCTCGTCGTAAGGCTGGCCGGCAAGGCGCAGCGGCTCGGCGACCAGTTCTTCGGCCGCCACGCGCGGACGGGCCTGCAGGAACTGCGTCACGAAGCCGATCTCCCGCTTGCGCAAAAGGGCGATATCGACGTCGGCTGCGACTGTCAGATCGATGACACCTTCGCGCGTATGATAATAGGCGTGGCCGGCGCGCGGTACGTAGGAACGGTAGAGCGTGCGCAAGAGCGTCGATTTGCCGGCGCCGTTTTCGCCGGTCAGCAGGATGAATTCACCTTCGCGGAGTTCGAAATCGACCTTGTCGAAGGCGTGCAGCGTGCGTTTGAGATGATGCATCTCGAAATGCTTGGCGAGGCCCTGGACGGAGAGAATGGTCTGCGCCGAAGCGGCAGGATGTGTGTGCATGTTCACCGGCTCGGTCTCCTCTCAAAGCTTCGCATGCACGAGCTGGTGGGTATATTCATGCTGCGGATCCTGGAAGATCTGGTCGGCGAGCCCCTCTTCGACGGCTTCGCCGTTGCGCATCACCATCACACGATCTGCCATCGTGCGGATAACACCGAGATCATGCGAAACGATGACGATGGTGATCCGGCGTTCGCGCTGCAGCCGCTTCAGCGTGTCGAGCACCAGCGCCTGGACGCTGACATCGAGCCCCGTGGTAGGTTCGTCGAGCAGCAGAAGCGCCGGTTCGAGCGCAATCGCCTTGGCAAGCTGCACGCGCTGCTGCATGCCGCCCGAGAGTTCCGCGGGACGGGCATCCATGCGCGCGACCGGAAATTCCGAGGCATCGAGTGCGCCCTTGGCGCGGGCACGAAGCGTTGCGAAATTCCGCTCGCCGGCAATCAGCAGCCGCTCGGCGACATTTCCGCTGCTCGTATGGTTCATCCTCAAACCAAGATGCGGGTTCTGGTAGACAATACCGATATGGCGCGCCCGCAGCATGCGCCGCTCGAAACGGTCGAGCGTGAAGAGGTTGATATCCTCGCGGCCGGGAAGCGTCAGCCTGTATTCACCATCATCCGGCCGGTCTTCTAGGTTCATCATCCTGAGCAAAGTCGATTTGCCGGAACCGGATTCGCCGACGATGCCGAGCACTTCGCCGGGATAGACGGTCACATCGACGCCGCGCAGCGCCTGTACCTCGCCGAAGCTCTTGCGGATGCCGTTCATCGTCAGGATCGGCGAGGACAGCATCAGCCGCGGCGGCTGGCGCCCGGATGCCGAAAGATTTGCGGCAGAAAGATTGGAGGCGGAAAGGGGGGCGGCGCTCATTGCTCGATCTTGCCTTGCTTGTAATAGGTTTCGCCGATGGCAACGGTCTCGCCGTCCCGCTTGCGGATATGCTTGACGCCATACTGGCTGTCGGAAACCTCGAAGGTGGAGGAGCCATCATCCTGCGGTAGTTCGTTCATGAAATAGCCTGTTACGCCGCTGCGGTGACAAATCTTGTCAGCATGATCCTCGACCCGGTAGGGCACGTCGTCGAATACAAGCGGTTCGACGCGCGTGTAAGGTGGCACGGCATGGATGCGCTTTTCGCGGCCGGCCGAGAGGATGGTGAGGTTCGCCGCCTGGTTCATCTTCGGCACATCCCAGCGCGGGATCGGCGAAGGGGTCATCACATGGCGACCATTGACCATGCTCGGATAGCTGGAACCCTGCATAATCCGGCCGGAGCGCACCAGCTGCTCGTAAAGGGTCAACCAGAGTTGGCCGTAATCGGCATCACCATGCATGATACGCGCTTCTGACATGTCCGGCTGGACAGGCCGCAGCGGTTCGGGATTGGGAACCTGCAGCACGAGGATCTGGTCCTCGCGCAGCTTCTCTTCTGGGATGCGGTGGCGCGACTGGATGATGTCTGCCTCCAGCGTATCCAATGTCTCCCGGGCCGAGCTGACCCGGCGCAGGAACTTGCGGATGCTGCTGGCATTGACCGAATCGTCGGCGCCCTGATCGATGACCTTGACGACGGATGTCGGCTTCAGGAGCGTCAGCGTCACCTGCAGGCCGCCGGTTCCCCAGCCGCGGGCAATCGGCACTTCGCGGCTGGCATAGGGCACCTGATAACCGGGAATGGCGATGGCTTTGAGGATGCGGCGGCGCATCTCGCGCTTGGCGGATTCGTCCAGGAAGCCATAGCTGAAGGCCGCCCAGGGTTTTGTCAGTTGATCGAGTTTCACGGCATTGCCTTTTCGAGTTCGGCCTGCTTGACGGCGCCGTCCCGGGGTGCTCCGGTCTCATTGGCTGCCTTGTCGGCTTTGACGCGCCTGATAGCATCGAGGCTCGACTGGAAGGTCACGTAATGCGGCAGCTTGAAGTGGATGCAGAAGCCCGAGCTTTCGACGGGTTCCGTATGGTAGAGGACGAATTCCTCATTCGAGGCCGGATGGGGATTGGGCTGATTGGAGGCGAGATCGAGCGAGGCGGCGGCAATGACCTTCACCTCGTTCCAGCCGAACGTGGCGGAAAAGCCGAGTTCGAGGCCCTTGCTCTTGGAGATGACCTCCGTTTGGCTGACGCGCACGCGTCCGGCGCTGAAGAGCGTGCCGCGCGGATGGCGGATGCGCACTTCGGCTTCGGCGAGCCGTAATTCGTTGACGGTCGGATGCACGCTGCCATAACCGCGCATGGTCGAGTAGCCGAGCGCCAGCGTCCCGCCGGTATCGGCACGCGCCAGACTCTGCAGCTTGTGGGCGCGGCTCGCCGGAAAGAGCAGCGGCTCGCGCGTCACATCGGGGATCTCGTCGAGCGGTACGTCTTCCGTTGATGTCTCCTCGATCAGGCCCTGCGCCTTCTGCCAGTCGGTGAGCGACGGCTGGGTGGCGGGTGCGGGTGTCTTTGCGGCTTCCACCGGTTCTGGAACGAAGGTCGTTCCGTTCAGCACATCGACATTCAGCAGACGGTGCGAATAATCGAGCGTCGGCCCGAGGATCTGGCCGCCTGGAATATCCTTGAAGGCTGCCGAAATACGCCGCACTGTAAAGAGATCCCGCTGGCGCACCGGTTCAGCAATCGTCAGGCGCGGCTGGGTGGTGCGATAGGCGCGCAGCAGCAGCACTGCCTCGTAGAGGTCGCCGCCGGACTGGGCCAGCGCCAATGCGGCAAGCTCTGGCGCGTAAAGCGAGGCTTCGCCCATCACGCGGTCGACCAAGTAAGGCAGGCTCTCGCCGATCGCGTCGACACGGGCCTTGTCGATCTGTCCGAGTTCTTCGCGATAGAAGCGCTCGGACTGTTCAATAGCGTGTTCTCCGCCACGTGTTGCAACATAGGCCATCAGAGCACCTCTATCTTGGTGGAGCGGGGAATGCCGATCAGGCTTGCGCCGTCGGCTAGATAGATGTCCCAGCCGAGCGGATAGTGGGTGGCTTCGGCGCGCAGCGCCCAGAAATCCGGATGCACGCCGCCGATCGCGATATCGATGGAACCGTTGACGCCGGGGCCTGTCAGGCGAAGCCCCGTTCCCGATCCGATGATGGCCGGCGCGAAAATCGTTGCGGAGGCATCTGGATAGAGCAGATTGCCGCTGAGCATTACCGAAAGCGCGGAGACTTCGGCGCGGTCGCCGATCGATGCGAAGACATATTCCGCCTGATGCAGGGCAACGGCATTGGCGCCGGTCCCGACAATCTCTGCCTTCAATCTCTCATCGGTGCAGAAGAAGCTGCATTCGCGGTCGAGCAGGCTTTCGGCCAGCGCAAGAAGGCCCTGAAAGGGCAGGGGCTGGACGCGGCCGGGACGGGCAAGTGCCCACATCAGCGCATCGAAGGTGGCGTTCGTGCGTATGTCCTCATCAGTCGGAAGGAGCAAGGTCTGTGTCATCAGAAGGTCTCCATGCGCACGCGCGTCGCTTCGACCTTGCGCAGCCTGATATCGTCGTCCTGAATCTGGCGGCGCTGTTCGCTGGTCAGGAAGGTCTCGATGCCGGTCTTGCCGATCTTGCCTGCGAAACTCGCATCGATGACGGCGATCGCCATGGCATGTTCGAGATCGCGCCCGACGACGGCGCCATAACCTTCCACGCCATGATCCGACAGGCGTATATGGGCCTCGGCCATCAGCACTTCGCCGAGATGGAAGGCCGTGTTATGCACGGTGTCAGTGTAGGGCAGCATCGCAAGGCCGGTGCGGTTCACGAGAACCTCAACCGCTCCCACGTCATCGAGCAGTTCCTCTGCAATCGCCTTGATCCCTTCCGCATCCGCCCTGGCAAGTATGTCGAGCATGCTTGCATGGCTGAAGCTGGCAGGGGGCGCGCCGGCTTCCATGGTGTCATTCATCGTCCTGTCCTTTTGCCGTCGTCGCAGCGCGATCCTCCGGCTCGTTGTCAATGCTGAATTGCACGCGTTCTCCGGCCCAGACGGTCTCGGAATAGGCGATTGGCCGGCCTTCCATGTCGACGTCGGTTTTCTGGACGACGAGCACCGGCTGCTGGGGCGACTGGGCAAGAAGCTGCGCTTCGTCACCAATCGCGCGGCGGGTGAGGATCATGGTGCTCTGCCTGACATAGTCGGGGATGCCGAAGGCAGCGTAGATGCTGGTGACCGATTCACCCGCGCGGCGGCGCAGGTGCATGTTCGGGAAGCGCTCGACCGGATGGTAGGAATGACTGAAGCTGATCGGCACATCGTCGGCAAAGCCGCGGCGGGCGATCATGTAGACCTTTGCGCCTTCCGGGAGCTTTAGTGCTGCGGAGATCCCCGGCGGCGCCACGATCTCCGACTCAGAGACCGGCTGGCCGGAGGGAACGCGCCCTTGTTCCAGAAGGTTTTTGCGGAAGCGCGTTCGCCGGGCGATATTGTAGGTGATGACGGAGTGCTCTTCCACGAAGGTACCGCGCCCCTGCTCGACCCGCACCTTTCCGGCAGCAGCAAGCTCGGCGATCGCCCGTCGTACGCTGTGGCGGCCGACCTGGAACTGCTCCATGATCTCGGTTTCCGTCGGCAGGCGGCTTCCCGGCTGGAGCGCGCCTGACGCGATATCCCTGTTGATCTGCTTCTCGACGGTCTGCCAGTGGCCGGACCGCGATCTTGCTTCGATCGAGTGTTCTTCATTAGTCATTCGGATGAATCCAAAATTCATTCGGATGACCTAAACATAGCGGCTATCGGTGACGCTTTTGTGTAAGCGGCGGACGAACTCTTCGCTGATTGACTAGCTGACTGAAGCGAACCGGTCGCGCAGGCCCGATCCGGAAGATCCGGATGTACAAATAGGCTGCCGACGGATCATCATCCGATATCGGCGTCGCGTTCATGTCCGACGCCAGGAGAACCGATGGCAGCAGATGACTTGGCGTGGGAGGGAAACGAAATTTAGACCGCGTAGGGATTTTCTGCGGGCGTCGTGAACCAGTGCGGGCCATCTTCGGTCATGTAGATATGGTCTTCGAGGCGAACACCGAATGCGCCGGGGAAGACAACCATCGGCTCGTTCGAGAAGCACATGCCCTGTGCCAGCGGAGTTTTATTGCCGCGGACGATATAGGGCGCCTCGTGGATTTCGAGGCCGAGGCCATGGCCGGCGCGATGCGGCAGGCCGGGCAGGCGATAGTCCGGGCCGAGCCCATGTCGCGCAAACACGTTGCGGGCGGCCGCATCAAGGCTCTCGCAGGGCGTGCCGAGTTTTGCCGCATCGAAAACGGCTTGCTGGCCCTCACGCTCGATTGCCCATGCGCGTACGAATTCGTGATTGCCCTCGTCCAGCGTATAGGTGCGTGTCAGATCGGAATGATAGCCGTCGATCCGGCAGCCCGTATCGACGAGAATGACGTCACCCGCCTGCAGGATCTGTTCGCCATCCGCCCCATGCGGCAGTGCTGTCGCCGCACCAAAGGAGACGATGCAGAAGGTCGAGCCGCCATCGGCGCCGGCAGCGCGATGCTGCTGGTCGATGAAGCGCGCAACGTCCGAGGCGGCTATGCCGGGCGCGAGAGTGTCGCGAACCTTGCGATGAATATCGAGCGTGATACCCATCGCATATCGGATGAGGGCGATTTCCGCCGGCGATTTGATGGCGCGTAGCGCGCGGATGATAGGCCCTGCATCGACAAGGCGGGTCGCCCCCATCTCTCTGGTAAAGGCGTGATAGAAGGCAAGCGGCAATGCATCGTCGAGCGCGAGCTTGCCGGACGGACCGACGAGCCGTGATACCAATGCGGCGGGGCTTTCCTCTTCTTCCCAGACGGCAATCTCACCGGGCAGATGCGGCAGCATCTCGACGCGGCTGCGCTCAAAACCGGGTACGATGTAAGTGAGTTTATCGTCAGTCACGACCGCGCCGAGCAGTCGCTCGCTTAGGTGCCAGACGAGGCCGGTGAAATAGCGTAGACTCTCGGTTGGGCCGAGCATTGTGGCGGCGATGCCGTCCGCCTGCATGCGCTCGCGCAAGTGCGACAGGCGGCTGCGGCGTTCTTCGTCAGTGATGGCTGCTACGGGATGGGACCAGACCGTGAGAGACACGCTATATATCCGTTATCTTTGTCAAAATTGAATGCTTGATTCCAGCATAGGGCAATTGTAGGCAGTGTGTCGACAAACATTCCACAGGATTTGATCATGCTCGTCAGCGAATATACGATCCCCGGCGTTCATGTCTGCGACCATCTCGTCGACGTGCCGCTCGACTGGAAAAATCCGGATGGCGCTTCTATCAAGGTCTTCGCGCGCGAGGTCTGTGATCCCGCACGTAAGCAGGAAAAGCTACCTGTCCTGCTCTTCCTGCAGGGTGGCCCGGGCGGCAAGTCGCCACGGCCGGTCGGCGGCGGTCCGCCCTGGCTCGGCGAGGCGCTCAAGAACTACCGCGTCGTGCTGCTCGATCAGCGCGGTACGGGCAGAAGCACCCGCATCGAGAGCGCCACCATGGCTGCCTTTGCGGACGGGAGGGCCGGAGCCGATTATCTCAGCCATTTTCGGGCTGACAGCATCATTGCCGATTGCGAGCATCTCCGGAAGACCGTGTTCGGCGGCGCGCGCTGGGAGACGCTTGGTCAGAGCTATGGCGGCTTCCTGACGCTGACTTATCTGTCGCAGGCGCCGGAGGGGCTGGCTGCCTGCTATGTCACGGGCGGGCTGGCTGGGCTCTCGGCAACGGCAGATGAGGTTTATCGCCGCACCTATCCGCGTGTTGCTGCCAAGAACCGGGAATATTACCGGCGCTATCCCGCCGATCGCGATCGCATTGCCCGGATCGCCGCGCGCATTGCCGCCGATGATGTCCGTCTGCCTGATGGGGATCGCCTGACAGTTCGCCGGCTGCAGACCATCGGCATCGATTTCGGCATGGCGCCCGGCTATGAAAACGTGCACTGGCTGGTGGATGAAGCCTTCTCCGATCCGGAGGAAATGCGCTTTTCCGATGCCTTCTTGGCTTCGGTCATGTCGCTGACCTCCTATGACGGAAACCCGATGTTCGCCGTGCTGCAGGAAAGCATCTACGGGCAGGGCAAGGGTGCGACCGGCTGGGCTGCGGAGCGTATCCGGTCGGAATTCGCCGAATTCGGCGAAGAGAGCCGGCCGCTCTATCTGACCGGCGAGATGATGTATCCGTGGATGTTCGAGGAAATCCGCTCGCTGCGGCCGTTCCGCGATGCGGTGGAAGCGCTGGCGCGCTACGACGGGTTCGAACCGCTCTACGATCCAGTCCGGCTGGCATCAGGCGAGATCCCTGTCGCCGCAGCAGTCTATTTCGATGACATGTATGTCGATGCCGATCTGTCACTCGCCACCGCGCGTGACGTTGGCAATGTCCAGACCTGGGTGACGAACGAATTCGAACACGACGGCGTGCGCCAGTCAGCCGCTGTCTTCACGCGGCTGCGGCAGATGGTGCGTGATCGCGGCGGCCCCCTCGGTTAATCCGAGGGGTTTCCGCCGTTGGTATGTCTGTGCGTACGCCGACGTCAGGCCGAAAGCGACCTGCCGCCGACGGGATCGAAGAGATGCATGCGATTCATGTTAAAGGAGAGCGGCATTTTCGTGCGTGGGCGCGGGTCGCTCTCAGGATCGACATTGGCGCACATGCTGACCGAGCCGATATCGAAATAGATCATCGTTTCCGGCCCCAGCGGCTCTACCAGATCGACATTTGCCTCGATGGTTTCAAAGCCGGGTTTCGGCGTCAGGCTCGATATCGATTCCGGCCGGATTCCGAAGATGACCGGCTTGCCGGCATGCGCCTGATATTCCTGAAACCGGGTCGCTGGAACGGCAAGCCGGCTGCCGTCTTCGAGGATGACGACGAGCCCATCTCCCTCGGCTTCAAGCATCGCAATGAGGAAATTCATCGACGGCGAGCCGATAAAGCCGGCCACGAACTGGCTGACAGGATGATGGTAGAGTTCCTGCGGCGGCCCGGCCTGTTCGATGATGCCGCCATTCATGACGACGACGCGATCAGCCATAGTCATGGCCTCGACCTGGTCGTGGGTGACATAGACTGTCGTGGTCGGCAGCAACTGGTGCAGGCGCTTGATCTCGGTGCGCATCTGCACACGCAGCTTGGCATCGAGATTGGACAGCGGCTCGTCGAACAGGAAGACCTTGGGATTGCGCACGATGGCGCGACCCATGGCGACGCGCTGGCGCTGGCCGCCCGAGAGCTGGCCGGGGCGCCGCGACAGGAGTTCGGTAATATGCAGCGTCTCGGCCGCACGGCTGATGCGCTCGTCGATCTCCGCCTTCGGCAGCTTCTGCTGTTCGAGGCAGAAAGAGATGTTCTCGCGCACGCTCATATGCGGATAAAGGGCGTAGTTCTGGAACACCATGGCAATGTCGCGCTTGCCGGGGCCAAGCCGGTTGACGACCTGATCGCCGATGACGATATCGCCGCCGGTGATGTGTTCCAGTCCGGCAATCATGCGCAGCGTCGTCGATTTGCCGCAACCGGAGGGGCCGACAAAGACGACGAATTCGTTGTCCTCGATATCAAGGTTGATGCCGCGCACGGCTTCGTAGATGCCGTAGGATTTGACCACGTTGCGCAGTTCAAGGCGTGCCATTGTGATCTCCCTACTTTTCGTGCAGCCAGACGGCCATTGCGCCCGGCTCTCGGTTTGCCCAGAGATGGTAGGGGATTGCCCTGAACCGTCGCGGCTTCAGCGCCGGCGGCTCGGTGCGATAGAGCGTCTCCTGCCATCCGGATGCATCGGCTTCCAGCGCATCGCCTTCGAGCACGGTGGCGCCGCCGAGAAGCGTTTCGTCGAAACTTGCTGCAATCTCGCCCTGCGAGGGCAGCCTTAGCCGCTGCGGCTCCGTGCCGAGGTCGGCTTCCTCCACGCAGAAAATCACCGGCCCGCGCCGCAGCGCAAAGCGGCCATTGTCCTCCGTTGCCGCCGGATGGGCATAGAGGCGATCGACCGGCATGTCGAAGGCGAGCCGAACCTCGTCGCCATCCTTCCATTCACGTTCGATGGCCGTATAACCCTTGATGATATCCAGCTTGATTGCTTCGCCGTTGACGGAGGCCTTGGCATCGCGGCACCAGCCGGGAATGCGCAGGCGTAGCGTGAAACGCTTCGGCTGATCGAGGCCGAGCGAAATCCCGATATCGCCATTCCAGGGATATTCGGTCTTCTGCTTCAGACGCAGGAAGGAATTGCCGACCGTAAGCTCCGCGGCATTTTCGCCGTAGAGGTGGACAGCAACCTCATCGGTCTTGCTCGAATAGAAATATTGACCGAGCGAAGTGATGAAACGGGCGATATTGGTCGGGCAGCAGGGGCAGTAGTGCCATTTCCAGCGGCGGTTCTGACCGTGGCTTTCGAGCACATTCTCATAGAAATAATGTTCGCCGTCGCGGGAGATACCGGAAAGCGCGCCATTGTAGAGCACGGTTTCGAGCTTGTCGGTGAATTTGCTGTCGAGTTCGATCTGCGCCATGCGGTGGCTGAAGAAGCCGAGCGCCACGGCGGCGCAGGTCTCGGCATAGGCCGTCTCGTTCGGCAGGTCGTATTCCCTAGTGAAGCCTTCGTTCGAGGCCGAGGGCCCGAGGCCGCCGGTGACATAGAGCTGTCGTCCCACCAGATTGTTGAAGAGCCGGTCGCAGGCGCTCTTCAGGCCCTCGTCATCATTCTCGAACGCAAGATCGGCCATCGCCGAGAACAGATACATGGCACGCACTGCGTGACCCACGACCTGCGTCTGTTCACGCACCGGCATGTGTGCCTGGCTGTAGGCATAGGTCTGGAAGACATAGCTGGTCGGGTCCTCGCCGCGCTTGCGCGCCTCTTCATCATAGTAAGAGGGCATCTGGCCGCGTTCGTCGACGAAATAGGTGGCGAGATCAAGGTGGCGGGGATCCTTGGTGACGCGGTAGAGCTTGACCAACGCCAGCTCGATTTCCTCATGCGCGTCGTAGCCGCGCAGCTTGCCCGGCTCACGGCCGAACGTGTCGATGATATGATCGACGGCACGGATCATCACGTCGAGGAAGCGGCGTTTGCCGGTCGCTTCGAAATAGGCGACCGCACCTTCCAGCAGATGGCCCATCGAATACATTTCATGCGAGTCGCGCAGATTGGTCCAACGCTTCTCCGGCTCGCGGCGGATGAACCAGCTGTTGAGGTAGCCGTCAGTCATCTGGCCATGTTCGAGCTTCTCGACAATCGCGTCGATCTTGGCCTCGATGTCCGGATTCGGATTGTTCTTCAGCGTGTAGCTCGCGGCCTCGATCCACTTGCCGAAATCGGAATCGAAGAAATGCTGCATCGACAGGCCACTTGGCTGGATCGGCCGCGCCAGCGGGCCGGCCGGCTTGTCGAAATCGAGCACTTCGAGGAAGCCTTCTTCATCCAGCCGCATATGCTGGGTGGGGATGGTCACGTCGCGGACGGTTTCCGTCCAGCTCTTCCAGAAGCCGCCATTGAAAGCGACGCGGGTATGGTCGGCCGGCACGTAGCGGTCGATCGGGGATCGTGACTGTGATTTCTGGGCGATGGGCATGGGAACTCCTTGAGCGGACGGGCCGCTTCTCATTTCACGGCGCCGGCCGTCAGGCCGCGCACATAATAGCGTTGCAGAAGAAGGAAGAGGATGATGCAGGGGATCATGGTCACCACGATACCGGCCTGCAGTGCCCCCCAGTCGATGATGCCATAAAGGCCCGAGGACACGTTCACCAGCATGATCGGCAGCGTGAACTTGTTCTGGTCCGACAGGAAGATGAGCGCGGCCAGGAACTCGTTCCACGAATTGAGGAAGGCGAACATCGCCACCGTCGCCACGCCGGGCAGCGCAATCGGCAGCATGATGCGGCGCAGGATCGTTGCCTGCGAGGCGCCATCGATGCGCGCCGCCTCGATCAGCGCCTTCGGCACGGCATCAAAGGCATTGCGCATCATGAAAACGGAGAAGGGGAGCTGGAAGGTGACGTAGATGAGCACCAGGCCGAAGAGGTTGTTCTGCAGCCCGAGAAGCTTCAGGATCAGGAACAACGGTGTTAGGATCGACTGGAACGGGATCATCATCGTCGCCATGATCAGCACGAAGAGGATCGACTGGCCGGGAAACCGGAACTTGGAGAAGCCGTAGCCGGCCGGCACGGAGACGACCACCGTCAGCACAACCGTGCCGACGGCGATCATCACCGAATTGGCAGCGTACACATACCAGCCGGCACCGACATTCTCGAGCCGCCGGTAATTTTCCAGCGAGAAGGTCTTGGAAAACAGCGCAGCCGGGTTGGCGAGCGCCTCGGCAGCCGGCTTGAAGGAATTCGCCAGCGACCAGACGATCGGCATGATGAAGAAGATCGCCAACAGGATCGATGCCACCAGGAAGAGCAGGTAGCCCGTCTGGCCGCCTCGCGGATTGGTGTTCATCTTGGATGGGGTCACGGTCATTAGCCTTCCTCCGGGCGCTCGCGCAGCAGCACGAATTGAATGGCGCTGATGGCGACCAGCACGATCAGCAGCGCGAAGGAGAGCGCCGAACCGTAGCCGAGCCGATAGGATGAGAAGGACGCCAGGTAGATGGAAAATACCGCCGAGATCGTGCTGTTTTCCGGCCCACCCTGGGTGATGATGAAGAATTGGTCGAAGGCGAGCATCGAGGAGGTGACATTGAGGACCAGAGCCAGCACCAGCGAATTGCGCATCAGCGGCAGCGTAATACGGCGGAACCGGCTGAAGACGCTGGCGCCGTCGATCTTGGCGGCCTCGATGACATCGTTGGAAATGCCCTGCAGGCCGGTCAGCAGGATGACCATCGTGAAGCCTGAGGTTTTCCAGACGACCATCAGGATGATCACGGCCATCGCTGGCCAGAAGCTTTCGAGCGGGCGCGGTGCCGAGCTGATGAGACCTATGCCACGCAGAACCTGAGCGAAGACGCCGCTGTCAGGATTGAGCAGCCACATCCAGAGTGTGGAGGCCGCGCCGAAACCGATGACGACAGGCATGAAGAAGATGGTGCGGAAAAAGCCGGCCGAGCGCAGTGGGCGATCGACGAGCAGTGCCAAGGGAAAGGCAACGGCGAAGATCGCGGCCGTCACCAGCACGGTATAGAGCATCGTGAAGCCCAGCGAATGCCAGAGCTGCATGTCGCCCAGCAGTTCGCCGTAGTTGGCAAGACCGATGAATTTCTTCCGGCCTAGCAGCGGCCAGTTGTAGAAGCTCATCCATATCGTCATGGCGAGCGGAACGAGAAACAGCACCAGGATGAACAGAAAGCCGGGCAGGATGAAGGCCAGCCCTAGCCAGCCCTTCGGCTCCGGCTCTCCGGAGATCGGCTGTTTTATGTGTGTTGTCGGCGTGTCGACCACTGTCATTCCTCGAAGATTTCAAAACCGCGCGTCGGCATCCGCGGAAGGAGCGGGGCGGGAGGCCGCCCCGCTTGAGATGCGATTACGGATTGGTGCGATCGAGGATCTTGGTGAAGTCGTCCTGCGCCTTCTTGATCGAGCCGTCGACATCATCGCCGAAAATCGTGCCCTGGATCAGGTTGAGGAACGGGCCGGTGCGGCTGACGAACAACTCATCCGAGGAGAAGGTATAGGGCGTGCGCGCCTTTGCCAGGATATCGTAGGCGATCAGATTGCGTGGGTCGAACTTGGCATAGGCTTCCTTGGCAAGATCCGTGCGCGACGGCATGCCGGATTCCTGGGTAATGTAGACCTGCTGCTCGGGCTCCATGTAGAATTTCACGAAGTCGAGCGCGACCTTCTTCTTCTCCTCACTGATGCCCTTGATGAGGGCAACCGTATCGCCGCCGGCAAAGCTCGATGCGCCGCCCTTAGGACCAGGGATCGGGGCAACCGCGAACTTGACGTCGGGATATTTGCTGGTCAGCAGGTTGACGATGTAGGAGCCGGTCATGAGGATGCCGACCTTGCCGGAGGCGAAGGCTTCGACGGCGTTATTGCCGTTGCCTGAACGGGAGGTTGGATGAATGGCGCCTTCCTTCCACATGTCGCGATAGGCAGCAATGGTGTCGCGCAGCGCCGGCGTGTCAACGGTCGCCGTGCGGCCGTCATCGGAGAGCACGTCGCCATTGGCCGCCCACAGATGCGGCAGGAAGTCGTAGATCAGCCAGCTGCCGGAATTGGCGACGAAGTAGAAGCCGTAGGTTTCCTTGTCGAGCGCATGGATCTTCTTGGCGTCGGCGGCAATCTCATCGAGCGAGGCCGGAGCCTTGTTCGGGTCAAGGCCGGCCTTCTTGAAGAGGTCGGTGTTGTAAGCGATGATCGAGGCATCCGGCAGCGCCGGCACGCCGTAGACCTTTCCGTCATAAGTGGCAAGGCGGATGTGCGACGGGCTGAGTGCTGCCGAATAGGGCAGACCCTTGACGAAGTCGCTGATGTCCTCAAGGCTGTCATTGGCTGCAAAGGTCGGCAGGTAGATCAGATCAAGGACCGCCCCATCAGGCGCTGCGCCGCCGGCGATTGCGGCGCCGAGCTTCGGCACCATCTGCTCGGCGGTGATCTGGGTCACGTTAACCTTGTCGGAATGCGAAGCATTGTACTTTTCGGCCAGGCCCTGAAGCACGGCACCCGAAGATGTGCGCACCCATAGCGTGATTTCTTCGGCGCTGGCGAGAGAAGAGCTCGCCAGCAACGCAACAGCGGCAATCGTGGTTTTCAAATGTAACATATGGGTTCCCCTTCTCTTATGCGAGGCTCCTCTGCCTCAAGACGAAGATGACGTTAACGGAGAAAATTTTTCATGTCGACAGTCTGTATGCATCAAAAGACCATCTTTCTGTTAAAACCTTTTAGCAGCTAAATTTTTTCTGCTAAAAGGTTTTAACAAGCCAATTGAACAGGTGCGAATTTGAAGGAATCTGGTGGCAGCCGACATACGATCCGTGACGTTGCGAAGGCTGCGGGGGTCAGTATTTCGACGGCGTCGAACGCGCTGAATGGCACTGGGCGAACCAATGCCGAGACCCGTGAAAAGGTGCGACGGATCGCCGAGGAGATCGGATTTCGACCGAACGCGCTCGCGCGTGGGTTGTTGACCAAGCGCAGCCATGCGATCGGCATGCTGACCAACGATACATACGGGCGTCTGACGCTACCGATGGCGAGCGGCGTATCGGAAGTGCTTGTTGACCATGGCGTCTCCCTTTTCCTTTGCGCCACCAACAATGATCCAAGGCTGGCAAGACTGCATCTCGAAGCGCTGCGCGACCGGCAGGTCGACGGCATCATCTTCACCGCGACGCGCATTGATCTGGAACCACCGCCGGAACTGACCCAATTGGGCATTCCAGTCGTCTATGTCTTCGCGCAGGGACCCGCGGACAGCGTCAGCTTTCATCCCGATGACGCTCAAGGTGCGCGGCTTGCGGTTGAACATCTCCAGAGCCTCGGCCGCTCCCGCATCCTGCACATTACCGGTGAGCAGAACTATCGCGCCGCCTGTATTCGCGCCGAGGCCTATCGGGAGCTCGTTGGACAGACGGCCGAGGTCATGTTCGGTGACTGGTCGGAAGAATGGGGGCATGCGGCGATCGAGACGGTATTCTCGCGATCGGGGGCCAAACCGGATGCGATCTTCTGTGGCAGCGACGAGATCGCTCGCGGCGTCATCGATGCGCTGCGCGACAGAAGCGTCTCCATCCCCGGCGACGTTGCGGTCGTCGGGTTCGACAATTGGGAAGTCGTCTCACGGCAGACACGCCCGCCGCTCACGACCGTTGACATGGAACTCAAGGAACTCGGTCACCGCGCCGGGCTTGCGATCCTCGCTCTCTCGAAAGGTGAACCGATCCAACCTGGCGTCGAGAGATTGCCCTGTACGCTCGTCATTCGCCGGTCCGCCGGCCAGGGCGATCAATCTTGAGGCCGGCACGGCTGACCATTTATCCGCATGCGGCCTGACTGGCTTCGTCCTCGGTATCCTCCTTGTTGTCAACGGCGCGCGGCTTCAACGCCTTTGTCAAACAAAGGGCTGCGACGATGATCGGCAGGCAGACAAGGTAGGAAACTCTGATGCCGGCATGCTCGGCGACAAAGCCGAGAAGGGGCGGGGCCAGGAAGAATACGACGAAGGACATCTGCCCGAGAGCCGCGACATTGAGATGGGCTGGGCGATCAGTTCGCTGTGCCGCGGCAGACACGGCGAGCGGATAGACCGCGCTGCAGCCGCCGCCCATCAGCGCAAAACCGAACAGCGCGACATAGGGGTGTGGCGCAAGCCAGACTGCGCAAAGCCCGACCACCGCGAGAACCAGCAGAAACGTTGCGACGGCGCGCGCGCCAAATCGGTCGACTTGCGGATCGACGAATAGTCGGGCGACCGCCATGAAAAAGGTGAACAGCGTCAGCCCAAGGCCGCCGATAAAGGGTTCGACCGCGAAGGTGTCACGCATATAGATCGCCGACCAGTCGATACCTGCGCCTTCCACCAGAAAGGCGGCAATGCCGATCACGCAAAGTGGCATGAGCCCCCATGTCGGCAGCGCCATACTTGGGCCCTCCACATGCTCAACTCCGGCACGGGCCGGCGCATTCTCTATGCCCGAGATGACGACAATGCCGACGATCAAGACGAAAGTGAATGTCAGCGCAAGATGCAGATGCATTGGCACGCCCGCCTGACGAACGGCAGAGCCGAAAAGTGCGGTCAGGAAGAATCCAAGGCTCCAGAAGCCATGTGCCCTGTTCATCACGCCACGGCCGAGTTGGGCTTCGATGCGATCGATCTCGACATTGAGATTGATCTCCAGGGCGCCGGCCAGCAAGCCCTCACAGAAGAGGATGAAGAAAACCAGCCAGGCGGCATTGGCCCAGGGAATGGTTGCCAGTAGCGCGGACGTGCCGAGCACGGTCAGGAACGCCGTCTTACGCGCGCCGAAGCGCGCAATGAGCGGCGACGCGAATGTCAGGGAAATCAACGCACCGATCGCTGCGCCGATCAGCGTGAGGCCGAGTTCGGACTTGTTGACGCCCAGGGCGTCCTGTAGGTCGGGCAGGCGCGAAAGCAGTGCTCCCATCGAAACGGCGAAGAGAAAGAAGCAGACATAGATCCGGTGTTGCGGCTGGATATGCATTCGATCGCTCCGGGATGATCGGTTCGGGAGTTTGGTCTCAATCGCAGCGACGGCGAGAAAAGACAATTTCGAGTGGCATTTCCGAGATATATCTTGTTGACGCCAACCGCAACAACAACCTTAACTAGTTGTCGACACACTCGCGGACTGTGTCATCACAGCCGCAGGGCAGCGCGTTAAACCATCGTATATCTGACCTTTCCTCGTGCGTGGACTTACCTTGCCCAGGTCGTAGCGAGCCTCAGAGGAGAAAGATACGATGCTCAAGTCCATGACCACTGCCGCGCTGGCGCTGTCCCTTGCCGCAGCCCCGGCTTTCGCGGCTCAGAAGGCCCACAATGCCAAGATCACGGTCGTCTTCGACCATGAATTGCCAAATGTCCCGGGCAAAAGTATGCGCGGCGTCCTCGTTGAATACGGGCCGGGCGGGTATAATCCCGCGCATACCCATGCGAAGAGCGCTTTCATCTACGCGACGGTCATCGAGGGTGAAATCAAAAGCAAGGTGAACGACGGCAAGGAAAAGGTCTTCAAAACCGGTGAAAACTGGATCGAAGTACCCGGCGATCATCACTTGGTAAGTGCGAATGCCAGCAAGACGAAGCCGGCAAAAATTCTGGCCGTATTTGTCGTCGATACCAAGGAAACGGAGCTGACGACGCCCGATCCCTGATCGAGAAGTCGATGCGTTGAGCGGGAAGGGGATGTCCCTTCATCACCTTCCCGTATTTTCGGCCTTACAACGCCTCTCGTTATCACTTTGCGACGGAAACGGGATTAGGGCCGGCCGGGCCGCGCGGGAACGGACGCCATCAGTCGCGCAAATGCCGCTTGAGATCGCACACCCGTCTTGGACAGGAGCCTTGCTGTATGTGTTTTGACGGTGTTGGGAGACAGGGCAAGCATCCTCGCGGTCTCTGGAACCGAAAATCCGCAGCCGACAAGCACAGCCACCTTCGTTTCCGCGGCGGTTAGGCTGAAGATACTGCGAAGCTGCTCTGCCTGCCCGGTGGCGCGGCTTTCCGCATCGACGATCTGAAGAAGCACGCGGGCGCCGGAATCTGCCGAGTCCCAGGCGACGAAGGAATTTGGCGGTAGTGGAGTGACCTGCGCGAGGTAGGGAGGCAGGCCCGACGGTCGGAGAATCTGGACAGCGCCCGGCAATTGCGTGGCGGTTCCGCTTGCGATTTCGATGGCTTGCCGTATCGCATGAGCCAGAACCTTGGAGCTGCTGGAAATGCTTGGAAGCGCCGAGCGCTCATGTCTGTTGATCGAAAGGCCGTCGCCCCGTCTCAGGATGTCTTCTGCGGCGGAATTCAGCAGGACGATTTCGCCTTGGCCATCGAGCAGCATGGCCGCATCGGGCAGCGCCTGGAGCAGCCGCTGCAGAAGGCTGGCTTCTCGCCTGATGCTTCCGACATGAAGGGAAAGCTCTATCGAGCGGGAAAGATGCGGCGTCAATTGCAGGAGCTTCCGGGCCGCCTGGGCGTTTTCGGTGTCCTGGGCCTTGGAGAGAAAAAGCGCTACCCCGCCGATACCGCCGCGTTCGTGCAGGCTGGCGTGAGGAACGAAGAGCTGATTGTAGATATTTTGAGGCGCGCAGATGTCGGCATAGTATGCGGTGCGCCGAACGGCGGCATCATCGATGAGCTCATTGCCGATCGCTACCTGATCCGGCTGAACTTTCTCGAACGCCTTTGCATAGGGATTGCCGGCGTAATGTTGCAGATAGAGATCGTTCAGATCTTCGCGCATCCGGCCGGGGATCAGAAAACTGCTTTTTCCATCTGGGGCCTGATAGACAATATTGCCGGCTGTTGCTCCCACATAGTCAACAACCGCGCATAATGTGCTGGACCACAACTGTATGTTTACAGAAGCCCGATAGATGGCATCGACAATATCCGCATGCTCCATTTGACTGTCTTTCGATTGGTAAAGTCATATGAGCGGCCGAAGCCGAATATTAGTCTGGCCAAATCTTTTAGAGGAGAGACTGATACTTGAGCATCACCCGATTGGGTGACGACAGAAAACTCCGTGGCTTATCAAGAGATAAGGCCGAGTATCTGAAACCATCTGGTCGGTTCCTGCCATGAGACGCCGATTGGTCTGGCATGGAAGGCGATACGGCATGTCGCGTTGTCGATGCTCGTCCATCCCTCAGGTGTGGAGTTTCGAACTCGCCCAAGCGATGGAAATAGACACAATCTATGCGGGATAAGGCGCCGCTTGCTAGCGCTGTCGGCGATATGTGCCTACGGATTATGTCCATAATGTTGACCATTCAAAATTAAGTAAAAAACAAGTTTTCCTCTCAAGAATTAGGGTACTCGACGCATGAGAGGACGATATGAGCGAAGAACAGATTAAGCGGCCGATTTGGATCCGCATCACAGCCTACGGGTTCGCTGCGGTTTTGTTTGCGAGCGCAGCAATCGGTGGTCTTGCCTGGCATCGCCAGAGCGCGATGAGCGATCAATCGCTTCAGAAGGAGCTCTCGGCCGACCTGCACGTCATCCAGACCGATATGGATGCGCAGAAACGCGCTGCTGCCGGGCTTGCAGTAGCCCTTGCCGGTGAGCCCGAAACGGCCGATCTTATCGCCAAGAATGATCGGGCATCCATTCTTGCAAAATACACAGCCAGCCTGCCGGCGATCAAAGCGCAAGGCCTTCAGCTCATCACCTTCAGCAATGGCGATGGCCTCGCGGTCGCACGTATCCATACGCCTGACACCTTCGGCGACGATCTCAAGGGACGTCGCAAGATGATCGTTGCGGCGCTGACGCAGGGCAAACTGAACGCGGGCATCGAACCTGGGCGGACCGCCGTCAGCATGTTTGCCTCGGCCCCCGTTATCAAGGACGGCAAGACTGTCGGCGTCGTCGATGTCGGCACCTCGCTCACGAATGACTATTTTGCGCCGCTTGCAAAATCCGTCGATGCCGAAGTTGCGGTCCATATCCTGCAGGACGGGAAATTTGTGCCGCAGGCCTCGACCTTCGGAGACAAGACGATCCTCACCCAGGAACAGTTGCAGGCGGGTTTCAACGGCGACCGCGTCCGTGTCCATGCCGTTCTCGGCAACAGGGACTATGAAGTCACCGCCATTCCCTTCGAAGATTTCTCCGGTCGCAAGATCGGTGTCTTCGAAATCGGCTCCGATGTTACGGAAGTCGTCGAAGCATCGCAGCAGGCGTTCTGGATGGCTGGGATCGGCGCAGTCGTCGTCTCACTTATTTCACTGCTCGGTTTCCTCGTCTTTGCGCGTTCGATTGCGTCGGTCATGAAGAAGACGACCGGCACGATGGCGCGCCTGGCCGCAGGTGATATCAATGTCGAGGTCGAAGGTCAGGGCCGGCCTGACGAAATCGGCGCGATGGCCCGTGCCGTTCAGGTCTTCAAGCAGAACGCGATCGAGCGGGTTCGCCTCGAACAGGAGGCGGAAGCCAATCGCAGCTTGAGCGAAAGAGAACAGATCGAGCGCGAGAAGGAAAAGGCGAAGGACGCTGCCGATGTGCAGTTTGCCGTCGACAATCTCGCTGCCGGCCTGTCAAAGCTTGCCGAGGGCGATGTGTCCTACCGGATCGCGCAGCCCTTCGTGGCAAGGCTCGATGGCGTCCGCAGCGACTTCAATGACTCCGCCGACAAGCTGCAATCCGCGTTGAACCGGGTGTCGCAGAATGCCCGCGGCATCGACTCGGGAGCAAACGAGATCAAGTCGGCTGCCGACGATCTCGCCAAGCGCACCGAGCAGCAGGCGGCGGCTCTCGAAGAGACGGCTGCGGCTCTCGAAGAAATCACCACGACCGTCAAGGGTTCCAGCAAACGCGCCCAGGATGTCGGCCAGCTCGTGGCCCGTGCCAAAACCGGCGCCGAACATTCTGGTGAGGTGGTCCGAAAGGCCGTGCTCGCCATGGAGCAGATCTCCAAGTCTTCCGGTGAGATCGGCAATATCATCGGCGTGATCGACGACATCGCCTTCCAGACGAACCTGCTGGCGCTTAACGCCGGTGTTGAAGCAGCCCGAGCCGGCGAGGCCGGCAAGGGCTTTGCCGTCGTCGCGCAGGAAGTGCGTGAACTGGCGCAGCGCTCCGCAACGGCGGCCAGAGAGATCAAGGATCTGATCACGGCCTCGAATGCGCAGGTGCATGCAGGTGTGCAATTGGTCGACGATACCGGCAAGGCGCTTCAGGCGATCGTTTCGGAGGTTCAGGAAATCAACCGACATATCGCTGCGATCGTCGAAGCATCGCAGGAGCAGTCGTTGGGCCTCGACCAGATCAACACGGCCGTCAATCAGATGGACCAGGATACGCAGAAGAACGCTGCCATGGTCGAAGAGTCGACCGCTGCCAGCTACAATCTTGCGAAGGAGGTTGCATCGCTCAACCAGCTTCTCGCTCAGTTCAAGCTGAACGAAGCAGGCTATGCTTCGCATTCGGCGCCTGTTCGTAGCGCCGGGCGAAACGCTACGCCGGCGCCGTCTCCCGCCCGGACGCTCGGTCGCAAGATTGCCTCCGCATTCTCAGGAAATGCCGCACTGGATACCAAGGGCGGCAACTGGGAAGAGTTCTGAGGTCAGACCCGCAAAGCAAGACAAGGTGCGGCGATCATCGCCGCACCGTTTTCACTCGGTAGCATAAAGCAGCCGCTAGCCGATCGGCAGGCGCTTTTCGGTTTTGGCGTCGAAAAGATGCAGTTTGGTGAGATCCGGCATCATTCTGACGGTATCGCCGGCCTGCAGGGAAAGCCGGTCTCGCACCGTCGCCACCAGGGGATCCGATCCAAGCTTCGCGTTAATCTGGGTCTCCGCGCCCGTCGGTTCGATGACCGCTACCTCGGCGCTCACGCCGTCCTGGCTGACGATCAGATGCTCCGGACGGATGCCATAGACCACCTCCGCGCCGCGTGCTGCCGCAGCAGCCTCCGGCAGCGGCAGGTGCGCCCCTCCGTCGGCGATGAATTCGAGCGGTCCGGACGCGCTGATCCTGCCTTTGATGACATTCATGCCCGGCGAACCGATGAAGCCGGCGACGAAGAGATTGGCCGGCCGGTCGTAGAGATCGAGCGGTGAACCGATCTGCTCGACATAACCATCGCGCATGACGACGATCCGGTCGGCCATGGTCATGGCTTCGATCTGATCATGCGTCACATAGATGGTCGTCGTTTTCAGCCGCTGATGCAGCTGCTTGATCTCGGAGCGCATCTGCACGCGAAGCTTGGCATCGAGGTTGGACAGGGGCTCGTCGAAGAGGAAGACTTGCGGCTGGCGGACGATGGCGCGGCCCATGGCAACACGCTGACGCTGACCGCCGGAGAGATTTCTCGGATAGCGGTCGAGGAAATGTTCGAGGCCGAGGATCTGCGCCGCATCGCGGACACGCGCCTTGATCTGCTCCTTCGGCGCTTTCGCCAGTCGCAACGAAAATCCCATATTCGCTTCGACCGTCATATGCGGATAGAGCGCATATGACTGAAAGACCATGGCAATGTCGCGCCCCTTCGGGGCGACGTTGTTGACGACCTTGCTGCCGATCGAGACGTTGCCACCGGAGATTTCCTCAAGCCCTGCGATCATGCGCAGCAAGGTCGACTTGCCGCAGCCGGAAGGGCCGACAAGGATGACGAATTCTCCGTCGCGGATATCGATGTCGACCCCGTGCAATACTTCGAAGTGACCATAGTTCTTGCGGACATTTGCCACGTTTACGGACGCCATAACTGTCTCCGGCTGAAAATCTGATTTCGGATCTGCGCTCGCTCGGGCAGAGCGATATGTAGCGCCTCGCTTATCGAGGCGCTGTCGCGGTGGCGTAGGGAGCGAGCGCAGCATCAACAGCGGCAAGGCAGAGATCGCGGGCTTTCGGAGCGACACGCTTTTCGACCACATCAGGGTAGACGCGGGCGAGATGCTGGCTGATCAGCGTTTCCGGGATCTCGTCGGGCAACCGGGCGAGTAGTTCGTCGACTGCTGCAGCGGCACGTGCGTCGGGCCAGTAGTACCGGATACGGTCGCTGTAGCTGAAATGCCGCTGCAACCGCTGCTCATCAGCCGTACCGCCATAGTGGCCAGCCCAGTGGCTGGGCTCGGCGAGCATGATCTCTTCCATCGCCGCCGTGAGCCCGCTGCCTGGCCTGCCATCGCCAAGAATACCGGCGATCGCATCGAGGCCGTAGAGCGCCTCCCGCAATGCGAAGGTCAGGCCGGGGCCGACTTTCAGGATCGCAAACCCGCCGTCGACCAGAGCCGAGAGCGCGGCTGCCGGCTGGTAGTCGGTGGAATGAGCTTCGAAAAGCAGTCCCTTCATCCCATCGAGCGCAGAGATGAGCTTTTGCGCGCGCTCGGGCCTGTAGAGCGCGACATTAGCGTTGCCAAACTCGACTCCCGGCTGGACGACAATGGCGATAACGCGCTCCAAAGCTGGACTGACGCCCACTTCGGCAAATGCCCGACGGTGAACATCAAGCGTCCTCAGAGCTGCTTCCCGCCGCGTGATCTCCAACTCGTCCAGTGCATGGGTCGCACCGCCGGGCGGCGGCACCTCGGTGCCAATGACATAGACCGGCAGACGTCGACCGCTGCGACGGGCAGCCTCTTCGGCAGCTTTCGCCAGACGTGCCGCTCTTGCGGCGGTCAGTTCGTCGGCAAGCGCCAAGGGCTCGCCAGCACAGCCCATTGACGTGTCGAGATGCAGTTTTTCGAAACCGGCCTCGACATAAGCCGTCACCATAGCCTCAGCACGCGCCATCGCATCCTCGGCGTCGAGCTTTCGCCATGGGTTCGGGCCGAGATGGTCGCCCCCGAGAATGATGCGGTTTGCGAGAAAGTCGACCTCTGTCGCGATGCGCTCGATGAAGGCCCGGAAGTCCGCTGGCTTCATGCCCGTGTAACCGCCTTCCTGATTGACCTGATTGCAGGTCGCCTCGATGAGGACGACATCACCCCGCCGGGCCGCGTGTCGCAATGTCGCCTCGATGACCAGCGGATGAGCCGAGCATACAGATGTGATGCCGCGCGGCAGGGGCCGGGCCCTTTCGCCGAACAGTTTCGCCAGGGCGGTCTGGCGGTTTTGATCGATCACGGCGCTCATACGAGTGTGACGACCTTGGTAAGATGACGCGGCGAGACGGTATCAATCTGTCTTGCTTGCGCTGCGCGTTCGCCAAGGATCTGCAGCGCTGGCAGGACAACGAGACCGGCAAGCGGCAGATCGACATCGACAGTAAGCTCCAGATCGCCGGGGCCACCGATACCGATGACCACGGCGCCTTTCTCGCGCAACTCGCCAACGAGCTTGGCCTCGGCGTGTCTCTGGTCCGTGCTGTAGAGCATGATGGCAGCCGTCTTCTCGTCGACGAGGCTGATTGGCCCATGGCGGTATTCGAGCGGATGAAAGGCCTGCGTCATCAGCTGGCTCATTTCCATCAGCTTGAGCGCCCCTTCGAGCGCGATGCCGAAAAGGGGGCCGCCGCCGAGAAAAACGAAGTGCGAACGATCCTTGATAATGTCGGGCAGGGCGGAGTCGAGTTTATTCGCGAGCTGACGTGCCGATGCAACGGCCGAGGCAGGCACGGTCTGACCGATCAGCTGCAGGCTGAGCAACACCATGAGGCTTGCCGAAACTGTCATGACGATGCCTTCCTCGGGATGGGTCGGAGAGCAGATCAACTGGTCACAGTTCTTGGCGAGTGCGCTTTCGGGCTCGACGGTCACGGCGGTCACGAAGGCGCCGGCGGCGCGGCTTGCCTTCGCGGCGGCAACCGTTTCCGTCGTTTCACCGCTGCGCGAGAGCGCGACCACATGGGTCTTCTGCCATTCCGGCCAGAAGTAAGAAGGCCGGTTAAGCCATTCCGCTCCCGGGACGGCGATCGCCTTGCGCTTGAGGCTGTTGGCATAGGCGGCCAGAGACAAAGCGAGGTTGAAGGAGGTGCCACAGCCGACGAAGACGAGGAGGTCGTCCGCCTTGCCGCTTGCCGTATTCGAGCCGATGGCTTTTTCCCAATAGCGGAACTGCTCGAAGATTACCTTTTCGGTCGTGTTCATGATGTCTCCGATTATTTGACCGAACCAGCCAGCAGACCGCTGACGAGGTACCGGTTGAGAAAGATGACGACGAGGGCAGGGATGACGATCGCAATCGATCCGCTGGCCGTGATCAGCCCGTAGTCGATGAAGTTCTTGGTGACGAATTCAGGGATGAGAACCGTCAGGGGTTTCGTCGCCTGCGGTGAGAAGATGAGGGGAACGAGATACTGACCCCACGCCCCCAGGAAGGTGAGGATAGCGGCCGCCGTCAAACCGGGTCCGGCGAGTGGCAGCACGATGTGGAAGAAGATGAAGAGGCGACCCGCGCCATCAAGCTGTGCCGCCTCTTCGAGCGCGATCGGAAGCTGCTCGAAGACGCTGCGCAACAGCCAAAGGGAGAGCGGCAGATAGGCCGAGACATAGATCAGCGAGACGCCGGTATAGGTGTCGACCAGATGCATCCTGATCATGATCTGATAGAGCGGGATCAGCACCGCATAGGCAGGGATGGCCAGCGTCGCGACGACAGCGCCAAACAGAAGCTGACGCCCGGGAAAGCGCATCCGGGTGAATGCATAGGCGCCGAGTGCCGAGATCGCGACGCAGAGAGCCGTGGCAGCTGCAGACGTGATCACGCTGTTGAGCAGTGCTGCACGGAACTGCTTCCATACTTCCACCCCGCCGATCCGCGCAATGTTGATACCGAGCAGGCGCGAATAATGGTCGAGCGTGAAATGCTGCGGGAAGAAATGGATCGGCCGCGTGGAAAAATCTTCCGTCGGCGTCACGGAACTTGCGATCGTCCAGTAGATCGGGCCAAGCGACCAGATCAGCAGCACCGCAAGACCGGCCCAAATCATCAGGCGATAGAGAATGGTTGGTTTCATCAGTCGAACCGTGTGTTGCGATAGACGCGGAGGACATAGACGAGCGAGACGAGCAGCGACACCAGCGTAATGACGACCGACAGCGCCATCCCGTAGGAGAAGCGAAGGTTCTGGAACGTCTCGAGATAGATCTGCACGAGGATCGGCCGCGTTTCGAGGCTCGATCCGGCCAGCACCCAGGCCTCGTCGAAAAGATTGAAGGCATTGACCGTCGCGTTCGTCATGGCAACGGCAATTGCGCTGCGCACGAGCGGAAGCGTGACCAGGCTGAACATCTGCACGCGCGTCGCGCCGTCGATGCGGGCAGCCTCATAGAGATGCGCCGGGATGCTCTGCATAGCCGCAAGCACGATGACGATGGTCAGCGGCATCATACGCCAGACATGCACGACGGTGACCGCGATGATCGCGCTCGTCCGGTCGTTGAACCAGACATGATTTTCGAAAGGCAGGCCAAGTGCGACGAGTATGCCGTTCAACAGGCCGGCGCCGGGTTGATAGATCCATAGCCAGATGACGGAGTTGACGACACCGGGGAGCGCCCAGGGCAGAATGACAGCCGCAAGCACCCACTGGCGCCCGACCCTCATCTGATTGATGAGCGCTGCAGCAAGCACGCCGAAGATGGTTTCGGCAGCGACGGCGAGAACGACGTAGATGAGGGTATTCGTCCAGGTCGTCGCCAGCTGGCCATCCGACAGCATGCGTGTGTAATTTTCCAGTCCGACAAAGGGCGTTCCGGCCTGCATTGGATTGACCCGGTGCAGCGAGTCCCAGACCGTCCGTCCCATCGGATAGAAGACCAGAGCTGCCATCGTCACCAGGATCGGCAGCACCAGCAGCAGTCCGAGCATGGTGTCGGCGTTGAGGCCGACACTACGCTTGGCTGCCACACCTTCAGCGGTGGCTGTTGTCATTGCGCCATCGCCTGCTTGGCTGCATCGGCGATGCTCTGCATGGCCTGATCAACGGTGACCTGGTCCTTTGCCGCGCTATTGATCGCCGTGTTTACCGCGCTCGAAAACTGCGGATACCACGGCGGCGTTCCCTGCTGGAACAGTGGCTCGACGGTCTTGGACTGTTCGACAAGTGCGTCGCCGCTTGTCAGCTTGCCTTCCGTATTAAGTTCGGCGAGAGCCGAAGTGCGCGTCGGCAGGAAGCCGTTTGCGGCATTCTTCTTCTGGAACTCCTTGCTGGTGAACCATTTGACGAAGGCGACCGCCGCTTCCTTGTTCTGCGAAACGTTCGGAATGGCGAGCGCTTCCGGAAGGCCGAAGCTGCGGGTCTGACCACTTTCGGTCGGTACGAGGATCGCTTCCACCTGGCCGGCGACCTTGGACTGCTTCGGGTCGTTCATCTGGCCCAGGCGACCGGGCTCACCCGAGATCATGATGCTGGTCAGCCCCTGGGCGAACATGCTCTCGTTGATCTGGCTGTCCTTGAGGCCTGTCGAGGCAGGGTCGACCAGGCCGTCCTTCAAGAGCTTCAGTTCGAAGGCGAGCGCCTTGTAGCCGGCTGAATCGGGGGTGAGGAAAAGCGGCTTGAAATCCTTGTCGAAGAGTTCGCCGCCAAAGGCCTTGGTCAGCAGATACCAGCTCGTGGAAGCGCCTTCGGTCGCCGAGAGCGGTAGGCCGATCGGATAGGTGGAGATGCCCTTCTCCTTGATCTTCTTTGCGGCCTCGACCAGCGCGTCGAGCGTCTTCGGCATTTCGGTAATGCCGGCGTCCGTGAAATGCTTCTTGTTGACGAGCATGACGCGGAAGTCGTTCGTGTAGGGTACGCCGAGCAACTGACCGTCGACGGTGAAGATCTTGGCGACGCCAATATCATCGACACTATCCTTGTCGATCACGTCGTTCAGCGGCATGTACCAGCCGGCGGCGCTGAACTGACCCGTCCATGACCAGTCGAATTCGGTGACATCGGCTGGTGCCGTGCCGGCGACGAGCGCCGTTACCAGCTTCGGGCGGATATCGTCCCAAGAGAGGGTCTGGAGATCGACATGAATGCCGGTCGCGGCTTCAAAATCGGCCGCAACCGTGGCGCCCTGCGGCGACGGCATCAGCACCGTGATAGACTGGCCGGCAAGCGGTTTGGCGTCGTCCGCCACGGCAGGCAGGGCGATCGCAAGGGCGGCGGAGGCAAGCAAAGGCAATATCAATTTACGCATGTTCCCATCCTTCTTTATCGTTGACAGTCATTGTCTTGATCGCGCGATCACGGTTTCGGCCGCGACCGCGATTTGCCCGAACCAGCGCTCGTCAAGCGGCCAGTCGAGAAGTTGGGCGGCGGCCAGAAGCGCGCCGCCAATAGGGGGAAGTACGGGTGAAACCGCCCGTCGGCCGATCCGCCGTTCGACGGCTTCAAGCAAAAGACGGCTGGAGAAGGTGCCGCCCGCGTAGGTCCACTCCGTGCCGTTTTCACAATGGCTGGCGATTGCCCAATGGTGTTTGGCAAGCTCTTCGGCCGCCGTCTCGATCAGGCCAATGGCCGTCTCATCACCTTGCTGAGCGGTTCGATCGACAAGGATGGAGAGCGCGGCGATACCCGCACGGGGCTTTGCGAGCCCGTTGATCCAGCCGCCGAGCGCGTTCATCGGGTCTGCAATATCCAGCTGGAGATGATCGTAAATGGCTCGCGCCATCGCCGTCGGCTTGGCACGTCCATCGAGGCTCTGGCTGATGAGATGCAGGGCTGCGCGACCGATCCAGTAGCTGCTGCCCTCGTCGCCGATCACATCGCCCCAACCGCCGGCGCGTGCGGAGGCGCCCGCGCCGTTGCGCGCCCAGGACATGGAGCCGGTCCCCGACAGGATGAGGATGCCCGGATGCCCGGCAAAGGCACCGAGATGGGCTGCATCGACGTCATTGAGCACGATCCTGCGGATATCCGGAAAGGCGTCATCAATGCATTGTTTCTGAAGCGCAGAGAGGTGAGCGACTTCGCCATAAGCAGGCAGGGCAGCGCCGACGGCGGCCAGTCCCGGCTCATTGCGGAACGGTTCGATATGCCGCTCCAGCTCCTGTCGCCAGTCCGGATTGTCCATCGGATTGACACCACCGCCGAGCGCAGTGCGCAGAATTCGGCCGCCTCTGTCGGCCAGTGTGACGAGCACCTTGCTGCCGCCGCCATCGATGCCGAGGATCAGTTCGTTACTCATTCTTTTGCTCCGAGCTCGGCATAGATCGCGTCAATACCGAAGTTGGTGAGTTCGGCGCGCCATTGGGGTGTCAGACCCTTGTCGGTGATGAGCTTTGCGGCGTTCAGGGGCGCGACCTTGTAGGTTGCCATCGTCCCGAATTTCGAGGAATCGGCGAGCACATAGCCGTTGGCAGAGCGGGTGAGCATGCGCCGGTTCAGGCTGGCTTCGGCACTGTCCACGCTGTAGATCGCGCCGTCGGGGCTGATGGCGCTTGCTCCGAGAAACAGCTGATCGAACCAGATCGTTTCGAGCATCGCCTCGGCCTGCGGGCCGACAAGCGAGGCGTTTTCGCTGCGCAGCTGGCCACCGAGAAGCACGACCTCGAGGTTCGGAATGTTGAGAAATTCCTGAGCGACGATCAGGCCGTTGGTGAAGATGCGCAGCGGCATCGGATTGATGCGGATGAGCCGGGCAAGCTGAAGAACCGTCGTGCCGGCATCGAGGAAGATCGCTGTGCGGGGCAGAAGCAGTTCATAGGCCGCATTGGCGATCGCACGCTTGGCCGAGAGCTGTCGCTTTTCGCGCTCCTGAAAGGCCATTTCGACCGAGGAACCCTCGGCGATGCGAGCGCCGCCATGCACACGGTCGATCGCGCCATCCTGTTCGAGAATTTGCAGGTCGCGCCGCACAGTTGCCAAGGAGGCGCCGACAGCATCGGCCAGGTCCTGAATGGTGGAAAAGCCATTCGCATAGAGATGGCTGCGGATGGCATCGAGCCGATCAGTCTTCACGCCGCCAGTCTGGTTCACAGATCGTCCCCTGATGCAATTGTGCTTCTTTGCATCAAAGTTCCCACTCAGTACGATCAATGTCAATCAAGATTCTGATCGTTTATGATCTTTTTCATGCCGGCCGATCTGGTGGTGCAGGATCAAAAAGAAAGGCACGCCGTCTCTGATGACGACGTGCCTCTTGGCTGTTGTTTGGTGAGCGAATAAGGCCTGTGGCCGATCTCAGCTATATCTGGGCAGGAGTTCGCCGTGTGCCTCGATCAGGTCGTCGACCAGGCCCCAGATCTCGTCCGGCGACAGTTCTGCCGATGTATGCGGATCGAGCAGGGCTGCCTGATAGATGCGGTCGCGTTTTCCCGTCAATGCTGCTTCAACGGTCAGTTCCTGAACCGAGATGCTGAGCTTCATCACAGCGGCGAGCTGCGAGGGGATCCTGCCGATGCGGGTTGGCTGGATGCCGTTCCTGTCCACATGGCAGGGCACTTCCACGATGCACTCGGCCGGAAGATTCTCGATCAGGCCGTTATTGGGAACATTCCCATAGATCAGCGCCGGATTGCCGGTGACTGCGGCGTGAATGATGCCCGCGGCATATTCGTTGCTGCGGCAGACTTCGATCGGCTTGTCGCCTTCGAGATCCCGGCGCAGCGCATGCCATTCTGAAATCTGCCGCTCGCAGCGGCTGATATACTCGTCCAGCGGGATATTGAGCTTGTCGATGAGCTCCGGACGGCGGTCCTTGATGTACCAGGACGTATATTCGGAGAAATGTTCGCTGGATTCCGTCACGAAATGACCGAGCCGCTTCAGCACATCGAAGCGCACCCGATCGTCGGGCGGCACGTGTCCCTCGCCGGCGAGAGCCTTCAGGCGGGGGTAAAGATCCTCGCGCCGGCCATCGGCATGCAGCTTCTCGTATTTCAGGAAGAAGGCGACGTGGTTGATGCCAGCCGAGATGTAGTTGATGTCGGCAATGTCTTCGTCGAGGCAGGAGGTGAGATGGGCGGCGGTATGCTGCACGCTATGGCAAAGGCCAACCGTGCGGATACTGGGCGCCAGCTCCTTGATCGCCCAGCAGTTGATCGCCATCGGGTTCACATATTGCATCAGCAGCGCGTCGGGGCAGACCTCTTCCATATCGCGGCAGATCGCTTCCAGCACCGGAATGGTGCGAAGTCCGC
The DNA here is from genome assembly GCF_051811225.1 of Rhizobium sp. 768_B6_N1_8. NCBI lineage: Bacteria > Pseudomonadati > Pseudomonadota > Alphaproteobacteria > Hyphomicrobiales > Rhizobiaceae > Rhizobium > Rhizobium sp. 768_B6_N1_8. The sequence goes on along the minus strand of NZ_JBPWPV010000002.1, from coordinate 1,086,349 downwards.
GGAAGATCCCGCCGATGCCGAGCGTATCGGCAATGGTCTGCCGCAGGCCGTACCGCTTCGGCACGTCGAAATCCGTCACAGTCGCAGGCTTGTAGCCGCCGACCTGCATCATCAGGATAACGAAATCCGATCCGCGCAGCGCCTCGCGACGATCGAGGGTTGCCTCTACCCTTACCCTCTGCAGATTGAGCGCCTCGCAGATGCGCCGCGCAACGATCTCCGATGTCTTCAACCGTTCGGGGTCGATATCAAACAGGCTGATCACATAATCGCTGCCCGAGGGTGTGGACAGCACATCCCCCAGAATGTTCTGCGCAAAAACGGTGCTGCCCGCACCCACGAGGCAAATCTTCGGCATTTCGGTCTCCCACAAATCAAGGTTGCCATAGTGGTGCCTCTTCCAAATCAGAATTTCTTCCTGCTATTGAAGGGAGTATTCCCGGATTGAAGCGTTGGACGCATGAAAGACGATCATTTCAACAGGAGCGGCGAGTGGGCGGGGTCGCCGCGGAGCTTCCTGATCGAGCGCCACACGGCAGATGCCATGAGCGCTGCGCATTGGCACGACCATGTCGAGATCAACCTGCTTCTCGATGGTGCCATGACCTATCTCTTCAATGGTCGGCAGGAACGGGTCGAGGCCGGGCGTCTTGTCCTCTTCTGGGCGGCCATTCCCCACCAGACGATCCTGGTGACGCCGGAGGCGCCGCTTATCTGCATCTACCTTCCGCTCGTCGACTTTCTCGCGCTCTCCATCGACAAGAAGGCGAGACAGGCAATCATGCAGGGCGCCTTCGTGGTCGAGCCCCGCCGCCGCGAGACGACGCCGCTCACCGTCTCTGCCTGGGTCGAGGAATGGGGCAGCAGCGATCCCGTCCGGCGCCAGTTGATCGCGGACGAGGCTAAGCTCAGGGTGCGCCGGCTCATCCTTGATCACGCCGATGATCGAGGCTCGTCCGTTGCAGCGGCCGCGACGCCGGTAAGCCCCGCCATCCGCCATTCAGAGGTGCTGACCGACCTGATCAACCGGCATTTTCCCGAGCCGCTAAGCCTGGCGGATCTTGGAAAGCGCGTTAACGTGCATCCAACCACTGCCAATCGGGCGTTTCGCGATGTGCTCGGCATTTCCGTAATGGAATATCTGACACGTTATCGTCTCGCGAGAGCAATGCAGCGGCTGGCTGAGACCGAGGACTCGATCCTGGAGATTGCCCTCGACTGCGGCTTCGGCTCCAGTAGCCGATTTTACGACATCTTCAAGCAGCGAACCGGCACGACACCCCGGCAGTTCCGCCTGTCGCTCGGCAAGCCGTGACGTTTGCACAAGTCGGACAGGGGTTTGAAAGAAGTGCAGGTTCAGGCGCGGTGCGGCTATCGAATCTTCTCGCCAGCGCGCTAGAGTTTGCAGACGATCCACTCTAACGGATTGAGGCCGATGACGACTGACAGCAAAAAAAACCGCTGGCGCCCTGGCGTCCCTGGCAACGATCGAGGATTTCTGCCGAGAGGTCTTTATCGCGGCCGGTGCCGACCAACAGACTGCGGATGCAGCGACGCGGGGAATGCTGCATGCTACGCGCTATGGCATCGACAGCCACGGTGTGCGCCTCCTCCCTCATTATGTGAAAGGGTTGACCGAAGGGCGCCTCAATCCGCGCCCGCATCTCGCGCTGGTAAACACTTTCGGCGCCGTCGCTTCGCTCGATGCGGATAATGGCCATGGTGCGCTCGCGACCTATACGGCCATGGAGCATGCGACGCGTCTTGCCGGGGAATTCGGGATCGGTGCGGTTGCGATCCGCAATTCCTCGCATTTCGGACCGGCAGGTGCCTATGCGTTCGATGCCGCCCAACGCGGCTTCATCGGCTTTGCTTTCTGCAATTCCGATAGCTTCGTGCGTCTGCACGACGGCGCCATGCGCTTTCATGGCACCAATCCGATCGCCTGCGCTGTGCCGGTCACGGGAGATAACCCGTGGCTCTTCGACATGGCGACGAGCGCCGTGCCCTATAACCGCGTGCTGCTCTATCGCAGCCTCGGCCGCCAACTGCCCGAAGGAGTCGCCTCCGATGAACGGGGGTATGACACGGCCGATCCCGATGTGGCCGAAATGCTGGCGCCGCTCGGCGGCGAATTCGGCTTCAAGGGCGCAGGGCTTGCAGGCATTCCCGAGATCTTGAGTGCTGTGCTCACAGGCATGAAGCTGAGTTTCGATATCGCTCCGATGTCCGGGCCGGATTTTTCGACACCGCGCGGGCTGGGTGCCTTCGTCATCGCGCTGAACCCTGCAGCCTTCCTCGATATCGAGATCTTTGATGCTGCCATGAAACGCTACGTCGAAACCTTGAGGGCATCTCCGCCGCGTGAAGGCTTCAGGGTGACGGCGCCGGGCGATCGGGAATGGGCTGTCGCCGCCGAGCGGGAAAGACATGGCGTGACGCTGGATCCGGCGACGGTCGAGGCCCTTAGGACCCTTGCATCCACTTATCAACTGGCCAGCCCGGTCTGAGTGCATGCGTCGGATTGACGCACAACTTCCCCGATGATAGCTTCGGATCAATTGGTCAGGCCAGTTGACCAGTTGTGCGCTTGAGGAGAAGCGTGCCGGGGAGGCCATAATGTTTTCGGCAGTTGAATCACGCCGCCTCTACAGGCAGGTGGCGGACCAGATTCGTATGATGATTATCCGAGGCGAACTCGCCGTCGGCCAGAGGCTGCCTGCCGAGCGCGAGCTTGCGGAGCAACTTTCGGTTTCGCGCCCCACGCTGCGCGAAGCGCTGATCGTGCTGGAAGTCGAGGGATACATCAATATCCGCATGGGCTCCGGCATTTATGTCACGCGCAAACATGCCGGCGAAACGACCGGCAGCGAGCGCGAGCCAGTGGAGGGGCCTTTCGAGCTGCTGCAAGCCCGCGCCATCATCGAATGCGCCATATCAGAGGAGGCGGCAAAAAGCGCCCGCCCTGAGGACATTGCCGTCCTCGACGAGGCGCTGAGAGCGATGAGCGGCGTGGTGGAGGATGCGCGCGCCGTGCTTGTCGCCGACCGCGCCTTTCATACCGGCATCGCCGCAATCGTCGGCAATGCGACCTTGCTCCGCGTTACCGGCGAGATGTTCGACATGCGCATGACGCCGTATTTCGAAAAGCTAGCCAGCCATTTCGAAGGACCGATGTCGTGGCGTACAGCGCTCGAAGAGCACCGGGCCATCCGCGACGCGATCGCCGCCGGCGATACGGCAGGGGCGAAGGCGGCCATGCACACGCATCTCACGAATTCACAGAAGAGATTTTCCGAAAGCTTCGGGGAGGAGGTTTCGGGCGAGCAGGGGCGCGGCCGCACGGCCGGGCCGAACAAGGGAAAAGCAGCCACTTAACGAGATCTCAGGAGGAGAGAGCGATGAAGTTGAAACTGACGACGATACTCTGCACTGCCGCGGCAATCATGGCGACAACGGCGATCGCACATGCCCAGACGGTGCTGAAATGGGCCCATGTCTACGAGACATCGGAACCTTTCCACACGGATTCCCTCTGGGCCGCGGAAGAGATCAACAAGCGCACCAACGGCCGCTACAAGATCGAGGTCTATCCGGCTTCGCAGCTCGGTAAGGAAGCCGATATCAACCAGGGTCTCAAGCTCGGAACGGTCGACATCATCATTTCCGGATCGAGCTTTGCCGCCCGCGACTATAAGCCGATCGGCGTGACCTATTTCCCCTATATCTTCCGCAGCCCCGAACACCTGATCGCCTACACCAAGAGCGACGTCTTCAAGCGCCTGGCCAAGGGTTATGAGGACAAGACCGGCAACCATATCGCCGCCGTCAGCTATTACGGGACGCGCCATACGACGGCCAACAAGCCGATCGCCAAATGCGCCGACATGCAGGGCCTGAAGATCCGCGTACCTGATGTTCCGGCCTACCTCGCCATGCCGCGCGCCTGCGGCGCCAACACGACGCCGATCGCCTTTGCCGAGGTCTATCTCGCCTTGCAGAACGGCACGGTCGAGGCCCAGGAAAACCCGCTGACGACGATCGAGGCCAAGAAGTTCTACGAAGTCCAGAAGAACATCATTCTGACCGGCCACATCGTCGATCACTTGAATACGGTGATCTCGAAGACGCTCTGGTCGAACCTTTCGGACGAAGACAAGAAGATCTTCGGCGAGGTCATGCAGGAAGCTGCCGTGCGCACGACCAAGACCATCGAGGGCAAGGAAAACAGCCTGATCGCCACCTTCAAGGAGAAGGGCTTGAGCGTCACCGAAGTCGACAAGGCCGATTTCGAGAAGACGGTCGCGGAAAAGGTCAAGTTCGAGGACTTCGGCTACGAAAAGGCCGATTGGGAAGCGATCCGCGCGATCCAGTAACAGCCCGAGGGCGCGCCGCCTGAGCGCCGCGCGCCCTTCTTCCCCACCGGAACAAGGCCGATCATGTCACAAGAAGTTCATACGCAAGTCACTGCCGAGGAGATCGGCCACGAATTCGAGGGGCATGCGCCCACCGCCAATATCTCGGACTACGCCATCGAAGACTGGATCACGCTGCTCGTTTTCTGGTTGATGGCCGGTTGCGTCTTCCTGCAGTTCTTCACCCGCTATGTGCTGAACAACAGCTATGCCTGGACCGAAGAAATCGCCGTCAACTGCCTGATCGGCGTCGTCTTTCTCGGCGCCGTCATGTGCGTACGCACGTCGCGCCATATCCAGGTGGACGTCTTCTATCATTACATGCCGGCAGGTCTTGCGCGCGTTCTCGCAACCTTCGTGGATATCGTCCGCATCGGTTTCTTCGCTTATGGCTGCTATCTGATGTGGCGCTACGTGCAGATCGTCGCCGACGAGCAGATGGTCACCGTCGACTTGCCGCGCAACATCGTCTTCTACAGCGTGCTTGCAGCCTTCGTGCTGATGCTGATCCGTGCGGTGATCGTCTTCATCGCCAATATGCGCCGCGGCTACTCCGTTCTGGAGCGCCCCGAAGAATTCCACGCTGTCGAAGGATGACCTGATGCTGCTCTTGCTTGGCTCATTTCTGGTGCTGATGCTGATCGGCGTGCCCGTCGCGATCTCGATGGCCGTCGCCTCCGTTCTCTATATCGTCCTCTACGGCGTTGCGCCCGATATCATCGTCGCCCAGCGCATGATCGCGGGTGTCGAAAGTTTCCCGCTTCTCGCTGTTCCCTTCTTCATCCTTGCTGGCAACCTGATGAATTCGGCGGGTGTCACCGGCCGCATCTATTCCTTCGCCGTCGCGCTCGTCGGCTGGATGAAAGGTGGTCTCGCACAGGTCAACATCATCGGTTCCGTCATATTCTCGGGCATGTCGGGCACTGCGCTTGCCGATGCGGCCGGCATCGGCACGATCGAGATCAAGGCGATGAAGGATCACGGCTACCCCGTCGAGGCCGCGGTCGGGGTAACGGCGGCGTCTGCCACGCTCGGTCCGATCTTCCCGCCATCCTTGCCTTTCGTGATCTACGGCATGATGGCGAATGTTTCGATCGGCGCTCTTTTCATGGCGGGCATTCTGCCGGGCATCGTCATGACGCTGCTGATGATGATCACAGTCGCAGCCTTCGCCTACGTGAAGCGCTGGGGTTCCGATGCGCCCTTCGACGTCAAGCAACTCCTTTCCGCAGGTCTCGAGATCGTCGTTGTCCTGCTGGTGCCCCTGTCGATCTACGTGATGATGCGATCAGGCGTATCGATGAATGCCGCGGCGGGCATTGCCCTCGTCGTGCTTCTGGCGCTCGACTGGTATTTCCGCTTTTCCGCCGTCATGGCGCTCATGACTCCTGTCATCTTGATCGGCGGCATGACCATGGGCTGGTTCACGCCGACGGAAGCGGCCGTCGCCGCTGTGCTCTGGTCGCTGTTCCTCGGCCTCGTGCGCTATCGCACGATGACGTTCTCGACACTCGCCAAGGCGAGCTTCGACACGATTGAAACGACGGCATCCGTTCTCTTCATCGTCACTGCCGCTTCGGTCTTCGCATGGCTGCTGACGGTGAGCCAGGCTGCCCAGCTTCTGTCCGACGCGATCCTGTCGATCACCGACAATAAGTGGGTGTTCCTGATCCTTGTGAACCTGCTGATGCTCTTCGTCGGCTGCTTTCTGGACACAATCGCCGCCATTACCATCCTCGTACCGATCCTTCTGCCGATCGTCGCGAAATTCGGCATCGATCCGGTACAGTTTGGCCTTATCATGACCCTGAACCTGATGATCGGCCTGCTTCACCCTCCGCTAGGCATGGTACTCTTCGTGTTGTCGCGGGTGGCGAAATTGTCCGTCGAACGCACGACGATGGCGATCTTGCCCTGGCTTGCGCCGCTCTTCATCGCCTTGATTTTGATCACCTTCGTCCCCTCGATATCCCTGTGGCTGCCACAGCAGCTTGGGCTTCTGAAATAGGAGAATGTGATGCACACCCGTCTGGCACGGCTTTATGCAAAGGGCGATCTCAGGATCGAGACTGATCCGGTCGCAGCCCCCGGTCCGGGCGAAGTGCTTTTGAAGATGGCAGCCGCAGGCATCTGCGGCTCCGACCTGCATTATTACCAGGACGGTGGTTTCGGACCGGTCAGGGTTCGCGAGCCAATGATACCCGGGCACGAGGCCGCTGGAACCGTGGAGCAGGCAGGTGAGGGCGTCACCCTGAAGGCCGGAATGCTGGTCGCCGTCAATCCGAGCCAGCCCTGCGGTGCTTGCGAATATTGCCGTATCGGCTTGCCGATCCACTGCCTGGAAATGCGCTTCATGGGCAGTGCGATGCGCCTGCCGCATGAGCAGGGCATGTTTCGGGAATGGCTGGTGGTGCCGGCCAAACAATGCGTTGAGGTTGGAGCCTCGATAACGCCTGCGGAAGCGGCCTGCAGCGAGCCGCTGTCCGTCTGCCTGCACGCCGCATCGCGCGCCCCCGGCATTGCCGGCAAGAAAGTCCTGGTGACAGGTGCCGGACCGATTGGCTCCCTGATGGTCGCTGTTATCAGCCATTATTACGCCGGCGAAATCGTGGTCACGGATCTCGCCGACGCAGCGCTCGCGCGGGCGAAAGCCATGGGCGCCAGCCGCACGATCAACGTGGCGCGGGATGCAGAGTCATTTGCCGAATTCCAGGCAGGAAAAGGCTGTTTCGATCTCGTGTTCGAATGTTCTGCCGCCGCGCCGGCCATCCATAGCGCGATTGCGGCGGTCCGGCCGCGCGGCGCCATCGTCCAGGTCGGCGTCACCGGCGACGTTCCGGTGCCTCTCAACGCCATTGTCGGCAAGGAACTGCACATCCACGGAACGCAGCGTTTCCATGAGGAGTTCGCAACCGCCGTCGACCTGATTTCCCGCCGGAAGATCGATGTGCGGCCAATCATCAGCCACAGAATGCCGCTCGAAGACGCCGTTTCAGCCTTTGAAATTGCCGGCGACCGTTCGCTGGCCTGCAAGGTGCAACTGACTTTCCAGTCAGCCTAAACGACCGTCTCGCCGCCATCGACGACGAGGATTTGCCCCGTCATGTAGGACGAGCGGTCCGAGACCAGGAACAGGATCGGTTCGGCTATCTCCGAAACATCCGCCCAGCGGCCGAGCGGCACCTTCTCGGCGATGTAGCCTTCAATGGCGCCGCGCCCGCCCATCTGCGCGATGAACGGTTCGTTGAATGGCGTGTCGACCCATCCGGGGCAGAGTGCATTCACGCGAATGCCGAACTTCGCATAGTCGCCCGCCATCTGCCGGGTCATGGCGATGACAGCATGTTTGGTCGTCGTATAGGCGATCATTTCGCGGTCGTAGAGCACGCCTGACGATGAGGACGTATTGAGGATTACGCCTTTGCCTGCCTTTTTCATGATCGGCATGACGAAACGCGCGGCCATGAAATGCGCCCGCACGTTCAGGCTCCAGGACTTGTCGAAACCTTCGATGGCAACCTGTTCCAGATCGCCGGCCACCTGCGCGCCCGCGTGATTGTGCAGAATGTCGATCCGGCCGTGACGTGCAGCAACAGCGGCAATGCCGGTTTCAAGCGCCTGGTCGTCGGTGACATCGACCATCATGCTCTCGGCGCCACCGCCTGCCTCGACAATCAGAGCGACGGTTTCTTCGGCATTTGCGAAATTGATGTCGGCAACGACGACATAGGCGCCTTCGCGCGCCATGATCTGTGCGCCGGCCCGTCCGATGCCCGAACCTGCGCCCGTGACGATTGCAACGCGATCTCTCAGTATCATGGCATTTCCCCGGTCAGTTTGTCGTTGTCTTTTCGCGCATCAGGAAGCGCGCGATGAAAATGAGGGCAAGCGAAGCGATCAGCACCATCGTCGCGACTGCATTAATTTCCGGCGTCACGCCGCGGCGAATGGAGGCGAAGACGTAAATCGGCAGCGTCGTGTTGGAGCCCGCCACGAAGAAGGCGATGATGAAATCGTCGAAGGAAAAGGTGAAGGCGAGCAGAAACCCCGCCAGGATCGACGGCATGATCTGCGGCAGCACGATCTGCCGAAAGGTCGTGAAGGGTGTGGCGTAGAGATCGCTGGAGGCCTCGACGATGTCGCGCCCGAGGCTCGCAATACGCGCCTTCACGATCATCGTCACCAGCGCCATGGTGAAGAGCCCATGTGCAGCGATGATCGAGCCGTAGCCGAGTGCCAGCTTCGGCGGCTGGTCGCCTGGCCAGAGGGCGGCGATAACAGGATTGATGAAGCCGAAGACTTCGACGAGGGCAACCAGCGTTGCAATGCCGATGACGACACCCGGTACCACGATCGCGGCTGCAAAGAGCCCGTCGAAGATCGCCCGGGTCCTGGTGCCGAGCCGTTCCATGCCGATCGCGGCCATAGTGCCGAAGATCGCCGCCAGTGCCGCACTGGTGACGGCGATGATCAGGCTGTTGCGCAACGCCTCCATCAGGAAGGTATTGGACAGAGCCCGACCATACCATTGCGTCGAGAAGCCGGTGAACTCGCTGGCATTGCGGCCCGCATTGAAGGAGAAGAGCACGACGAGCGCGATCGGCGTGTAGAGGAACAGATAGACGAAGGTGACGAGCGCGCGCATCAGATGAGATCCACCTGCCGCGTACCGGCGACACGCCAAGCGATGCGCATGGCGACGAGCAGTACGATGACGACGACGGCGACGAGCGTGACGGCTATCGCCGAGCCGAACGGCCAGTTGCGTGATTGCAGGAAGAGATCGACGAGCGCATTGCCGATGAAGAACACCTTGCCGCCGCCGAGAAGCTGCGGGATCAGATATTCGCCGAGCAGCAGGATGGTGACCAGCGCGACGCCGGTCATCACGCCCGGAAGCGACAGGGGCAGGGTAATACCGAAGAAGGTCGAGATAGGCTTTGCACCAAGGTCGGCCGAAGCTTCGAGCAGCCGGCGGTCCAGCTTCTCGAGGCTGACATAGATCGGCATGATCATCAGCGGCAGGTATCCGTAGACGATGCCGAGCAGCACAGCGCCGGGTGTATTGATCAGCCTGACATTTTCGATGCCGACGAATTCAAGCAGATGCGGAATGCCACGTGCGCCGAGCAGATACATCCAGGCATAGGTGCGCACCAGCAGGCTGGTCCAGAAGGGAACGACGACAAGCGAGACGAGCAGCAGCCGGCGCTGCGGGCTTGCCTTGACCGCGAGGTAGTAGGCGACTGGGTAGGCAACGACGAGGCAGGCAGCCGCCCCGATCGGCGCCAGGATCAGCGTATTGACGAAGGCTGCCGACCGCGCGCCGAGATTGGCGAACTGCTCGAAGGTGAAGGCTGGCTGATAACCACCTTCCGGCGCTCGCTCGCCAAAGGCAAAGACGATGATGGCGATGAAGGGCAGCACCAGGAAGACGAACAGCCAGATACTGGCCGGGCCGACAAGGGCGACGGTAATCAGGCGCCATTTGGTGGAGTGGGGCAGGGACATGGCTTAAGTCTTCATCCGCCGGATATGAGAGCTGAACCGGTCTCCCGCAGTAAGCCGCGGAAGACCGGCGTTCAGAGATGGTGTCAGGCCGACTTGAAGCGCGCCATCAGTTCAGCACGACCCGGATCGGTGAGCGTGACGGCGGCGCCGAATTCCAGCGGGGTCAATGCTGCTTCGTCCGGATAGACGATCTTGTTGGACGTAACTTCCTTCGGCAGCAGCGCAATGATGCGGCTGTCGGTGGTCGGCGCACCGTTGGCAATGTGCTCCTTCGCCGCATTCTGTGGGTCCATCAGATAGTTGAGCAGCGCGTAGCCGGCAGCCTTGTTCGGCGCATCCTTGGGGATTGCGTAATAGTCGGTCCAGATTTCGCCGCCGTCGGTGCCGAGGATGTAGGCAAGCTCCGGCATGTCGCGGTTGAGCTGCGCGCCGTCATTGGTCCAGCACATGGTCAGCCATGCATCGGTCGAACGCATCGACGGCTGATAGTCGGAATTGATGGCGAAGAGATGCGGCTTGACCTTGATCAGCAGTTCTTCCGCCTTGGCAAGCTCGTCAGCCTTGATCGAATTGAAGTCATAGCCGAGCGAAACAAGCGCGCTGCCGATCGTCGTCAACTGATAGTCATGCACCATGGCACGGCCGTCGGCTTCCGTTTGGGCGACCTCGAAAAAGTCCTTCCAGCTCGAAAGCTTGGTCTTGATCTTAGACGTATTGACGGAGAAGCCGGTCGTGCCCCAGTTCTTCGGCACGGCATAGGTCTTGCCGTCGATCTGCCCTTCCTTGGTGAAGCGCGGGCTTTCACTTGCCTGGCTGAAGTTCGGGATCTTCGAAAGGTCGAGTTCTTCGATCAGGCCGAGCTTGTGATGGGTCGAGATCGTGTAGTTGGTCGGCACGAAGAGCGACCAGCCGGAGGCACCGGCCTGCAGCTTGGCGAGCATTTCCTCGTTCGAACCGAAGACGTTGACCTCGACCGCAACGCCGGTTGCCGCCTTGAAGTTTTCGAATGTCGCCGGGTCGTGGTAATTCGGCCATGTGGCGATCGACATCTGCGTGCCGAGATCTTCTGCTGCATAGGCGGGCGTCGATAGCGCGCCCGGGAAGCGAGACAGGACGGCGGTCGCAAGACCGAGGCCGGTAATGCCGAGGAAGTGGCGGCGGCTGACGGAACCGCGCTTCAGGCGCATGAACTCGTCCATGAAACCTTCGGCGGAAATGGGCAGATTGTCCTTATAATCCTTGCTCATGATGCTGTTCCCTTGTTTTGGTTTATGCATTCGATGCTGGAAAGACATGGATGGCGGCGGGGTCGAAGCCGAGGAAAACCTCCTCGCCCGGCTCCACGAGATCGCTCTCGTTCATCCTGCGGCGATCGGCCGTGATCAGGAAGTCGCCAAGCCCCGGCACGCTGACGGCATACTCCGCCGATGAACCGAGGAAGATGCGGTGCGTCACTGTCCCCTTGAACGACGTGCCGGTCGCCGCCGCCGTACGTGTCATATGGATCGCCTCGGGGCGCAGCGCAGCGATGACGTCTCCTGGCGCCAACCGCTTGCCGGAGGCCATCGCCGACCCGTCCGCCAGCCGCAGCGTCGTACCATCAGGTTCCATCGCGGCAGTGATGCGGTTGGTCTTGCCGACGAAATCGGCGACGAAAAGATCGGCCGGGCGGTCATAGACTTCCTGCGGGCTGCCGAGCTGACGGATGCGCCCGGCACTCATGACGCAGACGACATCTGCCATCGAAAGCGCCTCTTCCTGGTCGTGGGTGACGAGGACGAAGGTGATGCCGAGTTCGCGCTGCAGGGTCTGCAGCTCGATCTGCATCGCCGAGCGCAGCTTCTTGTCGAGGGCTGCCAGCGGTTCGTCGAGCAGCAGCACGGAGGGGCGATTGACGATGGCACGAGCGAGCGCCACACGCTGCTGCTGGCCGCCCGACATTTCATGAATCCGCCGCGTGGCAAAGCCACCAAGTCGGACCATCTCGAGCGCCTCGGCGACACGGCGGTCGATCTCCGCCGACCCGATTCTCGGGCGCATCTGCTTCAGCCCATAGGCAACGTTCTGCTCGACATTGAAATGCGGAAACAGCGCATAGTGCTGGAAGACCATGTTGACGGGTCGGCGATAGGCCGGAACGCCGTTCATCTCGCGCCCGTCGATCAGCACGGTGCCTTCGCTCGGCTGTTCGAAACCGCCGATCATGCGCAGGCAGGTCGTCTTGCCGCAGCCGGAAGGCCCGAGCAGCGCCAGGAACGCGCCCTTGGGCACAGTAAGGTTGATGTCCGTTACGGCGGTCACGGCGCCATAGTTTTTTGTGACCGAACGGAATTCGATATCGTTCGTCGAAGCGGATGCCACGTCTGTTCCCTGCGGTTGGTTGGAATGGCAGTCTGTCGCTGCCTTATTGCCACCGTCGTTAAGGAAAGAGTAAGCCTGAGCTTCCTGCACGGTATATACCCCGAGAGAGGTATTTAGGCGCACAACGTTTCGTGGAAGGTGTATATCCGGGCTGCGCGAAACTGCGCGGAACGGCGGAGAGGAAGGGCTAGTGAGTATCGACCTGGAGACGCTGTTTGCCGCTTTCAATGCCACGGTCGGCAAGTCAGCCATGACGGATGCGGGCTTCGGCGATACGTTCCGCCAGATGATGGCCGCACTCGTGCGCTTCGACTATGTCGTCGTCTTCGCCTATCGCGGAAAAGAGCGGCCGATCGATCTCTACAGCACCTTCGATCGCGAAGAGCACGTCGTTTTCGTGACGCTCTATCAGGCCGGTCCTTACCTGCTTGATCCCTTCTATCATACCGCACACGAACGGCGGGAGGGCATCTTCAGGATGCGCGAGCTGGCGCCGGACCGGTTCTTTTCCAGCGAATATTATCGCACCTATTACGTCCAGACCGGACTTGCCGAGGAAATCGGCTTCTTCGTACCTGTCGGTGGCGATATCACGGTCGTGTTGTCGCTAATGCGGCGCGAAAAGACCGGCGCTTTCCCGCCCGCCGAATTCGCCACGCTGAAGAAGGTCGAGCCGCTCGTGGCCAGCATGGTGAAACAGTATTGGGCCGGGCTCGCGCCGCGCTTCGACACGCAGCTTGCCGCGAGAGGCAGGAGCCGCCGCAAAAGCGAGGGCAGCCCGCGCGCCGATACTGTCTGGCACGACCTCAACCTGACGGGCCGTGAAACGGCAATCGTCGAACTGGTGCTGCAGGGCCATTCGTCGGAATCGATCGGCCTGAAGCTCAACATCTCGACGGGGACGGTGAAGGTTCACCGCCGCAACGTCTACCGCAAGCTCGGAATCTCCTCACAGACGCAGTTGCTCTCGCTTTATCTGAAAAATCTGAGCTGACCGATTGCTGCGCGCGCCGGGGCTGCAGTTAGGCGCGCGCCTCTGCCTCGCGCAGCGAAATCAGCCGTCGTGCCGTCTCGTCCCAGAGGATGAGTTTCACGCAGCTGAGGCTGTCACGAATGTTGATGCGCCCAAGCTTCGCCAGCTCCGGATAGTCACGCAGCACTTCCGGCAACCGGTAAAACGGCACTCGGCTCGATAGATGGTGGACATGGTGCATGCCGATATTGGCGGTGATCCATCGCAGCGGGCGCGGCAGATCATAATGCGAGGCGCCATGCATGGCGGAATAGGGGAACGTCCATTCCGGAGGCTTGGACCAGTGTGTATCTTCGAATTGGTGCTGAACATAGAACAACCAGACACCAGCCGATCCGGCAAGCAGAACGATTGGCAGATGGATCAGCAGAAAGGGAACGATGCCGACGGCCCAGATGAGGAGAACGGCCAGCGCAGCGATGCCTGCGTTGGTCGCCATCGTCGAAAGCCAGGGCAACACCCCGGAGCGCATCATGCCGAATGGCAGTCTTTGCTTGAAGAGAAAAAGATAGGCAGGGCCAATGCCGAACATGACCAGGGGATGCCGGTATAGGCGATAGGTGAGTTTTCCTCGCCTCGTCAGGGCGCGATATTCCTCGACCGTCAGCGTGGTGATATCGCCGACCCCCCTCTCGTCCAGATTGCCGGCTGAGGCATGGTGTTCCGCGTGCGCGCGTCGCCAATAGTCGTAGGGTGTGAGCGTGAGAACGCCGATCGCGCGCCCTGTCCAGTCATCCCACTGACGCCGTCCGAAGAACGAGCCGTGTCCGCAATCATGTTGCAGCATGAAGAGCCGCAAGAGGAATCCGGCGGCAGGGATGACGAGGATTAAGCCGAGCCAATAGCCGAAGTGGATCGCAACCCACGCTGCTGCCCAAAGAAGGATAAACGGGATCAGCGTCACGGCCAGTTCGTACAGGCTTCGGCCTGTATTGGGTTTTCGGTAATTCGAGAGAATCTTGAGCCAGGCTTTTTCGGTACCGGCGTCTTGGCCGGCCGTCATCGTCGCGTTCATAGTCGGTCGGCGTCTTTCTGTTGGGCAGCGCTGCGGAAGAAGTGTTCGGCATGCTGGTAGTCATTTTCTGCGCCGATCCGGTCGCCGGCCAAAGATTTCAGCTCGGCAAACTGAAGGTACTGCTTGTGTCGATCCAGCAGGCGCTGCCTCGATGGTGTAGCACTTCTATTGGGGTGGGCGAAATGGTGATTATTCATGATAGATCCGAACCACGAGGGTTCGCTCCTGATTGTCTAAAAATGATTGCTTGAGTGCTCTGCGCAGCTTGCAACTGATGCCTTGTCTTAGGAGACTGCGGCAAGGTGCGTTAGCGCTCGGCGAGCGGCGTTTCCGCCAGCTGATGGGGTCGTTTTGATCTGGTCTGTATGAGATCCACGCGCAGAAGCAATACTCCACTGCGGCTGCTACAAATCGCTGATGGGAAGGTGGCAAGCGCGCGTCGGCAATCGGGCAACGGAGCCTGCATCATCGAGGATACAATATCCTCGGATGTTTACCGTATTACTGCAGCATTGTGGCTGCATCACGTCCAGCATGCCTGCAAGCTATCCGGATCGAAAGAATTCTGTCGCTTCCCGCACCCGCTGTTGAGCTCGCGACCGACGCAGGCTATCAGGACGGGCAACAAAGTTCCGGTTCCGAGAGACGCATCTGACAATGACCCCTTCATACCTGGTTACGCATTCCGGCGGCTTCCACGCCGATGAGTTGCTTTCGAGCGTCATCCTAACCCGGCTGTTCCCTGAGGCCAGGATCATTCGCAGCCGAAATGTCGAATGGACCACACCGGCCACCGATCGCATCATCTACGACGTCGGCGGGCAGTATGATCCCGCCGCAGGTATTTTCGACCACCATCAGCGTGGCGCGCCCGTGCGTAAGGACGGACGACCCTACAGTTCCTTCGGCCTGGTCTGGAAACACTATGGAGCGGATTATCTTGCAGCGCTAGGAGTGCCCGAAGCGCATGTTTCATCGGTGCATGCCTCGTTCGACGCCAAGTTCGTCTTGCCTGTCGATCTGACCGACAATGGTGCACTTGATCCTTCCATCGCAGGCGAGCTGGCCGGCCTTACGCTGCCGGCCTTGCTGGAAACCCTGAAGCCTGTTTTCGATGCCAAGGATCCCGAGGCCGATGACAGGGCGTTCCATGCCGCCCTTTCGATCGCGCGAAGCTTCGTCGAGGCCGGTATTGCGACGCAGGATGCCAAGCTGCGCGCCGAAGCCCTCGTTCTCGGGGCGATCAACGAAACAGGTGAGGGGCGCGTCCTCGAATTGCCGATGGGCATGCCTTTTCGTGCGGCGATCGTAAGGGCGAAGGCCGATCATCTGCTTTTCGTTGTTCACCCCCGGGAAAATGATTGGTGCCTGACCGGTATCCGCCGCGCAGACGAGGGCTTCGAGCTGCGTGCCGATTTGCCTGCATCATGGGCGGGATTGACCGGCCAGGAACTCGAGCGCGTCTGCGGCGTCGCAGGAGCAACCTTCTGCCACAAAGGCCTCTTCGTCGCGGCGGCGAAAAACCGCGAAGCAGCACTTGCGATGGCACAAATC
Source organism: Rhizobium sp. 768_B6_N1_8 (assembly GCF_051811225.1). Lineage (NCBI taxonomy): Bacteria > Pseudomonadati > Pseudomonadota > Alphaproteobacteria > Hyphomicrobiales > Rhizobiaceae > Rhizobium > Rhizobium sp. 768_B6_N1_8. Next base: position 1,070,460 of record NZ_JBPWPV010000002.1, on the reverse strand, counting down.
GCCGTAGACGAGGCCCTTTCGTAGGACGATCGGCGTGCGTCGGCGACGTCGTTCCGCGCTTATAAGGAAAGCCGGTCCAATGGCGGGCGACGAAGCGATTTGTCGGCCGGCTTGCGCGCAGCTTCGCTTGCGATCATGGTCACCGGCATGATGATTGTTGAGGTTATGCAACGTCCTCGTCTACTGCCGCAGAGAAGCTTTCCGCGCTACGCCTATTTGCCCGGCCGAATGCCCCATCCCGTCAGGGATCCGGCAGGGCACAGTTACCGGGTCGAGCCTGCGCCGATTCTTCCGACACTCGATTCCGATGAATTCGCGTGGGGCTCTGACCTTTTCAACCATGGCTATTACTGGGAAGCCCATGAGGCCTGGGAAGGGATCTGGCAGGTCGCGGCGAGAGGCAGTGCGCTGCGCACCCTGCTTAAGGGCTTGATCCTGCTCTCTGCTGCCGGCGTGAAGATCCGCGAAGGCAAGCGCGCACCGGCCATGCGTCATGCAGGCCGCGCCGCCGGGCTGTTTCGTCAACTATCGAAAGTCCCGCATGAGGCCTTTTCGCAGGCACTTGGAATGTCGCCAGCGATCCTTGCTGACAGGGCAGAAGCATCGGCAAGCATTCCGCCGGTTTTGCGGACGACCGGGCTGGGACAGCCCGAACCGGTTTACGATTTCATTCTAGGAAACCCACGAAGCTTCGCGCCATAAGGGATCTATTGGCAGCTCTGATTGAGACAACAACATGGGCAATCGCTACGTGCTCGGCTTTCCGATGATGATGGCCGTGAACCCAACGCTCAGTGCCCATCGCCAGCGCTCTCATCAAATTTCCATGACATCTTCAAACGATTCCGGGAAATTCTGACGTGCTACCTTTTCGTCGATGACGAGCATCGCCTCATAGGACATCGGATCGAAATCCTTGTCCACAGCCACCACTTCTCGTCCAAAGAGCAGGTTGAGCCGAGCCGCGTCCAGATTGCCACGCTCGAAGGGCTCTGCCCCGAAATGATGCCAGAGCGCATGCAGGAAGGCTGCATCGACCCGGTGCTCTGCCGTGCCGGGTCGGGCGCGGCGGGGCAGGGCCTTGATCGGCGTCACGCCCCTGGGATTGGCCCGCCGGATGGTGAACTGAATGCCGCTCCCCGGCATGCCCGATGGGAAGCCGCGGTGTTTCGTCATATCGGGAAGATTGGCCATAGCTTACTCCTTCGCAATGGGTTCGGTCCCAATATCGGGCTTGTCGATCGCAATACTCGCAGCCACACGAATAGCGGTATAGGCGCCGCTTTACGAGCGCTGCAAGGGTCTATCCATTGAATATTCCGCGACGGAATGTTGAGCGCCATGGCTGGTCCGACGTCTCTGCCATCAAGGAGATCGGTGGAACGCTACGCACAGGCGCTGATGGCCGGCCAAATGGCGATACCCGGCGACTTTCACTCGCCGGGTATCAATCGCAAATTTACTCACTTCGGCGTGACGTCGAAGCCGAACCACTTTTCCGACAGCGTTTTGATCGTGCCATCCGCCTTTGCGGCGGCAATTGCGTCGTTGAACATGGCCTTCAACTCGGTGTCGCTCTTGCGCAGGCCAACGGAGCTGCCGCGGCCGAGGAAGCCGCCCTGGAAGCGCGGGCCGGTGGTCGTCATGTCCTCGTTGCCTGGCTTCTCGGAAGCCGTGGTCAGATAGGCCATGGACGCCATGACGATATCGACACGACCGGCCTTGAGATCGAGATCATGCTCTTCCGTCGTCTTGTATTCTCTGACATCGACGATACCCTTCAGATATTTGTCAACGAAGGTCGCTGCGGTTGAGGCCGTCTGAACGCCGATCGTCTTGCCCTGGAGCGCCGGCTTGATCTTTTCGATCTCGGCAGCAGCGCCCGCTTCATCGCTTGCGAGCGAGAAGACCTGGCCCTTTTCAGGCAGGTTTGCGAGATCGCCCGTCTTCGAGGTCGCAAAGGCCTGGCCGGTGGAGCCGTAGGAATCGCTGAAGGCGATAACCTCTTCGCGCTTGGCCGTCGCCGACATGCCGGAGATGATGGCGTCGAACTTGCCGGCGTTCAGCGCCGGGATCATGCCATCGAAATTCTGGACGACGATCTTGCACTCGACCTTCATGTGGTCGCAGAGATATTTGGTCAGCTCGATCTCGTAACCATCGAGCGAACCATCCGGCTTGGTGAAGTTATAGGGCTTGAAGGCGCCTTCGGTGGCGATCGTCACCGTCGTCCACTTCTTGTCTTCGGCATGCGCGATGCCGGCCGTCGCGATGATGGCTGCGGCTGATGTCGCCGTCAGAACCCGTGAAAAGAACGTCATGTTTTTGCTCCCCTTTTCTTTGTTTGGGCCGAGAAAACTATTTGCTGATGAACTGGCGGAAACGGTCCGACCGGGAATTGGCAAAGACCTCCAGCGGCTTGCCGTCCTCTTCGACGACGCCCTGATGCAGGAAGACGACCCGGCTGGAGACATCGCGGGCAAAGCCCATTTCGTGGGTGACGACCAGCATGGTGCGGCCTTCCTCGGCGAGCGCGCGCATGACGCGTAGTACTTCGCCGACGAGCTCCGGATCGAGCGCCGACGTCGGCTCGTCGAACAGCATCACCTTCGGCCGCATGGCAAGCGCGCGTGCGATCGCCGCGCGCTGCTGCTGGCCACCGGAAAGATGCGAGGGGTAGAAATTCCGCTTCTCGGCAATGCCGACCTTGGCAAGTAGCGCCTCTGCTTCCTCGATGCATTCCGCCTTCGAGCGGCCGAGGACATGCACCGGCGCCTCGATCACGTTCTCGAGCACCGTCTTGTGAGACCAGAGATTGAAACTCTGGAAGACCATGCCGAGCTGCGAGCGGATACGGTCGACCTGCCTGCGTTCCGCTGGCCGACTGCCGCCTGTGTGGTCGGCCACCATGCGGATCGTCTCGCCTGCGACGGTCACCTCGCCGGAATTCGGCATCTCCAGAAGGTTGATGCAGCGCAGAAAGGTAGACTTTCCCGAACCGGAAGACCCGAGGATCGAGACGACATCGCCTTCATGTGCATCAAGCGAGATGCCTTTCAGGACCTCCATAGGCCCGAAGCTCTTGTGCAGATCCTTCACGCTGAGCGCGATCGGAGAAATAGGGGCATTCGCCGCAGTCATCGGGCGTCTCCTTCGAGTGCGGATGCGGGGGCGGCCACCGGATGGTGGGGAACAGGTTGGCGCAGATGCGGGCTCAGCCAATATTCGACAAGGTGGACGAGGCGCGTCAGCAGGAAGTTGATCGCCAGGTAAATGGCGCCTGCAACGATGAAGACTTCGATTGCCCGGTAAGTCTCGGAAATGATCCTGGCGGCGACGCCTGTCACCTCCATCAGGGTGATGATCGAGGCGAGCGACGTTGCCTTCACCATGGCGATCATCTCGTTACTGTAAGCCGGCAGCGCCTGTCGGATTGCAAGCGGAAGAACGATGCGACGGAACTGCATAAGCCGGGGCATGCCGCAGGCGCGCGCCGCCTCGATCTGGCCGAAAGGCACAGACTGAAGTCCGCCGCGAATGATCTCGCTGGCGTAAGCGGCCGTATTCATGGTCAGCGCAAGCACGGCGCACCAATAGGGTTCACGCAGGAACGGCCAGAAGATGCTGTGCCTGACCTCGGGAAACTGGCCGAGCCCGTAATAGATCAGGAAGATCTGCACGAGCAGAGGCGTTCCGCGGAAGACGAAGACATAGGCGCGCGCAAACCATTCGAGCACCATGATGCCGGAGAGCCGGCACAGTGCGATCGCGAGCGCCAGGATGGCGCCGAGCGCGATCGAGGTCGCGGCAAGTTGAAGCGTCAGCGGGATGGCGGAAACGAGACTGACGAAGGTTTCGCCGAGAAATTGCCAATCCATCAGCCTCTCCTCACGCCGCGAGAGAAGTGCTTTTCAGCTCGCCTTAGGAAAAGGCCGGAACCGGTTGAAATAATGAGATAGATCGCTCCCGCAACGACATAGAAATCGAAGGGCAGACCGGTCGAACCTGCCGCCACCTGTGTCTGGCGAAGCAGTTCGGCGACGCCGGTGATGGAGACGAGCGCGGACTCTTTCAGAACGACCTGCCAGACATTGCCGAGGCCCGGAAGCGCGTGGCGAAGCGTCAGCGGCGCGACGATACGGCGGAACCGCAATATACGGCCCATGCCGCAGGCAATTGCCGCTTCAATCTCACCGGAATGGACCGCCTTGAACGCCCCACGGAAGACTTCGGTAAATTGCGCACCTGAGGTGACGCCGACAGCAAGAGATCCGGCGAGGAAACCCGGAAAACCGAGGAAACCTTCAGCGCCGAACAGGCGGCCGAGAGCGGTGACGGCGGCGCTGCCGCCGAAATAGAAGAGGTAAATGACCAGAAGATCCGGTATGCCGCGAAGGACCGTCGTATAGGTGTCGGCGGCGATCCGGAGGCTTCGCCCGCCCGATATTTTCGCCCAGGCGCCGAAAGTGCCGATGACAGCGCCGATCGCATAACCGGAAATCGCAACCAGAATCGTCATCCACGCGCCGGCCAGCAGCGCCTTGCCCCAACCATCAGGGCCGAAGCTTATGAGCTCGAGGATGCCGGGCTGGTTCATGGTGCCTGCTTCTCCGGCAGTGGCGGCTGAACGTCATCGGGGATAGGATTGACGAATGGCGTCCCATCGAGGCGGCCCTTCAGGTCCGCCTTGGCCGCCTCGATGAGTGCCGGATTGCGGATCAGGTCAATGGCGGTGCTGGCCATGACCTTTGCCGCATGTTCCGTGCCTTTGTGGGCGGCTGGAAGCTTGCCTTGAGCGACCAGCTGCCAGGAGTGACCGGGCGTGCCGATCGCATAGGTCGCGCCGCGCATCTGCACCGTTGGTACGACCCAGCTGACGCTACCGACATCGGTTGAACCAACGATTGTGCTGTCGCCGGCATAGAGCGGGAAGATTTCCTCGCAAAGCGGCTGGCCCTTCTTCGGTTTAAGACCGAAGCGCGCGTAGGAAGAGGCTATGTCCTCGGCGCTCATGGTCGCCTGGAATGTCTGGGCAGTGGCGCGGTCGTCTTCATCGAAGACGGGCGGGCCGAGGCGTTCGAGGTTGGCAAACATCAGTTCCTCGAGCGGAACATTGCCGACGAGATTGGCATCGCCACTGATCACTTCGCTGCGGACCGACGTCTCGGTCATGAGGGCTGCGCCCTCCGCCACCTTCTTGACGCGGGCGACGAGCGACAGGAGTTCAGGCAGGTTGCGGGCGCGGATGAGATAACGCACCGTCGCACGGGCCTGCACCACATTCGGCGCCGACCCGCCGGTATCGGTCACGGCATAATGGATACGCGCTGTCGAGGGCATATGTTCGCGCATATAGTTGACGCCGACATTCATCAGCTCAACGGCATCGAGTGCGCTGCGGCCGAGATGCGGCGTTGCCGAGGCATGCGAGGAGCGGCCGGTGAAGTGGAAGTTGAGTTCGTTGCAGGCAAGCGAGACCGGGTTATTGACGCCGGCAAAGGCAGCCGGATGCCAGCAAATGGCAATGTCGACGTCATCGAAGACACCCGCACGAACCATGAAGCCCTTCGAGGACCCGCCTTCTTCTGCCGGGCAGCCGTAATAGCGCACGCGACCCTTGAGGCCGTTTGCAGCGAGGAAATCCTTCACCGCTGCTGCCGCCAGCATCGAACCGGCGCCGAGCATGTTGTGGCCGCATCCATGGCCATTGCCATTTGCCGTCACCTCACGCTTTTCGGCGACGCCGGCCTCCTGGCTAAGCCCCGGCAGCGCATCGAATTCTCCGAGGATCGCGATAATAGGGCCACCTTCGCCGGCTTCGCCCATGACAGCCGTCGGCAGTCCTGCAACGCCTCGCTCGACACGAAATCCTTCCGCTTCCAGCTGGCGCGCGTGCTCCTCAGCGGAGCGATACTCCTCGTAATTCGTCTCCGGCATATCCCAGATCCGGTCGCTGAGTGCAAAGAAGGCTTCGCGCTTGGCTTCGACGATGTCCCACACGGCGTCCGAGTTTTTCATGACTTCCAAAACAGCTTCATTTTGCATAGTATCCAAAATTGGCGCCAATTTAGGATACAAAAAATTTATGCGCAATCCGTGTGCACGAATAAATTTTCATCACGGCAAACTGTTCGGACTGCCTTACGGACATGCCTCAGCCCGTGATATCGATGAAGAAAGTCAGGAGAAGTTCGAATGGCGGATGTCATGATGGATTCGGGGCAGGGAGTGTCCAATGGGCGCGACGTGACGGATCTCGTGCTTCAGGATATCCTGGCCGGTGTCCTCTTGCCTGGAACGTGGCTGAAGCAGATCGATCTTGAGCGACGTTACAGTTGCACGCGGCCTGAAGTGCGCCGGGCTCTCGATCGCCTCGCCCAGAAAAGGCTTGTCGAACATGTGCCGAACCGCGGCTACCATGTCTATGAGCCGGACGGTCGGCGCGCGCGGGAAGTCAGCGAGATCCGCATCATCCTGGAAACGGCCATCGTCGGAACGATCATTCAGAACGCGTCGCGGGCAGACATCACCAATCTGCGCGGACTGGCAGAGCAGTTCGACTTCATGGTGCTGAATGGCACGATGCTGGAACTCTATGAAGCAAATCTTGCCTTTCATCGCCAGTTGCTGATCCTCGGCGGCAATCAGGAACTGGTCGACCTCATCACGGAAATTCGCCAGCGAACCTCATCGGCGCCGGTTTCACAGTGGCGCACCCGCGCCCGTGTGGAACAGTCGGGCCGGGAGCACCACCTGATGGTCGATGCAATCGAAGCTGCCGATACGGAGCGTCTGAAGGAACTGGTGCGAAAACACATTCTTCAGGGCTAAACGCGTCTAACCTATCCCGCCAATCACTTCGCCGTCGTTGTAACTTGCAGCCGCGACCGCCCATAAGGCGAGAACGTACCGTAAATCTGGGGCTTCGAATTGTAGTCGATAAATTTCCGAACCCGTAACATAGTACCTGCTAGTTTTTGATCGTAGCCGGTCGAACGGGTTTCGAGGCCATTCGAGCGAAAGGCAACATGACGAGGCCGGGCATGCGAGGACAGCTTCAGCAGGAAATCTTGGATATGCTGGCACGAGGGTCTTCCCTCGAAGATGCCTGCGATCGTATTTGCGAGCATGCTGAACGGCTTGCCGCCGGCGTCATTTGCTCAATCGTGACCGTTGACCGCGAAGGGCTCCTGCATCCCCTGGCGGGGCCGACGATCGCCAAAACTTATTCAGATGCGCTCGACGGAATACCGATTGGGCCTGATGTTGGCTCATGCGGCACGGCTGCCCATTTCCGCAGGCCGATCGCCGTCACCGATATCTTTGCAGACCCGCTCTGGATCCCCTATCGGCCGCTTGCCGACATCCTTGCGAAAGAACATGGCGTCAAGGCCTGTTGGTCGAGCCCCATACTGCGCAGCGACGGACGCGTGCTCGGCGCGTTCGGATTTTACTACAGGGACAATCGCGGCCCCACGCCCGAAGAACGCATGATCGTCGCCGAGTGCCTCGACCTTTGCTCGCTGGTGCTCGAGCGCGAGGAGGTGAAAGCCGATAATCAAAGGCTCGCCTTTTTCGACAATCTCACCGGCTTCGGCAACCGTGCCAACTTTTTGAAGACGCTGGAGTCCGCGGTCGACTGTGCCTCCGCGCCTCTTTCGGTTCTGCTCGTCGATATCGATCATCTCGGCCGGGTCAACGACGCCTTCGGGCATGCGACCGGCGACAGATTGATCCTGGAGGTCGGTCAAACGGTTGCACGGATCGCGGCGCCGGCGGCGATCTTCAGGGTGGATGCCGATGAGTTCGCAGTATTGATCGAAAATCGTTCCGCAACGGACCTATCAGCGGTTTCGGCAGAAATTCTACGTGCTATGGAGAACCGGACGCCGCAGCGCGACGAACATCTCCTGCCGGTCTCGGTCACGTGCGGGGGCGCAACCTTCGAACCGTCCGGGCCACCCGACGTTCCGACCTTTCTGCAACATGCAAATCTCGCACTCCACCATGCCAAGCAGACAGCCAGAGGCGGTTTTGTGCTTTACAGCGACGATCTTGCCGGGGCGATCGCAAACCGGTTTCGGGCGCTGCAGACAGTGACGAGCGCCTTGGCCGAAGATCGGATAGAGGCGCATTACCAACCGATTGTCAGCCTTCCAACGCAGGAAATCATTGGCCTTGAGGCTTTGTGCCGCATTCGTACGGACGGTGGCCAGATCCTTTCACCCGGCGCGTTTGCCGAGGCGCTCCAGGATCCGTCGGTGGGCTATCTCCTGACAGACCGGATGCTGGAGCAGGTCGCCCGCGACATCCGATACTGGCTCGATCTCGGGCTCTCGTTTCAATATGTCAGCGTCAACGTATCGATGGCGGATTTCAATCAGGGAAATCTCTGCGAGCGGATCAAAAGCGTTTTTGCCCGCCACCGCACGCCCCTCAAGCATGTCGTGCTCGAGGTCACCGAAACGGTCTATATGGATGAAAAAGACGGGAAGGTCGCAAAAGCGATCGAGGAGCTTCGAAGGGAAGGGCTGCTTGTGGCGCTTGATGATTTCGGCACAGGGTATGCCTCGCTCACGCATCTGCTGAATTTCCCCGTCGACATCATCAAGATTGACAAGACCTTCATTGACCGGATGTCCGACGGACCCGGCGCAGTCATCGTTAAAGCCCTTCTCGACATGTCGATCGGACTTGGTACACGGATTGTGGCCGAAGGTGTGGAAACGGAAGATCAGGCAGAACGTCTGCGGCGCCTCGGATGCCCCTATGTGCAGGGATATCTGTTCGGCCGTCCGGTTGACCGCGACCGGGCAACGGAAGCGTTGCGTGCCGAGGCTCCCCTTCGGCAAGCAAGGCGAAGCGAAAACTCAAGCGGCCCGTGACCTTGATACGCTGACGATCAGGCGCGTCAGATAACGCGACTATTGTGACCACAACTGAGCTGCGCTCACTCTGCAGCCTCGTTGTGGCGCTCGAGATAATTCCCCTTCAGGAAGGACTGGTAGGCGTCTGCAATGCCCTCCTTCAGGCCTATCTTCGGTGACCAGCCGAGCGCGCGGAGCTTGTCGGCGCTCATGAGCTTGCGTGGCGTGCCGTCCGGTTTGCTGAGGTCCCGCGTGATCTCGCCTTCGAATCCGATGACCTCTGCGACAAGTCCTGCCAATTCCAGGATGCTGATGTCTTCGCCTGAGCCCACATTCACGTGACTTTCGGCGGAATAGGTCTTCATGAGATGGACGCAGGCGTCGGCGCAATCATCGACATGCAGGAACTCACGCAGCGGCGTTCCTGTGCCCCAGATGCGTATTTCCTGCTCGCCATTGAGCTTGGCCTCATGCGCCTTGCGTATCAGCGCCGGCATGACATGGCTTGAATCGAGGTCAAAATTGTCGCCTGGCCCATAGAGATTGGTGGGCATGGCCGAGATGAAATCCTTGCCATGCTGCTTTCGGTAGGCAGCGCAAAGCTTCAGTCCGGCAATTTTGGCGATCGCATACCATTCATTCGTGGGTTCGAGCGATCCGGTGAGAAGCGCCTCTTCGACGATCGGCTGATCGGCGAACTTCGGGTAGATGCAGGATGAACCCAGGAACATCAGCTTTTCGACGCGAACTTTACAAGCGGCGTGGATGACGTTCGCCTCGAGGATCAGGTTGTCGTAGAGGAAATCGGCCGGATAGGTATCATTGGCGAGAATACCGCCGACCTTCGCAGCCGCCAGGAAGACGGCATCGGGCCGGTTTTTTGCCATCCATGCCTCCACCTGATCCTGCCGCCTCAGGTCGACCTCGGCGTGCAGGGCCGTCAAGATCTCGCAACCCTCGGACGCGAGACGCCGCACGATCGCAGAACCCACCATGCCGCGGTGCCCCGCGACATAGACTTTTTTTCCGGCAAGGCTGTAGATGACCTCAGGCATGGACCAAGCCCTTGTTCGCACTGAGCAAGGGAACATTGCGGGCCATGACTTTCAAGTCCTCGCGAACCATCTCCGCAACCAGCTGGTCAAGACTGACCTCGTTTTTCCAGCCGAGCTTTGTATGCGCCTTTGTCGGATCACCGAGCAGAAGGTCGACTTCAGTGGGCCGAAAATAGGCCGGATCGACCTCCACCACGCAGCGGTCGGATATCTTGTCGTATCCCTTTTCCTCGGCACCCTCCCCACGCCAATCAATCGGCATGCCTACCCTGGCAAAGGCCTTCTCGACAAAAGAGCGAACCGAATGCGTTTCGCCGGTCGCAAGAACATAATCCTCCGGTTCGTCCTGCTGCAGCATCAGCCACATTCCGCGGACATATTCTCGTGCATGTCCCCAATCGCGCTTGGCATCCAGATTGCCGAGATAGAGCCGGTCCTGCAGGCCGAGATGGATGGCAGCCGCCGCCCGGGTGATCTTGCGGGTCACGAAGGTTTCGCCACGGATCGGGCTTTCATGGTTGAACAGGATGCCGTTCGAGGCATGCATGCCATAAGCCTCGCGATAATTCACGACGATCCAATAGGCATAGAGCTTGGCAGCCGCGTAGGGGGATCGAGGGTAGAAAGGCGTCGTTTCGTTCTGCGGGACCGCCTGAACTTTGCCGTAGAGTTCGGAGGTGGATGCCTGATAGAAACGGGTCTTCTTGGTCAGGCCCAGTAGGCGAATAGCTTCAAGCAGCCGCAGAGTGCCCGTCCCATCCGCGTTGGCGGTGTATTCCGGCGTCTCGAAAGACACCTGGACGTGGCTTTGTGCGGCAAGATTGTAGATCTCGTCGGGCTGCGTTTCCTGGACGATCCGGATGAGGTTTGTCGCGTCGGTCATATCTCCGTAGTGCAGGATGAAGCGCGGATTCTCGACATGAGGATCCTCGTAGAGATGCTCGATGCGATTGGTGTTGAAGGACGACGAACGCCGCTTGATGCCGTGAACAATATAGCCCTTGTCCAGGAGCAACTCGGCCAGATACGCACCGTCCTGACCTGTTACGCCGGTAATCAGTGCAACTTTCCTGTCATGTCTCATTCCGGTATCCATGATCGCTCTCCAACTCGAATACTAACGCTGTTTCTGGGAAGTCGATGCTGCAAGAGACGGGCGTTATGCCGCCCCATGCAGGTGCAATGCCTCGCCGAATGCCATCGACAGGCGGTATTTCGGTGTTTGAACGGCGGTTCCCGCCTTGCCTGTGATGCGGGTGATCGAAACATCTGGCTCTCATTTTTGCATCCCCAGATACGGGTGCAGCCAACGCAGGGTGAACCATGCCGCGATCGGCGATGTCTCGAAATTCTGATAGGTCATCAACGACCTTGCGTACAATTCGGAGTCACGGAAGTTATATTTGGCGTGCTGTTTGGGTTTGACATTGTTGATGGCGACGACGATGTCGGCATTGCGGGCGCTTCTGAGCTGCTGCAGGCAGAATTCGGTGGCCCGCCGGCTGGTCTTTGCCCATTGCACGACCATCAGCGTTCGCTCAGTGAGCGCCGTCAGATGCATCGTATCGGCCGAGGCGAGCACGGGCGCGCTGTCGAAGATGACGATCTGGCCCCTGGCGCGGGCCATCTCGATGATCTCGGCCACGTCGGTCAAACGCACGCGCCGCTGCAGACGGGGGTTGCCGGTCGGGATGAAGTCGATGCCGCTCGGATGGTGATAGACGACATCCTCAAGACTTGCCTGCCCGCTCAGGAACTCATTCAGCCCCTGTTTCAGGCCGGACCTGAACAGCGTGTCGAGATGTCCGCGCCGGATGTCGCTGTCGACAAGCAGCACCGGCGTTCCGTTGGCCGCCAGTTCGATTGCCAGCGATCCGGCCACCAGCGATTTGCCTTCGCCGCTATGGGCCGAGGTCACGGCAATGCTGTTCGGCAGCTTTCCGCCATTGGCCTGCTTGAGCGAGATCATCACGGTGCGGATCGCTTCGTCGAACATGCCGATCTGCGTTTGCCCGAACAGCCGCGACGGATCTCTCCGGTCTTTGCGTCTTAAATGCGGGACGAAGCCGGCCGGCACGATGCGCGCCATTGTGGTGATCTGGTCGAAGCTGCGCACCGTCCGGTCCATCATCTCGACCACGAAGGCGGCCGTCACCGCAATCGAAATCGAAGCGAAGAAGGCGCCGATCAGATAGAACAGCCGGCTGCGCCCCTGCGGCACGAGCGGGACTGCAGCCGGTGAGAGAACCTCCAGTTCGGCGCCCGGCAGCATGGCCTGTCCGACCAGGCTGCGGCGCTGCTCCTCGAGCTTGTCCAGGGCTGTCTGTTCCTTGTCGGCAACGCGCTGCAGCCGCACCAGCTCGGTCTGCGCCAGCGAAGAGCGGGACCGTTGCTCATAGGCAGCCGTCAGTGCCGATCGGACGGTGCGATCCTCGTCATCAAGGGCGGTCAGCTTGGCGCGCATGGACTGCAGGTACCGGTCGACCGCAGTGCTGAGATCGGCGCGGGACGTGTCGATCTTTGCCCGCAGGTCGACCACGGCGGGAGCATCGTTGCCATAGATGTCGAGAAGGCGCGCAAGATCCTGTTGCTGGGTCCGCAGGTCGCCTTGCATCACGCCGATGCTGTCGGGAATGGCTTTGTTCTGAGCGGCAAGCGAAGGGTCGTGGGCTGCTTCCAGCGCGGCAATCGTATCCTTGATATCGGCGCGGCTTTGTCCGATCTTCGTCTGCCGGTCGCTGAGCTCGACGATCGCCTTGATCTGTTCGCTCTGATCATCGTCATTTTGAACGACGCCCATCGTTTGCTGATAGGTGTCGGCGGCATCACGGGCTGCCTTGGCGCGATCCTGCTGTTCGCCGATGCGCTGGCCGATCCATGCTTCCGCCGTATCGAGGCTGCTGCGGATACTGTCCTTGCGCTCTTCGAGATAGATGCTGATGAGCCGGTTCGGGACGGCGGCGGCCAGTTCGGCATCGCCGGCCGTAAAGCCGATCTGGACGACGTCGCTCTGGCCGTCGCGCCATACGCTGAGCGCCTTGTAATAGGCCTGGATGATCGGCTCGAGATTGCCTCCCGCCGGTTGCGACGGCTTATCGTTGCTCACCAGGCCGCGCAACGTTGCCCTGATCTCATCGACGATAGAGGCCTGGCGCAGGGCCGGGTTGAACTCCGGCCGCTCATCGAGCCGCAAGTCGCGAATGACCCGCTCCGCCACGCTTCTGGACAGAAGCCGCTCGGTCTCGGACGTGACGTTCAGCGGCGCATTGTTGCCGGCATCGCCGGTGCTCAGCGCGGTTGCCAGGGGCTTGTGGATCATCAGCCGTGACCCGGCGTGATAGCTCGGCTTCAACCCCGATATCAGCACGATGGAAGCCGCCATCAGCACCACCATCAGCGCCACAATCATCACCATCCGGCGACGGAGCAAACGTAATCCCGATGTCAGCTCTCTCGCTTCGGTCGGAAACCGGATCGCGAACATAATTACGGCAGTGGCAAACAGGACGAAGAGAAGACTATTCTGAGTGAGGAGGATCGTTTCCGTGAGGTTCATCACCAGGAACATGATGACCAGCACGTTCAGCCACAGCCAACCTTCCTCGGGAGCATCACACAGCAGCGTCGCACCCTGCCGCACCGCGCGGGCAATGGTCCAGACCAGGGGGATGAAGCCCAGGAGCCCGAGGCTTAGCAATGTGTCACGAAATCCATTATGGGCGTGCGGCGCCGGCCATCCCGCCGCAGCTCGGACGCGCCAGCCGTCGAGGTTGGAGTCGGCCCAGAAGGCCTGATAGCCGTAACCGAACAATAACCGCCTTCCGATTGCGTGATCCACTTCCCGCCAGAGCGGAACACGACCGGTCAGTGTCGCATCCTTGCCCAGTGCTTCGAGCAGGGGAACGAGTAGTTCGCTGAGGCCTACAAGGACCAGTGCGACCAATTGCAGACAGACCAGCACGAGGGTCACCCGTCCAAGGTCGCGGGTCTTTGATAGAGCAAGGAAGAAAAACGTCGCCACCACCGCGCTGGCGAGTGAGGTCATAGCCGTCATCGACTGGGACGCGACGAGGCAAACGAGACTGGCGCACAGCAGCGGTATGCTGACTATTCTCAGCCCCGCCCGGCGATCCGCCACCATCACGCTACATGCGAAAGTCGCGATTGCGGCGTTCCATCCGAGCGCGTTCTTGTTGTCAAAGACGCCTCTCAGGGAGCTCTCGCCCACGGTGAATGCGCGACTGGGCCACGCCGCGGCCATCAAAAGACTGAACGCCATGCCGGAGCCAAGCACTACAACCGTCAGCAACAGCAATTGCCGCGGTGTGAACAGGATGGCGAGGAGATATGCAAGCGATACCGAGAGAACGAGCGCAATGCCCCGCTGCAGGGTGAGAGCGGGGCTGGGCGACCACAGCACGGAGACAAGTGGCAAAAGGAGGAGCACAACGAACGGCAGGCTGCGGCGAATGGCGATCAGCAGCTCGGCCTGATTTCGAGCCAAGAGCCCGAGAGAAATCAGATAGATAGGCATGCCAAGCAGGCGAAGAGTCGCCATCTCGCTGGCATCCAGGTAGCCATCGCGATCGACCAGCGGAAAAACGCAACCGCTCAGAAGGAGCAGCGCGATGATGACGCCGACGCACTCCATCGAACGCCAAGGCATGATGACACCGGGGCTGTAGACTACCGGGTAGCAAGCCTTATCCGCCATGTCATTCTGCCGGATACTGGCTGCCCAACTGGCCTTCCGGCGCTCTCGCGCTCGTCACCGCTGAACTTGCGGCGATGCCGACCCGCCGCAGAGAACTGGCGCCGGCGGGTCCGTCACGCCCCGCCTGATCGGCAACGGTGCCGGTAGCCGGTCCCGCAGCGGCTCGGCCCGTCAGATGCTCCACCAGGTACAGCGGCCGTTGCCGGACCTCGACTGCGATGCGGCCGACATATTCGCCAAGAAGCCCGACGGAGATCATGTTGAACGCGCCGAACACCAGAATGACCACCATTATGGATGCATAACCGGGCGCATCGACGCCAAATATAAGCGTTCGCCCAATGATGATAGCCGCGTAGAGTTGCGCCAGAAAGACGACAACGAGACCGACATAGGTCCAGATCCGCAGCGGCATCGTCGTCGATCCGGTGATCCCGTCCAAAGCGAAGTTCCACAGGCGCCAATATACCCACTTGGAGGTGCCTGCCGTGCGTTTCGGCCGGTCGTATTCGACCGTCGCCTGAGTGAAGCCAACCCAGGAAAACAGACCTTTCATAAAGCGGATGCGCTCAGGCATGCCGTTCAGAACATCGACGACGCTGCGATCCAGCAGCCGAAAATCGCCGACATTGTCCTGGATAGGATAATCGGCCATCCGATTATAGAGGCCGTAGAAAGCCGTGGCGCTCCAGCGTTTGAGCCAGGTGTCGCTGCCACGCCGCTTGCGGCGTGCGTTGACCACCTTTGCGCCGCGCATCCAGGCGCTCACCATATCCGGAACGATGTCCGGCGGGTCCTGCAGATCGACGTCCATCGGGATGATTGCGTCGCCGCGGGCATGGGCGAGGCCGGCTGCCAGCGCTGCGTCCTTGCCGAAATTTCGCGACAGGCAGATCAGGCCGATATCCGGTCGCTGTGCCACGAGACTTTCGATGATCTCCACAGTGCGATCTCGGCTGCCGTCGTCGACGAACAGAATCTCCACCTGTCCGCCTGGTCCGAGAGCGTTGCGGATCGCGTTGGTTTGTGCATCCAGAGCCTGGAGAAAGAGCACGATCGTCTCCTCCTCATTGAACACCGGCACCACAATGCTCAGCACAAGGCCGTCCACATCGGACATGCCGCGGGGCGAAAGATCAGTTGTGGCAATTGGCCATGTGCGGGGGAACTCCGTGCTGTGCGGCAACATGTTAAGCCCCCGATGTGATGAAATGGGTTGGACCATGAATGCCAGCTACCGCATGACGATCGGCGCTCGGCCGATTGAGCAACTGCCGGCACATGCCGAATAGGGATCGGGCCTGATATAAGTCTCTGCCAAGGCAGCGACTCCGCCGCCCATAGGTCTTTTGAGGAAACCGTTCGATCCGATTACTCTTTACACTAGTCTTACTCTTGACCATTCTCGGCTCCATCCAGCTTGCCGAACTGGCAAGCTCCGAGGCTCATCGAACTTCTCTCGGAATCTCCGTCTGTGATGACACGCAAGCCTCTGTAGAAATGAACTTTATTCTTTATGTCGGCTGGTCGAAAGCGAGCCATAAGGCGTACGCGTACCACTTTGTGCTGATTGTTGCTTGAACGAAGAACGCGTTAGTCTTAGCGATGATCTAAGCCGGATAGATGTATTACCGGTGGCGCGCTGGACACGGTTTTGGGAATTGTACGTGGATGGGCATATCTGACCTCAATCTGACGCTGGGCGCGGAGATCGCGGGGCCATCGAACCCGGTCAACAAATCAGGATCGTTTTCGCAGAAGTCGCGGCCATTGTCGCGGCACGTCACTCTATGGTTCGCGATGGTCGCCACTTTGGTGGCGCTCTGCACGGCGATCAGCGGACAGAGTTACTGGATAGACGAGGCCAATACGGCGTGGCGTGCAGCGGAGCCGCACTTCGGGGCGCTTCTGGCTCGCATGGTCGCGGAGACTGGCTCCGATGCGCAGATGCCGTTTTTCCTAGTGGCGATCTGGGCCTGGGAGAAGGTTGCAGGCGACGGCGAGGTCGCGCTGAGGGTGATGAACCTGCTTTGGCTCGTTCCGGGCCTCTACATTTTCGCCAACGGCCGGATTGATCGGCTTCTGGTGGCCGGGACCAGTGCCTTCCTGTGGTACTATATCGATGAGGCGCGGCCCTATGGCATGCAGATCGGAGCTAGCCTGATCGTCTTCGGCCTGCTCGAACGCGCGGTCGTTGCAGCTGGTGATCGCGGCGCGGAAGGTCCGCTCCTTCGTCCCTACCAAGTTTGGCTGCTTGCGCTCGGGCTTATTGCTCTTGCCGGAAGCAGCCTGCTCGGCGCGATATGGGCTGCAGCGGCCGTTGCTGCCGCGGCTTGTGCCGTACCCTGGCGCGTTCGCCGGCTTGCCGCCAGCCGCATCATTGGGCCGTCGGTTCTGCTCGTGGTCGTGCTGGCGCCGCTCGGGCTCTACTATCTCTGGACGGTGCTTGGAGGGGCAGGCGGCACCAAAGTAGCGACAACTGACGTTCGGACTCTGGTTTTCTCAGCTTACGAGTTGCTGGGCTTTGCGGGCCTCGGGCCGGGCCGCACGGATCTGCGCGCCGGGGAGGGGGCGATCGTCTCCTCTTACTTGGTTGCGTTGGCGAGCTACGCCATCCTGGTCGCGGCTGTAACGCTGGCCGGCGTGATCCAGGCAATTCGCGATGTTCCGCTTCGCGCACTGGCGGCCTGTGCCATCGCGTTCACGGCCGCCGCTGCACTGATCCTGATTGCCGGATATATTCTGCACTGGCGAGTCGTAGGTCGCCATCTCGCGCCCGCAATCGCGGTCGTCTTGGCGCTGCAGGCGGCGGGTGTGGTGTTACTTTGGCGTCGGCCTGTCGGTAAGCTCGTCGTGCTTGGCTTCCTGACGATGGCATTGGCCTCCGGCGCAAGCATCAGATTCGCGCCCCGTCACGCGAAGGACGACTATCGCTCTGCGGCCGCCGTCGTACGCTCAGCCCTCACCGAGGGTGATCGGGTCTGGTGGAGCGCCGACGCGCTTGGCGCGCTCGTTTACCATGTGCCGCTGGGTCAGGAGTGTGGCAGTGCACTCTATGTTTCTGAACCGCGGCCAGGTTTTGCTTCCGCACTGCAGGTTCCAACCCTGATCGTCGCCAGCAAGCCCGATATCTACGATCCGGAAGGGGTACTAGCCGCGTTCCTATCCGACCAGCATTTTCAGATCACCGAAACCTTTCAGGCTTTCCAGATCTGGCGACGCGCGCCATCGACGGGTTCATTGCCTTGCGGCTAAGCGCCGATATTGCGCTTCGAGCTGCCGCGATCATCGCCACTGAGCTCGGTGTGATCTAGCCGCCGTTGGCGAAAAATAATCTCGGAGACTGTATTCAGCGCGGCGCCGAACCAGAAACGTCCTTAGCATTCGGCGGCGTGTCCGCAGTGGAGGTGGCCTCATCTGCTCCGATGTCGACCTTGCCGTTCACGCGGGCCTGCCCGTCAATGTCGACAGATCCGAGCCCGAAAGCGGACGTTCCTGCATTGGTGGCCGGCGAACCCGGCTTCAAGTGGAAATCTCCCGTAGCCGGATTCGAAAGCAGCGGATCAAGCCCAAGCAGGTTTCCGTTGGCGGCGTCCGGCATTTGGCCGTCCGAAAGCACCGATGCCTCGCGCGGAGTGCCGTTGAAGGTGATATTGTTGTACCACTTCACATCCTTGTTCACGTAGCCGTTGGTGCTGACATCGTTGATGGCTCGGTTTCTGGAGTCCGTTCGCGGATCCGCCACCGCGACGTTGTTCACCCAGGTATTGTAGCTACCCATGGCGTTGCTCAGCTCGCCCCGCCAGCTTCCCTTGTTGGCGTTGTCATGGTTGTTGTGCCAGACGGTATTGTTGCGCACCGTGACGAAGTCGCTCAGGAAGACGTGGATGCCCTTGCCACCATTGCCGTAGGAGACATTGCCCTCGATCAGAGTGCCGTAGCGGTATTTGGTGTCCTGAAAGCCGTCGATGATGATACCGTTTCCATCCGTATGTTCCCAGTTGATAGCGGGTCCTTGCACGTTATCGTAACTTATGTTGTTCCTGATGATGTTGCGGAATTCGGCATTGCCTGCGGCGAGATCCATGTTCTGCCAGAGCGAGATGCCGCTGCACTGATAGCCGTTCGTCGCGGCGTTGCCGTAGACCCGGTTGTCTTCGATTGTCAGCCAATCCGATTTGGCGCTGGAAATACCCGAACCGCCGCTGTCATGGGCGATGTTGTCCTTGATCGTGACATGGTGCGACCCTTCAATATCGATCGCATGTCCCCCGCGGCCAACGACGTCGAAGCCCTCGATCTTGACGTAGTTTGCTCGCACATTCAGCGTGCTGTAGCTGTCCGAAGAAGGCGGTCTGAGTAAAGCGTCACCCGGCAATTCGGAGCGGATGGTGACGTAATTATCCGCCGCACCATCCTTCGTCACCACGATCTGCTCATGGTACGTTCCAGACCTTACCACCACCTGATCGCCGGGCTTGAGCTGCGCCTGCATGGCGCGACTAATCGTCTTCCATGGTGCAGACAAGCTGCCTTTGGCGATGTCGCTTCCGTCAGTGGCAACATAATAGTCCGTCATCACTATTCTCCTGTCCCAGTAGTCTGCTGATCCCTAGGGTGCTGGCTGTGATGATTGATGGCGTTCACCCGCTGCCCAAGGCGGCAGCGGGTCGCTCAAGCCCTATTAAATCCTTGGTAATACTCAGATTTACGATTTGAAATCGTGGTATTTCATCAACGACCTTGCGTACAATTCGGAGTCACGGAAGTTATATTTGGCGTGCTGTTTGGGTTTGACATTGTTGATGGCGACGACGATGTCGGCATTGCGGGCGCTTCTGAGCTGCTGCAGGCAGAATTCGGTGGCCCGCCGGCTGGTCTTTGCCCATTGCACGACCATCAGCGTTCGCTCAGTGAGCGCCGTCAGATGCATCGTATCGGCCGAGGCGAGCACGGGCGCGCTGTCGAAGATGACGATCTGGCCCCTGGCGCGGGCCATCTCGATGATCTCGGCCACGTCGGTCAAACGCACGCGCCGCTGCAGACGGGGGTTGCCGGTCGGGATGAAGTCGATGCCGCTCGGATGGTGATAGACGACATCCTCAAGACTTGCCTGCCCGCTCAGGAACTCATTCAGCCCCTGTTTCAGGCCGGACCTGAACAGCGTGTCGAGATGTCCGCGCCGGATGTCGCTGTCGACAAGCAGCACCGGCGTTCCGTTGGCCGCCAGTTCGATTGCCAGCGATCCGGCCACCAGCGATTTGCCTTCGCCGCTATGGGCCGAGGTCACGGCAATGCTGTTCGGCAGCTTTCCGCCATTGGCCTGCTTGAGCGAGATCATCACGGTGCGGATCGCTTCGTCGAACATGCCGATCTGCGTTTGCCCGAACAGCCGCGACGGATCTCTCCGGTCTTTGCGTCTTAAATGCGGGACGAAGCCGGCCGGCACGATGCGCGCCATTGTGGTGATCTGGTCGAAGCTGCGCACCGTCCGGTCCATCATCTCGACCACGAAGGCGGCCGTCACCGCAATCGAAATCGAAGCGAAGAAGGCGCCGATCAGATAGAACAGCCGGCTGCGCCCCTGCGGCACGAGCGGGACTGCAGCCGGTGAGAGAACCTCCAGTTCGGCGCCCGGCAGCATGGCCTGTCCGACCAGGCTGCGGCGCTGCTCCTCGAGCTTGTCCAGGGCTGTCTGTTCCTTGTCGGCAACGCGCTGCAGCCGCACCAGCTCGGTCTGCGCCAGCGAAGAGCGGGACCGTTGCTCATAGGCAGCCGTCAGTGCCGATCGGACGGTGCGATCCTCGTCATCAAGGGCGGTCAGCTTGGCGCGCATGGACTGCAGGTACCGGTCGACCGCAGTGCTGAGATCGGCGCGGGACGTGTCGATCTTTGCCCGCAGGTCGACCACGGCGGGAGCATCGTTGCCATAGATGTCGAGAAGGCGCGCAAGATCCTGTTGCTGGGTCCGCAGGTCGCCTTGCATCACGCCGATGCTGTCGGGAATGGCTTTGTTCTGAGCGGCAAGCGAAGGGTCGTGGGCTGCTTCCAGCGCGGCAATCGTATCCTTGATATCGGCGCGGCTTTGTCCGATCTTCGTCTGCCGGTCGCTGAGCTCGACGATCGCCTTGATCTGTTCGCTCTGATCATCGTCATTTTGAACGACGCCCATCGTTTGCTGATAGGTGTCGGCGGCATCACGGGCTGCCTTGGCGCGATCCTGCTGTTCGCCGATGCGCTGGCCGATCCATGCTTCCGCCGTATCGAGGCTGCTGCGGATACTGTCCTTGCGCTCTTCGAGATAGATGCTGATGAGCCGGTTCGGGACGGCGGCGGCCAGTTCGGCATCGCCGGCCGTAAAGCCGATCTGGACGACGTCGCTCTGGCCGTCGCGCCATACGCTGAGCGCCTTGTAATAGGCCTGGATGATCGGCTCGAGATTGCCTCCCGCCGGTTGCGACGGCTTATCGTTGCTCACCAGGCCGCGCAACGTTGCCCTGATCTCATCGACGATAGAGGCCTGGCGCAGGGCCGGGTTGAACTCCGGCCGCTCATCGAGCCGCAAGTCGCGAATGACCCGCTCCGCCACGCTTCTGGACAGAAGCCGCTCGGTCTCGGACGTGACGTTCAGCGGCGCATTGTTGCCGGCATCGCCGGTGCTCAGCGCGGTTGCCAGGGGCTTGTGGATCATCAGCCGTGACCCGGCGTGATAGCTCGGCTTCAACCCCGATATCAGCACGATGGAAGCCGCCATCAGCACCACCATCAGCGCCACAATCATCACCATCCGGCGACGGAGCAAACGTAATCCCGATGTCAGATCGAACTCCTCCGATTTCATCTCCGTCTGAAACCGGGGTTCATAATGCACCGCCGGGAGCGGGACGTTGCGATCTGGCGGAAAAGTTGAAATTGTCATTGTGCGCTAACCCTTGCTTGAGGTTGCGCGGAGATGGTTTCGTAGAGTTTTTCCATCGACCGCATATATGCCTTCATGCTGAAATGGTTGAGATAATGGGCACGCGCCCTGGCCGACAGGTGGCTGCGGACATCTGGATCAGTAACCAGTCTCGCAAGGGCCGCGGCCAGAGCGTCCTTGTCTCCGACAGGGACGAAGACACCGTTTTCGCCGTCGGAGATGACCTCGTCGTGCGCTCCAACGCGGGTGGTGACAACAGCAAGCCCGTGGGAAAGTCCTTCGAGCACCGCCATTGCCAGGCCTTCAGCATGCGAGGGCAAGACCAGGATATCGGCGCGGGCGCACAGCGCGCGGGCCTCGTCGGCGCCAAGCCATCCTGGCATCTCCACCAGACCTGAAAGGCCCATGTCCGCAGCCTGGCGGCGATAATCCTCTACAGGCCCATCGCCGGCCAGCACGGCGCGCCACCGAAGCTCTTTCATGACCGGATGGCTGAGGGCGAGCAGAAGTTCCGGAACGCCTTTGCGTTCGCTCAGGCGACCAAGGAAAACGATCAACGGCGGTTCGCCGGCACGAATATTGTGCACGCCGGGATCGGGGACGCAATTGTGAGCGATTACGAGGCGGTGCTCATCTACGCCCAGAAGTGTTGCGAGTACCGTGCGATCCCGCTGGCCCAGCGCCACGACGCAATCGGCACGCTGAAACATCCGGCGTATGAGCGATTGCTGACGCGGCGAGCGTGCGGCAAAGTCGCTGGCATAGTCGTAGTCGTGCAGGTGCAATATGTGAAAGCACCCGAGCAAATGGGCAACCTCGGTCAGGATCAGTTTTCGGGAGGTGCTGCCGCGGCCCGCAATATGGATATGGTGAATGCGTGTTGGATCGACGATTCGATCCTTTGCCATTGTCAGGATGGCGCCGAGCAGGCGCAGCGACGACGTCGCCGCCGACCATCGAGGCCCTCTTGTGTCGGTGACAGCATGTTCTGCCCCGCCTTCTTTCGCCGTGCTGGTTATATAACCGACCAGCCTGCCAATGCCGCCGCCGTTCTCGCAGCCACCCGGAACATAGTGGCGGACGCTTGCCGTGTTTCGCATCGACAGCTGATGACCATCCGTGCGCACCTTCATCAGCATGATCCGACCACCTCGCGATAAACGGCTGCGGCCCGGGCGCCGACTTGTTCGGGCGAATTCGGTCCTGTGGCCCATTCGAGTGCGCTGGCGCCGAGATTGTTTCTAAGCTCGCTATTGTCAGCCAATATCCGGATGGCTTTTGCGAGCTCTTCCGCATTGCCCGGCGGGACCACCATTCCCAATCCGTTGGGCTGAACGGTCGCTCGCAATTCGCCCACGTCAGTCACGATAACGGGTTTGCCGAACGCCGCAGCAAGGTTGAGCACGCCGCTTTGGGATGCTTCGGTGTAGGGAAGGACGACAATATCAGCGTCCAGGAAAAGCTGGGCGACCTCCTCGTCTTCGATAAAGCGGTTGCGAATGTCGTAGCGGCCGGCTTCGCCCATCAGTGGCTTGAAGACCCAGGGGTCGTCGCCGCGACCTGCGACCGTAATGTGCAGATTGGGGAGCGCATCCTTGAGCATCGCCTCGGCGCGGATCAGATATTCCAGGCCCTTGTAAGCGAAAATCCGTCCAAAGAGCAGGACGCGCAAAGTTCCGTCAGTGGTACGTCGCGCCATCTTCTGCCGCCGCGCGAGTTCCGCATAGCGATGGATAGCGGGATGCGACAGGACATGGACGCAGTCCGGGGATTTTGAATATCGATCGAGGACCATCCGCTTCAGCCCCTCGCCATGCACGACGACATGCCCCGACTGCCTCACCATCAATTCCGGAGCCCAGCCGGGCAGCGTGCGCGTATCGGAATCGCCGGGATGCACCTCCACATCATGGACGGTGGTCACGAGCGGAATCGGGCGCCAGAACGGTGCGGCAAAGTTCAGCCACAGCGTGGAGTTGCTCAAGAGATGAATGAGGTTCGGCTGCTCGTGCCGGATGAGACGCGTGAGCTGATGCAGGAACCAGGGATTGGCAAGCGAGCGGTGCCGTGGCCAGTCCAGAAGGTGAAGATCGACGGCCGGATCGAACCAGGAAGCGAGATGCGCGTAGCGCCGGCGCGGGACGCCAAGGACGACCGGCATGTGTTGGGCAACGCCGCTCGCGAAGGCAATGGTGTAGTCTTCCAGTTCAGAAACCAGCAGCAGTGCCTTCATTTGGCTGCCTCCGACAAGCCCACGTCCCGACTGGGGCGAGGAAGGTGGTAGGCGCTACGCAACGCGTCGCGCGTCCGCCGCAGCAGGTTTGGTTCTCCAGCGAAAAGCAGCCCTTCGACAGCAAGCCTGAGCCGGGTGCGCGCATTGACGCCATCCAGCTCTGCTGCCGCCATCTGATAGGGATAGTGATCCGAGAGACGGAGCCTTGCCGGCAAGTCGTGGAATGAGAGAAACCGGTTCGTCGCTTCGACACTACGCTGCCAATGCGCCATTCGCCTTTTCAGCATGGAGACATCATCAACTGGCCGGTACCAGTTGTTGCTATGAATTCGGTAGAATCCAAGTGAGTCCGGCAAGGCGGCAACGTCGCCCAGAAATGGATAGATCCCCGTGAGCCATGCATCGGCGGATATGCGGAACTGTTCGGGAATAGGCCCTGCAGCATCCCACGCGCTGCGCCGTACGGAGATGGCCGATGTCATCGGGAAGGGCCACCAGCCGGCCGATTTGGTCAACTGCGGCGACAGGTCTCCCGAACACAGGGTTCGGGGGATCGGCTTGAGGGTCGGGGAGCCATCGATCGAAGTTGGCTGAAGTCGGTGGTAGACAAGCGATACTTCGGGATGCGAGCGAAAAGCCGCTTCCGTCGCCGACAGCTTGCCCGGTGCCCACCAGTCATCGGCATCCAGAAAACAGAGGATGCCGCCGCTGCTGAACTTTACGGCCGCGTTGATCGCGGCCGCCTGTCCCGAGTTCTCCTGAAAGATCACTTTCACCCGGCTGTCATAGGCTTCCAGAACGGAACGTGACTCGTCGCTGGACCCATCATCGACGACGATTATCTCGACGTCGGCAATCTCCTGGCTCAAGACGCTGTCGATCGCATGCCCGACAAAGCGACCGTAATTGTAATTGTTGATGAGAACGCTGATGCCCTGCCGCTCCATGACACCCTCTCAAGCGGCTTGCTGCGCTGCACCGCGGTGCAGCAACATGATCATGATCGTGTCCATTGGGAGCTCCATGATGGCGACATCCAGGGCATCCCTCTGCTTGGCCGGGATATCGCATGGAACTGGAAAGGTCGCCGCCAAAAATGCCGGGACGGGTGACGCTTCCATCATGTAATGTGCAGAACTAGGACCAGAACGCGAAACCATAGGAATCCCAACCTCTAAGCGTCAACTACGAACAATCAGCCTGCGCCGGAACTATTGCCTTACGTCATCAGAAACTACTGCCCAGCCATGTCCTTTGCGCTATGCATTCCTTCCAAGCTACCGGTGAATGGACACCCGCAACATCTGCTCTTATTGGCAATCCCCTAGACCCTGGCCGCCACCCTTTGGGGGAGGCAACCGCTGAGGGCGTAAGTGCAACCCGCTCCCTGGATAGTGGGTGTATGCTTTAGACGTAGATACCGCCGCTACCGGGTTAGTTCCTTGCGGATGCGGTCGGATTGTTGTGAGGCGGTTTTGATGTCGCCGACCTATGTTGCCGGCGGCGATGGTATCAGGATCGCAGTCAAGCTGATCGAGAGTGCCGGACTGTTCGGCACCGCCAGCGGCTCACCGCCCGACCGGAGTAGCCCTGCGCACCATTTTCGATGGTGCGCAGTCATGGCAGGCACGATTGTGTACATTGAGATCAGTGCCTGAAGGCCGGATGTGGTTAGGCAGGCGCCCCGATAATCGGTGGAACAACGTTGTTGACAGCGAGCTGTGACAGCACGTCCGCACTGAGCGTTCCCCGAACGCCGGGATGGCGATGGCGGCCTTCCTCGGCATAGGAGTAGGTCTCGGCATCTGATGGACCGAATGTCATGAAAACCGCGACGCGGTCAGGCGTTCTGCTGAGCCGTCGAATGATTGATCGCGTCACGGTGAATGCCTTCTGAACGTCCAGGCGAAGCAGTGGCCCGATCCGCTCGAAGAATTTGCGTAGGCTCCTGTCAACCAGTGTGGGCATCTGCCCGGCATGTTCGATACGGACGTCGAAGATAATCGCATCGCCCGCCCGTACCCCAAGGCCCTTCGCTGGCAGGCTCTGGACCAAACCCTTGAGATGGGATCTCGGTCGCACCTTCAATGTGGCGTTCGAGTTCTCGTTCTGGTCCTGCAGGTAGAATGCGATCTTGTAGACCCTGAAGCTCTCGTCCGAGAAAATACTTCCATCAACGCAGCGAGGATGGTGAGGGACGTCATTATGCCACGACGATGTCGTGTTGATCATGAGATCGCATTCGCCTGTAAGAACGACATCGAGCGGTTGCGTTATTTCCTTGAGGCGATTGAGGATCGTATCGGCGGTCATAAACCTGGCGACTTCGTCCACGGCATACATGGCGTGAAGCTGGAATTTGCCGCCGTACAGATACTTGCCGCCGGACCTCAGATATTGTTTGGCAACCCGCCGTAATCTTTCCACCTGCTCAGGCGCCAGGACATCCCTGATGACGATATAGCCATCAGAGGTCAAATCGTTCTGCAGCTGGTTGGTCATGCTGGGCGCCTTTGAAGGCTCTCTGGTCGGCACCCGGAATTCGTCTATTGAATTCACCCCTGTTGAATTCACCATTGTCTCTCTCCCCGGCTTTATCGCGCTCAAACCTCCCCAGCTTTGGCCGCGCTACAGCGACTGTCTTCTGCGGCAGCGCGAAGGTCAAACCGCTCTTTTGGGGTAACGCTTATCAAAAAGAGCAATCAGGCATACCCCGGGGACACTGCCTTACTTCGAATATTGTAATTCATTTCTATACAGAACGCAGAAATGGGAAGTCTTTCTACGTCCAATAGCTGCAGCTGCAAGTATGGAGGCAACAGGCTTGCCAGCATATTCTAGCTACAGTTTCAGTTGGCAAAAGCGTAGGTCATGAGAAATTCACCAGCAGACAGAAACCAAACTTCAGTCCTTGATGCAAAGGGTTCCCTGAAGTGGACGAATGTCCTTGGTGTTCGAGTTTCCGCAGTCAATCTCAAAAGCGCGACCGGGCTTATCGAAGAGGCGATTGAAGACGGCCGGAGAGAATATGTGTGCGTTCGTGACGCACACGGTGTCGTGCGGTGTCAAAAGGATCCCGAGCTTCGGTCCATCCATAATCGGGCGTTCCTCGTAACCCCCGACGGCATGCCGTTGGTATGGGCGCTGAAACACGCTGGTCACGTGGAAAGCGACAGGGTCTACGGACCCGATCTCATGCTCTCCGTTTTCAATGCCGGCAGCCCCAAAGGCTTGCGACACTTCCTTTATGGCGCGACAGCCGAAACGCTCGAGCAACTGCAGGCACGCCTTCTCGCAAAATTTCCGCAAGCACGGATCGTTGGCTCCTATGCGCCGCCCTTCCGCCAACTGTCGATGCAGGAGGAAGCGGATATTGCCGACCGGCTCAATCGGTCGGGCGCCGATATTATATGGGTCGGGTTGAGCACTCCCAAGCAGGAGCTCTGGATGGCGCGCATGCGCGACCGTCTGGAGGCACCGATGCTCATCGGTGTCGGCGCTGCCTTCGATTTCCACGCCGGCCTCAAGCGCCAAGCTCCAAGGATCATTCAAAGAAGCGGCTTCGAATGGGTGTTTCGTCTTCTATGCGAGCCGCGACGGCTGTGGCGGCGCTATGCGCTCGTCGTGCCGACCTTCATCTCACTGACTGCCTTCCAGAGACTGGGCCTTCGGAAGTTTCCGATCGAAGACGCCGTTTCTGGATTGGGTACGTCGGGACAAAGGCCGTAGAGGAGTAAAAGCATCATGTCCTCATTTGCGCCGTCAGCGATAACATCGGGTCCGTCGAAGACCTCCGCCACAAATGACATGGCGTCGCGGGCAATTCCGGCAGGTTCCGTGCCACCGATAGCAGCCAGGACCGCCGATCCCTTGGGGCAGTCAGGGCTGAATATGCCGATCGCACTGCGGCGCCGGCTTCCTCGGCTCGCAACGTCGTCATTCCTGGTTGCCGGCGACATTGCAAGCTATCTGGTTGCCTATTTTACTCTCCTGTCCTTTCTTCCCAGTGGTTCGGAGAGCACGGTTTTGGAGCGTGCTTTCACCCTGGCAGCACTGGCTGCGATCGTTCTTTATGCATCGGCCGGCCTCTATCCCGGATATCGGCTGCACGACCACGAACATCTGCGGCGGCGCACGATGGCTGCCGTCAAGGTGGCTGTCCTGGCGGCATTCGGAGCAATCATCCTACCGGAAGGGGAACGGCTGCTGCTTGCCATCATTGGCTTCCTTGGCCTCGGGCTGGTCGTTCAGCCATTCATGCATTGGTTCGCACGAGGTTTGTGCTGGAGACTTGGAATCTGGGGGGAGCGCGCGGTGATCATAGGGGGCCGCAATCTTCTCCCCACGCTCATGGCGCATTTCAAGGACCATTGGCAGTATGGCATCAGGCCGGAGCCCTTTTCCCCTGAGACGCCGGAAGCATCGCCCGATGGCGGGCCATCCATTGCCCTAATTGCGGGTGACGCGGGCTCGCTTGTACCCGATCTGGCGGCGATGCGCGGGAAGTTCGCCGAAGTCATTCTCCTGTCCGATACGCCGAGCCTCAAGATCAGCGGCTTGCGACCTGCGGATGTCGGCGGAGAGATCGGTATTCGCCTCACCACCGGTGGGAGTTCGGTCAACACGGACCTGGTTCGCCGGATCCTCGATCTCGCAATCGCCATCCCTGCCGCAATCGTGGTTGCGCCCTTCATCGCGGTTGCGGCCGCCGCAATCTACGCCATCGATCCCGGACCCGTCTTCTTCCGACATGCCAGGGAAGGTCTGTCCGGCAAGCCGGTGCACGTCCTGAAACTGAGGACGATGTACAGAGACGCGGAACAGCGCCTCGAGGCATTGTTCCGAGAGAACCCCGCCATGCGGGCCGAGTGGTTGGCCCACTTCAAGCTCAAGGACGATCCGCGCGTCCTGCCGGTTATCGGACATCTCCTGCGCACTTCAAGCTTCGACGAGCTCCCGCAATTGGCGAACATCATTGCAGGCGAGATGGCCATCGTCGGACCGCGTCCGTTTCCGGAATATCACCTCCTGGCCATGGACGGTGAATTTCGAAACAAACGCCGTTCAGTAACGCCGGGGCTCACGGGCCTTTGGCAGATATCCGAACGAAGCAATGCTGATATCGAGCTGCAGCAGCAACTCGACGAGTTCTACATCGACAACCGGTCCCTGTGGTTCGACTGCCAAATTCTTCTCAGCACAATCCCTGCGGTCTTCAAGCGCAGGGGAGCCTACTAACCATCCTCGTTTCTGCGGGGCAACCATCAACAACGGAGCACACCAATGCACGGACAAAAGCGAATTATGGTAACCGGCGGCACCGGCTTTCTGGGGTCATTCCTGTGCGAAAGGCTCTTGCGCGAAGGCAATGATGTCCTCGCCGTAGATAATTACTACACCGGCTCGCGCGACAACGTGCTGCATCTTCTCGACGACCCACGCTTCGAGATCCTTCGCCACGACATTACCTTCCCGCTTTATGTGGAGGTCGACGAGATCTATAACCTCGCCTGTCCGGCATCTCCGGTCCATTATCAGTTTGATCCCGTTCAGACGGTCAAAACCAATGTACACGGGGCCATCAATATGCTTGGCCTTGCCAAACGCACCAAGGCGAAGATCTTTCAGGCCTCGACGAGCGAAGTCTATGGTGATCCGGCAGTCCATCCTCAGCCCGAGGAATATCGAGGCAGCGTCAATCCCATAGGGCCGCGGGCATGTTATGACGAAGGCAAGCGGTGTGCCGAAACATTGTTCTTCGACTACCATCGTCAGTATGGCGTGGAAATCCGGGTGGCGCGGATCTTCAATACCTACGGGCCGCGCATGCAGACCAATGACGGCCGTGTTGTCTCCAATTTCATTGTTCAGGCGCTTCAAAACGAACCGATCACCATCTTCGGCAACGGCACGCAAACGCGTTCGTTCTGCTACGTGGACGATCTGATCGAGGGTTTCATCCGCCTGATGGGCGCGCCGGCCGGTGTCACAGGCCCGATCAACCTCGGCAATCCGGGAGAATTCCAGGTCCGGGAACTGGCCGAAATGGTCATCGAAATGACAGGATCGAAATCAAGCATCGTTTACAAGCCTCTGCCGGTCGACGATCCGACGCAGCGCAAGCCGGACATCAGCCGCGCAAAGCAGGACCTGGGCTGGCAGCCGACGGTGAATCTGCGTGAGGGGCTTGAGAAGACGATCGCCTATTTCGAGTGGAAGCTTTCTGGCGGAACCAGGAGCATGCCTGGCGTCCGGCCCCCGCAACCGGCTTACACCCATCTGCCCACCCCGGCCGTCGGCCTTCCTGTTCAGGAAGCCATGTCGATCGGGACGTGAACAGCAACGTCGATCATAAGGCGAAGCTCGTTTTCTTTCGATGGGATGGTGCCGGAAACATGAATGTGCATAGCATACCAACAGGAGCCGCCCCTGTGGGCGCAAAACAGCGGTTAGGGCCTATCGTCTTTGCAGTCGATGCGGCCTACGCCGTTCCCTTGGCGACCGCCCTTAGATCGGTCGCCGAGAACAACAGAAGCGCATGGCCCCTGGATATCCATGTCATTCATGAAGGAATAGGCGAAGAAACCAAGCGACGGATCTTTGATTCTCTGCCCGCAAACTCTGCCGTCATCCAGTGGCATCCCATCGGTACCTTGTCCTTCGCGAGCGGATTTTCCACTCGCCCCGGCGTCTCGAAGATGACCTTCGCAAGGATCCTTCTGCCGCAGTTCCTCCCGGAGACTTGCAACCGGGCTCTGTATCTGGATGGTGACATCCTCGTGCTGACGGCGCTCGAACAGTTGTGGAATATCGATCTGGGCGAGGCAGTGATCGGGGCCGTACCGGATTACTGGCTGGACAATGTGGTGAGCAGCGGCCGGGGTGCTACAGGCGGCGCTCGAGTCGAGCGCTACTTCAACGCCGGCATTCTTCTTATCGACCTTGCAAGATGGCGAACCGAGCGAATATCGGAACGGTCGTTGGACTATCTCGATCGCTTTCCGACCACTGAATATTCAGATCAGGACGCTCTTAACGTCGCCTGCGACGGAAAGTGGAAAGTCCTGGACCGCGCCTGGAATTTTCAGTTCGAGCCTACGCAGGCGCTTGCTCGTATCACTCTCGAGCATAGGCCCGCGATCGTTCATTTCGTGACCAATGTGAAGCCCTGGAAATCAGGAAGCTTGAGCCCGAATGTCGCATTTTACGATACGTTTCGATCCCGGACCCGTTTTGCGCTCACGCGTCGGGAGCGCGTTCTGAGCGGCTTGAAGCGTGCAGGCTCCCGCCTGCTTGCCCGATCCGCCTTCTTGAGAGCTGCATGGTCCTGCACGAAATCGGCGATACGGGCGCACGCTTCAACGTTGGCGCGAGTGAAACGGGGAGTGAAGAACACATAAGAGCGAAAGCAAGCCGAATTCAGGGGGTCATGAAATGGCCCGAACGAAACGATTGCCTGCGGAGGAATAAGTTTGCAACGTGTTGATGTCGTAATTCCCTGCTACAACTACGCTCATTTCCTGCAGGAATGTGTTGAAAGCGTTCTTTCGCAAGCCAATGTCGATGTGCGCGTCCTAATTCTGGATGACGCCTCGCCAGACAACACGCCGGAGGTCGGAATGGCCTTGGCATCCCGGGACAAACGGGTGGCCTATAGGCGGCACACGGTAAACAAGCGCCACATTGCCACCTATAATGAGGGGATCGAGTGGGCCAGCGGCGACTTATTCCTGCTTCTTTCCGCAGATGATTATCTTTTGCCGGGCGCGCTGGGCCGCGCCGCGGAGCTTATGCACAATCATCCGGATGTAGGTTTCACGTTCGGGAACGCGCTCATCGCTGAGTCAGACGGCATCATAACCAAGCGGGTCGATCCTCTCGGAGACAATAATGTGCCTGCCATGCAGGTCTTGTCCGGTCCGCAGTTCATGCGGTTGAGCGGAGCAAGCAACCTAGTTCCGACCCCGACGGCCGTCGTGAGAACGACACTGCAAAAACAGGTCGGCGGCTACCATAAGGAGCTGCCGCATGCCGGTGATATGGAGATGTGGCTGCGGCTCGCATCACATGCCGGAGTGGGTTACATCAACGAAGACCAAGCAGTATATCGCAGACATGCTTCGAATATGTCGCTGCAATACTATGGACAAAGTATTCTTCCCGATCTCCGGCAGAGAAAACAGGCTTTCGATATTCTGTTTCGTCAGGGCGCAGATAGCCTCAAGAAAGACGAGAAACTAAGACGCTTTCTTGCCAAAGATCTCGGGAAAGAGGCGCTTCGACTGGCCGGCATGGCGTTCAATAATTTCGATGTTGCTACAGCCGTGGCTATTCAGCGCTTCGCTCTGGAGGTTTCCCCCGAAGTGCGAAATTCTTTGCCCTGGATCAAGTTGGTCTGCAAGCAAACCATCGGGCCCAAATACTGGTGTGCCTTGAATTCTATTGGGCGACGGGTTGCAGGATGAGTGGTTCATCTGGTTCATCCGCAGGGCACGGAAACAATAGCCGATGGTTGAGCGCTTGATCGCTGCTCATGCCAAGACGGGGATGTACGGCAGAATCGGAGATCTTCGACAGTTTCGAACGCGCTATGGCGACGTCAGATATTCGGGTAAGCGACAACGGGGTCCGAGGTGCCGCGGCTTAAACAGAACCCCGGTGGCCTTTTGGTCTGCGCCACCGGGATAAGCTAGAGCAAGAACGTGCTTGCGGCATGTGAAAAGCTTTGATCGGAAGACGGCGTCAGCACAGCGTCTTATTTGCACTGAAGCCGGAAATACCACCCTGAAACAGATCATTTAGCTTGAACACAACTTCCGTTCTGTTCGTTGCTTTGACCTTTTTCATGATATTGCGAACATGTACCTTGACGGTGCTTTCTCGCAGATTGAGCTCATAGGCGATGATCTTGTTCGCCTTTCCGCGTCGAAGTGCCTCTACGACTTCGGCTTGACGATCCGTGAAGATCCCGGCCAGCGGACGAGCGGTGGTGTTGCTGGACTCCAGCAGGTGACGCATAGCGAATAGCGTGCTTGCAGGCACAAAAACGCCGCCCGCTACCGACAGCGCGATCAGCTCCATGCAGACGCTGATGCTGACTGAAGCGGGTATGTAGCCCTTGGCCCCGTATTCGATCGCCCTCACGATTTGGCCGAAATCGTCGCTGTCAGCCAATATGATGACTGGTATCGCCCCGAATTCCGCAGCAAGGCTCCTGATCTGCCCAGAAACAGAGGGCTCATCGATCTTCTTGCCGCCAATGTTCAGGAGGATTGCCGAAAGCGGCGGATATTCGTCGCATTTCTGCTTCCACTCCTCGACGCTTCCGAATGCCAGTATAAGTAAATCCGTCTTGTAGGCGGCCATGCACTGCGCGAGGCATTGCCGATCAAGTTCACGGTTGTCGAGGATAACCAAAGAGTGCTTTGGCCTCGACTGTAAGCTCAAACCAGTAGAACTATTCTCTACCTTAAGTGGAAGAGCTACATTTTCCTGCCTAAGGTCTAAATTTGGTACAAGCGCTGAATTCACTGCTTCATCCTCCCCAGCCGAGTTTCTCTACGCCTCAACAACAACCGAACACTCAAGCCCTTCAGATATGAGGGTTTGGCAGCACTAAAGTAGGAACTAAATACCACAGTTCCTTTTATCTTAAACTAGCTAATATAGGCTAAAGGAGCAGATTAGTTCCATCGTAAGGTGTAAAGAGGACGTAATTCTTGGTATAAACTCATGCGATACTAGGTCATTCGCGGAGGGGTTGATTACGTTGCTCCTCGGTTACGGACGAACTGCTAAACGCATGAAAATAATGCTCACCCCGGCGCATGATCGGGGCCGGTCCGCGCTTGCTCCATCACCAATGTTGATCGTTGGCTATGAACTTTGGCGTACATCGTCATAGGTAGATACGTCTTTAGGTTAATAAGCTTAGACGTTTTGTTTCTTTACTCCGATGGCGAAAACAATTCTCTTTGAATGGAAAGAAATATTTGTTTTTTCGAAATGAAACCTTGGGCGCAATCATATGGTTGACGGTTTCATTTAGAAATCCGGTTTGTAGAAGAGTAAGGGGTGCATGCGTATGATTGCATCAAACGTAAGGCTGGATGATAGCTGCGTCATCCATCATCGAGATCTTGTGAATCTCTATGGCTGCACGATCGGCGCGGGAACGCGCGTCGGCACTTTCGTCGAAATCCAGAAAAACGTCCTCGTCGGAAAAGACTGCAAAATCTCCAGCCATTCCTTCATCTGCGAAGGCGTGACGCTGGAAGACGGCGTTTTTATCGGCCACGGGGTGATGTTCACCAATGACACGTACCCGCGCGCCGTCAATGCGGATGGCAGTCTGCAGACCGAAGCAGACTGGGTTGTCATCCCCACGCTGGTCAAGCGCCACGCGTCAATCGGCAGCAATGCGACCATTCTGCCTGGCGTAACCATCGGAGAAGCCGCGCAGGTCGGCGCCGGGGCAGTTGTAACAAAAGATGTGCCTGCGGGCGCCATTGTCGCCGGTGTTCCGGCCAGGATTACCGGTCGCGTTCATGACCGGGCAGCTGACATGCAAGCGTTGGGAGGAATGCGATGATCGGTATTGCTGTTGTTGGATATGGGTATTGGGGCCCGAACCTGGTTCGCAACATCTCGGAAGCGGCCGGTGCGCAACTCATTTCAGTCTGTGATCTCAATGTCGAACGGTTGGCGGCTGTCAAAAGCCGCTACCCCGCAGTGACGATTACTGATGATTTTGAGGAAGTCCTGCGCGATCCGAGAGTGGATGCCATCGCTATCGCGACGCCGGTCTTCACCCATTTCAAGCTCGCAATGCAGGCTATGATGGCCGGAAAGCATGTCTTCGTCGAAAAGCCGATGGCTTCGACGACGGAGGAAGCCTCGCGGATGGTCGAAGAGGCCACACGCCGACGCCTCGTGCTGGCGGTCGATCATACCTTTGTCCACACAGGTGCCGTTCGCAAGATGCGCGAACTGGTCGAGAGCGGCTTGGGCGACATGTATTATTACGACTCGGTTCGGGTCAATCTGGGGCTTTTCCAGCATGATGTCAGCGTCATCTGGGATCTCGCGGTGCACGATCTCTCCATCCTGGACCATGTCGTACAGGAAAGGCCGGTGGCTGTTTCAGCGACGGGCATGAGCCATGTACTCGGCGAGCCGGAGAACATCGCCTATCTGACGCTCTTCTTCGAAAGCAAGCTCATCGCTCACATCCACGTCAATTGGCTGGCACCCGTCAAGGTGCGCCGCACGCTGATCGGCGGCAGCAACAAGATGGTCGTCTACGACGATCTGGAGCCCAGCGAAAAAATCAAAGTCTACGACAAGGGCATCACGCTGAACCCGAATTCTCAGGCCTATGGCGAGAAGGTGCATCAGATGATGGTCGGCTACCGCAGTGGTGACATGTGGGCGCCCAAGCTCGATATGACCGAGGCGTTGAAACGCGAACTGGATCAGTTCGTTGAGTGCATCGAGCAGAATTCGCGGCCCATCACGGACGGCCATGCCGGCCTGCGCGTCGTTCGCATTCTTGAAGCCGCAAGTCGGTCGCTCGCTCAGCGCGGCCGTATCATCGAGCTCGAAGAGGCGAGGCGCATTGCATGATCCCCTTTCTGGACCTCAAAGCACAATATCAATCCATCAAGAGCGAAATCGACGCCGCCGTGCTCGGCGTCCTGGCCTCGGGACAATACATACTGGGCGAGGAGGTCATCCGTCTTGAGCAGGAATTCGCAGATTATTGCAACGTCAAGCATGCGATCGCAGTCAATACCGGGACGAGTGCTTTGCATCTGTCCCTTCTTGCGGCGGGTGTCGGCCCTGGCGATGAAGTCATCACCGTGCCATTCACCTTTGTCGCGACGGTGTCGGCGATCTGCTACACAGGTGCACGACCTGTCTTCGTCGATGTTGAGCCCGTAACGCTCACAATGGATGCGGCCCAGCTCGAGACAAAGATTACGTCCCGGACCAAGGCCATTATTCCCGTCCACCTCTACGGCCAGATGGCCGATATGGACGCGATCAAGGCGATCGCCGACCATTACCGGATACCGGTCATCGAGGATGCCTGCCAGGCACATGGAGCTTGCTACAAGGGTGCGCGCGCCGGCAGCATCGGCACATCCGGCTGCTTCAGCTTCTATCCGGGCAAAAACCTTGGCGCCTGCGGCGAGGGAGGTATCGTCGTAACGAACAGCGACGATCACGCCAAGACGATGCGCATGCTGCGTGACTGGGGTCAGGAGCAGCGCTATCACCATCTGTTGAAGGGCTTCAATTATCGCATGGATGCCATTCAAGGCGCTATCCTGCGTATCAAGCTCCGGCATCTCGAAGCCTGGACCGAGGCGCGTCGAACGCATGGTCGCCGCTACTCCTCGCTGCTTGCGGGATCGGCGCATTTAAAGACGCCTGTCGAGGTCGCGGAGCGGCGCCACGTCTACCACGTTTATGCCATCAGAAGCCGTGATCGCGATGCGCTTCAGCGCGTGCTCGCTGCAGAAGGCATTCAGTCCGGGCTGCACTATCCGATCCCCGTTCATCTGCAGAAGGCCCATACCGACCTTGGTTACCAAGCCGGTGATTTCCCGGTCTCGGAAGCCGCGGCACGGGAAGTCCTCTCGCTGCCGATCTATCCCGAGATGCCTGCGTGGCACGTCGATCAGGTGGCCGCTGCGCTGGAGTACGCGTATGTCAGCTAGTTGTGCAGGCGAGGCCAGGGTCGTGCAGGCGGTCCATGGCCGCCACGAAAGGCCGGCGGACCCTGCCTACCAGGCTGGGTTAGCCGAAGAACTCAGGCAATCATACGGGCGCGCTGGCCTGATCGAGCTCTACGGTCGCTTCGCCAGCGGTGACGGTGTCGTCGACACCCTGATGCGGAAAGCCATCTGGCAAGCGATTGCGCGCAGCTGCGGCACTGGATTGCAGGTCGCAGGCGGTGCCGGTTTCAAACATCCGGAGACCTTCGAAATCGGCAATGGCGTGTTCATCGGTGCCCAGGCCTATATCCAGGGGCGCTTCGACGGCACTTGCGTGATCGGCGACAATGTCTGGATCGGCCCGATGGCCTATTTCGACGCACGCGATCTGGTGATTGAGGATTGTGTCGGCTGGGGGCCTGGCGCCAAGGTGCTTGGTTCGACCCATACGGCACTGCCGGTGGATGTGCCAATCATCCGCACGGATCTCGAAATCAAGCCGGTCCGCATCGGCGCATGGGCCGATATCGGTACGAATGCCACAATTCTTCCCGGCGCCAGCATCGGGAAGGGGGCAATCGTCGGAGCAGGCGCGGTTGTCGTCTCCGATGTCGAACCGTTTTCAGTTGTCGCCGGTGTGCCGGCGAAGTTCATTCGCTGGCGCACGGAAGCCGATTCTGTGCTGGATATATCGCGTGGAGGAAGATCGTGAGAAATCAACGGGTGCTCATTACCGGAGGAGCCGGCCTGATCGGGTCGCATATTGCCGATCTCGTCGCATTGGAAAAACCGCGCGAGATCATCATCCTCGACAATTTCGTGCGCGGGCGCCGGGACAATCTCAGCACGGCAATAGCCGGCGGGTCCGTTAATATCATCGAGGGAGATATCCGCGACAGAGCGCTGCTTGCGAAAACCTTCGAAGGCGTTGACATCGTCTTCCATCAGGCGGCCATCCGCATCACGCAATGCGCGGAAGATCCGCGGCTCGCCTTCGATGTGTTGGCCGAGGGCACGTTCAATGTCCTTGAAGCTGCCGTGAAGGCAGGTATTTCGAAGGTCGTTGCTGCTTCTTCTGCCTCTGTGCTGGGGCTTGCCGAGAGCTTTCCGACCACCGAAGCGCATCATCCCTATAATAACAGGACGATCTACGGCGCGGCCAAGACATTCAATGAGGGGCTGCTTCGCAGCTTCGCTGACATGTACGGCCTGCGTTATGTGGCGCTTCGCTATTTCAACGTCTACGGGCCGCGAATGGACGTTTACGGCGCCTATACCGAAGTGCTGATCCGCTGGATGGAGCGTCTGGCCGCCGGAATGCCGCCGGTTGTCCATGGAGACGGTAGTCAGACGATGGACTTCGTCGATGCACGCGACATCGCCCGGGCAAACCTGCTGGCTGCGAAGAGCAATGTCACGGATGAGGTGTTCAATGTCGCGAGCGGCAGGGAAATAAGCCTCCTGGAACTCGCGCAGATGCTGAGCAGCATCATGGGTGTCTCACTCGAACCGGAGCACAAAGAAGCTCGTGCGGTCAATGGCGTGACCCGTCGTCTTGCCGATATCAGCAAGGCCGAGAAACTCTTGGGATTCAAAGCGGAAATATCGATGGAACAAGGGCTTCGCGACCTTGTGGCCTGGTGGCAGCTGAAGACTGCTGCAGCAGGAGGTCAAGCTGCATGAGCCCGTCACCATCGACAATTCCGGTTGCCAAGCCCGTTCTTGGGGAGGAGGAGGCCGAGGCTGCGCGCCGCGTTATTCTGTCAGGATGGGTGACGCAGGGGCCGGAAGTCGCAGCTTTCGAGAGCGAATTTGCCGCCTTTGTCGGTGCGGCGCATGCCTGCGCCGTTTCCAACTGCACGACTGCGCTGCATCTCGCCCTGAAGGCCGTCGGTGTCAGTGCCGGCGATGAAGTCATCACGGTCAGCCATTCGTTCATCGCAACCGCGAATGCCATTCGGTATTGCGATGGGGTGCCTGTTTTTGTCGACATCGAGGCGGATGGTTACAATATCGACGCCA
Organism: Rhizobium sp. 768_B6_N1_8; assembly: GCF_051811225.1. Taxonomy (NCBI): domain Bacteria; kingdom Pseudomonadati; phylum Pseudomonadota; class Alphaproteobacteria; order Hyphomicrobiales; family Rhizobiaceae; genus Rhizobium; species Rhizobium sp. 768_B6_N1_8. The sequence goes on along the minus strand of NZ_JBPWPV010000002.1, from coordinate 1,031,928 downwards.
GCCTGATCGAAGCGGCAATCACATCGCGCACCAAAGCAATTCTCTGCGTGCATCAACTCGGCATGCCTTGCGATCTCCGCCCGATCGTGGAGATCGGCAAGCGCCTTCAGATACCGGTTATCGAGGATGCAGCCTGCGCGACGGGAAGCGAAATCCTCTGGGACGGGCGCTGGGAAAAGATCGGCAAGGCGCATGGCGACATTGCCTGCTTTTCCTTCCATCCCCGGAAGGTCGTCACGACAGGTGACGGCGGCATGTTGACTACGGCCAATCCCGAATATGACCGAAAATTCCGGCTATGGCGCCAGCATGGCATGAGCGTTACCGATACCGTTCGTCACGGCTCGAAACAGGTGATCTTCGAAGACTATGACGAACTGGGCTACAACTACCGTATGACCGACCTTCAGGCCGCCGTCGGACGCGAGCAGTTGCGGCGGCTGCCGGGACTGATCGCACAGCGGAGGCTGCTTGCCGAGCAGTATCGTGAGCACCTGTCCGTGATATCAGCAGGGCTGTCGCCGGTGGAGCCACGTTGGGCTCGCAGCAACTGGCAGAGCTTCTGTGTGAGATTGCCTGAAACCGTCGATCAACGGGCGGTCATGCAAGCCCTCCTCGATCAGGGGATCTCGACGCGGCGCGGCGTGATGAACATTCATCTGGAGAGAGCCTATTCCGACCGGAGCTCGCATCGCGTTGCCACAAGCCTGATGCAAAGCGTATCAGCGCAACAGCAAACGCTTATCCTGCCGCTTTTTGCTCAGATGACGGAGCTCGACATCGCACGTGTTGTCGAGGCACTTCGCGGAGCGCTTGCTGAAGCCGTGACCGGTCATGCGAGTGTGCAACGCGATCTGGACGTCGCTCTCGCCTGACAGCGTTTTTGCGTGACGTAATATTTGCATGACGAACAATGCGCGTATCACCCGATGCGCGCATTGTTCGTCATACAGACTTCGCAATCCATCCCCGGATGATTGCTGGCACGGATTCTGGCGGAAGCAGATCAACCAGCATGCGCAGCGAATAGAGCCCGGTGAGAGCCACAGCGACGGAGCCAATCGCCGTCGCCGGCCATAGCGGCAGGACCGAGAACGACAGGAAGACCAATCCCGAGACAGGCAGGAAAAGCAAAGCGTGCCTGCGATTGCCGGTGGACCAGCGAAAACCGGTAACCTTCCGCACGATCACGTAGATCAGAATGCTGTGCCAGACATAGAGGCCGAAAAACGCCATGCCGGCTCCTGGCGTGCCGAGCAGCGATACGAAGAACCAGGCGAGCCCCACATGAACGACTGCGGCCGCCACCTCCGTCCAGAAGAAAATCGCCTGGGTACGCTTCGCCACGACAATGAAGCCCATTGGCCAGGAGATGATCCGGAGCATCATTCCAAGGCAAATCCAGCGCAAAAGATCCACGGCCCCGTGAAACTCCGCAGAATAGAATAAGCTCATCATGAGCGGCGCCAAGGTCAGCGTGGCGAGCAGACCGGGGCCGGCCAGCAACATGCTGATTTCGGCCTGTTCATTGACCAGCCGATTGCATTCGGCATCGTTGTCCGCTGCTGCGGTCAACCGTGGATAGAAATCCGTTCCCATAGCCTGCAGGATGAAGCCGGCGTAGAGGCCGCCAAGGCCCCAGGCTGCCTGATACAATCCCGCCGCCATGACGCCACCCTCCTTCAGCACGATGAGGCGGATGGCATAGGCTGCACCGAAGGTCAGAAGCCCGCTTGCCATGAAGACGAAGCCGAGCCTGAGCAGCGCCGACACTTCCCGGCCGAACTGGCGCGCGGGCATTGGCGAGGGATGCGGGTAGATCCGCCGGCTGTACCACCAGGTCGGAAGGATTGAGGCAGCCGCGATCACCACGAGAGACGGTGCGATCGCCTGCATGCCGAACAAATAGATCAGCGGGATGCTGACCGCCGTGCCGAAAAGCCCGGCAAGCACGTTGATGCGGGCAAGATCTGCAATGCCCCGCAGGCCCTGGATCAATGCAGTCTGCCCTGCAGAGACCAGTCGACAGAAGATTGCCAGCGACAGCAATGCGATGCCACCGGCATGCTGGTAGTCGCCGAAAGTGAAATTCGAGACCGGGAATGCCAGCGCAGCGAGAAGGAGCGCACCAAGCAATGCGAGCACCAACGATATGCGTCTGAGCACTGTCGCCGATCGCGCGATCCTTTCTGCGTCATCGGTGCCCGCAGCCTCGGCAATCTGGCGCACGCCACTGCTTCCCACGCCAAGCCCGGCAATCGCCTGCGCGATATCGAGGATTGACCCGTAAAGGCCCATGAGCCCTACGCCTTCCGGCCCGAGGAGAACAGCCATGGCTTTGTTTCTGATAATGCTGAGTGCGACGTTCACGAGCGAAGAGCCGCCCATCAACATCGTCGACTTGAGGATCTGGGTGTAAGTCTGGCTGCTGGGTGGGGTCATGCGCAAAGTCATCAGATGCCCCAGCCGTTTATCCCGTGATGACGCTCAACCGCCCGCCGAAAGCGCGGCTGCGGCACATGCTTTTCGCGCTTCACCGGCTCACCTGACTGATATGCGCCTCTGTCTGAACAGGCAGCGCAGTGGCGTCGTCGGACGGCACATCCGCGATGCGGGGCTGTATTACCTTGACCACGTCACCCGGCGCCAGTTCCGTTGTTTCGGAGGCCTGGAACTGATTGACTTGCCCGTTGTCCCGCCGGCTCACGGTGAATGTCAGCGGAAGTTCTTCACCGCTGTCACTCACGTTGCTGCCGTTGGAGAGCTCTTCAAGAAGCAGCTGTTGTGTCGTGTCGCGCTTCAATCTGAGCTGATCGAGGTTGGCCTTTTCCGCCTGCACCTCGGAAGCGACTTCGCTCCGGCGTGTGTCGGAAAGTCCCTCGAGATTGCGCGTCGTCTCGTTGATCGCCTGGCGACCCCGCATGATAGCCGTGACGAGGTCGAGCCGGTCGGAGCGATAGGTGGTGAGCAACCGTTCCAGATCCATCTGGCGTGAGGTGATCGTGAGGCCCTTCTCGACCAGCGTCTTGACGCTGGTCAACTGCTCCTCGACCGACTGGATATTGTCATCCGAGCCCTTCAGCTTCTCTTCCAGCGTATCGATTTCCGCCTTCAAGAGATTGCGCAATTCGACAAGCGCCGTCGACTGCCTGTCCAGTGCACTTGCGCGAGCCTGAAATATGACCCTCTCCTCGTCATGGATACTGGTGGCATATTGCTGGTCGACGGCGGGCGGCTGGTCGAAGCTTATCTCCTTTGCTCCGGCCATCTCCGCTTGCAGCCGCGCGAGCTTTGCGGAGCTGCGCAGCAGCGAATGGTCGATTTCCCGCAAGTCGCCGGCAAGCGTGATCGTTTGCGATCGTTGCCGTGCTCCCGGCCGCAGTGGGCCGCCGCTCATGGCCAGAGATTGCAGGACGCTGAGGCCCGAGCGAAACTTGTATTCCCCCGGCGTGGTTACGTCTCCCACGACATAGATGGACGGATAGTCGAGAACATCGATGGTGACCGCAGGTGTCTGGGCCAAACCCATCTTTTCCTGCAGGCGCTTGGCAATCTCATTGGTTAGGCCGGCATTGTCCAGATTTCCAACGGACAGCGATCCCAGAAAGGGCAGGGAGACTGCGCCTTCATTCGAAATCGTATATTCGCCGCCGATCGCATCCCATCGCTCGAACTGACCCTTGGACGGCATCCATTGGACGACCGTCAGACGGATTTTCGTTTGCGGAGCAAAGGGCGTGTCGTCGGCGTAAGCTGGCGACACAGCGCCGGCGAGAAAGACGAGTGCGCTGACGGCAAACGTCGCACGATAGAACATGTGAGGAACGCGGTACGAAAACTTCATTTACATGTCCAGCCTGCAAAGCATCCTAATCGGATACAGGTTCAATGCCTTAGACGCTGCGCGCACGCCGAACACCGGGTCCGAGGCCGCAACATCAGTGTGCAGCCTGGCGAAGCCTTGAGGAAGATGAAGGCCGGATGCTTGGCTTCATCACTTTTGATGAGACGGGGTAGTGTGCTTCAACCCAGATCGAGCGGGCGCACATATCTCCGGCTCACGAACGGCCGTTGGAAGCGGAGAGGTCAGGCGCGCCCCCACGGATTGAGGTCATAAGCCAGGAAATTGCAGTCAGATCGCATCCCGCTCCGTGCGCAGATTGGCGACGACGCGCCTGTTCTGCACCTTGCACGAACGCTGTGTGCAGTCGCGAACTTCGCGATCTGCACCGTAACCCTTGGCCCACATGCGGTTGGCGTCGACGCCCTTCGAGACGAGATAGGCCATGACGGCATCGGCGCGCTGCTGCGACAGGTTCTTCATTTTCGACTCCGAACCGGAATCATCGGCAAATCCCTGCAGCTTGATCAGCCAGGCCGGGTTCCTGTTCAGCCAGGCAGCCTGGTTGTCCAGCGTTGTCATGGAGACGGTATCGAGTTTGGCGGAATCTTGCGTGAAGTAGATCCGTCGGCCGACACTGAGGATGAAATCCTCTTCACTGCCAGCCTTGACGTTCTCGAAACCGGGTGCGGGATCGTTGGTCTGGCCGGTCATCGGTGCTGTCGCAGGTTCCTCCACGGAGGCGATATCGGTGGTGGTGCAGGCCGTGAGCGCCAGAAGCATGGCCGAGACGGCAAGGCGCATCGCATATGCGGTCAAAACAGACATCAAGCTGATTTCCTCATTCGACCGGGGTGGCCTGGCTGACCTCGGCGGCGGGCGCCTGGTCGGCAATATGCGGCAGAACCTGCACCGCGGTGCCGATCGGGCAACGCTGGTAAAGATCAATGGCGTCTTCGTTGAACATTCGGATGCAGCCACTGGAGGCATCCTTGCCGATGCTCCACGGTTCCAACGTGCCGTGGAAGCGATAGCCGGTATCGACGCCGTCACGCAGCAGGTACATGGCACGGGGCCCGAGTGGATTCTTCGGCGAGCCTCCCGCCACGAATTCGGGCAGTTCGGGATGACGCTTGCGCATCTCCGGAGGCGGTGTCCAGCGCGGCCAAAGCGATTTGTTGTCGATCGTGGCGCGGCCAAACCATTTGAAGCCCTCGCGGCCGACGCCGACGCCGTAGCGAATGGCTGTCTTGTTCTCCATGATCAAATAGAGAAAATGATGCCGCGTATCGACAACAACGGTGCCGATCGGCTCGCTGCTGAAATATTTGACAACCTGGCGGTGCCATTGCTTGTCGATCTTGGCGAAGTTGGTCGCTCGGAACGTGACGCCATTGTCGACTGCGGTGCCGGCAAAATAGGAAGCTGCCTGGGCAAAGGCCGGTTTCCCTACCGCGCCGGTGCCAAGTAACGCCAATCCACCAAACAGAATATCCCTGCGAGTCCACACCATCGGCCGTATCCCCCTCAAAGCCAAGCTGCGCGGTGCCAGTAAATCAGATTTTTCATTTGTCACAACACAAAACTCTTCTCATCCCCTAAAGGCTGAGGTGGAGTTGCTAATGTCCGCGGTCTGCGTTGCTCCGATCGTTACTCGGAGAGATCGGCGCTATACCCACCTGGATAACATCACCAGGAGGCGGCCACGAACTGTGCGGCCTTGCGAAGTTGGATTGCGGTTCCGTGCGGGGAGCCGCTGATCAGACGGTATTTGGCTGGCCTGCCGGTTGTTCATCTCCGCGTTTCGGGAGGACTGAGGCCGATGGCGTTAGAAATAAAAGCGCGGCTGTCGATCGCTACCAAGCTGTCCGTGCGGTGCTGAGCGCGAACGTATGGGAAGAAGTGACAAGGGCCACGTGAGCCTTGAGCGAAACGGCACAGTTTCCGGGATAGGAGAGGTTGTGCTGGATCAGATGTTTAAGCAACTCATCGGCGTTGCGCTTTTCAGTCAGCGGAAATGTCACAGTCATATGCGTTCCTCCGAGGAGCAAATTGACCCTTCGGAGGGATTTAGGCCCGAATTCTTTTTGCGCTGCAACAAGAAAATTTTAACCATAAAATTAAAATCGATTAGCTTTCTGGGTGGTTATTTTAAAATCGTTTTAAATCATCCAGTGATTTTTGGCGCGGGCGTAGAGCGGCTGCGACAAAATGCACGCAGCCGGATAAGACCTTGTTAACCATCCAGGTCTCAGATGGGCAGAAGTTTAAACGTTCTACCAGAGCCGTGGGAATGTGTTCCGCCGCGTAGGGCTATAAATCCGCACATGCCTCCCCTCGAGAGTCGATGCCGACGGGTGGGTTATGCGCAAGTGCGTTCTGTTCTCGGTGTGTGGCAATGTCGATCATTCATAGTATCAGCGTAAGAAGCGGTCGGCTGGTAAAGCTCACCTTCGAATCTGCCCCCTTCACGCGAGCCGCTCGCAAGACCGCCGGAACGGCCCGGCAAGCCAGAAGCCGTATTGTCACCCTCGCAGGCGTCCTCGGCATCGTCTACGTCGGAATGTTCGGCAAGCTGATCTATTATGGCCTTGCCGTCGACACGACGACATCGAGCATTCCGCCAAATCCGATCATGGCCTCACGGCCGGATATCCTCGACCGCAACGGCGAACTCCTGGCGACCGATATCCGCACGGTTTCGATGTTTGCCGAGCCGAGCCATATGGTCGATGTCGATGAGGCGGTCGAGAAGCTCACGCAGCTTTTCCCGGAACTCGACCGGAAAACGCTCTATCAGAAACTGTCGGACAAGCGTTCGCAGTTCACATGGCTGCGTCGCCAGCTGACGCCGAAGCAGCAAAGCGAGGTTCTGGCTCTCGGCCTTCCCGCCATCGGCTTCCGCCCCGAAGTGAAGCGCTTCTATCCTGGCGGGCGCACGGCGGCCCACATTCTCGGCTATGTCGATATCGACAACAAGGGCATGGCCGGCATGGAAAAATATCTCGACATGCAGGGGCTCTCTGATCTGGAATCCACCGGGCTTGCGGTGCGCGAAAATCTGGAGCCGGTGAAGCTGTCGATCGACATCCGGGCGCAGAATGTCGTTCATGACGTGGTCACCGACGCAATCACCACCTATAAGGGCGAGGCCGCAGGCGCCGTCATTCTCGACATCCACACGGGCGAGGTTCTGGCCATGGCTTCCGCCCCCGATTTCGACCCGAACGACCCGCAGGCGAACGGCAGCGAAGGCTGGCTGAACCGCATGTCGAACGGCACTTTCGAAATGGGCTCGACCTTCAAGACCTTCTCGATGGCGTTGGCGCTCGACAGCGGCACGGTCAAACTCTCAGACAGTTTCGATGCCACTGGCCCGCTGCACTACGGCGGCTTCATCATCCATGACGACCATGACGTGCCGCGCCGCTGGCTGACCATTCCGGAAATCTTCCGCTATTCCTCCAATATCGGCACGGCGAGGATGATGGATCTGGTCGGCATGGATCGTCAGAAGGACTATCTGACCCGCTTTGGCCTCTTGACGAAGATGCAGACCGAGCTGCCGGAGGTGAAAACACCGACGCAGCCGAAAGTATGGAAGAAGATCAATTCGATCACGATCTCCTTCGGCCATGGTGTCGCGACCACGCCATTGCAGACAGCGGTTGCCGGTGCCGCTCTCGTCGATGGCGGTGAGCTCATAGAGCCGACTTTCCTGCCGCGCTCGGCCGAAGAGGCAGCAAAAACCGAGCAGCAGATCGTCAAGAAAAGCACAAGCGACACGATCCGCGCACTCTTCAAGCTCAATGGCGAACAGGGCTCCGGACGCACGGCCGACGTGCCTGGTTTCCATGTCGGCGGCAAGACGGGCACGGCGAACAAGGTCGTGAACGGCCATTATTCGCACACGCTGAGCTTCAACGCCTATCTCGCGGCATTCCCGATCGATGCGCCGAAATATGTCGTGCTGTCCTTCATCGACGAACCGCTGACCGGCCAGCACGGGCTCACCTTCGCGACGAATACGGCAGCACCCATGGTGCATGACATCATCAGCCGCGCCGCGCCTATTCTGGGCGTCGAACCGGATTTCGGGCAGAACCTGCTGGCCTCATATTGAGGGCTGGCGGGCGCGGTTTGAAATCTTCTGTGACGGTTTTTTCTGCTGAGCAGTGCAATTATTGACCGAATCGTTGCCGGCAGTGAAGTTCATCGAACTTTCATTGCGTTGCGTCATCCGGGCTACATACTTGCGGCCTAGGTCATTGGGCGAAGGTGCGCGCCTCATGTCCAGTCGAACGAACGTCACTGCAAAACGCCTCATGGATGCCTGCGAGCTGCTGCTTTGCGAGGCGCATGCCCTCGAAGAACTGACGGCGCGCCGGATCGCGATCCAGGCGCAGGCGACGCCTTCGGCGATCGTCTATCATTTCGGATCCCAGGAAGAACTGATCACCGCCGTTGCAGAGCGCGTCTATCGCCGGCTGAACGCCGAGCGCCTGAGCCTGCTGCAGAAAGCCGTCGATCGGCGGGCGCCCAATCCCCCCGATATCGAGGAGGTGATTGCAGCCCTTGTTGGTCCGTCGATCCGCTGGGCGACCGATCCGACATCGAGCTATCCAGTGCTGTCGCACTTCACCTCGATGGCCCATTCCCACCGTGACGGTGCGCCTCACTATCGTCGCATCATCGACGATGTTGAGCATCACAGGGCCTTCATTCCGCAATTGAAGCGGATCGCTCCGTGGCTCGAGGAAGTGGATATCGGCTGGCGCCTGAACTGTGCGCTCGGCATCCGCTCGCAGGTCACCCGCAGCAGGCAGCGCACCGAGCTCCTCACCAATCATCAGATGGATCTCGACAATCCGGATCTCGTCATAGCGCGCATGGTGGAGGTGATTGCGCCGATGTTCCGTCGGGCTTCCTGAGCTTCGCGGATGAAGTCCTAACGTCTTTCGAACAGCATTCGAAATCCGTCACGCCTGCGAAACACGCCCCCTCTATCGGTTTTCATCAGAGAACCGTCAGGGAGCCTTCCGATGCGCCGCGAGACCACTTTCATTCATCTGACTGACCTGCACATCGGCACCGCCGATGACGATCATCTTTACAGCGATACGTCCGAGACGCTCAACCAAGTGCTCGATCTGGTCGCCACAGTCACGCCTAAGCCGCAATTCGTGATCGCCAGTGGCGACCTCACCAACCGCGGTGATGCGGAGAGCTTCCGTCGACTGAAGGAGATCATGGATGCACGCATCGACGTGCCGGTGATCTATGCGCTCGGCAATCACGACACTCGTCCCGGTTTTTACGAGGGTATGGGCGTTACGATCGAAGATCCGGATGCCCCCTACGATCACGATGTCGTCGTCGATGGCATCCACATCGTCACGATCGACTCCTCTACGCCGGGACTGATCGGCGGAACAATCGATCCGGAACAGTTCGACTGGCTGGCCTCGACACTGGATACGCATCCCGATCTGCCCAAGCTGATCGTCGTCCATCATCCGCCGGCTCTAGGTGAAAAACCTGATACAACCCACTGGCGGACCATTCATTTTCCGCAGTCGGAACGCTTCAGATCGCTGCTCAAGGGCCGCGATATCATCGGCATCCTCAGCGGCCACATCCATCATGACCGCGTGTCCGTCTGGCACGGCATCCCCGTCGTTGTCGGCACCGGCCAGCATGCAGCGACCGACATTCTGCGCACCGACATTTTGCGCATGGTGCGCGGCGCCTCTTTCGGCATCGGCACCATCCGTCAGTCCGGCCTGACCATGGCCTTCGTGCCGCTGCCGTCCGACCGCGCCGAACTCAACACCTATCCACTCGAAATGCTGTTGGCGCGGGCCGTTCCCGTCGCGGCCGAATAAACGTCAGGAGACATCCATGTTGCGCAGAACCATGTTGCAGTTCACGGCAGCACTCGCCGCCGTTTCGCTCTTACCATTGGGCGCATTCGCCGAAATGCCCGCATCCGTCGACAAGCCGGTGACGATCAGCTTCTACAACTACAATCTCGCCTCGGCGAGCGCCGGGGCCGATGCCACCAAGGAACTGATTGCCGCTTTCGAAAAGAAATTCCCCAACATCAAGGTCGAGACCGTCGCCGTCCCGTCCAATGAGATCATGTCGCGCGTGCAGGCCGATATCGTCGCCGGCAAGCAGCCGGACGTAGCACAATTGGTGTTCCGCGATTTGATCTACATCGCCAGCGACCTCGGCGCCAACGCGCTGGAAGACATGGTCGATGCGAACGAACTAAAGGATCAGTTCGCCGGCATGATCCCGCAGGGCCTCGAACTCGGCAAGGTCGATGGCAAGACCTATGGCCTTGCCTATACGTTCTCGACGCCGATCCTGTTTTACAATGCCGACCTCTTCAAGCAGGCGGGCCTCGATCCGGACAAGCCCCCGAGGACCTGGGACGATATCAACGTTGCCGGCAAGGCCATCAAGGAGAAGACCGGCAAGAACGGCTTCTTCCCCGGCGCTTACGGCCCGACCGACGGCACCTTCGTCTATCAGTCGATCGTCATGTCGAATGGCGGCAAGGTGCGCGACGGCGACAAGCTGACCTTTGCCGACAAGGACGCGGCGGACGCCGTGAAGATGCTGCGCAACATGGTCGACAGCGGCGCGCATGCCAAGATCGATCCGGCGAGCGCATCCGATACGTTTGCCGCCGGCAATATGGGCATGTTCCTCTATACGAGCGCACTGCTGTCCAGTGTCAAGAAGTCGGCTCAGGGCAAGTTCGAGCTGCGGCTTGCACCGATGCCCTCCTTTGGCGACAAGCCGACGGCGCCGACCAATTCCGGCAGCGCCCTCTTCGTCTTCAGCAAGGACCCCGACAAGCAGCGCGCCTCCTATGAGCTCCTCAAATATCTGACGAGCAAGGAAGCCTACACGATCATCACCAGCAAGATCGGCTACCTGCCGCTGCGCCTCGATATCGTCGACGACCCGAACTATCTCGGCCCTTGGCTCAAGGAAAATCCGATGTTTCGGGCCAACATCAAACAGCTCGACCGACTGACCGCCAATATCGCCTTTCCCGGACCGAATTATCGCCAGGTCGAAAAGATGATGATGGACGGTGTTCGCGAAGCTGTCTTCGGAAGCGGCGACCCGGTCGAAGTGCTGAAGAGTGCGCAGGAGCAGGGTCAGGACCTGATGCCATAAGCCCATCTTGATCTTCACGAGGAAGGTGAGGGGCGGCGACGAGGGCCGCCCTTTGCCGACAGTCGATCGGAGCTTTCGCCAATGACAGATATCCAGGCAGAAGTGGCCGGCCCCGCCACAGTGAAAATGGCTTCGGTGCGGTCGGAAATGACCCGCGAACGGTTTACCATTGCGCCTTGGCTCTATCTGGCGCCTGCGCTCATCCTGCTGATGGTCTGGACCTACATCCCGCTTGCCGAGACATTCCGCCTGTCTTTCTATCAGTGGAACATGCTGCCGACGTCGCCGCAACGCTTTGTCGGACTGACCAATTACCAGCGGCTGCTGGCGCTGCCGGAAATGCGCAACGCTCTCTGGAACACGCTCTATTACACGATCGGCTTGTTTCCGATGTCGGTGATCATTCCGCTTTTCGTCGCGATCTGGACGCAGGATCTCGGCGGCCGCGCCCGGACGATCTACAGGTCGCTGATCTTCGTGCCGATGATCATTGCTCCAGTCGTAGCCGCCATCCTGTGGCGCTGGCTGCTGAACGAAGACCAGGGGCTTATAACGCTCGCTCTCGAGGGTCTTGGCCTCGGCCGCATCGGCTTCCTGACCGATCCCGCCTATGCCCTGCCGACGTTGACCTGGATCACCGGTTGGAAGTTGATCGGCTTTTCGACGCTGCTCTTTTCCGCCGCCAATGCGGGTATCAACCCGTCCTATATCGAGGCGGCGCGCATCGACGGTGCCAGCCGTTGGCGCATCATCCGCGATATCAGGCTGCCGCTGCTCTCGCCGACGATCCTGCTGCTGTCGATGATGACGGTGCTTTTCGGCGCGCAGTGGAGCTTTGCCTATATCAATGTGCTGACCAATGGCGGCCCGCTGAAGTCCACGACCAACATCTTCTACCTGCTCTGGGAATACGGCTTCCAGACGCTTTCGGCTGGCTGGAGCTCGGCCGCCGGTATGATCGCTTTTGCCGGCTTCGCGGTGCTTGCTGCGCTGTGCATGTGGTTGACGAAGAGGTTTGCCTTCTATGACAACTGACAGACTCGACGATCACAGGCCGAGCCGATCGGCTCCGTCCCGCGGATTGGTGCGCAAGCTCGGCGTGCACGCCATCATGGTGCTCCTTTCCTTCGTTTCGATCTTTCCGATCTACTGGATGATCGTCACATCGTTGCGACCGGAGAACGAGATCTTCTCCGTTGCACTCTGGCCGTCCCGTCCGACCTTCGACAATTACCTCTTCGTGTTAACGCGCGTGCCGATGCTGCAGATGCTCTTCAACACGGCGATCGTAGCAGCCGCGACTGCCTTGCTGCAGGTCGTGACCGGCATGTTTGCCGCCTACGCGCTGGTGCGCTGGCGAATGCGGCTATCGTCTGTCGTCCATGGTCTGATTGCGCTCTCCTGGCTCGTGCCTTTCCAGGTCACGATGATCCCGAATTATGTGCTCGCCTCCAGGCTAGGGCTGCTCGACACATTGACGGGCCTCGTCGTGCCGAATGCCGCCCACGCTTTTGCGATCCTGCTTCTCTATCATGCCATGAGGGCCTTCCCGACCGAAGTGCTGGAGGCTGCCCGCGTGGATGGGGCACGAAGCCTGCGCATCCTCTGGCAGATCGTCACGCCCAACATGGGCGCGCCCATTGCCTCCTTGTCGATCATCGCCTTCATTTCCGCCTGGAACGAATATTTTTGGCCGCTGCTCCTGTCGCGAAAGCCGGAGAATTCGGTCGTGCAGATAGGCCTGCAGATGTTCATGACCCAGGAGGGCAACCTCTGGGGGCCACTGATGGCGGCGGCGGCACTCGCCAGTCTGCCGATCCTGCTGATCTATCTCGTGCTCCAGCGCCACGTCATCGAATCCTTCATGAAATCCGGAATCCGCTGATCATGCAAAATTATGAGAGACTTATTGCGCTGGAAGGCGCCCATAACGTGCGCGACCTTGGCGGCTATCCGGCTGGCAATGACAGGCAGACGCGCTGGCGCTCGGTCCTGCGTGGCGACGCCCTGCATGCGCTGAGCGAAGCCGACATCGAGGCGCTGATCGCCCATGGGGTCACGACGGTGATCGACCTGCGCAATTCTCAGGAACTCGCACGTGAAGCCAATCCGTTCTTGAATGACCCGCGCGTTTACTACGAAAACGTCTCGTTGTTTTCGGCCCTAGCGCCGGTCGAATTGATGGCAGCGGAAGCGACCGATTTCGACATGGGCGACCGTTACTGTCACGCCCTCGACAATTGCCAGCCGGCGATCGCCAGGGTGCTGACGGCGATCGCACACGCACCCGATGGGATCGTTCTCTTCCATTGCACGGCCGGCAAGGATCGCACCGGCATCATCGCCGCTTTGATGCTGGCGCACGCCGGCGTCGATGAAGCAACGATTATCGAGGACTATGCGCTGACCGGCTCGATATTCGCGCCCTTGCTTACCGACTTCCGGGCACGGGCAATCGCACGCGGCGTACCTTCTGATCTTGCAGACCTGATACTCGCCTCGGCACCGCAGAGCATGGCCCGGGCACTCGGGTACCTTGCCGGGCATTATGGCCGCGTTGGTTCCTATCTCGCGCAGATAGGCTTGGGCGAAGCGGAAATCACCAGCCTCAGACAGCGGCTGTGCGATTGAACCTTGCTCTGACGCGTTGAGCGAGAGGGCAGCCTGCGTAAATCGAGCGTCGTCAGCCCGGCCGATAAAGACGCGGTCTGCCATTATCGAAACTCCTGCGTCCGCCCTTCCAGCCGGCAATGACACGGGCGATCTCGCGCACCGCCGCACGCGGGCCAGAAGTATCGAGCAGCACGATCGTCGCCTCGGCGCCCACTTGCAACCGTTTGACGCCGCCAAGCTGGCGTGCCGCCACTTCTGTCACCATGTCGAAAACCAGCGCCATGTCCTCATCCCGCGAGAGCTGGGCGACATTGGCAAAAAGATTGGCCATTCGGATCAGCGAGGCATCGCCATAGGGGGTGAAGGGATTGAGGACGTTGTTCGTTGCAATGGAGGTGGTGACACCACGGCCTGCCAGCAGATGGGCGGGCGCAACGCCGCGGGGCACCAGCCGGTCATGGCTGCGCCCGTTCAGGAACAGATCGGTGGACGGCAGAACGGAAAGTGCAATGCCGGCTTCAGCCAGCCTGTCGGCGATGGCGACGACCTCTGCTTGTGACATGGCAGAGAGATTGGTGACGTGGCCGATCGCCACGCGACCCTGCCAACCGTGACGAAGCGTGGCCTCGATCACTGCCGGCAGATCGGTTCGGTGAGGATCGAGGCTGAAATCGAGATGGAAATCGACCGGCAAGTCATGTTTTTGTGCCAGCGCAAAGATCATTTCGATATGCCTGTTGGGATCGGGGTCCGTATAGGGACAGCCGCCAACCAGATCCGCACCATTGGAAAGGGCGTCATCGAGCATGCCTGATGTCTCGGGCTCGTTCGTCAGCCCGTCCTGGGCGAAGGCGCAGATCTCGATATCAACTGCGAAGGCATAATCCGCGCGAATGCGCTTGATTGCCTCGAACGAGCGGAAGCCAGCGCGGGGATCGATCTCGACAAAGGTCCGCATCCGCGTGGTACCGTGCGAAATCGCCTTCTCGACGACGCGTGCGGCCCGGGCATAGACATCCTCTCCCTCAAAGCCCGCCTTGGCCCTGGCCGTTTCCCGCACCGCCTCGGCAAGCGTGCCTTCGCAAATCGTGCAGCGGTCAAGAATGCAGGCTTTGTCCAGGTGGATGTGCGTGTCCACAAATCCACGGAAGGCGAAAGCGCCCTCGCCATCGACGCTTTCTATGGCCTCGCACCGTATATCGGATCCGATATCAGCGATCAGACCCTTTCGCACGGCTATGTCGACGAGAGCGCCATTTTCTTCAATGCGGATGTTGCGGATAACGAGATCGAACAATTGGTCGGTGATCGTCACAGCGAGATCGCGCCTCCGTCGCTGCGCGGATCGTGGGCGCCGTCAATCATCCCATCTTGCCCGATGCGAATCACGCCGGCCTGGCCGCCGAGCGGGCTGAAGCTGTCGATGGTCGATATCTCATGGCCTATTGCGGCGAGCGCGGCGACAATTTCCGGGCCGGCATTCTCCTCGATCTTCAGGCTATCCCGGCTGTCGGAGAAGGTGCGGCCGAGCAGAAAGCGCGGGCGGGATAGCGCGGCGGCTGGATCGAGCCCATGGTCGATTAGCAGGCTGAGAAGCAGCGACAGAGTCTGTGGCTGTCCATCGGCTCCTTGGGTACCGTAGACGAGATGCGGGCGACCGTTCTTGAGAGCGAGCCCGGGATTGAGCGTGTAGAACGGTCGCTTGCCGGGACTGGCGACATTGGGGCTGGCGGGGTCGGTGCTGAAAGCCGTCCCCCTGTTCTGCCAGAGGATACCGGTATCGCTGACCACGACGCCACTGCCCCAGTCGAAGTAGAGGCTTTGCAGCAGCGATGCGCAGCGCCCCTTGCTATCGACAGCGGCAAGCAGGGCCGTGTCACCATGCCGATAGGGCTGCGGCCATGCTAGTGCGCGGCCGGGATCGATTGCCGCCGCCTTCGCTGCGAGCCGCACCGGATCGAGCAGCTTCTGTGAAACATCAGCTGCGAAGCGGGGATCGGCGATCGCGTGCCGGTCGAGAAAGGCCTGTTTCACCGCTTCGACAAGCCTGTGGTAGAAGCCCGCGTTGTCGGGAGGGAAATCCGTCATCGGCAAATGGTTGAGCACGCCCATGATGCCGAGCGTCGTTATTCCCTGGGTTGGGGGAGGTGGTGCGAGCAGGGTTGTATCGCGATAGGTCTGCCGGAGCGGGGTCGCGATATCAGTTCGTGTTGCAGCGAGATCGGCGGCCGAAAGCGGCGAGCCGGCTTCTGCAAGCCCAGCGGCGATCCGCCGGGCAAGCGCGCCCTCATAGAATTCACGGGTGCCATGGCGGGCAATAGCGGCAAGCGTCTTGCCAAGTTCCGGCTGCCGCTGAACGCCTGTTGATCGGAACAGCTTCGTGAAGCCCGGCCAGTTCCCGAGTTCACTGCGGCGGAATTCGTACCAGAAGGCATGCGATCGGCTGACCTCGAAGCCGCCGTCCGCCAGGGCGATCGCGTCGTCAAGCAGGCTTGGCAAGCTCTCCGAGCCCGCCCATTCGGCTATGGAGTGGGCAAGCACTTTCTCCCAGCTATCGACGAGGCAGGCGCTCGTCAGCGTGGAGCGGGCACCGCGAAGTGGGATGTCTCCATCCGGAATGACGCCCGCCGCCTGACCAATACCTAGGAAGGTTTGTGCCTTGCCCGTCTCATCCGCAATCAGCCAGACGCCATCGCCGCCGAGCCCGCAGAAATGCGGGTAGGTGACCGAAAGAGCTGCGCCGGCGGCAACCAGCGCTTCAATGGCATTTCCCCCGCGCCGCAGCACCTTCGCGCCTGCTTCGCTGGCAAGCCAATGCGGCGTCACAATCATGGCGCCGCGGGACGACGTGTCAGCTCGACTATTCTGGGTGACGGGATTGGACATCAGCGTATCACGGAGCCGTTGTCGGCGACGAGCCGGCCTTCCTTGAAGACCCGGCGTGGCTTTGGAATGGCGACGACGGCCTCCGGCACATGCTCGGCTGCAAGGGTGACGAAATCGGCCTTTGCGCCGATACCAATGCCGTAGCCTTCCAGTCGTAGCGCCTTCGCGCCGCCTGATGTCACCACGTCGAAGGCGGCGCTGAGTTCCGCATCGGTGTAGAAGCCGGAGCGGTAGGCGATAATCTCTGCGCGGTGCAGCATGTCGCCATCCCCGAAGGGCCACCAGGAATCACGGATATTATCGCTGCCGCTGAAGACGGTGACGCCGGCAGCGCGCAGCAGTGCGACAGGAGGGAAATTGTGGTTGCCGGGCGCATTGGTCATGATCGAGACGCCGCTCTTGGCGATCAGGGTAGCGATCTTCTTGGCGGCGTCGGGCGCGAGATCGCCAAGGCCGTAGGCATGGCTGACGGCGACATGCCCCTGCATACCAAGGGCGGTTGTGCGAGCACAGATCTCCTCGATCGTCATCGCGCCAAGCGTGCTTGCGTCGTGAAGATGGATGTCGACATCGACGCCGCGCTTTTCGGCAATGCCGAAGACCACGTCGAGATGACCCTTGATGTCGCGGTCGAAGGAGAGCGGATCGAGCCCGCCGACGAGATCGGCGCCCATTGCGATCGCCTCATCCATCAATTCCGGCGTACCCGGGCTCTTCAGGATACCGCTTTGCGGGAAGGCGACGAGCTGAATGTCGATGATGTCAGCGTATTCCTCGCGTACTTTCAGGATGGTTTCGAGCGACTTGAGCCCGACCGACCCATCGACCATCACGTGGCTGCGCATCTGCAAGGCGCCGTTCGAAATGCACAGGTCGAGCTGGTTGCGGGCACGCTCGTCCATGGGCGCTGCGGCAGCCATATTCTCAGCCTGAAAGGCGACGCGCTCATGCAAATCGAAGCCATTGGTGCACGGTTTGTGCGGGATCCATTTGTCTCCGTAGAAGCTCGTGTCGAGGTGGATATGACCCTCGACGAAGCTCGGCACGAGGAGCGCTCCGCCAATATCGACGACATCCTTCGCGCCTTCGCTGGAGCTTGCCGGCTCTATCGCCGCGATCCGGCCGTCCCGCACCATGATGTTTTTCAGCGTACCGTCGGCAAGCTTTGCGTTGGTGAAGACTGTTTCCACTGCACTCACTGATGGTTCCTTTCCCTTCCATTATCGGCCAGACCCCGCCCGATGCAGGGTCCGGCTATTCTCCAGCGATGGAGGATCAGTTCTGCGGCAGCGTACCTTGTACGCCGTCAATGAGCCATGTCATGCCCTTGATGTCATTCTCGGCCAGTTCTTGGCCGGCGGCGACCTTTGCCTTGCCGTTCTGGTCCTTGATCTCGCCTGCAAATACTTTCAGCTTGCCGGCGACGATGGCGTCCTCTGCCGCTTTCATTTCCTTGGCGACGGATTCCGGCAGGTCCGGGCTGCTCGTCGTCATCTTGACATAGCCGCCTTCGCCAAGGCCGAGCCAGGTGCTTTCCGGCTTCCAGTTGCCCTCCATCACCGCCTTGGCGGCGTTGATATGGGCCGAGCTCCAGTCGAGTTCGTAGGAGACGAGCTGCTTCTTCTTCACATAGCGCGAGAAGTCACCGGTATTGCCGATCGACCAGACGCCTTTCTCCTCCGCGGCAAGGCCCTGAACGGGCGTGTTGGGGCTGCCCGAGAGAACGTCAGCCCCTTGGGCAACGAGCGCTGCGACGGCATCCTTTTCCTTGGCCGGATCGACCCATGCATTGGCCCACACGACTTTGACCACAACGTCAGGGTTGACGCTGCGCGCACCAAGCAGGAAGGCATTGATGCTGTAGATGACCTGCGGCACGGGGAAGGCGCCGACCCAGCCGAGAATGTTGGACTTCGTCATGCGGCCTGCGGCAATGCCGGTGACATAGGCGCCTTCATATTCGCGCGCTTCGAAGACGCCGAGATTGGTACCCGCGGCAATGCCGGCGCAGCATTCGAAATGCGAGTTCGGCAGGGTCGGGGCGAGCTTCTTCAGCGAAGCATATTGCGAGAACGTGGTGCCGAAGATCAGCTTGTGGCCCTGGGACGAAAGCTGCCGGAAGAGCCGCTCGCAATCCTGGATCTGGGCGATGTTTTCAAGCGCGGTCACTTTTACCTTGCCCGGAAAGGCATTCTCCAGGGCATGCCATGCATTGGCCTGGAAATATTCCCAGCCGGTATCGGAGATCGGCCCCATATGGATGACGCCGACCTTCAGCACTTCATCGGCGGCAAGAAGCGGCCGGACACCGGTTGCGGCGAGCAGCGAGCCGGCGGCGGCCGTCTTCAGGAAATCACGTCTGGATTGGAATTTCATCTTCAGTTCCTCTCTGTTTTTGTTGGCATGTGGCGTGAGGTTCAGCCTCCGGCGACGAAGGGCTGCCCAAGGGAAGCGGGGACGTTGAGGCGCATCAGCGTCGCGTTGCGCGAGATCAGCACCAGCACCGCAATGGTCACGAGATAGGGGAGGGCGGACATCAGCTCCGATGGCAGCCCGATCCCGGCGCTCTGGGCAAAGAGCTGCGCAATGGTCGCGCCGCCGAAGAGATAGGCGCCGAGAAAGCAGCGGCCCGGCCGCCATGTGGCAAAGACCACCAATGCCACAGCGATCCAGCCGCGCCCGGCGATCAGCCCCTCGGTCCAGAGCGAGGTATAGACGATTGAGATATAGGCGCCCGCGACTCCTGCCATCGCACCGCCGAAGAGCGTGCAGAGATAGCGGATCAGTACGACAGGGTAGCCGATGGCATGGGCCGAGGAGGGCGATTCTCCGACGGCGCGAACGATGAGGCCGAAGCGGGTGCGATAGAGGAAGAACCAAACGCCGGCAAACAGCGCCCATGAAAGCCAGACCAGCGGGTGCAACTGGCCGAGCACGGCGCCGAGCAGCGGAATTCTGCCTGCGAAAGCCGAGAGCCTCGATGGCTCCATGACGATCGCCATGCCGACATAGCTCTTGCCGATGAAGGAACCGAAGCTGGTGCCGAAAATGGTCATCGCCAATCCGACGGCCACCTGATGCGCGCGGAAGCTGACGACCAGCACCGAGAACATCAGCGCCAAGAGCATGGACGCCAGCATGGCGGCGAGAACGGCGAGCCAGAGTTCGCCTGTCGCCTGCATGGTGATGAAAGCGATGACCGCACCGACCACCATCATGCCTTCGACACCCATATTGAGCACACCGGAGCGCTCTGTGACCAGTTCGCCAAGGGCGGCATAGACGAGCGGCGTACCGGCAATCAGCGTGGCAATGAGAATGGGAAGAAGCTGGCTCATCATGCCGTGACGCCCTTTCTGCCGGAGGTCCTGAAACGGATGCGGTGGTGGACGAGGACATCTGCCGTCAGCAGGAAGAAGAGCAGCGTGCTCTGCAGCAGACCGGTGATCGAGGAGGGCATGCCGAGCGACATCTGTGCGAGATCGCCACCGAGATAGAGCAGCGCCATCAAGAGCCCCGACAACAGGATGCCGAGCGGGTTCAGCCGGCCGAGATAAGCGACGATGATCGCCGTATACCCATAGCCGGGCGAGGCATTGGGAAAGATCTGCGCCAACGGCCCGGCGATCTCGCCGACACCGGCGATGCCGGCAACCGCACCACTGACCAGCATTCCGATCCATACCGCCCGCGTGACGCTGAAACCGGCGTAGCGCGCGGCTCCCGCTGACAGGCCGGTGACTTTCAGCTGGAAGCCGATGAAACTGCGTTTCATGAAGATCCAGCCAAGGACGACCGCGATTAGCGCGAAGACGGTGCTGGCATTCATGCGCGTGCCTTCTATGAGGATCGGGAAGAGGGCGGCCGGTGCGAGTGGCTCGGATTGCGGGAAATTGAAGCCGGCAGGGTCGCGCCATGTACCGAAGATCAGCCAGGTGAGCCAAAGGCCGGCGACATAGTTCAGCATCAGGCTTGTGAGGATTTCGGACGCATTGAAGCGGACACGCAGGAAGGCAGGGATCGCCGCCCAGAGCATGCCGCCGATGGCGCCTGACATCACCATGGCCGGCAGCACCCAGGCGCCACCATCAGGACCGAAATGCAGGGCGACGTAGCCGCCGAAGATCACGCCGACGGTCAGTTGTCCCTCGGGGCCGACATTCCAGATGCCGGCGCGGAAGCCGATGGCAAGACCGATGCCGATCAGCACAAGAGGGGCAGCCTTGATCAGCAGTTCGCCGAAACCATAGAGATCGCCGACCGGGGCGGTGAGAAAGGTAACGAGCGCACCTGATGGTTCCAGGCCAGCGGAGGCGAAAATGATCATCGCGACGATTGCCGTCAGAGCGAGCGAGACCGCCGGCGACAGGAACACCATCAACGCGGAGGGTTTCGGGCGCGGTTCAAAGCGCATCGGCCATCTCCCTCTCCATTTTGTTGCCGGACATGGCGAGGCCGATATCGTTGCGATCGGCCTCGGCGCGTGGCCGTGCTTCGGTCATCCGGCCTCCGGCAATCACGGCAATGCGGTCGGCAATCTCGAACAATTCATCCAGTTCTTCCGATATGATGACGATGGCGGCACCGCGTTCGCGCAGGTCGAGCAGAGCCTGACGGATAACGAGGGCCGCACCGACATCGACGCCCCAGGTCGGCTGTGAGACAATGAGCACGCCGGGCTCCTGCAGGATTTCGCGACCGATGATGAACTTCTGCAGGTTGCCGCCTGACAGGCTGCCGGCGGGCGCTGTCGGTCCCGGGCAGCGGACGTCAAAGGCTTTGATGCAGCGCTCGGCAAAGCCAAGAACGCGGTCGAAACGAATGAGGCCGGCCCTGACGGCGCTGCCGCTATTGGCGGTGAGAAGCACGTTCTCTGATAGCGGCAGCGAGGGAACGGAACCCTGCCTCAGACGGTCCTCGGGTACCGAGCAGAGGCCGAGCTTGCGCCGCCCCGCCGGATCGAGATGGCCGGCCGGCGCGCCGTCGATGGTAATGGCATCGTTTCTCGCCAGACGGGTTTCACCCGAGAGAGCCGCGAGCAGTTCCTGTTGCCCGTTGCCGGAAACCCCGGCAATGCCGAGGATTTCTCCACCCCGCACCGAAAGAGTGATGCTGGACAGCGCGGTGCCGAAAGGATCTGCTGTCGGCAGATCAAGGCCGTTGACGGCGAACCGGCTCTCACCGGCGACGCTATGCGAACGATGGCGGTACCCGGCAAGGTCTGAGCCGATCATCAGCCGCGCCATCGAGGCCGGGCTCTCCTGTGAAGGATCGCAGACGCCGGTGACACGCCCGCCACGCAGGATTGTCGCCTTGTGGCAGAGATCCCTGATCTCATTGAGCTTGTGGCTGATATAGAGAATGCTGCAGCCTTCGGCCGCGATCTGCCGGAGCGTCACGAAGAGCTTTTCGACTGCTTGCGGCGTCAGGACGGAGGTTGGTTCGTCGAGGATCAGGAGGCGCGGATCCTGCAAGAGCGCGCGGATGATCTCGACACGCTGCCGCTCCCCGACGGACATCGTGTAAATATGTCTGTCTGGCTCGACCGGCAGACCGTAGCGGGTCGCGACATCTGCAATTCTCGCGGACAAGGTCTCGATCTTCTGCTTGCCCGGTAGGGCAAGGGCGATGTTCTCGGCGACGGTCAGCGTATCGAAGAGCGCAAAGTGCTGAAACACCATGCCGATGCCGAGTTTCTGCGCATCGGCGGGCGAGGCGACGCTCACCTCCCTGCCATCCCACAGCATGTCGCCGGCATCAGGGCGAACCATGCCGTAGATGATTTTCATCAGCGTCGACTTGCCGGCACCATTCTCGCCGACGATCGCATGGATTTCACCGGGGTTGACGCTGAGGTCGATCCCATCATTAGCGATGACGCCCGGATAGGCTTTCCGGATGCCTCGCAACTCCAGACGGTATTCCGGCGATGATGACACGGTATGCGACATGAGCGAAATCCAGGCTACATGATACTGAGAATCAAGTATGCAATATGAATGCCAGAATGTATCGTAAATGGCGGCCCCAAGCCTATGAGGGGCTAAACACACGAATTCGTTGAGAGAAAAATGGCGATAGGCCGTCTTACCGGGAAGCGCGACTATAAATCCACAAAACGTGGAAAGCAGATCGCGTCTACATAATAGTCAGAATCTTGTATACGTGATTGAAAAACCGGCAGATCAGCCGGCTGCGCGCGTGGAAAATCGCGACAGGATGGACCCGATATCAGGTTCTGCTGCGAGACCGTCTTCGATCAGGGCGCGGCTTTCAACGGATGATAGGTGTTCGTCCATCAGATGCTCCGCCGCAGCCAAGTCGCCCTTTTTCAAAGCGTTGATGAGGCCGGAATGTTCGCTGATCGCGCATTCGCTCGAATGGGGCCGGCTATACATGGCAAGGATGAGCGAGCAGCGGGAGACGAGTTCGGAGAGATAGCGCTCGAGCAGAGCATTGCCTGACAATTCGGCAAGCTTCAGGTGGAATTCACCCGCAAGACGGGTCGACAGGCGCACATCTCCCTTGGCGTGAGCGGCCTCCTCTTCCTGCACATGTTCCCGCAACAGTTTTTCGATGGCGGGATTCCACCGCTTGATGACAGCTTTCATCATCTCGCGCTCAAGTGCACGGCGGATGGCAAAAGCATCACGCGCCTCATCAAGGCTCGGCTGGGCCACAGTGGCTGTGCGCTTGTGGTAGGTGTCGACCAGCCCCTGGGCCTGCAACTTAGCCAGCACCGTGCGGACCAGAGTGCGGCTCATCGAAAAATGCCGGCCGATCTCGTCTTCGGGAAGCTTGGTGCCGGCTTTCAGCGCCTGCTCGATGATGGCCTGCCGAAGTGTGCGATGGGCGATATCCACCCGGTCGGAATTGGATGACATGATTTCAAAGGCTCGGTTGGTTCTGCATACATTATAGCGCCATCAGGCATACAACAAGGCGATACTTGTGACGCGAATCCGTCGATGCCACGCTGAAATATTCTGGATCAGATGACAGAAAGTTACCCTCTTTTGAAGGCTTAAATCTCGCTGCCTATAGACTCTAGATATCGGTCTTCGGTGCGATCGTCAGCTCCGAACCGTAGGCGTCGCGCATTTCGGTCGCCTCGGATGGATCGCGGTCGTCGGCCTTGTGCAGAAGCATCGAGCGATAGCCTTCCACACGCGTGCCGTGGATCAAAGTCACATCGGCATTGCCTGGATTATCGGAGCGCTCGAACCATTCGACGCTGTGATGCAGGAAATTCATCTCGAAGGCACGGTTGGTGACACCGTGGCCGATGATGATCACGGTGTCGTTGCCGCTGCCGATGTCATGCATAACAGTTTGCAGAAACAGCCTCACCCGCTGGGCAACGTCCGCGCGGCTCTCCCCATCAGGCGGGCGGGCATAGAACTTGCCGCTACTGTTGCGAAGGCGCGCCCATTTCTCAAATTCTTCCGGAAATTTGCGCCGCTGCTCGGCCCGGTCGTAGATCTCGGTAAACAAGCCGAAATCCTGTTCCCGCAGCAGATAATCCTCATGCACATCGCCGATAGCGCCCGTAGGCGAGGCCTCGATGATCGCGTCTTTCGTCTGGCGCGTCCGCAGATATGGCGAATGCCAGATGGCCGCCTTTCTGGTAACACCAGGTAGCGCTGCCAGATAGGAAGCGATGCTGCGTCCCGCTTCCAGCGCCTGCCGGTAACCCCATTCCGTCAGCGGAACATTGTGATCGCCGAACTGCCGGTAGGCGCTCTCGCTGATGTTGCCGAGAGATTCGCCGTGTCGAACGAGAAAGATGTGCATGGCTGCCTGTATATGCTGAGGATGAGGCATCATGACGGGCGTGAGGGCGGTGTGCAATGGCCGCGAAGCGTTGGGCTACGTAGTCGCCCCCCAAAACGCCAGCCTAGAGTTTAAGCACTCGCACGATCGACCACGAGGAGATCTGCGGGGCGATGCTCGGCGTTACTCATTGACCGGATTGGGGAAAGGTTCCACCCAACTGACGGGCGACCGTCTCTTCGGGCAGGTTAGGGCACGGTATGTCCTGCAGCCCTGAACAGTCGATACCATTCCTCGCGGGTCAGTGAGACAGAAGAGCCGGCTGCTGCTTCGACGACACGCTCCGGCTTCGTGGTGCCGAGGACGACCTGGATCTTTGCCGGATGACGGGTGATCCAGGCGACGGCAATACCCGTCGGGGTCACGCCATAGGCCTTCGCGAGTTCGTCGATGGCGTCGTTCAGATCGGCGAAATTTTCACGATCATCGAGGAAGACACCGTCGAAGAAGCCCTTCTGGAACGGCGACCAGGCCTGCAGCATCATGCCGTTGATGCGGGAATAGTCGAGCAGACCGTTGTCGCGATCGATCGACTGGTCAAGCCCGGCCATATTGGCGGCAACGCCGGATGCAATCAGCGGCGCATGAGTGATACTGAGCTGTACCTGGTTGACGATGAGCGGCTGCTTGACCGCGGTCTTGAGCAGTTCGACCTGGCCAGGTGTATGGTTGGAAACGCCGAAATGGCGGACCTTGCCGGCAGATTTGAGCGTGTCGAAGGCTGCTGCGACTTCCTCGGGTTCGACAAGTGCGTCAGGGCGATGCAGCAGAAGCACGTCCAAGTAGTCAGTCTTCAGCGCTGCGAGTGACTGATCCACCGAGGCCAGAATATGCTCGGCGGAGAAATCGAAAAATCCCTTGCGAATGCCGACCTTGCTCTGGATGACAAGCTTCTCGCGTTCGGCGGCGGTGAGGGAAATCGCCTCGCCGAAACGAGCCTCGCAGCGATGCGGAGCACCGCCATAAATGTCCGCATGGTCGATAAAGGTCACGCCGGCATCGCGTGCGCCGCCGACCAGCTGCTGGATCTCGCCATTGCTCATATTGGCGATCCGCATCATTCCGAGGACGATGCTCGACACGTCGAGGTCGGTCTGCGGAAGCCTATAGAATTTCATGCTGAATACCTCAGAGGTTGCGAAATAACTAAATGGTTATCCGCTTATTACGGGAACGCCGGCCGCGTGGCTAGCCGGATCTGTTGCTGTCAACGACCGATGGCGTCGGGAATTTGCAGATGTCGGCTTCGGATTCCGCCGCTCCCTTTGGACGAAGCTCCCATGATAGGCTAGAGATCGCCGTGTTCCAGCAAGGACATCGGCTGTCAAATTGGAGGAAATCTGCGTGGCGGATCAAGCAAAACTGGCGGCATCCCGCCGGGCTGCACAGCGGGTGACATTGCGCACTGTGGCGAAGTCGCTCGGCCTTTCCGTCACGACCGTCAGCCGCGCCTTGAAGGATGGCCCCGAGGTCAACCGGGAGACGATCGACCTCGTCAAGAAAGCCGCGTCCGATCTCGGTTACCGACCGAACCTCGGCGGCATCAATCTGAGAACGGGCAAGACACATGCCGTCGGCGTCATCATGCCGTTCCATCGGGAGGGCGAGATGAATATCGTGGTAGCCTCACTGATCGAGGGCTTCTGCGGCGCAATGAAACAACATGGCTACCGCACGACGGTCGCCCCGCAGTTTCAGGCTGACGACCCACTGACAACCGTCCGGGATCTTGTGGAGGAGGGGACCGTCGATGGACTCATCCTTACTCATACGAGGCCTCAGGACGATCGGGTGAAATATCTGCTGGAAGTCGGCATGCCCTTCGTCACCTTCGGCCGCACCGAGCTGCTCAGCAAACATCCGAGCATCGATATCGACCACGAGGAGATCGGCGCGGCTGCGGCGGCGCGACTGCTCGATGCCGGACACAAGGCGCCGCTGCTGGTCGCGCCCTCCAGCCAGTTCACCTACAGCCTGCAATTCATCAAGGGCTGGACAGCTGAATTCAACCGCAGGAACCTGACTGTTCCTGACGAGCGGATGTTCTTCACCGCAACCACGCCTGATAGCGGCAAGAAGATTGCCGTGGATGCGCTTGCCAAATATCCCCAGGTCACCAGCGCCTTCGTGGCAAGCGACGAGGCAGCCCTCGGCTTCGTTTCCGCTCTGGCCGATCTTGGGCGAAAGGTCGGCGAGGATTTTTCCATCCTGACCTATTCCGGCAGCCGTCTCCACGATTTCTACAATCCGCCGCTCAGTACCTACTATTTTCCGAATTTCATCATCGGACAGCGTTTGAGCGACCTCCTCTACAGGTCGATGCAGGGCGAGCCGGCATCCGGCCTGATCGAGATCGTCCGCGCCAGTTTTGTCGAACGCCGCAGTGAATTCAGCCTGCGCTAAAAATCCCTCAGAAATCTTGCGTAGGTCAAGTCGTTCGTAACGTTACGAATTCATCTTTCCCTACCGCAATACGGGACAAATTCCATCGGGGAGGACGTTGACAGGGTGGCTGTTACCATGCATTCGTAACGTTACGAATTAACTTTTAGAGCGGGTTGGAGCGCTCCAAAGGGAAGATAAAGACGCTGCGATAATGATGGGAGGACGGCGTGGGTGCTCAAGCACTTTTTTTCGGTTCGCCAATTTGGACGTTCAACTGGAATCCGCCTTATGCGGCGCCTCTGCGCCGGCTGGCGGCCACCGGTTGCAAAGGTTTCGAGCTGACTGCATGGTCAGTCGACATGCTAGGTTATTACACCGACGAGACGATCCGCGAGCTCAAGTCGATCGCTGACGGTGAAGGGCTGACGCTGACCAACTTCTTCTACAATCTGCCATTTTCGCGTGATGATAACGCACCGGTCTCTCGCGTAGACCTGGATGCCTATAAACGCGGCGTCGAGATGGCTACAAAGATCGGCACGCCGATCATGACAAGCATGACGCCTTATCCTTTCCAATCGGATATCAGGCCGATCCTGCAGCGGCCGACGGCCCAGGAATGGTCGGCTGTCGTGAAGCCCGAATGGGATTGGGCGGAGGAATATGAGGTCGTCGTCGAAGGTTTCGCGGCGGCCTGCGCCATTGCCGCTGATGCCGGGCTGCGTGTCGCGATCGAACCGCATCCCTATCGCTGGGTCAGCTCAGGTCAGGGAATGCTGCGGTTGATCGAGCGCACGGGCGCTCCCAACCTGGGGCTCAATTTCGATCCAAGTCATCTCTTTCCTGCCGGCGACATGCCACATTACGTGGTGCTGTCGCTCGGAGACCGGATCTACAACACGCATTTCTCCGACAATGAAGGGCACACCAATGCCCACTGGCGCCCCGGCCGCGGCAAGATCGACTGGAAGGCGATTTTCGCAGCCTTGCGAACGATCGGCTATTCCGGGCCGATCACCCTGGAGCTCGAGGATGCACCGGGCGCATCGCACTGGACCCATTTCCGGGAAGCCACGCCGGAATTCGATTCCGAAATGAAACGCGGCATCCGCTACCTGCGCGACTGCGCTGCAGAACTCGACATCATCATCGCCTGAGGAACAAAAATGAGCGGGAACAGCGCCATGAAAGTCGGCATCGTCGGTGCCGGGAATATCAGCGCCACCTATGTCGCGACGCTGCATATGTTCGATTTCATTCGCGTGAAGTCGATCTACGATCTCTACCAAGAGCCCGCGCGCAAGCTTGCCGAGCAGTTTGGCGTCCAGTCGGTGTCGCTCGATTCAATGCTCGCCGACCCCGAAATCGGCCTCATCATCAACTTGACCACGCCGACCGCTCACTATTCGATCAGCAAGAAGGCGCTGCTTGCCGGCAAACACGTCTACTCCGAAAAGCCGCTCGGGGTTTCCATGGAAGAGGCCGAGGAACTGATGGCCCTTGCCCGCGCTGGCGATCTGCGGCTCGGCTGCGCGCCCGATACTTTCCTCGGCGGCGGTCATCAGCTGACGCGGCGTCTCTACGATGAAGGCCGCATCGGCACGGCGATTTCCGCAACCGCTATGCTGCTTCTGCCAGGTCACGAGCATTGGCATCCCAATCCGGCCTTCTTCTACGGTCGCGGCGGCGGGCCGATGCTCGACGTCGGCCCCTATTACGTCACCAATCTGATTGCTCTTCTCGGGCCGGTTCGCGAAGTCTTCGGCGCTGCCAAGGTCACCCGCATAGAGCGGATTGTGAAGACGCAGCCACGTTTCGGCGAGACGATCAAGGTGCTGACGCCGACGCATCTTACCGGCGTCATGGAGTTCCATAGCGGTGCGACGGTGACGATCGCCACGAGCTTTGACGTTATCAAACACAAGCACAACCAGATCGAAATCTACGGTTCCAAGGGCTCGATGGTAACGCCGGACCCGAACAACTTCACGGGCAAGGTCGAGATCTTCACCGAGGGAAATGAGGCCTGGGAGGAGGTGGCGGTCGACCATCCCTATGTCGAAGGCGTTCCCGGTCATCTCGGCCTGAGAGGACTGGGTGCTGCCGAGATGGTGGATTCACTGCGTTCCGGCAGGCCGCATCGCGTCTCGTCGGAACTCGCTTTTCATGCGCTCGAGGTGATGACCGCCTTTGAACGGTCTGCCCAGTCGAAGCGCGCGGTTGCCATCCGCAGCAGCTGCGGCCGCCCAGATCCGATCCCGAAGCATTTGAAGGAAGGCAAATTCACGTAGGGCTCCTCCCGGCCGGTCGGGCGATGCGCGAATGCACCGTCCGCCGAGGGGAAGAGGCCTTAGGCCGCCAGACGTCTATCGCTGTTTCGGCTTTGCCACCGTCTTCTGAGCTGAGTGTTTTGGTGCAGGCTTCTCTGTGGCGAGCCCCGCCGCTGGCGCCGTGGGCGTTGCGGATCGGATATCGTTGGTGATCGATTGAGCTGCGGCTATTACCGCCTGCTTGATGTCTGCTACGCGCTTTTCGTCGACGCCTGTGACGAAAGGAACGCTGACAGCTGCAATGACGGTGTCTTGATGATCCCTGACCGGCGCTGCGATTGCGTGAACGCCGGACATCTGCTCGCCCATGTCCCGCGCCCAATTCTGCTTGCGGATCTGCGCAAGCTCTTCAAGCATCTGCTTGGGATCGGTAATCGTCTGGTTGGTGAAGCGCTCGAGCTTGGTCAGGCGCCGCTCGATGTCCTCCTGCAGTGAAAAGGCAAGCAGGATCTTGCCGGCGGCACCTGCATGAAACGGCAGGCGCTGGCCGGCCGTCGCCGATAGCGCATATTGGCCATGCCCCTGCGCCGAGGCGACAACCAGAATATTGTCGCCCGATGGTAGCGTCAGCTTGCTGCCTTCACCCAGAAGCTCGGAGATCTTGTTGAGATGTGGCTGCGCGATCGCCAGCAGGTCGTAACTCGCAACGGTCGGCGCGACATGGGCCGCAAGTGTCAGGAGGCGGCGGCCGAGCGTATAGCTTCCCGCTGGCGAGCGATGCACGAAATCGTAGGCGCTCAGCGTGTTGAGCATCCGGTAGACGGTGGTGCGTGACAGCCGTACCGCTTTGACCACGTCGCGGATCGTCGCGCCTTCCGGCGTTCGTTCCAGAAGCGCGAACACCTCCACCATCTGCTCGATGACGGGGATACGATATTTCTGCGCGGCGTCTTCACTAATGTCGGTCATTGAAAATCCTGCCAGGCCCATCAGGCAATGCTTCGCCTTCCATAAGCAATGCGTGGAGTTCACGCAATCGCGGCTCCTTTCGATTGACTCCGGCACACGAATGCCGATAAATTCTTACATGAACTTATATCAGTTCAAATAAGAAACGTCACGTCGATTTATTCCGCACGTGGCGTTCCGAAAAGATGCCGGATCGGGAGGTTCGGCGAGTGGCTGCGCCAGTACGCGCGGTGAAACCGAAAGACGGAGGAGGATGCAATGAAGAGTGTGAAATCGATCGGACACGTGGCCGTCAGTGTGAAGAACATCGACAGCTCGCTCGACTTCTATGTCAACAAGCTCGGCTTCGACGAAATGTTCCGACTGGAGCGCGACGGCCGCCTGTGGATCGTTTATCTCAGGATCACCGACACGCAGTTCATCGAGCTGTTTCCGGAAGGTGTCGGCGACAGCGCGCCGCCTTTTGCCAATGTCGGCTATAACCATCTTTGCCTCGAAGTCGAGAATATCGACGAGGCGATCGCTGATATCACCAGCCGCGGCGTTGTCCTGACGGCTGAAAAGAAGCTCGGCGTCGACAACAACTATCAGGCCTGGATCGCCGACCCTGAAGGCAACCGCATCGAACTGATGCAGCTTGGCACAGATGCGATGCAGACGGCAGCCGTTCGCCGCATCAATGGACGGGCCTGAGCCATGGATCTTTTCAATCATCTCGGCCATATCGCATTGCGCGTCAACGACCTCGACAAGTCGCTGGCCTTTTATCAGAAGCTCGGCTTTCGCGAGATGACGCGCCTGCTCAACGATCAGGGCGAGGCATGGATCGTCTATCTGCGCATCAACGATGATCAATACCTCGAGCTTTTCCCGAAGGGCGTGAAGAGGCCGGAATCCGGCCCTGACGTCATCGGCATCTTCCATATCTGCCTCACCGTCGAAGATATCGACAAGACGTTCGAAGAGCTTGCGAAAGTTGGCATCCAGCCCAGCAAGCCAAGGCCGACCAAGATCGGCATCGACGGTAATCGCGGCGCTTGGATCGAGGATCCCGATGGCACGCAGATCGAGGTCATGGAGATGGCGCCGGATTGCATTCAGCTGCAGGCCATCAAAAGACTGCATAAAGAATCAGTCTGAACCGACTGTTTCTGCGGTAGTGGCAAATAACGAGAGAGAACCCGGCAGTCACCTGCCGGGTTCTTTCGTTGCGAGAAGTCAGAAGATCTGGTCGTAGGCGTCCTGCATCGCCTGCACGAACTCGTCATCCGTCCGCTTCGGATCGCTCCAATATTTGTCGGCTTCCTGCCAGATGGTGCGATACCAGTCAGCATCTGCCATATTGAAGGGGTTGGAAACCTGCTTCGTCGGATCCTTCAGCGTCTCCAGAACGAGCTTGTTGCAGGCATCAAGGTTCGTCGTATCGGCATCGGTACGAACAGGGCTTGCACCCTTCTTCAAGACGAACTCGGCATTGAGCTTCGGATCGACATCGAGCTTGGCGAAGTCTTCCTGGGCTTTTGCGGTGTCAGCATTGTTGGTGTTGAGGAAGCCCCAGGAATCGACGGTAACGACGACAGCCTTGGTTCCCGGGATGTTGATGCAGTCGAAATCCTCGCCGAGCTTCTTCTGCGCGGCCATGAACTCGCCCTTCATCCAGTCGCCGTGGATCTGCAGCAGGGCCTTGCCGGTAATAACGAGATTGGTCGTGTCGTTCCACTGGCGGTTCGGGGAACCTGGATCGGTGTGGTCGGCGATCTGGCGGAAGCGTTTCAGCGCCGCCCGCATTTCCGGCGTATCGATCACCGTACGGTCGGGCTTTTCACCATAGAACCGATTGTAGATGTCAGGACCTTCTTCCGAGGCGATCAGGGCCTGCAGCAGATAGGCCTTTTGGAACTGATCGCCGCCCTGGGCGATCGGGATATAGCCGGCGGCCTTGACCTTGTCGAAGGCTGCGAAGAGGTCGTCGAGCGACTTCCAGGACTTCGGGTCGACGCCTGCGGCTTCGGCGACATGTTTGTTGTAGTAAACCATCCCGTCGATATGCACCGTTGCCGGCGCCTTCATGATCTCGCCGTCGACAGTAATGTTCTTGAGAACCGAGGGCGGGAAGTTCTTCGTGGCGCCGATGCTGTCGAACAGCTTGGTGAGCGGAACGCCGAGGCCCTGCTTGTTCAGATCCCTATAGATGCCGGGATCGGAATTCATGAAGATCGCAGGCGGATTGCCGCCGGTGATCATGTTCATCAGGCTGACGTTGGCGCCGGAATCATGGGCGATTGACAGATCTTTCCACTGGTGACCGTCTTTTGCCCAGGCATCGCGGAGAACGCCGAGTGCGGCAATCTCGGATGGCTTGGACCAGGTGTGATAGACGACGACTTCATCTGCCCAGGCGTTCGCGGCAAGTGTGGTCGCGGCAAGCAGGAGCGATAGTCTCTTCAGCGATTTCCATTTCGTCATGCAACATTCCTCCCTTTGTAATCTCATCACATTTTCTGATCACAGGCGCTGGCCGGTCGGCGCGTCGAAGACGTTGATTTTGGTCAGCGGTAGATAAACGGGCAGGGCCGGCTGGCCGCGATAGCGGTTGGCATCGCGCCCATCGATGCGCACGGCGATGCTCTTTCCCGACATGGTCAGGAAGGCGAAAGCGTCAGGCCCGGATTTCTCGAAATATTCGACCGGGCAGTCGAAGCGGACGGTATTGCCGGCATCATGGCGCTCCTCGACCAGAAGCTCCTCCGCGCGGAAGCCGATCTTGACGGGCTTGCCTTCCGCAGCCTTCGTCTTCCACTTGTAGTCGCCGAGGTTGATACGGATACCGTCCTTTTCATCCACGGCAACGAAGTCGCTGCCGTCACGCCTGACGGTGCAGTCGAGCACGTTCATGGCCGGAGAGCCGACGAAATCGGCGACGAAAAGATTGGCCGGCTCGTTGTAGATTTCATCGGGCGTGCCGAATTGCTGGATTACGCCCTTGTTCATCACGGCGATCTTGGTCGCCATGGTCATCGCCTCGACCTGGTCGTGAGTCACGTAGACGACGGTATTCTTGAGCTGGTTATGGAGCTTCTTGATCTCCATGCGCATCTCGTTACGCAGCTTGGCATCGAGGTTGGAAAGCGGCTCATCGAACAGGCAGACGCCATATTGCTTGACCAGCGCCCGGCCGATCGCAACGCGCTGGCGCTGGCCGCCGGAAAGCTGCGATGGTTTGCGGTCGAGCAGGTGCTCGATCTGGAGCAGCTTTGCTGCCCAGGCGATCCGCTGGCTCGCCTCGTCGCGCGAAATACCGCGGGAAGACAGTCCGAAATTCATGTTTCCGCGCACGGTCTTGGTGGGGTAGAGCGCATAGGACTGGAAGACCATCGCAAGGCCTCGATCCTTGGGATCGAGATAGCTGACATCCCGTTCGTCGATGAGGATTTCTCCATCGTCGATTTCGAGCAGGCCGGCCAGAAGATTGAGAAGCGTTGTCTTGCCACAGCCGGACGGTCCGAGCAGCACCAGAAACTCGCCATCACCGATGCTGAGGTTCAGGTTCTCGATGACTGTCAGCGCACCGAACTTCTTGACGATATTGTTGAATGCGATGGAAGGCATGCCTCTATCCCTTGATGGCGCCGGCAGTGATGCCCTGCACGAAAAATCTGCCGAGAACGAAGTAAATGAGCAGCGGCGGCAACGCGGTGAGCAGAGCCGAGGCCATGTCGACGGCATAATTCTTGGCGCCGGTCGTCGTGACCGTGATGTTATTGAGCACGACCGTCATCGGCTGCGTGTCCTGCGCGCCGAAGGTCAGGCCGACCAGAAAGTCGTTCCATATGCCCGTGATCATCAGGATCAGCACGACGATCATGATATTGCCCGACATCGGCAGGACGATCTCGAAGAAGATCCGCCAGAAGGAGCCGGAATCGATCATTGCCGCGGCGATGATCTGCGGCGGCATTCCCTTGAAATAATTGCGAAAGATCAATGTGAGGAAAGGCATCGACAAGACGCTGTGAATGACCGCGATGCCGAATGTCGTGCCGTAGATATGCAGTGAGCCGGTGATCTTGATCAGCGGATACATGATGATCTGAAACGGCACGAAGGCGCAGATGAAAAGCACGAAAAGAAAGGCGTTTGCCCATTTGACGTTCCAGAGCGCCAGCCCATAGCCGGTGACGATCGAGAGCGAGATCGTCAGCACCAGACTGGGGGCAAGGATATAAAGCGAGTTGACGAAGCCGACGCGCACGCCGTTGCAGTTCATGCCGGAACAGGCCTGCATCCACGCATAGGACCAGGCATCGACCGTCCAGGGCGAGGGTAGCGAGAAAATCTGTCCCTCGCGGATCTGCTCCATCGTCTTGAAGGATGTGACGACGACCACATAGAGTGGAACCGCGAAGAAGGCGGATGCCATCAGCAGGAAGACGAAGATCACCACCCGGCTTGGCCGGATCAGCGGGCGCCGGCGCACTTTCGTCGCGCGGCCGGGTTGCGATGTAGCTGAAATCGCCGTCATGCGTCCCTCCTTTGCCGGATAGCGGTGATGATGACGAGCGGCAGGAACAGAACGAGCGTCGTCAAAAGCATGACGGTGGCACCCGCCGAGGCGAAGCCGAGATTTTGCTTCTGCCAATAAGCATCGATAACGAAATAGGCCGGCATGACCGATGCCCCGCCCGGTCCGCCATTGGTCATGGCGACGATGATGTCATAGGCCTTCACAACGCCGATGCAGAGCAGGATGATGCAGGTCAGGAAGGTGAGTTTCATCATGGGAATGATGACCTCGATGTATAGTCGCCAGAAGGGCACGCCATCGAGGCGCGCGGCCTGCCAGATCTCGGTATTGATCGACTTCAGGCCAGCCAACATGAGCGCCATGAAGAAGCCTGTCGATTGCCAGACCGCCGCCAGAATGACCCCGAACATGACGGTGTCCTGGCTCGCAAGCCAATTGAAGGAGGCGCTCTCCCAGCCCATCGAGTGCAGAACATTTTCGACGCCAAGGCCCGGATTGAAGAGCCAGCGCCAGACGAGGCCGGTGACGATCAGCGAGACCGCAAGCGGATAGAGAAAAACCGTGCGGAAGATGCCTTCGCCATGCACCTCCTTGTCGATCAAGGCTGCGAGAATAAAGCCCATCACGATCGACAGCAGACTGCCGATGGCAAAGATGACGAGGTTCTGAAGCGACAGGGTCCAGGACGGATCGTGAAACAGCCGCCAATACTGCTTCCAGCCGACCAGTTCATAGTCGGGAAAGCGTCTAGATGCCGTGAAGGAGAGATAGACGGTCCAGCCTATCGCCCCAATGAAAAAGACAAGCGTCAACAGCGCAGCAGGCGCAACGGCCAGATGCGGAATGACGCGGCTCCATCGGATTCCCATGAGCCTCCTCCTCCTCCTCAGGTTGACAGCGCTCCGCTCCTCCAGACCGCTGCTATCCTGTTTCTATATGAACTATATGCAGTTCATAACGGATCAACTATAGGAATCAAAAAATTGCGATGTCAAATAACAATTGGCTGCGCCCTTCGGTATTGTTCGCGCTGAAGTTGGAAAGGTGAGGGCTCTCGGACCACCGATCAATCGAAGAACATCTGCTCGTCTTCCGCGAGATACTGTCTTGCCCGTTCGGGCACGAGGTCGACGCCCATGCCCGGCCGTTCGATCACATCGACAAAGCCATCCTTGACGATCGCCTGCGGCAGCCCTTCGACGATGTCGTACCACCAGTCCGGATCGCCGGTCGTATATTCGAAGGCGATGAAGTTACGAGGGAGGGTGGCGCAGACCCGGATGAGCACCGAGGCCAAGCGGCACCTGGAACGAATTCATCTTCGCGCTCTGATTTGCGACGCATTCCTCGGTCAAGACCCTGCCGATCGGGGTTGCCGAATTCTCGACCGAGTTCGACACCGATTGGGGAGCGGTTATGGCCGCCTCCATGGTGATGACGGTGCCGATCGCTCTCCTGTTCCTCTTCTTCCAGAACCTTTTCGTCGGCGGGCTGACGGCAGGAGCGACCAAGGGCTAATTGGCCTTCTGCTCAGAGTGAGGATTGCGCGCGCTCGACAGGTTCGGCTTCAACCGAAAGCGCTTCGCCAATCGCATAGAAATGGCCACCCGCGACGTGGTGCAGGCTGCGCCATTCAGGGCCGGCCGTTTCAAAGTGCCAGTGTCCATCGCGGAACACACGATCGTCTGCCCATGCCGCCGTTACTTCACCGATGAACAGGTCGTAGGCATGCTGGATATGAGGCTCATTGATCAGGTTGCAGGCGAGCCAGGCCGAGCAGCCTTCCACGAAGGGCAGGTCCTGTCCCGGCACGTCGAAAATAGAAACCCCCGACTTCTGCAGCTTGTCCGGCTCCTCAAACAGGCTGCGGTTCCCGACCTCGCGCGTCAGCGACAGCTGGGCAACCGTTGGCACCTGTATGAGGAAACGCCCGCTCGCCTCGATCAGCGTGCGCGTTTGGGCTATCTTGTCGATGACGACGGTGAGCTTCGGCGGATCGATGTCGAGCCCGCAGCACCATGCGGCAGCCATGACATTGTCGATGCCGTCGTGGCGCGCGGAAACCAGGATCGTTGGCCCGTGGTTGATCAGGCGAAAGGCCTTCTTGAGTTCAACAGCCTTCATATGCTCGTTCATTTGAAGCCCACGGTGGTGAAGTCGCAGTCCCGGGTATTTCTCCGCGCCTTAAGACGAAGTGAGGCGCTGCGAAATTGCGTGATTTCCTGATGACGCTTGGAGAATCTGATCGCAGTGCATCATAGCCGGTTTGCAAGGGTAGGGGATCAGGCTCCCTCGTACAATTATGCCACGAACACCTCAGCCGGAGGTGCAGCGGAGGCGGGGAGGATGACATTCCGACTTTGCGAGATCAGGACATTCTAACTTTGCGGTGGAGAAGCTGTCGGCCAAAAGACGTCTAGCGATCTGCTCCGGTGACCAGTAAGTCTCCAGTTTCTTAATGACCAATGCGATGCAAATGCGGATGGCGCCGAAGCTTTCTCAAACGCCGTCACCGTTCCCTGGCGATGCCATCGGCAACGATCGAGAAATAGGAGGCGAGGGAGCCTAGGGCTCTGGGAAGAGGAAGAGAAATCCAATGATTCCAGCCTCAAAACTAGCGCCGGCGTCTATCGAGAAATAGCAGCCAAGCGATCCCGAGAAGACCAGAGAGGGCACTGACCACCGCAGTGCCGGAATAGCTGGTGATGGCTGTACCAGCGGCAAAGAGAAGGGCGCTCAGTCCGGCGCTGAGGAAGATGTTGACGGAAATCAGTGCGCTGCCGAGACCGGGCCGCTCGGCAATCAGATCCTGCAGATAGGTGATGGGAATAGAGATCAGCGACGCCGCGCCGATGCCACTGATCAAGGTGAGGGCATAGACATGCCAGGGCTCATGGGCAAAAGCCAGTAGCAGCAGGTAGACGGCATAGATCAATGCACCGGCTGCAAGGGCTGCGAGTTGGCTGATGCGGCGCAGCAGGCGCGACCAGACGATGATGAAGACCACCTCGAGGAGAGCGACGATCCCGACCAGAATTCCGATATCGGCGACAGTGCCGCGGGCGGCGCCGGTTACGACGAGGGGGAAAATGGCGTCGTTCACATGCAATGTGCTGCTGATCAGCGCGATGGCCGCGATCCGGCTGAAGATTTTCGGGGAAATCACCTGGCCGAGTGCGGCGAGATAGGAGAGATGGTGGGTGGCAGCGCGATCCGTGCCGCTCTGTCGGGGCAATAGGAAGCCGACGAGCCCCACACAGACCAGGCAGGAAATAGCGGCGAAGAGATAGGCTGGCAGCATGGTCGAAGAGGAGGAGAGCAAAACCCCCGTGAGCCCAGGAACCAGGACCCAGGAAAGCGAGATCATCGCCCGAACGCCAGAATTGACTGTCGCCACGTCAGCCGGCGCCATTCCATGGGCTGCGGCCCGGACATTGGCAAAGAGCAACGAGTTCAGGC
Source organism: Rhizobium sp. 768_B6_N1_8 (assembly GCF_051811225.1). Classification (NCBI taxonomy): domain Bacteria; kingdom Pseudomonadati; phylum Pseudomonadota; class Alphaproteobacteria; order Hyphomicrobiales; family Rhizobiaceae; genus Rhizobium; species Rhizobium sp. 768_B6_N1_8. The sequence continues at coordinate 993,950 of NZ_JBPWPV010000002.1, read as the reverse complement.
AGCCATAGACCGGCAGTAGCAGAAGCGCGCTGAGGACAAATATGTCCTGCGTCGGGAAGAAGAAGACCGCGCCATAACCGACAACGCCGAAGGTCGCCGCAACAAGCATCATCGTACGATATTCACCGAGCCGGTCGGCAAGATTGCCAAGCAGAATGCTGACGATCACGTTGACCGCCGCTGCGGCGAAGATCAGCGCCGCATAGAGTTCATTCGACAGGCCGAGCTCGCGGATGCCGACCACGGACCGATAGGGGGTCGTCGTCGCTCCGGCAAATTCGAACGTGAAGATGGCGATCATGCTCACCCGGATTGCAGGATTACGGAAAACGTCGGGTATCAAGCGGTTCATTATCGTCGCCAGCTGGCTTTGAGGCGCTCCTTGTGCGGAGGGGGAACCGCGTCCGCACAAGGATCGTCATGATCAATCTCGGTCGCGCCTGAGGGTGGGAAGGCGCGCATGCGGCGTGTAGCCGAAATCCTGATTCAAGGGAAAGACAAAGCGGGCGGCCTGATGCTCATCCGATACTCGATGCCTTGACCGACCAAACCCTCGGTAAGGGCTAGCGATTATCATCCCGATGTCAATCTTCATCGTTGCCAGCTCAAAGCTTCGGGCTAAGCGCCACGATCGCAGCGAAACGGTCCCAATCCTTCGACGCTTTCGGGGTCCATGCAGCTTCGGCAATTGCCGGAAGACGTGGGAAGACGAGGCGGTTGAAATAGCCGCGCGACAGGAAGTGCTCCGACCAGATGCAGGCCTGGACGCCTTTCAGCTTATGCTTCAATTCCTCCGGGAATTCGCCGGCTGCTTCATAGGCATAGGTGTGGGCCGGCGGTACCGTACCGGCCCAGCTCGCGCCCGGTTCCTGGAAGGCTTCGGCCTGGACCATATCGAGATAATAGGCCTGACCCGGCGTCATGACGACGTCATAGCCTTGTTCGGCAAGCTCGATGCCGACCTGCGGATTTTCCCAGGCCATCAAGAGGCTGTCCTTTGCCGCGACCCCGCCGCCATGGGCGACCTCGTTCCAGCCCGCGAGCTTGCGGCGGCGCTTGTCGAGCATCGTCTTGACCTGCTTCAGGAAGTAGGATTGCAGCCCGAAGGTGCCGGAAATGCCTTCTTCGGCCATCAGCTTCCTGGCAAGCGGCGAGGCGAGCCAGGAGCCGTTCGCCACTTCATCGCCGCCGACATGGATGTAGGATGAGGGGAACAGCTCGACCATTTCGTCGAAGACCTTTTCCAGGAATTCGTAGGTCAGCGGCACGGCCGGGTTCAGCGCGTTGTTCGGATAGCCCTGGACAGAATGGTAGCTATCCGGCGCTTCCTGGCCGTCCGTCAGATCGGGCAGGGCAACCAGCGTCGCCGCATTGTGGCCGGGGATGTCGATCTCCGGAACCACCTCGACATGAAGGGCGCTTGCATGCGCGACGATGTCTCTGACATCGTCCTTCGAGTAGAAGCCGCCGACAGGCTCCGCGCCATTGCCAAGCTGCGGGAGCAGCGGTTCGTCCGGGCCCCGCAACACGCCCGTTGTCGTCAGCTGCGGATAGGCCTTGATCTCCAGACGCCAGGCCTCGTCATCGGTCAAATGCCAGTGGAAGATGTTGAACTTGAACCAGGCAAGGATGTCGATCAGCCGCTTGACGTCATCAACCGGATAAAACTGCCTGGAAACGTCGAGATGGCAGCCGCGCCAGCTATAGCGGGGCCGATCGGAAATCGTTCCGGAAACCGGGAATTGGAATTTGCCCTTGCTTACTCGCGCGCCGTTCAGCATTTGTGCGAGCGAGGTCAGGCCATACTGGCGCCCAGCAGCGCCGGAATAGGAAAGTGTCACGCGATCGGCCGAGAAGGTCAGCCGGTAGGCTTCGGTGTCGAGCGAGGCGTCCTTGCTGAACGTAAGGGCGCGCCCCTGCGGCGAGGCGACCAGATTGAAAACCGAATGGTCGCTTTCGAAAAGGCGGCGGGTTAGAGAAATGCAGGCGGATATTGCCGACAATTCGTCTGCGCTGGCACCCTCCGGATAGAGAATGACCGGAAAGCTATCGCCCGGCTTCGCATCGATTTCGGCCGGCCACGGCTGCAGCGCAAAAGGCAGATCGAGCCGGCCCTCGGGCAAAAGCGCGGGCGGAGGCTCGCTGGTACGGCCTTCGAGAAGCAGATCGGAAACGGCGACCGGCACATGTTTACCGGATGACAATGTGAGATAGGCGGACTTTGCTCCATCAGTGCAATGCCGCGCCGGGCGGTGCAGGCCGGCGACTGTGAACGTCCAGCTTTCACCAGCAGCGAGGGTCAGCCCGGCCGGTGGTTCGAATTCATGAAAATTGGCGTTGCGCCTGAGAAAGGTGGCATTGCTGCATGCGGCAGCATCGATGACGCGAGTGAGCGCGGTGTAGACAAGCTTGAAACCGGAAAGCGCCTCAGTGGAAAGATTGAAAAGCGTGAAAGTGAAGGCGCCATTCGGTCCGCCATCAGGGTTCCAGCTGCTTTCCAGGCGATAGTCGGCCGGTTTCATATCTCGTTCCTCTCGGTGTATCCTATGAATTTCAGTAGTGCTCGGACTGAGAAAAAGTACGGGCAAGCTCGGCCTGACCGGCTGTCAGGCCACAGTCGACCGGCAAGCAGACGCCGGTAATCGCCGCAGCCTGGGGACCAGCCAGGAAGGCGACAGCATTGGCGACGTCTTTCGGATCGACCACGCGCTGCAGCGGATACCAGCGACGGGCATCCTCGAACACATTGGGATTGGCTGCCGCGCGAACTTCCCAAGCCTGCGTCTTCACCGTTCCGGGGGCAACGGCATTCGCGCGGATGCCGAATTTTCCATATTCAACGGCGACCAGCCGGGTGAAATGCAGAAGGCCGGCCTTGGCGGCGCTGTAGGCAGGATGCCCGAACACGTTCATGCCGTTGACCGAGGCAATGTTGACCATGGAGCCCCGCGACGCTTTCAGCTGGTCTTCGACGGCGCGAAAACAGAGAAATGCCGCTTCGAGATTGAGCGCATTGTCGGCACGCCAGATCTCAGGCGTCGTATCATGCAGGCTGACGGCGCGGGCTGCACCCGCATTGTTGACGAGCGTGCGTAGGCTGCCAAGATCGACTGCGCGCCCGGCAAGCGCCGCAACGCTCGTCTCGTTGGTCACGTCGCATTCGAAGGCGACGAAGCGGTCGGACGGTCCGAGTTTGCCGGCAACGGCTGCTGCAGCGTCGGCATTGATGTCCGCGAGCAGGATAATGTCGTGGTCATCGGCGAGCCGACCAGCGATCGCCGCTCCGATATCGCCCGCTGCTCCCGTGACGATTGCCACTGATTGCGTCATTTGCCGCTTCCTTCCCTTGATCAATCGCCGAGCAGCTGCTTGTCGTCGTCGCCGTCGCGGTGGGTGATGAGCTGTTGCTTGATGCGCCTCAGCGTGACTGTCGCCTTCGGCTGGATGGCGTAGGCGACGAGGCTCGCCAGGATATCGACGGTGGCGATATAGGCGATACGCGTCGATGTCGGGCGATAGATGTTTGTGCCTTCCGGAATATCGATCGGCACGACGATCTCGGCGGCCCTTGCGACGGCGCTGTCGGACTGCGTCAGCGCGATGGTTTTGACCTTGGCTTCGCGTGCCAGCGCAAAGGCCCGCACCAGTTCGGCATTGCGTCCGGAAAAAGACGAGCCGATGATCACATCGCCGGCCTTCGCCGCTGCCGCCATCATCAACTGCATGCTGTGGTCGGAGCTGGCCGTAATGCGCAGGCCAAGCCGAAAGAGCCTATTTTGCAACTCATCGGCGATCATCGAGGAATTGCCGCCCGACCCGAAGGCATAGATCATCTCCGCCTTGGCAATCTGCGCAACGGCGGCCTCGATCGCAGTCAGGTCCAGCGAGCGGTGCACCAGGAAAAGGGCGTTCTGCGCCTTGGTGATGATATCCTGGGCGACATCGGCCGGATCGCTGCTCTTTGATTCCGGCTTCAGGTAACGCACACCGACATGAGCGGTGCGCGCGAGCTGCACCTTGAAATCGGAGAAGCTGTCGCAGCCGAGGCGGCGGCAGAAACGCGTGACCGTCGGTGGCGAGACTTCTGCGCGTTCGGCAAGCTCGATGATCGAGGCATTCACGGCGAATTCGAAATCGTTGACGATGATGTCGGCGATGCGGCTCTCGGAGGCGGAGAGGCGGCTCCTGTCTTCCTGCAATGTGGAAAAAATATCCAAGCCTGTCCTCCCGCCGATCCGTCAGTCAGCTCTTCTTCTTGTAGGCAACGCAGTCGATTTCGACCTTGCAATCCACCATCATGGACGATTGGACGCAGGCGCGGGCCGGCGGATGTGCGCCGAAATAGTCCTGATAGATTTTGTTGAATGTCCAGAAATCGCGCGGATCGTCCAGCCAGACGCCGACGCGCACCACGTCCTCGACGCCGTATCCGGCCTCGTCGAGAATGGCGAGCACATTGGCGATCGTCTTGTGCGTCTGGGCAATGATATTGCCGTCGATAATCTCGCCGTTTTCCATCGCCACCTGACCGGAAACATAGAGCCAGCCATCAGCCTCGACCGCGCGCGCGAAAGGCAACGCCTTGCCGCCGGCGCCGGTCTGAACAGTGCCATATCGCTTGATGGACATGTCGGGATCCCTGCAAATTATTTTCTTGATAAGTTGACAAGGGACCATAGAAAGCAGATTTTGACCAGTGAAAAACGCCATTTATGAAAAGAATTTAAATCGGGAGCTATGATGCGTGATCCTTTCAAGAATCCTTTTCTGTCCTCCGATACTGCACGGCACGCCATCTGGGAGATGCTCGTGCCCCGCGACATCGACGCATTTCTGGCAGCCGACTGGTCGATGGTCGAAGATGATTTCGTTGAGGAAGGCTTCATCGGCATCGATGGCCGCAAGCAAGTCAGCCCCGACAAGTGGCGTCTGGCATTCCCCGCACTTTCGGCCTATCGCGACGAGTGGCTGAGACAGGCAAAGGATTTTGCCACACAGAGCTTCGCCGAGGATACCCGCACCGCGATCTTCACGACCACGACGCTCGAGGACATCGAGATCGAGGGCGGCATGGCTCTTGTCCGCAAGAAATTCGACGGCGGCCTGACGAAGAGTGATGGTACCCGTGACCTCATGCAGTGGCAGACGCTCTATTATTGCAGGTTCCACGGGGGACGGTGGAAAATCTGCGGATTTACCGGCTACCTGCCAAACCCGATGGGTTGAGGCGGGACCGCAAAACAAGGCCAACTCATTTGCGCATTTTCACGGCAGCACTGGCGACCGAAACCAATACGTTTTCCCCGATCTGTGTGGATCGCCGCGCTTTCGAAGCGTCTCTTTATGCCCCGCCCGGCCAGCATCCGGAAACGCCCACACTCTGTACCGCGCCGATCACTGTCGGTCGCCGAGTCGCCGCTGAAAAGGGCTGGGAGCTGATCGAGGGCACGGCAGCCTGGGCAGACCCGGCCGGCCTCGTCAACCGTCAGGCCTATGAAGGGCTGCGGGACGAAATTCTCGACCAGCTCCGCGCCGCAATGCCTGTCGATGCCGTGGTGATGGGGCTGCACGGGGCAATGGTGGCCGCGGGATATGAGGACACGGAAGGCGATCTCCTGACGCGCATCCGCGACATCGTTGGGCCTGACGTATTGATCTGCGCTGAACTCGATCCGCATAGCCATCTGACCCGGAAGCGCATCGCGGCGCTGAATTTCGCGGTTTATTTCAAGGAATTCCCGCATACGGATTTCGTCGACCGCGCCGAGGATCTCTGGCGCATCGCCGTCGACGCGCTCGAGGGCAGGGTAAAGCCTGTCAATTCGATATTCGACTGCCGGATGATCGACGTTTTCCCGACATCGCGCGATCCGATGCGCTCCTTCGTAGACAAGATCATGCGGATCGAGAAGGAAGATCCGGAAATCCTGTCGATCTCCGTAGTCCACGGCTTCATGGTCGGCGATGTGCCCGAGATGGGCACCAAGCTGCTTGTCGTCACGGACAACAATCCGGAAAAGGGTGCGGCGCTGGCGCGCGAACTCGGCTTGGAGCTGTTTTCCAAGCGCGGCACCTTCATGGTGCCGCAGATCGACGAGAAGGAAGCCGTATCCCGGGCGATGGCTGCGAAAGCCTGGCCGGTCGTCATTGCCGATGTCTGGGATAATCCGGGCGGCGGAACCGCTGGCGATGCCACCGTCATTCTCGAAGAGCTTCTGGCCCGCCGAGTGGAGAATGCTGCGATCGGCACCATCTGGGATCCGATCGCCGTTCAGATCTGTTTTGCTGCAGGCGAGGGCGCTGAAATTCCGCTGCGTTTTGGCGCAAAGTCGGCACCGGGGACCGGCAATCCCGTCGACGGGATGGTGAAGGTCGTCAAACTGGTGAAGAATGCCGAAATGCAGTTCGGCGAAAGCCTGGCACCTTTCGGGGATGCGGCGCATATCGTTCTTGATGGTATCGATATCATTCTGAACTCGACGCGGGCGCAGAGCTTCGATCCGAGCCTGTTTTCGGTGATGGGCATCGATCCGACCAAGCAGAAGATCCTGGTGATCAAATCGACCAACCATTTCTTCGCATCCTTCTCGAAGATCGCTGCTGAAATACTCTACTGTTCGGCGGGGACCCCCTATCCCAACAATCCGGCGACGACCCACTATCGCCGCGCGCCGAAGACCATCTGGCCGATTGTGGCCGATCCTCATGGAACAGAACGCGGAGCTGCCTGAGATGCATGACAACCGGTTTGCCGTCGTCGCCAAGGCTGGAGACAGGATCGCCGATCTTTCCACGCCCCGACCGATCATCGACGAAGACAGACTGGCCGCCAACATATCAAGGGTCCAGTCTTACATGGACGAGCACGGGCTGAATTTCCGCCCGCATATCAAGACGCACAAGATACCGGCGCTTGCCGCGGCCCAGGTCGCGGCCGGCGCCAAGGGTATCAATTGCCAGAAGGTGACAGAGGCCGAGGTCTTTGGCGAAGCCGGTTTCGAAGACATCCTGATTACCTTCAATATTATCGGCCCCTCGAAGCTCGGACGGCTCGCCGCCCTCAACGATCGCATTTCGGGTCTCAAGGTCGTTGCCGACAGCGACGTGACGGTCGACGGCCTGTCTTCACATTTTTCCGGCCGCAAACCGCTGACTGTCCTCGTCGAATGCGATATCGGCGGCGCGCGTTGCGGCGTCCAGACGCCCGAACAGGCGGTCTCGCTCGCCAGACGCATCGCTGCTGCCGACGGGCTGACATTCGGTGGTATCCTCACCTATCCGAAGCCGCAGGCTGCCGATGCGGTCGAGGCTTTCATCCAGGCTACGCTGAAACGGCTGACGGAAGAGGGAATTGCCTGCCCGATCGTCAGCAATGGCGGCACGCCCAGTCTCTTTCAGGCGCATCTGGTCAAATCGGCGACGGAGCATCGGGCAGGGACCTATATCTATAATGACCGTCAGATGATCCGGATGGGACATTGCACGCAAGACGATTGCGCAATGCACGTCCTGGCAACCGTCGTATCGCGGCCGAATGCCGACCGCGCCGTTATCGACGCAGGCTCGAAGGCGCTGACCTCCGATCTTCAGGGCTTTGCCGATTTCGGCCTCGTCGTCGGATATCCCGAGGCAAAGATAGCCAGCCTCTCGGAAGAGCACGGCGTCATTGACCTTTCGGTCTGCACTGGTGCGCGGCCCCGGATCGGCGAAAAGCTCTTCATCATCCCGAACCACACATGCGTGGTGTCGAACCTGTTCGACACGATGGTCTTCCATCGCAACGGCATCGTCACGCGCGTCGAGGACGTCGCCGCGCGCGGGCTCGTCTGGTAATTGATCGATCGGCCGTTCAGGCCGTTGCAGGTGCCAGCAGGTTCATGTCGATATCGGTGAGCTCGACGCGGCGTTCGAAGGCGACACCTTCTTCGTCAAAGAGATGGCAATCGGCGGCATTGATGCCGACGGCGACCGGCGCATCGGTGCGAATGCCCACACTGCCGGGCAGCATGGCGCAGAAGTTCTCCGTTTCGCCGCCGAGCGCAACATAGGCCACAGTATTTGCGCCAAGCCGTTCGATGACGCTGGGTGCAACCGTCAGCGAAATGTCGCCGGTTCCGAGCTGGATATGCTCCGGCCGGATGCCGAGCGTCATCATCTTGCCGACCATGCCGTCGCGTGGCGTTACAGGCAGGGTTGCCGGCTGGCCGCGATAGTCCACGGTCACGCCCGCCTCGCTTGCAGACGTGCAGGTAACGGGTAGGAAATTCATTTTCGGATTGCCGATGAAGCCGGCGACGAACTGGTTGGCGGGCTTGTGGTAGAGCTCGAGCGGCGCGCCGGTCTGGGAAATATTGCCGGCATCCAGCACGACGATCCGGTCGGCCATTGTCATGGCTTCCACCTGGTCGTGCGTCACATAGATCATCGTCGCCTTCAGCTGCCGGTGCAGCTTGGCAAGTTCGATGCGCATATCGGCGCGAAGGGCGGCATCGAGGTTCGACAGCGGCTCGTCAAACAGGAAGATTTTCGGCTCGCGAACGATGGCGCGGCCGATAGCGACGCGCTGGCGCTGTCCGCCTGACAGCATGCCGGGCTTCTGCTGCAGCCTCGTTTCGAGATGCAGGATACGTGCGGCATTCTCGACCTTGGCCTTGAGCTTTTCCTCCTCCATCTTTTCCACACGAAGAGGGAAGGCGATGTTTTCGAAAACCGTCATGTGCGGGTAGAGCGCATAGGACTGGAAGACCATGGCGATGCCGCGCTTGACCGGCGGCAGGTCGTTGACCCTGACGCCATTGATGATGATGTCGCCCTTGGTTGTCGCGTCAAGACCTGCGATCATGCGCAGGAGGGTGGACTTGCCACATCCCGAAGGCCCGACGAAGACAACGAACTCGCCGTCCCTGACGTCAAGCTCGACGCCTTTGAGAACTTCGTAGTCGCCATAGAATTTTTGAACCTTGTTGAGCTGAAGCTGTCCCAAAAATCTGTCTCCGGTCCCGGCCTGAACACGCATGAATTGGTCGGTGAGGATCGCAGATCGTCGACCTGCGATCCTCGACGTCGATTTACTTGAAGGCCTCGATCTCGCCTGCAGCCTTCTTCAGAGCGGCTTCAGGCTCGGCCTTGCCGGTGACGACGGACTGAACCATCTCGATCATCGAATTCTGGAAGCCCTTGTAGTCGGTGAAGAGCGGCTCGGGACCACCGTAGCTGATGCCCTCGATGAACGGCTTCCAGAAGGGGTCCTTGGCAACGAATTCGTCGACCTTTGCGGACGGACGCAGCGGGGTGAGGCCGGCGCCGCCCTGCAGTTCGTATTCGCCCTGGATGTCGGGTGAGGTGATGTACTTGGCGAATTCCATCGCCTTGTCCTCGACACCAGAGCCCTTGAAGATTGCAAGGCTGTCCGTGATCAGCAGCGTGCCTGCACCCTTGGCATCCGGACCGAGCGGCAGCGTCGTGACGCCCCAGTTTATCTTCGTATCCTTCAGGCGATAGGCGGCACCCGAGCCGGCCTGGATCATCGCGACCTTGCCATCAAGGAAGATGGCGCGGACTTCATTCTGCTCATAGGCGGTCGGGCCTTCTTCGGCAGAGGCCGAAATATCCTTATAGGCCTTCAGTGCAGCAAGAATCTGCGGGCTGTCGAGCGTGATCTTGCCTTCGGCATCGGTCACCGCGCCATTGTTGGTGTAAACCCAATGCATGAACTGGTGCATCGTGTTGTCGAAGGTCTTGGCGGAGAGACCAAAGCCCGGAATGCCGGTCTTTTCCTTGATGGTCTTTGCCATCTGGATTTCTTCGGCCCAGGTCTTCGGCGGTGTTTCGGGGTCGAGGCCGGCCTGCTTGAAGAGATCCTTGTTCCAGTAAAGCGCCTTGGTGGAGAAGGCGATCGGAACGCCCCACTGGTTGCCGTCGAAGGTGACCGTGTCGACGATATGCGGGTAATAACCCTTCTTCTCGTCATCGGTCATCGGAACGGGAACGATGAGGTCGTTCTGCGCGAATTCCTTCAGCGTGCGCGAGCCGACATAGGCCATGGCGACAGGCGTGCCGGCGGCAGCCAGCGTCGTTGCCTTGTCCTGGCACTGAGCCCAGCCGACGACTTCCGGCGCAACCTTCCAGCCGGCGTTCTTGGCTTCCCATTCCTTGATATATTTGGTGTGGATCGGGTCGATCGTGTCGCCGCAATAGATCCAGCTGATTTCCTTGTCGGCTGCCTGGGCCGTGACCGCGGTCAGTGCCGTCGAACCAAGCAGGGCGAGCGCCATAAGGCCAGTCTTGATGGTAATGCTCACGTCGTTACTCCCATTCTCGTTGTTAGCTGTTCACTCTTTATTGTTGGTCTTATTGTTTCACCGCACCGGCGGTCAGGCCGCCGACGAGATAGCGCTGAAGGAAGAAGATGACGATCATCGCCGGCGCAATGCCGACGAAGGAGGCCGCCATCAGTTCGTTCCAGATGACCTCCTGCTTGCCGAAGTAAGCGAAGAGTCCCACCGGCAGGGGCATGTATTCAGTCTTCGAGTTGAAGGTCAGCGCGAAGATGAACTGCTGGGCATAGGCGCCGATGAAGGTGGTGATCGCGACGACGATAATCCCCGGCATCGCAATGGGCAGAATGACACGACGCAGCGTATAGAAATGGCTGGCGCCATCCATGTAGGCCGCTTCGTTGAGTTCTTGTGGAATTCGGATCATATAGGTTCGCAGCAGCCAGATCGCCGAAGGGATCAGGAAGGCGACGCCCGGCACGATCATCGCAAGATAGGTGTTCAAAACACCGATGCTGCGCATCAGGCGGAAGAGCGGGATGAGCAGGACGGCGCCGGAGAACATGTTCACTGTCAGGAAGGCGCCGAGCAGAATGCCCATGCCCCTGAACTCGAATTTCGCGAAGGCATAGGATGCCGGAATGACGAGGCAGAGCACGATCACGGTGACGATGATCGAGATGAAGAACGAGTTGAAGATGTAGCGACCGAAGCCCGGTACACTGATCCACATCGTCCGGTAGGCCTCGAACGAGCCGTTTTCCGGCCAGAAGCGGTAGGGCGAGGAGAACAGCTGGCTCAGCGGCTTCAGCGACACCAGGAAGCCTTCGACGAAGGGCGACAGCACGAAGAACAGGAAGAGCGCTATGCCGCAGTAGATGAGGATGATTTCCCACCAGCTGTAGCGATCGATCATGGGACGGCTGCTCATGCGCGCTTCTCCGGATTGAGGCGGCGGGTGACGCGGAAATAGGCGAAGCAGAAGAGCGACAGGAAGATGCAGATCAGCACCGCCCGCGCTGCCCCTTCGCCATATTTTTTCGAGCCGATCGCCGTCTGATAGGTGTCGATGATCATCGTCGTCGTTTCGCCGCTCGGACCGCCCTGCGTCAGGATCCAGATAATGTCGAAGGAGTTGAAGGTCGCAATCAGCGACAGCATCGACATGGTGATGATGGCCGGAACCATGAGCGGCAGAGTGATGCGGCGGAAACGATACCAGCGGCCGGCGCCGTCGGTCCATGCCGCTTCATAGAGATCCTTCGGGATCGACTGGATCGCGGCGAGGAAGTAGATCGTCACCAGCGGCACACCGATCCAGACGTCGGTCACGATCGTTGCCCAGAAGGCGGTGCTGCCGTAGGCGAGGAAGGCGACCGGACCGTCGACGAGGCCGAAGCGCTGCAGCAATCCTGAAATCATCCCGAACTGGCCATTATACATCCAGCCCCACATGAAGATGCCGATTGCCATCGGCACGATCCATGGCGGCATGGTCAGCAGTCGAAACAATGAACGGCCAGGCACGGCGGCGTTCAGCATGGAGGCGCCGAAGGTGCCGATGATCATCTTCAGGGCGACCGAAAAGAAGGTCCAGATGAAGGTTCGGACAATGACTTCCGCAAAGGTGGAATTGAAGATCTTCTCGTAGTTGACCCAGCCGACCCAGTTCGTGACCTTGCGTAGCGATGCATCCGTGAACGACAGGATGAACGTATCGACCAGTGGATAGGCGACGATCGCGAGCACATAGAGGACGGCCGGAAGGAGAAGGATCCAGGCGAAGATGACGGCACTTTTCTGAGCACTCATCTTGCCGTTCTCCTCAGGCCGCTCTGGCGTGTAGCGCCTCGTCGAACCGGTCCCATATGGGACGAAGGTCGATCACGGCCTTCTTCATGCGAGCTTCATCCATGGCAAGTGCCAGGATGCCTGCCTCCAATGCGTTCAGCGTAGAGACCGGCAGATCCGACCCGGAGCGCACGCTTTGCAGAATATCGGCCGCCATCTGCTCGTCGGCCCCGTAATGCTGCGACAATTCGGTCGCGGCATATTTGTTTTCGACGATCTTGTTGCCGGTCAGCTGCTCGTGGACATCGAGATAGCCGCGGACGAAGTCGCCCTCGGCCATGCCGCGCGAGCCCATGATGGCGAAGCGGCGGAACTGGTCGGGAACGTTCAGGTTGGTGTGGAAATTCATGCCGACGCCATTCGCGTATTCGACGATCGCCACCTGATAATCGATGATGTCGGCGTCGCTGTCGAACACCTTGTCCGAGCCCATCCAGCCGCTTGGCTTGCGGTGGAAGAGTTCCAGATCGTTGATGCCTTCGCGCGCCGGGTCATTGGCGGGAATGAAGCTCTTGCGGCCGCCGAAGCTTGCGACGCGTTCGGGGCGGGCGCCGATCACACCATTATAAAGGTCGAGGTCATGGCAGCATTTTTCCAGCATGAAACTGCCGGAATAGCGCTCGTAGCGGCGCCAGTCGCGCATGAAGAAGGCGCCGTGATAGGGTTCGATATGTTCAGAGGCTTCGATGGAGACGATATGGCCAAGCTTGCCTTCGGCCTGGATGGCGCGCAGATCCTTGTAAAGAGGAGAGTAGCGCAGCACGAGGCCGACCATCAGCCGCTCATGGCCGAACTTGGCCATCAGATGGGCAAGTTCGATGCTTTCGGCGATCGTGGTGACAATCGGCTTTTCGCAGAAGACCTTGAGACCAGCCTCAAGACCGAGGCGGATATGATCGAGATGCATGTGGTTGGGAGAGCCGATCATCAGGAGATCGAGCTTGTCGGAGGCGAGGAGCTCTTGCGGTGAAGCATAGGCCTTGCCGACAGAGACGCCCTTTTCCATCAGTCCGGGAAGTCCCGCGGGCTCCGGATCGACGTAACCGACGATCTCGAAGCTGCTGTCGATAGCCTTGAAAACATAGCCAAGATAGCCGAGCCGGAATCCCAGCCCTATGATTCCCACTTTCATGCCAACAATGTTCCCAATTCGTAATTTATTTTCTTCAAGTTGGGACAAAAAACAAGGGCCGTCAACTGAAAACGGGGTTCAGAGCGGATTGATGAAATTAATTTTCATCAATCCGCTCCAACCCCGATGTGACCGGTTGCAAGATCAGATCGGGCGGCTCGAGTACACCCTTCGGCTTTGGCTTCGAGACTATGCGATCGGCGGTTCACTCCGCAGCGTTCGCGTGACGGAGAGAACACAAGGCGGGCTTTAGGGTTTCAAGTCATAGGCTTGGTGAGATGCACGAAGCTCTGCCAAAGTCTTGCCGACGCAGCTGCCGCCACTTGCGCCGCCGGTTGCCTTCGCTTGACCGTCCAGGGTGATCGTACCGCCCATGCGTTCGGATGCCACATAGGTTGCGACACCGTCCTCTGAAATACGTGATATGTAGAAAACGTGATAGGTTTCCTTGTACTTGCATTGGATAAGTATTGGAAATTGGTCAAACGGAGAGGTCTGTGCCTCCGCAGCCGCGAGTGGAAGGCCCGTTAGCGCTATCAGGCTTGCGAGGACCGCTTTGGCTGATGCGTTCAATCTTCGACCGGATGCATGCGTCATCGTTCAATCCCCTTTTTCAAGATCGACCTTCGAAATCCGCTGCAGCTAGATCGTCAGTGCGACGAGCGCATCACGGTCGAGAAGTCGGACAATGCGTTGCAGTTTGCCGTTGAGACAAAGAATTCGTTTTTCGCGTAGTTTCGTAAAGCAACGGGCGACGGTCTCGACCGTCAGCCCGAGATAGTCGGCAATATCGCTGCGCGACATCATCATATCGAATTCGCAATCTCCGGGATAACGATCAGCCGTTTCATAAACAAAGGCGGCGACCCGCTTCAGTGCGCTTTGCTCGGTGATGACGAGCTGTTTGTGCTGTGCCTTCGCGAGGTTCGTCAGGGCAATGTGGAGAAGGTCTATCGGGACGACTGCCTCCTGATTGGCGCGAAAGGGCTTTATACAGGTTTCACAGACGGCTTCTGCAAAATCGGTTCGTACATTGCCCGTCTCGAGCCCGAACCATTCACCCTTGCCGCAAAAGGACAGAATATATCGCTGCCCGCTTGCCGTGAGGCGGTAAATCCGCACCGCGCCCGCTTCGACCTGATAGATCGCAAACGCGTGTTCACCTTCGCTATAGATCGTCTCGTCGGCCTTGAGCCGGATCGATTGATCCTTAGCCGTTCCGGCAACGCTGCCATAGCGATGGCCAGGAAACGTCGTGTGCTTTGCGATCGTTTGGTTTTGAAGCATATGCGTCGCTCCCATTCGTATCGCAGCATAGGCAATCGCTGTCCGCCCCGGTATTCGAGATATCCCTTACGTATCGCTACGGAAGCCCAGAACCACCAATAGGTGTATAAAGCCATTCCCCCTGATGAGAGCGATACGAAGGTATCGAGGGAGGTCTGGATGGTATCGGAAGAGGGAGGGGAAAACCGCGCACTTCAAGACTCTGCAAGCGTGCGTGCGCAGCTTGACCTTATACTCGCCAGTCCGGAATTCCTTGCCCCGGAGCGCGGGCGCCGCTTCCTGCAATATATCGTTGAAGAGACACTTGAAGGGCGCAGCGAACAGCTCAAGGCCTATACGATTGCACAAGCGGTTTTTGGCCGTGATGCATCCTTCGATGCACAGAATGATCCAGTTGTCCGCATCGAGGCGGGGCGGATCCGTCGAGCGCTCGAACGATACTACCTGGTCTGCGGAAGCAGTGATCCAATCCGGATTACTGTCCCCAAAGGAGGTTATGCGCCGCACTTTTCGAGCGCAGAAGACAGTTCGTATGTAGCAGAAATTTCCGCCCCGCAGAACCGCGAGAGCAAGCGGCGCGCCCCCGGGCAGGAGCGGGCGGTGAGCTATCGTGATCTCCTGTTGCCGATCGGCGTCCCCGCGCTGTTCGGGGCAATGGCCATACTCGCTCTTGTTCGTCCGCTTGAAGCCTATCTCTCCCCACCAGAGACGTCGCCGGCGCCTGCCGCATCAAAGTCGGAGAGCAAGGTCAGGGTTGCGGTCGAACCCTTCGTCGCTCTCGGCGGCAGTGCGCAGGGAGCTGATTTCGTGAAGGGATTGGCCGATCAGCTGATTGCAAAGCTCATGAAGGTGGAGAGCCTTACTGTGCTTGCTCCAGGCCGATCCGGGGCGGAAATGACCGGTTCGTTTTTCAGCCTGCAGGGAAGCGCTCTCATCGAGGGTACGATCCTTCATCTGCATGTCCGCCTGATAAATGCCGCCGATGGCGCGGTCACCTGGGCAAATCAATATGATCGAGACCTGCGCGGCCAGGCCATTCTCGACGTCGAGGACGAGATCGCCACACAAATCGC
The DNA here is from genome assembly GCF_051811225.1 of Rhizobium sp. 768_B6_N1_8. Classification (NCBI taxonomy): domain Bacteria; kingdom Pseudomonadati; phylum Pseudomonadota; class Alphaproteobacteria; order Hyphomicrobiales; family Rhizobiaceae; genus Rhizobium; species Rhizobium sp. 768_B6_N1_8. The sequence continues at coordinate 978,330 of NZ_JBPWPV010000002.1, read as the reverse complement.
GGTGACTATTTCGAACAACCACGGGCTGAACGACGCGGGCGCCGACCCGTAGCTGCCTTATCTTGCTGACAGGGGGCTGATAACCAATCCCGAGGCGCGCAGCCCGTTCAGGAACCGCTCCTGGTCCTCCGGCCGCTGCAGGCGGAGCGAGACTTCCTGGCGTATGTCAGTCATCAAAATGGGCGCGTGAATATTGAGCCAATCCTTTTCCAGCATGGCTTCATCAGTCTTTCCGGCAGCACCGAGAATGGACAGCAGCACAAGGCGATGCATGGGGTTATCATCGAGATCGGACCTTCGCGACCACTTCTCCGCCTCTTCTAGATCTCCTTCCATGAATGCGCACAAAGCCATACCGACCTCGTAGTAACCTTTGGTACCGACACCCTTATTGAGGGCGATCGACAGCAACTCGCAGCCTGACTGCCATTTCCCAGACATCGCCAATCGCAAGCCGTACTCGCCTGCGACTTCCACATCATCAGGGTTTGCAGCATAGGCTGCGGTGCCTGCCTTTAAGGCTTCGTCGGTATCCCCTCTAAAGAAGCTCACCAGCATCTGCGCCTGTAGCACCCGTGGATTGTGCGGCGCGAGCGATGCTGCCCGCTTCACCGCAGCGCTCGCCAGCGCGAGAGGCTGGGTCGACGATAATGTACCGAGCGTATGGCGGAATCTGATTTCGTCGAGATAGACCATGGACAGCAGCGCCCAGGACGTCGCATTGTCGGGAAAACGCCGGGTGGCCTGTTGCAGGCATTCGCGCGCCGCGCTGTGACTTTGCCCTGTCATGGTCTGACGATAGCTGGAATAGACGAGTGTACATTCATGGGCACTTCGGTCTTCCATCTGTGCCGTTCGCGCTATCATATCCGTGTCGGTCTGAAAGATGGCGCCATAGGGCTGTGCGATCGCATTGGCGATTTTTCGCGCGAAATTGCCTTGAATCAAAAGCTGGTTCTGGTCCTGAAGGTCCCCATCGAAATTATTGGCCCAGATGACGGCTCCATCCACTTGGTGCACCAGCCTGACAGCAGCACGCAGCCTGCTTCCATCGATCTGGACATTACCCTGCAGTATGTAGTCGGCAACTGAGACGTGCTCATCACGGAACGGATCTGCGACGACAACGATGTCATCGAACTGGGCGAGTTGTCCGATAATATCGTCCCTCAGGCCTCGCCCGATATCCGAGCCAAGGTCAGCAGGGCTGCTTTCGGCAAAGAATTCGACGATCACCTTTGGCTCAGGACGTGTCGGCGGCAATGCTGCCGTCGGAGCATCACGCAAAGACAATGCGAACGTGAGGGCTAGAAGAAGAAGAGCGAGGACGACGGCCAGCGCAGTCCCGAGACCAATAAGGGTGACCAATCCCGGCCGACGTGTTTCCTCAAGCGAATGACTTTGATCTTCGTACTCAACATTCTCCGGATTGTCTGAGGTCTCGATGGGCTCAGTCGGAGCAAGCGCACCCCGCGCATATTCGAAATGCGGGACATATCCGCCTTTGGGCACAGTAATGACGACGTCGTCCCTCTCGCCTGCGACGAGATAATAACGCTCGAGCGACTTTCGTATTCGGCCGGCCTCGATCCGGACAACAGGATCATTTTGCGGATCGAATGAAGCTTCCCGGCCAAACACCACATTTGCTATCGTAAATGCCTTCAAGAAGTCCGATCGACCGGCAAGCGTCTCGTTGACGACAAATTCCAGGAAATTTCGCCCGCGCTTCGGCGCGTGAAACTCCTCGCTTGTAAGGATTCGTTCGACCTGTCGGCAAACTTCGTCCGTCGTCGGCCCAAAACTGCGGAAAGTATTGACCTTTGCGCTTCTCATGATCGACCTTACGACAAAGATCACGCAGTTATATAAGTCAATTCTAACGCATCATACCCCACAAGTCCGAGGTTGCAAGATTTGCTTTAAGGCTATCGAATATAAGTTGACCCGCTGCCGATCGGCAAAGCCTTTGCGGTTTCAGGCGATTGCGTCGCAGCGTCAATGGTAATGGCCATGCGCATGAGCTCTGCCAGATTGCGCGCGCCCATTTTAGCCATCACATTGGCGCGGTGGACCTCCACCGTGCGCGAGCTGATCCCAAGTTGATACGCAATCATCTTGTTCTGTAAGCCATCGAGTACGCTGATCAGAACCTGGTGTTCGCGCTCCGTGAGCTGGCGGAGCCGTGTGGCGACGCTTCCGGAATCAGGTAAAACACTGCCGGCCCGCCTCTGTCCCATCGCTCCGTTGATAGCGGCAATAAGCACGTCCTCCTTCAGAGGTTTTTCCAGGAAATCGAATGCCCCCGCCTTCATTGCCTGTACAGCCGCGGCAATATCTCCCTGGCCGGTAATGACGATCGCCGGCACGTCTATACTGAGACGTCGCAGGCGATAGAGTAATTCGATGCCGTTAATATGCGGCATGCACAGATCAGTGACCAGACAACTCCGCCCCGACAGCGGCAGAAGTTCTAGGAAGGCTTTCGCACAGCTATGTGCGCGAACAGCAAAGCCTGCCGACACCAGCAAAAACGTTAGAGAGCGCCGGAGCGACTCCTCGTCGTCGACGAGATGGATCGTAAGGTCATTCGCCATCGATTGGGGTCTCCGCCAGCGGAAGCGAAAATGAGAGGATCGAGCCTCCCTGTATTCCCTTGCGCGCGCTGATGTGGCCTCCATGCGCTTCGATGATGCGTTTGGACAATGCCAGGCCCATGCCAAGTCCGCGCGGTTTACTGGTCACGAAGGGACGAAACAGCGCCTCTTCGATCTCGGCGGCAATTCCGCAGCCATTGTCGGATACGTCGACAAACAGATGCGAGAAATCGTCGGTCCTGGTGTGGATCGCGATAGTCGGCTGCTCGACGCCGTCGGTCGCTTCCACGGCATTATGAAGAAGATTGATCAGCACCTGGACGATCTGGACGCGATCTGCGACCACGATGTCCCGCTCGGATTCGAGCCGCAAATCGATGTGAAGGCCTTTCCGGGCCGATCCGGTGAGCCCAAGCGCCGTCGCTTCGGGGATCAACGCGTGCATCGCCTCCAGTCGTTTCTCGCCGGCGCCGCGCTTTGCAAATTCCCGGACGTTCTCGACGATCGTTCCCGCCCACAAGGCGTGCTGCGTGATTTCCGAGAAGGCCTCACGAAGCTCCACGCCGTGCCGCCGGCAGTCGTTCGTCACAAGGCGCTTGCAACCTTCAGAGTAAGCGGCGATCGAGGACAGCGGTTGGGACAGTTCGTGTGCCAGCGTCGCTGTCATTTCCCCAAGTGTGACTATTCTTGCGAGACGCGCCAGCTCACGTTGAAGCTCCTGAACCTGCTGCAATGTCTCACGCTCTGTCCGGAAGTCCTCAAAGATCGCCGCAACGAAGGTTTGTCCTTCGCCTTGTTCTCGGATGATGGTCAGGGCAGTCGGAAACTGAACGCCGATTTTGGTCATTGCCAGACCGGCACGCACTGCGCCCTGGTCTGCCCAGCGTCCCTTGATCTGAACATCCGGCGTTGAAGACCAGACGAAGTCAATCTTACGGTCGAGCAATTCATCTTCTTCATAACCGAACAGGGTCACCGCAGCCCTATTACAGGCTGAAATTCTATTGTTGGCGGTCATGAAAAACACTGCGTCGGGCATGTGTTCGTAGAGTTGCCGTATCCAGTTCGCCTGTGGCCCGTTCTCTTTGCACAAACCTCGCGCGGACTTATCGCGTGCTATTCGCGAGCCGATGAACGAGGTTCGTCCCGTCAGGCTTGAGACATGGGTGCTGAATTCGGTAACATGCGGCGCCTCCATCTTGGTCGACATGATGGTCTCCTCCGCCCTTTGAGAAGCGATCCAGTGCCTCAACGGCCTTTCCCTCCTCAACAATGACAAGAGTTTACCATCTTTGGATGGGGGATCAGTGTAGTATCGCGTAGACTCTATTGGTCTTTTTCTACAACCGCACCTGCTGAAAGCCCGGCGAGCCGGCGCTTTGGGCCGGCCTCATCTCCATTGATCCGGCTCAATGCCTCTGGCTCGTTGTTCCGCTACTCTGGGACGCGATGGGTTTGCAGCCATTTTGAGGGAGCTGGAAGATGAGGAAGTTTGCTCTTGCTATTGCTATTGCGACCGCTGCGTCGGTCGTGACCCCTGTCGGCGCCCAGGAGAACCGCAAGGAATTCCGGCGCATGAACTGGGCCGAAAACCTGCCGGAGCACATCAGAGCCTATCACGACAAGCGGTTCTCCATTGTCAGTTTTCGAACCGCAGTCGAAGTCGGCGCGATGCCGAGGCCGGGCAGCGCTGAACATGTCAAGGAAATCCGAACGGCCATCCGCTCCAACGCATGGCTCGTTCAGCAACTGAAGGCCAAGAAATTGACACCCAACCAGATCGAATGGGTGACGCGCGCCCGCAACGGCAATCTGACGTTCTACATCGAATGAGCGGGCACGCAGGGTTCCCACGAAGAAGGCCGCGCTGTCGCGAATCCATCGAAAGGCAGGTCGTAGCGGAGGTCTTTGCGGCATCCGCGCTAATAGGAAAATCACGCCGGCCGAGTGACTGGCACGCCGAAACAATAGCCTCTTGTCGGTCGACACTCGTGCATCGTCGGGAAGGGTCGGTGATGTGGCGGTTGGTCGTCGAAGCTCCGTTCGAAGAGGATATAGAACTCGCCGTCATTGACGACGAAGGCGTCCATGCCTTGGTTTTTCCCTGCCAGCGTCTGCCTCGCGGATGGGCAAATGCCCTGACAGGCGAGATGCTCGACCTCCACCCGACCCATTGGCGCGCATGGCAGATGCAGCGATGCGACACGTCTGAGCTTCATTGAGTAGGTCGCATTCTCCTCATCCCGAATGGCCGAAATTGCAAATGCTGCACCGCACCTTGTCTGCAATCAATGACATCGCTGTGTCTGCCCAAGTAGGTTGCCAAACAGGCCGGATGTGTTCAACGGCCGGCGGCGCGGCCGCCATCCCGGGGGCTGGAAGGAGGAACGCATGCGTGGTTTCGGTGTTCATTCTGAGGTCGGAAAGCTGAGAACCGTCATGGTCTGCCGACCGTCTCTGGCGCACCAGCGGCTGACGCCCGCAAATTGCCATGACCTTCTTTTCGACGATGTCTTGTGGGTGCATGAGGCCCAGAAGGATCACTATGATTTTGTCCTGAAGATGCAGGAAAGAGGGGTCGAAGTTCTTGAGACCCATGACCTGCTTGACCAGACGTTTTCAAACAAACAAGCGCGCGATTTCATACTGGATCGACGCATCACCCCGAACGTGCTCGGCTCCCAGATCGCCGAGGCGATGCGGCCATGGCTCGACGAGATGCCGGCCAAACAGCTTGCCGCCTTCATGATCGGCGGCATTGCGATCTCCGACCTGCCCGACGTCAAAGCGAAGTCGCTGATGCTGAGTGCCCTTCCGGAAACCGATTTCGTCATCCCGCCGATCCCCAACACCCTATTCCAGCGCGACCCCTCGTGCTGGATCTATGGCGGGGTGACCTGCAACCCGATGTTCTGGCCGGCCAGACGCGCCGAGACGCTGATCCAGCGCGCGATCTACAAGTTTCACCCTATATTCCACGGCGGCGATTTCCGGATCTGGTGGGGCGATTCCGATAATCAGTTTGCCAATGCCTCGATGGAGGGCGGTGACGTCATGCCGATCGGCAATGGCACTGTTCTGATCGGCATGGGCGAACGAACTACCTATCAGGCCGTTGGCCAGGTGGCGCAGGCCCTGTTCAAAAACAAGGCCGCAAAGCGAGTGATCGCCTGCCTGATGCCGAAGAGCCGCGCAGCCATGCATCTCGATACGGTTTTCAGCTTTTGTGATCGCGATCTTGTCACGCTCTTTGCCGAGGTCGTCGATCAGATCCGCTGCTACAGCATGTATCCGGTAGATGACGACGGCACATTCGAGATCCATCCCGAAAGCCAGCCGATGCTCGATGTCGTCGCCGAAGCGCTCGATCTGCCGCTAATACGCACGGTCGAAACAGGCGGCAATTCCTATCAGGCCGAACGCGAGCAATGGGACGACGGCAACAATGTCGTCGCGCTCGAACCCGGTGTCGTCGTCGCCTACGACCGGAATACCTATACGAATACGCTGCTGCGCAAGGCGGGCGTCGAGGTCATCACCATCCGCGGTTCCGAACTCGGTCGCGGCCGCGGTGGCGGGCACTGCATGACGTGCCCTATCTGGCGCGACCCGGCTTACTGACGTTTTCACCCACCAAACAGACTGACGGAGCAAGACCATGAGCTTCAATCTGCGCAATCGCTCGCTTCTGACCGTGCAGGATTACACCCCGCGGGAGTTCCGCTATCTCCTCGATCTCGCGCGCGATCTGAAGCGGGCCAAATATTCCCGCACCGAGCAGGAGCATCTGAAAGGCAAGGAAATCTGCCTGATCTTCGAGAAAACCTCGACGAGAACGAGATGCGCCTTCGAAGTCGCCTGCTCGGACCAAGGCGCCAACGTCACCTATCTCGATCCGTCCGGCTCGCAGATCGGGCACAAGGAATCGTTCAAGGATACGGCGCGGGTGCTCGGCCGCATGTATGACGCGATCGAATATCGCGGTTCCGAGCAGAAGGGCGTGGAGACGCTGGCACGTTACGCAGGAGTGCCAGTCTATAACGGTCTGACGGATGAATATCATCCGACGCAGATGATTGCCGACGTCATGACCATGCGTGAACACAGCGACAAGCCGATCACCGCCATCAAATATGCCTATGTCGGCGACACGCGCTCGAATATGGGGCATTCACTGCTGATCGTGGGCTGCCTGCTCGGCATGGAGGTGCGCATCTGCGGCCCAAGATCGCTTTGGCCGTCTGAGGAATATATGAAGATCGCCAAGGATCTGCAGCAGGCCTCGGGCGCACGCCTGCTGGTCACCGAGGATCCCAGAGAGGCAGTCAAGGACGTCGATTTCATCCACACGGATGTCTGGGTTTCGATGGGCGAGCCAAAAGATGTCTGGCGTGAACGCATCAAGCTGCTTACCCCCTACCAGGTCAATCAGGACCTGATGAAAGCGACCGGTAATCCGCAGACCAAGTTCATGCATTGCCTGCCGGCATTCCACGATACCGAAACCACGCTTGGCAAGCAGATCGCCGAAGACTACGGCATGGCGAACGGCCTCGAAGTCACGAACGACGTCTTCGAGTCCGAGGCCAATGTTGCCTTCGAGCAGGCGGAAAACCGCCTGCATACGATCAAGGCCCTACTTGTGGCTACCTTGGGAGATTGACATGCGTGTCGTCATTGCGCTGGGCGGCAATGCGCTTCTTCGGCGCGGCGAGCCTATGACTGCCGATACCCAGAGGCGAAATGCGCGCACCGCGGCTGAGGCGATCGCGCCCCTGGCGGCTGAACACGAGCTCGTCATAACACACGGCAACGGGCCACAGGTCGGGCTGCTTGCGCTGCAGGGGGCGGCCTATAAACCCGAGGAAGCCTATCCGCTCGATGTTCTGGGCGCCGAGACCGAAGGCATGATCGGCTACATGCTGGAGCAGGAGCTCGGCAATCTCCTGCCCTTCGAGCAGCCCCTGGCGACACTCCTCACCATGGTCGAAGTCGATGCTGACGATCCCGGCTTTCAGAACCCGACAAAATTCGTCGGACCGGTCTACGACAAATCCGAGGCGGACCGGATACGCACGGAAAAGGGTTGGGTCTTCAAGCAGGATGGCGAAAAATGGCGTCGCGTCGTCGCCTCGCCGGCGCCGAAACGCATCTTCGAGATCCGCCCGGTCCGCTGGCTCCTGGAACAGCGCACGATTGTTGTCTGTGCAGGCGGTGGCGGCATACCGACCATGTATGAAAAGGGTGCCGATCGGAAGCTGATCGGCGTCGAAGCCGTGATCGACAAGGATCTCTGCTCGGAGCTTCTGGCCCGCGAGCTTTATGCCGATCTCCTGATCATGGCGACCGATGCCGAGGCGGTCTATACCGATTGGGGCAAGCCGTCCCAGAAGGCGATCCATCGCGCTCGTCCCGATGATCTGAAGCAGTTTTCCTTCCCGGCCGGCTCGATGGGGCCGAAGGTGGAGGCGGCCTGTCATTTCGCCCGTGCCAACGGCAAGGCGGCGGCGATAGGCTCACTTGCCGACATTGCCGGAATGGTGCGCGGCGAGCGCGGGACGATCATCGATGGCGGCTTTGATGGCCTGAGCTGGCACTGATCCTTCAAGATGCCCTATCTTGAGACGGCCGCGTGTGTTGTTGCGCCTGATGCCGTCCCTTTGTCTGTCGCTTCAGCAGCATTTCGCCTTTGCCAGACATAGACGGGGATACCGAGCATCAAGAGTACCAGACCATACAGCACCGGTTCGGCGCCGGAGCCGTAAAGGGTGAAGATCGCAAAGACAAAGGCGATGACTTCGATCACGCTGACCCTTGGCATCCGCCCATCCGTCGCGCCTGCAATGAGGATTCTGGCAAGCGAACAGAAGGCATAGGGAACGACGGCAGCCATCGTGCTCAACCCGACCATCAGACGATAGACCGCGGCAAAACCTTCCGAGCCAAGCGCCTGGACGAGCACCAGGATCGTCGCAAACGAGGCAGAGATGACCATCCCCCATGCCGGCACGCCTCGCTGGGATAATCGGGCAAACAGCGGCGGAAACAGTCCATCGCGCGCAGCCGCCATTGGAACCTGCCCCATCAGCAGGGTCCAGCCGTTCAGCGCGCCGATCGAGGAGACCAGCACCGCGATCGAGATCACCAATTCACCCGACCGTCCCCACATGACCCCGGCAGCCTGAGAGAAGGGCGCGACGGAGTGAATGAGCTCTTCGCGGGGAACGAGGCCCATCACCACGACGGTGCCGAGTACGTAAAGAGTGGCGGCGATCGAGATCCCAAGTACAGTTGAACGGGGAATGGTCCGTTCTGCATTCTCCACATCGCCGGCAGGAACGGTCGCCGATTCCAACCCCAGATAGGCAAACATTGTCAGCGGCGCCAGCGTTGCAAATGACTGCAGCAGCGGCTGGCCACTCGGATTGAATTCCGAGAAATGCGATGTGTCGATGTAGAGAAGGCCGATGATGGCAACGGCGCCGAACGGGAGAAGCTTGGCATATGTCGTCACCTGTGCGAACAGACCCGCCGCGTGAACACCGCGAAGATTGACGAGCACGATCGCCCAGATCACGCCGAGCGTCAGCACAGTCGCAGTGAAGCGGTTACTGAGGGCAGGGAAGAGGTCGACCATCACGCCGGTGAAGGCGATCGCGATGACCGGCAGTGACGTCCAGATCGAAATCCAGTAACCCCAGGCGATCAGAAAGCCGGCAAAATCGCCGTAGGCGAGCCTGGTATAGGCGTAGGGGCCGCCGACAGCGGGCACCAGTCTCGCCAGCCGGGCGAAGGTGAGGCCGAGGCAGATCGCGCCGGCACCCATGAGGATCCAGACGATGATCGCCAGGTTGCCGTAGGGCGCCACTGCTGCCGGCGAAAGATAGAAGCCCGATCCCACCATGTTTCCGACCACGATAGCGGTGCAGGCGGCAAGTCCGAGGCTTTTGCCATTCGACGAGTTTGTCATGACGCCCCTCCCGTGAGTCGGCTTCCGGGAGCCGATGGCTCTTCGGCCTGCGATTGTCGTTGCAAAAACGGGCTGCCGCAATCCGGATCAATGCGTAGTCTGCCGGACTGGTCTAGCCTTCACCATCGAGATAAAGCAGCTAGAATGACGGGGCTGGAGGTGAAGCGATGATGTTGGGCGAGCAGGGTTTTCTCAGGATCTCCATTGCAGCGACCGTCGTCGTCGCGACGCTCGGCGTTGTCTTCGGCATACTCTCGGGCTCGTTCTCGATCGCCTTCGATGGCGTTTATTCGCTGGCGGATGCGGTGATGACCGGATTTGCGCTCTGGGTCTCAAGCCTCATCATCAAATCGACGCAGAGCGATGCCGAGTCTGGCAGAATTCGAAACCGTTTTACCATGGGCTTCTGGCATCTGGAGCCAATTGTCCTCATGCTCAATGGCTGTTTGCTGATGACGGTCGGCGTCTACGCGTTGATCGGCGCGATCATCAGCATCCTGAATGGCGGCCATGAACTGCAATTCGGCATGGCGGTGGCCTATTCCGCGGCAACCATGCTCGTATGCGCTGTCATGGCCTTCATTGGCATCAGCCTGAACCGCAGCATCAAATCCGATTTCATCTCGCTCGACATCAAGGCCTGGATCATGTCGGGTGGGATCGCGTTTGCGCTGCTCATCGCGTTTTTGATCGGCATGGCCGTACAGGCGACATCAGTTGCCTGGCTTGCCAGCTACATGGATCCGGCGGTCCTCGCTCTCGTCTGTCTCGTCATGATCCCGCTCCCGATCAGTACCGTCTGGAAGGCGCTGAGCGAAATCCTGCTGATTGCCCCTGTCGATCTGCAGGAACACGTCGATCGCGTTGCCTCGGACACGGTTCGCCGCCTCGGCTTCCTGTCGCACCGTGCCTACGTCGCCCAGGTCGGCCGCGCAAAGCAGATCGAACTCTATTTCATCGTGCCCGAAGGGCTTCCCGCAAAGACCGTGGAGGAGTGGGACGCACTCCGCGACGAGATCGGGCATGCGATCGGCGACGAGAGTGCCAATCGCTGGTTGACGATTGCCTTCACCGCCGATCAGGAATGGGCGGAGTAGCCGGTGCGCGCATCCACGCGCCACCAACGGCGTTGAAATGCTTCGCGTCACGTTGATTGCAATCAACGACGCTGCACTACCCGTCATGTACGATCCCTCCGACCTGAGATGCATGCGACTGCTTGGCGGCCGCAGCCTTTGACATCAGGGTTCTGGAGGAACGCATGGATTTCCAGACGGCATTTCCGATCGCTGTTATTGATGAGGATTTTGACGGCAAGAGCGCTGCCGGCCGTGGCATGCGCGATCTCGCCGCAGCCATTGAAAGGGAAGGATTCCGGATCGTCTCCGGTGTTTCCTACGAGGACGCTCGTCGTCTGGTCCATGTCTTCAACACCGAATCCTGCTGGCTGGTCTCCGTGGACGGAACCGAGGACAAGGCCACGCGCTGGCAGGTGCTGGGAGAGGTCCTGGCCGCAAAACGTCAGCGAAATGACCGACTGCCGATCTTCCTCTTCGGCGACGATACAACCGCCGAAGACGTTCCGGCCTCAGTGCTGCGCCACGCCAATGCATTTTTCCGGCTATTCGAGGATTCCGCGGAATTCATGGCGCGCGCGATCGCGCAGGCCGCCCGCAACTATCTCGACCGGCTGCCGCCGCCGATGTTCAAGGCGCTGATGGATTATACGCTGGAAGGCGCCTATTCCTGGCATACACCCGGCCACGGCGGCGGTGTCGCTTTCCGCAAAAGCCCGGTCGGCCAGCTCTTCTACACGTTCTTCGGCGAGAACACGCTGCGCTCCGATATTTCCGTATCGGTGGGCAGCGTTGGCTCGCTTCTCGATCATGTCGGTCCTATCGCCGAGGGTGAGCGAAATGCGGCGCGAATATTCGGCACGGATGAGACCCTGTTCGTCGTTGGCGGCACTTCGACCGCAAACAAGATCGTCTGGCATGGCATGGTCGGGCGCGGTGATCTCGTGCTCTGCGACCGCAACTGCCACAAGTCGATCCTGCACTCTCTCATCATGACGGGTGCAACGCCCATCTATCTGACGCCGTCTCGCAACGGGCTCGGCATTATCGGTCCGATCTCGAAGGACCAGTTCACGCCTGAGGCAATCGCCAGCAAAGTCGCCGCAAGTCCTTTTGCAGGGCAGACGAGCGGCAAGGTCCGGCTGATGGTCATCACCAACTCGACCTATGACGGGCTCTGCTACAATGTCGATGCGATCAAGGCGTCGCTGGGTGACGCGGTCGAGGTGCTGCACTTCGACGAGGCCTGGTATGCTTATGCCAATTTCCACGAATTCTATGATGGCTTCCACGGAATTTCGTCGAACCAACCCGCGCGCTCGCAAAACGCCATCACCTTTGCAACGCAGTCGACTCACAAGCTGCTGGCCGCCCTTTCTCAAGCATCGATGATCCATATCCAGCATGCCGAGAACAAGCGTCTCGACAGTACGCGCTTCAACGAAGCCTTCATGATGCACACCTCGACCTCGCCGCAATATGGCATCATCGCCTCCTGCGATGTCGCGGCCGCCATGATGGAGCAGCCGGCTGGACGCGCGCTGGTGCAGGAGACGATCGACGAGGCGATCAGCTTCCGCCGGGCGATGAATGCTGTGAGGAAACAGACGGATGGAAGCTGGTGGTTCGATGTCTGGGAGCCGACGGTTGCCGAGCAGACCCCGACCGATACCCATGCCGACTGGGTTCTGAAGCCGGATGATGCCTGGCATGGCTTTACCGGGCTTGCCGAAAATCATGTCATGGTTGACCCGATCAAGGTTACCATCCTGTCGCCGGGCCTCTCGGCAAGCGGCGCCATGGACGAGCATGGCATACCGGCCGCCGTCATTACTAAATTCCTGTCATCTCGACGCATCGAGATCGAAAAGACCGGCCTCTATTCGTTTCTCGTGCTCTTCTCCATGGGTATTACCCGCGGCAAGTGGAGCACGCTCGTCACCGAGCTGCTCAATTTCAAGGATCTCTATGACGCCAACGCGCCACTGACCCGGGCGCTGCCGGCGCTGGCAGCTGCCCATCCGGAAGCCTATGCCGGCATGGGGCTGAAAGATCTCTGCGAGAAAATTCATGCGATCTATCGCAAGGACGATGTGCCGAAGGCGCAGCGTGAGATGTACACCGTCCTGCCCGAAATGGCATTGCGGCCCGCCGACGCTTACGATCGACTGGTCAAGGGCGGGATCGAGAGTGTCGAGATCGACAATCTCATGGATCGCATCCTCGCTGTCATGATCGTTCCCTATCCGCCCGGAATCCCGCTGATCATGCCAGGCGAGCGGATCACGCAGTCGACGAAGTCCATCCAGGACTACCTGCTCTACGCCCGTGACTTCGACAGCAAGTTCCCCGGCTTCGAAACCGATATTCACGGGCTTCGCTTCGCGCCCAGTGACGGCGGACGTCGCTATCTTGTCGATTGCATCGCAAGGGAGGAGCAGCAATGATCCCGCGCGACGTGAAGTCTCCGACGGTTGCCATACCGTTTCACAAGATGCTGAAAATCGTCGCTGTCATAGATCGCGATAATTCTCAGGCTCAGGCGCTGGTGTCACAGATCACTGCCCAAGGCTTCGAAGTGGAGTTGCGCGACGACTATTCGGCCGAGGTATCGGAAGATGCAGATGTCGGCGCCTATATCGGCTCGGTCGAGGGCGGCAAGCTGCCAGCGGCTCGCAGCTTTCTTCGTTCCGTCAGGGACATAGGCTTTCGCACGCCGATATGGGCGATGGCGGATACCCTGACGATTGCGGATATGGATGTCGTCGAGATGGCCGGCGAAGTGGATGGTTTCGTCTATCTCGGCCAGCAGACGCCGACCTTCTATGCCAAGCAGATCGTTTCCAGCGCAGTCAATTACGGCAAGTCGCTGCTGCCGCCCTTCTTCGGCGGCATGATGGCCTATGACGGCGAGGCGAACATCGCCTTCGATTGTCCAGGGCATCAGGGCGGCCAGTTCTATCGAAAGTCGCCGGCCGGACAGCTCTTCTTCAAGTATTTCGGGGAGAGCATTTTCCGCAACGACCTCTGCAACGCGGATGTCGATCTCGGCGATCTCCTGATACATGAAGGCCCTGCCGTCGAAGCACAGAAACAGGCGGCCCGCATCTTCGGCGCTGACAGGACCTATTTTATCCTCAACGGAACGAGCACCTCCAACAAGGTGGTTGCCAACGCGGTGCTGCGCAGCGGCGATCTCGTGCTCTTCGACCGCAACAATCACAAATCCCTGCATCAGGGCGCTCTGGTGCAGGCTGGCGCTATCCCGATCTATCTGCCGACCGCCCGCAATTCCTTCGGCATGATCGGTGCGGTCGACTGGGCGGCCTGGGACGAGGCCTGGCTACGGCAGAAAATAGAGGAACATCCGCTCGTCGGCGACAAAAGCCGTGCGCATGCGGAACGACCTTTCCGCCTGGCCTGCATCCAGCTCGCGACCTATGACGGCACGATCTACAATGTCAGCCAAGTGATGGAGAAGATCGGCCATCTCTGTGACTACGTGCTCTGGGACGAGGCCTGGATCGGCTACAATGCCATCCACCCGCTCTTCGAGGGCCATAGCCCGATGCGGCTAAAGGACTTGTCGGCCGATATGCCGGGGCTGTTTTCCACCCAGTCGGTCCACAAGCAGGGCGCAGGTTTCTCCCAGGCATCGCAGATCCACAAGCGGGACGAACATATCAGCGGCCAGCGCAGGTTCGTCGAACACAAGCGTTTCAATGAATCGCTGCTGATGCATGTATCGACCTCTCCTTTCTATCCGCTTTTCGCCTCCCTCGATGTCAACGCCAAGGTGCATGAGGGCAAGGCCGGTGAGATGCTCTGGGACCGCTGCATCGAACTCGGGATCGAGGTGCGCAAGAAGCTGCGCGGCTTCGTGGATCATTACGAGACCAAAGCCGCAAGCGCAGAAGAACAGTGGTTCTTCGATCCCTTCGTGCCAGACAGGGTCTCGGTCTCAGGCTCGAAACATACCGGCGATCTCGCCGACGCCAGATGGGAAGATGTCCCAACGCAGATACTGAAACGCGAGCAGCAATGCTGGCGGTTCGATCCGGAGGCAAAATGGCATGGTTATGCAGGCTATGCGCCCGGCTACACCATGGTCGACCCCAACAAGCTCACAATACTCACACCCGGCATTGACCGGAAGACTGGCGGCTATCGCGAATTCGGTATCCCGGCGACTGTCGTCGCCAACTATCTGCGCGAGCAGCGGGTCGTGCCGGAAAAATGCGACTTGAACAGTCTCCTGTTCCTGCTGACCCCGGCCGAGGACGAAAGCAAGCTGAACACGCTCGTTGCTAAGCTCGTCAAGTTCAAGAATTTGTGGGACCGCGACGCGCCGCTGCAGGAGGTGCTGCCGACCGTATATGCGGCCAATCGCGAGCGCTATGCCGGTTATACGGTCCGCCAGGTTTGCCGGGAGATGCACTCCTTTTATCGAGAGGCTGGCGTCAAGGAACTGCAGCGCCTTTGCTTCCGCTCCGAGAGCTTCCCGGAACCGGCTATCGCACCCAAGCAGGCCTATGAGGCGCTGGTCGCCAACAATGTCGACTATGTGCCGCTGACGGAGGCCGCCGGCCGCATTTCCGCGACGTTGGCACTGATCTATCCGCCGGGCATCGGCGTGATCGTGCCAGGCGAGCGCTGGGACGACAGAGCGCAGCCGATGCGGGACTATTTCCTGGCCTTCGAAGAATCCTTCAACCGGTTTCCGGGCTTCAATTACGAGGTCCAGGGCGTGTTCCAGGAGCGGATCGATGGGCGGATCAAATTCCACACATATGTCGTGCGCGAGTAGGGGTTGGGGAGGATTTCATCATGACAGACAACACGATGCATCTTGCAACTGACGCTACGGCCAAGAAGAAGATGAACCTCGTGCAGCTCACCTTCATCGTTGCTGTCAACATGATGGGGTCGGGCATCATCATGCTGCCCGCCAACATGGCGCAGGTCGGCGCAATCTCGCTCCTTTCCTGGCTCGTGACCGCCGTCGGTTCGATGGCAATCGCCTATGGCTTCGCTCAGGCCGGGCTGTTCAATCAGCGCCCCGGGGGCATGTCCGCCTATGCGGAAGATGCCTATGGGAAAGACGGCTACTTCATGGTGTTCTTCCTCTATTTCCTCTCACTTGCCGTCGGCAACGTGGCGATCGGCATTTCAGCTGTCGGTTATCTGGCGGGGTTCTTTCCGGTGCTGACCTCCACACCGATCATGACCTGCCTGGCGCTGATCGTGCTTCTGTGGCTGACCACTGCCGCCAATTTCGGTGGTCCGCGCATCACCGGCCGCATCGGCTCCATCACGGTCTGGGGTGTCATCCTTCCCGTTGGTCTGCTGTCGATCATCGGCTGGCTTTGGTTCAGTTCCAGCACCTTTGCCGCAGCCTGGAATCCGAAAGGGCTGACGCTGGGGCAAGGGATGGGATCGAGCATCTCGCTGACGCTCTGGGCCTTCCTAGGCATGGAGTCTGCCGCACAGAATTCCGATGCCGTCGAAAACCCGAAGCGCGACGTGCCGCTTGCCTGCATGTTCGGCACGCTGGGTGCTGCTGTCATCTACATCCTGTCGACGACGGTCATTCAGGGCATCGTGCCGAATGCGGATCTCGCCACCTCCACAGGGCCGTTTGCGCTCGCCTATGCCACCATGTTCAATTCGACGATCGGTTCGATCGTCATGGCGCTGGCGGTACTGGCCTGCCTCGGCTCGCTGCTTGGCTGGCAGTTTACGATCGCCCAGACAGCGAAAACCGCTGCCGATGAGCGGATGTTCCCATCGATATTCTCGCGCGTGAACGAAATGGGTGCGCCTGTGCGCGGCATGATAATTCTTGGCATCCTGCAGACCTGTCTTGCCCTGATGACCATATCGCCGACGCTGAGCGAGCAGTTTTCCGCGCTCGTCAACCTCGCTGTTGTCACCAACGTGCTGCCTTACATCATCGCTCTGTCAGCGCTGTTCGTCATGATGAAGACGGCCCGTGTGCCTCAGGCGAAATACCGGCTGAATGCTACGATCGCACTTATCGGCATGGCCTATAGCGTGTTTGCCATCTACGCCTCCGGCAAGGACGCCGTGCTCGGCGGTATGATCGTCACAGGCATTGGTTTCATCATTTACGGCCTGATAGCTCCGCGTTTCGCCAATGGCGTGAGCGGGGCGCCGACCAAGTAACGGAGGGAGGACCAGACATGTCAGGAAGAAATGGTCGTTGGACGGTCATTGCCGTCTCTGTCCTCACCGCGACGGCTGCTATCAGCACACCCGCGTGGGCGCAGACGCTTGACCGCGTCAGAACAAACAGTGCGTTGAAGCTCGGCTACGATGCGGATGCCAGGCCATTTTCCTTCAACGCCGAACAGGGCAAGCCCGACGGCTACGCTGTTGCCCTCTGCAACAAGATTGCCGATAGCCTGCGAGCACAGCTAAACCTGTCAAAGCTCGATGTGGAATGGGTTTCCCTGTCGGGCGACGCCAAAACGCAAGCCATAGAGAGCGGCGCGGCGGACCTTGTTTGCGGCGCGGAACCGGTGACGCTGACGCGCAGGCAGCAGGTCTCGTTCTCCATCCCTATCTTCCCGAGCGGTACCGGCGCGCTCCTCAGCGCGAGCTCTCCGCTGGCGCTACGCGAAGTGCTGCAATATGGCGAACCGTCGAGCCGTCCCGTCTGGCGCGGTTCACCGGCCCGCACGATCCTGGAGCACAAGACCTTCTCCTCGATTGCGGGCACGACGAGCGAAGGCTGGCTGACCGACAGGATCAAGACTTTCCAGCTCTCTGCAACGGCGACGCCCGTCAATAGCTACCAGCAGGGGATCGAACGCGTGCTGGATGGCAGTTCGGCGGTGCTCTTCGGTGACATGCCGATCCTCATGGATGCTGCCGCCCGCAGCGACAATTCCGGCAACCTCATCGTTCTGCAGCGTCATTTCACGTACGAACCGCTTGGTCTCGAGCTGGCACGCGGCGACGAGGACTTTCGTCTCGCCGTCGACCGTGCGCTGAGCCAAGCCTATGCCGCGCAGGATTTCCGGACATTCTTCACCACTTGGTTCGGGCCGCCGGATGAAGCGACCGTGACATTCTTCCGGCAGACGGCGCTGCCGGAATAGCACTGCGCATTGCGACCGATCATCGACGGTCGAAGAGGGTGGCGCGCTCCGGAGCAGGTCAGCCTGGCTTGTAACCCGTCTGTATGCCCAAGCTACAAACATGGATTCAGATTACCGGATGGGAGTGGTGGGGTGAGCCTCCTTTGGAAAGAAATTCGTGACAATCCGATGCTGTGGCTGCTCGTTGCGGTACCCGTGGTCTTTGTCGCTGCCAGCGTCGCCCCCGAGGCTCATACTCTGCTTTTCATCCTGTCGGTGCTTGCTGTGATACCGCTCGCCGGTCTCCTGAGCCACGCGACCGAATCCGTTGCGGCAAAAACGGGTGACGCCGCTGGCGGGCTGCTCAACGCCACGCTTGGAAACCTGACAGAACTCGTCATAGCGCTGACTGCGCTTCGCGCCGGGCAGTATACCCTCGTAAAATCATCCGTCGCCGGTGCGATTGTCACTAACACGCTGTTCATGCTGGGGGCGTCGTTTTTGCTCGGCGGCCTCAAGCATCACAGTCAGGAGTTCAATCGAGCCAATGCGCGCCTTCAGGCGGGTCTGCTCTTCCTCGCCACGATCGGCCTGCTGATGCCGTCAGCGGTTGCTTCGATGGATTCGGCGTCGGCGACTGCAGTCATCCAAAAGCTCAGCTTCGGCCTGGCGATCCTCCTCATCGTCGGATATGGGTTGGGGCTGTTGTTCACTCTCAAAACACATCGCGAGTCCTTTGCCGCAGCCGAGCACGCCCAGGCGGAGGAAGCGCCGTGGCCGATTGGTACGGCCCTCGCCACACTTGCCGGTGTCACGATACTGGTCGCGCTGGTCAGCGAGATCTTCGTCGAGTCCGTGCAGGAGGCAGCCAAGGTTTTCGGGATGACGCCTGCCTTTGTCGGCTTCATCGTCGTCGCACTGGTCGGCGGCGCCGCCGAAATGGCTTCGGCATTTTCCGGTGCGCGCAAGAACCGCCTCGACCTGAGCGTGGGTATTGCCCTCGGCAGCGCGTCGCAGATCGCGCTGTTTGTCGCCCCCGTGCTGGTATTGTTGAGCTATCTGATCGGTCCGACACCGATGGATCTGCAGTTTGCACCTGGCGTCGTGGTCATGGTTTTCCTTGCGACAATCACGGCGATGTTTGTCACCAATAGCGGGCGCTCGGCATGGTTCGTCGGCGTGTTGGTGCTGATGGTTTATATGATCTTCGCCATGACGCTGTATGTTTTGCCCGACCGAACGTAATGGGGCGCATCTGCGGGGAGGGGGCGGTCGTGAACGCGCCTTTGGCAACTGTCGTATGTGAAATGGCCTCTCAGCAGATAGACCCGTGAAACTAGGGCGGAAGATTTGGTGCCGCAACCTACACTTATCCCTGGCCCGAACCGCAGGGAGGTCAACGACGTGCCCTTAAAACCTGACCATAAATTGACCCACAGGGAGATGCGGCGCCTGTTCTTCGTCGCGCTCGCAAGGCAGCTTCGTGTGATCTGGCCAATCCTGTCGGGGATCGTCTCGGTGATGATCGTGTCCGGGCTTATAATCTGGCGCATAGAAAATTGGCGCATCGATGAAGCTGTCTATTTCACTTTCGTCACGGGCCTGACCATCGGCTACGGCGATTTTACCCCCAAACATGTTTCGTCACGAATACTGTCGTTGGTGATCGGCTTTGCGGGAATTGTGCTGACCGGCATTGTCGCTGCCGTCACGGTAAAAGCGTTGAACGCCGACGATTGGGAACCTTGATTCCGCGTTCGGCTACGCTCTTACCCACTGGATCGCGCAATTCGATCTGGTGTGAAGTGATCCAATCGAACCATCCTTGCGAATAACAAGGGCAGTTCATCAGGAATGAGCGGCCACTGAGTTCGTACGATTTGCAGGGGGTGAGCAGATATACGGAGCTACTTTATGAGCCGAGAGCGTGGACGAAGGAAATTGATGCTCCGACTTCCCGACATCCGTCATCATCTTGTTGGCATAACCAGCGAGACGCTGGGGGAAATGTTTGAGGCCTACGATCTTGCCGTCGATGCGCTGGACCGTTTCCGAACCCAGCATCCGGGAGAAGACAAACTGATTACCGAATATGAGCAGCTTTGCCTAGAAATAGAGCGGGAGGTTCTCGTCTATTGCGCTGACCGCTGAACCTGTCCGTCGAAACCGGTGGCAGGATCATGCCCTGCTCCGCTTGCTGCGGTCGCAGGCCAGGCCCAGGCTCGCAACAATTCATAGAAGACGCTGAGGACCACCGGTCCCAGGAACAGGCCGAGAAGCCCGTGCGAGAGCGTGCCGCCGATGACCCCGATCAGGATGACGGGCATCGGGGTCGAGAGACCGCGCGCCATCAGTATGGGCTTCAGGACATTGTCGACAACTGTGATCGGTATCGCGAGACAGGTAAAGACAAGAGCCACGGCCGACGGCCAGGAAAACCATGCCCAGATGATCATGGGCAGAAGCACCAGCCCGGGACCCAGCTGCATCACGCAGAGCACGAAGACCGCGAAGGTTAGCGCACCGCGTGCCGGAATGTCGAAGAAGGCAAAGCACAGTCCGCAAAGCAGCGTCTGCAGGAAGGCGACGCCGATGACGCCCCGCGAGACATTCCGCACTGTCGTTCCTGCAAGCCTGGCAAAGCCGACACCCTTCTCGCCGGCGATCCGGTTTGCCAGCAGCTGCGTTGCGGCCGCCAGTCGTGTGGCCCGTGTGAGAAACAGGCCGGAGAGCATGATCGAAGCGACGAAGCTCAAGACACCGCCGCCAATCGAGGCGAGCTTTGCGACGACAGCGCCCATCACCTCACGAATGGGCGCCTGAAACTTGATGATGGTGGACGCCATGTCGCCGGCAATCTGGTTCCAGGTATTGTGAAGCCGTTCCCCAATGACGGGCCATTCCCTGATGGCTAGCGGTGCTGCAGGCAAGGTGAACTCTCCCGTCCACACCTTGCTGATCAACGCCTGCACAGTGTCTGCGAAATTGACCGCGACCAGGGCGAGCGGCGCGATGATCAGGACGAGGCAACCAACGACGATGACGATCGCCGCAATCACTGGCCTGTTGCCGATCAGCCGCGAGAGTGCATCGAACATTGGAAACAGCGCCACCGCAAGAATGGCTGACCAGATGACGATCAACGCGAAGGGAGCGATAAGCTCCAGGGTCCAATAGGCGAAAAGCCCGATGATGCCCAGTCGGACGAGGTCGCTGACGCGTGCCTCTACCGAAATCTGGCCCGCACCGCTCCTTTGCGGGGTTTCATCGTTGACATGCTCCATGGCTGCATCCATCCCGGCCTGCCTAACCGGACCCATCGTCATGACGTCGTGTCGGGGACCACATGCCGGATAGCGCTATCCTCGACATAGGCCGATGGGCGTTTCTGGCGTTTTCCAAGGTCTGGCGCTTCGAACTTCACGCGTTCATAGGGGATCGATTGCAGGATGTGCGAGATGCAGTTGACCCGCGCCCGCTTCTTGTCATCGGAAGGTACGATCCACCACGGTGCGTGGTTGCTGTCCGTCATCCTCAGCATCTCGTCATAGACGCGCGTATAGTCCCACCAGCGCTGGTAGGATTCGACATCCATGGGGCTGAGCTTCCATTGCCGTAGCGGATCGTCGATCCGGCGCTTGAAACGCCGTTCCTGCTCTTCCTCGCTGACCGTCAGAAAATACTTGAGCAGAATGACGCCGCTCTCGACGATTGCAGCCTCGAAACGAGGTGCCAGCTCAAGGAAGCGTTGCGCTTTCTTATCGCTGCAGAAGCCCATGACCCGATCGACGCCGGCGCGGTTATACCAGCTGCGATCGAAAATCACGATTTCGCCGGCGGCCGGCAGATAGGCGATGTAGCGCTGCATATAGATCTGCGATTTCTCACGGTCGGTCGGTGCGGGCAGGGCGATCACGCGAAAGACACGCGGACTGACCCTTTCCGTTATGCGCTTGATCATCCCACCCTTGCCGGCGGCATCGCGCCCCTCGAAGACGATGACGATCCGTGCACCGGATTTCTTGACCCAGGCCTGAAGATGGGCCAGTTCCACCTGCAGACGGGTGATTTCCTTCTCGTAATCCCACGACTTCTTTTTCTTTTTGCCCTTGCCGGTGCTGGATGCTTCACCATCGGCTAGTTTGGCCTCGTAGTTCTCGTCCATGTCTCCCTCCTCCTGTCATTAAGGGGCAGTACCCGCCGGTGCGGCATCGCCGATCTGGTCGATATCGCCAATCAGCGTCCGCAGGGCTTCTTCTCTGCCATTGAAAATATTCTCGGCTCCAACAGTCTTGAGGACCCCGGCCCGTTCGAGAATGGCGCGGCTCTCATCACTGAGATCGGCGAATGCGAAGATGATGTCTCGCGTCACGAGGATTTCGGCGACGGCTTCGAGCGCAGTCGCGCCGGTGCTGTCGATCTGCGTGATGGCGCTGGCGTCGAGCACCAGGCATTTGGTGTCGGCGGGAAGCGCCTTTGCGACTGACATCAGCCGGATACGGACATAATCTGCGTTATAGAACAGGATACTGCCCTGGACCGCGAAGACCGCGGCGCCCGGGACGGGGCGGGCTTCCGGGTAGCGCTGAAGATCGAAGAAACCGTGCCGACCTTCGATGCGGCCAAGCAGGCCGTCGCGTGGAAACATGGTCTGACGCAGTAGATAGGCGAAGGTTGCGGCGACGGCGACGATCACGCCGTTGAGAACGCCGAAGCTGATCGCTCCCCACATGGCTATGAGTGCGAAGACGAATTCCATGCGGCTGATACGCCAGATCTTCTTGAGTTCGTGAATATCGATGAGGCTGATGGCAGCCGCCACAAGAATTGCCGCAAGCGCAGGAATCGGAAGAACCCGCAATGCGCCATTCAGGAAAACCAGCGCCGCAATCAGTGTAGCTGCCGAAACGAGCCCGGCGAGCTGCGAAACGCCGCCCGTCGATAGATTTATGGCAGTGCGGGAATCCGACGCGCTGATCGGAAACGAACCGAAAAGGCCGGGCGCGATATTGGCAGCACCGAGTCCGATCAGTTCCTGATTGGCATCAACCTCCTCGCCGGTCCGCGACCCGAAGCTGCGGGCCGTTACGATGCCGGCGCCGAAGCTGACCAGAAA
This sequence comes from Rhizobium sp. 768_B6_N1_8, assembly GCF_051811225.1. Taxonomy (NCBI): domain Bacteria; kingdom Pseudomonadati; phylum Pseudomonadota; class Alphaproteobacteria; order Hyphomicrobiales; family Rhizobiaceae; genus Rhizobium; species Rhizobium sp. 768_B6_N1_8. The sequence goes on along the minus strand of NZ_JBPWPV010000002.1, from coordinate 955,468 downwards.
GATCGTGGCCGAGCCGAGCACGATCTTGTCGATCGGCATCTTATAGAATGCCGGCAGCGAAAAGCTCGGCATCCCGCTCGGCAAGTCGCCGACGACAGCGATGCCACGGCCCTGAAAGTCGAAGATCGCTGACAGGATGACCGAGACGACGACGACCAGAACCGGGCCTGGAACTTTCAAATTAAAGCCACGGACGATCCAGAGCAAAGCGAACATCGCAAGCCCGAGAGTGAGCGAAGGCCAGTGGATCAGGTTGCTCTTGGCAAACAATTCGACCAGCGGCGAGATCAATCCCTCGGATTCGATTTTTACGCCCGTGAACCGGCCGATCTGTCCGACAAGGATTGAAAGCGACACGCCGGCGAAAAAGCCGACCAGGATCGGACGGGAGAGGAAGCTTGCGAGGACACCGAGCCTCAGCAGCTTCGCGGCGATGCAGCAGATGCCAACCCCCAGCGCAAGCGCCGAAGCGATGGCCACCCGGTCGACATCCGTCCCTGCGGGTTCGGCTATGATGATGGTGCCCATCGCCGCCGCAAGCACAGTCATCGTCGCAGCATCGGGCCCGACAATCAGCAGCCTGGAAGGCCCGAAAATCGCATAGGCGATCGGCGCGACAATGCTCGCATAAATGCCGGTCTCAGGAGGCAGACCGGCAATGGCAGGATAGGCGATCGCACTCGGCAGGCCGACGGCGGCGATCGACAGCCCGGCCGGGATATCGCTCCGGAACCAGGCCTTGTTGAAACCGGCCAAGCCTCGCAACACTGGAAGACTGCTTATCACCGCGGACTCCTCTTGCTTCCTCAAGCTTCTCCGGCATCAAATCGCTGGCGGAGAAACGATCGACGCCTCCCAGCTGCGATCCTCCCGGCGGAAGGCGGGCCAGATGAACAGGAACGGCCAGATTTCATGCAGGATGAACACGCTCACCCATCCGGCGACACGGATGGCGGCCTCATGGGGATGATTTCTTGCCTTAGCCATGAGTTGAGGAATGTCGTGGATTTCGATCACCGCGTAGGAAAGAGTGACGACGACAAAGACCAGCACGCCTAAGGCAAAACAGTCGAGAAACACAGTCGCTCCTTCGGGCTGGCCTTGCCGAGCCGTTTGATCGCTATCGACAGCGGTATATTAAGCGCGTTTTGGTGCTGAGGCCCGTAGCATCGCGTAAGCTCTATTGAAGCACTGGAAGTTCTGCCGTTTGCGGAGATCATCTCTGCGTGAAGGGAAAGAGGGCGGGATCAAAGAGGCAGCGGTCATGGCGGCGTTCACGCCTGGGATGCCGGCAGCCTTTCGAAAGCCGGCTAACGTAAGATCGTGTATTTTACGTCTGCTGCCGATCGTTCTGATATATACTTTTTCTCGTCTGCTTAGCGCAATTTGACAGCGGGGCGGGGATGGTGCCGGGAGAACAAGGTTCGACATTTTTGTCCGCCCTGGAGACGGCTGAGATTTATTTTCCCGACCAGAAGCGGCTGGTGCAGCGGCTTTTTTATGTAAACGAGCAATTTCACAGCATGTGTGAGGATCTCACTGCTGCGGCACAGGCTTTGGCGCACGTTGAGCGCTTACCGGAGGAGCTTCGGGAAGCGCGGCGGCTGGAATATGCGGGTCTCGTCGATGCCCTGTTGAAAGAGATGGGGGAGGCGATTGCCCAGTCGAAAATTGTGGTGCTCAGGCCGTTCCCGCAGACCGGCCCCAAATCTTCGTAAGCGTATCTATCATTCAATGGTCCAAGGGAGTTACGTGCGTGATGAAAGCAATATCCCGCAAACTGCTTGGTGGATTCTCTGCGCTGGCGATTATTGCGTTGCAACCGGTGCTCCCAGCGCGAGCACAGACGCAGGTCCCTCTACCAACCGCGGCTCCCGCGCAGGCGAGTGCCGAGCAGCCCGCAGCCGCGCTTCTTTCCGATGACGAGCTTGAAGTGCTCGTAGCGCGGATCGCGCTCTATCCGGATGAGCTGGTTGCGGCAATTTCGGCAGCCTCGCTCTTTCCTCTGCAGATCGTCGAGGCGCAGCGCTTCCTGGAGGCAAAGAAGAAAAATTCTGACCTCAAACCCAAGAGCGATTGGGACGGCAGCGTCGTCTCGCTGCTCAATTATCCTGACATCGTCAAGATGATGAGCGAGGATCTCGACTGGACCCAGTCCCTTGCCGATGCGCTCACCAATCAGCAGAAGGATGTCCTGATCGCCATCCAGCAGCTTCGCGACGAAGCGGTGGAAAAGAACATTATCAAAACGGATGACAAGGTCACCGTCGTCACCGAAAACGACAACATCATCATCCGGCCGACCGATCCGGAGAAGATCTATATCCCGCAGTATCCGCCAGAAATGCTGTATGAACCGGGTTATGTGTCGGCGCCGATCTCCTATTATCCCGATTATTACGACAACTATTATTACCCCGGGGCGGCGTTCTTTGCGGGCGCTGTGACCGGCCTTGCCTGGGCGGCCGTCGTTAACTGGGATGACTGGGGTGTATGGGGCGGCCGCTGGGATGGCGATATCGACATTGACTGCAACAATTGCCTAAACGACCGTAACTTCAACGGAAAGATGAAGTGGAACGACGTCGACTGGAGCAATGTCGACCGCAGCAAATTGAACATCAGCAAGGACCAACTTGCGAAAATCGACCGGTCGGCGATCAAGTCCGGCCTGCAAGGCGATAATCGCAACCAGCTGCGCAACAAGGCCAAGGACATCCAGGCGAGCCAGTTGCCCGGCAATCGGGCCAACGCGGCACGTGCGCAGGATATTCGGAAAAACACGGCGCAGGGCCTGAAGGATAGACCGCAGGCAAATCGGCCAACGGCGGGAAATAGGCCGGCGGCCGCAAATCGCCCAACGGCTGCAAATCGACCCGAGGCTCGTCCTGAGAGAGCAGCCAATCGTCCATCCAAGCCTGCGCAGAAATCCGTCAAGAAGCCCAACAAGCCGCAAATGGCCTCCCGACCCGACAATCGCGGTCGGCAACCAAGCGCACTTGGCAACGTCCAGTCCGGTCGCCGTGAAGCTGTCGCCTCGAAACGGGGAGCACAGAGCATGGGCGCCCATCGCCAGTCAGCTCGCCCCGCCCAGCATCGGCCGCGCCCGCAGGGTGGCGGCGGTCGTGGCGGCGGTGGCGGCCGTGGTGGCGGACGGCGGTGAGACCTCTTTCCAGCTCAGGGAGCTACATGATGAGACGCCAATCGACCATAATTCCGCTCATGTTGGCAGCAGCGCTTTGCGCAATGCCAGCCGCTCCGGCGCTTTCGCAAGCGCAGACAAATCTCGCCGAATACAAAGCGGCAACGTCCTCACCGAAATTCGACAGTCCGGAGCTCGCGCTCGACAGGCTGAAATCGGTGCTGGGCTCCAGCAATATCGATGATCTTGCCGCTCTGCTGGGCCTTAAGGCGGACAAGCTGCGCTCCAGCAACGAGGCGATGATCGCTTACGGATTGATCCGCGAGGGCGCCGAGCGGCAGGCGGTCTTGCGGGATTTCGAAGGCATGAGGATTGTTGCGATCGGCGATCGGCTCTGGCCGTTGCCGTTTCCGCTGACCGAAGGCAAGGACGGCAAATGGTCCTTCGACACAGAGCGCGGCCTCGAAGAGATCGTCAATCGCCGCATTGGCGAAAACGAACTCGCCACCATCGACACCATACATGAATATGTGGCGGCCCAGTATCAATATGCATCGGAGGATCGCGACGGCGACGGCATCTATGAATTCGCAAAGAAATTGATCAGCAGTCCTGGCAAGCTTGATGGGTTGTATTGGGATCCGAACCTCTATCCTGAGGAAAGTCCGGCAAGCGCGCTCGTCGAGACGGCAGCCTTCGGTGCCGCCAAGCGCGGGGAGGGCTATTTCGGCTACCGTTACCGCATCCTAACATCTCAGGGTGACAACGTACTTGGTGGCAAGCAAAGCTACGTCATCAACGGTTATATGACCGGCGGCTTTGCGCTGATTGCCTGGCCGGTCAAATACAGGGTCACGGGCGTACAGACATTCATGGTCAATGGCGCAAACGTCATCTACCAGAGTGATCTTGGGCCCCAAACGGACGCGCGCGCGGCGGCGATCAAGGATTTCAACCCGGACGCCAGTTGGACCGTGGTAAGCGAATAGAATTCAGCCGGCACGGCTCTGCGCCGCCGGCGAAAGACGCAAGGCAGCCGCCATGGCGCGGTTGGAGTATCGCTTCTTGCCCGCAACTTCGAGCCCCAGCCATTGAGGCAGGTTCGGTTGCTCATCCTCGCCCGCCTTTCGGTCTCGGCGAGTGTCAGCCCCTCATAGGCGCCGGCAAAGACATCCACATCCCAACTCTTGCCATCATGGAGAACGCGATAGCGGGTTTTTTCGATGATACGGCCTCCCGCGCGGAGCAAGAGATCGCGCGGGCCTCCTCGACCGGAATCTCATATTCATATTCCTGCCGGGCAAGGCCCGGCGCACGAAATTTGATCGTTAGGCGCGCCGAGCACCCATCGATAAGGCGGACACGTATAGGGTTTTGATCGCGCCGGCAAAGATAGGCCTGTTGCAGCACATGCGGCTCGCCGGCGCAAACGCGCCAGCTGTCGTTGTGGACCAGGAACTTTCGCTCGATCTCGGTCGCCTTCAATTCGATATTCCTTCGCTCATGCCTGCTGTTGCCGGTCAGTTGACAGGCGGTTCCCAGGTGAGGAAGAAGCCCACATCTCCGAGCATGCCATCGGGAAAATTGATGATCATCGCCTTGAGCCCGTAACCCTGCGGTTTGGCGACCTCCTCGAACAGTTCGAGAAGCTCCTTTGCTTTGCCCTGTAATGTCTTCTGCCAGCCGGGCAGGTTGTTATTGATGGCGCGGCCGCTATCCGTGCAGAAAGTCGATGGAAAACTGTAGATCAGCGCCTCGTATTTACCGTCTGCGGCCGCTTTCGTAACCAGCCGTTTAACGACCGCGCGTTCCGTTTCCCCGATCTGTTTGCGGAAAAAATCCTCGACGAATTGGGCATGTTTCTTTGCCTCACGTGCCCTGATCTTTTCGTTGCGCTCCATTTCCAGAAGCTGGAGTTCCAGAGCATGTTTGCGCAGGTCCTCTGCGCTCGTCATAGATTGGGATGTGGGCGTCCCACTTAATGTCATCGCCGGCTCCTCCAGAATGAGGATGATGATAGAGCGCACGGGAAGACGAGGGCAGTAAAATACACGTCCATTGCGGTAGGATACGGTATTTTACGCTGGCTTATGTCCAGCTGTAGTCACCCTAACGATCATGCGATCGATTTCCGAAATCCTTCCCTTAAATTAGCCTTTTCTACTAAATGTCGTTGCCGTCATGGCGACATGGGACTATCGTCGACGACCGCATACTGCAGGTTGTGATCAATCGGATTCGGGGGACCGATGGCAAATGCAGGCGTTGACAGAGCTTGCGGCAGCGCATCTTCGCAGGAGGAGGTGCTCCAGCAACTTGAGCGCATTCTATCCAGCCCGGAGTTTCGACTTCCCGAGCGGGCGGGGCGATTCCTTGAATTTATTATAAACGAAACACTTGCGGGCCGGCGCGAGTATCTGAAGGCCTTTACCATAGCACAGGCTGTTTTCGGCAGGGATGCAAACTTCGATGCCCAGCAGGATCCCTGTGTCCGCATCGAGGCCGGCCGGCTGAGGCGGGAGCTGGAACACTATTATCTAACCGCCGGCAGCACTGACCGGATCATCATCACGGTTCCCCGCGGCGGCTATGTACCGGTCTTCGACGTCAGACAGGATATCGAGCACGCGGATACCTCAAGCTTCGGACGAGCCCCTCGGCCTATATCCGGACGAGATGACGCTGAGCAGGTCAATGTCATCAGGAACACGACCAGCCGAGACGGGGCGGGCAGGCATCTTTCGCGCCTCCGATATTGGCTTCTTGCGGGAGGCGTGGGGATCGTCCTTGTCTCGATGGCAGCGATGCTTCAGCATGCCAACTTGTTCGACACGGAAACCAAAGCGGTGAGGGGAGTAACCAGTCGCCCAACGATCGTTGTCGAGCATTTTGAAAGTGCCTCTGATGGCGGGCATGCATCCGATATTTCTCGAGGTATCACAGACGATATCATCGAAAAGCTCGTCCCTTTCAACGATATTATCGTGGTCGCCCCCCTGCCGCGCAATCGAGCGGGCCAGGCGTCGTCGCAGCCACTCTATGCTCTCCAGGGAAGCGTGCGGTTGGAAGGCAACACCTTGCGCTCAACGGCAAGGCTCGTGCGACGGGTGGATGGAGTTGTCATCTGGGCAAACAATTACGATGCCGACATGAAAGTGCTGGGTATCCTGCAAGCGCAAGCGAGCCTTGCAGAACACATCGCGACGGCAGTGGCGCGGCCGTTCGGCGTCATGTTCAAGGCGGACACCGCAAGCATTGCCGGAGGTCCGGACGCTTTTTCCTGCATCCTGTCCTACTATAGCTATCGCAGCGAGATGACCGTGAAGGCCCATGAGGTTGCGAAGTCCTGTCTGCAGCGGGCCGTCGAGAAGACGCCCGACGACTCCAATGTTGCTGCCTTCCTTTCGCTGGTTCATCTCGATGAGTTCCGCTTTCCGTATCAATTGAATACCAAGCCGACCGCCGCCACGCTCAATCTTGCAAAGGAGCTTGCCGAACGCGCCGTGCAGCTCGACCAGAAGAATGCGCGCGCCCTTCAAGCGCTAATGCTCGCCAACTTTTTCAGCAATGACATGGTCGCAGCCCTGCGCGCCGGCGAGGCCGCCTATGCCAGCAATCCGAATGACACGGAAGTGGCAGGTGAATACGGCTTGCGTCTGTCGATGTCGGGAGAATGGAGCAGAGGCTGTGAACTGATTTCCGAGGCCATCAGCAGGAACGCCGGGCCGCGCGGCTATTACGAGGTCGGGATGGCGCTCTGTGCCTTCATGCGGGGTGACACGCAAGCCGCGGAACTTTGGTCGCGCATGTCGGACTTGAACTACAACCCGATGCATCGCCTCGTCTTGCTCTCTATTCTCGGCACCCTTGGAAAGACGGCCGAAGCAAAGGAGCAACTCGATTGGATCCAGCTTCGGTCACCCGCACTGATCCCGAACGTCAGGCGAGAAGTCGCCAAGCGGCTGGCCCGGGCCGAGGACCAGGAGCGTTTCCTTGCCGGCTTGAAGGCCGCCGGACTGCCTGTTTCAGATGACAAAGCGTCCCTTAATTGAAGTGGGTATCGCGTATTGCTGTGACAGCAGCACTCAGGCAACCGTTCTCCAGTGAGCAATCTTGCGGCGTTCGTCCAATCCAATCTGAGAGTAGGTGCGCTTCATTGCGTCGTCCTCGCGATTGGTAACCCGTTGGCATCATTCGCAAGTCGCACTTCATTCTAGAATCCACCCGGGCCCGCATAATGTGGCAGCACATAATGTGGCGGGGAAGTTGGAATGTCCGTTTGTGCGCAAAGTTAAAATGTCACTTTGCGCTTCGGCACGGCACGGCGATCAGCTCCGATCTGAGCGGCTGATCCCGCTTGCAAGATCAGATCGGGGCGGGTGAGGCACACCCCTTCGGCTTTAGCTTTGAGACTATCCGATCGACCATTCACTCCGCAGCAGGTCGCGATAACGCCTTCGCGCGCCGCATAATCACCGCCGGATCGTTGATGAAATCCGTCTTTGGCCCAGGCTTGCGGCCACGCGGCGTATAGCCATTCTTGGCGCTGTTGGTCTTCACCTTCGGCTGCGGCTGATCCTGGCGTTCCTTGATATAGGCCAGCACATCGCCAAGCCGCTTGTTCTCGGTAATCGCCGCATGTGTCACTCGCTGATCCTTGTCGAACACCGTGTAGGGCAGGCAATACCCCTTCCAGCGCACATCCAGGCGTCCGTCAGCATAGGCATAGGTCTCGACATAGCGTCCGACCAGACCACGCGTCACCTCGGTCTCCTCCAGCATGATCCGCTTGCGCTCGAACGAAAACGTCAACTGCGATCCGACATAGCGCTGCTCTCGTTTGCACAGGATCTCCTTCAACCGATCCGGCGCAAGATTCATTGGACGATGCAGATCGTCGGGCCGGGCAGGGGCAATCGCAAAGCGTGCGTTGTAGTCTTCCATGAAGCCAGGCAACAACGCATTGCCTGGCTTCATGTTGCAGATCCCGGCCAGCCGCAACTCCTTGACCAGCCGATCTTGCAGCGTCCGGTTCATCCGCTCGACACGGCCCTTGGCCTGACTGGAATTTGCGCAAAGAATCTCGATGCTTAGCTCGCAAAGCGCACGCCCGAACTGGGTCATGCCCTGGCCACCCTTGGCATCCTTCTTCGCCACCCGGAACACCGAATGCTTGTCCGAATAGAAGGCAACCGGTGCGCCATGACGCTCGAGATAGAGCTCCAATGCCTCGAAGTAAGTGAAGGCGCTTTCCGATCGCACAAAGCGCAACTGCATCAATCGACCAGTCGCATCATCGACAAAGACCAGCAGCGAGCACGGGTCACCGCGATCCTCGAACCAGCGATGCTCGGACCCATCGATCTGCACCAGCTCGCCATAGGCCTCGCGTCGCAGCCGCGGCTGATGAAACGTTCGACGCTGTTTGCGCGACAGCCAAAGCCCGGCCTCCGACATCCAGCCACGCAATGTCTCGCGCGACACCCGCAGACCATCACGCTCGGTCAGCTTCTCGGCCGCCAGCGTCGGACCGAAGTCCGCGTAGCGTTCACGAACCAGCGTCACTGCGTAATCGCGAACACCATCGCTGATCCGGTTGTTCGACGGCCGGCCGATCGCCTTGTGCCGGATCGAAGCCGCGCCGCCGGTTCGTATCCGCTGCAGCAGCCGACGCACCTGGCGCTCGCTCAGGTCAAGAATATGTGCCGCAGACACCGTGGTCATCCGGCCGGCGATCACTTTCGATAAAATCTCGATCCGCTGCAGATCGCGCTCGCTCATCGCTATCAATCCCATCCGCAATCTCCCAGACGTCGCTTGGCCCCGGGGAGAGTGACATTCCAACTTTGCAGAAACAGGACATTCTAACTTTGCGGCTACACATAAGGATCGCATAATAGATATTATGGAACTAAAACCGTGCCCAAATCACGTCGGCAAACGTCAGACTCCCAACCTACTGCTGCGAGGAAGCATGTTGTTAGAGTGGTTGTTCACCATTCCCCGAGAAGTCAAAGCCGATCAGGGCGCTGTCGGATGATCTATTGAGCAATTTCGGATAATAGCAGAGGCATCGATAGCGGAATTGCCTCGGAGTAACATCGTGAAATCTCGATTGTCGTCAAAATTTGTACTTTCAGCATTTGCGTTGCTCGCCAGTTCGACGCTTGCTTCTGCTGGCGGTTGGCAGACCGACACGCAAGGCACATCCAATTGGCATGTGACGCCGCCGATCGGGCAGTGCAACGTCAGTCGGGCTAGGAACAGAGCAATACGCGCCGGCATTTACCGCAGCGAGATCGTCTATCGCGACGAGAACGTGCTGACCTTCAGAGGGCTGACCATTAACGGGGATCGCAAGGAGATCACCTTCGGAAACGAGTCAAGCTGCCCGGAACTGGAGTCGAGAGACATTCCATAGAGTGCCGGACAGACCATACAGTTAAAGCTGGGCAGTCATGCGGAAAGCGCCACAACTTCGGCGCTCAGCGCATACAAAGCCGCGCTGAGCACTCGAACCATCACTGCAAACCGTCCCACACCTAGGTGAACGCGTAAGGCTTGTAATCCGTATCGTAACCGAAGTAGCGCGGCCCCACCAAGGCGATCCCGGCCGGTGTCTGCCATTGCGGGTTACACGGGAAGGCGAGCGCCACGAGGCGCAATCCATACCGCAAGGAGTCTGCGGTCACGGGAGCCCCCGTCTCAGCCTCCAGCAGCGTGATGAGATCGGGCGTCGTGCAAATTATCTTGCCATCCCGCTCAGCCATCAGGAATTCGTTCTGGAAATCCAGCCTGAAGCCGTGGCCTTTCCAATCGTCGAGACCGTCGAAACGCGCACTGCCCCGGGCAAAGCCACCGATGGTGCGGCGATCGACATCCTTGACGCGGCCGTGGAAGATGATGCTCGCGCCGAGCAACCTGGTGATGGCAGCCACGGGATCGGCATGTGCTGTTCGGGTTTCCCGCAGTGTGCGGCCAAGGTTGACGCATAGCGACAGCGTCCCGCGCACAACCGCCTTCTTGGCCACCTCTCCGCTCATCGGATAGAAGGCGAGCAAGGCAGAACCGCCCATTTCGACAGTTGCGGCGCGCGCCAGACGTTCCGTCCAGCCGTTGCTCACTGTTTCCAGAACCAGTGAATTGCCCTTGTCGTCGCAAAGCACCATCGGCGTTGCCGAGACGCCGTGCAGCGTAAAGGTCTCCATCTGCAGCTCGGGATAGGCACGCCCCATGCCGTCACCATCGACGAGCGGCAGGCCGCTTGCTGCGGCGACAACGAAAGGCGTGGTCGAATTGATCCCACCTGCCTCGCCGCAAAGCACCGCGTCGATCTTTCGCCCCAGCACTTTCTCGAGCTGACGGAAGGCATTCATCAGTTCGTCGCCCTGGGGCAGCTTTTCGGTCATGACGGTCGGAGCGCCCATCATGCAGACGGGCACGACCAGCGCGTCGTCCGGCAGTTCGTCGACATCGACAAGCTTTACGGGGCCATGCTTGCGGATCGCTTCCTGCGCCATCAGCTTGCCGACATAGGGATCGCCGCCGCCACCCGTGCCGAGAATGGCGCCGCCGATCGCGATGTCTTCGAGATCCTCTGCATGGATCGTTCTCAACGTCTTCATCATTCCCCCTATCGCGCAGTCTGGCGCGTAACGAGCGGCTCGAATGTCAGCTCCGGAAAACCGAAGGCTTTCGGCCCGACGATTTCGAGTGCGCGCGGCGTTTTCATCAAATCGTGCACCGGCAGGCCGATGACGGCGACGCGCTGGCCATAGCGCAGCATCTCCGTGGTGATCGGCTCACCGGTGTCGATTTCGAGATTCATGATCAGGTCGGGCACCATGATGACCGGCTTCTCGTCGATCCAGAGCACGAGGTTCTCGTTCTGGATGGCGATGCGGGCTTCCGAACCCGTCCAGTCGCCGGTCCCAGTAATGATGGCATGGCCGCGCGCAAAGCCGCCCTTCAGTTCGCGGCGGATATCGACGATCTTGCCGGTGAAGAAGAGCTTGGCGCCGGCGCTTTCAATCACACGCTCGACGACATTCTGACGCTTGGCGCGGGCATCGAGCACCGTGCGGCCGATTTCCAGTGCCTGGCTGACCGTGCCGGGGATGGCGGTGCGGCGGACGAAGTCGCCACGCATCGGCGCGGTGGCGAAGCCGGCCCCTGCCCCCATGGCGACAGCCGTGTCGCGGGCGAAACGCTCGAGCCAGAACATGTCGATGACGTCCTTGAAAACGACGACATTGCCCTTCTCATCGGCGATAGCCGCCGGCGAGACCGGTGCGCCGTAGATCATGTAAGTCGTCATCTGCACCTCGGGGAAGGCGCGACCCATGCCATCACCATCGACGACCGGCAGTCCGGCCATCGCGGCGGCAATGATCGGTTCGATGGAATTGGCGCCGCCGATTTCGGCGGAAATCACTGCCGAAACCTTGACACCCGCGGTCTCCTCGACCGCGCGCATCGCGCGATAGCATTCGCCGCCTTCCTCGATCTTCTCGACACCGACAACGGGCGCGCCGATGCCGCCGACCTCAGCGACCCAGCTGTCCTCTGCAAGCGCCTCCAGCGGTATCACCCGCACCTGTGCGCCTTTGCGTATCAATTCGCGGGCGCGCAGCATGCCGATATAGGGGTTGCCGCCACCGCCGGTCCCGAGCAGCGCTGCACCGATCGACAGCGGCAACAGGTCCTCTTCCCTAAGCAGGTAACCTTCAGCGGGCATTGAGCTCTCCCACAGCCTTGACGCGGATGCGGGTAGCATTGCCCGGCAGATAAGCGAGCGGCACATCCTCGACATCAACGATCTCGATGGAGTCGCGTGCAGCGCCTGCCGCAACCGCTGCTTCGATGGCACGGCTCTTGGCATCTTCGAGTGATTTCTCGCGCCCCATTTCGGCGAGTGCATAGACCCGGTCGACTTCACCCGAGACCTGCGCGATCGCCGCGCCGACGGCGTTGGCGACGCCGAAATGCGATGGTTTGATCACTTCGAGTCCTGCAATCGGCCGATTGACGAGGATGGAGCCACCGCCGACGACAATGACAGGCAAGGGATCGGGAGACAGGCGGGAGCGCTCCACGCAATCCTCGAGCATGTCGTGGATCTTTTGCTGTACGCGCTGCAGCAGATCGGCCGGAAGATGGGAAGCCTTGGCAGGATCGCCGAGTGTCGCGTTGCCGGCAGCAACGGTGATATCGGTCGTCGTCAGCGTCTTTCCGCCGAAGATGAGCGCTTCCGTCTGAATACGGTAGCCGACCGACACGGGACCGACCTTGATGCCGTTCTCCGTTTCGACGACATGCGAACCGCCGCCAAGGCCGATCGAGAAGACGTCGGGCATGCGGAAATTGGTGCGCACGCCACCCACTTCGACGGCGACCGTGGCCTGCCGTGGGAAACCTTTATACAGAGAGCCGACATCCGATGTCGTGCCGCCGATATCGACGACGATTGCATCGCTGACACCCGAGAGGAAGGCCGCACCGCGCATGGAATTGGTGGGACCCGAGGCGAAGGTCAGGACTGGGAATTTCTCGGCGAAGGCGGCATCCATCAGCGTGCCGTCATTCTGCGTCAGGAAGAACTTGCCCTTGATGCCGGTCTCCGCGATCGCCTTGCGGAAGGCATCGATTACATGGGCCGAGAGATCGCGCAGGCAGGCGTTCATGATTGCCGCATTCTCGCGTTCGAGCAGGCCGATGCGGCCGATCTCGCTGGACAGCGTAATATGAGCGCCTGGAAGTGCCTTTTCGAAGATCTCGCCAGCGCGCTTTTCAAAGTCAGTGCTCACAGGCGAGAAGACGGACGTGATGGCGATCGTGTCGATGCCCTTCGCCTTGATGTCGGCGGCGATCTTCAGCAGTTCTTCCTCGTCGAGCGGTGAGATCACGCGGCCGTCGAATTCATTGCCGCCATGAGCGAGATAGGCATGATTGCCGATTGCCTGCTTCAGATCCTCCGGCCAGTCGACCATCGGGGGCAGCGAGGCGGTGGCCGGCAGGCCAAGCCGCACGGCAGCCGTCTGGGCGAGATCACGACGCTGAACGACAGCGTTGGTGAAATGTGTCGTGCCGATCATGACGAAGTCGACCGCGGATGCCTCCATCCCTGAGGCTGCGAGCACGTCACGCAGCGCGTTGACGACACCGCTCATGACATCTGCTGTTGTCGCTGACTTCACGCCGGCAATCACGTCCGGTCCATTCATGATGACGGCGTCCGTATTGGTGCCGCCGACGTCAATACCAATTCTGATCATCAGTCCTAACCTCGTTGGTGACTTGCTTGTTGATCGACTTCCCTGAGCGCCAGCAATTTCTCGGCTGTCGGGATCTCCCCGTCGATCAATGGAATTTTCGGGCGCATCGCCTCCTCCTCCTTCGAAATGACGGGAACGGAGGCGAGGAGAAGCCGGGTATAATCGTGGGATGGGTTTTCGAAGACGGAGGATACCGCCCCCGTTTCGACGATCTGGCCACGATAGAGCACACCGACATTGCCGGCGAAATTACGCATCAGGCTGAGATCGTGGGAAATGAAGAGATAGGTGAGGTCCATACGCCCCGCGAGATCGGTCAGAAGATCGATGACCCGCGCCTGCACCGACACGTCGAGCGCCGAGGTCGGTTCGTCGAGCACCAGCAGTTTCGGCTCGACGGCGAGTGCCCGCGCAATTGCCACGCGCTGTTTCTGGCCACCGGAAAGCTCATGCGGATAACGCTCGGCGAAATTCGCCGGCAGTTGCACCATCTCCAGGAGTTCGGAAATGCGCTGGCGCCTGTTGCCGGAAAAGCCGTGCGCATCGAGCGGCACGGCGACGGACTGGCCGACGGTACGACGCGGATTGAGCGAGGAGCCTGGATTCTGGAAGACCATCTGCACATGCCGCGAATGGTGACGTCTCGTTTTCGCAAGGCCTTCGCCGTCAATCAGGATTTCGCCGGCATCCGGTTTTTCGAGCCCCATGATCATGCGGGCGATGGTCGACTTGCCGGAGCCGCTTTCGCCGGCGAGGCCGTAGACCTTCCCCTTCTCGATCGAGAAGGAAACGTCGTCAACCGCCCTCACCTCGCCGATCTGGCGGCCGAAGGCATCGCGAACGGGAAAGGATTTCGCAAGATTGCGGATCTCAAGCATCGGCGTGCTCATGCGGTGACCTCCCCGCTAGAGCGCGTGCCACCCGTCAGCCGCGGAACGGCATCGATCAGGCTGCGGGTATAGGGATCGCGCGGATTGTCGAAGATACCGGCGGTCTCGCCGTGTTCGACAATGGCGCCCTTGTTCATGACATAGACATAGTTCGAGGTCTCGCGCACAACGCCGAGATTGTGGGTGATCATCAGCAGCGCCAGACCGCGCTCTTCAACAAGATCCTTCAGCAGCTTCAGGATTTGCGCCTGCGTGGTGACGTCCAGCGCGGTGCCCGGTTCATCGGCGATCAAAAGCTGCGGTTCACTCAAGAGCGCCATGGCGATCAGCACGCGCTGGCGCATGCCGCCTGACAGCATGATCGGGAAGGCCTGCGTAACGCGCTCGGGATCGCGCATGCGAACCTGTTCGAGCACCTGATGGACACGCACCATGCGCTCCCTGCGCGAGCGCGAGCGGCCGAGACGCTTATCCGCATATTTCAGGATCGTGCCCATCTGGTCGCCAACGGTGAAGACCGGATTGAGCGAACTCATCGGGTCCTGGAACACCATGGACATGGCGGTACCGCGCAGCCGCAGCCGGTCCTTCTCGGGCATGGTGAGCAGATCGGCGCCATCATAATAGATCTCGCCGGATGTGATGCGGGCGGGTGGCTGGCGTAGCAGGCCCATGATCGCCTTCATCGTCACCGTCTTGCCGGAGCCGCTTTCACCGACAAGGGCAACCTGCGATCGGGCCGGGACGTCGAGGCTGACGCCGTGCAGCACGCGGCTGGTGCGGCCATAGGTGGAGAACTCGACCGAGAGATTGCTGACACGCAGGAGAGGGAAACTCATCGGACCTCCTGGACGTCGAAGAGGTCTCGCAGGCCATCACCCAGGAGGTTGAAGCCCAGCGCGACGAAAAGAATGGCGGAGCCAGGCAGAACCGATTCCCACCAGTAATCCGGCAGGAAGGCGGCGCCTTGGGCAACCATCGTGCCGAGATCCGGCGTCGGCGGCTGGATGCCAAGGCCCAGGAAGGAGAGCGAGGCGCCGACGAGGATGACGAAGCCGCAATCGAGCGAGGTCTTCACGGCGATTGCCGAGACGCAGTTCGGCAGGATCTCGCGGAAGAGGATATGGAACTTGCTCGCACCGAGTGTCTCCGCCGCCTCGATGAATTCCTGGGCGCGGATCTGCTTGGTGATCGAATAGATCAGTCGTGTGTGCCATGTCCACCAGAGCGCCGATATGGCAAGCAGCGAATTGATGAGGTTTGGCGACAGCACCGCGGCGACGGCGAGCGCCATGACGAGCGGCGGGATGGCGAGCGCGATATCCGTCACGCGCATGATCAGCACCTCGACCCAGCCTCCAAAATAGCCGGCGAGAATGCCGAGGATGGTGCCGATCGGAACGGCCGTGCCGAGCACGACCAGCGCCAGAAGCAAGGAGATACGCATGCCGAAGATCACGCGACTGAAGATATCGCGGCCGACATTGTCCGTGCCGAACCAGAAGTCGACTGATGGCGGCAGATGGCGGGCGCGAAAATTGACGGCAGCACCGACATGTTCGGGATGCGGCGTGATCCATGGCGCGAGGATCGCGGCGAGCACGCAGATGATGACGATCGCTGCACCGATGACGGCGGTCGGATTGCGCGAGAAGCGATACCAGTTCTGATAGGCATTCGAGAGGCGTTCGACCTCGATAACAGGCGTATCGGACATCAGCGCCTCCCCCGGATACGAATGCGCGGATCGACAATGCCGACCAGCACATCGATGACGAGATTGACGATGACGAAGAAGACGCCGGAGACGATCACCACGCCCATGACTGCGTTCAGGTCCTTCTGCATGATGGTGCGCACGCCATAGGCGGCCATGCCGGGCCAAGCGAAGACGAGTTCGACGACGAAGGCGTTGCCGATCAGCGATGCGAATTCGAGGCCGGAAATGGTGAGAGGCGGAACGAAACTCGGCCGCAACATATATTTGAAGACCCGCACGCGCTCGGGAATGCCAAAGGCACGACTCGCCTCGATATAATCCTGGCTGGAGACGTCGATCATCGAGGAGCGCGTGATGCGGGCGATCTGACCCATGGTCGCCGCGGAGAGCGCGAGCGAGGGAAGAAGGAGATAACGCAGGCCCTCGCCGAAAACGTCCAGCCGCCCATGCAGCAGGGAATCGAGCGTGACGAGACCGGTAATATCGGCACTGAAGATCATGCCTGGCGGAAGGCGCCCGGTCGTCGGCAGGATATGCAGCACATAGCCGGCAAGGATCTGCAATACGAGCGCGAGGAAGAAGCTCGGCGTCACGGCGGAAAAGATCGCAATCAGCCGCACCAGATTATCTGGCCATTTGTCCTTCCAGCGCGCGGCAGCGACACCCAAAGGAACACCGAACAGGAAGGCGATGGTGATCGTGGCGAGCACCAGTTCAAAGGTCGCTGCAAAGGTCTCGCGGATATCGTTGCTGACCGGGCGCTTGGTCAGAAGCGACAGGCCTAGATCGCCGCCGACGAGCCCGGATACATAGATCCCGTATTGCTGGATCAGCGGCTTGTCGAAGCCGAGTGTCTGGCGAAATTGCTCGACCTGCTCATTGCTGGCACGCGGCCCGAGCGCCAATCTCACCGGATCCCCCGGCATGCCGCGAGCGATCGTGAAGATCACCACCGACAGTCCGAAAAGAACAAGCAGCGACCACAAGGCGCGCCTGACCAGGAAGAGGAGGAATTCCAATGTTCCAGCCCTGTTTCAATTCATGATGGAGGATGTGGACGGCCCTTTCGGGCCATCCTTTCCGGGCAGTTCGTCATGAGGGTGACACTGCCCGAAACGCGCTCAGCCGTTACTTGCAGGTCCAGCGATAACGGGTGAACTTGTAGTCAAAGGACTGCATCGGCACGGCATGGAAGCCTTCCAGGCACTTGTCCATGGCATGCTGTACCGTCTGCGTTTCCAGGAAGACATCCGGCTGCAGATCGACGATCTTGTGCTGCAATTCCTTGTAGATCTCGGCCTGCTTGGCCTTGTCGGGCGTTTCGCGAGCCTGATCGATCAGGGCATCGATCGCCGGATCCTGCACCCATTCGGCTGAAGCCCAGGTGCCGGCCGCTTTCGAATGATATTGCGTGAAGAACATGGAATCCGGCGAAGGATAGGTCGGGCCGAAAAAGATCTGGTTGACGTTTGGCGTCGTTTCGACCTTGCCGGCAATTTCCGTCACTCGGTTCCAGGGATCGGCCTGCTGTGTCACCTTGAAGCCGAGCTGTTCGAGGTTCGACTGCATCAGCAGGCTGAGCTCTTCCTCGAACTTGGTGCCGGCAACATAGCCAAGCGTGATCGGAATCTCGCCGCCGGCATATTTCGACTGGGCAATTTCCGCCTTGGCAGCCTCGAGATCGTATTTCGGTGCCGGCAGGTCGCTCGCATAATAATCGGCAAAACCTGAAGGCAGGGGACCGTTCAGCTGACCGCCAGGCACGATGACGCTGCGGATCGTGTCGTAGTCGGTTGCATAGGCAAGTGCACGGCGAATATGGATATCGTCGGTCGGCGGTACCTTGGTATTGAGCTTCAGGTAGAAGCCGATCGTCGTATCTTCGCTGACGATGTTGAAGCGGCCCATCTCCTGCAGCGCCTTGTAGGTATCGGGCGCCTGGTATTGGCTGCTCATCGTGAGTTCGCCAGAGGCTGCAAGCGAGCGTACGGTCGCCTCGTCATTGGTGATGATCCAACGCACTTCGTCGATCGGGCCGTCATTGAAGCCCTTGTAGTATTTGGGATCGCGTTCGATCGTCATTGACGCGCCACGGTCCCAGTTCTTCAGGGTGTAGGGACCCGCACCGGCAGTCTTCGTCGAAAGATAGGTCTGGCCGTCATCACTGCCGGCATTGGCCTTGACCACATCGGCATTGACGATGAAGACGGCCGGGACCGTGCTGAGGAACGGCGCGAAGGCTTTCGAGAGGGTGAATTTAACGGTGTGCGGATCGACGGCCACGACCGAACCCGGCTTCAGCACGTCTGCGAAAAGGTTGGCCGGCCCGAGATTGATCTTCAAAAGCCGTTCGAAGGAATAGACGACGTCTGCGGCCTCGACGGGCGAACCATCGCTGAAATGCGCGTCGGAACGCAGTTTGAAGGTCACTTCCTTGGCATCCGGCGAGACCGTCCAGCTCTCGGCAAGCTCAGGCTGCAGGTTGCCGCTGGAATCGACGGTCACCAGACCGTCGTAGAGGTTCACGGCAGCCATATAGTCGGTGTAGTCAGAGATCTTGGCGGGATCAATCGTACCGAAGATCTGAACGGTATTCATGGTCACTGTTGTTTTGGCCGCGGCCGAGCCCGCAAAGCCGGCGGCAAGCACGGCCATAGCGGTAGAAGCAATCAGCTGTAATCTGCTCATGATATCTCCCGGTTCAAAAGTTCCCTGCGACCATTTTGATCGCTTTTGTTGGACCGCCTTGTACCCAGCGCTAAACGGTACGGTCTGCTCGGGAGGGACATCCAGCACTTGGGTTGCCGGTTTGCAGCGTTCCCATCGCTGACCCATCCGATTGTCCGCCAGAGGAGGTCTGAGAAGAAGATTGCATATGCAAAGCAACCTGCTCAACAGATGACGGGTCTAGGTTTTTGTTTAAATGGTCTAGGTTTTGTGTCCGCGGAGACGCCGATCTCGCCCGGATTCTGAATCAGCTGACAAAACCGAGCGCCCTTGCCGCGCTGATCGCCTCCTGCCGGTTGCGGCAGCCGAGTTTGCGATAGACATTGCCGAGATGGAATTTTACCGTCGCCTCGCTGAGGCCGAGGGTGCTGGCAATGAACTTGTTGGCAGCGCCTTCCGAAATCATCAGCAGGATCTTGCTCTCGCGCCGCGACAGGTCATTGCGCCCGCCCGCAGAGCGGCTCGACAACCTTCCACTGTCGCGCAGCTTGCGGATGATCTGCCTGATAGGCAGCGACGTCGCCAGGAAGCCACCGATGCGCTGGTTGTCGATCAACTCCTCCAGGAAAACACGCTCTTCCGAAAGCGGGGCGATTGCGCCAAGCCGGGCGCAATCCTCAAAGATCTTCTGCAGGATGGCACGGGCACGCGTCAGGTTGCGCTGGCGCTTGGCAATATAGGCGAGCCAAATCTGCCCACTCAGACGCTGGCGGTCAGTCAGATGCAGATTGCCAATAATGCCCTCGATCAGATCGTCAAGTCCAGGGCGTGCAGGCTGCTCGTACGTTATCTGGCGCAGCCATGCGAGCGCGAGCGCGATCTCGTCGCGATCATGCAGATGGACAAGCTCTCCGTCATTGCTCACCACCCGGTTCCGGTCGACGCGCGACGTGATTGCTGCAAGGCATTGCGACGCCTCCTGCCAGCGATTTGCATTCTGCAGGATGGCCGCTTCGCGGATTTCGATCATCGCCTGGAACTGGCGGTTGGACACCTGATAAACTCGCCAACGGTCGAGAAAGCTGCGCGCCGCGATCGTCGAGAAATGGTCTCCAAGTGCCTGGCTGCCGTAGTGCAACGCAAATTCCAGCAGGCTTGGCCAGATCTCGCTATGGGAGAAATCGTCGATCTCGAGGCTGAGAAACCGCGCAAGCGGTTCAGCCCGTCCGGTCTCGTATTCGACGCAGGCCTCAAGGAGCAATTGAAGACGCTGATCATTTCGGCTTTCGAATGGAAGCTCGCGAAGACTTTCCGCAGCCCGGAGCGAATGTTTGCGGGCCGCCAGCGCATCACCCATCAAGAGACGGATCAGCGCCTGATGGAGGCTGACATAAAAGCAGAGCATCGGGGCATTGGCGCGCTCGTAATGGTGCATTGCACGTTGCGCCACTTCCTCTGCCTCCGCAAAACGCCGGTTTCGGATGTAGAATTCGAGCACGGAATTGTAGAAGCTGCCGCGAAAAAGATGGTCGTCGAGCGGGAATTCGGCAACGAGCGCGAAGCAGGTTTCCAGGAGCTTTTCGGAGAAGAAATAGTCTTCATAGATGAGCATCAGCAGCCGGAATGCCCTGAATTCCCGAGAAAACACGGCATTCTGGGCAAAGACTGCCTCCGGATCGTTGGCCAGATCGCCGAAACGGTCGGCAAGCAGTCGACGCGCACGCGACACATCCCCGAGTTTCAATGCCTGCAGTGCGAGTGCAAGCACCAGGACTTCGCTTTGCAGCGCGTAGCTTCGCGGAAAACCGGCGAGAATTCGATCATAGGCTTCCGGTCCATGGAAATAGAGGAGGAAGATGCCTTTCGCCTCGGTGAAGACCTTGAGCGCGTTGTCGTATAGGCCAATGCGCTGGAATATCTCGATCGCTCGTATCGGATGGCCATGGCCTGCAAAACTGTCCGCAATCGCCTTGGCGTCTGCCAGCACCTTGATCCGCTCCGCTATCACGGCATCGAGCGCACGATCGATCTCGCTGGCGATCGCCTTTACGCGCAGGCCGTTCTCCGCGACGAGGGGAAGGAAATGGGATTGTTCGCGAAAATCCCCTTTGCCCGTATCCAGAACGATGCGGAGATCGACAAGGACTTCGGGTGGCGCGGATTGAAGAAGCTCGCTTTCGAGGAATGCGCTCAAGCGTTCAGCGCTCAATGTCGGATTGAATGCAATCAGGGGCCACCCGCCTGATGCGTGCATGATTTCAGCCACGCCCTCGGCAAAAATCTCTGTCGCTTCGTGCTGGTCGATCAGCAGAAAAGCTTGGTCCACGACATAGGCCTGACCATAGGCGATAGCCCGCGAGAGGCCTGGCAGCAGCGTATCGGGGCGCTTTGCGATAAAAATCCGCGCCCGAGCCGACAGAAAGGCTTCAGGTAAGGCGGCCGGCTTGCCATGGGGTGGGATATCCCAGATGCAGACCTGATCAGGTCGCCATGCGGGTGCCGTTTCATCGGCGTGAATCTCGGCGCCGAAATGAGCGGCAATCTCATTCAGAGCCGACGTCTTGCCCATGCCGGCGGGCGCGTCGAGAACGACGATCGGCTCGCGGCGCGCCAGAAGAGCATCGAAGACTCGAGGTCTGTGGACCAAATGCTGCACTCAATTCTCTGGGGTGAACATGCGTTCATCAACCCGCTTCACGCATGTCATAGCAGCAGTGAGGTACCGAATGAACTACCTCTTTCTCAGGAGTATTTTGACGATCTACGTGCTGGTCACTTTGCTGCAGAAACCGACCACGTCCTAACTTAGCCGGTATTTTGGGGCCGCACAAATCTTGTGCGTTTTATCTACGCCATTTCACGAATTGCCCATCAAATAGGCATCAGTATGCACTTTCACAGCGCTGAATAATGCGCGACACACGCCAATCTTTGAAAATCAAACACATACGCGATCTGGCATAGCGCTTGCTTCGAGACAAGTAGAGTTGGTGGCTAGGGTTCCGGCGTTTTCAAAAAAGCGCGACTGGTCCGAGAGCTACTACCGGTGGGGGAGAAATCCTGTCGGGTGCACGGCGGGACAAAAGCCCGGGAGACCTCGTAAGCCAAGGGATTGGCGGCACGATGGTCATTGCCGATCCCTTTTGAAGAAAAGCAAAAGGGGAATTTCAATGCAGACTTTTTCGAAGATCCTTTCCGTAACCGCCCTTTCCGCTTCGCTGGCACTGGCTTTCAGTTCCATCGCCGAGGCCGAGCAGAAGACCGAATTCAAGGTAGCCTGGTCCATCTATGTCGGCTGGATGCCCTGGGGTTATGCGGCTGACCACGGCATCGTCAAGAAATGGGCCGACAAATACGACATCAAGATCGATGTCACCCAGTTCAACGACTACGTGGAGTCGATGAACCAGTATACGGCCGGCGCCTTCGATGCCGTGACGCTGACCAACATGGACGGCCTGTCGATCCCGGCCGCCGGCGGCGTCGATACGACCGCCGTCATCGTCGGCGACTTCTCGAATGGCAATGACGCCGTCATCCTGAAGGACAAGGCGAGCCTTGCCGATATCAAGGGCCAGAACGTCAATCTCGTCGAATTCTCCGTCTCGCACTATCTGCTCGCCCGAGCGCTCGAAAGCATCAAGCTGACGGAGCGCGACGTAAAGGTAGTCAACACGTCTGATGCCGACATGGTCGCTGCCTACAAGACCGCCGATGTCACCGCCGTTGTCACCTGGAACCCGCTGGTCTCGACCATCCTCGAAGATCCCACAGCCAAGAAGGTTTTTGACAGCTCGCAGGTGCCAGGCGAAATCATCGACCTGATGGTCGCCAATAGCGGCGTGCTCAAGGACAATCCGAATTTCGGCAAGGCGCTCGCCGGCATCTGGTACGAGACGGCTGCCCTGCTGCGAGCCGATACTGCCGAAGGCAAGGCGGCCCGCGAGGCCATGGGCTCCGCTTCGGGCACCGATCTCGCCGGCTTCGAAGCTCAGCTGGCCGCCACCAAGCTCTTCGACAAGCCGGCCGATGCCGTTGCCTTCACCGCCTCGCCCGGCCTGCCGAAGACCATGGATCTGGTGCGCACCTTCCTTTTCGAGAAGGGGTTGC
Organism: Rhizobium sp. 768_B6_N1_8; assembly: GCF_051811225.1. Lineage (NCBI taxonomy): Bacteria > Pseudomonadati > Pseudomonadota > Alphaproteobacteria > Hyphomicrobiales > Rhizobiaceae > Rhizobium > Rhizobium sp. 768_B6_N1_8. The sequence goes on along the minus strand of NZ_JBPWPV010000002.1, from coordinate 932,665 downwards.
TCGGCAATGGCGCGCCGTCCGCTGACGTCATCGGCATTGAAATGCCCAATGGCAAGGTACTGGGCGACACGGGCAATGTGAAGCTGCGCTTCACCGAGACCTACATGAAGGCAGCCGCCGACGGTTCGCTCTGATCGCAATGGCGGCGCGGCTTACCCGCGCCGCCTTCCCTTCACCAGCGGAGCATTTCCCATGCGTTGGATCAACACGAGGCCGAGCCGGGGCGCGCAATTTGCCTTGATGCTGCTACCCTTCGTGCTGCTCGTTGTCGCCTATGCCTTTGGCTCGGCCGCACGACTGGCGGAAAATGCCAATGACAAGCTTCTGCCAAGCATTGCCGGCTTTGCCGATGCGATCAACCGTCTGGCCTTCGTCGCCGACCAGCGTACCGGCGAATTTCTGCTCTGGTCGGACACGGGCGCGAGCCTGATCCGCCTGCTCTCCGGCCTCGGCATCTCGACGGCAATTGCGCTCGCAATTGGCATGTTGATCGGCATGCTGCCCTATCTGAGGGCGTTGCTTTCCCCCTTTGTCGCCGTGATCTCCATGGTTCCGCCGTTGGCGCTTCTGCCAATCCTCTTCATCGTTATGGGTCTCGGAGAGACTTCGAAGATCGCCCTCATCGTCATTGGCGTCGCTCCGACGATGATCCGCGACCTGGCACTGAAGGCGCTGGAACTGCCTCGCGAACAGATCGTCAAGGCCGAGACGCTTGGCGGCTCCTCCTGGCAGATCGGCCTGCGCGTCGTGCTGCCGCAGATCCTGCCGCGGCTGATCACCTGCCTCAGGCTGCAACTCGGCCCAGCGTGGCTGTTCCTGATTGCGGCCGAGGCGATCTCCTCGGATTCCGGCCTCGGCTACCGCATCTTCCTCGTCCGCCGCTATCTCTCGATGGATATTATCTTTCCCTATGTCGTCTGGATCACCCTGCTCGCCGTGGTGATGAACACTTTGCTCGACCGTCTGCGCATTGCCGTCTTCCCCTGGTCGGAACTGGAGAAGCAGGCATGAGCGAACTCAGGATCGAAAGGGTCTGGAAGGAATATGGCGACCAGATCGTGCTCGAGGACGTATCGCTGACCGTTGCCTCGCGGGCCTTCGTCGCCCTTGTCGGGCCTTCCGGCTGCGGCAAGAGCACCTTCCTGCGCATGCTGCTTGGCCAGGAACGGCCGACGAAGGGTAAGATCCTGCTCGACGGCGTGCCGCTGCCACCGGAGCCGGGACCGGATCGCGGTGTCGTCTTCCAGCGCTATTCCGTCTTTCCGCATCTGACGGTGCTCGGCAACGTGTTGCTCGGCAAGGAGTTGTCCGCCGCGCGCTACAAGGCCAAGCTCTTTGGCGCGGCACGTCGCAACGCTATCGCGGAAGCGCGCCAGTTGATCGCGGAGGTCGGGCTTGCCGGTTCGGAGGGGAAATATCCGGCCCAGCTTTCCGGCGGCATGCAGCAGCGCCTTGCGCTCGCCCAGGCACTCATCATGAAGCCGAAGGTACTGTTGCTCGACGAGCCCTTCGGCGCGCTCGATCCCGGCATCCGCGCCGAAATTCACACGCTGATGAAGCGGCTCTGGCACGAAACGCAGATGACCGTCGTCATGGTTACCCATGACATGCGCGAGGCCTTCACACTCGCCAGCCGCGTCGTCGCCTTCGAACGCCGTCGCGACCGGCCGGAAGAGAAGGAGCGTTACGGCGCCACCATTACAAAGGACATTTCCATCTGGCCGCCGCGCCTTGCCGGCCAGTCAACGATCTTCAGCCCCGACCGGGACGGCCCGGTCGCTTCCCCGGGGCACAGCCGGGACGACCTGGCACCGTCAGGAGAGATGCAATGATGCATGTAAGACGCTCCCCCGAGGAGATCGCCGCCAATCGTGCGCGCTACGAGGAGCATCAGAAGAAGGGCCTGGAATTCGCCCCCAAGGCCCTGCCCGGCCCAAGCCCGCTGCCGGCGCCGGCCATCGATGCGAACACCGTCATCCACCAGGAGACCATCCCCGGTGGTTGGTACTGGTCGACGAAGCTTTTGCGTGGCGAGGCGATCCGCGTCGATCAGGCCGAAGGCAATTCCACCGTGGCGCTCGTCGCCTGGAATGCCGATGATACGAGCGAGCGGATCAATCTCGTCGATACCGCCAAGGTCCAGTGGACGACGGCGCTCGGCAAGGGGCGCGTGATCTTCTCCGACATGGGCCGCGTCATGTTCTCGATGATCGAGGACAGTTCCGGCGCCCACGACTGCCTGATGGGTGGCTCGACGGCCGCCTCGAACGCAGCGAAATATGCCGGCCAGAAGACCCGAAACACCCGCGACAACCTCGTCCTCGCTGCGGTCAAGCTCGGCCTCGACCGTCGCGATATTCCAGGCATCCTCAATCTCTTCGCGCCAGTGCGCCTTGCCGAGGCCGGTGGCTTTGGCTGGCAGGGCAAACGCTCCAACAGCGGCGATTACGTCGAGTTGCGTTCCGAAATGGACATGCTGGTCGGCTTATCCAATTGCCCGCATCCCCTCGATCCGGATCCGACCTACCAACCGAAGCCTGTTGTCATCACCCGCTACAAGGTGGCGGCTCCGGCTGCGGATGATCTTTGCCGCACGGCTACGGCCGAAGCCGTACGCGGCTTCGAAAACAACGCCCTGATGCAGGCTTGAGGAGAGAACGATGTCCGATTTCATCCAGACCTCCCCTGCCCGCAGCGTTCAAAATGCCGCCCAGGATCATTTCATCGCGGCCGAAGCGCCGTGGTCCGGCATCGTGCGCAAGGGCCAGACAATCCGCATCGAGGACAGCTACGGCCAGCAGGCGATCGACACGCTCTTCTATCGTGCCGATGATGTCTCCGAGCGCTATTCCAATCAGGATACGATGCGCATGCAGGGTGCCGCCTATATCGGCATCGGTACGAAAATCGTGTCGAACGAAGGCAATGTCATGCTGACCATGACGGCCGACAGTTGCGGCCGCCATGACACCTCGGCCGGCGCTTGCTCCTGCGAGAGCAACACCGTGCGCTTCGGCCATGGCACAAAATATCTCCACGCCTGCCGCGACAATTTCGTGCTTGAAGTCAGCAAGCACGGCATGGGCAAGCGCGATATCGTGCCGAACATCAACTTCTTCATGAACGTGCCGATCAAGCCGAATGGCGAGATGACAATCGTCGACGGCATTTCCGCGCCGGGTGACTATGTAGAACTCGTCGCCGAGATGGACGTGCTCTGCGTCATCTCCAACTGCCCGCAGATCAATAATCCCTGCAACGGTTTCGATCCGACGCCGATCCGGGTGCTGATCTGGGATGGCGAGGACTGACATGTTCAAGAAAGTCCTGATCGCCAACCGAGGCGAAATCGCCATCCGGGTCATCAAGACCCTGAGGCGCATGGGCATTGCGTCGGTCTCCGTCTATTCCGATGCCGACCGCTTCGCCAAACCCGCAATGGTGGCCGATGAAGCAATCCGCCTTGGGCCGGCACCGGCGAGCGAAAGCTATCTCAATGTCGATGCCGTCATCGCCGCCTGCAAGGCGACGGGGGCGGAAGCAGTGCATCCCGGCTATGGGTTTCTCTCGGAAAATATCGGTTTTGCCGAGCGGCTCGCCGCCGAAGGCATCGCCTTCATCGGCCCGCGGCCCGAACACCTCTCCGCGTTCGGCCTGAAGCATACGGCGCGCGAACTCGCCAAGGCGAGCGGCGTTCCACTCCTGCCCGGCACCGGCCTGCTCTCGAGCGCCGATGAAGCGCTCTCGGCGGCAGAAACGATCGGCTATCCCGTGATGCTGAAAAGTACGGCCGGCGGCGGCGGCATCGGTATGCAGCTCTGCGCTGATCCCGAAAGCCTGAAGGCATCCTTCGAAAGCGTGCAACGCACCGCGCGGGCAAGCTTCGGCGATGCGCGCGTCTATATCGAGCGTTTCGTGGCGGAGGCGCGGCATGTCGAGGTGCAGATCTTCGGCAATGGCAAAGGCAAGGTCATCGCGCTCGGCGAGCGCGACTGCTCGCTGCAGCGGCGAAACCAGAAGGTGGTCGAGGAAACCCCCGCTCCCGGTCTTTCGGCTGCAACCCGCGCTCGCCTGCACAAGGCAGCCATCGACCTCGGCTCGGCTGTCTCCTACGAATCCGCCGGTACCGTCGAATTTATCTATGATCCCATACGTGAGGAATTCTACTTCCTCGAGGTGAACACCCGCCTGCAGGTCGAACATCCCGTTACGGAAGCCGTGTTCGGCATCGACCTCGTCGAATGGATGATCCGCCAGACCGCCGGCGAGGACGTGCTTTCGGGCTCCGAGGCGCTACAGCCGGAGGGAGCAGCGATCGAAGTGCGCGTCTATGCCGAGATGCCGCATGCCGATTTCCGCCCGAGTGCCGGCCTGCTGACGGAGGTTGTCTTCCCCGAAGATGTCCGCCTCGATGGCTGGATCGAGACCGGCACAGAGGTGACGCCTTTCTACGATCCGATGCTCGCCAAGCTGATCGTTTCCGCCGAGGATCGTCCGGCGGCAATCGAGAAGCTGAGGGCAGCACTCTCTGGCACGTCGATATCGGGTATCGAGACCAATCTCGACTATCTTCGCGCCATCGCAGGCTCCGAGCTTCTCGCCAGCGGCAAGGTGGCCACCACAGCGTTGCGGGACTTTTCCTTCGTGCCTGACGTTATCGAGGTGAGCGCCCCGGGCGCGCAGTCGAGCATTCAGGAATTGCCGGGCAGGCTCGGCCTTTGGCATGTCGGCGTGCCGCCGAGCGGTCCGATGGACGAGCGCTCATTCCGGCACGCCAACCGTCTCGTCGGCAATGGTGATATGGTCGCGGCACTGGAACTGACGGTCTCCGGCCCGGTGCTGAGTTTCCATACCGACACGGTGGTTGCCCTTGCCGGCGCGAGGATGGCGATGAGCGTCGACGGCGTGAAACTGCCGCATGACGAAGCCGCAACAATCCGCGCTGGCCAGATCCTCTCGATCGGCAGCATCGATGGGCCAGGGCAGCGAGCTTACCTCGCCGTGGCGGGCGGTTTTTCCGCTCCCGTCGTGCTGGGCTCCCGCGCCACCTTCGGGCTCGGCCAGTTCGGCGGCAACGCCACCGGCACGCTGAAGACCGGCCATGTGCTGCATCTTGCCCGTCAGGCCACCGCCGAACCGCCAAAGCCACCAATCGAACCAGCGGAATTGACGCGCGAATGGGAGGTCGGCGTTGTCTACGGTCCGCATGGCGCGCCTGATTTCTTTCAGGATGGCGATATCGAGACGCTGTTTTCGACGCGCTACGAGGTGCATTTCAACAGCGCCCGCACTGGCGTACGCCTCATCGGTCCCGCGCCGAAATGGGCGCGCAGCGACGGCGGCGAAGCCGGCCTTCATCCCTCCAACCTGCATGACAATGCCTATGCGATCGGCGCGATCGATTTCACCGGCGACATGCCGATCATCCTCGGACCGGACGGGCCAAGCCTCGGCGGCTTCGTCTGCCCGGCGGTGATCGCTCGCGACGAGCAATGGAAGATGGGCCAGTTCAAGCCGGGCGATCGCATCCGCTTCCATCCCGTCACGCGGTCTGAGGACCCGATTGCCGGGCCGATCGTGCATCGGGCGAAAGAAGAGACAGGCTCGCCTGTTATTGGCAAGAGCGACGGCGGACCTGTCTCTGTCGTCTACCGCCGCCAGGGTGATGACAATCTGCTGGTCGAATATGGACCGATGACGCTCGATATCGCCCTGCGGCTCAGGGTACATCTCTTGATGCAGGCCGTATCGCAGGCCCGCCTGCCCGGGATCATCGATCTCACGCCCGGCATCCGCTCGCTGCAGATCCACTATGACGGTACGGCATTGACCCGCAAACGCCTGCTCGGCTTGCTGGCGGAGATCGAGGCGAGCCTGCCGGCAGCCCAGGACGTCAAGGTGCCGAGCCGCATTGTGCATCTGCCACTTTCCTGGAACGATCCGGATGCGGAACTTGCCATGCGCAAGTATCAGGAACTCGTCCGCCCGAATGCGCCCTGGTGCCCGTCCAATATCGAGTTCATCCGCCGCATTAACGGGCTGGCAGACGAGCAGGCCGTACGCGACGTCGTCTTCGATGCGAGCTATCTCGTGCTCGGCCTCGGCGACGTCTATCTTGGCGCGCCGGTCGCAACACCGGTCGATCCGCGCCACAGGCTGGTGACCACAAAGTACAATCCAGCCCGCACCTGGACGCCGGAAAATGCCGTCGGTATCGGTGGGGCCTATATGTGCATCTATGGCATGGAAGGCCCGGGCGGATACCAGCTTTTCGGCCGCACCATCCAGGTGTGGAACACCTGGCGGCAGACACCGGTCTTTGCCAAGGGCAAACCCTGGCTTTTAAACTTCTTCGATCAGATCCGCTTCTTCCCCGTCAGCCACCAGGAACTGACGGAGGCGCGCAATGCCTTCCCGCATGGCGGCTATCCTGTGAAGATCGAGGAAACGGAATTCTCCTACGCCGCATACGAGAAGGAATTGCAGGCGAATGCCGTCTCGATCGGGACCTTCAAGGCTCGCCAGCAGGCCGCCTTCGACGCCGAGCGCCAGCGCTGGAAGGAGGCAGGCCTCGACAGCTTCGTTACCGACGAAGGCACCGGTGAAAGCCCTGACGGAGATATCCCCGAAGGCTGCTTCGGCGTTGCCAGCGCCGTGCCCGGTAATATCTGGAAACTTCTGGTCGAGCCGGGTGCACCGGTCGCGGCTGGCGACACGCTTGCCATCATCGAATCCATGAAAATGGAAATCAACGTCACCGCACATGCGCCGGGCCGCGTTCGCGACCTGCGTGCCGGCCCCGGACGAAACGTCAAAGCGGGCGATATCATTGTTGTTCTGGAGGAATGCTGAACCATGCTGCCGACCATTCTTGATCTGACAAGCCTTCGCGCAGCCTATGAGGCAGGCAAAAGCCCGCTCGATGTCATCGAGACCGTCATTACGCGTCGGGCCGCCTCGAAGGATCCGGCAATCTTCATCACGCCCACGCCTGATGATACATTGCGGGCCGAAGCACGAGCTCTGATGGAACGTGCACCCGAGCCGAACAGCCTGCCGCTCTGGGGTATTCCCTTCGCGGTGAAGGATAACATCGACGTGGCGGAGCTGCCGACCACCGCCGCCTGCCCGGCTTTCGCTTATAATCCCGAGAAGGACGCAACTGTCGTCGCACGACTGCGGGCGGCAGGTGCGATCGTAATCGGCAAGACCAATCTCGACCAGTTCGCGACCGGCCTCAATGGCACACGCTCGCCCCATGGAGCGCCACGATCGGTCTTTGACGCCGACTATATTTCAGGCGGTTCGAGCTCGGGTTCGGCGGTGACGGTGGCATCCGGCCTCGCCACCTTCGCGCTTGGCACGGATACAGCCGGTTCAGGCCGCGTGCCGGCCGCCTTCAACAATCTTGTCGGCATCAAGCCGACCCCGGGCCTGCTGTCGAATACCGGCGCCGTGCCAGCCTGCAAGAGCGTCGACTGCATCACGATCTTCGCGCCGACGGTCGGCGACGGGGTCGCGATCCGCAAGATTGCCGAGGGCTTCGATGCCACCGATGCGTTTTCGCGGCGTGCCAAGCCGGCAACTCTTCCGGTTGCCGGTCTGCGGCTCGGCGTTCTCGACGGCGCGGAGCGGGAATTCTTCGGCGATGCCTATGTCGAAGCGCTCTATGATCAGGCAATCGAGCGCGCCAAAGCGCTCGGCGCGACGATCGTTCCCTTCGATTATGCGCCCTTCCGTGAGGCGGCTTCTCTCCTCTATGACGGCCCATGGGTTGCCGAGCGCCTAGCAGCCGTCGAGGACTTTCTGGCGAGTAACGCCGACGATTTCGATCCCACGGTTCGCAAGATCATCGAAGGCGCGAAAGGCAAGACGGCAGTCGAAGCCTTCAACGGCCGCTACAAGCTCGAAGATCTCAGGCGCAAGACGGAAGCCGAATGGGCAAAAGCCGATCTGCTGCTGCTGCCGACGGCACCGACGACCTACAAGGTTGCCGATATGCAGGCCGATCCGATCGTGCTCAACGGCCGGCTTGGCCGCTACACGAACTTCGTCAACCTGCTCGATTGCGCCGCGATCGCTGTTCCCGCCGGATTCGGCGACAACGGCCTGCCGGGTGGCGTGACGCTGATTGCGCCAGCCTTCACTGACGATGCGCTGGCTCCCCTTGCCGATGCGCTGCACCGCGCTGCCGCCGCCGGCATGGGCATCGATCGCGCTGCGGTTATCCCTGAGCAGAGCCGCGTCGCCTCATTGACAGACGATACTATCGCCATCGCCGTGGTCGGTGCACATCTGACAGGCATGCCGCTCAATCACGAACTGACCACATTGGGCGGCACGTTGGTAAGGGCCTGCCGCACAGCAGGTGATTATCGCCTCTTCGTGCTGCCTAATACGACCCCGCAGAAGCCCGGCCTCGTGCGCGAACCGGGACATGACGGTCTCGGACTAGAGATTGAGGTCTGGGCCTTGCCCCCAGAGGGCTTCGGCCGTTTCGTTGCCAAGATCCCTGCCCCGCTTGGTATCGGCAAGGTCACGCTGGAGGACGGTTCGAGCATATCGTGCTTCCTCTGCGAAGCCCATGCTGTGAAGGGGGCCGAGGAGATCACGGCTCTCGGTGGCTGGCGGAGCTATATGCGCAGCAAATCGGCCGCCTGAACCGGAGGGGTACGGCAGTGAAATTCATAGTTCGGCTGCTGATGAATGGACTCCTGGCGCGTGCGGGCGCGCTACGAGGTCGACCTATCATCTTTGTCCGCACCCCACTCCATGGCCGAGACGGGACGAAATGATGGCCACCGTATCGAGCAGCGGCTGGTACAAACTTTTCTATGACTTTGAGTGAGAGCCGCAGCGACGGCCCGGCAACTCCCACGGCGCCGATAACGGCGCCTCTGGCGACAGTCGCTTCAATCCGGCCAGGCGTAAATCGCGGCTGGACGAGCGACGCCTTTGAGCGGAAAAATGCCGGCTTTCTCGAAACGGCCTGGCGCCTGCAAAACGAAATCGGCGGATGCCAGCAGGCTGTGGCCGATTTCGTCGGCCAACTTCTCCATGCGCGCCGCCTCATTGACCGCCCTGCCGATGGCGGTGAAGTCAAGGCGGCGAGCCGCTCCGACATTCCCATAGAACACTTCGCCGACGTGAAGGACGATATCCACAAGAAGCTCCGGCTCTCCCGCTTCCGCTCGCCTGCGATTGACATCAGCATTGGCGTTCATGGCAGTTCGCGCCGCCGATAATGCGCGGTCGCATGCCTCGGCCGGGTTGTCGATATCGGCAGGGAAGATGGCGAGCAGACTGTCGCCCATGAACTTCAGGATCTCGCCGCCCTCCCGCTCGACCGGCGCGCCGATCGCCTCGAAGTGTTCGTTGAGCCAGGCAACGATGCGCTCGGGCTGATGCTGTTCATTGAGCGAAGTGAACTTCTTGAGATCTGCAAGAAGGATCGCGGCATAGACCGCGGTGCCGTCGCCGCGCCTGATATGACCGCTCAGGATACGTCCGCTGGTCCGCGTGCCCGTATAAACAGCCAGCACATCGCTCGCAACCCGTGTGGTAGCGATCCGGCAGCAGGCGAGTGACAGCGCCGGGACCAACCTCTCCAGATCGGCAATCAGCCTGTCCGAAAAGCCATCGGGGTCATCAACGGCGATCGAGAAGCTGACACCCGCCAGCGCCGTATCGCCGGGGAATGAAACGAGCTTCATCAGATAATCGGTAGCCCCGAGCTCCGCCAGCTCAGTCAGCAGTGGAATCGGCGGAACATCTGGTCCCGGCGGCAATCGCCAGCGGGCATATTGCAGATTGTTTTCCAGAAGGTAGGAGATGGGAGAGCGCCGGAACAATTCCTGACCCGCTTCATCATGCCCTTGTACTTCCGTCGAGAAGCCGGAAGAACGATACCACGCAAGCGAAAATCCCCGCTGCACGGGATCGATCGACGGCATCGCTATCGACGCCCGAAGGATCGGATATCCGAGATCCGTCAGTCGTTCCGCAACGCCCTGCAAAATGGTCTCAATGGTATCTGTCGATAGTCCTTCGGCGATGATCCAGTCGATCAGTTCCTGCAAGCGAGGCATAGTCACGTCCTTCGGCCTCCGGATTTTTTGGAGGTCTGCCGTTCTACCGCAATTTTATCAATGGTCCATCAGTCGTGTCATTCCCGGGCTTCGGGCATCATCGTTGCAAAAAATCTTAATGCGCGCCGATTGAAGCAAAATGCGTGGAACAAAATCGGCGCTGCTGCGTAATTCTCCTCTGGGACGCAAAAGAATCTGTTATCGCGCTAACAAGAAGCACAACCCCACTTCGAGGAAGGAAAGGAACGTGTCTATGACCGTACGGACTGCTGATGTTGTGCCGCATGACGATCACGTGGTTACGGCCAAAGAGGCCCTGGAGGGACTTTACCTAAGGCTCGAAATGGAGGCGGAGGTCCGGCTCGTTGCCGCGGCATTGCGCGCCGGTTGGACGGCAGACGAAGCCCTTGACGCGATCGACCAGCTTCGAGCCGACGATATCACGCATTAAGGTTCCCTGACGCGGCGTTAGGCGTCGTGGCGGCTGAAAGTGCCGCCCCCGAACTACGATCAGTTTGCCACCAGATGCCCCGGCGACACCTCACGGTATCCGAGCGGCTTGATCTTGTATTCGACGGGCCGGATCGGGCTCTTGATCTCGTCATTGGCGACAGCCCGCTTTTCGCGACGGCGATCGGGATCGGGAACCGGGACGGCTGCCATCAGCTTCTTGGTATAGTCGTGCTGCGGATTGCCGAAGACGGCGGCGCGCGGGCCGATTTCGACGATTTCGCCGAGATACATGACCGCGACGCGGTGGCTGACGCGCTCGACGACGGCCATGTCGTGAGAAATAAACAGAAATGCGAGATTGAGGCTCTGCTGCAAGTCCAGCATCAGATTGATGACCTGCGCCTTGATCGAAACGTCGAGTGCCGAGACGCTCTCGTCGGCCACGATGACCTTCGGCTCCAGTGCAAGTGCACGCGCAATACAGATGCGCTGGCGCTGCCCACCGGAGAATTCATGCGGGAAGCGTGCGGCCATGTCGGGCGTCAGGCCGACCTTGGTGAGGAGGTCTGCGACGCGTCCCCTCGCCTGCTTTGCCGTCCCCATCCTGTGCTCGAGATAAGGCTCGGCAATGGCGTCGCCGACACGGATGCGCGGATTGAGGCTGGCAAAGGGGTCCTGGAAGATCATCTGCACGGTCTTGCGCATCTCGCGCATGCCCGCCTTGCCGAGCGCCAGCACATCCTTGCCATCGGCAATGACAGAACCGCTCTGCGCCTCGATCAGCCGCATGATTGCGCGTCCGGTTGTCGACTTGCCGCAGCCGGATTCGCCGACGAGCGACAGCGTCTCACCGGCATGGAGATCGAAGGAAACGTTCTCGACCGCGTGGACGCGACCAGTCAGCTTGCCGAAGAGGCCGGAATGAATGTCGAAGCGCTTAGTGAGGTTTTTCACCTCGAGCACCGGGCGAGATGTTGCGGCGACCGTATCGGCCGTTTCGACCGGGATGTTTGATTCTCCCGTTGCCGTATTGACGACGGGGAAGCGCAGCGGCCGCTGGTAATTTTGCATCGAACCGAGCACCGGCACGGCCGACAGCAAGGCACGGGTGTAGGGATGTTTGCCGCGATGGAAGATATCGGGTGTCACTCCCGTTTCCACCTGCTCGCCGCGATACATGACGACGGTACGATCGGCGATCTCGGCAACCACGCCCATATCATGAGTGATGAACAGAACCGACGTCCCCTCCTCTTCCTGCAACATCTTGATCAGATCGAGGATCTGGCCCTGAATCGTCACGTCGAGTGCCGTCGTCGGTTCGTCGGCGATCAGGAGCTTCGGCCGTGAGGCAAGCGCCATGGCGATCATCACGCGCTGGCGCATGCCGCCGGAGAAGCGGTGGGGATATTCGTTAAAGCGCGAGACAGCCGAAGGAATGCGCACCTTTTCGAGCAAGCGGATCGTCTCGGCGCGTGCTTCTGTCTTCGACATCGGCCGGTGGCACAACAATGCCTCGGAAATCTGGTCGCCGATCGTGAAGAGCGGATTGAGGCTCGTCATCGGTTCCTGGAAGATCATCGCGACATCATTGCCGCGAACCTTGCGCATCTCGCCTTCCGGCAGCGCCAGAAGGTCGCGCCCGCCGAGTATGATCTTGCCTTCGATGCGACTCGAATCCGCCTGCAGAAGGCGCATGATCGATAGCGAAGTCACGCTCTTGCCGGAGCCGCTCTCGCCGACGATCGCGACTGTCTCTCCCGGTACGACATCGAAGGAGACATTGCGAACGACCGGCTTCCAGGCGCCATCGACCAGAAACGATGTCGTCAGGTTCTGGACGGAGAGAACCGGCTCCGTCGTTGCGATGGATTGTGCCTGGATGCCTGTCATGATCGCTTCCTTAGAATTCGCGCCTTGTTTCTCGGATCAATCCGGCCACTTCAGCACACCTTCGAAACGTCGCTTGCTGCGGTTTTCGATCGGCGTCGCGATGATCTCGTTGGAGGCGCGCGCCTTGTCGAGCTCCGCAGCCAGGCGGCTGGCGACGATCTTCTCCTGGCCCGGATGCAGATTGCACGGATCGAGGTAGAAGTAGCGATGCTCGACCTCGTGATCGCGCACGATGATCGGCGGTGAGCCGCGGCCGAGCGCATCGGCGAGGTCCCAGGCGGTGATATGGGCCTCATCGGTATCGATGATCACGCGCATGCGATCGAGCGGGTTGTTGGTCGGGTCCGGCTCGATCAGTGCAGTCACGCCGGGGCGGCCGTCGAGCGTCTGTTTCCAGAGGTTGAGATAACCAGTCTCACGCTCGCGAATACCGGCGTGGTCGCGCTTCTCCCAGGCTTCGAGCGCCGCCATGACGCCGAAAATGCTTTCCTTGCCGACCTTCATGCCGCGGCCGATGCCCATATTCTGCAGGAAGGCGTTGCGCACCAGCTCCTTCTGGCCGGCGACGATGCCCGAGGTCGGGCCGCCCAGGAACTTGTGGCCGGAATAGAGCGCCACATCAGCCCCCTGCTCCAGGAATATCCTGAGATCATATTCCGAGGCCGCATCGACGATAACAGGAACGCCCTTGGCATGGGCAATCTCGACGAATTCCTTGAGGTTCAGCAGGCCGTAGTCAACCACGTGATGCGAAACGACATAGACGGCGGCGGCGGTCTTTTCGGTAATCGCATTCTCCATATGGAAGCGATGGGTGGATGTCGCCTGGCCGACCATCACAACCTTGCCGCCGGCAAGCCGGATCGCCTGATCGACGGGTGCGCCGTAGCTCACGATATGGCCCATCTGGACGAGGACTTCATTCTTCTCCGGCACTACATCCGGCAGCTTTTCGATAGCGAGCAGGTTGTTGCCGGTGATGGCACCAGCGACGGCAAGCGAAATGCCTGCCGAGCACGAGGCGGTCACGAAGCCCGCCTCGCCGCCGGTCAGCCTCGCGATAACCGCGCTCGCCTTGCGCTGCAAATCGTTGACCTCAACGAACTGCGGCAGGATCGACGACATAGCGGCGATGGCCTCGGGAACGACGATCGAGGCGCCGAGGCTGGTCATGGTGCCGGAAACGTTGATGACCGGGCGAAGGCCGATCGATGTGCGGATGTCCTCAGACATGGGTATCTCCAATTTCAATCTGTTGAGCCGGAGCGATCATGCGCATCCTCATTAATCCCTGAGCGCGACGATGGCCTCGATCTCGACGGTGATGTTTCCTGGCAGCGATCCGAAGCCGACGGCAGAGCGGGCATGCTGCCCAACCTCTTCGCCGAAGACATCGATGAAGAGATCCGAGCAGCCGTTGATGACCGAGGGATGATCGACGAAATGCGGCACGGCATTGACCATGCCGAGCAGCTTGACGACACGCTTGACACGCGAAAGGTCGCCGAGCGCCTCATGCATGACGGAAAGCAGATTGATGCCGGTGAGCTTTGCATGTGCGTAGGCGGTTTCGACGCCGACCTCGGCGCCGACCTTGCCGACATGCATGAAGCCGTCCGGCTCGCGGGGCCCCTGCCCCGACAGGTAAAGCATGTTGCCCTCCTGCACATGGGTGACGAAATTAGCGATCGGCGGCGGTGGGGCCGGAAGCTTGATGCCAAGCGCTGCAAGACGCTCATAGGGCGACGTGCTGATTGTGCCGGCGGTGGCGGAAGACTGGTTCACGCAAACTCCTGTCATGCTATGTCTTGTGTTCTGGTCTTACCGGTAGGAATAACCGTGGCTGTGGCGCACCAGCTTGCGGGCACGCGGCACGTAACGGCTGGAAGTGAATGCCTCGTTGCCCAGCACCGCATATCGCGGCTCGAAGAGCCTTTTCAGCACCGAGACGTCACCATTGGAATCGGTCGCCTCCAGGTCGGAATCGATGAGATCGAAAACCGTGAACTCGGCGGTAGCACCAACACTCAGACGGTTTTCCATCGATAGCTTGATGACGGATGCAGGCGCATGGGTCACCGCATGGATCACCTTGTCGAAGGGCATGCCGACTGACAGAAGCTTCGACATGGTCGTTGCCAGATCCCAGACCGGGAAGTTCATCGAATGACCATGCAGGTCGGTCGAGATCGAATATGGCAACAGGCCACGGGCGATTGCCGCTTCCGCCACCTTGAAGGAAAAGGAAGCGCCGCCATGGCCGATGTCGAGGCGGATGCCTTCAGACGCGCAGCGCTCGGCGAGATTGAAGAGGTCTTCGTCCTCCATGATGCTCGAACCGGCCTTGCCGTTGAAGCAGTGGGTGACGACATCGCCGGGGCCAAGGATTTCCAGCACTTCGTCATAGAGTGCCGGCGGCTCGCCGACATGCACCATCATCGGCACCTTGAGGATCTTGGCGATCTTCTTGCCGAGCTTGACGGGAGTGACGCCCCAGGAGCCGGTGATCACGTGGCTGGCGCGCACCTTGATGCCGACGATGTGCTCGCTGTTTTCAGCGTAGCATTCGAGGATGCGGTCAAGGTCGATATCCCTGATGTCGCGCAGCTCAGCAACACGATTGCAGGCAACCAGGCCGATGGAACCGAGATTGAGGAAAGCCTTAATGCGTTCCTTCGACGGCTCGATGATATATTCGCGGAAACCGTGGAAATTGGCCTCACCGGCAGAACCGGCATCGACCAGCGTCGTCACACCACGCTCAACGCCGCACTCGGACGGGCGGATCGAGATGTCGGTGGCGCCATGCCAGATATGCACGTGCAGGTCGACCCAGCCGGGCGAGACGAAGGCACCCTTGCCGTCGACGCGTATCACCTCATCGGCCACAGCCAGGGACGGGCCGAGCTTGGCGATCTTGCCATCGGCATCGACCAGAATGTCGATCGCGCCGTCCGGCGTGCCAGCCCCGAAGCCAACAGGCTTTACATTGGTGAGGAGGAGCGGCTTGCCCACTTTTTCACCGGTCATTTAAAGGTCCTTTCGAAGTTTGGGATCGAGCATGTCGCGCAGACCATCACCGACCATCTGGAGCGAAAGCACGGAGAGAATGATGGCGACGCCCGGAAACAGCGTCATCCAGTCCGCCTGACCGATATATTGCCGGCCAGCGGCAATCATCGTGCCCCAGGTCGGGATTTCCGGGCTGACGCCGAGGCCGAGGAAAGACAGGCCGGCCTCGGCGAGCATGGCGCTCGCAAAGAGGAAAGTCGCCTGCACCATGATCGGCGAAAGCAGGTTCCTCAGCACATGACGCGTCATGATATGGAAGGTCGAGATCCCGAGCGCCTGTGCGGCCTCGACATAAGGCAACTCGCGGATGACAAGCGTCGAGGCGCGAACGATGCGGGCCAGGCGCGGTGCGTAGACGATCGACAGCGCAATGATGACAGTCGTCAGCGACGGGCCAAGAGCCGCGACAAGCGCAATCGCCAGCAGGATATCCGGGAAGGCCATCATCGCATCAATCAGGCGAGCGATTGGCGTGTCGAGGTTCTTGAAGAAGCCCGCAAGCAGTCCCAGCGTGACCCCGATCGCCGCCGAAAGCGCGACGACCGCGACGCCGACAAGCAGCGACAGGCGGCCGGCAAAGATGGTGCGCGACAGCACATCCCGGCCGAACTCGTCCGTGCCGAAGAAATATGTCCCGCTCGGTGGCTTCAGACGGTTGATGATCGAAAGCTTCGACGGCGAATAGGGTGCAACCCATGGCGCCAGGATCGCCAGCAGCACGAAAATTATGAGAATGAGCAAGCCAACGGCGACTGTCTTGCGCTTTAGAAACTGGCGGATAAATTTGCGGCCTTCGCTCTCGGCCGGCTTGATCGCGATATCCGTCATCAGTAGCGCACCCTCGGATCAACGAGCAGGTAGAGCATGTCGATCGCAAAATTGATCAGCACATAGAGCGCGGCGATCACCAGAAGCGCTCCCTGGATAACAGGATAGTCGCGGCGCAGGACGGCCGATACCACGAGATTGCCAACGCCCGGGAGGCCGAAGACGGTCTCGGTCACAACCGCCCCTGATATCAGGACGGCAGCCGTCAGACCAAGGACGGTCAGGATCGGGATCAGCGCATTCTTCAGGGCGTGCTTGAGGATAACCCTGCGTTCGATCAGCCCTTTGGCCCGCGCCGTGCGGATATAGTCGTCACCGAGCACGTCGAGCATCGAGGCCCGGGTGAAGCGCAGGATGAGCGCCGAGGAGACGATACCGAGCGCGAATGCGGGCAAGGTCAGGTGATACATGCGGTCGAGGAATGTGGAGCCCGGTCCGCCATATCCGGAAACGGGGAACATGCCAAAGCGAACGGCAAAGACCTGCATCAGGATGAGGCCGAGCCAGAAGCTCGGAATGCTTGCGGCAAACATCGCCAGCGTCGTTGCCGCCTGGTCGACGAACGAGCCGCGGCGGTAGGCGGCGTAGATGCCGATCGGAAGCGCGATGAGGCTGGCGATAACAAGCGAGAAGATCGTCAGGAAAAAGGTCGGTTCGGCGCGATCGAACAGCGCAGACGTCACGGGCATGTTGAGGAAGATCGACTGTCCGAGATCGCCCTTCAGCAACTGGCCGATATAATAGAGATATTGCACGCCGATCGACCTATCGAGGCCAAGGCTGGCCCGCAGATCGGCGATGTCCTGCGGCGTCGCATCGGGGCCGAGCATGACGGCAGCCGGATCGCCGGGGGTAACGCGCACGATGACAAAGACGATGGTGACGACGAGGAACATCACGACAATCATGCCAAGCAGGCGCTGAAAAATGTACCGTATCATGAAGTCTGTCCCGGTGCCGGACGGGCACGATGGAAGAAGGATACCGGCGCAAGCGCACCGGTATCCTTCGATGGAGCGTTACTTTTTGACAGATGCGTTCCAGAAATACGGCCACGGAGCCGGATCGACACCTTCGAGCTTGGTCGATTTCGCCGAGACGGCATTGAAATCGCCGATCTTCATGTAGGGCAACTCGTCATACATGGCCTTCTGGACGTCGGCCCACAGTGCCACGCGCTTCTGCGGATCGACCTCTGAAGTGAAGGCATCGACGACGGTCTTGCGCGCCGGCGTATCCCACCAACCGGGCGAGCTTGGAGACAGCGACCCGATCAGCGCCGGTTCTGGCAGGAAGGGGCTGTGGGTGATGTAGATATCCCAGAGCTTCGGATCGGTGCGGCGCTGTGTCAGCGTTGCCCAGTCGACGACCTGCAGGTCGACGGCAAAGCCGGCTGTCTTCAGATATTCGGCCGCAACCTGCGCCATCTTGTAATGGAATTCGTACTGGCGGCTGGTCAGAATGCGGATCGGCTCGCCATTATAGCCGGCCTTCTTGGCTGCTTCGGCGGCGCCTTCTGGATCGGCGACATTGTAATTGCCTTCGACGCCTGCATTGGTATTCCAGACATACGGCTTGGGATAGATGTCGCCGTCGAGCGTGTAGAAATCCGTGCTGCCGAAGGCGGCGGCGAGCATGTCCTCCATGCTGAGCGCCTGGCGGATTGCTTTGCGAACCTCGACATTCTTGGCAAGGCCTTCCTTCGTGTTGAAGACGAAGACCGGATAGCCGAATGGCTTCAGGATGACCGGCTGCGACGCGCTCGATGCCTTCAGTTTATCGAAGGATTCGACCGGGATCGAGTCGACATAATCATACTGGCCGGAAACGGCGGCCTCGACGCGGGTGTTTGCATCCGGAACCGGTACGAAGCGGATTTCGTCGAGATACTGGTGGCGCGCGCCGCCGTAACCGTCGCTCTCGCCATCGCGCGACTTGTAGCCATCGAAACGGACGAGCTGGATGTACTGGTCCGCCTTGCGCTCCTTTAGCATATAGGGGCCGGTGCCGATGAATTCCTTCATCGGTTCATCCTGCTTTTCAGCAGGGATGATGATGGCGGCGGAGTTGTTGAAGGCGAGCAGCGAGGTCAATGGCGCATAAGGCTGCTTCAGCGCGATCTTGACGGTCGCCGGATCGACGGCGGTGATGGAGTCGATAAAGCCTGCGACCTGTTTGCCACGCGAGGCGATCTTCGTCCAACGGCCCAGCGAGGCGACGACGTCTTCAGACGTCATGTCGGAGTTATCGTGAAACTTGATGCCGGTGCGCAGCTTGATCGTGTAGGTCTTACCGTCGGCGCTGATGTCAGGCAGGCTTTCAGCCAGAAGCGGCGTGACATTCCACTTCTTGTCGAAGGTGTAAAGTGTTTCGAAAATATGCTGCGTGACGATGCCGACGAGGTCGGCAGTCGAGGACATCGGGTCAAGCGTCGGCGGTTCGCCGATCGTTGCGACGTTGATAACACCACCCTTTTCCTGGGCCAGCAAAGTTGTCGGCAATGCGACCAGCGCAGTGCCGAGAAGGAATGCGACAAGTGTCTTCATTTTATGCTCCCGGTTTAATGTTCCACAATTATGTTATGTCGGATTTTATAATAGAATAGCGACGGAAGTGGTCCTGTCAATCGGGAAAGCGGCTCCATCGGCAGAAATGAATAGGCGCACGGGCGGAACCGTAATCGTCGCAATTTCATGCTGTTTCGCAACGGCACAGGCGAGTCCGCCATTGCGTGCGACGCGCTTGATCTGCTCGAGCCGTAGCCCAAGACGATTGAGTTCATGGGAGATTTGTGCGGCCGATCACTGCCACCAACGAGCCCGATCTTGGCGTCGCGCCTCGATCTTATGGAGGCGCAATCTGGAATTAAATGGGCCGCGGGTCGCGCATCCATCTCGCTCTTTAAGCGTTTCGGCATTCACTCAGAGGAAGGTAGGCCATGTCGGACTTAAGTCCGTGTTGGCCAGCGCGCAAAAAAGCTAGAACGCGATTGTGTTGCTTTTTATCGAGGACATTGAGGTGCGCCGAAGGCGGACATCAGTATCCTTCTCTAAAACGGTGCATGGATGGACATTATTCTTGGCGCATCGATTTTCTATAGAGGCGTTGCAAAAATCCAAAGTAACCGCCACTCGCCGAACTGAACAATCAAAGTTCTGAACTTTAAATTCCAGAAAAACGAAATATGTCATCTGCTGGAGAAGTCATGAAGAAAGTGCTTATAGCAGGCGGAGCTGGTTTTCTCGGATCACATTTGTGCGATAGGCTTTTAAATCGCACCGACATCGAAAAGCTGGTTGTTGTTGACAATCTTTGGACTGGCCGTGAGGCGAATATTTCCCACATCCAGGATCCCCGCTTCCATTTTGTGCAATCCGACGTGGAAGAGCTTCAGACTTCGGATAAGTTTGACGAAGTATATCACCTTGCTTCTCCGGCCTCGCCGCCGTGGTACATGAAGGAACCCAAGAGAACCATTTCGGCAAATCTCATTGGAGCCTTCCGTCTTCTGGACCTTCTGAAAAGAGGAGGCCGCTTCTGTTTCACCTCTTCCTCAGAAGTCTATGGCGATCCGCTGGTCTCGCCGCAGCCGGAGTCTTATAAGGGCCAGGTCGATTGCACTGGGCCACGCTCATCCTATGACGAAAGCAAACGCTGCACCGAGTCCTTACTGTTCGAAATGCAGCGCACGCAGGGTCTGGACCTTAAGATCGTTCGGCCCTTCAACGTATATGGACCGAGGACTCGGCCGGACGACGGCCGAGCCGTCTCTAACTTCGTCGCCCAGGCCCTGACCGGCCGCCCCATTACGGTGTTCGGGGATGGCCTGCAGTCCCGAAGTTGGGGTTATGTCGATGACATCATTGATGGCTTTGCACGTTACTTCTGGATGAACGAAACGGATTACAGGGGTCCGCTTAACATCGGGAACGATCGGGAGATCTCAGTCCTGGAAGTGGCGCAGTATGTCTCGCGCCTGATGGGCGGCATTCCGATCGTCTTCGAGCCCTCGCCGCCGCATGACCCGACAAACAGACGGCCAGATCTGACGAATGCGAACTACGTGATGCCCGAATGGTCGTGCGCGATCAGCTATGAAGAAGGCGTTGCAAAGACTCTGGAGTGGTTCAGGCAGGAGATGAAAATTACCGCGACGGAGGCAGCTCAGGCGGGCTCCCACCGGCTGGCCAAGGCAGGACGCTGAACAGTTCCCCGGCATCTGGCGCAGAGTATACTAATGAGTGACGCCATACCGAGTGACATGAAAGACAATGTCTTTCCTGTGCCCATCCGATACCTGGATCTTTCGTCGGATGACGTTGGTCCGAATGCCCCGGCGATCAGCGCCGGGCTCGTCGTCTTCGTCTCCGCAGGCCTTCCCGTCGGTCAGGCCTATATCGAGGGGTCAGAAATCCCGAACGCTCTGGCTGCGCGCGCCGTGTTGCCGGAGACCATCGAACACGTTCGGAATGTGATGCAGGCGCCGATCAGGAACCGCGACGTCAGCCTTCTGATCTGCACCAAGGATCGGCCGGACGAACTGGCTAGATGTCTCGCGTCAATCCCCAAGCAGTCCCTGCCTCCAGTTGAGGTAATCGTCGTCGACAACGCCTCAGCCGGTGATGGTACGCGCCGCGTCGTGGAGGCCGCCGGCGCGACCTACGTACGCGAGAATAGGGTCGGGCTGGACTACGCCCGCAATGCCGCCGTGCGCGCGGCAAAGACCGAGTTCCTGGCGTTCACGGATGACGACGTGGTGCTGCATGAACAGTGGCTGGAGAACCTGATGAAGGCCTTTGACCGGCCCGAGATTGGATGCGTTACCGGCCTTGTCCTTCCCGGAGAGCTTTCCACGCCCGCGCAACTGATATTCGAAACCCATTGGGGATTTGGCAGAGGCTATACGCGTCAGGACTTCGGTCAAGACTTCTATCGCCAGAGCGCATCATACGGGGCGCCTGCCTGGCTGATAGGCGCGGGCGCAAGCCAGGCATTCCGCCGCCAGATATTCGACGATATCGGATTGTTCGACGTGCGGCTGGATATGGGCGCGGCAGGGTGCTCGGGCGATTCCGAACTCTGGAATCGACTTCTCCACCACGGCGGCACCTGTCGCTACGAGCCGACCGCGGTTTCCTGGCATTTCCATCGCAAGGAGATGAAGGGGCTCGCCAAGCAGATCCGCCAATATATGAGCGGCCATGTGGCGGCCCTGCTCGTCCAGTACCAGAACACCGGAAACCGGGGCAATCTGCGGCGCATCCTTGTCGCCCTGCCCCGGTATTATCTTCGAAAGTTGAGGAAACGGCTGCCGAGGGGAGCAACCTCGGACAACTTCTTTCTGAAGGAGGAAATGCTGGGATGCCTGAACGGCGCCTGGTATGTCCTTCGCCGCTGGAAGATGCCGGCATGGTAACCGTATCGAAGCCGGACATATCGTTCCTTATCCCCGCCTATAACGCGGCAGAAACTCTGGCCGACTGCTTGGGCAGCTTGCAAAAACAGTCGGTGTCGAACTGGCAGGCGGTGGTCGTCGATGACGGTTCGAAAGACGATACCTGGGAAGTGCTCGAGGGCTTTGCGCAAGCGGATAGCCGGATCCTGATCCACCGTCAGCCGAATGCCGGCGCATCCGCGGCGCGTAACGTGGCCGCCGGATTTGCAACCGCTCCCCTGCTTTGCATGCTTGATGCGGATGACTGGCTGGACCCTGTTTTCATCCAAAGCATGCTGCCAGTTGCCGCCGATGGCCAGCAACCGATCATTGCCTATTGCAGCCATCGCCGTGTCACGCCTGATGGCCGGATGCTGGGTGTCGAAATACCCCCTGACCTCGCAGGCGACAAGGCAAAGCGGGAATTCTCGTCCTTCTGTGCCCTGGCCATTCATACGGTGGTCTTTCCCAGAGACCTTTTCATCCGGCTGGGCGGCTTGGATGTCGAACTGCAGACTTGCGAGGAATGGGATCTCTGGCTCCGTATGGCTTTTGCGGGAGTTTCGTTCCGGCAGGTCGAAAGGTGCCTTGCCTTTTATCGCATGAAGACCGGCTCTCTCTCTGGTGATCCGCTGAAAATGCTGAGGGATGCAGTCCGTGTCACCAGCAGGGCGCAAGCGCTGCGCTCGAAAGAGGGGCTGTCGCCGGATGGTGAGGACGCCCGATGGACGGCGCCTGCGCTCGGTCAATTGCGAATGCTCGCCTGGGCCGCCTCAGTCAACCTCTGCGCGGGAGACGAACTTGCCGCGCTTGCAGAGCTTCTGCCCGAATTTCCCAACGCTTCCGGTTATGAGAACTTCCTGACTGAAGTGATATTGCATGGATTGCAGATCGGCCTGAAAGTAGCGCGTCCCGCCGATCTCGTCGATTTGCTGGAGCGTTGGAAGCCGGCATTCCTCGATCTCGTACAATTGCTTGAGCGGCACTCCCTGCCCGGAACCGGGCGCCGGGTGGAAGAGCTCGTTGTCTGGTCAATCTCGGCACCCGACATGTCTCGCTCCTTCGCGCTCGGCCATCTGCAGGTGGCTGCCATCGACATCGACAAGCTGACCTGGATCACCAAGGTTAATGGGGCCGATACGCTGCTGCTGCACGTCTTTGCTAGAGGACTATATATCGGATCGCATGTCGGCCCCTTGTGGGGAGATCTCTCGGTTCGCACTCAAGTTCGCCTGATTATCGATGAATTGCAGGCCGAAGATCGGTTGCCCACACCTTTAACGTTCTCCTATGCCCGCTCCTGGACGGCCGGAGCCGTTCGCAATATGGGAGCTTTCGGCAAAATTGTCCGACAGCGCAGCGGGCGACGGCGGCAGATCAAATATCTCTTCAAAAAGCTACATCTGACCGCGCTCGTCGAAACTGCAGCTAGAAGACGAGGGAATAATGACGCATCCTTGCTGGAGACGGAATCCGACTATCAGCAACGGCTTGCCACCCCTGTCGTCGCGAGGACCGACGAGTCCTCTGAAGTGAGAGGCGAACAAACGGCCCTGCCTGAGGCAACGACGAAAAAGGAATATTGGGAACGTTTTTTCGAGCGCCCGGATCCCTGGAACTATGTCTCGGTATACGAACAGGTCAAATACGAGCAGACGCTGAGCCTCATTCCGGACGGGGTCGAAAAAGCCCTGGAGCTTGCCTGCGCGGAAGGGCTGTTCACGGCAAAGCTTGCGCAAAAGGTCGGCTTCGTGATGGCTGCGGACATTTCCAGCCGCGCTGTGGAAAGGGCAGCCGAGAGATGCCGCGATCTTCCAAACGTGGAGCTTCGCGTCCTGGATTTCGTCGAAAACGAACTTCCGCCCGAACAGGATCTGATCATCTGTTCTGAGGTCCTCTACTTCATAGACGACGAGGCAAGCCTGGAGCAGGTATGCCGGAAAATCGCGGCCTCCTTGAAACCGGGCGGCTATCTTGTCACGGCCCACGCCCATCTCCGGCGCGACGAGCCCGGCAGAACCGGTTTCGACTGGAACAATCCCTTTGGCATGGGCACGATCAGGAAGGTCCTGTCAACCTTGCCTGATCTCGTTCTGGAAGAAACGATCGAGACGGAGCTTTATGCCATTCATCGGTTCGCAAAGCGCAATGCGGCAATACCGGTCGTGCATATCGAGCCCCATGGTGTACCGCTCGATGCGAACGTCGCCAAATACATTATCTGGGGGCCCGCCGGCGTCGATAGCGAGACCGCAAGGACGAATGAGGTCGTCACCTCGGTTCCGGTGCTCATGTATCACAGAATCGCACTCGACGGACCGGCCTCGCTCCATCGCTTTCGGGTCGCACCGGAAGCCTTCCGTAAACAGATGCAGTTCCTCCGGCGGCAGGGCTATTATGCGCTGACGGCCGAGAGCCTGACCAACCTGTTGCGTGAGGGCAAGCCCATCCAGGGGCGACCCGTCGTTCTGACCTTTGACGATGCCTATCTCGATTTTCTCACCGATGCCTTCCCGATCCTGGCTGAAAGCGGGTTCAGCGCAGACGTCTTCGTGGTAACGGATAAGGTGGGCGGCAGGTCGGATTGGGATGCCGGTTACGGGGATACGGCACCGCTGATGTCCTGGGCCGATATCCAGAGCTTGCACCGACAAGGAATCCGCTTCGGGTCCCATCTTGCGTCTCACAGGCCGGCAAGTTCGCTGGACAATGCTACATTGATGGGCGAAGCGGTCCTTTCGCGCGATGCGCTGGAAAGCCGGTTGGGCGAGGCCGTGATGTCCATCGCCCTTCCCTTCGGTTCCACCGATTTCCGCGTTCCTGGCATTCTTGCTCAAGCCGGTTACGAGATCGGCTTTTCAACAAAACCCGCGAGGACGAGCTTCTCGGACCACCCCTTATCCCTGCCACGCCTTGAAGTTCGCGGGGACCGTCCTCTCCAGGCCTTCGCCGAGCTGATGAGCCAACCCGACGCCTTCATTGGATAGCAAACCATGAACGTCGATTCGCTCCCCTTGGTCACGGTTGTTATTCCTGCCTACAACGCTGCGAAAACACTCGCGAATACACTTCGCAGCGTATCGAACCAGACCCATGAATGCCTCGAAATTCTCGTGGTCGACGATGGTTCTGAGGACGGAACTTACGAACTGGCAAACGAATATCGCCTTCAAGATTCACGCATCAGGGTCCTGAGACAAGAAAACGGCGGCGTGGCTCGCGCCCGCAACCTGGCAATCCGCGAAGCGACCGGCAGCTATATTGCCCCGATCGATGCCGATGATCTCTGGCATCCCCGCAAAATCGAATTGCAGCTCCGAGCGCTCGCAAGCCTCCCCGAAGGGCATGGGGTCGCCTACAACTGGTACGCGGCCATCGATGTGAATGACGTGATTTTCGCCCATTCAAAACCTGTGCTGTACAAGGGCGACGTCTTCGAAATCATGGTTCGGGAGAATTTTATCGGTAACGGCAGCACGCCGCTCATGCCGCGTGCGGATGTCCTGGCATGTGGCGGCTACGATCCGTCACTGCGCGATCAGAAGGCGGAGGGATGCGAAGATCAGAAGCTCTATCTGGCGCTGGCCGAAAGGCTGCCTTTCGCCCCGGTCCCTGATTTTCTGACGGGATATCGTTTTACTCAGGGAAACATGTCGAGCAATGCCTGTCGCATGCTGAGATCTCACGCCCTGGTGATGGCAGAGGTCAAAAAACGCCACCCGCATCTTGCCGCCGCCGCCACTACCGCGGAATTCGATACGGCACGGTGGTATTTCCGCAAGGCGCTTTCCAGCAAAGACCATGATCAGGTCAGAAAGCTGGCGCCGATGATGGCTGGGCGCTTCCCTCTGAGGCTCGCCATTCATGGCGCCGGTCTTGTCTGGCGCTCAGTCAAAGGCCGCGGACGACGATTGGCAAATCGATTGTCGGGACGCGTGACCGGAAAGCGGCCTGCCGCGCCGATGCGGGAAGCAATGACAGTCATCGCTTTCCCCGAGAATGGCTCGTCATTCCGTGACCGTTTTGAAGCGGCGGCTGTTGGACAGGCTGGCGTGTTCATGGAACCGCGCGGAGGTGGTGCATGATGACACTGCAAAAATCCGTTTCCGCCAAGCCGACAGGCGCCTTCAATATGATCGTCGCAGCCCGCTTCCGCGAGCTTCTGAAACTCGTGCCGTCGCTTTGGCTCAAGACGTCGGTGATGGTCGTGGTCGGGATCCTGAGCGGTCTGATGGAAATGGTCGGGATCACCTTCCTGGTGAGCCTCGTTTTTGTTCTCGGCCAGCAGGGCTCCTCTTCCAGTGCTGCAATCACCGGACTTCCTGCATTTTTCGGTGGGTTTGAAACCGCGATATCGAAATCGATGCTGGTCACCATCCTGATCTGCGCGATCATCCTCAGGATCGTTCTGGGTTTCGCCAATTCGATCATCGCGAGCACCGTCAGCCATCAAATCAGTGGCAGCATTCGGCATCGTCTTTATTCAAAAATCCTGACGATCCCATTTCAGCGCTTTCAGCATTACGAACGCAGCGACCTCATGAATGTCATCGCGACGGAATCCTATGCGGTCGCTTCGGCTCACGCGAGCCTGGTTCGCCTTGGTATCAATCTCGGGACCATCGTCATCTTCGGTGCCGGAATGCTCGTGATGGCATGGCCGATCGCCGTGCTCGGGCTTATTTTCGGCGTTGTCCATAATCTGACCCTCGGCCTGTTTGCCGACGCCTATCGGCGTACAGGCGCGGCCGCCATTTCGGCAGTGGAGGACCTGACACAACTAACCTGGACCACGCTGCAGACCTTAAAGGCTGTGAAAAGCTTCGGCCTGGAAAAGCGCCACGAAAGCATTTTCGATGCGCTTTCCACGGATGTCGGGAAAACCTGGTCCCATTCCGACCGGATGAGTGCGGCAACCTCGCTTTTGAGCGAGGTGCTGACATTCGGGGTTATCCTGACGATTATCCTGTCTTCGCAATTTCTGCCGGTAGACTTCCGAGCAGCATTGTCGGCGACCATCCTTCTTTACAGGCTTCAACCGTATATCAAGGAGTTTGATTCCCAGATCCTTGGCCTGCATGCCCTGGAGGCACCTCTACAGAACGTGCTGGCGATAATTTCCGAGGCGGACGATGTCAGACAGGTCGCCTGCGGAGAAAAACTCAAACATCTGCAGAAGGAAATCGCTTTCCATGATGTCTCCTTCTCATATGAAGGCAGCAGCGTTCCTGCCGTCAGCCGAGCCAGCTTCTCCATCAGGACAGGAGAGACGACCGCGCTGACCGGGCCAAGCGGCTCCGGCAAGACAACCATCCTCAACATGCTGCTCGATCTCATCCAGCCGAGTGAGGGGCGCATAACCTTCGACGGCAGGGATCTTTCAACCATCGAACGATCGAGCTGGCTGCGACTATTCTCAGTCTCGGGCCAGGACGTCGAATTGATGGAAGGAACGGTCCTCGACAACATCCGGTTCCGCCGCGAAATTACCGAGGAAGATGTCCGCTGGGCTGCAGATGTGGCTTGCGCGACTGAGTTCATCGAGAAACTGCCTTCCGGCTTCGATGAATGGCTGGGCGATGAGGCAATAAGGCTTTCGGGCGGCCAGCGGCAGCGCATCGGCCTGGCACGCGCACTCGCCGGCCGGCCCGAGATACTGCTCCTCGACGAAGCCACCAACGCGCTTGACGAAGCGACCGAGGCGCGGGTGCTTTCCCTTCTGCTTAGGGAATATCAGAGCCGAACACTGATTATCGTCAGCCATAGATCGTCCGTTGCCAGCCTGATGAAGTATCAGATCTGTCTCGTCCCGCCAGCGGTATAAGGAATAATCAATGGATCGAGGAGATGCTTTTTATTCCACCCAGCCTTTCGTTTCGGTGGTCATTCCGGCCTTCAACGCTTCCGCGTATATTGAGCGCACGCTTCGATCCGCTGTACGCCAGACCTATACCGCCCTGGAGATCATTGTTGTCAATGACGGCTCCACGGATGACACGGCCCAACTTGTCGAGCAGATAGCGATGACGGATTCACGCATCCGCCTCCTGTCCACACCAAACCGCGGTGTCGCTGCCGCAAGGAATACTGGAATCGACGCATCATCAGGTCGATTTGTAGCATTCCTCGACGCCGACGATCTCTGGCACCCGACGAAAATCGAGAAGCAGGTCAACGCTCTCAGTCGCTTATCCCCACAATGGGCCGCGGTCTATGTGCTGCATTATATTATCGATCAGCATGACGAGATCATTGGGCTCGGCGGATCCAAAATCGCAAGGGGCTATATCTATGCCCGGCATCTGAATTTCAAATATATAGGTAACGGAAGCGCGCTTCTCGTGCGACGGGACGTTGCGCTTGAGATCGGTGGGTTTGATAGCTCATACGCAGCAGCAGGTATTGGAGGCTGCGAAGACGTCGATTTCGAACTCAGGCTTGCCGCGCGTTATTGCATGGAAGTCGTTCCCGAACGCCTAGTGGGATACAGAAAATATCCCGGCAACATGTCGTCCAATTACACGCGAATGGCTCAAGGTCTTCTGGAAGTAATCAAGCGCTCGATCGCCGCAAATCCGCAGCTTCCGAGATACGCAGCCAGAAGCGCTATCGCGCTTACTCAAAAATACGCATTCCGGCAGTACAGAAAGGCGGGGAATCTGCATCTGTCAATGGTGACCGCTTGGCGGATTTTTCAAAACCCGCGTTTTATGCTCAGTCTCGTAAGGCAAGCCATCCTGCTTGTCATGAAGCAGCGCCATGCTCCCAAGCCAGGAACGGTGCATGACATGTTGAGCAAATCGAAATTCGACGAACAGATCATCCCTTCGCCTGTAGAAGGCCCGGAAGAGACCCTGTCGTCACGACGTCATCTGAGGCGGCTGACTGCGGTGGATGCCATGATGAGTTCAATCCGCGAAAGCGATGAGCGGATAGACCTCCCCAGCGGTGAAATCACCACAAGACCGTGTAATCCCTAATGCCCGTCGGGCGGAACGTCGGCCTTGGGCGTGATGTCCACGATGTTCTTGCGATGGAAGATGAAGAGACCTGCGAGAACAATGATGACGGAGCCGACCAGAATCTGGCTGTCCGGCAATTCGCCGAAGAAAATATAGCCCAGCACGATTGCCCATAAGAGCAGGCTGTATTGCAGTGGTGCAAGCAGGGAGGCTGGGGCAAGCTTCAGCGCACGCGTGATCATCATATGGGCGCTGCCTGCGACGATGCCTAGCGCCAGCATCGCGACGAAGTCGAGGGCGGACATGGAACGCCAGTCGCTCACGCTTAGGATTAGACCGGTGACGAGGGCACCGACCGTCTGCCATGTCACAAGCGTGGCGTCACCTGTTTGTCGCAGCCGACGGCCGAGGATCAGCGTCAGCGCGAAGGAAAGGCTGCCGATCAGGCCGAAGATCGACGGCCAGGATAACATCGCCGTCGAGGGTCTCAGCGCTATCACGACGCCGATAAAGCCTATGATGACGGCGAGCCAGCGGCGCCAGCCGATCGTTTCGCCGAGGAAGAAGTGCGAAAGGGCGGCTACATAGATGGGGCCGGCCATGTAGAAGGTCATGACGTCGGCGAGCGGAAGGTAGGCGACCGCGGCATAGAAAAACGCGACATCCCCTGTCGTCAGGATCACCCGCAGGATCTGCAGGGGCACACGCTCGACCTGAAATAGCGAGCGAGGTCCTTGCCCGGCAATCATCGGCGCAAGGATCAGAAAGGAGCCGAGCGAACGGATCACCAGGACCTGACCGACCGCAAAGCTCGCCACCAGCCATTTGCCCATGGCGTCGTTGAGCGAAAACAGGAAATCGCCGAGAAGCATCAGCAGCACGCCAAGGAGTACCGTATTTCCTGCAGTGCGGCTGACGCGCAAATTCATGATTCGTCCCAATTGGTTAGGCGTTCCACCTGCCATAGAACGTCATCCTGGCGCCGTCGATTGCTGGCAGGCGATTTTCATGACGGATCTCTTATCATTCCGAGGAATTCGATGCCTGTCCGGCGCCGTCAACAGCATCGATCTCCGCGACACAGCCGTTAAAGTGATACTTTAAGAACCGGCGAAACAATCGGTATCAATTGTCGTCGCGATCACATTGAAAAGACTGCACACTTCTCCCCTTCCCCACATGGTCGTCTTGTGGCAATGGTGATATTCAAACTCCATAAAGACATCATGAAAGCGATTTCAGGCACCAATCTCGAGCAGGCTAAGTCACACAACAGACGTGTCGTGATTGAGGCTATCCGTACCAACGGTCCGCTGTCGCGCGCCGCGATCGCCCGTATGACCGCGCTGACGGCGCAGACGGTCTCGAACATCGTCGAGGAATTGCAGCGTTCTCACCTGCTCGTGCCAGCGAAAGCGCAGAAGCTTGCGCGTGGCCAGCCGATCATTCCCTACTCGATCAACCCGCATGGGGCCTATTCGATCGGCCTCGAACTTGGCCGCCAGCGTGCCAGTGGCGTGCTGACCGATCTCTCGGGCGCTGTCTGTGCACGCATCGAGCGTCATGTCGAACATCCCGATCCCGAACAGGCGATGCCTGTCCTCGGTTCTATTGTCGAGGATCTGCAGCAAGCTTTCTCCTTTGATCGCAACAGGCTGCTCGGTGTCGGCATGGCCTTACCCGGCCGCTATGCGGAGGGAGGTGTCACGTCGCTCAGCCCGCAGAACCTGCCCGGTTGGCAGGACTTCCCAGTCGGCTATGAGCTTGAACGGCGCGTCAAGGTGCCGGTTCTTGTCGAGAATGACGCAACGGCGGCGGCCATCGGCGAGCGCCTGCATGGTGTTGCCCGCGGCTTCAGCAGCTTCGTCTATCTTTTTCTTGCCGGTGGCGGCGGCATCGGCGCCGGCATGTTTCTCGATGGGCACCTCTACAAGGGCAGCCGGCAGAATGCCGGCGAGATCGGCCACATCATCGTCGAGCCGCATGGCCGGCTCTGCAGCTGCGGCAAGCGCGGGTGCCTCGACCGCTACGTGTCGCCGACTGTCGCCTATGAATTCATGGGCATTGCGAATGCTGAAGAGCTTTTGCCGGAAGATCTTAACGCCCTGATCGCCAAAGGCGGCGAAGGTCTGGATGCCTGGCTGGATCAGGCAGTTCAGCCGCTGCGGCAAACCGTCGATTTTCTGGAACTGGCCTTTGATCCGCAGACCATCGTGCTTGGGGGCAGCATATCGACATCACTGATGCGGCGGCTCGCCGAGCGGCTGGAGCCGCTGCACATTCCGATCGACCCCAGCCAGAAGCGGACCATTCCTCGCGTCATGATCGGCATGACCGGCAAGGATACGGCAATTCTCGGCGCCGCCGCCCTGCCGATATTTTCCGAAACCAATCCGCGCTTCGACGTTCTGCAAAAGCCGCTCGGCTGAGCTGAGGCTCATTGGTCAGGTCACCGCCACAGCTCCGTTCGAAAGGAAGATGTTTACGCAGTGGTCATCGAAAGTATCGATGACCACCCTATCGGCGCCCTCAGGAGGCAGACGGCCTCGCATCGGCTTGGTGCGGGCGACGGGCCAGAGGTCGCGCAAAGATGACCACGTTCCCGAGAAGCGTCAGCGCCAGGCCGATCAGGCCTAGACCGCTCCAGTGGTAACCCTCGAAAACAGTCGATAGCGACAGAGCGACGATTGGGAACAGGGCGGTGGCATAGGCAGCGCGTGAGGAGCCGATGCGCGACACCAGCATGAGATAGGTGGTGAAGCCGATCACCGATCCGATCGCCGCGAGATAGAGCAGTGCGGCAAGATAGGTGATGTTGGGCGGCGCCACGATCGGCGTTTTCGTCACGGCAATGAGGAAGAGGAGGATGATCGCGCCATAGGTCATGCCCCAGGCATTGGCGGCAAGCGGTGAGATTCCGGCAGCGCTGTTTCGACGCGATGCCATATTGCCCAGCGAGAAGAACAGCGTGCCAAGCGCCGCGAGCCCGATCCCTTTCAACGTACCCATATCGAAATCGACGACAACGTCCTGTCCGAAAAGGAGGAGAAGGCCGGTTGCTCCGAGCGCGGCTGCGAGAAGCGTGCGGCCTGTAATGCGGTCGCCGAAGAAGAGGCGCGCATTGACGGCATTGTAGATCGTTGCGAGCGAGAAGATCACGGAAATTAGCCCGGACGGGATAGAGGCGGCTGCGTTGTAGAAGCATATGAAATTGAGGCTGAACAGGCAGAGCGCTTGCGCAAGAATGAAAGGCTGATCGCGCAAGGCAGGGAGCTTGAGCCGCCGCATGACAGCCAGGATGGTGACGAGGATCACTGCTGCGACCGCAAATCTGTAAAAGACCGAGACCAAGACCGACACGGGGCCGACCTGCATCGCAATGGCGATCCATGTCGTCCCCCATATAAGGACGGTCGCGATGAAGAGAGCGGCATTTGCCATGGAGTGATCCTCGTTTTCCCGACCAATAGGCGAACCGTGAGCAGGCCTCTTGCAGATTCTTGCTATGAAATCGATCTGCCCGGACTTCCGGCTCGCCATGCGGGTCGTCCGCCGGTACTATTCACACGGCATGGTCAGGTGTGGGGAAGAATTGGTGAAATATAATCACCCGTCGGTTTTCAGGTTTTTGTCCGCATCTCCCACTGCGCGGATGTCACAGTCTATGGATTTGGGGTTCGGGCGATCAGCTGCCATCTGGAGCAATGCACACGACAGGATGAGCTATCAGCGGCCGAACGGTCATACGTTCAGTCTCTATCTCAGGGGCGGCGCCGGAACGCGTCGTCTGGATGGCAGCCCTGCAGCGCGTGGCCGTCCGGGAGTCCTGTGCATCATGCCACAGGAGCACTCCTCCGAATGGGAAATCACCGACTTCTCCCAATTCGTCCATCTGTATGTTCCCGACGATCAGATGCGCCGGATGTTTGCGGAGATGTTTGACCGCGATGCTCGGCTTATGGCCCTTCCCGAAGTGACCTTCGCAGATGCACCCGCCTTGGCGCGTACGCTTCTTCAGATGACGAAAGCGATGGTGGCGGGCAGTCATCTGCAGGCTGAAGAAGCGATGACACAGACGATCAACGATTTCTTCGTTGATCCGCGTTATGGAGGGATGCGTCCCTGCGCGATCAGCGGCGGGCTCGCTCCTCATGTGCGGCGCCGGAGTCTGGAGTATATCGAGGCTCATCTCGATGAGGCAATCCGCTTGCAGGATCTGGCGGCGATCGGACAGCTCAGCGCCTTTCATTTTCAGCGGATGTTCCGGGCAAGCTATGGTGTATCCCCGCATGGCTGGGTGGCCCACCGGCGTGTCGAGCGCGCCAAATCGATGTTGTGCGGCACGGACCCAATCGCGCAGATCGCTTCGGCCTGCGGTTTCAGCAGCCAGAGCCAAATGACACGGGCATTTAAGCTGGGCACAGGCGTCACACCCTCCGCCTACCGGCAACGACAGTGAAGTCCCTTCGCTTGACAAGTGTTTGTTCGTTGTGGCGAGACGGCAGCCTTGATCTCCGACGGATAACGCCGGCGCTGGTACTTCCGCTGTTTTCGGCCGGGTACCCATAGCTATCGACGCGGATGCCTGCGCACTTCTTTTTTCCGAAACCAATCCGCGCCTCGACGCCTGCAAAAGCCGCTCGGCTAAACCGAGCGCTCTTCGGCCTTCCAGACCTCACTTCACCGCAATGACGACCTTGCCTTTCGCGCGGCCCGTTTCCACATAATCCAGCGCCTCGTTGGTCTTCTCGAATGGAAAGGCCAGGTCGATGACGGGGCGGATGGCGCCTGCCTCGATCAGCGAGGTGATCTTGCCGAGCTGAGCGCCGTTTGCGGTCATGAAGAGGAAAGAATAGGCGATCCCCCGGCGTTTCGACTTCCGCCTGATACCCGAACTCAAGAGGCGCATGACCTGCCGGAGCGGCCAGCCGGAGCCGTTCTCCCTGGCGAAATCCGGATCGGGCGGACCGGAAATCGAGATCAACCTGCCGCCCGGCTTCAGGACGGCGAGCGATTTCTCCAGCGTGTCCTTGCCCAGGCTGTTCAACACGACATCATAGCCCTTCAGCACCTTTTCGAAGTCGTCCTTCTTGTAATCAACCACCACGTCGGCGCCGAGGCTTTTCACCAGATCGATATTTGCCGTGCTCGTGGTCGTCGCAACATGGGCGCCGAGATGTTTGGCAAGCTGGATGGCAACCGTGCCGACGCCGCCGGATCCCGCATGGATCAGTATCCTCTGTCCCTTCTGTAGTTTGGCACGCTCGACCAGAACCTGCCATGCGGTCAGCGCCACCAGCGGAATCGACGCGGCCTCTTCCATGTTGAGATTGGCGGGCTTCAGTGCGACATCGGCCGCATCGATGGCGATATACTCGGCGAACGTCCCGATGCGATCCTGGCCAGGCCGCGCGTAAACCTCGTCGCCCGGCTTGAACTGCCGGACATTCGCCCCGACCCGGACCACGATGCCCGCGACATCATTGCCGAGCACCAGCGGAAGCCGATAGGGCAGAATGAGCTTGAATTCCCCGTCCCGGATCTTGGCATCCAGCAGGTTCACGCTGACGGCATGGATCTCGACCATCACGTCGTTTTCATGCAGTTGCGGTTCGGGGCTGTCGCCGAGCCTGAGGGCGCCGCCTTTCTTGTAGCGATCGATCAGGAATGCTTTCATTGGACGAACTTTCGTTTCTGTGGTGAGCCGACACAGCGACAAGGAAGGCTCAGTCGGGAAGCTTGTTGAATTTCCTGAGGTTCCTGTCGACGAAGGACTCGGGCAGAAAGCGGCGGATAAAGCGCACCTGTCCCGCGGCTTTTCCGGCCGTGTAGCGTCTCTTTGGCGATGGCGCATTAGCGGCTCGGACGACAATTGCGGCCACCACTTCTGGTGCATCGCCCTTCGAGACGATTTCGCGCATCAGTTTTTCGGCGTCGGCGCGTACCTCATCATAGATGGCAAGCGGCCGGTCCGGCCGCGTGATGTTCTCCTCGAAGGAGGTGCGGGTGACGCCCGGTTCGACGAGCACCACGCGGACGCCTTGCGTGCGCACTTCGTGATCAAGGGATTCCGAATAGCCTTCGATCGCATGCTTGGTTGCTGCGTAGAGCGCGTTGAAGGGTGCCGGGATCAGCCCGAGGATCGAGCTCAGGTTGACGATCCGGCCGCTACGTTGCCGCCGCATCACCGGCAGCACCGCATTCGTCATCCGTATGGTGCCGAAGACGTTGACGTCGAATACGGATTTCGCCTGCGCCGTCGTCGATTCCTCGGCGCCACCAAGCAGGCCGATCCCGGCATTGTTGACGAGAAGATCGATCCGCCCTGCCCGGCTCAGAACCTCGTCAACGACGCCCTGCACGGATTGATCGTCGATGACATCGCAGATCAGCATCGTGATCCCGTCGGCGGTATCGGGCATCGACCTTCGGCTGGTGCCGAACACACGGTAACCGTCGCGCCGCAGCGCTTTCGCCGTCACCAGCCCGATGCCGGAGGACGCCCCGGTGACCAGGGCAATGCCGCGTTCTCTCTTGCTCATCTCTGCCTTCGTTTTGTCATGGAACATCGATGCGCTTTCTGTTACTATTAAATTGATAGCAAGTCACTACTAAAAAGATATCGACATGAAAAAACTTTCGGATCAGCCCTGCCTGATCGCTCGCAGCCTGGCGCTCGTGGGCGATGCGTGGAGCATGCTGATCATGCGCGACGCACATGCCGGGTTGACCCGTTTTGATGATTTTCGAAAAAGCCTCGGCATTGCCCCGACGATGCTGACGGGGCGGCTGTCATCGCTGACGGAGGAAGGGCTGCTGGAAAAACGTCGCTATTCCGAGCGCCCGCCGCGCGACGAATATGTGCTGACAGAGGCCGGCCGCGACTTTTTACCAGTTCTGTTTGCGATCGGCGCATGGGGCCGCAAGCACCGCGGCGGCGGCGAAGTCACCCGCTTCTTCGATGCTGAAACCGGAACCGAGATCGATCCCGTCACCATCGATCGCGCAACCGGCGCTCCTGTTGGAACCCGCCCCATTCGCATTGCCGAACCCGGATGCGCCGCTCCACCGCAGGATCAACAGGACTGACTGCCGGCGCAGGCTTGCTTCGGTGGGTCTGCGACGCTCAAGCTCGCAGCTTGAGAGCAATGTCCGTATCCATTGCCATCACCGTCTCCGGTGATGGCAAAAATAGTCTTCAATCCTAACCTGAGCTTACGACTGCTGCAGCCCGTAGAGCAGCGGCATCAGCCCTGCGAGCGCCCTGAAACGCTCCCACGACTTGGACGACGGTTTCGTCCAGCCCGTTTCGGCAAGCGCGGACAGGCGCGGAAAGACCAGGCGATCGAAGACGGCGCGATCGGTCATTGGTTCGGACCAGATGCAGGCCTGAATGCCGCGAAGCTTCTGCTTCTGGGTTTCCGTCCAGCCGCCGACCGGGTCGAACGTATAGATCTTCTCGGCATCCGACGTGCCGGCCCAGCTGGCGCCCGGTTCATCCCAGTCGGGCCGCAGCGCCATGTCGAGATAATAGACCTGCCCCGGGCAGACGACGATCTCATAGCCACGATTGGCAAGTTCGGCCGCGACTTCGACATTGCGCCAGCTGCAAAGATAGCTCTTCGATTTGTCGATGACGTCGCCATGCGCCGCTTCTTCCCAGCCGCCGGTAATGCAGCCCTTGGAGGCGAGGAAGCTCTGAATGCGCTTCAGGAACTCTGCCTGCAGGAAGGCCGCACCCGAACCATGGATATCATCAGCGCCATGCGTATTGGTGATGACGTTCAGGCGCTTGGCATGCGCATCGGCAACCTCATCACCGGCGAGGGAACGCAGCTCCAAGAGCGCCTCCGGCGAGCCCGACCATGCGCCGAGCGGCACTTCGTCGGCGCCGATGTGGATGGTCTTGAAGGGGAAAAGATCGATGAGTTCCGAAAAGATCGTTTCGATGACCTCATAGGTCTTTTCTCGGGCGGGATTGATGCAATTGTCCGGGAAGCCCTGAACCGAATAGTAGCTGCCGGCCTCTTGCGGATCGCGCAGTTCCGGTACGGCCTGCAGCATGGCGTAGCAATGGCCTGGTATGTCGATCTCCGGCACGATTTCGATGCCGAACCCTTGTGCGTAGGCGACAATCTCGCGAATGGCAGCCTTGGTATAGTAGCCGCCGGTGCGGGCCGGGCTGGAGCCGAGCAGCGGCGGCAGGGCAAGACCGTGACCGCGCCACGCACCGATTTCGGTCAGTGCCGGATAGGCATCGATCTCGACGCGCCAGGCTTCGTCATCGGAGAGGTGCCAATGGAAACGGTTGAGCTTGTTCCAAGCTAGCACCGCCATCAGCTTCTTGATTTCTGCCTCGCTATAGAACTGGCGGGCAACATCGAGATGCAGCCCGCGCCAGCCCATCGACGGCTCATCCACAATCTCGCCCGAGGCGGGGAACTGGAAGGTTCTCGGATGCAGGCGCGCACCGCGCCAGATCTGCCCGAGCGTCACAAGGCCGTAGAGAAAACCGGCGCGACTGCTCGCCTCGATGGTGATCGCCTCGCCTTCGAAGCTCAGCCGATAGGCTTCGGGGCCGAAACCGGCAGTCTTCTTCAAGCTGACGCTTGAAGCGCCTTCCGCGGCAGTGCGGATGATGCCCTCGACAGCGAAGAGATGGTCGACCAGCGCCTTGAAGCTGTCGGCAGCCGCTTTTGCGTCCGGATCGTCGGCCTGCAGCGAAAACCCGGCCGGCAAGGGCTGGCGCGAGCCGACGGCGACGTGGTTCGGCCAGGGAATGATTGAAACCTGAACGGGCACAGTGGCAGGTACCGGAAAGATCTCCGCGCCACGCTTCAATGGTGCATTGCTGGCGGAAGACCGCGTCGGCTCGAGCCCAAGCGAAACTGTGCTGCCGTCGGCAAAGGCCAGATAGGCGCTCGTTGCACCATCCGTCCAATGACGGAACTGCCAGCTCAATGCATGGACGGAAATCGTCCAGGTCTCGCCCCTATCGAGAACGAAGCCTTCCGGAGGATGAAATTCGGTGAAATTTGACAGCCTTTTTGAAACCGTCGCACCCTCGACGCGACCGGCGGGATCGACCCGCCCGGGGCCGCTGACACAGAGTGAGAAGCCGGATAGCGGCTCGCCATTGAGGTTCTTGAGCTGCAGGACATAGGAAAAATCCTTGCCCTCGGCCGGCGGATTCCAGACTGTTTCGAGCCGCAGGGCCTGAGGTCGCGGTGTGGACATGATCGTTTCTTTCTATTCGTATTGTCGAAATCAGGACTTCAGCATGCCGGCATAGATGCCGGGAGCGGAATCGGGGATCGCAGTTGCGCCGACGGCTTTTTCGTAGAAGGCGGATGGGCCGACATCCCCGATGATCGCGTAGCCATAGCCCATGGTTTTCAGGTCATTGAGGCTGGCAAAGAGCAGCGCCCTGCCGATGCCAAGCCCGCGCAGGCTCTCGTCGACACCGGTCGGTCCAAAGAAGTCGGGTGCGGTTGCCTCGTGGCAGGAAAAGCCGACGAGCTTGCCTTCGCGCGTGGCGATGAAGCAGGTCGGCGGCTGGCGCGTCATCGCAACCGTTGCCTCGCTTGCCCAGGCTTCGCCGAAATGCTCGTCGATCCAGCGGACAATCAGCTTCAGTTCGGGCGGCAGTGCCCGGCGGATGGTGACACCTGCCTTTGCCATGGCGTCCGGTGACTTTGTGTCCTGCGGAAGGGTCGACAGGTTGACGAGATAATCCATGAAAGACGTCCTGTTAGCTCTGCGCGCCGAGCGCGCGCATGAAATGATTGGGACCGATTTGCTCGATCACGGTGGATTCCGGGCGGCTGAGTGACCGGACGCGCTCTGCCTGTTCAAGGAAGCGCGCGCTGCCGCCGGTTACGAAGGGCCGTCCGCCGTCAGGCACTGCGGAGAGCAGCAGCTGGGTATAGGGATGACGCGGACTGGAGAGCACCGTTTCGGTGTCGCCCCATTCGACCATTTGACCGGCAAACATCACGACAATTTCCTCGGCCACGTGGGCCGCCGTCGCGATATCATGGGTGATATAGAGCATCGCCAGCTCGTTCTCCTGCTTCACCCGGGCGAGCAGATCGAGAATATCCTTGCGGATGGAAACATCGAGCATCGAGGTCGGCTCGTCGGCGACAAGCACGCTCGGCGACACCGCAAGCGCCCGGGCAATGTTGACGCGCTGCCGCTGGCCGCCCGACAGCTCATGCGGAAACTTCTGTTTCGACACGGCCGGGTCTAGGCCGACGCTTTCCAGCAATCCCGTAATGCCATTCTCAAGGGCGGTCCGCGACGTGTTCTGGCTGTGAAGCTGCAGCGGCCGGGAAAGATGATGGCTGACGGTGAAGGCGGGGTTGAGCGACGAGAACGGATCCTGAAAGACCATCTGCACGTCCCTGCGATAAAGACGCTCGTCTTTTGCCGTCCCCTGAGCGGTCAGATCCTGCCCGTGAAAGAACAGCTTGCCGCCGGTCGGCCGGTCGAGACGCGCGATGATGCGGGCGCAGGTCGTCTTGCCGCAGCCGGATTCGCCAACAAGTGCCAGCGCACGGCCGGGAAAGAGCGAGAAGGAGACGCCCTTCAGCGCATGTACCGGGCCGAACTGGCGCCTGATCTCCTCAAGCCGTATGACGGCTCCGGCCGGGGACAGGTGTGCCTCGGACTTCATGCCAATGCTCCTGAAAGATGGGGCTTGCTCGGAAGCTGGGGAATGGCGTTCCAGAGCTTGCGCGTATAGTCGTGCAGCGGCGCCTGGCTGACCTGCCTGACATCGCCGACTTCGACCAGTTCGCCCTTCAGCATGATGCCGATACGCTGGCAAAGCTGCGCCATCAGATGCAGGTCGTGGGTGATGAACAGTATCGAGAAACCGTAAGTCCGCTGCAGATCGACGACCTGTTCGAGGATCTCGCGCTGCACGACGACATCGAGTGCCGTCGTCGGCTCGTCCATGATGATGAGCTCCGGCCGCAGCGCCAGGCAGATGGCAATGACGATGCGCTGGCGCATGCCGCCGGAAAACTGGTGCGGATAGTCGCTGATGCGCTGCGGCGGTATGCCGACGAGCCGGAACATCTCCTCGCCGCGCGCCCGTGACTCCTGGCGCGAGCAGCCGGTGTGCCGGTAGAGCACATCGTGGAACTGTGCCTCAACGCGCATCAAAGGATTGAGTGAGTTCATGGCGCTCTGAAAGACCATGCCGATGCGCTTCCAGCGGATCCTCTGCAGCTCCCGCTCCGGCATTTTGAGAAGATCCCGCCCGTCCATCCGGATGCTGCCGCCGCTGATCCAGGCCGGAGCCTTGGAAAGCCGCGTGATGGCATAGGCGATGGTGCTCTTGCCGCAACCGGATTCACCCGCCAGCCCGAAGATCTCGCCTCGACCGATACTGAACGACACGTCCTTGACGGCGCGGAACTCGCCCTTGTCGAGCAGGTAGTCGACGTTGAGCTTTTCGATTTCCAGCAGATTGTCGCTCATCGGCCGGCCTCCAGTTGACGGTTGCGGGCACGGGTCAGGCGGAACCAGCGCGACAGCGCCGGCCCGGAGCGAAGCTGCGGATTGGCGATCTCGTCGAAGGTGAAATTGAGCAGTGCGAGGCCAAGGCCCGTCACGGCAATGCCGACCGCCGGGACACCGACATCCCACCAGGCGCCGACCATGATCGCCGAAGCGTTCTGGGCATTATAGAGCATGGTGCCCCAGGACACTTTCAGCGGATCGCCGAAACCGAGATATTCGAGCGTCGTCTGCGCGACGATCGCATAGATGATGCTGCCGACAAGGTTGATACCGATCAGCGGTGTGAGGTTCGGCAGGATCTCCACGAAGATGATCCGCCAGGCGGGCTCGCCGATCATTTTCGATGCGGTGACGAAATCGCGATTGCGCAGCGCCATCGTCTGCGACCGTGTCATGCGGGCACCCCATGGCCACGAGGTCAGGGCGATGATCGTCATGATCGTCATCGGCCCGACCGTGCCGGCAAAAGAAGCAAGCAGGATCAAGAGCGGCATGTTCGGAACAACGAGTACCGCGTTCGTTGCGAGATCAAGGGCGGCATCCGTCTTGCCGCCGACATAGCCGGCGACGAGGCCGATGGCGGTGCCGATCACGGTGATCGCAATGCCCGTCGCAAAACCGACGGTGAGCGAACTGCGCGCACCCCAGACGAACTGGCGATAGACGTCGCGCCCCATCTTCGTCGTGCCGAGCACATGCTCGATGGACGGAGGCTGGTGAGAGCGGCCGACACGGGCGCCGGGTTCGCCGGGCGCAATGATCGGTGCAGATAGCGCCATGAGCCAGAGAGCGACTACAATGATGAGGCCGGCGACGGCCTTCTTCTGGCGAAGGATGGATCTCAGCGTGAAGCCCATTACACAGCATCCCGCAGTCGGGGGTCGATAAACCCGTAAATGATGTCGACGAGGAAGTTGGCCCCGAGCGTTGCGAGCGTCATCAGAAGCAGCTGCCCCTGGATGACCGGATAATCGCGGGCAATGCTCGCCGTATAGAGCGTCAGGCCGAGCCCCGGATAATTGAAGACGATCTCGGTCACGATCGAACCGCCGAAAACAGCGCCAAGCATGAGGGCAAGGTTTGTCAGGACAGGAAGCATGGCGTTGCGCGCGCCATAGCCGAACATCACGTTAAGATGACTGAGACCCTTGGCGCGGGCCATCGTTACATAGTCCTCGCCGAGGATCGAGATCATCGACGAACGCATGGTCGTCTGGAATTCACCGATCAGGAAAGGCGACAGCGTCAGTACCGGCAGGATGGCATGCATGAAGACGCTGCCGGCAAAGGTGAAGTTGAACGCAGGATCGAGATTCGGGTCATAGGCGTAACCGACCGGAAACCAGCGCAGCGAGACGCCGAAGACGAAAAGCGTCGTCAGCGCGATGATGACAGGCGGCACCGAGATCATGATGACCGATAGCGGCGAGACGATCGTGTCGAAGCGGCCACCGCGGCGCCATGCCGAGACCGCGCCAAGCACGACGCCGATGCAGAGCGAAAAGATGATGGCGGTCACGACGAGGAAAATGGTCCAGATCGTCGAGCGGGCGAGAACCTGAACGACGGTCTGAGGATAATATTTGACCGAGACGCCGAGATCGAAACTCGCAAGCCCCTTCAGATAATCGACGAACTGCAGAAGCATCGGCTGATCGACGGCACCGAAGCGAACCTTGATCGCCTCAACCGCTGCGGGTGTGGCCCGCGGGCCGAGCTGGGCGACCATCGCATCGACGGGTGTCCCCGGCATGAGCCGGGGAAGAATGAAATTCATCACGATGGCGAACGCCAGGGCGACCGCATAGACGCCGAGGCGCCGTCCGGAAACACGCATATCCCTTCCCTCGGCGGTCTTATTGGACCGGCTTCAGGCGCAGGAGATGCATAAGGCGCATCCGGTTGTTGTCATGATCTTCCGGGTTCATGACCGGATCCTTGTCGGTCACCCAGCCGGTGAAACGCTTGCTCGAAAACTGATACCAGGTCGGTCCGTTGAAGACAGGCACGACCGGGAAGTCATCGGCAACCAGCAGCTGAATATCGTTGAAGATCTTCTTGTGATCCTCATCCGATGTCGCCTTCAGATACTGGTCGAAAAGCGCATCGAGTTTCGGGTTCGAGTAGCGCGAGGGAGCGCCGGTGATGCGCCCGCCATAGGCGGTCGAGAGGTTCTGGTAATAGCCGCGGAAAGGTGTGGCGCCATCGGCGCGCGAGTTCATCACGACCTCGAAGCTGCCATCGAGAATCTGCTTGCGCCATTGTTCGTATTCGGGAGTGGCAACCGAGGCATTGATGCCGGCCGCACGCAAGCCTTCAACGGCGATCTGCACGGCGTCGATCCAGTCCGTCCAGCCATTCGGGACGATGATCGGAAAAGTGATCGGCTTGCCGCTGGGGCTCGTGCGGAAACCGTCCGCACCCTTCTTGTAACCGGCATCGTCGAGGATCT
Source organism: Rhizobium sp. 768_B6_N1_8 (assembly GCF_051811225.1). Lineage (NCBI taxonomy): Bacteria > Pseudomonadati > Pseudomonadota > Alphaproteobacteria > Hyphomicrobiales > Rhizobiaceae > Rhizobium > Rhizobium sp. 768_B6_N1_8. Next base: position 889,951 of record NZ_JBPWPV010000002.1, on the reverse strand, counting down.
TGTTGGCCTTGTCGGTATCCAGGCCCATGAAGGCATCCTTGTCGCCTTCAGCCGCCTTGTTGCTCCAGCCTTCAAAACGCGGCGGCAGACCGGAGGCGTGCTCGTTGACAACCGGATAACCGAAGCCCGCAATATCGACCATCGACTTGCGGTCCATGGCAAGGCTGAAGGCGTGGCGGAAGTTGAGGTCCTTATAGGCTTCCAGATTGCCCTCATCCTTGGTCTTGAAGTTCATCTGGAAGGCAACGGTCTCGGCCGGCGGCTGCCAATAGCCGTTATGTTCGGCGTCGAGCGCCACGAATGTCTTGTCGATCTCGGGAATGAAGGAGCCGATCCAGTCCATATTGCCCTCGGGCAGGATCGCGAGCATCTGGTCGTTGCCGGAAATCTGCGGCAGGCGCAGGCAATCGACATGCAAAGAGGCTGCATCCCAATAGTTCGGGTTGCGGCACTGCTCATAAACCTGCGGTGTGAAGCGGCGCACTTCCGTCATCGGACCGGAGCCAACCGGCTTCTCGTTTTTGAATGCCACGGGATCGGAAACATCCTTCCAGACATGCTCGGGAACGACGGCGAGGTCGGCCAGCGATTCCGGGAAGTCGGAATTGACGGCCTTGAGCTTGATCGTCACCTCAGTCGGCGAAGGCGCCTCGACGGATGCCACGGTTTCGCCGACACCAACGGTATCGAGCGCGGCATTCTTCAGCATCAGATCGATCGTATATTTGACGTCCGCCGATGTCAGCGGCTGGCCGTCCGACCATTTCACGCCCGGGCGCAGTTCATAGGTGATCGACTTCATGTCGTCGGAAAACTTGTAGTTCGTGGCAAGGCGCCAGACCGGCTTGCCACCGTCCTGTGCGTTGAAGATGACGAGCGGCTCATAGATGAAATCCATGGTGCTCTGCCGGCGGCCGGCAAGGTCGAATGGATTGAAGTTCTGCACCCAGCTCGTCTGCTCTTCGATATGCATCGTCAGAACGGCTTCGGCGGCCGAAACAGCCGATGCGCCAAACGCCATCACCGCCGTCAAGGCGGTCGCCGCCGCCCAGCCGGCACGCGCGGAAACACTGCGGATTACGCTCTTATCCAGTCCCATTTTTACGTTCCCTTGCTTGTTATTTTTTAGATTCAATCAAATTGATTTAATCAAGCTAACGCAAGATTTCCGATCCGGTCAATCGGGTGGAAACTAAAATTTCGGCTCCAACATTTGAACTTGATCGCGTCGGCGCAGATGCCGACAGATTGCTCGCCAACCGCGGCTTCGCCGGGAAAACTGAATTGTCATACTTATTGTGCGTCGCGAAAAGCCTGGCGCAAGCGCCATTCGTCAGACTGAAATCGTTAAGGCGTGACTATTTGATCCAGCCTATGTTGAAGCCATGACGGCCTACTTTTCAGCACGATCAGCCGTCCAGCATCTGCTGGGCGGCTATTTCACCGATTATCGGTTCAGATCAGCCTCTTAAAGACCTACCGGAAAACCTTCGAACGGCTTGATTTCCTTGAGAACAAAGGTGGTCTGCATTTCCTTGATACGCGGCAGACGGCGCACGACGGACATCGCGAAATCGGCATAGGAATCGAGATCAGGAGAGACGACCTGCAGCAGAAAATCCGAGTCTCCGGCAATGCTGTAGCAGGCAACAACCTCCCGCAGCCGTGCAACTTCGGCGGCAAAGGCGTCCGCCTCCGCCTCGTTATGGCCATCGATCTTCACCCGGATGAAGGCAAGGACTCCAAGCCCGAGTTTGCGCCGGTTGAGATCGGCTCGGTAACTCCGAATCACGCCCGTCTCTTCGAGCTGACGTACCTTTCGCCAACAAGGAGACGTCGACATGCCGACGCGCTCGGACAGTTCCTGATTTGTCAGCCGCCCCTCAGCCTGTAGGCTTGAAAGAATTTTCAGCTCAACTGGCTCAAATGTCGTCATCGGTAATATCTACCCAAAAATCACATCGACTGGGTGAAACCTACCAAATATCCACGCTGAACGGCAATACTAGATAGGATCCTTCTGCCGGGATCGCTTAGGCTGTGGCCATCGCAATCTCAGGTCTTTTCCATGCTCTCAGATATCCGCATTGCCATTGTCGTCGATCCCAAACTCCCGCCAGCTCTTATTGCAAATACCGTCAGCGCCATCGGCATAGGCATGGGCGCCAAGATGCCCCTTCTCGGCGCCGAAAGGCTCAGCGACCGCACCGGAAGGACCACCGATATCATCTCCAACCGACCAGTGCCGATTCTGCAGGCCGACGGACAGACGATCCACCAGATCATGTTGAAGGCGCTGAACCAGCCGGAGGAACATGCCATCGTACCGTTTCCCGCTTTTGCGCGGTCACTGCATGATTATGCTGATTATCAGCGCAGTTTCCCGGACAGGGACTTCAGCGAAGAAGAGATCGATGGATTAGGCCTTGCAGGGCCAGCGAAATGGGTGAGGTCGCTGACCGGTTCCCTTAAATTACTGCGCTAGATCGCCGAGCAAGCACAACAAAGGGCTTTGTTGTCGCCGGGACATGTTTGGTGGTGCAAAGTGACGTCTCGTTCGATACCCAGGGACCGACTGGTTAGGAGTGGATCATGAGCGTCCTTCGAGTTCTTGGCAGGCAATCATCCATCAACGTTCGCAAGGTGCTCTGGACCTGCGAAGAGATCGGCATTGATTACGTGCAGGAGGATTGGGGAACGGGGTTTGCCTCGACCAGGACACCGAAATTCCTCGCACTCAATCCGAATGGTCTCGTGCCGGTCATCGAAAGCGATGACGGCATCTTGTGGGAATCCAACACGATCTGCCGTTATCTCGCGTCCAGACACAGCCGCGACGATCTCCTACCGTCGTCCCCCTGGAGGCGGGCACTGGTCGAGCGATGGATGGATTGGCAGGCAACAGAGCTGAACAGTGCCTGGCGCGGCGCGTTCCAGGGGCTTGTGCGCAAGGACGCCGCTTATGCGGACCCCTCGATCATTGCCGCAAGCGCCAGGGATTGGAACGGTAAGATGGCGATCCTGGAAAATACCCTCTCGACGGGCGGACCTTTCGTAACGGGAGATCACTTCACGCTGGCCGATATTTTGATTGGCCTGTCGATCAATCGCTGGTTTCACACACCGATCGAACGACCCGCGCTGTCGGCGGTCATAGCCTACTTCGATCGCCTCCAGGAACGACCGTCCTTCCGGCGAGGCGGTTACGATGCGGTGCCGTGAGCTCTGGTGTTTAAATACCGCATGCTCGCGATGTCGGCGTTAGTGGCGAGCCACGGCGGTTAAGAGCAGATATCCGGCATCGATTTTGAAGGTTCCGCACAGAGATATCCAATTGGGTCTCGGAATCTTCGCCGGCAATCGCTACTTCATTCCTGATGTGATCGTGCGAGAAGGTGAGCCCGTGCAAGCGGACCTGCAGAAAGATATAACGGCCTGGTTCCAGTCGCTGGAGTCCGTCAAGCCCGTTGAGATGGTCGGATTATGGCGAGGCGCTGGCGTTCCATCGGGGCATCCGCTCGATGGCGTCCTCGAAAACCTGCGATGGTTCGGCAAACGCTTTCATCCTGACATGCGGGCCGACGCCCTACTCTTTCAGTGGCATCCGGGACGGCTCGTGGCCATCGATCCGCGCTTCGTCCCTATCGGGCTTGCGATCAAGCTGGCGCCATTCGGACGGACCGCCCTCGCCCAAACCACGTTTTCGTATTTTCATAAGGTATTCCGCGCACGAGGCACGACAGCCGCACTGGAGGTTCGGACATTCGAGTACATCGCAAGCGCTGCAATGGTCTACAACGAGCAGCCGATCGTCGACCACTTCAGACGGGTGGATGAAAATACGCTGGCCGGAATAATGTGCGTGCGCGACGACGAAAGGCGGTTCTTCTTCAAACTCACGAAGATCGACGCTCAGGCCTAGAATGATGTTGCGAACAATCGCCTGGGCAATCACGGCAGCTTCGGTTGCGGGCAACGGTTTCGCCGCTGATGCGGATCGTGGTGCGAGAATTTACCGGGCCTGTTCTTCATGTCACATTATCGATGACACCCGGAGTACATTCGGCCCCTCCCTGAAGGGTGTTGTGGGACGTCGGGCAGCTATCATAGACGATTATGCCTACTCTCCCGCCCTGAAGAAAGCCGGCGAAGACGGGCTTGTGTGGAACGAGCATGAACTTGCGGAATTTCTGGCAAGCCCGAGCAGAAAAATCCCCGGCACAAAGATGCGCTTCTGGGGGCTCTGGAGCTTCGAGATCGACGACCTTATCGCCTTCCTGAAGGCAAATCCGTAGTAGCGCAGGCGGCGGACGATGGCAGGCCTATAAGAGCTTTGTCACCTCCTCCACGTGAATTCGCAGGATGAGCGCCCTCCACAATTCAACCGCTCGTAACGCATGACACCCTTGCTGCGGGTGAACTTCCCTCTAGTTCAGTATACCGCGTCGTGCCCTCGGTCGGCGCGGACCAAACTTGGGAGAAAGCGATGCAAGAGGCCCTCGTCGTTCGCCGCGAAACGCATCTTTCAGCGCCGCCTGCGGCCGTGTTCGCCCTGCTGACGGATCCGGAAAAGATCCTCCGCTGGATGGGGACGGAAGCAGAGATCGAGCCGCAGCCCGGAGGGCTCTATCTCGTCAACGTTACCGGCGCACGTTTCGCTCGCGGCTCTTTCCGCGAAGTGGTGCCGGTCCACCGCCTGGCCTATAGTTTCGGCTGGGATGGGAGCGAAGTGGTGCCGCCGGGCTCCAGCCTGGTCGAGATTGATCTGATCGAACAACATGATGGAACGCTCCTGCGTCTGACGCATACCGGCTTGCCCAATGCCGAGCAATGCGCCGGCCATGCCGAGGGCTGGGCTCACTACCTTGGTCGGCTGAGCACCGTGGCGGCCGGACGCGACCCGGGACCCGATCCCTTCTATGGCAGGAAATGACCAAGATTCTCATTTGAAAGAGAAGCCGAATTCACGAGGAAGGCTACGTCTGGCTGACATCCGGTGACCGCTATGGCATGATCGAGGCATGGATTTGCCCGCCCACCTCGCCTGGCTGATCGATGAGGCCGGCGCCTCGTCCGGCCCCGAACACTTCATAGCCGAGCTTGGCCGCCAGTTGCTTGCCGATGGCCTGCCGCTCGCCGGCGGAGCCCTCACCCTTGCCGTTCCACATCCGATCATTGCGCGTCGCACCTGGTTGTGGCGGGCCGAGACCGGCACCGTCATCGAGGCGCTCGACTTTGCCGGCAGCTCGCTCAACAAGGCTGCGGGCGACTGGCTTGCCGGGCTTGGGCCAGTATACGAAGGAAAGATCGGTCGAGGCTCCGACAGTCCGACATTGGGCTGGGCTGGATCCCGCTCGTTCGATCCGGACGAGGCGGACCGGCTGCACCAGGCCGCCCGCTTTGCAGTGGCACCCTTGGCGGCTCTGACCGCACGAACGGCGCTGACAACCCTTTTAGAGGCCTATCTCGGCAAACGCAGTGCCGCGCAGGTGCAGGCCGGAGCGCTCGGCCGCAGCAGCGGTGAAACAATTCGCGCCGCTTTGCTCTGTGCTGACCTGCGCGATTTCACGGCCCTATCCGAAGCAACCGAGCCCTCTCTCATGATCACCACCCTCGATGCCTGGTTCGATCGTGTTGCAGGCGCGGTACACGCTTTCGGGGGTGAGGTGTTGAAGTTCATTGGTGACGGTGTTCTGGCGATCTTTCCCGTTACCGGAACGCCCGGTGAGGCTTGCGAAGCGTCGCTACGCGCCGTCGCAGCCGCCCGTGCCGGCATGGCGCATCTCGACATTACACGGCAAGCACAGCGCCTGCCGCCGCTACCCTTCGGCGTCGCGCTGCATTTCGGTGAAATGCTCTGGGGCAATATCGGTGCGGCCGACCGGCTAGACTTCACCGCCATCGGCCCCGCGGTCAACCTGGTCAGCCGGCTGGAAGGGCTCTGCAAATCCCTTGGCCATCGTGTGCTGATATCAGGTGCGCTCGCTGCGGAGGTTTCGACGCAACTGGTTCCCCTGGGTGAACACCGGTTGCGAGGCATCGCCGATCCCTGCGCGGTCTTCACTCTGCCAACGGATTGAACGACGCGCAGATCGGGGCAATCGCCGGGGCAGTGACACCAGTCAATCTGCCCCGGCAGTGAGTTCTCATTTGGCCGCCAACAAATATCCCTCGCTCAAATCATCGAGCGCCGTGCCGTTGATCGTCACAGAGCAGCGGTCCGCATCCACCTTCGAAACGGAAACCTGATATTTCCCGCTCGGCAGATCGAGTTCGGCGGAGAAGCCGTTCCATCCGGCCGGCAGGGCCGGCTTGACATGCAGGCGGCCATTTTCCGAGCGGATGCCGAGGATACCTTCGACTGCCACACGGTAGAGCCAGCCAGCCGAACCGGTGTACCAGCTCCAGCCGCCGCGGCCCTTGAGCGCACCCTCGCCATAGACGTCACCGGCGATCACATAGGGCTCGATACGATAGACGTCCGCAGACGATTTATCGAGCGAATGATTGATCGGATTCAGCATCTCGAAGGCCCGCCAGGCGTCTTCGGCACGACCCATGCGGGCGAGAGCCAGGACTGTCCAGGTGGCAGCATGGGTATACTGACCGCCGTTTTCGCGAACGCCAGGCGGATAGGCCTTGATCACACCAGGATCGTTGACCGGCTTGACGAAGGGCGGCGTCAAGAGACGGATGAACTTGCCCTCTTCATCGACGAGCTTGCCAAGGACCGCCTTCATCGCCATGTCGCTGCGTTCCGGATTGCCCTCGCCCGACAGTACGCTCCAGGATTGGGCGATCGAGTCGATCTTGTCCTCTTCGGACTGGCTGGAGCCGAGTGGCGCACCGTTATCATAGTAGCCACGGCGATAATATTCTCCGTCCCAGCCGGCCGTTTCGATCGCTTCCTTGAGCTTGCCAAGATGCGTCGTCCAGTGGCTGACACGTTTAGTATCGCCGCGCGCCTCGGCATAGGCGATGAAGCGGCGTAGCGCGCCGGCCAGGAACCAGCCGAGCCAGACGCTCTCGCCGCGGCCGGCCATACCGACCCGATCCATCTTGTCGCACCAGTCACCGCTCATCATCAGCGGCAGGCCGTTGACCCCGGTGCGCTTAATCGCAAGATCGAGGCCGAGGGCGGCATGCTCGTAGAGCGATGCGGTCGTGTCCGAGATTCGCGGCTGCAGGAAGGCGTCGTACTGACCAGGGCTGAGCTGCGCGCCTTCGACGAAGGGGAGCATCTCGTCCATGATCGCGGCATCACCGGTCGCCGTGCAATATTGATCTACCGCATAGGCGAGCCAGACCGGATCGTCGGAGATGTTCGTGCGAACGCCAGCGCCGCTGTCTGCCAGCCACCAGTGCTGGAAGTCGCCTTCCGGGAACTGGCGCCGGCCGGTATCGAGGATCTGCTTGCGGGCGATTTCCGGTGAGTGGAGCAAGAAGGCCAGCGAATCCTGCAGCTGATCGCGCAGGTTCCACGCGCCGCTGGACTGGTAGAAGGCGGTGCGGGCCATGATACGGCAGCCATAGGTCTGATAGGGCAGCCAGCTGTTGACCATGAAGTCGAGGCGCTGATCCGGCGTAGAAACACGCGTCTTGCCGGTAAAGTTCTTCCAGAAGTCGCGGGTCTGACCAAGAACAGCTTCGAAGCTGACCGAGCGGATCTCAGCAATCAGAGCAGCGGCGTCTTCCTGCGAGGCAGCATCGCCCATATAGAAGCAGATGTCGCGTACCTCGCCAGGCGCGATCGTCAGATCGAAGGCCATGGCGGCTGCCGGATCGCCATCGAGGTCCAAAGCGTTGGAGAGACGCGAGCCCGCTGAGACGGTGCGCGGCTGCTGGATCGTTCCGTGTCGGCCAATGAATTCGCGACGGCTGGTGGAAACGCTCGACGGTGTTTCGCTTGCCGCAAATGCCGCGACACGCGTCCCGAAGCTCACGCTGAACGGATTGCTCGCGAAGACGGCCCCACTCGTGCTGTCATAGCTGGAGATGATGAAGGGTTTGCTCTTCGTCGGGTTGTTGCCGAGGATCCATTCGGCATAGCCATAAAGACGCAGCTTGCGTGCCTCGCCCGCATCGTTGCGGATGCGCAGCTGTGTCAGCTTGACCGACTTTTCCATATGCAGGGTCTGTGTCACCTCCAGGGCGATATCGTCCTGAACCGTTGAGAAGACCGAGTAGCCGAGGCCATGACGGGCTTCGAAGCGCGTGTCGGAGCGCTGCGCCAGAGACGCATAGGGAACGATGACCGAGCCGCGATCGAGGTCCTTCAGGTAGAAGGCTTCACCCGGCCGGTTGGTGACCATGTCATTGGTCCAGGGCGTCAGCTGATGGTCGCGAGAGTTCTGGCTCCAGGTGAAGGCAGCACCTTCGGCCGAAACATGGAAGCCGAAACTATCATTGGCCATGATGTTGACCCACGGCTGCGGCGTCTGCTCGCCGCCCGACAGGCGCACGACATATTCGCTGCCATCGGCCGCAAAGCCGCCATAGCCGTTCCAGAAGGCGAGATCGCCGCCATCGGCCTGTACCGGCTCAGCAGTACCGCGGACCATCCTCGGCACTAGCGTGGAATCACCCCACTGACCGAGCAGCGCGGGTGATCCGGCAACGGAACGAGCCTTCTGCAGTTGGTCGATGAGACTGCCGTCGCGGCCACGCAGAACAACGCGCGAGGCAGCAATGATGGCGCCATATGCTTCCGGTGTCGTCAGGTCCTTGCGCAGCACATAGATGTTGCGCTGGATGCCGGCAATTTCGCTTGCATGGCGCGCCGCGTCGCAGAGCTGGTCGATCGTGCGCTGCATTTCCGCAGCCGCCTCGCCGGCACGCTCGTTGAAGATCACGAGATCGACTTCGACGCCGCGCGATTGCAGGAGACCCTGAGCCCGCAGCAGTTCCTTGACAAGATCGGTGCCGAGTTCGTCGGTGATGCGCAGCGTCATCAGCGGCGCATCGCCTGATAGCGTTGCACCCCAGAGAACGGACTGCGACTTAAGACCCTCGCGAACCGCCTTGCTGTCGGCGCGCAGCGCCATATCGGGATAGATGATGTAGCGCGCGAACCGCTGATAGGCGGCGGCCTCCTTCGAGTTGACGCCGATCTGGCGCAGCTGGCTCTGCGTCCTCGTCCAGGCCTGAACGAGACCCTGGGCAAAGCTTTCCGGCTGGCGATAGTGCTCCAGTGCCGCTTCGAGCTCGGCGCGTTCGGCCGCCGCAATGGTCCAGAAAGTCACGCTGACCTTTTCGCCGGCCGGCACGCGAAGCGTACGGCGCAGCGACACGCAGGCATCCATGGTGAAGCCGTCTGTGCCTGACAGCTTGGCATCCGGATCGAACGCAGCGGCTTCGGTCAGGGTGCGGCCCCGGCCGAGGAAGCGCATGCGGTCGGTCTCATATTGCGTCGGGCCATTTTCGCCTGACGTATCGACGATAAGCTGCGCGATGGTGACATCGGGATCGGTCAGGCCGCGCTTCTGGCGTTCGACGACGATCGCGTCGCCGGCCGCGGCAATCTCGGTCTTCAGGAACATGCGGGCAAAGACCGGATGGCCGGTATCGACGACATCGAGCGTCGCGACCGGTTCCATATAGGAGGTCACTTCGATGACGCGATCTTCAGTGCCGGTATTGGTGATCGTCAGACGGCGGCCTTCCGCATCGTGATCGCTCGCGACGAAGACTTCCATCTCGCTCGTCAGCTCACCGACGGTCTTGACGAATTCGGCCTTGTCGTCGCTGAAGCTGACGCGCACGTGTTCGTTGGCGATCGAGCGCGGCTCGGCCGTCGCAGACCACCATTCGTTGGATTCTGTATCCCGCAGGAAGATGAAGGAACCCCAACGGTCCTCGGTCGGATCGGCCCGCCACCGGTTGACGGAAAGGTTCTTCCAGCGGCTGTAGCCGGAACCCGTCGCTGTCAGCATGGTCGAATAGCGACCGTTGGACAGCAGCAGCAATTCGCGTTCGCGCGATGCCGGGTCTTCCAGGCGACGCACTTCCGGACGCATGAGGTCGCCCTGGATGGTAGCAGGCGCATCGGTTTCATGCTTGGCCGCCATGACAGGGATGTCGCGCGGTGCCTTTTCCTGCAGCAGCAGCTCGGCTGCCTCGATGACAGGATCAGCATGGAAAAGCTCACGCAGCATTCCATCGAAGGCGACGTTGGCGACGGCTGCAATCGACATACCGTGATGGTGCGCATAGTAGTTATAGACCACGGCGCACTGCTTGCCCTCAGGCACGCGGTTCGGCGTGAAGTCGACGGCATCATGGAAGCCATACATGCCAAGCGCGCCGACAGCCCTCAGCCTGTTGAGGTTTTCGAGTGCGGCGATCGGGTGATACTGGCTCGCCAGCAGCGAAGCGTAAGGCGCGATGACGGCGTTCTGGCCGAGACCGCGCTTCAGGCCGAGCGTCGGCACGCCAAAATTGCTGTACTGATAGTTCATCTGGTGGTCGCGGGCATTGAAGGCCGCTTCCGAAATGCCCCACGGCGTGCCGAGCTTGCGGGCATAGTTCATCTGTTCGAGAACGATCAGGTTGTTGGTCTGGTTGAGAATACCTCCGCTGCGCTCCTGCATGACGAGCGGCGGCATCAGATATTCGAACATCGAACCGGACCAGGAAACCAGCGCCCCGCGCGGGCCAACCGGGACGACGTGACGACCAAGCTTGTACCAATGCTCTGTCGGAAGGTCGCCCTTGGCGATGGAAAACAGGCTGGTCAGGCGTGCTTCTGAGGCAAGCAGGTCGTAGCAGGCCGCATCGACTTCCTCCGTCTCTACCCGGAAGCCGATCGACAGCAACCGGCGCTCGGGCCGATAGAGGAAACTGAAATCCATGTCGAAAGCGATTTCGCGGGCGCGATTGCCGACGTGGATCAGCCGTTCGCTGATGGCATCCACCTGCGAAGGATCGAAAGCCTTGTCGGTGAGATGAAGCTCGCAGGTTGCCACGAGCTTTTCCGCCCATTGGACGATCTCGTCGCTTTGCGCCGTCTTGACCTCTCGGTCGAGGCTGCCGGCAAGTTCGCGGATTTCGCGGGCCTGTCCGGCAAATCGCTCGATCAGGCCTGAGGAGAATTCCTTCTCCCGCTTGCCGGTGGCAACCGCTGTTTCGAGATCGGCGATCCGGCCATCGAGCCGATCGTGAAGGGATAGGACAGACTTGTCTTCTTCCCGAAGCTCGTTCAGCACCTCGCGAAGAATGGCCGCGACATCGCCAATGCCATCGAGATCCGTGTGAATGTGGGCAAGCGGAGCCTGCGCCCAGATGCGGCAGGCCGACGATACCGCAATCAGATGGCCGGCAAAATTACCGCTGTCGACCGATGACACATATCGGCGACCGAGCGGCTTCAGCGTGTCGGTATGATACCAGTTGAAGAGATGGCCGCGATATTTCTCGAGCCTGTCGACGGTTTCGATCGTCTGCTCGATGCGCTTGACCGCATCCTCGAAGGAAATCCAACCGAAGCGGCGCGCCGAAATCACCGACAGAAGGTAGACGCCGATATTGGTCGGCGAGGTACGCATGGCGACGACGGCATGCGGCGTCTGCTGGACATTGTCCGGCGGCAGGTAATGCTGGCCGGGGACCACGAAGTGGTCGAAATAGCGCCACGTACGCCTTGCGATCTTGCGCAATTCGTTGCGGACATTGTCGGGCACATCGAGCCGGTCTTCGGTTTCCGCCGTCTGGCTCACCGTCCAGGCGATAGCCGGCGAGAGGACCCACAAAATAACGAAGGGAAGGCCGACCATCCAGGCGCTGTCGCCGGAGGAAATGACGAAAAGCAATGCCAGGACGGCGAGCACCGGAGCCCGCCACATGACTTTGTAATGGCCGAGGATGGTCGTCTGAGCCATGGCCTGGGCGCTTGCGGCGGTGCGCCACTGCAGCATCAGCTTGCGGCTGACGAACAGGCGGTGGAGCGAGCGGATAATGGCGTCGGCCATGACGCAGGCGGTGTCGGCGATGAAGACGATGCGCATCGCCACCTGGGCGTTGGCATTCTCAATATCTTTCCAGACAGTATGCAGATGGGCCTGCAGGATGATGTCGCTGGTGCGCGGGATGATGCCGTTGATCAGCGACAGGGTCGGTGCGACGAACAGGCTGAAGATCAAGAGGATCTGCCAGATGAGCGCGCCGAGCGGGTCCATCCAGTACCAGCCGAGCACGGATGCCAGGAACCAGGCGATCGGCGTCAGCGAGCGACGCAGGTTGTCGAACATCTTCCAGCAGCCGAGCGCAGTGACACCACGGCGATCGTCGAAGATGTAAGGCAGAAGCTGCCAGTCGCCTCGCGCCCAGCGATGCTGGCGCGAGACTTCCACTTCGTAGCGGATCGGAAAGTCCTCGACCAGTTCACAGTCCGTCACCAGTGCGCAACGCGCCATCGAGCCTTCAAGCAGGTCGTGGCTGAGAACCGAGTTTTCCTTGATCCGTCCCTTCAGCGACGCTTCGAAGGCATCGACGTGATAGAGACCTTTGCCGGTGAAGGTGCCTTCGCCGGTGATGTCCTGATAGACGTCGGAGACGGCAAAGACATAAGGATCGAGGCCGCGGTTGACCGAGAAGACGCGCTGGAAGGTCGATGCATCCTTGCCTGTCGTCAGCGACGGCGTCACACGGGGCTGAAGCACGCCGTAGCCATCAACGACCCGCTGTTTCCTGGCGTCGAAGACCGGGCGATTGATCGGATGATGCAGCTTGCCGACAAGCTTGGTCACGGTGTCGCGGACGACACGCGTGTCGCTGTCGAGCGTCATGACATATTTCACGTCCTGCGGCACGACATCGGCGCCTGGCAGGAAACTCGTGTTCGGCTCGCCGCGCAGCAGCATGTTGAGCTCATGCAGCTTGCCGCGCTTGCGCTCCCAGCCCATCCAGGCGCCTTCGGCCGGATTATACTGGCGGCGGCGATGCAGCAGATAGAAGCGTTGCTTGCCGTCCTCGGCGTAACGTGCCTCCAGATTGGCGATCTTGCTCAATGCATAGTCGAGCACTTCGATATCGCGGGCACTCTGTTCTTCCTGCGCGTCCGGCCAGTCGCTCAAAAGCGCGTAATAGATTTCACCGCGCGCATTGGCGAGATAATGGACCTCAAGATTGCGAACGAGTTCATCGACATGTTCGCGCTTGCCGATCAGGCAAGGGATGGTGACGAGCGTGCGGGCTTCCGCAGGCAGGCCCTTCTTGAATTCATAGCCGACAAGACGGTCGGGCGTGATGAAGAAGGTGGCGAAGAAGTTGAAGAGACCAGTCGCTCCCTCGGATGCGGGAAGCGCGAACATCAGCAACAACACGATCGTCGCAAAAAGCGGCATGCCGGCATCGACAAAAATCGCATCGGTGATGACCAGCGCCAGCAGCGTCAGCAAGAGAACCGGCACGGCGATCGCCAGCCAGTTCAGCTCGCGGATTACGCGCATGAACCGCAGGCCAAGCGTCGGCCGGAAGCCGATCTCAGACTCCAGCGCCGGACGCCCGTTGCCGACGAAATAATAGCCGACATTGCCAGCGGAGGAAGATGGATCCTGGCTTCCTGCCTTTGCGCGGTCAGCCAGGCGCACGGCCGCCTCGGCGATATCCATTTCCGTCTTGTCGGAGCGCTTGGCAAGCTTTTCGATCTGGCGGCGGTAGCTGTTGCGGGAGCCGGAATCGAGCTCGGCATAATCCGTCTGCTGCCAGAGCAGCTTGTCGATCGTGCTGACCTCTTCGACCCATTCGGACCAGTCGGTGTCGTTTATCTCGCGCAGGCTCTTGATGATGCTGCCCATCAGCGTATTGGCCGCGCCAAGACGCACCTGCTCGGCCGACATCACCGTTTCGGCATCGGTCCCCTTTGCCGCGAGCTTGGCCTCGAGCCAGCTCAGCGCAGCTTCGGTCGGTTCCAGCGCGTTACGCAGGCGATAATGCAGCTGGGTGACGAAGGTCGTGTCATCGAGATTGGCAACCAGCGTCTCCAGGAAACCGGCGGACCCGGCATCACCGAGCGCAATCGCCTGGGTGGCCGCTGTATTGGCGCTGGTGCGCATTTCGCGGCTCTTGTCGACATGCGTCGCAACATGGCGAAGATTGTCGATCAGCACGTAGCGCACGAGCGAGGGCAGCGCCCAGAGTTCGCCGATGCGCAGCGTCTCCCTGTCCTGGAAGCCTTCCGTGACCGCGGCCATACCAGCATTGCTGATATTGCTATGGGCATGCGCCATGTAGAGCCAGGCAAGCGCCAGCGTGCGCGGCACTTCCGTTCCGTCAAGCTTGATCTTGCGCAGTTCGCGATAGAATTTCTTCGGAAAGTCACGACGGACTTCCTGGATGGCTTCCTCGACGATGTAGTGGTTGTCGAGCAGCCATTCGGTCGCCGGCGTGATGCTCTCGCCCGCATCGACATCGGCTGCAGCAGCGCGATAGACCCTAAGGATCTCGGCTTCGTTCTCCCGGTGCCGCTGGAAGAAATCGAAATTCTTGAAACTCGCCACGTCAAGCGCGCGGTTTTCCGCAAACTGCGCGGCCTTTACCCTCAGCTGATCATTCGACAGGAGAGCGGCGCGGATGCCGAAATCGGGATCAGCGGCGGTTGCATGAACATTCGCGCCCGAAGCGCCCGTAATATTTTGAGAGGACATAGTGTTTTCTCTTCTACTGGGTTCGTGTCCGGCCGATGCATTCTTGCAGAACTGGATGCGAGAAGGGGCACGAACGTTTCGAATTGGGCATCTTCATTGCTTTTGAGCGGGAGTTTACATTCAAACGTGGATTGTTCGAAATGGCGGATAGTGGTCAATAGCGGCCGCAAAATGAACGGACGATTAATCGAACCGTTGGCCGGGTAAAATGAACCCATATCGGCATGCCGCCGCGTCCATCGCCGCCTCTGAAAATGCAATCGACCAGGCGGAGCCACGGTGGCTTCGCCTAGTCGAATATCTGTTCGTGCTGTGGATTTAGGCTGGCAGCCGGACGCTTTTAGGCCGCCAGCAATTCGTCGGCCGGGCCGAAGAATTCGTAATGGATGCGATCACTGGAAACGCCAAGCGCCCGCAGATCACTGACCATCGACCGCAAGAAGGGCTTGGGACCGCAAATATAGAAGTTTGCCGTATCGATCGGCGTATTTGCTTCCAGCCACCCTCTGGTGATGAAACCATCCTCGTCGTGAGAAAAACCGGCAACATCCCTGGCGGCGGGCTCGCTGTAGAAGGTGCTGACCGATACCCGACCGTGCCGCTGGGCGAGCGAGCGGACATGCTTGTCCATCGCGTGCGTCGAGCTGTTCATCGCTCCGTGAACGAAATGGGCTTCGACATCAGGATAGTCGCCGGCGATCGCCTCCAGCATGCTGACCATCGGCGTGAGGCCCACGCCGCCTGACAGCAGAACCATTTCGCTGGTTGGCTCCTCAGGCAGGTAGAAGTCTCCGGCAGGCGGCGTGACCTTCAACACCGTACCGACCGCGACGTGATCGTGCAGATAGCGAGAGGCGCCCTTGCCGTTCTCTTCCCGCTTGACCGAGATGCGATAGAAATCCTGATTTGGTCCGGACGAGATCGAATAGTTCCGCTTCATCTTGCTGCCATCGGGCAGGCTGAGATCGAAAGTCAGATACTGGCCGGCTCGATGAAGCGCGACGCCTTGCCCGTCGACCGGACGCAGGACGAACGATGTCACGACATCGCTTTCCTTGATTTTTTCGGCAACCCTGAATTCGCGCCAGCCGTTCCAGCCCCCGGCCCGCTTTTCAAGCTCGGCTCGTATCTGCTCCTCTCGTTCGATCAGGGTGTCAGCAAGGAACCAGTAAGCTTCTCCCCAGGCATCAATCAGTTCCTCGGATACCGCCTCACCCAATACCTCGCGGATTGCTGCCAGCAGTGATTTGGCGACATAGGGATAATGTTCGGAGAGGATATGAAAACCGATGTGCTTATGCGCGATCCTTTCGATGACGGGCAAAAGAGGCGCGAGGTTATCGATGTTCTGCGCATAACCGACGATTGCCGCCGCCAGCGCGTGAACCTGAGAGCCATTTTCACCGTGATTGGCCTGATTGAAGAGCGCCTTGATGTGCTCGTCCTTGAAGAGCAGCCCGTACATCGTCTTCGTTATGTCGCTCGCATGGGCGGCAACCGCCGGAGCACTCTGCTTCACCAGTTCAATGGTGCGTGCCGAAAGTGGGTTAGGCATGTTCTTTCCTTTCAATGCTATCAATATGGAGAGGGTCGCGATCGAAGAATTCGATCTGAAATTGAACAGGGCCGTGGAGCTCCAGGTGATGCTCCACCTCCGGCAGGACCCGGCCGATGTGATCGGGGCTTAAGGGGCTCACCGTCTGCCCTGTCACCAGGCGCATGCTGCCCGTCAGAACGCGGATGAGTGCCCAGGCGCCGGATTTGACCCGATGATTTTCGAGAAGTGCATTTGGCACAGTCGTTTCATCGAAGATCTTTGTCGTCTTGTATGGCTTCAGAGGTGGTGGTGCAGACTTTTCGGCCCTTAACTCAAGCATCTCGCCGGTCAGCGCCAGGTTCAGCCGCGAGGCAATCCGCCCCGCCTTGATCTGCATCTCTTGCGCGACCGCGAGCGGCAGCATCTCGTCTGTCGTCTCGCGCCAGATCGCAAGCCAGCGCTCAAACATGGCAGGTTCTATCTTGTCCGAATGAATCAGGTGGATCGCGACTGGATTGCCCTTGTATTTGCCAGTCGTGAGCATGAGCGAAGACCAGAATTCAGTCAGTCGCTGCAAATGCTCCGGCCAATCCGCCACCACCGCGAAAACCGGACCAAGCATCAGATCGCGCCGGACTTTCTCATAGAACCGCTCCAATACTGGCAGAATCTGACTCTCCTGCAACTTGGCCGCATCCATCGCGTCACTCCATAATCATGCATCTGCAATGCATGTATACGCCGTCAGTAAAAGATGCTATTGAAATGCATCATTTCTTTTTGGGCGTTTTGACGCAGGTGCCATGAAGCTCACACGGTACACCGACTATGCGATCCGCGTGATGATTTACCTCGGATCACACGAGGGAGAGATCTCGTCCATCAAGGAGGTCGCTGACGCCTATGAAATCTCCCAGAACCATCTGATGAAGGTGGTTCAGGATCTGGCGAAAGCCGGTTTCGTGGAATCGATCAGGGGTAGAAACGGCGGAATCCGGCTCGGCCGTCCGGCCGCCTCCATCAATCTTGGTCGCCTGCTCAGACATACTGAGGGCCTTGACGATATTCTCGAATGCTCTTCCTGTTCCATCAGAGCCGGCTGCGGCATGCCGCCCATCCTGCGAGAGGCGACGGCCGCTTTTGTCGGCGTCTTCGATCGGTATAGCGTCGCCGACATCATAGAACGGAAAGACGTGCTGAGAACTCTCTTTGCCGCAGCATAGGCTAGACTGCCGAAAGGCTGTCAGCTTTCAGGTGCTTCCGCGCATCTCGACATGCGGCTCGATCAACAGATGACGAGCCTCTTCGCGGCCATCAATCCTGCCGAGCAGCGTCTCTGCCGCTGTTCTGCCGAGTGCCGCGGCGTTCTGGTCCACGCTGGTCAGGCCGACGAGGGGAATGGCCGCCATCGGCGAATTGTCGTAGCCGATGATGGCGAGGTCCTCCGGAACCCGGATGCCGCTCATGCGCGCGGCATTGATGAGGGGCACGGCATCGAGATCGGACCAGACGAAGACCGCACGGGGGCGATCCTCTAAGGCCAGGAAATCATTGATTGCCGCCCGACGGTCAGCGCCTACCAACGGCAGGCGGATGATGCGGCCCTCCAGCCCCTCCGCCTTCGCGCCATCCAGGTACCCCTTCTCGCGCTGAAGAGCGACGATGGTCGGCGGCGAGTCGCCGAGGTCGTAGCCGAGCATTGCGATGTCTCGATAACCCCGCTGTAAGGCGGCTTGGACTGCCAGATAGGCGCCTCTGTGGTCATCGGAATTGACCGTGTCGTAGGTCTGGGCATGCGGCTCATGATGGGCAATCACCACAATCGGGATTTGCCGCGCATAGAGCTCAAGGATTTTGCCCGATATTCGCGGAGCGATGATCAACACGCCATCCATGCGGTTATCGATCATCGATTCGATCATCGATGCCTCGATCGGACTTGTAGAGCGGCCGATCCCGATCAGCGCCTTGAAGCCGCTCTCGGACAAGGTCGCATTGGCCTCCTCGATAACACCCGCCAGGAATGGGTTCGACAATTCGATGACCAGCATACCCACCGTTTGGGTGCGGCCGCGCATAGCCCGCGCCGCGACAGAGGGCCGGTAATTCAGCTTTTCAATCGAAGTCTCGACCTTTGTCCGCAAGATGTCGCTGACGCCGTAAGCGTTGCGAAGGACCTTCGATACCGCAGCAACGGAGACACCGGCATCTTGTGCCACATCGCGGATCGTTATCCGGTCCCTTGTCGCGTTAACGGTCTGATTTTTCATTCCAAATTGCCTCACTCTCAAGTGTTGGGAAATTATAGGCACAAAACCTCTTGCGCGGCAATTGATAATGTAGAATGATATACATAGAACGATACACACTGAGCGGCCGCTTGAGGAGATTGGCGGTTGAGGGAGGCTCTAAATGAAGACTGTTTCGGCCCACGGCATCGCCGGAGAAGACGGCCTCGCCGGTTCTGCTTTCCAGTTTGCAGCGTCGATGATCGGCCCCTCCTGTGACGGCGGCCAGGCAACCGCGGGCACTTTCGTGTCGCGCGAATTCGTCCTCGATGCCATTCCAGCCGAAACGACGCTGCGGATCTCGGCACTCGGCCTCTATCGCGCCTTTATCAACGGCAAGCGCGTCGGCAACGACCTCCTGACGCCCGGCTGGACCTGCTATGACGACCGGATCGCCTATCAAAGCTATGACGTGGCGAAGCTCCTGCAGCCCGGTAACAATCGCATCGAGATCTGGCTCGGTGACGGCTGGTATCGCAGCCAGCTGATGTGGGCTTCCAATCCAATTATCAATTGCTGGGGCGACCGTACGGCCGCGATTGCAGAATTGCGCACCGGCGGCGAAACGCTCCTGAAAACGGATGACAGCTGGAAGAGCGGCTTCACTCCCGTTGTGCGCAACGGGATCTATTATGGCGAAGATTATGACGCTCGCATCCGTCCGCAGGACAGCCATGGCGTCGATGTCCTCTCCTTCGACAAGGCTTTGCTCGTTCCGCATGAGACCGGCGCGGTCAAGGAGCTGGACGAACGCTCCCCCATCGATCGCTGGACGGAAGCTGATGGCCGGGTTGTCTATGATTTCGGACAGAATGCCGGAGCCTATATCCGCCTGCGCCTTAAGGGTGCAGCCGGAGCACAGGTGCGCGTTGAGCATTCCGAAGTGCTCGGCCCTGACCGCTTCTTCGACAATCGCAATTATCGCAGCGCGCGTGCCGAACTGATCTATACGCTCTCTGGACAAGCCGAAGAGGAATACGCGCCTCTCTTCACCTTCATGGGCTTCCGCTATGCGCGCATCACCCTGACAGGCCAGGTTGAACTGATCGCGATCACTATGGTGCCGATTACCTCGGTGCCAATAAGTGCCGGCGGCTTCACGTCAGGTGTTGCGGCCGTCAACCGGCTCGTCGACAACACCATCTGGTCGCAGCGTTCCAATTTCATTGAAGTGCCGACGGATTGCCCGCAGCGCGATGAACGCCTCGGCTGGACCGGCGATGCCCAGGTCTTTGCCGGCACGGCCTGCTGGCTTGCCGACAGCCAGTCCTTCCTCAAGAAATATCTTCGTGATGTGATCCACGACCAGCGTGCCGATGGCGCAGTCCCACATTTTTCACCTGATCCGACGCGGCTTCACCCGATCGACGGGCGCGGCGATTGGGCGGGTTCAACCGGCTGGGGCGATGCGATCACCATCATTCCCTGGCAGCTTTACCTGCATTACGGCGACAGCGCCGTATTGGAAGAGTGCTTCCCTGCAATGCTTCGCTGGCTCGATTACCTCTGGGGCATCTCGGATGGACCGATTATCCGTCCCCCGGCAGTCTGGGGCGCGCATGGCTTCACCTTCGGCGACTGGCTGCAACCGGTCGGAGACAACAGGAAGCCGCGCCCGACCGTGGCAGACGATTGCGCAGCGACCCTCTATCATTTCATTTCCACCCAGTTGACGGCAAAGATCGCGCGCATTCTCGGTGAGACTGTCGAAGCAGCAAGGCTCGATAAGCGCGCTAATGAAATCAAGGCCGCGTTCAAGCACGAATTCTTTTCGCCCTCCGGCCGCATTGCCCATAACGACCAGACGTCCTGGTCTTTGGCGTTTCTCTATGGCCTCGTGCCGCCGGAATATGAACCGGCTGCTCGTGACTATTTCCGCCGGGTGGCGGAAGAAACAGACGGCGTTATCGGCACAGGCTTCATCGGCACCCCTGCCCTGCTGCCGGCGCTGACCCGGCTCGGCATGCTGGACCTTGCCGAGAAGATGTTCCTGAACCGGAAGGTTCCGGGATGGCTGTATCAGGTCGAGCGCGGCGCGACATCGATCTGGGAGCGATGGGATGCGCTCGCCGAGGATGGCACGATCTATGATCCCGACATGAACAGCTACAACCATTATGCCTATGGCGCGGTATGCCAGTGGCTCTTCGAAGATGTCGCCGGCATCAAGCCGCTGGAAGACAAGCCAGGCTTCGAGGAAGTCGCCTTCGATCCCGCCATCCTGCCTGCTCTCTCGCCGGTTTCAGCCTGGCATGACACCCGCTTTGGCCGTATCGAAGCTGGCTGGACACTGGAGGGGGGGACCGTCACGTGTCGCTTAGTGCTGCCGCAGGGCGTGACTGCGCGTCTGCAAGGCAGGGGCGAACGCAAGTCGCTGAAGGCAGACGGCACCCTGATCGAGCAAGGTGAGGAGACCAGGCTCGGCGCAGGAGAACATACGATTACGTTTTCTATCTGATGCGGTTGCTCGCGGGTTTTCGATCCGCGGGCAAGCAGCCCAACGCATTCCGGTCTTCAAGAGGAGGAAATGACTATGCGAATGACGAAGTGCAGCATCCTTGCAGCCAGTATCATGGTTCTTGCCGCTGGAGTGGCCCATGCGGATGTGACCCTCAGCGTCCTGATCGACACCAATCCGGAGACGATTGCCTCGTTCGATGCCGTTTCCAAAGCCTATATGGAAAAGCATCCCGACGTCACATTTGATGTCGAGCAGCGTGCCGGAGGCTCGGAGGGCGATAACATCATCAAGACTCGGCTCGCCACCGGCGAAATGGCCGATATCTTCCTGTATAACGGCGGCTCCCTCTTCCAGGCTTTGAAGCCGCAGGAAACGATCGCAGATCTTTCCGATCTTCCGTCGGAAGCCGGAATCCTCGACAGCTTCAAGAAGGTCGTCACCAGCCCGGACGGCCATGTCCGCGGCCTTCCTTTTGGTCCCGCCATGGGCGGCGGCATCTTCTACAACAGAAAGATCTACGCCGATCTCGGGCTGACCCCGCCGAAGACATGGGCGGAGTTCATGAGCAACAACGAGAAGATCAAGGCGGCCGGCAAGGTTGCCGTGGCGCAGACCTATGGCACGACCTGGACTTCGCAACTCTTCGTGCTTGCCGACTTCTATAACGTCCAGGCCGAGGTTCCGAATTTCGCGGCCGACTATACCGCCAACAAGATCAAATATGCCAATACGGCTGCTGCGCTTCGCGGCTTCGAACATCTTGAGGAGGTCGCGAAAGGCGGTTTCCTCAACGCGGACTTCGGCGCGGCGACCTTTGACGACGGCATGCGCATGGTCGCCACAGGCGAAGCCGCTCACTATCCGAACCTTACCTTCGGTATCGGCAACATCCAGCAGAATTTCCCTGACAACCTGAAGGATCTGGGCTTCTTCGCCCAGCCCGGAACGGACGCTGCCAAGAACGGCCTCACCGTCTGGATGCCTTCCGCGCTCTATGCTTCCGCAAAGTCCGAAAACCTCGAAGAGGCCAAGAAATTTCTTGATTTCGTCGGCTCCAAGGAAGCGTGCGACCTGATGGCCAAGGCCGTTCCCTCGGGTCCCTACCTCGTCAAGGGATGTGAACTTCCCAAGGACATTCCGCCGGTCGTTTCCGACATGCTGCCCTATTTCGATACTGAGGGACGCAACGGTCCGGCGCTCGAATTCCTCTCGCCCGTCAAGGGACCGGCGCTTGAGCAGATCACGGTCGAGGTCGGAACCGGCATACGCTCCGCCAAGGATGCGGCCGCGCTCTACGACCAGGATGTCGAGAAGCAGGCCAAGCAGCTCGGCCTGCCGAACTGGTAACCTTCCAGCCGATCCCTCACTCACCTCTTGGAGCCTGGGTGGGGGACGCTTCACGGTGTCCGTATGATAAAACGCAAGTCACCCTATCCCTACTGGTTCGTCCTGCCGGCGGCGGTGATATTCACCGTCCTCTTTCTGGCTCCGACGGTCGCCTCCTTCTGGTTCAGCCTCACGCGCTGGGACCTGTTCACCATGCAGTTCATCGGCCTGGAAAACTACCGGCAATTCTTCCGCGAACCCTTTCTGATCCAGGGCCTGGTCAACACCGTCATCTATGCTGTGCTGACCTCGGGCACGAAAACCGTTCTCGGTCTCCTGCTCGCGGTGCTGTTGACCTCCGGCCTCTGGGGACAAGGCCTGTTGCGCACCGTGATCTTCTTTCCGGTTCTGGTATCGACGATCGGCGTCGGCATCACTTTCTCGGTGCTCATGCATCCCACACGCGGGTTGATCAACGTGGCGCTCGCCGCCATCGGCATCCACGGCCCCGGCTGGCTGACCGATCCGGATCTTGCGCTCTACTCCATCGTCTTCGTCGACCTCTGGAAGGGCATCGGGCTTGCGACCGTGATCTATATCGCCGGGCTCGCATCGATCAGTCCCGACTATTATGAGGCCGCCCGCATCGATGGTGCGACCCGCACCCAGATGTTCTTCCGCGTGACTGTCCCGTTGGTCAAGCCCGCGACGGTGACGGTCGTGACGCTCTCGTTGATCGGTGGCCTCAGAAGCTTCGACTTGATCTGGGCAATGACACGCGGCGGCCCCGGTTTTTCCTCGGATGTGCTCGCAAGCGTCATCTACAAGCAGTACCAGGCGGGCTTCTACGGCCTTTCGACGGCTGGGAATGTCATCCTCTTCCTGCTCATCGGCCTCATTGTCCTGCCGCTGACGGCCTGGTTCAATCGCAAGGAGGTGGATCTATGAGCCGCCGCCAGCTCTATACCGGGATTGCGGCATTGGCCGCTTGCGGTGTGATCTTCGTGCTGCCGTTCATCTTCATCTTCGTCACGGCAGCCAAGACGAAACAGGATGCGGCAACGCTGAGATTCAGCTGGCCGGTCGAGTGGCAGCTCTGGCAGAATTTCATGGAGGTCGTGCAGACCCGCAATTACATGCTGCTGCTCGCCTACTTCAACTCGACCGTCATCACGGTGGCCGCCGTCACCCTGCTGGTGCTATTCGGTGCCATGGTCGGCTACGTTCTGCAGCGCCGCCCCTCACGCTGGAATACTATCATTTATGGCTGCGTGCTCGCCGGCTTGATGATCCCGCCGGCCATTGTTCCGACCATCTGGGTGCTGCAACTCCTCGGCCTTTTCAAGACCTTGTCCGGCATGGTGTTGATCCAGGTTGCCTATGGTCTCGGCTTCACGGTTCTCCTGTTTCGCAGCTTCATCGCAACGATCCCGCGGGATCTCGACGAGGCCGCCATCATCGACGGGGCAAAGCCATTCCAGATCTTCTTTCGCGTCATCCTGCCGCTCCTGAAGCCCGTCACCGTGACTGTTATCGTTGTCCAGTCGATCGCCATCTTCAACGATTTCACCAACCCGCTCTACTATCTGCCGGGCCGGGAAAACGTCACCGTGCAGCTGACGCTCTATAATTTTCAGGGACAGTTCCAGACCCAGTTCAACCTGCTGTTCATGAACATCCTTCTGGTGACCATTCCGCCCCTGATCGTCTTCATCTTCTTCAACCGGCAGATCGTTGCAGGCATGACCGCCGGTGCAGTCAAGGGATAAACCATGACATCAGTTGTTCTCGAAAGTGTCCGCAAGAGCTTCGGCAACCTGGAGGTCATGAAGGGCGTCGACCTCACTGTAGAGCCGGGCGAATTCTGCGTCTTCGTCGGCCCGTCCGGCTGCGGGAAATCGACCCTGCTGCGCATCATCTCCGGACTGGAGACGCAGACTTCGGGCAAGGTGTTCATCGACAGTAAGGACGTGACCTATGCCGAACCATCCGAGCGCGGGATCGCCATGGTGTTTCAGTCCTATGCGCTCTATCCGCATCTGACCGTCGCGGAAAACATCGGCTTCGGCCTGTCGCTCGCCAGGCGACCCAAGGCGGAAATCGCCGAAAGGGTGAAGCAGACCGCAGATATCCTGCAGCTGTCGCACCTGCTCGATCGCAAGCCGAAGGCACTGTCGGGCGGGCAGCGGCAGCGCGTGGCGATTGGTCGGGCGATTATTCGCAATCCAAAAGTCTTCCTGTTCGATGAGCCGCTGTCTAATCTCGATGCATCGCTGCGCTCGCAGATGCGCATCGAGCTGACCGAGCTTCATGCCAAGCTCGGCGCCACCATGATCTACGTCACCCATGATCAGGTCGAGGCGATGACGATGGCCGACAAGATCGTCGTTCTGAACGGCGGGCAGATCGAGCAGGTCGGAACGCCGATGACGCTCTACAACAATCCGGCCAGCCCCTTCGTTGCCGGCTTCATCGGCTCGCCGAAGATGAACTTGTTCGAGGGAGAGATCGCCGCACGGGAGGGATGCCGGACCTACGGTATCCGGCCCGAACATATCACGCTCTCGCCGACGGAAGGCAAATGGCAAGGCAAGGTGCGCCATATCGAGCGGCTCGGCGCCGATACGGTCGTCTACCTCGATGTGCCGGAATTGCAGACACTTGTCGTGCGTACGGACGGCGACCGGCCGGTGACAACCGGTGAAACGCAGTTTGCCTCACCGCTCGCCGGGAAAGAGCACAGGTTCTCCTGATCTCTATCGTACGATACGGAAATCGCTCGGTATCTCATCGAGATTTGCCGGCTCCGCTTTCACCTCTGCCACGGAGGAGCCGGCGGGACCGCTCCAGAAACGCTCGAGCATGGAGCCGGTGGCGCCTTGAGAACCGACGATCAAAGCGCTGACCGAGCCGTCGGCCTCGTTCCTCACCCAGCCCGTCAGGCCGAGTTGGAGGGCCTGGCCGCGAGTCCAGGCGCGATAGCCGACGCCTTGCACCCCGCCGGTGATGTGCACACGAAAAGCATCCTGGGTCGCGGTCATCTGGGTTCCTCTCCGACAACCAGATGATGTCGCTCCCAGCGCTCTTTGCAAGGGCCATGTTTCCGTCGGCGGAAGATGCACCCCGTTCAACACGTCTTCTTGCGGGGCAGATCTTGACGATCGGCAGTCGACCTAGCGCCCGGGCGCGACTGGACCGACCCTATCCATGCCCGCGATCGAGATCGGTCTTCGAAGGCAAATTCAGGGCGTCTCAACCAGCAGCCGAGATAGCGCCGATCATCGAACGCATATCCCGCCGAAAATCAGATGGAGACATGCCGGCAATATTGCGGAAGGACTTGTTGAAGGCGCTGATCGAGCCGAAACCGCTATCCATCGCGATCTGGAGAACGTTCGCGCCTTCGCCCATCAGTTGCGCCTGGGCATGCGAAAGGCGCAGCAAATTAATGTATTTGCTGATCGTCATGCCTGTCGTCTTCTTGAACAGGTTCATCGCATATTTCGGATGAAGATCGACCGTGCGAGCAATTTCGACCGTATCGATGTCCTGCAGGAAATTGCTCGCTATGAAATCGCACATACGCGCGACGCTGCGGGAAAGATGCGAATTGGGCTGCTCAAGCTCGTCTGTGCTGGTGCCCGGAACCATCAGATATGATTCCAGGGCAATCCGCTCGATGCGCAGAAGCAATTCATCGACGGCGTGCTGCGTCTTTCTGACATCATTGGATCTCGCATAGTCATACCAGCGCGGGAAATTTGCCTCATCCGCCGCATCGGTCGCCGATGTCAGCAGGATTTCCCCCTTCATCAGACGGGTGCCTATGGTCGGAGGCAGGCGCATCCTGAAGAAATAGACGAGCGGCAGATGCGCGCCCGCATAAAGGGAATCATCTGAGGACTCATCCATCTGATGCGGCTGCCCGCCCCAGAAAAGGCACATCTGGCCGGCTTTGAGCGTGATGTCATGGTCGCTCATGCGATAATGGACGCTGCCGCGCATGATGTAATTGACCTCGACCTGGGCATGCCAATGCGGCATCGCCATAACAGGCGGATGAGCATAAAACATCTGCAGCGCCATCGGCATGCCTTCAATCGTGCTGGCACCAGGCTGGTAAACAGGTTTACCAACGACCTTACTTTCCGCCAATTCTATATTCCCTTTTTATGAGACAGCCGCTCCCGCCGCGCTAAATTAGCCACGTTCGCTCAGCGACGGCAATTGAAAAGGGAGGATTTTCATGCGCTCTAAACTCATCACTGCAACGACAGCGCTTGTGCTGCTTGCATCCGGATCTGCCTACGCGCAGTCCGCAACACTTACCATCTGGAGCTGGAATGTCGCAGCTTCCGCTCTCAAATCGACGGTCGAAGGCTTCAACAAGCAGTTTCCAGACATCAAGGTCGATGTCCAGGATCTCGGCAACCAGCAGGTCTTCGACAAGACACTCGCCGCCTGCGCTGCCGGCGGCGATGGCCTTCCCGATATCGTCACGATAGAGAATTTCGAGGCGGAAATCTTCTGGAGCCGCTTCCCGGATTGCTTCGCCAATCTGAAGGACCTCGGCTACAACGCCGACATGCAGGCGAAATTCCCCGAGTTCAAGCGTACAGAGCTTGAAATCGGTGATGTCGCCTATGCCATGCCGTGGGATTCCGGTCCAGTCACCGTCTTCTATCGTCGCGACTATTACGAAAAGGCCGGTGTCGATCCGAAGTCTATCGCAACCTGGGACGATTTCATTGCCGCCGGCAAGAAGGTCTCGGCAGCCAATCCCGGCGTCGTCATGGGCCAGGGCGATTTCAACGGCGACAGCGAATGGTTCCGCATGCTCGCCAACGAACAGGGCTGCGGTTATTTCTCGACCGACGGCCAATCGATCACCATCAATAAGCCCGCTTGCGTGCAGACGCTGGAAAAAGTCAAGGCGATGAAGGATGCCGGCACGCTGACGGCGGCGAACTGGGATGAGAAGATCTCCTCCAACACCGCCGGCAAAGTGGCAAGCCAGGTCTTCGGCGGCTGGTACGAAGGCACGATCCGTTCCGGCTCTCCCGATCTGTCAGGTAAGTGGGGCGTTTACGCCATGCCGGGCATGACCGCAGACAGCCCCCATGCTGCCAACCTCGGCGGCTCCTCGCTCGCCATCAATGCCAACTCGCAGAACAAGGAAGCAGCCTTCAAATATCTGACTTATGCGCTCACCACCAATGAGGGCCAGGTCACCATGCTGAAGTCGTTCGGTCTCGTGCCGTCGCTGCTGTCGGCCGTTCAGGATCCCTTCGTCAACGAGCCGCAGCCCTATTGGGGCGGCCAGAAGATCTGGGCCGACATCCTGGCTACCCTGCCGAAGATCGTGCCGAGCCGCGGTACGGCCTTCCAGACGGATGCAGATGCCATCTACAAGACGACGCAGACGAAGTATTTCGCCGGCGGTTATCCCGATGCGAAGGCGGCCCTCGACGATGCCGCCAAGCAGATTGCATCGGCGACCGGTCTTCCGATCGCACAATGAATGGCAAGCCGGGCGCCGAAGCGCCCGGCCTCGCCTGCCGCGGGAGGCGGTCGGCACATTCGTTTCGGTAAGGAGGATTCATGCCGATCAGAAACCGCAGCGCCTATGCGTTCCTCGCGCCCTATCTTCTGGTCTTTGCCGCCTTCTGGGTCTGGCCGATCATCAATTCGTTCCTGATCTCGTTCCAGAACACGCGCATCAATCCGTGGAAATTCAGCCTTCAGGCCAATTGGGGGCGCCTCTTCGCCGACCCGGCCTTCTACAACGCCGTCTATAACACGCTCATCATCCTGGTCATCCAGGTGCCTGTCATGATCGCCCTTGCGACCATCATGGCCGTGCTGCTCAATTCGCCGCTTCTGAAAGCACGCGTCCTGTTTCGTTTCGCATTTTTCGCGCCAGTCGTGGTTGGCGAGGTCGCCTATGCGGCTGTCTTCCGGCTGATGTTCAATCTCGATTTCGGCATCATCAACAAGCTGATCGGCGCAGCAGGCCTCGCCCCCGTTTCCTGGTTCGACAATGCCAATGCCGCCATGGTCGTCATTATTATTGCCGTCACCTGGCGATGGGCGGGCTACAATGCCATCATCATCCTGGCCGGCCTGCAATCGATCCCGGAAGATGTCTACGAGGCGGCTACGCTCGACCGCGTCAGCAAGCTGCAACAGTTCTTCCACATCACCCTGCCGCTCCTGAAACCGATCATTCTTTTCTGCGTGGTTCTGTCCGTCATCGGTACGATGCAGCTCTTCGCCGAACCTTTCCTCATTACCAACAGAGGCGGACCTGGCGGTGGCACCGAGACACTTGGCCTGCTGCTCTATCGCCAAGGCTTTACATCGCTGAACTTCGGTTATGCCTCGGCGATCGCCTATACGATGGCAGCGCTCGCAGTCGCGATCTCGTTGCTCAACCTTTGGGTCGGGAGGGAGCCGAAATGAGATCCAAGTCGCAATCCCTTCTCATCCGCCAGATCGCCCTGCACGCTTTCCTGCTGCCGCTCGCAATCATCTGGCTCTTTCCGCTCTGGATGATGTTCGTTTTCTCGACCATGCCTGATTACGGCATCTTCAGCCCGCAGATCGTGCTCTGGCCCTCGACCAATTTCGTCGCAAACTTCCAGAACCTGCAGGCGGACACGAATTTCATCGGCGCAATGGTGATCTCCATCGTTGTTGCCACCGTCTATACCGTCTTATCCGTGCTCCTGACCTCCATGGCCGGTTGGGCACTCGCACGCTACCGCTTCGTCGGCCGTTCGCTGGTCATCGCCATCATCCTCGGCACGATCACCCTGCCCTATTTCGTCGTGGTCATTCCGCAATTCATCATGGTCGCGCGCGAATTCAAGCTCGCCAATACCTGGATCGCCCTTATCGTGCCGCCGCTCTTCAATTCGCTCGGCGTGCTCTTCATGCGGCAGTCCTTCTCCATGATGCCCAACGATCTCTTCGATGCAGCCCGCGTCGAAGGCGTCAAGGAATGGCAGATCTTCCTGCGCATCGCGCTGCCGCTTGCCCGGCCGACCATGGCGGCACTGGCAATCATCCTCTTCCTCGCCTCCTGGAACAATTATCTCTGGCCGCTGCTGATCAATTCGAAGCCCGGCATGATGACGGCTCCGGTGGCGCTCGGCGTGCTGATCGGCCTCACCAAGGTTTCCTGGGGTGGCATCATGGCGGGTGCGGTGCTTCTGACTGCACCGATCCTCGTCGTCTTCGTGGCTCTGCAGCGTCACTTCATCGCCGGCATTGCGGCCGGAGCAATCAAATAATCGAGGGGCCTATGGCAGAGCTTTCACTCAACAATATCGTCAAGCGTTACGGCGCGCTTGAAATCATTCATGGTGCCAATCTGGACGTGAAGGACGGCGAGTTCGTCGTTTTCGTCGGCCCCTCCGGCTGCGGCAAGTCCACCCTGCTGCGCATGATCGCCGGCCTTGAGGATATCACCGGCGGCGAGCTGAAGATCGGCGGCCGCCTCGTCAACGATGTCGAGCCGGCCGACCGTGGCATTGCCATGGTTTTCCAATCCTACGCGCTCTACCCGCATCTGACTGTCGAGGAGAACCTGAGCTTCGGCCTGCGCATGAATGGCAACCCGAAGGACGACACCGAACGGCGCGTGCGCCATGTCGCGGAAATCCTGCAGATCACAGAATTGATGAAGCGCCGGCCGAAACAGCTTTCCGGCGGCCAGCGCCAGCGCGTCGCAATCGGCCGCGCCATCGTGCGCGAACCGCAGGTCTTCCTGTTCGACGAGCCGCTGTCCAATCTCGATGCGGAACTGCGTGTGCAGATGCGCGTCGAGATCTCCAGGCTGCACAAGCAGCTCGGCACGACGATGATCTATGTGACACACGACCAGACGGAGGCGATGACGCTCGCCGACAAGATTGTCGTTTTGCGCGCCGGCAATATCGAACAGATTGGCGCGCCGCTCGATCTCTATGACGATCCGGCTAACCAGTTCGTCGCCGGCTTCGTCGGTTCGCCGAAGATGAACTTCCTCAAGGCCGAGGTGACCGAGATACAGGCCGGCAAAGCGACAGTCGTGCTCGCGGACGACAGAACGGTGCGCCTCGCGGTACCATTGCATGACCTCATCACATCGGGCACGCCCGTCACGCTCGGCATTCGGCCAGAGCATTTCGGCGAGATGGGTCAGGGCGAAGCGGATCTGACGGTTGCCGTCGATGTCGCCGAGCACCTCGGCAACACCAGCTACATCTACGCAAACTTTGGCGGTGAGCAGCTCATCATCGAACAGCCAGAATCCCGCAGCCTCGGCAAGACTGAGCGGCTGACCGTGTCGCTGTCCGCCGCCCGCACCTTCCTGTTCGATGCAGCCGGCAAGCGGCTCCGATAACGCAATCCCAAGACAGAAAGACGAAAGAGGATAGTCATGACTTCAGATAATCCGATCCGCTGGGGCATTATCGGCCCCGGCACCATCGCCCGCACTTTTGCCGATGGCGTCGCGCATTCGCGCACCGGCAAACTCGTGGCGATCGCCACCCGCAACCCCGACAAGCCAGGCCTTGCCGATGGTTTTCCGGGTGCGCGCATCGTCAATGGCTATGAGGCGCTGTTGGCCGACAAGGAGGTCGACGCGATCTATATCGCCACGCCCCATACCGGGCATGCCGAATGGGCCATCAAGGCAATCCGCGCCGGCAAACATGTGCTCGTCGAAAAGCCGATCGCTCTCTCGGCCTATGATGCCGAGGCGATCTATTACGAGGCGAAGAAGGCTCGCGTTTTTGCCGGCGAAGCCTTCATGTATCGTGTGCATCCGCAGACCGAGAAGCTGGTCGAGCTCGTCAAGAGTGGCACGATTGGCGAAATCCGCATCATCCGCTCCAGCTTCGGCTTCAGCATGGGCACCTACAAGCCGGAACACCGCCTTTTTGCCAATGAAACGGCGGGCGGCGGCATTCTCGATGTTGGCGGCTATCCCGTTTCCATGGCTCGGTTGATTGCCGGTGCAGCAGCCGGCAAGCCGTTCCTGGATCCGGAGAAGGTTTCAGGTGTCGCCCATCTCGGCCAATCCGGCGTCGACGAATGGGCGTCGGCCGTGCTCAAATTCCCGAACGACATAATCGCTGAAGTTTCGTGCTCGATCATGGCGCAGCAGGATAACGTACTGCACATCATCGGGTCTGCAGGCCGCATCGAAGTCAAGGATTTCTGGTTTGCCTCCGGCCACAAGGGCGGCGTCGGCAAAATCGAGATCTTCAGGAACGGCGAGCAGGAGACGATCGAAGTCAAGGAAGACCGCTGGCTCTACTCGTTCGAAGCGGACGCTGCCGGTGACGCGATCCGCGCTGGCGAACAGGAATTCCGCTCGCCGGGCATGAGCTGGGCAGATTCCATCAACAACCTCAAGGTGCTCGACCAGTGGCGCGCCTCGGTTGGTCTCGAATATGGCGTCGAGAAAGCAGCCAAGCGCACCCTGAACATTGCCGGCGGCGTTGTCCGGCGCGGCAACTCGATTCCGCAGCGCCAAATCCCCGGCATTTCCAAGCCGGCCTCGGTCGTCACCCTCGGCTTCGAATTCTTCCCAAATTTCGCTGCCGCCTCGCTGACGCTCGACACCTTCTATGAAGCTGGCGGCAATGTCTTCGATACAGCCTTCGTCTATGGCGGTGGCAAGACGGAGAGCATTTTCGGCGACTGGCACACGAGCCGGCAGGTTCCGCGCGAGGAGATCGTGGTGATCGGCAAGGGCGCCCACTCGCCGCTCTGCTATCCTGATGTCATCAGCAGGCAACTCGATCAGTCTCTCAACCGCCTGAAGACCGACTATGTCGATATCTACTTCATGCATCGCGACAATACCGACGTGCCGGTCGGCGAATTCGTCGATGCCATGGATGCCGAGGTCAAGCGCGGCCGCATCCGTGGCATCTTCGGCGGCTCGAACTGGACGCGTGCGCGTTTCGACGAGGCGATCGCCTATGCTAAGAAGAACGGGAAGCAAGCACCTGCCGCCCTTTCCAACAACTTCTCGCTCGCCGAAATGCTCGATCCGATCTGGGCCGGCTGCGTTGCTGCCTCGGACGATGAGTGGAAAAAGTGGCTGAACGAAAAGCAGATCCCGAACTTCGCCTGGTCGAGCCAGGGCCGCGGCTTCTTCACCGACCGGGCCGGCCGCGACAAGCGCGATGACGAGGAGATTGTTCGCTGCTGGTATTCGGATCGCAACTTCGTGCGCCGTGACCGGGCAATCGCGCTTGCCAAAGAGCTTGGCCGGCATCCGATCCATATCGCGCTTGCCTATGTTATCGCGCAGCCGTTCCCCGTTATCCCGCTGATCGGACCGCGCACGATCGCCGAGCTGGAAGACAGCCTTTCGGCACTGAACATCACGCTGACGCCCGAACAGGTGAAGTGGCTGGAGGGCTGATTGCCTCGCCCAGAGAGTACGTGACGACATGCGGCGGGCCTCAACGCCTGCCGCTTTTCTGTTGCGCGACGGCGCAGCGGCCAATGACAACTAATCCATCGGTGTTGCATTCTCGCCATTGCCCTCAACCATAGGTCATCTAGTGTAGGGCCGCAGCAGGGAGCAAGGCGATGACGCGAACGGTTTGGCCGAAGGAAGCGCTGACGTCAGAGACGATGAATTTTCTCGACGGCATTCACCAGGAATGGTGCTCGGCCGCGCGTTGCAGCCGTAGCAGCAATCTCGGAATGACAAAGGCGAGAGCGCTGGTCGACTGGTTCGAATTCGGTGTGCGGGATCGCGAAGAGTTGCTCGGCCTGCTCTCGGAAGATTTTTCCGGCGCCGCCTGAGGCGCCCCACTTGTTTTTGCCGTATTGGCGCTACCTCACTCTGAACGATACAATGAGGAGACGCCTTTGCGTAAATATCTAGTATTATTCGGCATTATCCTGTTTCCGACGACAGCTTTCGCGCAATCTCCGGATCTGGAGGCGACATGTCAATCAGTCGCCAAGGGCTTCTTCATGAGCGATCAGCTTTCGATCGGCACGGTTCAATCCTTCCCCGAACTCAAGCCACCCGGCGTTCGCATGACCTATTCGACGCGATCGGGAACCGCACCGGGTGAGATGACCGATACGTTCGAATGCGAATTCGACAAGGTTGACAAGCCGCATCATCTTGCGCGGTTCTGCGTGTCGAATAGCTGTTATTCACCAAGTGAAGATGATGCCGATCGAAAACGCCGCTTCGAGGAAGCTCGAATTCTCCTGGAGCGAACCGAGAAATAATCTACCTATGCGCGACTAGTGTCGCGTGTGAATGTCTCCGCTCTCACCCGCGCCCTGCAGCAGAGCCGCATCGTCGCGATCGTCTTCATCGATCAATTCCTGCATCGTCTCGTGTTCGTCATCCTCGCTGAACTCGTCGGATGCCTGCAGCCAGTGGCGAAGTGCGGCCCCTTCCGGGCGGCCCTCTTGCTCCCAAATCTCGTAGGCGCGCTGCCGAATTGCTTCTTCCTTGTCCCTAGCCATTCTGTTGCCTCCAATCGCCCCAATCTGCCGGCGTTCTCTCGTTAGTGGGCGACGCCGGTGATCGGATCGACGATCGCCCGCTCGCTTTCATCCCTGGCACCCGGCGGCTGGACCGTCGGTGGAGCACTGGCTTCCTTGTCCGCACGATCTGGCGCTTCCACAATCGGTCCGACATCCCTGGGACGGCGCTGTTCGGCTTTGGCGTTGGTATCCTTCGTGCCCATGACGCATCTCCTTTCCTAGGAAACACCGGCATTCGTTCGAGGTTCCGCCGCAGAGTTCAAATGAGGGCCTTGCCACGCCGCTCCGGCCGACTGGCAGGAGCGAGATGGCGGAGCCGAGGAATTTTTCCCGGCTATCAGAACTTCTCTGTCGTATCGGCCTTGCCCTTGACCCAGTAGCCCGAGGCCTTGATCCAGCTCAGCGGATAGCCGCGTTCTTCGACGAGATAGGTACGGATTGCCCGCACCACCGACGCTTCGGCTGCAATCCAGACGAAGGTCTGGGGAACGATATCGATCCCCGCCAGGGCAGCAATCAGCGGTTCGGCGCTCGTCGCATCGGACAGAGGACGGTAAACCCAACGCGTTCTGAGCGCTGCAGCTGTCTCGAAGGTTTGCTCTTCTTCCGGGCCTGCGACTGCGGCGATTGTCGCAATGGTCGTATCGGCCCCGCTCTCCTCGATGCGCCGGCCGATGGCAGGCAAAGCCGTCTCATCGCCGATCAAAAGCCATGTCTTCACACTCCCGGCAACCACCGCTGAGCCGCGCGGGCCGCCGATTTCAAGAGACATGCCTGGCTGGGCGTCGATTGCCCATTGCGTGACCGGACCGGCCTCGTGCAGGGCAAAGTCGATCGTCAGGCTGCGGGCAGCGTTATCATAGCGGCGCGGCGTGTAGTCCCGACGTTCCTCGGCGCCATCGGCGCCTGGCACGATGATCTTGATGTGATCGTCAGGTGCAAGGCTGGTGAAATCGGCGAGGTCTTCACCCATCAGCACGATGCGCCGCATCCCGGGCGTGATATCGGCCACGCTTTCGACCGTCGGCGAACGGCGGCGCAATTCATGGCGGACCCGTTCGATAGCAGGTGCAGGGAACTGGGGATGTGTGGAATGGTTGTTATCCATCATGTCCTTCCGGGGCTTCGGGAAACGATCCGCAGGACACAGTCGCGCAGATCGAAGCCGCAAAGCCGTTCGATCATACGCGTTGAGTGACGTTAACGCTTACGTGGCTGGATCGTCTCCGGCCAATAATCCTTCTCTAGCGAAGGCCGGAACACGACGCAATAGAAACTTGAGTGATTGTCTCCATTTTTTGAGTGCTACCCAGACCTCAAATTCGGCCCGTAACCCTAAAGTTGTTGGATGCACGATTTTCACAAGCGATCGGTATGGTTCTTGCAACGTTACCAATATCCTTACGTTGGGGAGACCAAGTGTAATGGAATGGAACACATACGAGCGCTTTCCCCCTCTGGTGCTGATGCTGGGTGGCCGGGAAAAATACAGGGTCCTCAGAACGTTGAGAGACGCCGCTGAGGTTTTGATAGCGGACTGGCCGTCAGAAGACGGCGAGGAATATGTCGTGGCCGTCAAGGCCTGCGTCGACGCGATCAGCGGACAGATCGATGTCGGCGAACTGCAGAACGCTATTCGCCGTGCGGCAGCTGAAGCCGGCATTGCGATCTTGACCGTTGTTCACTGAAGCCAGTCGCCCGCGGCCAGGGCCGCGGGACTGACAACTGAAGCTTGCCGTCTTGCCTGAAAACCGCGACGATGTCGCCAGGCAAGGTTTGGCGATGATGAGATGCGGCATAGGCTTAGTGGCTGCGGCGCTGGTTTCCGCAGCGTGGGGTATCTTGGCGACCACGGCCAGCGCTGCCGAGCCATCCGCTCCAGGAGCGGCTTGCCTTTACCAGGGGGACGCCGGTGACGGGCAAACGCTCTGCATTCGAAAAGATCACTTCAATGCCGATCTCTGCGCCGTCATGGACCGTTTCGCAGCGATCCATAACATCCCACCTGCCTTCTTCGCCCGGCTGATCTGGCGCGAAAGCCTGTTCCGCCCTGAAGCGGTCAGCCCGAAAGGCGCGGAGGGCATTGCCCAATTCATGCCGGGCACTGCCCGGCTGAGGGCATTGGAAAACAGCTTCGATGTCGTCCAGGCGCTCAAGGCGTCGTCCAGTTATCTCGACGAACTCAGGCTTCGTTTCGGCAATCTCGGACTTGCCGCCGCTGCCTATAATGCCGGTGAATCCGGCCTCAGCCGGTTTCTCTCCTCCGACCGCCTGCCGATCGAGACCCGCGACTATGTGTTCGCGATTACCGGGCAGACCGTCGAGACCTGGCGGGACAGCCCTCCGGAGACCGCTGCGCCGGAGCTGCGGGACGGCATGCCGTTCCGTGACGCATGTGTGGCGCTTGCCGAAACCCGACAAATGAACGAACCGGTCCTGACCGGATCGGCCGACTGGGCGCCGTGGGGCGTACAGCTTGCCGCCCATTACAATCCGTCCGTGGCCGACCGGCTCTTCACTATATCGCTCACAAAGCTTCCCGAACCGCTGAACACCGAGCGCGCCCTGATCGTGCGCCAGAGGGGCGGAAACTTCGGCTATCGCCCGCGCTATGCCGCCAGGATCGGCCGGGAGACCCGCGCCGAAGCGACCAAGCTCTGCAGTACGATCCGCGCCGCTGGCGTTGCCTGCACTGTCTTCCGAAACCGCTAATCCGAAGTACATCGCGGCTCAGCCTATCCGACAGTTTAGTGCCGAAGTGCCGCCAGGCTTGCTACGTTCGCGGGCCAAGCATCAAGGGGATTGAAATGATCAGAGCTGCCGAAGCTACCAACAGGCCCAGCGAGACGGACACCTCCGAACAGGAGCAGGACGACTTTCTGGAGGAGTCGCTTGAGGAAACATTTCCGGCAAGCGATCCGATCGCACCCGGTCGCCCATGGCGGGAGCCGTCAAAGGATAGCCCTTCCACCTGATGGATCGCAATCGGCGACCGCCAGTACCGGTCCAGGATCTGCACTGGTGAACGATACCCGCAGAACCCCGATAGAGCTTATCGAGACTATTGGTGACTGGGGCCGTTGCCCGAAAAGAATAAGGCGTCTGCCGGGGGAGGAGATCCAGCAGACGCCTTTTATGACGCGTGGCAGCGGGAGGAGGATGCCGCCACGTAGACGCTGGCTCGGGAGGAGGTAAGCCGCGTCTTGGACAAAGCGACGAGGGAGGAGTTTCATCGCTTCGTTGAACTGGAATATAGGCCGGTCGCTGCCAGTCTTCTAGGCACATATTTGCAAAGCTGCCATGCGTTATGCGTCAGACGAAGGGCTCTTATGATGCAAAAAAACGCGCCCGCCTTCATCAGGCGAGCGCGTTTGGTATTCATTAAGAACTGGTCTTAGCGGCCGACGGCGGCGCGTGCGACGTCGCGGATATCACCGCGAGCAATGCCTAGGTCATTCAGTTCGCGGCTCGACATACGGCCAAGCTCAGTAACGGTTTGACGATACTTGCGCCAGTTGTTGAAGGTGCGTGCGATGCTCATTATAATCCCCTTTCCGTGGGTCCAGCGACAGCTGCCAGGTAGCGGCGCTTCGTTCGCTTTGATGAGAAATATATAATATGGGGTTGCAGGAATGAGTAGCGTTCAGACTACAGTTCACCTATGCACAAAACGCATGACGAGGCAGGCTTATGGCCTTTTCTGAGGCAGTTTCCTATCCGTGAGTATAGTTTGAAGGAGGCCTGCCGAAGCCCCATTTGATCCCCACGATCCTCCGAAGCCGATCAGGGGCCATTCGATGTCTAGCTCAGTCTGCGAAACCTATCCTGGAATATGCAGTAAATCCCGTCTCGCTCACCCTCGTCCTGCCCGCCTGTTCCATCCCGCAAACGACAATAGGCAAAATGCGATCCGGCCACCCGTCGTCGCTCTACCCACCAGCATTCCAGTGTCCGGGGCTAAACCCATGCCTGCCCTGGAAGTCGGATCGATGATTTCACTGCTGGGGCTGCTCGTCTTCGCCGCCCATGAGGAGATCGTGGCCGTCGCCCCCGCGGTCACTTCTGCTCTCGAGCAGTTTCTCGCAAGTGCGCCGGTCGCCCTCTGGTAGCCGCAGCATCTCATCCTATTGCAAAGCTTGCCCGGATCACCCAAGTGCAGGTGGGCGGTGCTGGACATGACTGATGCTCTTCGAAGATTCACGGCTGACGATCGGTGTCGTTCTCCCCATGCAGGAGCGAGAGCGGCACGACATCGACTTCGGTCTTCAGTTGGAGCTTGCGCGCCGCGCCGATGAATTCGGCTTCTCGGCAATTTGGGTCCGCGACGTCCCCTTGAACAGCCCCGCCTATCCTGATCCCATCGGGCATTCCGACCCCTGGGTGCTGCTTGGTGCGCTGGCGGCATCTACCCGTTCGATCGCATTGGCGACCGGCGCAATCGTTCTGCCCCTGCGCCATCCGCTTCATGTTGCCAAAGCGGCCCTGTCGATGGACGCCTTATCATCGGGCAGGTTTGTTCTCGGCCTTGGTTCCGGCGACCGCCCGTCAGAGTTTGCGGCTTTCGACCGCAATGTCGACGACCGGCGCGAATTGTTTCGGTCCAACTGGGCTGCACTCAGCAATGCGCTTGACGGCGATGTCGGCTCGCAGACAAGTGAGGACCAATTCGAGATCCGTCCGCGCAGCGGGCGGCGCCTTCCACTGGTCGCCGTCGGCTCCTCCTCGCAATCACTCGAATGGATCGCCAGAAACGCCGGCGCCTGGATGACCTACCACCGGCCCCTCGGCGCACAGAAGGACCGGATAGCCCTATGGCATGGGGCGGTACAGCGTACGACCACTGAATTCCGGGGCATGGGTCAGGCCATGGCCCTTGATCTCCTGGATACGCCATCAGACCACATCGACGAGATCAATCTCGGATATCGAACCGGACCAGAAGGATTGCTCGCCGCTCTATCTTCCCTCCGCAATCTCGCCGTTCACCACGTTGCTTTCAACCTGCTCGTCAATGGGCGCGAGGCTCTCACCGATCTTGAGATCATCGCGCGGGAAGTTCTGCCACGACTGAACCAGGCCGCAGAACTGCAGGCGTCTCGATAATCTCTGAGGTACGCGGTTAGCGATCGAAGAAATTCTGCCAAGTCTTCTCGCCAATAAGGCAGTCCGTTGTGGGCTGGTTCATCTCAATTTTGCGGATCTGTGCGGGCAGTTCGAGCCCGCTAATTTCCCAGACCAGCTTCCTGCGAACGGCAATGGCAAAATCCTCGATCTTATGGACAGGCAAGACGAAGGAGCCGGGGCCGCCGATCACGCAGTCGCCGTAATATTTGTCGAGTCCCTCGGGCACATCGGATGGTCGCAGCATAATGGCCAGTCCGTTGATGACGATGCCCGCCTCCAGAGCCGCATCGCGTGCAGGTGTGACGGGGTCGCCGGAATTGTTTGGACCATCACCGGAAACGTCGATCACCTCGCGATGACCCTTGTAGGGGCTCGCGGCAAGCATCGATGCTCCTTGAACGATCGCTGCGGATATGGATGTACGGCGCTGCGTAGCAATCGGCCGCGCTTCCAGTTTGTCGGCAAAATCCAGTGCATCTTTTTCAGTCTCGATCACCTGCCAGTCGATGACGGAGCCTGGCACGACATAGCCGGCCCATTCGAAATAGCTGACAGCGATCCGCCCGGTCAGGCCACCTTTCACGGCGTCGAGGAACTCCTTGTGCCGCAACGCCTCGACATAGCCCTCGCGCTGGATGCGGACCTCTTCGTAATCCATCGAACGGGACGTATCGACGGCTAGCACCAGTTCGACATCGACTTCGTTTTGGCTTGATTGCGCGATCGTGGCGGCAGCGCCCGACAGGCTCGCGAGCATCGCAAGTGTTGTCAGCATCATCACTTCCCATCACTGCGTTATGCCGGGAACTCTAACATAATAGCTTGGCGAGACGGCGAGTGCTGCCAGCGTGCATCCTGTCAATTTTCAGTGATGTCGGGTGCCCTCGAACGAACGGGCAGCATTTGAAGAGTCATGTCTTCGCGATCGGCTTCACCACTTGTGAAGAACTCACAGCCATTCTGCGGGACACTTGGCGATTCGCCCAGCAATGACGGAGATAGCATGCCGCTTCTGCAGTTTCCCGCCGACCGACGCACAGCCGATATCAGGCGCTGCGCCGAGGCCCTTCAGAACCTTCACGGCGAGGCCGCCAACCGCTTCTGGCGGTCGGAAATGGCCGGGTTCGCGGCCAATTTGAGAGAACAGGGCTGCAGCGATCACGAACTCTCGCGGCAGGCCGCCCTGTTCATGGATGCGGTACAGATGGAGCTTCAGGTCGTCTACGCCGCGGCGGCAGAGCGATAGAAAGCATTACTTGGGAAAGCGATTGTAGAAGGATTGCGGGTCGTAAACGCACTCGTAGTCGAGCACGCATATTTCCCCATTGGCGGCGCGCACCCTTGCGACATCATATTTGTCGCCCAGCCGGCATCGCGCAGGCGGGTAACGGAAGCTCCGGCCTCCGATGCCCATGCGAACAAAGACGGCCTTTTTCTGCTGGATAATCTGCGCGAGCTCGCGGCAGGAATGGTCGCGGGCATTGACCTCCACGGCGTCGAGAGCAGAGGCAGCTGTGGGGACTAAGAAGGCAGCCGCTAAAATCAAACTTCTCATAAGACCTCCTGATGCGGGCGGGTTAGCAGCGCCTGCGGGGTTCGATCGCAACAGCAGGCGTTGATGCCGCGCGATAGAGGTGGGATTTGGGAGGATGGCAAACCAGATCGATCCATTCACATTGAAGACGTGCTGGCTTCAGATCTTGCCGCGCGTGGCAAAGACAAGCGTCTTCAATTGCTCCTCGTCATGCACGCCCTGACGGTAGAGTTCGATGATGATCGCGGCCGAACGGGCCACATCTTCGTCGTCATCGGCAAGCCCGAACTCAGCCTTCAGCACATCCAGCACATTCTGGCATGTGGCGAGGTCATCCGATGTCAGCGCTTCGTCTCGAGGTTTGATGTAACGGTTGATCATGATGCACTCGCTTGTTGGGTCTGACATTTCCCATAACAGACGTTATTATCGCGCTTCGATCGACAGCGACAGATATCCGGCGTCGAAGCCGGCGATCTTCTGCAGCTTGTCCCAGTCGAGCTATCTCGCCTATATCGACGTTTTCCACACACTGATGTGGCTATCGCTCGCAGTTCTGCCACTCGCCTTCATCCTGCGCAAGATCGACCTTGGTGAGGGTTCGGGCCATCAGGGCGGACGCTGATCTGCCTGGTGTCAGCAACTTCTTGTATATCCCCTAATCTGGGGGTTCATTCGAATCGTTGCATGTACTATGTTTGCGGCGTGATATTCACACGAGACAGGTACTGATGACCCCAGAAATGTCCGGCTTTGAATGCACCCGCGGCAATGCCGTTTCCGGCAAGCTCAAGCTTTCAAGCAAACTGCCCTACTTTATCGTCGCAGGACTTGCTGTGGCCGTATGGGCAAACTCCGACGAACGACCGCACGATACAGAGGTGGCAGCCAAGCAAGCGGCGCCGGCTTCGCTCGCTCGATAAGCACGGCAATTGCTCGGCCGACGATAATGGCGGCCGAGAATATGGCAATCAGATCTATCCCTGATAAGTCATGGTCGCACGGTGTCCCGCATTAGGCTGCTGCGGGAACCAATCAGTTCGAAACCAGATCTCAAATTCTGACGCCGCTCGTCTCGTCAAAGAGATGTACCTGCGTCGGATCGACGGTGACGCCGATCGCCTGGCCCGGCTGAACCGATCCCCTGCCCGTTTCGACGATCGTCATTTCGGGTGTCGTCGCAGCAGTGATGAAGGTCGAGGAACCCGTGGATTCGACGACCGCGACAGGCACGTCAAAGCTCCCCTGCCCCTGATTGGTGATGCCGATATGCTCCGGACGTATGCCGGCGGTGACCCTGCGACCTGGCTGGATCTGATGGTCGATGGCGATCTGCGGCCTGAGCGCGCCGAGATCGAGCGTCAGGCCTTTTCCATCCTCGCCGGCAATCGCCGGAATGAAGTTCATCGCGGGCGAGCCGATGAAACCGGCAACGAATTTGTTGGCAGGCTTGTCGTAAAGGTCGAGCGGCCTGCCCTGCTGCTCGATGATACCATCGCGCATCACGACGACATGATCGGCCATGGTCATCGCCTCGATCTGGTCATGCGTCACATAAACCGAGGTCGCATGCAGACGATCGTGCAGCGCGCGAATCTCCTTGCGCATATGGACGCGCAGGGCCGCATCGAGATTGGATAGCGGCTCATCGAAGAGGAAAGCCTTCGGGTGGCGGATGATGGCGCGGCTCATGGCGACGCGCTGGCGCTGGCCGCCGGAGAGCTCACGCGGATAGCGCTTCAGCAGATGCGAAAGGCCTGTAGTAGCCGCGACCTCCTCAGCTGCCTTCTTCGCCTCCGCCTTTGCAACGCCGCGCATGCGCAGGCTGTAGGTGAGGTTTTCCTCAACGGTCATATGCGGATAGAGCGCATAGGACTGGAATACCATGGCGACATCGCGTTTACGCGGCGGCACTCCGTTCATCAACGCGCCGGCAATCTTCAGGCTGCCATCGGAAATGGTTTCCAGCCCGGCCAGCGAGCGCAGCAGAGTCGACTTGCCGCAGCCGGAAGGGCCAACGAGCGCGACGAAGGTCCCCTTGGCGATGGAGAGGTCGATATTCTTCAAAGCATGGAAGGCGCCGTAATATTTGTTGACGCCGGCAAGCTCGATCTGAGGGGTCATTTGAGGGCTCCCGAGGTGAGGCCGGATACGATGCGGCGCTGCAAAAGAACGAAGATGGCAAGGATCGGCGTCACATACATCGTGGCGTAGGCCATGATGTTGTTCCATTCATTGGTGTTCGGCCCCATGAAGGAGTTGAGCCCGACGCTCGCCGGCTGAAGCTCGGCCGCCTGGATCATCGACTTGGAATAGACGAATTCGCCAAAGGCCTGCATGAAGATGAGAATGGCGCTGACCAGAATGCCGTTGCGGGCAAGCGGCAGCACGATGTTGAAGAAGGCGCCGACACGCGAATTGCCGTCGACGAGGGCAGCCTCTTCGAGCTCCATCGGAACCGCCATGAAGGTGGCCCGCACCAGTACTACGAAGAACGGCATGCTCTTTGCGGCAATGGCGATGATGACGGCAAGCCTTGGATAGTTCAGCATGCCAATCTGAGAAAAGCCGACGAAGATCGGCGTGATCATCAGCGAAGCCGGCAGAACCTGCAGCATAAGGATCAGGAAGAGGCCGATATCCACCCAGATGTTGCGGTAGCGCGCCAACACATAGGAGCAGCCGACTCCGAGCACCGTAATGATGACGACCGCGCCGATCGCAATCACCAGCGAGTTCCAGAGATAGAGCCCCATGCTCCGGCTTTCCCAGACATAGGCATAGGTGCTCCATTGCGGCGAGGCCGGCCAGAAGCTCGGGGGTGTGGCGAACATCTCCGAGCCGCTTTTCAGCGCGGTGATGTACATCCAATAGAGCGGGAAAAGATAGATCGCCGCCATGATGATGGCGATCACGAGCATCAGGCGATTGCGTGCAGTCTCGCTCATCCGCGCACCTCATGGCGGGTTGAGCGGACGTAGACGACAGAGGCGAACATCACGAAGACGATCATGATGACGGAAATGGTCGCGCCCTTGGCGAAATCATATTGGCGGAAAGACAAATCCCAGGCCCAGTATTGCGTGACGTTGGAGGAGTTGTTCGGCCCGCCTGAAGTGATGGCGGCAAAGAGATCGAACTGCTGCAGCGTGAAGATCAGGCCGAGCGCGATGATGGCGCCGATTGTCGAGCGCATCATCGGCAGCGTGATCGTCCAGAAGCGCTGCCAAGCCGTGGCGCCGTCAAGTTCGGCAGCCTCGTAGAGATCGCCTGGAATGCCGGAGAGACCGACGGACAGCAGGATCATATTGAAGGACGTGCCGAGCCAGATATTGGCGATGATGACGGCGTAGAGCGAATAATGCGGGTCCGAACGCCAGAAGATGTTGCCGGAGATGATGCCGCTTTCCTTCAGGATGAAGTTCAGCACGCCGAAATCGCCCGAGAGGATCCAGTTCCAGATCGCACCGACGACAAGGCCGGGCATGACCCAGGAGACGAGGAAGAGACCGCGCAGCCAGGATGCGCCGGGGAAATTGACCCAGAAGAACAGCGCCAGGCCGAAGCCGATCAGG
Source organism: Rhizobium sp. 768_B6_N1_8 (assembly GCF_051811225.1). Classification (NCBI taxonomy): domain Bacteria; kingdom Pseudomonadati; phylum Pseudomonadota; class Alphaproteobacteria; order Hyphomicrobiales; family Rhizobiaceae; genus Rhizobium; species Rhizobium sp. 768_B6_N1_8. The sequence goes on along the minus strand of NZ_JBPWPV010000002.1, from coordinate 845,941 downwards.
AACTGGCCGGCGATCGAGCCGACGACAAAGATCGCCGTATTGTAGAGGATCGGCAGCGTTTCCGGCTGCGCGAAAAGATCCGTGTAATTCTTGAAGCCCACCCAGGGGCGCGAGAAGGTGCCGAGGCTGAACATGTCAACCTCCTGGAAGCTCATCACCACGTTGTAAATGAGCGGCAGACCTGCCATCAGAAACAGAAAGCCAAGCGGAAAGGCGACAAGCACGATATCGAAACCGCGGCCATCTCTGACGCTGGAAAGGATCCTTCTCATGGGTCCTCCGATGCTCCGAACGGGGCTGCCTGGCGCTTTCGCGGGAGACAGCCCCTGCCGGGAGGAAAAGGGTGGGATGGCCGGTGGCCATCCGGTGATGCGGATATTAGCCGAGCACTGCCTTGATCTTGTCGGCAGCCTGATCAAGCGCGTCCTTCGGGCTCATCTGGCCGGTGAGTGCAGCCTGGATGGCGTCCTGGATCGCCTTGGAGATCTTCGGCCACTGCGGATGCGGACCGCGGGGCTTGGCGTATTTCAGCTGCTCGAGGAAGACCTTGAGGGCAGCATCCTTCAGCGGCTGGCCGGTTTCCGGGATGGAGATGTCGGAACGGGCCGGCAGCTGGCCGAAGTTCTTGAACATCTTGTCGTCCTGCGAGGCGAAATATTCGAGCGCCTTGAAGGCTTCAGCCGGATGCTTGCTGGTCGAGAAGATCGCCCAGTTGAAGTCGCCCATTGCCGAAGAGCGATCTGCACCTTCCTTCGGAACCGGCAGCAGCGTTACGCCCCAATCGAACTTGGCTTCCTGAACCATGCGGTCCAGCTCCCAGGGACCGGAGATCACCATGGCGGCATTGCCGGAATTGAACGTGCCGGTCGAATCCCACTGGCCGCGGGTCAGCGTATCAGGCGAGGCGAGCTTCTCGCCCATGATCGTCTTCCAGACTTCGAGCGCCTTCACCGCGCCGTCAGCATTGATGTGCTCGTAGCTGCCGCCGCCCATCTGGGCCCAGGGGAGGAACTGGAAGGTACCCTCCTCGTTGGCCTTGGCCGAGAAGGCGAGACCATAGACGTTCTTGGCCGGGTCGGTCAGCTTGCGAGCATCCTCGACAAGTTCGTCCCAGGTCTGCGGCGGCTTGTTCGGATCGAGGCCCTTCGCCTTGAACATGTCCTTGTTGTAGTAGAGGGCGATCGTGTTCGTCGCCTTCGGCACACCGAAATATTTGCCGTCCCACTCTACCGACTTCAGTGGTCCGGGGAAGTAGTTTTCGGGCTTGATGACCTTCGAGCTCTTGATCATGTCGGTGAGATCAAGAAAGGCGCCGCGCGATGAAAACAGCGCGTGCTCGGGATTGTCGACGGCGATGATATCGGGCGCCTGGCCGGTGGCATAGGCGCGCATCGCTTCGGTGACGACGTCATCGAACTGGATCAGGCGATATTCGATGGTGATGCCGTTATGCTGGTCGTTGAATTCCTTGACCAGGTTCGGCGCCGGTTGGGTGTCCTTGTCCAGCGACCAGAGCGTCAGCTTGACGTCTTCCGCCTTGGCAGACAGGCCGAAGAGCGAGACGCCGGCGAGCGCCAGCGCGCCCAGAATTACTGATTTTCGGATAGCCATGGTTCTCCTCCTTTGTGGTTATCCATTAAAATAGCCGGCGATTTCCTCCACGCCGACCATATTCACTCATACCGGATCGACGACGAAATCGCCGCCCCGGGCATGTTTCAGATGGTTCAGCGCATAGACCTGCCCGGTCATTTCCAGGGCGTCACGATAGACTGGATCGTGCCAGCCTTCGATATCGATGGAGCCGGACCAGCCGGCAAGCCGCAGTTCGGAGATGATGTCGGTCCAGTTGCTGTCGCCGAAACCCGGCGTGCGCATGAAGACGAACTTTTCCTTGCCGAAGATGCCGTGTTCCTTGATCACATCCCAGCGGATGGTCGCATCCTTGCCGTGGACGTGGAAGATCTTGCTGGCCCATTTGCGGATCTGCGGCAACGGCTCGATCAGATAGACCATCTGATGGCACGGCTCCCATTCCAGGCCGATATTGTCGTCGGGCGTCGCGTTGAAGATCAGTTCCCAGGCATCGGGATTATGGGCAATGTTCCAGTCGCCGGTCGCCCAGTTGCCATCCATGGCGCAATTTTCGAAGGCGATCCTGATCCCCTTGTCGGCGGCACGCTTGGCGAGTTCGCTCCAGACCTGCTTGTAACGCGGCAGGCTCTCAGTCAGCGGCTTGCCCCGGATGCGACCGGTGAAGCCGGCAACGCAAGTGGCGCCGAAGTGATGAGCGTTGTCGATGCAGTCCTTCCAGCCCTGCAGCGTCTGCAGGTCCATCTCGGTCTCCTCGAGTGGATTGCCGAACATGCCGAGTGTTGAAATCGTGATGTCGCGATCGCCGATCGCCTCCACGCTGCGCTTACCGAGTTCGGCAAGATCCTGGCCGTTGGTGGTCTGCCAGAAGAAGGGCTCGAAGCTTTCGAAACCCATATCGGCGATCTGGGCAATGCGCTTGTCGGCGCCGCCCTTGGAGGCGCTGACCATGGTGCCGATGCGAATGGCTTTGGCGGGGTTGCTCACGTCATCTAATCCTTATGCTGAAATTTCAACGCGACGCCCGGTCTTGGCGCTCTCGATCGCACCGAAGACCATGGCGAGGCTTCTGATATTGTCGGAACTGGCCGTCTCCGGCCGTTTGCCGGTGCGGATCGCCTCAACGAAGCTTGCGATTACGCTGGCATGACCGTGGGTTTCTTCAGCACGCTCGGGTGCGGGAACCTCGACGGATGAAAAACCATGAAGCAGACCGGGCTCGTTACCCGAAACGGCGGCCTTGAAGCCATCCTCACCGTCCCAGGTCAGCATGCCCTTTGTGCCGACGATCCGCCATTGGCTTTCCCAGCTCGTGCGCTCGCCTTCGGCACACCAGGAGCCGCGATAGGTGAAGACGACATCGTCGGAAAATTCGAAAGTTGCATTGGCAGAGGCGCCGTGGCGATACCAGGAACCCTTCGGATTGCGCTCGACGCAATAGACGGCGAGCGGCTTCTTGCCGGCCACGTAGCGGGCGGCGTCGAAAGTGTGGATAGCCATGTCGAGCAGCAGGACATTATCCATCTCTTCACGGAAGCCGCCAAAATGCGGAGCGATGAAGAAGTCACAATGAATACCGGTCAGTTCGCCGATCGCACCGCTTTCGACGAAGCGACGCAGGCGGCGCACACCGGAAATGAAGCGACGGTTCTGAATGATCGCATGGATCTTGCCAGTTTCGGCGGCGAGATCGATGAGTGCGGCGCCTTCGGCAAGCGAAGTCGCCATCGGCTTTTCGCTCAGCACGTGGCAGCCGGCCTTCATGGCCGTTGACACGACATCAAAACGTGCGGTCGGGATAACGACGTCCAAGACGATATCCGCCTTGGTTTCGGCGATGACGGCAGCGAGATCAGTGCCGATGCGAGCCGCGCTCAAGCCGAATTCCTCGGCAAGTTTCTCGGCAGCAGCGGGATTGACGTCGACCAGGCCGACGACCTCGATTGCCTCGGCAAGATCAGGCGTTTCCTTGATAGCACGCAGCCAGCCTTTAGACATAGCTCCGCACCCGCACAGAACGGCATTCAATTTCACGATTTCCTCCAGCGGTGCGCTTCAGATTCCTCCCGAAACGCCTTCCGTAAACGTTTACGATACTAAGCGGAAACGTTTACTGCTGTCAATGCCAGTGCATTTCGACAAAATGCTGCGAAAAATCACAATGCGAACGGGCGCTTAGGCAAAACCTTCGGCAATGCAGCAACAAGATTTTTTTTCAGAGCGTGCAAAAATATATTCCGCCTTCATGGCAACTGCTTTCCGTAAACGTTTTCCCATGGCAATAAGAGGAGATGATCGCATCGAAAGAAAGATCGCTCAGATGAAAGGTATCCGCCAGCTCGCAGAACATCTCGATATATCGATCGGGACGGTTTCGCGTGCGCTGAACGGCAAGGCCGATGTCAACGAGGAGACACGCAAGCGGGTGCTGGCTGCCGCCGAAGAATTCGGTTATGTCGCCAATCAATCCGGCCGCAGCCTTCGTCAGGGAACGACCAACGTCATCGGCCTGATGATTGAATCCAGCAAGGAGACGGTCGAAAACAGCGACAACTTCTTCCTCGGCGTCACCGGCGGGCTGCAGAGCGTGCTCTCGCGACATAAGCTCGATCTCGTCATGCTCCCCTGCCCCAGCGACGAAGACCCCTACGAATATCTGAAGCGCATGGTGGCGCGCCGTGTCGTCGATGCCATGATTATCTCTGCAACTCAACGCATCGACAAACGTATCGATCTGCTCATCAAAGCGAAGATTCCCTTCGTCGCACTCGGTCGCAGCTCTTCCGGCGGCGGTAACTTCACCTGGATTGACCTCGATTTCGAAGGTGTCGCGACCTGCGCTGTCGATCGACTCGTCGCCAAGGGGCATCGCCGCATCGCGATTGCCGCACCGTCAGGCGAAATCAATCTCGGCTATGTCTTCGTGGAGGCCTATCGAAAAGCTCTGGAAAAGCATGGGATCGAATATGATCCGGAGCTTGTGATCCGCGTAAAATCAAGCGAACAGGGCGGCTACCAGGCTGGCGACGAGTTGCTGCTGATAGAAGACAGACCGACGGCGATCATCCTGATCTACGAACTGATGGCGATCGGCCTCTACCGTCGCCTGGTCGAAGCCGGCATCGTTCCGGGCCGCGATCTCGCCGTCATCGGCTTTCGCGAGGAACCTCGCGCCAAGTTCCTGCAGCCGACGCTCACCTGCTTTCGCATGTCGCTACGCGACCTTGGTGCAGCGCTCGCCGAAACCTTGCTTTCCAGCATGCCTGCCTATTCGGAGATCCACCGCAGTGGTGCGCGCAACCGGATTTGGCCGCTGGAGCTTGTGCCTGGGGAAAGTGATGCTTTTTTCAGAGAACCTGAAATGTGACGCAATGTGCGTCACTCTATCCATGTCCTCGAGAAGAGACGAACGACTCCGCTCAAAACCACTTATGCCGCCGGTTTCGTCCGCCACGGCAGATTTCAATCAAAGTTCGTACCATACCCGCGGGTTGTCGCCCGACTGGATCATCAGCCAGCGAAGATCCGTATCCTTCCAGCCCTTGATCGCGTTTGAGCGGTTGTCGAGCACCAGATCGCCTTGATCGGTCTTGACGACGAGAACGGCGTGGCCTTCGCCATAGGGCGTCTTGGTGACGGCGATACGCAGCGCCTTCGGCGACCACCCCATGGCGATGAGATGATCACGCTTCGTCAGCGCGAAATCCTCGCAGTCACCGGATTTCACATTCACCTGCCAGACATCGCCCTGATCAGAGCGGTCATTGACCGGGCGGATCGAGCGGTTGACCGAGGCATTGACCGATCGAAGCTGCTTGCTTGCGAACGCGCTCAGCGAAACCTCCGAAGCTCCGCCGCGTGCCGCGCACTCGTTGGGATTTTGCGCGCAGAACATCACATGCGCGAAAGGTGCCGTAGTTCGGCGCTTTTCAGAAATATAACTGAATGCCGGCGCTGTCTTCAATCCGCGGGCAATACCGCCTGGACCGGCCGCCTGCGCGGTCTGAACCGCAAACAGAGATGCAAGCGTCACCGCCGTAATCAGTGCGTGCTTAAACATTTTCGTACCCCGTTTCGACGACCGCAACGCGGTCAAATGTTCATGCCGGTTGAAATCCGGCTTTTGATCCTTGGTCGAAGTTCTATTCAGCTCCAGCCAATGACGGGGAACATACGGAGGGAGCATTCTCGATCCTTTTAAATCGTTCCCAACAATTTTAACGAAGTGCGTTTTTTGGAGGCGATCGAATGGGCCCCCACCAATTCTGGGGCGATTGTCGAACCAGAATGGCGCAGGGTTGCAAAAGTCGCGGAATTCTTGCAGAGACAAGCACAGCGGCGCCGGAGGGGCGGCCGACCTTTCAAAGTTTGGCCGCGGCTGTGACGGATAGATTGAAGACCATACTTGCCGGCCTCTACAGCACGGTGGTGCTGGCTGCTGTCATTCCGTTCGGTCTGGTCGATGCAACGCCTTTCGCGGCCGTCGCGATCTGCATGTTCGCGCTGAGCCTTGGGGCACTCCTGCTTTTCGGTGAGCCCCGGCGTGCTCACTGGGTCTTCGTATGGGCGCTGCTTCTCTTCATCGTTACCTCGGTCTGGATCGTCATGCAGACCGTGCGTATCCCGTGGCCATCCCTCATCAATCCGATCTGGAAGGATGTAAACGCGCTCGCCGGCGCATCGAGAGACACTATATCAGTCGCGCCAGCCGACACACTCACTTCGCTCCTGTACTTAGCGCTGCCTGTCATGACGTTTTTGACCGGCCTCATCGTTGCAGATACGGACAAGCGGGCGCGCCGTATCCTGATGGTGCTTGCTGTTGGCGCAGGTTTGATCTCGCTCTTCGGGCTTGGCCAGTTCCTGCTATTTCCGAAGATGTTGCTGACTGAAAGCAAGCGCTATTATCTCGACAGCCTCACTGCAGTCTTCGTCAACCGCAACACGGCAGCGACCTTCCTGGGGCTGAGTTTTCTGATACTTGCAACATTTGCTTCGGAAAATGGCCGCGCCTATTTCGGCTTTTCATCCGCGCCATCCGGCAGTTTCAAGGAGGGCCTCGGTTTCTGGCTTTTTGCTGGCCTCAGCCTCTCCTGCCTGACCGCGCTGATGCTTACCCAGTCTCGTGCCGGACTGTTTACAACAGGCCTTGGCTCGATCTTCTACCTCCCCTATCTCGCCCGCCAGTGGAAGAGCAGACGCTCCAGGCTGCTTCCTCAAGCGGGCAGCTCTGTGACCCGAAATTGGTTAACGGCAGCCAGTGCGATCGCCCTTATTCTCGTTTTCGCCGCTATTTTCGGCGGAAGAGCCATCCTGCGTGCAGACCAGCGAGGCACTGATGACGATCGCTTCTGCGTCTGGTCCGATACGATGCATGCCCTCTCACAGAATTGGTTTCAGGGAACGGGCTTCGGCACGTTCCGCACCGTCTTTTCGGCCTACCGGACACCCGATTGCGGAATTGGCGGCATCGTGGACAGGGCTCATAGCTCCTATCTCGAAGGCTTTCTGACTCTCGGAATAATATTCCCGCTCGTCACCTGCCTGATCTTTTTCGTGCTCATGCGGGCCTTCTGGAGTGGCTATCAGGCTCGTCGTCGGCTGAGACATTATTCAATTTTGGGTTGCGCTGGCACCTTGTTGACGGCGGCTCATTCCGCCGTCGATTTCTCGATTCAAATACCCGGTTTTGCCATTTTTTTCATGGCATTTCTTGCGACAGTTATCTCCATTTGCTGCGGGCGCGAAGAAAGGGTCGGCGATAACAAGAAAGATCTTCCATCCGGCTTAAGAATCGAGCATTCAGCGGAGATCCTTGAAATATGACGATTTGAAGGCTGGCTGCCCATAAAATCGCCACTAAAGAACATCAGAATATTCGTTTGGGTTGCATGCGAATTACCACAGAATCTTAACGTATCAACCCTCTCTAATTTACCATAAATGGGACAATCCATGTTGCGCTATTGCCACAATAACCTTCTGTTAGGTATGCAGTATCTGACAGAGTCGGATATTTACTTGTCATTGAAGTTGTGAGCGGGCTAGACAGTTTTAGTGCTATTACCAAGTAGGGTCATGATGGGCATTCCTGTAACTCGACGCGGCGGCATCATTGTATCGATGCTGATCGTGCTTTCCAGCTGCACTTCTCTCCCTAGGTCCGGTCCGGACCATACGGATATCGACCGCGCTGCAGCAATTAAGGTCACGACACCAGAGCGAAAGGTTGGAATTGACTACGTTCTGATCGATCTTAACAAGGGGATTCTGCCCTATTTCGATAAGATCCCGTCGAGCTCTCTGCGGACTGGATTCGGCGGCGGTCGCGGGGGGGCTCCGGACATCCCGCTCGGCTTCGGCGACGTCGTGCAGGTTTCAATTTTCGAAGCTCAGTCGGGCGGTCTTTTCATCCCATCCGACGCGGGCAGCCGCCCCGGCAACTACATCACCCTGCCGCAGCAGACGATCGACAAGGCTGGCACGATCAGCATTCCCTACGCAGGCCGCGTTCCCGCTGCCGGTCGCATGAAGGAAGAAATCGAGCAGGACATCGAAGACAAGCTGGCGAGCCGCGCGATCGAGCCTCAGGTCGTTCTTACGACCACCACCAGCCGCTCTTCGGAGGTAGCCGTCGTCGGCGACGTCAATGATCCACAAAAGATCGTTCTTTCGCCGGCCGGTGATCGTATCCTTGACGCGATCTCCGAGGCAGGCGGCCTCACGACTCCCAATATCGAGACCAACGTCACGCTGCAGCGTCGCGGTAAAACGGCAACCATCGCTTACGAAACACTGCTGAAGAACCCATCCGAAAACATCTACCTCGCGCCGGGCGACACTGTTTCGGTCGAGCATGAGCGCCGAACCTTCATCGCACTTGGCGCATCCGGCATCAACAACCGCATCGACTTCGAGGATTCGAACCTGACCCTTGGCGAAGCCATGGCGAAGGCTGGCGGTCTCCTCGATTCGCGTGCAGATCCGCGCGAAGTCGTGGTCTATCGAAAGGTCGACCGCAGCACTCTTCAACGCCTGAATATCGACACCAGCCGCTTTAAGAGCGACCAGGTGCCGGTCATCTTCCGGGCGAACCTGCGCGATCCGGCGACCCTTTTCGCAGTTCAGGAGTTCCGCATGACGGACAAGGACGTCATGTATATCTCCAACGCACACACTGTTGAGCTCGTGAAGTTCCTCGACATTCTGAACTCGGTTACATCTACGGTCAGAGGCGTTTCTAACGATGCCCTCGATACCCGCGACGCAGTCCAGGATCTTGGAAATTAAATATATTAAACGATACTTCGAGCACCTGACATTGAACGGACTGGTGCTCATCGGAGTTTATGTTATAAGCTCCGTTATCTTTGGAGGCTGGGAATGGTAAAAGCAGGGAAGAATATATTAAAAGGTACGGCTGTCTTCGCATTCGGCGCCCTTTGCTTTGCGACCTCGTCCTTTGCAGGCAACTGCTTTTCGGGTCCGGGCGCGGCAAGCGGCTCGCAGATGGGCGCCTTTAACGCGACGCCGGCAAGCATTCTCACGGGCAATCCGTCCGACAGCGTGCTCACTGGCTCGGTTCGCGATCTTGCAGCAACCGAAACGAACGTCACGGCAACGCTGCTGACGCTGGCAGCCAACCCAGCAACAACGGATGCTCAAAGAGCAGCTATCGGCGCCGGCCTTGGGCGCGCCGTCAACGTTTGCCGTCCGCAGCACTCTGATCTCGCCGACGAGATTGCGGCAGCTGTCGCAGCAGCAATCGTCAGCAACCCGGCGCTCGGTAGCTTCCGCACAGCATTTGAAGCTTCGCTGACCAACCAGACCGCTGTTGCAGCACTCGGCGGCGCGGGCGTAGGCCCTGCAGGTGGCGGTGATATCAGCGGTCCTGGTGCATCAGGTTTGGGTGGACCGGCTGGTGGCGCGGATGCCGGCGGCGCCACACAGGGCGGAGGTTCGCTCCAGACGAATGCTTCAGGCGTGGGTTCGCTCCAGACGGGCGCTTCAGGCGGCGGCAATTTTACGATTATCATCAACAATTCTGTCAGCGGCAGCATCTAGTCCGCTTGCAAAATTCACGTAATGCTATCAGGAGAGGCCGTTCGGCCTCCCTTCTTCTCCCTTCAACATTTAAAGAAAAGCTCCTATCTCGCGCGAGCCGTTGCCGGCAGTGGAGCCGATCGTTCCTGCAGCAGGTCGGACCGGTAGGACATGTCTCAGAGCGCCAAGGCAAGCGGACAAACGCGACGAAGGACCACGGCCCCGGTTGCGCTGTCACTTCCCTCTCCCCTATCTGTCCTTTTTAGTCTGACGGTCATTGCATTACTGGCCTTCGCCGTTACCGATATCAGGCAGTCAGCGCGCTTTGCTGATATCTTTCTCGTTGCGGAGAGACTTGAACAATCCGGACAGATCAGCCCTGAAACGGTCGCCAGGACGGCAGCCAACACCGACACGATCGTCTCCGGCGACTATTGCCGCTCGGATATCGTCATGGCAGGCACGACACTCGTGCTGAACAGGCTGGACACGGCCAACGAGATCACGGGCTACGAGGCCTGGGCCAAGGCTGGAGACGACGCCGAGCGTTACATGCGCCATGCCGTCTCCTGCATGCCGACCGACAGTAATCTCTGGCTCAGGCTTGCGATCGTTCGTGCCGTAATTGCGCAAGAACCAAAATCGATTGCCCGGCTGATGACGATGTCAGCCCGGCTTGCCCCCGCTGACGAACTCGCCCTTCTCGCCCGCGTCTATTTCTGGAACCATCTGAACGTAGCAACGCTTGAAAATGCGCGAACGACGGTCGAAAGCGATGTCCGCCTTCTCCTGAAGCTTGGAGATTCACGGAAAGTCGCGCCGGCATTAACCAGAATCAGCGCTGCCCTGCTGCCCTATGTGAAGCAGGCCGCCACACAATTGCCAGCCAACAAGAAGGGCTCACTCACCTGGTTCGGCTTCAATCCTGACAAACTGCCCTGAGGCAAACCGCCACTTCAGTTCAGCAAGACCGCTTGACGGTTCACGATGCGCAACACAGTCAACCTACCCGTGGCGAACGCGCCGGTATCGATGGCGATGCGCCCATTACCAAAAAACGGTTGAGCAACAGGCGTATGACCATGCACCACAAGCAAAGGCAGCTCGGGGCCTCGCGTCAGAAAGGGTTCGCGAATCCAGAATAGATCACGGTCTCGTTGCTCAGGCAGAGCAATACCCGGCCGGATCCCGGCATGCACGAAAACGATATCTCCCACAGTGAGCATTGACGGCATTTCAGCCAATAATTTTCTGTGGTGAGCTGGTACGGCATCGTTGATTGCACGCTCGACCGCCCCATTGTCGCCATGCTTCAGCAAATAGGCGACGTCGATCCCGTATGATTTCAGCGTTTCCGAGCCAGCGAAGCGATACCAGCTCGGAAGCAGATTCGGCTCCTCAAGCAATCGCAGAAACGCGTCGTCGTGATTACCGCATAACGCGACTTGCTTAATATTGGCTGGGGTTGGCCTGCTAAGGTGCTCGATAACATCTTTAGAAGAGACGCCGCGGTCTACGTAATCCCCAAGCATTACTATTAGTGCGGTGCCCGTATATCTCGAAAAATCGTCGAATATCTTCTGCTTTGCTTCAAGAAGCTTGCTGTGGCAGCCATGCACGTCACCAATAGCGTAGATAACAGAGAAGTCAGCCGGATCAAAATGGAGCCTTTGCCGAGTTTGCTCGCGGACCGCCGGCAGGGCCCTGCCTTTACCAATGAGCTTCTGAAACACCCCAAATAAAGTCGGCTTTATAAAGCTTTGATGGCGCTTCACGTGGGAATTCGACATTCTATTTTGATCCTCGAGACCCCGTACCGTAGTTGGAGCTTACTGCGTGCATAAAACAGCCTCACAACTTCCGCAGATGGTAGACGCAGGTTAACGAATAGTTAAAATAGATTCGCCACCTTGGAAGAGAGATAACAACAATATGCGCCAGCCTAACACTATCGATATCCACCATTATCCTGCGCACGACCTCGACATATCTCCAGATTGGCTTAACAATGACTACGGACTACAGGCTTCCACTGAGAACGGAATCGATCACCCATCCATCAATACATGCCTAGTCTACATGCAGACAGTGAGAAAAAGCTAAATTCCTCTCATAAAATTCAGACAAGTTGGGGTGTCACAGCGGCGTTGCCGGATGCTAAGATAGTCACTAGAAATCACCGCCGCGCAAACACGTTGTCAATGCGGCCTGATGCGAATTGACGGCATTGAAGCCGGGGCGCTTTGTCTCGGCTTGAGCTTAAACATTGATTGACGCTACTCCTTCATGTAGCGTGCGCCCACTTTCAATTGGCTTCCTGGAAGCATTTGATTACGCGCACCTACAGACCTTTTACCGATATGACTCAACTCAACGGAGGCCTCGGATTGCTTTCACCAGATAAGGTCACGGAACATGCGAACGACGAGTGGGAGCACTCTGAATCGCGAGGCACTATCGATGTTGAAAAGTTGATTGCGATTGCGGCACGCCAATGGCGTCCGGTTGCACTCTCCGCGTTTCTATTTCTCGTATTGGGAATTATCTACATTGTTACCGCAGTTCCAAAGTATACTGCCTCAACAAGCGTGCTCATCGATCGAGGCAACAGCGAACTCCTAAGCCAACTCTCCAACGCCGGAGTTCCTGTAGAGGACGACTCATCGGTATTGAGCGAAGTCGAGCTTTTCAACTCCGACACAATCAGCTCGGCAGTTATCGACAAGTTGAAGCTGTTGGATAACCCGGAATTTTCCTCGCCGGATAACTCGCCGATCAGCATGCTTCGTTCGCTGCTTAAGTTCCGCACCTGGTTTGCAAGCGATGACGCCGACGCCGATGACGTCGAATCCAAACGGCGTGACGCGGCTCAAAAGCTCACTGACAATATGGATGTCGAACGTATCGGTCGCACCTATGCTCTTTCGGTAAGTTACACCTCGACCTCCCCAGATTTAGCGGCCAAGATTGCAGGCTCAATTGCTGATGCCTACCTCGTGGATAAGCTGAACTCGAAATACGAAGCGACACGACGCGCGAGTGATTGGCTTCAGGAACGCATAGACGAACTGCGACAAAAGGCACTCGAGTCCGATCTTGCGGTCCAGAAATTCCGTACCGCAAACGGCTTGTTCAACACTGGCGGCCAATACCAGCTTCTCAGCGACCAACAGCTTTCGGAATTGACGACCCAACTTATCTCCGCACAAGCCGAAACGGCAAAGGCGCAAGCAAAATATGACCGGGTTAAATCAATCATCGACAACAAGCGTACGGATGCAATCGTAACCGACGTCCTTGATAACTCGATTTCCAACGATCTGCGTAAAAAGTATCTCGAGGCATCGAAGGTCGAGGCGGACATATCTGCCCGCCTGGGACCAGATCACGTTCAAGCAGTCCGTTTGCGAAGCGAAATGGCCGAATATCAACGGTTGATGTTCGAAGAACTAAATCGAATCGCGGAAAGCTATCAAAGCGAACTTCAGGTTGCGCAAACACGTGAAAAGTCGCTTCAGGACAACGTTACACAAGCGACCAGCGTGACGGCCGCCGCGGGCGAAACGCAAGTTCAGTTGCGTGAACTCGAACGCACCGCCGATACTTATCGGAATCTTTATCAAACCTTCCTCGCCCGCTACCAAGAGGCAACCCAACAGCAGTCCTTCCCAATCACGGAAGCGCGCATTATTACCAGACCGCAGGTACCGACATCCGCCAGCGCACCGAAAAAGCCCCTGGTGCTTGCTCTTGCGCTGGTACTTGGCTCGCTCTTCGGCGGCGGCATCGGAGCCTACCGCGAATTCCGCGACCGCTTCTTCCGCACGGGTGAACAGGTTCGTGAGGTCCTGTCGCTGGAGTATATCGGCCATGTACCTGCTGTGGACGCAAAGGAGGCCGCTAACGGCGCCAGCGAGCTGGAGTCGACCCGCGGGCTGCAAACCGGCAACGGGATCACCAATTACGTCGTCAATCATCCGCTGTCGGCCTTCGCCGAAACGATGCGCAGCGCGAAGATCGCCGTCGACATGGAAAATCCAAGCTCACGCAGCAAGGTCATCGGCGTCGTCTCCTGCCTTCCGGGCGAAGGCAAGTCGACCATCGCCATCAACCTTGCGCAACTCCTTGCAATGCAGGGCTCACGCACGCTGCTGATCGACGCCGACCTTCGCAACCCGGGTGCGACGCGCGCCATCGGCCGCCATGCGGAACAGGGCATTCTGGAAGCATTGCTGGAAGGCAGGCCGCTGAAGGACGTGCTGCTGCTCGACAGCAAGACCAAGCTCGCCTTCCTGCCAGCGGTCGTCAAGCGCCGTGTGCCGCACTCCTCTGACCTGCTTTCCTCGTCCATCATGGTCAACATGCTGGATGAGTTGAAGGCGCACTTCGACTATATCGTTCTCGACCTGCCTCCGCTTGGCCCGGTCGTCGATGCCCGCGCGATCAGCCCGATGCTCGATGCTTCGCTGGCCGTCATCGAGTGGGGCCGGACATCGCGGCGCGTCGTTCGCACGACCTTCGCGGTTCAGCCCGAGCTCATGCAGAAGTGCATCGGCGTCGTGCTGAACAAGGTCGATACGGAAAAGCTGAAGCTTTATCGCTCCTATGGTTCCGGCGAGTACTATTACAATCGCTACTCCGCCTATTATCACGAAGCGTAAGAGTGCTTTTCGAACAGGATCTGAAATGAATTATGCGGCGAATTTCGCCGCATAATATTTTTGGTCACGCCAATTCCGAAAAGAACCTGCCGATAGCCTCGATCTCGTTCGGCCGGATGTCATGACCTCCCGAGTGCCACTCCGTCTGCACCTGTGCCTTCAGGTCCTCGAAATAGGCGGAAAGCGCTTCGGTCAACGCGGCTGGCGAGATCGGATCGCGCTGGCCTGCGGTAATCAATATCCTGCGGCCGCCAAGATCGGGATTCGCGCGAGGCCGGAAAGGGATGAGCGGATGGAGCAGAGCTGCCGCGTCGAACAGCCCCTTCTCGATAAGCACGTTCGCCAGAATGTTGGCGCCGTTCGAAAATCCCAGCCCGAGAATTTTGGAGGCGCCATGTGCCGACGCCAGATCCTGGACATAACCACTCATCTTGTCCGTCGCCCGAGCAAGGTCAGCCATGTCATAGACCCCTTCGCCGGTTCGCTTGAAAAAGCGCGCCGCCCCATATTCGGAAACATCGCCGCGCGGCGAAACGATCGTCGCTTCCGGTAGCAATCGCCTGCCGAAATCGAAGAACTGGTTCTCGTCACCACCCGTCCCGTGAAGCACGAAAAGGATGGGCTTTCCGGGTGCACCGGCATGCAGCCGGTGCACATAGCCATTGTCCGTCATCGTCCTACCTCCGCTTAGGCTTCGAGCGGCTGCAGATGCTGCTCGATGAGGGCACGCAGATGGGCATGCTGCTGCGGCAGCTTAAGTGCTTCGCCGAGGTGAGCCGTATCCTCATCGTGGTCGAAGCCGGGCTCGTTGGTGGCGATCTCGAACAACACGCCGCCCGGTGTGCGGAAGTAAATCGCCCAGAAGTAATCTCGGTCGATAACCGGAGTGACCTGATAGCCAGTGTCCATCAGCGCTTTGCGCACCTCGAGCTGTTTTTCGCGGTTTTCAACGGCGAAAGCGACATGGTGGACGGAACCTGCGCCTGGGAGCGCACGGGCAATGTTAGGCATGGTTTCGAGATCGACGAGATGCGCGCCATTGCCGCCTGGAATGATGAGACGCTTGACGCCGTCATGTTCTTCCTGAACCTCATAACCCATGAACTTCAGAAGTTCGGCCGTAGCGCCATCATCTCTCAGCCGCATGGCAACGGAGTGAAAACCCCGGATGGCATGATCCTCGCTGACACCGCCATGCGTCCAGGGAGCGCGGGTATCGTCCTTGACCTCGACGAGCGCAAAGCCGTCGCCATCGGGACCGGCAAAATTCAGGCGCTTTTCACCAAACGATTCTTCCGTCTTCAGGCCGGTGACATTGAGCTTCGTCAGGCGATCACTCCAGAAGCCAAGCGAGCCCTGTGGAACCGAGTAGACCGTGGTGCCGACTTCACCGGTGCCCGGACGCCCCTGCGCCATCTTCGGGAATGGGAAGTAGGTCATGATCGTACCCGGGGAACCGGTTTCGTCACCGTAATAGAGGTGGTAGACGTCAGGAGCGTCGAAATTGACGGTCTTCTTGACGCGGCGCAGGCCCAGCGCATTGGTGAAGAACTGGTTGTTGGTCCGGGCGTCCTCCGCCATCGATGTGACGTGGTGCAGACCCTTGATTTGATCGAGCATTTGAGACCTCTTTCTGCCCGCAACAGGCGGGCTTTCGATGGGTCATAGATGAGCTTTTCGAGCCGGTTCTGATAGTCCGGCAAGCTGACACGCATCGTCTCCATTTTGTGAACGACAATGCGACAGCGTTCAAGGATTGACGGGAAGCTGCCAATCAATAGGTTCACGGCCATGCGACTGCAGAAACGCATTCGCCTTGGAGAAATGCCGGGATCCGAAAAAACCGTTATGGGCCGAAAGCGGCGACGGATGTGGCGCCTTCAGCACCATATGCCGCCTTGCGTCGACAAAGGCCGCCTTCTTTTGAGCATAGGAGCCCCAGAGCATGAAAACGACGGCTTCGCATTCGTCGTTCACTTTGCGGATCACGGCATCGGTGAAGCACTCCCAGCCCTTGCCCTGATGCGAGGCAGCCTGAGATTCCTCCACCGTCAGCACACTGTTGAGGAGAAGTACGCCCTGTTGTGCCCAATGTTCCAGGAAGCCGTGCCGTGCCGGCGAAATTCCAAGATCCGTCTCCATCTCCTTGTAGATGTTGACGAGCGACGGCGGAATACGCACGCCGGGGCGCACGCTGAAGCAGAGCCCGTGAGCCTGGCCGATACCGTGATAGGGATCCTGCCCGAGAATCACGACTTTAACTTTCGCAAGCGGCGTCAGATCCAGGGCGCGAAAATACTCCCCGCCCTTCGGGAAAATCCGTCGGCCAAGTTGCTTCTGCTCCACGAGAAAGATCTTGAGCTGCTGCATGTAGGGACTTGCAAACTCGCCGGCGAGTGCCGCTTTCCAACTCTCTTCAAGAGTGACTGACGTGTCGTTCACGACGCAAACCTCCCGGACCGATGCGGCCTATGTACGAAAACCGTTCTAGCAAAATTACGCAGAGCCACAATACGCGACGGCTGCGACGCTATGCCTTGCCATCTCGCAGATGCGAAGAGTGCTCCAGCTGTCATAAATTGGAAATTCTCTACCATTACCAAAAGTGCTGGTAACGATACGCAAATGATGGCAATACTTTTCTATGCCGTCTGCCGTTTTAACTATGCCCTAATTTTGCTGTTTACCCAAGCAAATCAGCACAGTAGAAATCGGTTGTTCACAGCGCGAGGGTGTTTCGTATGAAGTTTGGGACAAGCGGCCTTCGTGGTCTCTCGGTGGATCTCACGGGACGCGCATCGGCGCTTTATGCCATGGCTTTCGGCAAATATTTGCTGCAGAGCAACAAAGCCGCAAAGGGCGATGTCATCCTGATTGGCCGTGATTTCCGGGAGTCCAGCCCGGAGATTGCCGGTAACTGCGCCGGCGCACTTGCAAGCCTCGGCTTCAAAGTTCTCGACTGCGGCACCGTCCCGACACCGGCGCTTGCGCTTTACGGCCTAGAAAGAAAGGCCGCTTGCCTGATGATAACGGGTTCGCATATCCCGGCGGACCGCAACGGCATCAAATTCTACCGTCCCGACGGCGAGATCGACAAAACGGACGAAGCAGCAATTACCCGATTTGCCGCCGAAATCGAAGCCTCCGGTGAGGCTGTGGTGAGCGCGCCGGCTGCAGTGGAAGATCACTCTGCGCCGTGTCTGCAGCTCTTCTTCGAGCGCAATGCGGCTCTCCTGCCGGCAAGCGCATTTCTAGGTATGAAGATTGGCATCTATCAGCACAGCACGGTCGCCCGTGACCTGATGGTCGATATTCTTGCCCATTATGGCGCCGAAATCATCGCCCTTGGTCGGTCCGAAACCTTCATTCCCGTCGACACCGAAGCCGTTTCCGAAGAGACGATCGCCCTTCTGAAGAGCTGGGCCTCCGCACATGGCCTTGATGCGATTGTTTCCACCGATGGCGATGGCGACCGTCCGCTGGTTGCCGACGAAACCGGGACGCCATTGCGCGGAGACCTTCTGGGATTGATATCTGCCAATTTCCTCGGCGCCGGTACCGTCGTCACGCCGGTCACCTCCAATTCCGGAATCGAAGCGGCAGGATCTTTCAGAGTCGTTCGCACCCGTGTCGGCTCTCCCTTCGTTATCGCCGGCATGGAAGAGGCCGTTGCCGCGGGCAAGGATCTCGTGATGGGCTTCGAGGCGAATGGTGGGCTCTTGACGGCAACACCCTTCGATATCAACGGCCACAGCGTGCGAGCATTGCCCACGCGCGATTGCTTCTTGCCGATGCTGGCAACGCTTTCGCTCGCCGCAATCCGCAAGGAACCGCTTTCGATCGTTGCGGCCTCATATAAACTGCCCTTTGCGGCGGCCGACCGTCTTGAGAATTTCCCGGTCGAAACCAGCGCAGCCTTGATGGGCTACCTGCGTGGATCCGACGCTAATCTCGCAGAATTCCTGCAGCCCATTGGCGAGGTCGGTTCGAAAAGCGATATTGACGGCTTGCGCGTGACATTGCGTGATGGCCGCATCATTCATTTTCGTCCGTCGGGCAACGCGCCAGAAATGCGTTGCTACGTGGAAGCCGAAGGAGAGGCAGCCGCCTTAGAACTTTTGAATGCGGGATTGACCCGAATTAAGCGCTGGGCAGAAGCCCGGTAAGCATGCGACAAACCTGGCCGTTCATTTCAAGGAAGAGTATCCAATGACACAGAAAATCGTCCCCGTGATCATGGCTGGCGGCAAGGGCACGCGCCTTTGGCCCCTCTCGCGCGCAACCGCGCCGAAACAGTTCATCCAATTTGTCGGGGACAAGACGCTGTTTCAGGAAACCCTGGTCCGCGTTTCCGATCCGGCGCTTTACGAAGCCCCTGTCGTCGTGACGAATGAGGACTTTCGCTTCCTCGTTGCGGAACAGGCCCGCGAACTCGATATTCCGCTTGCCGCAGTCTTGCTGGAGCCGGTTGCCCGCAACACTGCTGCTGCAGTGGCAGCGGCTGCAAGCCTGGCCTCCGAGCATTTCGGCAAGGAAGCCATCATCCAGATGCTGGCGTCCGATCATGAAATCCTGGCGGACCAAGCCTATTTCGACGCCATCCGCACGGCGCGGGATGCGGCTCTCAAGGGCAAGCTCGTCACTTTCGGCATCACGCCCACGGAGCCGGCGACCGGTTATGGTTACATTGAGATCGGCAAGCAGCTTCCCAGCGGCGCGCACGAGGTCAAGCGCTTCGTCGAAAAGCCGGCACGCGAGAAGGCCGAGCAAATGCTGGCCGCCGGTGGCTTTTACTGGAACTCTGGCATCTTCATGTTCCCGGTCGCCGAACTGCTTTCCGAAATGCAGGAATATGCACCTGATGTGCTGAAGGCAGCCGACAAGGCGCTATCCAAAGCGACACGTGATCTCGATTTCACGCGTCTCGATGCCGAACACTTCGCAAAGAGCCCCGACATCTCCATCGATTACGCAGTTATGGAAAAGACGTCCAAGGCGGTGGTCGTGCCCTCCGCCTTCAGGTGGTCGGACATGGGCAGCTGGGATGCGGTATGGAAAACTGGCGTTCAGGATGAAAACGGTAACATCGCGGCCGCCAACACGACTGTTGTCAACACCCGCAACTCGCTCGTCATGACCCATGGCGTTCACCTCGCCGTCCAGGGCATGGACGATGTCGCCGTCATCGCCAGCGAAGATGCTGTTTATGTCGGACCATTGAAGGAGAGCCAGGAAGTCGGCAAGCTCGTCAAGCTGCTTGCGGGCCAGAAGAAGACGTCGAAGCTGACTGAGACGCATCCCACATCCTATCGTCCGTGGGGCGGCTACACCTCGATCTTCAATGGCGATCGGTTCCAGGTGAAGCGTATCTTCGTAACGCCCGGCAAGAAACTGTCGCTGCAGAAGCACCATCATCGCTCCGAGCACTGGATAGTGGTGAAGGGAACGGCCGAAGTTACGATCGGGGACAATGTGCAGATGCTGCGCGAAAACGAGTCGGTCTATATTCCGCTCGGTGAGGTCCATCGCCTCGCAAATCCCGGCAAGATTCTGCTGGAGCTCATCGAAGTTCAGACGGGCTCTTATCTCGGCGAAGACGATATCATCCGTATCGTCGACGAGTTCGGCAGAACCTGAACCTAAGCTTTTTGGCGGTCTTGAACTTGGTTCCCCGCCCCTGTAACGGATAGTGGTCCGCCTTGATGGTCGGACCACTTTTTGTTGAACGAAGGTTACGCCATGCGCATTGTGATGATTGGTTCGGGTTATGTTGGCCTCGTCTCGGGTGCCTGCTTTGCAGATTTCGGCCACCATGTAACCTGCGTTGACAAATCTGAAGCCAAGATAAACGCTCTTGAAGCGGGCGAAGTGCCGATCTACGAGCCCGGTCTCGAAGCCATTATCCAGCAGAATCGCAGCGCCGGCCGCCTCGATTTCTCGAAGAATCTAGCCCCTTCCGTTGGCGAAGCCGACGTAGTCTTCATTGCCGTCGGCACGCCGTCCCGCCGCGGAGACGGCCATGCAGACCTGAGCTATGTCTATGCAGCGGCGCGAGAGATCGCTGCCGCCGTCAGGGGCTTCACGGTGGTCGTGACAAAATCCACCGTGCCGGTCGGTACCGGGGACGAAATCGAACGGATCTTCCGAGATGAGTTTCCGGAAAAGGATATTTCCGTCGTCTCCAATCCTGAATTCCTGCGCGAGGGCGCAGCTATTACCGATTTCAAGCGCCCCGATCGTATCGTGATCGGCACTGAGGATGCGCGTGCCATCGAGGTCATGCGCGAGGTCTACCGCCCGCTTTACCTCAATGAAGCGCCGCTTTATTTCTGCGAACGCCGCACTTCCGAACTCATCAAATACGCCGCCAACGCCTTCCTGGCGATGAAGATCACCTTCATCAATGAGATTGCCGACCTCTCCGAGAAGATTGGCGCCGACATCCAGAAGGTTGCCAAAGGTATCGGCATGGACAAGCGTATCGGCGACAAGTTTCTGCATGCAGGACCCGGCTACGGCGGCTCATGCTTCCCCAAGGATACGCTCGCTCTCGTCAAGACCGCGCAGGACTTCGACAGTCCGGTTCGCCTGATCGAGACGACCGTTGCGATCAACGACAATCGCAAGCGCGCGATGGGCCGCAAGGTCATCGCCGCCTGCGATGGCGACGTGCGTGGCAAGAAGATTGCGGTCCTCGGCCTCACCTTCAAACCGAACACTGACGACATGCGCGATGCGCCGTCGCTCACGATCATCCAGGCTCTGCTCGATGGTGGTGCAACGGTGCATGCCTATGATCCGGAGGGCATGGACGCGGCAAAGGATATGCTCGGCCCGGTCACCTACGGCAACGACCCATACGAGATCGCCGCGGATGCCGATGCAATCGTCATCGTCACCGAATGGGACGAATTCCGCGCGCTCGACCTCAAGCGCCTCAAGACCATCATGAAAAAGCCGGTTATCGTTGACCTCCGAAACATTTATCCGGTCAACGAAGTGACCAAATATGGCTTCGGCTATTTTGCTGTCGGCAAGAAACCCGAAAAGAAGTGAGATTCGCTACTTCCTTTCGAAAAAGCCGGCTTTACTGGCTTCCATATTGACGCTGACGTCCGCAACGACTGTGTTCCCGAAGCTTGCCACGACAACGACTTCCCCATTGTCGCAGCCAATTCCAGTGACCTAAACAAGCATTCTGCTAAAGTGGCGTGGGCCGAGATTGAAGGCGTCAAAGGGTTCCCGACCAAACAGCCTCCTGGAAGTGTGCGAGAAGGTCTTGTTCAGGACGAACTTTAGATGAGGTGATACCGCAAGACCGATAAGATCACAGATTCCAGGCAGGGCGGGGATCTGTGCTTTTGCGGATGATGATTGGAGAGAATTTCGCGACAAGCGTCTCTGTCGCGTTCTTGTTCCAGTGAAGGCGGATTGGCCGCAGCGAGCTTCGGAAATAATCCGCCGGAGCTGCAACATCATCAGTTCCAAGCAATTTAAACCGCGGTATGGTTGCCCGCCCGGACAATGGCGTCGTCAATCGCGGTCCATCTTGCGTGGTGTTGAGACGCACGACCATACCGCCAACCGCTGAATAACGGCATATCGCGGGGCGGCTATTCGCCTCAAGGCTAAACTCCAGCCCGAGCCAGCTATTGCTCGACGATAACTCATAATCGAATCCCGCCTCAACCCAATCCCCCTCATGGAGACCGAGTTTCTCAAGATCCATATCGGCCCAAGACAGCGTCAACGTACACACTCGAGAGTCGTTGGCGTTAGCTGCCGGGTTGATCGTGAATATCTGCCTCTCGATACCGTCAGCTAGAGGCTCCTTTGATCCCATGATCGTGTCATTCTGACCGCTGCCGCGTCTTGCCACAAGGCCATCTGCGACAACGCCAGTCACACCTGACCGCTTTCCGGCACCTCCCAAGAAATCGCCAAGCGGCGACAGGTTGGCCAACTTCACATCCCTGCTATAGAAGTCGCCTTCCGTCACCATATCGCGCAATATCGGCAGGAGCACAGAGTAGCGCAGCCACTGTCCGTCGGTATTCAGGTGAACGCCGTCTTCGGTAATAGCGATACCTTGCTGAATTGCCTTCGCCAGCACGTCACGATCATCCACGATCCTGATACCTTCGCGGCTGCCAATCGAAACCAGATATTCGGTAAGGCCCTTGTTAAGCACGTGCCGAGCGTCGTCTGCCGTCCAAGTCCCTTTCGTCTTGCCTATTCTATCAACGGGCAGCAGGCAGATAACCCATACCCCTGCATCCCGGAGAGGTTTCAACAAGGCCTCATAACGTTCGATTGCCTTTTCCAGGGTGAGGTTATCGCTTGCGATATCATTGGTCGCAATATCCAGGAGAACGATATCCGGCTTCCGCTCGAGGCACCACGGCAATCGCGCCAAAGTCTGCGGCATGTGCTCTCCGCCACGGCCCGATATCGCCCCAGCGAGCCTTGCAGTCGGGGGGGCCGCAGTCGGAACTTTTGGATCGTACCAGCAATCGAGGTTGAAACGGTTATCTATGTTGCGAAGCGGCCCGATGGTTCCGAGCCAGTTCGCGGTGACAGTATCAATGCGCGGCGTCGGGCTTCCAGGATAGATTACGGTATAGCCGCTGTTGGCGACGAAGCTATGTCCTATTGCCATGACCTTCGCGCCGGTCTTGAGCGGCAGAGACGGTAACGCACGAGGTGAGGACGAGGCTAATGCATAAGAGTTTCCAACGAGACCGGCACCGGTTGCGGCCAATGTTCCAGTCAAAAAGCGACGGCGAGTGATTGACGTAAGATATGATCGCAAATTCACAGCAAAACACCTTTTACCCTTAACTGATCGACGCACGAGAGATCACCGCAAGCTCGACATTTCTATGACCGAGGATCGGGATCTCTCTGAAACGACCGGCGAAAAAATCTTTGCTACCAGGAAAGTGCAAGTATGCGGGCGCGAATCACCGTGCTGAAGGATGATGTTTGCATTCACGCCTAGGACAGATATTTCTCGCCGTTAAACCAACTTTGAACATCGGGAGGAGGAATAAACCACACTGCGTTCCGTGTGGTCGTGTCAACGGTCGCATGCTGCTCGCCAAGCAAAATGTCATCGACCAGATGAGAGGCATTTCCATATAAGAGTGCCGCCGCGGGTCACGACTAACCCCGTCGCCTCTTAACGCTCCAGGCTGAAGCAAGCAATCGGTCTCAGGCATCTTTCAAGCCATCGCAAAACAGCCTCTAGCAGACCGCAGATTGCCTGAGCTCCTTTGATCATCCCCCTTGCGAAACCGTCGCAGCCGGACGACTGCCTCTTCGCATTTGCGGCAAACTTCGAGTCTGGATGAGCTTTCGCGGATAAGGTTTTTCATGCCGCGAAAGTAACGCCAAGAATATCAGAGGAAATTCCAGCGGCGATGACAGAGCATTATCGGAGTTGGACAAAAACAGGAACCCTGCATACGCCAAGATGGCAACGACATTCGGTCGCCGGCCTCGGAAACTTGCCTTGAGCACTGCGGCAGTGAGCAGCACATAAAAGATGATCATGCCAGGAGTGCCGAGTTCGACAGACAGCCGAATGTAATCATTATGAGCAGCGGCAGAACCAGTGAGGATCTCAACTTCGTGTGGCGTTATGAAAAACTGATGTCCGAAGCCAATGCCCGTATACGGAAATTCGGCAATGACGGTTCGCAGGTAGTCCCACATGATAAATCGACCGTTGTCGCCACTTTGGGCAAGTCGGGTCGCGAAACTCTTCCAGAAAATAGCCAATATAGCGAGCCCGCCTACCGAGCCTAAAACGACCAATGACAATTTGGTCGTAATTGTGATTCCTCGCTGGATGAGAACTGAAGCCCCTGTCACCACGACGCAGACAGCCAAGGTCGCTCTGCCACCAGCTGCAAGCAGAACCAGCAGATTGACGACAACCAGTATCGCGTAAGCTTTCCGGCCCCCGAGCACGAGTTGTACCGCCGCAAATACGCCGCACATACCCAACGCCGACGTGAAGGCGGCCGCAGACAAGGAGCCCAAATACCGGGAAAGACCTGTCGCGAACTCGATCGCGGTCATCGGCTTCATGCCCGTAAAATGATAGGCAAATCCCAAGACCGCGCATAAGAGAGGTAGATATGCGGTCGCCTTCCAAATCGCTTGTTGATCCCGAAATCCGGTTCTGCCTGCCAATAGCGCAAACAAAATTATAATCTGATTGAGCGAGGCAAAAAAGATCGACCAGCTGAAACCCTTATAAGGGGTCGCGGCGGCAAGAACAAAAACAAGAAATATCTGCCCGACAAGAAGGAATAGGATGCTCTTATCCGCCCCTTTTCGCAAAAGAATTGCGAAAGCGGCCAGCAAAAAGGAAGTCTTTTCAACTGCATTGCTACCTGAAAAGTGCAGCGCGCCACCGATATTGAAAACCAACAATATCAACGACGCTATGTAGATTGCTCTAAACGCCATTCACCGCTTCCACTTTAACCGCGAGCCTAATCTCAGCGAAAATCACGTACAACCTTCCCAATGAATCTGAAAAATCAGTTTCCGACCTGGCGTTGAACAACCCGGATCTAGCGTGCCGGAAGATCCCGCTTCCTGTCTGGCGAATGCCGACGTGATGGCGCCCTAAATCCTGCAGTGAAGTCGAAACATCTGGTGGATCGTTCCTGGCGCTTCTGGCTAGCATCTACCATGATCCTCCATTGTTTGTCTTATGCCGTCAAGAGTTCGAAACAGGGCGTTCCGCGCCTGAGCGCTGGCGCAATATTCAAGAAATATATGTCAGCGTGATGGCTGGAAGACGCTCCCGCCGGGGTAGTTGGGCTGCTACATCTTGTGTCAGACCCATGCCGCTGACGAAACCTGCTGAAGTAGTCGCCGCTAACTAGAGACCGCTAACGCTGGCAACAAACACCTCATAACGCAATAAAAAGGGCATACCCTGGGATATGCCCTTTTGCAAATACTGCTTCCAGAAACCGTCAAACGGGATTTGCGCAAGACGTTGGAGCACAATCAGATAAACCGCACAGAGTGCCGATCAATGACTATGCAAATAGGAAGTCGGAAGGATGAAGGTCCGCCACGTTAACGTTTTCGAGCGTTATGATATGGTCGGAATCAAGGGTGATGACGGTGTTTGCGCCAACCTGCGCCATGTGCGACTCGATGAATGCGAGATTGTACTGGCTGACGCCGAAGGCGCCGAACTTCAGCTTGTCTTCACCGACGGTGAAGTCGGCAATGCGATCCGAGCCACTTTCGTAAACGAAGGTGTCGTTGCCCGCGCCACCAACGAGGTAGTCGTTGCCAGCGCCGCCGAAGAGGAAATCGTTGCCAGCACCACCGTAGACACTGTCATTCCCAGCGTCGCCATAGACGAAGTCGTCACCGTCGTCGCCGAGTACCTTGTCGTCACCGACGCCGCCGTAGACATAGTCGTTGCCGGCGCCGCCGTGGACGATGTCGTTGCCTTCGTCGCCATAAACGCGATCGTTGCCGGCATCTCCGTTGATGCGGTCATCGCCAATTCCGCCGCGCACGATGTCATTGTCGTCGCCGCCGCTCAGGTAGTCATCGCCTGCGCCGCCATAAAGCTTATCGGCGCCAGTACCGCCGAAAACGATGTCGTTGCCGTCGCCCGACACAACGATGTCGTTGCCGTCACCACCGTAAACAACGTCGTCGCCCTGCCCGGAATTGATAGCATCGTCGCCGGCACCACCGTAAATGTGATCTATACCGTTGCCGCTGGTGATAGAATCGTTGCCGTCGCCGCCGAGTATCTTGTCACCACCATTGCCAGAATAGATAACGTCAGCACCGTCACGCCCGCGGATCTCATCGGCGAAAGCGGAACCCTTGAGTGTTTCATCTGAACTGTTACCCAGTACGTACGCCATTTCAATTCTCCCTATGAAACAAAATCAACACGTTTATATTGAAGCGCTACTCGCTTTCGCCGACTTGAGTATTGGATATTTAATATATTGTAAACCCTGACGGCTGGCGAAAATGCCTATTGCGGAAATATACTTAACTCGCATTCGCTCGTTAAAATTGCATACTCGAAAATTGCATTTAAGAACCTTAGCGCTCATGAAATACTTTCATGATAGTGTCACAGGTGCGAGGTTTTGCGATTATCTTTGTATTTCCCGATGCCAACATTGAGCCGGCTCAGTTTACTTCAAGGACTTCCTAATATTAAATCTGCGGCCGACTAACAGCGATTTAGGAAAATAGGCGCCATACTCGCGGAATTGAGCGGAAGCAGAGGGCTCGGCCGCTGCAGTTGCAAGCAGTTGAGAAAAAAGTAGGCCGCAGATCTCGTGACATTGCTGACTATAATATGAAACGAGAGGCGTTTCATTTTCCCACGCCACAAACCATCGGCTCACCAGGTCGTCATCACCCGAATCGGCCCCGATTCGCCGATTTCCAACGGTTCGTCATACGCAGAAGACCGTTTTGACATCTGCGCGCAACTGCCCTGAAAGTTGAGTCCAGAACAGCAGCACCTCATTCGGCCTTTTTTGGGTGCATCCCCCGATACAGGTCTTGTTCAGAGAACATTGCGGATGGTCTTGTGGTCGGCCAACCACACATTTGCTGCGCTGCACACTCTTCGCCCCGGAGAATGCGGTATGTTTGGAGAGATCCCGATTCGATACGGACAACGTGTAAAAATTAATTCGACTCAACGCGAAGGCGCATATTATGTATTTGAAAATAAAAGATTTTTTACAGAGAAACATCTTTAATCCCTACGATTCCTTAAAAAAATCCTTTAGTGGCTATTTCGAAAATGTCATATGCCCTATACAAACGTGATCGAAATTGACCATCGACGAAACGTTCATTTTTTTGCGGTTGCGTAATCGATGTAAATTTTCGACTATCGCCGCAAAGTCACAAACAGCAGGAGCGTGCGAATGAAAATTGCAATCTTTGGCCTTGGCTATGTCGGCCTCACGGGTGCCGGATGCCTGCTCAAAGAAGGTCATTCAATCGTCGGCGTGGAACCTCACGAAGACAAGGTGAAACTCATCCTTTCAGGCCATTCCCCAATCTATGAGCCGGGGCTTGATGACCTCCTGACGGCAGGCCTGGCTGACAATCGCCTAACTGTCGTCTCGCAGGTGGGCAAACTGCTCTCTGAATGCGATCTCGCCATCGTTTGCGTCGGCACCCCGAGCGCAGCGGACGGCTCGCACAATATGACATTCATCGCTGAGGTTTCGCGCCAGATTGCGCTCAGCGTTGACGTCACTCGCGAAAAGCCACTGACCGTCGTCTTCCGCAGCACGATCCGTCCGGGATCCATTGATGGGCTGATTGCGCCGATCTTCAAGGCGCATCTCGGTAAGGACTTCGCCAAGGCGGTCGAAATTGTCTATAACCCAGAGTTTCTTCGTGAATCCGTTGCGATCAAGGATTATTTCAATCCGCCGAAGATCGTTGTCGGCACGCAAAACGGCCAGCCGTCGGAGCGCATGACGGAACTCTACAAGAACATCAGCGCACCGATGTTCGTAACCGGCTACCGTGAAGCCGAGTTTACCAAATTCGTCGACAACACCTGGCACGCCGTCAAGGTTGCATTTGCGAACGAGATCGGGCGCGTTTGTGTGCAGCTCGCTATCGACCCGCAGACGGTACACAAGATTTTCGTCTCGGATACCAAGCTGAACATCTCGCCTTACTACATGCGTCCTGGCGGTCCGTTTGGCGGCTCCTGCCTCCCCAAGGATGTCAGGGCCTTGGCGCATATCTCCGAAGAAGTAGGCGCCTTCAATCACCTGGTCGATTCACTGCTGCGTTCGAACGAAGCGCATAAGCGCTTTATCTTCGATTACGTTACGCGCGATATTGCTCCGAAGGCAAACATCCTCATGCTTGGTCTGGCCTTCAAGGCGGAAAGCGACGATCTTCGCGAAAGCCCCCAGCTTAGCCTTGCGCATAAGTTGATCACGGCAGGCTACAAGCTCAGCATCTACGATCCGGCCGTCAAACCGACGCAATTGTTGGGTCAGAATATGGGCTATGCCTTCTCGCATCTCCCGTCCATCTCCGAAATCATGGTTTCGAAGGAAGACGCCGAAAGCACCGAATACGATCTGGTGATCGACACAAACGGCAGTTTGGCTAAGATAGACGTGAAAGCCGCAAAGACGGTCGACACAAATACTTTGCACTAGAAAAGAAGACATCGTCGGCCTCTTCGGAGGCCGATTCGTTGAGAGTTACCAAGAGTAGGCAATCGATGGCAATTCAACAAACATTCGATACAGCCCTTGATGACGCAACAGACGTCAGCGCCTTGCCCCTGAAAGGCCGAAAGGTACTGATTATCGTGGAGAACCTCCCGGTTCCCTTCGACCGTCGCGTCTGGCAGGAGGCCCGGACTTTGACGGCCGCCGGTGCACAGGTTTGCGTCATCTGCCCCACAGGCAAGGGTTTCACGGAACGCTACGAATGCATCGAAGGCATCCACGTTTACCGTCATCCTCTGCCGCTTGATGCAAGCGGCGCGCTCGGCTACCTGCTGGAATATGGTGTTGCGCTTTTCTGGGAAAGTGTCCTCGCCTGGAAGATATTCTTCCGCCACGGCTTCGATACCGTTCATGGCTGCAATCCGCCGGATCTAATTTTCCTGGTCGCTCTTCAGTTCCGGCTTTTTGGTGTCCCCTATATCTTCGATCATCACGACATCAATCCAGAGCTTTATGAAGCGAAGTATGAGAAGCGCGGCTTTTTCTGGCGGCTGATGTGCTGCTTTGAATGGATCACCTTCAAAACCGCACGTGTCGTCATCTCGACAAACGAAAGCTACCGGGAAATCGCTCAGGTGCGCGGCGGCAAGAAAGCTGACGACATTTACGTTGTCAGAAGTGGTCCGGACCTTTCTCGTTTCGTCGCTGTCGAACCGAACCAGTCGCTCAAGAAGGGCCGGAAATACCTCGTCGGTTACGTTGGCGTCATGGGTGCCCAGGAAGGCGTCGACATTCTTCTTGATGCGGTGGCCTATATCAAGAACCAGATGGGCCGCGATGATATTCAGTTCGTCCTGGTCGGTGGCGGCCCAAGCGCCAAGGGCCTTGCTACCGACGCGGAAAAAATGGGTCTTTCGGAGTGTGTGACGTTTACAGGACGCGTCTCAGACCACGATCTTCTCGAAGTGCTTTCAACGGCCGACGTCTGCGTCAATCCTGACCGCGTCAATCCGATGAACGATAAGTCGACGATGAACAAGATCATCGAATATATGGCACTCGGCAAACCGATCGTTCAGTTCGACGTTACAGAAGGCAGGCGCAGCGCCGAGGAGGCCTCGCTTTATGCAAAGGCCAACGACGCGAAGGATTTCGCCGAGAAAATCGTCGCCCTCCTCGAAAATCCGGAAGAGCGTGCGCGGATGGGCGCTATCGGCAGGGAGCGCGTGGCAAGCAGCCTCGCGTGGCCTTACCAGATTCCCAACCTGGTCGCCGCCTACAAGAAGGTAAAGCGTCAGGCCTGACCGCTATCTACAAATACAAAGGAAAAGCCGCATGAAATGACCATCATGCGGCTTTTTCGCTATTGTATTTCGGGTGTGCCAAAGTAGGCGTTCAAACTTCACTTTCCCGCCTCGGCTACCTTCACGATCTGAAAATAATAGTCCCCTTGGGTTAGGCGATTAGGCTTCCCCCCCCGTGTCGCCTATTCTTCACGGAACGTGTGGTTCATCTGGTCGGTCAGCGGCTTGGTCAGATAGGATATGACCGAACGGTCGGCGACCTTGATGAAGATTTCAGCCGGCATACCGGGGTAGAGCGCCATACCCTGCAATTTCGCGAGACTTTCCGGCTCCGGTTTGATGCGCACCGGATAGTATTTCGCGCCGGTGCGCTCTTCCGTAATGACGTCGGGTGATATCGAAAGGACCTTGCCCTGAACTTCCGGCGTGGTTCGCTGATCGAAGGCGGTAAACCGAATATCGACATCCTGATCGACATGGACCTGATCGACATTGCGCGTCGCAATCTTGCCCTCGACTGTCAGCGCGCGATTATCGGGTGCCAGCAGCATGAGGGGTTCACCCGGATTGACCACACCGCCGACCGTATGGACGGATAGCTGATAGACCCTGCCGCTAAGTGGCGCCTTCACATCCAATCGCTGGAGTTGGTCGAGAGCTGCGATCCGCCTCTCCTCCATCTCCGCGATCTTCGCCTCGACATCAGTCAGATCCTTGGAATTGTCGGCACTTTGATCGGCATCGAGCTGCAGTATCTGCAGGTTGATCTCCGCAATCTTTCCTTCGGCCTGCGCACGAGCGGCAACCCGCCCGCCTCGGTTGCCGTCAAGATCAGTCTTCTCCCGTTTCAGGCTGTTGATCTTCTGCATTGTGACGAGCTTTCTCGCATAAAGCTCTTCCGTCGCTTCAAGCTCTTCGTTAACGAGTGCTGTCGCATCGTCGATCGCCTGCAGCTGTATGGTGTCGCCTTTGATCTCCTCGGCGAGCTGCGCCGTTTTCTCCTCGAGCTGCTTCTTGCGCCCCACCATGGAAGACTGGCGTGTCTTGAATAGCTGCATCTCACCGTCGATCAGCAGCTTGTTTGCTTCCAGATCCACACCGTTCGCCTGCAGTTCATCCAGCGAAAAGCTGGGTGCGCCGAGACGTTCTGCCTGGAGACGGCTTCTTCGCACATAAAGCTGGGCAAGGCTGCTGTTGATGATACCGAGATTGGCCTTCACGGATGTCCCGTCGAGCCGCAACAAAACATTACCGGCTTCCACATGCTCGCCTTCGCTGACGGAGATCTCCGAAACGATACCGCCGACCAGGTGTTGAATCTTCTTGACGTTGTCATCGATGATGACAGTCGCGTCACCAACGACCGCATTCGAAAGCGTCGTTGTGGCGGCCCAGCCGCCAATGCTTCCCACAAGCACGATTGCCATTGCGATAACCATCGTAGCATGGCGCCGAAGTGAGTGTTGAGATTGTGACATCACCACAGCTTACTGCTCCTGCGTGTCGCCAACGACCTTGAGCGTCGGCGATCGATCTGCGTGGATCGGCTTGATGTCGCGGCGCAAGATACGCGCGAGCACCTCATCCTTGGGTCCAAATGCCGCGAGCTTCCCGTCATTCATCATGAGAACGAGATCGCAGCCTTCGAGTGCACTCGGCCGATGTGCGACGATGAAGACGATGCCGCCTCGCCGCCGCACGGCAAGGATAGCTGCGGCCAGCGCCGCCTCGCCCTCTCCGTCCAGATTGGAATTCGGTTCATCCAGAACGACAAGGAAAG
Organism: Rhizobium sp. 768_B6_N1_8; assembly: GCF_051811225.1. Lineage (NCBI taxonomy): Bacteria > Pseudomonadati > Pseudomonadota > Alphaproteobacteria > Hyphomicrobiales > Rhizobiaceae > Rhizobium > Rhizobium sp. 768_B6_N1_8. The sequence goes on along the minus strand of NZ_JBPWPV010000002.1, from coordinate 814,329 downwards.
GATCCTTGTAAAGGGCTCGCGCCAGCGCGATACGCTGCCGCTGACCGGCAGACAGCATCGAGCCGCTTGGACCGATCTGGGTTTCATAGCCTTTGGGAAACCGCAGAATCATCTCGTGCACACCGGCCATTTCGGCAGCCGCAATCACGGCGGCCGCCTCGGGCGCGTGTTGAAAGCGCGAGATGTTTTCGGCGACCGTGCCCGAGAAAAGCTCGATATCCTGCGGGAGATAGCCGATATGCGCGCCGAGATCGCCGTCATCCCATTGGTCCAGCGTGGCGCCGTCGAGGCGGACAGAGCCGCGGTAGGATGGCCAGATGCCGGTCACGGCGCGCGCAAGCGATGACTTGCCGGAGGCGCTGGGACCGATCACGCCGACCGCACTGCCTGCGTTGATCGAAAAGCCAACACCTGCAATGGTAATCTCCTGTTTGCCAGGCGGTCCGCTAACGAGCTGCTCGACGGTCAACTGGCGGTAAGGCGCGCGCAATTTGAGCGGGCTCTCCTTCTCCGGCAGGTCGCGGAAAGCGTCCTTGAGCCGAGCCCAGGCCTGTTGGGCCGCAACGAAGCCACGCCAATTGGCGATTGCTTGCTCCACCGGTGCGAGCGACCGGGAGGTGAGGATCGAGGACGCGATGATGATGCCGCCGGATGCCTGATTTTCGATGACCAGAACCGCACCAGTCGCAAGGACCGCAGACTGCAGCACCGCGCGGAAAATCTTCGAGATGGTCGAATAGACATTGCCCGTATCGGATGCCGCCCGCGATGTCATCCGATAGGCGTTGTTCTGATCCAGCCATCGTTCAGCCAGATCCTTTCTCATTCCCATCGCCTGAACGACTTCAGCATTTCGCTGGGCAGCCTGCAGGAATGTACTCCGCCGGTTGCCAAGTTCCGTCGCCTGCTTTGACGAGGTCTGAGCGCTTCTATGTGTCAGGAATGTCAGAGCGATCAAAACAAGCGCACCGCCAACGGCAATGAAGCCGATGATCGGATGAAACATGAAGCAGATCGCGATGTAGAGCGGCATCCACGGCAGGTCCAAAAATGCCGCCGGGCCTGAACTGGAGAGAAAGCTGCGGATCTGGTCGAAATCGCGGAGCATCTGCAATCCGTCGCCTTCGACCTTTGTTTTGACGGGTGCTTTCATGACGGCCTTGAAAACACGCGAGCTCAGCACTTCATCGAAGACACCGGAAATACGGATCAGCATGCGGCTGCGCATGACTTCGAAGACGCCCTGGAAAATGTAGAGAAGCAGCGCCAGCAGCGAAAGGGCAATCAGCGACGGGATGCTGCGGCTGGGAATAACCCGGTCGTAGACCTGCAGCATGAAGAACGAACCTGTGAGATAGAGAATGTTGATCAGCGCGCTTGCCAGCGCGACTGCCACCAGAGCGCTTTTGCAGCGCGAAAAGGCCTCAGCCCCCGTATCTTTCTTCGGCTGTCGCATAAAGCCCGCTACAACGTTATTCAACCTTCGACACCCTCTAAAACAGCGCCTTTTGAGATCCTGCAGGCGATTTGCTCTCACTCGACTTCAGAACGCCTTTGAAGACATTCGATGCGATCGTTGCTGGAGTTACATCTCATGCCACAGAAATTACAGTAAAATAAATAGACGGCGAGACAAAATCGCTCCGTAAGTTTAACGCCGATACTCTCGGCAGCCAGTATTCCGCAACCTTGAGAGTAACTTAAAAGAGATAAGAAACCATTCTAGAGCGGCCTTTTGGCTGAAATATGCTGGCAGACGGACCAATTGCTGCGACGGCAAGGCCATCCCCGCGCGACCGCCGCGGCTGTCAGCCGCAGAATCCAGCACCCGATTTAAACAACCTGTTTTCAATCAATAAGACAGAAGCACGTCGTCATAGCTGAAGAACGCTTTGTTGGCTCCAATAAAGGCTATGTCCTGCGCAGCTTTTTCACCCGATCCATCTGCATCATAAGACACGATGCCGCTTGCCGAGTTATAGATTATCTGCGGGCCGGCGCCCGTCGCAAGCGCTCCGAGCTTGCTGACTACCACAAACGCTGACTGATCGAGAATGTGGTCGCCGTTCGCATCAAGGCCCGCAAATATTGACTGCGACAAGGCTATCTTGTCGTCTTCGCTGAAATCCCAGATCGAATCTTTATTCGTGGCGCCCATCTCAGAGAAATAGAAAGTGTCGGCCCCACCGCCGCCATAGAGAGAGTCATTGCCGCCAGCGCCGGCAATGGTGTTGCTCTGTGCGTTGCCGGTGATCAGATTGCCAAGAGCGTTGCCGATCCCATCGACTTCGGTACTCCCGCTGAGCCGTAAGTTCTCGACGAACGATTCATTGCGAAGATCTACGCTGACGCTTGACCATATCGTGTCTTTGCCGCCAGCTGCCAGCTCTCCTGTGACGCGATCTCTCGCGTCATTGAAGACATAGCTGTCGTCGCCGGCAGAGCCGTAATAGAGATCAGCACCCTTGGCCGCGGCAAAGCTGTCAGCTTTATCTGTACCTGTGTGAGCAGTAGGGGACGGTAGTGACGCCGAAGGATCGTCGGCGCTCCATTGTGCGGTCGCTGAAAGTGCCGTTTGGAGATTGCGCGTGTCGAAATTTGACGCACTCGCATTCTGGAGCGTGGCCAGCGTCGACCAGCCTTGGCCATCATTGGCCTGCACGACGGCAGATGTCCCGCTTTGTATGACGCGGATATGGCCATCGGCAATAAGGTCGCTTCCGCTGCCCCATCCCAACCGGGCGGCGAGCACCGAAACATCGATAACGTCGCCGTTACCGCCAACCTGAAAATCAGTGATGATATCGCCTCCTTCGCTCAATGCATGATACGCGAAGCGATCATGTCCGGTACCGCCGGTCTGAACGTCAGCCTTGTCGCCGCCCCACAAATAATCGTCACCGTCCCCACCGGATAGATTGTCGGCGCCGAGGCCGCCGAGAAGCTTGTCTGCGGCCGCCGTGCCGACGAGCGTATCGTCGCCAGGCACCACGTTGGTCAGAATCAGCGTGTTGATGAATTTGACCATCGATTCGGGAATGTTGTATCCCTCCAGATAGCTCTCGAAGATACTGTTCTTGACAATATTCGCCTCGGGCGAATTCGATATCATGAACGCGTAGTTCTTGATTTCTCGCAGAATTAGGTTGTCGACAAGCGAGTTGCGACCATCTCCGTCGCCATATTCATAGAACTGTATGCCATAGGCATCGCCGGCACTTCCGCTGTTTGTAAACGCGTTTCCTATGCCGCGAAAATCTCCGAACATTCGGGAATTAAAGGAGAGATCATCCGTGTAAACCCCGTTTCGGCTTTCGGAATGAAAATCATACGCCGAATTCGCCGCGTCGTAGACGACCGAATTTTTAGCCAGCAAACCGATTTCGGCGCCGTAGCTGGCCGCACTTGAGGCATTTGCAGCCGTTCCTATACCCTGGACCACAACACCCTGCCCGACATGCTCCGCAAAAAGGCCATTGATCTGGGTGCTCAGCGATGAACCGGTATGAATGCCGCAGTAGAGATTGGTGGCAGTAATGTCACTTAGAGTCGCGTTGACGTTGTTGACAACGTTAACGCCGAAGCCGCCGTCTTTCACTGTGACATTTTCCACGACGGCATCAACCAGATTGCGCAGATGAAGAAGATCGGCAGTGGCTGCGTTATATTCGCCGGCTGCGCCATCGATCGTGCCGTTCTTGATCGCAAATTGTCCCTCGGCGTAGACAGTGGCACGGACATTCGTCGCATAAAGGTTCTGCTCGACCAGCGAGCCCTCCAGGGTGACCGTGTTGCCATTGATGGCGATGACTTTGGCTGCCTGGCCAAGCTTGGTCGTCTGGCCGGCATCGCCCGGGTCGACATGGTCTCCGGGCAAATTGTCGTCAGCGGTTACCTTTATCCAGCTGCCGACCGTAATGTTTTGCGGCAAGGTCGTGTAGGTAATTGTTGCGTTGTTCATCGCGTCAGATGCCAGCGCGACAGTCTGCAATGGCGACTCTGCGCCAAATACGCCGAGAACCCTCTCAGAGCCTGTGGCCTGGTGAAGCGTGCCCCCGTTGAGATCTACGGTGACGTCACCTGATCCGACTGCGACGTAGATGGCCTTGCTAACGGTGATGTCAGCATCCTTTGACAGAACAACCGTTCCACCCCCATTGGAAACGGTTGTAAGCGCCTTGCGCAGTTCGGTTTCCCCGGCTGTGGCATCGAGATAGATCGTTGTGGGCATTCGAAACTCCTGCAGCAACAGTGCCAACAGGAACAACCTGTAGGAGCAGGGTTAAGATCAGCATGCGCCAATCGCTAAAGGTTTAATCAACAGGCATTTTTCTGAGCGATCCTCATAAAATGCATCCAAGCCGCGCAAAATACACTTAAAGCGGGAATCTGGTTCATAAAATCGCGATACTAGAAAGAAGTGAGATATACCCAGACCGGCCATTCCCGCCGGTCCTGTTGACGGACAGAACGGACAGAGGCGCTTTGAAAAAGACGTGATCGTTGCTGATGCCGAGAGGTCCGAGCGAGAGCGGCCACGTCGCCGGCTCTGGATAGACGCTGCTCAACCTGTTATTGCCGAGGAACCACCGCATGTCCGCGACTATGACGGGCGCACTGAAATCTCCGGCAAGCAGCACAGGTTCATTCGTCTGCCGCAGAACACGGGTGATGTTGAAGAGCTCGAAGCTGTGAAACGTATCGAACCAGGTCTTCGATAGCCGGGTCGCGAAAACGCGCACGCGCCGCCCTTCGATCGGAACGATAGCGGAGACCAGTTCGCCGCCAACCGGACTCAACTGCTCGACCCGGAGATCCGAAAGCGGTCGGCGCGACAAAAGCATAACGGTACAGCGTGAGTTGGGTGGATCGTCGCAGCCGACGCGAAATGGATAGGATTGGCGCATCAGATCCCGCCGACCGGCAAGAGAGCCGGTTGTGGTCATGACGAGGATGTCGGCATTCGCCTCGTCGACCGTCCGCTGCAGTGCGGCATCATCCGCCGCATCATCGAGGATCTTAATGGATAGCAAACGTAAGGTAGGCACGACGCCTGGCGTGGGCGCTTGAGCAAACTCTCCGAGCATCAGCATGGGGTGAGCGACTAATATGGCAGAGGCGATGCCGAGCAGCAGACTATACCAGTGACGAACAAAGAAAGTGGAGAGAAGAACAATCGCCAAGCATAGCGCTGCGATCTGCATCTGCAGCGCGCCAATGATCAACAGAGGCCAGATATCCAAGACATACCGAAGGCAAACAATCAACAGCACGATGGAGACCACGGTGCATGCAACGCAAAAAACGATATGTCTCATCAATCGGGGTTCCTGCGGTGCGAAAAATACGTCAGATGAGACCGGACACCGTTAGGCAACAATGAGTTAACCCGATCTGACGGTCGTGCGACACTCACAAAAATTCTCGTTAGCACCATGCGAAATGAGCTCAAAAATCCAAAGCTTTTTCTCGCACTGCACACAAAGCAGCTTCCACTGGCCTGTCGTCCATGCTTTATATGCCCCGCGTTCGGCACCGATGGAACTGAAATGTTCGTGCAACAAGGAGATGGTGTTTAATGGCACGCAGCTTGAACAAATTTCTCTGGCTGAGATCGCTTTTGGTAAAAGCTAAGTACCATTACTATACGAAGTTCTGGGGGATGAATATCCATCCAACGGCTACGTTCTCGTTGAGTGTTCGCCTGGACAAGACCTATCCCAAGGGCATCCATGTGGGCGAGAAGTCATATGTCGCGTTCGACGTGTCCATCCTGACTCACGACAGAACGCGCGGTGTTTACCGCGATACCAAGATCGGCAAGCACTGCTTCATCGGAGCCAGAAGCATCATTCTGCCTGGCGTGGAGATCGGCGACGAATGCGTCATCGGTTCTGGCAGCGTCGTTACCAAGAACATTCCTTCGCGCTGTATCGCAGCTGGCAATCCGGCAAAGATCATTCGTGAAAACATCGAAGTCGGCCCTTACGGCCGGTTCCTGTTTGCCGATATCCCGGAAGCCGAAAGAGCAGCCGATCAAAAAAAGAGCGGCACGGACGTTCGCAAGGCTTAGCGCTAGCCTCTCACTCCGCGCCTTCATCGCCGATCAGGCGCGTCGAAGGCAGGGCGATGAAAGTATTGGTCATCGGCCGCAAGGGCTTAGCTATAGCATCGAGCTTTTCGGCGAATTCCGGATCGCGGCCCTTGAAATGCGGTAACAGGACGTCGATCCACGCAATCATCTCTGGTTCGACTTCCTGGCGATACCCCGTTCGCGTCTCCAGTTGGTCGGGGTGGCGATACATAGTGGCGGCAAATCCGGCGACTGACTGAAGCTTCTTCTCCTGGTCGGCATCGAGCGTGATATCGTTGACATCGGCGAGCCGCACGAGGATCGCGATCGCGTCCATGGCAAAATTCTGATATTTCAGCGCCCGTCCGCCGCGGGCAAGCTCACGCGGCAACCCGCCGTCCTCTGGGACTTCGTCTAGCGCCGACTTCAATATATCCATCGACCAGTTGAACCGCTTTCGATCCTGCAGGTGTACTGCCATTAGACCGACAGCGGCAGCAGCCCAGTATCGATGATTGCTGTTGCCGTCGAGCCACGCATATTTACGCTCACGGGGGGCGGGTGTGAATTCCGCTACGATCATATCCGAAAGCTTGGCGAACCAGGCTTTGATTGGAACATCAGCAGAGCTGGCCGGTGGTGAGACTTCCTCAGCCACGGCATAAGCGTTGGAGAAGGAAATGCTGGTCCAGCCTCCGATGAGAACCGCCTGACGATGCCCGAGCGGATCATTGTCCTCGACACTACCAAGCAAAGCATCTGCACTAGCCCAGACGCGCATCTGCCGGATGATGCAGTTGGCGGCATTCCTGCCTTGTCCAGGCATGTCGAGCGCCGTCTCCATCATTTCCAGCATTTTTTTCGTGACGGCACCTGTCGGCCATAGACGCTTCACGTAGGCCTTCATAGCAACCGGGTCGACCTCTGACTGGGTTTGACTTGGTTTATAAAAACCAAATAGCTTGCTCATATCGACCAGTGGAGCAACTGGAACTGAGCAGACGAAAGGTCGGGTTCTTTTGGCAGAACCGTCCTCCTGCGTATCGGCGGGCACTTTCTCGAACAGGTATCGGAGCGGCGGCTCGGCAGCCGCGGGCGTTGCGAATAAGAGAAGGCCAGAAAAGAACCACGAAACCGTGAAACTAAAAGGTCTGGCTTTCCGCGAAACCATCGACATATCACTCTCCAAATCCGGCGATCGAAACTGCCGGTTGTTGCAATATCTATAAACGTGTGTTTGCAGCGAAGTTAAGCCGTATGGGTTATTTTCTACTTTTCAACCCAGATCTCAATGTCTATGTTGCACCGCAAGATGGGGGTCGCCAGCCGAGCCGCTCGCTGGGGCTCCAGCTCCACTGACATGTTCCCGAACAATAGAGTAGTCATGCCGAAAATTACGCTTTTCTCGACAAGCAATCTGAGGCAAGGCCGCTCCGAGCACCTCCAGAGGATGGTTGACTCGATTGCGCGTGCCAAGGTCGAAGACCCATCGATAGACGTCCATCTGTATCTTCTTCTGCAGAATGTTCCCGATGATGCCGCCGATCCCGAGTTTCCGGACTGGATCAGCACACGGCGAATCAATCATCAGATTTCGCTCTCGGCGGCCCGCAACCTGCTTATTCGAGAGGTCGTGAAAGCCGGCGTCGTCACTGCCGACAGCATATATGCCTTCCCCGACGACGATTGCTGGTATCCCGAGAAATTTCTGACCCTGGTCGCCAATCTCTTTCGCGATAAGCCGGAGATTGATTTCTGGTTCTGCCGTTATAGCTCGACTCCGGAGACAAAGAGCGCATTGACAACGGAAAAACCTGCTTTGCAGAAAGTGATATCGCGAGCGTCGTCGAACACGTTCTTCTTCCGTGGGAGATTGCTGCCCGAGTTGCAGATATTCGACGAGGCACTGGGGGTCGGCGCGCGTCTGAACGGCGGCGAGGACACGGATTATGCAATTCGGGCTTTCTACCTGGCCCGCGGCACTCTTTTCACCGATGCCGCCCTGGTCGGACACCGGGATCACGATTCGAGCCTCAAGCCGAAATATTTCCCTGGCACGCTTTACGCCATTGCCGCTCACAAGACGCGAAGCCTCCCCGGCATCATCGCGTTCATACGCAAACTTCTTGTCGGAGTATCATTGGTCGCGAGCGGCAAGTTGACGCTATCAAGCTATATTGCTGCGGTGCGGAATGCCTAGTCGCAGGAAGGGGCCTTTGACGTCTCCGTTTAATGGTAAAACGAGGCGCCGATGAATCGCAGTTCCGTTATATGGTCGGCTGTTCGCAATTGGGGGCCGCGCTTCGGCACGATCATCACTTTTTTCGTGCTGGCGCGTATTCTCGATAAAACCGAAATTGGCATGTTCGCGGCAGCCTATGCACTTGTATCGCTGACCGAATTATTTGCCGATAATGGTTTCGGTGATGCCATCGTTCGAACGCAGAACGTCACACGCGGAATTGCGACGAGCATTCTGATCCTGAATTTCGCTCTTGCCCTCGCCATTTATGCCTTGCTGACGGTTTTCTCGACCGAAATCGGCAATCTTCTTGGCGTTACCGGTATTGAGTCGGTATTGCAGCTCGTTGGGTTGTCGCTGGTTCTGAACAGCTTCGGCTATGTCCCGCAGGCCCTGCTGCGCAAGGAATTTCAGTTCAAGCGCCTCGCCTTCCGCTCTCTGGCATCAACCGTCGTCGGCGCTCTTACCGGCCTGGCAATGGCATTCCTAGGTTTCGGCGTCTACAGCATGGTTGGCCAGCTCCTGGCGACGACGGTGATAAATGTCGTCTTCCTATGGTATCCGGTGGTCTTACGGCCGGCGGCTCCCCAATTCGCTGGAATCGGCCATATTCTCCATTACGCCTTCGGCATCTTCGGGTCGCGCGTCCTGAACTATGCATCACTGCGAATGATCGAGATCGTTATTCCGATCTTCTTCGGGCCGGCAGCGCTCGCGCTCTACATCATGGGATCGCGCGTTCCAGCCGTGATAGCGCAGATGCTGACGGCCGTGATGGTGGACGTCAATCTTCCTCATTTATCGCGTCTGGTCGATAATCCTCCGCAAATGAAGGAAGCGTTCTACTCAAGCTTGCGCTCGCTTTCGATGATTTCCGCTCCCGCTTTTATCTCCATCGCGGCGCTTTCTCCGGAAATTGCGCGAATTTGCTTTGGAAGTAACGGGATCGATTCAGAACTCATCATGTTCCCTGCCGCCATTTTGGGCGCTGCCCAGTCGATCGGTTATAGCAATGAGGTCATGCTGAACGCGTGGGGCCTGCCACGCATCGTTTTGCGCATGCAGGTTTGCGCGGCAGTGCTCATTGCAATCATACTGACGGTGCTTCAGCACAGCACCGTGTTTACGCTCGTCACAGTATACGTCTGCTGCCACATCGTCGTCATATCGATAGGTATAGTTTACGGATCGCGAAAAACCCACGTTTCACTGAAGACGATGTTCGGTAAATGTGGCGCGTTTTTCCTGGCATCCTTCGCCAGCCTGGCCGTGGTTTATTTGGTAAGAGCCTATGCGATGCCCGCCTCGCCCGCGTTGCTGCGGGCGATAATCCTGGCCCCCCTCTTCGTGATCGTTTATGTCGCAGGTATTGGGGTGCTTGATCGAGACGCGCTGCGTAGTTGGCTGAACAAAGCAAGAAAAATTAGAGCCTGGAAACAAGCGTAATTTCCGAGGAGAGCGCGTCATGTTTAGAGAAATTGCCCAAGATTATCGAAGCCACAAGAGAGCCTTGATTGCGCAGGGCTTTTGGGCACTTGCTTTCCACAGATATGGAAGCACCGTCCGTTCGATCAAATTTGCGCCGATACGCATACCGCTAAAGATCGTGCATTTCTTCCTTATAAAATTTTCCGAAGTGTTTTTCGGAATCTACATAGGAGCGAATGCGAAGATTGGTTCTCGATGCGTCATCGAGCATTTCGGCTCAATTATCATTCATTCCGAAGTACGGATCGGTGACGACGTTCGCCTTCGGCAAGGGGTGACGATCGGCAATAAATCGGCCGATAAACCGAATGAAGTGCCGATCCTGGGCAATGGCGTGGACGTGGGTGCCGGCGCAAAAATTCTCGGCCCCGTCGTCATTGGCGAAGGTGCTGTCATCGGCGCGAACGCGGTCGTCGTCAGAGACGTTCCGGCTGGAGCGATCGCAGTCGGCGTACCGGCAGCAATTAAGTATCGAAAGACACCAGATACGGCCAAGACTCCAACCGCAATTGAACACCAGGACCGATAGGCTGCAATTACCAATCCACGGATGAACTAGCTAAACTGGTTCGCGCGCGTTTGTCTTGCCGGCGGAGCGAATTCACTCGGCACATGCTCCAGCTATCGCCTTGACAATCGTCGGCACCATAACCTTGACTGCAGTCGAAGCAACAGGGTGAGCCCCATCCGGTATTGCCGTCGACAATTCCTCCGCTGGCAACATCGACCAACCGTTGCTGTGATCGATGATTACAACGTTCCGTTCGGCCGCGACGCTGCGATGAGCCGAAATATAACTGCTCAGAAAGGGCCTGAGCGCACCCCTTAAACCCGACATCGGATTCATTACCATCATGTAGATCCGAGCATCGGGTAGCCCGGTTTTCAGCCTTTCAAGAATGGTCGAGAAGTTCCCGCGGCTGCGGCTGACGCTCATCCAGCGATTCAGCGCAGCATCATTCGCATAGAACTCGACAAGCACGATGTCAGGCCTTTCGGCAATTACGCGTTCTACCGAAGATAATCCCCATTCCGTCGTCGCTCCGCTCTTTGCCACGATAGCAACGTCAACCGTGCGATGAAGGCAGCGCTCAAGACCTTCTTCAAGGCTTGCCTGCCAGCCCCCCCGCGCAGTCAACGACGTTCCGAACGTCACAATCCTCAGAGGTGCCGCGGCCACATCAGCAACCGACAAAAGAAAGATAACGACGAGGCCGGCAGAGAACCTCATCAGCCATTGGAACCGGCAGCCACAGCCGCAGATGACGCCCGGCGTTTCTTCAACTGCATGATCCTTTCCTCGAAGAAGATAAAGGAAATGATCGACACGATCATCGTGAGAATGAAGGCGGTCGCTATCTGGACGATCTGGAAGGCCGTCCCTTCCCGCATCCCCGTCAACAGCGCGACAAGGCGCCCGGATGGACCGAGGAGGAGATTGTGAAAGAGATAAAAACCGTAGCTGACAACACCGACACCGCGGATCAATGGGATCTCAAGAAACCGGGTGGCGGTCGAATTCTGGCAGACTGCCAAAAGCATGATCAGCAATCCGGACAGGAGCGGCGCGATGATCAAGGCGGCGTTGGGATGGCCATTCAGGATGAAATAGAGATGCTGCAGCACCAGGACGATGCCTAGACCGGCGATCAGTAAACCGGAAAATCGCAAGTCGATGGAGCCAAGCCGCTTGGCTGCAAGCCCAAAAAGCCCGCCGACCGCAATGGCATAAAAACCCGACAGCGAATTCACGCGGAATTTAAGCTCGTCGTCGAATACCCACCAGCAGGAAACCACAAGCAGTACAAGCAGCGAGATCAGCATGCCGGATCGCCAGAATCGCGATGGCAGCCAAATGAACAGAAGCGGGAAAAATACGTAGAATTGCTGCTCTACGGAAAGGGTCCACAGATGGGATAATGGCCCCAGCCAGTCGTGCCTGACGAAGCCGATGTAAATATTCGTCGTATAGGTCAGAATCCAACCGATGCTGCCGTAGAATTTATCGACGTTGTCCCCCGAAACCAAGGTCATCGTCGACAGGAAAATCAGCCCAAGTGTCAGATAATAGATCGGGAATATTCGCAAAGCTCTATTGCGCATAAAGAGAACGATCTCGGTCGGACCATCGGATGTGCCCGCCTCCACCCGCTGCCGCGCTTTGAAGAGGATCGGTACGATGAGAAAGCCGCTCAAGGCAAAGAACACCCAGACCGCAAGAGTGCCCGTTTCCTGAACTTTGGTCAGTCCGGCATGGTCGGTAAGTACAAAGAGAACGCATATCGCCCGCAAGCCGTCGAGACCTTTAATCCCTTTGGCAGCACCAAATACCCTTTGATAGATTTCGTGCATGTTCGTTCCTTGCGCGCTTATAGCAAATTGGAAAATGAACCTGATGCTCTGTTGCCAAGTTATCGTGTTCAGCACGTTCCCGGCAGCACGCGGTTCGGAAGCCCTTTGCGAAGGACGAGCGATAGAACGCTCGCGCGTTTTCTATTCAATCGAGCCAAGAGTAGCAACCGAAAACACCCTGCCAACATAACTCACCCTTTGGCCTCGAACTCCGCCATTCACACCGGACATCATGTTCCGCAGATTCTCCCGGATTGCTTCCTGGAGAATAACGACCGCTGAGCCTGGATTTCCTTCGCGAGGGCACATCAATTCAGCCGGTCGAGCTGAATTCTGACCGCACGTTTTTCTCATTCCATGGCGGCTGCGATCGGCCGCAACGAGCCGATACGACTAATCACATATTTGACGATGATCGGCCCCACGACGCCTGCAATCGTCGCGCCAACGAGGAGAAGAAGTGCCTGATCGCTGACAGAGAAAAACCGTCCGAAAACGACCTTCACGCCACCGACGAAAATCGTGTTCAGCAGATAGATGGCGAAGGCGTTCTGGCCAATGAATTCCAGGAAGCGACTCTGATTGCAAAGCCGCGAGCGGATCAGCCCGTGGAAAACGACGAGAGACGTCATACCAACGAGGAAGTAACGCCATTCGGAATTGAACGAGATATAGAGAAGGACAAGGAAGACGGCGACGGCCGGAATGAAATACCGATCGACGAAAGCCTCCCAGGAATCCTTGTGAAGGCAGGCAACGCAGCCTGCCATGAAGGACGCATAAAACATGAAGATGCGATTGATGTAGACATAGTCCAGTATCGCATCGTTATAGAACATAAGCACATGCAGGCCGAACATGATGATCGAAGCTGCAAACAGGATGTTCAAGCTCACATTCATGCGCGAAAAGAGGAATGTCGTACCGATCGAGAAATAGAAGAGGACGATCAGGTACCATACGAACATCGACGGGCTCTGCTCGGTATGGATGAAGACATGCTGAACCGAGAGCAGCAGGTCGTTAACGGGCTTGTCGACCGAGACGAACTGCCCTGCGAAGAATTTTGCGAAAATGACGATCGCCGCCATGATGAAAAACGGAATAAGCAGCCGCTTTGCGCGTTTCGTCGTATAGGTCGCTAGTGAACCCTTCAGCTTGTGAGCACCGACATAGACGAAGACATAGCCGCTCAGAAACATAAAGAGCGGCATGTGGAAAGCATAGATCGCCTGTCGCAGATCAATCGCCCATACAGGGAAAGCCGCGTCGTAGGTATGCCCCCAGACGACGAGGATGATAGCCAATCCTTTGAGACGTTCGATATCAGCCAGCCATTTCCGTTGCGGTCTGGCCGCGGGCTGTTGGGTTGCATTCATCTGCGACGCATTCGCCGTGTCTTCTTGCTGGGGCATATGATCTCTGTTTGCACTTGAAGAGGAAAGACGGGCAGACAGCGGGATATCATGTCGCCGGTGACCTTGGAAGCATAATCTACCGCAGTGCACACAAAGCCACCCCGAGAACAGCGGCAGTGCGGTGCGACTTTTTCCACATGAAGGCTCTTCCATGCGCAAGGATGCAGCATCGCCAGGTGACGACTAGGCGAGCATCCATCCCGCGCCTCCCACCGTCACCAAAACTTCACACAGCCTTCAAGAAGCTGTCGCGTCTGCGCGCTAATCGTCGCTGAAACGGAATGCAATTTTTTTTGCAGAGGAAAAATTTATGTCAAACAAATTGCAGAATACGGTCGCAGCCAGCGTTGTCGGCCTGATGTCCATGGTCGGTTCGGCGCATGCCGAAACGACCGTGAAGTTCTGGCACAGCTTCAGCAAATCCTCCGGCGAGGCGCTGAACAAGATCATCGCCAATTTCGAAGCTGCCAATCCCGGCCTCCATATCGAAGGCGAATTCGTCGGTGACTACAATGATATCGTTGCCAAGCTGCAGGCGGCCATCCCCGCCAACCGTGCGCCTGATGCCGTCATCATGGAAGTCACCCGCTACGGTCTCTTCGCCGACCGCGGCGCGCTGATCGACCTCACGCCCTATTTCAACGCCGACCCGCTGAAGGACGACCTTTACGACTACGCGCGTGAGGTCGGCGTCTACAACGGCAAGAACTACATCGTGCCGTTCAACTCCTCCACGCCGGTCCTTTATTACAACAAGGACATCCTGGCGCGTGCCGGCTTTACGACGGAACCCTCGCTGAAGACTTTCGCAGATATTCTTGCCGTTTCGAAGACAATCACCGAGAAGCTCGGCGCGGAAGGCATCAGCGGTATTGCGGCCCCCGGCCAGTTCGCTCGCTGGGGTCTCGTGATGTCCAACGACAGCGAACTGATCAATTCCAAGACCAACGATATCCTGCTCGACTCGCCGAACACGATCGAAGCCTATCAATGGATGGCGTCGCTGGTTCATGACCAGAAGGTCGCCTCTCCCGATGGCGTCACCGATGAGGATGTCGGCCGCGACGCTTTCTTCGCCGGCAAGGTCGGCATCTCGCTCAACTCGACGGGTGATTATGGTGGCGCCAAAAAGGCGCTCGGCGACAAGCTCGAAGTCCGCCCGATGCCCTGCAACAAGGTCTGCTCCGTTCCAATCGGCGGCGCCGGTATCGGTATCCTGTCGACCTCGCCGAAGGACGTTCAGGACGCTGCCTACAAGTTCATCAGCTATGCCGCTTCGCCGGAAGCCAATGCCATCTGGTTTGCCGCGACCGGCTACCTGCCGATCAACAAGAAGAGCGCTGCCCAGCCGGCCGCCGCCGAAGCACTTGCGAAGAAGCAGGGTATCGACGTCGCCATCAAGCAGCTCGAATTCGCCCATGGCCGTGCTCGCCCGCCTGTCGTCACCTGGATGCGTACAACCGAGTACAAGATGTGGGAAGCCATGGCACTCGGCCAGCGCGATGTCACAGAGACGATGAAGGACTTCGCTGAACAGACCCGAGAAGAAGCCAAGCGTTCCAGCAACTAAGCCTCTCCCCCAAGTCAAGAGGGCGGGCCTTGAACGGCCCGTCGTCTCAACTGTTTCGGTCCCATGTTGCGCAAACTCACACCCTATCTCCTCGTTGCACCGCTGATGCTCTTCATCACGGTCTTCACCTATATTCCCGTCATTACCAGCGTGAACCTCAGCTTCCGGCACTGGGACTTCCTGTCGCCGACCATGCCTTTTGTCGGTTTTGACAATTACCGCCTGCTGCTGAATTCCCGCGACTTCTGGAACTCGCTGCAAGTCACCGCCATCTTCGCGCTGATTTCAGTACCGATCAGACTGGCGCTGGCGCTGGCTGTCGCAAGCTATCTCGTGCGCGAAACCTTGCCCTCGCGGCTCTTGCGAGGGGCGCTCTTCCTTCCCTCCGTCACATCGACCGTCTCGATTGCGGTCGTCTTTTCCTGGGTCTTCGCCACCGATTACGGCATGGTGAACGCCGCGCTGACCTCGCTCGGCCTCGGCAAGGTGCAATGGCTGCAGGATCCGCAGCTTGCTCTGTGGGTGCTGATCTTCGTCAATACCTGGAAACAGCTCGGCTACGATATCGTCATTTACATCGCCGGCCTGCAGGCCGTTCCGCAGGAGCTCTATGATGCCGCCGCCGTCGATGGCGGCCGGCGCTTCCATGTGTTCCGCCGGATCACCGTGCCGCTCGTCATGCCGACCACCTATTTCCTGTTGGTGATTTCCGTGATCGAGGCCTTCCAGGTCTTTACCATCGTCAACATCATGACCCATGGCGGCCCTGCAGGTGCTACCGACATGCTCGTCAACCTGCTCTATCGCGTGGGGTTTACCCTCTTCGACATCGGCAGGGGTTCGGCGCTCGCCGTCCTGCTTTTCATCTTCCTGATCGTGCTGGCGCTGATCAAATCCCTCGTCATCGGCCGGAGGGTCCACTATGAAGCTTGAGAACCCAGTCGTCACCAGCCTCGCGCTGCTTGCCGGGCTGATCTTCCTGTCGCCCGTGCTCTATTCGATTTGGATGTCCTTCGAGACGGTGCAATCCTATTACACGGGCAGGTACGAATTCACGCTGGACAACTATGTTCGTGCCGTCACCGAGTACAATTTCGCTCGCTATCTTCTGAACAGCATCATCGTCTCCGGCCTGGTGACGCTGCTGGGCATTACGGTCGCGACCATGGCTGCCTTCGCCTTTGCACGCTACAGGTTTCGCGGCGGCAACCTGCTCTTCGGCGCCACCGTTGCCACGCTGATGATCCCGAGCCATATAAGCCTGATCCCTAATTATCTGACACTCGCCAAGGCCGGCCTGCTCGATACCTATGCCGGCCTCATCCTGCCGGCGATCTCGAACGGCTTTGCCGCCTTCTTCCTGCGCCAGTATATCAAGGGCATTCCGAAGGCGCTGGACGAAGCCGCCTATATGGATGGCGCAACACCGCTGCAGGTGCTCTGGCGGGTGATCGTGCCGATCGCACGGCCGGCCATCTTCTCGATGGGCCTCTATATCTTCATCACCGAATGGAACAATTACATCTGGCCGCTCGTCGCCGTCGGCAAGGAGGATCTCTACACGCTGCAGATCGGCCTTGCCCGCCTTTATCGCATCAATCCCGGCGAAGGCCTGGTCGATTGGCCGCTCGTCATGGCCGCCTGCACCCTCAGCATGTTGCCCGTGCTGCTCGGCTTCCTACTGGTCGAGCGCCACCTCGTGCGCGGCATCACGCTCGGCGCGGTCAAATAATCATGAACAAGGACAAGCATAGAATGACACGCATCGCTTCGCATCGCGGCGGCACTCTGGAGTTCGGCGACAGCACGCCGCAAGGTTTCGTCGCAACGGCAAAAATGCCGCTGGAAGAGGTGGAGTTCGACGTCCACCCGACAGCCGATGGCGCGATCATGATCCATCACGACGCAACGCTTGACGGCACGACGGATCGCAGCGGCGCGATCGCCGCCATGAGCGAAGCGGAGGTTCGTGCCGCCGTCATCAATTACGGCGCCGGCGGACATCCGATCTCGCTGGAGGAACTCTGTGCGATCTATTCCGGCAGCAAGGTAAATTTCCGCTGCGAGATCAAGCCTGGCGTCGATGGCCGCCCCTACGACAACTTCGTGCCCCGTGTCGTCGAAACACTCGCGCGCCACGGCATGCTCGAAAGGACGATCTTCTCTTCCTTTCTGGTGGAATCGCAGGATGCGCTTTCGGCGGCCACCAGCCGGCCGAAGCTCTGGCTCGTCAGCCCGCCAGTACTGCGTCAGCTTGGAGCCAGGGCCGTGATCGAAGTCGCGAAAGCGCATGACATCCCCGAAATCGGCGTTCATGTGGATACCGCCGATTCCGCTCTGATGGCCGAAATCATGGCAGCCGGTCTCGATTTCGGCTGCTGGGCCGCCCATTCGGCACGGCAGATCGAAAAGGTGCTGGCGCTCGGCGTCAAGGTCTTCACGACGGACCGGCCGAGCCTTGCCATTGCCATTCGCAACAGCTTCGGGACGGAGGCCGCACAATGAGCGGCATCACCCTTCGCGACATCAGAAAGTCCTACCTCGGCGGGCCGGAAGTCCTGCACGGCGTGTCCATGGATATCAAGTCGGGCGAGTTCGTGGTCATCGTCGGCCCGTCGGGTTGCGGCAAGTCCACCCTGCTGCGCCTCATTGCCGGGCTGGAACGCTGCGAAGAGGGCGATATCGAAATCGGCGGCCGGCGGGCCAACGATCTTGCGCCGCAGGATCGCGACATTGCCATGATCTTCCAGAACTATGCGCTTTATCCGCACATGACCGTGCGCGAAAACATTGCCTTCGGCCTCGAACTGCGTGGCATGCCCAAGGCCGAACGCAATGCGCGGGCTAAAAGTGTGGCCAAGACACTGCAGCTCGAACCCTATCTCAATCGCAAGCCGGGCGCGCTTTCCGGCGGCCAGCGTCAGCGTGTGGCGATGGGCCGGGCCATGGCGCGCAACAGTTCAATCTTCCTGATGGACGAGCCGCTGTCGAACCTCGACAACGCGCTGCGCGTCGCCATGCGCACCGAAATCAAGGAGCTGCACCGCCAGCTCGGCGCCACCATCGTCTATGTGACGCACGACCAGACCGAGGCACTCTCATTGGCCGACAGGATTGCGGTGATGAAGGACGGCGATCTCCTGCAGTTCGACACTCCTGAAGCAATCTATGACCAGCCGCAGAACCGCTTTATCGCGGGCTTCCTCGGCGTTCCCGCGATGAACTTCCTGCCTGTCGAACATCTTCCCGGCTGGCAGGGCCGGCAGGGACTGACCGCCGGATTAAGACCCGAATCCATGGCGATCCGCGCCGAAGAACCTGCGGAACCCGCCCTGCCCGTCCGGCTCATGCTGTCGGAGATGACAGGTTCTGATATCATCCTGCACTGTGACAGCCCGGCCGGACGCATCACCCTCACCAGCTCGCGTAAAGATGTGCCCCGCCATGCCGACAACTTCTGGGTCATATGCGATCTTGACCAGGCGGTGTTTTTCGATAACCAGAGCGGGAGCCGCGTCGATCTTTCAGCCGGAGATCGTCGAATTTAGACGCCGCTGACCGCTCCCGTCTCGGAAGCGGCACCGCAAGAAGTGATGCAATGGAAAGACAGAGCGAAATTCCGCAGCTTCTCGGCGATCTTATCAGCCGCAACTCGACAAAGCTTACCGAAGCCGACACGCGCCTTCTCGACGTGATGATGCAGGATCCCATTCGCGCGGCGATGGAAAACGGCAAGGCCGTCTCCTTCCGCGCCGGAGTGCATCCAGCTTCAGCGGTGCGGCTGGCACGCCGCCTCGGCTTCAAAGGTTATCCTGAATTCCGCACCTTCCTGCAGGCGAACCTTATCGAAGGAGGAGGCGATTTCGAAAGTCCGGCCGCCCGCATGGCCGCCCGTCTCGTCCGGGCGGAAGACGGCGGCGTGCTTTCCTCCGTTCTCGATAGCGAGATTGCAGCCCTCCAGCAGGTGCGCAACGCCGTCTCCGACGCCGATGTCAGAGGCTTTTCTGAAGTGCTGCGCGATTGCCGCCGGGTCTTCGTCTTCGGGCGTGGCCATTCTGCCGCCCTCGCCTCGCTCATCGCGCTGAGGCTCAATCGCTCGGGCTATCCGGCAGTCGATCTCGCCAGCCAGATGCATCTGATCGCCGAAGCGCTTGCGACATTGGGACCTGGCGACGTCGTCTGGCTGCTCGCTTTCCGCAAGGCCTCGCCGCTCATCCATCAGATCAGAAAGATTGCCGCAGAAAGAGGCGCTAAGGTCCTGGCGCTGACCGATCTGCTCAGCGCCCGCATCGATCCTGCACCCGACCGTCAAATCTCGGTTTCCCGCGGAGAAGCCGGCGAGTCCCAATCGCTCGTCGTTCCCATGACGATCGCCAACGCGGTCATTCTCGACCTCGCCGCCATCGATGACGGCCACTCGCTGCGCGCGCTCAGTAGTTTCAAGGCGTTCCGCGCGAACTGCGGGCTATCACCGGTGATCCTGTAGTAACAGAAATCTGCCGCCTCCGATCGGCATGATGATCATGGGACTATCCGGGAGACATTTCGATCTCCCGGATAAATCTGTTCGAACCTCATGCCGCCCGGGCGGCTTTGGCGGGGATCTCGACGTCGATCTCGAGGATCGAGACGTTCTCGCCACGATCAATCCTTATCTGCAGGCGATCGCCCTCGATCTCGACGTGTTTGGCGATAACGGCAAGGATCTCCTCCCTGAGAAGAGAGACGAGATCCGAACCGGGAGACATACGCTCGTGTGCCAAAAGCAGTTGCAAGCGTTCGCGCGCAACCGGCGCGGTTTTCCTCTTCTGAAAGAAATCGAATACGCTCATGCTGCCCTCCGTCCGAAGATCTTACCGAACAGACCCCGCTTCTCGCCTGGTATCGTCACCGGGAGAACTTCACCGTTGAGGCGGCGGACTGCTTCGAAATAGGCCTTTGCCGGGGCGCTGTTCTGGTCTGCAAGCGTGACCGGAGCGCCGAGGTTGGAAGCACGCAGTACATCCATGCTTTCCGGGATGATGCCGAGCAGCGGGATCGACAGGATCTCGAGCACGTCATCCACCTTCAGCATGTCGCCGCGTTCGGCGCGGGTGACATCGTAGCGGGTCAGAAGCAGGTGCTTTTCGATCCGCTCGCCGCGCTCCGCCTTTTCCGTCTTGGCATCCAGAAGGCCGATGATGCGATCGGAATCACGCACCGAGGAAACTTCCGGATTGGTGACGACAACAGCAATATCGGCATGCCGCATCGCCAGCGTTGCGCCGCGTTCGATACCGGCCGGGCTATCGCAGATGACCCAGTCGAAATGCTTCTTCAGCTCGCCGATGACGCGCTCGACACCTTCTTCGGTGAGGCAGTCCTTGTCGCGGGTCTGGGATGCCGGCAGCAGGAATAGTGTCTCCAGCCGCTTATCGCGGATCAGCGCCTGGGTGAGCTTCGCATCGCCCTGGATGACATTGATCATGTCATAGACGACCCGACGTTCGGCGCCCATGACGAGATCGAGGTTACGAAGACCGACGTCGAAGTCAACGACGACAACCTTCTCGTTCCTTTGCGCCAGCGCTGCCCCCAACGCTGCAGTCGAGGTTGTCTTGCCAACGCCACCTTTACCCGAGGTTACAACAATGACTTTTCCCATATCCCTCTCCTGTTTCAACCATTCACCCAGTTAAGTCAGTCGCGATGCCATGATCGCGTCGTTCTCAAGCCATAGCTGTGCAGCCTGACTGCGCAGCTCCGCCGGCAGATCGTCCGCCGTCTTGTAGATCCCGTCGATTGCCAGAAGCTCGGCCTCAAGCTTGCGGCAAAAGATTCGCGCCGCCGAATTGCCGATCGATCCGGCAAGTGCGCGTCCACGAAGCGCGCCATAAACGTGTATCGAGCCACCAGCGATAACTTCAGCCCCCGAAGCGATGGATCCAATGACCGTTACATCCCCTTCAGGGAAGACAATCGACTGGCCGGAGCGTACCGGTTCGTGCAATACCAGCGACGACAGCGTAGCGCGCACAACCGGCGCAACAACTTCCCGCACCTCGGCCGGCTGCGCCTTACCTGGCTTCTGCACTTGCGCCTCGGCATCAGCAGCGGGCATCTCCACGTCAGCAGCCGGGCGTCCACCAACCATTCCCGGTGGCATGCTGGCGTCGAGCTGCGACGGCCGTGCACCTTCAATGCCCATCACCCTGACGCCACGCTCACCGAGAGCCGCAACCATTGCCTTGAGCGCGGCACGATCCAGTGAGAGCTCACTCACGTCCAGAACCACCGGCCTGCCGAGGAAAAACCCAGCGGAGCGCGCAGCGAGGTCGTCGAGGCGCACGAGCCAGTCCTCGAATGGCAGATCAGGCGTCAGCACGACCGCAAGAAACGATCTGCCTTTGATACGAATGGAGCGCGCTTCGGTTAACACGTTAGTAAACTTGGTTAATTTCGATTTAAAAGCTTTAGCTGCTTCATGGTTAACAAATCGTTAACGCGGGGCCGGTGGGACCAAAAAATGGCTCCCCGAAGCGGCGGCGACCCACCCACAAATTTCGCGCCTCCAGCCGGTTACAATTCGGCCTTCTCACGAAAAATCAGGGCCTTTCTTGATTTCAAACGCAACAGGAAATCGGAAAGCCTTGGTTCGAATGAAACGCCATGCTCTTGCTAAAATCGCACATTCGCTCGCAGAATGACGCTACCAGTATGATGGACTCACAATAAGAGCATACGGAAAAGGAATGACCAGCTTTTTGATCACAGGACCGGAAACGGCGAGCTTCACGATCCTCCTGGCTCATGGCGCAGGCGGAGCGATGGATTCCGCGTCGATGACGGATCTATCGAAAGCGCTCGCAGACGGAGGATTCAGAGTGGCGCGATTCGAGTTCGCCTATATGGCGCAGCGTCGCCTGACCGGAGCGGTCAAGCCTCCTCCGCGTGCCGACCATCTCCTGGATGAATATCGCGCGGCGATCGGCGAACTAAATGCCGGCAGACTCATCATCGGCGGCAAGTCGATGGGAGGCCGCGTTGCAAGCATGATAGCCGACGAGAGTTTTGCGGCGAAGAAAGTCCGGGGCCTGCTTTGCCTCGGATATCCGTTTCACCCGCCGGGAAAGCCGGACCAGCTCCGCACCGTGCATCTGGAAAGCCTGCGCACTCCCACACTGATCTGCCAGGGAACGCGTGACCCCTTCGGATCAAGGGAAGAGGTCGTATCCTATACGCTCTCAGACCGGATTGATCTGCTCTGGCTGGAAGATGGCGACCACGATCTCAAGCCGCGGAAGAAGATCTCCGGATATTCCGCTGGCGACCATATGCGGCGACTGTCCGAATATACGGCGGCCTGGGCAGAACGGTTGTAACGAACAAATCAACGCTCGCACGACGCGATATTCCCACTAATATCAACCGTTTCCTCAATATTTAAGCTTGTTCAGTAAACATTTTTCAAAGGTTTGCTTGATCGAATGCGCCCTCGCGCATCCGCGCAGAAATCAGCTCCTGAACAAAGCGGCTTCCAGCTGAACACGCCCTTTGTCATCCGACGGGAAATCAGTCATGCGCGCGATCGAAGGCAGGAAGATTGACGGCAATCTTTCCATCTATCTTGATCTGCTGCGGCTCGGCGCAGCCGTTGTCGTATTTCTCTCCCATGCGCATGTTTTCCTGCTCCCCTCCATCAAGATCGGACCTCTTGGTTGGGGACGGGAAGCTGTCGCGGTTTTCTTTGTTCTCTCGGGATTTGTCATCAGCTACGTCGGGCAGGTGAGCGAAAGGGAATGGCGCGTATACCTCGTCGCCCGTCTCGCTCGAATAATGCCTGTTGCTTTGCTGGCGATCGCAGCGATCTTCGTGGCCGACACCATCGGGATGCACGCGAACGCCTTTTACTATGACTTCATCAATACCGGATTTTTAACTCCGGTATCAATCGAAGCCGCGCTCGCCTATGTGACCTTCACCAATCAATTGTGGTTTGCCCATGCCGTTTTTGGCAGCGGCGAACCATACTGGTCGTTGGGCTTCGAAGTTCAGTACTATTTGTTCTTCGGGCTATTTGCCTTTTCGCCGCGGCGCGCGAAAATCCCGTTGCTGTGCCTCTGGGCCGCGGTCGCCGGCCCGAAAATCCTGATGTATATGCCGCTGTGGCTCATGGGCTGGCTGACGATGAAGTGCGTCATCGAACGCCCGCCATTTCGGCGCCCCATCTCCATTGCGATGATCGGCGCGTCGCTTTTGCTGTTCTTCAGCCTAAAATTTTTCGCCGATCGCGCTGCTACCAACATGTACGAGACCTGGTCACTATCTCAGGAAGCGATCAATTTCGTATACTTCAATCTGATCGGCGTTGCGGTCGTCCTGCACCTCATCGGTGCGGCATCGTTGCTTTATGAGGCTCCGGTACTGTTCGAGAAGACAGGCCCGGCGATCAAATGGCTGGCTGGCGGCAGTTTTACGCTCTATCTTGTCCACCAGCCCCTTATCCTGATGTTTGCGGCCTTCCTGCATCCGGTGGAGGAGCACGTTCCGATGGCGGCTGCCCTGCTCGTCGCCTGTTTGTTTCTTTGCTTCCTGTTGGCAGAGGTCGCCGAACGCCGAAAGAAGTTCTTCGCCTCACTCATCGTCAGCCTGCTGCCGGTGCTATCGCGAACGGGTCAAAAAACGCCCGCCAATATTGCTTCCGGCACAGTCTCCTCAGGCGATAAGGCGCCGGCGACCTCGCAGCTCATTCGAGTTCTTGAGGAAATGCAAAACGCCCTCGATGGAGAAGAAAAAGTGGGCGACAGTCATGAAGCACCCTCTCACGACCGCGTGTCGCGCGCTTGAGTGATCGAATCTCCAGCGTCTCTCGGATCTGGCTGATCTGATGCACTCTCAACCATTCTCTGATCTTCCGCCTCAATGAACGCTCGGGAGCTTCATCGCGGAGGCGAATTCTTCTGCCACCAGTTCGCTGATCGCGATCAATGTTTCCTCGATCGTAAAACCGGAGGCGACACTCGCATCGATCAGATCCTGCAGATCCGGGCCGATAGCCTCGCGGCAGTCGTCAAGCCGATCATCGGAAACCGTCAAACTACGCAACTCTTCCATGAATGTCCCTTTTCAGAATAGAGGGCCAGAATAGAGTGCCGCCGGCATATTGCGGCGGCGCTGCTGTCATCAGCGTGCGGACGCGCGGCGTCTTGCGGCCGGCAGAAGCCCTTCGCGCTGCATCTTCTTGCGGGCAGCCTTGCGTTGTCGGGCAATTGCCTGGGCTTTTTCGCGGACACGCCGCTCCGAGGGCTTCTCATAGGCCCGGCGTTCCTTCATTTCGCGAAATAGTCCTTCGCGTTGCATCTTCTTCTTCAGGGCGCGGAGAGCCTGTTCAACATTGTTGTCTCTGACAATAACCTGCATGTTTTCTCCTTGCGGATAGTGGTGTTGAGCCCGCTCGGCTGGCGATCTCTCGGCATTCGTTCTGCGCAAATGGCGCAATCGTGGGCAGCCTTGGCTGAAGGGATCAGAGGATCACGCCTTGCCGCCGCGCTGCGTCGACGCGGCCGCAATGTGTGATGAACCAGCCAGTGGTCGATATTTGCTAAGGTTTTGGCTGGAACGCGCACACCTCTTCTAGAAGAGCACGCGTCGTTCTCTGGGCCTTACCAAACCGATAGGGGTGATGGGGAGGTAAATAAGAACGGCCTGACGGTATTGCAAGGCAGCCTGATCCGCCCACCAGCGGCCTGACGGGAACCTTCTGAAGCCATGCACATTCCCTTTGCCGAGCGCGGGCCGTGTCAACCGGACGCGGCGGGGATGGCGAATATGGCGATTTTTCCGGTTTCCCGCCATGGCCGACGAATGGCAGACGATCGTCCAACCTGTCCGGCCCGCCTCACTCTTTGGAGGTCGATTGAAGATAGCTACCTACAACATTAACGGGATCATCGGCCGCCTTCCAATACTGCTGCGATGGCTGGAAGAAGATGCGCCTGATGTCGTCTGTCTTCAGGAGCTGAAAACCTCTGACGATAAATTCCCGCGACGGGAAATCGAAAGCGCCGGATATCGTGCCGTCTGGCATGGCCAAAAGAGCTGGAATGGTGTGGCGATCCTTGCGCGAAGCGTTTTGCCGGTGCTGACACGCCGTGGCCTGCCGGGCGATCCGGATGACAGCCACAGCCGATACATCGAGGCGGCCATAAACGGGATGTTGATCGGCTGCCTCTACCTTCCAAACGGCAACCCGGCGCCTGGCCCAAAATTCGACTACAAGCTGCGCTGGTTCCAGCGCCTGCATCACTATGCCGGGGAGCTCTTGGACCTCAAAGTCCCCACCCTGCTCATTGGCGATTTCAACGTCATACCGACAGACATGGATGTCTATTCCCCGGAACGATGGCGCGATGATGCCTTGTTCAGACCCGAGGTCAAAAAGGCCTATGCCAGGTTGGTTCAACAGGGATGGACGGATGCGCTTCGCCACCTTCACCCGAATGAGCGAATCTACACCTTCTGGAAATACTGGAGAAACTCATTCGAACGGGATGCAGGAATGCGGATCGACCACGTTCTTCTCAGTCCCGACCTCGCTGGGCATCTTCGCTCTGCTAGCGTGCGGCGCAATCCGCGAAGTTGGGACCATACAAGCGATCATGCGCCAGTCATGATTGAGCTCGACCTGCCTTACGCGACTGGCGCGAGCCGGTGAGTCCACAAGTATAGAGCGCCGGCGAAACCTCTTCGTCCGCACGATCCGGAAAGAGTTGACGGCGCATGCGATCGAGGGCATCTGCTTCCTTGCGTGTTCTTGCAAGCAAATCGGTGGTGACGTCGCCGTAGCGTGAGCCGTCCGCCGAAGCAACGCCGACAGTCCCGCCGCTCGACAGGAAGTCGCAGAAAGAACGCACCGACCGAAGACGCGTGGTGATCTCGATATAGTAGCTATCGTGTCCGGCCATGCTCATCTCCTTTCGCTTTCAAAGGTTAACGCGCACTGCGTCAATATGATGGCGCTATTTGCGCCTTTCAGCGGGACCACACCGAAGGCACCGCATCATGATCGGCGTCGTTGGTTATCAGGCCCGCATAGGAAGTTATTCTCTTTTCGCAGGAACATTCACCCGCCATCCGCTTTTGTTCCCTCAAGGAGAATCGCCATGGCCAACGCTCGCACCACCTTCCATGAAGTCGTCTCGGAGATCGAGGCACTCGCGACTTCAAATGCAGCAGACCATTCCGGTCGCTGGACGGTCGAATATCTGACCCGACGCGAGGTCTTCTATCAATTTTCGGGAAATCGCAGTCTCGCAGGCGAGGACGCAACCGGACATCGGTTTGACGGTACACGCGATACGCTGACGGCCCTGCCCGCAAATCTGCTCATTCCCGCCATCGCCGACTTCGATAACAATACGATTATGGCCTTCTATATCGGAGCAAGCACGTCGGTGACGACAATCGCTCGGGAAGCAGTCGATTGCTCCGTGCGGGCGCCGGAAGTGCTGCTGCTGGACATCACCATTGATGACGAAGATCTGCTGGCAGGCACAAGATCCCTGACAAGACTGGCCTTCGTCGGGCTCGATGCCAATGAAGGATGGTCGCCGCTTGTTCCATGTGCCGACATCCTGACCATCAGTGACATGATCCATCCGTTCTGGTGCCACGGCAGACAGGTAGCCAAAGGGGGCCTGTTGCAGATCAGGATCTGACGAGACGATGTCGTGCGAGATGAGGTCTCACTTCCTGTCACTTGTCTGTTATGAGCGACCGCTGGTCGTCACTCAGTCAAATAACTCGCCACGTCCAATCTGCCCTTGCCTCGCATCGACGTCGCTGATTGGCGGATCGTCGGCAGGGTCGGGGTCCCTGGTGTTTGCGTCTTTGAGAGACCGTACCGCCTCAACGAGTGCCACGGCCATTTCATCCGTGCTCCAACCCGCAGCGTTGGCATCGGCGATAAGCGCCTCCAGGGCAACGCGGGCAGCATCGGTCGCATCCTGAAACCGGCGCGTGGGATCATTGCTTGTCGGGGTTGGAAAACTCATCTGCGTTCCTTTCGAGGGTTCGAACAAGATCCGTCCTTGGAGTGAACGCAGAGGACCGCAAATAGATGCGTTCGATCATCTCTATGTAGGTCCGCCGAGCGAAAACTATATCGATCGCTGCTCTTCAATGAATGCTTATGTTCTTCGACAGGTGCCGGCGGAGTGAAGCCTTGAGTGAACAACGCCGCAAGCCGGCAGTGAACACCCGAAGGAAGGAGGGCTCGGAACCAATCGCCAGTACATCGGTTGATACACTGATCTCCATGCCCGAGAGAAGCGAAACCGGTGGAAAAGCCGAACGGAGGTTTCAATGCATCTGAACGAGGCAAAGGTGACGCATCGGCAGAAGGCCTGGCATGTCGATTTCTTCGGCGACGCCGGTGAGCAACTGACGGTGCGCCTTCCCGAGGCGGCGGCGCTGAGCGAAGAAGACGCAATCGATCGTGCGAGGGAAATGATGGTGCAGCTGACGCCCTTCGGCACCCGAGGCGGCGAGCCGAGCCTCAATCGCTACGACAGTTTGAGCAACGGCAATTTCGACGACGATCAACCGCCTTTCGGGGTGAAACATTAAGGGAGGCATTGGATGACCATACGATCCGGGAGCTGCAATTGCGGCCAGGTGCGCTACCAGGTGGAGGGCGAACCCAAGCGCGTCGGGCTTTGCCATTGCACCGACTGCCGCCAGGAGAGTGGCGCAGCCTTTACCTATTACGCGATCTGGCCGACGTCCGCCTTCAAAACCACCGGGGAAACCGCAGTGCATCAAGGCCGCCGCTTCTGCCCGGCCTGCTGTTCGCGGGTCTTTGCCTACGACGAAGACGAAGCCGAGATCAAACTCGGAACCCTGCAGGATGCGCCGACCGGCCTCAAGCCCACCTATGAGCTCTGGATCAAGCGCCGCGAACCCTGGCTTCAGCCGGTCGAGGGCGCGGCACAGTTCGAGGAGGATCGGATCTGACAGGCGCCCGATGTCGAAGGTTCGCGACGGGCTGCTGCGCACACCGAGCTTTTAGCTCAAAAGGGTGATCACATTCGGTTGAAGCGTGAAAGGGCGAGAGGGATCGTCGCCATTCTCGACGGAGGCAGCAACCGCGTGGCCGCGAGGAATGTTATGGCAATGACCCCGGCGAGCTTCAGCCAGGGATAATTTCCAAGCTGCTCATGGGCACTCGCATCCGTCCATTGGGCGCGTGCCGAGATCGCGGTCTTCGCCTGCTCGCGGAGGAGAGCGAGGTGTCTGCGCAGCAACGTCAGATCCTCCTGCAATCTTGCGAGCTCGACGGTCTCCTGCTTCTCCACCGAATGGTCGACCGTAGGCATGACTTGTTCCGTTTCGGCCGCCTCCTCGATGTCGGCAAGATGTTCGTCAAGCTCAGCCTTCGTCTTGAATCCGCGCGTACGTATATCCGTCATAAGCACCTCCCATCCGCCGGGTCGATTATCGCAAGATGAGAACGCGCTCAGCCGTCATAAGTTCGAAGCTCGCCGATACATACCGCTTTATGCCTGGAACAGGAGCAACAGCCAGTCGAGTTGGGCGATCTCACCCGCCCATTTGAGAATGAAATAAATCGCCACAAGGATACAATTTTTTGGTGCATGGCGTTCGAGCATTGGCTAAGGAGACCAACGAAAGCTGGGTTTAACAGGCATCCGCATCCATGCCGCTATTGCGCACCCGTCACATGGTTCAGCTCCGCCATTAAGGCACGACCGCTGGACCATGCAATGACGACATAGGCGAGGCCTCCCACCGCAACTCCCATAAACAAGTCCACCAAAGGAAGATGCAGGCTGCCGCCTGTCATATGGAGAGCCAGGCCGACGGCGCCGACCATGACACAGGCGCCCAGCCCGGCGGGCAGGATCCGACGCAACAAGGAGGGCCAACGGAATCCGGTGCCGCGCTGCAGGAAGTAGAGAGACACTGAAGTTGTCAATGCCGCGGCCACGACCTGCGCGACCGCGATATTGACGAGGTCCGGTCGGATCCAGCCGGCGATTGCAAGGCAAGCGAGGCTTGTTGCCGTAAACAGCATGTTCAGCCGCGGCAGCAGGGCAACCCGGCCGATAATGCTGAGCACGGGCTCGTTGAGCATCTGGATGACGGCAATGCCGCGCGCAGCTGCCAGCAGAATGAGAACTGGGGCGGCCGCGAGCCACTGCGTCCCGAGCAGCACGCTGACGAGTTGTTCGGATATGACAGCAAGGCCCATGAAGACGGGAAGAGCGGCAAAAGCAGTGGCCGCCATGATCAATCCCATAAGCCGGCTGAGGCCTTCCGCCCCGCTGCCCGCCGCGTTCTGCTGGCGGGAGAAATAGCTCCATGCCAGCATCCGCACGGGTTCGGAAATCAGCTCTGTGACGGCGCCGACGATACGGCTTGCCATTCTATAGATGCCGACCTCCGTCGCGCCGATGAAGAACACGATCAGGAACTCCGCGCCATAACTTTGTGCAAATTGCATGAGGCGCGATGCCAGGAGCCGGGTGGAATAGGCAAGCGCCTCGCGGGCAGTCGTGAGCTGGAATTCGAACCGCGGAAGCCAGCGCGCAAAGCCGGTGGACATCAGGAGTGCGACAAGCACGACGCAACAGCGTCCTGCCGCAAGCGCGACGATGCCCCAGCCGAGCAATAGCCCTCCGGTCGTTACGAGAAGGCCCGAAAATTCCGAGGACGCCTGATAGAAGGCAAGTTCGCGCAGGCGTCGCCTCCTGACCAATACGCCGCTCTGACAGATGATGAAGGTGCCGGGCACGATGGTCGCCATCAGCAGCAGAAGAGTGAAGAAGATCGACCCGGTCGGCGCCAGCCAGACGAGGGAAACAGCAAGTCCAATCAAGCCGAGAATGGTGAAGGCGAGTCCGCTTGCAAGCGCGCAATAGAGAACCGTTCCGGGCAGTTCCCTATCATGCGGTGCAGCAATCAGATATTCGCTCCATCCGGCTTCAGCAATCTTCGATTGCAGCAAAACGGTCGAAGAGACCATGGCAAAGACGCCAACCTCGGCCGGTGAGAGGACGCGGGCTGCGACCAGCAATGTACCGATACCGCAGAGTTGGCTGACCAGACGAGCGCCCGAAACCCATAGCGCATCCCGTGATGTAGAGACACTACGCGGCTCCTGGTCTTCCCCTGCGCCGGGTAGTGATGCCGTACTAGATGTGCCCATGGTCACATGTTCTTTTGAGTTTATCTGAGTTTATATTGTCATTATTACGCGTACCGCATGTGTTACCAAAGTAACAACTTTGGTGTATATTCGATATTGACGATCTATACTCACTTCTGCATAGTCAAGATGAAATTACAATCCTGCATATGAAGATTGGTCGGCACATGCATGGATTTAATCCGCCCTTTGTGACGACACAAAATCGTTTGTTGGCCGATTGGGCCGGAGGGACATAATGATGATGATACTCGCACATCGTGGCTGGTGGCTTGCACCCCATGAGCGGAACACTTTAGGCGCATTCGACAAGGCATTTGCCGCCGGACACGGCGTTGAACTGGATGTTCGCGATCTGAATGGTGAACTGGTAATTTCACACGATCCTGCCACAACCGGGGCATTGTCCTTCGCGCGCGTTCTTGAGTGCTATGCAGCAAATGGCGCACCGGGACGACTGGCCATCAATATCAAGGCGGACGGCCTCTGCCCTGCCCTGCTGCCGATGCTGGAACAATATGAGGTGACGAAACGCTCCTTCGTTTTCGACGCGTCGGTTCCCGATCTCAGGCCCTATCTCGATAGCAATATCCCGGTTTTCACCCGCTACAGTGAGGTCGAGCTCTACCCGTCCTTCTACGAACGCTGTGAGGGCGTATGGGTGGATTCTTTCACCGAGAAGCCGGCCTCGATCGAACGCGCGATCGATGATCTAAGGCGCGGCAAATATGTCGCGATGGTCTCGCCGGAACTGCACAAGCGCCCGCATGAAGCGGTCTGGGCCGCCTGGTCTGGCGCATTGCGACAGGCTGCAAAGAGTGGTCTTCCGCTCGAGCGGCTGATGATCTGTACCGATCTGCCCGATGCAGCCGAGCAGAGCTTTGCCTGGATGGTTGAGGAGGAAGTCACATGATCCGTGCTGTTTTGTTCGATATGGATGGCGTGCTGATCGATGCCAAGGAATGGCATTATGAGGCGCTGAACCGGGCGCTCGATCTTTTCGGCATGCCGATCGACCGCCAGGCGCATCTGACTACGTTCGATGGCCTGCCAACCCGCCGCAAGCTGGAGATCCTCTCCCGTACCAATGGCCTGCCGAAGGGGCTCAACGAACTGATCCACGAGCTGAAGCAGGACTATACGATGGAGCTGATCTACACCCGCTGCAAGCCGGTGTTTGCCCATCAATACGCGCTCAGCCGTCTCAAGCACGATGGCTACAAGATCGCCGTCTGCTCGAACTCGATCCGTGTCACCATCGAGTCCATGATGCGGCGCGCCGGATTGATAGAATATATCGACCTCATCGTTTCCAATGAGGATGTCACCCGCGCCAAGCCGGATCCGGAAATGTATGTGACGACGATGGAGCGCTTCGGCCTCAGACCGGATGAGTGCCTGATTCTCGAGGACAATGAATACGGCCTGAAGGCCGCGCGCGACAGCGGCGCTTACGTCATGCAGATCGGAACACCGGCCGACGTTGTCTACGGCCGGATCGTGTCGGAGATCAAGCGTGTATCGGAGGTGATGGCATGATCGTCCTGTTCCCCACTACGGGCACAAGCCCGCATTTCAGCCCGGAAGACTATGCCTATCCGCGCCCGCTTATCGAAGTGGCCGGAAAGCCGATGATCCTATGGGCCATCGAAAACATGAAGTCGCTCGGCAGCGACGCGCATTTCCTCTTCCTCGTCGACCAGCAGGATGCCGTCAAATATTCCTACGAGCGGATCTTTGACCTCAGCACCAACGGCCGTTCCGAGGTGGTCATGCTGAAAGGCCCGACGGCCGGTGCGCTCTGCACCTGCCTGATGGCGGTCGACAAGATTGACCCCACCGAGCCGCTGGTGATTGCCAACAGCGACCAGATCATCGACACCCGGCTTGCATCCGTGATTGCGGAATTCGAGGCAGCCAAGGCGGATGCCGGCGTCATCACTTTCGAGACGATCCACCCGCGCTGGTCCTATGTGACGCTCGGCGACGACGGTTTCGTCAACCGCACGTCCGAGAAGGATGTGATCAGCAACAAGGCGATCGCTGGGTTCTATTATTTCCGCGAGGCCCAGATTTTTTTCAAGGCCGCGACTGCCGCCTTGAGGCACGGGGTGACGGTGGATGACCGCTACTATGTCAGCTCGTCGCTAAACGAGGTGATCCTGGATGGCGGCCGCGTCGTTTCCGCAAGCGTTCCCGCGGACCGCTACCACAGCTTCTACAACCCGAAAATGATCGAGAATTTCGAGGTCAACGGGGTCCGCCGCCTATCCTCAGCACAGGCCCAGCGACCCGTGCAACTGGTGGTGCCGGCCGCCGGCCGGGGCAGCCGCTTCGCCAAGGTCGGGTTCACCCGCCCGAAGCCCTTCATCGACGTGCTTGGCCGGCCGATGATCCAGCATGTGCTCGAAAACACGCTGCCGCCGGGTGGACAACCAACGGTCCTGCTGCTGCGCGAACATCTGGACAGCCAGGCGGATGCGGTGGCCGAACTTCGCTCGCAGGGCGTCGGGGTCGTTTCGGTCGATCAACTCACCG
Source organism: Rhizobium sp. 768_B6_N1_8 (assembly GCF_051811225.1). NCBI lineage: Bacteria > Pseudomonadati > Pseudomonadota > Alphaproteobacteria > Hyphomicrobiales > Rhizobiaceae > Rhizobium > Rhizobium sp. 768_B6_N1_8. Next base: position 781,440 of record NZ_JBPWPV010000002.1, on the reverse strand, counting down.
AAGGCACCGCCTGCACCGTTCTGCTGGCGCGTCAGCATCTCGATGAGGAAGCTCCCCTTCTCATCGCCAATTCCGACCAGGTGGTGGACATGCGTATCGTCGATTTCATCGATGACTGTATGTCGCGCGATCTCGACGGATCGATCCTCGTGTTTCGCGACCCGAAGCGCGACCCGAAATGGTCTTTCGCCGAAACCGATGCGGCAGGATTCGTGCTCAGGGTTGCCGAAAAGCAGCCGATCTCCGAACTGGCAACAGTCGGTATCTACTTCTTCCGCCGCGCCGGCGATTTCATGAAGGGCGCGCTCGACATGATGGTGCACAACGATCGCACCAACAACGAGTTCTATGTCTGCCCGGCCTATAATTACGCCATCCGTAACGGTGCACGCATCGGCGTTTACGAGATCGATGTCAGGAACATGCACGGGCTTGGTACGCCCGAGGATCTGGCCGAATATCTGCAGGGCCGTGAGCCTGCCTATGCATGACGTCGGAACCAGGCCGGACGCGATGGCGCCGCTGAACATCATCATTCCCATGGCCGGGAATGATTTTGAGCGGCCTGACGGCTCGGTGAAGGCGGAGATGCCGGTTGGAAAGACGACATTGCTCGGCGCCACGCTGGAGGCGCGTCCCTGGTGGAGCAGCGCGGCTGTGCCTGTTTTCGTGCTGCGGGACAGGCCTGCATCACGGCGCTACGCTCGGGAAACATTGCAGGCACGCTATCCGGCAGCGCGGATCGTCTGGCTGTCCGAAATGAGCGGTGGCGCTGCCTGGAGCGCTGCGGCCGGTGTGGCACTCGTCGCTTTTCCGGATGCGCCCGTTGTCGTCGACCTCTGCGATATCATGTTCGACTGCGATGCGGATATTGCTGCAATCTTTGCAACCGAACCCAATCTCGGCGGTCTGGCACTCACATTTGCCTCCCACCATCCGCAATACAGCTATATCAGGCTTGGAAATGATGGCCGGATGCTGGAAGCAAGGGAAAAGGTCGTCATCTCCGAGAATGCATCGGCAGGCGTCTATGCGTTCCGCAACGTCGCCGTTTTTCAGCTGGCTCTGGCCCACAGCCTGCAGAACCGGGCGCGCCTCTCGCATAACGGCCTGCTCTTTGTCTGCCCTATGCTGAACGGCGTGGTCGCACACGGTTTCGATGTCCGGACGCTGCCGGCGCGTGACGTGTTCGATGTCAAGATCGCAGACGTGACCCTTGCCGGCTAGTGGCTAGGATAGGGGAAAATACCGGTGCCGTTCCACTTCGACGGAGACGGGCGGAGCCTTGCTAACGATCCCCTCGACACGCGTTCGCGGGATCAGGGGACCTAGTAAACGGGAGTTCATCATGACAGCCGGGATATCGAGCAAATTACCCTCTCTCGCCATTATCATACCCTGCTACAACAATGTTGAGACACTTGCGGAGGCGCTGGACAGCGCTCTGGCACAGGATTATCCGAACTTCGAGGTCCATATCTGCGACAACGGCTCCACGGACGGCAGTCGGGAAATGATCGCATCCTACTCATCTCCATTGCTGAAGCCGGCCCTGCACCGAGACACCGTGCCGCGCACGGACAACTGGAATCGCGCCTACACCGCCGGCGCAAATGCCGATTACCTCGTCACCCTGCATGCCGACGACCGTCTCGCGCCGGGGGCGTTACGCGCCATCGGGCGCGCGGCAATGCGCCACCCTGCCCTGATCCATGGCCGTTTCCGGCAGATCACCTATGAGGGTGATCCCATTCCCGGCCGCCGCTTCGGGTGGAGTTACAGCAACAGCGGTGAAGCGTTTCGGGAACTGCTGCTGCTCAACAATATGGTCGCGATGCCGGGCGCAACGATCCGCACGGATGTCTTCTTCAAGGCCGGCCGCTGGGACCCAGCCTGGCAATATCTGCAGGATATGGAGCTCTGGTGGCGCTGCGGCGAGCTCGGAGAAGTGGCATTTGTCGCCGACATGCTTGGCGACCACAGGGCCTACAAGCATCCGCAGGCACTGCACCGGCATGCCGAAGAACATCTGCGCTGGGCGACGCGCAGACTTCGCAACGCTCCGACCCGCCGACTACGGCAAGCCGCTGCCGATGGTCTGAACGCCTACCTCACGCGCCTCGAGGCGGAAGTGGATGCCTTGCCGGATGTCGCCGGCAGCCTGGTGGAGCCCGTAAGGGCGGCCAGGGCGGCGCTCGCGAAGGCACCGGGAACGCGCGTCGATGCCCTTCGCCGGCAACGACTGTTGCGTATGCGGGCTGCCTCGCTCTCGGCCATCGCTAAGTTCTTTGGAAGACTTTCGCCATGGCAGGCCTTATCGCGTTGATGGTCGACAGCATCCGCCCGTTCCAGATTGGCGTAGGCTCTTTCAAATCGTCTTCATGGCACGGCTACCGACTGGCCTGGATACTGCCATTCGAGAACCATTTGACACAGGCGTGCGATAACTGTCATCGCGAGCATTCACATCCCGTTGGCCGCCGCGACGGTCATCACTATCCGCTATAGCAACGAGTGCGGCGATAATTCCCGCCATCGCAAGCAGGATCGCGATGACAGGCACGGCAAAGCCGCTGGATCTTTCTCCGGACTCGCCGTTCCGACGCTCGGACTTTGGTCTGATGACGCGCGGACTGAAGTCCCAGATCCGGAACGCACTGCCTCCCCACCCGTTCGGCCCTCCATCGAAAGAGGAGTTCAGTCATGGGTGACAGGAACGAAATCCCGGGAATTTCCAGCGCGTGGAACGCATCCCTGATGGCACTCGTCATCTTTCTTGCCGTCCTGCTCTATGTCTTCGGCACGGCCATGTCGGGCGACACCGATCAGTTGACCGCCAGCGTTCCTGGCGCCGATGTCATCCAGGCCAGGTGAACTGGAAAAGTCCAGCCGATGCGATAGTTTGCAAGGATCGTCGCAAATCAGGTTGGAAATGAACTGGCTCATACGGTGGAATGCCCGCTCCCTCGCTTCCCAATTCTTCATCATGGGAGGGTTTGTTTCCCTTGGCGCAATGTTCGTCATAGGGCTCATCGTCACCCATCTCATCGAGGATGCCGTCATCCACAATTCCGGGGCTGCAACAGCGCTCTATGTCGATAGCGTCGTCGCACCCTTGCTTCCCGACATGCAGACGGAATCGCTGCTCGACGAGGGAAGCGCCAGGGCGCTCGATGAAACGCTCGGACAGGGCGCGCTTGGCCGCCGTCTCGTGTCGTTCAAGCTGTGGCGCCGTGATGGCACGATCCTCTACTCCAATGAAAAGGAACTGGTGGGGAAGACATTTCCTGTCAATGACAAGCTCGCCCAGGCATTTGCGGGCTCGCTGGTCGCACGTTATGAAGTCGCAAGCGACCCCGAAAGCGCCGAGGAGCGCAGTCTCGGCAGGGCGCTCATGGAAATTTACAATCCTGTTTTGCAGCCTTGGTCGGGCGAGGCTGTGGCCGTGCTTGAATTCTATGAGACGGCCGAAGGGCTGGAAGACAGCCTCGCACGAGCGCGGCTCTGGAGCTGGCTGGCCGTGGCCGGCCTGACCGCAATCTTCTTCCTCGTTCTCTCCATTCTCGTCTTTCGCGGCAGCCATACGATCGAGGTCCAGCGTGAAGCGCTCAAAGCCAGAGTAGACGAACTCTCCGCACTTCTCGCCGAAAATCGCGGTCTGCAACGCAGGCTTCAACTGTCCTCCCGGCGCGCCGCCGCCTTGAATGAAACTTATTTGCGCAGCATTGGAGCCGATCTGCATGACGGCCCCGCCCAGCACATCGCCTATGCTTCGCTGCGTCTCGACAGCAACCTGCTGGTCGATGCCGCTATCCAGCCGGAGACGCGCGAGAAGGAACTCGCCTGGATCCGTTCGAGCCTTGCCGAGGCGATGAAGGAGATCCGTGACATCTGCAAGGGGCTGGTCCTGCCGCAAATCGAGAAGGCTTCGACTACGGAGATCGTGAAACGCGTTGTCGAGGCCCACCAGCAGAAGACCAACACCACCGTCGATACAACAATTGACGAGGACGATCGGGAGCTTGCCCCCGCTCTCAAGATTTGTATCTACCGCTTCATTCAAGAGGCACTCAACAATGCCTATCGCCATGGCGGCGGCGCTGAGCAGGCCGTCAGGGCAACATCACACGGCGGCGGCGTCCGCATCGAAGTCAGTGACCGAGGCGAGGGTTTTGATCCGACGCAGGTGAGGTCGGCGAGCCTCGGCCTTGTGGGGCTCAAAGAGCGAATCGATAGCCTTGGCGGTGAATTCGACATAAAAACCGGTGAAGGCGGAACGACTGTCATTATGACCTTCGCGCCTATGGAAGTGGAGGAATAGAATGACGTCTATCAAAGTCGGCGTCGTAGACGACCATCCCCTTTTTCGCGAGGGGGTGACCCGTAGCCTCTCCGAGGTCAGCGATTTTGTCGTCGTCGGAGAAGGCGCCAACACATCTGATGCCGCAATGATCGCCGCCGATACCCGTCCAGACGTGCTGCTTCTCGACGTGTCGATGCCCGGGGACGGGCTCTCGGTGATCGACGAGATCCTTTCGATAAGCCCGGACACCAAAATCCTCATGCTCACGGCCTCAGAGGAAGTCGATACGCTCGTCGAAGCGCTGCAACGCGGGGCAAAGGGTTACATTCTCAAGGGTGTTGGTTCCCGCGGTCTGGCGGAAGCGATCCGCACTGTTTTCAAGGGAGCCCGCTACGTGTCGCCGGCGATGTCGGCCAAAGTCATGGAATATTCATTGAGCGGGCAGGCATCGGACAGGGACGCGCTTACCCCTCGGGAACGCGAGGTGATGGATCTCGTTGCGCAGGGTCTTTCAAACAAGCATATCGGTCTGCGTCTCGATCTACAGGAGAAAACGGTAAAGCATCACATGACCCAGATCCTGACAAAGCTCGGCGTCACGAACAGGACGGAAGCCGCGTTGCGGTGGCGCGAAAAACGCTAGCGCAAGAGACGCGTCAGTCGCGTGCTGTCAGCCGATGTCGCCCGCCTGTTGATGATCGTGCGGCCTTTCGAGTCCTTCATGATGTAACGTCCAGCACGAAGGGTTTCGGTTATTCCATTCGTATGCCGGACATCGATCGAGCCGTCAGTATCTTCGGTTGCCCGTTCTCCAGATGTTGAGGGCGCATTGTTCGTGCTGCCGGCTCCGTTCGAGCTGGATCGGCCGTTCCCACCGCTGTTGCCGCTGCCGCCCGAATTACCGTTTCCATTCCCCCCGCCATTGCCGTTGCCATTCCCCCCGCCATTACCATTTCCCCCACCGTTGCCGCTTCCATTTCCCCCGCCGTTGCCGTTTCCACCCCCTCCGCCATTACCGCCGTTGCCGTTTCCATTCCCCCCGCCATTACCGTTTTCGTTCTTCGCGAAGGCTACCTCGCTGGCGAGCGAGAGAAACGAACCCGCCACATCGACCTTCAACGGCGCAACGGCAAGAATACTCGCGCCGCAGCCCTTCAGGAAATTGCGCTTAGAGATCGCCATCGTCACTTGCCTTGTCGTTCTTCCCTAGTGTCTGCTCAAAAGCAGGAAGCACGAGATTGACCGCTTGTTCCGAAATTGCAAGACGGTCGGACATAGGTACCAGGCGGTCTGGGACTTTGGTCCGGGATCACAAGCAACGGTCGCGCCTCGGGGACGCAACCTTCTCACGGCAAGAAAAATGCCTTCGCTCAGATAATGGGAGAAACGCACGGACGTCTTGGCCCGCTGAACGGCTGATAGGTATTGTCCAAGGCGCGATAGGAATTATAGCGCGCGGCACACCATGATATATGCGGGTTGGGGCTTGTATCGGCCGCCGGTAGTCCGACGGAAAGCTCTCTGTCTTCGATTACGCAGGGCTTGCGGGGTCCGCCGTCAAAAGGCTGGTATGAATTGTCAGCCACGTTATAGGACCGGTAGCGTTGCTGGCACAGGCTGAGATGACGGCCGTCAGCCATCCATTCCTGCTTCGGCTGCTCAATCGCACCCGCCACGGCTGCATCAGGCGGCGCGATGGCTGCAATGCCGACGAGATTGGCAGGCTTTGAAAGCGAAGCGTCGTCCGCCATGGCCTGGAGGGGCGGAAGGCGCTCGTAATCTTGTGTTTGGGGATCAACGCGTGTCGGTGTCGTCGTCCAGAGCGGCGCATCGAGATTGGCGAAATGATGGGGTTCCGGTTCGCGGAACCCATAGGACGCAACTCCGAGACCGCCAACCAGAACGGTCCCCACCACTGCCAGACAGATGGATGGTGCAGCAAGCGACTTCATGACGCGATCTCCCATTCCCGGTACAGATAGAAATTAGGAACGCCGGGCTTCGGTTCCGCGGACAGGTCGAAAATCGTGTCTTTTGATGCTTATTTTGCTGGTGCAATGGGGAGGACTCTCGGAGATAGGAATTTATTGCCATCGCCCCGATTTTGACGGATAGCTGTTCTATTGGGTGATCCGATCGATCGCAGCAGATTGCGGGCAGAAAGAGGAAGCATGTCGCAGAGAGCAGGCAGCGCCGACCTCCCCCTTCACGGAGGGCGCGTGCCGCCATGGCTGGGCAACCGCATGACCACGCTTGGTGCGCTGATTGCCGAGGCTATCGTCCACCACTACGGACGTGACGAGTTTCTGCGCCGGCTTGCCCATCCCTTCTGGTTCCAGTCCTTCGGCGCAGTCATGGGCATGGATTGGCATTCCTCCGGCATCACGACCAGCGTGCTCGGCGCGCTGAAACGCGGGCTGAAGCCGCTTTCGAAAGAACTCGGCCTGCATGTCTGCGGTGGACGCGGGGCGCAATCGCGCAAGACGCCGGACGAGCTGATGGCGATCGGCGACCGCACCGGGCTGGACGGCGCCGGGCTGGCCAAGACAAGCCGCCTGGTCGCCAAGGTGGACAGCGCAGCCGTGCAGGATGGTTTCGATCTCTATCTCCACGGCTTCATCGTCGCCGATGACGGCCATTGGGTGATCGTCCAGCAAGGCATGAATGGCGACAAACGTCAGGCGCGGCGCTACCACTGGTTCTCGGAAGGATTGGAAAGCTTCGTCAATTCTCCGCATGCGGCCATCGAAGGCCGCTCGCAAGGCGAGATCATCAATCTGGCCGACCGGCGCGCGGAAAAATCCCGCCACGATCAGCTCGATCTTCTCGCAGCGTTTGGCCCGGACCGCATTATTCGCGAGGCGGCAGCCCTTGCCCTGGCCGCTGATCCTGCACCCGCGCCGGAGCCAGCCGAACAGCTGATGCTGCCGCATCTCATCATGCCCGCCCATCACGATGTGCGCGAAAGCGACGTCAATATGCGGCGTCTGCACGGCAACCTTGCCGCAGCTGCCGATCGCGGACCGGTCGATTTCGAAGATCTGCTTCTCGTGCCCGGCGTCGGCGCCCGCACAGTCAAGGCGCTGGCGCTCGTTGCCGAAGTCGTACATGGCGCGCCCTGCCGCTTCTCCGATCCCGCGCGCTTTTCGATCGCTCATGGCGGCAAGGACAGGCACCCCTTCCCCGTGCCGCTCAAGGTCTACGACGAAACAATCAATGTGATGAAATCGGCGGTCATGAAAGGCAAGCTCGGCCGGGAAGAGGAGCTGCAGGCCCTGCGCCGTCTGGACGACCAATCGCGCAGCATGGAGCGTTACGTCACCGGCCCGGACCTCAAGGAAATCGTTGCCGGCGAATTCCGGCAATCCTCGACCTTCGGCGGCCGAAGCGTCTTCGGCTGGGAGCCGCCGCCGCTCGCAAGAAAACGACCATAGAGCGCAGGCCAGAAGAGGGCGGCTACCTGCCGCTGAAGGCCTGGCTGAATGACAATGTCCATCAATTCGGAGATTTAAGAGAGCCGGTCGGTTGCTGATGGATGCGACAGGCGAAGACCTTTCGGTTTCCGCCTATATCAGCGATCTCGAGCGTAAGGTCGACGACCTTACTGCCTGAGGGAGCAATCAGCCGATCAGCAGCTTGACCCAGGCCTCGACATCATCACCGCTGCTCATCTCAGGGCGCACGAGCCCGTCGATCATGAATGTCGGCGAGACATGAATACCGTTCTGACGGGCATATTTGCAGTGCCATTTGATCTCCCGGTCGAGATCGAGAATGGCGAAGGCTTCCTTCAGCGCAACACCGCTATAGCGCTCGAGGCGCTCGATGATCTGATTCGGCGTCACATCCATGTTCGGGCCGCCGGCGTGACGCTCGAACTCGAATTCCTCGCGATGGGCGGCAACGGCCGCAATGACCTTCTTCGCAGTCTCCTTGCCGCCTTTCAGCGTCGATGCCGCCAGGATAGAGCGTACGATCACGCCGGAGTAGAGATGCCATGGCTGCGACTGTAGCCGGATCTTCACTGTGATCTTTTCCGCACCGGCTTGCTCCAGAAGCGTATCCAGCTTCTTGAACGTCCTGACGGAATAAGGGCAGGTCGGCTCCAGAAAGGCCTCGAAAACCCGTGGTCCAGAACCCCAAACGAGCGGGTCTGCCTGCCAGGAAGTCGTCGTCATATTCATGTCCTCTTGTCCTGCGGAACGATATTACCGGCCACCATAATCAACGGCGCAGCCGGCGTCGCTGATGATAAGGTTGTTTCCCGTTCTATTTATTCACGGTGTCATGAAAGGCATAAGACCGTTTGGCCTGTCATGCCTCTTTCACAAATGCATCGAGCCGCTATGCTGTCCTCACGGATAAAATGATGGGTAAATCAGTGATGCAGGTACGGCAGGTCGAATTGCGCGAGCGAATGACGATCCTCGGCGATGTCAATGCCGCCTCGTTCATCCCGTGGATCCGCCGCCATGCTGACAAGCTTGGACTTTCCCAGGATTTCTTTCACACCGGCGCCGACCGAATCGAACTTGAGGTCGCGGGGCCTGTGGAACTGATCGACATGCTGGAAATGGGGTGTTCGCTTGGCCCGATCGACGTCTGGGTGGATGAGATTCAGCGCAGGATTGTAGATCCCGCCGATACACCGTAAAGCAGGCTGCATTGATCCCCTGCCCTTTATTTAATCATTGTTGCCAATGCGATTTTTTTATGCAAGCCTCTGGAAACTGAGGCCGCAAGCTCGGCGACAGTGCGCGGCCAACAGCGCTAAAGCCTTGGTAAAATTGGGGAATCATAGGTTATGCCATCTGCTACGGCCGGCTCCTGGACGCCTGTCGCCCTTTCTGCTGATCTGCCGCCGGCGACCGTGATGCCGGCCTGGACACCGGCGGGATCGATCGCTCTCTGGCGCAGCCAGTCCGGACGCGCATCGGCATCGTCGGATCGCTGTCCCCATCGCGGGATGCGATTGTCCCATGGCTTCGTGCGCGGCGAGGCGCTCTCCTGTATCTATCATGGCTGGAGCTATTCTCCGGCGGGAGGATGCATTCGTATCCCCGCTCATCCCGATCTCGTGCCGCCGGAAACGATCCGTGTCGCGGTCCACAAGGTCGAGGAATCGGATGGTGTCGTCTGGGTGGCTGTCGGAGAGCCGGCGGCACAGCCGCCACGCTTTGACGATCTCGTTCCGTTGCGCTCGCTGACTGTGGAGTCGGATATTGGCGCACTCGAAGACGCCGCTGGGGCCAAAGTCGATTCGGACGGGTTTATCCGCATCGCCGATCTTCCCTGGGTCCGGCTGCTGTTGGCTGAGCAGATCAATCGCACGCTCGTTCACGTCATGATCGAGAAGGATCGCAGCCCGGCAGACCGTGTTGCCGCGTCCCGTATCGCCGAGGCTGTGCGCCGCCAGGCGGAAGCGCGGCGCAAGGAGGTCGCATGATGAAGGCTGGCGCGATGATCGACGAGTGGTATCCGGTTGGCCTTTTTTCCCAACTGACCGAGAAAGGGACCAAAACCGCTCTGATGGGCGAACCCATCGAAGTGGCGCGCACATCCGATGGCAATGCGCTGGTGACATCGTCCGATGGGCGCAACCTCTCGGTCCGTGTCCGCTACGGCCATGTCTGGTCTTCCCTCGGCAATCCCGCCAAGGAGCTTTTTGCCATTCCCGAGGCGGATCAGCCTGGCCGCCGCTTCGTCGATGTCGGCGTGGTACGGGTGCGCTGCTCGCCGTTGCGGGCGGTGGAGAACTTTCTCGACATCGCCCATTTCCCTTTCGTCCACACCGATATTCTCGGCGCCGAGCCACATACGGAAGTCGAGAATTACAAGGTTGAGATCCGCGAAGACGAGGATGAGGTCTGGGCAACGCAGGTGAAATTCTACCAGCCGCAGGCCGCCAAGTCGGCGAGTGGCGGGATCACTATCGAATATATGTACCGCGTGCCGGCGCCGACCTGCTCGGTGCTCTACAAGACTTGCCCTCCCCGGCCGGGCGAATGGGATGTCATTACCCTCTTCGTGCAGCCGCTTGCAGAAGACCTTTGCGACGTATGGCCATGGATGGCCCTTTTTGATGACGAAACGCCAATGACAGACCTCATCCATTTTCAGCAGATGATCTTCCTGCAGGATCGCTCGATCCTCGAAAACCAGATCCCTTCCCTGCTGCCGCTCGACCCCGGCATGGAAATCCCGACCAGGGCCGATCTAACGTCGGTCGCCTACAGACGCTGGCTCAAGCGCCATAACTATACCTACGGTGCACAGTTGGTCGCGCAATGAAGCTCTACGACTACATTCTCTCGCCGAGCTGCTACAAGATCCGCCTGATGGCCGCGATCCTCGGCATCAAGCTGGACATCCGTCCGGTCGATTTCCATCCTGGCGCCGAACATCGCGGACCCGAGCTCCTGGCGCTCAATCCGGCAGGTTCCATACCGATCCTCCAGGATGGCGATCTCGTCCTGACGGAATCCTCAGCCATCCTCGCCTATCTCGCCGCCAAAAGCGCACCGGAATGGTTAGGCACCAGCACGCCTGAGGAGACGGCACGGGTTCAGCAGTGGCTCTCCTTCTCGCACCGGCTGACGGCGAACCTCGGCGGCGCGCGGCTGCACGAGATGCTGCTGCGCCCGGGCAATATCGAGACCCTGCAGACGCAGGGGATCGCAGCATTGCGCGAGCTGGAAGCCGGTCTCTTCGAACAGCAGCTTCGTGGCATGCGCTTCCTGGCATCGAACCGTGCCACGATCGCCGACATCGCCTGCTTCCCCTATGTGGCGCTTGCACCTGATGGCGGCATCTCGCTCGATCCCTACCCAACGATCCGGTTGTGGCTGCGCGCCATCCGAAGCATTGACGGCTTCATCGAAATGCCCGGCATCCACCGACTGCACGAGCTAAAGCCCGATCCCCATCCTGCGAAGGAGGAAAGCTGATATGGCCGGCCACCTCCTGAAGAACTGCGCAGCTGTGATCGTCGACGAGGGCAACGGACCAAGTGTGCGCCGGAACGTGGACGTGCTGACCAATGGTTCGGCGATCCAGGCAATTGGCGCGAACCTGTCGCAGGAGCCCCTGCCTTCCGGCACGATCGTCCAGGATGCCACCGGCTGGTTCGTCTATCCGGGCCTCGTCAACACGCATCACCATTTCTTCCAGTGCTTCGTGCGCAACCGGGCCGATCTCGACTGGACGAAACTGTCGGTCATCGAATGGCTGGACCGGATCTACCCGATCTTCTCGCGGTTAAATGAGGATTGCTTCTACCATTCCTCAGTCACTGCCATGGCCGAGATGATCAAACATGGCTGCACAACGGCCTTCGACCATCAATATTGCTTCCCCCGCCATGCCGGAAAACGCCTGATCGACCGCCAGTTCGAGGCGGCTGAGCTTCTTGGCATGCGCTTCCATGCAGGCCGCGGCGGCAACACGCTGCCGAAGTCCGAGGGGTCGACGATCCCGGATGCCATGCTGGAAACGACGGACGAATTCATCGCCGATTGCGCCCGGCTGATTGACAGCTACCACGATGCCAGCCCCTTCAGCATGCGGCAGGTGGTTGTCGCCCCCTGCCAGCCGGTCAACTGCTACCGTGAGACCTTCGTCGAATCCGTTGCACTTGCCCGTGACCGCGGGGTGTTTCTGCACACGCATGTCGGCGAAGGGGAAAGCCTTGTCATTGAGGCGCGGCACGGCATGCGCACCGTAGATTACTGCGCTGAACTGGGCTTTGCCGGCCCGGATACCTTCTATGCCCATTGCTGGGAACTGACGCATGACGAATTGCGCAAGATGGCGGCAAGCGGCACCGGCGTCTCCCATTGCCCCGAGCCGGTCTATCTCGTCGGCGCCGAGGTCACCGACATTCCCGCAATGTCAGCCTTTAGCCTTCGCGTCGGGCTCGGCTGCGATGGGGCTGCCTCGAACGACAATTCGAACCTCATGCACTGCATCCATTCCGCCTATATGCTGCAATGCCTGACGGCATCGACGCGCAGTCATCCGGTTCCGCCGCCGGTCGACTTCCTGAGCTACGCAACGACGGGCGGCGCAAGCCTACTCGGACGCAGTGATATCGGCCGTTTGGCGCCGGGCATGGCCGCCGATCTCTTCGCGATCGATACGCGGCGGATGGATTATGTCGGCACGCGCCACGATCCGCTGAGCCTGATCGCCAAGGTCGGGATCGGCATGCCGACCGACCTCACCATGATCAATGGGCGCATCGTCTGGCAGGCAGGCGAATTCACCGACCTCGACGAATTCAAGCTTTTTGCGGACGCCGAAGCGGCGCTCGCGACCGTCGAATTTTGAAAACCAAAAGAGGGGAACTGACATGTCCAACAATCTGACCCGCAGAACGCTCATGAAGAGCGCGGCCGCTGCCGGCCTCGCCACCGCCTTTGCCGGCCGCTCCGCACTTGCCGCCGACGAACCGCTCGGCATCGCCCTCGTCGTGCCCTCGCCGATCGGCGATGTCGGCTGGGGCCATGCACTTGCCGCCGGCATCGATCCGATCAAGGCCGCCTATGGCGACAAGGTGAAGGTCACCGTTATAGAGAACATCGCCGAAGGCCCGGATGCCGACCGCATCATGAACAAGACGGTAGCCGACGGAAACCATTTCCTGATCGCCGGTTCCTTCGGCTATCAGAATGGTGCGCTGCAGATCGCCCGCCGCAATCCCAAGGTCACCGTGTTGCATGCATCGGGCTTCCAGGTCGCGCCGAACTTCTCACCCTTCGCCGCCAAATATTTCCAGGGCACCTACCTGCTCGGCATGGCGGCGGCGGCCGTTTCCAAGACCGGCAAGCTCGGCTCGGTTTCGGCCTTTGCCATTCCGGAACTCATCACCTCCATCAATGCCTTCACGCTCGGCGCGCAGTCCGTCAAGCCTGACATCGAAGTCTCCGTCGTCTGGGTCAATTCCTGGTTCGATCCGGCCAAGGAGCAGGAAGCCGCCAAGGCCCTGATCTCGCAGGGTTGCGACGTGATCTTCTCCAATGCGCAGGATACGCCTTCGGTGATCTCGGCCTGCGAGGAAGCCGGCATCTATGCCTTCAACCTGAACTCCTCGATGAAGAAATATGCCGAAAAGACCTATCTCGGCTGCGTCGCCACCGACTGGTCGCCCTTCTTCAAGGCTTCGGTCGAAGCCCATCTCGCCGGCACTTTCAAGGGCGCCAACACCTTCCTCGGCGTCGCAGACAAGGTGGTCGAAGTCGTCGACTGGAACCCGGCAATCCCGGCCGATACGATGAGCAAGATCAAGTCAATCGAGGCAAAGATCGCCGATGGCAGCTTCTCGCCCTTCACCGGTCCTATCACCAAGGCCGATGGCAGCGAAGGTGCTGCTTCGGGTGCGACGCTGACGGACGCGCAGATCGTCGCGATGGACTGGCACGTCAAGGGTGTCACGACGCCGTTGCCGAAGTAAGCCATGATAAGCCCGCTCCTGTCGCTGCGCGGCATTTCCAAGAGCTACGGCCAGGTCCACGCCAACCAACAGATCGACCTCGACGTCGTTCCCCGCTCGATCCATGCCGTCCTCGGAGAAAATGGGGCCGGCAAATCGACCCTGATGAAGCTGATCTACGGCGTCGAGCTGCCGGACAGCGGAACCGTCGCCTGGAACGGGCAGAACCTCAGCCTTGCCTCTCCCGCAGAGGCAAGGCGTGCCGGCATCGGCATGGTCTTTCAGCATTTCTCGCTGTTCGAAAGCCTGACAGTGGTCGAGAACATCAGGCTTATCGTGGCGGGCAAGAAAGCCGAACTGGCTGAGCACATCCGCAAGCTGGGGCACGAGTTCGGCCTCGAGGTCGATCCGCTCGCCCATGTGCATTCGCTTTCCGTCGGCGAGCGGCAACGGGTGGAAATCATCCGCTGCCTGATGACCGATCCGAAACTGTTGATCCTCGACGAGCCGACATCGGTTCTGCCGCCGCAGGCCGTGGAGAAACTGTTCGAGACCTTGCGCCGGCTGCGTGATGGCGGCGTTTCCATCCTCTTCATCTCCCACAAGCTGGAAGAGATCCAGTCGCTTTGCGACCGGGCGACGATCCTGCGCGGTGGACGCGTGACCGGCCATATCGACCCGCGCGAGCATGACGCCCACGACCTTGCCCGCATGATGATCGGCCGCGACATGCCGGAACCCATGCCGGCGCTGCCACTTGCCGAAGGCGAGAAGCGGCTGGAACTGATCGGCCTTGATTACAGGCCAGACGATCCTTTCGCCGTGCCGCTCTCCCAGGTCAGCCTGGCCGTACGCGCCGGCGAGATCCTCGGCATTGCCGGCATTTCGGGCAATGGCCAGAGCGAGCTTGCGGCGCTGATCTCCGGCGAAACGATCCTGCCGCGGGAGCAACGCGATCAGATCTTCATGATGGGCAAGGATGTCGGCACGCTGGACTCGGCTGCCCGCCGGCAGCTTGGTTTTGCCTTCGTGCCGGAAGATAGACTCGGCCGTGGCGCAGTTCCTGAGATGTCGCTCACCCTCAACAGCCTGCTGACCGCCCATACCCTGAACCTCGTCAGACGCGGCCTGCTCGATAAGGCGCAGGCGACCGCCTTCACCAATGAGTGCATCCGGGACTACGACGTGCGCACGCGTGGCCCCGAGGCCGAAGCCGGCTCACTCTCGGGCGGTAATTTGCAGAAGTTCATCGTCGGGCGAGAAATCATGCTGGCACCGAAACTGCTCTTCCTTGCCCAGCCCACGTGGGGCGTCGATATCGGCGCAGCCTCGGCAATCCGCAAGCGGCTGATCACGCTGCGCAACGAAGGCATGGCGATCCTCGTCATCTCCGAGGAACTGGAAGAACTGTTCGAACTTAGCGACTTCATCCGGGTCCTGCACCACGGGAAGCTGAGCCCGCCGCTCGTCACGCGCGATACCAAACCCGAAGATATCGGCCGATACATGATCGGCGCCCAGTCGCAGCGCGAGAAAGCGATCGCATGAGCAGACCTCTGTTTGTCGCCCTGCCAACCCTCGTCCGCCGGGAGCGCGCCTCGCTTGCCGCCACCCTGCTTGCCCCGCCCATCGCGCTGGTCATCACCATCATCCTCAATCTCGGCCTTTATGTCGTCATGGGGCGTGATCCGGCTGCGGTCATCTATGCGATGCTGATCGAACCCTTCTTTTCCTGGGCATCCTTCTCCGAAGTACTGCTGAAGACCGGACCGCTGCTGCTGATCGCGCAGGGGTTGGCGATCGGCTTCCGCGCCAAGGTGTTCAACATCGGCGCCGAAGGGCAATTCGTGCTCGGTGCAATCTTTGCCTCCGCCATTCCGATCTGGTGGCCGGATGCGACCGGCCAGTGGATCTGGCCGGCGATGCTGCTGCTCGGCACCATTGGCGGCGCGCTCTGGGCATCGCTGACCGCCTTCTGGCGTGTCCGGCTGAACGCCAACGAAATCTTGGTCTCGCTGATGCTGAGCTTCGTTGCGGTGCAGCTTCTCAATTATCTGCTGCTCGGCCCCTGGAAGGATCCGAATGGCTTCAACTTCCCGCAGTCGGTGATGTTTCAGTATGACGCAATGGTGCCGATCCTGATCGAGGGAACGCGTGTCAATGTCTCGCTGATCCTTGCCGTTCTGCTGTCCGTCGCGGCATGGATCTTCATGCAGAAGAGCTTCATCGGGTACAAATTGCAGGTCGGCGGACTGGCGCCGCGTGCCGCAAGCTATGCCGGCTTCAAAGAGGGCTGGGCAATCTGGCTGTCGCTCCTGATCGGTGGTGCAGCCGCCGGTCTTGCGGGCGCAGCCGAAGTAGCCGGCCCGCTCGGCCAGCTGCAGCGCTCGATCTCGACCGGTTACGGCTATGCTGCCATCATCGTCGCCTATCTGGGCGGCCTGCATCCGATCGGCATCGTCATATCGTCGCTCGTCATGGCGGCCCTCTATATCGGCGGCGACAACGCCATGGTCTCGGCCAACCTGCCGATCGCTGCCGTCCGCGTCTTCCAAGGAAGCCTGCTGCTCGCCTATCTGATCGCCGTCGCCTTTGTCCGCTACCGCCTTGCCTGGCGCCCTGTCGCTATCAGGAGCCCATCATGAATGCCATCGAGTTCATCCTGGCCGGCATGCTGGCGGCAGCGACGCCCTTTTTGCTTGCAGCGCTTGGCGAGCTTGTGGTCGAGCGCGCGGGCGTGCTCAATCTCGGCGTCGAAGGGCTAATGGCGTTCGGCGCCGTCATCGCATTCATCATCGTCTATCACGGCGGCGGCCACATTCTGGCGTTTATCGCGGCCGGCATCGGCAGCGTCCTGCTCTCGCTAGTCTTTGCCGGGATCATCCTTGGCTTCAACGCAAACCAGGTCGCGACAGGGCTTGCCATCGGCATTCTCGGTCAGGGCCTGTCGGCACTGTTCGGCAAGAGCTATGAGAGCCTCACCGTCAAGGCATTGCCGAAGATTACCATTCCCGGCCTGTCCGACATTCCTCTCATTGGCGGGTTGTTCACCCAGGATATCGTCGTTTGGCTTTCGCTTTTGGTGACACTCGCGATCTGGGCGACGTTTGCCTATAGCAAGGTGGGTCTCGTCATTCGCGCCGTCGGCGAAAACCCGAAAGCCGCTCACGCCATCGGCTATTCCGTCATCGCCGTACGCTTCGCCGCTGTCGCATTCGGCGGCATGATGGCGGGCTTCGCCGGCGCCTATGCGTCGACGATCTATACGCCGCTCTGGGCGGATGGCATGATCGCCGGCCGCGGCTGGATCGCCATTGCGCTCGTCGTCTTCGGAACCTGGCTGACGGGGCGGATCTTCCTCGGAGCTTGCCTCTTCGGCGCTGTATCGCTGATGGGTCTTGCCGCGCAGGCAACCGGGCTCGACGTGCCCTCGCAGCTTTTGGCTTGCCTGCCCTATCTCGTGACGATCATCGTGCTCGGCATCATCTCGGCAGATCGTCGCCTGCTGAAGCTCAATGGCGTCGCCTCGCTCGGCGAGCCATTCGAGCGATAGCAGAATGCGGCCCGCACTGATGGCGCAGGCCGCTGACTGCGATCAATCATGCCTGGTGAGAAAGGCCGAGACGATGTCGAGGCAAAGTTCGTTTTCCTCGACATGCGGCATGTGACTGGAGTTCTCGAAGAGCACCCACTCGCACCCCTTCACACGATCGACATAGGGTTTAACGACGAGCGGGGTCGCCTCGTCATATTTGCCGGAGATCAAAAGCGTCGGCGCCTCGATGAGCGGCAGGCGATCCTCGATGGTCCAGTCCTTCATCGTGCCGATGACGTGGAATTCGGTCGGGCCGTTCATGTTGCGGTAGACGGTGTTGTCTTCGTCCATGATCGCGAAAGTGCGCGCGACTTCCGGCGGCCAAGGGGAAACGCGGCAGACATGCCGGTCGTAAAAGACGCGCGAGGCGGCAACATAGTCCGGATCGGTAATGGTGCGAGCTTCCTCATGCTTCAGCAGCGTATCCTGCACCTCCTGCGGCAGTTCCTCACGCAGACGGTTTGCCTCTGCCACCCAGGTATGCATGTTGGCAGGCGAATTGGCGATGACGAGCGCCTTCAGGCCCTTCGGCTGGCGTACTGCATGTTCGGCACCCAGCATGCCGCCCCAGGACTGGCCGAGGAAGGCGTAGCGATCCTGAATGCCGAGATGCTTCAGCAGCGCATCGAGTTCTTCGAGGAAGAGCGCCGGCGTCCAGAAATCCGGCCCTTTCTCGGGTAACCGGGTCGAGTTGCCGTTGCCGAGCTGATCGTAATGGATGACGGCGCGGCCATCGAGCTCCGAGATGCCCTTGAAGGAATCGACATAGTCATGCGTACAGCCGGGACCACCATGGGCGACGACGAGCGGCAGTTTTCCGGAATCAAGCGAACCGGTGATGCGATACCATGTCCGGTATTCGCGAAACGGCAGAAAGGCTTCCTTCGTCGGAACTGAGGCCACAGATATCTCCATCCTCTAGGGCAATGATGGAAAAGCATAGCGTGGCCGAAAAGGCGAAGGCAGCTATTAGAAGTTATAGGAGGGGCGATCTTCCAGCAGTCGGTAATGCGTGGCCCGCACGACGGCCTGCGTGCGGTTGCGGGCGCCCAGCTTCTTGGCAGCCGCATTGAGATGCATAACGACGGTCGGCACCGAGCGGTCGATGATGCGCGAAATCTCCTTGGCCGAGAGGCCCTCTGCCGAATGGCGCAAACATTCGCGCTCCCGCTCCGTCAAGTGGATCTTGCCGACGCTCAACGCCTTGGCATCGAAAAGCGAATAGGCAGCTTCGTGGAAGACATGGGCCAGCAGATTGAAATCGGCGATGTAGCGCAGCGCATGCTGCTCAAAATCGCTGTTGGCACCGAAGCGGATGCCGGTCACCGTTGCATAGTCGCCTCGGGGCATATGGACGGGAACGGTGACACCCGTCGACATGTCACGTTCGCTGAGATAGCGCGTCACCGGCGCGGTGTCATCGCTCATGAAGCGATTGATGAGCGTATCGGCATCCCGGTCGTAATTCCAGAAGAAGGGAGCGGAGGTGCGCAGCGCCACCTGCTGAACGGGATCGATACGGAAATAGCCGCGGTCGAACCAGTATTCCCGCATGTCCTCGGAAATATTGCGCAGCTTCAACAGCGACGGGATCATGATCGCCCCGTCGATGTCATAAGGCACTGGCGTGTAGTCGTAGATCAGGGCCTCGAAACCGATCTCTTTCATCGCCGCGAAAACCTGATCGATACGCCCGTCCAACGTCTGATGGGCTGAGAATTGCCGTCTGATCGTTCCGATTTCATCAAGCATTGCAGGCTCCCGGTCGGTGGTTCCCCACCCTATCACTTCTTATAGCTGGCAAAGGCTATGGTTTAAGGTAAAAATTTAGCCATGCCCAATTATTGA
The DNA here is from genome assembly GCF_051811225.1 of Rhizobium sp. 768_B6_N1_8. NCBI lineage: Bacteria > Pseudomonadati > Pseudomonadota > Alphaproteobacteria > Hyphomicrobiales > Rhizobiaceae > Rhizobium > Rhizobium sp. 768_B6_N1_8. Next base: position 762,264 of record NZ_JBPWPV010000002.1, on the reverse strand, counting down.
GCAAGCAAAATCTTCTGTCGGAGCGGTCAATGTGGCGTGAAATCGAGCCTGAGGCGCGACATGAGATCGAAGTCGACGGTTACAAGGTGGTCGCCTACAGCTTCGGGAACGGCAGCGAGACCGTCTTCTGCCTGAATGGCGGCCCGGGTCTACCCTGCGATTATTTGCGCGAGGCCCATTCCTGTCTCATCGACAAAGGCTATCGCGTGGTGGCCTTCGATCAGCTCGGCACCGGCGCCTCCGACAGGCCGACCGACCAATCGCTCTGGACCATCGGCCGCTATGTCGAGGAGACTGAGACGGTGCGCAAGGCGCTCGGGCTCGGCAAGGTGCATATGCTCGGCCATTCATGGGGCGGCTGGCTGGCGATCGACTATGCACTCACCTATCCGGAGAACCTGCAGACGCTGATCCTGGAAGACACCGTCGCCGACATGCCGCACCTGATTTCCGAACTGGAACGGCTGCGCGCCGCCCTCGGCCCCGAGACGGTGGCGATGATGCAGAAACACGAGGCGCAGGGCACCTATAATCATCCGGAATATCAGGCGGCTGTAACGATCCTCAATTACCGCCATGTCTGCCGCCTGCCGGAATGGCCGGCACCCGTGCGCCGCTCGCTCGACGACTGGAACATGGGTCCCTATGAGACCATGCAGGGTCCCAACGAATTCCTCTATATCGGCAACCTGAAGGACTGGAATCGCATCCCCGATCTGCCTGATGTGACGACGCCGGTGCTGATCACCACGGGCGAACATGACGAACTGACGCCGGCCTGCGCGCTGCGCATGAAGCTCGCCTTGCCGAATGCCGAGCTCAAGGTCTTCGCAAACGCCAGCCACATGCCGTTTTATGAAAACCCGAATGACTATTATCCCGCGCTGGTCGATTTCCTCTCGCGGCATAGGGTAAGCTGATGCAGGATCAGGTGATCGGAACCCGCCGAAGACAAGGGGGCGAGCGCCGCCATGCATCGTTATAAGTTCATACTGACCCGGCCGGTCCAGTTTCTGCCCGTTATCTTCGGTATCAGCGTCATCACCTTCATCCTGGTGCGATTGATCCCCGGCGATCCCGCCCGCAATATCCTCGGCACGCGCGCGACACCGACGGCTCTTGCCAATATCCGCGCCCAATACGGCCTCGATCAGCCGATGTGGCTGCAATATTTCTATTTCCTCAAGAACCTCGCAAATGGCGAAATGGGCAAGTCGATCCTCTACAAGATCGACGTATTTCCGCTGATCGCCACGCGCATCGAGCCGACGATCGCGCTTGTCCTGACAAGCGTCATCCTGTCGATCTTGATCGCCGTGCCGATGTCGGCGATTGCCGCCCGCAACGCTGGCCGGGCGCCTGATCATGCAGTACGCGTCATCTCCACATTCGGGATCGGCTTTCCGCCTTTCTGGCTCGGCCTGATGCTGATCATTCTTTTCAGCGTCGAACTCGGCGTCCTGCCCGTCTCCGGCTACGGCACGACACTGGGCGACAAGCTCTCCCATCTCATCTTGCCGGCGTTGACCATTGCATTGTCGCTCTCGACGGTGCTGACCCGCAGCCTGCGCTCCGCGATGATCGAATCCCTGAAATCCGATGTAGCGACAGCTGCCCGCGCTCGCGGCATGCCTGAGAGTATAGTCTTCTGGCGCCACGTCCTGCCGAATTCGCTCGTGCCGACAATCAATCTTCTGGCCGTCAACATTGGCTGGCTGATCGGCGGCACCGTCGTCGTCGAAAGCGTCTTTGCTCTGCCCGGCATGGGCCAATTGCTGGTGCGCGCCATCTTCTCGCGCGACTATATGGTCGTTCAGGGCGTCGCCATGACCTTTGCCTGCGCCACCGTGCTCGTCAATTTCATTGCCGATATCGTCACCGTCGCCGTCGATCCGAGGGTTAAGCTATGAGCGTCGAAGCCCTTGCTCCCTCTCCCGTCGCCTGGCGCCGTTTCCTCCACCGCCGGCTGACGCTCGTCATCGGCGCCGGCATCCTACTGTTCTTTCTGCTTCTGGCGATCGCAGCGCCAGTAATCGCGCCCTATGATCCGATCCTGCAAAATGCCGATGTACGACTGCAGGCGCCGTCGCTGCTGCACCCCTTCGGCACGGACAATTTTGGCCGCGACATCCTCTCGCGCGTCATATGGGGCGCGCGCATTGATCTGCAGATCGCCGTCATCGGCCTTATCTTCCCGTTCCTGATCGGCACGACGGTCGGCACCATCGCGGGCTTCTTCGGCGGCATCGTCGATGCGGTTTTCATGCGCCTCGTCGATATCATTCTCGCCTTCCCGTTCCTCGTCCTGATGTTATCGATCATCGCCATTCTCGGGCCGGGCCTCGGCAGTTTCTACATCGCCATGGCGCTGGTCGGTTGGGTGTCCTATGCGCGCCTTATCCGTGCACAGATGCTGGTTCTGAAAAGCAGCGACTATGCGGTCGCCGCCATCAGCCTCGGCTTCAGTCGTTCCCGCATCATGTTTCGGCATCTGCTTCCCAATGCCATTGCCGGCTCCATCGTCTTTTCCATGTCTGATGCCACACTGGTGCTGCTGAGCGGTGCAGCCATCAGCTATCTCGGTCTTGGCGTACAGCCGCCACTCGCCGAATGGGGTGTCATGGTTGCCGAAGGCCAGAGTTTCATCACCACGGCCTGGTGGATCACGCTTTTCCCCGGCCTTTCGATTGTCTGCCTTGCCTTCGGTTTCAGCATGTTGGGTGATGCGCTCGGCGAACTTCTCGGAGTTCACGAATGAGCGCTTCGGTCCTTTCCGTCCGCGACTTGACGGTCAAGGTTCATCTCGATGGCGGCGTGCGCACGCTGATCGACCATGTTTCGCTGGATCTTGCCAAGGGCGAAATCCTCGGCCTCGTCGGCGAAAGCGGCTCGGGAAAGAGCCTGCTCTGCCGTTCACTTGTCCGGCTACTGCCCTCCTCGCTGATCAAGATCGAGGGCGGCACCGTCCTGCTCGAGGGACGCGATCTGACGACGGCAAGCGACGCCGAGATGCTGGAAGTGCGCGGCGGCGAGATCGGCATGATCTTTCAAAACCCGACGAGCCATCTCGATCCGGTCATGCGCATCGGCGACCAGATTTCCGAGGGCATCCGCTATCATCAGAGGCTCAGCGCCAAGGAAGCACGGGCGGCGGCCATCGAGATCCTGACACAGGTTGGCTTTCCCGATCCCGTTCGCCAATATGACAGCTACCCGCACGAGTTTTCCGGCGGCATGCGCCAGCGCGCCATGATCGGCGTGGCACTCTCCTGCAATCCAAAGATCCTGATCGCCGACGAGCCGACGACCGCACTCGACGTGACGATCCAGGCGCAGATCCTGAAGCTCCTGCTGGAGATCCGAGAAAAGCGTGGCCTGTCGATCATCCTCATCACCCACGATCTCGGCATCGTCGCGCAGACCTGCGACCGCATCGCCGTCATGCGTAACGGTAAGCTGCTTGAACAGGGGCCGAAACGGACGATCCTCTCCCGGCCGCAGGACGCCTACACGATCAATCTGATCAACAGCCATCCCTCCATGCCGGACGAGGCGCCAAAGCCAGAGCCGCAGGTCGTGTCTTCGGCCGCATCGACCAAGCCGCTTCTTGAAATCGACGACCTGCATGTGCGTTTCAAGGTTGGCGGCAGCCTGTTCGAGGGCAGTGCCAAGACGGTCAGCGCCGTTTCCGGCGTCAGCCTGCAGGTCATGCCGGGCGAAACCATCGGCATCGTCGGCGAATCCGGCAGCGGCAAGAGCACACTCGCACGCGCCGTGCTGGGGCTGACTCCGATCTCCTCAGGCCATGTGTCCTTCGAAGGGATCGATCTCGCGCAGCAGCGGGCTGCCGGACTCGCAAAGCTGCGGCGCGAGACGGCCATGGTCTTTCAGGATCCTTATAACGCACTCAATCCGCGCCTCACGATCGGGCAGATGCTTGCCGAGGTGCTGAAGGTGCAGGGCAAGGTGCCGGCAGCAGCCATTCCAGAGAGGATCGGCGAATTGCTCGATCTTGTCGGGCTGGAGCGGGAGTTTGCCAATCGCAAACCCCGCAGCATGAGCGGTGGCCAGTGCCAGCGCGCCGGCATTGCCCGCGCACTCGCAGTCGATCCGAAGCTCATCATTGCTGACGAATGTGTTGCGGCCCTCGACGTCACGATCCAGGCACAGATCATCGCGCTTTTCCGCGAACTCACCGCCAAGATGAACCTGACGCTGATGTTCATCGCCCATGACCTCGCGATCGTGCGTAATCTGTGCGAACGCGTCGTCGTCATGTATCGCGGGGAGATCGTCGAGGAAGGCCTCTCGGAAGAGGTCTTTGCGCGGCCGAAACATCCTTATACCGCAGCACTCATTGCCGCCATTCCCGACATCGATCCGGACAAGCCGCTTCTGAGCAACACCAGTTTGGAAGACGAGCTGCCATCGGGGCCGGCACTACCCGTCAAACGCATGCCATAACAACGAAGGGAACGAACGCATGATCACCAGATGGAAATCAATCGGGCTTGCAGCGCTTCTTGCAGGCCTGACGCTCAGCGCATCCTACGCCGAAGCCGCCGGCGTGCTTACCATCGGTCGTCGAGAAGATTCGACGACATTCGATCCGATCAAGACGGCGCAGAACATCGACAACTGGGTCTTCTCCAACGTCTACGACGTGCTGATCCGCGTCGACAAGACCGGCACCAAGCTGGAGCCCGGCCTTGCCGAAAGCTGGACCGTCTCCGACGACGGCCTGACCTATGCCTTCAGGATCCGCGACGCAAAATTCTCTGACGGTTCGCCGCTGACGGCGGAAGACGCGGCCTTCAGCCTGCTGCGTATCCGCGATGACGCAGGCTCGCTCTGGAGCGACTCCTACAAGGTGATCGACACCGCCGTCGCGACCGATCCACACACGCTGACGATCAAGCTCAAGAATCCGTCGGCACCCTTCCTTTCGACGCTGGCGCTGCCGAATGCCTCTGTCATCTCCAAGGCTGGCATCGAATCCATGGGCGCGGACGCTTACGCCGAAAAGCCGATTGCATCCGGCGCCTTCGTTGTCGACGAATGGCGGCGCGGCGACCGCGTCATCCTGAAGAAGAACCCGAACTTCTGGCAGGCGGACCGCGTGAAGCTCGACGGCGTCGAATGGATCTCCGTGCCTGATGACAATACCCGCATGCTGAACGTGCAGGCAGGCCAGCTCGATGCGGCCATCTTCGTGCCCTTCTCGCGTGTAGAGGAGTTGAAGAAGGATGCCGGCCTCAACGTGCTGATCGACCCGTCGACGCGTGAGGATCATCTGCTGATCAACCATGCGCATGGCGATCTCGGCAAGAAGGAAGTGCGCCAGGCACTCGATCTCGCAATCGACAAGAAGGCGATCGTCGATGCCGTCACCTTCGGTCAGGGCACGGTCGCCAATTCCTACATTCCGAAGGGCGCTCTCTATTACTACGCCGACAACCTGCAACGCCCCTATGATCCGGAAAAGGCCAAGAAGCTGCTGGCGGATGCCGGCGTCTCCAACCTGACGCTGAACTACCTGATCCGCGCCGGCGACGAGGTGGATGAGCAGACCGCGGTGCTATTGCAGCAACAGCTCGCCAAGGCCGGCATTACAGCCAACCTGCAGAAGGTCGATCCCAGCCAGGAATGGGACATGACCGTTGCCGGCGATTACGACATCTCGGTCAACTACTGGACCAATGACATTCTCGATCCGGACCAGAAGACGACCTTCGTGCTCGGCCACGATTCCAACAACAACTACTCGACCAATTACAAGAACGAAGCGGTGAAGGAGCTGGTCGCCAAGGCTCGCCTGGAACTTGATCCCAAGAGGCGCGAGCAGATGTATATCGACCTGCAGAAGACGGCGAAGGACGACGTCAACTGGATCGATCTCTACTACAGCCCCTACATCAACGTGGCACGCAAGAACATCGACAACTTCTACCAGAACCCACTCGGCCGCTTCTTCCTGGAAGACACGGTCAAGAACTGAGTATGTTATCGTTGTGACATGGTCCGCCGCGCCAAACGCGGCGGACCATTCTGTCGACGGGAAATCATGATGACGGCGGACGAAATCGCATTCACCGGTGTGGCCGAGCTTGGACGCTCCTACCGAAACGGCTCGCTGTCGCCGGTCGATGTGGTGCGCGCCAGCCTTCAACGGCTCGAGAGCCTGGAACCCGCCCTCAATGCCGCCGCTCAGAGACTGGATGCGACGGCACTTGCCGAAGCGGAACAAGCGACCGCAGAGCTGCGATCCGGCAAGGACCGCGGGCCGCTGCACGGCATTCCCGTCGCCATCAAGGATCTGATCGAAGTGGAGGGCGCACCAACCGGCTATGGCAGTAAGGTGCGACCACCGGCAATGGCGAGCGAAGATGCACCGCTGGTGCAGCGCCTGCGGGAAGCGGGCGCGATCATTCTCTGCAAGACCAACCTGCTGGAATATGCCTATGGCATCGCCCATCCGGATATCGGCCAGACCAACAATCCCCACGACGTCGGCCGCACCTCCGGCGGCTCGAGCGGTGGTTCTGCCGCCTTGGTCGCCGCCGGTATCCTGCCGCTGGCGATCGGCACCGATACGGGCGGCTCGATCCGTATTCCCGCCTCCTATTGCGGTATCGTCGGGCTGAAACCGTCTTTCGGTCTGGTATCCCTCGACGGCGTCTTTCCGCTGTCCTGGAGCCTCGATCATGCCGGACCGCTTGCACGGAGCGTTGCGGATACGGCCCTGCTGCTCGAAGCAATCGCCGGCAAAACCTTCCCGCTTTCACCGCCATCACTTGCGGGCGTCAGGATCGGTGCTGTCAGCTTTCATTGCGAGAGTCCCGAATTGACGCCGGCGGTTGCCGCCAATCTTGCCGAAGCGCTAAAGCGGCTGGAAGCGGCTGGTGCGATCATCAAGCGCATGGACTTTCCGGAGCTAAAGCTCGCCAATTCGGAACTTCGCCGCATCATCCTGCCGGAAGCCTCGGTCATCCATGCGGGCCTCTATGCTGAAAACCCTGCGGGTTACGCGCTGCGCACACGATCGCAGGTGGAAGCGGGCTTCGAGGCAAAGGCCGTCGACTACATCAAGGCACAGGACTTCCGCGTGAAGCTGCGCGACGCGATCGAGGCGGCCTTCTCTGAAGTGGATATTCTGATCGGGCCAAGCGTGCCCTTTCCCGCCCCGATCGAGGATCCGGAATTCACCGAGGATGGCGAGGAAGGCGAAATGCTCTCCAGCGGCTTCGCCAACATGACCGGCCAGCCATCCCTCAGCCTGCCCTCTGGTGTGGATGGGCATCTGCCGCTTGGGCTGCAATTGACCGGCCCTGTCGGCGGCGATGGAAAGCTCCTGCAGATCGCCCTCGGCGTCGAGGCAGTGCTCGATGCCTGGCGCCGACCGTCTCTTCCGGCAGTCCTCTAGGTCGGGTCGCTCTCTCAGACCGACGGAAAGTCACTGCCTGCAGCCAGCCGGCGATAGGCCTCGACTGCATAGAGCACGGTTCGCGTCTGCGCCTCGTGGCAATCGACGAAGACCTGCTCGTAAACCGTCTCGTCAGTCGCTTCGGTGATGATGGTCAGCGGCGCCTGGTAAAGTGAGCCGACCTGCTTCAAGATCGGAATACCGTAGCGTACCTCGAACGGCGCGTTCGGCATGTGCAGGCGGACGCAATCGATCTGCTTGGCGTTGAATTCGACGAGGCTCTTGTCTTCAGCCAGACGTTTGGCGACCTCATCGAGCAATGCTTCGCCAATCGCCTCCCAGCCCGGATGCGTGCAGACGATCAGGAAGAATCCCTTCGGAATGGTCCAGAGTTCGAAGCCGCGCGGCAGGTAACCCGACATCGGCCGCGTCCACTCGTGCGAGGGATAGCCGTGCAGATTGAGATGCAGCTTGGCAGATGAGAGTTCGAGCGCCTTGCCTCGCACCTCACGCTCATACATCGGCGGCGGCACGGTGAAGGAGAGGTCGTCGCCGAAGGCCGTGTAGCGGGCGGCATGATGCATATGGAAGGGGTTTTCCACGATCAGCCGCTGGTGCAGTTCATATCCGTCGACGTTTTCGACCGGTACGATGGCGAAATGCTGGTCGGGATCGGCGGCAAGCTGTTGCGCCGCGCGTAGCGCCCCAACCGGACCGCTGGTCTCATTGGCATGCTGGCCCGACGAGATGAGCACGGCCGGCCCCGGTCCATTGTGATAGCGACCAAGCACCTCACGGCCCTCGCACGATATTGCCTTGATCGGCACACCCTCGATCTTCGCCAGTTCGCGGCGGATCTGGCCGATCTTCAGCGGCCGCGTCGCGGTCGCCATGTCAATATCCTCGCCAGTCGCCTCTTCGTGCTCGCCGAATTCCTCCACACTCATGACGATACGCGGATTACCGTCCGTACTGCGGATATCAGGAACGACCTGGCCCGGTCGCGCGCCGCCGCGTCCAGCCATGGCGCCCATCTCCGCATCCAGGCATTCGCGCAGGCTGAAGAACAGCTCTTCATGCATGGCTTCGCGCAGACTGATGCTCTCGCTGCAAAAATCGAGGTCGAGATCATTGGCCGGCAGATCGACCGTGATGCGCAGACGGTCGAAATAGGGCTGCTTGCGCTCCCATGTCTGCTGTTTGACGGCATCGACGGCCGCGAGGAACAGGATCTCGAAATCGGTTTTCAGCCGTTCGCCCTTGTGCCAGCCGCAGCAGCGCAGCACCGGCGTTCCGACGTGGTCGTCCTCCACCACATTCGGTGCAAAGACGGTATAGGTCTTCGTTTCCCCCGCCTTTGTCGTCAGCTTGATGTCGTAGGTAAGATCAAGCGTGTTGGCGTGAAATGCGACTTCTGCATCGCCCACAAGAGCTGCCAGCGGATAGGCTTCGATCAGGAAGCGCTGCGGATCTGCGGCCGGGTGGACCGGGTAGCCAATTTCCACCTTGGCAAGCGAGGGAATATGCAGTTCTTCAAGGAAGAAATAGACCAGCGGCTTGTAGGAGCTGCGGATCCGCGCGGTGATGCCGGCGGCGGCGAGTTTCTCTTCGGCGGCCTGCCGTGACGGCGCATCGTCGAAGACCCAGGCCTCAACAGGCGTGCCCGGAGGATTGGCGGTCAGTTCGGAAACCAGCACGTCGAGCGTGCGCGGAACTTCGAGATTGAGGATGGTGCTCATTTTTCCCTCGTCGGATCGAGATAGTCGCGGAGCCAGTCACCGAGCAGGTTGAGCCCGAGGACGGTGAACATGATGGCAAAGCCCGGAAAGACGCTGACCCACCAGGCGGATTGCACATAGGTGCGCCCGTCGGCGAGCATGCCGCCCCAGCTTGGAATGGAGGCATCGACGCCGAGACCGACAAAGGTCAGGCTGCTTTCCAGCAAGATGTTGTTGGCGACGTTCAGCGTCATCAGCACGATGATCGGGCCGACGATATTCGGCAGGATATGCACGAGGATGATCCGCATGCGCCCGACCCCGATCGCCCGTGCCGACTGGATGAACTCGCGGTCGCGCAAGGAGAGGACGAGACCACGCACCAGTCGCGCATATTGCACCCATTGGGCGATGATCATCAGCGAAATCAGGATCGGCAGGCCAGGTCCGACGATGGCGATGAAGGTCAGCGCCATCAGCATGAAGGGCATGGCGAGCTGCACATCGGCGATGCGCATGAGGATCATGTCGGCGACCCCGCGGAAATAGCCGGCGATCAGACCGGCGATCGTGCCAACGGCGGTGGCACCCGCGACCGATAGCACTCCAACGATCAGCGAGATCTTGCCGCCGGCGGCAATGCGCGCCAGTACGTCTCGGCCGAGGGGATCGGTGCCGAATATATGGTTGAGGCTGACGAACGGCGGCAGCAGACGGGCGCGAAGATCCATCATGTCGGCCTTGTTCCCGAAGATTACGTCGGAGAAGACCACAAGCAGAACCATTCCGCCGGTGAACAGGATGCCAAAGAGAAGTTCCAGCGGCGTGTGACGGAAGAAGGACGATTTAGCCGAGGAGGATGCCATGGCTCACTTCCTCCCAATACGCGGATCGATGATGCCATAGGCAATATCGATCGCAAGGTTGATCAGGACGATCAGCAGCGCCAGCACAGTAATCGTGCCCTGCAACACGGGATAGTCGCGCGATGAAATGGCATCGAAGGCAAGGCTGCCCATGCCCGGCCAGTTGAAGACGCGCTCGACGATAACGACGCCGCCGAGCAGGTCGCCGAACTGCAGGCCGACGAAGGTCAGCAGCGGAATGAGGCAGTTGCGCAGGGCGTGCTTGTAGAGCACCACCCTGTCCTTCAGCCCCTTGGCGCGGGAGACGAGAATGAATTGCGCCGACAAGGTCTCCAGCATGGCCGAGCGCACGATGCGCACGTTCACCGCCGAGAGTATCAGCGCCAGCGTCAGGCAGGGCAGCACAAGGCCCGAATAGGCAAGGAAGCCGCTCGACGGCAGCCATTCCAGTTTGATCGAGAAGATCAGCACCAACATGATCGCCAGCCAGAAATTCGGGAAGGACAGGCCGACGAGCGACAGGATGCGGACGACCTGATCTGCCCACGAGCCTGACTTCACAGCCGCATGGATGCCGAGCGGGATGGAAATCACGAAGGACAGGATGAGCGACAGGAAGGACAATAGCAGCGTCGCCGGCAAGGCCTGCGCGATCAGGCTCCAGACTGGCGTACCGCCGAAGAAGCTCTTGCCGAAATCGCCTGTGACGACGCCCGACATGAAATTCAGATATTGGATGTGGAACGGCTGGTCGAGACCGAGGCCGGCACGGATATTCTGCAGATCCTGCTCGGTGACGGCAGAACCGCCGCTGACGAGCATGGCCGTCGGATCGCCGGACAGCCTGATCGCATAGGAAACGAGCAGCGTGACGACGATCACGACAAAGAGAGCCTGCAAGAGGCGTTTGGCAATATAGGCTGGCATGGCATGACCCTGCGGAGGATGTGACTGCCTGCCCACAGACAGGCAGTCGAGCGGGGTTCGTTTACTCGACCGATACGTCTACGAAGCGGAAACGCACGTCCGGGGTCGGCGCCAGGTTCTTCACCCGCTTGTTGATCGCATAGAGCGTATTGCCGTTGTAGAGCGGCATCTCGAAGGCCTGGTCGGCGGCATAGGCCGCAACTTCGCCCAGGATCTTCTTTCGCTCATCGACATTATAGGTCGAGCGCTGCGCTTCCAGCAGCTGGTCGAGCTTGGCATCCTTGATGTAGGGATTCCAGAACTGGCCGCTGTGATAGAGCAGATAGGCCGTGTTGTCGAAGTCGAAGGTCCAACCACCCCATTGGAACTGATAGAGCGAGCCGGTTTTGCCGTGCGCGATGATATCAGTGTAGTAGACGTTGGTTTCGTAGGACTTCAGCGAAACATTGATGCCGACCGCCTGAAGATAGGCGGCGACCGTCTGCGACACTTCGCGGAAGGTCGCATCCGTACCGACGAAGGAAAGCTCGAGATTGGTGCCGGGCTTCACACCCGCCTTGTCGAGCGCAGCTTTCGCGGCAGCGGGATCGAAAGGCAACGGCTTCAGGTCGGGATTGTAGCCAAGCGACAGCGAGCTCTGGAGGCTCGCAATCGGCTTGCCATTGCCCTGCAGGATCTGCTCGATGATGGCGTCGCGGTCGACGGCCTGGATGAGCGCCTTGCGGACCGCCGGATCCTTGGTGATGCCGTCGGTATTATTAAAGCGCAGCATGGAGACATCAGGACCGGTGATGCTCTCCACTTCCAGCTTGGGGTCGCCCTTGATCGTATCGATCAGGCTGATCGGCACGAGCGTGGCGATATCGATACCGCCCGACTGCAGCTCGGAAACCTGGGTCGCGGCTTCGGAAATGAACCGATAGACGAGGCCAGAGAGCTTCGGTGCGCCACCCCAGTAATCCGGATTGGCCTCCAGTGTCAGGCTGATCTTCGGCTTGTAGTCGACGAACTTGAACGGACCAGTACCGACCGGATGCAGGTTGAAATATTCGTCGCCCTTTTCCTTGATATATGCCGGCGGCACGATCATGCCGCCGTAGCCGGCAAGCTTGGTGATCAGCACCGGATCCGGGCTCTTGAGGATGAAGTCGACCGTATTGTCATCGACGATCTTCACTTCGCCGATCGAGGTATAGTTTGCCTGCTGCGGCCCCTTGGCGCCTTCCGGCCCGAGCAGCCGGTCGAAGGTGAACTTGACGGCAGCCGCATTGAAATCTTCGCCATCATGGAATTTGACGCCCTTGCGCAGCGTGAAGCGGATGCGCTTGTTGTCGTCGAGGAATTCCCAAGCCGTGGCGAGGCCGGGCAGCAGCTTCAGGTCAGGGCTGCGCTGGACGAGACCGTCGAAGATGTTGCTGCCGATACGGCCCCAGGTCAGTGTGAAGGTGTCGATCGGATCCCAGCTGCCATCATCGCGTTCGAGCGCGACGGTCAGCGTGCCGGCGGCGTGTGCGGCGTCGATGGTTGCGGTAAGCGGCAGGAACGACAGTGCGGCTGCCAGGAAGAGCTTTCGGTATCCCATTATTTTAGTTCCCCATTTTTATTGTGCGGTGACTGTTTTGTAGCGGTCTGTCCTATGGGAGGGTTTCGGACAGCTTCTGCGGCTCGGCCGCAACGAAGTGCGAGGGCGAAAAACGGCGATATTGCAGAAGCGCCGGTTCATCGCCGATCTTGCGGACCGGGCTCGGTATCGCGCCGGTCAAAAGCGTGGTGTCGATGCTGCGATCGGGATCGGGCACAGGGATCGCGGCCAGCAGCTTGCGCGTATAGGGATGCTGCGGGTTCTCGAATATTTCCTGTCGGGTGCCAATCTCGACGATCTGTCCGAGATACATGACCGCGACACGATGGCTGATCTTCTCGACCACAGCCATGTCATGGGTGATGAAAAGGTAGGAAAGGCCGCGCTCCCGCTGCAGTTCCAGAAGCAGGTCAAGAATCTGCGCCTGGATCGAAACATCGAGCGCCGACACGGATTCATCCGCGATGATCAGTTCCGGATCGCTGGCAAGCGCCCGGGCGACGCAGACACGCTGGCGCTGGCCGCCGGAAAGCTCGTGTGGAAACCGCGTTCTGTAATCGCGCGGAAGGCCGACGCGATCGAGCAAAGCGAGCGTTCGCGCCTCGATCGCCGCCTTGTCCGGCTGCAGCTTGTGAACGATCATGGGCTCGGCAATGCTGGCGCCGGCCCGTTGGCGCGGATCAAGCGCTGCATAGGGATCCTGGAAAATATACTGGACCTTCTGCAGCAGGGAGCGCTTCTCGCGCGGATCCATTTCAGAGATATCGCGGCCACGGAAACGGATCTTGCCGCCAGTCGGCTCCATGATCTGCTGCAGCATTCGCCCGGTCGTCGATTTGCCGCTGCCGGATTCCCCGACCAGCGCCAGCGTTTCGCCCGCGGCGATCTCGAAGGAAATGCCTTCGACCGCATGAATGCGATGTGTCAGCCTGCCAAACAGGCTTCTGCGCGCCGCAAAACGCGCCGTGAGACCATCGACCTGCAGAAGCGGCGGCTTGCTATCGGAACGAACGGCTTCCAGTGCCTCGCTGTTCGGGGACGCCTTGCCCGACATGCTGCCGAGACGCGGCACGGCGGCAAGCAGGGTCTGCGTATAGGGATGCTGCGGATTGGAAAACAGCGCCCGAACCGGCGCCTCTTCTTGCTTCTCGCCGTGACGCAGCACGATCACATCATCGGCCATTTCGGCGACGACACCCATATCATGGGTGATGAAGATCACCGCCATGCCGAGTTCGCGCTGCAGCTCGCGGATCGTATTGAGGATCTGCGCCTGGATCGTCACGTCGAGCGCGGTCGTCGGCTCGTCGGCAATCAACAGCTTCGGACGGCAGGAGAGCGCCATGGCGATCATCACGCGCTGACGCATGCCGCCGGAGAGCTGATGCGGATAGCGCTGCATCATTGCATCAGCGTCGGGAATGCGAACCTTTTCGAGCATATTCCGCGCAATACGATTGGCTTCCGCGCGCGTGGTTTTCTGATGCAGGAGGATGGCTTCGACAATCTGATCGCCGATCGAAAAGACCGGATCGAGCGAGGTCATCGGCTCCTGGAAGATCATCGCGATCTCCCCGCCCCTTATCTGCCGGATGCGATCGGGATTGGCGGTGACGAGATCGAGAGGTCCATTGCGGCTCTGGAAGATAATTTCGCCGCCGCTGATGCGGCCGCCCGAAAAATCGGTGAGGCGCATGATCGCCCTCGAGGTTACCGATTTACCCGAGCCGGATTCTCCGACGATGGCGAGCGTCTTGCCCGGCTTGACGTCGAAACTCAGCGATTTGACGGCCTGAAACTGGCCGGACTTGAAGTCGACGGATAGTGAACGGACCGAGAGGACGACGGGGATGGCGGCGCTGTTGCTCTCGGTCGATCTACTCATAAAGTTGCCGCTGACCTCGCTGCCTGTTCGTAGTATCCCGACAAGGCCCTCAGATGAGAGGCAATGTCGGAAAGTTCATCCTGTGAAAGACCCGAGAGCTTGGTCGCCTCTACCAGCAACCGCTCGCGGATTTCCGAATAGCGGGTCAGCGCTTCCAGGCCCTGGTCGGTGACCTGGATCACCTTTTCCTTGCCGGATTTCCCGGTCTTCACCAGGCCGGCCGCATCGAGCTTCTTGACCGCATAATTGGCGACATGTGTGTCTTCGATATCGAGCACGAGGCAGAGATCGGAGAGCGTCTTCGGACGACCGCGATGACGCACGGAATGGATGATCAGGATCTCGACCGGCGACAGGCTCGGCACGCCGGCAGCCGCCATGCAGCGCACCATCCAGCGATTGAAAGCGTGAGAAAAGAGGATCGATCCGTATTCTAATTCGGAGAGGGCCGGTGAACTGCCGAGCGCCAGATGGGCGGACGACACGATCAATTCGCGGGGCGCTTTTCGTTCCTTCGGTTTATCCAATGAACTCTCTCATCTCAGAACTGAAGTACGTGTGGCAGGTTAGCTGGAAGCGATAATTTGTCAACAAATTATCGCTAAGATTCCTCTATTCCGCCGCCGTTTCCCGGATCTTGTTTTCCTGCACGTTCGACATGCAGGGACGAACATCTATTCCATTGATTTTAAACCGTTTTAGCCGAACCAAAATCAGGCATTGCGTGGCCCATATCCGCCACCCGTCGGGGTCACAATCGTGAAGGCTTCGCCCGCTTCCAGCACCGTATGGGCAGCGCCGATCAGCTCATCGATCGTACCGTCATTGCGGCGAACATAATTGCGGCCGGTCTGGCCGTCTTCGCCACCCTTCAGCCCGAACGGCGCGACGCGACGATGGCCGGAGAGGACGGCAAATTCCAGCTTCTCGAGCGTGCGGATCGTGCGTTGCGTGCCATTGCCGGCATGCCACTGACCGCGCCCGCCGGAATTCGGCCGGATATGGAAATCCTCGAGCACGACCGGGAAACGGCTCTCCAGAATTTCCGGATCGGTGAGGCGTGAATTGGTCATATGCGTGTGCACGGCATCTGCACCATTGAACCCCGGGCCTGCCGGCGCACCGGAGCAGATGGTTTCGTAATATTGGTATTTGTCATTGCCGAAAGTCAGATTGTTCATCGTGCCCTGAGCAGCAGCCATGGCGCCGACCGCGCCGATCAGGCAGTTGGTCACGGCCTGGCTGACTTCGACATTGCCGGCAACGACGGCGGCCGGGTATTCCGGCGTCAGCATGGTACCATCGGGAATGACGATACGGATCGGCCGCAGGCAGCCGGCATTCATCGGAATATCCGCCTCGACCAGCACGCGAAAGACATAGAGCACGGCCGCCCGCGTCACCGGCGCCGGCGCATTGAAATTGTCGGGGCGCTGCGCTGAGGTGCCGGTAAAATCGACTGTCGCTTCGCGCTTTTCCCTGTTGATGGAAATCTTGACGACGATCTTGCAGCCCTGATCCATCTCATAGGAAAATTCGCCGTCCGGCAGGCGGTCGAGCACACGCCGCACGCTTTCGGCGGCATTATCCTGCACATGGCCCATATAGGCGTCGACCACGTCCTCGCCGAAGAGCGCAATCATCTTCTTCAGCTCCGCCACGCCCTTTTCGTTCGCAGCAACCTGCGCCTTCAGGTCGTTGACGTTCTGCGCCAGCGTGCGAACTGGATAGCGCGCACCGGTGAGCAGATCGGCAAGCGCGTCCTCACGGAAACGGCCGCGATCGAGCAGCTTGAAATTGTCGATGTAGACGCCTTCTTCGTCGATATGCGTCGCAAGCGGCGACATCGAGCCCGGCGAGATACCGCCGATATCGGCATGGTGACCACGGCTTGCCACCCAGAAGCGGATGCGCGTACCGGCATCGTCGAAGACGGGCGTGCAGACGGTGAGGTCAGGCAGATGCGTGCCGCCATTATAGGGCGCATTGATCAGGAAGACGTCACCCGGATGAATGACCGGATTTTCGCGGATGGCGGTCGCCACCGACGCATCCATGGAGCCGAGATGCACAGGCATATGCGGCGCGTTGGCAACGAGATTGCCGTCCGCATCGAAAACGGCGCAGGAAAAATCGAGCCGTTCCTTGATGTTGACGGAATAGGCGGTGTTCTGCAGTGTCACCCCCATCTGCTCGGCAATCGACATGAAGAGATTGTTGAAAATCTCCAGCATGACCGGATCGGCCTTGGTGCCGATCGCCGTGCGCTCGGGCAGCGCCTTGATGCGGGTCAGCACGACATGATCGCGCGCCGTCAGCTTCGCCTGCCAGCCATCTTCCACGACGATGGTCTGGTTCGGTTCGATGATGATGGCCGGCCCGGTCACGGTCTGGCCGGGGAGGATACGATCACGCAGGACGACGGCCGCATCATGGCTTTCACCCTGCGAATGGAACAGGGTTCGCCGGATGGGCGAAGCCTCGCCCTCACCTGCTTCCCCGCGATCGACATCGATTTCGGCGGCGGCACCGCCGATGCATTCGACCTCGACGGCTTCCACGACCAGCGGCTTGTCCTCGGCAACGAAGCCGAAACGGCGCTTGTGCAGGATCTCGAACTCCTTGCGAAGGCGCGCCGCGTCATCAGTTTGCGGGAACAGTGCCTCGACGGCCAGTAGAGTATCGGTGCCGGCATAGCGGATATGAGCGCGCAACACCGTCTTGATCTTGCCGGCCTCGACGCCCTGCGCCACCAGCTCCGGCTGGCATTCACCCTGCAATTGCCTGCCAAGCGCGGTCATCTCTGCGGGTGCGGCCGCATCGAGCGTCACACCGAGCGCCTTTTGACGCGTGGAGCGGATATCGGCGAGACCCATGCCATAGGCCGACAGCAACCCCGACATCGGATGCAGCAGGATGCTCTTCATTCCGAGCGCGTCGGCGACCAGGCAGGCATGCTGGCCGCCAGCGCCACCGAAGCAATTGAGCGCATAACGCGTCACGTCATAACCGCGCTGCACGGAAATCTTCTTGATCGCCTCGACCATATTGGCGACAGCAATGCGGATGAAGCCGTCAGCCACTTCTTCGGGGCTGCGCCCGTCGCCGATCTCGGCTGCCAGCTCGGCGAACTTCTGCCGCACCGTCGCGACGTCGAGCGGCTTATCCTGGTTCGGGCCGAAGATTGCCGGGAAGAAATCCGGCAACAGCTTGCCGGCCATGACATTGGCATCGGTCACCGCAAGCGGGCCGCCATTGCGGTAGCAGGCTGGACCTGGGAAAGCGCCGGCGGAATCAGGCCCGACGCGGAAACGGCCGCTTTCGAAATGCAGGATCGAACCGCCGCCGGCCGCCACCGTATGGATCAGCATCATTGGCGCGCGCACACGAACACCGGCGACTTCCGTCTCGAAGGCCCGCTCATACTCGCCGTCGAAATGCGCGACGTCTGTCGAGGTGCCACCCATATCGAAGCCGATTACGTGGCCGAAACCCGCCTGCTCGCCGGTCTTGGCAAGACCGACCACACCGCCGGCCGGACCGGACAGGATCGCATCCTTGCCCTGAAACATGTTGGCTGCAGTCAGGCCGCCCGAAGACATCATGAACATGACGCGCGCGCCGGTACGCGCCACGTCAAGTTCGTCCGAGACCTGACTGACATAGCGGCCAAGCACCGGCGAAAGATAGGCGTCGACAACGGTCGTATCGCCACGGCCGACCAGCTTGATCAGCGGCGAGACCTCGTGACTGACGGAAACCTGTTCGAAGCCGATGGCGCGGGCTATGCGCCCAGCGACTGCCTCATGATCAGGATATTTATAGGCGTGCATGAAGACGATGGCGACGGCGCGATAACCCTTGGCGCGCAGATCGCGCAGGGCCGCTTCGGTCGCGGCCTCATCGAGCTTTGTCTCGACGGTACCGTCGGCCAATACGCGCTCTTCGAGCTCGACCACATCCTGATAGAGCGCTTCCGGCTTGATGATCTCGGTCGCAAAGATCTTCTTGCGCTCCTGATAACCGATGCGCAGAGCGTCACGGAAACCCTTTGTCGTTACCAGCGCCAGACGTTCGCCCTTGCGCTCCAGAAGCGCATTGGTGGCGACGGTGGTGCCCATGCGCACCTCGTCGATCAGCCCGGTCGGGATTGGTTCATCCGCGCTCAGGCCGAGATGCAGGCGAATGCCGTGGACGGCGGCATCGCGATAGGCTTCCGGATTTTCGGACAGCACTTTGCGGGCATGCAGGGCACCGGAGGGGTCGCGCCCGACAATATCGGTGAAGGTGCCTCCACGGTCGATCCAGAAGTCCCAGCTACCAGCCGCAATGCCCGACAATATCGCCTCCGCCGTTCGTTTCCAATATCACTAAGAAATTATCGATAAATCGTCAACATTTTACAGAAGACTAAGTCGCCGCGGCATCATGGACGCAGGGCGTATCACAGGCTGGATATTCAGGCGCATAAAATCGAACGCCGCGGCCCGAGGACCGCGGCGACAGGATTGGTGGAAGTGACCGATCTTCGAGGGCCGCGCCGTTAGGCGCCAACGCTTCTATCCGATCAACGCGAGGTCAGATCGTCGGGCAGTTCTGCATTGTGGTACTTGCGATAGATATCGCGCAGCACCTTGTTGTCGAAATTGGTCTTCACCCACTGGTCGAGCCAAGTCTTGAGGCCGGCTTCGCCCTTCGGAATACCGATGCCGAGGTTGGTTTCCTTCTGGGTGAACTTCACCTGCAGCGGATGATCGGCCATCTTCTTGTTGATGCCGTTGATGACGGCCGACTGGCTGGAGAGAATATCGACCTGACCCGAGACGACCGAGGTGATCAGTGTTGCGTCATCCTCGAAACGGACGATATCCGCATCCTTTGCATTGGCCGTGATGTCCTGGTCATTTGTTGTGGCGCGGGTGACGCCGATGCGTTTGCCGCCGAGATCGGCATAGTTCTTGATCTCAACGCTCGGCTGGGCAGCGACGACGAGCGCGAGCGTCGCATAGGGAACGGAATAGTCGATCGCCTTCTTGCGCTCTTCGGTAATGCCGAGCGAAGAGACGACCATATCGGCCTTGCCCGTCTGCACGGAGGGAACACGGGCAGCATTGGTGATTTCCACCAGTTCCAGTTCGACGCCGAGATCCTTGGCAATCAGCTTCGCGGTTTCGACGTCCGAGCCGGTCGGCTTAAGGTTTTCATCGACGAAGGAATATTCCGGAATGCCCATCGCGACCGCGATGCGAACCTTGCCGGCCTTCTTGATATTGTCGAGCACGTCGGCATGGGCAACGCTTGCCAGCGCCAGCAGGCCTGCGCCGGCCAACAGTGCCAGTTTCGAAATCATTGTCTTCGGCATACTCCAAGTCTCCTCTACCTGATTGCCTCTGCCCGCTCTCTGTCGGGCCTCCTCTCAAACCTGTGCCGGCTCATCCGGGACAGGCAATTTCCTCCCGCAATGGCGGGGTTGTAGCATCCCGTTTTCTGGAATGGCGGAATGCTCCATCTCTTTGTTTTCACGCAATTCCGGATGCAAACCGCTACGCAGTTTTGCTGGAATTGCTCTATAGCTCTGCAGCCATGAACTCCTTCAGTTCGGGCGTCTGCGGATTGCTCAGGATGTCGGCGCCACCGGTCTCCCAGACCTTGCCGGTGTGCATGTAGATGACGCGGTTGGCGGCGCGCTTGGCAAAACCCATCTCGTGGGTGACGACGATCATCGTCATGCCGCCGCGCGCAAGATCTTCCATGACGCGTAGAACTTCACCCGTCAGCTTCGGGTCGAGAGCCGAGGTCACCTCGTCGAACAGCATCACCTTGGGCTGCATGGCGAGCGAACGGGCGATTGCGACGCGCTGCTGCTGGCCGCCTGACAGTTGCTCCGGATAGGCATCGATCTTTTCCGACAGGCCGACCTTTGCGAGTACCTGCTTGGCGATCTCGAAGGCCTGGTCCTTGCGCATGCCCTTCACGCGGCGCAGTGCCAGCATGATGTTTTCCGCGACCGTCATATGCGGGAAGAGATTGTAGCTCTGGAACACCATGCCGATATCGCGGCGCAATGTCCTGAGATCGAGCTTCGGATCCTCGACGCGATGGCCGCAGACCTCTATCGATCCATCCTGGATTGTCTCCAGCCGGTTGATGCAGCGCAGCGCCGTGCTCTTGCCGGAGCCGGACTGGCCGATCAGCGCCACCACTTCGCCGGCATTGATCTCGAAGGAGACGCCCTTCAGCACCTCCAGCGCACCGAAGCGCTTGACGACATTGGTGAGTTTAACGGCGACCGACATTGAGCTTCCTCTCGAGAGAGCGGCTCCAGACCGACAGCGGGTAGCAGACAGCGAAATAGAGAAGCGCTGCGATACCGAAGACCAGAAAGGGCTGGAACAGGGAGTTGTTGATGACCTGCGCCGCACGCGTCAGCTCGAGGAAGCCGACGACAGAGGCGAGCGAGGTATTCTTGATGAGCTGGACGAGGAAGCCGACCGTCGGCGGCGTGGCAATCCTGAGCGCCTGCGGCAGGATTACATCTCGCAGCGCCTGCCAGCGGGTCAGGCCGAGGCATTCGGCGGCCTCGAACTGCGTTCGCGAAATGGATTCGACCGAGCCGCGCCAGATCTCGCCGAGATAGGAACTCGAATAGATCATCATGCCGAGGCCGGCCGCCACCAGCGGCGGGACCGAGATATTGATGACCCCGAGGCCGAAATAGAGGATGAACATCTGGATCAGGAGCGGCGTGCCCTGAACGATCTGGATATAGATGAGGGCAGCCCGCCGCACCCACAGGAAGCGGGAGATGCGGCACAGCATCACGAAGAAGCCCGCAATGCCGCCCAGCAGGAAGGCGAGTGCTGACAGCACCACCGTCCAGACAAGTCCATCCAGCAGATAGATCAGGTGATTGAAGGAAAACCCACCGAGCATTGGCGACCTCTAGAGCGACGTGCCGAGCCGGCGACGGCGCGGGAAGGCGATGAGACCGAGGCCGTAGAAGCCTGCCCGCATCAGATAGGTGATGGCGATGTAGAGAACGGCGACGACCATGTAGGTTTCCAGCGAGCGGAATGTGTTCGACTGGATGTTGTTGGCGACACCCGTCAACTCCTCGGCCGATATCTGCGAGGCAATCGAGGTCGATAGCATCATCAGGATGAACTGGCTGGAAAGTGCCGGGTAAACGCGCTCGATTGCCGGCAGAAGGATGATGTCGCGGTAGATCTGCAGCTTCGACAGGCCAAGCGCTTCAGCGGCCTCGATCTGGCTCGGATGGATGGAATCCATGCCGGCGCGTACGATCTCGGCCGTATAGGCGCCGACATTGATGACCATGGCGAAGACGGCTGCCGCGATGATCGGCAGACGGATTCCGACCGAGGACAGGCCGAAGAAGATGAAGAAGATCTGCACGATAAACGGCGTGTTGCGCACCGTCTCGACATAGATGCTGACGAGGGCACGCAACGGCCCGATATCCGAGCGACGGGCGATAGCGCAGGCAACACCGATCACCAGACCGATGATCACCGAAAAGACGGTGATCTCGATCGTGACAAGCGCGCCCGACAGGAAATCGCTCCAGTAGGGCAGCAAGGCCGAAAAATCGAACTGGTACTGCATATCCTCCTCCATTCCGGCCAAGCCAACTCCACTGGCGCAGCCTCGCCTTCCCGCAGGAAAGCGTCATGTCTCCTCCCGGCTGTCGCGTCAGCGCGCCAGCCAGCCTCCATCGACCGGCAGCACCGTGCCGTGCACATAGTCGGATGCCGCTGATGCCAGGAACACGGCCGCACCGCCGATGTCGCCGGGCTCTCCCCAGCGGCCGGCCGGGATGCGGGCCAGGATGCTGGCATTGCGATCGGCGTCTTCACGGAGCGCCGTCGTGTTATTGGTCACGAAATAGCCGGGAGCGATGGCATTGACGTTCACGCCCTTGCCCGCCCATTCGCAGGCGAGCAGCCGGGTCAGACCCGCAAGGCCGCTCTTAGAGGCCGTGTAGGACGGGATGCGTATGCCACCCTGAAAGGAGAGAAGAGAGGCGATATTGATGATCTTGCCGCGCCCTTTTTCGAGCATGTGACGGGCAGCCGCCTGAGACAGGAAGAAGGCCGTCTTCAGGTTGACGTTCATCACCGCGTCCCAGTCCTCCTCGGTGAAGTCGATCGCGTCGGCACGGCGGATGATACCGGCATTGTTGACGACGATATCGAGCGCCCCGAAGCGTTCCAGTGCCTCAACAACGATCGGCTTGACCGGCTCGATCGTACCGAGATCGGCCTTGATGACGTGGAATTTCGTACTCGCCTTCGCCACCAGGGCTTCGGTCTCATCCATCGAAGAACGGCCGACGGCGACGATCGAAGCACCAGCCTCTGCCAGCGCGACGGCAATGCCCTGCCCGATCCCGGTATTGGCACCCGTGACGACGGCAGTTTTTCCCGAAAGGTCGAAAAGAGCATGCATCGCCATCACCTCAGATCGCCGATGGCGATATGGTCCATGTCGGTGAAACTCTTGTTGTCGCCGGCCATTGCCCAGATGAAGCTGTAATTCTTGGTGCCGGCGCCGGAATGGATCGACCAGGGCGGCGAAATAATGGCCTGTTCGTTGGCGACGAGCATGTGACGCGTTTCCTGCGGCTCTCCCATGAAATGGAAGACGCGCTGATCGGCATCGAGGTCGAAATAGAGATAGGCTTCCATGCGCCGGTCGTGCGTGTGGCTCGGCATGGTGTTCCAGATGCTGCCGGTCTCCAGGCTGGTGAAGCCCATGGTCAGCTGGCAGGACTGGCAAACCTCTGGATGGATATACTGATAGATCGAACGCTTGTTGGCGCTTGCCGCCTCGCCCGGCGTCAGATGCCGCGCCTTGTCGCGCGTCAGCAGCACGGTCGGGTGGCTGGCATGGGCCGGCGTCGAGACCAGATAGAATTTTGCCGGATTGGCAACCTCGGCACTTTCGAAACTGATATCGACGGCGCCCCTGCCGACATAGAGGCAGTCATACTTTGCCAAAGTGTAGGTCGTGCCGTCGACGATCACGCTGCCGGAATTGCCGACGTTCAGAACGCCAAGTTCACGCTCTGCCAGAAACGTGTCCTGGCCGATCGCCTTTGGCGCCGTGAGTACCAGAGCCGTGCCGAGCGGCGCAGCGCCGCCGATGACCATGCGGTCATAATGCGAATAGGTCAGGCTGATCTCGCCAGGCGCAAAAACCGTCTCGACCAGGAAGTGGCGCCGCAGCGTTTCCGTATCGAAGTCCCTGACAGCTTCAGGATGGGAGGCGTGTCGTACGTCAATCTGCATTGGAATTGTCCTTCTCTCCTCCGGATGCCGCCGCGTACGGGGCATCCTCAATGAAATAGGCTGGGTCGAGCATCTCTGCCTCTTCGACTTCGTGCAGCAGCTTGCCGAGATGGAACTCCATCGCCGCCTTCGCGCCGTCCTTGTCGCCGGCTCGCATGCAATCGATGACCGCGGCATGTTCCTCGATGACGCGCGTCAGACGGCCCTGCTGCGGCAGCGTCAGCAGGCGGTAACGATCGCTATGAACCTTGACTTGCTGGATGATCGTCCAGATGCCGGGAAAGCCGGCGATATTGCTGATCAGTTGGTGGAAATCATTGTCGATGACGTGGAAGGTCGCGACATCGCCTTCGCGGTGGCAGGCATCAAGATCAGCGAGATTACGCTCCAGCGCACGCAGGCCTGGCGGCGTCATCTTCTCGACCGCGATCGAAACCGTCGTGTCCTCCAGCGCCTTGCGCACCAGGATCGCTTCGTAAAGCGCGCGGCGCGGAATGCGGGAGACGAAAGTGCCGGATTGCGGGAAGACATCAACAAGGCCGTCATCAGCAAGTCGGATAATCGCCTCGCGGATCGGCGTGCGGCTGACGCCGAACTGCGCTTCGAGCTCCTTCTCGTTCAGCAGTTCCATCGGCTTGCGACGCAGCGAGACGATGTCATCGAGAAGTGCATTGTAGACCAGCGTCGCTGCCCGCGGGGCAGCCGCCCGCTGATGAGAAAGCACCGTGACTCCTTGCAGGGAGCGCTTCTTGCGCGCGATTCCGGAGGGCGAATTCATCGCATTCCTTCCAAGCAACAGATCAGCAATCGAGTGTTTGAAATCATCGAGGACCGCCTCCAGCCGGTCTGATGTAAAAGTAATATATTAGTATCCAACTTCTGGCAAGCGCGTCGATGAGCCGTAGTTTTACGGTTGTGGAAAACGAAGCAGCGGTGGAAAATCTGCCAGGCGCACAGAGGACGAGAGTGTTGACGCGATCTGTCTGAAGCGATTCTCGCGGACCATCCGTCGCAATCGAATGGTGGTCTGAACTCTTGGCCGATAGCCCTTAGAACGAAACGCGCAACCAAGGCGCGACTAGGCCCCACCATCGTTCCGTCAGCGACGCCGTATTTAAGACAGCCTTGAAAGAAGGCTCTAATACGCCATTTTCTGACGCAACCAGAATGGCCGTTGCGGTCCTAAAGCAGGCTCAATGCAAGGGTCGGCGCACGCGGTGCCGCCGGCGCCCGGGTTAAGATGCATCGCGACCAGAGGGAACAAAAAAATGAAAGTACTTTTGGCATCCACCATCTTCGCAGCCGGCACGATGCTCGCGAGCGGCAGCGTTTTTGCAGCCGATTGCGGCAATGTCACGATCGCGAGCATGAACTGGCAGTCCGCGGAAGTCGCCGCAAGCCTCGACAAGATCATTCTTGAGGAAGGGTACGGCTGCACGGCCGAAATCGTCACTGGCGATACCGTCCCTACCCTGACCTCCATGGCAGAAAAAGGCGAACCGGATATCGCCCCGGAAGCCTGGGTCAGCCTTCAGCCGGAGTTGGTGAAGCGTGGCCTTGAAGGCGGCAAGGTCGTCGCAGGCGCCAAGATCCTCTCCGATGGCGCAATCCAGGGCTGGTGGATCCCCAAATACATCGCCGACGCCCACCCCGACGTTAAGACCATCCCCGACCTTCTCAAGCATCCCGAACTCTTCCCGGCACCGGAAGACAAGAGCAAGGGCGCGGTCTTCAACGGCCCTCAGGGCTGGGGCGGCACTGTCGTCACCGCGCAGCTCTTCAAGGCCTATGATGGCGAGAAAGCAGGCTTTACGCTCGTTGATACCGGGTCTGCCGCAGGACTCGATGGCTCGATCGCCAAGGCCTATGAAGGCAAGCAGCCCTGGGTCGGCTATTATTGGGCGCCGACCTCGCTGCTCGGCAAATATGAGATGGTCAAACTCGGATACGGCACGGAATATGACGCGGCCGAATGGAAGCGTTGCACCTCGATTGCCGATTGTGCCGATCCCAAGCCGAATGCCTGGCCGGCCGATGACGTGCAGACGCTGATCAGCAAGAGTTTTGCCGATCGCGGCGGCCCTGCCATCGATTACCTGAAGAAGCGCGCCTGGACCAATGACACCGTCAACAAGCTGATCGCCTGGATGACCGACAATCAGGCAACCGGCGAAGACGGTGCCAAATACTTCCTGAAGAATAATGAGCCTCTCTGGAAGGACTGGGTCTCCCCGGAAGCCGCCGAAAAGATCAAGGCTTCGCTCTAATCACTCAGACATGACATGGGCAGCGTTGCCGCTGCCCAGACAATCCTTCGGCGCGACGGCCAAAACAACAATCGGCCGCCGCCGCTATCTATTTTGGGAACGGCTATGGATTGGCTCTGGAAATTTCCGACAATGAATGACGACGTGCTGCGCGAGCTGAAGAAGAGCGTCGATGAAGGATTTCGTGCTTTCACACGCGCCTATGGCGACAGCATCGAGGCAGCCTTCAGCCCGCTGCAGAGTTTTCTTATCTGGGCCGAACGGCTGCTGACCGGCACACCCTGGCCAATCATTCTGATTGTTTTTGCCGCCATTGCCTGGTTTGCCAGCCGCAGCTGGAAGGTCGTTGTCGGCTGCGTTCTGACGCTTCTCGTCATCGGCTATTTCGACATGTGGCAGGATACGATGAAGACCGTGTCGATGATCTTCGTCTGTACCGTGCTTTCGATCGTGATCGGCCTGCCGCTCGGCATCCTGATGGCGCGGTCGAATGCGATGCAGAGGATCGTCAATCCGATCCTCGACGTCATGCAGACCATGCCGAGCTTCGTCTACCTGATCCCCGTCGTCATGCTTCTCGGCATCGGTCGCGTGCCTGGTGTCATTGCCGTCGTCATCTACGCCCTGCCGCCGATGATCCGCCTCACCAATCTCGGCATTCGCATGGTGGACGAGAATGTGCTGGAGGCAGCCGATGCCTTCGGTTCGTCGAGCTGGCAGAAGCTTCGTAACGTCCAGCTGCCGCTGGCGCTGCCAACCATCATGGCCGGCATCAACCAGACGATCATGATGGCGCTCGCCATGGTGGTCATCGCCTCCATGATCGGCGTTCAAGGGCTTGGCCAGCCGGTTCTCAAGGCCATCTCCAACCAGTATTTCACCCTCGGCGTCTTCAACGGTCTCGCAATCGTCGGCATTGCCATCATTTTCGACCGGATCAGCCAGGCCTATGGCCTGCGACTCCAGAAGCACCGGGAGATCGTGCATGGCTAGTAATTCGATCGAGATCCGGAGCCTCTTCAAGATCTTCGGCCCGAACGGCCGCGACTATGTGGAAGCCGTCAGCAAGGGCATGTCGAAGACCGAGCTCAACAAAGTGCATGGTCATGTGCTGGGGCTGAAAGACATCAACATCACCATCCCCGGCGGCAAGATCACCGTCATCATGGGTCTTTCCGGCTCTGGCAAATCGACGCTGATCCGCCACATCAACCGGCTGATCGACCCGACTTCCGGCGAAGTCCTCTGTGGTGGCGAGGATGTCTGCCGCATGGATGCCTTGCAGCTTCGCGAATTCCGCCGGCGGAAGACCGCGATGGTCTTCCAGCGTTTCGGCCTGCTGCCGCATCGCAACGTGCTGCAAAACACCGTCTACGGTCTGGAGATCCAGGGCGTCGCGAAGGCGGAGCGTGAAGAGCGGGCCAATGCCTGGATCAAGCGCGTCGGCCTGGATGGCTTTGATGGGCACTATCCGAATCAGCTCTCCGGCGGCATGCAGCAGCGTGTCGGCCTGGCGCGTGCACTCACCAATGATGCCGAAATCCTGCTGATGGACGAGGCTTATTCGGCGCTCGATCCATTGATCCGCGTCGACATGCAGACCGTCCTCCTCGATCTGCAGAAGGACCTGAAGAAAACGGTGGTCTTCATCACCCACGATCTCGACGAAGCTCTCCGGCTCGGGGAGAAAATCGCCATCCTGCGCGACGGTGAAGTCATCCAGCAGGGTTCGGCGGCGGAAATCGTCCTCAATCCCGCCAATGATTACATTGCCGCCTTCGTGAAGGAGGTCAATCGCGGCCGGGTCATCAAGATCGGTGCCGTCGCGAAGCAAATCCCGGTCGAAAGCCAGCTGCAGCTTTCCGAAGAGATGGATATCGAAGGGGCATTGCGCGAAATGTCTCGCGCTGACGTCTCCTCTGCCACTGTCATATCACAGGAGGGTCAGCCGCTGGGCGGCGTTTCGCTGCAGCAGTTGCTGGCGCTGCTTTTGCACCAGGCATGAAAATCTTAAGCAATCAGACGGCATGCAGCCAAACACATGCCGTTTGTTTAAACATGGTTAATTTTTTCATTATAATGATCTTGGAGAAGGAACCGAACGACACGTCCGGATTGATAGCACGCTGTGGAGGACCTCAAAGATGTTCAAATTTTTCTCGATCAAGCCGTCGACTGAAGAATTCGACGCCGATACCGGCACCTATGCCGATGGCATGACCGACCGCTACTATCGTGATCTGACCGGCCGCACCGAACACCGCTTCCGCTCCGCCCACGAGCGCGATTATGGCGCCGCCCGCGAGATCGCCGAAAATGCGCCGCATGGCGTCACCGGCAACTGACCTGCATACTGCCTCTTTCCTGATTCAGGCGCGTAGCGTTTCCTGCGATCGCCTGCTCAAATTGCTTGCCAGAACAGTTTTATTGCGGCCCTTGGCCTTGGCGTCGAGAAGGGCCGCGTCCGCGCGACTGACCAGCGTATCGACTGCGCCTTCTGCAGGTGACACCGCCACGCCGATTGATACCGTCACTGCGCCAATGATCTGACCTGAGTATGAAAGTGCCGCGCCGCCGATCTGCGCGCGTAATTTTTCGGCGAATTCGAAACCATGCTCTTCGCTGCAGTCAGGCAGCAATATGGTAAACTCCTCCCCGCCAAAACGGAATGCGTTGCCGATATCGGCGACAGCGCTGCGCAGGACCTGCCCGACATATTGCATGACCATGTCGCCGGCATCGTGACCGAACTGGTCGTTGAAACGCTTGAAGTGATCGATGTCGATCATCAGGCAGACGAGTGGCTCTTGGCCATTGTCGCGCCCACGCCGATGCAGCATGTCGTCGAGGAAACGGCGGTTGAAGAGCGCGGTCAACGGATCGCGGATAGCAAGATCAGTCAGCTTTTCACGAAACTGCAGATTGGCGACCGCCAACCCGACATTCTCGGCGATCAGCTCCAGATAGAGGCGGACATTGTCCAGCACTGGCGCCTGCGCGTGACGCTCCTCGAGATAGAGGAGACCGATCATATCACCCTGTGCCGTCAACGGGAAACAGGAGGCCGCAACACCACTCCCCTCGACATGCTGGCAGGGCACATCGCCGTCGCCGATGCCGCTCCTATGCGGGCGGCCGCGTCGCAGTGCCCAGCAGGCATTGGCCGGAAAGGCCGCCTGCGCGTTGACAGGCTCCAGCCACGTGCCGGCTTGCGCGAGAGCGGACTTATCCTCGTCGAGGATATAAAGACTTCCGGCAATGCCTGGAAAGATCTGCGGCGCGAAGCGCGCAACGACATCGGCCAGCTCATGTTGATTTTCACAAGCCTGAAGGCGATGCATCATCTGCAGGATGAGATCCTTGGTATGCTGGTCAGCCCGCCGCTCCGCATCCAGGCGTTCACGTTCAAGCCCGTTTTCGCGAAAGATCTGGATGGCCTCGTTCATCTCGCCTATTTCATCGCGGCGGTGGTCGTCAGGGACCTCGACAGCGTAATCCTGCCTCGCGAGCCGTGTAACGATGCCGGTCATGCGCACCAGAGGCATGGCCACGCGGCGCCGCAGGATGAAGTAGAGTACGGCAAGGAAAAGCAGACCGGTCATCGCCAGCATGACTTTGGCGACAAGGCTCCATTGGTCGCTGCGCCGGCGTGCATCATCAAGTGCTGCTCCCGTGCGTGTCGCCGTGATATCGCGCAGATGCCCGGCCGACTCCAGGAGAGCCGTTTGCAACCGCTCATGTTCCGGCCCGAAAAGTGTTTGCTGCGCTGCCTGTCTGTCTCCCCTCTGGAAAGTATCGACAGCGGCGGCTTCTACCGTGTCAAGTGCCTCAGTCTGTTTGACTATGCCCTCGAGAATATTCCGCTCGACGACAGATATATCCCGTGCCGCAATCTGCTCGGCCGCCGTTTCGCGCCGCCGTTCGGTCTCCTCGTCCGCCTTGAAGGCATCGAGGTGGCGCTGTTCGCCGCGCATGACGTAGAGCCTTGCTTCATCACTGGAGACTTCGGCACCCATCTCAAGCTGTTCGGTCAGCGTATCGAGAGCGAGATGTTCTTCAACCGCACGCCGCTCGTCGTCGGCGCTACGCGACGACATGATGAAAGCAACAGCCGAAAGCGCCGTGAGGATCACGGTTATCCCGTAGGCCCAGTTGGTGATGGTGCTTATTCTCATATGGCCATGATAGCGAAATCGGATTGAAGGGGAATTAAAGAAACTTCTAACATAATACCGGGTGCAGTATACGGTTTGCGAAAAAGCGCGAAAATCTGAATCGAGCAATAGCTGCAGAACGGCGTAGCGGCGGGCATGGCTCTTGGCAATCGCAGCGCGGTGCTGTCGATATCGAATGGTCTCAATCAATCAGTTTTGTGTAACTGATCCCGGCCTGTGGGCCGCCCTCTATCGGATTCGTTTCAAGAGGTGATTGTAATCGGTCTGGCTGGGCCAGCTGCAACGGACCATCGAGTGCGCAACAAGCGAACAGCGATGTTCACCTGTATTTGACGCCTGGACGCGGCGGAGACGCCGCGTCCAGACAGGTTTTTTTCAATCAGACGAGATCAAAACGATCGGCGTTCATGACCTTGTTCCATGCGGCAACGAAGTCCTTCACGAACTTCGCCTTGGCATCGGACTGGCCGTAGACTTCCGCAAGCGCGCGAAGCTGCGAATGCGAACCGAAGATCAGATCAATGCGAGTACCGGTCCACTTGGCCGCATTGGTCTTGCGGTCGCGGCCTTCATAAACACCGTTCTTGCCGGCGACCGGAGCCCAGACCGTGCCCATGTCGAGCAGGTTGACGAAGAAGTCGTTCGTCAGCACTTCCGGATGCGCGGTGAAGACGCCATGTTCGGGCTTGCCGGCCGTGAGCACGCGCAGGCCACCGACGAGAACCGTCATTTCAGGCGCGGTCAGCGTCAGCAGCTGGGCGCGATCAACGAGGGCTTCTTCCGGCTTCAGGAACTGCAGGCGGTTGCTGTTCACGTAGTTGCGGAACCCGTCAGCACGCGGCTCAAGCGCTGCGAAGGAAGCAACATCCGTCTGCTCCTGCGATGCATCCATGCGGCCCGGCGTGAACGGCACGACGATGCCCTGGCCACCGGCCTTGGCCGCCTTTTCGACACCAGCTGCACCCGCAAGCACGATCAAGTCGGCGAGCGACACCTTCTTGCCGCCGGTCTGGGCTGCATTGAAGTCCTTCTGGATGCCTTCGAGAGTGCCGAGAACCTTGGCGAGCTGTGCCGGTTCGTTGACTTCCCAATCCTTCTGCGGCGCAAGGCGAATGCGCGCGCCATTGGCACCGCCGCGCTTGTCGGAGCCGCGGAAGCTCGAAGCGGACGCCCATGCGGTCGAGACGAGTTCCTGAACGGTGAGACCGGAGGCTAAGACCTTGACCTTGAGGTCGGCGATATCCTCATCGTCGATAAGGGGATGATCGACGGCCGGGATGACATCCTGCCAGATCAAGTCTTCTGCCGGAACTTCCTTGCCGAGATAGCGGACCTTCGGGCCCATGTCGCGATGGGTGAGCTTGAACCAGGCGCGAGCAAAGGCGTCTGCGAACTGATCCGGGTTTTCGAGGAAGCGGCGTGAGATCGCCTCGTAGACCGGATCGACGCGCAGTGCGAGGTCGGAGGTGAGCATTCGCGGCAGGTGCTTCTTCGAAGAATCGAACGCATCCGGAATGGTGGCACCAGCGCCCTTTGCGACCCACTGGTGGGCACCGCCCGGGCTCTTTTCCAGCTCCCATTCATAGCCGAACAGGTTCCAGAAGAAGTTATTGCTCCACCTGGTCGGGGTCGTCGTCCAGGTAACTTCCAGACCGCTGCCGATGGCATCGCGGCCGACACCGCTGTTGAACTTGCTCGTCCAACCGAGCCCCTGCGCCTCGATCTCTCCGCCTTCAGGATCGACGCCGACAAACGAGGGGTCGCCGGCACCATGGGTCTTGCCGAAGGTATGGCCGCCGGCGATCAGCGCCACGGTCTCTTCGTCATTCATCGCCATGCGGGCGAAGGTCTCGCGAATGTCGCGAGCGGATGCGAGCGGATCGGGCGTACCGTTCGGGCCTTCCGGGTTGACATAGATGAGGCCCATCTGCACAGCGCCGAGCGGTTCTGCCAGTTCGCGTTCTCCGCTATAGCGCTCGTCACCCAGCCAGGTGCCTTCCGGACCCCAGTAGAGCTCTTCCGGCTCCCAAACGTCGGCACGGCCGCCGGCAAAGCCGAAGGTCTTGAAGCCCATGGATTCGAGCGCGACGTTGCCGGTAAGGATCAAGAGGTCGGCCCAGGAAATGCTGTTGCCGTATTTCTGCTTGATCGGCCAGAGCAGGCGGCGGGCCTTGTCGAGGTTGACGTTGTCAGGCCAGCTGTTGAGCGGCGCAAAACGCTGCTGGCCCTGACCGGCGCCACCGCGGCCGTCAGTGATACGGTAGGTGCCGGCGCTGTGCCAAGCCATGCGGATGAAGAGACCGCCGTAGTGACCGAAGTCGGCCGGCCACCAATCCTGCGAATCCGTCATCAACGCATGAAGATCCTTCTTCACTGCGTCGAGATCGAGCTTCTTGAACTCCTCGGCATAGTCGAAATCCTTGCCCAGCGGATCCGAAAGGCCGGAATGATGGTGAAGCATCTGCAGGTCGAGTTGGTTCGGCCACCAGTCGCGATTGCCTCTGCGACTTGCTCCCGAATGATCAACGGGACATTTACCCGCGCTGTCAGGTTTCTGGTCCATAGTTTTCTCCTGTTGCTCCAGGCGACCGTTCGACAGCCGCCTTGTCCGTTAAACTATTGGGCCTGATTGCGTGCCTGCACCTCACTCCGGTCAACCGGAGTCGGCACGCATCCTCCCTCTCATTTCTTTTATCGGAAGCGTATGATAATTTTAAGTTGGATTTACTGATGAGCGCGATAAGTTTGCCTTATGACCAACGTTACACTGAAACAGCTTCGTTATTTTGAAGCCCTGGCACGTCACGGCCGGTTCCGGCATGCGGCCGATTCCTGCGCGATTTCGCAGCCCGCTTTGTCCATGCAGATCAAGGAGCTTGAAGAGGAGTTGGGCGGAAATCTTTTCGAACGCGGTGCGCGGGAGGTCAGGCTGACTGCCTTCGGACAACTCTTTGGGCTCAGGGTTCGCGATATTCTGCGTGCCGTTGACGAACTTGGAGACCTCGCCCGCGCGTCACAGGACAGGTTGCTGACGCGGCTGAGAATCGGGATCATTCCGACCATAGCCCCCTATTTGCTGCCGGCGATCATCAGCGATCTGAACAAGACCTTCGATAATATTGAGATCCAGGTGCGCGAGACGCTGACGGCGAGACTGGTGCATGAAGTGGCGCAGGGCGAATTGGACCTAGCGGTCGTCGCATTGCCGGTATCGGAACCATCGCTAACCGAAATCAAGCTGTTTGAAGAGGAGTTCCTGCTGGTCCGGCACCGCGAGGACGAAGGCAAGCCCGTGCCGGAACCTGAAGCCTTGCGCGAAATGCGCTTGCTTCTTTTGGAAGAGGGCCACTGCTTTCGTGATCAGGCCCTGTCCTTCTGCGGTATACAATCGACGCGCCCACGGGAAATCATGGAGGGCAGTTCGCTCTCGACGCTGGTGCAAATGGTCAGCGCCGGCATCGGTGTCACCCTGATCCCGGAAATGGCGGTGCCGGTGGAGACGCGCTCGGCCGATGTTTCCATCTCCCGGTTCCGCAGACCCCAGCCCCTAAGAACGATCGGCATCATCTGGCGCAATTCGACGCCTCTGGTTAAACAACTGCTGCAGATTTCGGAGGTTATCCGCCACTCGGCCGCAAGCCTGCATCAACACGTCGATCCCACACGACCCGGTATCGAAGGGTGATTTTAGCTGTCCCACTGGCCGGTCCGCCGGTCGCGCTCTAGCTTCCTGCACTAATAACAGGGGAACGGCTGAGTTGGATCTGATCGAACTGATGCCCATGACGCCGAACTGGACGGACATTGCGCTCCGTCTGGCAGCAACGGTCATCGCCGGCGCATTCATCGGCCTCGACAGGGAGCGAGGCGGACATCCCGCGGGATTGCGCACGACCATCCTCGTTGGGCTCGCCGCCTGCCTTTCGATGATCCAGGCGAATATCCTCCTGGCGACGAGCCAGAGCGTAAACGGTTCGATGGATATCCTGCGCTTCCCGCTCGGCATCCTTACCGGCGTGGGCTTCATCGGCGGAGGCGCGATCCTGCGGCGCGGCGACATTGCAACCGGCGTCACCACCGCTGCGACTTTATGGCTGATAACGGCAATCGGCCTGTGTTTTGGTGGCGGGCAGATCGCGGTCGGCGCCATCGTGACCCTTCTGGCAGTGCTGATCCTCTCTCCACTCAAGCATGTGGACCGCTGGATTTCGGGCGAGCAGAAGGGCACCATCGCAATCAAACTGGAAGGCGGCGCCGGGATTCCAGATGTGACGGCGGCAACGCCTGCACTCTCCGAAGCAAGCTTCACGGGGCTTAGGGATTTCGACGACGGACATCGCGAGCTAATCTACGATATCAGGTGGAAATCCGTTCGCGGCGTTCCAGGCGCGGATCACATTGCTGCATCGCTGGAACAGAATTTCCGCGTTACGCGCTTTGAGCATCGCACCACTCTAACATAGAGCATCGGCTTCACGTGGGGCATTTGAGGTGTTTGGAAGCACGATGACTAGCCAAACGATCGTTTGTGTTGACGAAACTGGGAGATGACGGAAGGCTGACGCCACCATAGAACGGAGAATGACCTTGCCGCTTCTTGTTCAGAACAACAGCCGGATGCAGCGCTATGAGCTGCCAATCAACACTGATGCAATGGCCATGGCCTACTATCGGATGGAAGGCGACAAGATCGTCCTTACCCACACCGAAGTTCCGTTCGAATATTCTGGCGCCGGAATCGGAACGAAGCTTGCCGATGGGGTTTTCGCGCTGATCAGAGAAAACGGCCAGAAGGTTATCCCACAATGCGAGTTCATGGCGCGCTACGCCGCAAAGCACCCGGAACACAATGATCTGATCACTGGCTGATAGACGCCGGCAGCAGTTACACGGGCTCAATTCCCTCGCGGCCGCATTCCCATACGACCGCGATATTGGCCGATCGCTTTATTCCAGCCCAGCCCTGTCCAGACCGTAAAGCTTATCGGCCGAGCCCGGCACGGCCTTGACCGCAACGCTGATCCGGTTCCATGCGTTGATGGCCATGACCTGGAAGGTCAGATCGGAAACTTCCTTCTCGGAAAGCTGGCCGCGGACCTTCTCATAGAGTTCGTCAGGAACCCCGGTGTCGGAGAGCTTGGTAACCGCTTCGGTCCAGGCAAGCGCTGCACGCTCGCGCGGGCTGAACAGCGTCGATTCACGCCAGGCGGCGACGTGATAGAGACGGAGCTCGCGTTCGCCGTGGATCTTTGCTTCCTTGGAATGCATGTCCACGCAGAAGCTGCAGCCATTGATCTGGGACGCGCGGATTTCGACCAAATCCTTTATCGTCTGCTCGATGGAGCTCTCTTTCAGCTCCATGGTAAAGGCGGTCAGCTTTTTAACGAGTTCCGGCGAAAGTTGGGCGTAATTCAGTCTTTGCGTCATGTCATCCTCGTCCTTCAAAATTACTGATTTGGGGAGCCGACCGCCAAGGCAAGCGCCTGCATGCGGTCACAAAATGAGTAGCAAGCGCACGGAAAAACGGTAGCTAACCATCGGTTGGGGGATGAGCCCGACATAGGGGCGGTCTTATCAGTCACCCGTCGCTGACCGCGAGCTTGCTTACCGCGATGCATGTTTCCGGATTTCGGTCTCGATGAAATCCGAAAAGAGGCGCAGCCGGTAGGTCGGCATTCGACCGAAAGCGTGGACAGCCTGGAACGGCATCGTCTCCAGCTCAAGGTCGGGCAGAAGCTGGATCAGTTCCCCTCGATCCAGTTCCTCCTGAACGATGCATTTCATCAGATAAGCAACACCTGCCCCACTCAATGCCGCAATTCGCATCGCCGTCGCCGTGTCGAGGTCCACCTGGCCCGTCGGTATCATCGTCGCGCCATTGGCAAAGTGAATGGGATATGTGTGGCCGTCGATCGCATACCGCGCGAAGGGAATTTCACGCAACCTCTCCACCGAGTTCACCCGTCCCCACGTTTCGACAAAGGCAGGAGACGCAACCAGCGCCATTTCCAGATGCACCAGCGTTCGCATCATCAGGTCGCTTCCCGCGACCTTGCCGACGCGAAAGGCGATATCGTAGTTTTCGCGAATCAGGTCGACGTGGCGATCCGTCGTCCCGAGATCGAGCGTTATGCCGGGATGCTGCGGCAGGAAACGCGTGAAGATGGGTGGCATCAGCAGCCTCGCAAGCTCGCTCGGCAGGCTTACGCGCAAATGGCCGGTCGCGCCGCGATCCGCCTGAAAGACATCCGATGATTCCTCGATCTGCCGGAGAAGTGGCGCAATATTTCCGAAGAAGGTTTCTCCGTCAGGCGTCAGCGTCAGGATACGTGTCGAACGACGAAAGAGCTTCCCCCCCAGCAGGCTCTCCAGCCGGGAAACGCTTTTAGATACGCCCGAGGGCGTTGTCTGCAGGCTGCGCGCCGCAGCACTGAAGGATCCCGTTTCCACGGTTCTGACAAAAGCTATCAGCCCCGCGGTTTCGCCCAGCAAATTGCCCATCTCGCCTCCACGAATTCGACCTGCAGATAAGCAGCCGCCCGGATATCGGCTGCGGCGCCGCAATGGTCACCCATGTGCATGGTTGCGGAATACGGATCGGATGGCTTGCAGCAGATAGGACCGACGGCGGTCATGCTGCATGGCGTGATTGCCGATATTCTCGCTCAATGCCTCCCGATAGGCGAGATTTGCCGCAAGGTCTTCTGCGAGTTCGGGGCGCTCGTGCAGGAGCGGTGCAAAAGCCTCCTTGCCGATTTCATAGACGGTCACCCGTGTTACCGCCTGAAGCGCATGGCTCTCTCCAATCCCGGCAAGAAAGCCCCCTTCGCCAAAAAAATCGCCAGGCGCCAGGCGCGCCGTCTCACTGCCGTCTCTTAGCATCGAAACGATGCCTGCCCGGATGATCATCAGGCTGGCAAGAGAGTCTCCTTCTTTCGCGATCTCGTCACCGGGAGCAAACGTGCGCTTGACCGCAGATGCCGCAAGCGTCGTTATCTCGTCGGCTGTCAGTACAGAGAAAACGGGGATCGCTTCGATGAGACTTTGCGCCGGGCCTGCGCTGGAGACCAGTGCATTCTGTGCGACGGGCTCGTCTGCGGTGATGACCTTGCTGAGCGGCATCGCAAGCTGAAGTCCGCTGGACTTGCAGTGGCGGTACACAAGATCGATGACTTCACTGCGGGCGAGGCCTCGCCGCAGCGGACTGGTGACTTGAAAATAGAGTTCGATATAAACCGCGCTGGCATCGATGCCGACAAGCGAAACCGCCGGGGGCGGGTCCTTGATGATGGAATTGCAGCTATCCAGCACCGTCTGCATGACGCCGAGGATGATGTGCGGCATGCGTGTCGGAACAATTCGGATCGACAGCGTAATCAGGTGGTTTTCATCCGGTTGGCTGATATTGGTCAGCCCAAGTTTGGCAAGCACGCTGTTCGGCAAGACGACGATATTGTGGGCGGCCGTCAGCAGATGCGTCGAGCGCCAGTTGCTGGCAACGATCCGTCCTTCCGTGCCATCGCTGAGCAAAATCCAATCGCCGATGACATAGGGACGTCCGAGCGTCAGAGCGATCCCCGAGAACACGTCTCCCAGCGTATTCTGCAAGGCAAGACCGAGGATGACGGCGATGACGCCTGACGTCGCGAGCAACGTTCCGATCGGAACCCCGAAGACGAAAGCCATGACCGACAGGGCGACACCGAGATAAACCACCGCGACCAAGAGGTCCTGAATGAGCCTTGCTTCTCGCGGCCTGCCATCCAGCACGATGTAGATGCGCAGGAAGCCGATGACGGCCCAGGAGAGATGAACCCACCAGAGGATCTTGGCAGAGACAAAAAGTGCGCTCATGCTTTCCAGATGCGGCGGGTCAAACCGAAACGGAACAATCCCTGCCAGCAGGAGAACGATCGTCATCGCGGCAAAGAAGGCGATCTGCACGATCAGGCGCGCATTTGGCCGGGAACGGCCCTGCAGATGCCATACGACGATGCCCGCTATGCCCAGGGCATTCAGCAAGACGACGAACGAAACGATTTCCTGCGGCATCCGCTCTTCTCATCGACAAAAATTGCAAGGAAACACCCCCACCCGTCGTCGCTTGGAATTTAACGACCGGCCAGGCGGAAAGAGATAGCTTTTAAGCTCGGTCCGGTCGGGCTATGCCCGACGCCGAGTTCTCGGAAAGCCTGCCGGCGGCGTCCTGGTTTCGCCCGCGTCGAGATCGAGGCTTCTGAGTTCGAGCGGTAATTCCAGCCGATTGAGTAGAATACGGATTTTCCACGCGCTTCCAGGAAATCGACCGTCATAAAGGCGAAGCATGATCGGGCCTTTGGCAATAAGTGCACGACCCCTAGTTTAGCCACTCGCCAGCCTGCCTGACTACTAAAACAAGAGTGGGCTTGACACCAAACCTGGCATCCATTGTTCGACAGCCTTAAGTGCGAATCCATCGGGCCATCGCCACCGATCGGCCAAGCAATATTTGTCGATACCACTACGGTTGAAAACCTGGCTGATATCGTCGCGGATTTTCAAATTGCGCTTCCAAGAACCTTTGATTGAGCCAGCTGGAGCGAATCTCTGGCCGGAGACAAACTTCTGTTTAGTTGAAAGGCGACTAATATCTATTACCATAGGATGCAGGCTGAGGGCTGCCTCATGGGGAAACAGATAGTCGCTAAGGCTTCCATTGGCATCAACGATGTCGGGGGTCGGCGAGCAGATCCATACCATCTTGAAAGACCATCTGTTCCACTGATGCCAGCAATTTATAGGGTGTACCAATATCCTCAAAATGCCGGATGAACCGGCTCAATGTTGTCAGAGGTCTTATGCAATCCGGGCAAAAAACGACGATCGCAATCATTGACGACGATCAGTTTCTGTTGGAATCGCTGAAGGATCTGTTTGAAGCGACCGGCATTGAAAGCCGGACCTATGCGTCCGCGGACGCCTTCCTCAATTCCGGCGACATGCATCATGTGAACTGCATATTGGCGGACGTGAGAATGCCCGGAACCAGCGGCCTTGAACTGCTCTCAGCCGTGGTCCGGGATGGCGGTCCGCCGGTTTGCATAATGACCTCTTTTGCCGACAACCGCACGGAAGCAGCCGCAAGATCATCGGGCGCAGCTGCGTTTCTGGAAAAACCGCTGAGCTCCAAAGACCTGATGGAATTCGTAGCCTCTGCTGCAAAGCGTTGATCCCGGCCACGGCATATATCCAAATCAATTTCGCTCAGGACTGCGAAACCATTCGTCACTATGCTCACCATCTGCGCGGCAGCAACATCAGGGCTTCGAGCTTCAGCCCAGGCAAGGGGCGCTGGTGATGAACGAGGAGCAAAATGCATAAGCTTGACAGCGCCAACCGCCATACCCTCGTGAACTGGCTGATATCAGGCGTGCGAGACGAGCTGCAGATCGAGCCCATATTTCTGCAACTCTGTGACCGTCTTGTTGCTTGTGGCGTCGCCCTCAGCCGCGCCAGTCTCCATCTTCGTGTTCATCATCCCCAGTGGCTCGGAACGCGCGTGGTCTGGGTCAAGGATGACAGGCAAGCGGATATCACGACGATCGGCTACGATGTCGAGGCGACCGACGCCTTTCTCAGAAGTCCGTTTCGTGTCGTCATCAAAAGCGGCGTGGAAATCCGGCAGCGGCTTCAGATCCACGGACCGCATCAATTTCCCGTCTTCGAAGAATTGAGGGAGGAAGGCCATACCGATTACCTCGCCTGGCCTCTTGACCATACCCAGGGCAAGAGACACCTCGCGACGTTTTCGACGAGCGAGCCCGGCGGATTCACGGGCGAGGAAATAGCGTTCTTTCGAGAAATCCTTCCGCTGTTTTCACTGGTCAGCGAAATTCGCCTCAAGAACCAGCTGGCGCTGACGCTGCTGCAAACCTATGTCGGCCCGCATGCCGGGGAACAGATTCTGGACGGCGCAACGACACGCGGAAGCGGCATGTCGATAAATGCAGCGATCATGATCTGCGATCTCAGAAGCTTCACGAAGCTCTCCGATCGTCGGCCACGCGATGAGGTTATTTCCATCCTGAACCAGTATTTCGATGCCATCGCCGATCCGATCGAAAGGCATGGCGGCGAAATCCTCAAGTTCATGGGGGATGGGTTGCTGGCCGTCTTTCCCCTTGAGCAGGCCGACGCCTGTACCGATCTCCTGCAGGCCGTTTCCGAGGCGCAAGAGGCGATCAAAGGGCTCCAGGGAACAGCTCTCGGACATGAGGTCCGCTACGGCACGGGCATTCATCTCGGAGAGGTGATGTATGGCAATATCGGCTCCAAGAAGAGACTGGATTTTACCGTGATCGGCCCGGCCGTGAACATTGCCTCCCGTCTTGAAGCTCTGACGAAGGAACTGCAGCGCCCTGTCCTGATATCAGCAGACTTCGTGCGGATCAGACGGAATGCCTGGGTGCCTATAACCTCCGAGGCTTCGAACAGCCGGTCGAAGTTCATGCGCTTCGCCTTCCACCGATCGGGCTCTGACATCAGATGGCTAAGTTTCGTTTATCACTTGAGCCTCGGACGCTCATCCACCGTCACGCTGCAATCCATAATATAGCCGGTTCCGCGTGCCGTCCTGATGAGTCTCGGGTTTGACGGTTCCGTTTCCAGCTTGCGTCGCAGGCGCAGAACCAGCGCATCGATGCTTCGATCGAAGACCTCCTCCGAATGGACACGGCTCGCCGCAAGCAACTTTTCGCGGGACAGGACCTGTTTCGGCGCGTTCAGGAATGCGACCAAGAGATTGAATTCGGCGGCGGTCAGCTTCGTCTCGCCGAATTCCGGCCGTGTAAGCGCCCGCTGGCGCATGGCGAGCGTCCAGTCGCCGAACATATAGGTCCGACGCTCCCGGCCGGCCTCGGGCGCGGGCCTCACGCGCATGGCCGCCTTCAGCCGTGCCAGGAATTCTCGCAGACCGAAAGGCTTGACGATGTAATCGCTTGCGCCAAGTTCGAATCCCAGCACCTTGTCGGTTTCCTCGACGCGGTCGGCACTGGTGATGATGATGGGCGCCGTCGAGAGTGTCGCCAGCTGCTGCACGATCTTCAGGGCGTCCTCTCCCTTGAGATTCAGATCGATGACAAATGCATCGACCATATTCGTCGAGAGCATGTTCCGCAGTTCATCGCCGCTGCTGACGGCAGTAACGCGAAACGCCTGCTGCATGAGAAAATCACTGATGAGGCTGCGCGCAGAGTGATCGTCATCGACAACGAGGATATGCTGCATGGGCTTCTCCGTCTGGCACCGCCACGGGGCAAAGCTCAGCCAGATATAACAATGGCTTGCGATGAGTTTGTCGTTGATGGCGCCCCTCTCCGTTCATAGTCGAAGAGCGCCTGCCGGACGATCAAACGTCCGTTTAGGTTTCACCGGAAAATCTGCAGGTTTACGATGTCCTGAAACGCCGCCTTCAAATCCCTTGACGCTCAAGCCTGATATTCGGGCGTACGGACCACCATAAATGAAACGGAAGTATAGCTTCTCACAGGCCATATAAAGGATAGCGTCATCGAGCCTCACTCGGCGGAAATATTCCTCCCAAAACAAACATTTCGCGACGCCTATCAAGCATCTTGGAATAAGGAGACTTATATGGACCCGCAACATTTCCGGCCAACGCGCCGAGATACGATGACGGGAGCGATTACACTTGCGGTCGCTGCCGCAACATTGAAATTTTCCCCACCTGCAATGGCCGACGAGCCGAAGAAATCGAAGGAAGAACATGCCATGAGCAATGAATACGTCACCACGAAAGACGGCGTCCAGATCTTCTACAAGGACTGGGGTCCGAAGGACGCTCAGCCGATCGTCTTCCACCATGGCTGGCCCCTCAGCGCCGACGACTGGGATAACCAGATGCTTTTCTTCCTCGGCAAGGGTTATCGCGTCATTGCGCATGACCGCCGTGGACACGGCCGCTCCAGCCAGGTCAGCGACGGTCACGACATGGACCATTATGCCGCCGACGCCGCGGCCGTCGTCCAGCACCTTGACCTCCACAACGCGATCCATGTCGGCCATTCGACCGGCGGCGGCGAGGCAACCCATTATGTCGCCCGTCACGGCAAGGGTCGGGTCGCCAAGCTCGTCCTCATCGGCGCCGTCCCACCGATCATGGTCAAGACGCCGGCCAATTCGGGCGGCCTGCCGATCGAAGTCTTTGATGGCCTGCGCGCAGCGCTCGCGGCAAACAGGTCGCAGTTCTACATCGACCTGGCCAGCGGTCCGTTCTATGGCTTCAATCGTCCGGGCGCCCAGGTCTCGCAGGCAATCGTCCAGAATTGGTGGCGTCAGGGCATGGCCGGCGGTGCCAAGGCTCACTACGACGGCATCAAGGCATTTTCGGAAACGGATTTTACCGAAGACCTCAAGTCGATCGAAGTCCCGACCCTCGTTATGCACGGCGACGATGACCAGATTGTCCCGATTGCCGATTCCGCGCCGCTTTCCGCAAAACTGCTGAAGAATGCCACGCTGAAGATCTACAAGGGTTTGCCGCACGGCATGGCGACGACGCATGCCGACGTCGTCAATGCAGATCTGCTGAGCTTCTTCAAGGCATGATGGCTGTGGGGGCGCCGTCGAGGCGCCTCCTTTCAGACTGCATGTGATAAGCCTTCGGCCACAATGACCTACCCAAAACGATCAAAGCCCCTTTCGGGGCTTCGACTATTTTTACGACTATACTGATATCCGATCAGTGACCCGGAGGCGGCGTGGCCGTCTTGACCCACTCAGAGTAACGCGTCTTGCCAATCCGTACCTGGCTGCCAGGCATAAGGGAGTCCTGCTTCAGCAAGGCGCCGAAATAGCGGGTCTGGTCATCGGCGACGACCTCACGCTTGTCGCCGATCTGGCGCATATAACGGGTGACGGCATCGGCAATCTTGATCGGTTCCGGACCGGCAATTTCGACGGTGGCGTTCAGCGGGTTGCCGAGAACGACATCGACGAGCGCGTTGGCAACATCATCCGAGAAGATCGGCTGCATCATGGCCGGCGAAAGGTGAACCTTGTCACCCTGCACACCGGATTGAGCGATACCGAACATGAATTCGAAAAACTGCGTCGAGTGAACCAGGGAATAAGGAATCCCAGATTCCTTGATGATCTTTTCCTGGGCAAGCTTAGCGCGCATGTATCCGCTCTCCGGAAGGCGTTCCGTGCCGACAACGGACAGAGCGACATGGTGCTTCACACCGGCAGCCGCTTCAGCGGACGCGATGTTGTGACCCGCAGTCTGGAAGAATTCCATCACTGCCTTGTCTTCGAAAGACGGAGAGTTGGAGAGGTCGACCACGACCTGCGCTCCCTTCAGAACATCCGCAAGGCCCTCGCCGGTAATCGTATTGACGCCGGACGCGGGAGAGGCGGCAATAGTCTCGTGGCCCTTGGCCTGGAGGCGCTTGACGAGCTTCGAACCGATCAAACCGGTTCCGCCGATAACAACGATTTT
The DNA here is from genome assembly GCF_051811225.1 of Rhizobium sp. 768_B6_N1_8. Taxonomy (NCBI): domain Bacteria; kingdom Pseudomonadati; phylum Pseudomonadota; class Alphaproteobacteria; order Hyphomicrobiales; family Rhizobiaceae; genus Rhizobium; species Rhizobium sp. 768_B6_N1_8. The sequence goes on along the minus strand of NZ_JBPWPV010000002.1, from coordinate 718,612 downwards.
CATAATCTGCTCCTTTTTTGCTGTACCAAAGAGTTGAAAGAACGCTCCGCCGCGCAAACGAGGCGGGCGGTTGTTAGTTCAGACCAGCTTTGTCCGGACAGGGCGCTGCGTCAGCAGCCACAAAACCCATGAGCACCTTGAGAAGCTCAGGCGATTTCTCCGTAGAATGAATAGGTTGCGTCATCGCCTCGGTCCTGGATTCTACTGGGATAGTTGGCTGCCTTGGATCAGCGACCAGGATCCAAACCTAAGCGATTGTGGTCTGACGCATACCCAAACATACGTTGGGGATCTGCCAGCAGCCCATGCGATTGACCAGAAATTCAGGAGGAAATGCCGGCCAAGCGGCCTCGGGGATTCTGCAAAGGGTCGAGCTTTCGCTCGAATGGCCGATTGCTTCGAGCGCGGGGCGGTGAAGGCATTCAGCCCCGCTGAAGCTGCTCGACCTTGCGCACCAGATCCGCCAGGGAGCGGCACTGCATCTTGCGCATGAGGCTCATACGGTGAAGCTTGACCGTCATTTCGCTGATACCGAGCTGATAGGCGACCTGCTTGTTCATCAAACCGCTCGCCACGGCATGCATGACCTCCTGCTCCCTCGGTGTCAGGCTATCGGCAAGCGCTTGGACGCGTTTCAACTCTTCATTCGACTTGCGGCGTTCATCGTCTATCCTGATGGCGTGATCGACAGCGTCGAGGAGAACCTGGTTGATGAACGGTTTTGTGATGAAATCGGTCGCGCCTGCTTTCATTGCCCTGACGCTCGATGGAACATCCGCGTGGGCTGTGAGGAAAATGAGCGGCAACTTGCTGCCGAGCGCCAGAAGCTGGCTTTGAAGGTCGAGGCCCGACCCCCCTGGCATTCGCATATCGACGACGACACAGCCGGGCGCGTTTACATCAGCCCATTTGAGAAATTCGAGGCCGTTTGGAAAGGCTGATGCGCGCTTGTTCGTGACCGTGAAGAGATCCACGAGGGCGCTGCGTATCTCGGCATCATCGTCGATGACATAAACGACCGGCTCGGCGCTCTTGTCCGTCTTTACCTGGGCGTTTTGCATCGAATTACCTCTTTGGTATCTGAGAGATCCCCCGCCTAACGCGCCTGTATCCCTCTGTTCTACCCTTTGTCGGCACTCGGTCACCAAACCATGCCAGCAGCTAGATCAAGAAAGACCAAAGCGCCGGCCTGGATGGTGCCTGCCTGCTCAATGAGACGCCAATCGATACCATAGGATACGCGCCGGCGGACGGTACACCTTGGTTTACCATCGCCCGACCATCTGTTCCGAGGTCTCCATGGTCGTCAAAACCGAACAGGACCGGCAGCAAACGCTGCCGGTCCTGCCTGCTCGACGACGTAAGCCGGATGGGTTGGACGCTCGGCTGCCATTTCGTTGGCCGCAGGAAGAAACCGGAAAAACCCCTGCGTTCATCATCTCCATCGTGCCCGGTTAACACGGCTCACGAATGCTCAGATACTGGTCGATGCAGCGCCTGGCATCCCTAACATTGGTTTGCCAAACCTTGGTTTGCGTTGACCCTATCCCGCTGAAAGTCCAGCCTTTTCACCTGAGAGAATATCGAGGAAGGAGCCCGTGGCAGACATGAAACCTATCGAGCAGAACGACGGCGCAGAATATGCGATCGTTCGTGAAGCGAACTGGGATTTTACGCTGGAGAAATTTGCCAAGGGCGAAGCGGTGTCCGGCGGTTTTCCGACTCGGTTTGAGGCCATTGAGGACTGGCTTCGTTTCCTGAAGAAAGAACGTGAGCAGCTCGACGCGGCGATTGCACGCGCCAACGAAATCCGGGTCGTCGAGCTTGAGAACTCCCACGGGCATTAATCCCTGGGACAGGAGCTGTGAGCGAACGCAGGCTGCCCCTGCTTCGGGTCAACCCAAAACTTCGTTTTATCGATCCGTCCCCGGAAACAGCTATCCTTTCGGCATGGCAGACAATCTCCCCGGAGGCGTGAGATGAAAATTAAGGTTGTTGGTGCGAGCGGGATGATGGGATCCAAGATCGTTCGCGAACTGGAACGGGCGGGTCAAACCGTCAGTGGAGTGTCGACCAGCACCGGCGTCGATGCTTATACCGGCGAAGGGCTGACGGCGGCGCTTGCCGATGCGGACGTGGTGATCGATGTCACCAATTCCGGCTCATTCGGCGATTCAAACGCGCTTGGCTTCTTCAAGCAGGCGGGAAAGAACCTGCTGGCAGCAGCGAGGGATGCCGGCGTCGGGCACTACCTTGCCCTGTCCGTCGTCGCGACGGACAGGCTGGTGGAAAACGACTACTTCCGCGCAAAGATGGTGCAGGAAAATCTCATACGGGCCTCAGGGCTGCCCTATACCATTATCAGGTCCGCCCAATTCTTCGAATTCTTCAACGGCATCATCGATTTGGCAGCCGACGGCAATGGTTTCCGGCTGTCGCCCTCTCTGGTGAGACCGATCGCAGCGGATGAAGCGTCAACTTTGATATCTAGGATCATGATCGATGCACCCCGCAATGACATGGTTGAAATCGCCGGCCCTGAATCCGTACAGCTGGACCAATTGGCGCGAGAAATTTTGACGGCAAGCGAAGATCCGCGCTCGATCGCGATCGATCCCGAAGCGCCATTCTTCGGCGTGGAGCTTGCGAAAACCACGCTCCTTCCCGGAGCTGGTGCTCTTGTCGGGACCATGACATTCCACGACTGGCTTTCCCGATCGATGATGGCCGCCTAGCGGCAATGTTTCTGCACATGTTGCGGCTGGAAACAAAAGGAGGCGCAGAAGCGCCTCCTTTCCTCTTTGGCTTACGCATCCGCGTTACACGCGAATTCCTGCAACTGCCTGCCGGTTCGAGGAGGCAATGGCCTGTTGAATTGCCCAGAGCGTCGCGAGTATCCCGAAGATCGCGGGCAGGCTCACCGCCGGGAAGTCCCTCAGGATCACCGACGAGGAGCAAATGCCGACAGCGACTTCCCACAGATGGAAGGTGGCATGCGCGATCAGCCAGAGCGTCGCGCCGGCCCACAGCTCGACCCGCCGGCTCGGCTTCCAGGCGCCAAAGGCGAATGCAAGCGCGATGAAGCCCTGGATGATGCCGATATCGCGAATGAAATGCTGGTTGTACATCCCGGTATCCGTGACGCCCGGGACAAAATAATACCAGCTTTCGGGATCGTAGAGCATGTAAAGGGCCAGCCAGCCGGCAAGCAATATGTTGAAACCGACCATGATGTAGACAATAAATTTCGTGACCTGCATCGCAACCTCCTTGGATAAGCGGGCCTCAAAATTAACATCCAAGGCTAGGGCTTACTTCCCAAACCAAGGTTTGGGAGCCGCGGTAGCGTGTTGAAGAGCCGCTGGAATGCCAGAGCGGCTGGCAGAAAGTCGCTGGCACCGGCCTTCATGGCCTGGACGCCCGATCCTGTCGCCTGTCGTTCCAGTCGACCGCGGGTCGACTGCTCATTCCTGGACAACGACCACGAAAATCAGCGCAAGCGCAATGGGGAGCGGCGCAACAAAGCTCATCAAAAGGTAATCAGCGATCTCATAGGGCTATGTAGGTGAATTTTGCACCTGAGCAGCGGCTTTCTTCAGTCAGTCGCAATCTGCACGTTCGAGTGCACTTTCCGGCTGCCCCACTTCCGCTTGCCCGCTGCGGATGCTATGGCCCCCGGCGAGAAGGACTTATGGTGTCGGATCGGCATCCGTCTCCACTTCCTACTTCGCTTCTAGCCGTCACACTTGCGCCCGGGCAGCGACGGATGAGGACAACTCCCGCCCCAGAAATATCCGATCGGGCGGCGGCAGCGGATGAGAGGTCGAAGGCCGAGCAACTCCGCCCTCCCGGTTCTCACACCAGAACGATATCCCAGTGGTCGAAGAAGGCCTTGTTGGCGCCGATGAAGACGATGTCCTGCGCTGCCTGGCCACCGGCGCCATCCGCGTCGTAGGAAAGGTTGCCGATCGCCGCATTGTAGATCAGCTGCGCGTGATCGGCGGTGGCCGTGGCGCCGTATTTGGAGGCGATCATGAAGGCGTCCGTGTCCAGAATGCCGTCATGATTGCTGTCGAGGCCAGCGAAGGCGGAGCCGAGCTTGATCTTGTCGTCGGCGTCGAAATCCCAGATGGAATCCTTGTTTGCCGCGCCCATTTCGTTGAAATAGAAAGTGTCAGCGCCGCCCTTGCCATATAGGCTGTCGATACCGGCGCCGCCGGCAATCACATTGGCCGAGGCGTCGCCGGTGATGAGGTTGGCGAGATCGTTGCCGGTGCCGCCGATAGCGCCGGCGCCTTCCTTTAGACGCAGGTTTTCGACAAAGGCATGGTCGTGGAGATCGACGCTGATGGTGGCCTGGATCGTGTCGGTGCCACCATCGGCCGTTTCAACGGCGCGGTCGCCGGCATTGTCGATGAAGTAGGTATCGTTGCCGCTTGCGCCGATCATCTTGTCGGCGCCGGCGTCGCCATCGATATAGTCGCTACCGCCTGCGCCGTAGATCGTGTCGTCGTTGGCAGTGACGAGCGGCTGGCCGGCGACGGTTGTGCCTGGCGTGATGATATCGTTGCCGTCGGTCCCGTGGATCGTCGCGCCGACGATATTGTCGTCCGCTCCGACGATCGAGAATTCTATGCTCTGCGTGGCGTTCGCCCCATGGCTGTCCCTGATCGTCAGGTCGAACTTGTCCTGTGCCGCAGCGCCTTCCGCCAGCGCCTGGGTTGCCGCACGGTTGTTGTCCAGCAGGTAGGCCACCTGTCCGGTCGCCGTGTTCAGGGTTGCCGTGCCGTAAACGCCAGAAAGGCTCCATTGTCCGCTGCCGAGACTGGTCCAGCCGTCGGTGACGTAGGAGATGGTATCGCCTGCATCGGGATCGGATGCCGTCAGCTGCAGGCTGGCGGTACTGAGCCCGGGGCCGTTGTGGCCGGCTTCGATTAGTCCGTTACTGGGCTCACCTGCCGTCAATACGGGAGTGCTGTTGAACGGCTTGAAAACGCCGGTTTCCCAATCGTAGATGCCGTCAAGGAAATGCAGCTTCTCGACACGAACGAGCGTATCGGTGCCTTCGGCCGTGCTTGCGACCGTGCCGAGCACCCGGTCGATCGCATAATCGGCGAAGGGGCCGACGTAATCGGCCATATCGAGGCCTGCCCCGCCATCGAACCTGTCATTGCCGCCGGCGCCCCTGAAGGTATCGTTGTTGCTGCCGCCCGCGACGGTATCGGCGCCGCTACCGCCATAAAATTCGATCTGCTCGATGCCGCTGATTGTCGTGCCGTCGCCCAGCGCCTGGACGGCGGCCGTCGGAAGCGACAGATCGAGCGTGAGATCCGCGGACACGGCGCGGCGATCCAGCACGAGATAATCGTTGCCCGTTCCGCCGTCGATGATGTCGACCGCGTCCGGACCGGAGACGAACTTGTCGTCGCCGCTGTAACCAATCAGCGTGTTGTGGCCCGATCCGCCGATCAGCACGTCATTGCCGGCGCCGCCGTCGATGTAGTCGTCGCCGCCATTGCCTTCAAGCGTATCGTCGCCGTTCCAGCCGTGGATCTCGTCGCCCAGCGCGCCACCGACGAAATGGTCGCCCATGTATCCGCCGGTGATGTTCAGGCGCTCCATGTTGACGATTACAGTTCCTTCGCCGAGATCCTGGGGCGTGGCTATCTTCTCGGCCGTGGAAATATCGATGTGCTCGACGACATATTCGTAGCTGCGCTTCAGCGCCAGCGTATCGATGCCGGCGCCGCCGTCTATATAATCCGGCCCTTCATGGCGCCATGACTTGATCGTGTCGTCACCCGCGCCGCCATAGAGCTGGTCGGAGCCGGCGCCGCCATCGATGATGTCGTTGCCATCATTGCCGTAGATAACATCGTCGCCGGCAAGGCCGATGATCACCTCGGCGGCCTTGCCGCCGATCAACGTATCGTTTCCATCCGTTCCGGTGACCGTTGGCATCCGTGCGCCTCCAAAAGCGTTTCCGCCGATTCTGCTGCGCATCCTAAACAGAAACGGCCGGCAGGCCACCCGAGTTATTATCCAGAAGATATCGCAATATTTTCGATACTTCGAATATGCCGATTCTGGCACAGCTTATCGTGCCATCTCGCAATTGACGCGATATGATCTCGGAATTATGGCGATCTGAAGAATGTTAAGAGCGATGTGACACAACCATGCCTCGCATGGTGGCTGCCGACTCCTTTTGCGGTGGCCCCGGATTTCGGCCGAAGAGAGAGAAAAGGGCGTTGTCCTATGACGCTAGCCGTGTTTCAGGCCGGTTTCTGCCTGCGGGAAAGGACTCGTCCAAGTTGGTCCGATGGCTTCTCAACCAGCCAGTAAGCGAGTTGAGCGGCCAACAGGCTTGCAGCAATGATCCCGGCTACGAGCAATCGGCTGTCGACCGCCCCGTACCAATGGCGAAGAGCGAACAGGATTATGGAGAGATGAAAGAGATAGAGGCTGTACGAAATGGTGCCTAACCACAAAAGAGGAGAGGAGGTAAAAAACGATTGGGCCTTTTCATGCCCGATTGCTGCACCGATCAATGCAACGGAGGCCAGTCCATAAAAGAGCTCGGACGCTAGAGCACCTGCCGGGATCGCCATCAAAACAAGCGCCGCAATGGCAGTGGCCCAGAGCGGCAGTTTTCCGGCGGTCGCTGCGAGCGTCTGCCGATGGTAGCAGCAGGTTGCGCCTATGGCAAAGAAGAGAATGTATCCCGCAGTGTCGAGGATCGACGCCAGGATGCTTCCCTCTTGGGTGAAACAACCCGCGGCCTCACCGACAAGCCAAAGAGATGCAAGCGCGACGATTGCGACCCGCCGGTTCTATATGGCCAATAAAACGATCAGCGGGAAGAGGACAGAGATTCGCAGCTCGTGGATCAAGCTCCACATGACGTTGTTCAGTTGAATATGCGCATCTCGTCCCGTCATCGCAAGGTGTCCGGCCACCACATCAGGACTTGGTGCAGCGGTCCACGAACTTGAGTTAAACCACTCGGTCAGGCCTTCTATCGGTCCACCTGGCGACAGCACAAAGAGGGCAGCCGCAAAGGCGATTGCGATGACGAATGGCAAATAGATCCTGCAAAACCTTCGGGTCAGATAGCCGTGATACGAGATCGTCTGCTTCTCAAAGCTCGCCGCCAGAACAAATCCGCTGAGGACGAAAAAGAGGACAACGGCAGGCCTTCCGTTGGCGAAGGCTCGGAGCGGGGTGTATTTCACCCAGGTCTCCCAGAATGCCCAACTCGATAGGTCGAGAACGTTTACATGAGCCTCAGATCCAGGAAAGGCCATAAAGAGATGATGGAAAACCACCGTTAAGGCCGCAATCCCTCGCAGCGCGTCCAGTTGCTTGTATCGCAATATTCCCCCCAAGCCTCGTCCCGCGAGCTGAGTACACCATAGGTCGCATATTTGCAACGCGCGATCCTATACCTACGCTTGTCTGGGTTGATATTGCTGGCAGAGGATATACTCCTGTCCTCGTGCGGAGACAATATTGACCGTTTCTCCAATGGAAGGTGACTTCTTCAGAAAACAGGAAGCCGGCCTGGGCGATAGTGGTCAGTCATTGCAGAGCTTGGCTCACCTCGCCGGCGTTGCCGGTGGAGGATCGCGGCTTCCGTATCACCACCGACAAAGAATGGTTCGGATTACTGTGGGGACCTCGTGACCATTCGATGCATAACCGCCAGGCAAGTGTTTTATAGTTCGACAGCCTGATTGATATTAACGATATTCTGACATAGCCCAAAAAAAGTCACATCTAAGCCTCGACTCCCGCGAGAAAATTTCTACTACTGGTTATTACTTTAGAAGGGCGAGCTGCAGGATCGCGCGAAGCCGCACGGTCTTCAAAAATATTCCGGTTCTATTCTGAAAATAATCATCCCGCGGCTCTGGCGTCGGATGTATAAAAACAGATATCCATGATAACCTTAATATTTAACCGCTCTGCATCGCAGAAATTGACATGGAATATCTTTTGATTGAGGATAAACCGTCAGATATATTATTTTTTTCGCAGGGGGCGAATGATGAATATGATGCATAGGGGCAATAATTCTTCCAAGTCTGCAGCTCAGTACGTGGAAGACCGAATTGCCATGCTTGTGGCGGCGCAGACTAAGCTTGAAGAGCCTCAGATCACAAATGAGGGCCTTAAAGACGTAGTAAAAGTTCTGCTGGCGGAAACTATTGCTCAACTGCAGCATTCAATCGATTATTGAAGTCGGGTTGTCGAGCTGACGGTCGTCCGGCCACCAGGATTTGCCGGCCTGATCGGGGCGTCACATCCAAAGACGGCGGCAGGTTTAGGCGGACGATCTTGGCCGGCCTGAGCGATTGAGCTGCATGTCTAATGAGCCGTGACAGACTTTACTGTTTCTTGAGCCGCGTGCGATTGCCGACGATGCATCAAGGGCGTCACGTTGACCATCCCGCCACGATTTTGTCGAGCAGAATGCAATCAAGCTTGAGAAAGATCGACACAATCGAGGAAATCATCGGCGTTTTCGTAGGCGACTGCCCGCATGCCGGCCGTTTCAAAGAGATCGATCAGAGAGGCGCGGATAGAGGCCTCATCGTCAACGATGCAGACTGTTGGAATATCCCGCTCCAGGTGCTCATAAGACATCGGTACGTTGTTTCCAATTGCCAAGGCAAATACGAAACACCGCATCGGCATAAACTACACAATTTCAGATTGTCTACCACTTCGGCCGCACCGACAACAGCATTTGGGCTCCGCCAACGAGGACGGAGCCCATTCAAGAACAAGATGAAGTTTTAGCGTTACTTGGCAGAAGCAGCGTCTTCGATGATCTTCGCAACCTTGTCCGGATGAGAAACCATTACGACGTGGGAGGCACCCTTGACCACGACGGTCTCCTTGGAGTGAGCCCGCTCTGCCATCCAGCCGAGAGCTTTGGCGGGAATGTTCTTGTCTGCATCACCGTAGATGAACCAGGAAGGAATGGTCTGCCACGCCGCGCCGGGCGCTCCCTCTGTCAAGGCTGCTTCGGTAATCGGGCGCTGGGTTGCTGCCATCAGCTTTGCGGTCTTTGCCGGCACATCAGCAGCAAACTGCTCATGAAACTTACCCTGCTGGATATACAGATCCTTTCCGCCATTTTCCAATGCCACCGGCTCGGCAAACGTCGGCGCCAGAGTGCTGCCGGGGAACTTGCCCGAGAGGTCTGCGGCGGACTCGCCTTTGTCAGGAGCAAAGGCAGCGACATAGACCAGCGCTTCGACATTCTTCGTCCCCGCAGCAGCCTCGCTAATGACTGAACCCCCATAGGAATGGCCAACGAGAACGACCGGGGTCTTTATGCCGGCGACGATGCGGCCGACATAATCACCATCCGACTTTACGCTGCGCAGCGGATTGGCAACGGCGACAACCGGATAACCATCCTTTTCCAGACGAGCGATGACATCGTTCCAGCTCGATGCATCGGCAAAGGCGCCGTGCACGAGCACCACCGTCGGCTTTGCTGGTTCAGCGGCTGCAGGGGCGGCGAGAATTGCCAGTGCGCCGAGTGCGAATACGGATTTCAAGATTCTATGCATCGGTTGGTCTCCTTTATTGAATTGTGCGCAATTTAATATGACACAATCCATATGTCGAGTCACTTTTTGTTCAACTGGTGACGACCAACTGGATGAAGGACGTTTCGGGCGTCAGGCCAGGCGCCGCGATCGCCAACGTGAGCAGCCATATCGTTGTATCGGCGAGCGTTCTGCAACAACCCAAACCTCCGTTCTAAGACTTTCCCATCAGTACCGACACAGGGCTCCGCCTAGGGTGCCATCTCCGGGACAAGAGATTGCTACGGCCCGCATACGAGCCGGTCGCGCAAAAATCCGACATTGGCGTCAGGCCACGCACATACCCCCATCGACGTGGAGTTCGATTCCGTTTACGAAAGTGCCGGCCGACGCAAGGAAGAGCGCGGCCTGAGCCAGTTCTTCGGGGCGCCCGAGACGTCCTGCCGGTATCAGATCCGCCATCTGCTGCTCGAACTGCGGACGGTTGCTTTCGTTGACGCCGAGTTTTCCCAGGATCTCGGTCTCGACAGGACCGGGGCTGAGAATGTTGACGCGGATCCGGCGCGATTTGAATTCGATCGCCCAATTGCGCGCAAATGCGGCGAGCGCAGCCTTGGTACCGGCATAAACAGTGTGGTTCGGCAAAACCTTCGTCCCGGCCAGAGAACTCGTGACGATGATGTTTCCGCCATCGCGCATATGCGGAGCGATGGTCTGAACACCGAAGAAGACACCGCGCGTATTCACCGCAAAATGCTGGTCGTATTCGGCCTCACTGACCGTTTCTGACGCCGCGAGATTGATGATGCCGGCATTGGCCATATAAACATCAATGGCGCCAAAACGCTCCGTTACCTCAGCCGCGAGCCGGCGATGGTAATCGATGCTGGCGACGTCGCCGCAAATTCCGATTGCTCCATTACCGATCTCCCGAACCGCTTCTTCGACGACATCCTGGCGGCGTCCGGTGATGACGACCTTCGCCCCCTCCTCGGCGAAAAGCCGCGCCGTCGCTTTTCCTATACCGCTATTGCCACCAGTGATGATGGCGACCTTATCCTTTAGGCTTGGCATCTGAATTCTCCTTGTTGATGCGCAGGAGATAAACAGTTGCGCTGGCCGCTATTAGCCGGGTCCGAGGACAAGGAACTTTGCCTGCAACGGACAAATGAGCGGGCGCGGCCGATCGTCTATCACGAAACCCGCTTAGCGGATGAACGCATCCAGTTCGTCATCCGGCGCGACGACATCCAGGCAGATCGGCAGCGACTGGCAGCCAAGACGCATCGTTCCCGTATGAATTGCTTTCGTTTTCCGCTGTATCGTAGGATAAAATCCTGCTGCAGGCACTTCAGCCTGTTGAGACGTGAATGTGTCGCCGGGAGCAGGGGATGATCGTCAGCCGGAGCGTCAAAGCATTGCGCAAACGGGAACGGGCGCTCGCCGAACTCGTCGATAGGGTGCCGTCTCACATCTGGCGGTTGACCGCAGATGGCGAGCCGATCTTCTTCAACAAACAGATGATCGATTACCTCGGTCGGGATATTGCCGATTTACAGTTACCGGACATAAGCCGGCTGGATGCAATGATCGAGATGGCGATCCACCCAGATGATGCCTCGGGCTTCAGGGACGCGCTCCATCATTGCTTCGCCACCGGCGAAAGCTTTTCCACACGATACCGGCTGCGCCGCTACGACGGCGTCTATCGCTGGATGTCGAGCCGCGCGGATTCGATACACGACCGGCATGGACGCATCAGCCAGTGGTATGGCCTCTGCCACGATATCGACGATCAGGTACACGCCGAAGAGGCGTTGCAACGCAGCGAACGGCACCTTCAGCGGCTCATCGATGCCTTGCCGGTCCACATCTGCAGCTGGACACCGGCGGGCGATCTCTCCTATGTCAGCAGGCGCTATATGCAGGAGCTGGGCCTTTCCAAAGCGAATTTCGAGGAATTTGCACGGGCAGCGCAGGAACTTGTCCATCCCGAGGATAGCCCGGAGGTGCAGCGCAGGGCTGCGCATTGCATCCGGGTGGGCGAGCCTTTCATGATGCGATATAGACGGCGCGGACCGGACGGTATGTTCCACTGGACGGAAGGCCGGTTCGAGCCCCTTCGCGATAGAAACGGTGCGGTCGTGGAATGGTACGGCCTGTCCATCGATGTCGAGGATCAGGTTCGCGTGCAGGAGGCCTTGAGCCTCGCCCAGCAGAACCTCGCGCGTGCAAGCCAGGCGGCGAGCCTTGCCGAGCTTTCCGCCTCGATCGCCCATGAGATCAGTCAGCCGCTCGCCGCCGTCATATCAAGCTCGGATGTCAGCCAGCGCTGGCTTTCGGCGGAACCGCCCAATATCGGACGGGCGCAGAAAGCAGTTGAGCGCATCTCGGCAAGCGCACATTCGGCCGTCGAAGTCGTCGGCCGCATCCGCGCTTTGTTCAAACGCTCTGAAACGTCGAGAGATTACGCCGCACTCGATAGCGTGGTCAGAGAAGCACGCGACCTCATGGCCGAGGAAGCGATGCGGCGGCGCGTGCGCATGGATATCGAGCTCGAGCGCGACCTGCCGCCGGTCGCCTTCGATCGGGTTCAGGTCCAACAGGTCCTGATCAATCTTATCCGCAATGGCCTGGAGGCCATGGATTCTGCTGGTGATGACCGCGTTCTGCACATTCGCGCCCGCCGTGCGACAGATACCGTGCAGATAGAGATCAGCGATCGCGGCCCGGGCGTCGAATTCCCCGACAGAATATTCGAGCCCTTCTTCACGACAAAAGGCCAAGGGATGGGAATGGGGCTGGCAATCAGCCGTTCCATCGTCGAATCTCACGGCGGGCGGCTAAGCGTTGAGCAAGCCGACCCACACGGAGCGAAATTCGTCTTTACCCTGCCGGTTGAAGTCGAACAGGCCGCTCACGCATGATGACGACTAGCCTGCACGATAGTCGCTGATCGCGCGCTCCAGCCACGACATGAGCAAGTCGGCATTGACGGGTTTCTTCAGAAAGGCGATCGCGCCCGCCTGAAAGACGGCGGCCTCGACGTCTTTGTCCCCATGCGCAGTCATGATGATGACAGGCGGGTGGGATGGCATCCTGCTCAATGCCTGAAGCATCTCGACGCCGGACATTCCCGGCATTCTGACGTCAGCAAGTATGCAATCAACGAGCGAATAACCTTTTTCGTTCAGGAATATCTCGGCGGACTCGTAGAGCTCGCATTCATAACCGGCCGCCTCGAGCAGATCCTTGAGGGATTCCCTGAGATAGCGATGGTCATCAATGACAGCGACAGTCTTATTGGGGGAACTTGCCATTGCGTCAGTACAATTCTTCTTTTTCGGGCAATGAGCTAGGCGCCGCGCAGGTTACTGATACAGTTTGAGATCCGGTTTCAACATGTCAAATTTGCGGACAAGCTCTGCAAGGGAGCCTGCCTGCATCTTTTTCATCATTCGTCCCCGATGCAGTTTCACCATGATTTCGCTGATCTGCATTTCATGTGCAATCTGCTTGTTCATCAATCCGGCTGCGACATAATGCAAGACTTCCCGCTCGCGCGGAGTAAGCCTGGCTTCACAGTTTTGCACCTGGGTGCGGATAGCGGCCTCTTTCCGGTTCTCTGCATCCCGCCTGATCGCTTCGCCAACTGCGGCGATCACGGCGCTGCCGGCAAATGGCTTGATCAGGAAGTCCGTTGCTCCCGCCTTCATCGCCTTTACGGTCAGGGGGATACTTCCGTGACCCGACATGAAGATAATGGGCATGGTGTTGCCGGCGGCGGCGAGTTGGTCTTGGAAGTCCAAGCCACTGATGCCGGGCATCCGCACGTCCAAAAGAATGCAGCCCGCCTGCCCCATATCGCAGCGCTCCAGAAAATCCGAAGCGCTCTCGAATGCGATGGCCTTCATCGCCACCGACTCGAAAAGGTCCACCAGCGAGGCCCTGACAGGGCCTTCGTCGTCAACGATACAGACAACCGGCTCGTCCCTCGTGCTGACTTGATCGATCGTCATGGCTTTCTGCGCCTCCAAACGACGGCTTTGCATATCTCCCCTACTGCCGTATCGCGGCCAATTTGACGCTGCCTCGTTCCGCAGCATTCATGAAGGGATTCCCATCCGCCAAGGCCCACGTCGGAATTGCATTTGGCGACGTGGTAACCTGCCTGCCATACTAACACGTGGACCCCATCACAAAAATACGCCAAGGGTCTAGGTTGGGCTGAAAGATCGATCCACAGGTCTGTCAAATTCTCTCGTAATTGCAAACAGGTAGTCCGCCAGCTGCGTCAAGTGACCCAAGCTCGATAAACCCGCGTAGAACTATCGCAAGACACACCTTCGTTGCCCCTGCGCACACCTTCGTATAACTCCCCGGCCCGCAAACCGCCTGTAAGCTGATCATGTCGAAGATCAATCAAAGGCGATGATCATGAGGCACGACCCAAGCTCTCAATACAGGCGCCTCGAGATGCCGAAGTTTCCGCTTTTGGTCATCGGCGGCCTGATCATCGGGATACTGGTGTATCTCGGCTATGGAGCGACATCGGCGCCCAAGGCGTCCGCGAAAATCTACGTGCCGCTTGCGACATCCTCCTCATCGCAAGCCGAACCGAAGGTCGCATATTTTGTCGTGAATGGCGAAACGCTGGCCGTATCACTCCAGCATCGGCCGACGGCATTCAGGGTTGCATCTCGCTAGCTGAACTGAGGCGCATTCCAGCTTGGCCTCATTCCCTCAAAAGTAGAAAATAAACCGGCAAGAAACCAGGCGTATAAAAATGCGCTCTGCGATATATATTTGGTTTAGTCGCCCCCTCCTTCAATTTCCCGATCTGTAGCGGTATTCTCGTTCAGTTCCGGGAAGCGGCATGTCTGCTGGCAGTTGGAGGATCATGCATGGGGGTGACCACCTCCAAGGGGTCGAAAAGTCCGATCGCGATTTTGGTTGATGATGATGCGACCGTTTGCGCGGCTCTGGAGAACCTGCTGAATTCGGTCGGCATCGACGCGATGACATTTTTATCGGGCCGGGAATTTCTCGATGCAAAGCTGCCCGACCGCCCGAGTTGCGTCGTGCTGGATGTCCGCATGCCCGGCATCAGCGGTCTGGACCTGCAGCATCATCTGACCCGAAATGGCGTTACGACACCCGTCCTGTTTCTAACGGCGCACGGGGATATCGCAATGAGCGTGCAGGCGATGAAGGCCGGGGCGCAGGATTTCCTGACCAAACCTGTGCGGGACCAGACCTTTCTCGATGCCGTGTCCAAAGCCATCGCCACCGATGTCAGCCGCAGGAACGCACTGTCTGCAGCCGATCGATACGTTTCCCTGTTTGAAACCCTCACCGTTCGCGAGCGCCAGGTTCTGAAATTGGTCGTCTCCGGCGAGGTCAACAAACAGATAGCCTTCTCCCTCGGGATCAGCGAATTTACGGTGAAGCTTCACCGCAGCAATATGATGAAGAAAATGCAGGTCAGTTCGGTGGCGCAGCTTTTCAATGTCTGGCAGGCGCTGCCTTCGCATGTTCGAATGAGCGATGGCTGAAATTACCCACCAGCGCTAGGTCACGTAAAAAGTAACGACAGCAAAAGCGAAGAGGACTTCCATGCAGTTGACATCGTCAAAAGAACGGATCGTCACGGCCATGGCTATTGGCGGCAGCGGCATCCTGCTGGCGGGGCTTTTCGCGGATCCCTCCGGCATTCTCGTCGCAATGGTCGCCATCTGGCTCTATACAAGCTGGCGCACAGGTCTGGCCGTGCTGCTCATCGGCTGTTTGCTGACAGCGGCTGTCGTTCTCTCTCCGGCCAATTTCGGTAATGACGAACCCACCCGGGTCGTCATGTTCTCCTGCTGCGCCACCGCGCTCTGGTTTTTCATCAATGTCTTCAAGCCGCAGAGCCTCTTCGACCGCGTTTACAAGAATATCCAGCCCAATATCGAAGACATTCCCGGCTTCGGCTGGTCGGCCTATCCCGACGGCCGCCTGCGCTTCCTGAACCCGAAAGCGCTCGATTTTGTCGGCGTGAGTGCCGAGGAAATGAGCAGGATCGCCAAGCTCGACAACCATTCGTGGTGGAGCCTTTTCGTCCATCCCGACGAGGTCGAAGGATGCATGGCAAGATGGGAGCACAGTCTCAGGACAGGAGAGCCGATCTTCGAAGAACAGCGGGTCCGGCGCGCCGACGGAACCTACCGGTGGCTGCGCGATTCCGCCATCGCGTCGCGTGACGAACAAGGCCGCATCACCGCCTGGTTCGCGACCTCGGTCGACATCGACGATCAACGAAAGGCGGAAGCTGCCCTCAGGGAGAGCCAGCAGCAATTGCAGCAGATGATCGATACGGTGCCGGCCCTCGTCTGGTGCGCAAACGCCGCCGGCGAGACCTCTTATATCAACAAGCCGCTTATGCGCTGGACCGGGATTTCGCTTGCGAGCAACGATCCCGCAGACACAAAAAGGTTCGCGACGGCGATCATCGAGGCCATTCACCCTGAAGACCGAGCGCTATTCCAGAGGAGCCTGTCGCAGGCTTTTGAAACCGGCGAGCGCTTCGCGCTGAAGTATCGGCAGCGGCGCTTCGATGGCGTCTATCGCTGGATTGACGGCAAGGCTGAGCCACTGCGCGACGCTGACGGTCAGATCATTCAGTGGTACGGCGTCTGCCTCGACATCCATGACGAGATGGAAGCGCACGAAGCAGCCCGTCAACGGGAAGCGGAACTGCGGCTGATCGTCGATACGGTGCCGTCGCTGATCTGGCTCATGACCCCCGAAGGGCTTCCCTGCTATCTCAACAAGCGCTTCTCCGAATGGGCGGGGCTCAACGAAGGCGATATTCACTCAAAGACGACGGAACAGGTCGCCGCCCAGGCGGATCTGGTCCATCCGGATGATCGCGCCGCAGTGGCAGAGGCATTCAGGAATGCTATTGCGACGGGTCAGCCTATCAACCACAAGGGCCGGCTTCGCCACAAGGACGGCCAATACAGGTGGATGGATTCACGCGTCGAACCCCTGCGCGACGAGAACGGCAAGATCATTCGCTGGTATGGCGTCAATCTCGACATCGACGACGAGGTTTGCGCGCAGGAGGCCTTGCGCCAATCCGACGAGAGGCTGGCAAGGGCGCTGCGCGCCGCCAGCATGTCCGAACTTTCCGTCTCGATTGCGCATGAGCTCAATCAACCGCTGCAGGCGGTGGTGGCCAATGCGAACGCGTTCCGCCGATGGCTGAATGCGGAGCCGCCGAACCTCGAACGCGCGCTACGTTCCGCCGACTGGATCGTGCGCGATGCCGATGCGGCCGCCGAAGTAGTCAGCCGCATCAGGGCGCTGTTCGGCAAGACCGCCTACCCCAGAACCGCCGTGGATCTGAACAATCTGATCAACGATGCCTGCGAACTGATCGCCGACAAGCTCACCTCCAACAAGGTGAAGGTTGATATCAATCTGGACCCTTATCTGCCTGTCACCAGCGCGGACCATGTGCAGCTGGAGCAGGTAATGCTCAACCTCATCCGCAACGGCATCGAAGCGATGCACGATATCGAGCCCAGAGCCCGTACTCTGAAAATCGAGTCAAGGCTGAGGGACGACGATACGGTCGAGGTGGAGGTGAGCGACCGGGGTACCGGGATCAGCGACACCGAGAAAATTTTCGAGGCGTTTTATACGACAAAGCAGGACGGAATGGGCATGGGCCTTGCGATCTGCCGCTCCATCATCGAATCCCACGGGGGACGACTGTGGGCCGAGAATGGCATTCGCGGCGGTGCATCGATCACATTCAGCCTGCCGGTGCGGGACCTTCAGGCCAAGCCGGCGCCGCGCGAAATCCACATCAGGCCACCGGTTAGGGAACTCGAATCCCTGTCAGCATGACCGGCGGCGACGCAAGCAGCACGACTGGTTCTCGCGGACCGGTTGATCGTGGCGAAAGGTGATCGGGACTACCGGATGCCGTCTTGAGAGGCGCTTTGCCTCGCGAGCTCATGCCGCCATTGGCTGGGTGTCGTTCCGACAAAACGCCGGAACAGCCGGCTGAAATGCGCATGGTCCGACAAGCCACAAGCAAAGGCGATATCACCCATTTCGTGCTTGGAGGCGAGCAGCAATGTCCGGGCGCGTTCGATCCGCTGCTGCATGACGAAGGCGTAGGGCGACATGCCGAAGCTGATCGAAAAGGCGCGGCGGAAATGGCCGGGGCTGAGCTTTGCCGCAGCCGCCAGATCGTCGACGCGAACCGGCCCTTCCAATCTTGCATCGACATAGTCGGTGACGCGTTTGACCTGCCAATCGCTGAGCCCGGTCCTGCGGTGGCTCTTCTCCGGAATATTTGCCTCTGAGGCCTGCGACCGAACACGGGATTCGGACGAATGACAGTACCGGGACACCGCCGAAACGCCTTGCTTCAACCTGATCTCATCATCCATCAGACCGCCCCATGCAGCTGGCGGGATCGCCATATCCAGATGAACTCTGATCGCCTGGGAAATCCATAAGGTTGAGGTCTAGCGCACTACGCCGAAGGGATAGGTTTCAAGCGTGTTATAGCTCGATACGCGGATCGGCGAGCGTCTGCAGGATTTCGACGATGATGTTCACGAGGATATAGAAGGTTCCGAGAACGATGGTGACGCCGAGAACGGCCGGAAGATCGGCGCTGGTCAGGGACTGGACCATATAGAGCCCGAGGCCGGGCCACCCGAAGACAAGCTCGACGATCAGCAGGTTGCCGAACAGAAGCCGGATCTGCAGACCGATCATCGCCAGAGTCGGCGAGGCGGCGTTGCGAAGACCATGGCGCAAGACCACCGCTGTCTCTCGAAGCCCCTTCCCCCGCGCAGTCCCGATATAGGCCTGCTGCATCACCTCGCGCAGCGCGCTGTTGAGACTTCTCCCTACCGCGACGGCGATCGGTAGTGCTAAAGCGCAGGCAGGCAGAAACAAATGCCGGATCGCATCCAGGCTGAGGTCGCCCCTGCCGCCGATAAGCGCATCGATGAGATTGAAGCCGCTTGGGCCGGCGAAATCAGCATCGCTCATCCTGCCGGACCCAGGCAGCCAGCCGAGACGGAACCAGAAGACATAGACCAGAAGCAAGGCGGACATGAAAATCGGCACCGAACCTGCCGCAATGAAGAGAAACCGCAGCCCGCCGGAGCCACCGACAATATGAGGTAGCACCGCGAGAATGCCTGCCAGCAAAAGCCCGATGCAGAGAGCCGCCAATGACAATTCGAGCGATGCCGGCAAATATTGCCTGATGTCGGCGGCGACCGGCTGACGGGTCCGGACCGACGCCCCGAGATCGCCCCGCGCCAGCCGCGACAGGAACCGGCCATATTGAACGACAATAGGATCATCGAGGCCGAGCTGCTGGCGAAGCGCATTCACGTTTGACAGAGGTGTGAGCGGCCCGGCGATGGCGCGCGCGGGGTCGGCGGGAATGATGCTTTGCAGGCAGAATACCGCAAAGCTCATCATCAGGAGAACGGCAGCCAGACCCAGTATGCGCCTGAGGAAATATGCCAGCATATTCTAGGCCCCTCGCAATGCAGTCCGTAGACCATCTCCCGCGAGATTGGCGAAGAGGCAGATGAGAAAAATGACCGCTGCCGGCAACATTGGAAGCCACCAATAGACAGAGAGGCTATCGAGCGCACGGGATGTCATAGCCCCCAGTTCGGGTGCCGGCGCCGGCTGGCCGAGCCCGATGAAGGACATCAGCGACATCGTCATGATCACGTTGGCGACATCAAGCGTCGCGGCGACCAGCAGGGCCGGAATGGCACCGGGAAGGATATAGCGCAGCAGCAGACGCGGGCCGCCGATGCCGGCAATTCTTGCAGCCTCCACATGTGGGCGGGCGTTCAGCCGGCGCAGTTCGTCGCGAGATATGCGCGCGTACCAGGGCCACCAGGCGATGCCGATCGCTATCATCGTATTGGTCAGCCCCGCGCCGAGCGTTGCGATCACCGCCAGAGCCACAAGCGTAGACGGCAAGACGAGGAAAAAGTCGACCAGCCATTGCGCCAGAATGTCGAGCCTGCGGCTGACGAGGCCGGGGACCATGCCGATGCATCCACCAACGATCAGGCTGACGAGAATGAGGACAATTGCGGGCAGCCATGTGTATTGGATACCGAGGACGATGCGCGAAAAAAGATCGCGCCCGATCTCATCCGTCCCGAACCAGTGCTCCCATGAAGGCGGCAGATAAGCGGGCGCAACGCGAAGCTGAGGATTGAACGGCGTCAGCCACGTCGCGAACAGGGCGATGATCGTGATAGCAATCGCTCCGAACACCCCGATCCGATCGATCCAGCCGATGCGCCCTAGGATGACAGGCCAGCGGACGAGCCGCTCCTCGGGGAGGAGTTCCGGAACGTTCATGCGTCGTGCCCCCCCGTGCTCGCATGCCTTCTCGATATCGAGGCCAGAATGGCGTTCATCGATAGAGGATTGAAGCCGGCAGTTATCGTGTCGGGATCCCCTTCCTGCGTCACCCTGCCCTTTCCCAGCACGGCAATACGATCGGCGATTATTCTGGCGGCGGCCAGATCATGGGTAACGAACAGCACAGCCATGCCGAGCCGCCGCCTGATCTCTCCGAGAAGGTTCAGCGTGGTGGCAGCAAGCGACACGTCGAGCGCGCTGATCGGCTCGTCGCAGAGCAAGAGTTTCGGCGGTACGACGATCGCGCGGGCAAGCACGGCACGCTGACATTGACCGACGGAGAGGCTGGCGGGCAGCGAAGACATCAGGCCCTCATCGAGGCCGACCAACGCAAACGCTTCGACGACCCTGTCGAGACGCTCTTCCTTGCCGAGACCGAGATGCCTTAACCGATCGCCGATCTGCTCACCGATCGGCAGCCAGGGTGTCAGCGAGGCAACTGCATCCTGAAAAACAACCTGTGGGGCATCGTCGACCCGGACAATCTCGCCGCTGTCGGGCGACAGAAGCCCGGCCGCGAGCCTGAGGATCGTCGATTTGCCCGCGCCGCTCTCGCCGAGCAGGGCGACGCATTCACCAAGCCCGACCGAGAGATTGACCGATTCCAGCACCTTCCGCTGCCGGCGCCGGCCGAACGGGCCAATAGTCGACGTGAAGCTTTTGCTGACATTGGACAGTCGCAGCGCCTCCACCGGCTTTGCTGTCGCAACGGTTGGCCAGGCTTCCGTGAAGCGATACTGACGTGCGCTGGATTGCGCCGAGTCAGGGAAGAAGCAGGCGGCAGTGTGTTCGGTAACAGAAAGCGGCATGAGTTCGGGCCGGCTGGTTATGCACTCGTCCCTAATGACGGGACACCGGGAGGCATAGCAGCAAACATGCTCAGGATCGGCAAGGCTCAGTCGCTCCGCCGGCAGAGTAGGCAGGGAGCGCTGGCGATCCGTATCGAAATCGAACTGGGTCGCAAGCAGGCCGGCCAGATAGGGATGGCCGGGATGGGTCAGCGCATCGCCGGTTCTGCCGATCTCCAGAATACGACCCCGGTAGAGCACGAGCACGCGATCAGCGAGCGATGCTGCAGCGGTCAGATTGTGCGTGATGAAAAGTACTGTGGTCTGCTGCTCTCGCGCCACCTTGCGCAGCAGTTCGAGAATCTTGCTTTGCAGGGCGAAGTCGAGCGCGGTGATCGATTCATCGGCAATCAGGACCTGCGGCTGTGCCATCAGCGCCATCGCGATCAGGATGCGCTGGCGCTGCCCGCCCGATAGGCGATGCGGAAATGCATCGAGTATGGCGTCCGCATCCAAGAGTCCGACCCGGCCCAGCCAATCCCTGATGAAGTTATCGTCTCCGCCTGCCGATTCCCGCAGCTGATGGCGAATCGTCATCGTCGGGTTGAGCGCACCCATCGGATCCTGCGGAATGGCGCGAACGAGCCCGTGACGGGCAGCCCGCAGCACCCGCGGCGTTGCTCCCACGATCTCGGTGCCGGCAACATGAATGGAGCCGATGACATCAGCTTCGCTGGAGGCCGGCAACAGGCCCTGGATTGCCGCGCCGAGGGTGGTTTTGCCGGAACCACTTTCGCCGACGACCGCGATGATCTCGCCCGGCATAGCCTCGAAGCTGATGTCGTCGAGCACGAGGTGATCGCGACCATTTCGCCGAAGGACGACTCGCAGATCAGCGATGGAGAGCGCAGCCCTGGTCACAGCCTCCACAGCTCCCCGCAGGTGGAAATGCAGCCATGAATCCTGCCGAAAGTCGTGCGCTCAACCATCAGCGCCTCACACCTGAAAAGTCGATGCTGCCTCTCGGGAAGACAGGACGAAGACCGAGATCCTTTAGACCCTTGCGATGGACGACCACGTCGTCGACATCGACGAGCGGAATGAAATGGCCGGCGTCGAAATACATGCGCCCTGCCTTTTCATAGAGTGTGTTGCGTGTGCTCATATCCGTTGCGGAGGCACCTTCGGCGATGACGGCGTCCGCCTCCGGAAGGGCGCTGCCATAAAGGTTCAGCGGCGCGTCCTTGGTGAAGAATGCCTTTGCCTGGCTATCGGGATGGGCCGCATCCGGAGAGGCGATGATCAACAGCATATCGGGAGCCGCCGGATCGCCCTTCATGGCATAGGCTGCCCCCGGCGGCATGATATGGGAGGTCGCCTCGACGCCGATCATCGATAGCTGCGCGATCATCAGGTCGGCGATACGCCCATAGCTCGGATTGGCGCTATAAAGCCCGATGTTGAGCGCGACAGGGCCGTGCTTGGCGATAGTGGACTTAGCAGCATCGAAATCGGTCGGAAACTGTACCGGCTGTGCCGGATCCAGCATGATGTTCGGAAAGAGCGATTTCGAGACTTGGGCATATTGCCCGAAGGCATCGCTTGCCCACAAATTCGGATTGATCGCGGTCAGAACCGCCTTGCGAACCTCGGCATCTTCAAGCGGCGATCCCGGCTTAACGAAAGCCTCGAACTGCGTCATGCTGGGGGCGGATGTTATTTCCAGATCGGCCGGCAGGCTGCCGAGCTGTGCGAAGGGGTAATTGGTTGGCACGCCATCGATTTCGCCAGTCTTCAGTTTGAGAATTTGCTGGCCGATGTCGGGGATGACGGGCAGTTCCACCCTGCTGAAATAGGGTTTGGCGCCCCAATAGTCTTCGTTCCGTGCGAGTACATAGCGTTCGCCACGCTTGAACTCGGCCAATTTGAACGGCCCGGTCCCAGCTGCATGCTCGGTCAGCCATCCCGTCGCAAAATCACCCTTGGCATGCTCAGAAATCGCGGCCGGGCTGATGATTTTCGGCCCCCACGGGCTTGCAAGGCCATCCGGGAATGAGGGCTGCGCGTGCCGTAGCGTGATGACGACAGTGGAACTGTCTGATGCTGCGATATCTGCCAAGTTGGCGAGTGTGTAGTTCTGCACAAAACCGCCGTCGCGGCGGCGCTTGAACGAGGTGACGACGGCATCGGCATTCAAGGCCGTGCCGTCGTGGAACTTGGCGCCCTCGACGAGGTGGAACGTGTAGGTCAAGCCATCGCCGGAGATCTCCCAGCTCTTTGCCAGTGATCCGACAATCCTGGTCGAACCCGCCTCGTATTTGACGAGGCCCTCATAAATGCTGTCCAGCGTCGTCAATCCGGCGACTTCGAAACCATTATCCGGATCCAGGGTGCCGATATCAGACGAATAGGGAATCCGCAGGATGTCTTCTGCATGACCGGCCGCGACGCAGATCAGCGATCCAAGCAAAAGTGCAAGCAGGCGAAGACTGATAACCCGGTTGAAACGTGAGAATATCGAAGCGAACAAGATTATCGGCATTGAGTGATCCGTGATTGCGTCATACCGGCCGCGGATGGCGGAAGCGCAAGGCAGCTATTGCCCAGCGCGCAACCGTCATCGAACGCCCATTGTCATCACAATCATAGCGGCGTGTTACTGAAAAGCTTTGAAGATTCCGCGCCATAAATATTTCTGCTTTCGCTGGCGAAGCGATACCGCGGAGGCATTTTCATCGCCTGGCGGCCGCCCCCGTTTTCAACCCTACATCATGAAGATAGGCTTCCAATGCCGCCACTTCGCCCTGCGAGACGATCGCGCCGACGTAGCCATCCGGACGGACAAGAATCCGGTCACCTGACGCAACTTCGTAATTGTCGCGGAACTGGTTCTTGTTATCGATAAGCTCGCCGCCCTGCCCGATGCTTTGGATATGCAGTCCTTTGCGTGGCTGGAGGCCAACCGTCTCCACTTCAAATTCCAGCAGCGTCCAATGAGGGCCTTTAAAGAGGTCAAACAGCCGCGCGGGTTGTCCTGCGGCGCCTTTCAGCAGCGCGTCGGGAGCGCGGTTGCCGGCAAGGATGCGAGCCTGACGCTGGGGGTCTTCGAGCGACAGGCTCGCACCGAGATAGCCGATGTCCAGTTGCCGAACCTCACGGCCACGCCGAATTTCGCCACGCTTCATGTCTTCGAGCAATCTGGTCGCAAGTCCCAGCATGCTTGCCGCGACCGGACGGCGCTCTTCCTCATAGCTATCGAGAAGCGTCTCCGGGGCGCCTGATAGGACGGCTGCCAGCTTCCAGCCGAGATTGTAGGCGTCCTGAACGCTGGTATTCAGACCCTGGCCGCCCGTCGGCGGATGGGTATGGGCGGCGTCTCCGGCGAGAAAGACGCGACCGACACGATAGCTGTCGGCAAGCCGGGCATTCATGTTGAAAGCCGATGCCCAGGAGACAGACTGGATGAGGATATCCGTACGACCGGTCCGTTCGGCAGTCAGCGCCGTAAGCCCTTCGGCCGACAGGTCGATGTCGCCTTCGAGAGGCACTGGTCCCTGCATCTGGAAAGACCCTTTTTCGGTCAACGGACAAAAGGAAATCTGTGTCTCCATCGACCCCTCGTTGAAGCGATGCCAGACATCGCGGCTAAGGCCTGTCAATGTCACGTCGGCAACGATGGCGCGAACGCCGAGCGTCTTTCCGGGAAAGCCGACGGCGAGCGCCTGGCGCACAAAGCTTCGGCCGCCGTCGGTGCCGACGAGATAGGATGCGCGGATAGTCTGTTCTTCGCCGCCATTGGCAAGTCTTGCTGTTACACCCTGCCCATCCTGTTCGAAGGCGAACAACGCGCAGCCGAACTCCGGAGCATGGCCGAGTTCGGCAAGACGCTCCCGCATCGCCCTCTCCGTCAGGAATTGAGGCACAAGCAGAGGCATTCCGTAGGGTTCCGATGGGACCGGCTCACAGGCCTCGACAAGCGCGACATCTCTCATGCTGCCGTCGCCGTGATATTCGCGCTGATGCGGATAGTAACCGCCGGATGCGGCAATCTTGTCGACAATGCCGAGGTCCTCGAACACTTCCAGGGTTCGAGGCTGTATCCCTTTGCCGCGCGAACCTTGGAACGGATCATCCATCTTCTCGATCAGCCGGAAAGATACACCTCGCCGGGCGAGATCGATCGCCAGGGTCAGGCCGGCCGCGCCGGCACCACAAATCAATACGTCGATTGCGTCATCTTCTGTCATTGCTGCAGCTCCTATTTATGTGTATTACGCACATAATAGGAGCGCAGGAATGTCGTCAACAAAAAATGTGCAAAATACACATATCTCAAAACGCATCCATGAACTTCATGGATCGCTGCTTGAGATCGTCAGCGTGATGAACCGGCCGCAACGGGATGAGGCAATGGTCAAGGAGGCGGGAATTTCGCTCGACCGCGCCCTCTTCCCCTTGCTGGTGGGCATTGAAAGATTGGGGCCGATCGGCGTGGTCGATCTGGCCGACCGCGCCGGCCGGGACCACACGACGGTCAGCCGTCAGGTCGCCAAGCTGGAGAGCCTCGGTCTCGTCAAGCGTCAGCCGTGCGCGTCGGACCGTCGCGTCAGCGAAGCGACCGTTACTGCGAAGGGCAAAGCGATGACGGATCGGGTCGATGCGGCGCGCGAGAGGATAGGGATCGAGATATTCAAGACATGGGATCCCGATGATCTGGACAATCTGGTCCGCCTGATGCGGAAGTTTGCCGATGCCGTGAAGGATGATCCGGTCAAAAGCTGACGAACCACCGTGCAGATGGGCAGGCTGGAGGAAGAAAGCGAGGCGTCAGCAGGATCGCAGGCACCTCGAAGACTCTCACCCGACCCGGTCTACCAGCAGGTGAATCCCGCATCGACGTTGACGATTGCTCCCGTCATCAGGCTTGCCGCACCGGATGCGAGGAAGAGAACCGCGCTTGCGACCTCTTCCGGCGTCCCCATTCGTCCCATTGGCGTATCGGCGAGCCAGATCGGAATCCGCTCGCGATTGGCTTCGACTGCAGCCACCATCGGCGTTTCGATATAGGTCGGAGCGACCGCATTGATCCTGACACCGTGCTGAGCCCATTCAGCGGCCATGGAACGGGTGAGGTGGTGAACGGCAGCCTTGGAAACGTTGTAGGCCGTCTGCGGCTGCGGCCGATTGCAGATGATGCCGGACATCGAGCCGAGATTGACGATCGCGCCCCGCTTCATCGCCACCATATGGCGACCGAAGGAGCGCGAGCACCAGAAGACGCCATTGACGTTGACATTCATCATCCGCAGCCAATCGGCATCCGTGACGTCTTCTGCGGCAATCCCGTTCTGGCCGATCCCGGCATTGTTCACCAGGATCGTCGCCGGCCGTCCGCTGTCGGCGAGTTCATTGGCGATCGCCTCCATGCGGGCGGAATCGGTCACGTCACCGAGACGCAGATCGACGTCATATCCCTTGTCTTTGAGAGACAGAGCCTGCTCTGCGTCCGATTCATTACGCTCGATCACGACGACGGCAGCACCGGCCTCGGCAAGCGCGTGGGCGCAGCAAAGTCCAATGGCGCGCCCGCCGCCGGTGACGACCGCGCGTTCACCATCGAGACGGAATTTTTCTTGATAACTCATGGTTCGGCCCCTCAGATGTCGAATGCGCTTGGAAGAACGACAATGTCGCGGATCGTCACGTTGCGCGGACGCGTCAGCATGAACATGATCGCGTCGGCCACCTCTTTGGGTTCGATCAGAGCGCCGGCCTCCTTCGCCTTGCGCAGGTTCTCCTCGGGCCAGTCGGCAAGCAGCGCACTGATGACCGGCCCCGGGGAAACCGAACCGACGCGAATGCCGTTTTTCAGAAGCTGGCGGCGCATCGTCTGGACAAAGCAGTGCATCGCCCATTTCGATGGCGAATAGACCGGCTCCCATGGGACGGGCGCATGGCCGGCAACGGAGCTCGTGATGACGATGTCGCCGGTGCCGCGTTCGATCATGTGTGGAATGACGGTGCGGACGTTCTTGATGACGACATTGACATTGAGGTTCAGCATCCGGTCGATGGCGTCGAGATCCGCATCCGCGAGGTCACCGCCGATATAGGTGCCGGCATTGGCATGCAGAATGTCGAGCTGCCCCACCTTCGACAACACGCGATCAAGAAGCTGGGCGCATGCCTCCGGGTCCAATAGATCCAAGGCAACAGGTATCGCCTGTTCGCCAAGACGCTCGCAGGCCGACTTCAACGCCTTCTCGTCACGGTCAACGAGAACGACCGTCGCGCCCGCGGCGATCATCGCTTCGGTCGACGCCATTCCGATACCCGATGCCGCGCCCGTGACCGCAGCGACCTTCCCTTTCAACTCGTTCATTCTTTCCTCCTCGGTTGGGCGGCCCTATCTCCCTGCGCCGCATGCTGCATGATATTCGGCAAGACTCTTTGTCACCCGCCAGATCAGGACCTCTTCCGGATCCAATGGCCCGTCGGAAAACCGCTCGGCGGCCGGCATGTGCTGCCAGAATAGCGGGAGCGGTACGGATTTTCCGGCAAGCGCGTCGCAAAGACGCGCGACGGCGGATTGAGCCTGTTCAGACGTCCAGTAGTAGCGGATGCGATCGGACAGCGAATAATGCCGAAGCCAGCGCTGCTCGCCTTCCGTGCCATGATAGTGACGGCTCCAATTCTCCGGATTTGCCAGCATGAGCGCCTCCATCGCAGCGTAGAGCGGACGATCGCCATAATCAGGCACGAGGTCGGAGGCGATCAGGTCCAGCCCATAGAGGGTCTCGCGTAGAACGAAGGTCAGTTCCGGCCCGACCTTGAGAATAGGAAACCCGTCTTCAACGAGCGCGGTCAGCGGACCGGTGCCCTGATAATCGGTGGAATGCGCTTCGAACACGAATTGCGGCTCGTCCTCGAGCACCTGCTTCAATTTATCGATCTTGCTGCGGTCGTACCTGATGACATTGTGGTTGCCGAACTCGACGCCCGGCTGCACCACCAGGCCGATGGCACGCCCAAACGCCTCCGTAAGGCCGGCCTCGGCGAAAACGCGGCGATGGACATCGATCGTCCGCCTGGCGGCCGAAGCCGCAGTCGGCTCGATCGTGGTCAGCGCGTGATCCGCGCCGCCGGGAGGAGGAACCTCCGTGCCGATCACATAAACCGGCATGGCGCCCCCTGCCCGCCTTGCCGAGGTCTCCGCGACAGCGGCAAGGCGGGCAGCGCGATGAGCGGTCGTCTCGTCGTCCAATCCGGCGGGCTCACCCATGCAGCCCATCGATGCGTCCAGATGGATCTTGCGGAACCCGGCATCGACATAGGCCGCCACCATCCTCTCAGCCTCAGCCATGGCTTCTTCGGCCGCACGTTCCCGCCAGGGATTCGGTCCGAGATGGTCGCCGCCAAGCACGATGAGGTTTTCCGGGCAACCCTCCTCTTTGGCGATGCGCAACACGAGAGCCGCAAAGTCCGCAGGGGTCATTCCGGTATAGCCGCCCAGATGGTTGACCTGGTTGCAGGTGGCTTCGATCAGAACCGTGCTCGAATGGTCACGCCCATGACGCAGCGCTGCCCGCAGGACGATCGGATGGGCCGAGCAGACCGAGGTGATCCCTGCAGGGTGGCCCAGAGCCCTGAGTGCAGCCAGTTCGTTCAGTTTTATCTGCATTACGAGCGCCTTTTCGTCGAGGCGATGAATGTGTCGAGTTCCTGGCGCGTGCCTGCGCCTTCCATCGGACCGCGGATCGTCACATTGCGCGCACCTGCGGCCGAACCATAGGTGAGAGCCTCGCCCGGAGACATTCCGAGCCGCCGGCAGGTGAGGTAGGCCCCGCCGAAGCAGTCGCCGGCGCCGGTAGGATCGACCTCTTCGACGAGAAATGCAGGAGCGTCGATGCGGTCGCCGTCCCTGCCAAAATAGGTCGCGCCCTCCGCTCCGCGCTTCAGCACGATCTCCTTCACGCCTATTTCGAAAAGACGGTGGATCGCCTCGGCTTCGCCCGAGATGCCAGCGGCCCGCTCAAGCTCTTCCCCTGACGGCAAGAGAAGATCGGCGGTGGCGACAAGCCTGGCAAATCGACGCTCGGTATCCTCGTCGAGCTGCAATTCCTTGCGGATATTCGGATCGACCGAGAGCGTTCCGCCTCGCGCCTTCACGATGTCGACCGCCTTGTCGATTACCTCCCGCGCGCTCGGAACGGACAGCGCCGAACCCATCACATGGAGATGTCCGATGCGGTTGATGAGATCGCTGACACCCTGAGACCAGCCGAAGCGGGCGGCCGCGGACTTCGCGATATTGTAGACGAAGTCGCGGGAACCGTCCTTGCGGTAGCGGACAAAGGCACTCCCGGTCGGATAGTCAGTGTCGATGGAAATAGTAGACACATCGACGCCATCCCGCCTGAGGCGATCAATGTTGACGCGACCGAAATCATCGTTGCCGACTGCCCCCACCATCGCCGCTGCTCCGCCGAGCCGGCCGCATTGCGAGATGAAGATCGCCGGCGCCCCGCTGGCAAACGGACCGACGAGCGGCTGAGCCTCACGAAAGCCTTCTCCGACCGTCGTCGCAACGATCTCCACGAGGATCTCGCCGACGCAAACCGTGGGACCGAGATGGTCCGGAGCCAGCACTGAAACCATTGCAATCCTGCTTTCGATAGGTGTCGCTAAATCGCTGTAGATCGTTGTAGTGCACCGTCTTCGCCACCGAATTCCTCGTTTTCGAGAGAAAGGAAGCGTTGGTGCAGCATGCATGCCGCCCCGAAGGCGGAACCGAACTCCGCGTCGCCATCGACGACGATCTCGGGGGTCGGAAGAGGAATGTTCTGGCCTTCCGACATATGGACAGCCACACGGGCCGCGACCATCGGATAGAGCGATGCAACCGAACCGCCGAGCACGATCCTATCAGGATCGAGCAGACGACAGGCCTGCAGCAGCGCGTAGGCAAGATGCCGCGACCAGATCTCCGCTATGTTCACAGCATCAGGAACACGATCGCGAACATCGGTGAGGAAATCCTGCAGATCGGCGTCGGTGCGGCCGGTCGCCTCCCGATACTGCCGGATCAGTACCTCGCGGCCGATCAGCTGCTCGAATTTCTGTCCGCCGCTTCCCGGCACGAGAGTATGGCCGATTTCGCCCGCAAGGCCATGACCGCCACGAAACAGTTTTCCATCGATCATGATCCCACCACCGACGCCGGTTTCCATGAGCAGGAAGAGCGTTACGCCGGAAACACCATGACGATAGCTGTCACCGATCGCGAAAGCATTGGCGTCGTTTTCCACCGCGATCGGCACCTCGGCCGGAAAGGCACTGCGGCCGATCTCTTTCAACGGCACCTCCCGCCAGCCAATGATCGGCGCAAGCGTGACAATTCCTTCCGGCCGGATATGCGCCGGCGCGGATATGCCAAGCCCCTTGCAGCGCTGGATCATGTCTTTCGCCATGGCGCCGATGATGAGATCGACGCCACATGCCACGGCCTCCTCCACTGTCGAGGACTGCGCGTGGAAGGCCAGCCTGCGACAGGCCCGGACATCGGCGGAAAAGTCCACAACAACAGCAGATATATGCTCGACGCCAAGCTCGATGCCGACGAAGAATGCGGCATCTGGAACCAGCTCGAGCATGATTCCCGGACGGCCGGCACGGGATTGCTCCGAGCGCTGTTTGCCGCTCTCGTCCGACTCCTGGACAAAGCCGCTTTCCGTCAGTTCGGCAACGATCTCCCCCGATGATGAACGGTTCATCCCGAGCTTCCGCGCCAGGTCGGCCCGGCTCAGGCGGCGATGGCTGTAGATCGTCTGCAGGGCTGCGACGATGTTGTTCTGCCTGATCCTGCGCGGCGAGCTTCCGATGGAGACGGTGTCGTTCATGTTCATTTCTCTTCAAATCGACTGCTCCAGCCTACACTTACGAAGCAGATCGGCAGAAGGATTATCAGGGGCGTGCGTTCGTGACGCGACGCCGTTTGGCTTCTTCGTATTTCAGTTCGATATAGCGTTTGGCATGAGCCGCCAACGGGTCGTTATCGGTCCACGTGTCGCGCCAGATTGCGCAGGCGAGTGACAGGCCTTCATCGACAACAGCGGTCGAAAAGCTTTCGAACACGATGTCGCGCTTGTAGTCGATATCGAGCAAGGCATCGAAGATGAGATCGAAGTTGATGACGCCGTCGCCAAGATAGCCGCGGTTGCTCTCGCCGATGTGGAAGTAGCCGATCTTGTCGCCGGCGAGCCGGATCGCGGCAGCCGGATTTGCTTCCTCGATATTCATGTGAAAGGTGTCGAGATGCAGTCGGACATGGTCCGATCCGGTCTCGGAGATGAACTTCAATCCCTGGGCCGCCGTGTTCAGAAGGTTCGTTTCGAAGCGGTTCACGATCTCCAGGACGAGATCGACCCTCGCATCCTTCGCGACATCCGCAGTCGCAGCGATTGCGGCGACGCTGTTGTCCCAGCCCTTCTTCGTCGGCTGGCGGTTGTACTTGGTGTGCGCGGAATAGAGGATCCCACCAAGCTTGTTTCCGCCGATGTCACGGACCGCACGCACGGCATCGGCGAGCGTCTGCTTGCCGGCGGATACCGCAGCGGCGTCCTCGCTCGAAATATCCCTGTCGATCGGCAGGCCCATCGTCACACCGATCTCGACGTCGAGCGATTGCGCGCGCTTTGCGAGACGATCGAGATTGAACTTCTCGGGGCGCAGATAAGCGAATTCGATTGTGCGATATCCGTGCTCGGCCGTTTTGTTAAGAGCCATTTCGAGGCCCTCCTGTGTTTGGCCGCCTGTCCATACAAATGAATGGATACCCAATCGGCGCATAGCTTTTTTCCTCCGCTGAAAGCCTTTCGTAGCGCCACAGCTATGCCATTTAGTATGGCAACGCAACAAATAAATTCACAGATTACAATTTTGCTTTTGCGAACAAATTCATTGCATTGCAGCATTTTAGTGAAAGGACCCTGCATCTGTTACTTTCGCCAGAATTAGTTCTAACCAAAATCAAACACATAGCTGACATATTTGCAGGTTTGGACAACAAATATTGCGTGAGCAGCATTTTTCGTCTACACAATGGCCCGGCGAAATGATCTCGCTGCTATCTGGGAGGATTGAAATGAATTACGCTCTGAAGGCCAGCGCGCTTGCGCTGACGCTCAGCCTCGCCACCGCCGCTTCGCCGGCATGGGCAGACTTCTGGTCCGACGCCGGCGCCAAGTTCAAAGGCGTGACCTTGCACGGCGTGACCGAAAGCACGCCGCCATCGAACTACATCAAGAACGTGCTCGCCCCGGAATTCGAGAAGAAGACCGGCATCAAGGTCGAGATCGAGACGACGTCCTGGGATCAGATGTACGACAAGGCCATCAAGGACATGGAGGCCAAAACCGGCATCTATGACATGGTCTACATCGAACAGGACATCATCTACTCGTACCTGTCCCGGAATTTCCTCGTCAACATCACCCAGACGCTGAAGGATCAGGCGGATCTGAAGGCGCCGACCTACGACGACGCGAACTTCACCAGCTTCGCCGACTACTTCAAGGACAAGAAGGGCGATCTCTTTGGCGTCCCGATGGAAGCCTTCCTGAAGACCTATCTCTATCGCAAGGACCTTTTCGACGATCCGAAGATCAAGGAAGCCTTCAAGAAGGAAACCGGCAAGGACCTGAAGCCGGCGACCACGCATGAGGACTACACGCAGATCGCCGAGTTCTTCACCAAATATGGCAAGGATAACGGCATTGAGCTTTGGGGCACCACCGCTCAGGCGCATACAGGTCACGCCGCGTCCTGGTACGAATATTTCGAATCCATCGCGCCGACTTTCGGCGTTTACAACTGGGGCATCGACGCCAGCAACAACTACGCAGCGACGGTCGAGCATGGCGGCGCAATGAACAGCGACAAGGCGAAGGCCGCGCTGAAATACTGGCTGCATCTGCGCGACATAGCCCCGCCGGAATCGACCCAGTCGACCTGGACGGAAACGGCGACGACTTTCGCTGCCGGCCGTGTTGCTCAAGGATTGATCTACGGCGAGAACGCCGCATGGATCGCGAGCGATCCTGCGCAGTCGAAGGTGGTCGACAAAGTAGGCTTTGCCCTGCCGCCACTCGAACCGGGCGTTCTGGAAGATGCGAAATCCGGAAAGGGCTATATCGGCTATTATGACGGCGGCGCCTTCGGCCTGCCGATTACGTCCAAGAACAAGGAAGCAGCTCTGCTCTTCCTCGAATTCATGGGTCAGAACGATGTGCAGCCCGATTGGGCAATCGCAGCACCCCGCATCACCAACAAGGCGACCTTCGACGACCCGAAGGTCAAGGCGATGGACGTCAAGCTCGGCGGCTTCTACACGATGCTGAAGGATCAGGGCAAACTCTTCGCCGGCGCTCCTCCGTATCCGTTCCATGCCCAGTTGCGTGAAGCAACCCTGCCGATCTTCTTCGACATCCTTACCGGCAAGATCGAGCCCGACGAAGGCCTCGACCAGATGGCCGCCAAGACGGAAGAGGAGCTCACCTCGCTCGGCTATCGCAAATAAATCATCCTCCCCACCTTGGCGGGTCGTCTTCGCTTGGCGACCCGCTCCTTTCCTGGCTCGATAGGCCGCCCCAAGGGTGCCAAAGAGGATGAGGCGATGCATTCACAAAAGCTTGGATGGCTGCTGCTGTCACCGACGATCCTGATCCTCGGGCTCTTCGGCATCTTTCCTTTCATTTACGTCGTCTGGGTTTCGTTTCACCAGTGGAACCCTTTCGCCGCAAATCCGCTGATGGTCTTCAACTGGGCTTCGAACTACCGGAGTCTCGTCTTCGACAAACAGTTCCTGGCCTCGCTGGGCATCACGATCGCCTTCGTCTTCTTCGCAGTCGTTTCCGAACTCGTCCTCGGATACATTCTCGCGCAGGCACTGATGAAGGACTTTCCGGGAAAAGCGTTCTTCCGCACCATCCACACCCTGCCTCTGATCATGGCGCCCATCATTGTCGGATCGGTGTGGAAGCTGATGACGACACCGTCGATCGGCATCATCCCATATCTGCTGCGAAGCTGGTTCGGTTACGATCTGAACATCGGCCAGAGTGCGCTCGCGGCCTTCTCCATCACTGTCATCATGGACGTCTGGCACTGGACGCCGCTGGTCACCCTGTCCCTGATTGCCGCCCTGGTCTCGCTTCCGCCAGATCCCTTCGAGCAGGCCCAGATCGATGGCGCCGGCAAGAGCCAGATCTTCTGGCATATCACGCTCCCTCTGATCCGCCCTGCCCTGCTGGCCACGGTGTTCATCAGGCTCATGGACGCGCTGCGCACGGTCGACGAAGTCCTGATGCTGACCGGAGGCGGCCCGGGGTCGTCGACGCGCTATATCGGCGTTCACATCTTCAGGGAAGTCTTTCCGAAAACGAATTACGGCTACGGTTCAGCCATCTCGGTCGTCGTACTTTATCTCACCATCGTCGTCTGCTGGCTGCTCTACGTCGGCCTGATTGCTCCCCGTTCGAAGAGAGGCTGATGCGATGAAAAGGCAAAACCCCTGGCTTTCGGTTCTCTTGTGGACGCTGATAAGCTTTGCAACCCTCTTCCCGATCTACTGGCTCTTCGTCATCTCGCTGAAGCAGCCCTTTGACCTGTTTTCCACGCCGGACGTTATCCTTCGGAGCTTCTTCTGGAAGAACTACCAGGACGTGCTGACGAACGAGACCTTGCGGCGATATATGATCAACTCGCTGGTCATTTCGTCGGGGAACGCGATCCTGGTGACGACCCTCGGCTTTCTTGCCTGCTACGCGCTGACGCGCTTCGATCTCGCAGGCAAGGAAAGCATTTTCTTCTGGACCATCACCAACCGCATGGCGCCTCCGGCGGTCTTCCTGCTGCCGCTCTTCCTGCTGCTGACGCAGGTTTACAGGATCGGCGACTTTTCGCTGGCGGATACCAGGCTTGGCATGATCCTGGTCTATTGCTCCTTCAACCTTCCCTTTGCCATCTGGACCCTGCGTCCGACGGTAGAGGCCATTCCCAAGGAACTGGACGAGGCGGCCTATATGGATGGCGCAAGCCCCTGGATGGTCCTCTACGACATCGTCTTTCCCTTGGCGCGACCGGGACTTGCGGTGACGCTCATCCTCACCTGGGTCTTCGCGTGGAACGAATATCTGCTCGCTGCGACACTCACCAACTTCAACGCCCGCACACTTACCACCGGCCTGTCGGAATACGTGACGACGACAGGAACCGCCTGGGGCATCATGGCGGCGATCTCGATGCTGACATTGATCCCGGCGCTCATCGTCTTCTCGGTGGTGCAGCGTCACATCGTTGCCGGCCTGACCTTCGGCGCAGTGAAAGGATAGCGAAATGGCTTCGGATTCTCGAAACAACGAAAAACAGCCGGGCTTCCTGCCGATCGAGACGAACTGGTTCGACCGGCTGTTCATCTCCGTCGTGATCTGGGTCGCGCTCTCTCTGTTCTGGCTGCGGTTCATCGAACCGTTCGGGCTTTCGGTATGGTTCGCGGTGGCAATCTCCGCCGTACTCGGCGCCTACATCGTCTGGAAGGGGTGAGCCGGTGAATTCCATCAACACTATCAAGACGCAAGCCGTGCTGGATTAGGGAGAAAAGACATTGGCAAACGTACAGGTCAGCGACGTCACCAAGAGATATGGCGCTCTTCAGGTGATGCATGGCGTCAGCGTCGATATCGAGGATGGCGAATTCGTCGTGCTGGTCGGCCCTTCGGGATGCGGCAAGTCAACGCTGCTGCGCATGATCGCCGGTCTCGAGACCGTCAGCAGCGGCGACATCCGCATCGGCGGTCGCGTGGTCACCAACGCCCCGCCGAAGGAGCGCGACATCGCCATGGTCTTCCAGAGCTACGCGCTCTACCCTCATAAGACCGTCGCCGAGAACATGGGATTTCCACTAAAGATGGCGAAACGCCCGAAATCGGAGATCGATGAAAAGGTCGGTAGGGCAGCCGAGATCCTGGACCTGACGCGTTATCTCGACCGCTATCCGAAGCAGCTGTCAGGCGGACAGCGGCAACGCGTCGCCATGGGCCGAGCCATCGTCCGCGACCCACAGGTCTTCCTGTTCGACGAGCCGCTATCGAACCTCGATGCCAAGCTTCGCGTCACCATGCGCGTCGAAATCAAGGAACTGCACCAGCGGCTGAAGACCACCACCGTCTATGTCACGCACGATCAGATCGAGGCCATGACGATGGCCAACAAGATCGTCGTCATGCGCGACGGACGGGTGGAACAGGTTGGCAAGCCGCTTGATCTCTATGACTTTCCGGCAAACCTCTTCGTCGCTGGTTTCATCGGCAGCCCGTCGATGAACTTTCTCCAGGGCAAGATCGCAACTCGCGACGGAAAGCAGGTTGTCATCACTGATCAAGGCGTTACCCTCCCCATGGACCGCGTGAACGCAGAGGAGGGCAAGGCCGTAACCTACGGTATTCGCCCGGAACACATAACCATCAGCGATGACGGTATTCCGGTGGAGGTGTCGGTATACGAGCCGACCGGCTCAGAAACGTTGATCTTCGGCCGTGTGGGAGGAGTGCCGATCGATGCCCTGATCCGTGAGCGCATCGAGGTCGAACCCGGCCGGACGCTGCATTTTCATATTGATCCGCGCCGTGTTCACATCTTTGATCAGGCAACGGGACAGCGATTGTAAGGTGAGGAACAAATGAATTTCGAAGGCAAAAAAGTGATCGTCACCGGTGCCGGCAAGGGCATCGGCCGCGTTGTCGCAGAGATGCTGGTCAAGCGTGGGGCTAAGGTTACGGCACTCACCAGAAGTGCTGAAGATGTCGTTTCCCTACGTGAAGACCTTGGTTGCGAAGCGATTCAGGTCGATCTTGCCGACGCAAAGACGACGCGAGAGGCGGCGCGCGCCGCACTTCCGGTAGATTTCCTTATCAACTGCGCTGGAACAACCGAGCTGCAGCCTTTTCTCGAAACCACAGTCGAAGCCTTTGACCACCTGATTGCAGTCAACACGCGCGCCCCGATGATCGTCGCACAAGAGTATGCGCGGTCCCTGATCGAGAACGGCCGCCCTGGAGCCATCGTCAACGTCTCCTCTGTCGCAGCCTTTGTGGGTATCCCGGATCATGCGGCCTATTGTGCATCGAAGGGCGGTCTGGACGGCTTGACGCGCGTCATGGCCAAGGAACTGGCGCCGCAGGGCATCCGGGTAAATGGCGTGCATCCGACGGTGACGCTGACGCCGATGGCGATCAAGGCCTGGAGCGATCCGGAGAAAGCCGCCGGAATGCAAAAGCGCATCCCGGTCGGCCGGTTCGCAGAGCCCGAGGACGTGGCAGAGGTGATCCTCTTCCTGCTCTCGGACGAAGCCGCGATGGTCAACGGCATCTCCATGCCCATCGACGGCGGCTACATGATCGCGTGAAACCCTATATGCCTACGGATCAGCCGCCGGAAGCAATCTTCCTGGCGGCGTTGATCTGTTTGCGGGCACCGGATCGTAATTGCGCGGTTTCCGCTCCGGCAATGACGAAAGCGAAGCCGAATTTCAGAAGCTCGCCGGCGCGCTCGCCGTCACCGGCAAAGGCGCAGGCGAATTTTCCGTGCGCGCCGCAACGCGCGACGGCATGCTGCATGGCACTGTCGATCTCGGCGGCATTCGGCGCCACCTGATCCCCGTTCGATAGTGCGATGGAGAGATCCGACGGGCCGATGAAGATACCATCGATGCCGGGCACGCCAAGGATATCGTCAATCGCTTCGAGCGCCGCGCGCGTCTCGATCATGGCGATTGCGACCGTCAAAACATTGGCGGTCCTGAGATAGTCGTCAGCCGAAAGGCCGGTGTGGTTGAGTGCCAAAGACGGCCCCCAGCTGCGCTCGCCGAGCGGCGGATATTTTGTGGCCTTCACGAAGGCCTTCGCATCCTCGGCCGAATTGATCATCGGCGCGATGATGCCCGACGCACCGGCATCGAGCAGGCGCGAGGCAGAGGCGAAATCACCGACCGGGATGCGGGCGAGCGCCGGCTTGCCGGCGATACGCACATGGCCGACAGCGGCAGCTGCAGACGGCAGGTCCCACATGCCGTGCTGCATGTCGAGCACAACGGCATCGAAGGCTTCCTGAGCCAGATGATTGACCAACAGCGGATCGGGAATGCCCACCCAGGCAGAAATCATCTGGCTTTCGTGGTTCCGGATCCGGGCTGCAAAGCCGTCGATATCAGCTGCACTCATGGCATTCTCCTCAGTTCGCCAGGCCACCAATGGCCATGTATTTGACCTCGAGGAACTCTTCGATGCCGTATTTCGAACCCTCCCGGCCGATGCCGGACTGCTTCATGCCGCCGAAAGGAGCGACCGCTGTCGAGATGAGTCCCTCGTTGATACCGACAATGCCGAATTCGAGAGCCTCGGCAACCCGGAAGATGCGAGCGACGTCGCGGGCGTAGAAATAGGCGGCAAGACCGAAGGGCGTGTCATTGGCCATTTCGATCGCCTCTTCTTCCGTCTT
This sequence comes from Rhizobium sp. 768_B6_N1_8, assembly GCF_051811225.1. Classification (NCBI taxonomy): domain Bacteria; kingdom Pseudomonadati; phylum Pseudomonadota; class Alphaproteobacteria; order Hyphomicrobiales; family Rhizobiaceae; genus Rhizobium; species Rhizobium sp. 768_B6_N1_8. Next base: position 680,232 of record NZ_JBPWPV010000002.1, on the reverse strand, counting down.
GAAGCGGAAAAGCGGGGCAACCGGACCGAAAGTTTCATCCGAGAAGATTTCCGCCTCGCGTGAGACATCCGAGAGAATGGTGGGCAGGTAGAAATTGCCGCCACGCTGATCGCGCTTGCCGCCGGAGACGATCTTCGCGCCATGCCTGACGGCGTCATCGACATGCGCCTCGACCTTCTTGAGCGCAGCTTCGTCGATCAACGGGCCGAGAGTAACGCCCTCCTCCATGCCGTCGCCGAGCTTCAGTTTGGCAACGGCGGCTGCGAGCTTTTCGGCAAAGGCGTCATGCACCTTGTCCTGCACGAGAATGCGGTTGGCGCAGACGCATGTCTGCCCGGTATTGCGGAACTTCGAGCCCATGGCGCCCTTGACCGCCTCGTCGAGGTCGGCGTCGTCGAAGACGATGAAAGGCGCGTTGCCGCCAAGTTCCATGCTGGTCTTCTTGATGGTCGGCGCGCATTCGGCGAGCAGCTTGGCGCCGACCGCCGTGCTGCCGGTGAAGGTGAGCTTGCGCACCTTCGGACTGGCGGTGATCGCAGGACCGGTGTCCGACGAAGGGCCGGTGATGACGTTGCAGACGCCGGCCGGAAAGCCTGCCTCTTCAGCCATCACGGCAAGCGCCAGCGCCGAATAGGGCGTCTGGCTTGCCGGACGAATGACGCCGGTGCAGCCTGCGGCCCAGCCGGGACCGGCCTTGCGGGTGATCATCGCCGAGGGAAAGTTCCACGGCGTGATCGCCGCAAAGACGCCGATCGGCTGCTTCTGCACGATCAGGCGTCGGCCCGGAACCGGCGAAGGGATCGTGTCACCATAGACGCGTCTCGCCTCTTCGGCGAACCACTCGATGAAGCTTGCGGAATAGACGACCTCGCCACGGCTTTCGGAGAGTGGCTTGCCCTGCTCGATCGTCATGATCGCCGCGAGATCCGCGAGATTCTCGTGCATCAGCTCTGCCAGCTTCCAGAGATGATTGGCGCGCTGCTCGGCTGTCAGTCCCGCCCATGCCTTCTGCGCCTTGTAGGCGGCATCGATCGCACGGTTCGTCTCGACAGCACTCATGGCCGGCACGGTTCCGATCACCTCGCCGGTCGCAGGATTGGTGACGTCGTAGGTACGGCCACTATCGGCCTGCACCCATTGGCCGCCAATATAATTCGCTTCGCGAAAAAGCTCCGGACGGCGGAGCTTGTAGCCCGAAAGTCTGTTGCTCATGACTGGATACCTTCCATGAAACGCGGTTGCCGGGGATCAGACGGCCGGAATATTCTCGTCATCGGGGGCGAAGTTCGATCCCCGCAACGCTTCGCAAACGGCGCGCGTCACATCCGCCGTGGTTGCCTTGCCGCCAAGATCTGGAGTGAGAATGCCGGCAGCGCAGACCTGTTCCACCGCTGAAATCAGTATCTTTGCCGCAACCGCCTCGCCCAGATGTTCCAGCATCAACGATGCCGTCCAGAAGCTTGCGACGGGGTTGGCGATGCCCTTGCCGGTAATATCGAAAGCCGAACCATGGATCGGCTCGAACATCGAGGGGAAACGGCGTTCGGGATCGACATTGCCCGTCGGTGCGATGCCGAGCGAGCCGGCGAGCGCGGCCGCGAGGTCAGAGAGGATATCGGCATGCAGGTTGGTCGCAACGACCGTGTCGATGCTCTTTGGTTTTGCGACCATGCGGAAGGTCATGGCATCGACCAGTTCCTTGTCCCAGGTCACATCGGGGAAGTCCTTGGCGACCTCAGCGGCAATCTCGTCCCACAGCACGAGCCCGTGGCGCTGGGCGTTGGACTTGGTCACGACCGTCAGCAGCTTACGAGGGCGCTTCTGCGCCTCGCGGAAGGCAAAGCGCATGATGCGCTCGACGCCGCGGCGCGTGAAGATCGAGGTTTCGGTCGCCACTTCCTCTGGCAGGCCGATATGGGCGCGGCCGCCATGGCCGGAATATTCGCCTTCGGAGTTCTCACGCACGATCAGCCAGTCGAGATCGCCTTCCTCGACCCCCCTGAGCGGGCTTTTCACACCGGGGAAGATGCGGGTCGGGCGGATATTGGCGTACTGGTCGAGACGCTGGCAGATCGGCAGACGCAGGCCCCAGAGTGTCACGTGATCGGGCACGTCAGGCGCGCCGACGGCGCCGAAATAGATGGCGTCGGCTTGCTTCAGCAGAGACAAGGCATTCTCCGGCATAAAGGCACCGGTCCTGCGGTAGCGCTCGCTGCCCCAGTCATAATGGTCGATGTCGAGTGTGAAAGCGCCGCTGCGGGCGGCCAGCACTTCGAGCACTTCGAGGCCGGCGGCGATGACCTCTGGGCCAATGCCGTCGCCGGGAACGGAGGCGATGCGGTAGCGACGGAGCGGCGTATTGGTATTGGCGTTCATGGGACCCCCTTAATAGTCAGATGAGGCCGCCATTGATCAGCAGCATCTGCTTGGCAATCATGCGGCTGTCGTGGGAGGCGAGCAACAGGCATTGGCCACGCCCTCGACCTCGATCTCCTCGGGAATGCATTGCAGCTTCACCCCGTCGGCGATCCTGCTTTCATGGCTGTTGAGTTCTTGCACAGGCAACCAAGATTCTCGACGATATTGTTGCGATATTTTCTACGCGCATGTTGGGCGCGGCAAGACACGGCGAAAATATGCAACAAGAGGCAGCGCGGATCAAATCGAGACACGGGATACCGCTTCAACTGTAGCCCGGTGCGAGCACACAGTGGACGCATCCGTTCCGCTGACATCGGGTGAGCGCCTCCCTGCGAAGGCAGCCGGGATCCTGTCAGAACGGCAATCCGACGTAGTTTTCCGCAAGCGCCGTCGAGGCAGCGCGGGAATGGGTGAGATAGTCGAGTTCCGCTTCCTGGATCTTCTGGTCGAAATCGCCGGTATCGGGAAAACGATGCATCATCGTCGTCATCCACCAGGAGAAGCGCACGGCCTTCCAGACGCGAGCAAGCGCCTTTTGCGAATAGGCATCAATGCCGACGCTCGAGCGATCTCCGTAGAACTCCCTCAGACCTTCGAAGAGATAGTGCACATCGCTCGCAGCAAGGTTCAGCCCTTTGGCGCCGGTCGGCGGCACGATATGGGCGGCATCGCCGACCAGGAACAGGCGGCCGAAGCGCATCGGCTCGGCCACGAAGGAACGCAGCGGCGCGATTGACTTTTCGAAAGATGACGCGGTCTTCAGCGCCTCGGCGTAATGGGCCGGCAGGCGGCGGCGCAACTCGTCCCAAAAGCGGTCGTCGCTCCAGTCTTCGACCTTCTGATCGAGCGAACATTGGATGTAATAGCGGCTGCGGGTCACAGAGCGCATGGAACAGAGTGCAAAGCCGCGCGGATGATTGGCATAGATGAGCTCATGATTGACCGGAGCGACATCGGCCAACAGACCAAGCCAGCCGAAGGGGTAGATCTTCTCGAAGGTTCTGATCGCCTTTTCCGGAACCGCCTTGCGGCTTGCGCCGTGGAAGCCGTCGCAGCCGGCGATGAAATCGCAGTCGATACGCTGAGTAGCGCCATCCTTCTCGTAGCTCACGAAGGGAGTGCGGCCATCGAAATCATGCGGCGTCACATCGGCGGCATCATAGATGGTCAAGGCACCGCTCGCCTCGCGCTGTTCCATCAGATCACGCGTCACCTCGGTCTGGCCGTAAACTGTGACGCGCTTGCCGGCGGTCAGGCCGTAGAGATCGATGCGGTGATCGCGCCCGTCGAAAGCCAGTGAAAAGCCGTTATGCGGCAGGCCTTCAGCATGCAGCCGGGCAGCCGACCGTGCCTCGTCCAAAAGACGAACGGTGCCCTCTTCCAGGACGCCGGCGCGAACGCGGCCGAGAATGTAGTCCTTGCCCACCCGATCGAGAATGACGTTGTCGATGCCGGCTTCCGTCAGAAGTTGGCCGAGCAGCAGGCCCGACGGGCCTGAGCCGATAATGGCGATTTGGGTACGCAATTGCTTCCTCCCTGCAATTTGCTTTCTGCCAAATTCTGACCTTTAGCCCTTCGAGCGGCAATGGACTTTCCCACCGAAAAATTGCACAAAACGAACATGGGAACGGAAGGAAGCCCATGACGAGACATGTGCCGACCTATGAGCTCTACGGCGGGACATCGGGCAAAGAACCCGATTTCTGGCTGCACTGCGAAACAATTCCCTCGCGTAGCAGCCTGCACCATTGGGAGATCAAACTGCATCGGCACGCGAGTTTCTTTCAGATATTGTACATCGATGCCGGCGCAGCCGATGCCATTTTCGGCGAGCGGAGCCATGCCATCCAGCCGCCAGCGGTCGTCACGATTCCTCCCGGGTTCGATCACGGCTTCCGTTTTTCGCGGGATATCGACGGCCTCGTCATCACCATGCTGAGCGCCAATCTTAGCCACCTTCCCGGCGACCGCAGCCGCCTCGGTGAGTGGCTTGCAGCCCCGCATCTCACCGCGCTTGATCCGCAAGACCCCGACGCCGCCTATCTCATGCAGAGCCTGAGGCGGCTCGGCGATGAATATCGGTACAACCGCAGCGGCCGCAGCGAGCTTCTCGCCTCCTATGCCGCATTGGCGCTGCGGCTGACGGCGAGAATTTCCCATCAGGAGGATATCAGCCAGTTCCCCGCCGATGAAAACGAACGGCGGATGGAGCAACTGGCTGGCCTCATCGAACAGCATTTCCGTTCGCACAGACCCGCTTCATTCTATGCCAGGGAAATCGGCATTTCGCCGACCCATCTCAATCGCATCGTCCGCTCGATGACCGGAAAGACGGCTCACGACCTGATCGCCGGCAAACTCGTCGACGCGGCTAAGCGCGAGCTCATCTTCACGCTCGCGAGCGTTCAGGAGGTCAGCCATCGGCTTGGCTTTGCCGACCCGGCCTATTTCTCCCGCTTCTTCCTCAAGCACGCGGGCGAGACGCCCAAGGATTGGCGCAAGCGGGAGAAGAACAGGCTGGAACGAGCCTAGGCTGTGCGACGCGCCGGGGCATCCTCAAGGAAGTCCTCAATGAAGCGTTTCTGCAGGAGTATGCCATCCCACTCATCCGCAAAGAACGGCGAGTCGTAGATCAGCGTGTAGGGTCCGGCATAGCCGGCCTTTTCGCACATTTCCAGGCAATGACGGTAATCTGCAGCATCAAGCCCAGAGGCATTGTAATCGGCCTTGGCGTGGCAGATTTCGGCCCTACGCATGATATTCGCCAGCCCTTCATATTTCGCCGGTGCCGCCCAGTTTCCGAGGTCGCCATTGAGGCCGATCTTGCTGTCGAGTTCATCAAGCAGCCAGTTCATTTCCTTCGGTGAGGGCAGAAGGGCGAACCAGTTTTCGGTCACGACACGCACGCCGCTTCCCTCCGCCTGCCCGGCGAGCCATTTCAGATGCCGCGCGGAACGCGCAAGGTTTTCCTCATTCGGCGCCTGCTTGCCGGCGATGACGCGGATGCGCTCGGCGCCGAGCTTCTTTGCGATATCGATCCAACCGGCGATCCAGCCTATATCACGTTCCGCCGTCTCGGCATTGCTGGGATCGCCATCCTCGACGAGCAGCGTCTGGAAAAGGATGCTGGAGGCCTCCAGCGCATCGCGAAATTCGGCGAGATAAGAGGCGTCCAGGCTCTGCAGGTGGAACGAACAGACCTCCAGCCGGCCAAGTCCGCGTTCGGCGAGCATGCCCGGCACTTCGAGCAGGTTCACGGTGCCTGCCCCATAGGGCTCCTGGCGTGCCGCGCTTTTCTGCGGATCGGGACTATAGGGGTAGGTTGCACCCAGCATCCGGTGAAGCGACCATGTGGAAACCGCAAACCGACCGTTCTGCAAAACCTGCATCTTTCATCTCCTCCCGTTTCCTCGCGAGGACTTTGGCAAGAATGACGCGCCGCATCAAGCCCGCAATCGCCTAGATCCGGTCGCCGCGAATGACTGCTTCTGCCGTCAGCGAAACGGCAAGCAATGCCTCATCACGGTTTGCCGGCGCCGATAGAAGGAAACCGACCGGCATATCCGCCTCGCCGTTGCCGCAAGGAATGGAAACACCGCACCAGTCCAGGAAATTGCCGAGCGCTGTATTGCGCAGCGTCTTGACGTTCACGGCGAAGAAAAGCTCGTCATCGCGCTCAAGTGCCGCGATGGGCGGCGCCACGTGGGCGACCGAAGGAAAGGCGAGGAAGCGGTTGCCGACGAGCCGATCGACTTCGGCAATCAGCCGCGTGCGCTCGGCAAGAATAGCAATGTAATCGGCCATGCTGGTCTTCTCGCCGAGCCGCGTGCGCAGGACGACACGATGATCCATCCGCGCAGCCTCCGGCCCTGCAAGCCGTTCGCGGTGGAGAGCGAAGGCTTCGGCAGTGACGAGGGCACCATGTTTTGCCATCAGTGCCAGGATTTCCTCGAAGGCCGGAATGTCGATCGGACTGATATGCGCGCCAGCGCTACGCAGCCGCTCCACTCCGCCCTCGAAGGCTTCGGCGACGCCCGAACCCAGGCCATCAAACACGATATTGCGAGGGACGACGATTTCCACACCTTTCAGCGACTGCCGGGCGACCGTCGGCGCCGTCAACCCGCGCATTGCAGCATCGACCCAGACGGCGTCTTGCACGGAACGGCAGAGGGGACCAAGCGAGTCGAGGCTCGTAGCCAGCGGATAGACACCTTCCATGGCATAGCGCCCGCGCGTCGCCTTGTAGCCGACGATGCCGTTCAGGGCGGCGGGAATACGCACCGAACCGCCGGTATCCGTGCCCATCGCTACCGGTACAAGGCCTGCGGCAACCGCCACGCCGGCGCCGGAGGACGACCCACCGGGAATGCGCGGCTCGTCCTTGCTGTGAGGGTTTTCCGGCGTGCCGTAATGGGGATTGATGCCGAGGCCGGAAAAAGCAAATTCGCTCATATTGGTACGGCCGATAGCCAGCATGCCGGCCCTCTTGAGCGTTGTCACGATCGCAGCGTCCTGTTTAGCAGGCGCATCGCCCGCCAGAACCACCGAACCGGCCGTAGTTGCCACGCCCTCGATGTCGAAAAGATCTTTCCAGGCGATCGGAATGCCGTCGAGCGCACCGAGCGAACGGCCGTCGCGGATGCGCTTCGAGGAAGCATGAGCCTCTCGCATCGCCCGCTCGCGCAACAATAGGGTGAAGACCGCCTTGTCGGCGTATTGCTCGATGCCGTCGAAGATCGCCTCTGCGACATCAACCGGATCGGCCTTGCCGCTCTGGATGAGAAGGGAAAGCTGAGCGATAGACATCGCACCGAAAGAAGGGGCCATGGGGAGAGTCCTGTGGATATCACGCAGGATTTACCGCCTATCATTTCGCAGGACCAGCCCTTGCACGGCTTTTCACGATGATTAGTACGATTTTGTGAACACTGAGTTTGCTTTAGCCCTCTTCAATTTACCGCAGTTAAGACACACATGCGGTGCTGCACGCGTGAGGCGGATAGGCATGCCATTAGCTTGCCTTCCCAAGCCGCATCCCGGTGCATTGCAGGAGACTTGAAATGACACAATCTGAAACTTGGACCTCCGGTCACCAGGATATGGTGCACCAGCATGTGAAGGAGGACGTGAGCTACGGCGAAGCTGAACGCGACTACGCCGACCACGTCAGCGCACAGAAGCTGTCGGTCCTGGAGCGGATCGTGGTCGTAGGCGCCCTCGTACTGCTAAGCTTTGTAGGCTTCACAGCACCGTCGGCACAGACATCAGCGACCGATCCGATGACGACCTCGGCTATTGAAGAGCCGGCACCTCCGGGTGATAGTCTGGTGCCACACCACCAGCGCTACGGCCATTGCCGTGAAACGAGCCCCTACGCAGACAGGGTCTGCTAAGAGCCAGCGATTTTCGCCGGGCATGGAATTTTTCGTCTAACGTGCATGAGAAGCATAGGAACGGGAAAGAGCCATGGCCGGTGACGTAGACTACGACCTCCACCGCTTCATCGAAGCGCAGAACGGCATATACAAACAGGCTCTTGCGGAGCTGGAAGCCGGTCGCAAGCGCTCTCACTGGATGTGGTTCATCTTCCCGCAAATCGCCGGTCTCGGAACCTCTTCCATGGCGGAGAAATATGCCATTCGCTCCGCGGAGGAAGCCTCAGCCTATCTCGCTGATCCGATCCTCGGCAGCCGCCTTTTGCGCTGTGTCGAGGCTATCCTCTCCGTCAATGACCGCAGCGCTCACGATATCATGGGCTCCCCGGATGATCTGAAGCTGCGCTCGTCCATGACGCTGTTTGCCGCGGTCAGCGATCACGGCTCGCCCTTTCACAAAGCGATCGATCATTTTTACGACGGGAAATTCGACGAACGGACCATTTCGATCCTGAGCGCCGGCAACGGCTAGCCAGGAGAATACTCCAGTGCCGCAATCTCCTCCGAGATTTCTTGGATGCGCTGTTTCAGATCGTTTTCCGTACCGTCGTCTACTTCCTCTTCGCCAAAGCAATAACGTGCGTCGTGCAATTCGAGCTTGGCTTCAAGCTCGGCACGTCTGGCATATAGGCGCCGGAGATAAGTGTAATTCATCTCTGCCTCCAGATTGCTCCCAGATCAGCAGAAAAACGGCCACGCAACCCCCAAGGTTCCCTGGCCGCGTCAATATCAGCCGAAGGCGGAAATCGCCACGTTGCAAGCTTTTTCAAAATGGCAGGAACAGCCCCCGTCCGTCATGGCCTGGCGAGTAACGCGCGCGCCTTCGAGCAGCAGCGTCAGCGTGTCGGCAAGAAGTTCCGGCTCGCGCGCGCCGGCAGCCACGCAAAGTGCCGCAAGACGATTGCGCTGCATCGCCTTGTGGCGCTCGATCAACTCGTGCGCCGGATGGCCTTCGCCCTTCAATTCGATCGCGGCATTGGCGAGATCGCAACCTGCGGGCTCGCCGTTCAGACAGTGAGCCCGGTCCTCGACCCAGGCAAGCAACTGGCCGCGCGCATCGCCGGGATGGGCGGCTTCAAGATCGCGCCAGATCTTCTCGGCCTTTTCGGAGGCGCGGCGTAGCGTTTCGCAGACCAGCTCGTCCTTGGAGCCGAAATGCCGATAGAGGGTCATCTTGTTGGTGGCGGCAGCATCCGCAATGGCATCCACGCCAATGCCGCGAATGCCGCGCTCACGGAAAAGCTCCGAAGCGGTCGTGACAATACGCTCCCGCGGGGGGATTCGATCGTCTGAAGCGGCTACCGAGATTTCATTCAATGATTCTGATTTTTTCGCGGACGAAGTCCTTGACATCGATGTGACCGATCGGTAACAAATGCATTGTTACTTACCGGTAACACCACTCTTTGCAGAAGTCAATGCCAGGAGCGCTTGGCAGCAGGAGTGGAACACGGGCGACCGCCCACGAAAGGAGGACCGTACCATGAGAAAGACCAGAGAAGATTTGACCATTTCCGAAGCCCTTCACGACCCGCTGATCGCCATGGTGCTCCGCGCCGATGGCGTGAAGCTTGAAGATTTCAAGCAACTCCTTGAGGTGGCTGCCCGTAAACGCGAGCCGCGTCCCTCCACGGCGAGCGATATGATCGGGTCCTTTGCCAGCCGCGCGAATCTGCCGGCGATGCCCTGCTTCGGCTGATCTGACCGCTGGCCCTACAAGGCCCGATCGGCACTGGGGATAAGCCCTGTTCCCAGACGGGCTGCCGCTGTCAACAGGCGGCAGCCCTTGCGATGCGACGAGCGCGCACATCCACATCGATTTCCCGAATATTTCTTCCCGCGACCTTGAGACGCTCGCCGCCGGCGACGCCGTCTTCATGACGACACGCACCGGCGGTGGCTTCGGCAAGCCGCAAAAGGGGCGTCGACTTGCCACCGCTGACCGCAATGTCTGGCAGGAGACTTGGCCCACATCCGATCAGCCGGTATCGCTATGGGATAAAAACTCGGGCTGCGGCTTGTTGTTCCGGTTCCAAAATCGACGATCCACGATAAGGCGCCCGCAAATAGATTTGCAATCGCAGCCAATCCGGTGACAACACTCGCCGCCCTTCAAGAACTATCTGCGGCGGCTACCAAAGGTTTTTATATCCAAAGATTTTGCGATTTGCTTCGCAAACGGCTATGCCATAGTAATGTAACAGGTTCGCATGATATCAGAGGTATGTTGAATTGGACGGAAAGACATCACCCGCAATCCACTCCGAAGATGAAGACCCGGCCGAAGAGACCGGTGCCAAGGGCGCGCGCCGTGCACGCGTCAGCGGTATCGACCGCGCGCTGCAGGTGATCGACCATCTTTACGAGACGGGGTCGCCGGCCGGCGTCTATGCCATCGCCAAGGCCGTGAAGGCGCCGCTTTCAACCGTCTATGTCATCGTTGACGACCTGGTCGAAAAAAACATGCTGACGCGCCAATCCGACGGTTCAATCTGGCTCGGCTCGCGGCTCTATCACTATGGCCTCGCCTATGCGCGATCGCTCGACTTCATGAGCGTCGCGACGCATGAAATGCACGACCTCTGCCGACAGGCTGGCGAGACCGTTCAGGTCTGCGGCCGTGACGGCGATTTCATGCTTGTTCTCGCCATGGCCGATGGCCCCAGCCATTTCCAGGTCGCCTCCCGCGTCGGCACCCGTGTGCCGCTTAACTGGACAGCGTCTGGCCGCCTGCTGGTCGGGCACCTGCAAGAAGACGAGCGTGTCGAGCTCTTCAAGCGATGCGCCCGCTCCTCGCCGACGGGACGCGCCGAAATCGATCCCGCCACGCTATCGGAATCCGCCGGAAAGGCCTTTGAATCGCGCCTGTCGATCCAGGCTGGCGAATCCGATTATGCGGTTGCCTGCATCGCCTCGCCGATCTGCGATCGTGAGGGCCAGTGTGTCGCCACCATTTCCATCGTTCTGCCGGAGCAAAAGGCCTTTTCGGACGAAGGCCACTATACAGCACAGGTGCGCAACTCGGCTGAGCAGATCGAGAAGCTGATGGGCTGGCGTAGCCATTAAGCGCCGGCTTCAGTCGCACGGCAAGCGCCATCCGGACCGTCATTGGCTCGCGAGGAAGGGCGGCTCCTTGTTCGCATAGTATTTCGCTGCCTCATCGATCTCTTCTCGATGCTTCCGTGGCACAAATCGCAAGGCGTGATCGCACGCGTCGGCGCGCGCCGCGGCTGACGCCCGTTGGGCTGTGGCAGATCGCCCACCGCTGGGCCAGCGTTGCTCTCCGCCCGATCGGAGGCCATCTATTTGAAAAAACTCACTGATTGTGATCGCTAGCCTTCGAGGATCGAATAGCCGATATCGCGCAGATGATCCTGATCGGCGATCGCATCGACCGCCGAGATCCTGTCGCCGTCAAAACTCAGCGCCAGCACGACGCGCAACTGGCCCTCGATGAAGACGACGAGGCCGATTTCACCATCGACAAGCGCAACTTTCGCCGATGTCGCCCGCCCCTTGAAGCTTTCGGCGATGGCACCGGCGCCGCGAAGCGGCACGACATTGCCGAGACGGGTCGCGGCCGCATCTGGCCGGAAGACCGCATCCGGCGCGAGGACCGCAAGCAGCCCCTCCAGATCACCGTTGCGGGAGGCGATTAGGAAGGCTTCGGCTATGCTGCGCTTGCGCGCCAGATCGATATCAGGCGTTTCCGGTTGCCCCTGCACCCTGCGCCGGGCACGGCTGGCAAGCTGCCGGGCGGCGGCCGCACTCCGCCCGATGACAGCAGCGATCTCTTCGAAGGGCAGATCGAACATGTCATGCAACACGAAGGCGACGCGTTCGGCGGGCGAGAGGGTTTGCAGCACGACGAGCAGGGCGATGCCGACCGAATCGGCAAAAGCTGCTTCGCGCTCCGGATTGCTGGCGATATCCACGATCGCGCCATGCGCCGGCAGGTCGAGCGGCTCTTCGCGCCGCGTTTTGCGCGAACGCAGCATATCCAGGCAGATGCGCGCCACGACCGTTGTCAGCCAGCCGCCGAGATTATCCACACTGCCCCTGTCCGACCTTGTCAGGCGCAGCCACGCCTCCTGCACCGCATCCTCAGCTTCTGGGCGGGAGCCGAGCATGCGGAAAGCGACGGCCCGCAGATGCCCGCGGTTTGCCTCGAATTCATCGGCCAGCCATTTTTTCTCGTCCATCAATCCACTCCCAATCCTGTTGCGTCAAAAGCCATGACGAGCGGAAGCCGGACGATGTGACAGGAGCTCTATCCTATCAAGTCCCGCGAAGTTGGGCTCATGACTTGACCTGCCGCATTTTTCATTGGCTGATGGCAGGCAGATCCCTCCCTACGGTGTTTCCCATGTCCTCCCGATTTGACAGTTCCAAACAATATGCCGCCTTCCTGTTCGACATGGACGGCACGATCCTGAGTTCCACTGCGTCGGCAGAGCGCGTCTGGGGCCGCTGGGCCGAGCGGCACGGGCTGGATGTGGAAAAATTCCTGCCGATCATGCATGGATCGCGTGGCATCGACACGATCAGGCGGCTGAACCTTCCGGGCGTCGACGCGGAAGCGGAAGCCGCACAGATCACCGAAGAGGAAATCCAGGACGTCGAAGGCGTCGTTGCCCTTCCGGGTGCCGCCGATTTCCTGGCGTCGCTGCCGCCGAACCGGTGGACGATCGTCACCTCCTCGCCGCGTCGCCTGGCCGAGCGACGGCTTGAGGCCGCGGGGCTTCCCATGCCGCAGGCCATCGTGACGGCCGAAGATGTGACTGTCGGCAAACCCGACCCCCAATGCTATATCCTCGGCGCCGAAAAGCTCGGTTTTGCAACGCATGAATGCCTGGTCTTCGAAGACGTTGAAGCCGGCGTGAAGGCAGGAACGGCGGCGGGCGCCGACATCATGGTCATCACTGCTGCCGGTCACAAACACTCGCTGCAGGGCTATCCCGAGATCGAACACTATGGCGATGCGACCGTTGTCATTGCCGATAGCGGCCATCTTTCGATAAAGTTTTGACCTGCCTGCCGCGCCGGAAAGGAATCGCCCATGAAACCGGAAATCATCTGCCTGATGATGTCGTCGCTCGACGGCGGCCTGCATCCGAGCAAGTGGACAGAAAGCCCGGATGGCGGCCGCAAGGAATGGACGGCTCTCTATCAGAAGGCACATGAAGACCTGCAGGGTGACGCCTGGATCGTCGGACGCGTGACTATGGCCGAAATGGCCAAGGGAGAGCCGCATCCGTCGCAATCGGCAGGTTCAGCAGAACGGCAAAACCATTTCGCCGATCGCAAAGCAGACAACTACGCGATCGCGCTCGACACGTCGGGCAAGCTGCATTTCACGCGGCCTGACATCGATGGCGACCATATCGTCGTCATCCTCGGTAGCGATGTGCCGGACGCCCATCTTGCGGAGCTCGCCGCCGACGGCATCTCCTACATAATCTCGCCTTCGGCCGAGATCGATCTGCCTGGAGCGCTCGATGTACTGGAGAAGGAACTCGGCATCCACAAATTGCTGCTCGAAGGCGGAGCAGCGATCAACGGCGCTTTCTTTGCTGCGGGCCTCATCGACGAGTTTTATCTGCTTGTCGCCCCGGCCCTGGATGGCAGCGGCGGCCAGCCTGTCGTTACTTTCGACGGGGGACTGGCGGGCAAGACCCGGCTCTCGCTGATATCGGCGGAGACCAAAGACAATGGCGTCGTCGTCCTGCGCTATAAAGTCCATGCATGATCGTGACAATGGACAGCCGCGGCTGCAAGGCGCTATATCCACGCCATGACCACCTCTGATCCGGATATCGTTATCGTCGGCGCAGGAGCTGCCGGGATCGGGGCTTCACGCCGCCTTAGCAGCCGCGGTCATTCCATCACCATCCTAGAGCAACTGCCCCGCGCCGGTGGACGGGCCTGGACTTATGCCACGAGCGCTGGGCCAGTCGATCTCGGCTGCGGATGGCTGCACTCGGCCGATCGCAATCCCTGGACCAGGATTGCCGCCGAGCTCGGCTTCACGGTCGACCGCCGCATCACGGCCTGGGGCGAACAGTTTAAGAATCTCGGTTTCTCCGGGAAAGATCGTGCGGCCGCCCGAAACGCCTTTGCGCAATGGAACGAAGAGATCCGGAACAACCCACCGGCTTCTGACTGCGCAGCCGATGCGATCGACCCGAATTCATCCTGGACGCCCTATCTGCAGGCACTGAGCGGCTACATATCCGGCGAGGAACTGGAGCACATATCGGTGAGAGACTACGTCGCGTATGATGACGCCTCCACCGACAACAACTGGCGCGTCCCCGATGGCTATGGGCAGCTGATTACCTCAGCGCTTCCTTCCGACGCGGAATTGCGGCTCGGCACCACCCTCGAAAGCCTTGATCTGAGCGAACAGAAAATCGTCCTGCAAACCTCCGCCGGGACGATCCGGACACGCGCCGTCATCTTCACCGTCTCGTCGAATGTTCTCGCGGGCGGTGCGATCAACCTTCCGTCCGTGCTCGACCCCTGGCGGCAGGCGGCATCGCTCCTACCGCTCGGCAACAACGAGAAACTCTATCTCGAAATCCTCGACGGCGGCCCTTTCGAAGACGAGACCCACGTGCTCGGCAATCCGCGTGACAACACGACCGGCGCCTATTACATCCGCCCCTTCGGCAATCCAGTGCTCGAATGTTTCCTCGGTGGGGCGGGAGCCAGGGCTTGTTCCGCGACGGGTGGCGAAGCGGCTTTCGACCACGCGATCAACGAGCTAGCCGGCCTCTTTGGCTCGGACGTGCGAAAATATCTGAAGCCGCTTGCGGCTTCGAACTGGGCGGGAACCCCTTCCATCGGCGGCGGCTACAGCCATGCCCTGCCCGGTCATGCGGACGCACGCCTGCAACTCGCCCAATCCTTCGACGACAGGATTTTCTTTGCGGGCGAGGCAACGCATACGACCGATTTCTCAACGGCGCATGGCGCCTATGAGAGCGGCCAGCGCGCCGCCGACGAGGCAATGGCGGCTCTGCTGGTTCCTGTCGAAACCTCGGGCGTCAACCGCCGCTAAGTAAAACATCAATCAGATTTCGCTCTATACGTCACACTTCCTGACCCTGATCCGTCAAATGCATGACGAACGAAAACCGGCAACCGGCCGGCTCTGCGTCAAACCGAACACGATCAGGAGATTGAGCATGCAAGAGAGAATGGGAAATCCCGCCCTCGTCATCCCGGAAGCTATGCAGGCGCTGGCCGCCTTCGGCAATCTGCCGGCCAAGGCCGGCCTTGCGCCGGCATTTCTGGAAATCATCTATCTGCGGGCCAGCCAGATCAACGGCTGCAGCGTCTGCATCGACGGCCATTGGCGCATCGCCCGCAAGCACGGAGAAACCGACGAGCGGCTCTTTGCCGTCGCAGGCTGGCGCGAGGCCCCCTATTACAGCGATGCCGAACGCGCAGCACTGGCGCTCACCGAGGCCGTCACCCGCCTCAGCGACCGCGCCGATCCGGTGCCGGATGAGGTCTGGGAGGAATGCACGCGCCATTACGATGGCAAGAGCCTTGCAGCCCTCGTCATCGCAATTGCCAATATCAATGTCTGGAACCGGCTGAACGTTGCCACCCGGCAGGTCGCGGGGCAGTGGAAGCCGTGATTGACGGCTTCCGTTCGCTTAGATGATGCCACCGCCGCCGGCAACCGAGGCTGGGCGCTCGGCGGCGACCTTTTTACGGTAAGCGCTCGCGCGGTAAGTGGCGACCGGATCGATCGCCCCGCCCTTGCGGCGGCGAGCTTCCGCCAGAATCGGCTCGACATCAGCACGGTAGGCGCGCTTCAGCGTCTCCGTCGCCATCAGCGCGTCGTTATCGTCCTGGAAGCCCGCCAGCGCTTTGCGGTCAACGAGCAAGGCCTGCGCGTAAGCGCGACGGATTTCATTGGCGCTGTTGATCAGGCTTTCGATCGGATCTGTCACATTGTGTGACTGATCGATCATGTGGGCGGGATTGAAATCGTTGACGCCGCGCTGCTCGGCATCGACAAGTTCGTTGAAGACGAGGAAAAGGCGGTACGGCTCGATCGAACCGGCATCCAGATCGTCGTCGCCATATTTCGAATCGTTGAAATGGAAACCACCGAGCTTGCCGAACTGGATCAGCCGCGCGACGATCATCTCAATATTGGTGTTCGGCGCATGATGGCCGAGGTCGACCAGGCACTGTGCCTTGGGGCCAAGCGTCTGGGCGATCATATAGTTGGTGCCCCAGTCCTGTACGATGGTCGAATAGAAGGCCGGCTCGTACATCTTGTGTTCGGAGAACAGCTTCCAGTCGTCCGGCAGAGCCTTGTAAATATCGGCCATGGACGCGAGATAGCGCTCGAACGCCTTGGTGAAATTGCTCTGGCCGGGGAAGTTCGAGCCATCGCCGATCCAGACCGTCAGGGCATTGGAGCCGATTGCCTTACCAATCTCGATGCATTCGAGGTTGTGCTCGACCGCCTGGGCGCGCGTCGCCGCATCGGTGTGGCTGAGCGAGCCGTATTTATAGGAATGCGCCTGTCCTGGCGCATCGGAAAACGTATTGGAATTCATCGCGTCGAAGCCAAGGCCGAGCGTATCGCCCTTTGCCTTCAACTCCTTTGCGTCCGTTTTGTCCCACGGAATGTGCAGCGAAACATTCGGTGTCGCGCGCGTCAGTTCGTTGATGACCGAGCAGTCGTCGAGCTTGTCAAAGATACCGCGCGGTTCGCCGGTCCCAGGAAAGCGGGCAAAGCGCGTTCCACCAGTGCCAACACCCCAAGACGGCACGGCAACGAAGAATTCCGACACCTTGCGGGTGATCGCCTCGATATCGACGCCGCGACGGGCGAGCGTTGCGCCCAGCGCTTCATAATCTGTCTTCAGCGCTGCGGCGCGCTTGTCGTTTTCCGTTGCGACCAGATCCGGCGCAATCCTGAATTCAGTCATGTCTTCCTCCCAGAGATTTTGTTGCGGCGGGCAAGGCCCGCCGCTCGCTATCAGCGCGTGAAGCTCTGAACGTTGCCTGCGTCGACGTTGATGATGTTGCCAGTCGACTTGGCCGAAAGATCAGATGCCAGGAAGTAGACCGCTTCGGCGATATCTTCCGGGAACACGTTGAGCTTCAGCATCGAGCGCTTGCGGTAATGTTCCTCCAGATCATCCACCTCGATCTTCGAAGAGGCAGCACGCTGCTCGCGCCATTCGCCGCTCCAGATCTTCGAGCCGCGAAGGACGGCATCCGGATTGACGGTATTGACGCGGATGCCGGCGTCCGCACCTTCCAGCGCCAGGCAACGGGCAAGATGGATTTCCGCAGCCTTCGCCGTGCAATAGGCGGCGGCATTCGGCGACGCAGCCAAGCCGTTCTTCGATGCGATGAAGACGACATTGCCACCGAGGGCCTGACGACGGAATAGGCGGAAGGCTTCACGCGAGACGAGGAAATAGCCGGTCGCCAGAATGTCGATGTTGCGGTTCCACGTCGATAGCTCGGTCGTTTCGATCGGCGCCGAGGAAGCGATGCCGGCATTCGAGACGAGGATATCGATGCCGCCGAATTCAACGCAGGAGTCTGCGAAAGAGGCGATGACACCGTCTTCCTTGGTGACGTCGAGCTTCAAGGTACGTACAGCGTCAGCGCCGTATTTCTTCACGAATTCGGCTTCGGTCGTCTCAAGTGCGGCCTGATCGATATCGGCAAGCACCACGCAGGCGCCCTCGCCAACGAGACGTGCAGCCGTTGCGCGGCCGATGCCGCCGGCGCCACCGGTAACGAAGGCGACCTTGCCGGCCAGGCTCTTCGGCTTCGGCATGCGCTGCAGCTTGGCCTCTTCCAGCAGCCAGTATTCGATATCGAAGGCTTCCTGCTCCGGCAGGCCCTGATATTCGGAGACCGTCGAGGAACCGCGCATCACGTTGATGGCGTTGACATAGAATTCGCTGGCAATACGGGCCGTTGCCTTGTCACGGGCAAAGGAGAGCATGCCGACGCCCGGCACCAGGAAGATGACCGGATTGGCGTCACGCATGGCCGGCGAATTGTCATGCTTGCAGGCATTGTAATAGCGGGAATAGTCGGCGCGGTAGTCTTCAAGCGCCCTGTCGAGACCGGAGATGATTGCATCGACATCGGGTTTTGCCGGATCGAGATCAACGATCAGCGGGCGGATCTTCGTGCGCAGGAAATGGTCAGGGCAGCTGGTGCCGAGCGCACCCAGCGGACGCAGGTTCTTCGAATTGACGAATTCCAGAACCGCATCCTGATCGTCAAAATGGCCGAGCTTGCGCTCCTGCTTGCCGATACGGCCGCGAATTTCCGGCATCAAACGGGCGGCGATGGCACGGCGCTCGGCGACCGGTAGGCTTTCAACGACGGCGCCGCCGAAGATCGTCTTGCCTTCGGTCTGGCCGGCAAACCACTCGATCGCCTTGTTGATGATATCGAGCGTCAGCTCGTAGCAGGCCTTGGCATCGTTGTCCCAAGTGAAGAGGCCGTGGCTTTCGAGCACGACGCCCTTGGCGCTTGGGTTCGCCTTGACGAAAGCTTCGAGATCGAGGCCGAGCTGGAAGCCCGGACGGCGCCAGGGCAGCCAGCCGATCGCATCACCGAAGACCTGCTTGGTCAACTCCCTGGAGTTCTTGGAGGCGGCGATCGCGATGATCGCGTCCGGATGCATATGGTCGACATGCGTATAGGGCACGAAACCATGCAGCGGCGTGTCGATCGAGGCGGCACGGGCATTCAGGTTGAAGGTGCAATGCGGCAGGAAGCCGACCATGCGGTCCTCGTCCTCGACACCCTTGTAGATGCCCTTCAGCGATTCCAGCTTGTCCTGATAGAGGGTCGCGAACCCGTCGAGCTTGATCGTCCCGACGTCGCCGCCCGAGCCCTTGACCCAGAGCACCTTAACCTTGCCACCATCAAGCGGATCGGTCTCCATGACCTTGGCCGAGGTATTGCCGCCGCCATAATTGGTGATGCGCTTGTCGCCGCCGAGAAGATTCGAGCGATAGAGAAGCTTGCCGGGCTCATCGAGGCCCGCCGCATAAGCATCATCCCACCGGTTCTCGAGAAGTCGAACCTTTGCCGCCATGTCATCCTCCCATATAGGCTTGTTTATAGGCCTGTGGGGCGCCGCGATCAGCACGCCCTTTCGCTCACGGTATCGCGCATCAAAATGGCGCTTGTCAATCGAAAACGATCAAATTCGATTATGCTGCATCGCAATATGAAAATTTATGATCGTTTCTGATTGACAGGCTTTAACGGATACGAAATAAATATGACAAGAGGAGGAGCCCAATGCACGAACGCGAACGCCATCGCATTATCTTAAGCGCCGTTCAGGAAAAGTCCGTCGTTACGATTCAGGACATTTCCGAGCTGACGGACGCTTCTGAAGCGACGATCAGGCGCGACATTGCGGCTCTTCACGTGCAGGGCAAGATCCGGCGTGTTCGTGGCGGCGCGGAAGCCGTGCACCCCCCGCAGCTCGGAAATCTTGCGGGCCGTCCCTTCCGAGTATCAGAATCGGTCAATATCGATAAAAAGCGCTCAATCGCACGCGCGGCCGTCGATCTCTGTGAAGCGGGCGATGCCATTATCATCAATGGCGGCACGACTACCTTCCAGATGGTGCATTACATGGCCGGCCATCGCATGCAGGTCATGACCAATTCCTTCGCTATTGCCGAACATCTGGTGAAGCACTCCAAGAACACAGTGACGGTGCCGGGCGGCGCGATTTATCGTGAACAGAGCCTGATCCTGTCGCCCTTCGACAATGACGCGATCCGCAATTTCTATGCGCGGCGCATGTTCATCGGCGCCCAGGGCGTCGGCCCGCTCGGCATCATGGAAGCGGATGCCCTCATCATTCAGAGCGAGCAGAAACTTATGCACCAGGCCGACGAACTCATCGTCATGGTCGATTCAAGCAAATTCAATCGCCGGTCGAGCCTCATTCTTTGCCCGCTAGACCGTGTATCCGTGGTTATCACCGATGACGGCATCTCGGAGGAAGCGGCTCGCATGATCGAGAATGCCGGCGTCCGGCTCGTGGTCGCGAGCCCGATGGCCCAGGCTGTGAAGGAGGATTCCTCGTCGGTCGCATGAGGCGTCGGCGAGGTGTGGAAGTCTAAATCTTAGTGGGAGGACATGACATGAAATTTGCAAAGACACTTGCAATCGGTGTGGCTTTTGCCGTCGCCATGATGGCTGGCGCCGCAAGCGCCAAGGACATCAAGATCGGCCTGGTCGTAAAGTCGCTCGGCAACGGCTTCTTCGACGCCGCCAACAAGGGCGCCCAGGAAGCGGCCAAGGAACTCGGCGGCGTGGAAGTCATCTACACCGGCCCGACAAGCACGACGGCCGAAGGTCAGATCGAAGTTATCAACTCGCTGATTGCGCAGGGCGTTGACGCCATCGCGATCTCGGCAAATGACCCGGATGCCGTCGTTCCTGCGCTGAAGAAGGCTACCCAGCGCGGTATCAAGGTTATTTCCTGGGACTCCGGCGTTGCCCCTGAAGGCCGCATCCTGCAGCTCAACCCGTCGTCGAACGAACTGATCGGCAAGATGTGCCTGACGCTCGCCAAGGATCATCTTGACGGCGGCAAGGGTGACTTCGCCATCCTGTCGGCAACGACGACCTCGACCAACCAGAACATCTGGATCGACCAGATGAAGAAGCAGCTCAAGGATTTCCCGGGCCTCAATCTCGTCACCACGGTTTACGGCGACGACCTCTCGGACAAGTCCTATCGTGAAGCCGAAGGCCTGCTGAAGTCCAACCCGAACGTCAAGGTCATCGTCGCTCCGACGACGGTCGGCGTTCTGGCTGCTTCGAAGGTCGTCGAAGACAAGGGTCTGGTCGGCAAGGTCTACGTGACTGGCCTCGGCCTGCCGTCTGAAATGGCTGGCGCGATCAAGTCCGGCGCGACCAAGGAATTCGCCATCTGGAACCCGATCGACCTTGGCTACTCTGCAACGCAGATCGCCTATCACCTGGCAAAGGGTGATGCCGACGGCAAGCCGGGCAGCGAAATCGAAGCCGGCCGCATGGGCAAGATCAAGATTGGCGACAATGGCGAAGCTGCTATGGCAGACCCCTTTGTCTACAATGCCTCGAACATCGACCAGTTCTCCAAGGTCTTCTGATTTCAGAGATCATGAACGGACACCCGGCGGCTCTGCCGCCGGGCTTCTCTTTCGATGGTGGTAAGCTTGCTGATGACCTCTGCCCTTCAACACCCCGTCTCGGACCCAAAACCCGATGACGCAACCGGCATTCTGGAAATGCGCGGCATCTCGCAGATTTTCCCGGGCGTGAAGGCGCTCGATAATGTCAGCATCGCGCTCTATCCCGGCAAGGTGACGGCACTGATCGGCGAAAACGGCGCCGGCAAGTCGACACTCGTCAAGATCCTGACCGGAATCTATCGTCCGAATGAGGGCGAAATCATCGTCGACGGCAAACCGGTGCACTTCGCGACAGCACAAGCCGCGATCGATGCCGGCGTGACCGCCATTCACCAGGAGACCGTGCTCTTCGACGAGCTTTCGGTCGCCGAGAATATCTTCCTCGGCCATGCGCCGCGCACACGCTGGCGCACCATCGACTGGAGCGAGATGAACAGCCGCGCCAGAACGCTGCTGACCTCGCTCGAAAGCAATATCGATCCGACGATCCGCCTGAAAGACCTCTCGATTGCGCAGCGTCATCTCGTGGCGATCGCCCGCGCTTTGTCGATCGAGGCCCGCATCGTCATCATGGACGAACCGACCGCAGCGCTCTCCCGCAAGGAGATCGACGATCTTTTCCGTATCGTCGAGGGTCTCAAGGCAAGCGGCAAGGCCATCCTCTTCATCAGCCATAAGTTCGATGAGCTCTACGAGATCGCGGACAATTACGTCGTCTTCCGCGACGGCCGCGCTGTCGGCCATGGGAAGCTGAAGGAAACGCCGCAGGACGAAATCGTTCGCATGATGGTCGGCCGCGATGTCGAAAACGCGTTCCCGAAGATCGATGTGGCAATCGGCGGCGCAGTGCTCGAAGTCGAAAAATACAGCCACCGCACCGAATTCCGCGATATTTCACTGACGCTGCGCAAGGGCGAGATCCTCGGCGTCTATGGCCTGATCGGCGCCGGACGCTCGGAACTCGCCCAATCACTCTTCGGCATCACCAAGCCACTCTCCGGCAGGCTGACGCTCGAAGGCCGGGAAATTTCGATCAATTCCCCGCATGACGCCATCCGCGCCGGCATCGTCTACGTGCCGGAAGAGCGCGGCCGCCACGGCCTTGCGCTGCCGATGCCGATCTATCAGAACATGACGCTTCCGTCGCTGACGCGCACCTCGCGCAAGGGCTTCCTGCAGGCGGCAGAAGAATTCGCGCTCGCCCGTAAGTATGCCGAGCGGCTGGATCTGCGCGCTGCGGCCCTTTCCGTGCCTGTTGGTACGCTCTCAGGCGGCAACCAGCAGAAGGTCGTCATCGGCAAGTGGCTGGCCACCATGCCCAAGGTCATCATCCTCGATGAGCCAACCAAGGGCATCGATATCGGTTCGAAGGCAGCCGTCCACGGCTTCATCAGCGAACTCGCGGCCGAAGGCCTTTCCA
The DNA here is from genome assembly GCF_051811225.1 of Rhizobium sp. 768_B6_N1_8. Lineage (NCBI taxonomy): Bacteria > Pseudomonadati > Pseudomonadota > Alphaproteobacteria > Hyphomicrobiales > Rhizobiaceae > Rhizobium > Rhizobium sp. 768_B6_N1_8. The sequence goes on along the minus strand of NZ_JBPWPV010000002.1, from coordinate 657,739 downwards.
TCATCATGATCTCCTCCGAACTGCCCGAGATCATCGGCATGTCGGACCGCGTACTGGTCATGAAGGAGGGCCTGTCGGCAGGGCTCTTCGAGCGCGATCAGCTTTCGCCGGAAGCGCTGGTGCGTGCGGCGACCGGAAACGCATGAGGGGACGAGCATGATGAGACTAATCAGAAAACGCGAAACCCTGCTCTTCGCCATCATCGTGGTGATGATCGCCGTCTTTTCGACGCGCGCAGCCGATTTCGCCACTCCCGACAATCTCGCCGGTATCTTCAACGATACGGCAATCCTTATCATCCTGGCGCTTGCCCAGATGACGGTCATCCTGACGAAATCGATCGATCTTTCGGTCGCAGCCAACCTCGCCTTCACCGGCATGGCAATCGCGATGATGAACGCGGCCTTTCCCGGCCTGCCGCTGATCGTGCTCATCCTTGCGGCGATCGTGATCGGCGCAGCACTCGGCGCCATCAACGGCTTCCTCGTCTGGCGCCTCGAAATCCCGCCGATCGTCGTCACCCTCGGCACGCTTACCATCTATCGCGGCATGGCCTTCGTGCTGTCTGGCGGCGCCTGGGTCAATGCGCACCAGATGACGCCGATCTTCCTTGCCGTTCCCCGCACGCCGATCCTCGGACTGCCGATCTTAAGCTGGGTCGCCATCATCATCGTCGCTCTGATGTATATGCTGCTGCGCTACAGCCAGTTCGGCCGTTCGGCCTATGCGACCGGTGGCAATCCGACGGCTGCCGTCTATGCCGGTATCGATACGGGCAAGACGAAATTCCTGGCCTTCGTGCTCTCGGGCGCGCTCGCCGGGCTTTCCAGCTATCTCTGGGTATCGCGCTATGCGGTCGCCTATGTCGATATTGCCAACGGTTTCGAGCTCGACAGCGTCGCGGCCTGCGTGATCGGCGGCATCTCGATCGCCGGTGGTGTTGGCTCGGTTGCCGGCACGGTGCTCGGCGCACTCTTCCTCGGCGTCATCAAGAACGCCCTTCCCGTCATCGGCATTTCGCCCTTCACCCAGATGGCGATCTCCGGAACCGTCATCATCCTCGCCGTCGTCTTCAATGCAAGGCGCGAGCGTAATCGCGGCCGCATCATCCTGCGTGATCGCGCAGCAGCGGAGGTCGCAGCATGAGCATGGTTTCCGCAAATCCGGAAAAGCGCGTCATTCCCGATCGCCTCGGCACGCCCTTCAAGCGCATCATGGCGAGCTGGGAAGTGCTGCTCTTTGGGGTCGCCGTCTTGATCTTCATCTTCAATTCCGTGGCCTCGCCCTATTTCCTCGATGCCTGGAACCTCTCGGACGCGACCTTCAACTTCACCGAAAAGGCGATGATCGCCTTTGCCATGGCGCTGCTCGTCATCGCCGGCGAGATCGACCTCTCGGTCGCCGCCATCATCGCGCTCGCCTCGACAGCAATGGGCGCTGCGGCGCAGATGGGTGTCGGCACGCCAGGCCTCGTGCTGATCGGCATCGGCACCGGGCTTCTCTGCGGCATCTTCAACGGTTTCCTCGTCTCTGTTCTGAAACTGCCGTCGATCGTCGTCACCATCGGCACGATGAGCCTCTTCCGCGGCATTTCCTATATCGCGCTCGGCGACCAGGCCTATGGCAAATACCCGGCGGATTTCGCTTATTTCGGCCAGGGCTACGTCGTCTGGGTCTTCTCCTTCGAATTCGTGCTGTTCATCGTGCTGGCAATTCTCTTTGCGATCCTGCTGCATGCCACGAATTTCGGCCGGCAGGTCTATACGATCGGCAACAATGATTTCGCAGCTCGCTTCTCCGGCATTCCGGTCGAGCGCGTGAAATTCATCCTCTTCCTACTGACCGGCGTGATGAGCGGTGTCGCTGCGGTCTGCCTGACCTCGCGCCTCGGCTCGACCCGCCCGTCGATCGCGCAAGGGTGGGAACTCGAAGTCGTCACCATGGTCGTGCTCGGCGGCATCTCGATTCTCGGCGGCTCCGGTACGATCGGCGGCGTCGTCATCGCCGCCTTCGTCATGGGTCTCGTGACTTTCGGTCTTGGCTTGTTGAACGTGCCCGGCATCGTCATGTCGATCTTCATCGGCCTGCTCCTGATCATCACCATCGCGATCCCGATCATCGCCCGCCGCATCAAAGCCATGAGCGCCAAATGACACTGGAAAAACACGCCTTCAAGATGAAGCTCAATCCCGGCATGGAGGCCGAATACAGGAAGCGGCATGACGAGATCTGGCCGGAACTGGTCGACCTGCTGCACCAGTCTGGTGCCAGCGACTATTCCATCCATCTCGACCGCGAGACCAATACGCTTTTCGGCGTGCTGACCCGGCCGAAGGATCACACGATGGCAAGCCTGCCGGACCATCCGGTCATGAAGAAATGGTGGGCGCATATGGCCGATATCATGGCATCCAATCCGGATAATTCTCCCGTCCAGAGTGACCTCGTGACCGTCTTCCATATGCCATGAGCGACTACCGCCACATCGCCGTTCTCGATATCGGCAAGACAAACGCCAAGGTCGTCGTTCTCGACAGCGCGACGGGCGCCGAAATCGCCGTCCGCAAGCAACCGAATACGGTCATCCGCGACGGCCTCTATCCGCATTATGATATCGAAACGCTCTGGAGCTTCGCGCTTGCTTCGCTGAAAGCCTTTGCCAGCGAGCCGGGTTTCGACGCGATCTCGATCACCACCCATGGCGCAGCCGCCGCCTTGCTCGGCGCGGATGGCAAGCTGGCAATGCCCGTCATCGACTATGAGCATGAATATCCGCCTGAGATCCGTAACGCCTATGATGCGCTGCGGCCATCTTTTACCGAGACCTTCTCGCCCCGTCTTTCGATGGGCCTGAATATCGGCGCGCAGCTTCACTACCAGAAGACGGCTTTTGCCGAAGAATTCGCCAAGGTCGCCACCATCCTCACCTATGCACAATATTGGTCGGCGCGGCTGACTGGTGTCGCTGCGAACGAGGCAACCTCGCTCGGCTGTCATACGGACCTCTGGAATCCGAAGACAGGCGCATACTCCTCGCTGGTCGATACGCTTGCCATTCCCGACCGGATGGCGCCGATCCATTCGGCCTTTGATGCACTTGGTCCCGTTCTGCCCGATATCGCCGCTGAGATCGGTCTTTCCGTGCCCGTCTATTGCGGCATTCATGATTCAAATGCGTCGCTCCTGCCGCATCTTGTCGCCCGCGAGGCGCCCTTTGCCGTGGTCTCGACCGGCACCTGGGTCATCAATTTCGGTGTCGGGGGTGATCTGGCCCATCTTGACGCCAAGCGCGATGCGCTCGCCAATGTGGATGCCTATGGCCGCGCCGTACCCTCTTCCCGCTTCATGGGCGGCCGCGAATTCGAAATTCTCTCGGCCGAGATCGGTCAGGTCGGCGATGCCGAGGCAAAAGCCGCCATCGCTGATGTCGTGGCGAAAGGCATCTTGCTGCTACCGAATGTGGCACCGGGCTCCGGTCCCTTTCCGGGCAAGGTCAGCCGTTGGATCCACGCGGACGGAGCGAGCCGGCAGGAGCGCTATGCCGCAGCCTGCCTCTATCTCGCATTGATGACGGAGGCCTGCCTGGGGCTGATTGGCGCCAAGGGCCCAATCATCGTCGAGGGCCCTTTCGCATTGAACGAGACCTATCTGTCGCTGATTGCTGCAATCACCGGCCGCGATACGATGGCGCTGCCGGGCTCGACCGGCACCAGCCAGGGGGCGGCCCTTCTTGCCGGCATCAAGCCGGTATCCGGTGTGGAAAAACACTTCTCACCCCAGGCAATTCCGGGCCTCTCCGCCTATCGGGAGCGCTGGTACGCCGCGATGGAATAACAGTGTTTCCAAGACTGGCCTTGTTCATGTCGGCCGCGCCGCTAGTGTGGCACCTTTCGATTTGATGGAGGAAACAGCATGACTGAATCATTCGACCCGCGCGCACTGGCCGCCAAACTCTACAGCCTGCGCCAGGCCGGAAAGCAGGAGCCGACGAGCGCCTTTCCGCTGCCGAGCGACCTGCACAAGGCTATGGAAGCGCAAAACTTCCTGAAGGCCGAAGAAGAGGTCGCGAGCAACGCCTGGAAGGTCACGGCCTCGCCCGAGGGCCAGCCGGTCACCGCACCTCTCCATCCCTATGCCGAAGCCGTATCGGGTGCGACCATTGCCTGGTATCCGGGCCTGAAATTCGAAACCGAAATCGCCGTGCGCTTCGGCAAGGATCTACCCTATCGCAAGGGTGCTCCCTACAGCCGCGCCGAAGTTCTGGACGCGATTTCCACTGCCTATCTCGGCGCCGAGCTGCTCGTCAGCGCGGTAAAAGAAAGCGGCAGCGTGTCCTTCCTCCTCTTCCTAGCAGACCGCCTCGGCAATAGCGGCTACGTGCTCGGACCCTCCGTTGCAAAGAGCTTCATCGATATCGCCGCAAGCACGCCGTTGAAGGTCACGCAGGACAGCAAGACGATCTATGATGGTCTTGCCAAACATCCGAAGGGCGACGTCGTGACCTGGCTGGTCGACTACGCGAACGACCCGTTGCGGCCAGAAGATTCGCTGAAATCGGGCGCGCTCGTCACCACCGGCACGCTCAGCGGCGCCGTTGAACTCACCGAACCCGGCGAGATCGACATCCGCTTCGGCGACGGCGCAAGGCTGACCTTCTCGGTCGCCTGAGATCGGTATTTCCGCCAGCATAAACTGGGTGATTGTCATCCTGCTCCGCCTCCTATAATAAACTTGAGTTTAATACGAAGGTTTATTCGGCTGTCAGGCCGGAGGCGGAAGTGGAAATGACGTTTCAACCGCGCATGCAAAACAGGATTCACGGCTTTTCCGTCACGAAGGGCGTCAATCGCCGGGTGTGGAACGGCATCGTGGCGGATGTCTGGGATGTGGACTGCGCTCCCCATTCCGGTGGCTATTACGTGTCGCGCGACCCGCGGCTTTTCATCCTCCTTGAAAAGCGCGGGCCGGGCAATTCGCGGGTAAAGCTCTCGCCACGCACCCACGGCACGGTGCAGGACACCGAAAAGCGGCCGATCTCCTACGTGCCAGCCGACATGGAAGTCTGGGCCGATCTGGTGGATGTGCATTCGCTGCGCCATCTCGACATCCATTTCGATGTCGAGACCATCAGCCGAAGGCTCGGCGATGATCTCGATCCGCAGCGCCTTGCCAATGCCCAGCTCCTGTTTTCCGACGAGCGCCTTTTGTCGCTCGCCCAGTTGATTGCCGCCGAATGCATTAATCCGCAACCGCTGCATGATCTCTACGGCGACGGCCTGTCGCTCTCCCTCATCATCGATGTGCTGAAGCTCACCAAGGTGCAGCCGCGCAAGCGCAGCAAGCTTGCCGGCTGGCAATTGCGCCGCGCCACCGATTTCATCGAGGAAAATTGCCTGCGCAATATCCGCCTGGAAGAGCTGGCATCCGTCACCGGCCTGTCGCAATCGCATTTCAGCCACGCCTTCAAGGCATCGACCGGCGTTGCACCCCATCAATATCAGACCAATGTCCGCCTCGACCGCGCAAAACACCTGCTGGTGCGCGGTGAATACCCCCTGACAACCATCGCTGTGGAAACCGGCTTTGCCGATCAGGCCCATTTCACCCGTGTCTTCCGCAAGAATTTGGGAACCACGCCGGCGAACTGGAAAAAGGCGCAGATTGCGTAATTGCAACACATCAGAGCATTTGCGTGCAGCGCGGAAAATTGCCCAAGAACGTTCAATTTCCACCCGATCGCGACAATCCGCCCGATTAAATTTGAGTTAAACACTCGACTTATTCAAGGCCATACCGCGGCAGGAAAAGCCGCGGCACGAGTGGGGTAATCTATGCGAGCGCAGACCAAGGGGCTCACCTTCAGGGCATATCTACTGGCAGGAACGGCTGTCACCAGCATCATGGCGGCATCCTCCGCTCTTGGTCAGGACGCCAGCCCGACGCAACTGGCGCCGATCGTCCTCCAGGGCGGCAGCGATAGCGCCACCGCTCCGGTCAAAGGCTATGTCGCGAAGAATTCGTCTGCCGGCTCCAAGAGCGATACGCCGATCAACGAAATTCCGCAGTCGGTCTCCGTCATCGGCAAGCAGGAAATGGACGATCGCGGCATCACCAACAAGGTCGATGAAGCACTGCTCTATACGCCCGGCGTCATCGCCCAGCCCTATGGCAACGACCCCGATACCGACTGGTTCTACATTCGCGGCTTCAACGCCACACAGACCGGCGTCTTCTTCGACAACCTCACCCTCTTCAGCTACGGCTTCGGCGGCTTCCAGATCGATCCCTTCATGCTGGAGCGTGTCGATGTTCTAAAAGGCCCCGCCTCGGTTCTCTATGGCGGCGCCAACCCGGGCGGCATCATCAATCTCGTGCGCAAGCGCCCGCTCGACGAGCCGCTCTATTACACCGATATCGGCATCAACAGTAATGGCAACGCCTTTACGGGATTTGACATCTCCGACAAGGTCGGCTCTAGCGATACGATGACCTACCGCATCACCGGCAAGGTTGCAGGCGGCGATAATTATTCGGATTTCTCGCATGATTTCCGTGGCTTCATTATGCCGCAACTGGAAATCGCGCCTGATGATGCGACACGCTTCACGGTCTGGGGCTATCTCGGCGGCCTCGACCAGGTCCATACCGGCAACGGCTTCTTCCCCTATGTCGGTACGGTCAAGGACGCACCCTTCGGCAAGATCCCACGCGATGCCTTCTATGGCGAACCCGACATCGACGACGGCAGCTATGTCCAGAAGATGATCGGTTATGAGTTCCAGCACGAGTTCGACAACGGCATCAAGTTCTCGCAGAACCTGCGTTACGGCCGCCTCGACAAGCACGAGATCGGTCCATACCTCAACGGCTGGGTTGGCGGCGTGCCGACTGGCCCAGACTATCTGCTTGGCCGCATCGGTTTCGAAGGCCGTTCCGGCGTCGATTCCTTCGGCATAGACAACCGGCTGGAAGGCGAAGCCGAATTTGGCGGCGCTACGCACAACATGCTCGTCGGCCTCGATTACAAATATTACAACCTCGATAATCTGCAGAAATGGCCGACATGGCCGATCTCTGCAACACCGATCAGCGCCACCGATCCGATCTACGGCCTGCCGCAGCCCGCCAACAGCACACAGATCGACCAGGTCGTCACGCAAAGGCAGCTCGGCATTTATGGGCAGGACCAGATCCACTTCGGCGACGGCTGGTTGCTGACGCTCAACGGCCGCTATGACTATGTCGACACCGATTCCGATGCGATCGTCGGAACGACCTACAATTCCGACGACAGTGCCGTCAGCGGACGTGTCGGCCTGGCCTACGAATTCGACAACGGCCTGACGCCTTATGTCAGCGCCGCGACCTTCTTCAATCCGTTGATCGGCACAGGCGTATCCGGTGCGCTGAAGCCAGAGGAAGGCCAGCAGTTCGAAGGCGGCATCAAGTATGATCCGACCTTCATCGACGGCACGCTCACGGCCTCGGTCTTCCACATCACCAAGCGCAACAACACGGTCACCAACCCTGCGACCTTCGCCCAGAGCCAACTTGGCGAAGTCGTTTCGCGCGGTGCCGAACTGGAAGGCAAGGTCAACCTCACCGACAACTGGAAGGTCCTCGCTTCGCTTGCCTATACAGATATGGAAGTGACGGAAAACGACGCCAATCCCACTCTTGTCGGCAAGTCGCCCTATATCGTGCCGAAGGTGACCGCCTCGCTCTGGGTCGACTACACGGTCACGACAGGCGCCATGGAAGGCCTGAGCTTCGGTGCGGGCGTCCGTCACCAGGGAACGTCCTGGGCTGATGAAGCCAATACCGAAAAAGTGCCGGCTGCTACTCTCGTCGATGCGGCGATCCGCTACGAAAAGGAAAACTGGGGCGCCTCTCTCAACGTCGCCAATCTCTTCGATAAGGAATATGTCGAAAGCTGCGGCGGCCTGACGGTCTGCGGTTATGGCGACGCGCGCACGGTCACTTTCAAGCTCAGCAAGAAATGGTAAGTTGACAAATAGAGTTTAGTTTTTCAGGAAGCTGCGATAAAGGGAGGGCTCGGCCCTCCCGAACCCTTTGCAGCCAAGCCGGAGTTTCCTCGTGTCCACGTCCTTCCTGAGCCTTTCCGGAATAGACTATGCCATCGGCGCCAGAACAATCCTCAACGGCATCGATCTGACGCTTGAGGCCGGCCGCATCTACGGCCTCGTCGGCCCCAACGGTTCCGGCAAAAGCACACTCCTCAAGACCATCGCCCGGCAGATTGCCCCGAAGAATGGTTCGATCTCCTTCGACGGCAAGGCGGCGGCTGACTGGGGCAGCCGCGCCTTTGCCCGCCATGTCGCCTATATGCCGCAATTCACGCCGGCGACCGACGGCATGACCGTGCGTGAACTCGTGGCGCTCGGCCGTTTTCCCTGGCACGGCACGCTCGGCCGCTTCAGCGCAGCGGATCGCGAGATGGTCGAGGAAGCGATCGTCCGCACCGAGCTTGAAGATTTTGCCGACCGCCTGGTCGCCAGCATGTCCGGTGGCGAGCGCCAGCGCGCCTGGATCGCGATGATGCTTGCCCAGAACGCCCGCTGCCTGCTACTCGACGAACCCACGTCGGCGCTAGACCTCGCCCATCAGGCAAGCGTGCTTTCGCTGGTGCAGGAACTCAGCCACGAGCGCGGGCTCACAGTCATCATCGTGCTGCATGACATCAATCTTGCTGCGCGCTATTGCGACGCGATCATCGCACTCAACCACGGCAAGATCACCGCCGAAGGCACGCCCGCCGAGATCATGCAGGCCGACAAACTGCAGTCGATCTTCGGTGTCGGCATGGGTGTCTTCCCGCATCCGGTTCGCAACGAGCCGGTCAGCTATCTGTTGTAGCCCATGGCATTGTTCTTCCGCAGGCAGTTTCTGGCCGGTGCGGCGGCTACGCTGTCGGCCCCCGCGCTCCTGCGGGCGGGTGACAGCCTGCGCGTCGCGACCCTCGATTGGGCTCTGCTCGAAACCCTGCTAGCGATCGGCGCCAATGTCGTTGCAGGAACGGAGTTGCGGCAGTTCCACGAGGTGGCGGTGACACCTGTCATTCCCGATGGTGTCGCCGATCTCGGCCTGCGTGGCACGCCGAATTTGGAAGTGCTGCGGTTTGCCCGCCCGGAGCTGATCTTCAATTCGAATTTCTATGCCTGGGCGGATGCCCGCATGCAGCCGATCGCGCCTGTTGAAAGTCACGCGATCTACAAGCCGGGCGAAAGCCCTTACGCGCTTGCCGAACAGGCAACGATCGCGATCGGCGAACGGCTGCAGCTTGCCGCCGCAAGGCAGCTCACGGAAGAGATCTCTGCCAAGCTCGACCGCTACAAGACGGGTTTTGCGGCAGGCGACGGCCGGCCCGTGATCCCGATCAATCTTGGTGACGCCAGGCATTTCCGCGTCTTTGGTTCGGATAGCATGTTCGGCGAGGTGCTGAAGCGCGTCGGCCTCACCAATGCCTGGCAGGGCGATACCAGCTATTCGGCTGCCGCCCCCGTCGGTATCGAAACGCTGGCCTCCATGCCGGATGCCTGGATCGTGATGATCCCACCGCACCCGGCCGATGCGATCGAGACCCTTTCGACCAGTGCCTTTTGGAATGCGCTGCCGGCGGTGCGCGAGAAGCGCGTGCTGATGCTCGACTCCATCAATCCCTACGGCGCTTTGCCGGCAGCCCTGCGCTTTGCCGATCTTTTGCAGGAGGGGCTTGGCCATGCATGGTATGGTTAGTCTCGCCCGACCTGCCCGCGGCCAGAGCATTCCGTTTGCCGCAATCGTGCTACCAGTTCTCTGCGTCGCTGCCTTCACGCTTCTGATCGCAACGCGCCCGCAGGTACCCGGCGACACCGCTCAAGCCGCTGTGCTCGATGGCGTGTTGCTCTGGAACAGCATTCTGCCTCGCGCCGTGCTGGCGCTGATCGCGGGTGCAGCACTCGGCCTTTCCGGTACGCTGCTGCAGCGCGTGCTGCGCAATCCGATCGCCGATGCCTCGACGCTCGGCATTGCCTCTGGCGCGGAACTGGCGATGACGGCCGCCCTCAGTTTCTCGCCACTGCTGATCGGGTTTTCGCGTGAGATTGTCGCCTTCGGCGGCGGGCTCAGCGCCGTCGCAATCGTGCTGGCGCTCAGCTGGCGACGCGGGCTCGATCCGGTCACTGTCGCGCTCTCGGGCATGATCGTCAGCATGATTGCCGCTGCCTTGAGCGTTACGCTCATCCTGGCGCGCGGCGAGTATGCCATGTCGATTTATATCTGGGGCGCCGGTTCGCTCAGCCAGCAGGACTGGACTGGCGTGCTTTCACTCGGGCCGCGCCTCATCCTCGGTTTCGCTGCCGCCATGCTGCTCGTACGGCCACTTCGCATTCTGACACTCGATGATAAGAGCGCCAGGAGCCTCGGGCTCGCACTACATTCCGCGCGCTTTACCATCCTCGCTCTTGCCGTCTGGCTCGCAGCCTCGGTCACCGCCGAAGTAGGCGTCATCGGCTTCCTCGGCCTTGCTGCCCCCGCAATCGCACGGCTCTTCGGCGCACGCAGCACCGGGAGCCTGATGATCGCAGCACCACTGACGGGTGCCGGTCTGCTATTCCTCACCGATTGCCTGACACAGATCCTCGGCGCGGGCTTCGCCGATCTTGCCCCGACCGGCGCCGCAACGGCCCTGCTTGGTGGACCGCTGCTACTTTTCCTGTTGCCGCGCGTCCATTCCGTCTCGGTCGGCGCCGCGCAGTCGGCTGCGGCCCTCAAGAGGCTGTCCAAGCCTCTGGTCACTCTCGCTGGGCTCTCTGCTGCGATCATTTTGCTCTTTATCGTCTTCCTCACCCTCGGTCCAGCCGATGACGGCTGGCATTTCGCCACCGGGATGCTCTTCACCGATCTGCTGCCCTTCCGCCTGCCGCGCACCATCGTTGCGGCCGGCGCCGGCGGCATGCTCGCGACAGCCGGTTTCATAATGCAGCGCGTGACCGGCAATCCAATCGCAAGTCCGGAAGTGCTCGGCATCAGCAGCGGCGCCGGCGCGGGGCTGACCATCGCGCTTTTCCTCTTCGGCTTCCCCTCGCCCGTCGTCATGCTGCTTGCCATGGCGCTGGGCGCACTCGCGGCCTTCGGGGCGATGATCGCCATTTCGGCTCGCGCGCAGTTCTCGCCGGAGCGCATGCTACTTGCCGGCGTCGGCATCGGTGCCTTCGGTATGGCGATCGTCACCATGGTACTCGCGCAGGGTGACATGCGCGGCTATATTCTGCTCACGTGGCTTTCCGGATCGACAAACCGCGCCGGAGCCTTCGAAGCCTGGACGGCGCTGATCTCTCTTATCGTGCTGGTGGCACCACTGCCCTTCCTCGGCCGCTGGCTGGCTATGCTGCCGCTTGGCGGCAATTCCAGTCGCGCGCTAGGCCTTCGCGTCGGCGCAAGCCGGCTGGCGCTGGCGATCCTCGCCGCATTGATGACGGCGACCGCATCCTTCCTCGTCGGACCGCTCAGCCTCACTGGGCTTATCGCGCCGCATCTTGCACGGCTTGCCTGCTTTCATCGGCCCACCCATCAGCTTGCCGCAAGCGTGCTCTTCGGCGCCGGCGTGCTGATGACGGCCGACTGGCTCTCCCGCGTCGTCATCTACCCCTATCAAGTGCCGGTCGGCCTCTTCGCGGCGCTGATCGGCGGGCCCTATCTCATCTGGCTGCTTTCGCGAAAGGACATCAAACAATGATGGCTGAACGTTTCACTGCATCCGGCGTCGCAATCGCCGTCGATCCCGGCCGAATGCTCGACGAGCTTTGCTCGCATTTCGTCGAACACAGCACCGTCAAACGCGACGGCGATCTGGTGACGCTGGAGATGACGATCGGCAAGGCGGACATCCGCCACGACGGCCCGGAGCTTGCGATCGAACTCTCCTGCAAGAGTGCCCGTGCGCTGCAGAATGTCCGCTCGGTGCTTGCCGAGCATCTCTTCCAATTCGCGGGAGAAGAGACTCTGGAGCTCACATGGTCGGACGCGCCAAAAGCGGACCGCCTGCCGGACCTGCGCGAGATCCGCGTGGTCAGCGCCCGCAACATCAGCCCGCATATGCGTCGGGTGACTGTCGCTTGCGACGATGCCAAGCATTTCGCTCACGGCGGATTGCATTTCCGTCTGCTCATTCCGCCGAAGGGTCGCACGCCCGTCTGGCCGAAACTGCGCCCGGACGGCCGCATCGAATGGGCAAAGAGCGAGGATGCGCTGACCGTGCGCATCTACACATTCCGCAGCATCGATCTGGAGCGCGGCGAAATCGATATCGATTTCGTGCTGCATGAAGGGGAAAACATGCCCGGCGCCGAATGGGCGTTGAATGCCAACCCCGGTGACATTGCCGGCGCGCTCGGCCCGGGCGGCGGCGGTGTGCCGGAAGCCACATCAATGATCCTTGCCGGCGATGAAACGGCATTGCCCGCCATCTCGCGCATTGCCGCGGAAGTTCCGGCTGGAACGCAGTTGCGGATTTTCCTCGAAGTCGATGGTCGCTCGGAAGAGCTTCCGCTGCCGTCAGCCGGCACCGTTAATCTCACATGGATGCATCGCAACGGCGCGCCCGCCGGCACGATGGGTCTGATCGAGGGCGCCATCAAGGATGCGCTGGCGGACGCCAATGCCGACACCTTCGTCTGGGCCGGCTGCGAAAGATCCGAGGCCAAGCGTATCCGCGATTTCCTCAAGACCGAACGTGGCCACGACCGCCACAAAATGAGCATCGGCGCTTACTGGGAGCGGTAAATCCGCCTCACGCCTTTTCGCGGAACATCTCGATGATGGCTGAGAAATCCCTGCCGCCGTTGCCGAGTTTCTCAAAGAGCGCATAGAGTTGTGCGGCCTCCGCACCAAGGGGCGTGGAGGCACCGCTCGCGAGCGCGGCCTCCTGCGAAAGCCTGAGATCCTTCAGCATCAAAGCTGCGGCAAAACCCGGCTTGTAATCATTGTTGGCAGGCGAGGTCGGCACCGGTCCCGGCACTGGGCAATAGGTGTTGATCGACCAGCACTGGCCAGATGAAGTGGAGGCAACGTCGAAGAGCGCCTGATGCGAGAGGCCGAGCTTTTCGGCGAGTACAAAAGCCTCGCAGACGCCGACCATGGAAATACCGAGGATCATGTTGTTGCAGATCTTCGCAGCCTGCCCTGCTCCGGCCTCGCCGCAATGGACGATCTTCTTGCCCATGGCCTCGAGGATCGGTTTTGCCTTGGCAAAGGCCTCTTCCGAGCCGCCGGCCATGAAGGTCAGCGTGCCGGCGCTCGCTCCACCCGTCCCGCCGGAAACCGGCGCATCGAGCGACAGGCAGCTCGTGGCCTTCGCCATCTCATGGGCCTTGCGGCTGCTTTCGACATCGATGGTCGAGCAATCGATCACCAGTGTGCCTTGTGCCGCCGATTGCAGGATATCGGCCCAAGCCGTGAGCACATGCTTGCCCTGCGGTAGCATGGTAATGACGATCTCAGCGTCCTTGACCGCCTGGCTGGCATGGCTGGCGGGCTTCACGCCGCTCTCCTCGGCTGCCTTCAGCACTGGTGCGGCCAGATCGAAGCCGAGAACCTTATGACCGGCCTTGACAAGATTGGCGGCCATCGGCCCGCCCATATTGCCAAGCCCGATAAATCCGATCCTTGCCATGCTTATCTCCTATCTGTTGTCCTCGATGATCATGGTGGCCGCCTTTTCGGCGATCATGATCGTCGGCGAATTGGTGTTGCCGGACGTGATGGCCGGCATCACCGAGGCATCGGCGATCCTGAGCTTGCCGAGCGCCCGCACTCTCAGCCGGGGATCGACGACACTTTCCCTGTCGACACCCATGCGGCAGGTGCCGACGGGATGGAAGATCGTCGTGCCGATATCGCCTGCCGCCTTTTCCAGTTCTGCCTCGCTCTGATAGCTCGGCCCCGGTTTGAATTCCTCCGGGTGGAAACGGGCGAAAGAAGGCTGTGCGACGATCCTGCGCGTCAGCTTTATCGAACGAACAGCTATGTCGCGATCGCGCTGCGTCGAGAGGTATCTTGGCGCAATGGTCGGTTGCGCGGCAAAATCCGGGCTGGAAACATGCACCGATCCCCGGCTTTCCGGCCTGAGGTTGCAAACGCTCGCCGTGATCGCCGGGAAGGCGTGGACGGGATCGCCGAACTTATCGAGCGACACCGGCTGCACGTGGTACTGAAGATCCGGCGTTTCCTTGTCCGGGCCGGAACGGGTGAAGATGCCGAGCTGGCTCGGCGCCATCGCCATCGGACCGGACCGATGCATGAGATATTCGAGCCCGATCGCCGCCTTACCGATCAGCTTCGACGCCTTTTCGTTGAGCGTGGGCACGCCTGTTACCTTATAGGCCAGTCGAAGCTGCAGATGATCCTGCAGGTTTTCGCCGACGCCCTTGACCTCGGTCAGCACATCAATGCCGGCTTGATGCAGAACCTCTCCGCGGCCGATGCCGGAAAGTTCCAGAATATGCGGCGAACCGATGGAGCCCGCCGACAGCACGGTTTCCTTCGCGGCATAAGCCCGCTTGGCCGTACCGCCATGCTGGAACTCGACGCCGACGACGGCGCCTTCCTCGACCAGCAGCCGCCGCACCTGCGCCTTAGTCATCACAGTCAGGTTGCCGCGTTTCATCGCCGGGCGCAGAAAGGCCTTCGTCGTATTCCAGCGGATGCCGGAACGCTGGTTTACGTCGAAATAGCCGGAACCTTCGTTGCTGCCGCGGTTGAAATCCGCCGTTTCCGGAATGCCGGCTTCCCTGGCCGCCTGCTGGAAGGCGTCGAGCACGGCCCAGCGCACGCGCGCCTTTTCCACGCGCCATTCGCCGCCAGCGCCATGCATCTCATCCTCGCCCTGATAATGATCCTCCGACTTGCGGAAGTAAGGCAGGACATCATCCCAGCCCCAACCGGTGCAACCCATCTGCCGCCAGAGGTCGTAATCGCGGGCCTGGCCGCGCATGTAGATCATGCCGTTGATCGAGGAGCAGCCGCCGAGCACCTTGCCGCGCGGATAGTTCAGCGCTCGTCCGTTCAGCCCGTCCTCGGGCGCTGTCGTGAAACACCAGTCGGTGCGCGGATTGTTGATGCAGTAGAGGTAGCCGACGGGAATGTGGATCCAGTGATAATTGTCGTTGCCACCCGCCTCCAGCAGCAAGACCCTTGTATTGCGGTCGGCTGACAGCCTGTTTGCGAGCACGCAGCCGGCGCTGCCTGCGCCGATGATGATATAGTCATAGCGATCCATGGATCATGCACTCCGATGTGGCTGCGTCCCGCCTCCCCAGCGCCGAGGAGGCGGGATTTCGCGGCGCTGCTGTACATCTTCCCCCGTTGCAGGAGAGGAGGTCCGCCCGTTCAGCGACGATAGACAAAGCCCAGTTTACGCCCGAGCCGCGAGGCATAGAATTCACCGATAATGCCGCGGCGGAAGATCAGCACGCAGATCATGAAGACCACGCCGGTGATGATCGTCACCGGAAATTCCGAGGTGGCGAGATAGTTCTGCAGCGTCACGACGAGGCCGGCACCGAAAACCGGGCCGATCAGCGTGCCGATGCCGCCGAGCAGCGTCATCAGGATCACCTCGCCCGACATCTGCCAGGCGACATCCGTCAGCGTCGCAAACTGGAAGACCAGCGATTTGACCGATCCGGCAAGCCCGGCAAGGGCTGCCGACATCACGAAAGCGCCGAGCTTGTAGCGCGCCACGGAATAGCCGAGCGAGATCGCCCGTTGCTCGTTCTCGCGGATCGATTTCAGGATCATGCCGAAGGGCGAATTGATGAAGCGCCAGATGATCAGAAGTCCGATCACGAACACCGCCAGCACGAAATAGTACATGTTGGTGGAGCTGTTGAGATCGATGAAGCCGAAGAGATGACCGCGCGGCACGGACTGGATGCCGTCCTCACCTTCAGTGAATTTTGCCTGCAGGCAGAAGAAGAAGAACATCTGCGAGAGCGCCAGCGTGATCATCGCAAAATAGATGCCCTGCCGGCGGATCGCGAAGAAGCCCATGACGAGGCCGAGAAGTGCCGCCCCGGCAACGCCGACGAGAATGCCGAGTTCCGGCGGAAATCCCCAACTCTTGACTGTATAGGCGGTGAAATAAGCAGCCCCGCCGAAAAAAGTCGCATGGCCGAAGGAAAGCAGGCCGGTATAGCCGAGCAACAGGTTGAAGGCACAGGCAAAGAGCGCGAAGCAGAGCAGCTTCATCAGGAAGATCGGGTAGAAGAAGAAGGGCGCCAGCAGCAGAAGTAGCATCCCGATGATCAGGAACCCTGTCTGCACCGAAAGTGCGGTGCGGCTCTTTTCCGTTCGGATGGTTTCGGTGATGTCAGCCATGTCACGCATCCCGACCGAAGAGGCCCGCGGGCCTGATGAGAAGCACGATCGCCATGATCACGAAGATGACGATATTGGAGGCTTCCGGATAGAAGACCTTGGTCAGGCCTTCCGCGATGCCAAGCACATAGCCGGTAATGATGGCGCCCATGATCGAGCCCATGCCGCCGACGACGACCACGGCAAAGACGACGATGATCATGTTCGACCCCATCAGCGGCGAAACCTGGTAGATGGGTGCAGCAAGCACACCGGCAAAGGCAGCAAGACCGGCACCGAGCGCATAGGTGAAGGTCAAGAGGACCGGCACGTTGACGCCGAAGACCTGCACCAGAGTGGCATTTTCCGTCGCCGAGCGCAGATAGGCGCCGAGCTTGGTCTTTTCGATCAAGAGCCAGGTGCCAATGCAGATCACTAGCGAAACGACCACCACCCAGCCGCGGTAGATCGGCAGGAACATGAATCCCAGGTTCATGCCGCCGGCAAGTGCGGGCGGCGTTGCATAGGGCTGGCCCGAAGAGCCGTAGAGATAACGGAACGTGCCTTCGACGGCGAGCGCCAGACCGAAGGTGAAGAGCAGGCCGTAGAGCGGATCGAGATCGTAGAGCCGGCGCAGAAAGAGACGCTCGACAACAGCGCCGGCTATCCCGACTATGACGGGCGCCAGGATCAGCGACGGCCAGTAGCCGATACCGAGATAATTCAAGAGCAGATAGGCGACGAAGGCGCCAAGCATGTACTGGGCGCCGTGCGCGAAGTTGATGACGCGCAGAAGACCGAAAATGATCGCAAGGCCAAGGCTCAGAAGTGCATAGAAAGACCCGTTGATCAGGCCGATCAGCAGCTGGCCGAGCAGCGCCTGCAAGGGAATGCCGAAGATCATCGTCATCGCGTCACACTCCCAGAACCTTGTGCAGCATATCCATGCGCTGCGGCAGCTCGCCGACCGGGAATTCCGAGACCATCTGGCCATGATCCATCAGATAGAAGCGATCGGCAATACGGCTTGCAAAGCGGAAATTCTGTTCGACGAGCACGATGGTCATGCCGCGCTCCTTCAGCGTCTTCAAAACCTCGCCGATACGCTGGACGATAACAGGCGCTAGCCCCTCGGTCGGCTCATCGAGCAACAGCAGGCGCACGCCGGTGCGCAGGATGCGGGCGATCGCCAGCATCTGCTGCTCACCGCCCGAAAGCTTGGTGCCGGAACTCGTGCGCCGCTCATAAAGGTTTGGAAAAAGCTCGTAGATTTCATCGAGGGTCATGCCGCCAGGCGCCACCACAGGCGGCAGCATCAGATTTTCCGAAACCGTCAGCGTCGCGAAGATGCCGCGCTCCTCCGGCACGAAACCGATACCCTTATGTGCGGTCTTATGCAGCGGCACCTGCATCATATCCGTGCCAGCAAAGCTTATCCTACCCTTTCGGGAGCGCACGATACCGGTGATGGTGCGCAAAGTCGTCGTCTTGCCAACACCATTGCGGCCGAGAATGGTGATCATCTCGCCCTCACCGACCGTCATGTCGATCCCGTGCAGGACATGGCTTTCGCCATACCAGGCATTCAGACCCTGAATTTCGAGAAGCGGCGCCATCAGTGGTGCTCCTCGGTGCCCATATAGGCCTGCCGCACGCGCTCGTCCTGGCTGACGGTCGCGTAGTCGCCCTCGGCGAGGATTTCACCACGCTGTAGCACGGTCACATGCCGGCAGATATTGGCGACGACAGAGAGATTGTGCTCAACCATCAACACCGCCCGCTCGCGGGCGACATCGCGGATGATGGCGGAGACGACGCTGACATCCTCCTGGCCCATGCCGGCCATCGGCTCGTCGAGCAGCAGCACTTTCGGATCGAGCGCCAGCGTTGTGGCGATTTCAAGCACGCGCTTGCGGCCATAGGAAAGATCGGCGGCGATATGATCGCGTTCCTTGGAAAGCCCGACACTGGCAAGCAGTTGCTCGGCGCGGTCGTTCAGGCTGTCGAGTGCCGAAAGCGGCCGCCAGAACTGCGTGGAAAGATTGTTTGGCCGCTGCAGGGCGACCCGCACATTGTCGAGCACGGAAAGATGGGGGAAGACGGCGGAGATCTGGAATGAGCGGACGAGGCCCATGCGCGCCACCCGATCCGGTGGCGTCCTGGTGATGTCGGTCCCCATCAGCGTGATCGTGCCTGATGTCGGCTGAAGGAACTTGGTGAGCAGGTTGAACACCGTCGTCTTGCCTGCACCATTTGGCCCAATCAGCGCATGCACGCTTGCATCATGCACATCGAGATCGACATTCTTGACGGCCGTGAAGCCGCCGAAATCACGGCGCAGGCCGCGGGCGGAAAGCACCACCCGCGGCTTGGCCTGAGTTTCAATTGCGGAAACCGCCATCGCTCACTTCACCAGATCGCAGCCGCTCTTGGCGGGGTCGATATAGGCTTCCTTGCCCGGAATGGTGGCGAGGACGTTGAAGTAGTCCCAAGGCTCCTTGCTTTCCGCGGGTTTCTTGACCTGCAGCAGATACATGTCGTGGATCATGCGGCCGTTCGGGCCGACCGTGCCGCCACGGCCGAAGACATCATCGACGGGCATTTCATGCAGCTGCTTGGCGACGGCTTCCGTCTCATCCGTGCCGGCCTTCTGGATCGCCTTCAGATATTGCAGAACAGCCGAATAGGTGCCGGTGTGGACCATGTTCGGCATCTTGCCGGTACGGGCGAAGAACTTCTTGGCGAATTCCCGGCTCTGGTCATCGCGGTTCCAGTAATAGCCTTCCGTCAGCGTAAGGCCCTGTGCGGCCTCCATGCCCAAGCCATGAACTTCGGCAAGCGTGAAGAGCAGTGCCGCCAGATGCTGGCCGCCTTGGGTGATGCCGAATTCAGCAGCCTGCTTGATGGCGTTCGACGTATCGAGACCGGCATTGGCAAGGCCTATGACCTTGGCGCCTGATGATTGCGCCTGCAGCAGGAAGGACGAGAAGTCCTGGGTCGACAAGGGATGGCGCACCGAACCGACGACCGTGCCGCCGCTCGCCTTCACGTAATCGGTGGTCTGCTGCTCCAGCGAATAACCGAAGGCATAGTCCGCTGTCAGAAAGAACCAGCTGTCGCCGCCCTGTTTGACCAGCGCACCGCCGGTGCCGACGGCCAGAGCATGGGTGTCATAGGCCCAATGGAAGCCATAAGGCGAGCAGGCCTTGCCGGTGAGATCCGTTGTCGCAGCACCGGTAACGATATCGATCTTCTTCTTTTCCTTGGCGATGGCCTGCACAGCAAGCGCCACGGAAGAGGTCGTCAGCTCCATGATGGCGTCGACCTGCTCGGTGTCATACCACTGGCGGGCAATGTTGGAAGCGATATCAGGCTTGTTCTGGTGGTCGGCATCGACGATTTCGACCGGCATGTCGAGCACCTTGCCGCCGAAGTCCTCGACGGCCATCTTGGCAGCCTCGACAGAGGACTTGCCACCGAAGTCGGCATAAACGCCCGACTGGTCGTTCAGAATGCCGATCTTGACCTTACCATCGGAAATGGCAGCACTCTGGGCAAACACGGCGGTGCTGCTTGCAAGCAAAAATGCAACGGACGCAATGAAATTCTTTCGCATAGTCTCTCCTCCCAGAGATTGGCCAGATAACGAATCTGTTCAAATTTGGCGACCCGCCCTCCTCAAAGCGGCCGCTCCGCCCTTACGATCACGGAATTTCCTCGATGAGGCAACTGCCGGTTTACATCTAATTCCAAACAGTATCTGTTCGTTTTTGAACAGAAGCCGCCATAATGCCGCTGTGGCGACAGTCACAGCGCTCTCCTTTCCCGGCGGCATTAGACCAAAGACGTAGATGGATGGGCGACGCCGATGAGCCATGCTTCGCAATTTACTTGGGACGATCTGCAGTTTTTTCTAGCCGTTGCCCGCACCGGCCAGCTTTCAACGGCCGCGCGGCAGTTGCGCTCCAGCCATGCGACCGTCTCCCGGCGCATCGACCGGCTGGAATTTGCGCTAAAGGTCAAGCTTTTCGAGCGAAATCCGCGCGGCTACGTGCTGACCGCCATGGGCACGCGCTTTGTCGAAACCGCCGAGAAGATGGAACAGGAAACTGAACGGCTGCGGGCCGATCTCGCCGATGGGTCGCTCAGCCAGCGCGGCCTCGTGCGCCTCAGCGCTCCCGAAGGCTTTGCCAATTTCTTCTTTGCGACCGTCCTGCCGCAATTTGCCGCCCGCCATCCGCATCTGGCGCTGGAACTCGTCACCATCCAGCAGATCATGTCGCTCTCCCGCAAGGAGGCGGACATTTCCGTCGTTCTCGACGAGCCCAAAGGCGGCCCCTACTTTGCCGAGAAGCTGACGGACTATCATCTGCAGGTTTACGCCTCGCGCGACTATCTCGCTCGCGCTGCACCCATCAGCACGCGTGATGACCTGCTGAACCACCCCTTCATCAGCTATATCGAGGAAATGATCTTCGCACCGGGGCTCGACTATCTTGGCGACGTGCATCCGCGCATCAAGCCGCAATTCCAGAGTTCCAGCATCTTCGCGCAGTTGACGGCCACCAGAAACGGCCTTGGCCTCGGCATCCTGCCCTATTTCTTCGCCTGTCGTTATCCCGAACTGGTGCGCGTGCTGCCCGACGAGATCGACCTCAAGCGGCACTACTGGATCACCTGCCACAGAGATTTGAAGCAGGCGCCACGTGTGCGCGCCGTCATCGACTTCCTGCGGGAAACGGCACGCAGCGAAGACGCCTGTTTCATCCCGCCCTACATCGGCACAGCGCGAAAGGTGAAGGCAGAGGTGTGATTATTTCAGGAATTCGGCGCGATGCGGCGTGAAGGTGTCGATCAGGCGACCCTTTTCCAGCGCCTTGACGCCGTGGACCAGATTGGGCGGCACGATGAAGCTGCCGCCCTGCTTCAAGACTTCAGTGCGGCCATCGATCGTCACCTCGAAGCTTCCCTCAGCAACATAGCTTGCCTGGATATGCGGATGGAAATGGGCAGCCCCCACGGCGCCAGCCTCGAAGGCCACTTCCACCATCATCATCTCGGGCAAATAGGTCATGATGCGGCGGGTCACACCTGGCTCGGGGTTTACCCATTCGGCACCTTCGGCCGATACGAAAAGATCGCTCGATGACATGCCTGCCTCCTCAGTCCAGAATCTATCTGGCCAGAATCTATCTGGCGAGAATCCGTCGCGCGCAAACTGGCGCACCAGCCGCCGTTTGAAAAGATGGGTGCTGCATCTTTGGCACGATGACCGCCTTGTTGACGCCGCAAACGGGCGGGTCTATGCGACTTTAAATCAGGCATGCCTTTAGAATGGCCCTGAACAGCGGTGAGGAGACTGGACATGGAGCACACGCGCGAGGTTTTCGACTGGGCCGATCCTTTCCGGCTGGTGGAGCAACTGACCGACGAGGAGCGCATGGTACAGGAGACCGCCCAGGCCTATGCGCAGGAAAGGCTCGGCCCCCGTGTCCTCGAAGCCTTCCGCCATGAGAAGACCGATCCGGAAATATTCCGGGAGATGGGCGAACTCGGCCTTCTCGGCCCCACGATCGATCCGGAATATGGCGGCGCTGGTCTCGGCTACGTCGCTTACGGCCTGATCGCCCGCGAAGTGGAGCGGGTCGACAGTGGTTACCGTTCGATGATGAGCGTGCAGTCCTCGCTTGTCATGGTGCCGATCGACGCCTTCGGCTCCGAAGAGCAGAAGAAGAAATATCTGCCGAAACTTGCGACCGGCGAATGGATCGGATGTTTTGGCCTGACCGAGCCCAATCACGGCTCCGATCCGGGCTCCATGGCGACGCGGGCAAAGAAGGTCGATGGCGGTTATAGCCTGACGGGCTCCAAGACCTGGATCTCGAACGCGCCGATTGCCGATGTCTTCGTCGTCTGGGCAAAGACCGAGGATGGCCTCATCCGCGGTTTCATCCTGGAAAAGGGCTGGAAGGGTCTCTCAGCCCCGAAGATCCAGGGCAAGGTTGGGCTTCGCGCCTCGATCACGGGCGAAGTCGTCATGGACAATGTCTTCGTGCCGGAAGAGAATCTGCTACCCGACGTCAGCGGCCTCAAAGGACCTTTCACCTGCCTCAACTCCGCTCGCTTCGGCATCGCCTGGGGCGCGCTGGGTGCAGCTGAAGCCTGTTATGCGACGGCCCGGCAATATACGCTGGACCGCCAGCAGTTCGGCCGGCCGCTCGCCGCCAACCAGCTCATCCAGAAGAAGCTTGCCGATATGGCAACCGAAATCTCGCTCGGGCTTCAGGGATGTTTGCGTCTTGGCCGCATGAAGGAAGAAGGTCATCCGCCCGTCGAACTGACGTCGATCCTCAAGCGCAATTCCTGCGGCAAGGCACTGGAGATTGCTCGTGCAGCCCGCGACATGCTGGGCGGCAATGGCATTTCCGACGAGTTCGGCGTCGCTCGCCACCTCGTCAATCTCGAAGTGGTCAACACCTACGAGGGAACGCATGACATTCATGCGCTTATTCTCGGTCGTGCGATCACAGGCATTGCCGCCTTCTCCAACTAATTCAGTCGCGCGCGAGGCGAATTGCAACCTTGACAACAATGTGCAAACCTCCCCTTGCCGCGGCAGAGAGGCCTGCGGTGCAAGGGGGATTTGCATATGTTTCTGCTGCTCGCACTTCTGATCGGCGTCATTGCCGGTCTTCGCGCCATGACCGCACCTGCCGCCATCGCCTGGGGCGCGGCACTCGGCTGGTTCGATATCTCTCAGACGCCGCTTGCCTTCATGGGCTACCAGTGGACACCGTGGATATTCACGGCGCTTGCCATCATTGAGCTCATCACCGACCAGTTACCTTCCACCCCCTCGCGCAAGGTGCCGATCCAGTTCGCCACCCGCATCATCGTCGGCGCGCTCTGCGGTGCCGTCATCGGCGCCGCAAGCAGTCTGCTCTTCGCCGGCCTGATCGCCGGCATCATCGGCGCGGTCATCGGCACGCTCGGCGGTGCAGCCGCCCGCGGCAAGCTCGCGGCCTCCTTCGGCCAGGATCGTCCGGCGGCCCTGATCGAGGATGCCGTTGCTGTCATTGGCGCCATTATCATCGCGTGGGCAGTCTGATGAAGAGCTTCGACGCAATCGTCATCGGCGCCGGCCAGGCCGGCCCATTCCTCGCCGCCCGCATGGCGGAAACGGGCATGAAGGTGGCGCTGATCGAGCGCAAGTTCCTCGGCGGCACCTGCGTCAATGCAGGCTGCATGCCGACGAAGACACTGGTAGCAAGCGCCCGCGCTGCCCATGTGGCGCGGAGTGGCGCCGATTACGGCGTGCAGATCCCGGGCGAAATCGCAATCGACATGAAGACCGTGCGCCATCGCGCAGAGACGATCATAATGGATGCGCGCAACGGTTTAAGCGGCTGGTTCGGTGGCATGAAGACTATGACAGTCATCTACGGCCATGCCCGCTTCACAGGCCAGAAAGAAGTCGTCGTCAACGGCGAGACGCTGACGGCACCGAAGATTTTCCTCAATGTCGGCGCCCGCCCGACGATCCCCGATATGCCGGGCCTTGCCGATATCGATTATCTGACCAGCACCGGCATCATCCATCTCGACAGCCTGCCGAAGCATCTCGCCATTATCGGCGGCAGCTATATCGGCCTGGAATTCGCACAGATGTACCGGCGTTTCGGTACGGCGGTGACGGTGATCGAGCGCGGCCCGAAACTCGCCTCCCGCGAGGACGAGGATATTTCCGATGCGATCGCCGAAATCCTGAGATCCGAGGGCATAAAGATCCATACCGACGTCAAGGACATCCGCTTTGCCAAGGGCGCCGATGGTGTGACCGTCACAGCCGACTCCGAAACGATCGAGGCAAGCCATGTGCTTGTCGCCACCGGCCGGACGCCGAATACCGACGACCTCGGCCTCGATGCCGCGGGTGTGGCCACCGACAAGCGCGGCTTCATTACCGTCGACGACCGGTTGGCCACCAATGTCGAAGGCATATGGGCGCTCGGGGACTGCAACGGCCACGGCGCCTTCACCCATACGTCCTACAATGACTTCGAGATCGCCGCCGCCAATCTGCTCGACGGTGGCGACCGCAAAGTTTCGAGCCGCATTCTGGCCTATGCCCTCTATATCGATCCGCCGCTTGGCCGCGTCGGTATGACGGAAAAGCAGGCACGCGCCTCAGGCCGCAGGATCATGGTCTCGACGCGGCCGATGAGCAGGGTCGGCCGCGCCAATGAGCGCGGCGAAACCAAGGGCTTCATGAAGGTGGTCGCAGATGCCGAGACCAAGGAAATCCTGGGTGCAGCCATTCTCGGCATCGAAGGCGACGAGGCAATCCACGGCTTCATCGATGCCATGAATGCCGGCACGACCTATCCGGTGCTGCGGTGGTCCGTGCCGATACACCCGACCGTTTCGGAATTGATCCCGACGCTGCTGGGTGATTTGAAGGCGATCTGATCCCGAAGATCGCAATCAGCGGGAGACCGGTCATTGAATATCGAACTGCTGATCGAAAATTACGGCCTCCCGGCGATCTTTCTCGGCACCGCCTTTGAGGGTGAAACTGCCGCCTTTCTCGGCGGCGTCATCGCGCATCGCGACCTTCTGACCTATTGGGCCGCCTCAATGGCCGCCTCGGCGGGATCATTCGCCGGAGATCAGATGTGGTTCTTTGCCGGCCGCTATGCCGCCCAATGGAGTTTCGTTCGCCGCGTGATGGAGACGCCGGCGCTCGCACGGGTCACGCAACTTCTCGAAAAATATCCGACCGGCTTCATTTTTGCGTTCCGCTTTCTGGTGGGATTGCGGACGATCAGCCCGATCGTCATCGGCACGACGCATATATCGACGCAGAGGTTCCTCGTGCTCAACCTTCTGGCGGCGCTCATCTGGGGCCAGCTTTTCACGGCACTCGGCTATGCCTTTGGGCACGGGATTCACCAGATATTCGGTCGCCTGCCGCTGCATCATCATCTGCTGATCGCACTCGGCGCCGCGGCCCTCATCGCGGGCGCGGCGCTGGTGCTTCGCAAGAGGAAATTTGGGATCAAGTACCCGTAAAGGGCCTTAGTCCATGACGATCTGCAGCTTGACATCCGTCGGACGCGCCTCGACCGCGCGGTCAAAGGCCTTGATCGAATCCTCGAAGGTGAAGGTCTCTGATATCAACGGCTTAAGGTCGACACGACCCGATCCGAGAAGGGCGATCGAGCGCTCATACTGATGGGCGTAGCGGAACACCGTCTCGATGCGGATTTCCTTGGTGGAGGCCGTCGAGACGTCGAAGCCGACCGGGTTGACCGGCAGCCCGACGGCGACGATGACGCCGCCGGGGCGCGGAAGCGCCATGATCGTCTCCCAGGCCTTCGGTGAGCCCGAGCATTCGAAGACCACATCCGCACCCCAGCCATCGGTCAGTCGGCTGACTTCCTCGGCGAGGTTTTTTTCGCGGATATTGACCGGTATAACGCCCTGGTACTGTGCAGCAATATCGAGCTTCGGCTGGGCGAGGTCGGCAACGATCGCGCGGGCGCAGCCGCCGGCAAGAGCAGCAATCGCAACCATGGTGCCGATCGGGCCGGCACCGAGGACGACGGCCGTGTCGCCGGGTGCAATCTTCGCCTTGGTGGCTGCCTGCATGCCGACCGCGAAAGGCTCGACCATCGCGCCTTCGGCGAAGCTGACATTGTCGGGCAGCTTGAACGTATAATTGGCCGGATGCACGACCTCAGGCGTCAGCACGCCGTGGATCGGCGGCGTCGCCCAGAAGGCAACGGCCGGATCAACATTGTACATGCCGAGCCGGCTTGCCTTGGAATTGGGATCGGGAATACCGGGTTCCATGCAGACGCGATCGCCGACCTTCAGATGCGTCACACCGGAGCCGACCTCGACCACAGTGCCTGCCGCCTCATGGCCGAGCACCATTGGCTCGTTGACGATGAAGGGGCCGATCTTGCCATGCGTGTAATAATGCACGTCGGAGCCGCAGACACCCACGGTGTGGATCTTGATCTTCACCTGCCCAGGCCCTGTCTCCAGAGGCAGATCGATATCGCGAAGCGCAAGCTCATGCTGGCGCTCCAGTACCAGCGCACGGACTTTGGTCATGATCGGTTTCCTTCCCTATGGCTCCCGCGATTCATGGGGCGCCGTTGCGGCGACTATAAGACCGCAAGGCCCAGCAATTCAATCATCTCCATCAGGCTTTTGCTCATTATGTGACGAAATGCTCACATGATTATCACCCGAAAGATAAGCTCGCACTAGACGTCCGTATGATTCCGGAAAGGCCCGGCGAGGACTACATTTACCATCAAGGACCACGATAAAGTGGAAAGGAGTAAAGCGATGACGCACGACAACGATAATGTCGGCAGAAACCTGTCTTCCAACTCGCAGATCACGCGACAGCTCCGCGAATTCTGGCACAACCTGGTGGACGAGACTGTTGCTGCACTCCAGCAAGGCCACCAGCCGCAGCCACTGCTGCAGCCAGTGCGGGTTATTGCACGGGCGCGGGATCGAAATCGCCCTCCGCAGCGTTATTAAGCATGCGACGGCATGGCGCGGCGGGTGCATGACGCTCCCGACACCATGCGGATCGGCAATGTAAGGAAGACCGTCATGAAATCGATTGTGTCATTCTGCCTGTTCGCATCTCTTCTCTTTGCCGCAAACGAGGCGTCTGCGGCGATCGAAGAAGCATCGCTTCCGCCGCCGCAGCAGGAAGAAAAGCTGGTGCCGGCCAATCTCGAGCTCACCTTCACCGGCCCTGTTGATCTCGCCCGCTCGACCGCCACCCTTCTCGATGCCCAGGGCCTGACATTGCCGACCGGCAAGCCGTTTCTTTCGGGACCGGAAGGCTCCGTCTTCAAGGTCCCGCTCGATCCGTCCATGGCGCCTGGCGTCTATACGCTCAACTGGCGCGTACTCTCGATGGACGGCCACAGTGCTGAGGGGCACTACCAGTTCCGGGTCGATCCCTGAACCTTCCGATATCAAGCTGTTCGAAATAGCGCCGTGCCGTCCGGGCACGGCGTTTTTTGTCTATCCGGCCGCATAAGCGCGTTTTGACCGCATAAAGGCATTTATAAGATTTTTATATTGATGCCCCCGATGCAATCTCGAACGTTTATGCACTTCGGCCGCATATTAATGTCCGAGAGATCGCAAAGATCATCTCCACGCCAGAAAGCATAAAAGGTGTCGCTTCCACTGAGCCGGCGCCCTTTGTCTTGTCTGACTCCAAGAATAACAAACCGGAGTCAAGATCGATGATGGATATAATTCTACTCGGCACTGCAATCGTATTTTTCGGACTTTGCTTTGCCTATACGCGCGCCTGCGACAGGCTTTGACAGGAGAGAACAGATGACCCTCGATTATATCTTGAGCGGTGCCGTGACCGTGTTTCTCACCGTCTACCTCACCTACGCTCTCATCCGCCCAGAACGTTTCTGAAAGAGCCGGCGCTTCTGATTGAAGCAGCCGGGTACTGAAAGTTTCCTCCCATGACCCTCAACGGATGGCTTCAGATTCTGCTTTACTGCGGGATCGTCCTCATGCTCGTCAAACCGCTCGGCGGCTATATGACGCGTGTCTTCAGCGGCGAGCACACATTTCTTTCACCGGTCCTCGTTCCGATCGAACGAGGACTTTACGCCGTTGCCGGCACCAGCGAACGCGAAGACCAGCACTGGACCTCCTATGCCTTCGCCATGCTGATGTTCAACCTGATGGGCGTCATCGTGCTTTATGCGCTGATGCGCCTGCAAGGCGCGTTGCCCTATAACCCGGCCGGCATGGCCGCCGTCGGTCCGGAACTCTCCTTCAACACCGCCGTCAGCTTCGTCTCCAATACCAACTGGCAGAATTACGGTGGCGAAAGCACCATGTCCTACCTGACACAGATGATGGGCTTCACCGTCCAGAACTTCGTGTCGGCTGCGACAGGCATGGCGATTGCCGTTGCGTTCATCCGCGCCTTCTCGCGCGCATCGGGCAAGGCGATCGGCAATTTCTGGGTCGATATGATCCGCGCCACGCTCTACATTCTGCTGCCGATCTGCATCGTGCTGACGCTCGCCTATGTCTGGCTCGGCGTGCCGCAGACGCTCGGCCCCTATGTCGATGCGACAACGCTCGAAGGCGCCAAGCAGACGATCGCCGTCGGCCCCGTCGCCTCGCAGCTTGCCATCAAGATGCTCGGCACCAATGGCGGCGGTTTCTTCAATGCCAACTCCGCCCATCCCTTCGAGAACCCCGACAATATCTCGAACATGATCCAGATGGTGTCGATCTTTGCGATCGGTGCAGCCTTCACCAACGTCTTCGGCCGCATGGTTGGCAACCAGCGCCAGGGCTGGGCGATCCTCGCCTCCATGGGCCTGCTCTTCATCGTCGGCGTCGGCATCACCTACTGGGCGGAAGCTGCCGGCAACCCGCTAATGCATGCCTTCGGTCTGCAGGGCGGGAACATGGAAGGCAAGGAAGTCCGCTTCGGTGTCGCCATGTCCTCGCTGTTTGCGGTCATCACCACGGCCGCCTCCTGTGGTGCGGTCAACGCCATGCATGGCAGCTTCACGGCGCTCGGCGGCCTGATCCCGCTGATCAACATGCAGCTCGGCGAAGTCATCGTCGGCGGTGTGGGTGCCGGCTTCTACGGCATCCTGATGTTCATCATCGTCGCCGTCTTCGTGGCAGGCCTCATGGTCGGCCGCACGCCGGAATATCTCGGCAAGAAGATCGAGGCGAAGGAGATGAAGATGGCCGTTCTCGCCATCCTCTGCCTGCCGCTCGCCATGCTAGTCTTCACCGCGATCGCCAGCGTGCTGCCCTCGGCAGTCGCCTCGATCGGCACGGCCGGCCCGCACGGGTTCTCCGAAATCCTCTATGCCTATACGTCGGCTGCGGCCAACAACGGCTCGGCTTTCGGCGGCCTGACGGGCAATACGCCCTGGTACAACATTACGCTCGGCATCGGCATGCTGATGGGCCGCTTCCTCGTCATCATTCCGGCTCTTGCGATTGCCGGCTCTCTGGTCACGAAGAAGACGGTTCCGGCCTCGGCAGGTACATTCCCGACGGATGGCCCCCTCTTCGTCGGCCTGCTCATCGGCACGATCCTGATCGTCGGTGGTCTCACCTTCTTCCCGGCACTGGCCCTCGGCCCCGTCGTCGAGCACCTGGTCACCATTGCCGGCCAGACCTTCTGAGGTGGGTGTCATGATCATCCGTCACAGGCTTCGAAAAGCCTTCCATCCACGTCCCGGTCTGTCGGGGCGTGGAGCCCAGCGGACGCCACGCGCCTCCGACATCATCCTGGTGATGATGGCAGGCCTGCTCGTCATCGTCTGCGCGATCAGAATCTTACAGGGCTGACCGGCAATCCGGTTCGCCATCCTCGTTTCAAAGCTGGAGTCTCTTATGAGCCAGGCAAAATCCGCGAGCATCCTGGATTCTCGCATCCTCATTCCGGCCGTGGGCGCTGCTTTCACCAAGCTCAACCCGCGCACCCTCGCCAAGAACCCGGTCATGTTCGTCGTGGCCACGGTCTCGGCACTGACCACAGTCCTGTTCCTGCGCGACCTCGTTTCAGGCAACGGCAATCTCGCCTTCTCCTTCCAGATCAACCTCTGGCTCTGGTTCACTGTGCTGTTTGCCAACTTCGCTGAAGCCGTCGCCGAAGGCCGCGGCAAGGCGCAGGCCGACTCGCTGCGCAAAGCGCGTACCGAGACCCAGGCCAAGCTGCTGACCGCCAACAACGGTAGCGGCTACCGCATGGTGCCCGGCACGAGCCTGAAGGTCGGCGACCTCGTCCTCGTCGAAGCTGGCGACATCATCCCCTCGGACGGCGAAGTCGTCGAAGGTGTCGCCTCCGTCAACGAAGCGGCCATAACAGGCGAGTCCGCCCCTGTTATCCGTGAATCCGGCGGCGACCGCTCGGCCGTGACAGGTGGTACGCAGGTTCTTTCCGACTGGATCCGCGTACGCATCACCGCTGCTGCCGGCTCGACCTTCCTCGACCGCATGATCTCGCTCGTCGAAGGCGCCGAGCGCCAGAAGACCCCGAACGAAATCGCGCTCAACATCCTGCTCGCCGGCATGACGCT
This sequence comes from Rhizobium sp. 768_B6_N1_8, assembly GCF_051811225.1. Classification (NCBI taxonomy): domain Bacteria; kingdom Pseudomonadati; phylum Pseudomonadota; class Alphaproteobacteria; order Hyphomicrobiales; family Rhizobiaceae; genus Rhizobium; species Rhizobium sp. 768_B6_N1_8. The sequence goes on along the minus strand of NZ_JBPWPV010000002.1, from coordinate 627,257 downwards.
GATCTTCGTGCTCGCCACGGCGACGATCCCGAGCTTTGCCGCCTATGCCGGTGGCTCGATCCCGATCATCGTGCTCGTTGCCCTCTTCGTCACGCTGATCCCGACCACCATCGGCGCCCTGCTGTCGGCAATCGGTATCGCCGGCATGGACCGCCTCGTCCGCTTCAACGTGCTCGCCATGTCCGGCCGCGCCGTCGAAGCCGCCGGTGACGTCGATACGCTGCTGCTCGACAAGACTGGCACGATCACGCTGGGCAACCGCCAGGCCACCAGCTTCCGCCCGGTCCGCGGCATCTCCGAACAGGATCTCGCCGATGCGGCCCAGCTTGCCTCGCTTGCCGATGAGACGCCTGAGGGACGCTCGATCGTCGTGCTCGCCAAGGAGAAATACGCGATCCGAGGCCGCGACATGGCCGGCCTGAAAGCCACCTTCGTGCCCTTCACCGCCCAGACACGCATGAGCGGCGTCGATCTTGAAGGCTCCGCGATCCGCAAGGGCGCTGTCGATGCGGTGCTGACCTACGTCAATGGCGATGCCTCCTCGAAGAACGGCGCCGAAATCGTCCGTGAACTGCAGTCGATATCAGACGAGATCGCCAAGGCCGGCGGAACGCCGCTTGCCGTTGCCCGCGACGGCAAGCTGCTTGGCGTCATCCAGCTCAAGGATATCGTCAAGGGCGGCATCCGCGAACGCTTCAACGAGCTTCGCCGCATGGGTATCCGGACCGTCATGATCACCGGCGACAACCCGATGACCGCAGCCGCCATCGCCGCCGAAGCCGGCGTGGACGATTTCCTCGCCCAGGCAACGCCTGAGAACAAGCTGCAGCTCATCCGCGAAGAGCAGGCCAAGGGCAAGCTGGTCGCCATGTGCGGCGACGGCACGAACGACGCTCCCGCCCTCGCACAGGCCGACGTTGGCGTGGCCATGAACACCGGGACGGTCGCAGCCCGTGAGGCCGGCAACATGGTCGACCTCGACAGCGACCCGACGAAGCTCATCGAGATCGTCGAAATCGGCAAGCAGTTGCTGATGACACGCGGCGCGCTGACGACCTTCTCGATCGCCAACGACATCGCCAAGTACTTTGCCATCATCCCGGCGATGTTCCTGACGTTCTACCCGCAGCTTGGCGTGCTCAATGTCATGGGCCTCGCCACGCCGCAGAGCGCCATCCTGTCGGCGATCATTTTCAATGCGCTGATCATCATCGCGCTGATCCCGCTGTCACTGAAGGGTGTGCGCTACCGTCCGATCGGCGCCGGCGCGCTGCTCTCCCGCAACCTGCTGATCTACGGTCTCGGCGGCATCATCGTCCCCTTCATCGGCATCAAGGCGATCGACATCGTCATCACGGCCGTCGGCCTCGCCTAAGGAGTTACAACAATGTTGAAAGAACTTCGTCCGGCAATCGTCATGATTGTTGCCACCACGGCTATCACCGGCCTTCTCTACCCGCTTGCCATGACGGGTGCCGCTCAGGCCATCTTCCCTTTCCAGGCAAATGGCAGCCTTATTGAAAAGGACGGGAAGGTCACCGGCTCCACGCTGATCGGTCAGGCCTTTACCAGCGACAAGTATTTCCACGGCCGCCCTTCCGCCGCGGGCGATGGCTATAATGCCGCTGCATCCTCGGGCTCCAACCTCGGCCCAACCAGCCAGAAGCTGATCGATCGCGTGAAAGGCGATTATGAGGCTGCCAAGGCGACCAACCCGAATGCCGAGGTTCCCGCCGACCTCGTCACCGCTTCAGGCAGCGGCCTCGATCCGCATATTTCGCCGGATGCCGCCTATTTCCAGGTGCCACGTGTCGCCAAAGCCCGCGGTGTCGATGAAGCCAAGGTCAAGGCGCTGGTCGATGCAGCCGTCACGGGCCGCGAACTCGGCCTGCTCGGCGAGCCGACCGTCAATGTTCTGGCGTTGAACCAGAGCCTTGATGCTTCTATGACTCAGTAAAGGTTGAGAGCCCCGGAGCGCGACAAGCGGGCCGGGGCTTGCTCGTGAAGAAAGACCGAACCGCATGCCAGACGACAACCGCGACCAGGCCGGCAGGCCCTCTCCCGATGCGCTTCTCGAAAAGGCCCGGGCGGAGTCGCGCGGGCGTCTGAAGATATTCCTGGGCGCTGCACCGGGCGTCGGCAAAACCTATGAAATGCTGGTCTCCGGCCACGCCAAGATGGCCGATGGCCTTGACGTGGTGATCGGCGTCGTCGAAACCCATGGCCGCAAAGAGACCGAGGCGCTGCTTGCCGGTTTCGAGATCGTTCCGCGTGTGAAGATCGCCTATCGCGGCCAGTCGCTCGAAGAGATGAATCTCGATGCCATTCTCGCCCGCAAGCCCGATCTCGTTCTCGTCGACGAGCTCGCCCATACCAATGCCGAGGGCAGCCGCCATCCGAAGCGCTATCTCGATGTCAAGGAACTGCTCGACCGCGGCATCGATGTCTATTCGACGCTGAACATCCAGCATGTGGAGAGCCTGAACGACGTCGTTTCGCAGATCACCCGCATCCGGGTGCGCGAAACCGTCCCGGACTCTGTGATCGACATGGCTGATGATATCGAGATCATCGACCTGACACCCGACGACCTCATCAAGCGTCTTCACGATGGCAAGGTCTATGTGGCAAAGACCGCCGAGCGCGCGCTGACCAATTATTTCACGCCCGGCAACCTGACGGCGCTGCGCGAACTCGCCCTGCGCAAGACCGCCCAGCGCGTCGACGACCAGTTGCTGACCCATATGCAGGCGCATGCGATTTCCGGCCCGTGGGCCGCCGGCGAACGCGTGCTGGTGTCGATCGACGAGCATCCCCGCTCTGCCTCGCTCGTCCGCTATGCCTCGCGCATGGCCTCGCGCCTACGTGGCCCCTGGGCCGCCGTCTATATCGAAACCAATCGCTCCATCAATCTTTCGGAAACGCAGCGAGACACGATCGCAGCCACCTTGCGGCTTGCCGAACAGCTCGGCGGTGAAGCAATCACCATTCCCGGTCGCGAAGTGGCGGAAGAGCTGGTGCGGCACGCCACCGCCAACAACGTCACCCACATCGTCATCGGCGCCCCGCAGAAGCCGGCCTGGCGCGAGGGGTGGTGGAACCGTTCGACGACCGACGAGCTGATCCGGCGGGCCGGCGATATCAGCGTTCATGTCATTTCCGGAAACGAGAAAGACACGGCTTCGCAGCGCGGCGTCAAGGCGGCTGCCAGCGCGCCGACACTGAATTTCAGGGCCTATATCCTCTCGACAGCCTATGTCGCCGTTGCGCTGGCCGTCGGTGTGGTGCTCGACCAGGTTCTCGACGTACGCAATCTGGCGCTCGTCTTCCTAATGGCGGTGCTGACATCAGCGGTCATCCATGGCCTGAGGCCGGCGCTCTATACCTGTATCGTCAGTGCCCTCTCCTTCAACTTCTTCTTCCTGCCACCGCGCTATACCCTGACGATCAGCGATCCTGAAAGCGTGCTGGCGCTCTTCTTTTTCCTCGGCGTCGCCATTATCGCCTCAAATCTCACGGCGACGGTGCAGCGGCAGGCGGTCGCCGCCCGGCAGAGGGCGCGCACGACGGAAGACCTCTATCTCTTTTCCAAAAAGCTCGCCGGCACCGGCACGCTCGATGACGTTCTCTGGGCAACCGCCTTCCAAATCGCCTCGATGCTCAAGGTGCGCGTCGTTCTGCTTCTGCCGGAGGATAACTCCATCGCGGTCAAAGCCGGTTATCCGCCCGACGATACGCTCGACGACGCCGATATTGCCGCCGCCCGCTGGGCCTGGGAGCATAATCATGCCGCCGGTCGCGGCGCCGATACTCTGCCCGGTGCCAAGCGCCTCTATGTACCGCTGCGCACCGGCCGCACCGCCGTCGGCGTCATCGGGCTGGACAGCGACCGCCGCGACGGCCCGCTGCTGACACCCGAGCAGCAGCGTCTTCTGGACGCTCTTGCGGACCAGGCGGCACTCGCCATCGAGCGCGTTCAGCTCGTCGCCGATGTCGATCGCGCCAAGCTTGCGGCGGAAGCCGATCGCCTGCGGTCTGCCTTGCTGACCTCGATCTCGCACGATCTGAAAACGCCGCTTGCAGCTATCCTCGGCGCGTCCGGCACGCTACGCGACTATTTCGATTCCATGCCGGCGGAGGACCGCACCGATCTTCTCTCGACCGTGGTCGATGAATCCGAGCGCCTCAACCGCTTTATCGCCAACCTGCTCGACATGACGAAGATCGAATCCGGTGCTATGGAACCGAATTATGCGCTGCACTATGCCGGCGACATCGCCGGCACCGCTTTGCGAAGGGCTGCCAAGATCCTCGACCATCACAGGACGGAGATGACCATCGCTGCTGACCTGCCCATGGTTCGCGTCGATCCTGTTCTCTTCGAACAGGTCCTCTTCAATCTGCTCGACAATGCCGCCAAATACGCGCCCGAGGGTTCCGTCATCCGCATCGAGGGTTGGGCGGATGCCGATAATGTCGTCGTACAGGTCTCCGACGAAGGCCCGGGCATTCCCCCTGCAGACCTTACCCGTGTCTTCGACACCTTCTACCGTGTGCGCAAGGGCGATCAGGTGCGCGCCGGCACCGGTCTCGGCCTCTCCATATGCCGGGGCTTCATCGAGGCGATGGGCGGGACGATCACCGCCGGCAACCGGACGGACCGGTCCGGCGCTGTCTTCACCATCCGCCTTCCCAAACCGAATGATATTCCCAAACTGGATGAACTCAAATGACCGGTTCAGCCGTCAAGATTCTCGTCGTCGACGACGAGCCCCCGATCCGCAAGCTTTTACGCGTCGGCCTCACCGCGCAGGGCTATGAAGTTCATGAGGCGCCGAATGCCGGGGCGGCCCGCCAGTCCGTCAAGGACGACCAGCCCGATCTCATCGTGCTCGATCTCGGCCTTCCCGACATGCCGGGCCATGACCTTTTGCAGGAATGGCGCGAGGACGGGCTCACCATGCCTGTCGTCATCCTGTCGAGCCGTACCGACGAGGCCGGCATCGTCAAGGCGCTGGAAAGCGGTGCTGACGACTATGTGACGAAGCCCTTCGGCGTCAACGAACTCGGTGCCCGTATCCGCGTGGCGCTCCGCCACCGGCTGCAGCAACAGGGCGAAAAGGCGATCTTTCAGACGGGCGGGCTGTCGATCGATCTCGTCAAGCGCATCGTCAAGGTCGACGGCAGGGAGATCAAGCTGTCGCCGAAGGAATACGACATCCTGCGCGTACTTGCTCAGCATGCCGGCAAGGTGCTGACACATCAGTTTCTCCTGAAGCAGGTATGGGGGCCGGCGGCGGACGTGCAGTATCTGCGCGTCTATGTGCGCCAGCTGCGGCAAAAGGTCGAGCAGATTCCCGACCAGCCACACTATATCACCACCGAGACCGGCGTCGGCTATCGGCTCCGCGAGCCTGACTGATACCCGCCTCGTACAGCATCGAGAATGAAATGAACCTCTCTAATATCATCCGGCCGGAGCACACCTTCATCGGCCTGTCGGTGACGACCAAGTGGCGCGCGCTGCAGGCGATTGCCGAAAAGGCTGGCAACGCCTTCGGCATTGACGGTCAGACCGTGCTGAAAGCGCTCGAATCGCGGGAGAAGCTCGGCTCCACCGGCATCGGCAACGGCATTGCCGTTCCCCATGCAGCCATCAACGGTATGACGAGCCCGCGTGGCCTGCTGATCCGTTTCGCGCAGCCGCTGGATTTCGATGCGATCGACGATATCCCGACGGACATCGCCTTCGTACTGCTCTTCGGGGAAAATAATCGCGGGGAATATCTGAACGTGCTTGCCGCAATCGCCCGCAGGCTTCAATCGGAAGGCGTCCTGGCGGCCATGCGCAAGGCCAGAAGTGTCGATGAATTCTACTCGGATTTCATCGCGGATTCGCGGGTGTAAGGATAAATTCGCTTCGCGTTTTCGACCTTCTCCCCGCCGTAGCGGGGGGAAGGCAAATCGATGACAAGGGGCCGCTTCGGCCCCTTTTTATTAGAAGTCGCGCTGGAGACGCAGGAAACCGAAGGTTTCGTCGTCGCCGTCTTCTTCGTCGTGATACTGAACGCTGAGCTTGCTGCGCAGATTTTCAACGATCTGGTAGTCGACGGTCACGCCGGTCGTGTAGGCGCTGCCGCCGCTGAAGCCCTTGCCGTCAGCATCGAGATCGATCTTGTCGAAGTACTGGAAGGCCGGGGTAACGGCCCACTTGTCGGTGAGCTTCACCTTGTACTCTGCAGCGATCGTCCATTCGGACTCTTCGTAGTAGTAGTTGGCGCCGCTAGCCCAGATGCCAGCGAGGCCGAGGGTGCCGGGGCCGATGTCGGCATACAGGATTGCGCGGATGGCGCCTTCTTCGTTGTCGGAATCGTAGCCCCCGAGCAGGTAGCCGCTGAATGCGCCGCTCTTGAAGGAAACCTGGGCTGCAACGCCGAAGTTGTTCGGGCCTTCGCCCGGCTTCTCGGCATAGGCTTCTTCAAGTTCGTCGACCGAGATACCGGCCGCGAAGTTGTCGGTCTCGTACTGATAGCGGATCGAGTTGTGGGTCGTCTCGTTGCTCGAGAGCGTGTCCGTCTCGCCGCTCAGATCGTCATCCCACCAGCTGTACTGCTTACCAACGCGGAAGCCGGCGATATCAATGTAGCCTTCGTCGAGCGTGGTGGTCTGGTTGGTGGCATTGTCAGCGTTGGTACGCAGCGTGATCACGCCCGTGAGCGTGCCGTACTCGGTGTCGTTCTTGGTCTGGAAGGTGACCTGACCACGGGTAACGGCATCCCAGTCGGAGTCGTTCGGGTTGGTTGTGGAGGCGCCGGCATTCTGGCCAACGTTAGCCTGGAAACGGATGTAACCGCTAATCTGAAGGCAGGTTTCGGTGCCCGGGATGTAGAAGTAGCCAGTCCCGTAGGCGTCGCAAACGCGAACATATTCTACGGGCTCCGGCTCGGCTGCGACGATAGCGTCGGCTGCATGTGCTCCGGAAACCGCTGCAAGGGCGGCGACAGAGCCAAGAAGGATAGTTTTAATAGACATCAGAAAGACCTTTTACGGTTTGAAGGAGGCGAGCAGTGCTTCAAGGACACCCCCACCATCGGTCGCCGAATCCCAACGACCGGAAATCCATGTAGGCACTCGAAAACGTCAGTGCTGCAAAAGATGACTAAAAATCGACACACCAATGCCACTTTCAGGATCGAACTGTGGCAGAAAAATCACGACTGTGGCGTGGCGCCTTAATTGGCCGCGGCCAACTGACAGCACGTCCCGTTCGCAATCATCCGCTGAAAATGGGATGGCTTTCTAAGGTTGGTCCCCGGAACCGGAACAATCTTCGTTTCATTATACGACCTAGTTGATAGAGTTTAGCGCATAACCACGGAGGGTTCCCATGCAGACTTTAAGGCTCACCCGGCTCATCGCGGCCGCGGTCATGGCAGGCAGCTTTGCGATCGGCAGCGTCGCACCGGCCTTCGCCGACCAGACGCTTCTGAACGTGTCCTATGATCCGACACGCGAATTGTATAAGGATTTCAACGCCGCCTTCGCCGCAAAGTGGAAAGCCGACACCGGCGAAGCCGTAACGATCCAGGCCTCTCATGGTGGTTCCGGCGCCCAGGCGCGCTCGGTCATCGACGGCCTTGACGCCGACGTCGTGACCCTCGCTCTCGAAGGCGATATCAACGCGATCGCCAAGGCGACGGGGAAGATCCCGGCTGACTGGAAGACCAAGTTCCCGAACAATTCGACCCCCTACACTTCGACGATCGTCTTCCTCGTGCGCAAGGGCAACCCGAAGGGCATCAAGGATTGGAGTGATCTGATCAAGGACGACGTGCAGGTCATCACGCCGAACCCGAAGACCTCCGGCGGCGCTCGCTGGAACTTCCTTGCGGCCTGGGCATGGGCCAAGCAGGCGAACGGCGGTGACGAAGCCAAGGCGCAGGATTATGTGACCAAACTCCTGCAGCACGTTCCGGTTCTCGACAGCGGCGCACGTGGCGCTACGACCACCTTTGTCCAGCGCGGCCTCGGCGATGTGCTGCTCGCCTGGGAAAACGAAGCCTATCTCTCGCTTGAGGAACTCGGCCCCGATCAGTTCGAGATCGTGACCCCCGCCTTCTCGATCCGCGCCGATCCGCCTGTCGCAATCGTCGATGGCAACGTCGACAAGAAGGGCACCCGCAAGGTCGCGGAAGCCTATCTGAACTACCTTTATTCGGATGAAGGCCAGAAGATCGCGGCAAAGCATTATTACCGCCCGATCAAGCCGGAAGCAGCCGATCCGGCTGATATTGCCCGCTTCCCGAAGCTGACACTCGCCACGATTGACGACTTCGGCGGCTGGAAGGATGCACAGCCGAAATTCTTCGGCGACGGCGGCGTATTTGACCAGATCTACAAGCCTGCCCAATAATAGGTCTTATGAGCGCACATAACCCCACACGGTGGCGGTTCAAGCGGCCGAGCGTCATTCCGGGTTTCGGACTGGCGCTCGGCCTTACCTTGATCTGGCTTACCCTCATCGTCCTTATCCCGCTGTCCGGCCTTGCCTGGCGGTCGAGCACACTCGGCTGGGAGAAGTTCTTCGGCATTGCATTCGACCAGCGAACGCTGAGCGCGCTGCGCATCAGCTTCGGCTGCGCCTTCATCGCCGCCTGTCTCAATGTCGTCTTTGGCGTCATCCTTGCCTGGGTCCTGGTTCGCTACCGGTTCCCCGGCAAACGCATTATCGACGCCATGGTGGACCTGCCCTTCGCCCTGCCGACGGCTGTCGCCGGCATCGCACTGACAACCCTCTATGCTCCGAACGGCTGGGTCGGGCAGTTCCTGACGCCACTCGGCATCAAGATCGCCTTTACACCGGCCGGTATCGTCGTCGCCCTCATCTTCGTCGGCCTGCCCTTCATCGTGCGAACGGTCCAGCCGGTTATGGAAGAGATCGACAAGGAAGTGGAGGAGGCTGCCGCCACGCTCGGTGCCAATCGTTTCCAGACAATCGCACGCGTGCTGCTGCCGGGCCTTGCACCCGCAGTACTGACGGGCTTCGCCCTTGCCTTCGCCCGTGCCGTCGGTGAATACGGCTCGGTCATCTTCATTGCCGGCAACCTGCCATTCAAATCGGAGATCGCCCCGCTGCTGATCGTCATCAAGCTCGAAGAGTATAATTACGCGGCCGCAACGGGTATTGCTGCTATAATGCTGATCATCTCCTTTACGATGCTGCTCGTCATCAATCTCATCCAGAGCTGGAGCAGGCGGAGGTACGGTTATGGCGTCTGATTCCGTCGCAATCACCTCGACGGCCGGGGCGCACAAGGTTCATTCGGCCGTCACCGAAAGCAAGGTCGCCCGCATCGTGCTGGTCGTCATCTCGCTGCTCTTCCTGCTCCTGATCCTGTTTCTGCCGCTCGCAGCCGTCTTCGTCGAGGCCTTCCGCAAGGGTGTCGGTTCATTTTTCACAGCCCTTCAGGATGCTGAAACCTTCTCGGCCATCCGCCTGACGCTGATCGTCGCCGGCGTCAGTGTGCCACTGAACCTCGCCTTCGGCGTTGCCGCCGCCTGGGCGATCGCCAAGTTCGAGTTCAAGGGCAAGGCGTTCCTGACCACACTGATCGACCTGCCCTTCTCGGTCTCGCCGGTCATTTCAGGCCTCGTCTTCGTGCTGCTCTTCGGCGCCAACACCTGGCTAGGCCAGTGGCTGAGCACCAACGATATCAAGATCCTGTTTGCGGCGCCGGGGCTGATCCTCGCCACCATGTTCGTCACTTTTCCCTTCGTTGCGCGCGAGCTCATTCCGCTCATGCAGGAACAGGGAACGCAGGATGAGGAAGCGGCCCTTTCGCTCGGCGCAAGCGGCTGGCAAGCCTTCTGGCACGTCACGCTGCCGAATATCAAATGGGGCCTGCTCTACGGCGTGCTGCTGTGCAATGCCCGCGCTATGGGTGAGTTCGGCGCCGTGTCGGTCGTATCGGGCCATATTCGCGGGCAGACCAATACGATGCCGTTGCAGGTGGAAATCCTCTACAACGAGTATAATTTCACCGGGGCCTTTGCGGTCGCTTCGCTTCTGGCCTTGCTTGCCCTCGTCACACTTGTTTTGAAGACGCTGCTGGAAATGCGCTATAGCGCCGAAATCGCCGCCAGCCGGCGGCACTGAAGGAATTAGAATGGAAGTACGCGTCCAAAACATACGCAAGGAATTCGACCGCTTTCCGGCGCTGCACGATGTCTCGCTCGATATCCGCTCAGGTGAATTGATCGCATTGCTCGGCCCCTCCGGCTCCGGCAAGACCACGCTTCTGCGCCTTATCGCCGGCCTTGAAAGCCCGACCGAGGGCCAGATCTTCTTCGGCGAAGAGGATGCGTCGAGGAAGACAGTCCAGCAACGCAATATCGGCTTCGTGTTCCAGCACTATGCGCTTTTCCGCCATATGACAGTGCTCGACAACGTCTCCTTCGGCCTGAAGGTGCGCAATGCATCGCGCCGTCCGCCGAAAGCGGAAATCCGCAAGCGAGCGCTGGAACTGCTCGACCTCGTACAGCTTTCGGGTCTTGAAAAGCGCTATCCGGCGCAGCTTTCCGGCGGCCAGCGCCAGCGCGTGGCCCTTGCCCGCGCCATGGCGGTCGAGCCGAACGTCCTGCTGCTCGACGAGCCCTTCGGCGCGCTCGATGCGCAAGTGCGCAAGGACCTACGCAAATGGCTACGCGAAATCCATGACCGCACCGGCCACACCACCGTCTTCGTCACCCACGATCAGGATGAGGCGATGGAGCTTGCCGACCGCGTCGTCGTCATGAGCCAGGGTGCAATCGAGCAGGTCGGCACGCCGGACCAGGTCTATGACAGCCCCAACTCACCCTTCGTTTACGGCTTCGTCGGCCAGTCGAACTGCCTGCAGGTGGAGGTCGCCGGCGGCGATATCCACTTCGAGGGTCGCTCGCTCGGCCTCAATGCCGAGAGCGAGGCCGATGGTGCTGCGCAGCTCTATTTCCGCCCGCACGATGTCCGGCTCTGCGAATCCGCCGAGAACTGCATCGCCGGCCAACCAGTCGCCAGCCGGCGCGTCGCAGGTACCCGCCATATCGAACTCGACATCGGCAAGGACCGCCCGCATATCGAGATCGAGCTTCCGCCGAGCGAAGCCGACAGGCTCGACCGGTCCCGCGTCGCCTTCAAGCCGACACGCTGGAAGCTTTTCCGGAATTGATATCACCGGTTCCCGCCAGAATCGTATTTCGGCGGGAACCCTTTGTTATTTTTGTGATCTCCGGTTGTTTGTATTTTTGTCACATGCCGGGTAAAAACGTTTTCGCTTAGATCGAAAAGGGCTGGACTAATTCCAATAGGAGGCACCTGGCGTTGAGGGCGGAGATTTCCTTTGGAAAATCCCTGGTCGGGATTTTATTCGTAGGACTGGCAGCCGCGAGCTGCACGACGACACCGAAACCGGCGGCAGCGCCGGTTAAAGCCAAATCGAAACAGGTTCAACCGGCAAAGGTCACTTTCAATTACACCACAAAAGATCGCGACTGCCTGAAGCGGGCGATGTACTTCGAATCGCAGCATTCGGATGAGGATGGCTATCTGGCTGTCGGCAGTGTGGTCATGAACAGGCTGACCTCCGGCGCCTATGCCGATTCCATCTGTGGCGTCGTCGCCCAGAAGAGGCAGTTTGCGCCCGGTGTCATGACACGCGAGGTCAAGCCGCAGGCAGAGCCTGAGCTTGCGACCGCGGCTGACGCGATCCTGAAGGGCGAACGCCATCCGGCCGTGAAGGACGCGATGTTCTTCCACACCGCAGGATTGAAATTTCCTTACAATAACATGCACTATGTGACGGTCGCGGGCGGCAACGCCTTCTACGAGAAGCGCGACGAAGATGGAACGCTCGAAACGCCGCCACCACTGCCGTCCTACGAAGTCGCGATGAATTATGTACCCGGCGAAAGCATGCTGCCGCCACAATTCGAGGTGCTGATCCCGTCAGATGTTCCGGTACCGATCCCGTCCCCAGACCCCGCGGCAACGGCAAGTACCAACCCGTTGCCGATACCAGCAGCGACCGCGATCGAGCCTGAACCCGGCACGCCTATCGCCATCCCGACACCGCGCCCTGCCTATGACAGTGTGATGTTGCGACCAGGCATTTCGGCAAACGGCGGCTGATTGCGGAAGAATGAAGAGCGCTAGGCGCGCTCTTCCCAGACCTTGGCAAGCTCCACGATCGTCCTGACGGCCTTTTCCATATCCTGGCGGCTAACCCATTCGAGCGGCGAGTGGAAGGCGTGACCACCAGCGAAAATGTTGGGGCACGGCAGGCCCATGAAGGAAAGACGCGAGCCGTCGGTGCCGCCGCGGATACTGCCGCGCACTGGCGTCATATCCGCCCGGCGCACCGCCTCGACGGCGTTCTCGACGATCTCAGGATGACGGTCGAGCACAACCTTCATGTTGCGGTATTGTTCCTTCACGTCAAAACGATAGGTAGAGCCAGGATAGGCCTTCATCACATCCTTGACGATCGCTTCGAGCATGGTCTCTTTTTCGGTCAGACCCTCGTCGGTGAAATCGCGAATGATGAGGCTGATCGCAGCCTTTTCCATCGAGCCAGCCACCCCTGTCGGATGGATGAAGCCCTGCTTCCCCTCGGTCGTCTCCGGGGCGATCTCCTTCGGCAGCCGGTCGATAATCGCGCCGGCAATCTTGATGGCATTTTCCATCCGGTCCTTGGCAAAACCCGGATGGATTGCCACGCCGGCGATAACGATATCGACGCTATCTGCCGAGAAGGTCTCATCCTCAATATGGCCGGCGGTTTCGCCATCCATCGTATAGGCAAATTCCGCACCGAGCTTCTTCAGATCGACCTTGTTGACGCCACGGCCGACCTCTTCGTCCGGCGTGAATAGGATCTTGATCGTCCCATGCTTGATCCCGGGATTATCGACGAGGATCTGCGCGGCAGCCACGATTTCCGCCAGGCCCGCCTTGTCGTCGGCGCCGAGCAGGGTCGTTCCATCGGTCGTAACGATATCGTTGCCAATCTGGTTCTTCAGCTCAGGATGTTCTGAAACACGGATCACCCGGCTCGGATCACCGGGAAGCTGGATATCCCCGCCCGCATAGGCCTTCACCATCTGCGGCTTGACGTTCTTGCCGGTGAAGTCAGGCGCTGTGTCCATATGCGAGCAGAAGCAGATGACCGGCACGCGCTTGTCGGTATTGGCCGGAATGGTCGCATAAACATAGCCGTGCTCGTCAAGATGCGCATCCGAAAGGCCGATCTCCAAGAGTTCCTCAACCAGAACCCGGCCGAGATCCTTCTGTTTTTCGGTGGTCGGCTGCGTGGATGAGGCGGGATCGGATTGGGTGTCGATGACGACATAGCGGAGAAAACGGTCGAGAACAGTGTCTGTCATAATATCCATTCCAGCATGATCATCATCTGATCATATAGCCATCGAGGGCCATGAGATGAAAGCTCTTTTCGGCTCCCAGCGGACTAAGCGCCGGCAATCGTCTGCATCGATACCACATGCGATAGCAGCCGGTCGCTCCTGACCTCGTGCACCAGAAAGGAGGAAGCGTCGAGAACGGCAAGATCAGCCCGATCCCCGAGAAGAAGAGGATTGGGCGGGCAAAGCGAACCGCATGTCTGGAGGGTAATCAAGCCTACTCTGGCGGAAACTGGCCGGTGAACATGGCCGCAGAGAATTCCAAGCGGCGGAGATCTGCCCGCGTTCAAAAGCTCAAAAAGATCATCATCATTTCTGCACCTGACCTGATCGAGCACTTCTATGCCGATGCCGAACGGCGGCTGGTGCATGAAGAGGAGAAAAGGCGTCGCAACATCGGCGAGCGTACTCTTCAGCCACGACAGATGCGGCCGGATATCGCCATGGCTTTGGCCGGTTACCGTTACATCGACGCCAACAAGGGTTGTATCATTGAGAGCCGCCCGGAAATGCATCGGCCCCGCCGCGCCTGCCCAGTTACCAACTTCGGCAAGCTCGGCTCGCATCACCGATTGATCATCACCGTTACCCGGCAGGAGATAGGTAGGGAAATCCAGCGCATTCAGGCTTTCCGCAATCTGGCGATAGCCCTGTTGCCATCCGTCGTCCACCAGATCACCGGTCAGGACAAACGCATCCGGCCGGAAAGCCTTTAACCAATCGATTGCTCTTTCGAATGCGAGCAGCGACGGACTATCTGGACTGGCGTGGATATCGGATATCTGCGCAACAAGCATATCGCCCCCTCGATCCCTGAGGACAGCAGTATGGCGAAAGCGACAGCCACATTCTATCGCCTTCCTTCCGTTCAATCGACGCGATTGCCCTCGCCGTTGAACACATGCAGATGCTTGGCCGGAAAGGCGACATTGACCTTCGGTCCCGCAGTCAACGCCTCACGATCGAGCGTGAAGATCTTGAACGGCAGACCATGCAGCGAAAGATGCAGGATGATGCCGAAGCCGGTCGGCTCAACGAGCTCGACGTCGGCGGTAATCCCGGCCCCATCATTTGTCATGACGACATGTTCAGGCCGGATGCCAAGCGTCACCTTTTCGCCGTTCGACAAGGGCAGCGACGTGTTGAGCGGCACGATCGTGCCATCCTTCAGCTTCACGCCGCCTGCTTCATAGCTCGCATCGAGGAAGTTCATGCCGGGCGAGCCGATGAAGCCCGCGACGAAGAGGTTGGCGGGGCGGTCGTAAAGCTCCAAGGGGCTGCCGACCTGCTGCACGACCCCGCCATGCATGGCGACGATCCGGTCCGCCAGCGTCATCGCCTCGATCTGGTCGTGGGTCACGTAGATCGAGGTTGCCTTGAGGTCGCCATGCAATTTCTTGATTTCGGCGCGCATCTGCTCGCGCAGGCGCGCATCGAGGTTCGACAGCGGCTCGTCGAACAGGAAGGCTTTCGGCTGGCGCACGATGGCGCGGCCCATGGCGACGCGCTGGCGCTGGCCGCCGGACAGCGCTTTCGGCCGGCGTTCGAGCAGCGGGTCGAGACCGAGCTTGGAGGCGGCACTGGCAACAGCGCTGGCGATCTTCTCCTTCGCCGTCTTCCTGAGCTTGAGGCTGTAGCTCATATTGCCGGCGACATTCATGTGCGGATAGAGCGCGTAGGACTGGAACACCATGGCGATGTCGCGATCCTTCGGATGCAACTCGTTGACGCGGTTGCCGGCAATACGGATCTCGCCACCGGTCACCTCTTCGAGGCCTGCAATCATGCGCAGCAGCGTGGACTTGCCGCAGCCGGACGGGCCGACCAGCACGACGAATTCACCGTCCTTGATCTCCAGATCGACGCCGTGCAGCACGGACACATGACCATAGGATTTCTGGATATTCTTGATGTCGATCGATGCCATGTGACTAACCCTTGACCGCGCCGGCCGTCAGGCCCTGGACGAGATAACGCTGGATGAGCAGGAAGAAGAGGCCGGCCGGAATAAGCGCCATGATGCCTGCCGCCATCATCTGCCCGAAATCCACGGAGAACTTCGAAACGAAGGTAAGAAGGCCGACCGGGAAGGTCGCCGCGTCATTGCCGTTGATCAGCATCAGCGCGAAGAGAAGCTCGCTCCAGGCCGCCGTGAAGACGAAGCCGAGGGTCGCCGCAATGCCGGGCAGGGTCAGCGGCAGGATGATCTGCCGGAAGGCCGTGAACTGGGTGGCGCCATCGATCATCGCCGCCTCCTCGAGATCCTTCGGGATGCCATCGAAGAAGGACTGCATCAGGAAGGTTGCGAAGGGCACGTTGAAGGCTGTGTAGACGATAACGAGACCCGTCAGGCTGTTCGTCAAATGCAGCGGCGACAGGATCTTGAATATCGGCGCCACCAGCATGACGAGCGGGAACATCTGGGTCAGCAGCATCAGCGCCACGATCCAGTATTTCGCACGGAAGTTAAAGCGTGACAGCGCATAGCCTGACAGGGAGGCGCAGATCGTCACTGTCACCGCCGTCGAAGCCGAGACGATGACGCTGTTTTTGAAAAAGGTCGGGAAGGCGCTGTGCTCCAGCACGAAGCTGTAATGTTCCCACGTGGTCCGCGACGGCCACATGCGCACACCCTCGGTATAGAGCAAGTCATTCGGCGTGACCGAGACCTTCAGGAGCCAGAAGAGCGGGAAAAGCGCGAAAACGACATAGACGAGAATCGCCAGGCGGTGCGCGACAGTGGGAAGAATAGATCGTCTCATGGTTCAATCCTTGGCCAGCAGGCTCTGCCGCAGCAGGATGATCAGCATGGAATAGGCGAGAAGCAGGATCAGCAGCACCAGCGCGATCGCAGAGGCATAACCGAAATCGAGCCGCTTGAAGGCCTGGGTGAAGATGTAGCTGGCGACGATCTGTGTTCTGTCCGCCGGACCGCCGCCGGTCATGACGACGATGAGATCGGCAAAATTCGAGATCCACACAGTGCGCAGCATCACGGTGATGGCGATCGTCGGCGCGAGGAACGGTAGGGTGATTGACCAGAAGCGCTGGAACCAGCCGGCACCGTCGATGGAGGCAGCTTCATAGAGATCGCGCGGGATCGCCTGGAGGGCAGCGAGCAGTGTAATGGCGAAGAAGGGAATGCCCCACCAGACGTTGGCAATGATCGGTCCCCACATCGCATATTGCGGATCGGAGAGGATATTGCCCGGCTCGTTCATCAGCCCAAGTGCAAAGAGCCAGTGCGGGATCGGTCCGATGACTGGATTGAAGAGCCAGGCCCAGTTGAGGCCGGCAAGAAACGACGGCACGGCCCAGGGCAGGAAGACCAGAGCCTGAATGATACCCCTGCCCCAGAATGGCTTGTCGAGTAGAAGTGCGAGGATGAGGCCGAAGATGAACTGCAGAATGACGGAAGCGCCGGTCCACCAGAGCGTATTTCTGAGGGCACCATAAAACGCCGCGTCGCGGGACAGTTCGCGGAAATGTTCGATTCCCACAAACCCGCCGGAGAAGGGGTTGAGCAGCTGTATGTCACGGAAGGCATAGGAAACGCCGACCACGAGCGGCACCAGCATGACCGCGATGATCAGAATCAGCGAAGGCGCGCTGTAAAGATAGGGCTCCGAGGCATCCGCCAGGCGGCGTAGCCATGGCCGGCGGTCGCGGCGCGTCTCGAGCGTGTCAGCGGTGATGGTCATTACCCGATACTTCCCCTTGCGGCGCTTCGGCGCGCCGTCTGTCGTTGCATGAGCGGCGGCGGAAAATCTCCGCCGCCGCTTGCGCAGTTGACCTTACTTCTTGGCGAGGAACTTCTGCTGCGCCTTGGTAAGGTAATCGGCCCACTGATCGGCGAGGTCCTTGGCGGAGATGTCACCCAGCAGTGCCTGCTGCGAGGTCTTGATCGCCATGGAATCCTTGAAGAAGGCGAATTCCTCGAGGTAGGTCGGCATGACAGTCGGAACGGTGTCCTTGTCGGCGAGCTCCTCGAACCAGCCCTTGAACTGGTCACCGGCGTAGAACGGATCCTTCTCCGCGGCAGTATAGGCCGGCAGAGCGCCGATCTTCTTATTCCACTCGATATTGCCCTCAGGCCCTTCGAGGGTCGCGATCAGCTTCCAGGAGAGATCCTTGTTCTGGCTCGTCGTGAACATCGACCAGCCGCCGTAGCCGATGGTCGGATAGGACTTGCCGGCCGGGCCCTTCGGCAGCGGAATGACGCCGAAATCTTCCTTCTTCATGCGCTCGGCAATCGCGATCAGCGCATCCGGATCCTGGTCGAGGAAGGCGCAGGTGCCGGAATAGAAGCCGGCGACGACTTCGTTGAAGCCCCAGTTGACGCTGTCTTTCGGGGCATAACCCTTCTTGTAGAGATCGACCATCCACTCGATACCCTTTGCCCAGCCTTCGCTGTTCATGGTCGACGTGCCGTCCTCCTTGAAGTACTTGTTGTCGCCGGCCATGGAAGCGGCAAAGATCATCCAGCCGTTGAGGCCACCCGGACCACCGCGCATGCAGTAGCCGTATTTGCCCGAGAGCTTGGAGACGGCTTCGGAGGCCTTGGTGAAATCCTCCATGGTCTTCGGCGGTTCCTTGACGCCAGCTTCCGCGAGCAGCTTCTTGTTGTAGAACATGGCGCGCAGATAGAAGCCGTAGGGCAGCATATAGGCGGTGTTGTTGACGTCACGGCCAAGGTCCAGAGCGCGCGGCGTCAGCTCCTTGGTGTGCTCCCACTTTGCAAGATAGGGCTCCAGGCTTTCGAGCATGCCGTTATTGGCATAGAGCGACAGCCAGGTGTCGGGCATTTCCATCACGTCGGGCACATCGCCCGCCGAAACCATGGTGGCGAACTTCTGGAAGGCTTCGTTCCAGGGCAGCGAGATGATGTCGACCTTGGTGCCGGGGTTGGCGGCTTCGAACTTGCCAACAATCGATTTCAGCGTTTCGGTGCGCTCGGGGCTGGTGATGACTTCGACGAGCTTCAGCGTCGTGTCCGCGAAAGCTGTGCCCGCCATCATCGTGGCGAAGAGCGTTGAGAGAATAAGCTTTTTCATTTTTGGTTCCCCTCCGTAGTTGTTGTGAGGTTTCGGTTAAGAGGCGACGGCAATCGCCTCCTCGATATCCCTCCACAGTGCCTCGGTTCCTTCGAGGCCTATATGGAGGCGCACAGATCGCGGGCTGATGCCGAAGGCTTGTGCGGAATTGGGCTGTGCCTTCTGCTGCAGCACAACTTCGCCCGGTACGATCAGGCTTTCATGCCCACCCCAGCTTACGCCCAGTTTGAAAAGCTTGAGGTGATCTGCGAAGGCTCTGATGTCGATGCCTTCGCGGAATATGAACGAGAAGAGACCCGACGTGCCGTTGAGGCCGGCGGGCAGACGGTTGGCGAGGCCCGGATGACAGACCTGCTCGATCACGTCGAGCGCCTGCAGGCGCTGCGCGATCGTCATGGCCGCCGCCTCATGCGCCCGCATGCGCAAAGGCAGGGTCCGGAGGCCCCGGATCAGCAGCCAGGCATCGAAGGGCGACAGCTTGCCACCGAGATAGGGATAGGATTCGGCCTTGATGCGCGCGATCATCTCTTTCGAACCGGCGACGACACCGGCAACGACATCGCTATGGCCGCCGAGATATTTGGAGGCCGAATGGATGACGAGATCGACGCCGAGAGTTATCGGCCGCTGGAAGAACGGGCTCGCCCAGCTATTGTCGATCATGGTGACGACGCCATGCTTTTTGGCGAGTGTGGCCAGCGCGCCGACATCATGAGCTTCCATCACCCAGCTCGTCGGGCTCTCCATATAGAAGACCTTGGCACCGGGCAGCGCCTTGGCGATGGCCTCTTCGTCACGGCCGTCGACATAGGTCACTTCGACCTTCATGCGCTTCAGGATCGTGCCGAACAGGCGGAAGGCGTCGGGATAGACATGCTTAACGGCGACGATACGGTCACCCGGCTCCACGAAGCTGAGCACCGCAGACGAGATCGCCGCCATGCCGCTTGCAAAACCCAGCGCATCCTCCGCACCTTCGAGCTTTGCCAGCATCTCCTCGAACATGCGCACGGTCGGGTTCAGCCCGCGCGTGTAGATCGGGCGCACCTTTTCGCCGCGATAGGAGGCGATCATGTCGTCGTAGTCGGAAAAGGTGAAAAGCGAGGTCTGGAAGATCGGCGGAACGACCGCCTCGGCGAAGTTGCCCTCGTCATGGGCGGTGATCAGCGAAGCGAGGTCGAACGGTTCGAGGCCGTCAGTCATCGGGACATTTCCTTGATGTCTTCCTCGACCACGTCGAGGATTTTCAGTGTCTCACGCCGTGCCGCCTCGGTGTCCTGGGCGGCGATGGCGTTGAAAAGGGTGCGGTGAAAGGGAAAGGACCGGCGGGCGAAATCCTGCCGGTCGAAAGGGTGCGTCCAGAAACGCTCGAAGGTCTCGCGCATCTGTTCGAGAAGCTGACGGAACAGCGGATTGTGCGTGGCGTCGTAGACCGCCAAATGGAAGGCGAGATCTTCCGGACCTGAGGCGCCTTTGGAAAGATGCACCCGCTCCATCTCGTCGAGTTTTTCCTCGATGACGACGAGATCTTTCGCCGTGCGCCGCCGAGCCGCCACCATGCCGGCCTCGCATTCGATGCCGCGGCGAACCTCCAGCGTCTGCAGCAGGACATCGCGCAGATGCGGCGTCTCGAACGATAGCGGCATATGAATCGTATCGCGAGAAACCGGTTTCAGCAGATAAGTTCCGCTGCCCTTGCGCGTCTCGATGACGCCGAGCGCCTGAAAATGCCGAATTGCCTCGCGAATGGTAGACCGCCCGACGGCAAGGGCTGCCATCAGTTCACGCTCCGCCGGCAGCCGGTCGCCCGCCTGAAGCCGGGCATCCTCGACATAATGCGCCAGCGCTTCCGTCACCTGACGGGCGCGGTCCATCGCCGGAAGCGGCCGGATTACCGGCCTGTCGCCACCATTTGCCTTCATGGTTCCCCAAGTTCTTTTCTAAGGCAGCCGACCCAGAAATTGGTCTGACATCTTAGCATTTCTCAAAGATGGAGAGGCGTCAAGGCGGTATTTACGATTGTAGAGCCCGACCCGATTTTCCGAAAAACGACCGGAAACTTCCGAAAACAACCCCTAAGAGTTTCCGAAGTGCCCAGTTCGGGAGGCTTTGAGGATAATGGACAAATAAGGTCATCGAATAGTTGTGGGCGGCAAGCTGAAGAACGGTCGCCAAGACATAGGCCATCAATCCGAGTTCGGCGAACCGACGTATCCCGAATTGCTGACGGCACTTGAACAGGATCAGGTTGGAAGAAACATTGACCTTCACCCAGGCGGCAGGGAGCCACGCGCCTTCGATAGGCGTAAGCCCCAGTTCGCCTTGAATCTGCGGCAGGTTCGCCAACGCCGTGGCATTGCCGAGGCCGCCGGGGTTATGCCAACAAGCACCCCCACGAACGCGTAGGCCAGTCGCACCGCTGGCGAATGGTACGGCGTCGACGGCGAACCTGCCATTCACGGCCGCTCGTCGGGCGTCCAGTTCGGAATTGGTTCCAGATAGCGCGGCATTTTAGGGACAAGCCAACCGAAGGTTGGATGCTAATACAAGTTGCGAAGAATTGCCAGAATGACGCGAGCACGGGCGATGTCCGCGGGGAGACGTCACACGCTGGTGGGTTTCAGGAGTTCTGACTCCCTTGGTTTTTGGGCGGCTCCTCTGTCAGTCCGGGCTTACGGTCGACGGCGGGCTAATGTCGGTCGGAGATTCGGCCTTGTCGCCATCGTTGAACTGATCGGATGCATGCTGGTTTGCATCCGTGACATCCGCGGCTTCCTGTTCGGTGGCCTCGTGCCGGTCCTCTGCTCAACGCCAGTGATCTTCCTGGAGCTCTTTCGGGCGGCCCTTGAAGGTCTTATTCGGATGCGTCTTAGTGTCGAGCCAAAGTAAAATCGATTAGCAGTATCCGGGACGATTGACCTCCTCAGATTTGACTGCTTTGGAAAGCTGCACTTCGATCGAACAATGATTTTTCGTTGAGGGCGAATTCTTAGCGGTTTCGGCCATTTCCTGCGGTGAGATTATATGACGTCGGATTTCAATGCCGAGCTCCATGCCCGGCCTTCCATCTACTTTACCGGCCCCGCCTTTGTTGAACACATCGCGCTCATGCCGTCCGCCCTCCCCGCCTTACATGGCAGCCGCTATCTACCCGACGGAGACAACAATGACGATCCGCCAACACAGGTAGAGCACCACACTGAGTTCGTGACTATCACGCGTGTCACCCAATTGAGCGCAGAAGCCGACGCGTGGCCGGTTTCCAGCCTTTCGGTCGATGACATTGCGGCGCTGGTAGAGATGGACGCGCCACGGCTCATATCCCGGGTGGGTATCCTCGTGCTCGGCCCCGCACCAGCGGAACTCGGATCAACCCTTTCAAAGCTCGGATTTCGCGATACCGCTGCGTCGTTGATCGGCGGCGGGGCGGCGCAGGTGTGTTCGGATTTTCGTGTCCAGGACGACCAGACGAGCCGCATCCTTCTTTTCAATAAGGATCTGAATGCCTACCGCCTCGGTAGAATGGTTCGGAGGATCTATGAGATCGAAACCTATCGGTCCATGGCCCTGCTCGGTCTTCCCGAAGCCCGCCGGCTAGCTCCGCTACTTGGAGATTACGATAAGAAGCTCGTGCAATTGACGAACCGAAACCAGACGACGCCGACCACAGAGCACAAGAAACTGCTCGACGAAATCTCCGGGCTGTCCGCCCAGATCATTTCGGCGGCTGCCGAAACACGCAATCGTTTCGGTGCAACGTCGGCCTACGCAAAAATCGTCGAGGAACGCATCGGCGAGCTACGCGAATCTCATGTTCCGGGCTTTCAGCGGTTTGGAGTTTTCGTCGCGCGGCGCTTCCGGCCTGCCGTTCGAACCTGCGAAGCGACCGCGTTGCGCTTAGATCAGCTCTCCCACGCAACGATGCACCTGATCGACCTTCTGCAGACACGCATACAAGTCGAGATCGAATATCAGAATGCCATCCAGATCCAGGCGATGGCAGACCGGGCGGCCACACAGGTCAAGATCCAGAGAGCGGTGGAAGGATTTTCTATCATTGCCATCAGCTACTATCTTCTAAGTCTGCTCAAAGTCGCCTTCGAGACCGCCGATCACGCTGGCTTTCACATCCGCCCGCTGGTGATGCTTATGTCGATCCCACTCGTTATCGGAGCCGTTGCCATCTCCATACTGCGCGTAAAACACGCGCTTTCAGCGCATGACTGAACACTCAATTCCACGCGAAGTTCTTTGCAGAGCGGCCACCGGACGCGAGGAAATCGTCAGACGCCGCTCGCGACGGTAGGTCTGCAGCCGGAAACTTTATGATGTGGGGGAATCGTCCTCAGCACACATTACAAACATAGGCTGCTGCCAGTTAACTGTGCCGGTGTACTTCGCGATATTCTGCGAGCTTCATCGATATTGATGGAAACGCGAAAAATCTGCACGGCATGGGCATTCGCGCAGGTAAGGATCAGTGGCGACCTGTCGTCCTTAAAGTCGACCAATCAGAAATCGTGTTTCGCCCATTCCAAAGGGCCAGCCTTAATCAGCGTTGCGCGAGAAGTAGCGGCTGCGTCCGCTGCGGGAGCATTCTCCGGTAAAGGCAATCACTGAAACCTCGCCAGAATGTGAACTATTAGTAACTTGAAATACAAAAAGCAAAACGCTTTATCCGGGCGATGAATCCGAAGCACTTCATCTCGGCCATGAGCATCGCGGCTTTGACGGCATGCTCACATATCGAGCCGCTTGAGACGCCCCTCGCCCGGTCGGCAATCCCGCGCCAGGCGCCCTTGACCGATCAAGCGGTGATCGCAGATACAGTCGGTCGCAGTGCTGTCGGGGCAACTGCGCTCGCTTGGGCCAACCCATCGACAGGCAGCGCGGGTGTTATCGAACAGATCGATGCCAGTAACGATGGACCGGACGGATGTCGCGGTTTTGTAACCAGTCGGCAATCGCTCGACGGCATGACGCACTTAAACGGTGTAGCTTGCCCGTCTGGGGACAGTTGGAAATTGGGCGGGCAGTAGGGTATCCTACTCCTACCCCAGCTCCTTGAATTGTATCCGCTAGAGCCGCAGCGGTGGTATCTTCGCGAATTTGCGAGGTTACCCGGCTTGGTAATAGAGACTAAATGACTTCATCGCGCCCGACGTGAAGGATCTCGTCATGCCGAATTCCAAAACATTGTTCGTGGCTTCGTCTCTGGCGTTGGCTATCGCAGCCTCCGCCTCCGCGCAAATGCCTCCGCAGCAGCCGGACTCAAAAACCTTCAAGATTGGCTCCCTCGATCTGGTTTCGTTGCACGATGCCCAGTTCGTACTGCCGAACGACGGCAAGGTCTTCGGTGTCGGACACTCCCCAGAGGAAACTGGTGAAGTACTCAAAGCAGCAGGTGCGCCCACCGATACCGTCACGCTGAGCGTGGACGCGTTGTTGGTGAAAGCGCCAAAGCGCGTGATCCTGATCGATACTGGGGTTGGCGGGGCGCTGCAGCAGTCCCTCGCTCAGGCAGGCACCAAGCCGGAAGAGGTTACCGACATTCTGATAACCCATTCGCATCCCGACCACATGGGCGGTCTCGTTAAGGACGGGAAGCTGGCTTTCCCCAAGGCAACGATCCGCATGTCCTCGGCGGAATGGGCATTCGCCGAGAAGAACGCCCAGCTTGCGAACATCGTCAAGGTGATCGACGGAAACGTGAAGACCTTCAAGCCGGGCGCGGAGGTCGTGCCACAAATAACCTCGGTCAGCTTGAAGGGCCACACACCAGGCCATGTCGGCTATGAAATCGTATCCGGCGAGGGTAAGCTGCTGGACATCGGAGACACGGTGCACAGCTCGATCATCTCGCTTGTAAAACCGGAATGGCTAATTGGGTTCGACAATGACGAAAAAGGCGGCGAGAAGAACCGCATCGACACCTTGAAGAAACTAGCGACGGACAACGAACTCGTATTCACGCCGCACTTCCCCTTCCCGGGTGTGGGTCGCATCGCAGCCGACGGCGATCACTTCTCGTGGGAGCCGAGCGTCCCGGCAGCGAAGTAACTCGGAATTGCCGGACCTGGAGTTGGGAAGCAATTGCCGGCAACCAAAGCTTCATCCCGGAACGCGTTAAGTGACGAGCGTTGCGAAAGGGATCGATGTGACCTCGATTTCCGTGCTGTCTGTTTGCGTTCGGACTCAGGCAGCGTTCAGATCAGCGATCTCGCCATGCTTTGCAAGCAGTCGGGGTGAGCTCATGTCACCGGTCTCTTCGTCGACCATCACTGCATATGCCGCAACGCCAACGAACCTATCCGACATGGACGCTGCGATTTTCTCCGCAGAGGTAGCATTCGAAGCTTGGCGCATCTCCCCCGGAACGAGATTTCCGCGGTTCTTCTTGTACGGCACGATAATGAATTTCTCAGCGCTCGACATCAGAAGGCCTCCTTGTTTGTTCACTCGTTGTTCCCTTCGTCGACCGGAGTCAACGACAATCGGTGATACCTCATCATGAAGGCTTGAGACTGACTACTGTCATGCTGTCGACGACAATCCACAGAGTTCGGACCATGTCAGCGGCTTCGAGAAGTGCGGCTGTGATTTTCTCCTGGGTCTGCGTGGCCAGGCTTGTTGCGACGAGTTCGAGACGGACGATTGCATCGTATTCGGTGCTACTTCCAGGGATGCCAGCTTGCTCGCGCACCGTGGTTATCGCACGAAGCAACAAGCTGTCGATTTCGCCCACGGTCAGGCGGTCGACTTCATTCGCCGCCCTCACGAGTTCTGCAACGAAACCCGGGATGCTGCTCGTCTCCGCAGTTATCGTCATCACCCCTCTCATTCATGCCGGGCAGCCAGCCGCGCGTATAGCCTTTGCTGATGCATGCCCGGGCGATTGCAAGCTGTTCGCGCAGTCGTTCGCGATCCTTGAGAGAGCATCAATGGTTGCGCGCGGATCCCCTCTGTGCCAGGCCATAGCAGCGTCGACGGGGTTGGATTCCGGTGTCGTATGACGTTCAGCAAGCATGTCGAATCCGCGTCAGTTCAGGGAGAGCATGCTCGGAGACAATGTTGCGGTAGCGAACAGAGTCATGCAACGGAGCGCGGATGCGCGAGCGTCGAAAAGCTAGAGGAGAACGCCTGAGATTCCAAAAAGATGCGTGGGGTGACCGAAGCGGGCAACGCCTTTCTCGATTGGGGAATGGTAGAAGCCTTCACAACCCTGGTACGAGCCAGAATCGATTTACGAAGAAAAATTCCTAAATCATTGAAAAATGATTCGTTTCGAGTCGGAACGAATCACTCTCGCACGTCTTTGAGTCGCGGCTAAGTGATTCGGAGCAAGCGTCATGGCAAGTGGCATGCGTGCCCAATGGAAGGGCTTCCTCAAGTTCGGTGAAGTGTCGTGTGGTGTCGCACTCTACACGGCTGCAAGCACCTCCGACCGCATCACGTTCAGCACGATCAACAAGGCGACGGGAAATCGGGTAAACCGCATCTTCATCGACAGCGAGACCAAGGATCCTGTTCCGAAAGAGTTGCAGACCAAGGGTTTCGAGATCGACAACGGTCGGTACATCATCATTGATCCGGAAGAAGTTGCCGCAACAATCCCCGACAGCAACAAGACGCTCGAGATCGAGGCGTTCATTCCGTGCTCGGATGTCGATGACGTTTATTTCGACAAGCCCTACTATCTCACCCCCGACAAACTGAGTGGCGACGCTTTTGCCGCCCTACGCGACGGCATGACGAAGTCTAAGGTGGCTGCCATTGCACGCGCGCTCCTCTTCCGCCGGATGCGAACCGTGCTCATACACCCTCATGGAAAAGGCCTGATCGCAACCACGCTGCAATACGACTACGAGGTTCGGTCTTCCAAGAAGGCGTTCGAGGAGATGCCGAGAATCAAGATCCAAAGCGAGATGATGGACCTCGCCAAGCACATCATCACCACGAAGAAGGGCGAGTTCGATCCGGCCACATTCGAAGACCGTTACGAAGCCGCCCTCGCCGATCTCGTGAAGGCGAAGATAGAAGGCCGCTCGCTACTAAAGCCGAAGAAGGTCGAGGTCTCCAAGCCCAACGATCTGTTGGCCGCTCTTCGCCAAAGCGCCGGGATGATGAAGGCTGCGGCGGAAAAACCGAAACGCACTGCCGCCAATGCCAATGCTGGCACAGGACGGCAGCCTGCCGCGCGTGGGACGGCTTCGAAGACACCCTCTTCGAGATCCGCCGCGCAGCGCAAGGCTGGATGAGGAGATCGGTCATGGCCCCGAAATATTATTGGAAAGGCTACCTGAAGCTCTCACTGGTCACCTGCCCGGTGGCGATGACCCCGGCGACATCGGAATCCGAGAAGGTCCGTTTCCACACCCTGAACAAGGACACCGGAAACCGCGTGGTTTCCCAATACATCGACTCGGTGACCGGGAAGCCGGTGAAGGAGAACAACGAAGCGAAAGGGTACGCCCGAGGCGAGAACGACTACGTCATCTTGACCGACGATGATCTCGACGCAGTAGCGCTCGAGACGGTGAAGACAATCGACATCGAGAAGTTTGTTCCCGCCGACAGTATCGAATGGGTTTATCTGGAGAAGGCACACTACCTGATGCCGGACGATGCCGTCGGGAACGAGGCTTTTGCGGTGATCCGCGACGCGATGAAGGCCGACAAGGTCGTAGGTGTCTCGAAGCTCGTCATGGGTCGGCGGGAACGAGCCGTGATCCTCGAGCCCCGCGATGAAGGCATCGTGCTGTGGAGCTTGCGCTTCGGCGACGAGGTTCGTCCGGAAGAGAATTACTTTGAAGACATCGACGAGAAGGCCGACCCGGATCTCATTCCGTTGATCCAACAACTCATTAAGCAAAAGTCGGCACGCTGGTCGCCGGACATGGTCAGCGACCCGATACAGGAAAGCCTGCTGAAACTCATTGAAGAGAAGAAGAAACTCCTCAAGCCGAGGAAGACTGCCAAGGGTAAGAAGACGGAGGCCGGAGCTCCCGCTTCGAACGTCATCAACATCATGGATGCCCTGCGGAAGTCGATCGAAGGAGATCTGAAGACCAGCAAGACTGGCTAAGGAGGTGCGCCGATGGACTACATCGCATCGATACCGATTAGAGAAGTCGCCATTTTTCTGCCGGGGTCGGATCGCCCCAGGATCGCCAGGACAGTGGAAGACATTATGGGAATCCTGATAGCGAACCAGTGGCGAAAGGAGCCCAACGACACAGGCTGGCAGCACGCACTAGCAACCTGCCTTCGGGCTATGCAGGGCGATCACGATGCCTCGAAAGCAAGGAGCGCCTTCGTGAACGTCGCTAGAGGCGCTGGCTTCAAGGTCCTGCCGGACGACGGGCGGCAGCCGCGACGACGTGCAAAGACCGCGAAGACCCAGAGGTTCGGCGAATGGGGGCAAAGCGCAGGCCCGCTAATCGGCCGTGGTTCAGGCACCTAGGTCGGAATCTCAGGCTGTTTCGATAAGCCAAAGGCCTGTCCCTAGAAGAGCTTGCTCATCAATCCGGCCTCGACCGAACCTACATCAGCTCATTGGAGCGCAGCGTTTACAGCCAGACTATCGAAGTGGTGGATAGCCTGGCCACTGTCTTAGAAGTTGATGCGGCAGAGTTGCTGAAAAAATCCTAGCAATTCGATTACTGCGCATGCGCAGTAGCAGACGCGTGCTGATGTCGATGTCAGCTGTAGCGTGCCCTTCGATGGCCCAATGGCCGCCTTGAGGAGAATCGAACCCACTAGCCTTTAGTTATTCACTAAATCATTGAAAACACACGTCTGAGGCGTCGCCCAGTTGATGGAACTATTTGCCGCCGGCCGCAATCTCCGGTCCCAAAAGGCGAATGATCTGCGCCTTGACCTTTTTATCTCACCTAAATCCCCAAGAGCACGAGCACGCAGTTGTGCCCCCATGGAAAGCGAACTGACGAGTTGGGCCAATTCTGGCAGCCGGGCAGACCGGAACATAGTCTAAAATACCTGAATAACCATTCTCCGGTATCGGTAGAGATTTCCGCTGCCCGGCTGGTCCTGCAGCATGGACTGACGATCATTGTCCATGCTGTGAGGCGTCTTAGCGTACGAAGAAGGTAACGCTGCCGTCGGCGGCCTGTTCGGCGTCAACGATATTGTCGACTTTTACATCATCCTGATTCAGCTTGCGAACAAGATCCTTATTTTCGCTGATCGAGGCTAGGATCGCGCGCAACTGGTTGTCCGTGCGGCCCGGTGCGGAGAGGCCGCGGGTCTCATGTTCCGGATCGTTGTCCCAGTTTCCGACGTAACGAACATTGAAGTCGGAATTGAAGGAACGAAGGGTCTGGGCAATTTCGGGGGCTGTGTTCATCGCGATGCTTTCGGCACGGCTGACGCCAGCCAGAGCCAGAGATGCAAAGGCTGCAACAAAGGCAATCTTGAATCTGCTGTTCATCTTAATTCTCCTTTAGGGTTGATCTACCTCAATCATGGTCGGCAATCGATGGTGGGGGTGACCATCAACTACCGGCCGTCTTAGGCAGCGGTCAGACGATCGCCCGAAAATGGCAGTTCGAAAATCAGACGCCTGTTCAGGCTTGTTCAGACCTATGTCTAGGTGGATTTCCAACATTTGCCATGACTGTGACAAACTTGGGTTGCACGTGCCGAGCGACGATCAGCGAAAGCAACGAAGCCGATCTCGTCATTCCCCATGCCGCACGGTTCCTCGTCGGCAGCGCCCATGGCCGCCTGCTGCAAGGGCACCTGTGCCACTGGTTACACGGAGCGATGCGACTGAAGGCCGGGTTCGTCACCCGATAATGGAGAATCTTCGCGAGCGTTGAGAATCAGTTTGCGAACGCCTTGCCTTGGAAGAATTTCGGCAATTCGAAATTATTCCATATCTTTCTCGCGATCAGTTGTGACCAAGATATGATCTATCCGCGGCTAGGAGAGGCCAATTTCACTGCACATATATTTCTTGCGGTTCACGACAGACCGCTTTGCAAGGAATAAGACTATGGTTATGTTTCGTAAGATCATCCCGACCGGCCTTGTTACGCTAACACTGGCTGCTGCTTCTATTGCAGCAACCACACCTGCCCTCGCTCACGAAGGCGGTGGCCACGGCGGTGCCGGTTTCTCGGCTGGTGGCGGCCACTTCGGCGGCGGAAATTTCGCCGGGCGCGGCTTCGGAGGACATCAATTTGGCGGCCCAGGCCATTTTGACGGACAACGCGACGGTCGCTTCGCCTTCCATGATAGAAATCGTCTGTTCTTCGGCGATGATGACGACTACTATCCGGATTACTGCCAGCCGGAATGGCGCCTCAACCGGTACGGCCATCGCGTGCTGGTGGAAGTCTGCTCCTGATGAGGGTTGCATCGACCCCTGCCGGCGAGCGGCACACGATCTTCGAAGCGCCGCTCGCGCATCTGCATGCCACATCGTCCCGCCGGGCTGCGATCACACTGACCTGCCAGGACGAGGAGGCCTCATCCTGTGCTCAATGGATTGCTGACCAGACCCAGCCGGAGCAGAGGATGCCAACAGGTCAAAGGTAATTTTGATTCCGGAGCATAATAAGCTGAACGATTTTCGTGTCGAAGATCGTGACATAAAAATTCAATACCAGTGGTTCCGGCAGTCCACGCTTGTCGAAATCACCATCGACTTCCACCGTCAGATTCGAAATGTCGTAACTGGTAACTTCGCGCAGGACAAAAAGTGTCAGATTCTCCGCGATGATGTCGCGCATCGCCCAGTCGACAATCTCTCGTTTTCCGGAATATTCGGACAGCTGGTCGTTGACCAGGGCGTCCTCTGCAAAACAGCAGACAAGCCCTTCCAAGTCCGCTGCGTTGACTGCCTTGACGAACGTATCGACCGGATAGGGAAGCGGCAGCGTCCGGCTTGGAAGAACCTCTAGGAGTCGGATCAACCCACCGGCAAAGCGGAAATGAAAGTCGTATTGCACAAGCTTCAGCGGTGTCGCTTTGCACTTTCTCAAAACGACGCCGACGATGAGCCGATCATCAGCAAAAACCATGCGCATCGCGCGGAGATCGGCCCTCCACCACGGCTCATCGCGATACCACTCCTCGATGGCAGACATAGGATATAGGCGTCTATGAAGGCAGACACCGGTTCTGCGAAGCAAGGTGCCAATCGAGACTTGTCGCGCGTATTGAGCGCCTCGAAGAACGAGACGGCGAGAGCCGGGAGATTTTCAAGGGCCATGGGGAAACTCGTGAGTGGAATTGGGCCTGTGCTCGGAAGCCGAGCGTCAATGCACCCTATTTCTGGCTCACTTTACTGTGCTCCGTCCGTTGACATGTTATGCATTGAGAAGAAGTGCGAATCCGACGAAAGCGTCAGATGGTCTCCCAATACGGGCAGCGCCCTAGCCGTAAAAGATGCGGCCCAAATGTTGAGCCGGCAGGATTTTGAACTGGAACAAGCGAAACGGACAGACCGCATCTGCCCGGCGATGGAAATGATATCAGCTTGGCGTTTGTCTCCCGACGGGAACGCGCTCGACAGCGCGATCGGTTTCGGGCTGCGTTAGTTCCTCCAGGCGCCTTGCCTTCGGTTCGATGCCGAAAACAGCCACGACGATGATCTGAAGCGCCAGTAGGCCGATCATCATGACGAGCACACCGGATATTCCATGCGACTGGAAAAGCGAGACGACGATGAAGGGCGTTACGATGGTGGCTCCTCGCCCCAGGGTCTGGCATATCCCGGAAGCGCGCAGGCGCACCTCTGTCGGAAACAGCTCGGGGATATAGATGCCGAAGAGCAGTGCGACCAGAATATAGATCGGCACGGTCAGCGCAAAACCGATGACCGGCAGCCAGACAGGGTCGGATACTTGCGGGTAGATGATGCCGAAGACGATCGCGAGCAGGGATGCACCGATAATTGTCGGTTTGCGGCCCCATGCGTCCGAGGTAAGGGCACCGATGGCCGAGCCGACGGGAGCGCCCAGGCCCATGAGAAGAGCAAAGCCGAAGGATTTCGTCGTACTAAGGCCCTGGCTGACGAAGAAGGTGGGAAGCCAGGTCACGAAGCCGTAAAGCAGTGTGTTCACCACTACCAGTGTAACGCATCCGACGAACATGCGCGACAGCATCGGCGGCCGGAAGAGCGCCGACATCTCGACGCGCGGCAGCACCGCCGCCGGG
Source organism: Rhizobium sp. 768_B6_N1_8 (assembly GCF_051811225.1). NCBI lineage: Bacteria > Pseudomonadati > Pseudomonadota > Alphaproteobacteria > Hyphomicrobiales > Rhizobiaceae > Rhizobium > Rhizobium sp. 768_B6_N1_8. The sequence continues at coordinate 595,563 of NZ_JBPWPV010000002.1, read as the reverse complement.
CTTGGAAGCGGCAGTGGCCGGCCCTCTGAAATCTCGGCCTCGATCCTGGATACGAGCTCCTCCGCTTCACCTGTCCTACCGACCGATTCCAGCCATCGCGGGGATTCCGGCAGCTTTTTACGCCTGTACCAGATAGCGAGCGCGGCGACGCCGCCGATGACGAACATCGTTCGCCAGCCGAAGAGCGGAATGATCAGATAGCCCAGAAGCGCGGCGGCGGGCAGTCCTGTTACGACGAAGACCGCCATCAGGCCGAGCCAGCGTCCGCGCGTGCGCGACGGCACGAATTCTGTCATTGTCGAATAGCCGACGACATTTTCCGCGCCCAATCCGACGCCGATCAGGAAGCGGAGGAAGATCAGCACGTTCATGGTTGGAGCAAAAGCCGCGGCGATCGAGGCCAAGCCGAAGAGAAGCAGGTTGATCTGATAGGTGAAGCGTCGTCCATAGCGGTCTCCGAGGAAACCCGTCGCGAATGCGCCAAGCATCATCCCGACAAAGGTTGCGGAAACGAAAAAGGCATTCTGGCCGAGAGTCGAAAATCCGCTTGCAAGCGTCGCTCCAAGCACGGTCGCGGCAAGGTAGATGTCGAAGCCATCGAGGAACATACCGATCCCGATGAGCCACATGATTCGATAGTGGAACCTACCGGTGGGCAGCCGATCGAGGCGCCCACCTGCATTGACGATGGTCGACATTATCTCCTCCTGAGATCAATCGTGGGTCGCGAGGCGGAGAATTCCTCCGCTACCGCCTCGCGCTATCCGTCAGTTCAGACGGGTTTGCGTTGCGGTGGCGCTGTACCAGTCGAAGGGCTTGTCTACGGTTGCCACCATGACGCTCTTGACGTTGAAGTGGTCGTTGAAGCTTTCCAGCCCGAACTCACGGCCGATGCCGCTTTCGCCGACACCTCCCCAGGGAGATGCCGGATCCAGGCGGTGGTGGTCGTTGACCCAGACAATTCCAGCCTTCACGCCGGCGGCGACGCGGTGTGCGCGGGCAACATCGCGGGTGCGGATTGCAGCTCCGAGACCGAAGGGCGAATCATTGGCGAGGCGCAGCGCCTCCGCTTCATCCTTGAAGGGCGTAACGCTTGTGAATGGCCCGAATACCTCTTCCTGAAAGACGCGCATATCCGCCTTGACGTCGGCAAACACGGTCGGCTGGACGAAATAGCCGCCTTCAAATCCCGGTACGTTTGCGACGTCGCCGCCCGCGACCGCGCGGGCTCCGGCCTCCCGGCCGAGCTGGGAATAAGTCAGGACACGCTCGCGTTGCCTGGCCGAAATAACGGGGCCAAGCTGGGTCTCAGGATCGAACGGGTTTCCGATCCGGAGGGAGCGCGCCTTGGCGGCAAGTTTTTCGACAAAGGCATCGTAGATCGATTCCTGGACGAGATGCCGGCTGCCGCACACGCATGTCTGGCCCGCCCCGATGAAGGCGCCAAAGGCGGCATAATTCACTGCCTGATCGACGTCGAAGTCGTCAAACACCATGACGGCCGTCTTGCCGCCGAGCTCCAGCGTCTGATGCGCGAACACTTTCGCTGCGGCGCTGCCTGCAATCCGGCCTGCTTCCGTGCCGCCGGTGAGCACGAGCTTGTTGATGTCGGGGTGCTCTGCCAGGAATCGGCCGGCTTCGGGGCCGTAGCCAAGGACGACGTTGAACACACCTCTCGGGAGGCCGGCCTCAACGAAGATCTCCGCAAGTTTCAAGGTGGTCAGCGGGGTATATTCCGACGGCTTCACGACGGTCGTGCATCCAGATGCCAAAACCGCGGCAAGGGACTTGCACATGATCATCAGCGGATGGTTGAACGGCGTGCAGTTGGCGACGACGCCGATCGGCGTGCGCAGCGTGTAGTTGAGATAGGACCCTTCGACCGGAATGACATCGTCGCGGCGGGCAATTGCAAGGCCAGCAAAGTAGCGGAAGAAATCCGGAAGCCGCGAGAGTTGCGCCCGCGTCTCATTGAGCGGCCTGCCGTTATTCAGCGTCTCCAGGCGGTACAGGGTCTCAAGGTTAGCCTCAAAAGCATCGGCCAGCCTGTTGACGAGGCGTGCTCGCGCGCGAATATCCATTCCACCCCATTCGCGGCCTTCGAAAGCTGCACGGGCACTCTTCATCGCACGATCGATATCGGCAGGTGTCGAGTTCGGGATGCGCGCGATCACCATCCCGGTCGCCGGGTTGCGGACATCGATGAACGTGCCGTTGCCAGCTTCGATTTCCTTGCCATTTACGAAATTACCGTGGGTCTCCACAGCAGGATCACGGGTCGTCTGGTTCATGGGTTTTCTCCAATCAAGACCTGACAGCGCTCCGCCCGAGGGCGGATAGGACACGCTTCTGGCCATCAATCACATGGGCACTGATAAGTTTGCGCGCGGCGCGGACATCGCGCCGCTGCACGGCCTCGATGATAGCGCCGTGTTCACCAACGAGCTTTTGCGGGTCTCGTCCCTTGATGGCGCTGACGGAAAGGCGGACCAGGCGGTCGGCCTGATCAAGAACATCCCTGATGGCGGCCTCCATTCGGCTATTGCCGGAGGCTGCGGCGAGCGCATCATGAAAGGCTCTGTTGTAATCGATAAAATCCTCTTCGGGCCCGATGGATCGAAAACGATCGAGGGCCGACAGTGTCTGATCGTCGGCGCTCTCGATCGCAGCCGCGACACATGCGGGCTCCAGTGCAAGGCGGAACTGGAAGAGATCCCGGACATCCTTCATCGAAATCGGATTGACCTGATAGCCTTGGCGCGGCTGCACAGTCACCAGCCGATCCTGCTGCAATCGCAATAATGCTTCCCGGATCGGCTGTCGGCTGACCTCATAACGGGCAGCGAGATCCTGTTCGCGGATCTCCTCGCCCGGCATCAAGCGGCAGGTCAAGATTTCGGTGCGAAGCGCGTCGTAGATATTTTCTCTGAGCAGCAAGTTCGTATCCCGCCTCTGGAATAAGCGCGTTTCGTGATATTTCACAAGACGAGTCTTACACCTGAAAAATAAGGATTTGCAATACACGAAAATGGGATTTATGAAATATCAAGACGGACGCATTTGTGGATTTTTGATGGACAAGAAAATGCACCTTTACGTGGCCGGTCGCGGACAGCCGCTGATCCTGCTTCATTCGTTGCTGTCCGACCGTGAAAGTTTCGATCGGATAATGCCCGCGCTCACTGCGCATTATCGAGTGATCGTCCCCGATCTTCCAGGTTTTGGCGGATCGCCCGCGAGCTTGGAAGGTTTTGACGAAACCGCCGATCGTATCGCAAGCCTGATCGAAGCATTTGCGGCGAATGGGGAAGCTGCCCTGATCGGAAATGGTTTCGGCGCATTCGTGGCGCTCCAGACTGCGATCAGGCATCCTGCGCTAGTATCCCGTCTTGTTCTGATAGGCTGCGGGGCAAGATTTTCGGACGAGGGCAGGGAGGCGTTTCGAAAGATGGCGGCGGCCGCGTCAGCGGCCGGGCTTGCCGCGATTGCCGAAACCGCGATGAACAGATTGTTTGCCGCCGAATTTCAAGAAAGCCATCCTGATCTAATGCAGGATCGTCGCCAGGCGTTTCTCCGCACGAATGTGGGTGTTTTTTGCGAGGCCTGCAACGCACTCGCTTCGCTTGATCTGTCGGCCAGCGTTTCGGCGGTGCGATGCCCGACACTGGTCATTGTCGGAGATGAAGATCGGGCAACACCACCAGAGATGGCCTATGATCTGGTCGGACGGCTTCGCGATGCCAGATTATCCATACTCAAGGGCTGTGCGCATGTACCGCCACTGCAAGCGCCCGACGAGGTTATCGCCCTACTTGATCAATTTCTCGCAGCCCCTGTTTCTGCCCACCCAAAGACGATCTCACTCGATCGGTAGGAGGGGTTTCTTCGTGTCGCTGCCTGGGTTTTACAAAGTTCGACCACGATCGCCTCTTGAAGGAGACATCTTTCGCTGAGCGGAAAGTGACGCGACTATCTTTTGCAGTCGAGGTCTAAGGATTTTGAGCATTGCCTCGTCAAGCTCCGGTCTGCCTGGCGCATCGATGTTCGAACAGTCCATATAATTGGAATAGCGAAGCTCGATCTGGATCGCTTCGACAGATGCACGATGGTGGCGTCTCAAGATGTAAGCACCGGCGAATGGTTCGTTAAGCGCCGTTATGAAACCCTCGCCGATGCAGAGGCGATAGAGCGCATCGAGTGTATCGGCTTTGCTCGATCGACCTTTAAGATTGCCCAGGCAAATGTCATTATCGGATGGCGCCATAAAGGCGTGCAGGTCCAGCAGTATCGCTGAACCGAATTGATCCACCACTTCGTCGAGCATTGCTGCCAGCTTCCGGTGGTAAGGTGCGTGATAGTTCTCAACCCGAGCGCCCAAGTCCTCGGCGCTGGGGCGCGATATGTGGGTGCGGCAACCAAACGCATCAAATTCGGCGACGGCTGCGATGCCAAATCGCGCGATGGGCGGGAAGGCCGATCGTGTGCACCAATCCCTGAGGCATACGCAGATACCGGAGCGTCTGGTTGGAAAACCTGGGCAGTTGAGGCCACAGACGAAGTGCGCATTTCCACGTACATATCCAATATCCAGGCCGCTCCACCGGTAAATCTAGGCATACAATAGCGCTGCTCGAAAGCTGCCCGATGCGCAGCCAATACAATTGCCCCGCCTTCCGGCCGCAAGACGCTGGAGGCGACTTCTTTCCAGAAAGGTGCTGTCGCCACTTCGGCGTCCAAGATGTGATGGATTGCCATCGTATAAGGAGAGATCGGTCGCCCTGGATTTATAAGCAGTGAGCCGCGCTCATCATCTACTCGCCATCCTCCGTCACGCCCAAGCACAACGTCCTGCCATCCGATCTCGCAAACGTCATTCGGGCCGTTCCCACTTGTTTCGAGGTCTATGACCCGGATGCGAGATTTTTGATTTGCAGGAGTTAATGCGATCCCGCCGCTATCACAACATGCTTAGATATTTCGGCCCGCTCCCGGAAAAGTCCAGAGACCAATCCGGCGGCGGTTCGACAGGCTTGCCAACTATTTTCGGAACCTTAAAGTTCGCCTCGCCGGTCCGTCAAGAATTCGCACCGCAATCACGCTGCAGCAAGCGTTGCGATTTTCGCTTTCACGGCCGGAACGACTTCCTGCCCATACAGCTTGATGCTCCGCGCAAGGGACTCATGTGGCATCGTGCCAATGCTGTACTTCAGCTGAAACCGCTGAATACCGAGCGTCTCTATGACCGGAGCAAGCTTTGCGGCCACGGTGTCCGGCGAGCCCACGTAAAGCGAACCCTGATCGATCTCCGCTTCGTATTCTCTTTCCGTGACGGGCCCCCAACCTCGTTCACGACCGATGCGATCCCGCATTGCCCGATAATGAGGCCAGAACTCGGCCTTTGCCTCGGCATCAGTCTGCCCGATGTAGCCTGGCGAATGAACGCCAACAGGAAGCGTCGGTAGGTTCAGCTTTTCCAGCGCCTGGCGATACAGGTCGACGTAGGGTGCAAAGCGATAGGGACTTCCGCCGATAATAGCCAACATCAGGGGTAGACCGTATTGGGCAGCCCGGATTACGGAGTTCGGACTGCCGCCAACGCCAAGCCAGGTCTTCAATGGCCCCTTCTCCACGAGAGGAAACACCCGTTGCCCGGTTAATGGCGCCCTGGTCGTGCCGGACCAGGTCACAGGCTGCTGGTCCAGAAGCCGGGCAAACAGCTCGACCTTCTCCTCAAAGAGCGTCTCATAGTCGTCGAGCGAATATCCGAATAGTGGGAAGGACTCGGTGAAAGACCCCCTCCCCAGGATGACTTCTGCACGGCCATTCGAGGCAGCATCGACAGTCGCGAAGCGCTGAAACACTCGCACAGGGTCGTCGGAACTCAATACGGTCACCGCCGAGCCAAGTTTGATCCGATCGGTCACTGTTGCGATTGCAGCCAGGACGGTTTCAGGAGTGGAGATCGCAAAGTCTTCGCGGTGATGTTCGCCAATACCAAAGAAATCGATACCGACCTCATCAGCAAGGACGGCCTCTTTGATGACGTTGCGAATGACCTGGGCATAGCTTTCAGGTAGGCCGTTTGGATCGTGCGTTACGTCACCAAACGTGTCCAATCCGAACTCGACATCGGAGTTTGTCATGATCATTTTTCCCTCGGGCCAGGTCGGCCAAGTTTGCCGACGCCCTCTCGCGTGGATTTTGGGAATTAAGTGATGTGCTGGACTCGGAAATGAAATGGCGAAAAATTCGATTGTCACCATCGAAATCGTCGAACGGCGTGAAACTACGCGATGACCCTCGTTCGGTGCAGCTTAGTCCCCGCCGAGTTCAACAGCACTCCAGAGGGACAGGATTTCATCCTTTCCGTCGCGTGTTGTGATGTCGATTGAAGGGATACTGAGCAGGAATTTAGTAAAGCTCTTTGATCAGCTGGCAACATGTATTTGGAATAGTCAGTAAGCGCAAGAAAGCGCATTTGTGGGCCTGAAACCCTGGCTGCAGGCGGGGTTCCTGGAATGCCCTGGTTGATATTGAAAATCGCCGCGATTTGAAGTGTGGGCTGTCGTGCACGCCGAAACCAACGCGGCTATCCCGACCAGCACGCAGCCGATCGTTAATATTCGAAATCTTTGCGTCATGATCACCTCCCATAAAGGGCTACACTTCTCCACGCAAAATGGTGCTCCATTCGATGGTTGCGAGATAGCAGATCTGCAGTAAAAAACGCTTTACGCAACGCCGTCCCTCCGGTATCTCCGCCGCACGTCAAATCGCCTGCCGACTCTGTCGGTTTTTGCGCTTTGAGCAACAAAAAGGGCGCTCCCCGGGAACGGGTTGAGCGCCCTATAAGTTTTCTACCGAGCCGTCGCGGCCGGGGATTACCCTGGCGATCGATTGGTGAAGGGATGACGTTCTTCGTCCCCTCGCCCTTGTCGGGTCGACGTTCTGTTCATGGAGTTCAGCTTCCGCCCTGTCGCGGTCCCGAGACACCCTGATCGAACATTGCAAAAGGTGCCGTGCACCTCTGGCGTCACTGGGAGGCTTTACTAAGCTGAGAATTTTACCGTCACGCCGCGCTGCCGAAAGTAAGCCTGCATGAGCTTCCTACCAGAACGATTGTTCTGCACGAGCCTTGCCGGGTCGAATACGGCCTCTTTCAAACCCTCCCGGGCCAACGCTGCCTTGAGGGTCGCTATATGCGCGTCGATGTCAGCATTGTCAGACTGAATCGAAACATAAACGCGGTCTATTGCATCTGCTACGGTCGGTTCGGTCACCATTGTACTCCGGTTCATGTTCTCTGGCGTTACCACGTGGTTCGGCCAGGTCCTATTGTAGTGAAAACTGCTTTCGTCAACCTAGCACGATGCCCTCGGAAGCGATCGGACATCTAAGGTCGAAGACTTCGGGAATTATCCGGCGTCGACACACGATGTTCGCGGGCAAAAAAAGAGGGCCGACGGAGAACCGTGGCCCATTAATTGTGAAGGTATAAACCTCCAGAGGGGAACAGCTGAAACGACGGAACTGGGAGGAAAGCCGTCGTGTTGCATCAGCTATGATCGTTATGCTCTTTTTTTGACCAGTTGGAAAACATTTTTTGTGCAATGCAGCTATGCAGCGGCGGACCATCCAGCCGAAGTAGCCTGCCTCGCTCAACGGCATTCAATTGCTACTCACTGTCCGGAGGGGGAGTTTGACCGTGCCGGAATGCCCCAAGAAGCTCGCCAAGAGGCCGTGCTGAGGAGGCCTACCTGTACACGGGTTCGACGAATTCGCTTGGTTTACTCGGCGTCGTCATTCGCCTTTGGGAACAGCTGCAACACATTCGACCCATTCGAGTGCGCGACAGTGCCAGCCTTTCGACGCAGCGAATTGTTTTCTCCAGCCTTTTGAATAGCTGAAACGAGACCTTCGCGCTGGCGATAATAGTCGGGCTTGGCAGGCAGGGTGAGGTCAAACTCTTCGAGCATACGTTCAATGATATCCATCGCTTCAGCCGCCAGACCAGCATAACCTTCTTGGCGCCGCTCGAAGAAGCCATTGTATCCGGGCCCGGAAAGGTCGAGGCTATCTAACGCATACGAAAGCGTTTTCACCCGGTTCGACAACCACAAAATTTCATCTGAAAGCTCGGGACCAAGAAGGTCCCAGTTTGCGCCCTGCGGAAGTGCGAGGGTTGGATCTGGAACGTGAAACGCGAATTCGCCTTCATCCATGGGATTGAATTCGGGCACGTCGTGAACGGCCGCATAGCTGGCTCCGACAAAGTCATCCAGGGCCAATACCGTCATCATCGCAAGGTTTCTAGCTTCGGCTTTCGGGCGCCGGTTGATACCAGACTTCGCAAAACCAATAACGATGGCCAGCAAGGAGCCAGCAACTAGGCTGCCAGCGCCGATGAACGCTCCCATTGCCATGATCCCTTGAGTGGTTTCGAAGAACTGCGTCAATAGTCACCTCGTTGAATAGAAGATGTGAGTTGCGAAGAGGCACGCACAGACGGAATCAGCACTTTCCGCTTCAGTTTGCCTCGAACTTGAATGATAGGGAACTCCGTTTCCGCCGGTCTGGCGCCATCGAGCAAGCTGACGACATCATGTCGTCGGCAACCACAGTTCCTATAAAGCCCTGGCAATGGAGCTATCGGTGCAACGATCCGATCACACCTGAAGTGATGTCGACTGGCTTGCCTTTCAAGGACCTAGTTCAGAACTGGCGACAACGCAGAATATCTCTTCCGCGCCGCCTTCAGCTGGCAGCAGTTGCGACTCACCGTCGTCCACCATACCTTCAAGCTATGCCCTTAGCTCACGCAATTGTCCTTCAGAGCGCCATCTCCGACAGCACCCGGTTGGGCGCTGGTAGAACGATGCTTGGCTGATGGGGTGGGCATAATCGCGATCTCCGGCAGGAACGCCTTCAGCTGCACGCCGAGTTCCTTCTCCAGCGCCATCACCTGGTTCGACAGCGCCGGCTGGGCGATATGCACCTTGGCTGCCGCCCTGCCGAAATGCAGCTCCTCGGCCACCGCAACGAAGTAGGATAGCTGGCGTAGTTCCGTAATACACCACGTTTTGTTCGTTAATCTCACAACGTATTGCACATGGACCCGTGGTGCCCGTCATGAACCAAATGTGGGCATGGAGACTTTTTCTTCGAACCTGAAGAGACGTGCTGAACAGCTTGGAATCTCGAATGCCGAGGTTGCTCGACGCGTTGATTTGAGCGAGCGTAGATATAGCAATTACATTTCCGGAACCCGGAAGCCCGATCTCGCTCGCTTGTAAAAATCTCATCGGTCTTAAAGACGAGCCTCGACGAACTCTTATCGAACGAGGTGAACAAGCCCGCGAAGAGCACCAAACGTAATCTTCAGGAGCGCATTGCTTCCGCAGTCGAAGTGCTAAACGAAGACGATCTCGCGAGGATCGCTATCATGTTGGATGCATTGGCCGCTGCTCGATCGTAGCCAAGCTCTGCCAGCGATCAAAATGGCCGCCTTGATAGGGTTCGACCTCGTGACCATCCTGTTGGCCTTAATACGCAGCAAGGTTCGACGGGTTCAATGGCTGGCTGGCGGTGGCGTCACCTTCGGATGGCACGCTGCCCTGACTACAAAACTCGATCTTTGACAAACGGCATTCAAAGGCAACTGATATCGAAGCCCCGAGTGCTGTCAGCTTTGGATTTTCTGTCAATAACCGCCCTGCGCCTCTGAGTTGGGTCATCTTACTGACTGAGGTGCTCAAGACATTGCCATCAAGAAAGTCGACAAGGAGCGACCGAAGTCGCTAAAACGCGGCACTTCGGGAGGGTATTGCCGCCCCCTTGCTCCGCTCCTCAATCCATGCCTCTATTTAACCTTAGAGGGGTGAGCTTCAACGTCATGGCATCACGCACGAAGATAGCCGCTTCGCGGCAGCGCGGAGCTGGGGTCGACCTCCATCCCCAAGGGACAACGGAAGACTTGAGGATGAGTGTTTTGCGCAAGAATTCAACTCGGGTTGGCCCCGGCTATCCACAGGTCGTCGTGCTCGTCGGCGCAACGGGCGATCTCTCAAGGCGCAAGCTACTGACCGGGCTGTTCCACCTCACCAATGCGGGCTTCATCCCAGGGTGCCGCATTATCGGCGTCTCGCTCGACGACATCGACGCCGATGCCTTCCGCACCATCGCCCGTGACTCGCTGGAAAAGTTCTTGACTCGCAAGTTCTCGCAGTCCGAATGGGAAGCGTTTGCCGCATCGCTCGACTACGTCCCGCTCGCTGCCGGCGCCAATGCTCTCAAGGAAGCGGTCGACAGGGCCGAGGAAGCACTGGGCGCCGAGACGCGGCGCGTGCATTATCTATCCGTGCCACCAAGTGCCGCCCTTCTGGCCGTGCAACTCCTCGCCCAGGCTAAGCTGACTGAACGCTCCCGTATCATCATGGAAAAGCCCTTCGGCACGGACCTTGCCAGTGCCGTTGCACTGAACAAGAAGCTGCACGAAGTGTTCGACGAGAAGCAGATATTCCGCATCGACCATTTCCTCGGCAAGGAGCCGGCGCAAAACATCCTGGCCTTCCGATTTGCCAACGGCCTGTTCGAACCAATCTGGAACCGCAACTTCATCGACCATGTGCAGATCGACGTTCCGGAGACGCTCGGCCTTTCCACCCGCGCCGCCTTTTACGAGACCACCGGCGCCTATCGTGACATGGTGGTGACTCACCTCTTCCAGATCCTCGGCTTCATGGCGATGGAGCCGCCTACTGCCCTTGAGCCTGCGCCAATCTCGGAAGAGAAGAACAAGGTGTTCCGCTCCATGTTGCCGATTGAGCCGAGGGACGTGGTGCGCGGTCAATACATTGGCTACCGTAATGAGCCTGGCGTCGATCCCGAAAGCGACACTGACACCTTCATCGCCCTAAAATGCGCCATCGACAACTGGCGCTGGGCGGGCGTGCCCTTCTACCTACGTACCGGCAAGCGCATGGCCGAGGGGCAGCGCATTATTTCGATCGCATTCCGCGAGCCCCCGAAATCGATGTTCCCTGCCGGCTCTGGCGTGGGGGCACAGGGCCCTGACCACCTCACCTTCGACCTTGCTGATGCCTCCAAGGTGTCGCTTTCCTTCTATGGCAAGCGCCCTGGACCGGGCTTCCGGCTCGACAAGCTCTCGCTGCAATTCGCCATGAGCGAAACCGGCCTGATTGGCGAAGTTCTGGAGGCCTATGAGCGTCTGATCCTCGACGCCATGCGCGGTGACCATACGCTGTTCACTACGGCCGAGGGTATTGAGCGGCTCTGGGAGGTTTCCCAACCTCTCCTCGATAACCCGCCGCCCGTACGCCTCTACGACCAAGGCGGCTGGGGGCCGAAGTCGATCCACCAACTCATTGCCCCGCACGCTTGGCGCCTACCGTTCGAGCGCGCCTGGAGGGATGCGGCAAAGCGTGATTGACGGTCAATGGTTGGATCGATGCTAGCGACCAGAATGGCGCCGACCAATTGCGAAAAATCCCAACACAATGACGTTGTCAGAGATGTGCAGGAAACCGAGTTTCGACCGCGAATGCTTGAGAGTGGCATTGGTGCGTGGATCTGAATTTGTGCGGAATTCGGTCTTTGACATCCATTATTTCGTCGCCGCGGTCGGGCCTTGCCGCGAACGGATTTCGGGCGTCTGCAGGCGAGTATTCGGTTCAGCATTGCGACGCCGATCACAGCCTTTGTTTGCTGAGCGGCGAACGAGCTATGCAACCCGCTGCAACGTCGTCCTGGCAAGTGCTCGCTCCAGAGCTTCGATACAGGCCGGATCGTGCAAATGCCCCCCGCGGATCACTATCGCCTTGCTGATTGGCATGGCAACTCGATACCGACGGTCCGCCGCCTTGGTAAATTGGCTGGGCTGTGGTGATCGCGTCAGAACTCGACGATTGGGATAGCGGTCAAGAAGAAGACCGTGCAAGCGGCCACGCCTGCGATACGCGGAGGCCGATCACCCTTCGACATTGCCTCGCATGTGTGTGAAAGCGGGCACGCTGCGGGAAAGCGGCATTCTGAAAGTTCAGAGGGTGTCTGGCTGCCATTTTCTTACTATCGATGGAACTTGCCGTCTCGAAGAAACGAGATGGCTTGCGCCCACATGACTTTGTTCGATGGAATGAATGTGTGGTTGGCCGCGATTACGATATGGTCGGCGGCTCCTGCAAGACGCGTGCTTTCTACAGTTACCTTGCCGTCATTGGCTTTTTGATAGCCAATGATCAAGGACGAAACCGGATCGATGCTTCGGGTTCCGGCAATGATGCCCAGTTCGAAATCCACCGGACCGAAAATATGGGCGAACGTGCTCTGATCGGTGGCGAGCTGCTGACCGGCAGGACCGTAGGCCGCCTTATACAATGGCACCTTCTGCAGGAAATCTGCGACTTGGCTGCCATTATTCGGTGTGCTGACCATCACCACGCGCCCGAGATTTGATGGCCGGTAGTCCTTCAACATGGCCCTGATGACCAACCCGCCCATTGAATGTCCTACCAGGTGAAGACGGCCTTCACAGTTACTCTCAGCCGCATCTTCGACTTCCGCTGAAACGATCTCCGCCAGTCGTTCGATTGGGTAACGGGTCGAAGGATAGTCAACGTTGCGAGTCATGTAGCCCTGGGTCTGCAGGTGCTTTTCAAACTTGCGCATGGAAGCGCTGGTCCTCTTGATGCCGTGGAGAAGAACAACGGTGTCAGTCATTTCGGGATGGTATCTCGATCAAAAGGAAAGCAGGCGACCCAGGTTAGCTATCTAAAGGCCTTGACTAAACCTAGCACTGTGACGGCGTCGGAGCGAGAACGCTATAGTATCTTACCAAGCGGCGGCCATAGTGCCGCCACAGAGTTCGGCCCAATCATGCTTGTATAACAAGCGGATGGCATAAAATGAGATTGGTGGCATTCCTCGCTGCGGCCCTTTTGCTGACGGTATTTAAAGCTCAAGCTCAAGACTACGAGCTGTACGACGGCTACGACGATTACGGCGGCTACTATTATGACGATCCATATAGTCCCTATCCGCCACCTCCCCCTTACTACGAACCAACGCCTCGATATCAGGAACCCTCGCGTGAGCGCAGGCGACAGTCGACACAAACAGCGCGGGGAACGATCGTGATCGCGACACGCGACCATACGCTTGTCTACACGACGGCATGGGGTGAACAATTTGCCTACCCCATCGCAGTCGGCCGCGAAGGCAAACAATGGTACGGATCGACGCGGGTTGTATCCAAACGAGCACATCCCGAATGGCGGCCAACTGCAAGCATGCGACAGAAAAATCCAAGGTTGCCAGCCGTCGTAGGGCCAGGTCCCTCAAATCCGCTCGGTACCCGAGCGATCTATCTTGCCGACGGCCTGCTACGCATACACGGCACCAACGATCCCTCCTCTATTGGCACCAACGCGTCGAGCGGTTGCTTTCGGATGTATCGCGAAGACGTCGAGGAGCTATATGAGATGGTGCGGCCGGGGACCCAGGTGATCGTCCAGCAGTAGTCGAATTTCGCTTGACCGAACTGTCGGGGACTTGCCTAGTCTCGGCCGATGTCATGATTGCCAAACAACTCTATGACCGCACTCGGGTCGATCGACAATGGTGGCCAAGAAATCGAGATTTATGCTTCACTGGCCCTGCGAAGACCGACGCGGTTCGCCGGGCTCATCGCGCAGAGCCAGGTCGTAGACAAGCGAAAGAACGGAAATACCGGCCTCGGTGGCAGCGCTCAGAAGGGTCTGCCGGAACTCTTCAGCGCTTATTTCACCGATGAGCGCATCAGCGCATGCCTTGACGGCTATGACATAATCCTCGCCATCGTCAAGGGGCCAGTCTTGTATGAGAACACGTGCCGCGTCGGTGAGATTCCGGATGACAATTTGCGGCTGATTGTTATGAAATTTGAGTCCGATCGGCGCAAAGGCCGAATATCTATTCGTTGCCATGCCTTCACCCAGTCCATTGAGAGGGTATTATACACGACGAAGCCGGGGTTATATTTCACATAGTTAAAACAAAGTTAACATGCCGAGAGTTGTCTCATGCTGAACGCCCCGAGGGACCCCACGGACGCCAAAGAACCCGCGATCGACTGTCCCTCGCCACTTCCGAGCCCGGGGCGCCACGTAAAGTCGGATCGATTGATAGGACCAGTAATTTGACGCACGTTCAGAGTGGGCCAAGCGTCGGTATCGCGGTGAATAGATAAGTGGTTTGTTCCGGTTCATATGCGTGGCGCGCCAAGCAACGTCTTTGTGCCGATGCTATTCGGTCACCTTGCAACGCAACGAAAGCCTCATATGCGCTCTGTCCCGCCACGGCGCCGGATCCGACCGATTATTTTGCGCCCAACGACCGCCGTTTGAGAAGCGCCGCGCGGATCAGGTCGTTCTTTGTCGGCTCAGGATCAGCAGCAACGTGCGGCACCGCAGCCAACGCGTCGGGCTGCATGCGGGTCCGCTTCATTTCCAGAAAGCGCCGCTGCGCCTGCAGTCTGTCCGCAGCGGAAACCGGTTCGACCGGCGCGCCGGCAAGATCGTGGCGCATGGAGTCAGGCTGGGCGCTTGCGAAATAATAGCGCTTCAAGCGGACATAAACTGCAATCACACGTCTGAGCCTGGTCACCCCGACGTCCGGCTTCAACAGCGCCCGGATCTCGCTGAAGATCCCAACCGCCAATGGGCGGATGGGATCGCCTGCCTTTTGCGGCAGAACGTCGATCGGTCGCACGAGAAGCGCGTTGATCGCGCTCGCCTTTTGAACATCACGCTCGCTCGCCGCGACCGGGCCGCAGCTCTCAGACCAGGGCTTATCCATCATTCCTCCGAAATGCCGTTCTTGCCGCTCGGGTGGCATATGATCTTGACGAGCGCATGAATAACCCGGGCTCGCGTCCCGACATATTGACTATGCGTGCGCGAGCCAGAGTCAATTGCGTCAAAGCGAACAGTATTTCCTGTCATGTCCAGGGAGCGATCCTTCAATCCCTGCCGGTCATCAGACGTTCGATGGGCGTTGCCGCGCAATTAAAGCCATTACAGCTTTCCTCGTTCCACCGACACAACTCTCGCAACTGACGGCCGGCCTTGCACGCCCTTGTATGTTCAATCTGCACTGATTGCTGGATGATTAGTGCGATCTCCGGTGGGACCATCCGGCGGAGATCACATGGAAGCTTGAAGGCGAAGTATCACCACAATCAGCGCGAAAGTCGACATGCCCTCCAACTTTGAGGATGTCATCGACGTCATGGGGAATGGGATTGGTTCGGGGCGCTGAATTCCCGTCCCGACATTCCGGCCGCAACGCCGGAGCACGATTTGTACGCGCTAATACGCGCCGTGCCGGTGGCGGATTTCGCCCACTGGATTGTGATCCTTCTTCGCTGTACAGCGAGAAGGTATCTGTTGCCGAGCCCATCACTTTTAGGTGCAATTTATGACAAGAAAAGTTTATCTCGCCGGTCCCGAGGTCTTCCTTCCCAACGCCCGCGAGATCCTCGACCGCAAGGCAGCACTTGCCCGTGAGGCGGGACTTCTCCCGCTCTCGCCCGGCGATCTGGAAATCCCGCACACGAACTCGAAGCGCGAGCGGGCCGCAGCGATAAACGCGGTGGACGAGAAGATGATGATCCAGGCTGACGCAATCATCGCCAATCTGACACCCTTTCGTGGCATTGCCGCCGATACCGGGACGGCCTTCGAACTCGGCTTCATGTGCGCAAGCGGTAAGCCTGTATTTGCCTACACGAATGTTGCACGCGATCACAGCGGACGAGTGAGCGATCTTTATGGCGGGGCCGTCGCGTATGATGGGGAAGGTCGACTACGTGACCCGAACGGGATTGCGATCGAGGATTTTGGCCTGGCCGACAATCTCATGCTGCACGCCGGGATCGAGCGGCGCGGTGGCGTCCTCATCGTCGGAGACGCGGCGCGGGATGCGCTCTATACGGACCTTGCCGCGTTCAGGACGTGTCTTGCCGTCGCCGTTGAGAAGCTGCGCTAAAGTGCTCAGTCCCGGCACTTGATGGATTGGGTCTAGGGTAAACCTTTCGGGCTCTCTGCATGCACAGCGTCGCCATCAAGGTGATCAGCGTAGACGTCGTTGTGCAGCACGGCAGCCGCCTCCGCCTTGCTGGCCGAGATGCCGTCATGGGCGCTGGCATGGATCATCCACATCATGGACGATCAGATCGTCGCGTTGCGGCAGCGACGAGAAGAGCGCGACATTGGCCGCAAATCTGCTACCGAAACAGAGCACCCTTTCAATCCCATAAGTCGCAGCCGCTTCCGCTTCGAGCGCCTCATGTGCTCATTCAGTTGGTTTGCCTGCCTTGCCGTCCAGGAGGTGAATGAGTTCCATGGGGAACGGGAATATGATCGTCGAACTGTTTTCCCCGGCAATAACGTTCAGCGTGCTCAAGTAGCGCAGCTGCATTGACAACGGTTGTCTGGCCAGCATTTCAGCCGCTTCCACCAGCTTTGCCGCGGCCTGCTGTTCGCCCTCGGCATTTATGATTTTCGCACGCCGCTCGCGTTCTGCCTCAGCTTGCCTGGCAATCGCACGGATCATCGACTCGTTGATGTCGACATGCTTGATCTCAACATTGGCCACTTTGATGCCCCAGGCGTCTGTTTGGGCGTCGAGCATTCTCTGGATATCTTCGTTGAGCCTGTCGCGCTCCGCGAGCATCTCGTCGAGATCGTGCTTGCCGAGCACCGAGCGCAACGTCGTTTGGGCAAGCTGGCTCGTGGCTGCCATGAAATCCTCGACCTGAATCACTGACTTCTCCGGATCGATGACCCTGAAGTAAATCACCGCGCTTACTCGAACCGAAACGTTGTCACGGGAGATGACGTCCTGGCTGGGGACGTCGAGCACGCGCGTGCGCAGGTCGACCCGAACCATTTGCTGTACGTAGGGAACAAGTAGGATCAATCCGGGGCCTTTAACGCCGGTAAATCGACCAAGTGTAAAGACGACGGCCCGCTGATACTCGCGCAAGATTTTGATCGCGTTCGCCAGGACGATCAGCAGCAGGACGACTGCGACGATATAGAAGATGAAACCTCCAATCATGGTCATGTGCGCTCCTCCTTGCTTTCTTTCTTGCGGGGATCACGGGTGACCTCGAGGGTTAGCCCATTTCTGGCAATGACCGTCACGTCGTCTCCGTCCGTGAGCGGTTCGGCGGAGGCGGCGCTCCAGCGCTCTCCATGCGCGACAATGTAGCCGGTCGTGCCCGTCCAACTGGAGACCTTCCCTGAAATGCCGATCATCTGCTCCGCACCGGTCACCACGGCACGCCGGCGCGCGCCGAATGCAAGGCGAACGACAATGAGGCTGAAGGCGAGGGCTGAAACACCGATACCAACCAGGACCTGTCGGCTCACTTTCAGATCGGGCACATCCGTATCGAAGAGAATGGTTGCGCCCAGGACGAGGGCGACCACACCGCTAAGGCCGAGGACGCCGAATGTCGGTGCATGCGCCTCCGCGACAAAGAGAGCAACCGCAAGCACGATGAGGCCGATGCCGGCATAGCTGACCGGTAGCATTGCCAAGGCGTAGAGACCGAGCAGCAGGCATATGCCGCCGACTGTTCCCGGGATAACCGCTCCGGGCGTGAGAAACTCGAATATCAGGCCGTAAATGCCGATAACCATCAGAATGAGTGCGACATTCGGGTCGGCGATGACCGAAAGCAGGCGTGTTCTCCAGTCAGGCTCGATGGTCTGGACAGCGAGGCCCGTCGTATCAAGCCGGATGTCCGTTCCTCCTGCCCGTACCGTGCGACCGTCGGCTTTCGCCATCAGCTCGTCGACGGTGACCGCGACGAAATCGACGACTTTTTCGCGTTCGGCCGCAGTCGATGAGAGACTGGCTGCGTCGCGTACCGCCTTTTCCGCCCAGTCGGCGTTGCGATTGCGCAACTCGGCCAGCCCCCGAAGATAGGCAGCAGCGTCGTTCACTGCCTTTGCCTCTCCAGCGTTGCGCGACTGTCGCTCCTTGCTGTCGCCGTTCTGGCCGTTGTCTTGTCCGCTCCCACCGAGAGCAATGGGCGTTGCGGCGCCCAGATTGGTACCCGGCGCCATGGCGGCGATATGACTGGCATAGAGGATGTAAGTGCCGGCACTGGCCGCGCGGGCACCGCTCGGAGCCACGTAGCTCGCGACCGGCACAGACGAGGCAAGGATTGCCCGAACGATGTCCCGCATCGACGTATCGAGACCGCCGGGCGTATCCATTTGCAGGACGACCAACGCCACTTTACGATCGTTGGCAAGCTGGATGCCGCGTATCACATAGTCGGCGGACGCCGGGCTGACGGCGCCATTCAATCGCAGCAGTAAAGCGACGCGTTCCGAGCCCGCTATCGGGGCGACGGAAAACAGGAATGCTGAACCCCAGATCAATGCCAAAGCGAAAATACGGATTGCCTCTCGGCAATACCTCCGGGGCCGCACGGTCACCCGATCAATATTCATACACTCAAATATACGCCAGATTTACCAAAAGATAAGGCAGAAGTTTCTTCACCAGCCACGGCGATCGCAAAGCGTATGTCAAATCTGAAGGCGATCGGTTGCCAGTAACTGGTATTGCACTTGAACACACTAGTGGCGTTTGTGTTGCGAGGCTTTGCGGCCAATGTGAATCCACTCATGAGAAAGATTTTTGCTATCCGGCCTTCCTTGAGTCCGGAAAAGATTTGAACCTACATCCCGTTAAGGGACCCGCTTCGCTCGATGTCAAACCTGCTGGAAGTCCGTAATCATTGTTGGCAAGTTCCGTCGTAGCCGACATGTCGAGAGAGCCGTTCGTCGTGATCGATCCGTGGTGGTTCAGTCTTGCGTCTCTCACCCGGATGCCATGCAGCTTCGCGCCCACGTCCTTTTCCACTGTGTGTTCCTTCCAGAATTATCGTTTGGTCACATGCCAAAAACCACGGCACCACCCATCAGGCCGGCGCCGGCGGCGGTGAGCAGCAGCTTTTCTCCTCCCACAAACCGTCGCTCGACATGGGCGATGGAGAGGGAAAGCGGGATAGTCGCGGCCGACGAATTGCCGAAGCTCTCGATCGTGCGGATCGTCTTTTCGGGCGCGATGCCGAGGTTGCCGGAGACGGCGTCGAACATGCGCGCGTTGGCCTGATGCGGAACGAACCGGTCGATATTGGCCGCGACAATTCCTGCTTGCTCCAGCGCCCGCTTCGAGGTTTCGGTCATCAAGGCGACGGCGCGCGAGAAGACCTCGCGGCCGTCCTGCATCGTCATCAGAAAATCCTCCGCACTGGTTTCGGGAGAGAACGGCCGGTTGCTGCCGCCGGCCGGGATGTTGATCAGGCCATAGCCGCTGCCGTCCGATACGAGATCGGCGGAGAGGAGGCCGCTTCGCCCATTCGTGCAGGGGGCCAGCACCACGGCGCCAGCCGCATCAGCGAAGAGGACGGCGCTTGCCCGCTCGGCAGGATTGATGCGGCGGCTCAGGATATTGGCGGCCACCACCAGGACGGCACGGCCATGCGCTCGGACGAAACCGTCCGCCAGCGTGAGCGCGTAGAGAAAGCCCGAACAGGCGCCGGCGAGATCGATCGCGCCGGATTTTTCCAGATCCAGCCGATGGGCCAGCAGCGGTGCCGAGGGCGGCAGAAGATGATCCGGTGTCGAGGTCGCGAGCAGCGTCAGTGCGATCTCGTTACGGGCGAGCCCGGCATCGTCGAGCGCCATCCGTCCGGCCTCGGCGGCAAGGCCGCTCAGTGTCTCGCCCTCTTCGGCCCAATGGCGCGTGCGGATGCCGGTTCGGCGCTCGATCCAGCCTGTTTCCAGGCGCAGGCGCGCTTCGATCTCGGCATTGTCGACGCAGCGAGCCGGCACGGCATGCCCGAAACCGGCCATGCGGGAAGAACGATCCGACATCATCCCGTGCTCCCGAGAACGATCGACGCGATCTCATCTATGGCGTCATAGGCGCGGCCGAGATCGTCTGCGGTCACGCAATAGGGCGGCATCAGGTAGATGACGTTGCCGAGCGGACGGATCAGCAGGCCGCGTTCGCGAAATAGTCGCCGCATGCGCGGGCCAGCCTCGGCGAGATAACCGCCAGAGGGTACGACGAGATCGAGCGCTGCGATCGTTCCTGACTGCCGTATATTGGCGAACCGTTTGTCGCCCTCGAAACGCTGCAGGTTCTGCCGGTGCAGTGCTGTGAGATTTTCGATACGCTCAAAGACCGGTTCGTTCCGCCAGATTTCGAGATTGGCGACGGCGGCCGCACAAGCGATCGGGTTGGCGGTATAGGAGCTGGAATGGAAGAAGGTCTTGCGCCGGTCGGTGGAGAGATGGGCATCGAAGATGTCGCCGGTGGAGAGGGTTGCCGCAAGCGGCAGCGCGCCGCCCGTCAGCCCCTTGGATGTGCATAGGATGTCGGGCGTGATGCCGGCCTGCTCCGAGGCGAACATTGTGCCCGTCCGGCCCCAACCGGTCATCACTTCATCGGCGATCAGCAGGCAGCCATGGTGCAGGGCGATTTCCTTCAGGCCGGCAAGTGTACGGGCATCATAGATCTTCATGCCACCCGCCCCGAGGACCAAAGGCTCGATCACCAGGGCCGCGACCCGGGCCGAACGGCAAAAGTTCTCGAACATGTCGAGCGTCAGCTGCTTTCGGCCCGGTTCCGGGAAAGCAAGCCGGTCGACGCCGAAGAGTAGCGGTTCATAGGCGGCGTTGAAAACGCCTCGCTCGCCGGTCGACATCGTGCCGATCGTATCGCCGTGGTAGCTCCCCTCCACCACTACGATCCGATCGCGCGCCTCTCCCCTGTTGTGGAAATAACCGAGTGCCATTTTGAGCGCCACCTCGACCGAGGTCGAACCGCTGTCGGAATAGAAGACATGGCTTAACCCCGGTGGAGCGATCTCGATCAATCCCTCGGCCAATCGTTCGGCGGGCGCGTGCGAGAATTCGGCGAAAATGATTTGGTCATAAGCCTCCGTCGCCGCCCGGATCGCCGCCATGATCACCGGATGCCGGTGGCCATGGGTGATGACCCACCAGGACGAGATCGCGTCGAGAAAGCAATGACCATCCTCATCGACCAGATAGGCGCCGTCGGTCGATGCGATACGTTTCATCGGCGGTTCGAGCGCATGCTGGGTGAAGGGGTGCCAGACGGCCGAGCGGGTCATGCGGGCACCTCCGCAAAGGAAGCGAGATCGAAATTGCCGCGGAACGCCGTGCGAAGCCCATCGGGCGTAATGTCCTGGAGCCAGGGGAGCCGGCCGAGTGAGCGAATGCCACCCATTTTTTCGATAATGCGCTGCGTTTCTTGGTTCTCGTCGCCGATGAAGGTGATGCCGAACACCGGAATGTTGCGATGTTTCAGAGCTTCGAGTGACAGCAGCGTGTGGTTGATCGTGCCGAGCGATGTCCTGGCGCAAAGGATGACGGGAACCTGCCAGCGGGCAAACATATCGGCGAAGACCAGATCGTCCGAGAGCGGCACGAGCAGCCCGCCCGCCCCTTCGATCACCAATGGCCGGTCTGTCATCGGCGGCACCAGCCTTTCCGGCTTGATCGCAACGCCATCCAAACGGGCTGAAAGATGCGGCGAGGCAGGTGTGGCAAGGCGATAGGCTTCCGGCAGGATGCGCGTGAGCGGCACGCCGCCGAGCCGCATGACCGTCTCGCCGTCGGTCTCGTCCTCAAGCCCCGACTGGACGGGCTTCCAGTAATAGCCCTCCAATGCCGCGGCAAGGCCTGCAGCAAAGACGGTCTTACCGATACCCGTATCAGTGCCGGAGACGACGAGCCGCGGCATCATGGCCTGTCCTCTTCGATCGCCGCGGCCAGCCTCCGAACCAAGGCCACAATCTGCTCCTCATCCACATTGAGCGAAATGGAAACCCTCAGCCGAGCCGTACCCCCAGGCACGGTCGGGGGCCGGATCGCCCGTACGTCGAAGCCATCCGCCTGCATGCGCTCCGCGATCCGGAGCGCGCGGGCATTGTCGCCGAGCATCACGGGCAGAATCTGCGAACCGCTGGGGATGATGCCGAGCCGACAGGACAATTGTTCGCCGGCGAAGTTTTTGAGGCGCTCCAGCCGCATGCGCCGTTCCGGCTCGTCGGCGATCATGCGCAACGCCTCCCGCACTCCTGATGCCATCAGCGGCGACGGGGCGGTCGAGTAGATGAAATTGCGTGCGCGGTTGATGAGATAGTCGGCAAGGACAGCAGGCAGCCCAAGAAGCGCGCCGGAGACGCCGAGCGCCTTGCCGCAGGTATGCAGGACCAGAACATTGCCGCGGCTTTCCAGCCCCGAAGCAAGACCGCGGCCGCCGGGACCGAATATGCCGGTGGCATGCGCTTCGTCGACGACGAGGAAGCCATCATGCCGATCGGCAAGCTCGGCGAGCTCAAAGACCGGCGCTTGATCCCCGTCCATCGAATAGAGGCTCTCGACCGCAATCCAGGGACACCCCTTGCCGCCGCGCTCGCGCCAGCGTCGGATCGCCTGATCGAAAACGTCGACCTCATTGTGCGGCACCGCGACCGCCTCCGCCTTGCTGGCCGAGATGCCGTCATGGGCGCTCGCATGGATCAGCGCATCGTGGACGATCAGGTCGTCGCGCTGCGGCAGCGACGAGAAGAGCGCCACATTGGCCGCAAATCCACTGCCGAAATAGAGGATCTTCTCGACCCCGAAAAACGCAGCCGCTTCCGCCTCAAGCGCCTCATGTTCGGCGTGATTGCCGCGCAAAAGCCGCGAACCGCCTGCACCGGCTGGCACGCCCCTTTGGATCGCGCCTGCAATCGCTGCCTTCAGGCGGGGGGCATTGGCGAGCCCGAGATAGTCATTGGAGGTGAAATCCACGCCTTGCTGCGGGGTGAGCGTGCGTAGTCGCGACTTGCGCTGAAGGCCCGCGAGCGTGACCTCATAGCGGGCGAGCGCCGGCGAACTCAACGAGACTGCTCCAGTTCCATCGGCTTCAGCCCGAGCCGGCTGAAGAGGGCCGCGTCATGATCCTCGCCGGGATTTTCCGCCGTCAGCAGCGTGTCGCCGACAAAGATCGAATTGGCCCCGGCGAAAAAGCAAAGAGCCTGTGTCTCGTCGCTCATATCGGTGCGGCCGGCCGACAGGCGGACATGCGAGCGCGGCATGAGGATGCGCGCGAGTGCAATGGTGCGGACGAAGTCGATCGGGTCCACCGGCGCTGCATCGGCAAGCTTGGAGCCCGGGATCGGGATCAGCATGTTGATCGGCACACTTTCCGGAGGTGCCGGCAGATTGGCGAGCGTCACCAGCATCGAAATCCGGTCTTCAATTGTCTCGCCCATGCCGAGAATGCCGCCCGCGCAGACCTTGATCCCGGCATCGCGGACATTGGCGAGCGTGTCTAGCCGGTCCTCAAAGCTGCGGGTGGTGATGATCTCCGAATAATAGCGCTCGGACGTATCGACATTGTGATTGTAGTAATCGAGGCCGGCCTCGGCGAACCTTTCGGATTGCGCCGGCGTCAACATGCCAAGCGTCATACAGGTTTCCATCCCGAGTGCCTTTACGCCCTCGACCATGGCGACGAGCGCCTCCATATCGCGCTCTTTGGGATTGCGCCACGCGGCCCCCATGCAGTAGCGCGTCGCACCGCCTTCCCTTGCCCTCCGCGCCTCGCCGAGCACGCGCTCGACTTTCATCAGCTTCGACGCCTTGAGACCCGTCGGATAGTGAGCGGACTGGCTGCAGTAACCGCAATCCTCGGCACAGCCACCGGTCTTGATAGACAGCAGCCTGCTCATCTGAATGGCATTGGGATCAAAGTGCGCGCGATGAATCTGTTGGGCACGATAAAGAAGATCATTGAACGGCAAGTTATAGATAATTCCCGCCTGCTCATTTGAGATGGGGGGGCCAACCGGCGAACTGTTTTCAAATACACTGACCGGCAGCGCCACATCGTCCATCACCTGGTCACCTTTCAATAGATAGAATCTGCTTTTATCTATAATTTTATGAAAGGCAGCATTTTGCAATAGCTCTTTGCGCGAATGTTTTGATCATGTTGGCACCCGAAAGAGCATCGTCGGAAAGCGCGGAGGCTTCCACGACACACACTTCGAGCACCATCGATGAGGCGCAGGTCGGTCAGCGCGACACAGTCGCCGAATGCTTTGTTAGCGAACGATGAAAAGGTCAGCTCGGCTTTGGCTCAGCCTTCAATGGCAAATGCCGCGCCCGTTGCACCCGAGGCATACAGGATCGGCTTTTGGCCGATCCTCTGCACGTGCCGATCGAGCACCACAATGGCTTGCTCGATTTTGCCCTTACGGAGATGATCGAGAATGGCATGGTGATCGACATCAACCCGAGGCGACCAGCCGCCGCGCCCGCTCACAAACAGAAGTCGTGATCCTACCATATGGAGATCGTCGATCGCCGCAAGCAGCCGCGGCATGTCGCAAGGTGCGAGCAAAAACCTGTGGAACCGGCGATTCGCCTCGTCCCATTCCCGGATATCGACCGCACCGTCACCGGCAATCATAGCCGTTTCCGCCTCATCCAGGATGAACCGAGTCAAATGCGGCGCGGCATGGCGAAGCGCAAGCGCCTCCAGGGCAGAGCGCATGCGGGCGACCTCCTGAACCTCGGCCAGCGAAAACGACGCGACCCGCACGCCACGGCGTGCCTCACTCACTGCGAGCCCCTGCGCCTCCAGGCGACGGAACGCCTCCCGCACCGGAACATGGCTGGTGCCGAATTCTTCAGCAATATGATCCTGCCTGAGCCTGCTGCCGGGTTCCAGCGCGCCCGTGATGATGCGGTCGGCGAGAACGCGGCTGATACGATTGGCGATCGTGTCTTCGGTGATCATGGTCATGTTTTATAGATAATTTCATAGAGCAGCGCTGTCGAGGCCACAAGCAGCTCAAGATTACCCGGCAAACGGGTCGGGAAAGGCGGCCAGTGCTGTTCGAAGAGGCAGGCGATCTGCCTGTTCAAAATCCGAAACTCGACTTGCCCTTGTCGATCAACCAGGTGATTGCCGGAAGACACCCAACGTGCCTAAGGTTTCCGATTCCATCCGGTATGCAGTCGCCTCCACAGTCACGTGGTTAGGCCGCTGTCAGACGTCGGCTTTCGCAAGACGCGCGAGAAGGTCGTCGAGCATGGGCCGCTGCCCCTTGAGCATCCTTACCGCTGCGTCCTTCAACGAAAACCAATCCGCACGATCGACTTCTGGAAACCTCCGGATCCGACCGGACCTCGGAGGCCATTCCATCTGGAACTCCGAGCTTCGAATGTTATTCAGGTCCAGCGTGAGGTCGGCTTCCACATACCAGGCGACAACGACCTTGCCACCCGGCTGCCGGTATTCGCCCAACGGATTGAAGTCACCATCGACCACGACCCCCAACTCCTCAAGGGTTTCCCGCTTCGCAGCCGCGAGTTCGTCCTCCCCCGGCTCGACCAGTCCTTTGGGAATGGACCAGGCGCCCTCGTCCTTCTTCGCCCAGAAAGGCCCTCCGGGGTGGACGAGGAGGACCTCGACTTCGTCAGAACGGCGCCGAAACAGGAGGAGCCCGGCGCTACGAATGGCCATACCGCCCCTCCTCAATCATGGTTCAAGGCATTCTTCGCAGATGCCACAGCCGTCCATCCATCGACGGGCACGTCGGCAACAGAGACAGATACGACCATCCGGCTGCTCCCTGTCATTTTCCGGAGGGATGATTTCGGTCGTTTCGTCGGAAAAAATAGCCGAAACCTCTTCTTGTTGCTCCGCCAGCCTGATCTCATCAAATAGGTGGTCGGGGCCGGCCGGCAAGACGGCATCGCCATTGCTGGAATGTCGCATGATGGACGGCCGATACCGCAGCTCGGAATGAGGTTGTCCCTCGGCCGTGGACGGCCAGGCGTGGCGCCATGCCTGCCGCCAGTTACGGCAAGTAACCATACGATTTTAGCCGAATATTTAGCTTGCTCGCCTAGTTTTCTGGGATCTTTGCAGCCGGAGCATTGGCCGTGCGCCTCGTAACGCTTGAACAGGTAGAAAGTCAGCTCGCGCGCGGCTTTGGTCTTCTACGCTTCGCGCCGGAGATAGAGACCCTGTTCCTCAGGCAATACGCGGCCGAGCGAGCCCGGCTCGTCGCAACCTGGTGTCTGATCGGCGTGCTGATTTACGACCTTGTCTATTTTGCCGACCGCGACATAGTGCCGGATGTGCGCACGGGGCTGATTGTCGTTCGGTTTCTGATCTTCACACCCTTCGTGATTGCCTGCATATTTGTCGTACGCCGCTGGCCGAATGCGCGGCTTTACGACACGCCTATGCGTCAGAATTCATTGCGGATTTCAATATCCGTTTCGGTAAATCGCCGCGCAATTGATCCTGAAATGCCAAGGATGCGGGCTGCAATAGGGCCTAAGAAATAGGCCGCTAGAAGCGGGCTCAGTTCGATCGGCGATCGCCGCCTTGTATTCCCGATTGAGCGTTTCGGCGCGAGGCAGCGGTTTGCGATCGGCGGAGGTGCGGCGTGCCACCATGTAGCCGAACTCGCAACGCACTACCCGAAAACCGCTGGCCGATACGACATTCGCCGCGCGATAATCGATGCGGGATCCATCGGTGCACCAGCAAGGATCGTGACGCGCGCATCCTCCGGCCCTTCGACCAGAAACCACGCTGACCTCTTGCTCCCTTGAATTCAGGATCACTTTTCAGATGCGCCTGTAGGATCACACCGCTGGCGCACGTCCTATATATGGGCGAGCCATGGCCGCCCGCAATTTGGTGACTATATCAACCGGAGCAAGGTCAAGTCTCCTGCCCGACCATTACAGATGGAGGAATGTCATGGATATGCAGAGCCTCACACCAGCAATCGAACTTGCGAGAAAGAACGGCGTGTACTTTCCGAACGAAAGCGCCGCCTACAGGGAGGCGCGGAACGCGCTTCTCGCCGAGGAAATCGAACTCCGCCGCCATATCGAGCGTGTCGCCGAGCAGAGACGCCATCTGCCGCCGGGCGGGCCTGTGCCGAAGAACTATACGTTCGAGGGCGTGAACGGCAGGATCTCGTTCGAGGAGCTGTTCGCGGACAAGGAAACGCTCGTCGTCTACAGCTATATGTTCGGCCCGGAGCGGGAGCAGCCCTGCCCGATGTGCACGTCGCTGCTCTCTTCCTGGGACGGTGAGGTTCCCGACATCCAGCAGCGCGTCGCATTCGCCGTCGTGGCCCGCTCGCCGCTGCAGCGCCTCACCGATTTCACGAGGGAGCGCGGCTGGCACTATCTGCCACTCTATTCGGATACGAGCGGCGAGTTCAGCCGGGACTACCATGCGCTCGGCAAGGACGGCAGTGATGACGCGGCCTTCAACGTGTTCACCCGCCGGGATGGGACAATGCGGCATTTCTGGAGCGGCGAGATGGGCGGCGCCACAGCCGATCCCGGTCAGGACCCGCGCGGCGCGCCCGACCTGATGCCGATCTGGACGATCCTCGATTCCACCCCGGAGGGCCGGGCGCCGCATTGGTATCCCAAGCTGTCCTATTAGAATGATGCGCGGCTCAGGACAGTTCCGGCACCGAATCGGCGCGTCGGTGAGATCGGTCTTGCGGTAGAATCGAGATACGTTGCCGCCGCACCTATCGTAAATCGGGTGCGCGCCACAAAGAGGGCGGAGGCCCAATCGTCACTGGTCCATGTGTGCTGCCTCCAGATCGGCAGGCTCAGCAATTTTGTCAAACCGGAGAGGGCGAGCGTGCTCAGCGCCGGCAAAGGGAAGGTCCCTCCGCCGGATTTCTGTCGGCCGGGCGCGTTCCATCCGGAAATGACCCCGGTCTCTATAGCTCACCCCACCGTTTCGCGCTTCGGGAGCACGAGATCCGCGACCGTATAGGTGTGGAATCCGCTGCTGGAGACCGTGTCCAGCCGCTTGAAACGTTCGGCAAAATCAGGATCGGGCTCGTCGAGCCGCCATATGTGCCTTTGTTGTCGCCACATACGTTTGCGGCTGTAATCTTTGCACTAGTTCCGCGCGCGGGAATTCGCGTCACGCGAGGGCGTGAGCAAGGCAGCCTGAGGAGCTCGGGCGTAAGCGATCCGAAGGACAAGCGCGACCGACGGCCCCACGACCGAGTGTTCCGCTTGCGGGGTGATTTCGCCGCCAGTCGCAATCCTCGCGATCGGTGTCATCACCTGCCAGGCCGAACCAGCGAGCCGCCGGCCCGCTGCAACCTCAAATGTTTTGCGCCATCTTGAACACCGGCGCGAAAAGATAAAAGAGGCTCTTGGCCGCTGACGCGGTGATGTGGTCGGCATCCATGTAAAGCGGCACGCCGCTTCGCGAGGCGTGGCAACGGTCGTTGTTGCAAAAGGCCGGCAGCGGATCGACGACAATTGCACCATATTTATCGGCATATTTCTCCAGCATCGAGCGGGCGAGCGCCTGCCGTTCGGCGACGTAGGACAGGGGTGGCGCGATATCCGCCGAGGTGCCGTCGAGCTTGGCCTTGGCAAGAGCCTCGGGCACGAAACGCCCCATCTCCGGCACGTCCATAACCAGCACGACCGTGACGCCTTCCTGCTTCAGCTCGGCCAGAGTCTTATCCAGGGCCGTGGCAATCGGCGTCGAGTAATCGGCCACAGACGGGGGGATTGAAGGATCGAAATAGTCCCCCTGGTTCGGTAGTTCGGAATTGTGAACGTATTTCGGCCAATAGGCGAGCATGAACACGAGCGGAATATGCTCCCGCTTGATGAGGTCGCGCACTGAATCGTTGAAGGCCGTGCAGCGTCGCGTATCGTTTTTGCCCGCAAGCGCAACGTCGGTCAGCGGAGGGCATGACGCATGGGCAGCGAACCTGCCGCCAAAGCCCGCGGCAGCGGCGGCGGCATCGATGCCCGGCGCCATCGCGGCAGCGTGTGAGTCACCCCACACCAGAAAGTCGGGGCCAGCATCATTCGGATCGCCCAGGCCGCAGACCTTGCCGGCTTCGATATCGGCATTTGACGGACCTTTGTGATCCGACTCTGTAAAGCAGCCGTCCATGTAGAAGTGGCTTCGGTCATATGTGGCCGCATAGATTGACCGAACGTCGACCGGCAATCGGCCCGGTGCGCCACCACTCATGACCAGAAGCAGCCCGGCGCCGGCCGTAAGCCCGATCACCGCGGCCGCCATTGCCGGCAGTTGCTTGCCGGTGAGCAGCCCCCAATTTCCACGAAACGGCTTTTCGATGAACCGCCAGGAGGCGACGGCAACAAGCATCGATGCCAGGATCACGGCGCACCGCAGCAGCGGCGTCAGCTCGTGACCCGCGAAATAGCGGGTGAAGACGATAATCGGCCAATGCCAGAGATAGAGCGAATAGGAAATCAGCCCGATAAAGACCAGCGGACGCAGCGAAAGAAGCCGGCCGACGATGCCGCTGCCTGCGCGCGCATGGATGATGAAGGCGGCGCCCAGGCATGGCAACAATGCGGCATAGCCCGGAAAGGTCGTTTTCTCGGTAAAGGCGAAAACCGCGATGCCGATCAGGACAAGTCCGATCGCCGCCAAGGCCTGCCGGCCCGTCTCGCTTTTCACCTCGGGGATGGCCTTGAGGCCGATGATGACGCCGATCAGAAGTTCCCAGACGCGATATTGGGAAAGGTAGAAGCCCGCTGTCGGATCGCGATTCAACACACCGATGCAGGCGGCGAAGGATGCGGCGAGGGCGACAAGCGCGAAAGGAACCATCCGCCGCGGCGCGACCTTCTGCAGCAAGATCACGACGAGGGGAAAGGCGATATAGAATTGCTCTTCGACCGCAAGCGACCACGTATGCAGCAGCGGCTTCATCTGCGCGCCGATATCGAAATAGCCCACCTCTTTTGCAAACTGAATGTTCGACATGAAGAGGGCGGCGGCTGTCATGCTCCTGGCGAAATATGAAAGCTCCAGAGGCATGAGGGCGAACCAGGCGACGACAGCGCAAGTCGCCATCATCGCAAAGAGGGCCGGGAAGATACGACGGATGCGCCGCTGATAGAAATTCAGGAGGCTGAACTCGCCTTTCGCCATCTCGCCGGCAATCAGCGACGACATCAGATAGCCGGAAATGACGAAAAAGACATCGACGCCGACAAATCCGCCGCTGATGCCGGGAATTTCAGCGTGGAAAAGAACAACCGGTAGGATGGCAAGGGCGCGTAATCCGTCGATATCAGGTCGGTATGCCAGGTGCGCTCCATTGTGTGGCGCGCTTGGAACGGGATTTTTTCCCTTTGTAAACAACGTCACAGACCTTCGCACTTGCGTATCCGGTAAACAATGGATGGAGCTATCCGTAAGAATTGAGGTATTTCAAGGCCCATAGAGCCAGCAGAACCGCGACCCCAAGGCAGATCGCTATGATCGCTATCAACCCGCCCTGGTCACAGGACGCTCTTTCTGGCTTGCGGCAAGTGTCCTGAATTCCAACATCAGGGCGCGGGAATAAGCCGGGAGAGAATTTCTCTTCTATGCCAACTGCCCTAGGGACATGGAGGTAAATCCGAAGCACCGCATTTCTTCTTTTCGGCGGCCTCCGGTCTCTTCGCCTGCTGCTCTACGATCGCCGGCCTGGGCTGAGGCTGGGGCTTGAGTTCAGCCTGAGGCCTGGGCTCCGCCTGCGGTTTGGGTTCAGCCTGTATCTTGGGTTCGACCCGTAATTCGGGTTCGGCCTGTGGTTTTGCGGCACGTGCCTGCGCCGGCATTGCAACATGTGGCTCCCTAGGCAAGGATGGCGGCGAAGCTTCCTCTCGGGACTGCGGCGGAACAACATGGCGCTGATTGCCGAGCTGCGGTTCGCTGTTGTTGGGAACGCTGGGTTTTGCTGGTGTGTTGTCAATAGTTGCCGGCGCCGCAGGCTTTGTCGGCAGGCTGTGAGCGTCGGGTTCCGGGCCTGCGACACCTCCCTTCGGTTTCGCATTCGGGGCTGCCGGTGGTGCCGGGGTCTTGGCGACCTGGCTTTGACCTTTGACGGCAGGCGCATTGGCCTCGGGAAACTGCGGCTGGCCTTTTGAACCCGGAAGGGCATGCGCGTCGGGATTTGCGCTCTGAAGTGGTGGATGCGCGGCCGTCGTCGGATTATGCGCGGTACTGGGCTCCGCTTCGGGCGGCTGTATTTTTCCTGCCGGGGCCGCTTGTGGCTTGTTCGCCGGCGTGCCGGCGGGCGGCAGCGGCTCGCCGTTGGCGCCGAAAAGCGCCTGGGTGGCGGCACTTCCGGTCTGTGTCTGCAGCTGTTGTGCCTGTGTGCCCGTCTTTGTCTGTATTTGGGGCTGGGACTGGACCGAAGGGACGGGCACCGGCGCTAAACCGGCTGCAGGTGTCGGTTTCTCGGCTCCGGCCGGGGCCTGCTTTTGCAAAACGGCAGCCTTTTTCTGTATCGAGGGCGGCAAGGCAACGTGGAGCGCAGCTGCACCCGTTCCGGCGATGATGGCCGCGCCGGCGAGCTTTTCTCCTGTCGTCAATCCGGGCGCAGCCGGTGCGGCCTCGTTCTCGTTGACAACCGTGTTGTTGACGACCGTATTGTGAATGTTGTTGAAGATAATGTTGTTTTCGGGCGGCGCGATATCCCGCGGGGGTTCCACCCATTCGGGGATCGGAACGAAGACCGGCGCCGGTAGCACGTAGAGATCGACCGGTGGCCTGGGCGGCGCAAGCGTTACGAAATCCGGCGGCGGTGGTTCCAGGAAGACGACGGGCGGCGGCGGCGCATAACCGAAGTCGGCATCATCGAAATACAAGACAGGCCGGTCGACATAGACGATTTCCGGTGGTGGTGGCGGCGGCACGTCATACTCGATCACCGAAAATGACGGGGGCGGCTCGAGTGCTGCCTCGAAATGTTCCAGACGACGGCGGGCATCCCAGACATGGGGACCACGCGGATAACGTCTCAGATAGGACCAATAGGCCTCCGGCGTATCCGCATTCCAGGTTTCGCGCCAGGTGATCGCTTCGCGGCGCGCTGCAATGATCGCACGCACCCGCCTTGCCATGGAGTCGTTCGGATAGCTTGCCAGGAAATCCTCGTAACCACGCATCGTGTCGCGGTCGAGCGCGGCGAAATAGGCATCCCGCTCGTCGAAATCGCTGATCGGCTTCGTCCGGATTGCGACATTGCTGTAGCTGGACACCTGGGCGGCCGGCGGATTGGGACCACGATCGAAAAACGTGAAGGCGTTCTTGAATTTGGAAGCATTCCAGGAAATCTGCGCGCCCTTGGTCAGATCGCTGAGCCGCAACCGTGTCCGGTCAAACACATCATCGAGCGGAAGCCCGCCGATGCGGATCATTTCCGCCAGGGCATGGGCATAGGAACCATAGGGGCCGGCCTCCTGCGGGGCGACCGTGCCCGGCGCGGCATTAAAGGCGATCAGCTGATTGGCGTCCGGATCGACGAGCGCCAGACCACCGGCCAGCGGCTGATTGGACTGCACGAATGGATTGGCTCTTGCTGCATCGAGCACGACGATGCTGCCGCGATTGTTGATACCGGCCAGCGATCTCGAAAAATCGGTTATGCGCAGAGCTTCCACCGGCACATCCGTGGCACTGGCGATCTGGGCGTCGACCGGCACGAAATAGTTATCGCCCTGATATTGCACGCCATAGCCCGCCAGATAGACGAAGACGACGGTATTGGGTCCCGATGCATTCGCTTTCGTCAGAAAGTCCCGCATCGCGTCGCGCAATCCGTTCTGGTCGAGGTCGCGCGCGCCGATTACGTCGAAGCCG
Source organism: Rhizobium sp. 768_B6_N1_8 (assembly GCF_051811225.1). Taxonomy (NCBI): domain Bacteria; kingdom Pseudomonadati; phylum Pseudomonadota; class Alphaproteobacteria; order Hyphomicrobiales; family Rhizobiaceae; genus Rhizobium; species Rhizobium sp. 768_B6_N1_8. The sequence goes on along the minus strand of NZ_JBPWPV010000002.1, from coordinate 562,761 downwards.
GCGGCCTGCAGCGTTTGCGCAATCAGCCCGGCATCGTTGGCCGGCGTCGGCAGGGCGCCCGCCTTGTAGCCGGCATTGCCCACGACGAAGGCTATTCTCTTTTCAGGGGAACCTTGCGCTTCGACCGGATTTACGGAAGCGATGCCGGCCAGAACAAGCGCGACGGCAAAAAATGTCCAGATCGCCTTTCCAGACGACATTCCTATTGTCCGAAGTAGAGAAGGCATACCGGTTTTTCCAATCAAGATGTGATGCAAATTCACTGTGAGCCCCCGCAAGGGCCAGCCCTATCAGCTTCGCCAGAGACGGTTGGCAAGCTTCGCATCACTCTTTAGCAATCGTTTATGAGCGCGGGATTAGCCGTAACTGAAGCGAAACTGAAGACGGCTCGGACCCTTCGCAAGCCGCCGACATCAACTTGACGGTGTCGCACAGGGTTGGAGCGTCTATAGGATGAGCCCCCGAAAGCGTAGCCTGACGACAAAACTGTCTCCCCTGGCCATTCGCGAGATATCGTGCCGTCGAGTGGCCGCCGACTTCTCCGGCAAGCTTGCTGGCGAACCCGCCCGAAACTTGCGTTGGCAAGACCTTCGAGCCGCCGAGCTCCGTCCAAGGCAGACCCGGACCAGGCGATCTCAGATGCGGTTTCTACGGCCAGGGTCCGGGTGAAGACGGTCGTGTTTTTCGAAGCGACCGAAACGCCAATTGGAGTCCTGCGGCATCATCGGACGCGTGACCGTAAGGCGGAGCTTTGGGCAATCGGGCGTCATGGTCTGTCCGGACCCTTGCTCGTCGTCACGGCTTGGTTGGGCAGCCCCTTGCCAGGCGAGATATCTGGTCTCGCGCCCCCGTGAGTTCAAAGCCGGTGCTGTATTCCACATCGGCCTTGACGGAGTACATAGTGGCGAAATCAGCGGCAGATGTGAGGGCGGCAAGCAGCTTCGGATGCTTTGAGAGAACAATCGTTCGCCGATCGGAACTGTTCCCGTCGAGGCGGATCGTCTCTTTGTACCTCCCAATCTCGAAGCGCGCCGATCGCAGGCCCATCTCACCAACAGTGGCGTCACCGATCTCGAAAATGAGACCGTTCTTGGCGTCGCACCGGACCATATAACAAGCCTCGTTGTCGGTCGCATCAACGACAGAGCATGTTCCGACCGCTCCGGCATGCGAACTGGTAAGCTTGACCCATGGAGCGGGCGGCTCGACTTCCTGCGTGAGCGCGGGTGATGCCGCAAGGCTCGCGCCAAACACACACGCTGCCACGCCAACCACGCCTGCGACTGCCGGTCTGCTGAACCTCATCCTACCCTCGTTTTTTCTAAGATGTTGCGAGCCTAGTAGGGTCTCGACGTGGATGCGCTTGTCAAGGTCGATTGAGGGGAGACGCAGACCAGCAGGCGGATGGCGCTTGTGATCGGCTCACTTGCTTTGAGAAGCCGGTGAGGAGCTTATCGACGTGACCTGCTTTGGGATGCCACTCGCAATCGCGCTCATAATCGTCTTCGATAATTTCGTTCCCGTGCGCGTACGCGTCAAATCTGTCGTACATCTGGGCCAAACCACGCTCCCGTGCATTCCCCGCATCCGCTACTTCAGCGGCCATGCCGACATCCCGAGGTCGATGACGCCCCGCAGCACGCGGCCGTTCGCGCCTGCCTGTGGCAGGTTCATTACGGCCTGCAAAACGCCGAGAAAATGCCACGCCAAGCCATCGGTATCCGCCGCTGATGGCAACTCGCCATTGGCGACCGCTTCTCGCAGAATCTCCTCGAAGATCGCCCGCTGCCGCGTGAGGCCCTCCAAGGCAACGACCTGCCCTTCTAGCGGTAAATCTGCCATCTCGGTGCACGATCGGACCAGCATGCAACCCTTAGGTCGCGCAGCTCTGGCATCGTTCGGAAGAAACTCGCTTAGTAGAGCTTCAAGCTGGCCGCGTCTGGTATCTCCCTGGACGGCCCTCATGCGATGCACGACGCGCTCCGCATAAGTTGAAAGCACCTCCCGGAAAAGCCCATCCTTATCTCGAAATCGCTTGTACAGGCTTGAGCGGGACAACCCCATTGCCGTCGTTAGCTGATCGATGGACGATGCAGCGTACCCATGTCGCCAGAACACATCCATGGCGGCATTGATTACCGAAGTCTCGTCGAACTGGCGTTTTCCGCTCATTTCAATTTCTCATTTGACATCATGGACCGATCGTTCCACAAATGATGGACCGTTCGTTCCAAAATAGCAAGGATACTCAAATGTTCAATCCTCCCTCGAGTGAAGTAAGCAGGCCGCGCATTGCAGTGGCCGGCGCTACTGGTCGGGTCGGCGCCACTTTGATCGCAAACCTGGTCAATGACCCCGTCGATATCGTGGCGCTGACGCGGAATCCAGACACGCGGGACCTACCGGCCGGGGTCGCTTTGGCCAAAGTTGACTTCGATATACCTGCCACTCTTGCCGGCGCGCTGCGCGGTGTGGAGCGCCTTTTCCTTTCCCACGGCACGTCCCCGCGGCAGGTTGCCAACGAAATCGCATTGATCGACGCAGCCGTGGCCGCAGGCGTTGTTCACATCGTCAAATTGTCGGTCATGGGACCTCCGTCTCGGCTGCATCCGTTCGATTGGCACATGCAGATCGAAGCCCACTTGGCTGCGCATAACATTGGCTACACGCTTTTGCGCCCAAGTTCATTCGTCGACATTCTGGCCCGGGCCAGCGCCCCGGTCGCGGATGGCTCATGGGGTGGCGTGGCTGGCAACGGGCGCGTCAACTTCATCGACACTCGCGATGTCGCCGATGCCGCGCGTGCCGCTCTTCTCGACAATGAGCACATTCACTCGCAGCGCGCCTATCATCTGACTGGCCCCGGTACGGTGAGTATGCCGGAGGTTGCCGAAGAACTGTCGCGCCTCCTCGGTGAGACCGTGTTGTATCAGCATCGGACCCACGACGAGCATCGCGGCGTCCTGATCGCCTCGGGCGTAAGTGAAATGGTTGCCGATTGCTCCTTGGACTTGACGGTATGTTCCGGGAATCTGTGCTCGCCGAAACGACGTCCACATTCTCCGAGTTGACGGGCCAAACGCCGCGATCGGTTGCGGGCTGGCTCAGCGACAACATCGCCGTCTTCCGAAAGAAGTCCGAACCGATGGAAGCCCGGTGAGCCCCGACCTGAAATGAGGCCCCACTATCACGGGCGCCGACAACGCCGGCGCGGAGAAGACGGCCGCGCAGCCCACCAGACATGACCCCTTGATCGCATGGCTTGCAAAGTTCGCAAAAGCGTTCACCGAAACCGCAAGCGCACCCGTGCCGATCACAACGTGCGGCTGCCTGACCCCGACCACGTAAAGGAGCAGCGGGCGTGGCCGGGATGGATCCACCGCCGCCGAGGAGGCCGAGCATGAAGCCGACGAGCCCGCCGGGGAAGCCGTCAACCGCTGTATGACGGATCTCGGCGGCTACAGCCTTGCCTATTTCGTTCGTGGTGGGACGGCACTCTTTGCCGATGCGATCTTCTTGGCGGCTTTCCACTCCATCGCGCCGTCGCAAACAGATGAGGATGCCGAGAAGACCGAAGGTTCGGAACGGGTTGATCTGGCAGAATGCTGAGGCTAGGCTGCCGCTCCACAACAAGTGCAAACACACGAGGATGTCATGCCGACTGGCAAGGTTAAGTTTTTCAATCAGGACAAGGGCTTCGGCTTCATCACGCCGGAAAGCGGAGGACCCGATGTCTTCGTCCATGTCTCCGCGCTCCAATATGGCGACGCATTGAAGGAAGGCCAGAGCGTATCCTACGATCTCGGCCAGGATCGGAAGACCGGCAAGTCGAAGGCGGAAAACGTCAGACCACTCTGATCTGCACGAGATATATTATCGCAAGAGACAACTGATTGCGGGGCGTCCATGGAGGCGCCCCGCTTGTTTAAGACCTATACATCGCTGACGTATTCCAGGTGAAGGGCGAACCACCAGCAATGGAGGAATTGCAAGGAGGCTTTCTTAGGCGAACCGGGTCGCCGACCGTGCCCGCGCTTTCGCGGCTACTTCATCGCGGTCGCGAGGAGGTTGAGAGGTCTCCAGCGAATTAAGCAGTTCCTTGGCGCATTTCGCGATCGACATCACCGCGTGTTCAAAAGCGGCCCCATTGCGTTTTGATGGCCTGGTGGTTCCGCTCAACTTGCGTACGAACTGAAGCGCCGCATCATGGATTTCCTCGTCCGTCGCTGGTGGATCGAAGTTGAAGAGGGGCTTGATATTTCGGCACATGCCTTGCTTTCCTTTTCGTCACGCCGCCGTTTCAAAGGGTACGGGGTATAAAAGCTAGTTCCGTGAGCGCTAATTGCAACGGACTGGGCGGCAACTCCCAGTCACCGATCACATTGAGTAGACAGCGCCGTTAACTCGGCCATGAAAAGATCGTTCACAAGCTCGCTTCTAACTCGGCCTCTACAAAGGCAGAGCTGCCACGCCTACCGATTACTTGCGAACTCAACCGATGATATTTCGACCGACCAATCCAGTTCCTGTGGCGTCAGTTTATCCGGCAAAGTCTGCAGGCCTCGATATTGGTTTAGCGCCCAGCAGTCGTCATAGGTGCCGCCAGGCTCGATAATTTTATAGCTCGTGAGGTGGTCGGAATAATACTCAATGCTGAAGCCGCGACGTTTTGCGATCAGCCGGAAGCGGACGACATCCACCTGCTGACGAGAACCGTTGAAAAGCCGAACGAAAACGGGCCTGGCAGGATCTACGCATCCCTTAGTTCCACTGCTTGTTCCTTCTATCGAGGCGCTCGCTCCATCGCGGTTTGTTTGCTGAAAGTAGATGAAGGTCGCAACACCGCCGCCCACGACCACGAGTGCGGTGAGGGTAAGCAGCGTCGGCTTTGGAAACAGAAAGAAGAAGACGATAACGATCACCACCGCGACTATCAGCAAAATCATATGGCGGGTCTCGTTTCTTTACTTTGGTGCCGTCCTGAAGGACGCGCTGATATGAAGCCTTTGTCATCGCCTGGCTCTTGGCCGCTTGGATTAGTCGCGAACGCGATGTTTTGCTATCTCAACATGTAGGTGTTTGTCGGTTGATCTTCCAGCCGGTTAAGGGCGATCAAATGTCTGCCGGAGTGCGGGATTACTTAGCCCCGGTGTGGAGAGACATGATTTTTCCTTTTTCATTGGGATGATAGATATAGGCGGCGCAGTAACAACCGACGAAGGCCACAGGCAGACCCCATGGTTTTAATGCGATGGATGACATATGGCTTCGCAATTACGTTTCTTCTTGCCAGCATTGCCGATGTCGTTGCGGCAGACGAGCCAGATCCCTTTGACCAGTTCAATGAACGCTGCCTCAACCGGGGAACGGATTTTCAACGGACGGTCGCCGTAGCAAAGGAACGGGATTGGCCAGCACTTGCGGAGGATATGACTACAAGTCTGGTGCCGGTGGAAAATCCTGTCGCATTGGAAGGCTGGAACCTGAGCGCTGGCGAAGACGTACCATTCAGGGCGCTGGTGGTGGCACGGGCGTCCGTAGGCGACAACACCGTCGAAAGCTGCACCATGGCGTTCGCGGAAATCGATGCTGCGGCCTTCGAACGACGCCTGGTCAGCGAGACGCATGCTAAAGCGTCCGGAGAAGGGAATGGACAGGGGCGCGCCAGAAAGTTCTTCAAAGCATCGTCCCCGGAGCGCCGGGAAGCGATTACGCTCGACCTGCCGCTTTATCCGAACGGAAGCGACGAGGTCATCGTCAGCGTTGTTTCGGACCAACAGATCGAGAACTGATGCGCGTTCGATCGCAACTAACCAGGCCCGCCGAAATCGGTGAAGGCTTCCGACATCAAGCCGCTGAGGCCGCCGGGATGACTGTTGACGGCATTGCCGATGAGGCTGCCGGTATTGTCGAGAAGACTCATTGCGTCCTCCTTACGTGGAGATGAGGCGTCGCGTCATCGCGACGCCTATCCATGCGATATGTGACCTCAGGATTTTAGCTTGCTGTTGCAGATGCTGTAATAGCCGCCGCCCTTCTTGATCCAGGTCAGGCCGTTCAGGCTGTTGTTGGCTTTATCGGCATTGTACTGATCGAGGCAGGTATGCATCCGGCCCTTGCCGGGTGTCTCACTCGCATATTTTGCATCGACCTTCGTTGGGAAGACCACGCCCTTCGGAACCACGGCCTTGGTCGGCGCGGGCTCGGCCGCATTCTCGGTATTGGCGGTCGTCGGCTCGTCGGTCGCGGCGGGCTTTGCGGGCGTCGCTGCAGTGGGCTTTGCTGGTGTCGCTGCGGCGGTATCTGCTCCGCATTGCGCCTTGCGGAAGTCGTTCCACTTCATGCCATTGAGACTATTGGCTGCCTGCGCCGCTTTATATTTGGCACTGCAGTCCTGCATGGTCATTGCATCGGCGCTTGACGCGGCAATGAAGGCGCCGACACCAAGTGCTGCGGCGACCGCGAGAGAAGCAAGTCTGTACATGTTTTTCTCCTCCGATTTATTTGGCGCATGGGGTATGCGCCATGCCGGATGCCTTGAGCTTTCGGCACCCGGTCGAGCAAAAGTCGCGGAGCAATGAGGTCAATTTAGCGGCTGCGAACCGACTGCTACCCGATGCCGCAGCAAACACTAAAATGAGCTTGTTTTTCCGGTCTTTGGCGAGGGCGAGAGATTGAGAAAGGGGCCGCGCAACCCTCCGATCGCAGAGAAGCTGAGCGAAGCCTCCGAGCACCTGTAGGTACTAACGGGCGTGACGATCCCAGTCGAGACATTGTATCGAGACACTTAAAGCCTCGGGAGGACCACCGCCCTCAGATCGGTACTCCCGCTCCTGCGCGGCGGGCCGTAACCTTCCTCAAAGTTGATCAGACACCCCGCATGTTTCCCCAGAGCAGGACATGGAGCTGCGGGAGGACGCGCGCATTAAACCACCGGTCTGAGGCGACCCTGTCGACCAGCCACCGCATACGCTTGAGAATACCCTCGAGATCGATCAAGGCTTCATCTTCCACCGGCGGCGTGTGGTTGCCTGGCTGCAGGAAGATCGGAAGCTCTTTGAACTCCTTCGCGACAGACCTTGCAAAGGCATAGTCAGCGTCGTCGAAGATGACGATCTTCAGCGCGATCCCGGGACCGTTGCGTGCGGCCGCCACGCAATCCTTTAGTTCGTCCAGCTTGAATTCCATACCGCTGGACGGTGGTTTGGGACTGAGGATCAAATGATCCAGCTCTGCAAACCAGTCTTGGGCGATCGATCCCTGCGTTTCCAAAGCGAACTGATAGCCATCGCGCTTTCCCCGAGCTATCAGCGGCCCGAGCGGCTGAATTGCCGGGTTTCCACCGGACAGGGAAATCGTCAGCGGACAGCCTTGAGAGAGCAATTCCACTTTCGACCAGATATCGTCGACCGTCATTGGCGTCCACTCGTCGCGGAAGGCGCTGTCGACGGCATGAAGGGTATCGCACCATTCGCAGCGATAGTCGCAGCCGCCCGTTCTGACGAAGACGGTTGGAAGGCCGATGAGCGGCCCTTCCCCCTGGATCGTCGGTCCGAAGATTTCGCTGATGCGGATCTTTTGTTCCCTGCCTGTCATGGACGATATTCCGCCCATGTCTTCGGCGTCTCGCTCACCCTGACGGCAGACGTCTCGGGCAGGCGTTGCTTGCACCAGTCGTAAAAATGCCTGGCGAGCCATTCGGATGTCACCCGATCATGGCCCAGTACATCATTGAGGTGCCGGTGATCGAAGCTCTCGTCGATGTAGCGCTTGAGTGGCGAAAGCTCGTGATAATCGCGGACAAAGCCATCCTCGTTCAACTCAGAGGCGGCAAGCTCGACCTCAACTATGTAATTGTGGCCATGGAGACGCGCGCACTGGTGGTCGCCAGGAAGGTGGGACAGCTGATGCGAGGCGGAGAAATGGAATTCCTTGGTAATCCGGTACATTACTTTGCCTCATCTGCTCTGAATGCACCGGTCGCAGCAATCCAGAAATCCGGATCGTCGTAGTCGGTCGGATCCTCGACACCGGCGAGATGGAAAGCTTCACGACGCTCGACGCATGTACCGCATCTCCCGCAGTGGAAACGGCCGCCCTTATAACAAGACCAGGTCTCTTCAAAAGGCGTCCGATGCTTCGCACCATCTGTGACAATGTCGGCCTTCGTGGCGTTCACATAGGGAGCGAGCAAGCTGACATCGGCATATCCCTCAAGGGCATGTTGTTGCATGACCTCAAACGACGAAATGAAGCCCGGCCGACAGTCTGGGTAGATGAAGTGGTCTCCGCCATGGACTGCAATCGCCACGGCATCTGCGTGGCGAGCAGCAGCAAGGCCGAACGCGATCGACAGCATGATGGCGTTGCGGTTCGGCACGACCGTTGCCTTCATCGTCTCTTCGGCGTAGTGCCCATCAGGAACCTTGACATCGTCCGTAAGGGCGGAGCCGGTCAGATGCTTACCCACGTTCGATATGTCTATGATGTCATGTGGCACGGCGAGCCTTCGTGCGCAGAGAGCCGCGAATTCCAGCTCTTTGACATGCCGTTGACCGTAGTTGAAGGAAATCAGACCGATCAGCTGGTGGTTCGCCGCAATCTTGTATGCAAGCGAAATGGAGTCGAGTCCGCCTGAGCAGACGACAAGTACTTTCATTTTAGTATCCCTTGTTTTGTTGAACCGGGTGGGCTGCGACCGGTTAGCGGGCACCTACTAAACTTCTGATGCTGCGATGTCTATAACTTTGTCGGCAGGAACCATCGACGGCGGCACGTCTGCGCAGAGGACGCGGAGGCCCCTCTAGATAAAGGCAGGTTGCAGCGGTTTTCAAATCGCCGCGCAGTGTCGGACCGAGACCAGCGGGTGATGTCGGATCCCCCTCCAGGCTTCGAAAGGGAGATCAGCCCGATCTCAGTCCGGATACTTGCGTGGTCTCAATCGCGAGGCCGCTGCGGCGCTAGCGATTGCGTCTGTGCGTAGGCGAGCGGTGAACGATTGCCAGCCGGTTTTCATCAAGGATCAGCGTCTTGATGTCGTCGGAGCGGACGTCGAGCGCGATCACGCGTTCGAGCTTGTCCAACGACCAGACGGAATAGCCAAGTGCGTTGGAGTAGCCGCAATCGCATCCGCAGTCGTCCCCCGGTATTTTTTCGGCTTTGACCGGGAGATACATGATCCGCGGCTTCGGGAGCTTGTAGCAGTGCCCCTCATAGGCATAACCATAGATCACACCGATGCTGACTATGTCGACCTTCCCGGCATCGATCAGAATGTGGCAGTTGGCCACTTTGACCTGCCTCTGAGAATTTCCTCCAGAATGGATTAGAGTCCGGCCTTATTGAGGACGGACTTATGAAGAAGCAGAGATTTACGGAAGAGCAGATCATTGCGGTGCTGAAGGAGCAGGAGGCGGGAGCGAAAGCGGCTGATCTGAGCCGCAAGCACGGGATTTCCGAGGCTACCTTTTACAACTGGAAGGCCAAATACAGCGGCATGGAAGTGTCCGAGGCAACGCGTCTGAAGGCATTGGAGGAGGAGAACGCGAAGCTGAAGAAGTTGCTCGCCGAACAGATGCTGGATACGGCCGCACTTCGCGAGCTTCTTTCAAAAAAATGGTAGGGCCTGCCGCCAAGCGTGACGCCGTCGCGCACCTGAAGGCCGTCATGTGCCTTTCGGAACGGCGGGCCTGCCAGATCATATCCGCAGACCGAAAGACGGTCCGTTATCGTTCCTGCCGATCGCCGGAGGTCGAACTGCGGGCGAAGCTGCGCGATCTCGCCAATGAACGGCGACGTTTCGGTTATTGGCGGCTGTTCATCCTGCTTCGGCGCGAAGGAGAGCCGTCCGGCGTCAATCGCATCTACCGTCTCTATCGCGAGGAAGGTCTTTCCGTTCGAAAGCGGAAGGCCCGGCGGCGTGCTGTTGGCATGCGTGCACCGATACTGGTCGAAGCGACGGCCAATGCCCGGTGGTCGTTGGATTTCGTCCACGATCAGTTCGCCTGCGGCAGACGCTTCCGCGTGCTCAACGTTGTCGACGACGTCACGCGCGAATGCCTGGCGGCGATCCCGGACACCTCGATCTCTGGCCGTCGTGTTGCTCGCGAACTGACGACACTGATCGAGCGACGGGGCAAACCCGGCATGATCGTCTCCGACAACGGGACCGAACTCACCTCGAATGCCATCCTTGCTTGGTCGAAGGATCACAAGGTCGAGTGGCACTACATCGCGCCGGGAAGACCGATGCAAAACGGCTATGTCGAGAGTTTCAACGGTCGCATGCGCGACGAATTGCTGAATGAAAGTCTGTTCTTTGGTCTCGACCATGCCCGCAGCGCCATTGCGGAATGGGTCGATGACTACAACAATTTCCGGCCGCACTCATCGCTCGGATACCAGACCCCGGCAGACTATGCTGGGATCATCGCGCAACCGGCTCCAACGCTACGCAATGTGAAAGCTTCGCGTTTCCGCCGGTTGCTCACACCGCGCCATTTGGCGTATCCAAAACCGCCAAGGCTCTAATCGCAGCCGGATGAAACTTCCGTGGCAGGTCAACTTTAAGACAGCGCCTTTTCGCTTGCATTGGCGAATCGGCGGCTACCGTCCAAGGACCGCTTGACGCTGCCGCCCCTGCGAACAGCGACACCAATGGGACCGATCCTTCGGGTATTCCGAAAATCACTGAAGCTTTACCGGCTTAGGCCGAATGAACAGCCTTTCGATCGCTCATACCGACCGACTGCTCCGACGCTGGCGCAAGAGAGCCCGCAGGGTTGCTGCCAGGGAGAGGCCAAGTAGGGGCATGCTACTAATGACGAGCAAATTCCAACCCACATGAGTGAACACGACGCCAGCGAGAAAAGCCGCCAATGCTACGATACTCCCGCATAGGAGTTCATTTACAGCTTGAACCCAGGAACGCTCGTCCGGGTGCCCATGCTTGCTCAGCAGGTATGTCCCCGACATGAACATGAAGTTCCAGCCTATGCCCAGGAGAATGAGGGCCAGCGTGAAATTAAACGCCGTCGGTTCAAGGCAGGACACAACCACGGTCGCTACGAAAAAAAGCATGCCGGAAATTGAAACAGGCACAGCTCCAAATCTATCCAGCAAGATTCCCGCAACATAAGAGGGGGCATACATCGCGCACAGATGCCATTGAATGGCGGTCACCGACATGTCCATCCCGTGTCCAAAATGGATGATAGCAAGTGGCGCGGCAGTCATGATGAGGACCATGACGCCAAACGCTACAATGCTGTTGGCTACCCCGGCGAAAATTCCTGGAGCCAAAAATACAACTGCCGCAAGACGGCCCTTCAGGTCTTGTTTGGGATATGGGGGCATCAGCTGAGTACAGAAAAGCAATACCGCGACTAGGACACATTGGAACGAAATGAACGCGAATGAGCCAAAGTATTCCCAACCTGGGATGATATCTTTGACACGGAGAGCTACGGTGGGGCCTAGAAAAACGCCAATGATACTCCCCGACAGTACGTAAGATATTGCTCGCCCCTTCTGGCCCTCAGCAACCGCTTCGGTTGCAGCAAACCTGTAGTACAGGATGATTGCAGCGTTCGGGCCCCAAAGAAATGCGCCTAAAGAAAATAGTAGGAAGTTGTGTCCGGCAGCACCTATCGCCATCAGGATGCCGCTGACACATCCGACACCCGCGCCAACCAGGAAGATTACCTTGCGGCCGAACGCGAACATCAGACGTGAGGCAGGAACAGTGCAGATCAGAGCGCCAAAGAGCAGCAAAGCGTATGGAAGCGTCGCATAGGATCCATCGGTAACCATGTCCGCTCCGACAATGGTGCCCAAGGCGAGGATGATGGAGCCTGCGGATACCGAAAGCGCCTGAATTGCCGCCAGAAGAATGATCGTGCCTCGGGCTTGGATCCCCATCTCAATGGCTCCCCTGCGAGACCAGGAAGCGCCGTCTAACTGCCGTAAGCGCGTCGAAAAAAAGCTCGACGTCTTTGAGCGAGTTGTATGCGTGAGGTGAGACGCGAACCAATCCGCCATTTGCAACAAATTTCTGCAACAGTGGATGGGCACAAAAGAACCCCGAACGAACCATCACATTGAAGTTGTCGCTCAAAGCGATTGCCACGTTGTCAGCATGGATCGCTGTTTCCTCGAACCACAGCGATGTTATTGGCGCGATACGTGGGGCCTGTGAACGAAGAGTATTGATACCATTCTCTTCAAATAATTCATTCAACCGGCTGTCGATCGCCGACAGATGCGAGTGAAGTTCGCCGTAAGTTAGTTTCTCGATATATTCACATGCCGCCGCCAGTCCAACGGCACCGCTGACGTTCGGCGTTCCGGCTTCGAGCCGATATGGAAGTGCACGCAACACGAAGCCATCGACCGTTACTTTCTCAACAGTTCCACCACCGATCATCAGAGGCTGCAGGCGCTCGAGTACCTCCCTTCTGCCACTGAGAACACCGGTTCCAACTGGTCCGAACATCTTGTGACCACTGAACGCAAGAAAATCGCACCCGATTTTGGCGGTATCGATATTGACATGGGGCACAGCCTGAGAGGCGTCCAGGACCGTCACCACGCCGCGATCTCGGGCCATTTTGCATAGCTCTATAACCGGATTTACGGCTCCGGAGACGTTCGATACGTAGCTGAAAGCCGCCACACGCGGACGTTCTCGATCCAGAATTTTAGAGAATAGATCGATGTCGATGGATCGGTCGAGGGCTTGCTCCATCCAGCACACGGTGGCCTCGCGCATCCAAGGTATCATGTTTGAATGATGCTCGCCTATGGGAACAACAACCTTGTCGGTCTTGCGCAAACCTATTCCCCTGGCAACGACATTGATTGCCTCGGTGGCATTTCGTACGAAGATGACCGTGGGACTTTCGACATTGATGTGCCTGGCTATCTTCTGGCGCGCATCCTCGTACGCGTCAGAGGCTTCTTCGGATAATCGATGCTTTCCTCGATGAACATTTGCAGAATATTCGGTCGCATATCGCCGCTCTGCGTCGATCACCTGCCGAGGCTTCAAACTGGTCGCGGCGGAATCTAAATAGACTAGCGGGCGCCCATGCGACCTTTGAGCAAGGATGGGAAAATCAGCCTGGATCGCGAGCACGTCTACACTCTCCCAGAGGTTTGCTTAGCGCCGAGCTCGGTGCAGTCAGCAACTGAGCCGGCTAGAAAGCTTCCCGAACAGTCAAAGGAAACTTCAGCGAGCGCTCCGGTCTGAGCGCCGTTACTTTGTTTATCTCAACTGATTGGACAGCAAACGTAGCCCGAAAGCGGTCACGCAGCTCGGCAACTGACAAATTCGCGTCCGGTGATTCAATGACATCGAAGGCAACCGACGACGTCGAAACCTGCCGACAGGTATAATAATCGTAACTGCATACGGTGGAGAGCACATCATCCACCTGTTTTGTCGTAACGATCGATCCATCAAGCAAGAGAGCGTCTCGTGCCCGTCCATGGAGTTCCATTGTCTGCCAATCGGAGAGTGGACATCCGCATTCGTCATCGAGCAAGCGTCCAAGGTCACCGAGATCATAACGCAGCAACGGCATGATCCGATTTGCGGTGGTGGTCACCAAAATTCGACCGACCCCAGGACATTCTCCTACGCGTTGATTGTCGATCTCCACGAGCGAATGATCCTCAAAAACATGGAGATGACCGCGAGAACACTCCACGCCAAGCATGCACCCGCATAATTCCGTTGCGGTGTAAGTGTTGTAAACCGGAGCTTGGAATATCTCCGAAATCAACCGCCTTTGCCGGTTCGAGATGTATTGGTAGGAATTCAGGATCAGGGAAATGCGCGGAAGAACAAGATTAAGTCTTTGCGCGGCTCTGCCGAACCAGAGCAGGTATACAGGATTTGCCAGTATGAAATCTGGTTGAAACTCTTCCAGCTCGTCCCTGATATTCCTCGCCAAGTCATCGGGAGCAGAAAACAAATCCTCCGCCGAATTTAGGTAGAGCACAATCCCGAACCTCGTTCGATCACTCATGGATGACCTGCCTAATTGGCATTCCGTGGCCGAACAGACCGGTGAAGTTAGAATTGCTGTTTTCGGGATCCGTCCATTGAGCTCCAAATTCCAGACCTCCTCGAATTGAGGCGGCACATGATCCAGTTCGAGATCGGAGATAATCTGCAGCCGCTCGCCAGACGTACCGCTGGTTCTTGCGAATGCATATTTTCCAGCCGCGAGGCCATCAGGGATGTTCGCGTTTGCAGCCAGCAGGTCATCGTAGGATTCCCTCAGATGATGCTTCTTCAGCTCAGGTATCAGCGGAAGGTCTGCCAGCGTTCTAATCCGCTTGAGATCATACATTACAGAATTTTTGTAATGGGGTACCTGTTCTTGCGCGAACTGTAAAAAGTCGACCAGCCTCTGCTCCCTTAGCTCAAAGCGAAGGGCTTTGCGCAACGGCAATTGGAGCTTGGAGGCTTCCTCGCTCGTCATTTCGTCAAGCAGTCCGATAGGGCCTAGAGTGGCTAGAACTGAAGGGGCGATCTCCCCATTCACGAGCAGAGCCTGCCCCTCATCCTCCAATATTAAATGCAAACCAGTACGTCTATCCCTTATCTCTATCAGACTTTCATTCAATAGAACCACTTCAACGCTAGAATTAAATTCACGCATCGGATGACTCTCTTTTTCAAAACACAAAGGTTATTTTGATAAATACGACAGCAATGCTGACATTACCGCTGATTGACACCAACTTTAGCACGTAATATTTTGTCGTCGCTACCGTTTATCGCCATCGCGATAAAAATACGCTAGCGCATCCGCACAAACTGTCAATGGAGTGATACAATGAGATTGAAATTAGTGCGTGCAAAGCCGATTGCTAAGCCGATCGCTGTAACTCCCCAAACGTAAAGACGCGGCCCTGCTGGGCTTTTAGTTTGGCAGGGCCTCGGCCGGGACAACCATGGTTCCGGAAATGGGCGAGGCTTCACGGTAGCGTCGTGCCCTCCTGTATGTCGCCATCTTCACGCTCTTGGCCCAATGCAAACAGGTAGGGCTCGCAGCTCACCGAAGCTCCGCGAGGTGATCGTCATCAGCCGGGTGGTAGAAAGCCAAGATTGCCTGGATTGGGTATTAATTTTGGTTTGCCTCGGCACGTCACTCAGCGCCGCAGCCAGGAGTTATCGAGAATACATAAGGCTTACAGAAGCGTTTCAGAGCGATTTTGATCTGGTAGGTGCGACCGCATTGCGCTGGAAAGTCCAGTGCATAACTGCGCGATGCAATAGTCTCCGACGTGTCCGAATAGGTGCTGAAACCATCCGAAACCGATTGAAACAATCTCATAGATCAAACGGCGGCCCGGAAAGGCTACCGCTGATCAAATTCGGTCAATTCTCTTGACTGTTTGCCGGTTTAAGCGACATTCGCCTGCCGCTTCGGCAATTTCCAGCCGGGGCGGGCAAAATGGCATGTGTAGCCATTTGGAATGCGCTCGAGATAATCCTGATGTTCCGGTTCGGCTTCCCAGAAATCGCTTACGGGAACGACTTCCGTCACAACCTTGCCTGGCCAAAGGCCGGAAGCATCCACATCGGCGATCGTATCTTCGGCCGTCTGCCGCTGGTTTTCATCTGCGTAGAAGATTGCCGACCGATAGCTTGCGCCAATGTCATTGCCCTGGCGATTGCGGGTCGACGGATCATGGATCTGGAAGAAGAATTCCAGAATATCGCGATAGCTCGTCTTTTGCGGATCGAAGATAATCTCTATCGCTTCGGCATGGTTGCCGTGATTGCGGTAGGTTGCATTGGGGACTTCACCGCCCGTGTAACCGACACGCGTTGAAACAACGCCGGGCAGCCGTCGAATAAGGTCCTGCATTCCCCAGAAGCAGCCGCCAGCAAGTACTGCACGTTCTGTTGTCATGGACATGTCCTTTCCAAATGTGCGCAAGATGGGCGGGAATCGTCAGGTGCGCTCCGCTGACGCCTATATGGGTATTCGGCTCAATGATCGCCAGTCCACTGCGGCGGCGTCGGGATCTTCCCTGAAACACATTCCGGTTTCCAGCAACTCGTCCAGCTCAAAGCATAATTTGCGCCGAACGAGATTGACCAGCAAGACAAGTCAAAGCACTCTGAATCGGTCGTTGCGCCGTCCGGTCATCCGGGCGGCGTTTTCTGGTTCGTGATTTCTGGCACCGCCTCTCAAAATCAGCCACGGGCGTCGCACAGGGGGCGTTTAAACATGGCACCAGAAAGACGGGTGACCCTGGAGCTTGATAGGGAAACAGTTCAGCGGATCGTCCAAAACCTCGATCCCAGCTTTATCGCCGGCGGCTTTTCCCGTCTGCACGGCGGCAGTACGGAAGTCTACAGGATCGATCTTGCAGGCGCGAACCGCGAACCGCTGGTGCTGAAAATCTATCCCGACGAACCCGAATGGGGGCCGGCGAAGGAGAGGCTTGTGGCGGGTTGGTGCGCGGAGCTGACAGCGCTCGTTCCAAAGTGGCTGGAGATCGACGAGTCGCGAAGCCTCTTGCCGTTGCGCTACGCCTTGCTGCCGCTGCTACCCGGCCGCTCGCTGCGTGACTGGATGGCTGAGCCGGATATTGAGAATGCTTACCGCCAGATGGGAGAGTTGCTGAGACGCATCCATGCGATGCCAATGCCTGCCTATGGCTACGTACTCGGCCAAGGGATCCACAGACCGATATCGACGAATGCGGACTATATGACGTCAGCGTTCGAAGACGTGTTTCGGCGCTTCCGCGATTTGGGCGGCGATGCCGATCTCGGGCGCCGTCTGCAACAGCTGGCAGAAGGAAACTTCGGCCTTCTGCAGGAAAGCAGCGGCGCCGTGCTCTGCCACGACGATTTTCACCAAGGCAATGTGCTGGCCCTGCGTGACGACATAGGCCGGCTCCAGCTCAGCGGGCTTATCGATTTCGGTAATGCACGGGCGGCAGACAGGCTCTTTGATCTTGCCAAGGCCCTCTTCTGTTCGGCACATGAAGACCCGCGCAGCCATAGACCCATTCTTGAAGGCTATGGTCCGGTCGATCATCCCGATATCGACCGGACGCTTTGGCTCTATACGCTCTTCCATCGGGTCAGCATGTGGTGCTGGCTAACGAAATTGGGCGTGGATCAAGTCACCGAGAATGGCCCCGACGGATTGATCCGGAACCTCCACACGATGGTCACAGGGCCTGACCCTTGGTATGATGAGGCATGACGGCTCGCGCAGCTACCAAAGAGGATGCTGACTGGATTTCGAAACTCCTCGTGCAACGATGGGGTAGCACGACGATCATCGCTCACGGCGAAGCCTTCGACTTGCTGACGCTTCCGGCGCTGGTGGCCGACCCCGAGCGCGGGCTGGCGACGTATCGGCTAGAGGGCAACGACGCAGAATTGATGTCGCTGGACGCGGTCTCTCCCGGCCAGGGGGTCGGTACCCTGTTGATCGAAGCCTTGGCCGATGTTTTGCGCGAGCAGGGTATTGGGTGCCTTTGGGTCATGACAACCAACGACAACCTCGCCGCATTGCGCTTCTACCAACAGCGAGGCTTCGAGCTGCGGCGGGTTCGACCTGGCGCAGTTCATGAGGCGCGATTACTGAAGCCCGCCATTCCCGATATCGGCGATCACGGGATTCCGATCCGGGATGAAATAGATTTGTGCCGCCCGCTTCTCTGAGCGGGACAGACCAAGCGCTCCCAAAGTCTTGGGCTCTTCAGCGCTCTGCTATCGATAGGGCAATGCTGACGGCCTCGATGCCGATTTGACGCAACAGGCCTGTGGAGGCCGTGTTGAATCCGCAGAAATACAGGCCGTCATTCCCGGGCTGGAGCTCTCCTCTTTTCGGCCTTTCCGCGCCCTCAAACTTCTCGGCGAAATCAGGCAATATTGTCTCCAGCGAGGGCCGATAGCCCGTTGCCAGGATGATCGCATCGAAATCCGCCGATCGGCCATCGACGAAGTGCACCTGCTGACGATCCGAGCTTTCAATGCCTGGATATATTCTGATCTTGCCAGCTCTGATCTCAGCCATGGTTCCGATATCGATCAGGGGCGTGCGGCTTTTCTCCGCCATATTGGTCAGAGGACCCTTGGCGGATTTTTGCAGCCCCAGTTTTCCCATGTCGCGATAGCGCAAGCGCAGGAATGGTGCATTGACTGCGTCAGCGAATCCGTATGGAAAATGCTGTTGTGCGATGGCGATTGTCGCGGTTGGAATTCCGAACATTTCCAGCGGAACGATGTTTATCGGCCCACGCACCGACATGCCGACCTCAAGACCCGCCTCAGCGCATTCGAGCGCGATCTCGCCGGCCGAATTGCCAAAACCAACGACAAGCACCCTGCGCGCGCCGAGTGCTCCCGCATTGCTGAACTCGGAGGAATGCAGGAGCTTTCCGGTGAAGCTTTCCTGGCCTTTCCAGACCGGCTTTATGGGAGCTTTGGAAAGCCCGGTCGCGATCACGACGGTTTCGGCCTCCAAGGCGTCTCCGTCATTCGTCTCGACAATCCAGTCTTGGCCCTGCCTGACGCTGATGACGGATTTGCCAAACCGTATCCTGATATCGTTGGCGCGCGCATAGGCTTCGAAATAGTCGATCACCTGCAGTCGCGACGGATATCTTGGAAACGCCCTCGGCATGGGCATTCCGGGCAGCCCTGAATGCGCCTTGGCGGTGTGCAGATGCAGCCGGTCATAATGCCTTCGCCACGAGGCAGCCAGATTATCCGCACGTTCGAGGATTATAGAGGAGCGGCCATTGGCCCCGAGCGCTGCCGCACAGGCGAGCCCGGCGGGGCCTGCGCCGACAATTACTGTGCCCGCAACGGTCATGAGCCCCTCCCTGCCCATTTAACGTGGCAGGAAGGGTACATCATAATCGTAATGCCAGACAGCAGCTTAGACGATCACGCAGCCAGCGTTATCCTCGCGCGGGATATTCCCGCTCCATCTTATTTTGCAAACAGGTTTTTGAGCTGCGACGGCTGGCAACGGAGATATTGATTGGCCGCTTTCACCTGCCCGCCGAGCTCGGCGGCTGCGTGCCACGGCCATCGCGGATCGTAGAGGACGGCGCGAGCAAGCGCGATGAGGTCTGCATCGCCCGTCGCAACGATTGCCTCGGCCTGCGTCGGCTCGGTGATCAGACCGACGGCGATGACCGGCATTTTTACGGCGCTTTTGATTGCCCGGGCGAGCGGCACTTGGTAGCTCGGGCTGATCGGGATTGCCTGAGAGGGATGCAGGCCGCCGCTCGATACATGGATGGCATCGCAGCCTCTCGCTTCGAGCATCCTGGCAAATTCGACGCTCTCGGAAATCTCCAGACCGCCTTCGACCCAGTCTGTGGCGGAAACGCGCATCGTCACCGGCCGATCGGAGGGAAAGGCATCCCTCACCGCATCGAGAACCTCCAGCGGAAATCGAGCACGGTTTTCCAGCGAGCCGCCATATTCGTCAGTTCGCTGGTTCGATAAAGGCGACAGGAACTGGTGCAGCAGATAGCCATGGGCGCCATGGATCTGGACGGCATCAATGCCGATTTTCGCAGCCCGCCGTGCGGCAGCTGCAAAGGCATCGCGGACACGCTTCATGCCATCGCGGTCGAGTGCAGTCGGCGGCACATAGTTCGGGTTGAAAGCGACTGAGGAAGGCGCTTCGGTCTGCCATCCGTTCGGATCGGTCGGCGAAAACTGACCGCCGCCTCTCCAGGGAACCTCGGTCGAGGCCTTGCGGCCGGCATGCGCCAATTGCACGGCAATCGGCATATCCGACCATTTCCTGATGCTTTCGAGCGTACGAGCCATCGCGGCCTCGGAAGCGTCATCGTAAAGGCCGACATCGGCAAAGGTAATGCGTCCTTCGGGAACGACAGCGGTCGCTTCGATAGTCAGCAATGCCGCGCCGGAAAGCGCAAGCTGTCCGAGATGGATCAGATGCCAGTCCGTCATGCAGCCGTCGACGGCCGAATACTGGCACATGGGCGCGATCACGATTCGGTTGGCGAGTTCGAGATTGTGCACGGAGAAGGGGGAAAACAGGACGGGTTGGGGCATGACGTTCCTCGAAGCAGTATTCGGTTGTCTTGGTTTATAGCACTCAGTCGGATCTTTGCGACGGTTAGCAGAGCCTCCCAATGTCAGGAACTGTTCTTTGGTGTGGGTCCGTTTTGCGGAGAGGCTTCGCGAGGTAGCTTCGTCCGATTGTTGCGTCAGGGGGAAGAAAGCCTTCAGCAGAATGTCAGTTCAGGCTGGCTGCGGCCGGGTGTATTGCTCCACCAACAATATTCCGTCTGCGAACGGCCCCGCCTACCAAGCGTCAAGCAATATCTTCCGGCAGGCTCGAAACGGTGACCGAAGAGACGATGGCTATCGCAGCCTATGGAGAATGGCTTGAGCAAGAACCTCATCACTCCCCTGGTGCGCATACAAATCGAACTTGCACTTGCAAGTTCGAGAAGCGATTTCGACGCTCTTCGATCCCTGGAGCTCGAGGCGAAGCAAATGGCGCTAAGTGGAGCTGAAATCGACGCTGCAAAGCGCGGAGGCAGTTTCGACCTGTTTGTCGAAATCGCCGTCAAATTCGCGCTGGCGATAGAAGCCGGTGACGGAGCGGCAGGCGCCCTCGCAAGTCGGCAATTGAAGGCTTTCGGCGCTCCCGACATCGCTTCGGAACTGCGAGCCCTCGTCAAGAAGCTGAAGCCGTCGACGGCGAGATCAAAAGCCGGACGTTCAGCGGCTTGCCGCTATGGGCCCGATAGATTGCGATCGGAATAAAAGCGTTTAAATCTCTGTCAGGGACTTAAGCTTTTGAAGACAGTGTGAACCGCATGGATCGATGGCAGGCAATGAGGGTCTTCGTGAAGGTCGCGGAGGCCGAGAGCTTTGCAGACGCAGGACGGCAACTCCACATGAGCCCTCCCGCAGTCACTCGCATGGTGTCTGCCCTGGAAGATATCATCGGTACGCGCCTGCTGACGCGCACGACGCGGTCCGTCAAGCTGACGGAAGCAGGTGCCCAGTATTTTGCAGACTGCCAGAGGCTGCTCGCCGATCTCTCGGAGGCGGAAGCTGCCGCAGCCGGCGCCTACGGCAGACCGACGGGCACTCTCACCGTCACTACCTCTGCCATGTTCGGCACAATGTTCGTCCTGCCGCTAATGACCGAATATCTGGATCTCTACCCTGATGTGATCGGTCGCGGCCTGTTCGTCGACCGTGTTGTCGGCATGGTCGAAGAAGGTATCGATGTCGCGATCCGCATCGGTCATCTGCCCGACTCCGGCCTCACCGCGACGCGCGTCGGCCAGGTGAGACGCGTCATCTGCGGATCCCCTGTCTATTTTGAAAAGCATGGCGTTCCGATGACGCCCGGCGATCTGTCGAACCATCGCATTGTCGCCTCTACCAGTGCGTGGACGTCGCTCGAATGGCGTTTTGGTATGCACAGGAAGTCAACCGTCCACGTCAGTCCCCGTCTCTTCTGCAGCACCAACGAGGCTGCCATCTCGGCGGCGGCTTCCGGCTGGGGCCTGACGCGCGTTCTGTCCTACCAGATTGCGCCGCAGCTTGAGGCCGGCGAATTGCGCACGATCCTGGCTGAGCATGAGGAGGAGGCTTTGCCGATCCATGTCGTCCATCCGGAAGGCCGGTATGCTTCGGCAAAAGTGCGAAGCTTCATCGATTTTTCGGTGGAAAAGCTGAGATCCAACAGGCACTTCAATTGATAACTAAAGGCCCGCGTATTCATCTCTGAATGCGCGGGCCTTCATGTAGGCGATTGTTACTTTGCGATCTTGCGATCGAGGAAATCGCGGATGAGGGGCGCCATCTCATCCAGCTTGTCTTCAAGGGCGAAATGACCTGTGTCGAGGAGGTGCATTTCAGCGTCCGGAAGATCACGCAGGTAAGGATGTGCGCCGACCTCCGGGAAGATCTTGTCGTTCTTGCCCCAGACGATCAACGTCGGCGGCTTGCGTTCGCGGAAGAAGGCCTGGAACTGCGGGTAGAGCGGGACGTTCGTGCCGTAATCGTGGAAGAGGTCGAGCTGGATATCCTTGTTACCCGGCCGGTCGAGCAAGGCCTGATCGTGAACCCAGTTGTCGGGGCTGATGCGGGTCAGGTCCTTGACGCCGTCCGTGTACTGGAACTTGGTGGTCTCGAGGACTACCAGATTGGAGAGCGCCTCGCGCTTCTCGTTCGAATCGTCGGCCCAGTAGGCCTTGATCGGATCCCAGAATTCGCGCAGGCCTTCTTCATAGGCATTGCCGTTCTGGACGATCAACCCGCTCACCCGTTCCGGGTGCTTGAGAGCCAGACGGTAGCCGACCGGTGCGCCGTAATCCATGACATACATGGCGTATTTCTTGGCGCCGAGCTGGGTCATCAGCGTATCGACCATGTCTGCATAATGGCCGAAGGTATAGGCGAACTTGGCGTGATCGGGTGCATCACTCTGACCGAAGCCCGGATAGTCGGGTGCGATAACGTGATAGCGATCTGCCAGCAGCGGAATGAGGTTGCGAAACATGTGCGAGGATGTTGGGAAGCCGTGCAGAAGCAGGACGACCGGGCCGTCGGCCGGGCCGGCTTCACGATAGAACATGTTGACGCCATCGATCTTGGCCGAACGATAGTGCACTGTCACCGGCACCTGCTGGGTGATCGCAACCTGCTTGGCAGGAGCGGCGACGGCTTGGGAAAGGGGAGCGATGCTGACGGTAGCCAGCATCAGGGAAAGGATCAGTCTGTTCATCTGAGTTCTCCGTTTTGACAAATTCACCAACAGCCCTTGCTGGCCTGGCACCAACATAGCCATTCACCGGAATCCGTTAATCGGCAGAACGTGGAAGGTATTATTCCACTTACAGGAAGAGTTCGCAGTCCATTACGGGCGCAATCGCGATCCAGCCAGCGGTGACGGCGCAGAACCACCTGTGCATATGCAAACCAGCTAACTGTTTCTTCACGCCAGGCAGATAGTTCAAGCAGATGATGATCTGTTCTGAGGGCATGATGACCTTGGGTGACACGGAAGCGATGTTGCAAATGGCGCAGCTGATGGAAGCTGCGGGCGTCATGGTTGCGGTCTACGACCAGGATGACCGGTTGCGTTTTACCAATCGCGCATTTCGCGATGCCTGGTTTATCGCAGAGGACGAACAACCACTCTGGTCCGAGCTGATGCGGCGCAATTTTAACGCCCGCCGCGGAACGATTATTGCCGCGGCTGACTTTGAGAGCTGGCTGCTGTCGACGCTTGCCCGTCGAGGCAAAAGCGGATTTCGCGCCTTTGAGACCGATCTTCATGACGGCCGATGGTTGTGGATGACCGAGACCATGCAGACCAATGGCTGGATGCTCTGTGTCGCAAGTGACGTGACATCGATCCGCTCCGATCAGAGGACGCTGCGGCAAGATCGCGACAGCGCGATCAAAGCCTCCCAGACCGACGAGCTGACCGGTATCCCGAGCAGACGTTTCGTCATGTCGAAGCTTGAGGAGCTGGTGCGCAGCTATGGCAATCAACAAGAGAAGGTCGGTTGCCTCGCGGTTCTGGACATCGACAATTTCAAATATATCAATGACCGTTTCGGCCATACTGCCGGCGATGCCGTTCTCAAGGATTTCGCCGCTACGCTACAGAAAATGGTGCGCAAGACGGATATTCTTGGTCGCGTCGGCGGTGAAGAGTTTGTTCTGGTTCTTCCGAACACGGTTCCCGAAGAAGCGGCAGAGATCGTCAATCGCATGCTGGTTGCCGTGAGGCAGTCTCGCCCGCTGGCTGACCAGCTCAGCTTCCGCTACAGTTTTTCTGCAGGTATTGCCTGCGTCATGAGCGGAGACTATGCCAATGATATCTATCGCAGGGCCGATCTGGCGCTCTACGCGGCCAAGATGAGGGGCCGCGACCAGATCAGCATCGATCCCCATGCGCACCCGCTTGGGCGACAGACATCATAGCCAGGCCGCCAGTCGGGCCATAAGCCAGGGAGTTTCAATGGTCGAAAAGATTGCGCCCACCTCGCCCACGGCAGCCTCCTCGGCCACACACGTGAACCACAGCACCTCCATCGGCTCCGAACCTGACAATGCCTGGGTCGCCGAGCGACAGGCAAAGATCACCGCCGGCAATGGGAAAAAAGACGATCACCATACCGCTGGTAGCGATGAAGATCGTATCGATGCGGATGATGATCCGGCAGCGGATCGGCATCTGGACCATCATTCCTCCCACCCCCATGCAGAGGCTTCCGATCCGGACGAAGAACGCCTGTCCGGCGAAAGCGAACGTATCGGCAGCGGCAACCTGGATGAGGATATCCCATTCGGCGACCATGTCGGATACCTGTAAGTGATTGCGATCACAGACTGACAAGCCCAACGCGCCTACCTCCGATCAGAAGCCGGCTCATCATTGATACCAGTTCATCTCTGCTCATCGGCCCTAGACCTGGTCAACGATAGCTGAGAAAACCTTTTCTCACTTGACAATTTTACAGGGAAAAGCTTTTCTCATCGCAAGTTCGATGGAGGAGTTGCTGGACACAACAGGAGGAAAAAGAGGCCGGATCACCATCCATGATGTCGCGGCTGCCGCTGGAATCAGCATCTCGACGGCATCGAAGGCGCTGAACGATACGGGGCGGATGGGACTGGAAACGCGCGAGCGGGTCAAGCGCATTGCGGCGGAGATCGGGTACAGGCCGAACGCTTTGGCGAGAGGCCTGCTCAGCAAGCGTAGTTTCACGATCGGGCTTCTCACCAACGATACCTATGGCCGTTTTACCCTGCCGGTCATGGCAGGAATATCGGATGCTCTCGTCGACCATGGCGTTTCGGTCTTTCTGTGCGCGATTGAGGAGGACCCGGCGCTGGCGCAGATTCATGTCGAGGCTATGCTCGACAAACAGGTTGATGGCATCATCGCGACAGGAAAGCGTCTGGATAGACGGTTACCGGTCGATCTGTCGAATTTGAATGTGCCTGTGGTCTACGCATTTACGGAAGGAGCGCCCGGAAGTGTCACCTTCCGCTCCGATGATGCGCAGGGCGCGCGGCTTGCCGTCGAGTGGCTGGCAAAGCTCGGGCGCAAGCGGATGGTGCATGTCACCGGACCGGAGAATTTCTTCTCGGTGCGCGAGCGTGCCGATGCCTATCGCAGGGTCGCGGGAGAAGAGCGGCCGGTCCTGTTCGGGGTCTGGTCGGAAAGCTGGGGCCACGAAGCCGTCGCAAGATTGTGGAGCGGCGGCGGCGAAAGGCCCGACGGCATCTTCTGCGGCAATGATCAGATTGCGCGTGGTGTCATCGATGCACTGCGCGAACGCGGCATCAGGGTGCCGCAGGATGTTTCGGTGGTGGGATTCGACAATTGGGAGATTGTCGCCGCCCAGACGCGACCGCCGCTGACGACGGTGGATATGGAGTTGAAGGAACTGGGGCGGCAGGCCGGATTGACGGTTCTGGCGCTTGCGGAGGGACGCTCGGTGGAGCCCGGCATCAGGAAATTGCCGTGCCGTCTCGTCGTGCGGCAATCATGCGGGGGTGACACCCTCGGAATATAGCAACGGCGCGAAGGAGACGCGCCAACTTGGGAGGAGAGCCATGATGAAGCGTCTATTGGTGGCAACCAGTATTGCCACCCTATGCCTGGTCTCGACAGCCTCGGCTGCCGAAAAGATTGAAATGTGGGTCCGCACGGGTATCGGCGATGCCTTCAAGAAGGTCGTCGAGGCCTATAATGCGAGCCACGAAAACCAGGTGGTCACGACCGAAGTGCCCTTCGGCGAACTGGTGCAGAAATATGCAACCGCAATCGCCGGCGGTCAGGCGCCCGACGCCCTGTCGATGGACCTGATCTATAACCCGGCCTTCGCAGCTGCGGGCCAGCTCGAGGACCTGACGGACTGGGCAAAGAGCCTGCCCTATTTCAATTCGCTGTCACCGTCGCATGTCAAACTCGGTACCTATCAGGACAAGATCTACGGTCTGCCGCTGTCGGTCGAAACCTCTGTCTTTGCCTGGAACAAGGACCTCTACAAGAAGGCCGGCCTCGACCCCGAAAAGGCGCCCAAGACCTGGGAGGAAATCGAAGCCAACGCCGAGAAGATCCGCAAGCTGGGCGATGATACCTACGGCTTCTACTTCTCGGGCGGCGGCTGTGGCGGCTGCATGATCTTCACTTTCACGCCGCTCGTCTGGGGCGCTGGTGCCGATATCCTCTCTGAGGACAGCAAGACTGCAACGCTCGATACGCCGCAGATGCGCAAGGCCGTCGGCTTCTATCGCGATATGGTGAAGAAGGATCTTGTTCCGGCAAGTGCTGCGAGCGATAACGGCACGAACTTCCTGACCTTCACAAACGGCAAGATCGGCCAGCAGAGCCTCGGCGCCTTCGCCATCGGCACGCTGGTCACCCAGTATCCGGATATCAACTTCGGCGTGACGCTGATCCCCAGCGTCGACGGCAAGACTTCGTCCTTTGCTGGCGGCGACAATTTCGTCATCACCAAGGGCACGAAGAAGATCGATGCGGTCAAGGAATTCCTCGAATATATCTATTCGATGGACGGCCAGAAAGTCCTGGCGAAATACGGCAGCCTGCCGACACGCGGCGACATTGCCGATCAGGTTCTTGCCGGGCTCGACCCCCGCATGCAGGTGGGCCTGAAGGCGATCTCCGTTGCCAAGACACCCTATACGCTGCAGTTCAACGATCTGATCAACAGCGCCAACGGACCCTGGGCGACCTTCACCAACGCCGCGATCTTCGGTGACGACGTCGATGGCGCATTCTCGAATGCCCAATCCGAGATGCAGTCCATCATCGACAGCGGCCAATAACTCTCCCGGCCGTGGCCGGGGGACGGTGGCAGTTCCCCGGCCGATCCACAGGTTGAAGAAATCGTAAAATGCGGAGGTTTTGATGACCGGTTCCGGTCCGCAGCGCATCCGCGCTGTCCGAAAACGGCGAAAGACGCAATGGCGCGGCTTTCTCTACATTGCGCCGGCCATGGCGCTCGTCATCGTCTTCTTCGTAATGCCCGTGCTCTTCACCGGCTGGATGAGCCTGCATAACTGGCCGCTGATGGGTGCCTCGCGCTGGATCGGCTTTGCCAATTATACCCGCATGTGGAACGACAGCCGCTTCATGGCGGCCCTGAATTTCACTGCCTATTACACCGTCATCGTGACCATCGCGATCTTTGCGATCGCCTTCCCGCTGGCGATTTTCGTGGAAAAGGAGCGCCGCTTCGTCAGCACCTACCGGACGATCATCTTCCTGCCCGTCGTCGTGGGGCTCGCGACGGCTTCGCTTCTCTGGGTCTGGCTTGCCAATGTCGATAGCGGCTTCTTCGGCCCTGCCCTTCGCGCGCTCGGCCTCGTCGAGCGAAGCCCCAATATTATGGCGAGCTTCGATACCGCCTTTGCAACCATCATCGTCATGGTCGTCTGGAAGATCGCGGGCTTTACGATGATCATCCTGCTGACCGGCCTGCAGGCCATTCCGTCCGAACTGACGGAGGCAGCCCGCATCGATGGGGCCGGGCGCTGGCAGCGCTTTCGCCATCTAACCCTGCCGCTGATGCGAAAGACGATTGCCCTGGCGCTGATCGTCTCGGTCACCGGCTCGATCCTCGCCTTCGACCAGTTCTACATCATGACGTCGGGCGGGCCGCAGAACAAGATGATCTCGGTCGTCTACTACATCTTCAACCAGTCCTTCGTGTCCTTCAATCTGGGCTACGGATCCGCCCTTTCGATCGTGCTTTTGGCGATCTTGGTTGCGATCTCCATCGTCCAGCTCTGGCTGCTGCGCGTCGGGGAGGAACGCTGATGATCTCCTCACGGGAACGCCGCGCCCGCAAGCGTTTCAGATCGCAATCGGCCTACCATGTCGCCGGCATCGCCATTTCGATCTTCTTCCTGGCGCCCTTCATCATCACGCTGCTCGCTTCCTTCCGGCATGGCACGGAGGCAAGCCTGCCGCCGCTGCCGCCCTGGCCGACGACCGGGGTCAGCTTCGATGCCTATGCGCTGCTCGATACGTTCGGCGCCGGCATCTGGCAGCACATGATCAACTCACTGTTCGTCTCGCTGGCGACAGTGCTGCTGACCGTCATCGTCAGCCTGCTCGCAGGCTACGGCTTCTCGCGCTACCGTTTCCCGCTGAAGAACGCACTTTTCGTGCTGATCATCGCGACGCTGATGATCCCGTTCCAGTCGATCCTGACGCCGCTCTTCATCATCCTAGCGAAGCTCGGTCTCAACAACTCGCTGCTGGGCCTCACCCTCGTCTACGTCACGCTGCAACTTCCTTTCTCCGTCTTCATGATGCGCAATGCCTTTGATGCCGTGCCGAAGGAGATCGAGGAAGCAGCCCGCATCGACGGCGCGCGGGATCTCAGACTGCTCGTCCGCGTGCTTCTGCCGCTGGTGCTGCCGGGTATTGCGACGGTCGCAATCTTTGCTTTCCTCAATGCCTGGAACGAATTCCTGGCCGCCCTCGTGCTGCTCTCCAGCAACGAGAAATACACGCTTCCCGTCCTGATGACGGCGGTGCGCGCCGGTCGCCTCGGCGCCATCAACTGGGGCGCGGTTCAGGCCGGTGTCGTCGTCATGACGATCCCCTGCCTGATCGTCTTCCTGCTCCTGCAACGCTACTACATGCGCGGGCTGATGGCCGGCGCGGTGAAATGATGACCTTTCAACGAAATGGATGAAGCCATGAATAAGCTGAAGAGAGACCGCCAGTTCCGTCCCCTGCCCGTGCCGAGCGTCGAGTTGCAGGGCCTGTTTGGCGATCGCCAGGATGCGATCTGCGATTCCACCGCCGAAACGCTGCTCGACCGCTGTGTCGAGGCGGGCATGCTGCAGGCGATCGACGTGACCCAGCCAAGCCCCGGCGTGGTTATTCCAATTGGCCCTTGGGGCGGCACGACGCAGATGTTCTGGGACAGCGATCTCGGCAAGTCGATCGAGACCGTCGCCTATTCGCTGTATCGGCGGCCCAATGCGAAGCTCGAAGCTCGCGTCGATGAGATCATCGACATGTATGAGAAGCTGCAGGACAAGGACGGCTATCTGAATGCCTGGTTCCAGCGCGTGCAGCCCGGCCGGCGCTGGACAAACCTGCGCGACCATCACGAACTTTATTGCGCCGGTCACCTGATCGAAGGCGCTGTCGCCTATTACCAGGCGACCGGCAAGAAAAAGCTGCTCGACATCATGAGCCGCTATGCAGATTACCTGATCACCGTCTTCGGCCATGGCCCCGGCCAGATGCCCGGCTATTGCGGCCACGAAGAGGTGGAACTTGCCCTGGTCAAGCTCGCGCGCGTCACCGGCGAAAAGAAATATCTGGATCTCTCGAAGTTCTTCATCGACGAGCGCGGCACCGAACCGCATTTCTTCACCGACGAAGCGGCACGTGATGGCCGGAGTGCCGCCGACTTCCACCAGAAGACCTATGAATATGGCCAGGCGCATCTGCCGGTGCGCGAGCAGAAGAAGGTCGTCGGCCACGCGGTGCGCGCCATGTATCTCTTTGCGGGCATGGCCGATATCGCCACCGAATATAATGACGACACGTTGACGGCTGCACTCGAAACCCTCTGGGACGATCTGACGACCAAGCAGATGTACGTCACCGGCGGCATCGGCCCAGCCGCATCCAATGAAGGTTTTACCGACTATTACGACCTGCCGAATGAAAGCGCCTATGCCGAGACCTGCGCTTCGGTCGGCCTCGTCTTCTGGGCAAACCGTATGCTCGGCCGCGGTCCGAACCGGCGCTATGCCGATATCATGGAGCAAGCGCTCTACAATGGCGCCATGGCCGGCCTTTCACTCGACGGCACCCGTTTCTTCTATGAGAACCCGTTGGAAAGCGCGGGCAAGCATCACCGCTGGATATGGCACCATTGCCCCTGCTGCCCGCCGAACATCGCCCGTCTGCTCGCCTCAGTCGGCTCCTACATGTATGCGATCGCCGAGGATGAAATTGCCGTCCATCTCTACGGGGAAAGCAAGGCACGCTTCGATCTCGCCGGCGCCAAGGTCGAGCTTTCGCAACAGACCCGCTATCCCTGGGATGGCGCGATCCATTTCGACCTGACGCTCGACCGTCCCGCGCATTTCGCGCTGTCGCTGCGCATTCCGGAATGGGCGGAGGGTGCAACGCTTTCCATCAACGGCGAAAAGCTCGATCTGGCATCCGTGCTAACGGACGGCTATGCCCGGATCGAACGGGATTGGAAGAGCGGCGACAAGGTCGATCTGTCGATCCCGCTGGCTGCCCGCAAGCTCTTTGCCAATCCACTGGTCCGCCAGGATGCCGGCCGCACGGCGCTGATGCGCGGTCCGCTCGTCTATTGCGTCGAAGAAACAGACAATGGCGAGGGGCTGCATGGCATTACCCTTTCCGCCGATGTCTCGCAGGCGAAGACATCAGAAATTGCCGGCCTTCGCGGCGCCGTCGCGCTCGACCTTCCCGTCAGCCGCGACACGGCAGATTGGGGCTCTGCGCTCTACCGTACGTCTCCGCCTGCCGCAAAACAGGCGAGCGCGCGTTTCGTGCCCTATCCTTTCTGGGACAATCGTGAACCGGGCGAGATGCTCGTCTGGGTCAGAGCGGGCGAGGCGCGCGGTGAATAACATGGCGGATACGGGCGTCGTGTTGACCGAAATTCGCAAGAGTTTCGGAAATCTGGAAGTCATCCATGGCATTGACCTAACCATTTCCGAGGGATCCTTCGTCGTCTTCGTCGGCCCTTCGGGATGCGGAAAATCGACGCTCTTGCGCATGATCGCAGGGCTGGAGGATGTCACCGACGGCGAGATCGAGATCAAGGGACGCAACGTCACCGATCTCGATCCCTCCGATCGCGGCATCGCCATGGTCTTCCAGTCTTACGCGCTCTATCCGCATATGAGTGTGCGCGAAAACCTCGCCTTCGGCCTGAAGATGGCAAGAACGCAGGCATCGGAAATCGAGGCCCGCGTGAAGGCGGCCTCGGCGATCCTGAAGATCGATCACCTCCTCGATCGCCGGCCGGGCCAGCTCTCCGGCGGCCAGCGGCAGCGCGTAGCAATCGGTCGCGCGATTGTCCGCAAGCCGGATGTCTTCCTTTTCGACGAACCGTTGTCGAACCTCGACGCGGAACTGCGCGTCTCCATGCGCATCGAAATCGCGAGACTCCATCGCGAGCTCGGCAATACGATGATCTATGTAACGCACGACCAGACCGAAGCGATGACACTCGCCGACAAGATCGTCGTGCTTCGTGATGGGCATATCGAACAATCGGGAACGCCGCGCGAGATCTATGAACGGCCGAACAATGTCTTCGTCGCGGGCTTCATCGGCTCGCCGCGCATGAACCTGCTCGAGGCGAGCTGGACAGGTGACGGCACCATCCTGGCGGCCGGAAATCGCATTCGTTCGCCGATCGGCGGCGCTGGATTAGCGGCGGGCCAGAAGATCACTCTCGGCGCGCGGCCGGAGCATCTGAGCATCGTCTCGGGACCGGAGGATGACGTGTTGCGGGCGAGAGTCGATTTCGACGAGTATCTCGGCGGCACGCAATTCCTCTATTGCCAGCTTGGCGACGGCCAGCCTTTGACGGTCGAATACAGAGGAGCGGTTGACATTGAGACCGGCAGCCAACTCGCCTTCACCTGCGATCCC
The DNA here is from genome assembly GCF_051811225.1 of Rhizobium sp. 768_B6_N1_8. Lineage (NCBI taxonomy): Bacteria > Pseudomonadati > Pseudomonadota > Alphaproteobacteria > Hyphomicrobiales > Rhizobiaceae > Rhizobium > Rhizobium sp. 768_B6_N1_8. The sequence goes on along the minus strand of NZ_JBPWPV010000002.1, from coordinate 531,046 downwards.
GCCGATCTGCACATCTTTGATGCCAATGGCATGCGGCTCGACAAATAAACGCAGGCAGCTATAGGCTGCGTCCTGTTCGCTCGAACCGGTCCCAAAAGCTTGAATAGATTTCGAGGCGATGAGCACCGGTCGACCGGGACAAGTCTTTCGCTGGAGGACAGCACCCGCCTGTCGCGTTGCATTGATCGTTTTCCTGGATTTCGAGGCCTCGTCCCTCAGCAAGAAAAGTGTTCCCATCGAAATTGCCTGGGTGTTCGAGGACGGTCGCGCGCGCTCGGCCCTGATCCGTCCCGCCGCCGACTGGGACGACTGGGCGGCCGATGCGGAAGCAATCCATGGGATTTCTCGGGAGTTGCTTGCATCGGAGGGCGTGCCGGTAGAGCAGGTCGCCAGTGAAATGGTCGAGGTTTTGACCGGGCACGATCTCTATGCGAGCGCCCCGTCGTGGGATGGGAAATGGCTGAGCGTTCTCCTGCGCGCCGCCGGCTTTCCTCGGCATGCCCTCCGGCTCGGCAAATCACGTGACGCCTTTATGGCCGCGGCGCGTGAATTAGCAGGAGCGACCATCACGGAAACAGAGCTATCGAAGCTCATCGACGGCATCGTCGAGGAAAGCAAAGCGGCAATCCCAGCGCATCGCGCATTGGCGGACGCCGCGCTTGAGCTTACCCGATGGAAGCTTGTCCGCGAGGCTGCCAAGAAGCGGATGGCGACAGGCGGGTAGAGGTCAGCGTTTGTGAAAGCTCTCGGTCACCCAGCGCGCAAAATCCGCAGCCGGGGGCGCAAGACGGTCGAAGCTGCGGGCAACCAGCCAGTAGGCGCCATTCGGAACAGCGACGTCGAAGAGCTGACGCAAGCGGCCAGCCCGGACTTCCTCCTCGGCAAAGGCTTCATCCAGGAGTGCAACGCCCTGGCCGCGCAGCGCCGCCTGCAGAACGAGCCCGTCATCAGCATAGACTGGCCCCCTCGCCGTCTCGGGCATGGCGATGCCGGCCGCCTCGAACCACCGGCTCCAGGCGTCGCGGGTTTCCTCATGCAAAAGCCCGTAAGTAAAAATGTCATGCGGAGAGGAGATCGGTGGGCCACGCTCCAGAAGATCGGAGGCGATCACCGGCAGCATCCGGACATCGATCAGGTGCCGGCTTTCTGTCCGTGGCCATGCGGTGACGGTGGCGCTGTGCCTGATCGCGATCTGCGCCTGCCCGGTACGGAATTCGATCGTCCGCGGATCAGCATCGAGCGATATCTCGACGTCAGGATGAAGTTTGCGAAATTCCGGCAGCCGTGGCACGAGCCAGCAAGCGGCAAAGGAAGGTTCGACGCTGACTTTCAGATCCGCAGACACTGAAGCTCTACGGATATCCTCCAGGCACTCATCGATCCGGTCGAAGGAAGGAGTGAGCACGGCAAGCAGCTTCCGACCGCGTCCCGTCAGGATGACACTTCGATGGCGCCGCTCAAAGAGCGGCTCACCCAGTAGCTGTTCCAGCTCGCGGATCTGCCGGCTGACGGCTGCCTGCGAGATGAACAGCTCCTCGGCCGCAAGCGTGAAGCTCTCGAGCCGTCCGGCGACCTCGAAGCTTCGCAATGCCGTCAGTGGCAGCCGACCACGTTTCATCCCATAACCTCAAGTCATCCGAAGTCAACGATAAGCTCGTTTGAAGACCGGGCGCAAGGGGAGGAGAACAACAGGAAAAGGAGTGAAGCCATGTGGAAGCAAATCGTCTCCATCCTGATGGATGCCATTCGCCTTGTCACCTTCGCATCGGACGGCAAAGACAACCGGCAGCGCCGGGACTGCTGAACGCTCACGCAGCTTATCGGGATTTTCGCGCATTCATAATACTGCACCGAGGTCTATATAGACCTCTCCTTATTTGAGAAGCAGGAGCATCACGATGCAGAAGCGCAAACTCGGCAGCCAGGGACTTGAAGTATCGGCCATCGGCCTCGGATGCATGGGCATGAGCCAGTCCTACGGCCCGGCTGATGAGACGGAATCCATCGCAACCCTTCACCGCGCCATCGAGCTCGGCTGCACTTTCCTCGATACGGCCGAGGTTTACGGCCCCTATAAGAATGAGGAACTTCTCGGTCGAGCTCTCAAGGGCCGTCGTGACGAGGTGACGCTGGCCACGAAATTCGGCTTCCGCCTGAAAGACGGCAAGCAGGTTGGCGCCGAGCGTGACAGCCGGCCGGAAACCATTCGCAGTGCCGTCGAAGGCTCGCTCAAGCGTCTTGCCACCGACCACATCGACCTCATCTACCAGCACCGCGTCGATCCGGCTGTCCCGATGGAAGATGTCGCCGGCACGGTCGCCGAGCTTGTCAAGGAAGGCAAGGTTCGCTACTTCGGCCTCTCCGAAGCCGGTGTCGCCAATATTCGCCGCGCCCACGCCGTCTACCCAGTGTCGGCCGTGCAAAGCGAATATTCGCTGTGGGAGCGCAATCTGGAAGCCGACGTGATTCCGGCGTTGAGGGAACTCGGCATCGGCCTTGTGCCCTTCAGCCCGCTCGGCCGCGGCTTCCTGACCGGCGAGGTCAAGCGCGCCGAAGAGTATCCGGAAGGCGATTTCCGCCGCGGCGACCCACGCTATCAGGGCGAGAACTACGATGCGAACGTCCGCGCAGCCGAGGCGGTGCGTTCGGTCGCATCCGCGCTCGGCGTCAAGCCCGGCCAAGTGGCGATCGCCTGGATCCTGCACAAGGGCAGCGACTTCGTGCCGATCCCCGGTACCAAGCGCCGCACCTATCTGGAAGACAATATCGCCGCCGCCTCCATCGCGCTCAATGCCGAGCAGATGAAGGCGCTCGATGAAGCGCTTGCCCCCGGCAAGGTCTCGGGCAAGCGCTATAACGACACGATCATGTCGACGATCGATCGCTGAGGGTGTTCACGCGTCGATGTCGGTCGACAGCGTGATGTCCTTCTGCGCTTCCAGCTCGGCAAGCCGCTCGTTCAACGCCTTGCGGATCGACTGATAGGTCGTGCTGCCGAGCGCAAGCCTTTTGGGGGCCGGTTGTTTTTCGGCCGCCGCGATCATCGCGTCGGTCATCTTCACGGGGTCGCCCAGGATCTTGAACGAGCCGTCAGCAATTGCCCTGCGTACCTGGCCGGCCGGCGTGTCCTCATAGATATCCATCTGCTGCGGCCTGACGAGGCCGGCGCCAAAATCCGTGCCCGCCGGCCCCGGTTCAGCAATGATGATGTCGATGCCGAAGGGGGCGACCTCTTGCGCCACAGCCTCGATGAAGCCTTCGATCCCCCATTTGGTCGCGTGGTAGAGACTGAAATTCGGATAGGCGATCTGCCCGCCTTCCGAAGCGACCTGCAGGATGCGACCACCGCCCTGCTGACGCAGATGCGGCAAGGCCGCCCGGATCACCTGAATGGAGCCGATCAGGTTGGTATCAATCTGATGGCGGATCTGTGCATCGCTCACCTCTTCGGAGGCGCCGAACAGGCCATAGCCGGCATTGCTGACAACGACATCGATGCGTCCCATCTGTTCGAAGGCGGCGTCGACGGCTGCATGAACGGCCCGGTCATCGGTGACATCGAGGGTCGCGACCCAGAGCCGCTCGCCATACTGCGCTTCAAGCTCAGCCAGGGCTTCGCGCTTGCGCAAGGTTGCGGCGACGCGGTCGCCGCGCGCCAGCAGCTTCTCGGTCATGATCCGGCCGAAACCGGAGGATGTGCCAGTGATGAACCATGTCTTTGTCATCGTCTCTACCTTTCTGACGCCGCTGGATCGCGGCTTGATGACAGCAAAGATAGAGACGTTTATTGATGTGATAATCCGTTCAAATCTGCATGAGCTGTTGAAAAATACCCATGAGTTATCGACCGACACTTGATGACCTCAATGCCTTCTCGGCAATCGTCACCCACAGCAGCTTTCGCAAGGCGGCCGGTGAACTCGGCCTGTCGCCTTCGACGCTGAGCCACATGATGCGCAATATGGAGGCGCGGATGGGCGTGCGCCTGCTGCATCGCACGACACGCAGCGTCGCGGCCACCGAAGCCGGCAAAATGCTTCTCGACAGGCTGAAGCCGGTCTTGCGCGATCTCGATCTGGCGCTCGATGCGGTCGGCGAATTCGGCGGACAGCCGAGCGGTACGCTACGCATCAACGCCAGCGAAATTGCCGCCCGCGTGCTGTTGAATGCCACCATTCCTCTCTTTCTCGAACGCTATCCGGGGATATCGCTCGATATCGTCACCGAAAACCGACTGGTCGATATTGTCGGCGACGGCTTCGATGCCGGCATCCGCCTGCGGGAATCCGTGCCGCTTGATATGATAGCGGTCGAATTCGGCGGCGAGGCACGTTTCCTCGCGGTTGCCTCATCAGCCTACTTGAAAAACCACAAGCGACCGAAGACGCCTGAGGACCTCAAGCGACACCGCTGCATCCGCCTGCGTATGCCGAGCGGCAAACTCTACCGCTGGGAATTTGAGAAACACGGCCAAGAAGTGACTGTCGAGGTATCGGGTGCGCTCACGCTCGATCACGTAGAACTGATGGCAGAAGCGGCGGCCAAAGGGCTCGGCATCGCCTATGTGCCGGAAAGGGTCGCGGGGCCCTATCTTGCCAGCGGTGAGATTATCTCTGTGCTTGACGACTGGTGTCCGTCGATCCCCGGACTCTGCCTCTATTATCCCGGTCACAGGCATGTGCCGCAAAGCCTCAGGGCTTTCATATCCGTGCTGACCGAAGTCGAGCGACAAGGTGCTTAGCCTCCCCGCGCGCATCACCCCTGCCCACTCTGTCTTGTCTGCTCCGCAGAGCGGAAGCGGGCCGGCGTTATGCCGCGTCTTGCCTTGAAAGCCTTGCCGAAGGCGGCTTCCGATTCATAACCGACCTCTGCAGCGATATCTGCAACCGTTCGGCGCGTCCTGAGCAGCAGGTCACTCGCCAGCATCATCCTGATATCGGTCAGGAACGCGCCGACCGTCATTCCCGCGCGCTCGCGAAATTGCCGGGCATAGGTAGCCCGCGACATGGCCGAATGACGGGCAAGATCATCGATCGTCCAGCCAAAGGCCGGCGAGGACATCATTGCCACGACGGATTTGCCGAGCCTGGCATCCCCAAGCAATTGCAGCAGCCCCGTGGACGCGACGGGCGAGACCTTGCCCGCCCTCACCGCCATGATGAAAAGCGAGAGACAGGTCGCGGTGATGATCGCCAAAGCTCCCGGCCTCTCTTCAGCGGTCTCCCTATAGAGCAAGGCGACCAACGTCTTCAGCAGCTCCTCCGACTCTTCGGTGAGCGATACGTGAAAGACGTCAGGCAGGCTATCGAGCAGCAAGGCAGCCGATCCCGGCGCGCAATCGAAATGACCACAGAGCAGGTCGACATCGGCCTCGCCTTCGCCGTTTTCGCGCAAAGGCAGCATGCCACCCGCGGCGATGCGCAGGGGCTGTGCTTCGCCGCGTGGCCGCAAGCCAACGATCGTATGCGCATCCCCGCGCGGCAGCAGCAGGAAATCGCCGGAGCCCAAGGTGATTTCACGACCGGAGCCGAGGTGAATGAGACAATCGCCGCCGAGGATCAGATGAAACGGTAGCGTACCTGCTGCAACGGGTTCGTGGTCGATATGAAACGCGCCCTGCAGCCGGCAGCGAATGTCGAGCGTCGGCTGCAGGCGGGCGAGTTCGATAAGGCGGCTTAAAACATCCATGAGACGATCGCGCTAGAAAATGACTTTTTTGAGCATTCAAACTATCATCTTTGAAGGTCATAGTCACTTCCGACAGCCGAGGCAATCACGCCGTCGCTGATATGAGAAGGAATGATTTTCATGTTGGATTGGAAGGAATATCGCGGCGAACTCCTGGGCCGGATCGGCGAAATCGCCAGGATCGTGCCAGAGACGATCAAAGGCTATCAAACCCTTTCGACCGCCGGACAGAAGACCAACCATCTCGACGCCAAGCAGCGCGAGCTGATCGCCCTTGCCGTCGCCGTCACCGTCCGTTGCGATGGCTGTATTGCCGTACATACGACCGAAGCCCAGAAAGTCGGCGCCACCAAGGAGGAAATTGCTGAGGCCCTCGGTGTCGCGATCTCCGTTAATGCCGGTGCGGCTCTTGTCTATTCGGCCCGCGTGATGGACGCTGCCGACGCCATTGCAAAGTAAAACATCCAAAGTGAACCGCTTGCCGCACCGGCAGGGCATGACCCTGCCGGACCAATCCGGAGAAACGAACATGTCGCTCCCCCGCATACCCGCTGCATTCTTTGGCATTGTTCTTGGCGTTGTCGGGCTCGGCAACAGCTGGCGCGCGGCCGCAGCCATCTGGCCGGTTCCGGCCAGCGTGGGCGAAGCCATCAGCCTTCTTGGCTTTGCCATCTGGCTCGTCCTCATCCTCCTCTACGCCGCGAAATGGTTTGTCGCGCCGAAGGAGGTGACGGCGGAACTTGAACATCCCATCCAGTGCTGCTTCGTCGGTCTGATCGGCGTCGCGACCATGCTGGCGGGACTTGCGATCCTTCCTTATTCGCGCATCGCAACTGAAGTTCTGGCTCTGGCGGGATTCGCCATCACCCTGTTTTTCCTGCTGTGGCGAACCGGTCTGCTCTGGCGTGGTGGGCGTGATCCGGTGACCAACACGCCGGTTCTTTATCTGCCGACTGTTGCCGGTTCTTTCGTCACCGCCATCGCTGCAGGCACGCTTGGTTATTCCGACTGGGGCCAGCTCGCCTTCGGCGCCGGTCTCTTTTCCTGGCTGGCGATCGAATCCGTCTTGTTGCACCGGCTGCTGATGGCGCCGGAGCTAGCCGCACCGCTGCGCCCGACTCTGGGCATCCAGCTTGCCCCGCCCGCCGTCGGCAGCGCCGCCTATCTGAGTGTGACGACCGGCATGCCCGATATGTTCGCGCATGCCATGTTCGGCTACGCCATCCTGCAGGTCCTGATCATCGGCCGCCAGCTGCCCTGGATCATGCAACAACCTTTCGCCGGCTCTTATTGGGCCTTCACCTTCGGCCTTACTGCGCTTTCGACAGCAGCACTGCGCATGACGGCACGCGGCGACACCGGCGCGATCAGCGAGCTTGCGCCCGTTATCTTCGTGCTGGTCAACATCGCGCTTGCGATCATTGCAGTCGGAACGCTCTGGCTGCTGGTGAGAGGCAAGCTTCTTCCCGCTCCCGTCCGGGCCTGAGAGCCTGCACAGCGCTAAACCCTTGCCACTTCCTGCTGCAGATCGACCACCGCCTTGATCGGCAGGTGGTCGGACGCCATGCGGGCAAGTGGAGTGTCATGCACCTCCACGGCGGAGATGATACCTTTCCGGTTGGCAATGATGCGGTCGAGCGCCAGGACCGGCAAGCCGGCAGGAAAGCTCGGAACGGCGGGCGGCAGCGGACCGAATGCCATCTGGAAGGTATTGAGGGACGAGCGGTCGCCGAGCCGCCATTCGTTGAGATCGCCAAGCAGGATGGTCGGCATTTCGTGACGGTCACTGATGAGATCAACCAGCGTCTTTGCCTGTTGCGCCCGCGAATGCCGCAGCAGGCCGAAATGGGCAGCGATGATGCGCAGCGTTCCGCCAGCTTCGAGCTCTATTTCCGCAACCAGCGCGCCGCGTGGTTCCAGCCCCGGCAGCTTCACCTGATGCACATCATGCACCAGACCTTTGCGGACAAGCACGACATTGCCGTGCCAGCCATGCGCCTTCGTCACACCCGGGATCGGAACCGGCACCAGCCCGGTCTCGCGCTCCAGCCGGGCGAGATCGAGAATGCCGGTCCGTTCGCCAAAGCGTGTATCGGCTTCCTGCAGTGCGATCACATCGGCATCGATCTCATGGATGACACGGCTCGTGCGTTCCGGATCGAAGCGTCGGTCAGTGCCGACGCATTTATGGACATTGTAGGAGGCGATCAGCGTACCGTCATTGCGCGGTTTCGGCCCCGCACGCCAGGTCTCAACGCGCTTCTTCCTATTCTTGATGGAAGCGATGATACTGGCGGGCAGACTGTCTTTCTTCTTGACTTGCATCGGAAGGAACGCCGGCTCCATTGCTCGAAAAGCTCTTTTTCAGGATTATAGGCAGCGCAGCAAAACTTGCCATGCCGCAATCACGAAAACTCTGTCAAAGATATGGGGAACCCAGCCACAGCACCTTTTCGAGGAGCCGCACCAGGAAGGGCCGCGACCACAGCCCCTCGAGCGTAACCGGCGTGGCGGACTTGATGGCATCGTCGATGCGCTCATCGATTTCGGCAGCAAAGCCGGCATTCAGCACTTCGAGATCGACTTCGAAATTCAGCCGCAGCGAGCGCGGATCGAGATTGGAGGAACCGACATAGGCCCAGGTTCCGTCGATAGAGAGAAGCTTGGAATGGCTGAAGCTGCCGGTCGAACGCCAAATGCGGCAGTAATTCTTGACGATCTGGTCGAACTGCGCCGTCATCGCCCGGTCGACCAGAACGAGATTGTTGGCGGCAGGCACAACGATATCAACCTCCACGCCACGCCGGGCTGCCGTCGTCAGCGCACTGATCAACTCCCGATCCGGCAGAAAGTAAGGCGACATGATCCGGATCGACTGGCGCGCTACGGAAAAGGCACCTATCAGCATCTTATGGTTCGTCTCCACGCTCCGGTCCGGTCCGGAAGCGACGACGCGCAAGAAGACCGGATCGCCACGCTTGCGCTCCAGTCGGTCGCCGCGCCAGACTTCACTGTTCAGAACTTCGCCTGTCGTGAAACGCCAGTCCTCGGCCGCGACGTCGAAGAGATCGGCAACCGCCGGGCCGCTGACGCTGAAATGCGTGTCATGGGCAAAACTTCCGCCGACCGCCTCCTCGCTGAAGCCTTCGCGGATATTCATGCCACCCGTCAGTGCGATCTTTCCATCCGCGATCAGGATCTTGCGGTGTGTGCGCAGGTTTGCGTAGGGCAACCTCAGGCCCATGATGACATTGCCATTGAAGACATCGACGGTCACGCCGCCGTCCTTCAGGTATCCGAGAATGCTCGGCACCGAATAGCGCGCACCAACCGCATCGATCAGCACGCGCACTTCCACGCCGCGCTTGACGGCTGCAATCAGCGCATCGGCGATGCGCAGCCCGATCCTGTCACGGTCGAAAATATAGGTTTCCAGCAGGATACTGCGCTCGGCGCCCTCGATTGCGGTCTTCATCGCCGCATAGGCTTCGTCGCCATTTTCCAGCATGTCGATCGTATTGCCCGTCGTCAACGGATAGCGCGTGACGCGATCGCCGAGCGTCTGCAGGGCAGCAAAACGCCGGCCGAACTGGCTGATGACTGCATCGGTCTCTGCGTCAAACTTTTCGAGCTCGTCCAGATCGGCGGCAGGCAGCAACGCGTCGCGGCGAAGGCTCAGCGACTTGCGGCGGATACGGTTGATGCCGGCAATCATGTAAAGCAGCGCGCCGATGATCGGCGAGAGGAGGATCACACCCACCCAGCCGGTCGCGGCCCGGACCTCTTCCTTGGTCATGGTGGCGTGGATCGCCGCCGCTGCCCCCATGGCAATGGAGATGACGAAGAGGATATGCGGCCAGTAGGTCGACAGCAGTTGGAACATCGCCACAGGATATAGCCGCGAATCGTCTGCGTTCAATCAGTACGCGGCCCGCTCCCAGCGCGAAATTTTCAGATGCTTAATTTGCCGGCTCAATATCGATGGCAAAGACGACGGAATGCGGCGGCAGCGCGCCATTCTCGGCAGGCTTTGCTTCCTTGCCGTAGCGCTCGTAGATTACCGTCCCGGCGACCGACGGCAAGACCATCCCCTGCCCCGACAAATTGGCGCGCAACGCCAAGGTCAAATTCGCAAACTTCCACCAAATGGCGACCGTCCCTTCGGACGCCTCAAGCGCGCCGCTCTCGATGGCCCAGCTCTGCCGCAGCAGCGGCACGATATAGGTCTTGCGCAGCTTCAGGAGCTCAGCGACGAAAGCCAGGCTTTTCCGCCCTTCTTCGTTCTCCCGCCATTGCCAGCCGAGTTTCGAATTCTCGAAAGTCGAAAGGGCGTTCGGATCGGGCAGATCGGCCGCGATCCTACCGGCTTTCAATCCGCCGAAACCCTCGGCTTCCGCCATACGACCCTCGCGGACTATTTTGGCGAGCTCACCCGCGTAATCGGTGAAGAAATAGAAGGGCTGCCTCTCCCCATACTCCTCCCCCATGAAGAGAAAGGGAATGTGCGGTGAGAGCAGGAGTATCGCTGTCAGCGCGTCCAGCATATCGGGATCGGAAAGGCTCACCAGCCGCTCGCCGAAAGCGCGGTTGCCGATCTGGTCGTGGTTCTGCAGGAAATCGACAAAGGCGGTCGGCGGCAGGTAGCGACGATCGCCGACAGGGAGTTCCGGCGGATCGGTTCGATCCGGATAGATGAAGCCATGCTGAAGCGCCAGGCGAAGCTTATGCCAGAGCTGATCGGCGAAAGGCTTGTAGTGGCCAATGGTTTCGCCGGTCGCGATGATGTGCGCCACATGATGGAAATCATCGTTCCATTCGGCCTCGTAAGCTTTGGGAGCGCCGTTCTCGTCACGGACCAGCAGTTCCACGAGATTGCGCTGGTCTTCGACGACGAGATGAACCTGCCTGTCGGCGAAGGTGGCTTTCACCTCTTCGGCCATGGCCGAAAGCACATGCTTTTCAGAGGTATCATGGATTTGCTCCACGGCATCGAGCCTGAGCCCATCCAGCCGGAATTCACCGATCCAGTAGAGCGCGTTCTCGATGAAGAAGCGCCGCACCGGCTCCCGCCCGAAATCGATCGCCGCTCCCCAGGGCGTTTCCCGGTCTTTGTGGAAGAAGCCGGGCGCATAGCTGTGAAGATAATTGCCCTCGGGTCCGAAATGATTGTAGACGACGTCGAGCAGCACCATGATGCCGAGGCCATGCGCCGTATCGATGAAGGCCTTGAAATCGGCCGGCGTGCCATAAGCGGAATGCGGCGCATACTGCAGCACACCATCGTAACCCCAGCCGCGATTGCCGGCAAATTGCGCAACCGGCATCACTTCGACAGCGGTGATGCCGATTTCCGCAAGATGCTTCAGCTTCTCCGCCGCAGCCCGGAACGTACCCTCGGGCGTAAAGGCACCGATATGGATTTCGCTGATGACGGCCTCTTGCCAGGGACGGCCGCGCCAGCGCGGATTCTGCCATTGGTAGCTTGGATCGACGATCAGAGACGGCCCATGCACGTTGCCGGCCTGCGCCCGCGACGCCGGATCCGGCACTGCTTTTCCATCAGGGAGGACGAACATGTACTGATCGCCGGCGGATGCTTCCGCAACAGTGGCTTCGAACCAGCCGCCACCGACGTCCTGCATCGGGATATCCTGGTCGCGGTGCCGCAGCGAGATCGCATTCTCACCCTGCGTCCAGAGACGAAAACGCGCGCCCCCACCCGCGAGCAGCTCTGCGCCCCAACGTCCCGTGCCTTCCGTGATCGCGCCTGTCTGTGAAATCTGGTTCATCCCTCACCCCGTGTGATTTCCATCAGCATCAAATTCCTGAGGCTGCGGGTTGTTCCGAACGGGCAGGAACAATCCGTAGCGCGATCGGTTGAGGGTGAAAGCCAACGGATTGCCGCCATGAACGTCGCACAGAAACTCGGCCCCGCCTTCACGCTTGAAAGCGCCGACGCTGCCAGCCTCGATCAGCTCAGACATCGAGCGGTGTCCAATATCAAGGCAACTAGAACGAGTTATTGCCTATAAATACTGCAACGCAAAAATATTCCCAATTTACTTGGCAAATCCACTTGAAACCGGCCCCATAGTCTGGAACCTTTTCAACGGTATCGCGTTCGAACGACGGCATGTTGTGACTGGAGATCAGCGATGGCAGAAACTCGGGAAGAGTGGATAAAGAAACGTGCATATGCCCTCTGGGAAGAAGAGGGACACCCGACGGGACGGGATTCCATCCATTGGGAACAAGCAAGGGCCGAGCATGACACGCTCAAGGGGGCTTCAAAATCTCCAAACGGCAAGGAAGTGAAACCTCGAGCGAAGCGGGCGGCGGCAGCCAAGACGGCGGCACCGGCAGTAGCGGCTGAGGTCACGAATGGCGGCGAAGCCAAGAAACCTGCCAAGAAGGCGGCAACAAACACAAAGACCAACGGCATCGTCAAACCGGCCCCGAAGCGGACAGCCGTACGCAAGTCGGCTTCCTGAAGAAAAATATTCAAATTGCAATGAAAAGGGCGCCTTCGCGGCGCCCCTTAGCTTTTTTTGTCATAAGTTTGAATTAGTTGCGCGCTAAGAAACTCATGAAGCGCCAGCTTCTATGCGGGGGTGACCACAAGCCGAATGAAACGTCCGTCTGGACAGCTTTTTAAAAAGGCTGCGTCCACCCCTCGAAACGGGGAACAAGAGTATCCTCCGGCTGTTTATGGGCAAACAGGGGAAGTTGCCGTGAACAACCATTTCGCCCATGCCCTTGCCATCCCAGTTCCTGCGGCCTCCGGCCGGGGTTTTCCAGCACAGGTGTGAGGGATGGAGATGTCGCTTCTTCTGATCGCCGCTTTGCTCTATGTCGGTTTCGCGCTGGGGCTCATCCTTCTGGTTGATAATATAGTCGGCGTATTTTTTCGCGATCCGCGCAAGCCGATCCAGATTCGTTCTTTTGCTCTGAGCCGCGCCTTCATCGCCTCGCAGAAGCTGGACCAAGAATAACAAACATAAACAGCTTTTTTGCGAGTAATCGGACGCTTTGCTCGGTTAACGATATTTGCAGCTCGCTCTTTCCCTCCTGCCCGACGCCTCTATTTTGTCGACGGTGGACCGGCAGACCCGGCTCGGGTGATGCCATAGTAAGATTGAAAGCGATTTTTGATGGCACGGGTTGGGGGGCGCTGGCCGGAAGGCGATAGCGAAATCGGGAATTTGTTGCGCCGGAATGGTTTGGATGCTGCAGGGATCGGGTCAGTCGAAGCATGGCCGAGTTCACTCCGGCATATCGCGGAAATGGTTGTCAATTCACGCCAGCCGAAATTCGTCGCCTGGGGTCCCGAACTCGCCTTCATCTATAACGACGCCTATGTCGCGATCTTTCCCGAACGGCATCCTGCCGCCCTCGGAAAGCCATTTCAGCAGGTGTGGTCGGATATCTGGCCGCAGTTCGAGCCGATCGTGGAAGCCACGCTTAACGGTCAGTCACAGCTCTACAAGGAGCTGCACGTTCCCATGCGGCGCGAGGGACAGACGGAAGACACCTGGTTCACCTTTTCCTATACGCCGCTACGGGACGATGACGGCAAGGTCGCCGGCATTCTCTGCGCGACGATGGAAGTGACGGACCAGGTGCTTGCCAAGCACCGAGAGCGCATCGCTTTGGATGAGGCGCGGGAAAAATCCGCAACACTCGCCGTCGTTAATAGGGCCGGCTCGGCGATTACCGCCGAACTCAATGTCGATCGCCTGACACAGATCGCGGTTGATGCAGGGGTAGCGTTGACGGGCGCCGAATTCGGCGCCTTCTTCTACAATGTCGATGATGGTGAAGGCGGCAGTTACATGCTTTACGCGCTGTCGGGTGTCGACCGGAAACATTTCGACAAGTTTCCGATGCCGCGCAACACCAAGGTTTTTGCACCGACTTTCAGCGGCGAGGGCGTCGTGCGCTCCGACGATATCCTGCTTGATCCACGCTACGGGCAGAATGCGCCACATTCCGGTATGCCGAGCGGCCACCTGCCTGTGCGCAGCTATCTCGCCGTGCCGGTCAAGTCACGCGACGGCAACGTCATTGGCGGGCTGTTCTTCGGTCACAGCCAGCCCGCCCGCTTTTCGGATGCTGCAGAGGCAAGCCTCGTCAGCCTGGCTGGCCAGTCTGCCGTCGCAATCGACAACGCCCGGCTCATCCGCGCTGCCGAACTTGAGATCGTCCAGCGCCGCGGGGCCGAGGCCCAGCTTCGCAAACTGAACGAAACGCTTGAGGTCCGTGTCGCCGCCGAAATCCTCGAACGCCAGCAGGCGGAAGCAGCCCTGCAGCAGGCGCAGAAGATGGAATCGATCGGCAAGCTCACCGGCGGCGTCGCGCACGATTTCAACAACCTGCTGCAGGTCATTTCAGGCAATCTCCAGCTTCTCGGCAAGGATGTGACGAATAATGGCCGGGCCAAGGAGCGCATCTCCAACGCGCTATCCGCCGTCGAGCGCGGATCGCGGCTCGCCAGCCAGCTTCTCGCCTTCGGCCGCCGCCAGCCGCTGGAGCCGAAGGTGATCAATATCGGCCGCCTCGTCTCTGCCATGGATGACATGCTGCGCCGCACGCTCGGTGAGGAAATCGAAGTGGAGACCATGCTCTCCGGCGGGCTCTGGAACAGTTTTGCCGACCCGATCCAAATCGAGAACGCACTGCTGAACCTTGCGATCAACTCCCGCGATGCAATGGATGGAGCAGGCAAACTGACGATCGAAGTGGGAAATGCCTTTCTCGACGATTCCTATAGCCGCACTCATCCGGAGGTCGCAGCCGGCCAATATGTGGTGCTCGCTGTGACCGACACTGGCTCAGGCATGCCACCGGAGATCATTGCGCAGGCTTTCGAACCGTTCTTCTCCACCAAACCGGAGGGCAAGGGCACCGGTCTCGGCCTTTCCATGGTCTACGGTTTCGTCAAGCAGTCCGGTGGTCATGTGAAGATCTACAGCGAGATCGGCGAAGGTACGACGGTGAAGCTCTATCTTCCCCGCTCCTTCCAAAGCGAGGACCGGATCACAACTGGCGACAACGTTCCCGCAACCGGCGGCACTGAGACGATTCTGGTCGCCGAGGATGATGAGGGCGTGCGTGCAACCGTCGTCGAGATGCTGACCGATCTCGGCTATTACGTACTGAAGGCCAAGGACGCGCAAAGCGCGTTGACCGTGATCGAAAGCGGCGCGCATATCGACCTGCTTTTTACCGACGTCGTCATGCCTGGTCCGCTGAAGAGCCCGGAGCTCGCACGCATGGCCCGCGAGCGCCTGCCCAACGTCGCCGTGCTTTATACGTCAGGTTATACCGAAAACTCGATCGTCCATGGCGGCCGGCTCGATCCTGGCCTGGAGCTCCTGTCCAAGCCATACACACGGGAGGCCTTGGCGCGGAAAGTCCGCCACGTCCTCGTCAACCAGGCGCAACGCCGCCATACTAACCCGGCACCGCTGCCGGGCAGCGAGCAACCGGGCGAGATCGTCCAGGCCAGGCTGAAGCTTCTGCTGGTCGAGGACGATGCCTTCATCCGCATGGATACTGCCGAAATCCTGCGGGATCTCGGCTATGACGTGATCGAAGCCGACAGCGGAGAACAGGGCATCGAACTCCTGCGCAGCGCAGATACGAATACAGATATTATCGTTGCCGATGTCGGCTTGCCGGGCATGTCCGGCCCGGCCTTCGCAGCGCTGGCGCGCAAAGCTTTCCCGTCGGTCGGCCTCGTCTTTGCGACTGGCAACAGCAATCTGCCGGATGCGAACCGCTTTTCCGGTTCCGTGCTGCTACCAAAGCCGTTTACCACCGCAGCACTCGACCGCGCTGTGAAGACCGCTGCCCGCCAGCGCCCCATTGCCTAGGCCCTGACTGCGTCAGGACCTTCAAGTTGCGGATATTTCCCAAACGGGCGGCGGCCGGGACGGCCTCGGAACTTTTTAGATGGCCAGCGGTTGAGCCTCTTTCGAACCAGAGGAGGCAGCCATGCCGAGAGGTGACAAATCCGCTTATACCGATAAGCAGAAGAGAAAGGCCGAGCATATCGAGGAAGGCTATGAGGACCGCGGCGTCTCCCAAGGGGAGGCTGAACGCCGTGCATGGGCAACCGTCAACAAGGAAAGCGGCGGCGGCAACAAATCAGGCTCCGGGCGCGGCAAGAAGGATACGAACGAATCCTCCGAAAAGGGCGGACGGATCGGCGGCCACGCCTCCGCATCCCGCTCGAAGGAAGAACGTTCCGCTTCCGCCAAGAAGGCAGCCGCCACCCGCAAGCGCAACGAACACCCCACCCATCACTGACGGCACCATCAGACACCAGCACGGTGTGGCCTCGCGCCGCATGCCGCTGCTCTAAAGGACACTCGCAATGGCGAAGAGCAAGCAGAAATGGTCACAGGGTGTCACCGAAAACAGTGACGCCATGGACCTCAAGGAAGGTGTCTTCACATCCAACGATCCGAAGAAGATCGCCGCTTCCCTGAAACACTCGGCCGAAAACAGCAACCGGCGCAAATCGAGCCCCTTCCGGTCGGCTATGTCGATGCTGAATTTCTACATCAACCGTGCCGGAGACCAGTTGACGAAGAAGCAGAAGGGCACACTTGAAAAGACGAAGGACGAACTTCGCAAGGATTTCGGCCGCGAAACAAGGCGTTAAAGACATTACGAGGGCAAATGACTTACGAGCTTTATTATTGGGACGGCATCCAAGGCCGTGGAGAATTTGTGCGGCTGGCACTTGAGGAAGCGGGTGCCGACTATATCGACATTACCCGCCAGTCCGGTCGCGGGCGCGGCACCGGCGCGATGCTGAGCATCATGCAGAGCAATAGCGAAGCGCATATTCCCTTCGCCCCACCCTTCCTCAAGGAAGGCGATCTCATCGTTCCGCATGTCGCCAACATTCTGCTGTACCTCGGCCCCAAACTCGGCCTGGCGCCTGATGACGAAGGGCTGCGCTATGTCGTAAACGGGTTGCAGCTCACGATCACCGATTTCGTCGCCGAGGTGCATGACACACATCACCCGATTGCCACCTCGCTCTACTACGAGGACCAGAAGGAAGAAGCCAAGGCCCGCTCGGCCGATTTCATCAAGGAGCGCATCCCAAAATTCCTCGGCTATTTCGAGCGCGTGCTGCGGCAGAATCCCCATGGCTCCAAACATGTAGCCGGCAATGCACTGACTTATGTGGACCTGTCGCTCTTCCAGATCGTCGAGGGTCTCGCTTATGCCTTTCCAAAGGCGATGGGCAGCTACCGCAGCAAATATCCGCTGCTAGCCGCCCTCCATGACAGCGTCGAGCATCGCCCCAACATCGCCCGCTATCTGAAATCCGACCGCCGCCTGCCTTTCAGCACGGAAGGCATTTTCCGCCACTATCCGGAACTCGACATGGATGCGCCCTGATCAGGCATTGCTTTCAATTTTTCGAGAACGATCGGCATTGCCATCGGTTTTGTCTTCGATCCAGAATTTGAAATGTCGAGAGGTCGAGGAGGGCCGCCACGAGAACGTGTCGCCATACTCGCCTGTTGAACGCGTAATCTGCGGCTTCGCCGCGGGTTCTTTTTATTCACTCGGGAGTGGTGTGGCGCGTCAGGAAATCCAGCATGCGGTTCTCATCCGCCCGAAGCCCACGCAGGGGTTCGCTACAGCCCTCCTCCAGCGTCTCATCCTTGGCTGAAAGCGCAATGATTGCCGGGTGGATGTAGCTGGAGCGCGAGATCGCCGGCGTATTATGCAGGACGTCGGCCGCAGCTTCCGACATCTCCTTGACGGTCGGCCGTCGTCCTTCCGATATGGCGTTGCGCGCCGCGCCGAAAGCGGCAAGCGAACCTGCCCATGTGCGGAAGGTCTTGGCGGAAATGGCAATGCCCGAGATGTCAGCGAGATAGGCATTCAGCCGGCCGGAATCGATCGGTTTCAGCGCACCTGTCGCGTCTTTCCAGACGAAGAGCTGCCTGCCCGGCAGATCGGCGATCTCTTCCAATATCTTCTGCAGGCGTGGATGCTTGAGGCTGCGCTGCACGCGCTTGCCGCCCTTGGCGCGGAATTTCAATTCGATGCGACCGTCAACGATCTTCAAATGGCGCTTCAGCAGCGTTGTTGCACCATAGGTATCGTTCTCCTTCACATAGGCCTGGTTGCCGACGCGCAGATGCGCTTCGTCGAGCAATATCGTCAGGGCTGCAAGCACACCGTTGATGTCCTCTGCGCCGGTATCGAGATGGCGCAGCACCGTTCGCCGGATCTTCGGCAGTGCATTGCCGAACTCGATGAGTTGATGGAATTTGCCGGTGCTGCGGAAGGCCTGCCAATCCTTGTGATAGCGATACTGTTTGCGGCCACGGACATCGAAGCCGGTGGCCTGCAGATGACCGTTCTCGTCAATGCAGATCCACACATTTTCATAGGCCGGCGGCAGGCCGAGCGCATGGATACGGGCCCGCTGGATCTCGTCGGCCAGTGTTTTCCCGTCTGGCAGCGTATAGCTGAAGCCCTTGCCTTTTCGTCGTCTGCGGATACCCGGTTCGGTATCGCTAACATAAATCAGACCAAGCTCAGTGATGACGTCGGCATTCATTGCTTGCTACTGATCCGTCATCTGCTCCGCCGACCGAAATGGAACCACCTGCGCCGTTCGGCCTTGCTTGCATCCTTTGGCGGCCGCGTCTGCCCCCTCGGCGCAAAGACTGCAATGCTTTGGGCATAAACCATGACGGGACCTTCCTGCTCATGGAGCTTGAAAGCATCCTCCTCAGCGCCGGTATCGAGTACACGCGCCCAGTGCTTCAGGCCGTTGACCTCGGGCAAATGCACCTCGCAATCACCGCCGGCGTTGAAGACCAGATAGAGATCATCCATCTCCTCGGTATCGGGGGAATGTGCACTCGTCGAGAGATAGACGCCGAGCACTTGAAGTCCGTCGTCGTTCCAGGCGCCGTCATCCATGAAACTGGCGTCCGGCTTGTACCAGGCGATTTCGATCCGCCCGTCCTCGGTACTGTCGCCTGTCAGAAAGCGCTCCTGCCTCAGCACCGGATGCGCCTTGCGGAACGCGACGACCTTGCGGCAGAAAGAAAGGAACGGATCATCGAGGCCGTCCCATTTCGTCCAGCCAATCTCATTGTCCTGACAATAGGCATTGTTGTTGCCGCCCTGACTGTTGCCGACCTCATCGCCGGCAAGGATCATCGGCACGCCCTGGGAGAGCATCAAGGTCGCCATCATGTTACGGCGCCGGCGTACTCGCAGCCGGTTGATGTCCTTGTTATCGGTCACGCCCTCGGCACCCATATTGTCCGAATGATTGTCTGAATGACCGTCCCTATTGTCCTCGCCATTTGCCTCATTGTGCTTTTCGTCGAAGGAAACCGTATCCATCAGCGTAAAGCCGTCATGCGCCGACAGCAGATTAATTGATGATGTCGCCCCGCGAGCCGAGTGATTGAACTGCAACGCCGAGCCGGTGATGCGCTGCGAGATCTCCGACACCATTCCGCCGTCTCCCTTCCAGAAGCGGCGTACATCGTCACGGAACTTATCGTTCCACTCGCGGAAAGGATGCGGGAAGCCGCCGACCTGATAGCCGCCGGCTCCGACATCCCAAGGTTCGGCGATCAGCTTGACCCCGGCAAGGATCGGATCCTGGCGGATCGCGCCGAAGAACAGGCCCTGCCGGTCGAATTCCATATCCTGACGGCCGAGCGTGCTGGCAAGATCGAAGCGGAAACCATCGATATGCATGGCGCCGACCCAGTAACGCAGACTGTCCAGCACCATGCGCATGACCATCGGATGAGCAACGTTCAGCGTATTGCCGGTGCCTGTCGTATCGAAAGTATGGCGCGGATCGTCGGGCGAGAGGATGTAGTAGCTTGCGTTGTCGAGACCGCGGAAAGACATCGTCGGCCCCTTCTCGCTGCCCTCGGCCGTGTGGTTATAGACGACGTCCATGATGACTTCGATGCCGGCGGCATGGAACTTCCTCACCATGGTCTTGATCTCAATGATCTTGTCACCCGAGAGATAGCGTGCCTGCGGTGCGAAGAAACCGAGCGTCTGGTAGCCCCAGTAATTCGTGAGCTTCTTCTCTTCGAGATAGCGGTCGTTCGGGAAGAACTGGATCGGCAGCAGCTCGATCGCGGAAATGCCGAGCTTCACGAGATGATCGATGATCGGATCGCTGCACATGCCGAGAAAGGTGCCACGCAATCTGTCCGGCACTTTCGGATGCAGCATCGTCAGTCCCCGGACATGCGCCTCATAGATGATTGTTTCCGGCCATGGCCGCCGGATCGCTTCCTCACCGGCCCAGTCGAAATCCGGATCCTGAACGACACCCTTGACCATGTAAGGCGCGCTATCGCGCTCGTCGAAGGAAAGATCGTCCTTGCCGATCGTATAACCATAGAGCGCGTCGTTCCATTTGAGATCGCCGAGCACCTGCTTGGCATACGGATCGAGCAGCAGCTTGTTGGCATTGAAGCGATGGCCGTTCTTCGGGTCGTAAGGACCGTGCGCGCGGTAGCCATAGACCGTGCCAGGGCCGACGCCGGCAATGTAGCCAGACCAGATATCACCCTCGCGCTTCGGCAGCGGCAACCGGGCAATCTCTTTCTTGCCATCGGGAGAGAACAGGCAGAGTTCCAACTGTTCTGCGTGCGCGGAGAAAACCGCAAAATGGGTGCCTGAACCGATATATTCCGCCCCCAGCTCCGGTTTCAGGAAGTCGAGTTCGGAAAAGGAAAAGCTCATGACGCCCCCGCTTGATGAATGGCCAAGCGGGAAACGTCATTGCAGTGCGAAAGTTCCCTCAGTTTGCGTCGTTTTGGTCCAGATCAGGGCATTAGCTGGCCGCCATTGACCTCGATGATCTGACCGGTGATGTAACCTGACAAGGTCGGCGAGGCGAGAAAGAGATAAGCGCCGACGCAATCTTCCGACGTGCCGACGAAGCCCATTGGAATGGATTTGCGCTGCAGTTCCATCTGCTCGTCATTCGTATAGCGCTCGTGGAAGGGCGTGGCGATGACGCCCGGCGCGACCGCATTGACACGGATCTTGTCGGCGACAAATTCCTTGGCGTGGCCGTGGGTGATCGTCGAGACGAAACCCTTCGAAGCCGCATAGAGAATTGCACCATTGCCGCCGCCATTGCGCGCCGCAATCGAGGTCGTGTTGATGATGAAACCGCCCTGCTTCTTCAGCCAGGGATGGGCAGCGCGCGTTGCCGCCAGCACCGAGCGGGCATTGAGGTTCATGACCTTCTCATAATGCTCATCGGTATATTCCGAAGTCGGCTTGCGGCCGAGCATGCCGCCGGCATTGTTGATCAGGCCGTCGAGATGGCCGAAGGTCTTGGCCGTCTCTTCGACGACACGCTCCGTCTCACCTTCCCGCGAGACGTCGCCATGCACCAGATGCACCGTACCCCCAGCTGCCCTGATCTCCTCGGCAAGCTTTTCGGCCGGTTCACGGCTGGCATTGTAGTGCACGCCGACCTTGACGCCCTGGGCGGCCAGAGCGCGGGCGACGGCAGCGCCGATGCCTGTCGAGGCGCCGGTGATCAGCACGGCCTTGCCGGCGAGGTCTGGAATTCTGATGGATGCAAGCAATTGAGCAAGATCTGCCATGGCGACGATAGCCTCCCGAAAAACCAAGGACATAGGTGATGAAACGATATGTGCCAGTCTTAGCAGGCGAGATCGTGGAAGGGCAATGCACGAAAGAGCGAGATGGGCAAGCCTGCGGCAACGGGTGCTTCCGTTGACAAATGACCGGCAGGCCATAGTCTCAGCCTTCGGTCCGCGGTGAGGGTTGCGGCTCTTTGAGGGGAAGACATGCTCAAGCGCGTGAGATGGCTGCTTTTTCTGGGCCTTGCCCTCGGTCCTTCTGCATACGGGCCTGCAGATGCCCAGACACTCGACACGATCAGGCAGAGCAAGATCATCCGTCTCGGCTATATCGCCGACGAGAAGCCCTTCTCCTTCAAGAAGGCGGACGGCAGCCCTGCCGGCTATGCGATCGATCTCTGCCGCCGCATCGCCGATGAGATCGGCCTTAACGTTTCCGGCCTCAAGAAGAACTATATCGAGACGACGCTGTCTGATGGTTTCGGCGCGGTGAAGGACGGCAAGATCGATCTGCTCTGCGGTGCGACCACGATCAATCTTGCACGACGCGAAAACGTCGACTTCTCCCAGCCTATCTTCCTGACGGGTGCCAGTGCGCTCCTGCGCAAGGATTCACCCGATTACCTGCAGATTCTCTTTCTCGACAAGCGCCCCGTCAGCGCTGTCGACCTGAAGTCGCCCGCTCAGAGCTCGATCGGCGTGCGCGCCGGCACGACGACCGGTGCAACGCTGCGCGACGCCATTGGTCCCGACGTGCCGCAGACCCGCATCGTCGACTTCCCGACGCATGAGGACGGTTTGAAGGCGCTTGAGGAGCACAAGATCGATGCCTATTTTGCCGACCGGTCCCTTCTCATCGGCCTTGCCGACCGGGCGGGCAACCCTTCCAAACTCGAGCTCGGCAGCCGCCTTTTCACCCATGAGCCCTATGGCATCGCGATGCGGCGGGACGATTCCGACTTCCGGCTTCTCGTCGACCGCACGTTGACGGGCCTCTACACCTCGAACGATTTCCCAAAGCTGCTCAAGACCTATTTCGGCGCCGAGGCACCGGCCCTGCGCAGCGAAATCATGATGCAGTCGATCCCCGAATAGGCCGCTCTCAGACCCGTTCGAGCGCCACGGCGATGCCTTGGCCGACCCCGATGCACATGGTCGACAGCGAATAACGACCGCCGGTTTCACCAAGCTCCAGTGCCGCGGTGCCGGTGATGCGGGCACCCGACATGCCGAGCGGATGGCCGAGCGCAATCGCACCGCCATTGCGGTTTACGCGCTGATCGTCATCGGCAATGCCGAGCTCGCGTAGAACGGCAAGCCCCTGGCTGGCAAAGGCTTCGTTGAGCTCGATCACATCAAACTGTTCCTGCCTCATGCAAAGCCGCGTCATCAGCTTTCGCGAAGCCGGGACGGGGCCGATGCCCATGACGCGCGGCGGGACAGCCCCGGCCGCACCTCCGAGAATACGGGCAATCGGCGTCAGGCCATATTTCCTGGCCGCAGCTTCCGAAGCGATGATGAGGGCAGCCGCTCCGTCATTGACGCCGGAGGCATTGCCGGCCGTTACCGTACCGCCCTGACGGAAGGGCGTTGGCAGCTTGGCGAGCGCTTCCATGCTGGTTGCGCGCGGATGTTCGTCCTTCTCGACGATGATCGGATCGCCCTTGCGCTGCGGGATGGTCACCGAGGTGATTTCCTTGGCCAGCCTACCGCTTGCCTGAGAGGCCGCAGCCTTGGCCTGTGAGCGTACGGCAAAGGCGTCCTGATCCTCGCGGCTCACTTTGTAATCCTCGGCAACGTTCTCGCCGGTTTCCGGCATGGAATCGACGCCATACTGCTTCTTCATCAGAGGATTGATGAAGCGCCAGCCGATCGTCGTGTCGTGGATTTCGGCAGAGCGCGAAAAAGCGGTATCGGCCTTCGGCATCACGAAGGGGGCTCGCGACATGCTTTCCACGCCGCCGGCAATCATCATTTCGGCTTCGCCTGATCGGATGGCGCGCGCCGCGGTGATAAGGGCATCCATGCCCGAGCCGCAGAGCCGGTTGATCGTTGTGCCCGGCACAGAGACCGGAAGGCCGGCGAGAAGCAGCGACATTCGGGCGACATTACGATTGTCCTCGCCCGCTTGATTGGCGCAGCCGAAGACGACGTCATCGACCGCTTCCCAGTCGACGGAAGCGTTCTTCGCCATCAGCGCCTTCAGCGGAATGGCGCCGAGATCATCGGCGCGCACGGAGGAGAGCGAGCCGCCATAACGGCCAATGGGCGTGCGGATATAATCGCAGATAAAGGCTTCGGTCATGGACTTGTCCTCAGAGTTTGGGAACGATGAGATCGGCAACCGGCCCCTCGATATGGAGCGGCGCACCGGTCATGGCCTGCAGTTCCTCGACCGACATCGCGGCAAGTTTCTCGCGCAGCACGAAACGCCCGTCCTTGATGTCGATGACGGCATGGCTCGTATAGATGCGGGTGATGCAAGCCACCCCCGTCAGCGGGAAGGTGCATTTGTCGACCAGCTTCGGCTCACCATTCTTGGTAACATGCTCGGTGATGACGCAGACCTGCTTGGCACCATGGACCAGATCCATGGCGCCGCCGACGGCCGGCACACCCTTGGCGCCGACGCGCCAATTGGCGAGATCGCCGTTTTGAGCGACCTGATAGGCGCCGAGGATCGCGACATCGAGATGGCCGCCGCGTACCATGGCAAAGCTGTCGGCGTGATGGAAGAAGGCTGCACCCGGCTTCAGCGTCACTGCCTTCTTGCCGGCATTGATAAGGTCCCAATCCTCTTCGCCTGACGGTGGCGCCTCGCCGAAGTTGAGGATGCCGTTTTCCGTATGGAAGATCGCCTGCCGGCCCGGCGGTTGATAGCGGGCAACCATTTCCGGAAAGCCGATGCCGAGGTTCACATAGGCGCCGTCGGCGATGTCCTGCGCCGCCCGCCAGGCGATTTGGGCGTTGGAGAGCTTGATGTCTTCTCTAATGTCGACGGTCATACGTAGGCCACCCCGGCTCGAATAAGCTCTTCTTCCTGTTGCGGATTGGCGATCTCAACGAGGCGGTCGACGAAGATGCCGGGTGTGACGACATGCTCAGGATCGATGCCGCCGGCCGGCACGATGCTCGAGACCTGCGCGATCGTCTTGGCAGCCGCCATGCACATCAGCGGGTTAAAGTTCCGGCCGGCCTTGTTGTAGGTGAGGTTGCCATGGGTATCGCCGACATGCGCCTTGACGATCGCAAAATCGGCCTTCAGCCAACGTTCCTGCACATAGTGGCGGCCGTCGAACTCGGCGATGACCTTGCCTTCTGCAAGCTCGGTCCCATAGCCGGTCGGTGTATAGAAAGCAGGAATGCCGGCTCCGCCGGCGCGGATCCGCTCGGCGAGCGTTCCCTGCGGCACGAGCTCCAGCTCGATTTCTCCGGCAAGGTATCTATCGGTGAAGGCACGCGGATCGGACGAGCGCGGGAAGGAGCAAATCATCTTCCTGACCATGCCGGCATCGATCATGGCGGCGATACCGATGCGGCCATTGCCGGCATTGTTGTTGATGACCGTGAGGTTCTTCGGGCCCTTATCGATCAGGGCGTGAATGAGCTCGATCGGCGCACCCGAACCTCCAAAGCCACCAATCATGACGGTGGCGCCATCGCCGATTTTGGAGACGGCGTCAGCCGCGCTCCCGATTGTCTTGTCCATGCGGGATCTCTCCTTGCCGGATGAGGCCTCCTCGTGCCTCCCTGACAACAGGCATAAAGCGAGAGCCATCCCGACGGCAAGAATTTTGTGCGTTATTTGATATTTGTTCGTATATCGCACAGAATAAATTCGCGTGCGGAACTGTCACGCGTGAATCCGGGACGTAAGTTCTGTCCCTAGAGACCCAGGTTTGGCAGTCAGGTGCCAATAGATTTGGCCAAAAATCATCGCGTTCGCGCCGGAGCGCCATTGTCGGGCTCGCATCGGCAGCGCGGATCAAAATGCCGGTCTTTGGTCCGTTGATGATCAAGGCGGCGCTTGCGCGTTATCTTCAGACGCTGTCCTTACTGCTCGACAATGCTGTCGCGATGCCCGAGGCGCTGTCCCTTGCGGCGGACGCTTGCACGATTGCGAGCTACCGCCAGAGGCTCTCGGTCATGCGCGAAGCAGTGATTATGATGCCCAAGCTCATGGCGACGGCCATCATCGCGCCTCGTAGCGATGAGGTCTGGGCGGGGCGGGGAGCGTTGCCGATGGCGAGAAGGTGCAGGCGTATCGCGAAGATCGAGCCTGCTCACAACTCCGTCTTGCCCTCCTCCACCCGCTCCCGCCTCGCCTGCAGTCGGTCGAACTTGCCAAAATCGGTCATGATGCTAACGAGAACGCTTCCAGTCCAACCGAAGGTGAACAGGCCCGACATCCCGATGATCGGGCCGAGCAGACGCCATCGGTCTGGAAGGCTGACGTTGCCCTCGCCGAGAGTGGTATAGCTTTCGAGGACGTAATAGTAGCTATCGCGCATCGAAGGGATAATGTCCCTGACATACAGGGGAACTGCCCAAATAAGAGTCTCCGCGAAGTGCAGAACCGCTAGCGCGGCGATTGTTACGGCGAGCATCAAATTCAGCCGCCAATGCGGCGTGGCTGCGGTGACGTGTGCCCAGGACTTGCTGAACTGAAGCCCGATGCTTCGGATTCCGACGCCATGCACAAAGATCACAACGATCAAAAACACGGTGCCTACAAGAATCTCCAGAACTGGATTCGGGTGGGTGAGATGGTCCAATCGTTTGCGTCCTCAGTGTTCAGCCTGCGGTGGGACGCGTCGTGCGAGCGTCCCACGACCGAACCCAGCGCGAGCATGGATTTTGCCCTAAGTGCTAGTAGCAGGGCGGATACGGATAATAGCCACACGCCGGAGGCGGGTAATAACGTCGCTCCGCAGCGGCCGCACCAATCGCCGCCCCCGCCACGACGCCCGCCCCATAGTACGCGCCTGGATGGGCGTACCATCCGCCACGCCAAACCGGCGCGCGGAACCCAGCGCCTCCCACGGCGACGCCCCCATAGGGACCACGTGCCGCGAACCAGTCGATAAATAGCGATGCGGGCCCATCGGCTCCGGCGAGGTCCCCTTCGAGCACTGCTACGTCGAACGTCAGGTCTCCGCCCTCAAGCTTCGGCGTCTTCAGGACGACCACGGCGTCGGCAACGGAATCACCCTTGGCGCTGAGCACCGATATCGTTGCGTTGGGTGGGTCCTTCGCGAAGCTGTCGGGCCCCTCACCCCATTGCTTGATGAACTCGGAGGTCAGCACGTGGCCCGCCGATCGGACCGGGCGGTCGGCAAACACGATCGACACCGCCGAGATGCCACTCATCGTTAGCTTGCCACCCTCGAGCTTCGCCCCACCGGAA
Organism: Rhizobium sp. 768_B6_N1_8; assembly: GCF_051811225.1. Lineage (NCBI taxonomy): Bacteria > Pseudomonadati > Pseudomonadota > Alphaproteobacteria > Hyphomicrobiales > Rhizobiaceae > Rhizobium > Rhizobium sp. 768_B6_N1_8. The sequence goes on along the minus strand of NZ_JBPWPV010000002.1, from coordinate 504,301 downwards.
TTCAGCACGGCAAGCGACGGCACCATTTTTGACTTGGTCGCGCCTATCGTCTTTTCCGCTGGAGCCGAAATGGCGTCCTGCGCGAAGACCGGCGATATCGCTAGAAGGCTCGCCGCGACGGCGATCATGCTTATTGCTGAGAGTCTTAGCATCATGCATCCTCCGTTTGATCATGACCACTCCCTATTTCAGGAGCCCAAGATTGATCAGTTGAACGCGCCTGTTGTCGGCAGACTCCGGATGACCGGGATCGATCGGCCATTCCTCACCGGCCCCAACCGAGAACAGGCGATCAGGCGAAACTGCGAAGGTCGTTGACAGCGCCTCGTTGATCGCGTCGGCGCGCTTCTGACTGAGTTCCAGATTGTGCTTGGCGCTTCCTGTCGAGCTGGAATGCCCGACGATCAGGAATTTGTATCGGAACAGGTCCGGGTGGTGCAGCGCGTCCGCAATCAGGCCCACCGTCCGATAGGATTTTGGCTCTATGGCGGTCGAGTTGTTCTCGAAATCGATCTCCACGATCAACTGCGACAGCTCCGACAATTTGCTCCAGTTAGGGAGTGCTGCGACGCCCTTGCCGACATTGGCGTTGGCTTCCTCCACGAGGAGCGCGACGTCGACTGCGGGTGCTGCCGACTTCACTTGCCCGAGCGTGCTCATGATCTGACCGTTGTCGAGCTGCTGGGCGGAAGCAATGCACGGGGCCAGAAGCAGGCCGAGTGCCAAAGTTATTCGAAGGCCATGAACTATCATCTTGTTTCCCCTGTCCTCGGTTATGGTTCAACGCCATCCAGCGTCGGTGATTGCCTGGTTGCATGCCCGGTTGTCGACACGCTTCGTCTCGACGAGGCAGGAAAGGATATTGCCGTCGCCCTTCACGCCATTGCAGTACTGGGAGATGTCATGCTGGCAGACCTTGAACACCGACGCCTGCGCTTGCTGACGCTGCGCGATCGACGTCATGACGCTTCCGAGGGTCGATGTGCAGGTCGGTGAGACCTTCGAGGCGTTTTTCTCGAGGCACGCCTGGATGCGGCCGTTTCCAAGGTTCTCGCCGTTGCAGAACTTCTTGATGTCGGCCTCGCATTCCTTTGCAAGGGTCGTCACCGCGTCCGCGTAGCTGATCGTGTCTGCCCTCCCGACAGCGGTCAGAGCGAGGAAGGCGGTAAGCGCCACCCACGCAAATATGGCAATTCTTTCTCTCATCATTGTTTCCATCCCTGGAGCGATTGATCTGAAATACTCATGCTTTGATATGCGGTGGTCTTTATCGTCTTCGCGGTTTGAACTGAACGATCGCGGCCCTGTCGAGTGCCTCTCCGATCTCGATCCGCATGCTATCGATCAATTCCCGGTACTCGGCGAGCCGCTCGTCGCGCTCCGGAGAGGTGGACTGCTCCCATCGCTCTTTCTCGTTGACGGCAATTTCGAAATCGTCGCAGAGGTCGCGAAACCCCTCGTTGCGCGCGGCGAGTTCATCAATGACTTTGTCGCGCTTCTCGAAGGCGCGCTTTACGAATCCAACACCGTTCCCCATGCGGTTTTATCCATTCGTATATGTCGCCTGACATCAGGCGCTCATGACGTATTCGGCTCCCGATTTAGAACGCAGCCACCCGCTCGACGAACCAGAATGCCGACATCGCACCGATTGCGTATGTCGCCGTCGTGAAGGCATTCCGTCTCAGCCACTCCGGATATCTCGTCTGCCTCACCAACGCGATTAACCCGATCACAGCGGCGATGAACATCAACTGCCCGATCTCGACGCCCACATTGAAGAACAGCAAGGCAAGCGGAATGTCCCCTGACGGAAGGGCCAGTTCAGACAGTGCCCCCGCGAAACCCAGCCCGTGCAGCAGCCCGAACGCAAAGGCGACTAGCCAAGGGCGTTTCGCAGTGAGGCCGGCCTGCCCATTCTGGATTTGAATGATCTCGCAGGCGAGCAGCAGGATACTGAACGCGATCGCGGCTTCCACGGGCGGCCCGGGAACGTGCACAAAGCCAAGTGTTGCCAGCGTCAGTGTGATGGAATGCGCCGCGGTAAACGCCGTCACCGTCCACAAAAGCGCCCGCCAGCTTCGTACGATGAACATCAGCGCCAGGACGAAGAGAAGATGGTCGTAGCCAAAAAGGATGTGCTCGATGCCGTGCACGATGAATATCCTCGCCACATCGAGCCGTCCAGGTCGAGCCGTGACGTCGACCCACGGCTGGGATGGATGGATCATGGCCGTCATCACGGTCCCGTCCAGCAGGCGGGTACGCACCAGCACGTCGGTAATCGTTGCCTGCAGACCTACGAATTCGACGCGCTTGCCCGCAAGGCTCCCGTCCACCGTTTCGACGATGCGGCTCTCCACAAGAGAATCCGGAAGTTCGCGCTCGGCAGGTGGCGTCACGTTGCGAACACTGTCGGGGAACCGCAAGGCCACGGGAAGGCGCATGCCCGAAAGCAGGGGTGTGCGCCAGACGACCTTGAAGCGGTTGGCCGTCATCTCGTCGATCTGAAGATAGGCGGGTCGTATCTCATGTGCTGTAGCCAGCCCAGCTTGCGCCAGGAAGGCAGTGACAGCCAGGAATATCGTTGCCACTATTCGCCTGACGTTCATTGTGCCGACACCTCAAGTCCCAGATTGTACCCAGGGGGAACCTGCAAGTCTTGGAAGTCTGCTGCTTCGATTGGGGGAACAATGACAGAATAGCGGGACCGCATCTCCTCCAGGGAGGCGCGCTTTATTTCTTGATACTGGTCCTGAACCCAGCCGGCCTTCACGTTGGGCATTACCTCAGCGTAGGTCGGAATGCGTCCCGGCTCGATGGAGTCGATCCAGATGAGATGCCATCCGTAGCCCGATTTGACGGGACCGACCCACTTGCCCGCCGGAAGCTGGAACAGAGCCTTGGAAAACTCGGGTCCGAACTCCTTCGACATCTGGTCGGGAGTCGCGTCGCCATAGTGGTTCTGGAACATGAAGGGGTCGCCGACCGCGGCAACTTCGCTCGAGTCCGGCAATTTGCCCACTATGGCAGTCAGAGCTTCCGTCGCGGCCTCCTCGGTACGCTTCCCGTGTCGGTCCGTGGAAAAGTAGAGATGGCGGAAGGTAGCATGCGCGGGCAGCGCGAAGGTCTCCGCGTTCTTCTCGAACCATGCCTTCAGGTCGGCATCCGTCGGTTCCTGCATCGAGGCTACGTCGGAGGCGAGGAAGTCCATCTTTTGCGCCAGTCTGCGCTTGACCACCTCGTCGTCGCGATCAAGACCGAGAGCTACGGCTTCCCGGAAGAGGATTTCCTGCGTCACCTTCTGGTCGACGAGACTGCGAATCTGCTCGGGTGTCGGGGACGAGCGTCCCTGCGCCAGCCAACTGATCGCCAGTTGCCGCAGGTCGTCCTTCGTCAGAACGATCTGGTTCGTATTCGCCGCCTCTTCCTGTGACGGCGTCAGCAGGTGGTATGCGCCGAACAGGACCGCACCAACGACGAGGAAATGGAGCAGCGGTTCGCGGAGGACTCGCCGCCACCCGCTCATTGGCGACTCCCTTATCCATACATGACTGGCTTCAGGTGCGATGGGAAACAGTTCCACAGCGACTGCCTCCGTTTACTGAATGACGGCCTGGACTTCATAGTTGGCGTAGCCGAATTCATTGCTTCTGGCGGCCACGAATTTATCTCCCGATGTGTAGACGGTCAGCTCGAACGGGCTCCCGTCGATCGTGGTGATGATGTGGCCATTCTTGATCTCGTAGTCGGCCGTCGATCCAGAGGTGCTCGGATGCATGATCTGCAAGACGTCGTCCGCGCTCGGCGCGCCACCGTTCAACTCGGTGATGACGCGTTGTCCATGCTCCCCAAACAGAACATCGAAAGTCTTCCCGGTCACCCTGTTGCGAACTTTTGCCGTCTTGCCAACGACGAGTTTCTTCAGTTGATCATCTGTGAGCGCGACAGCTCCTGCCTTGGTCAGGTCTTCGACGGTCAGGCCGCGCTCGGCCTTAGCGACGGCCGCGGGTGTTGGCGTGTACCAGATCGGCGACGTCCAGGCGCGTTCCTGAACCGTCGCGGCCACGTTGCTGGGCGGAAGTATCCCGAGCTTGGCGGCGTCATACGTGCTCCAACGCGGAGTCGGAATCTGTAGAACGCGCGAGTAGTAGAACGCGTGCAGGCTGGGGTCGAACTCCGGGTCTGTCCATACGGCCTTCAGTTCCACCGCGCCGATGTCGTTGGTGTAGGTCGCCTTTGTGATATCGACCGTGCTTCCAAGCGGTGGCAGTTTCCCGGTGACCGGATCGGGCTGGCGGTTTCCAGCCCAGGCGACGTCGAATATCTTTTCGAATATCTGTCCCTGTTTCGTCCAGCCCTTGACGATCTGGATGCGATCGAGATTGCCGTCGTCGGGGTCTTTCACCGCCGACACGATGAAGGAAGGAACCTTGTCGTCGGCGGCAGCAAGATCGCCGCCCATCGGCACGCCGCTAGCATAGGCGGTCTTCGCCCAATCCGCATTGGCGAGAACGCCCTTGTCATAATCCCAGCCGCCGAACATCCGTGCCTGGATGCGCACGCCGCTGGTGGCGTAGACCTCCTTGCGTTGCATGGCATTGAAGATGGAGTCGCGGGTGTTCTGTTCCGCCCAGACGACGGTCAGACCAGAGGTTCCTGTTTCGAGGACATTCATTCCCGACGCGACCGTACCCGCCAGTCGGGCGGCAGGGGTCGCGTCGATGAGGCCATGATCGCCGAAAAAGTTCGACTGCGAATAGGCCGTGGCCGTGTTGTGCGAGTCCCCAGCACCCACCACCCCGAACTTGTAGGGGTTGTAGCCGCGGGTCGCTTGCAGGGCCAAACCGTTCTCGTAGGCTTCACGGGCATAGCTGCCGTGAATTTTAGCCGTACTGTTATCGATCCCGATCAGGTAGTTCATGATCTCGAAGTTGGCGAACTCGTCATTCGGCGAGAGATCGGGATGAGTTTCAGACGCACCCTTTGCCTGCTTGAGTTCCGTCAACGGCTCGTTGGTCATGCGTTGTTGCGCCCAGGCGGCGTCGAGCGGATTGCCCTTGCTGTCAACATCGGTGGGAAACATGATGCCGTTCGACAGGTTCGCATTGTGGGAGATGGCCAGCACCTCGTTTCCGGCCTTTCGCTGACCGTCCATCCAGGTCCAGAGGTCTTCCGGATGGTCTGACTCGAGAGCCGAGAACGGCGCGGGCGGCACCTTCGCACAGTCCTTGAAGAAGACGTTGCGATGCATGTTCTGGTTATTGGGCATTGATGTCCACTCGTACGAGCAGAATGCAGTGAACTGGCCCGGTTTGTTGTACTTGTCAGCGATGGTGACGTTCTGCTTCCAAATTGAACCAGTAAGCTCCGGGTTCACCAGCTCGGAGAGCGGCTTGCCGCTGGCTATGCTGTTCGCCAGAAACGAGAAAATCTTCGTAGCGGGATTATCTTTGGTGACCTTCAACTTCGCGGCGATCGGCAGCTTGCTGACCGGAGACGTGGGATCGTTGGCAAGTCTGATGACGCCGACATATTCCGAGTGATCGGTCACTCCCTGAAAATCGAGGGGTGTCTTGATCTTCACGTCGAACCCGGCCGGATGCTTGATGGTCTGGCCCATCGAGTACTGGTAGGCCTCTTCCGGTCCGGTAACCGTGTTGCCGATGATGTAAGCGTCCAATGACCAGCTCGTGTGCTGGTGGGTCTGCCCGAAGTATGCATGCCGCTCCTGCGCCGAAGCCGCTCCGACGCCCACCGTTAAAACCGTGGAAGATAACAGGAGAATTAGGAGATTCGACCTGCGCATTGCTTCGACCCTTCATGAGTTAAGGTTTGCTGTCGTCATTGGAAATTCAGCGGACAAGGTCGATTTCGGTTGGACGCCATTCCTTCGTGAAGAAGGGTTCGAGCGGGCTGTAGAGCCGCAGGATCGTGAACCAGCCCTTGCCGGGAACCGTCTGCACCCAGTTGCCTCGCTTGACGTCTTTCGGCTGATCGGGGCCGAAATAGATCGTGGTAGAGCCATCCGCGGCTGCGTCCGCCGCGGGCGACGGGTAGGTCTGGCTACCGGCGCGTGGATAGCGCTGCGGCGTATCGAGCATCGAGCGGGTCTGGTTGTCGTAGACCGTGAAGGACCAGAAGGCCGCTTCCGGTATGCCCTTTGGCAAGGTGATCTTGTAGGTCTTGCCGCCGTCCAGCGCCCTTTGCTCTCCGTCCAGGAAGCCCATGAGATACTGCGAGCCGACACGCGGCAGTCGCATGATCATGCCAGGGGAGTCCATGGTGTAACCGTAGTAGAAGGCCGCCTTCGAATCGAGCGTGCGCGCGCCAGTAGGTGGAAGCGGATCGAACAGGCCGTCCTTGGTCAGCATCGGCGGCGGCGTCTCGAAGTTCGCACCGCCCTGCCACAGCATGTTGGCCCATGACGAGTCCGGATAGTAGTTCCATCCAAGCGAGTCCTTCGGACGCCAGTTGAGCACGCGCCCCGAAGCGTTTCCGACTGCCGCGGCGTCCGCGAGAATCTTCTTCATCCGCTCGTCCGGCTTGAAGTCCTTACCCTTGGCGATCCCGATCGCCGCCAGTTGCCCGGCTAGTTCCGGATTGTAGGAGTCCGCCGGTTCCGCTTGGATGTTGTCATTGATCATCTCAAAGTATGAGAAGTCGTTTGGAGGAATCGTGTTGAAAGCCTTGCCGCTGGCGTCGATGAAGGTGGTTTCGGGGATCGGCGGATTTGCCGCGAGCCTGACCTTGCCCTCGAGGGCCGTGGCTATGCTCGTCCCGAACCCACCCGGCGTGTACGGGTAGATTTTCAGCGTCTTCTTGATCAGGTCGACCGTCGGCTTGGGATCGTTTTCGGTCAGGAAGGCCCGGGCGGCGTAAAGAGCATGCAAGGTCTTGGAACGGGCCACATGGAAGCCGCTGTCGGGAAGCGGGCCGTCGTAGCCCGGTGGAATTAGCAGATATCGCCCGCCCTCGCCGCGGTCCGGGCCAGGAAAGCCGATGTCGATGACCCATTGGAACCACATGTCGTTGATGGTGCCGAGCCCCTTGGGTGGCTGCTCGATGACGATCGGCCCCTTTGAAAGATCGATGATGGCGAGGTAGTAAACGGTGTCGGCGTTGGCCGTGAGGAACAGCGATTTTGCGTCCATCAGTTCGGGAAAGATGACGACGTCGTTGTCATTGGCACCGATGCTTTGGAATCCGCGCTCGAGCGCGAGCGCGGATGCGCCGCCATAGCTGTTGAGAAAGGCGTCGAGGCCGCGGGTGAAGTCGAGGGTGTCATAAACCTTCTGCGCGGTTTCCGGCGTTGGCGCGCCGTCCTTGAAGTCGAGCGTGCCGATCCGCGTTTCGACCTTATCCGGGGTCGTTATCATCTTCGGCACCTCGAAGGTGGTCTGAGCGAACGCTACCTGGCCAAAACTCGAAGTGGTCAACGCGACTGCGAGTAACGAGACCGTTCTTTTAAGCGTCGTCATGATGTTCCCTCGGTTGCAGACCTATCATCCAGCGGCTCTGTCGTGCTGACTTAGGACACGGAGCTACTGATCGTGACCGTGCATCGCGAATGCGCAAGTATGTAACGGTAACATACGGGGTAGCTGGTGGTACGGGACGTAATGTTCGAAGCCATTTCTTGGGATGGCGGAACTTCGGGTAGGTAGGAACTTGAGTGGTGTAAGTATCTACGTGGACGGCGGTCGACATCTGCAGTAAGTTACATCTGACGACGGTAATGAAATCTGTGGTAGAGAGTCCCTCAAGAGCGGGTGAGGTGCGAGGCCGTGCAGAACGAATTGCCACCAGGAGCCGCCGCTGCCTCGCATCGTCCTGCTCCCAGTCCCGAAGAAATACGGGCTCAGCTCGACCGCATCGTCAAAAGTCCCGAATTCCCTCCATCGGGTCGAAGCGTCGCGTTTTTCATCTATGTGATGGAGGAGGCCCTTGCTGGTCGCGCGGACCGTATCAAGGGCTATTCCATCGCCGTGGAGGTGTTCAAACGCAGCGCGGGGTTCACGCAGGACGACCCGGTTGTGCGCATCGAGGCCGGACGGCTGCGTCGGATACTGGAGCGCTACTACCTCGTTGCGGGTCAGAACGACCCGATCCTGATAGACATCCCGAAAGGCGGATATGCACCGTCTATCCGCTGGAGTGATCCGGCTCGAGATGGCGTCGTGGTCAGGCCTGAGGAAGACGCTGCTATGGCGACGGCAGGCTCTGGCCTCCGCCTGCCTGCCGTGCGACGGAGATGGCTGGCTCTCGCACTGGGAGCGGTGGTCATCGGAAGCAGCTACGCGCTGGCCCAGCAATTTCATTTCCGTCCCGCATCGTCCCATGGACCCACCCTGTTCATCGCGCCGTTCGTCAATCTCGGGGATGGTCCGAATGCGGAAAACTACACGGTCGGGCTGACGGAAGAGTTGCTGACCGCCTTCCCCCGATTCAAGGAAATCACCGTCTTCAGTCGGGAGGCACTGAAATCACGGGGTCCGGAAGGCGGGAGTCCTCAAACCGGCAGCGAACCGGACGCCCAGTTCTTCCTCGGAGGTGGCGTTCGCGTTTCCGGCAATCTTGTGCGGGTCACCACGCGGCTGATCGACACCGAAACCAACGAGATTTTGTGGTCGCAAACTTACGACGACGACATCCGGACACGCGAGGAGTTCGCAATTCAGTCGGACATCGCCAACAAGGTCGCCTCCGCGGTCGCGCAGCCCTACGGCGTAATGGCAAAAGCCGATGCCGCCAACCCACCGGCAGACGGCCTCGGCACGCGGGCATGCACCTTGAGCTTCTACAGGTATCGGGCCGAATTGAGTGCCGAGCGGCATGCACAGGTCCGAGATTGCCTTGAGGCAACAGTGGCCCGCTATCCGTCCTTTGCAACCGCATCGGCGATGCTTTCCATCGTCTATCTCGACGAGGGGCGTTTCAGGTTCAATACCAGGACCGACGCTGCAACGCCGATCGAACGCAGCCTTAAAGCAGCGCGGCGCGGCGTTCAAAACGATCCGGACGATGTCCGTGCCATGCAGGCGCTGATGACGGCTTTGTTTTTCAACAACCAGGTTCCGGAAGCCCTCAAAGTCGGCGAGCAGGCTTTGGAGACCAATCCCAACGACACTGAATTGCTGGGAGAATTTGGAACCCGTGTTGCCATGAGTGGGCAATGGAAGCGTGGAGCGGTACTGCTCGATCGGGCGCTGGCACTCAATCCCAGAGGGGCTGACTACTATCACGGAACTCGTGCGCTCGCGGCGTACATGCTCCACGACAATGAAACGGCGCTTGTCGAAATCAAGGAGGCCGATCTGCAGAGGTTTCCGCTCTACCATGCGGTTGCTGCGGTCATCTATGTCGACGCGGGAATGATCGACGATGCCCGGCGAGAGGCAGCGCTATTCAACAAAATGCGTCCCGATTTCATCCCGAACATCGTGGCCGAACTGAAATCACGCAATTTCCAGCCTGCCGATCGAGCCAGGATGATTGCAGACATCCGTACGGCAGGACTACCCGCTGTGGACGAAGTGGAGTCCACCATGATGCTTCCGTCGGCTTCCTCATCCACTCATCAACCCCGTTGAGGATGTGGCGGTTTTGCGACAACGCCAACCAAACATTCGCAGAGCCTACCCGATGCTACGGGACCAGGGAGGTGATCGGACCTATAAACCGTCAAGGGGCTGTTGTTGTTCATTTGGATGAGGGCGATCAGTGGGTAGTCAGAGCAGCGTTGCATGGGCGTCGGCCCCAAGGAGCTGGTGTCGTTGGCTTCTTGTATGTGCAGTCATCATGGCACTACCCGGATGCGGAGGTCATCCCAAGGACGTGCTGACGCCGGTGGCGAATACCTCGCCGCAATCGCCGAAGGTCGACATGCTGATCGCCACGACCCGAACCCGATCGACCGTCCCCGGCGAGATGTTCAACGGCGAGCGTGCGCGTACTCCGGCCTTCGCCGACATGACGATCTCCATTCCACCAAGCAAAGTCCGCAAGGAAGGACAGGTCGCCTGGCCGAAGAGGCTACCGTCCAACCCAGCGACCGACTTCGCCACGGTGAAGGCCGAGGACCTCAGCATCGACGAGGCAAAGAAATGGCTGAACGCCAGCGTCAAGAAGACCCCAGACGGCAGCGTCCTCGTGTTCATTCACGGTTTCAACAACCGCTTTGAGGACGCCGTCTACCGCTTCGCGCAGATTGTCCAGGATTCCGGAGTCCATAGCGCGCCCATTCTGGTGACATGGCCGTCGCGCGGTAGCCTGCTCGCCTACGGCTATGATCGCGAGAGCACGAACTATACGCGCAACGCCCTGGAGACGCTTTTCCAGTATCTCGCGAAGGACCCGGAGGTGAAGGAGGTCTCGATCCTTGCCCATTCCATGGGAAACTGGCTGGCGCTCGAATCCTTGCGGCAGATGGCCATTCGCAACGGTCGGCTGCCTGATAAATTCAAAAACGTCATGCTGGCGGCTCCAGATGTCGACGTCGATGTGTTCAGCCAGCAAATTGCGGACATGGGCAAGCAACATCCCCAGTTTACGCTGTTCGTGTCACGCGACGACAAGGCATTGGCCTTCTCTCGTCGGGTATGGGGCGACGTCTCCCGCCTCGGTGCGATCGATCCGGAGCAGGCTCCCTACAAGAAGGAACTGGAGGACAACAAGATCATGGTCATCGATCTCACCAAGATCAAATCCGGTGACAGCATGAACCACGGCAAGTTCGCCGAATCACCTCAGATCGTGCAACTCATCGGTCAGCGCATTTCCGAAGGACAGACACTAACCGACAGTCACGTCGGACTTGGGGACCAGATTTTGGTGGCCACAACAGGGGCTGCCAGCGCGGCGGGCAATGTGGCTGGTCTGGTTCTCGCCGCTCCGATCGCGGTCGTCGACCAGGACACGCGCGATAACTACGCCAATCAAGTCGGGGGGCTGACGGGCACCGCCAACAAACCGCAGCCGACCGCCACCAAGAACTGTGACCAAACAAGACCGACGCCGAGCTGCAAACGCTGATTTCGCGGACAGAGGCTACTGTAACATACATAGGCATAAGAGACTTATTGGGCGTAGATCACTGGGGATACAGGCGGGTTCGGGGCGATTCCGTCTCAGGCAAGTGAGGGAAGCATGCAGGTTCGTTGGTTACAGGCCGTCGTCTTGTGCGCCGGCGTTGGTTTTGCGTCTTCGGCATATACGGCCGACATCGCACCAGGCGTTCCGGAGGCTAAGGTTGTCCAGAGCGAGAGCGGCTGGACTTACACCGCCGCACCCTATTTCTGGGCAGCAGGACTTTCCGGCGACATGGCGCAGTTCGGTCTGCCTGAGGTCCACATCGACTCTAGCTTCGGCGACATATTAGAGAACCTCGACTTCGCGTTCATGGCGGCTGGCGAAGCCCGCTACGATCGCTTCAGCATCTTCACCGACATCATGTACACCAAGCTCGGGGCCGACGCGCATACTAGGAACGGCATCCTCGCGGATAGCGTCGACGTGACGTCGAAGACCTTTGCCGGACTGCTCGGGGCCGGGTATTCCGTGCTTGAGGACCAGTCTGGCCACCTCGACATCGTCGGCGGCGTCCGCGTCTGGTCCGTGGATACCACCATCGGGTTCAACGGCGGACTGTTGGGTGGACGCGAGGCGGACGACGGGGCCACCTGGGTCGACGCACTTGCGGGTGTCCGGGGCAACTACTTCTTCACTCCGGAAATCTACGTGACAGGCTGGGGTCTCGTTGGCGGCGGTGGTGCCGATCTCGATTGGGATGTCGCCCTCACCCTCGGGTACAAGTTCACCGACACGATATCCGCTGTCGCGGGCTACCGGGCTGTGGGCGTGGACTACAACAACGATGGGTTCGTCTTCGACGTCGTGGAGCAAGGGCCGATCATCGGCGTCGCGTTTCACTTTTAGGAAGTCGCCAAGTCAGATTTTGGTTCAACGGGGAGACATCAATGAAGGGAACGGCATATTCGGTAGCGATAGCTGTCATGGCGCTTGCACTGAGTTTGGGATATGCTCGTGCCCAGTCAAACGAAGACCTTGCGAAGAAGCTCTCCAATCCGATCGCCTCGCTGATCAGCGTTCCCTTCCAGTTCAACTACGATCACGGCTATGGCCCCGACGACGGGGATAAGGCGACCGTGAATATCCAGCCGGTCATTCCCATCGAGATCAACGAAGACTGGAACGTTATCTCCCGCACCATACTTCCGGTAACCTGGCAAAACGACATCGCCGGACCGTCGGGAATACAGTTTGGCCTTGGTGACATCACGCAGAGCTTCTTCTTCTCGCCTTCGAAACCGACCGCGAGCGGAATCGTCTGGGGCGGCCAATGGACTGGGCTTCCGGGTGGCGCTGACGTTCCTGTTTCCGAAGTAAGTCAGTCCCCTGTCGTCAAGCCGTCGACGCCCCCGCGGCCATCAAGGTGAAACACGCATCATCGATCATTTCGTTCGCGGCGGTGGCCATGATTGCGGCCTTTGGCGCTGAGGTCGAAGCCATCGCGGCTCCTGAACAGATTGGTTGCTATGGCGATAACTGGGGCCCCACCCTCGAAATGCTCGAACCGACACCTGCCGGGCCACTGACTTTCCACACCTTGCGATGCATGCCGATTCCGGAAGGTTGGCCGAGATTTCTTCCGCCCTCGCTTTCGCCAAACGGCGGGCTTGTTTTTGCCGTCGGGTACACCAAAGGTCTCTGGCTTGGTGACGTGACGCGCGGCGCCCGCGCCCAGATCGTAAATGAACGGCTCCCGGGAGACCTTCTTTCCAGGACCGCGCCCTTCGCCTGGCTTGATGATTCGACCGCGATCATCGGAGTTAAACGCGATGTGACGGTGCCAAGCGGTTTCTCGCACGGACCGTTGCGGCCGTATCTCTTCAACTTGGACGGTTCACAGGAAAAGTTGCCCGCACTTGTTCATCCTAACGGACCACTTGACGAGATTTACTGGCTTATCTGTGACTACTATGTCGTCTTCAGCGACGGGTTCCGATTGGCGGTGCTCCACGTGCAGACCCGAAATTTCGACGCCGACAACCGTCGATCCCGCGTTTCAAACCCACCGATGGCCGGCGCCTATATGCAATTGAAATCACTGCAGATTTTCTGTAGACAAATCTAACGGCACAAGATGGACAAATCTGATGACGTCGACCGCAAAAAAGGGCCTTCAGAGACATAACAAAAGAGCAGGATCACGCGACCTACCGGCCTCGTGCAAAAGCCGCTCCGCCTCCATGGATAGGCGGCCATCCGGTTCATAATGACGTCAGATTGTTGGTAGGCCGGCCGAGGCAAGACTGGCAGAAGAGAAAACGCTCAAAAAGGGATAAGACACGGCCAAAGCTGCGCGAAGGCTCGATTTGGCGGGATTGCTTTCGGCCGTGTCGTGCGTCAGGCCTAGCGTCCTCTGTTTTCCCGCGATGCCGGCAGTGTCGTGCTCTCCCAATGCCATTCGACATTTCCGGGTACGAAACCGAGCTTGAGGTTCCTGCGACCAATAATTCGACGGCTTCCGGTGTTCGGCGCCAGATGATCAATATCCGTCAGGAACGCGTCGAAACTGTCGCGCCAGCGTGGATCGATATGGTGGTCGGACGCAAGCATGCGTCGGTATTGTTCCCGCAGGAACTTGTGCTTATGAGTTTTTGGCATGGCGCTCAGATGGGAATGTTGGGGTATGGGAGCAATAGCGAGCGCGCCGTATAATTTGAGTTTAGGTTCGTTGTAAAGTGGCTCTTGTCGTAAACGTAGATTAGCCGCCGCTTTCATCCGGCTCGCTACATCGGCTGGAACTTGGCCGCGAAGCGACGTAGGTGGCACAAGCCAGGATCAATGCACCGACGATGATTGCAATAGAAACCGATGGCTTCGAGGTAACGAAGAATATCGCATATCCGGCCGACATCCCCATCAAGGCTAAAATCTTGGATTTCCTGGAAATTGCGCCATTTTCACGCCAGTCGCGCAGCGAGCCGCCAAATCGACTGCGCATCAGATAGGCCTCCAGGCGTGGGGATGACCGGCTGAAAAACCACGCAGCCAGGATCAGGAAGATCGTCGTCGGCATGAGCGGAAGAATGGCACCGATAATTCCAAGACCGACCATCAGCAGGCCAAGGCAAATGTAGACCGCCCGTTGGAACAAACTGCGCGGCGGGCCGGGCATAGAACTCAATTCACGCACTCCTTATCAGGTCGTCAGCCTCACGATGGCCTGCAACGAAAAGATCAAAATCTCCTGCTGCCTCGCATCTTGGAGTCTCGGCGCCATATTTCACCACACACCCATGGAAGCCCGAATATTTCACGTCGACGGTTGCCCAACAGACGCGTAAGTTCGTCGAACCAGCACATCACCCTGCGCACCCATTCCCAACACCCGAGCGGAACACATAGAATGACGACCCACCATTTCGTCGCAACTGCCTTTTACAACGTTATTGGAACCATGCCTCCGGCTTTGAAGATCGCGAGCGGCGACACAGTCGTAACCCGCACACTTGACGCTTGGGGTTATGACGAGAATGACGTCCGGCAGGCACACGGTCCAAATCCCATGAACGGGCCGGTCTTCGTCGAGGGTGCCGAACCCGGAGATGCCCTCAAGGTCGAAATCCTGGACATGAACCCCACGAGGGATACTGGGTTCACGCGCAGCGTGTTGGCGGCAAATGTCATTGATCCCGAGGCCGTTCGCGACCTTCCAAGATCTGAAAAGACGCTGTGGGATATCGACCGGCAAGCGATGACTGTGAAACTGAAGGAACCTGTTGCCGGCATCGAAAATCTGGTCCTGCCATTGTCACCGATGATCGGATGTTTCGGCGTGGCGCCGAGCTTTGGTCAGGCGATCTCAACGGCGACGAGCGGTGCGTATGGCGGAAATATGGATTATCGCGTGCTCGGTCCAGGCGCGACGATCTGGTTCCCCGTCTTCGCGCCCGGCGCATTGTTCTTTCTTGGCGACGGCCATGCGGTCCAGGGTGACGGCGAAATCGTCGGCACCGGTGTAGAGACGACGTTCGAAGTCACTGTCCGGCTGACGGTTGAAAAGGGAAGGCCAATGTCCTGGCCGAGGGCTGAAACTGCTGATGACGTCATCACCATCGGCAATGCGAGGCCGCTCGACCAGGCTCTGCAGCATGCGACGACCGAGATGTTGAACCTGCTTGTTATAGACTACGGCCTGACCACGGTGGCGGCCAGCCATCTGCTCGGCCAGGTGATCCGTTACGACATCGGCAACGTCTTCGACCCCGCATATACGGTTGCCTGCCGGGTTGCGAAGAAATGGCTTCCAGCGCGCTGACCGATCGCCACCGGCGAAGGCAGCCAGGGATCGAAAGCTCGTATCATCTTCGATCCGGCCAAAGATCCGGCAAGCCTTAACTTCTGACCCATCACGAGGAAATCAGACAAATCCATGCGGGAAAGTGATTTCGTCAGCGGCTTCGCCCGCGGTCTCAAGGTGATCGAAGCTTTCGGCGAAATGCATCGTCGGCTATCAATCACCGACGCGGCGAAGCTCACCGGCCTCGACCGCGCCACGGTGCGTCGCTCGCTACTGACGCTCGCCGAGCTGGGTTACGCCGATTACGACGGCAAGTTCTTCACTCTGACGCCGAAGATCCTGCGGCTCGGGCATGCCTATCTGGAGGCAACCCCGCTGCCGGTGCTCATCCAGCCACATCTTGACGCGCTCTCCGAGAAAGCCGGTCAGAGCGCATCCGCATCAGTGCTCGACGGCACTGACATCGTCTATGTCGCCCGCGCCTCGCAGCGCCGTGTCATGTCGATCAACCTCACTCCTGGCAGCCGCCTTCCCGCCTATTGTGCTTCGATGGGTCGTGTCTTGCTTGCAGCCCTACCGGAGGCCGAAGCCCGGGCTGTGCTTTCCAGGAGCGAGCTGAAAGCGAACACCCCGAACACGAAGACCGATCCCGGGGAATTGATGGCCGAATTCCGGAAGGTCCGCGCCGAGGGTTATGCCCTCATCGATCAGGAGCTGGAGCTCGGCCTCTGCTCCATCGCCGTGCCTGTCGAGAACGATCGCGGCCAGACGGTCGCCGCCATCAATATCGGCGCGCCGGCCGCCCATGTGCCGGCGGCTGAGATGGTCGCCCGCTACCTGCCGCTCCTGAAGGAAACCCAGGCCGCGCTGCGTACCGTGCTGCGCTAACGCATGTCGCGCAACGCTTTAGAAATGCCGGACCATCCAGCCGGCCGAAATCAGCGCGCCGTTCCAGATGAGACAGCCGATGAATGTGGCAACCGCAAAACGGATGGCATCGATCGAGACCACCGACGAAGCAAGGCCCGAATAGACCCGTGCGGCCGGCACGAGCTGCACCAGCGCCATGCGCGTCATGCTTTCCGCGTACCAGCCCGAGGCTCTGCGTGCTACCGTGAAGCGCCCAAGCCATACCGACAACGACCGAAGGCCCGGAGAGGCACCGGAGAAGCGCGCCAGATAGTACCAGCAAAGCGACCCGGCCATCGAACCGAAGGCGGAGATGATGACCAGCGGGATCACAGCCGAAAATTCCGAGCCTGCCGTCAGCCCGAAGAACAGGTAGATGCCGGCGGACGGGACGACCGGAACCAGTTTTTCCAGCATCGCGACAAGCATCACGCCGCAGAGGCCTGTTGCAAGGATAAAGGTCACGAAGTTCGGCACGGTCATATCGTCACTCCGGCCGGCGCGAAATGCGAAAGACGCTGGCGGGCGGGATATTCAGGCGCACCCGGCCGAGCCTCTCTGCCCGCAGCCCGAAGTCATCGAGCACGTCTGCCGGTACAGAGCAGGCATGGCCGTAGGTGAACTGGTAGAAGGCGCCGCCATGTTCCAGCAGGCCAAAGCTGCCGCCGACAATGGCGCGGATGATTTCCAAGGGCATATTGCGAAAGGGCAATCCGCTGACGATTGCCGCCTGCGGTCCAAGCTCCGCCTTGCAGGCGGCAAGCTCGCGCGCATCGCGCTGGAGTATCGTTACGTCAGGAAACCGTTGTTGCAGCGGAGCGATGAAGCGGGTTTCGAGTTCTACCAGCGTGAGGTCTCGCGCCGGCAGGCCGCGTTTCAGAAGCGCCTCCGTGAAAACCCCTGTGCCGGGACCGAGCTCCAGCACCTTGCCTGCGGAAGGCTCAATTTCGCTGGTCATCAGCCGCGCCAGCCGCCCTCCCGAGGGCACGATCGCGCCGATTTTCCTGGGCTCGGCGAGAAGCGCGCTAAAGAAGGCGGCCAGCGGCGGCTGTTGCATGCGGGTCTCCAGCATCGAATGTCCGTCTACGGTATTCCCCTTTCAAATGATGCGAACATGACGTGCACCCGCGCCATCGGAAAGATTCATGCGGTCTGGACCGTCGGCTCGAAGCTCATGTTGAAGCTTGCCCCACCGCTCTCCGCATTCGACACCCATACGCGCCCGTGGTGCAGCTTGACGATCTCGCGCACGAGATGGAGGCCAAGCCCGATGCCCTGGCTGCGACCGTTCGCACGCTGGAAGGGCTCGAAGATCCGCTCCTGGTCCTCAGGCGCGATACCAGGGCCTTCATCGCTGACGGAAATCTGTGCAGGGCGCTCGACCGCAATCGTGATCGTACCGCTCCTGCCGCCATGCTGGATGGCGTTCTGCACCAGATTGGCAATCGCCCGTTCCAGCGCCGTCTCATCGCCGAGGATGCGCTCCGGCATCGAACGCAACTCGAAATTCGCCTGATAGCCGGCGGCAATGATCAGCGGTGCAAGCTCGGCGGCCTGCCGCCGCGCAACGGTCGCAAGGTCGATCGAGCAATCCAGTACCGGCTCCTGATTAAGCCGCTGCAGGTCGAGCAGCTGCTGGGCTAGCGTCGAAAGGCGGGCGACATCTTCCAGCAGCCGGTTGGTCGCCTCCGTCGGCGGCATGGTTTCCAGCCGGTTTTGCAAGATGGCGATCGGCGTGCGCAGCTCATGGGCAGCGGCCAGCATGAAGCGCCGCTGCTTGTTGTGGTCGTCGTCGAGACGCTGCAGCGTCTCGTTCATGGCAATCACCAGCGGCGCAACTTCTTCCGGCACGTTTTCGAGCGGCAGGCGGTAGCCGCGTGTCGTCCCGTCGATGCCTTGTGCTGCCTGCGCCACTTCGCTCAATCCGCGGTGGATGCCGCGCGCCACAAAGGGTGTGACCGCCAGTGTTATGAGGCCTGTCAGCAAAATCACCGGAAGCACGATACCGGAAGCGATTGCCATGAAGACGACCAGAAGTTTGCCGGCCGAAAGGCTGCCCTGTCGGCCGACGATGACGAGCAGATCGCCGTGATCCGTCTTTATTTTCTGCAGGCGCGCGGCAATCGTCGCGGGATTGTCCTCGTCCCCATTGAAACGGGCTTCGGCGATATCGGTACCCGACGCGGCGATGGCGAGATATTGCGCCGGCACATTGCCTTCGCTGACCATGCGTCCCTGCTGATCGCGTACCAGAAACCAGAAGTCGGCCGCCTTGTCGCGCTGATAACCCAGATCGTCGGTGTTGGTGATACGCATCGAACCGTCGGCGTTCCAGGCAATCGATTCCGTGACCGCATCGATTGCATGTTCATCGGGTGCGAAGATGCCACTCATGCCCGAAATCCAGAAGACGAAGGCAAAGGCGATCGCAATTAGCACCAGGGTCGCTGCCTGCAGCGCCACCAGCCGGCGGATCAGCCTCCATTTCAGCGAATAGAACTTCATCTTCTTCATGGCCGGGCCTGCCGGATCAGATAACCGACGCCGCGGATCGTATGGATCTCGACCCCGGCGCACGCCGCATCGAGCTTGCGGCGCACGCGCGAAACATGCGCGTCGAGGGCATTGGACTGGATCTCGTCGTCCATGCCGTAGACCGCTTCCTCGAGGCTGGAGCGCTCAACCGTGCGGCCGGCCCGACGCATCAGCGCTTCCAGCACCAGCAATTCGCGGCGAGGCAGTTCAAGCGCCATCTCGCCGACACGCGCCTCGCGGTTGCGCAGGTCGAAATGCAGCCGGCCAAGGCACAAGCTCTCGATCTCGATATTACCCGGACGGCGCAGAATGGCCCGCAAACGCGCCATCAACTCCTCGACCGCAAAGGGTTTGGCGAGATAGTCGTCGGCACCGAGATCGAGGCCTTCTATCCGGTCCTTCAGATCGCCGCGCGCCGTCAGCATGATAACCGGGACAGCCGGCTGGATACGGCGCGCGTCGGCGATCAGCTCCAGCCCGTCGCCGTCAGGCAGGCTGCGGTCAAGCAGCAGGGCATCATAGCTGTTCAGCCGCACGGCCTCCTCGGCCGCCTCGATGGTAGAAACGTGGTCCGTGATGATATTGTTGTTGCGGAGCGCCGCCACGAGCACGGCGGCCATTTCCGGTTCATCTTCCGCCAGCAAGACGCGCATTTAACCGTCCAACTTCAAAAGCTGCTCTCTGCACAGGCAAGATTGCGTCAGCATGACGCCAAATGCCAGAGCGGTGTGGCGTCAATCCCCGAAAGGCAGGCTGATTGCCTCGGTTCGCGCTTCAAGGGCGCGAATGACGGCCGCCATATCCTCGCGCCCGAAACCCAGGCTTTCGGTTTCGGCATAGAGCGTATGGCAGGCATCGAGCAGCGGCGAGGCGATGCCCGCCTGCCGCGCCGCTTCGGCCACCAGCCTGTTGTTCCTCAACACGTCAAGGATCGCCGCCTGCACTGAGAAATCCCGCTCCACCAGCTTGCCACTCTTGATGCGTGATATTCCGCTCGCCATCTGGCCGGCATCGACGACGGCCCTGAAAATCCCCATGTCCAGCCCCTGCCTGCCGGCAAAATGAGCCGCCTCCGCCAAGCCCGTGACCGACGTGATGAGAAAGATGTTGACGGCGAGCTTCATCAACAGCGCATTCGGCACCGCGCCACAGACGACCGCCTCCCGACACATGGGCGTCAGCAGCGAACGGACCTCCTCGATCACGTCAGCCCCTCCGGCAAGCATGGCCACAAGCTCGCCCTCCTCCGCCGGCCGGCGCGAACCCGAAACGGGCGCCTCGACATACCGGCCGCCGGCTGCGCGGATATCCGCTTCTAGCGCTTTCGAATAGGCCGGCGCCGTCGTTCCCATATGGATGATGACATGCCCCGCGACGCGTGCGGCAAAATCAGGCGTGCCACGCCCGAGAACCGTGTCAATCACCACCTCTGTCGCCAGCATCAGGATAACGGTGCTGGCCTTGCCGAACACCGCATCCACATCGGCAGCCACCTCGGCGCCGGCCGCCCGCAACCTTTCCACACTTTCCGGCGAACGGTTCCAGACGATGAGGTCGCGGCCTGCCCGCGCGAGATTAAGCGCCATCGGCGTGCCCATCACGCCGAGACCGATGAAGCCTGTTTTCATTACTGCCGCCTCCTTGGATAGCCAGGGGCAACAAGTCTACGAACAAAGGTGGCTGCTGTCTTGAAGGTTAGTGCGCAGGTGCGGGCTGACCAGAAATTTCCAGCGCCGCCTCGCGGATCGTCTGCATGAGGATCGACAGCGGCAGCGAAGGAATGGAATCCGTACGCACCGTCAGTCCGACCGGCCCCTTCGTCTCGCTGGTATCGACAGGCAGGGCGGCAAGCACGCCATCGGCAATATCGCGCGCAACCACGCCGTTGGAAATAATCCAGATCGCGTCGCTGTCGCGCACAAAAGCACGGCCGAAGGCATCGGAGACCGTTTCGATCTGGCTTGGCAGACTGGCGACACCATTGGCGATCAGAAAATTCTCAACCACCGGCCGGATAATCGAACCGCGGGTCGGCATCAGAAGCGTATAGCGGCCGAGTTCAGCGAAGAGCGATTTGCCGGAGGCCAGCAGCGGATGGCCGGCGCGCACGGCAAAGACGACCTGTTCGGAATAGAGATGCTCGAAGGAGAAGCCGGCCATCCTTTCTGCTCCCGCCAGACGGCCGACGACGAGGTCGAGATCGCCGATGCGCAGTTGCTCCAAAAGCACGGCATTATCGCCGGTTACGATCTTCACCCGGCTCCAGGTATTTTCCTTCAGAAACAGGTCCATCGCCCGTGGCATGATACGCGTCGAGACCGTTGGCAGCGCGCCGATACGGATCGGCGGAGCGTCGCCGAACTGCTCCTGCGAGACGGAATCAAGCCCCTGCCGCAGCGCCGTCAGCGCAGCACCCGCATGGCGCAGGAAGACCTCGCCGTAGCGCGTGATCCGGATACCGCGCCCATCGCGCTCGAAGACGCCGACACCGAGCGCCTGTTCCAGCTCACGGATCGTCTTGGTTACCGCCGGCTGGCTGACATGCAAAAGCTCGGCCGCCTTCATCACGCTTTTCTGCCGCGCCACCTCGACAAAGGCCTGCAGATGGCGAAACTTGATGCGGCCATCGATCATTGTTTTCATAACCCATGAGTTATTGGAAAGCCGGAAAATATCATTTTACTTAACCGGATCAACTCACCAAATTGCGTATGGAGGAGATTTAAAGTGCAGTTTGCCAGTATCAACGATGTAACGATCCACTACCAGCTCATCGGGGCTCCGGCTGACAGGCCGGTTATCGTCTTTGCCAATTCGCTTGGCACAGACTTCCGAATCTGGCGCGACGTGATCGTCCGTCTTGCCGGCGACTTTGCCATCATCCTCTATGACATGCGCGGCCACGGCCTCTCCGATGTCGGCCAGGTGCCCTACGCCATGGAGGATCATGCCACCGACCTTGCCGGCCTTCTCGACCTTCTCTCGGTCAAGGATGCGGTCATCTGTGGTCTCTCGGTCGGGGGCCTTATCGCCCAATCGCTCTACCAGCGTCGTCCGGATCTCGTGAAGGCGCTGATTCTCTGCGACACAGCCCACAAGATTGGCACGGTCGAAAGCTGGAACAACCGCATCGCCGCAGTCGAGAGGAACGGCATCGCCAGCATTGTCGACATGGTGATGGAGCGCTGGTTCACACCAGCCTTCCGCCGACCGGAAAACATCGCCTATGCCGGCTACTGCAACATGCTGATCCGCCAGCCGGTAGAAGGTTATGTCGCCACCTGCGCAGCGATCCGCGACGCCGATTTCACCGAAGTCGCACGCAAGATCAAAGTGCCGACCATCTGCGTAGTCGGTGATCAGGACGGCTCGACGCCGCCGGATCTGGTGCTCTCAACGGCAAAACTGATCCCTGACGCGCGCTATGAAGTCATCAAGGATTGCGCCCATATTCCGCCTGTCGAGCAGCCGGAAGCGCTGACGGCGATCATCCGCGCCTTCCTCTCATCCATTGGAGAAAAGAGCCCATGAGCGACACCGCGTCCGAACGCTATCACCAGGGCATGGTAACCCGCCGCTCCGTTCTCGGCGATCCTCATGTTGACCGCGCGCAGGCGGCCTCAACCGAGTTCGACAGGCCGTTCCAGGAACTGATCACCGAGGCTGCCTGGGGCCATGTCTGGTCCCGGCCGGAGCTGACGAAACGCGAGCGCTCGATGATTACAATCGCGCTGCTTGCCGCGCTCGGTCAGGATGACGAGGTGGCAATGCATGTGCGCGCCACCGCCAATACCGGCGCCTCGCGGGAGGATATTCGCGAGGCGCTGCTGCATGTGGCAATCTATGCCGGTGTGCCGGCGGCCAATCATGCGATCAAGATCGCAAAGCAGGTTTTCGAGCAGATGGACGCCGGCAAGGCGGCCTGAGGGGGAGAGAATGTCCGACTTACCGAACCGCAAGCCAGAAACCGGGGCCTTTTTCGCTCGTGACCGCGCCTGGCACCCGCCGGCCTATGCGCCAGGCTACAAGACCTCGCTCCTGCGCTCGCCCCAGCGCGCGCTGCTATCGCTCGATGGCACGATCTCGGAAATCACCGGCCCGGTCTTCGGCCATTCGATGATTGGCGAGATGGATAACGACTTGATCCATAATTTCGCCCGGCCCGGCGAGAGCGCCATCGGCGAGCGGATCATCGTGCACGGCCGGGTGCTCGACGAGCGCGGCCGGCCGCAGGCTGGCGTTCTCGTGGAATTCTGGCAGGCCAATGCCGGCGGCCGCTACCGCCACAAGAAGGAAACCTATCTCGCCGCCATCGACCCGAATTTCGGCGGCTGCGGCCGCTTCATCACCGATGAGGAAGGCCGCTATTTCTTCCGCACCGTGCGGCCCGGCGCCTATCCCTGGCCGAACGGCGTCAACGACTGGCGCCCGGCTCATATCCATTTCTCGATCTTCGGCCACGGTTTTTCGCAGCGCCTGATCACCCAGATGTATTTCGAAGGCGATCCGATGATCTGGAAATGTCCGATCGTCGGCTCGATCCCGGACAAGGTGGCGATCGAGCAGCTGATCGCTCCGATGGACTGGGGCAATACGATCCCGATGGACAGCCGCGCCTACAAGTTCGATATCGTGTTGCGCGGTCGACGCTCGACCATGTTCGAAAACAAGCTGGAGGGGAACTGACATGCAGGAACTCGGCTACCTCAAGGAAACCCCATCCCAGACCGCCGGCCCCTATGTGCATATCGGCCTGACGCCGAATTTCTGCGACATCACCGGCGTCTATGATACCGACCTCGGTATTCAGATGGTCAATGACAAGACGCTCGGTGAGCGCATCACTGTCAGCGGCCGTATCTTCGACGGGGCCGGCGCGCTCGTTCGCGATGCCGTCATCGAGATCTGGCAGGCCGACAGTGCCGGCCTCTATAACAGTCCCTCGGAAATGCGCGGCACAGCCGATCCGAACTTCACCGGCTGGGGCCGCTGCCCCACCCGCGCGGAAGACGGTGTCTACAGCTTTGAGACCATCAAGCCCGGCAAGTTGCCGTTCAAGGACGGGCGCAAGATGGCGCCGCACGTCACCTTCTGGATCGTTGCCCGTGGCATCAATATCGGCCTGCACACACGGATGTATTTCCCGGAAGAGCAGGAAGCCAACGCCGCCGATCCGATCCTGGCGCGCATCGAGCACCGTGATCGTGTGCCCACGCTGATCGCAACCCGCGACGGTGCGAACCTGACCTTCGACATCTATCTTCAGGGGCCGAAGGAAACGGTGTTTCTCGACATCTGACCCGCACGCAGACGCTACTTGTCCACAATGTGCCGGGCAAGTAGCCTCGTGCTGCCCTAACTTGTCCTGAGCTTGATGGCGCGACAGGCCAGACGGGCGGTTATGAAACGAGACTCCGAATGACCACTTCCCCTTTCGATCATCCCTTCCTCTCCGGCCTGCTCGGCGACAGTGAAATAGCCCCGTATTTTTCCGCCGAAGCGGATATCCGGGCAATGCTGTCTTTCGAGGCAGCGCTTGCTCGTGCCGAGGCCACACACGGCGTCATTCCGGCTGAAGCCGCACGGGAGATTGGCCAGACCTGTGCAGGTTTCACCCCCGACATGGAAAGCCTAAAAGCCGCGACCGCCCGAGATGGCGTCGTCATTCCCGATCTGGTTCGGCAGCTTCGGGAGGCAGCAGGGGAAGAGGTTGCAAAGCACGTCCATTTTGGGGCGACCAGCCAGGATGTCATCGACACCAGCCTCATGCTGCGGCTGAAATCTGTGAGCTTCCTCTTTGGCGCACGCCTGCATTCGGTGGTCACGGGACTTGCCGCACTCGAGCGCCAACTCGGCAACAACCGCCTGATGGGCCATACGCGCATGCAGGCCGCGATCCCTATCACCGCTGCCGATCGCATAGCCGCCTGGCGGCTGCCGTTGGAGACCTATCGAGACCGGCTGACGGAGCAGACCTTCCCCGTTCAGTTCGGCGGTGCTGCCGGCACGCTCGAAAAACTCGGACCCGAGGCATCCGCCGTGCGCGCCTCGCTGGCACTGGAACTGGGGCTGACCGATGAGCCGCAATGGCAGAGCCGGCGGAGCCGCCTTGCCGATCTCGCCAATCTCTACTCATTGATTTCGGGCAGCCTTGGCAAATTCGGACAGGACGTGGCGCTGCTCGCCGAAGCCGGAGGCGAGATCGAGCTTGCGGGCGGCGGCACATCCTCGGCCATGGCCCACAAGCAGAATCCGGTCGCCGCCGAAACATTGGTCGCGCTTGCCCGGTTCAACGCCACGCAGCTTTCAGCGATCCACCACTCGCTCGTCCATGAACAGGAGCGATCGGGCGCCGCCTGGACGCTCGAATGGCTGGTGCTGCCGCAGATGGTCATGGCGACTGCCGCGTCATTGCGGCTCGCCACGGAACTCGTTGGTAATATCAAGCGTCTAGGGACGAACTGATCACCTTTGCACTCAGTCGGTAAAACCGGCTATGCAGGGATGGTGATTTCAGGAGTGATCCCGTGACCTTTCCCCTCTTCGATCTTTCCGGCCGCCGAGCGCTCGTGACAGGCTCCAGCCAGGGCATCGGCCATGCGCTGGCGCTCGGGCTTGCCGAGCACGGGGCCTCAGTCATCATCAACGGGCGCAATGCCCAGAAAGCGGAAGCGGCAGCCAAAGCGATCCGTGAAAACAAAGGCCATGCCGTCAGCGCTGCCTTCGATGTAACCGATGCCGAGGCCTGCCGTTCGGCGATCGACTATATCGAAGCGGAAATCGGCCCGATCGATATACTCGTCAACAATGCCGGCATGCAGTTTCGCACGCCGCTGGAGGACTTCCCGGTCGAAAAGTGGGACGAACTTTTCCGCACCAACGTTTCCAGCATCTTCTATGTCAGTCAGCCGGTCGCGCGGGCGATGATCGGCCGCGGCCGCGGCAAGATCATCAACATTGCCTCGGTGCAGGCCGAACTCGCACGGCCCGGTATCGCGCCCTACACTGCGACCAAAGGCGCCGTCCGCAATCTCACCCGTGGCATGGCAACGGATTGGGCCAAACACGGTCTTCAGGTGAATGCCATCGCGCCGGGCTATTTCAAGACGCCGCTCAATCAGGCACTGGTCGACGATCCGAAGTTCTCAGGGTGGCTTGAGACCCGCACGCCGGCGGGTCGCTGGGGTAATGTCGGGGAGCTGGTTGGAGCAGCCGTCTTTCTTGCCTCGGATGCGTCGTCCTTCGTCAACGGGCATATGCTGATGGTAGACGGCGGAATTACTGCCTCGCTTTGAGCCTAGTGGCCACCATGACTCCCGTGATGATATCCGGTGTGGTCGCCCTCGGAGCGGCTATCATTACTCTCGAAGCTATCATGAGCGTTGAGGTTGACCGCGGGGAAGATTTTCTGCCAGACACTGTTCCAGGACAATGAAATTGCGATCGCCGAGGCGATCAGGATGACGCCGGCACCGAGGCCTATGAGTATCTCTGCGAGTGTCGCCATGCGGCATTCCCAAGGTCGCCGCCGAAATTATCTCAGCGATCGGGTCAGGAGACAAGCACCCATAAATCTGTCTTCAGGCGCGCCTCAATCCGCAACCATATTGCCGCGGCGCATCAGCCCCATCAGGATCAGCGGCAGTAATGTCGTGATGCAGATGGCGATGAAAGCCATGGCCATGCCGAGGCCGATCGAACCCTGTTCGAACTGCCGCCAGATGAAGGTCGCGATCGTCTGCATGCCGACAGGTGCGACGACGACCGAGGCAACGAGTTCGCGCGAGGCCAGCGCAAAGACCAGCAGCATCGAAGAGGCAAGGCTTGGAAAGACGAGCGGCAGAAGGATACGCCGGAAGGCCGTGATGCCGCTCGCGCCACAGACGCGGGCAGCCGCCTCCAGATTGTCGCCGATCTGCTGGAAGGCCGCCGTCGTGTAGCGCACCGGCTGCGGCAGCAGGATGCAGCAATAGGCAAGCAGCAGGATGAGGCCGGTATTGTAGGGCGTAAACGGCAGGCCCGGCATGTTCCAGGCGAGGATGAGACCAACGGCTACGACGATACCTGGCAGCGCATTTGGCAGGATTGTCATGACATCGATGGCCATTCGGCCGGAGATTTTCGTCTTAACGACAGTATAGGCGGCCGTAACGCCGATCAGTCCCGTGATCAGCGCCGTGCCGATACCCAGCGAGAAACTGTTGATCAGCGCCGTCACGGCGCCAGCGCTATTACCGAAGACCGCCATGAAATTGTCGAGGCTGACATTGTCGAGAGCAAGGCCGCCGGAGATCGTTCGCGCTAGCGCGGTCGCAAGGATTGCCAGCAGCGGTACGCCGGTCGCGAGAAACGCCACGACGCTAAAGGCAATCATGACGGGTAGCTTCAGCGTGCCAAGCGGGCGCTTGTCCTTTGCCGTCGGTTTGCCGCCGACCGTCTGGTAGGAGCGCCGTGCCAGAATCCAGCGCTGCAAGAGGAAGGTGACGAGCGACATGGCGACCAGCACCAGCGACAGGATCGCTGCACCCGGCAGATCGATCGGCCAGTCGGTGACACGAAGGTCGATGCCGGTGACCAGCACCTGGAAACCGGCGCGGCGACCGAGCGCTGCAGGCGTGCCATATTCCTCGATCGCAGCGGCAAAGACCAGCATGAAGCTCGCCGTGAGGCCAGGCGCAGACAGTGGCAACGTGATACGCCAGAAGGCGCGTGCCGGCGACGCGCCGAAGACGCGGCCGACATCGGCATAACGTGCGCCGACGGCCTCGACCGTGCGCGACACCGCGAAATAGACGACCGGGAAGGTGTTGAAGGCCATGACCAGCGTCATGCCGAAGATCGAAAACAGGAAGGGTGCCAGATTGAAACCGGCAAGCTGCTGCAGATAACCGCGCGGCTGCAGGGTCATGATCCAGCCGAGCGTGGCGATATAAGGCGGGATCATGAAGGGCACGAGCAGCAGCACGTCCCAGACAGGCGCAAAGGGAATTCTGTAGAGGGCCCGGAAGACGCCGAGCGGCACAGCGACGAGCGCCGAAGCAAACACCACGCAAGCGCCGAGCAGGATGGTGTTGCCGCCCATGCGGATGAGCGAACTGTCGGCGAGCGTCGCATAGAGCGAGGAGAAAGGGCTTGCAAACGAGCCCTGTCCGAGTTCGGGGAAGATGCCCTGCAGTACCACTGCGATGAAGGGAACGGCAACGACGACAATGAGACCTGCCGTTGCCAGCCAGGCGGCCGGAGCCGTGCCGCCGATGCCGTTTCCTCGCATTGTCTGGACCTTACTTGGCGCCGTAGAGATCGGCGAAGGTCTTCAGCGTTTCCTTACGCTTGCCGTAAACAGCAGCCGTGTCGTATTTCAGAAGCGTCAGGTCGCTGATCAGCGGACGGCTGGCGGCAACGTCGGTGCGCGACGGCATCAGCATTTCGCCGGCAACCAGGGCCTGACCTTCGTCAGAGAGCATGTAGTCGATGAACTTCTTGGCGTCTTCCTGGTTCTTGGACGACTTCATGATCATGGCCGGGCGCGGCGCGATGACGGTACCGGACTTCGGGAACACGACTTCGATGCTCTCGCCCTTCTTCTGGGCAGCGAGAGCAATGTAGTCGACAGCGCCGAATACGACGGCCTTGGCACCCTGCAGAACCGGGTTCAGGGCGTCAGCATTTGCGCCGGCGATGATGGCGCCGTTTGCCTGCAGAGCCTTGAAGAGCTTCCAGTCGTCCTGGCCGCCGAGAGCAGCGGTCAGTTCGAAGGATGAACCGGACTGCGCCGGATCCGGAATATTGACGAGGTCCTTGTATTCCGGCTTCGTCAGGTCGGCCCATTCGGACGGCTTCGGCGTGCCGCTCTTGGAGTTCCAGACGATGCCGAGAGCCGAGATGCCCTGTGCAACGGCGCCCTCGGACTTCAGGAAATCCGGAACCTTGGCTGCGTTCGGGCTCGAATAGTTGACGAGCCAGCCGCGCTTGGCAAAGTCGTTGGCCGTATCCCAGGAAGCCGAGATGACGACGTCGACAACGGGGTTTGCGGCTTCGGCTTCGATACGGGCCATGACCTTGCCGGTCGTTGCCTGGAAAACATTGACCTTGACGCCGGTCTGCTTGGTGAAGCCGGCCGACAGCTTGTCGATGAGGCTCTGCGGGCCGGCGGTATAAACGGTGACGTCGGCATGGGCGACACCGGCCATCAGGGCGGCGACGACGACGCCAAAAGTGATGCTCTTCAATGACTTAAACATGTTCCAGTTTCTCCTCTATGGATTGGTGTATTTTCTGCTGAAACCAACGGATTTGCGCTGAGTCGATCGAAAGGCCGACCGTCTCGCCGGCACGCAGCTTGGCGCGGCTCAGAACCTGCAATTCCAAGCCGGGCAGACCGGAGAGCGAAACGCTTGCCAGATGCCCATCGCCGCGGAACTGCGAACGCAGCACGGTGGCGGCTAGTCGATCGGGAGAGGCTTCACCGGCCGAGATGCAGGCGACCGGGATCAGCACGCGAGCGCCGTCGCCGGCAACTCCTTCGGCTTCGGTCAGCACGATGTCGCTGTCCTTGAAGTACCAGGCGCGTCCGCGCCGCGCGATATCGGCGAGGCAGCCAAGCCGCAGGAAGTCGGCAACCTCGGGTGTGGCCGGCCGCTCGATCAGGTCGTCAGGCGAGGCAAGCTGCTCGATAAGGCCGGAGCGCATGACCGCGACCTCATCAGCCAGCGTCAGCGCCTCGCTATGGTCGTGCGTCACATAGATCGCCGTCAGGCAGAGTGTGGAGATGAGCTCGGCGAGCTCGCCCACCATGTTTTCGCGCAGTTCGCGGTCGAGGTTGGAAAGCGGTTCATCGAAAAGGATAAGCTGCGGCTCGGCGACGATGGCGCGCGCAATCGCCACGCGCTGCTGCTGGCCGCCGGAGAGATCGCTTGGCCGCCGGTCGGCATAGGCCGAAAGGCCGACGCGCTCAAGGGCGCGCATCGTCCGGGTATGGCGCTCCGCCTTGCCGACGCCGCGCATTTCAAGCGGAAAGGAGACATTGCCGCCGACCGTTAGATGCGGCCAGAGCGCATAGTCCTGGAAGACCATGCCGAGCCCGCGCCTCTCCGGGGGAACGAAGGCGCCGGTCGTATCATCGGCAACGATGGTACCGGCAATCGAAACAGCCCCCTTGGTCGGCGCAAGCAGGCCTGCAACCAGCCTAAGAAGCGTGGTTTTGCCGCAGCCCGAAGGGCCGAGCAACGCCAGCGTCTTGCCCTTTTCCAGAGAAAAATCAATGCCTTTGAGGATCTGCGTTCGCCCGTAGCTCAATTCCAGGCCCGCCGCGGCAACGGCAGAGGACGATCGAATTGAGGGGGCGTTCATGGGCAGACCAAATGTCGCTTTAAAGAAAGTATGGCGACATTTAGGCACCCCGGATGACAGCTCTGCGACAGATCTATTTCAGTTTTATGACAATATCTTCTGCAGAAGCGGACGTTGGCGTCTCGTGCCGGGGTCCACTACTAAGACACGCAGCCTTCACGCCGCCGCGCTTTGCCGCTGTCCAACTTCGACGCATTTTTCAGGCCGTTCCGCGGCTTCAGCACCGCCAAAAGCAGGGGATTTGCATTTTCGGTCGCGCGCAACCATTTAAGTCGCATGATCCCGCGGGAAATGTCGCGACCTCGCATACGCCGGAACGTTTACAGAAAACGAACCATACCGGCTTGCATTCTGAGCCAAAAGCCGATTGCTTAGGAAAATCTACTTCTTCTTCGGCTAGCCGTTAGAAGAGTGCGAGGGGATATAGGCAAACCCGTGGAATTCTGCAGCTTCGCATCGGGATCGATGGTGACTACGATGACGAAGCGGGAAAGCTGGTTTGAAGGAAAATGAGTAACGATCTGTTTCAGGTAAAATTTTGGGGCGTTCGGGGAAGCATTCCCGTGTCAGGCCCGGAATTCGACCGATATGGAGGCAACACCTCCTGCATAGAAATTCGCTGCGGCGAGCACCGGATGATCTTCGACGCAGGCTCGGGACTGCGCGAGGCTGGCCTTTCGCTTCTTGCGGATGAGGTCCATGATGTCGACCTCTTCTTCAGTCACTGCCATTACGACCACATCATCGGCCTGCCCTTTTTCAAGGCGATCTACTACCCGTCGATCAACGTCAACATCTGGTCCGGCCATCTGGACGGCAAGATGAGCACGCGCGAGATGGTCGAGCAGTTCATCAGCCCGCCCTGGTTTCCGGTAAAGACCGATATCTGTCAGGCGACGATGAATTTCCGCGATTTCCATGCGGGCCAGACGCTGACCCCGCATGAAGGCGTCGAAATGCAGACATACATGCTGAACCATCCGGGCGGTGCGATCGGTTATCGCATCCACTGGAAGGGCCGCATCGTGGCGCTGATCTACGACATCGAGCACATTCCGGGCACGCATGATCCGGTGGCGCTTGAGATGATGAAGGACGCCGATCTCGTCGTCTACGACTGCACCTATAACGAAGACGAGATGCAGCGCTTCAAGGGTTTCGGCCACTCTACGTGGCAGCACGGCACTGAACTTGCGAAGATGGCAGGCGCAAAGCGCTTCGCCTTGTTCCATCATGCGCCGTCGCGCACCGATGAACAGCTTGCCGTCATGGAAAGCGAGGCGCAGGCCGCCTTTGCCGGTGCCTTTGCCGCCCGCGACAATCAGGTCGTCGACATCTGATCCTTCACCAACGTGCCTGCTGAAACCCATTCCACAGCGGGGTGGCCTGCGGTCGCCTCAAAGAGTTCGGCAAGGAAATCCCAGGCGGCCGCATCATGCACCAGATGATGCCCGAGCACGCCGATCGGCTCGCTGCTGCCCTCGAACCTGTCCTGCAGCTCGGCGACCAGTGCGCCGATCAGGTCTGCCATCGGCCGCCCGCCACGGGTGCCGTGCCAGTCCATAAGGTCGACATGAGAGTTGACGACGGCAAGCGGGCTTTCGCCCTTGACGCGTCCGTAGGTCGAAAGGGATTCGAAGCCGAGCGCCGACAGCTTAGGAATGAGACCCTTGTCGATTCTGTTCCAGGGCGGAACCAGCATCGTCAGAAAGCGTGTCGGGTAGAGATCCTTCAACTTCAGGAAGCCTTCATAGAGCTCGCCGAGAATGGTCTCTTCCAGCCGTGATCCACCGAGTTCCTGTTTCTTGTCGTCAGGTCCGGCATAATTGTGATGCGCCCAGCCGTGAACCGCGACACTGACATGCGCCTCGTCCGCAAGCCGCTGAGCGAGAGGTGCGCCGGTAAGGGCCGGAATGATCGCAAGCGTAATCGGGATGCCGTAGTTTTTCGTCTCGGCGAGCAGTCGCTCCAGCGCCGCCGTCGGCTCGATTGCATCGTCATCCCGCAGCCAGAGCCTTGCCACGCGGCCGGCGTCGCGCCAGCGCTCCAGCTCCCGATACAACGGCTCGAGGATACTGCTATCGATCATATGCTGCTCCTGCATGATTACGTAGGATCAAATCCAGTTCTTTCGACGCGCCAGCAAGCGAACGCTCGTCGAGGACGAAGCGGCGGGCGGCGGATGCCATGACGTCACGGCGCGCCCGGTCATCCAGCAGTACGGCAATGGCTCGCGCATAGGCTTGCATATCGCCATCAGGCGTCAGTAGCCCGGTCATATCGGCCTCCACCACGGCAGGCACGCCGGCGGTCTTCTGCGCCACGACAGGAAGACCCGCCGCCTGCGCTTCGAGATAGGCAAGTCCATAGGCTTCGCCGCAGCCTGGCCACACATAGATGCCACTCTTCGAAAGCAGTTCGGCTATCTCTTCCGGCTCCCTCTGGCCGAGCCAGTCGATACGACTGGGGGCAAAACCCGCAAACAGCGCCTCCACCTCAGCCCTTAACGGACCGTCGCCAATGATGCCGAGCGTCCAGGGCCGATCCTCGATCATGCGCAGTGCCGCAGCGAGCATCTTGTAGCTCTCCATCTTGTCACCGGCCCGCATCATGGCCACGCTCACCAAGCGTTGCGGATCGGGAGCAGGCGTTACCGTCTCGAAAAACGCTGTGTCGATGAACGGCTTTATTCGGGCAATACGCGCTTCGGGAAAGACGTCTTCCAATCCTTTCCGGTCGCGTTCGGTAAAGGCGATATTGACCGCCGCACAGCGGATCGCCTCGCCCACCGATTTCTGGAGCAAGGCCCACCCCATTCCGTCGCGCTTGCGCGAATAGGAGGCTTCCGCCGTAACGTAGGGAACCGTGAATTCCGCCGCGATCGCGGGTCCGAAGAGATCGGGGGACTTGTAGTAGGGATGATAGCAGAACCAGAGCTCCGGCTTCGGCTCCTCCCGCCATTTGCGTCGAAGCCGCTCAAGCTCCTCTTTGGCCCTCGCCAGCGCTTCGGCCGCCGCTTCCGGCGTGCCAGCATGGATGCGGAATTCGGACACAACCTCGACCGAATGCCCGGCCATTTCCAGCGCCCGGATCAACAGCCGCGCCATCAACCGGTCACCTGACGGCACCGGATGGTGCGGCGACTTCATCGGCGCGTAGAAGGCAATCCGCATCGCGACACTCCGCGTATGACAGTGTGTTTCCAATCGGCGCTCGCGCCGTAAGCGAAAATTTCCGCTATTGTCACTATCCTTGAACGATACAGGCAGACATACCGAAGCGATCGTGATTAGACGAGACGATAATTCCGCCCTTTTTCGTCTTCTCTAGTGCATTTGCGATTTGAGCTTCAAGAACAGGAATTGATGACGACGGTCTGGGCCACAGGGATTTTTTCGGAGCGCACGATCAGGAAGGCCAGGCTCGGTTCCGGCCTTGTGATGTTCGTCTTCATCTTCCTGCATATGTCAAACCATGCGTTGGGGCTTGTTTCGCTGACGGCAGCCGACGATGCGCGCCGGCTGTTTCTGGCGATCTGGCGCAATCCGCTGGGCACACTGCTCTTCTACGGCTCGGTCCTCGTCCACATGACGCTCGTGCTGCGTGGGCTCTATATGCGTCGCAGCCTCGTCATGCCGAAGAACGAAATGGCACAGATCGTTCTCGGCCTTCTGATTCCTCTGCTGCTCATCGACCATGTCATCGGCACACGCATCGTCCATGCGCTCTACAGCTATACCGATAATTATGAGACGATCGTTCGCACGCTCTGGATCAACTCGCCGAAGGACGGCGTACGCCAGACTTTCGCCCTGCTTGCCGTCTGGATCCACGGCTGTATCGGCATACATTTCTGGCTGCGCTATCGGCCCTGGTACGACAATTCCTCATCGCTACTTCTGGCCATCGCCATCCTCCTGCCCGTGCTGGCGCTGCTCGGTTTCGTCGAGATGGGCCGCACGCTGTCCGATCCCTCTTATATCGAGGCCGAATCCGGACATTACCTGGAAACGATCAATACCCGCTATTACAACGATCCTGAGGCGCGCGAGAAAATCGCGACGATCCGCGCCGGGCTCTACGGCAGCTTCTCCGCAGCGCTTGCCCTCGTCATCCTGGCACGGGCGCGCCGCAGACTGAAAGAGCGGGCGAACCAGGTCGCAGTTCACTATCCCGGCGGCGAGACCGTGCGCGTGCCACGCGGCTTCACAGTGCTGGAGGCAAGCAGGCTTGGCGGCCTGCCACATTATTCGGTCTGCGGCGGCAAGGGTCAGTGTTCCACCTGCCGCGTGCAGATCCTCGGCGATTATTGGACCCTGCCGCCGCCCGACAAGCTGGAACAGACGACTCTGAAGCGCATCAATGCGGCACCCGACGTACGCCTCGCCTGTCAGCTCCGCCCGGATAGGGACTTGACCGTCGCGCCGCTGCTTGTGCCGCAGACAGAGGCTGCCCTTCCCGCCAACAGCCAGGAAACCAGCCCCGGTCGCGAACGCGAGATCGCCGTGCTCTTCTGCGACATGCGCCATTTCACGACGCTGACCGAAACCCGCCTGCCCTTCGACGTCGTCTTCCTGCTCAACCGCTATTTCGGGATCGTCGGCAAGGCGGTGGAACAGGCCGGCGGGCGGCTCGACAAATTCATCGGCGACGGCGCCATGGCACTCTTCGGCCTCAACACCACGCCTGAGGAAGCCTGCCGGCAGGCGGTAGCTGCCGCGACCGCGATTGTTGCCGAGGTGGAAAAGCTTGCCGCCGAACTTTCCGACGAACTGCCTTTGCCGCTGCAGATCGTTATCGGCATCCACACCGGCCCGGCAGTCGTCGGCACGATGGGCTATGGGCGGGTACGCAGCCTGACGGCCGTCGGCGATACAGTCAATGTCGCAAGCCGCCTGGAGACGGCGGCCAAGGAGCTTAACGCTGCGATCGTCATTTCCGAGCCGGTCGCGATAGGCGCCGGCATTGATCTGGAAACGGTCGAAAGCTGCGAAATCAATGTGCGTGGCCGGGCGCTCCCCTTGAAAGTCTACGTCATTCCGAGAGAGAAAGCCGCCGAACCGCTCAAGGAAAGACAATAATGTCCGGCCATGCATGGCTTACTGGCAAATATTGGAAGCGCCGTTTGCGTAAGGCGCGCAATGTGCTGGCCACACGTTTCTTTGACACCCGCACCGGCCGCCGGCTGCTGATCGAGAATATCGGGCCACGTGTCACCTCCATGACGATCGATGCCGGCGATCATCTGATGAGTTTTTCACCCGCCGACTATATCGGCCGCAAGGTCTTCCGGAAGGGCCATTTCGAACGCGAGGCAGTCGACCGGCTGCTCGTGATCCTGCGCGAGCGCGGCCTGCTGAAGAAGGACAGCATGCTGCTGGAGATCGGCGGCAATATCGGCACACAGACAGTCTATTTTGCGCTCGCCCGCGCATTTGCCGGGATCGTCAGCGTCGAGCCAGATCCGCGCAATTTCCGCCTTCTGGAACAAAATATCCGCCAGAACGGTCTTATCGACACGGTGCGCCTCGTCAACTGCGCCGCCGGCGAAAGTGAAGGCGAGATCGACTTTTTTTTGAACAGCGCCAATCACGGCAAGAGCAGCGCCATCCGCCAGAGCCCCAGTGACCAGAAGATCAGCGTTCCGGTGCGGTCCGTGACCGGCATCCTCGACGAGCTCGGCATCGACCAGACTGCCATTGGCCTCGTCTGGATGGATATCGAGGGTTACGAGCCGGTTGCCTGCCGCTCAATGCTGCCGCTGCTTGCCCGCCGCACGCCTCTCTATATGGAATTCACACCGCTCTTTTACGGCCAGGAGGGCACAAAGGCCTTCATTCGCACGCTCGCAGGCTTCTACGAGGATTGCCTCGTGGTTTTCGAGGACGGCGAGAAGGAGATGAAAGTCCGTGATCTGCCGGGCGAATTCGATCAATATGACGTGCTGTTCCTGCCTTAGACCGAAGAAGAACTATCGGGCGGACTGCATCGCCAGCGATTGATGGCAATGCACACCGGCGAGCACGCCTGAAGCGGAAGCGAGCGTGGCGTTATGCATTGCGCTTGCCGCATCGCCGGCGGCAAAGACACCCTTGACGGTTGTTTCCTTGTTATCGCCGGTCCGGATGAGCGGACCGAACGGACCGTCGTCGAAGACACAGCCGAGTTGTTCGGCAACCGGGCTTGCCATTGCCGTTTTCGGAGCGACGAACACAGCGTCCAGCCGCACGACCCGGCCATCGGCGAGGCGAACGGCCTCAAGCCTGGGAGTGTCGCCCAATAATTCCACGACAGGGCTGCGCTCGATCCGTACACCGCGAGCGGTCAGCCCTGCGAGTTGCCCTTCATCCGGCTCGAACAGCGCTTGGGTGAAATAGGTTGTCTCTCCCCAGTCGGGAATTAGCATGGCCGCATGTGCCGAATGCGGATGGTTTGCGAGAACGCCGAGCTTACCACCGCTCACCTCATAACCGTGGCAATAGGGGCAGTGCAGCACGGAGCGCCCCCATCGGTCCCGCAGCCCGGGGATTTCAGGCAGCGTGTCGCTTATGCCGGTTGCCAGGACGATGCGCGCTGCCCTTTCTTCGTCACCACCCGTGATGCCGATGACGAATTCGTCGCCATCGGCACGCGCCTGAACAACCTCCCCGTCGCGAATGGTGACGGTCGGATAAAGCGAAAGCTGCCGCTTTCCCTCCCGCATGATCGCTGTCGGCGTCTGGCCGTCCTGGCCCAGGAAGCCATGTGACGCCTGCGAAAATCGATTGCGCGGCGCGCCCGCATCGATCAGCAGAACGCGGCGGCGCGCCCGGGCAAGCTGCATGGCCGCAGACAGGCCGGCGAAATTACCGCCGATGACGATGACCTCGAATGACATGAAACTCTCCTTTGACGCCGCCCCGATCATGAAGCAACATAAGTTACATGAAACGGTGCAGTCAAGCATCATGTTACTTGTCTTGTTACGATCTGCTTGTGATAATGGCCCATTCGATCGACGGGAATAGAATCTCATGCGCAATGACAGCCGCCTTTCACGCATGCTGCACGTGCTGATCCACATGGATAGGCACGAGCATTCGGCGACCTCCGAAATGATTGCAAAGATGCTGAACACCAATCCCGTCGTCGTCCGTCGCACCATGGCCGGCCTTCGCGAACAGGGCTATGTCCGTTCCGAAAAGGGGCATGGCGGGGGCTGGACGCTGGTGCGTCCGTTGTCGGAAATCACCCTGCTCGATGTCTACCACGCCATAGGCGAGCCGCATCTTTTCGCCATCGGCCCAGCCGACGATCAACCGAAATGCCTTGTGGAACAGGCCGTGAATGCCGCTATCGACGATGCGATGAAGGAGGCACAGGCCCTGCTCCTGCGGCGATTGGGCAGCGTGACGCTGGACAAAATCGCGGCCGACTTCGAGGCAAAATTTGCCGCGCTTTCGGCTACATCCTATTCCTGCGCCTCATAAGCCCGGATTATTTCCGGCGGTAGAGAAAATAGCGCCCTTCCTTGATGCCGCCGGGCAGAGGCAGCGGCAAAAGCTCGGGATGTTCCAGCGGCAGGCCGCTGACGGCGATGCCGTGATGGGTAAGCACGCCAGCCATCAATTGCGGCAGCCAGGTCAGCGTCACGGCATCGATCTCGTCATGGCCGGTGCCGATATCGGCATGGGCGAGCGCGGCATTGATCCCGAGGAACGCCTGGCCGGTATCGCGGATATTGCCCGTCACCATATTTTCGGCCGGCGGCGTGGAGGCGGAATAGGAGCGTATTTCCCAATCGAAGGCAATGATGCGGCGATCGGGAAAATGCTCGCGCAGATGGTCGTAGGTGCGGCCGTTGCCAAGGCCGAATTCGAGCACCGGCCCCTCCACCTCTTCCACCAGATCGATGATGGCATTGAGAATATCGCGCTGAGCCGTCAATCGGCGAATGAAGCTGTCGAGGCGGCTCATCTTGTCCTGTCCGTCATAAAATATGTCAGTGGTGCTACCATATCGATGCAGTGTAAGTCGATTGCCGGAAACGCAAATTGCCATTGCAGCGGCAACACGGGTCTGTGATAAACTCGGCCTCATGAACGAGATGTCCAACGACGCATTCTTCGCCAACGTGCCGGTCTTCAGCGACTTCGAAGGCGTGACCGATGAGAGCAATTACCAGCCGCTGCCCGAAGGGTGGGTGCTGGCGATGGCCGATATCGTCGGCTCGACGAAAGCGATTTCCGGCGGCCGCTACAAGGACGTCAACATGGCCGGCGCCAGCGTCATCTCCGCGGTGCTGAATGCTGTCGGCAAGGGCGATTATCCCTTTGTCTTTGCCGGCGACGGCGCGCTGATTGCCTTGCCCGCTTCGCTTGAGAAGGAAGCGCGCGAGGCGCTTGCCGCAACGCAGGTCTGGGTGAAGGAGGATCTTGACCTCGATCTTCGTATCGCCATCGTGCCGATCGCCGATATCCGCATGGAAGGTCTCGATGTGCGCGTCGCCCGCTATTCGGCAAGTCCTTACGTCACCTATGCGATGTTTTCCGGCGGCGGCACGATCTGGGCCGAGAAGAACATGAAGATGGGCCGGTACGGCGTCGAAAAAGCCGCGCCCGGCACACGGCCGGATCTGAGCGGCCTCTCCTGTCGCTGGAGCCCGATCGAGGCCCGCAACGGCGAGATCGTCTCGATCATCGCCGTGCCCGGCGAAGACGGTCCCGGGCCGGAATTTCAGGCTCTCGTTGCCGGCATTGTTTCCATCACAGCCGAACAGAACCGCAGCGGGCATCCCGTGCCGGAAGACGGGCCAGAGCTTGCCTTCTCGATGAAGGGCATCAATCGCGAGGTGAATGCCACGGCGCCGGAGGGCAAACGCTTGCGGCAAAAGTTCTTCATTCTCCTGCAGATCGGCCTGACCGTTTTCCTGCACAAATTCGGCATCACCTTCGCCCATTTCAACGCGCGCCGCTACAAGAAGGACGTCTCGGGCAATTCGGATTTCCGCAAATTCGACGACGGACTGAAGATGACCATCGACGTCGACGCGGCCCACCTCGCCCGCATCGAGATGCTGTTGAAGCAGGCGCAGGAAAAGGGCGTGGCGCGTTACGGCCTGCACCGCCAGTCATCGGCACTGATGACCTGCTTCGTACCGACGCCGCTGTCGCGCGACCACATGCACTTCATCGATGGCGCTGCCGGCGGTTACGCCGTCGCCGCCAGCCAGATCACCGGTAAGCAGCTTTCCGGCGTGCTCGTTACGCCTTGATGACGTGATCGGCTGCAAGGCCGAGCCGGCTGAAGACGTTTCGGGTATCGACAATCAGTTTGGCGCTCTTCGAAAGAGCCGCATAGTCGATCATGTCGTGATCGGTCGCGATGAGAACTGCGTCGTATCCCGTAATGGCTTCCGGCGTCAGGTCGATAGATTTCCGGCCCTTCAGCGCCTGATATTCACGGGTCGGCGGAATCTCCCCGACGAAAGGGTCATGATAATCCGCCTTGCCGCCGCGCTCCTCGATGATTTCAATCAGGCGCAGCGACGGGCTTTCCCTGATATCGGCAACGTTTTTCTTGTAGGCGAGGCCAAGCACGAGGACGCGTGAGCGGCTGAGCGCCTTTCCGGCACGAATATCCAGCGCCTCGGCCAGCTTGCCGACGACATAGCGCGGCATCGCCGAATTGATTTCGCCGGCAAGCTCGATGAAGCGTGTCGGCAGCTCGTATTCACGCGACTTCCAGGTGAGGTAGAAAGGATCGATCGGAATGCAGTGACCACCGAGACCAGGGCCGGGATAGAAAGGCATATAGCCGAACGGCTTGGTCTTGGCAGCGTCGATGACCTCCCAGACATCGATGCCCATTGCCGCATAGACGGTCTTCAGCTCGTTGACGAGTGCGATATTGACCGAGCGGAAGATGTTCTCTGTGAGCTTGACCGCTTCCGCCGTTGCATTGGAGGAGACCGGGACGACGGTCGAGACGACAGCACCGTAGAAAGATTTCATCAGGGACAGGGCCTGCGTGCCGTCGCCTGCAACGACCTTCGGGATCGTCGCGGTGTGGTAATGCTGATTGCCGGGATCTTCGCGCTCCGGCGAGAAACCGACGAAGAAGTCGGAGCCGGATTTCAGCCCGGTCCCTTCGAGAATGACCTTCACGATGTCATCGGTCGTGCCGGGATAGGTTGTCGATTCCAGTACGATGAGCTGGCCCGGCCGCAGATGGGCGGCGATCGACCGCGACGTCGCTTCCACGAAGGAAAGATCGGGATCGCGATGTTTGGTGAGCGGCGTCGGCACGCAGATGACGATCACGTCGCAATCCGAAAGGCTGGCAAAATCGGTCGTCGAAGAGAAACGCCCTGCATCGATCTCGGCCGTCAACGCCTCGCTCGTCACCGCATCGATATAGGAGCGGCGGGCATCCAGCGCGACGATCTTCTTCGGATCGATATCGAAGCCGGTCACGGCAAAGCCGCTGCGCGCCACAGCGATCGCCAGCGGCAGGCCGACATAACCAAGACCTATGATGGCGGCGCGCGCAGTGCGGGCCTCAATCTTCTTTGAAAGCGTCTCGAAGGTGGAAGAGCGTGCGTCCAAGGCCATGCCTTTTGCAAAAAGTGAATCCGAACGCTGATCTAATGCATGATCGCGGCAAATTAAACCCAGCCCGCTCGCAGTGTCTGGTCGTGCCGCGCCTTGGATTCTTCAACAGGGTGTGGCCGAAATGACTCGGGACCGCCATCCCGGCAACCGGGACGCACAAAAAAAATCAGAATCCCATTGTTTCGCACTTTCAGCGTGCCTATTTTGGCAAATGATAATGAACCACTTTGCAAAGATTGCTCGCCCGTTTCCAGGAGGTCGGAAGCCGGCGGGTGTCATAGCCGGTCATCGGCAATCGTTGACACGATAATACCGCTCGTACATCCTGATTTCTTTGTGATCTGCTCATTCTGAATGGGCAGGTCCGGGTTGTTTTTGCCTTTCGGGATGGACGTGCGCCATGAGGATAATACCAAGAATGAGCACGATCGAATCCAGCGTATCCTCCATTTTGTTGGACCGTGTTGCTGAATGGCTGACGAATTCTTCGCTGGCCGGTGACGACCTTGAAAACATCGTGCGCGGTTTCTGCGAGCGGCTTGCGGCCGCCGGCCTGCCACTCGCGCGCGTGCACCTGACCTTCTCGATGCTGCATCCGCTTTACGACGCGCTGAGCTTTACCTGGAAGCGCTCCAGCGGCGTGACCATCGAGGGCTTCCGCATGCCGGCCGGCCAGAAGCCGGACCGTTTCCTGCAGAGCCCTTATTTCCATCTTCTCGACAACAATCTGCAGCATATCCGCCGCCGCATCATGCCTGACGGCCCGAGCGAATTTCCGATCTTTGAGGATCTCCGGCAGGAAAAGGTCACCGATTACCTCGCCTTCGTGCAACCCTTCGGCGACGGTTCGGTACAGGGCATGATGGGCTCCTGGTCGACCGATAGCCCGGCCGGTTTTTCCGACGATATGATCGACGCGCTGCTGCGCATGCAGAACCATCTGGCGGTTGCCGCCAAGATGGCGGTGCTTGCCAAGCTCGCCAACAATATGCTGACCACCTATCTCGGCGGCGATGCTGGCAAACGCGTGTTGAACGGCCAGGTTCGCCGTGGCGATGGTGAGACGATCCGCGCCGCTCTCGTCATGGCGGATATGCGCGAATCGACCATGTATGCCGAGAAGGAAGGCCGGCAGGCCTACATCGATACGCTCAACCAGTTCTTCGACGCGATCGCCGCGCCCTTCAACCGTAACGGCGGCGAAATCCTGAGTTTCCTCGGCGACGGCTTCCTGGCCGTCTATCCCTGCGGTCGCCACAAGGACCCGTCCAAGATCGCCTGCGAGGCAGCGCTTTCAGCAGTGCATCATGCGCAGGCGCGGGTTGCCGAACTGAACAAGGATCGCGAGGCGAAGGGCCTTCCGAAGATCGGCTACGGCATCGGCCTGCATGTCGGCAACGTCATGTTCGGCAATGTCGGCCTGAAGGACCGCCTTACCTTCTCCGCCTTCGGCTCTGCAGTGAACGAGGTGCAGCGCCTGCAGGTGCTGACGAAGAAATACAGCCGCGAGGTCGTCGCGAGCCAGGCCTTCGCTGGTTATTGCGGCGGCGAATGGATCACGCTCGGCGAGGAAAAGCTGCGCGGCATTCGCCAGAAGGTGACGGTGCTGCAACCGCGGGCGCCGGCATCCGGCCTCCATGTCGACGAGGGCTTCCGCGAATCCGTTCAGAACGGCCTTTCGGAAGCCGAACAGGTCATCATGCTTCACCGCGACAAGAAACAGGTAAAACGTACGCCGATCGAAAAATTCATTCAGTAATCACGCGCGAACATTGCAGCCGCTTTAGCCGCTGCACCGTACATGAGAACCCTCGCATCAAGCGCCTTGTAAAATAGACGCCATGCGCTGCTTTTCCCCATGCCTGTCATCAACTAGACACCCCGTTTACGGTACGATAGTGTGCCTTAACGGGAACACAAAAGACTGGGGAATTTCGTTGGTATGGCGTCTGCAGCCGATCTGTTGCGTATTGAGAATCTGGACGTCGCCTTCTCCGTTTTCGGCGACCGACTGCGCGTCGTAAAGGAAGCCAATCTCCGCATCCTGCCGGGGAAAGTGACTGCCCTCGTTGGCGAAAGCGGCTCCGGCAAATCTGTTATCAGCCAGTCGATCATGGGCATCCTGCCGGCACCGGCCCATGCGAGCGGCCGCATCCTGTTTACCGACCCGCTGGATGGCAAGGCGACCGATATTCTCTCCCTGTCGCGTGATAGCGCCGAAATGCGCGACCTGCGCGGCCGCCGTATGGCGACCATCTTCCAGGAGCCGATGACGTCGCTCTCACCGCTCCACACGGTCGGTAATCAGATCGGCGAGGTTTTGCTGATCCACACGAATGCCGACAAGAAGGAAGCGCGCGAGCGCACCGAGGAAATGCTTGGCCTCGTCGGCTTTTCCAATCCGAAACGCACCTACGACATGTATCCGTTCGAGCTTTCGGGCGGCATGCGCCAGCGCGCCATGATCGCCATGGCGCTGATTTGCAAGCCAGCGCTCCTGATTGCCGACGAGCCGACCACCGCGCTCGACGTGACGATCCAGGCCCAGATTCTCGAACTGCTGCGCGACCTGCAGGCCAAGCTTGGCATGGCCATGCTGCTCATCACCCACGATCTCGGGGTCGTCGCCAATATGGCCGATGAAGTGGTGGTGATCTATCACGGCGAGATCATGGAAGCCGGCCCGGTCGAGGCAATCTTCCGCAATCCGCAACATCCCTATCTCAAGGCCCTGATGGCTGCGGTTCCGCATTTCGACATGAAGCCGGGCGAGCGATTGAAAGCTCTGCGGGAGGTTCCGGTCAACCTGGAATCGATGATCGGCAAGAAGAAGCCGGTCGAAAAGGAAGCGCCCGGCGTGCTCCTTTCCGTCGCCAACCTTTCGAAGACCTACAAGACACGCAAGCGTAGCTTCTTCGGCGGCCAGGAAGCCACGGTCGTGCACGCTGTCGACGACGTCAGCTTCGATATCCGCCGTGGCGAATGTCTGGGGCTCGTCGGCGAATCCGGCTGCGGCAAAACGACCGTCAGCAAGATCCTCATGCGCGCGATCACGCCTGACAGCGGCGCGGTCGTCTTCAACGACGGCAAGGATGTCATCGACGTCCTCTCCGTCAAGGGTTCGGAACTGCAGGACCTGCGCACCAAGATCCAGATGGTGTTTCAGGACCCGGTTTCTTCGCTTTCGCCGCGCATGACGGTGCGCAATATCCTCAGCGAGCCGCTCGAAATCCACGATCGTGGCAACAGCGCCGAGCGCAGGGCCAAGGTCGAGGCGCTGATGGGCGCGATCGGCCTCGACCGGCGCTACCTCAACCGCTATCCACACAGCTTCTCCGGTGGCCAGCGCCAGCGCATCGGGATTGCCCGCGCGCTCGCCCTTGGCCCCAAGCTTCTCATCCTCGACGAACCGGTATCGGCCCTCGACGTGTCTGTGCAGGCGCAGATCCTCAACCTTCTGAAAGATCTGCAGAAAGAACTGGGGCTCACCTATCTGTTCATCTCGCACAAT
Source organism: Rhizobium sp. 768_B6_N1_8 (assembly GCF_051811225.1). Classification (NCBI taxonomy): domain Bacteria; kingdom Pseudomonadati; phylum Pseudomonadota; class Alphaproteobacteria; order Hyphomicrobiales; family Rhizobiaceae; genus Rhizobium; species Rhizobium sp. 768_B6_N1_8. The sequence goes on along the minus strand of NZ_JBPWPV010000002.1, from coordinate 460,077 downwards.
CTCGCAGTCGTCGACTACATGGCAGACCGCATCGCAGTCATGTGCAAGGGCCGTATCGTCGAGATCGCCCCGCGTGAGATCATTCTGCGCAATCCGGTTCACCCCTATACGAAGTCATTGCTTGCCGCCGTTCCATTCCCGGATCTCGACCGGCCGCTCGACTTCAAGGCGCTGCAGGAAAACGGAGCGGCCGATAAGCAAAATTGGGGGCCTGTCTTCCGGGCGGACCACGATGACGCCTCCGAACTCGCTTATGCCGATCTCGGCGGCGGCCATCTGGTGCGCGCCCGCAAGGGCGCCGATGCGAAGGAGCTAGTCTGATGGTGACGCGCCGCATCTTTCTCGGTGGCCTGATCGGTTCGGTCATCGCGCCTTCGGTGCTTCGGGCCCAGCAGGTCGCCGAGCCAGAATTTTTGAAGGCCAGGGTCGCTGACGGCAGTCTGCCGCCAATGGCTGAGCGCATTCCGACTGAGCCGCGTATCGTCAATCTCAAGGACATGGGCCGCGTGCCCGGCACCTATGGCGGCAATGTGCGCACCATCATCGGCGGTGTGCGCGATATCCGCTACATGACGGTCTACGGCTATTCCCGGCTGGTCGGCTATGACACGAAGCTGCAGTTCCAGCCCGATATCCTGCGCGACTTCACCTCGGAGAATGACACGATCTTCACCTTCCGTCTGCGCGAGGGGCACAGATGGTCGGACGGTCATCCCTTCACGGCGGAAGCCTTCCGCTACTGGTGGGAAGAAGTCATCCTCAACAAGGAACTGACGCCCGGCGGCGGCGCTCTGGAGCTGCGTCCGCACGGCTCCCTGCCGCGCTTCGAAGTGCTCGACGAGCTGACTGTGCGCTATAGCTGGGACAAGCCCAACCCGGTTTTTCTGTCGGCGCTTGCCGGACCTCTGCCGCTCGTTATCTATGGCCCAGGCCATTACCTGAAACAGTTCCACAAAGGCTTTCAGGACAAGGCCAAGCTCGAAGAGCTGATGAAAAAGAACCGCGCCAAGAAGTGGGCCGATCTGCACATCAAGATGGCCCTCGCTTCCCGACCCAACAATCCCGATCTGCCGACGCTCGATCCCTGGCAGAACCGCACGGCTCCGCCGGCCGATCAGTTCGTCTTCGAGCGCAATCCGTTCTTCCACCGCGTGGACGAGAACGGCATGCAACTGCCCTATCTCGACCGCTTCATCCTCAACGTATCCTCCTCCTCGATCATCGCTGCCAAGGCGGGTGCGGGCGAATCCGACCTGCAGGCGACCGGCATCGACTTCAACGACTACACCTTCCTGAAAGAGGCTGAAAAGCGCTTCCCGGTGAAGGTCAATCTCTGGAAGATGGCGCGCGGCTCGCGCATCACACTGTTGCCGAACCTCAATGTCGCCGACGAAGCCTGGCGCACGCTCTTTCGCGACGTGCGCTTCCGCCGAGCCTTGTCGCTGGCGATCAACCGGCATGAGATCAACATGGTGGCCTTCTACGGCCTCGGCAAGGCGAGTGCCGATACGGTGCTGCCCGAAAGCCCGCTCTTCAAGCAGGAATATGCCGACGCCTATGTGAATTTCGACCCCGACACCGCCAACAAGCTGCTCGACGAACTCGGCCTCGACAAGCGCGACAGCGATGGCATCCGCCTGCTGCCTGACGGACGCCGCGCCGAGATCACCGTCGAGACAGCCGGCGAGAGCAATCTCGACACGGACGTTCTGGAACTCGTGCACGATCACTGGGCCAATATCGGTCTGGCGCTCTTCACCCGCACCTCGCAGCGCGACGTCTTCCGCAATCGCGCCATGAGCGGCTCGATCATGATGTCGATCTGGTACGGGCTGGATAACGGCGTGCCGACCGCCGACATGTCTCCCTATGGACTAGCCCCTACGCTCGATGACCAGCTTCAATGGCCGCTCTGGGGCATGTACTATCTTTCGGCCGGTCAGGAGGGCAAGGCGCCCGATCTGCCGGAGGCGGCCGAGCTTGTGGATCTCCTGAATCAGTGGGGCGCAAGTGCCACGACGGAAGAGCGTGAGGTTATCTGGCACAAGATGCTGTCCCTCTATACCCAGCAGGTCTTTTCGATCGGCCTCATCAACAGCACGCTGCAGCCGATCCTCAGATCCGCCAAAATGCAGAACGTGCCGGAGCACGCGCTCTACGGCTTCGATCCAACCTCCTTCCTCGGCGTCTACATGCCGGACACCTTCTGGTTCAAGGAGGCCTGAGCGATGATCCGCTATATCCTCTGGCGTATCGCCGCCATGGTGCCGACCCTGCTCGTGATATCGGCGCTGGTCTTCGTCATCATCGAACTGCCGCCGGGTGACTTCTTCGAAAGCCAGATCGCCGAACTGCGCGCCCAGGGCGAGACTGCAAACCTGCAGGAAATCGAGGAGCTGCGCCATCAATACGGCTTCGACCAACCGGAGATCGTGCGTTACTTCTTCTGGGTCGGCGGCATGCTGCACGGCGATTTCGGCTATTCCTTCGAATATCAGCTGCCGGTTTCCGACGTTGTGGGCGACCGCCTGTGGCTGACGATCCTCGTCTCCTTCTCAACCATCCTTCTCACCTGGCTGATCGCCTTCCCGATCGGCATCTATTCGGCGACCCATCAATATAGCTGGGGCGATTACGGGTTGACCTTCCTGGGCTTGCTCGGCATCGCCATCCCGAACTTCATGTTGGCGCTGATCCTGATGTATTTCGCCAATGTCTGGTTCGGGCTCTCCATCGGCCATCTGATGGACCAGCAATATCTGAACGAACCGATGAGTTGGGATAAGGCGAGGTCGATCCTTGCTCACCTCTGGATCCCCGTTGTCATCGTCGGAACGGCCGGCACAGCCGGCATGATCCGCCGCCTTCGCGCCAACCTGCTCGACGAGATGCAGAAGCAATATGTGACGACGGCGCGCGCCAAGGGCCTGCATCCGATACGCGCCCTTATCAAATATCCGCTGCGCATGGCGCTCAACTTCTTCGTTGCCGATATCGGCTCGATCCTGCCGTCGATCATATCAGGCGCCGAGATCGTCGCCATCGTGCTGTCCCTGGAGACGACCGGGCCGATGCTGATCAAGGCGCTGCAGAGCCAGGACATGTACCTTGCCGGCTCGTTCCTGATGTTCCTCGCTTTCCTGAACGTCATCGGCGTGCTGATTTCCGATATCGCACTCGGCTTCCTTGATCCCCGCATCCGTCTGCAAGGCAGGAGCACCAAATAATGTCGCCCCTACCCGCACCCGGTGCACCGCTGCCGCATTATGTTTCGACCGCCCCGTTCGATCCGATCGCAACGGAGACGATGACATCAGCGCAGTCGCGTATCCACCTCGCCTCGCAGAAGCAGCTCATGTGGTGGAAGTTCAAGCGCCACAAGCTGGCGCTTGCATCCGGCATTTTCCTTGCCGCCGTCTACCTGATGATCCTGATCGTCGAGTTCCTGGCGCCTTACGGGCTGCATACCCGCAACGTCGACTTTATCCATTCGCCGCCTCAGCGCGTCCGTCTTTTCGACAGCCAGGGCAATTTCGTAGGCCCCTTCGTCTATGGCCGGCAGATGACGCTCGATATCGACACCCTGCACCGTCTCTATACCGACAATCAGAAGGACATCCAGCCGATCCGCTTCTTCTGCCGTGGTGATGGCTACAAACTCTGGGGGCTTGTCGCTTCCAATTATCATCTCGTTTGTCCGGCAATCGGCGGGCAGATGTTCCTGCTCGGCACCGACCGTCTCGGCCGTGACGTGCTTTCGCGCATCCTTTATGGCGCGCGCATCTCGCTCACCATCGGGCTGATCGGTATTTCCATCAGCTTTGTGCTCGGCATCGTCATCGGCGGCCTTGCCGGTTATTGGGGCGGCGTCTTCGATCTCATCGTGCAGCGCCTGATCGAAGTGCTGCAATCACTGCCCTCGCTGCCGCTTTGGATGGCGCTTGCCGCCATCATGCCTGTGACGTGGAGCCCGATCGTCATCTATTTCGGCATTACCGTCATTCTTGGCATCATCGACTGGACAGGTCTCGCCCGCGCCGTGCGCTCCAAGCTTCTGGCACTGCGTGAGGAAGATTATGTCCAGGCCGCCCAGCTCATGGGTGCCAGCACCCCCCGTGTCATCGGCCGGCATCTCGTGCCCGGTTTCATGTCGCATCTCATCGCATCCGCCACGATTTCCATCCCGGGTATGATCCTCGGTGAGACGGCGCTTTCCTTCCTCGGCCTCGGCCTGCGGCCGCCCATCACCAGCTGGGGCATCCTGCTGACGGAAGCTAAGAGCGTAAGCGTGATCGCCTTCTACCCATGGCTGTTGTTCCCGATCGTTCCGGTGGTGCTGGTGATTTTGGCGTTCAATTTTCTGGGAGACGGCTTGCGCGATGCGGCAGATCCCTACAAATAACGTCGAGTTCGGCGGGGTGCTTCGCGTCCGCCGCCTCGTGGCCTCCGATTTACGGGGGTGGTAGAAGTATGTCGTCCACCTCAGAGGGCACCCACATGGCCAGACGCCTCGAAGATGCGCGCATCCTCATGTACAGCCACGATACGTTCGGCCTCGGCCACCTGCGCCGTTGCCGCACGATCGCCCATGCCCTCGTCGAGGATTATCGCGGCCTGAATATTCTCATCATCTCGGGCGCGACGATTGCCGGCGCCTTCGATTACCGCGCCCGAGTCGATTTCGTGAAGATCCCGAGCGTCATCAAGCTTCGCAATGGTGAATATACGTCGCTCGCCAGCCATATCGATCTTCAGGACACGCTGAAGATGCGCGAATCGAGCATTCGTCATACCGCCGAAACCTTCCAGCCCGATATCTTCATCGTCGACAAGGAGCCTATGGGCCTGAAGGGCGAGATTGAGGAAACGCTTGCCTATCTGAAGTCGCGCGGCACCACTCTGGTGCTTGGTTTGCGCGAGATCATGGACGCACCACATCTGCTTGAAGCCGAGTGGAAGAGAAACAGCGTCATGCAGAAGATCGACCAGTATTACGACAGCATCTGGGTCTATGGGCCACCGGATTTCTACGATCCGCTTGTCGGCCTCGACGTGCCCCCGGGGGTCCGCCGCAAGATGGATTTCGTCGGTTTCCTGCAGCGCAGCGTCTCCAAGGGCAAGAACTCGCTGAATGCTCGTAAGGATGACTATATCCTGGTGACGACAGGCGGCGGTGGCGACGGCTCCGATCTCGTTCACGACGTGATGAATGCCTATGAGGCCGACGAGACGCTGACGCAGAAGGCGCTTGTCGTGCTCGGCCCCTACATGCCGGCGGCCGAACGTGCAAAGCTGGTCAAAAAAGGGGAGAAGATCTCCTATATCGAGGTGATCGAGTTCGACAATCACATGGAAGAGTTGATCGACGGCGCGACCGCCGTCGTCGCCATGGGTGGCTACAACACCTACTGCGAGATCCTCTCCTTCGACAAGCCGGCGCTCATCGTGCCGCGCGTCGCCCCGCGCGAGGAGCAGCTTCTGCGCGCCCGCCGCGCCAGCGAACTCGGTCTCATCGACATGCTGCTGCCTGAGCACTCGGCCGACCCCTCCGTCATGGCGGAGACGCTGAAGCGCCTGCCCTCGCGGCTGCCGCCGTCGAAGAGCGGCTGCAACATGCACCTTGAGGGGCTGGATCATATTTCCCGCACCGTTGGCGGATGGCTGGACAGCCGAGGACGCCATCTTTCCCTCGTCGGCGCAGAATAAAGAGCCATCCTTTGCCGCCACGCCGCAAGATCCTCGTTGTGCTGAAAGGCTATCCCCGCCTTTCGGAAACCTTCATCGCCCAGGAATTGCTCGGTCTCGAAAAGGCCGGCTTCGACCTGACGCTGATTTCCATGCGCCGGCCGACCGACAAGAAGCGTCATCCTGTCCATGACGAGATCAAGGCGCGCGTCGTCTATCTGCCGGAATATCTGCACGAAGAGCCGATCCGTGTGCTGAAGGGCCTTTTCGCCGGTTTTTCGAAACCAGGCTTCGGCGCGCTGATGAAGCGTTTCTTCGCCGATCTGCCGCGCGATATCTCTCGCAACCGCTTCCGCCGGCTCGGACAGGCCCTGGTGCTGGCGCGCGAATGGCCTGACAACGGCGAATGGCTGCATGCTCATTTCATACACACGCCAGCTTCCGTGACGGAATATGCGAGCATTCTGACAGGCACGCCCTGGACCTGCTCGGCCCATGCCAAGGATATCTGGACCTCGCCCGACTGGGACCTCGGCCAGAAGCTTGGAAGCGCCCGTTGGGCCGTGACCTGCACCCGCAGCGGCTACGAGCATATGAAAGCGCTGACCGGCCGCAAAGATGCGGTACATCTGAGCTATCACGGCCTGGACCTTGCCCGCTTCGGCCATTTCGCCGGCGAGCGTTCGAACCGCAATGGCAGCGATCCCGCCGACCCCGCCTTCATCCTCAGCGTCGGCCGCGCAGTGGAAAAGAAGGGCTATGACGTACTGTTGCGCGCCCTTTCCCTGCTACCGAAAGAACTGAATTGGCACATGGACCATATCGGCGGCGGCGAGGAGCTTTCCAAGCTGAAGAAACTTGCGGCTGAACTCGGCCTTGCCGAGCGCATCACCTGGAAAGGCGCGCTGGCGCAGGAAGATGTGCTTGAGCATTATCGCCGCGCCGATCTCTTCACGCTCGCCTGCCGCATCGCCACCAATGGCGACCGCGACGGACTGCCCAATGTGCTGGTCGAAGCCTCCAGTCAGCGGCTCGTCTGTCTCTCCACCAATGTCTCAGGCGTACCGGAACTGCTGAGCGATGGTGAGAACGGTCTGGTCGTGCCACCGGAAGATCCGTCAGCGCTTGCAAAAGCACTCGAGACGGCGATCCGTAATCCCGATCTGCGCAAGCGGTTGGGCGACGCGGCCGAGGAGCGCGTGCGCGGCCACTTCGATTATCACTCCAGCATCCGGCAGTTGAGTGGCCTGTTCGAGGCAGAATGGCAGAAGGCGTCATGAGGGCTCCCCGCATCTTCTTTTATGTCCAGCATCTGCTCGGCATCGGCCATATTGCGCGTGCGAGCCGTATCGCCAATGCATTGGTGAAGGATGGTTTCGAGGTAACGGTCGTTACCGGCGGCCTGCCCGTGCCGGGTTTTCCGGGCGAGGGTGTCAGAACAGTCGAATTGCCGCCGGTCGTCGCCAGCAATATCGGCTTTTCCGGTCTTGCTGCTGCCGATGGGAAGCCAGCCAACGAGGAATTCCTCTCCAATCGCCGCGACCTGCTTCTCAAAGCCTTCGACGAGGAAAAGCCTGACGTTGTCATCATCGAGGCTTTTCCCTTCGGGCGCCGGCAGATGCGCTTCGAACTGCTGCCGCTGCTCGAGGCGATCGAAAAGGCCAGCCCGCGCCCGAAGCTTTTGAGTTCCGTGCGCGACATCCTACAAGAAAACCGCAAGCCCGGCCGCGACGAGGAAACCGTCAAGCTGGTCAAGGACCATTTCGACGCCGTGTTCGTCCATGGCGATCCTGACTTCGTGCGGCTGGAAGATACTTTCCCTCTGACAGCTGAGATCGCCGATCGGCTGCGCTATACCGGTCTCGTTGCTCCGTCGCCGGCGCCGGAACCATCCGAGACATTCGACATCATCGCTTCGGCAGGCGGCGGCGCCGTCGGGCTGGAGCTGATCCGCGCCGCGCGCGATGCGGCCGCACTCCTGCCTGCCGATATCAGCTGGCTGCTGATTGCCGGCCCCAACCTTCCCGCAGCCGATTTTTCCGCATTGTCTGAAGATGCACCCGCCAATGTCACGCTGGTACGGTTCCGCAAGGATTTCCCTTCGCTGCTGCGTGGCGCCAAAGTCTCGATCTCGCAGGCCGGCTACAACACGGTGGGTGATCTCCTGCGCACGCAATGCCGCTCGATCCTCATCCCCTTCGTGGCCGCCGGCGAAACGGAGCAGACCGTGCGCGCCGAACGGCTGCAGGCGCTCGGTCTTGCCGAAATCCTACCGGAGCAGGGGCTGACCCTCGACGATGTCAAAGCTGCGGTCGAGCGGGCGCTTGCCGCCCCACCGCGTCCGGCCATTTCCCTCGATCTCGACGGAGCCGCAAAAAGTGCCGCCATCATTCGTTCAATGATCGGCTGAAACCCTCGCCTATTCTAAAATTCATGTGATATAAGAAAAATTCCGGCGAGAATCGGCGTTTCGACATCAGTCCGCTCCGCCTTGTTTTCGTTGCGATATCGGCGGTCTGACTGCATGGTCCTGTACTCGGAGATTCCCCCTTTCCCAGCACCAGGATCGCTGTACGGACTTTTCCCACAGTCTGACGGTTAGCCATGGAAAAAAGCCTCGCGCGCTACATCTGGAAGAACACGCGGCTGCAGCAGCTCTGGATTCTGCTTGTCGTCGCATTTTCCATGGTGCCCTACTTCCTGTCCTTCGACCTGCCGAAGCAGATCGTCAACGGACCTATTCAAGGCGACGGCTTCGAGGGGCCGGGGGCGCGACAGATCTTCATGCATATCGCCTACGACATTCCGCTGATCGGCCATGTCGAATTCTTCAAGGGCCTGGAGCTCAACCGCTTCCAGATGCTGATGGCACTGAGCCTCGTCTTCCTGGCGCTGGTGGTGCTGAACGGCCTCTTCAAGTTCTATATCAATACGTACAAGGGTCGGCTCGGCGAACGCATGCTGCGCCGTATCCGCTTCGAGCTTATCGATCGCGTGCTGCGCTTCCCGCCCGCCCATTTCAAGCGGGTGAAATCGGCCGAAATCGCCACCATGATCAAGGACGAGGTGGAGCCGATGGGCGGCTTCACGGGCGACGCCTTCGTCTCGCCCGCCCTGCTCGGCGGCCAGGCGATCACCGCGCTTGCCTTCATCATCATCCAGAATTTCTGGCTCGGCATGATCGCGGCGGGCATCGTCGGCGTCCAGGCGATCGTCATTCCCCGCATGCGCAAGCGCTTGCTCGAACTCGGCCGTCAGCGGCAGCTGACCGCGCGTGAACTTTCAGGGCGCGTGGGGGAGATCGTTGACGGCATCGGCACGATCCACGGCAACGACACCTCCAACTTCGAGCGCGCCGATATCGCAACCCGCCTCGGCCGCATCTTCTCGATCCGCTACGATCTTTATCAGTGGAAGTTCCTGGTCAAGTTCATCAACAACTTCCTCGCCCAGGTCACACCCTTCCTCTTCTACGCGATTGGCGGCTATCTGGCTCTGCAGGGTCGGCTCGACATCGGCCAGCTCGTCGCCGTCATTTCCGCCTATAAGGACCTGCCCGGCCCGCTGAAGGAACTGATCGACTGGGACCAGATGCGCCAGGACGTGCAGGTCAAATATGCGCAGGTCTACGAGCAGTTCAATGTCGAGCCGCTGATCGACAGCCGCATCCAGGAGCTTGCAACGGCGCCGGTCGCACCGCTGACCAGTGCCTTCGTCGTCACAAACCTCTCTGTCAGCGACGACAGCGGCGCCCGCCTCGTCGACCACGTCTCGGTCGAGATCAAACCGAACGAGACGGTTGCGATCGTCGGGCCGAACGGCAGCGGTGCAGAAGCCTTCGCCGAAGCGCTCGGCCGTCTCGTATGGCCGGATTCCGGTCGCATCACCATCGACGGGCAGGACCTGCTGGATCTGCCGGAATCGATCACCGGCCGGCGCATCTCCTATGCGTCCGCCGAAAGCTACTTCTTCCACGGCACGCTCCGCGACAATCTGGTCTACGGCCTCAAGCATGCTCCGATGAAAGAGCCCGAATATGACGGCAAGGCCGCGCAGGAATACAAATGGCATGTGGCTGAATCGCAGAAGGCCGGCAATCCGACGCTCGATCTCAACAGCGACTGGGTCGACTACGATGCTGCCGGCGCAAAAGGGCCTGAAGACCTGCTGAAGGCGATCCGGCCGGTGCTCGACGCCGTCATGATGTCGCAGGACATTCTGGATCTGGCGCTGCGTTCCACCGTCAACACCGAGGTTCATACTGCGCTCGGCAGCCATATCGTCAAGCTTCGGACGTCGCTGCGCGAGCGGCTTGCCAGGGAAAACCTCGACGCCATCGTCGTGCCCTTCGATTTCGACGCTTACAACACACAGGCGACCGTCGGCGAAAACCTGCTCTTCGGCACGATGAAGCGGCCGCTGATGAACAACCGCCGGCTTGCCGGCCATCCCTATTTCCAGCAGCTCTTCCGCGATACCGGGCTCAGCACAGATCTCTATGCTATGGGCCTGGAAATCGCCGAGAACGCGGTGGAACTCTTCCACGACCTGCCGCCGGATCACCCCTTCTTCCAGCAGCTCACCTTCATGACGGCGGACGACATTCCGACCTACCAGGCGCTGCTGCAGAAGCTGCAGGGCAAGCGCTTCGAGGATGCGACGCCGGAAGACCGGGCAAGCATCATCCGCCTGAGCTTCGCCTATATCGAACCACGGCACCGCTTCGGCCTCTTGACCCAGGCGCTGATGGACAAGATCGTCAGCGCCCGCAAGCAGTTCCACCAGAACATCCCCGACGATCTCGCCGAGCTGATCGAGCGTTACGACATCAGCCGCTTCACGGCATCCGCGAGCCTGATGGACAATGTGCTCTTCGGCCGCATCGCCTATCAGCAGGCCGATGCCTCCGACCGCATCCGCCTCATCATGGGTGAACTGTTCGATGCGCTCGATCTCTATGACGACGTATTGTCGATCGGGCTCGAATTTGACGTCGGCTCCGGCGGCAAGCGCCTGACGGGGGTGCAGCGGCAGAAGCTCAATCTCGCCCGCGCCCTGCTCAAGCGTTCCGACTACTTCATCTTCAACCGGCCGATCCCGGCGCTCGACCAACGCATCCAGGACCAGATCACCCACAACATCATCGAAGGCCTGCACGAGGAAGGCAAGCGCCCGGCGATCATCTGGGTATTGTCCAACGCCAAGCTTGCGGAAATCTTCGATCGGATTCTGCTCTTCAATCGCGGCGATCTTGCCGAGGCGGGCAACTATCCGGAACTTTCCGAGAAAAACGGGATGTTCAAGGAACTGTTATCGTAATATTCTATTGGGGCGGCAGAGACGGCGCTCGCAAGGCGCTTGGAATTGGTTTTTAGCGCATGATCAAGGACCATGCGGCAGGGGGTTATAACGCTCATGCTGTTGAGAGATGAAGTCGAAATGCTGCGGCGGGTGCCGATCTTCTCGAGGATCGCACCGGCGAAACTCAAGCTCCTGGCGTTCACCTCCGACCGTATGACCTACAACGCCGGCCAGAACCTGTTCCGTCAGGGCGATGTTGGCGACGCCGCCTATGTCGTACTGTCAGGCACCGCCGATATCATCGTTTCCTCACCTGCCGGCGAAATCAAGGTCGCCGATGTTGAGGTCAATTCCATCGTGGGCGAAATTGCCATTCTCTGCGACGTCTCGCGTACCGCGACCGTGCGCGCCACCTCGCCGCTCGAAGTCCTGCGCATCAGCAAGGAACATTTCCTCAAGCTTCTGAGCGATTTCCCGGAAATGGCCGTGGAGATCATGCGCGTGCTCGCCGACCGTCTCAACCACACGACTGCCGAACTGACCGCCGCGCGCGCTGCCAAGCAGCCGCAGATGGCGCAGTAGAACCCGAAAATAGATCCCAAACAAAAAGGCCCGCCTGGTTTCCCAGGCGGGCCATTTCGTTATGCCTATGCGCTACTCACGCTGCTCCAGCGCCCTGCTGAATGCAAGAGCCGCCAGCGTGCAGATCGCGCCCGAGAGCAGGTAGTAGCCAACGAAGGGCAGGCCGAACTGGCTCGACAGACTGAGCGCCACCAGCGGTGCGAAGCCAGCGCCGATCAGCCAGGCAAGATCGGAGGTGAAGGCCGCACCAGTGTAGCGATAGCCGCGGCCGAAGCGCGACGAGATGGAGCCGGTCGCCTGGCCGAAGGAAAGGCCGAGCACGCCGAAGCCGATGATGAGGAAGGCGTCATGACCGGTGTTGCCGGCGCCAATCAGGAACGGGCCGATGAAGCTGAAGATCGCAATCAGCACAGCGCAGATCGCAAGCTGCTTACGCCGGCCGATGCGGTCGGCAATCACACCCGAGGCAATGATGGCAACGAAGCCGACCACGGCGCCGATGACTTGCACCACCATGAAGGCACCGATCCGCTGGTTGCCGTAAAGGCTCATCCAGCTGAGCGGGAAGATGGTGACGAGGTGGAACATGGCAAAGCTTGCAAGCGGCACGAAAGCGCCGATCAGGATATCGCGGCCGTGGACGCGCAGCACGTCGAGGATTGGTGCTGCTTCAAGCTCATGCTGTTCCAAGAGCGTGCCGAAATCCTTGGTCATGACAAGCCGAAGGCGGGCAAAGAGCGCGACGACGTTGATCGCGAAGGCGACGAAGAACGGATAACGCCAGCCCCATGAGAGGAAGTCTTCCGGGGAGAGGTTGGCGACAAAGTAACCGAACAGGATACTCGCCAGCGCAAAGCCGATCGGTGCGCCGAGCTGCGGGATCATTGCATACCAGCCGCGATGATTCGGCGGCGCATTGAGGGCAAGCAGCGATGCAAGGCCATCCCACGCGCCGCCGAGCGCAAAGCCCTGCCCGAGCCGGAAGAGCGCCAATAGCGCAATCGACCAGTAGCCGATTTCATCGTAGCCCGGCAGGAAGGCGATCGATGCCGTCGAGCCGCCAAGCAGGAAAAGCGCGATGGTGAGCTTGGTGCCGCGCCCATAGAAGCGGTCGATCGTCATGAAGACGACGGAGCCGACAGGACGGGCGAGGAAGGCCAGTGAGAAAATCGCGAAAGAATAGAGCGTGGCCGTCAGCCGGTCCGGGGCGAAGGGAAAGACGAGTTGCGGAAAGACGAGAACGGATGCGAGGCCGTAAACGAAGAAATCAAAAAACTCCGACATGCGACCGATCACCACGCCGATGGCGATGCTGCCGGGCGAAACCGGCTTGTCATCGTGAATGCGCCGCGCATCCCGCTCCAGCGATGAAGATGATGGTCCTAAATGTGTGGCAGTAGCCATATGAAACGCCTCCCTCGTTTAAGGTGCTTTTTGCAAAGCACCTCAAGCTGATCTTGTTCCATATTTGCAGCTTATCAAGTCCTTGTTGCGCAAATAGTTGACGCCGAATTCTCAAAAATCGATGCGATGGAAAAATCGCGTGATACCTATCCCGACCTATTCCAGAGTTTTATTGGGCAAAGCCACGCTTTTCAGCTATACACGAAGCGGCGCCGGAAAAATTTCCTTCTCACTTTTATCAGGATTTGCGGGGCGCCGTGGAAGCTGACTTCTCCCGCGGTGCAAAATGCATGTTGCACTGCGACCAAAGACCTCATATCGCTCATCGTGCCAGTGCTTTAGTCGGCAATCGAACGAAACAAAAAGAGCTTAGAGACGTGCCAAAACTGCAGAAGTTTTCCCGCCTTCTATTAATCTTGCCGCTGTTTTTTTTGGCAGGATGCAACATGGTGGTCATGTCGCCCTCAGGCGATATCGCCACCCAACAGCGTGACCTCATCATCGTCTCCACGGTGCTGATGCTGTTGATCATCATTCCGGTGATCTTCCTCACACTGTTTTTCGCCTGGCGCTACCGGCGCACCAATGCGGCCGCGGACTACGCGCCCGAATGGCATCATTCCACGCGCCTTGAAATCGTGATCTGGTCGGCGCCGCTCGCCATCATTATCGCGCTTGGCGCCGTCACCTGGATCTCCACGCACAAGCTCGATCCCTACCGCCCGCTCGACCGTATCGATACGGACCGTGCCATTCCGGCGGATACCAAGCCGCTGACCGTCGAGGTGGTGGCGCTCGACTGGAAATGGCTATTCTTCTATCCCGACCTCGGCATTGCGACGGTCAATGAGCTAGCAGCTCCCGTCGACGTGCCGATCGACTTCAAGATCACCGCCTCCTCGGTGATGAACTCCTTCTTCATCCCCGCCCTTGCCGGCCAGGTCTATGCCATGCCCGGCATGCAAACGAGACTGCATGCCGTCATCAACAAGGAAGGCGAGTATGACGGCTTCTCCGCAAATTACAGCGGTGAAGGCTTCTCGCACATGCGCTTCAAGTTCCACGGACTGAACCAGCAGGGCTTTGATGCCTGGGTTGCGCAGGTCAAGCAGCGCGGCACGATGCTCAACCGCGACGCCTATCTGAAGCTCGAAAAGCCGAGCGAAAAGGAGCCGGTGCGCTATTACGCCGGCGCCGATGCTGATCTTTACGACGCGATCCTTAACATGTGCGCCACGCCCGGCAAGATGTGTGCGAGCGAAATGATGCACATCGACATGATGGGCGGCGGCGGCAAGGAAAGCGAAGAAAACCGCGAAAAGCTGACCTACGACAACCGCCATGCCGAGGAAGGCACCGTCGAACCGGCGGCCGCAGCCCCAGCTACGGAAGCGCCCGCTGGCGCCGATGGCAACAGCATGCAGAACATGCCCGGAATGGACATGCAGCATGACGGCCATTCCATGCCCGGCATGAACAATGGCGGCACTCCGGCGCCGGCTCAGCAACAACAATAACAATTAACCTGGCGCTTTGCGTCGCAAGACATAATGAACGGGTTGTTCCATGTTTTCCAATCCTGACCTCCTGAAGTTCATCTTCGGCCGGTTGACCCTCGACTCGATCCCGTATCACGAGCCGATCCTGGTCGTGACCTTCATCGGCGTCGTCATCGGCGCCATCGCGGTGCTTGGCATCATCACCTATTTCAAGTTCTGGGCTTCGCTCTGGAGCGACTGGATCTGCAGCGTCGATCACAAGAAGATCGGCATCATGTACGTGATCCTGGCCGTCATCATGCTTTTGCGCGGCTTCTCTGATGCCATCCTGATGCGCGTGCAGCAGGCGATCGCCTTCAACGGTAATGAAGGCCCGCTGCCGCCGCACCATTACGACCAGATCTTCACCGCCCACGGCGTCATCATGATCTTCTTCGTGGCGATGCCCTTTGTCACCGGCCTCATGAACTTCGTGGTGCCGCTGCAGATCGGTGCCCGCGACGTTTCCTTCCCGTTCCTGAACAACTTCTCGTTCTGGATGACGACGGCGGGCGCGATCATCATCATGATCTCGCTCTTCATCGGTGAATTCGCTCAGACAGGCTGGCTCGCTTATCCGCCGCTCTCGGGCGCCGCCTATAGTCCTGGAGTCGGCGTCGACTATTACATCTGGGGCCTGCAGGTGGCCGGTGTCGGCACAACGCTGTCAGGCATCAACCTGATTGCGACCATTGTGAAGATGCGTGCCCCGGGCATGACCTTCATGAAGATGCCAGTCTTCACCTGGACCGCACTCTGCACCAACATCCTGATCGTCGCTTCCTTCCCGATCCTGACCGCAACGCTCGCTCTCCTGTCGCTCGACCGCTATGCCGGCACGAACTTCTTCACGAACGACCTCGGCGGCAATCCGATGATGTATGTCAACCTCATCTGGATCTGGGGCCACCCGGAAGTCTACATCCTGGTTCTGCCGGCCTTCGGCATCTTCTCGGAAGTGGTCGCAACCTTCTCCGGCAAGCGCCTCTTCGGCTACGCTTCGATGGTCTACGCCACCTGCGTGATCATGATCCTCTCCTACCTCGTCTGGCTGCACCACTTCTTCACGATGGGTTCGGGCGCTTCCGTCAACTCCTTCTTCGGTATCACCACGATGATCATCTCGATCCCGACAGGGGCGAAGATGTTCAACTGGCTCTTCACCATGTATCGCGGCCGTATCCGCTACGAGGTGCCGATGCTTTGGACGGTCGGCTTCATGGTGACTTTCGTCATCGGCGGTATGACCGGCGTCATGCTTGCCGTCCCGCCGGCCGACTTCGTGCTGCATAACTCGCTATTCCTGATCGCCCACTTTCATAACGTGATCATCGGCGGCGTTCTCTTCGGCATGTTCGCCGGCGTGAACTACTGGTTCCCGAAGGCCTTCGGCTTCAAGCTCGATCCCTTCTGGGGCAAGATGAGCTTCTGGTTCTGGCAGATCGGCTTCTGGTTCGCCTTCATGCCACTCTACGTGCTTGGCCTGATGGGCGTCACCCGCCGCATGAGCCAGTTCGACGATCCGTCGCTGCAGATCTGGTTCATCATCGCTGCCTTCGGCGTTGGCCTGATCGCGCTTGGCATCGCGTCCTTCCTGATCCAGATCGTCGTCTCCTTCATGAGGCGCGAAGAGCTGCGCGACGACAGTGGCGATCCGTGGAACGGCCGCACGCTGGAATGGTCGACCTCTTCACCGCCGCCGGATTACAACTTCGCCTTCACGCCGGTCGTGCACGATCACGACAGCTGGTACGACATGAAGAATCGCGGCTATGAGCGTCCGCTCGGCGGCTTCAAGCCGATCCACATGCCGAAGAATACCGGCACCGGTGCGATTCTGTCCGCCATCAGTATCGCGCTCGCCTTCGGCTTGATCTGGTACATGTGGTGGCTGGTGGTCGTCTCAGCCGTTGCCATGCTCGTCGTCGCGATTGGCCATACCTTCAACTACAACCGCGACTTCTATATCCCCGCGGATGAAGTCACCGAAACGGAAGGCAAGCGCACGCAGTTGCTTGCCGAACAGGTGTAAGAGACCATGAGCGATCATACTATCGACACGGCCCAAAAGCCTGAATTCTATCTGACGGAAGACCATCATCCGGAGAACAGCACCAATCTGGGCTTCTGGCTCTATCTGATGAGCGATAGCCTGATATTCTCAGTGCTGTTTGCCACCCATGCCGTGCTCGGCCGCAGCTATGCAGCCGGCCCTTCGCCGGCCGATCTCTTCGATCTGCCGCTGGTCGCCATCAACACCTCGATGCTGCTGCTCTCCTCAATCACCTATGGCTTTGCCATGCTGCAGATGGAGCGAAACGCAAAGGCGGAAACGCTGTTCTGGTTGGCCGTAACCGGCCTTTTCGGCGCGGCCTTCCTCGGCCTCGAACTTTACGAGTTCGTGCACCTCATCCACGAGGGCGCCGGTCCGCAGCGCAGCGCCTTCCTGTCGTCTTTCTTCACGCTGGTCGGTACGCACGGTCTGCACGTCACCTTCGGCATTATCTGGCTGATCACGCTGATGGTGCAGGTCTCCATGCATGGCCTACATGAAGCCAACCGCCGCCGTCTGATGTGCCTTTCGATGTTCTGGCACTTCCTCGATGTCGTCTGGATCGGCGTCTTTTCCTTCGTTTACTTGATGGGAGTTCTCGGATGAGTTCGCAAGCACCTGCACATGAGGATGCCCACGAGGCTCACCACGGCCACAGCCATGGGCACCAGGCCGGTCACGGCAGTTTCAAGAGCTACGTGACGGGCTTCATTCTCTCCGTCATCCTGACTGCCATCCCCTTCTGGCTGGTCATGGGAGAGGTCTTCGCAAATCATGTCGTGACCGCCATCTTCGTGATGGTGCTCGGCGCCGTGCAGATCGTCGTTCACATGATCTTCTTCCTGCACATGAACACGAAGTCGGAAGGCGGCTGGACGATCATGGCGCTGATCTTCACGATCATCATCGTCGCCATCGCTCTCTCGGGTTCGCTCTGGGTCATGTATCATCTGAATACGAACATGATGCCGATGAGCCCTGAAATGATGAAGAACATGCCATAAAGGCAAAGGAACGGGCGGCGGCAACGCCGCCCGTTGCGGTTTACCTATGACCGATATCTCTTCCGACCAACAGGACAGGCCGCGTTCGGCCTTAACCCTTGCGATCCTTGGGCTCGGCCTTCTGGCTCTCGTCGCCGCCCTGATCGCGCTCGGCACCTGGCAAGTCTATCGCCTCTCCTGGAAACTCGATCTCATCGCTCGCGTCGATGCGCGCGTCCACGCCGAACCCGTCACCCCGCCGACTCGCGCCGACTGGGGCAAGGTCAGCGCCGCCGATGACGAATACCGGCGAGTGACGGCTACAGGCACTTTCGAAAACGACAAGGAAACGCTGGTCACAGCATCAACAGCGCTCGGCACCGGCTATTGGGTGCTGACGCCGTTCAGGCTCGCGGACGGCAGCGCGATATCAATCAATCGCGGCTTCGTACCGACCGACCGTCGCGACCCCGCCTCACGGTCGCGAAGCCAGATCACGGGGCCGACAACCGTCACTGGGCTGATGCGCATGACCGAGCCGAAGGGCATCTTGCTGCGCTCCAACGATCCGGCTGCCGACCGCTGGTATTCGCGCGATGTCGCAGCCATCGCCGAAAAGCGTGGGGTTGCGGACGTTGCCCCCTTCTTCATCGACGCTGACGCGACACCCAACGCCGGCGGCTTACCCGTCGGAGGGCTGACGGTCCTCGACTTTCCGAACAACCACCTTGTCTATGCGATCACCTGGTATGTGCTGGCGATCATGGTGGCGGGGCTGCTCGTCTATATCGTGCGGAATGAAGTCAGGCTTCGCAGAATGTCTTAACGACAGATCTATTGGGCAATGCGGCTGATCGCCTCCGCAAGCTGCGCCTGTGAGAAGGGTTTACCGAGGCGCGGTATATCGATAATGCCAGAACCCTCAGGAATCTCGGCAAAACCAGTTGCGAGGATGATCGGCATCTTCGGCCACTCTCTGCGGATTGCCAGCGCAAGCTGCGAGCCTGTCATGCGCGGCATGGCATGATCGGAGATAACGAGATCGACGTTTTCGTTGCGAAGAATATCGAGCGCGTCGGTGCCGGCCGTCGCCTCGATCACCGTGTGGCCGAGATCCTGCAGCATCAGCGCGGTATTCATCAGGACTAGCCCGTCATCATCGACTGCAAGAATGCGTAGCGGCCGTGAGTTATTTGCGGCTTCGGGCACGGATTGTTCAGGCTGTTCAACAATGTTTTCGGCTCCCGTAACAGGAAACCAGAGTTCAGCTGTCGTACCTTCACCGAGCCGACTTTTCAGCACGAGCCTGCCGCCGGACTGACCGGCGAGCCCCTGCACCATGGAAAGGCCGAGACCCGTTCCCTTGCCGACGCCCTTGGTCGTGAAGAACGGGGTCACCGCCTGTTTCAGCGTCTCTTCGTCCATGCCTTCGCCCTCATCGGCAACAGCGACGCGCACATAATGGCCGGCCGGCATGGTACCGCCGCCAGACACGACCTCTTCAGTGGCTTTGATCCTAATAAGCCCGCCGCCAGGCATGGCGTCGCGGGCATTGACGACGAGGTTGAGCACTGCCGTCTCAAGCTGTGCCGGGTCAGTCGCGATCGTCGGCAGGCTCTCGGGAAATTCGGTTTCAAGCGAGGAGACCGGCCCGAGGGATCGCGCGACCATGTCCATCATGCCACGCAGAAGCTCGGAAACATCGATCGTCTCCACCTGCAACTCCTGGCGGCGGGAAAAGGCGAGCATGCGCTGGGTCAGCGCCGCGCCGCGCTGGGCGCCGAGCATGGCATTGTCGACAAGCGGCGACAATGCAGGGTCCTGCGGCATGCGCTTCTTGAGGATTTCGAGGCTGCCCAGCACCGCCATCAGCAGATTGTTGAAGTCGTGCGCGATGCCGCCGGTCAATTGGCCGATCGCCTCCATCTTCTGTGCCTGGAAAAGTTCTTCGCGGGTCCGCTCCAGCGCACGCTGTGTCTCCATCTTCTCGGTAATGTCGCGGGTAATCTTCGCAAAGCCGATAATCTCGCCGAAATCGTCCTTGATCGCGTCGATCACGATACTGGCCCAGAAGCGGGAGCCGTCCTTGCGCTGGCGCCAGCCCTCCTTTTCGAACCGTCCGTCGCGGCTGGCGGTGGCCAGTGCCTGCTGAGGCAACCCGTTAAGGCGATCCTCATCCGTGTAGAAAGTGGAGAAGTGTCGACCGATGATCTCTTCCGACCTATAACCCTTGATGCGTTCGGCACCGGAATTCCAGCTCGTCACGTTGCCTTCGGGGTCGAGCATGTAGATCGCATAATCGGAGACGCCCTGAACGAGAAGGCGAAATTGCTCTTCGCTGCGCTTCAATGCGTTCTCTGTCGCCTTGCGCTCCGTCAGGTCACGGGTGATTTTGGCAAAGCCGATCAGCTCGCCCGAGGAATGGCGGATCGGATCGATGATGACATGTGCCCAGAAGCGCGTACCATCCTTGCGCTGGCGCCAGCCCTCACCCTCGAAGCGTCCCTCTTTCGTGGCAATCGCCAGGGCGCGGGCTGGCAGGCCGGCTTCGCGATCGGCATCGAGATAAAATCGGGAAAAATGCTGGCCGAGGATTTCGGAAGCGCGATACCCCTTGAAACGCTGGGCGCCGGAATTCCAGCTCGTCACATAACCTTCGGGGCTCAGCATATAGATCGCGTAGTCGGTGATTGCATCGACGAGCACCCGGAAACGTCCCTCGTCCCGAAGAGACGTATCATATCGATCCACCGCTTCCATCTGCCCCTCTAAGCGATTTACCAGCGCACTATAACGCCGGCTCGGGCCGATGGTTCCCGCTGAAACGACGAATTCCCTCAGACCGCCTGGCTCTGCGGATAGAAGCGTTCCGCAATTCGTTCCGACGCCGAATAGGCCTGCGTGACGATTTCAGGCACAAGATCGATGTCCGGCAGGCTGCCGAGGCCGAGCGGGCCGACCGCAAAAAGCCCATCGATCGACAAGCCGTCGTCCAGGAACGTTTCGCCGCGGGCATTGACCGCCAGTCCAAGCGCAAGCTCGTCAGGCATAGCGAGACGCGCCGCGAGCAAGCTCTGGATCAGAGGAGCAGAAAGATCGGGCGCATGGCAGCGGCAATCGATGATGCGTTCGGCGTGGATGACCTCCTCGCTCGACGAACCGGCCGGCGTGAAGAACAGGCCGCTGAAACCTCGACGCCCGGCGCGGCCGCGCCTGAGCACCGTGCGGCCTTCGGCAAGCTCCCGCTTGAGGCGCAGATGCATGGTCTCCGGCAGGCGGTTGCGGTGACTGTCATAGATCGCCCGCAGATGCCGGTTAAACTGCCGCTTCTCACGCGCCGGCAGCGATCGCCAGAGCGAACGGGCGTGTCTGCGAAGGCCGTTCATGACCGACTGCCAGCTTCGCCCCTCTTCTTCCGCCTCGCGGCAGGCCTGGCGGATGAAGCTGACAATGTCAGGCAGGCTTTGCGGTAGCGCCTCAGCGGGGAAGACCGGATCGGCGGAATTCGGCGTATGGCTCTGCGGCAGGAAACCGTGCCGTGAAATGATAGTTACCTGCCCGGCATACCCGGCGTCGCGAAGCTGCAGCAGCTGGTCCACGACGCGAATGCCGCTGCCGAGCAGCACTGTATGCGGCCGAGCGACGAGGCGCTGCGCCCTGACCGGTGAAACCTCCTGCTCCTCGGCCTCGGGTCGAGGCAGGCCGTATCCTGTCGCGAGGATCACGGTATCGAAAAGCGGATTAGACGGATTGGCGCTTTCAAGCAGGAATCGGCTGCCATGGCTCCTGCGGATCGCCACGACCGGATCATGGCAAACCTGGACGGTGATGTCCCGGCGGGCAGCGAGCGCTTCTGAAAAGCGCTGGTAGACGTAGTCGCTGAAGATTTCCCTGGGTACGAAGATCTGCCGGAAACCGGGGATTGCGGCTGGCACGGCGGCGCGGAATTCGGCGTTGCTACAGAGCCAGTCGTTGAAATCGTCGGGATCGCCGAGCGAAACGGAGAGATCACGCACCCGCGTATTAAGGATGGTCGAGGACCTTGCTGACGCCAACGCCTGGCCGCCATTGACCGTAGAGTTCGGATCGAAAAGCTGGAGGTGAAACGGCGTGCGCACAGTGCGCATCAGCGCCACCGCCATCATCATGCCGGAAAACCCGCGGCCAACGATCGCAATGCGCGGCACGGCGGAAATCTGGGCAGCCGCATTCGCCTTGCCGGAAAAAAGTCCCTGAACCGTCATCTCAACTCCCTTGCGGCTCATCCGCATGTGTCTCGATCAAGGTTTCAACGCAGAACATTTGAAGCCCTGCGTTGGGCAGGTTCATGCGGCCATGCAAAACGTTCGCCGCTAAATCGGGTTCCATTCGGAACCATTCCAGGCCGGAGAAGACATTCTCAGTCCGCCCCATAGTCTATTAAACTAGTCGTGTATGAAAGCGCGAAAAGCGCATGGTGGCAAGAAGTTTATTTTACCACCTACCCAACACCCTGATCCAAAATGGAAAATGGGGTCCGAGCCTATGCGAGGATTTCGGCGGCGAAGGAAAAACGCACCGTTTCGCCCGGAGCAAGCACCTTTGTATAGGGGCGACCCTCCAAATCGTCCGGGCCGCCATTTTCTGCAGCCGTTCCGTGCCAGGGCTCAATGCAGAGAAAGGGAGCGCCAGGCTTGGTCCAGAGCGCCAGATTGGGCAGGTTCTCGAAGCTGAAATGCATGGATGGGCCGCCTTCAGCCTTATATCGCAGGCCGGGGCCTGCGCCTTCCGGAAAGATCATCGCATCCTGCTCGAACATAGAATGGCTGAGCACCAGGCTGCCGGACTTGAAGGGCGAAGCAAGTTTCTTCGGCGAGATCAGACCGCCCTCAAGCCTGACGAGTGCCGGCTCGGCGCCATTGTCCAGCGTGACTGTATGCGGCTTGTTCTCGGCACCCGGCAGCGGCCAGCGGAAAGCAGTATGAAAGCCGATACCGAAAGGCATCGGCCTGATATCGCGGTTGGTGACTTCGGCAGCAACGGTCAGGGCTCGGCCTTCGACGCTATGGATGACGGCCAGCAGGAAATCGAAAGGATAGACAGCCTTCGTCGCCTCTGAAGCGGCAAGCTCGTATCGGCAGCTCGCTTCGGACCAGGACGCCAGCGCAAATTCACTGCGACGGGCAAAGCCGTGCTGGGCCATCGGTGCGCTGTGACCGCCAACCTTTAGAATGTCGTTCGGTGCCTTGCCAACCATCGGAAACAGGATCGGCGAACGGCCCGTCCAAAAGGCGCCATCGCCGTTCCAGACCCAGGAGCGGCCGTCGCTGGATGTCAGCGCCTGCATTTCGGCGCCGAGCGAGGAAACGTCAACAGTGAGAAACTGATTTGCGATCCGGACCGTGGATGACATCGAACGCCCTCTTCGTGCTGGTTGGCGAGCGGACCATACATGCGCGGCACACGGATTTCCACTGGCGATGCGCCGCTACGGGACTTTCGTTTCCCGGCAGAAAAATGCGCCTGCTGCGTGCAGTCGGCAGGCCCCAACGGTAGCGTTACCGTCCAATGCGAGGAAGGCTCACGTAAAAATAACCGACTGGTGAATTCTTTACTTGAACCCCCTGTCGGAATCGGCAAATGTGGGTGCGCTATCAATCCCTTCATGGATTTGCCTTCTTTCCGGGCCACTTGGTCCGAGCACACATCTATTGGAAAAAATACCGTGAGCAGCGATGCGTCTATACGCGCGACGAAGCCTTCGGCTTCGATGGCGCTTGCAACCGCGGCAGGGTGGGGCAAGGGCCTCTACACACTGTTCCGCATCACCGTCATGGCCTTCCGCCATCCCTGGCAAGCCGGCCTCGCCATCGGCGCTACCCTGATCGCCTCCACCTTCCAGCTTCTGATCCCCCGCCTGCTCGGCCAGGCGGTCGACCATACGCAGGTGGCGCTTCACGGCGGCACGCTCGGGCAGCAGGCGCAGGACGCACTGTTGACAACGGCGCTGCTTCTGCTTGGCGCCAGCGTGCTGCGCGGCATCTTCACGATGATCCAGAACTACTACAGCGAATCCGTCGGCCACCACATGGGCTACGAACTGCGCCTTGCCTGCTATGAAAAAATCCAGCGCCTCTCCTTCTCCTTCCATGACAGCGTGCATTCGGGCGACCTGATCACGATTGGCCTGCTCGATCTGGAGGGCGTGCGCATGTATTTCTCGACCGCCCTCGTGCGCGTCTTCCTGCTTTCAATGCTGATCGGCATCGGCGCCTATATGCTGTTGACGACGGATGTCGTGCTCGGTCTGCTGGCGCTCTCCTTCGTGCCCTTCGTCGGCTGGCGCTCCTCGGTCACGCAGCTTCGCCTGCGCGCCACCTGGCTCGACCTGCAGCAGCGGCTTTCGGTGCTGACACGCATCATGGAAGAGAACCTCGGCGGCATCCGCGTCGTGCGCGCTTTCGCAGCCCAGGACCACGAACTGTCGAAGTTCGAAGAAGCCTCGAAGAATGCGCTGGAACTTGCCCACCAGCGTGTTGGCATCCGCGTCATCAATACCAGCGCCATGACCTTTTCCTTCTTTGTGGCCATGGGGCTGGTGCTGTGGGTTGGCGGCGGTAAGGTGCACTCCGGCGAGATCACCGTTGGTACGCTGGCCTCGTTCCTTACTTTCATGACCATCCTGCAGATGCCGGTGCGGCAACTCGGCCTGATGGTCAACGCCTTCGCCCGTGCGTCGACCTGCGGCACGCGTCTCTTTGACCTTCTGGATCTCGAAATCGCCGTGCGCGACGCGCCGGATGCGAAGGAGTTGAAGATAACAGACGGCACGCTGCGCTTCGAGAATGTCAGCTTCGCCTATCCGAGTTCGCCGATGCATGAGGTACTGCACGACGTGAGTTTCGAGGCAAAGCGCGGCGAGACGATCGGCATCGTCGGGCCGCCCGGCAGCGGCAAGTCGACGCTCGCGCACCTGATCCCACGCTTCTACGATGCGACCGCCGGCAAGATCACCATCGACGGGCAAGATATCCGTAAGGCCACGCTGCAGTCGCTGCGCCGCTCCGTCGCCGTCGTGCAGCAGGATTCCTTCCTCTTTACCACGACGATCGAGAACAATATCGCCTATGGCGATCCCTGGGCCAAGGAAGGCCGCATCGAGCGCGCCAGCGAAAGCGCGCAGCTGCACAACTACGTGCTCGGCCTGCCGACGGGCTACGGCACCGTCGTCGGCGAGCGCGGCGTATCGCTCTCCGGCGGCCAGCGCCAGAGGCTTTCGATCGCCCGCGCGCTGATGCTCAAACCCGCTGTGATGGTGTTCGACGATTCGACCGCAGCAATCGACGCGGCGACCGAACAGCGCATCCGCAGTGCCATGCGCCGCTATGCCGCCGACCGCGTGACGATCATCGTCGCCCATCGGCTTAGCTCGCTGATGCATGCTGACAAGATCTTTTTCATCGAGGACGGCCGCATCGTCGAGCAGGGCACGCATGACGAGCTCCTGACGCTCGGTGGACGATACAAGGCACTTTACGATTTGCAGGTGCGACCGGGCGACGACGCTTTGAGCGCGTAAGAAACCGGCGCAGGAGGAAACAAGATGGCCGAGGAACTGGAAACCGAGCGTGCTGACGTTCGCGAGGATGGCAGACGCCCGCCAAGGGCGGTCGTCGGATCGCAGCGCGTCGAAGAGGAAATCTTCGGCAAGGTCTTCGATTCCAACATCGTCAAGCGCATCTGGGCCTTCGTGCATCCCTACCGGCGCGATGTCATTTTATCGGTGATTTCGGTGTTGGTCTTCACCGGCATGCAGCTTCTCATTCCGCTGATCATCCGCTATGCCATCGACCATGGCATGCAGCCGGACGACAGCGGTTCCGCACTGACCTTAGCGATCGTCGCCTTCCTGATCGCCATCCTCATCAACTACGGCGCCAGCTATTGGCAGGAAACGCTGGTTGGCGGCGTCGCGGAAAACGTGCTCTTCGATATCCGCAAGGCGATGTTCTCCCATCTCCAGCGCGTATCGCTCTCCTTCATGGACAAGACTGAAGTCGGCCGGTTGATGTCGCGCTTGCAGGGCGACGTCAACTCGATGCAGGAATTCCTGGAAACCTGCGTACTCTCGGTCGGCGATATCTTCCTGCTCTTCGGCATCGTCTTCGTAATGCTCTATCTCGACTTCAAGCTCGGCTTGCTGACGCTGTCCGTACTCCCGGTACTCTTCGTCGTGCGCCTGTTCTGGCTGCCGCTCGCCCGCAAGTCCTTCATGGCGGCGCATGAGACGAACTCAGTGGCGAACGGCGCGCTGGCCGAAGCGATCCATGGCGTCCGCGCCGTCCAGAGCATGGACCGGCAGGAGGTCAACTTCACGCTTTACGATGACAAGGCGCATGCCAACCTGCTGACGCATCTAACGGCAGCCCGTTACGCCCAGATCATGGTGCCGATCGTCGACACGCTGACAGGCATCGCCATGGCGCTCGTCATCGTCGTCGGCGGTGCGCGCGTGTTGAACCAGGCGCTCGACGTCGGTGTGCTCGTCGCCTTCCTCTTCTACATCCAGCGCTTCTTCGACCCTATTCGCTCGCTGACGCTCCAATATTCGGTCATGCAGCGCGCCATGGCATCGGGCCAACGGTTGACCGACGTGCTCGATGTGCCGGTCGAAATCAAAGATGCTCCGGATGCCAAGGTGCTTTCACCCGACATGGACGGCTCTGTCGAATTCCGCGATGTCGTCTTCGGCTATAATCCCAAGCATCCGGTGCTCAAGCATGTGAGCTTCAGGGTCAATCCCGGCGAGACGGTCGCTCTTGTCGGCCCGACCGGTTCGGGCAAGTCGAGCTGCATGTCGCTGATCCACCGCTTCTATGAGGTGCAACAGGGACAGGTCGTGGTCGGCGGCCATGACGTGCGCGAGCTGACGCAGGATTCTCTTGGCCAGCAGATCGCCATGGTGCTGCAGGAGCCCTTCCTCTTCACGGGCACAGTTTTCGAAAACATCCGCTATCACAAGACGGAAGCCACCCGTGAGCAGGTGATCGAGGCTGCCAAGGCCGTCGGTGCGCACGACTTCATCATGCGCCTGCCCTTGGGCTATGACAGCATGCTCGGCGAGCGCGGCGGCAATCTTTCGCTCGGCCAGCGCCAGCTTCTCTCCTTTGCCCGCGCGCTAGTGGCGGACGCCAAGATCCTCGTGCTCGACGAGGCGACAGCCAATATCGACAGCTATACGGAGATGCTGATCCAGAGGGCATTGGTAAAGCTGCTCGAAAACCGCACCGGCCTCGTCATCGCCCACCGCTTGGCAACGATCCGCGAAGCCGATCGCATCATCGTGCTGCAGAATGGCGAAATCGTCGAAAGCGGCAATCACCAGCAGCTCATGAAAAACGGCAAGCTTTATTCAAAGCTCTATAACCTCAACTACGCTTCCTTCGACGATATTCCCGAGGACGTGCTGGAAGAGACGGTGACGGAATCGGCGACCTGATGATTTACGACACGCAACATGACACTGCGACATGAAACATGACATTTTTGCCATCCGGCGAAGTCGCCGATGCGGAACGCCAAAAACGATCGTAGAGAGGTCACCAGCCGGACCGGTAACGGATTATCTGAGCCAAGTATCGGCCGCCAAAGCGTCAGGCCGGCCCCGGTCAAATCTAGGTCTGGTCTCCTACCGTCACCTCGATCAGTTGTTGATGCCGCAGCGAGGATCGACAAGACACCCCATCTCCAAGTAGATGCCAGCGATTCTCCGGGCCGCGAGTCAGGCTGGTCTTGCAGACCCGCCTGCAGTGACGGGGGATGGTCATCCCAATGCATGGCGTACCCCTCGGCCCCTACGCTCAGCTTGTTTGCCCCTTACCGGCAGCGCCTTGATTCTAACGCGACAACCTGAGGCGCAAACCTGATTGGGCCCGCGGCCCGATGCCATCGGCGGGGAGGGTCGCGTCCCACGATGGTCAGCACAGAAGTGTCGGGCTCCCTCAAGCAACACGATGCTGGGCTGTCTGCCGCGCTCGATGGTCACGACCTGTTCAAAATCGTCCGGTCGCTGTCCTCTTCCAAATGGAGTGGTGCAATCAGAAGCCTGTTCGAAAATCAGTTTCGAGGGATCACCGAAATCCGGATGAAGGCTCGCGCCTATGGACTGAGGGAGATGCCAGCTCTGCTCCCTGAGATGAACTTGGGACCTCGGCCTCAATATGATTGGCGACGCCGAAACGCCAAGGAAGCCCAGGCTACTTGACGGGTCGGTTGTCGCTTGCAAGCTGATTTGTGAAGCTCCTAACGTAAATCAGGAGCTAAGCGATGACGAGACCGTACCACGACACCAGCGGATATGCCGAACTCAAAGCGGCACTGGCAGGCACTCTCTTGCAGCGAGGGATACTGGAGACGTTTGTTCCCTGCCGCAGGACGCTTGAACCGTGCACTGCGGAAACATGTACGAACACATCTGGCGTGATAAAGCCGAAACCCCTCTCGTCATTGAAGAATTTGATTGTTCCAGTTGCCATCTGCTAGCTCCAACCAATGCCGCTCGCATGCAAGTTTTAGCCGACGATTATGAGATGCGCGCAATCGCCCTTGACGCCAACCCGTGTGAAAAACCTCGTTCTCCCGAGGTTGACAGGGCTTGATCTCTACACGAGCCTGATGGGAGACAAACGACGAAAGGCGATCTGCAATGAATACTCATCGCGAAGCTGAAGCGTTGGAAAGTGCACTCCTAGACGCGCTCGGGGACTACATTCGCTCAGTCGCGTCGTCGGAACCGAACTTCGGGCACGCTGCCGCCCTCCTGAAGCACGGACAAGAATTCCCAGCGGGAATTCGCAAGCCCGTATGGCTGCGCATGGGCGCACGTGGTGCCTGCTTCAATAACGCAAC
This sequence comes from Rhizobium sp. 768_B6_N1_8, assembly GCF_051811225.1. Classification (NCBI taxonomy): domain Bacteria; kingdom Pseudomonadati; phylum Pseudomonadota; class Alphaproteobacteria; order Hyphomicrobiales; family Rhizobiaceae; genus Rhizobium; species Rhizobium sp. 768_B6_N1_8. The sequence goes on along the minus strand of NZ_JBPWPV010000002.1, from coordinate 431,644 downwards.
CATTAATGCCATTCAGCGCGAGGACGTATTCTATGCTGAGGGCTATGCAATCGACGGGAATCTGCCAATCCCGATCCACCACGCATGGCTGGTCAACGAGGCTGGTGAGGTCATCGATCCGACGTGGGGCGATACGATTGATCACGTCTATTTCGGGATCGCGTTCGATCGATCGTTCGTGCTGGAAACCTTGGCCGCAAACAACAACGAGCCCGGGATCCTCGTAAATCTCAATTTGATGCGCCGTCGTCTGCGCGCGCCCGAGGCGATCGAGCGGTCGATCGCGGAAGGGCAGGTAAGAATTACGGCAGTTCAACAGGCTGCGGACTCTTTTGCTCCAGCGTGATCCACGAGCTTCGGCTGAGTGCAAACCCGCAGAGCGAAAGCGCCCCCGATCAGGCGACCGCCCCAGGGATGTCGAAAACCGAACCCATCCGCGGACTGAACAGGCGTTCGTAGGTCTTCATCAGGCCCATGTCGATCATCGCAGCTACTTGGTCGCAGATGATCCTCATAGGATTGGCGTCGGCTCAGTAAGCCTTGAAGACCGATGACGGCAGTAGGCATTCCGGATCGGACATCAAGACCTCGAATACCGGGACGACCTTGCTCTGCCCCTTGAATTCAAGATGCTGGACCGAAGGGCTCCTGATCACCTTCCTAGCGACGGCATCCTTCAGGGCATCCAGAAAATGCCGCTGGGGCTCGGGCAGCGAGACCCGGTAGCGCAGCAGAGGATCTTCAAATGAAGGATCAGTCTCAACGCGGCAGTGAGTGATGAAGTGATGCACGAGGCGGTTTACTTACCGCTTGCGCCTTCCGAGCTCACCCATTCCTTGAGTGCCGGCCAATTTACCAATCCCGCCTCCTGTGGCTGCAGTCCGGACAACGCGGACTACCGAGTACGGAAAGCGCTACACCAGTCACACATATCTAAGGATTTTCAGGCGTGGCGTATGACCGACATCGTTCCCATAACAAGATACCATCGTAAAATAGGATTTCCTTCCTTTGAGATAGCTCCCGCTCTGACGCTCCCGCCGCTCGCCTGCGCTATCGGCGTAAGCCCAAGCCATGACGCAAAATGGCGGGCCGACTTGAATGAAGAAAAATCCGGCACATACGCTTTTAACGTCGTTGCCGTGATCGGCCCGATGCCGGGAATTGTCATCAGCCGCGAAACGTCGACGTCTTCCTTCGAGCGCAAGGCGACTTCGCGCTCAATACATTCAAGAGCTGCTGTCAGCCGATCGATCTCATCGCAGATAATCCGCAGTGCGAGGCGGGCCAGAGCCGTGCTGTTCTTCTGGCGAACAGGAGGCAAGTCCATGAATTGGTTCCATATCGCAATACAGCTCGACAGCGCACACTGGTTCGTCATCTTCATCCACGGGAACGGCATCGTTCCAACTGTGATGGACAGCGCCGAGTTCATCGTCGTGATTCTGGATCAGGCCAAGAGCGCGACGCTGTGACCGCCGGCACATGTCACGCGGTATTCACGCGACAGTCTGCACCCTCACGTTTAGCTTTTCGCGCGAAACGGGTTAGCCAGGCTTCTTGTGGAGTTACTGCGTTATGAAAATCGACATGTCGACCGAATTTGATCAAGTCATCCTCATCTTCGAGGATCCAGGCCGCCGGCTGATAGTTCGAACCGCTCTTGAGGCTGCCAACGCTTTGATCAAGGAGTGGCCATCAGATGATGGCGAGGAATTTCTAACCGCGGTGAAAGCGTGTCTCGACGTTATGACCGGGAAAGCCAGCAGCGACGAGTTGAGAAGTGCGATCCTTCGAGCAGCCAATGAAGCCGGTGTCGGCGCGGTCGCCTCAATTCATTAAAACATCCGCGGCCATTATTACTCACCAAACAATCGCGAGCTCGAGTAACTAATGACGCGTGGTGCGCTTCTCATATTGTGTCTATCCGCGCTCGTCGGTTGCGGCCCCCCGCTTGTTGACAAGGTTCCCGACAAGGGCGCTCTCAGGCAAGGGCAACAGGTAATCGTCACGGACGATTCATGCCCGCCCTCGGAGATGAAGCTCGTCACGGGCGGGGGCTTTGGTCAACCCAATGAAGTGGAATGCGTACCAAAGTTTCGTTGAGCAATGCACTGCTCCCGCCGTCCGCTCGATGATGGGCGACGGGGACTGGCCGCCGTGACCGGCTGGCCGTATACACACCGACAAAACCAACGTCGGATTTCCATGCTGACCTTTATTGTCACCCACGTATACTTCCCACCAGTGCCCGCACTGCTAGCGCTAGTGAGCCTTCTATTCTTGCTATTCGAGCGGCCGAAGCACTGGATGATTGCACTGGTAGGGTTCCCAATCCTGGCCTTCATAAACGCGAACATTTTCCAGATATATTTCGCTCGCACGCTTTCTTCGATATTGCTGGCTGTCTCAGTGACGGCGCTGCCATGTCTAACTCTTGCGTTATTCCTTCAGCGGCAATGGGACGCCTACGTTCCGTCGCGAGAGATACTTTCCAATGCGAAAGCGGCGCGTCTTATTGCATCTACGATGATCGTGGCGGCGGTCTTCACAATTGGTATTGCCTACGCTCCCGAGTATTGTTTCACCGCCAAATGCAAGCTCGGCGATTTCTTGTTGGGACCCCGCCGCTTCAATATCTTTTGGTTTGCTTGCCTGGTTGGCGCATCGTTCGCTTCTATGGCGTTCCTTGCGCTAAAACTCATCGCCGTGCGAGCGTTGCGTGAATGAGGACCCCCTCTTTTGATGGTGGGGCGGTGGGCCCGTCGTAGGCTGATGCCCGCAACCAACTTGACAGATTGACAATCCTAAGCTGAGTTTCCAGCGGAAATCCTGGAGATCACCTTGCAAAAACGACTCTATTTACTGCTGGTCTTAGGTCTTTGGTGTTACCCCGCAAACGCCTCAGGACCAGGTAATGGCGATCACTCGCACCGTGTTGTTGAATTTGAGCAATGGGTGGGGAAACTGGCAAGCGAGCCAGGCGGCAATCGCGCCCTTCTGACCAGCAAGCTCCAGAAATACGGCTTCACTTGTACGCCCTCCGAGGCTGTCCAATTCCGATGCGTCAGGTTCGGCTGTAAGGAAGGTGCAGGTGTGCTCTGGCGAGGGGCATTGCACCAGTGGTCTGTCGACAAATTCCTGGGAAAGCTTCGGGGAACGGCAGCCAAGCTCGAAGACGCGGGACATACGGTGCCACCGTTAGTGAAGGCAATCATCGACGTAGTCGGGGCAGATGCACCGAAGGTGTGAGTTCGGCCCACCGCTTTCTCGCGGGCTTAGCAGGCTGCGCTACCGTGGACCGCGGCGACCGTGGTCTCATTCAATCGATCAAGCAAACAACGGCTGATGAATAGCTGTAAACTTCGACGCACCTCTTCAATACAATCTAAAGCAGTGATATGATCTTCGTGCTCGAGGGGTCGATCATATGAAGATCTTCAAATACATTTTCGGCGTGCCCGCCATGGCTCTCGGAGGCGCCTATTTCCTGATGGCGTTATGGACACAGTTGATCCGCGCCGAGCTCGTTCCAAACTCAAGCTTCGCGTGGTTTCCGACTGTGGCCATCGCATGGGGCGCGATCTGCATCATCGTGGGGTCTTTACTCCTTCGCAGTTCGAAGAAACGATCCTCTCAATAAGGTGGCGGATATGTTCAGCCGATCACGCAAGGTGCTCTACGTCGTGGGTGCCGCGCATCTGTCGATCGCGGCTTCTGCAGCTGATTCCTTTTCCGCCTACACCAAAAGCCTCGTCGATCTGATGAACATCTATGACAAGCTCGACGAGGCCGCCGCCAAGAAGATCGCCGCCAACGAACGATATCTGCTCGCCAAGGCGATGCTTCGACTTTCGTCCTCGTTCTACCAGTTGAAGAACGATAAGAGCGATTTCTACGACACCGTCGAAAACAGCCTGAAAGGCGATGGCCGCGTTCCTCCGAAGCTATACGATGATATCCAAGCTCTCAAGGATACGACTGCGTGTCTTTCCAAGAACCTGAACGACGTCGGAGCTCGTCTCGGAGTGGCTGCCGAAACCCAGGGGCAGGATCTCGAGACGGCGCTTCAGAACGACATCCATCTGAAGGCTTCGATGATCTCCGAGATCGTTCGTGAACTAGAGATTGGCTCCACCGGACCGGATGTCCTGTCAACTGTCCTTGCCGACGCCAAGATCGCACGGGATACTGCCGAGCAGCTCTACAGAAAGTCAGCGGACTTCGCCAAGTTACTCGATCCGGACGCCGTCCTCGGCGCTGAAGACGCGAAGTGCGGTCCTCAGCAATGAGGCGTTGAGGACCGGATAGCCGCAACGTTCTCGATGTGCCCTAAGGTTTTCGAGGTACCGTGGGAGTAGATAACCTTGGTGACATTGAGCGTGGCCTTGGCCGTTCCTGTGGAAACCGGTCCGGTGGGTTTGTCGTAAGGCTCGCCCTGGATGAACTGATTGTCTTCCCAGAAGAAGATATTTTCGCTTTCGACGGTCTTGCCCGGTGGGATCTTGGTATCGAGTTTGCTTTCGCCCTCGATGATCGTGTCGCCAAACGCACCGGTTATAGTGACCGTATGAGCTATTGCCACGACTGTTTTATCGGAACTGTTTTTGAACGTCGGCACCAGCTCGATGCGATCGTGGCAGATGTCGCGCTTATAGTTTTTGTTTTGAGCCCGTAGCACCGCCGAGATCAGCTCAACTGTGGCCTTCGCTGGCAGCTCGCAGTCGAAAACCCTCGGATCTCTCCAAGGGTTGACGGATCGGTGAGCAATGCTTCAATGAGGTTGTTCCGAACAGCCTGCGGCCAACCGATGTTCACGGGAGTTTATCCACGCTAGGCTCACAGTATTGTGCCGCGTTAAACATGACGTCTTGACAAGTTGATTACTCGTGATACGAGTTAATGCGGACTATACACGTGAAATACAGTTTCAATTTAAGCTATCAACAGGACGATCCGAGCATATTCATGCCCGGCGGCCGCTGCGTGCTGCTCATTGCCAAGGGGGACGGTAATCATGCGCGTGCTAAACTTAATATTTGGAGCCTGCGTACTCGTCGCATCGCTGTTAGGAGCCACGGCGCCCGCGCACGCCTGGGGTAAATTCGGTCACCTGACGGTATGCGATCTCGCCTATCGCAACTTCACAGACGCCACACGCAAGGAACTCCGTAGTCTGTTCGAAATCGACAAGGGCGGCATCGACGTTCAGGGACGCGGGAATATGCCCGACCGCCACTACACGAGTTTCAATCTTGGCTGCCTCGAAGAGGACGAGATTCCTCGCCAACATCCGGACGATCACTTCATCAATGTCGAGAGGTCAACGAAATCGATCGTCGATGGCAATTGCCCGGCGAACGGAGAATGCATTCTCTCCGGCATTAGGCGAGACCTGGATATCCTCAAAGACACGTCGAAACCCAACGAGGAGCGAGTATTCGCGCTGATGGCGGTTGGCCACTGGCTCGGTGACATTCATCAGCCGTTGCATGTTTCTTTCGAAGACGACCGCGGAGGCAATTCGATCGTTGTCGAGTTGCAGGGGAAGTGCGGCGGCACGTCGCCGAAACCGGATAACCTCCATGCCGTGTGGGACAACTGCCTATTGGAGGCAGGCCTCTTTGAGCATGTGCGACAGCGGGCTGACTTCAAGAAAACCTGGGGAAAGCGCACGATCACTTATCGCGCAGTGGACAGCCTTCAGGCCAACACAACGCTGACAGACGAGAAGAGCATTGTCGGCGGAGACCCGTGGCAATGGGCCAACGAGTCCTTTCAGATCACACTGCGCCCTGACGTCCTCTACTGCATAGAGGTTGGCGAAAACTGCCAATACTCTCAGGATCGTCTGACTTACAAGCGCGGCGATCCCAAGCGCTCGGTCGATATCGGCAAGGATTATCGCGATGCCTTCGCCGATGTCGCGCAGGAACGTGTGAGGCTGGCGGGGTTTCGCCTGGCGCATTTGATAAATCAGGCGCTTGATCCGGCATACACCGACCCTATTCAGAACTCGACCCAGCAGCCTTAAGATGCGGCTCCATCGTTTGCGACGCGATGTCCAGGTGGACTATTGCATCGTGTTCGGTACCGCTCCCGGGGATGCCAGCTCGCTCGCGCAGATCGCGCACCGTGGTTATCGCACGAAGCAACAAGCGCTCGATTTCGCCCGCGGTCAGGCGGTCGACTTCATTCGCCGCCTTCACGAGTTCTGCGACGAAACCCGGGACGCTGCTCGTCTCCGCAGTTATCGTCATCACCCCTCGAATTCAGCGCCGGGCAGCCAACCGCGCGTATAGCCTTTGCTGATGCATGCCCGGGCGATTGCAAGCTGTTCGCACAGTCGTTCGCGATCCTTGAGAGAGCATCAATGGTTGCGCGCGGATCCCCTCCGTGCCAGGCCATAGCAGCGTCGACGGGGTTGGATTCCGGTGTCGTATGACGTTCAGCAAGCATGTCGAATCCTCGTCAGTTCAGGAAGAGCATGCTCGGAGACAATGTTGCGGTAGCGAAGCGGCCTATGCGACAGCGCGAGCACCGAAAAGCTAGACACCAGAACGAGTCGTAGAAAGGATTCGTGGAACGCTCAGCAGGTCACAAGATGCGGCGTGTCAGGGTTGAATTCCCCTTCCTGCCGGAGCAAAGATGAGGACGGGGGAAAATCGATGAAAACGCTGATAATGCTTGCAGTCGGAGTGGTGGCGTTCGATGCCGTCGCCGCAGACTATCCCACCAATGGCTGCTCTATAACCAGCAGGAGGATTCCTCGCTGACGTATAGCTGCAAGCTTCAGGCGGGCCAGCAGCGCCTCCGGTGCGACTTCCTCCAGACGGCCGTCCGCAAGAAAGCGAAGGCTGCCGATCTGGAAAAGAAGCTCGACGAGGCTCGCAAGAACTATCCGGGTGCTGTGAAGGAATTCTCCGATCCCAAGGAATGCAACATGATGGGCGCGTGGCTCGGCATGGCCACCGGTCAGATTTCCATTGATGACGCTCTCGCCCGCAATCCTGGAATCGCGACGGATGCCGCGAAGTTCAATGAAGGCATGGTCCGTCTGCGAGAAGACGCGAAGGCGAACCCCAGTATGCTCGACACGCTCCGCGCTCTCGCAAGCATGTGCGATCATCCGACCGAGGAGAACTTCCTGAAGATCACCAGGGCCGACCACGCGAAGGATATCCGGACCTGCCAGGTCAGCTCGAACCCGTTCACGCAGGAGTTCGTCTGGGTCTCCGACTTCGCAAACGGTGGAGCTTGGGTCGTATCATCGCAGCCCGAAGGTCCATGCGGTGTCGTCCAACTCTCTCGTATCGAGAAGGACCAGTCCGACAGCTCGGGCTTGTTCTGGCGTTACATCGCTCGGAAAGCGGCGACCAATCCATCCGGTACCGTGTTGCCTGGAATGAGCTGCTCGGCAATCGACCAGGGGGAATATGTCTACGACTGGAAGAAGACGCGGTCGGATCACATGCAGTGCGAATTCGTCGAGTTCAGCCCGATCTAATTTGGCCTGTCAATGCACTGAGCTCGAAGATGGCGCGTTGACGCGCGTGGCGACCAGCCCGACGTAAGTGCCGATCAGAACGGTCGCCATCTCCTCTACCGAGCGACAGCCCTCGTTGTAGAGTTCGATGGCGGCATCACACAAAAACGAGGACGCTTGATTGTCCCACTCCACCTCGTGGTACCGATACCATTCACGGACCGCCTTCGACATTAGCAGGTGGTCTTCCTGTGTGCACTTGGACATGCGTTAGAGAAGTCGCCATTTTTCTGCCGGGGTCGGATCGCCCCAGGATCGCCAGGACAGTGGAAGACATTATGGGAATCCTGATAGCGAACCAGTGGCGAAAGAAGCCCAACGACACAGGCTGGCAGCACGCACTAGCAACCTGCCTTCGGGCCATGCAGGGCGATCACGATGCCTCGAAAGCAAGGAGCGCCTTCGTGAACGTCGCTAGAGGCGCTGGCTTCAAGGTCCTGCCAGACGATGGGCGGCAGCCGCGACGACGCGCAACGACCGCGAAGAGTCGGCAGTCAATCGAATGGGTGCAAACCGCACGTCCGCTGGTCGGTCGTGGTTCAGGCACCTAGGTCGGAATCTGTATTGAAACCGGATGTTCAGCGTTGTCTTGACGCAGCCCAAGAAGGCTTTCAATCTCTCGCGAACGACGATCAGGCAAACCAGTAGTCCCCCACGTCCGCGACGACAGTATTCTGGAAGCCGCTTTGGCTGCCGGGGGTCAGGTTCGTCGCATAAGTGGCGAACTCCACCGTAGAACCGTCGCCGGAAATGGCTGCGCCGAAGCTGTCGCCATTGGCTCCGGACGTGAGATTCTCGATCTTGCCGGTGTGGGTGTCGTACACAAAGACGTCGAACGTGCTCCCGTTCAGATCGGCTTCGCCGGGCACGAGGTTGGTCGCGTTGCTGGAGAAGGTCACGTAGCGACCATCGTCGGAAATGGACGCCCCGAAGGAGGTTCCGTTGGCACCGTGTGTGATGTTGTCCATGGTGCCGGTCTTCTGATTGAAGATGAAGATGTCGGTATTGTTATTCGAATCGGTCTCGCCCGCCACCAGGTTGGTCGCATCGCTAGAGAAGGCGACCTTGTTGCCATGTTCCGAGAGCACTGGAGCACTACTGGGCCCGTTTCCTCCGTGGGTGATGTTGTCCATCTTTCCGGTTGTGCGATCGAATACGAAGATATCGCCTTGACCATTATCATCAGACTCGCCAGGGACGAGATTGGTAGCAAAGCTATGGAACGCCACGGTCTTGCCGTCACCGGACAGGGCCGGGCTGAAGCTGCCGCCGTCTGCGCCGTTCGTGATGTTCACGAAGCTGCCGCCGTGGCCCCGGTCGTAGATCAGCACGTCCCGCATCGCGCCATTGGTGTCCAGCGCGAGGTTGGTCGCCGCGCTGTCAAGAGCCGCAATCCGTCCATCGTCTGAGAAGGAGGTGATGGAGCTGGTGCCATCCGCTCCTTGTGTAATGTTGGTCAGGCTTCCGGTTTTTCGATCGAGGACGAAGGTGTCTGTCGTCGTGATGTCCAGATCAGCCTCGGTATAGGCGACAAAGCGTCCGTTGCCGGAGACAGGCCCCGCTATGACGAAATGGTCGGCGGCGCTGGCAATTTCATGCGGCTGCCCATGAGACCAAAGGAAGACCTTGCTTGAGGTAAAATCGGGGCTGAACTCGTTGAAGGACAGTACCTTGCCATTGTCGGAAATCCCGCCCGGCAACACGTCGCCCGGCGGGACGGGAGACCCCTTGACCAGCGTGAAGGTCACGCCTGCCGGGACGCCGTAGGTATCGGTGCCGATCTGCAGCGCCTCGATGCCGGTGAGCAGATCGATCCCGTCCGGTCCCGAAACCTGAAGACGGCCGTCGCTCAACCATTGAAAGCTGTAGTCTGTGACGGAACCGGAGAATACCGCCGTGTCGTAGCCCCCTCCGCCGTTGATGCTGTCGTCGCCCCCCAGCGCATTGATGAGGTCGTCGCCTTTCTTCGCGACGATGTCATCGGAATAGACGCTGCCGACCAAGTGGTCTGGGCCGTTGGTTCCTTTGATTTTCCCATGCCTCATGATGCTTCTCCCGGTTTGCTGTGGCAAAGACTGGGCGGCAACGCAATTCTGGGGTGCTACTGCTCAAAAGGCGCTGTCGCTACCTAGCAGGCAACTGAAACACAAGCTTGCTCGCATAAGTTTATCAGTCCTTGCGGTTTAAGGCAAAGCCTTCACCCGAAGTAGCCTAACGAGAAGGGGGGTAGCTCGCAGGACCCAGACCAGATCACTCGGAATTCAGAGCAACCTTGGCGGGTTTGGCGCCCGATTGCCTGAATTGGGAAATTCCGGGTATCTACCCTTCGCTCAGGCCGGAGGTCAGCTCCTGTTCCACCTGATCAGCAGACTCTACGAGCGCACCTCGATCATCGTCACCACAAACCTGGCCTTCGGTGAATGGCCAACGGTGTTCGGCGATGCCAAGATGACGACGGCACTTCTCGACCGCCTGACGCACCATTGTGAGATTGTCGAGACCGGAAACGAATCCTGGCGCTTCAAGAACCGCTCTCAAAGCTAAAGCCAAAGAGCCCTCCATCACCCGCACTTGGCCTTCCCTCTGCAACCCCGGCCAGCGCCTGGCAGACCAAGTGCTGATCTACAGCACAGGGGGTCAAAATTGGATAAGCAAAAGGGGTCAATGTTCGGTGCTGATTGACACTGGGAAAGCTTCGGGGAACGGCAATCAGCTACGGATGGATGAAAGGTTGCTACTCACATGAACGCGTGGAGCAAGAACAGGAGCTTTTCCTTTTTAAATGATACGAGCGGCCGTCTATAGTGAGTGAAACTTGCCAAGGCAGGAAACTCCACCGCCGGATGATGATGGGGCGATGGGAGCCGAAAGCGGGCGAGACCTTTGACTAGAAGGGATGTCCGTTCAGTCCGCCAGGCTCAAGTCATGCGCGTACACACCGAGACGCGTTCCCCAACCTCGTACGACGATGCGGCTGCCCGGTGACAGGCTAATTCTGATGCTCTCCGGGACGTGGCACACTCCATCGGCAAAAAAAGGCATGTCTGCCAATATGACTGGCGAATGGCAGTACTTTACACCGATATCGGTTGCTCGCAGTACGGTAAACGGGAGCGCAACTTCATGGCCTGCGATCAGCGGGAGCAGTAACGGCCAAATGAAGAGAATATTGCCTCCCAGAAAGTAACCAAAAAACGGGCTGCATGAGACTACGAAAATACGTTTCACTTCGCTCGCTTTAGCTTTTTTGCCACCTTTCCAAACGACCCAGACAAGAAGAGGGGCGGACACGAGGCCCAAGATCATGCGCAGGTGATGCGTCGCCGCGGCCCACTCGGTGGACGGTATGAAATTTAACCCGATCACCAAGACAAACGACGAAACAAGGCCAAGCAAAAGCCAGACAGCTACTAAGATCCAAAAGAGCCTTGCGAGCAGCGATTTTTCTGACTCCGTTGAACCGCCCATGAATGCCTCGCAGAATCGACCGGCCGATTATTTCGAGGAATTCATAGCCCGTCGCCGCTTTACGAAGCAAATGATGATGGGGCTGTGGACTGACGGGCACGATTCGGCCGCTTTCTTCCCTCTGAACAGTCCCAAACACTTGCGATGGAGACACATGGTGCGAAATACCCGAGCGACAAGAAAGCTCCTTGCAATTCTCTCGCTTGCATCGTGCCTCATTCAGCTGCCAGCGCCAGCCGTTGCCAGGGATCAACTTTCTGCCACGCAGGAACAACGTCTCTTGAAGCTGTACACGGAAGGAAAGTGCGATCAGGCCTGGCGGGAACTATGGAAAGATGCCCGCCAGGGAAATGACGCTGCGCTGGAAAGATTGGCGAGTCAATTTTTTGGAGGTCTTTATCCTCCATCGTACTTCCCGGCAACCAAAGACGGGCTTGGGTGGTATGCTGCGCACAACTCCATTGCCTTGATGCTCTATGCCCGCAAATCATTTTCTGAAGAGCTGCGCAAAAACGGGATGGTGGCAGACCCGCTGATAGATCTCATGGGCGGATACTACGAGCCTGGCGCTGCGGAGAAAGTCAGGTCTGTCAACAAATGCTTCATGGGCAAGAGCGCCCTCGACACGTGCTATAATCTTGCGGTCAAATACAAGCTGATACCGACGTTCGAGCAGTATGTGGTCCTCATCGATAATGCCCCGAGGCCTGCCTTTTGCCCACCATCCGCGTCTATCGGACATCAGCTCCCGACAGACGAGGAGTTGGGTTTGGGTAAAGCCGCCGAATGATGATGGGGCGATGGGGTCTGAGGGTTTATAAAGCATGCCTGCAACGAGATACAAAAATGCAAAAGGACTTTGGAAGCACGTCCTCCGCATAAGTGACGTGTTACTTGTTTTGTTGATTGTTTCCGCGGGCTTCTACTTATATAAAAACGTAATAATAGAAAAGAACTCATATCTATACGAAATTTACTCAAAGAGAGAATACGAAAATTTCGGTCTTTTAGACAGGAATGACGAGCTTTTTATTGCGGTTTCTAAATATATTGACTGTCAAAATTCAAAGAAAAACACAGCTAAGAGGGTTGATATTATGCACGATAGAATATTAATCATTGAAGCTGCAGTTTATCTTGAGGTTGAAATTGTTGAGCGGACTCACAATGGCTGTGTGAATCAAGTAATGGTTAGAAAAGTTCCGTAATCAGTTAAAATTCTAAGAGTCCGTCCCGAAATTGCTCATTAGTGGCGTGCGGTACGTCTGACAAGGATCATGACGGCTGCTGCGTAGAGGAAGGCGATGGCGGATTGGATGGTAGTCTCTGCGTCTTTCCACAGCCGTCGATTGCGGCTAATCCAAGCGAAGAAGCGTTCGACGACCCATCGTTGTGGTTGGACCGCGAAGCGATTGGAAGCAAGGAAGGTTTTACCGTGAGCAATTTTCGCTTCGTTGCGCTCGCTTTGATCGCGGGTTTTATTTCCCTAAACATAATTGGGTTTTGTTATGAGAAAATTTCCTTCTTTACTAACGGACGACTTATCGAGATAGGAATTGATAGAGTTTTGTCTGACGAAAGGAATACAATTCCCTCTGACATTACGACAGCAGAACAATTTCTGGATACGTTTAAAGATTGTTGCTCTGCGAGCTCCGGACAAAATCCAATCGAATCGGTATTGCCCTTGATACTTGGAATAAGAGAAACGAGAGTCGACATCGGCTATACGTTCAGTAGAGACGGAAAAACATACATATCTGATACGACATTCTTCGTGAATTGTTGCGGAATCGTCGGCGAGAGATGGCACGATACACAGAAAATGTAGAATATTGAGATCTGGAGATGACAGCGATAGGCGTCCAATCTACCGTCGAATTATCGATGTCACTCAGCTACTGATTTCCCTTAAAACCGATAAGATCCTTGGGCGGCAATCAAACCGAACTGAACCGCTCCCGATGCCGCGCCACATACGCCGGATGCGGCCACAGCCTCGCGTCCTTCGGCAAATGGATCCGATCCATCTGCTTCGCGAACAGCGTCCGCAACTCCGACGGCACCTTGTTGTGTGAGACAAGGATTCGATAGTCGTCAGTCAGCGAAATCAGATGCCTGTCGAACAGCCAGTGCACCGTGGCCGAGAGCGCGATCCCGTTCTGAATGACATCCGGCCCGCCCTCGGCCACCGACCATATGTGCGCAGCCTGGGCCTCGGACTTGCCGCCGCCATTGACGATCCGGAGACCCGTGATCGCACATCGGCTGTCATAGGCATCGCAGACCTTCCGTCGAAAGCTTGCTTCCCGGATCTTGTGATTCATCAGGATCTGCTCGATGCGGCGCTCCTGCTCGATAAGCGGGAGATCGAGCAACTCCCGGGCGGGGCCGTCCACGTGCCCAGGATCGAGTTCGAGGCGTATCGCATTGTCGGCCGCCAAGGTTTCGGAAAGGCCCGCTCGCACGATCGCAGCGAATTCGGCGTCGAGAATTGTACGGATCGATTTGCCTTGCAGGTAGGCGCCGACGCGCGTCCGATCCGGTATCAAACGCAGCGATGCCTCCCAGTAACGGCCGTCACGAACGAACGGCACGGGCTCGTCGAATTCCTCATACAGAGCCATGACCGCGTAAGCGTGACTGGGATCTTCAGGATCATCTTGGATGGCGACGACCTTCGCTGTCGCGACGTAAGCCCGGCGACCACCGTTGCGTTGCGGTTCTCGATAGATGATCCAATCGCCGACCAAGGATTCAGCGATGTGACGGTATGGTTTGGGAAAGTGATATCGGAACGCGAGATCGTCTTTGTAACCCGAGTCCCGTTTGGTGTCGAAAATCCCCTTCAATGTCCGCCCCTGCTGTCGCACCGCATATACGATCTCGCGCCAATCCTAGTTGGGAACGGGTTTCCCCTCGAAGCGCACTCGAAAACTCCGTCTGTGGAAGTCCTGTTCGAAGCAGACGAAGACCAGTTCGAGATCGTTCGCATTATCGCGTTTCCCTAGCAGGCTGAGCGTGACAACGATTACACCGCTGTATCCCCGGGTCAGGCGAAACGCCACGTTGCGCATTTCGGTTGCTTCCGAATCCTTCCGGTCATCGCGGCGCTCGTACACCACCCAAAAGCGGGCGGCATCCCAGGTCTGCCTCAGGATCTCGCTGACCTCTGCCTTGAATTCTTCGGCAAGCATTGCCGGACCCCAGGACAGAGCCTTCTCGCCGGCATCGCCGACGACATTGAGGTAGCCGTCGTACTGGTACGCGCCCGATAGCGCCGTTTCGATCATTTCGAATGCCGAGTTTTCGCTGATTGCAGTCTTGAAGAGAATTGCCATCGAATCGCTGCGTGTCATCGCCGACCTGTCGGCTTGGCGCGAGACTACATGGCGTCGCCGGGGCCTACAACGGAGACTTGATTATCGTTGAAGGCCGACGGCCGCTTTGGGGCCGATGCTATCCCGTTGGTGCTCACTGATAGACGCCGATGTCCACAATCCCACATGGGCAACTAGGAGGCCTATGGCGAGGCACCCTAGTCGACCGGGCACTCCGAGCGTAAGCAGCGATATGCCGTTCACCTCGTATTCGACCTTCCTGCGGGTGCGGTAGCGGACGGTGTAGTTAATGACCACCGCGAAAAAAGACCGGTGAGGAAAAAGGGGACTACCCGCGTATCGCGGTTGAAGTCCATAAGCCAAGCGAACATGCCTAAGTACCAGAGGACGGCCGCGAATGCCGAAACCAATGGCGTCATCGTGAAAAGAGACTGTGCAACAGCCTTCCTCTCGAATATCAGCAGGCCCTGTTGATAGTCCCTTGCGATCCGATCGAGATGTTTTGTCGATACCGCAAAAAAGCATTTCAGCGATGCGGCTCCTGAACAGGGAATCAGACTGGCCGCAAGACGTGGTCAGTCTTGGGAAGCGGGCCAGTCGTTCGAAGGTTCGTCGAACACGTCGCTGGGATCGTCAGTGGGATCCGGGTCGCGGTCATACGCGGCTCTCAGGGAGTCGAGTTCCTTCTGAATAGCGTTGTAGACGTCGACCTGTTTCGCGCCATTGACTACGAACGTGTCGACGAAATCTTCGAGTTTAAGGCGCAGATCGTGGCTCCAATCCGTGGTCAACGCCTCTCCTCCTGCTGAAGACGAACACCCCTGCAGAGAAGGCTCCAGGTTGGGCAATGGACGGAAGCCCGCACGCTTCGAGAGGCGCCGTCGTCGGGTTCGGGGTCGGGAAGCGGTTCCTCGCCGGGTACCCGGTCGGGATCGCGGGGTGGCGTGTCGACCGGCGGCGGCGATGGTGGCGGCACAATGGGTTCGTTTGGCATAGACATGGGGGCTCCTCCTCGCTTCGAAAACGTGGGAAATCATCCCAAGTTCCGTTGACGCGCGACCCCTTCGACACCATCTGCTGCGGGATGCCCAAGACGAAGACGAAAAGCAAGGAAAGCGACGATCCCGAGTTGATCAGGGAGTGGCCGCTTCCCGTGGGGGCGACCCTCGGATCTGGTGTCAGGGTGAAAGGAATCCTGCAGGAAATCCGCTCCCGGCTACCGTCCCCGGTCCGGAAGTCGCTGGATATGCAGGCAAGCGGGCTCATCCTGATCATGCCGGAGGCATCGAAGACGGCGTTCCGGGCCACGTCTGCGGCCGTCTCTCAGGCGCTGAAGGACATGGTAGAGTTACCGGTCATTCCCCGGGAGATCGAGGACATCTTGACGATCACTGCGTCTGAACGAAAGCGTTGGCTAGGAGATGGTCGCCTTCCAAGTGCTGGGACGAGAACCGTTCGGCTACAGGGGCGAGCGAGGCGGATTACTTTTCACGTATTCGACCCACGTGTTGTCGAGGATCTGCTCGACCGTGGCGCCGTGGACGAATGGCGGGAACAGGATGCCGCGGCGAAGGCCGAAAACCGAAGGCGCGCGGCCTATCAGGCGAAGCTGACCCGCTCGCTTAAGAAGCAGAAGAAGACCAAGAAAGCCGAGAACAGTGCTGACGAAGCGGCGACTGGGCTAAGCGGATGGGATGAATTCGGGAGCGAAGGCCTGTTGCGGTAGGTCGTCGACGCTAATTCCTACTTTGGACTACTGGCCGAGGCGACGTGTAGCGGCGTGCTGTTTCCTCACGCGGTCCTCTACGCCTTCCCAACAGTCGCCAAAGGCGTTCCGGTACTTAAAATCGGGTCTTCGGAAACGGCCTTGCGGGCAACCTCGGCATTCTTTTCATCGTACACGCTTTGGTGCCGCCCTTCTGCAGAATGGCGCTTCGCTTCCATTGCTCAGCGTACTGCGCACCCAACTCTGGTTCGTTTTCCGAAATCAAATTCGTCTTCCAGAAGCCCACCTCATGGATTTTTGAGAAGGAGGTCAGGGCGCCAGTTGACAGTCCCAGACGATATGTATTTTCTAACCCGCTAATATGGCGATCAGCGCGCGAACCGGATTTCGATCTGGGCTGGGGCGTATGGCAGACTGACCGCGCCACAGGTTACATTCCTATAAAAGCAGTTGTTGTGAACTCGGACCGAGCAGGCAGATGAGCAACGCTTCAAATTCCGAACACATCACGTCGACTGGGCATAAGCTCAGCGGTGGAGGACACCTTGACGTTCATTACATGGCGCTGAAGGACGAATATGATGCCACCCTTCGTGCCGTCGGCATCCGACCTGGCTGGTCAGTGCTTGACGCGGGTGCGGGCAATGGAGTCTTCCTGCCTTTAATGGCAGAGTTGCTTGGCGTAGAGGGGCATATTGAGGCTTGTGATTTAGCACGCGAAAATCTCGAGGCGATCGAAGGCTTGGTTGCAAGCCAGCGGTTTGCCTGTCCGATAAGCGCGCGAATCGGTAACATCCTCGCGCTGCCCTACGAGACTGGCACCTTCGATGCGGTCTGGAGCGCGAACGTCGTCCAGTATCTGAATGACGAAGAGCTAACACAAGCGATCGCTGAGTTCTGCCGTGTCGTAAAGCCCGGCGGACTCGTTGCAGTGAAGGAGGTCGATATCTCGGTTTGGCAGTATCAGCCGCAGGATCCCAAACTGATTTGGCGTCTACTTGACGCGCTGTCTGATGATGTACAGATGTCCGGCGCGATGAGGGGAACACGCGTATCGGCGTGGTTTCGAGCAGCGGGCCTCGAGAATGTCTCTGCAGTTACGACTCTCGCGGAGCGCCGTCAGCCGCTCAGGCCCGCGGAGCGGCAATACATTCGCAACAATCTCGAATTCTTATCCGGGCTCGCCCGAACATGCGACTTGTCTGAAGCGGATCATCGCCAATGGAAAGCGATCGGCGAAGAGCCGGAACGCCTGATTTCAGACCCCGATCTCTGCTACCGCGAAATGTGGGTACTCAGCCTGGGTACCGTGTCAAAGTGCTAAGCCCCCTCCTCCGCCCAGGAATTGGCTCGCAATGTATCGCGATGACCTCGGATTCCCGCGCCGACAGTGACGCGACCTACAGTTTGAGCCCGACTGAACTGGCGCGGTATCAAAGAATTCGAGCGGGAGCTGCGGGCGTCAAACTCAGTGGAAATTTCTAGCTCGCACTTTCAGGGTATCGATGTGCAGATCTCTGACAAAAATGTCGCGCGGCTGCGGCACAGGCTTTGGCCAGTCTCGTGAATCCGGACTTCCGGGAGAGCCATGCGCGAATTCGTCGCCCCTGCCCGTTGGTAGCTTGAAGTCGATATCGCGGTCGGCCAGGCCGGAAAGATCTCCGCTCAGGTCGAATAGCTGCTGTGCGACAAGGTGGACGACATCCCCTTCCCGCTGGATCTTGCCATTGATCGTCATCATCGACGATCCGAGCACCACGCGGCGGCGCTTCTCGGACAATGATGGCCAGACCACAAGGTTGGCAGAACCTGTCTCGTCCTCGATGGTGATGAACATCACGCCTTTCGCCGATCCAGGCATCTGCCGGACGAGAACAAGTCCCGCGGTCATCAGCCAGCGGCCGTCGCGAGCGTTCATCGCTTCCGAACACGTGACGATGTTCTTCTTCTGCAGATCCTTCCGCAGGAACGCGAGCGGATGCTCGCGCAGCGTCAACCCCGTGTGGCTGTAGTCGGCGATGACATTGTGACCAGCAGTCATCTGCCGAAGTGCGACGTCCGGCTCCTGCTGCTCCGCGATCGTTTTCATCTCGCGCTCCGCAGCGGCAGCGAACAGCGGTAGTGGCTCGTCGCGCAAGGCCTTGATCGCCCAGATGGCATCACGTCTTTCGAGCTTCAGAGACGGCAGGTAGGCATCGGCGTCGGCAAGCTGCTTCAGAGCCTCCGACGGAACGCCCGAACGCCGCCACATGTCGTCGATGCTCTCGAGATCCTTGTTCATCCGGGCGGCGACAATGCGGGCGGCATCGGCCATCGCCAGTCCCTTGACCATCCGCATTCCGAGACGGACAGCATGGCGGTCGCCATTGCTGACGCGCTCGAGCGTGCAATCCCAGCGAGATCGGTTCACGCACACTGGGAGAACCTGCACACCATGGTTCTTGGCGCATCCGACGATTTGCGCGGGAGCGTAGAAACCCATGGGCTGGGAATTCAGAAGCGCGGCGCAGAACGCGTCGGGATAGTGGCACTTCACGAAGCTGGAGGCGTAGGCGATGAGGGCGAACGATGCCGCATGGCTTTCCGGGAAACCATAGGATCCGAACCCTTCGAGTTGTCCGAAGGTCTTCTCGGCGAATTCCGGCGTGTAGCCATTCTTGATCATGCCAGAAACCAGCTTGTCCTTGAACCGCGAGACGCCGCCGCTGAATTTGAAGGTGGCCATGCTCTTCCGGAGCTGGTCGGCCTCACCGCCCGTGAACCCGGCGCAGACCATGGCGACACGCATCGCGGACTCTTGAAACAGTGGCACGCCGAGAGTCTTCCCAAGGACGGCCTCCAGTTCCGGCGTCGGGTATTCGATCTTTTCCTTACCTTCACGTCGCCGGAGGTACGGATGAACCATGTCGCCCTGGATCGGGCCGGGTCTGACGATCGCGACCTGGACCACGAGGTCATAAAAGGTCTGCGGTCGAAGCCTCGGTAGCATCGACATCTGCGCGCGGGATTCGATCTGAAAGGTGCCCAGCGTATCCGCTTTCCGGATCATCGCATACGTGGCGGCATCTTCCTGCTCGATCTTCGCGAGGTCGAGATCGACGTCCTTGTGTTCGCGGATGAGGTCGAAAGCCTTTGACATGCAGGTGAGCATGCCCAATGCCAACACGTCGACCTTCATGAATTTCAACGCCTCGACGTCGTCATTGTCCCACTCGATAATCTGGCGATCCTTCATGGTTGCAGGTTCGATCGGCACGAGATCGTCCAGCCTATCATGCGTCAACACGAAGCCGCCGGGGTGCTGACCAAGATGCCGCGGCGCGCCCATGAGCTGCTGCGCCAGCCGCAGGGTCAGTGCAAGACGGCGATCCTCGGGGTTCAGTCCAAGCTCGCGGATGTTGCGGTCCGGCACTTCTTCCGACCACGACCACATGCCCGACGAAAGCGCCTTGATGACGTCCTCCGGAAGGCCGAGCGCCTTGCCGACATCGCGGATTGCGCCCTTCGCCCGGTATCGTGTGACCGTCGCGCAGAGAGCGGCCTTCTCGCGGGTGTAGGTCTTGTAGATCCATTGGATGACCTCCTCGCGCCGCTCGTGTTCGAAGTCCACGTCGATATCCGGCGGCTCGTCACGTTCCTGAGAAACGAAGCGCTCGAAGAGTAGATCATTCGTCGACGGGTCGATGCTCGTGATACCGAGGATGTAGCAGACGGCCGAGTTCGCGGCTGATCCTCGGCCCTGACAGAGGATGCCTTGGCTGCGGGCGTATTTCACGATGCTGAAGACTGTGAGGAAATACGGCGCGTACTGCATCTTCTGGATCAGGTCGAGCTCGTGCCGGACAGTCTTCAAGACATCGGGCGGCAGGCCTTCAGGATATCGGTTCGGCACGCATTCCCAGAGATAGTGTTCCAGGGATTCCTGCGCGCTTTTGCCGGGCACGATGGCTTCTTCTGGATACTGGTAGGTCAGCTCCTCAAGGGAGAACTTGCAACGGTCGACAATTTCCATCGTCCGCCGGAGAGCGTCCGGGTTTCGCGGAAACAGGCGATCCATCTCTTCTGGCGGCTTGAGATACCGATCGGCATGTCGCTCGCGCTCGAAGCCAACCTCGTCGATCGTCGTATTGTTGCGGATGCAGGTGACGACGTCCTGAAGCTGTCGCCTGCCCGGCTCATGGAAGAGCACGTCGTTGGTGACCACGGTCTTCACCTTGAACCTCGCCGCCATGTTGGACAGCTCATGTAGTCGCAGTTGGTCGTTCGGCCGTCGCCGCAGACAGAGCGACAGATATGCCCTGTCGCCGAAGATCTCCGCCATCTTCCGGAGTTGGACTGCGCAAGCGTCGTCTGGCATATCCGGCACAAGGATGCCGATCATCCCGTCCGAGTATGCGATGACGTCCTCAAGGTGCAGAATGCAATTGTTCTTGCCACCGCGGGACTTCCCGAGCGTGATAAGGCGTGTCAGCCGGGAATAGGCGGCGCGATCCGTCGGGTAGACGAGGATCGACATCCCGTCCTGCAGGTCGAGCCGACAGCCGACGACCAACCGGACGCCAGTCGATCGCGACGCTTCGAGGGCACGGACGATTCCGGCCAATGAATTCCGATCGACGACGCCGACGGCTTCAATGCCCAATAGCTTTGCAGTCTCGAACAGCTCCTGTGCTGAACTCGCGCCTCGGAGGAAAGAGAAATGTGTCGTGACCTGAAGCTCCGCGTATCTCATGCGAAAACTCCATGTACGAACCACTTGTGGCTGCCTGTCTCCGTATCCACGCCATCGCCGGATCGATAGATCCAGAGCCGTTCGCCCGCATCGTCTTCGACCACGAAATAGTCGCGCACCGCCGCCATCTCGGAATTGCGCTCCCACCACTCTCCGAAGATGCGCTCCGGCCCGTCGGCGGCCTTCACCTTCCGTCGCTTGCCACGCCACATGACCCAGACGGGCGGGTGGTCTGGCATCAGCGCCATGACATCGACCTGTTCAGGTCGCGCCAGCAGACGGACGGGTCGCTTCCAATGGGTGACCCACGTTGCCTCTGCCGGATCAGATGCGGCACCAACTCTCTTCACAGACCGCTCGGGAACGTCGGAGGCGACAGGGGCCACCCGATAGACTCGCGCTCCGCGGTTTCCGAAGATGTCGATCAGGGGCGTCACATCGGCGACCTCCTCCTGAACCAGGGATGAGGCCTTCTGCGTTTCCTCAAGCGGTTCCGCCATAACGGCGACCAGCGTCATCTTCTCGATGCCCCATCCTGGCTCAATCTTCTCGGTTCGGTCCCTGAAGAGCTTGGTCAGCCAACTGACATCACGGGCAGGTCTTGCGGTCCCTGCCCTTATGGCCTGCCGGGTTCCATCCACCTTTTCGACGATGAGGTCGGTGCGTCGGACACCGAGGCCCCTCTTCTGCAGCTCGGCGACGAGCTGGGCGACCAACCGTCCGACGTACTTGTTGATGGTCTCCGCGGCACCGATGGGTTCGGCGAACGCCTGGCTGACTTCGACGATATCGGCAGTTCGAATGGGATCGATAGGCTCGGGCGTGCGGCCGAACAACTGGTCGAGGCGTCGGCCGACCTCAGGCCCGAAACGAAGCGTCAACGGCGCCCGCGGAGTGTTTGCGAGTTCGCCAATCGTCTTGAAGCCGAGAGTGCGGAGATCGCCAACGATCTTGTCCGGCAGGCGCAGAAGGGAAAGCGGAAGCTTCTCCACGGCTCGAACGGTCTCGCCCCTGGGAACGATGACGACCTCGCGAGAGATTGCACGGGCGCAGGCGTTGGCCGCTCCCCATGTGTCGGCGATTGCAACCCTCGCCGTCAGTCCCTTGGCTCGGAACTGGTTGGCGATCCGCGCCAGCATCGGTTCCTCGCCGCCTTGCAGATGGTCGGCGCCTTCGGTGTCCATCACGATCCCATCGAGGCCGTCGACGGCAACGATCGGCGAATACTGTGTGAGCGCCCAGTAGGTGATCCGTTCGAGCGCTGCCGCATCGGCTACAGGGTCCGCGTCGACCATCGTCAGGCCTCGAAACAGAGCTTGCGCCTTGGCCGCCTGCATTCCGACGTGAACGCCAGCGTTCTTTGCCGCGGCATCGGCGGCCGACACCCAGCGCTTGGATCCCGACTTGGCGATCACGGCAATCGCCTGCTCAGGCGGAATAGCTGGATCGGTTCGACGAATGCGATCCGTCGGCAGGTCGGGCAGATAGATGGATACGACCCTTGTCATCGCAGGCTCCTACAAGAAACTCGGCACACTCGCCCGCACGCGATCTCATCAGTTCAAGAAACCATCTCGGCCGTCCCACCCCCGGCACTGGAAGCTCTTCCGATGGCCTGACACTCACCCTCCATCGTGTGGTCGACGCCGTCGGCTGGCCGAAGTCGTTTGCCTCGGTCTGCCGCCGCCACCGTCTGACCGCCAGCGCCATCGTTCCTGTCTTCTCCGCCGCAAGCTGTAGACGGCGCGATGCCGTCATCGGAAGCCGGCCGATCTCGCCCACGACGGCTCCGAGGCCACCAAAGGCGAGTGCCTCTTCCATGTTCGCCAGCACGTCTTCTTCCTTGTGGGACTCCACGAAGATCACCCGGTCTGCCTTCAAGCCGACCTGCGCCAGCGCTGGGAAGAACAGATCCGGCCTCGTCAGGCACCAGACGATCGGCCTTGTAGTGCGGGTCGCGATCCCCGCCACGAAGAGCGCTGCCGCGGCTCCATCAACTGTTCCCGCCCCGCCTCCAGCGAACTCGTGGAGAGCACCGTGGGCCAATCCGCCTCCCGGAAGAACGGCATCAATCTCGGGCACGCCGAACTCCAGGCACCCAACCTGCTTCACCGCATGGCTCTCGATGGAGCTGATGCGTTCCCGAAGATCGGCTATGACGTGCGCGCGGACAGCGGACATCGATCACGAATCCTGTTCAGATCGCGTTGAGACTGACGACATCATGTCGTTTGAATGTGGATGTTCTTGTAATGTTCCTTCACAGAAGCTACGTCAAGATGCTCAAAAATAGGAATATCGTCTTACCGTTTTAGCAATCCGAGAGATTCCTTCGACAAATCAGCGCTGTAGTGAAAACCGGTAAGTCACCGGGTTTATTAAAAAATTTTTTCGGGGCTCGAAGTATTGCCATCCACGCCACGTCGGTCTAACGACGCGGCCGTTTCCATGGAGACCCGATGCCTTCGAAATCGAATAAGCCACTCGATCTGTCATGCACCTTGCGACAGATGCGGGATCCGGAGATCGAAGTCGAGTGCCGTTCCTGCGGACGGTCGGGAACCTTTATCCGCGCCGACATTCTGAAGAAGCATGGAGCCAGCATCACATTCGCGAAGCTTCGGCGAATAGCCGCGATGGGATGCGATCGCCTAACCGGGCCGGACGGCGACCAGTGCCAGACGCGGTTTCCTTGCCTCGATGAGACGAAGTTGCCGACAGCCAAGAACCACATCCTGGCATGAGCTTGCCCTGTTCGATGACGCTATGTAGAGCACGTCGCAACTGAAGACACGGATCGATTCAACTTGATGACAAAATATCTCTGGACCCTTGATCGGCACCAGCAGCCGGCACGTAGCGGCCTATCGACGGAGCGCGAGTTGATCGAGGTGCTGACGGCCGAAGCCCTGCCCTGCGTTATGCCCGTCGACTGGCTATTCGCCACGATGCAGATGGACTTCGACGAAGGCGGGCTGGCCGCTCATCAATCCGTGTTCGACCCTGCGGCACCATGGACTCTGGAGTTGCAACGGGTCGGCTGAACGCGCAACTCATTCCGCGTTGGGGTAAGCGTTCGGAATCTCAAATCAGGGGGAAGGTCCGGAACGTTCATAGGCCTAATTAGAATTATAGGCATAAAACGCGCAGTGAGCATTTCGCAGTCGCCGCCATAATTAATTTGCAAAAATGCGCATGCTTCCGACGGAAAACGAAAGATAAATAGGCTAAATAACGCTCATTTTTCGTGAATGTGCAAAGAAATACTAAACGTAAGAGCGCTTTATCGTTTAAAAGTCATAATATTAAATATACGGGCCTATTGCAAACGAATTAGAGAATGCTAATGTTAGCGCAGATATAGTACTAACTATGTTTGGGGGGCCGCAAGTGTGCCCTGGTGACCGCATTGTCATCCGGTTGATCGGACCGTTCGCGATTGAGCGTGCCGGTGGGATGAATGTGGCCCTGTATGGGAAACGCGCAAAGGCGCTGCTGGCGTTGCTCGCGCTCGCTCCCAACGGTACCCGCAGTCGAAAGTGGTTGCAAAGCAAACTGTGGAGTACTCGGGGCGAGGAGCAAGGAGCGGCAAGTCTGCGCCAAGAGTTGTTCGAACTCCGAAAATCCCTGCGCAATGCAGGCCTTGAAGTGCTCACGGCCGACCGAGAGCTTGTCCAGCTCGATCTGAAGTCCATCGACCTCGACTACTCGAATGATCGGTCGCGGAGTGCCTCAACGGACGATCTTCTGGAAGGCCTCGATATTCGAGACCCCGAATTTGAAGAATGGCTTCGCGAGCAGCGAAGCAAGTGGCGTCGCCTTCTCGCCGAACAGTCGTCAGCTCCCACTCGTTCCACCGCCGGAGAGCCAAACAATCACCTCGCCGCCTCGCGCCCTTGCATCGGTCTCGTATTCGACACTCAGCCTAACGACGTTGCTGGCGCCGTGGTCGGTAACCTGGTGCTCGATCTCGTTGCTCGCTCCGTTTTGAATTTCGAAGTCGTCGACCTTGTCGACTTCAGGGTGCCGAGTACGACTTTGCGCGCACCATCGGAAAAGGCTCTGCCAGAATGGCTTCTTCAAGCGAAGACGTCGGTGCTTGGCAGCAACGTATGCGTATCTATTTCTTTGCTTGCGCCTGGCGACAACCAACTGCTGTGGACACATACGGAGTTCCTCGACCTTGCGGATGTGGGAGCGTCGGAGAATTTGCGACTAATGGCGTTTACCAATAACGCTGTATTCGCCGTTCTCGATCTCGTTCTCAATCCACGTTTCATTCGCACAGACTGCCGACATCGAGCATCGCGGCTAGCCTTCACAGCGATCAGGCAGGTCCTCGGCATGCCTGATGCCGATGTCGATGCTGCCGAACGCATGCTTGCCGAAGCCTATGCACTGGATCCCAAAAGCACATATCTTGGATGGTTGCTATTTGTCTTCTGCACGCGGCTCGGTGAAAGCTGGGTCCGCCGGTCGCCTGAATTTCATGACCAGGTTCGTGAACATGCACGTCGTGCTATTGAGACAGATTCCTTCAACCCTATTACCTTGGCATTGACCGCGCATACCTATTCGTTCTTTTTCCACGAGTATCCATATGCATTGGAACTCCTGGATCGCGCAGTGACCATCAATCCAGCGCAGTCGATCTGCTGGGACCTGCGCGCTCTGACGCTCGGCTATCTCGGCGATGTGGAACTCGGATACAAAGATGCGATGCGTGCACGCGCCCTGTGCGGGCCGCCACCTTATCGATATCTCATCGACACGACTTGTTGCATTCTGTCGACGTTAAATGGGCGGTTCGAGGAAGGCATAGAACACGGCAAGCGCGTCCTCGCACAACAGCCCAACTATATGCCTGCTTTGAGATATACGGCTGCCTGTTACGGACACCTGGGGCAATGGGCGGAGGCGGCTCGAACAGTCGACTTCCTTCGCAAACGAGAACCTAACTTCTCTGCCGAAAAGATTTCGGACCAGGACTACCCGATAGCGGGCGTGCTCGGGGTTTCAATCATTCAAAGCGGGCTCTCTCAAATAGCTCTTCCCGGATATGCGGCACCGGCCGCAGCCTGATGCCTTGATCCTACCGAGGCTGGAACCGGCGCTCGCCGGCATGAAAGACAGTAAAAGAGCGGGGGTAAATGCGATGACAATAGAAGCGCTGAATGACGAACTGTACAAAGCCAGGTATCTCACAAAAGGATCTGCCATCCGTCACTATCCCGTGATGTTTGGCCAACAGAACGCGGAAGATACAGAAGAAATACTAAAATTACTTCGGAATAAAGGATTTGACCTACAGGCAGAAGCTTACCTTCGGAAAGGCTGTCTCTTTTCGATGATCGATGACCAAATAGTCATAACGATTTCCGATGATGCCGAGGGGGGAGCCCTCCAGCTAGCTTCCGGCTTCAGGTCAGGTCCGAGTGCCGGCAGAGGAAGAGGTAGAGGGAGAGGCAGGGGCCCCGGCCCAGGTCCCGGCGGGGGAAACGAAGCGGAAGGTTTGCCGCCATGGCATGAGAGGCGGAGCCTGTTCAGAATAGGCCTGAGAAGTGAAGACGGCGACCTGGGCGCGGTGTGGGAAAACCTATTGATCCCACCACCGCCCGGACCGTCAGAGACACTACGGGAGGCATCGGTTCTGCTCAGACTTCAGGCAAGGCGGGAGAATGATCCCGTTCGCCGTGAAGAAATCATCCGGCAGGCCTCATTCGGAATCGGCGACTATACGGCGCCGCTGGGAATAGACAGCGCCGGCGGCTTTGAGGCTACTCGCGGTCTCATTACATCGATCCTCGATATCACGATGGAAATCGGCCTGATCTACAAGGACAGGTTCAATCGGGCGCGACCGAATATTATAGAGCCCAGGCTGCGGCCGTTTATCCCAGTTCCTTCACACGCATCCTACCCGTCTAACCACTCCTTTCAGTCACTTGCGGTGGCAAATGTCCTTCAACGGATGATGCCCGAGCATCCTGGTGTCACCGCCCTGTACACCCGCGCGCGCCGGGTCGCTGAAAACAGGGAATGGGCGGGGTTACACTATGCCAGCGACACGGATGCTGGCGAAGAGCTCGCGGAACGGATCACACCCTATCTGGTGGAAGCCATGGACGAAACCATGCGCCGCGCGATGCGGGAATGGTGAAGGAGGTGTGCCGTGCTTGAGATGAAGGAAAAGGGAAAAGGCCAGGAATGCTATAACTGGTATCATTACCTTTGGCACTTAATCGCCATCGGAGCCGTCAAGTCGAAGAAGATCGAAAATCTTCGCGTGCCGGAACAAGAGGGAGCCTATGTCCTCGAGGCAGACGCTTGGGCGGCTCTGGAAACCGACAACCCTGGGGAAGGCGCGGTCGTTGCTCAAATTGACACCGGCGTTAACGACCGTCATCCAAATCTCGCGCCACGGATCTTCGGTGCCGTCAGCTTCGCCGTGCATCCTTTCGGCCTGCGCTATTCGGATCCGGAAGAGAATCGGCCCGAAATGCCAGCGTCGGACGCCATCCCTCACCTTAGGCGCGGACCGGAGAAGATGCTTGATGCCAGCCTAGTCAGCGATGAGATGTGGGATAGGGCGAAGAGGCTCGCAAAGGACAATCCGGGTGCAGCGGAGCTTATCCAGCGTCTTAAGTGCGGACGTGGCATCACGCAGCAGACCCCGCAGATTTCCCGCTTGCGATATTCAGCGCATGGCACCGCCTGCGCCGGACTTATTGTGGGGGCGCCGCCAAAACCTACCGCAAGGGATGGATCCACAGCCTCGGCAAAGCCCATAAACCTCGACGATGGCGACGGCCCGATCTCGTATTGGGGCGTCGCCCCCGGCGCAAAGCTGATGCCGATAGAGATCTCTGCGAGACCGGATGCCGAGCAGCTTATTATGGCGTTCCTATATGCCTGGGACAAAAAGGTCTCCGTGATCCATTTCCCAAGAGAGGTGCCAGATCCATATCGGAGCCACCAGCACCTCCCAGGAGAATTTGAGGACAGCCGGTACACCTCGGAAGAGGCAGAGGCTGCCTGGGATTATTTCGCGATACTTCTCGAGGCGATCAGTAATGAAATTCCTATCATCTGTGCCGCTGGCAACGATGGTTACGATCAGCCAATATATCCCGCATGCAAAGCTACCGGAGAGAATGGTATCGTCACGGTAGGCGCGGTGACATACCGGGGAAGGCGATCCGCCTATTCCAACTATTGTATCAGTAACGACAACGGTATCACCATAGCGGCGCCCTCGGATGATCAGGAAGTCTACACCAGACACCAAACCAGGCTGGACAGGGAGGCGGCACGCTGGCGCGAGCACGATTTTGACCTCTACGCCGGACTCATTGAGAACGTGGAATTCGCTCCACAGGGCGTCTTCACCGTCGATATTCCGGGTCGGCACGGTTACTCTGGGGGACTACTGCAGGATATTCAACCGGCCAGCGTGGAAAACCGCGATAGAGCATCGCTTTATACCGTTTTTGGCGGAACATCTGCATCATCGGCCATAGTGGCGGGAGCCGTAGCTCTTTTACAGTCAAAGTATCGCGTCAAAGAAAAAAGGTTCCTCACAGGCAGAGAGGTCAAGGAGTTGCTGGCCAAAGCGGGGACAACGACTGCCTCGTGGCCATGGCTTGAGGAAGGAGCGCGGATTAAGACGGACAATCCAAATGGAGTGGAAGAGGTCGATCCCAAGAAGCAATTCGGCGCGGGTCTGCTGGATCTCAGAAAGCTGCTGAATACCTGACGGAACGCCGCTGCCCGACAAGTCGGAGCAACGCCAAGGAACTCATCGACGCAAGGAACGGAATTTTGATGGATTTCTGACGTTCGGCTGAGTGTAGACTGACACTTCACAGACGTGGGGCAGCTATATTTGAGCCAATTCAAAGAATTGGCTCACTGGATGCTGCCCCAATGAACACCGGAATAGCTGCCCAAACGGCCCCGCGCGGGAAAGAGTCGGCACTCGTGTCTCCGATGCCGATACACTTTCATAGCACGACTGCCACCATTATGTTCACCGATGTGGAGGACTCGACGGGTCTCGCAAGCGCGCTGGGACTCATCGAAACGACGCATTTTCTGATCGAACACGTGGCGATGGTTCACCGCGCGGTTCAGCAAGGCGGCGGAATCGTCCAGAATTTCACTGGAGATGGCGTGCTTGCATTGTGGCTGGGCACCCAGATGCATCCGAGGGAGACCGCGCTACGCGCACTTGTGGCGGCTGCCGATGTCTCGTTTGAAGTGTCGGCCAACAACGCGTGGCGCCGCGCAAACAGCCTGCTGACTCGCCGCGTTAGGATCGGCTTGCACACAGGGGAAGTCATGTTCGTGAATGACAATCAGCGAGACTTCTCATTCGTGGTGGGCTCAGAAGTAAATTTCGCGCGCCGCGTCGAGCAAGCAGGTAAGAAAGAAGCCCTCGAAGATAGTGACTCGTTGGTGATGGTAAGCGGGGCAACCTTGCTGCGCGCTGATCTCTGCTTTAGCCTTGTAGATCCGCACACCGTCCAGAGGCTCACTGCAGATCGGTTGGGAGAATTGCGCGGCAGATCGTAACATGAGCGATCATTCCGCGCACCATACAAAGAAGAGATCAACGCAATACATTGTGCCGGCGATCCTGACTTCTCGCCACTCCTCTTGGACAGCATAAGAACGGCCTAGGACTGCTCGAAAGGACCTCAAGTTGGGCGGCGAAGCGGCAAGTCCGAAAGCGGCCCTAAAATCGGTCGCTCCAGGATGCCGGGCAAGCGACTGCTGCTGGCCCGAAGCAGTCATTGTAGCTTTGCGGGATTCATCCGCGAATCCGAAGACCGATGGCATTTTAGCATTTCCGAAACGTCGTCCTTGACTCCTTTAAGAAAGAGAACATAATAAGAACATCACCGCCAAGGAGGAGGATGACGGCCATGAGTAATCTGCCGAACGATAACCTGTGCGAAGTGGAGCCGTATGAGGATCCGACTGGCACTTATTGGACACCACCAGAAGCTTTGAACATTGACCGGATCCATCGCGACATTCGCACGGTGCTGGTCGGGGCTCTAGGACGCCGCGGTCCAGCATTCCTGGTGACGGCAGACGGCAATGGAAAATATGAATTCTATGGAGCAGGCACGGTCGACATGGCGTCGTGCATCCCTGTCGGTGCCTTCACCATCGCGATCGACAGAGAGAACAATCGTGCTTGCGGTGTCTGCCATTGCGATGGCGAACTCGGTGTGACCGAACCGATGAAGTTTCCATTCAAGGGCGACATCGATGTCGCTTTTGCGGACTTCTATTGCCTCGCCAGAGATGAAGGCTATGTGTCTTGATGGTCGGGACCCAATTCGGGCCGATTGTTCGCAAAACATTGAAGCCCGCAGGTGCTCCAAGGACAGATGTGCAGTGAGCAACCGCGACGCAACTGATTATTGATGGTCACTCTCGCGAAGACCGACCACAAGGTTGACGACAATCGCATCTGAGCAAATGCACTCAGAACAGATGCCGAAAGCATCCTCGTCGAACTCGTCCTTGCTCTTTCTTTGATGGCAGCAATCGCAGACGACGCTTCCGCAGCGCGAAAACCGCGCCGGGGGCAGGATCTCGACAAGCGGACTTTCTCCCGCGCGATTGGCAGGTTCTGGCATGATAACCTCCCTGAATTCCTATACGACATGAAATAGGAACGGTCGTCGGCGCTTTCCAGATCGCGAGTGTTGGCACCTTTATTTCGGTCGGCTACGTTGCGCATCCCAACCGACGGGAGGTGGCTGGCTTGTGTAACCTTTACCGCATGGACGACATAGACTGGGTTCGGAAGTGGGCGATCGATGCCGAGAGCATGATCAACCTCATGCCCAGGTATCAGATGAACCCCGGCCAAATGGGTCCCATCGTCCGCAACACCGCGGATGGCCGCAAGCAGCTCGTCCATGCCCGCTGGGGACTGCCATCTCCGACGCGCGTCCAAGAGGAAGCTGCCGAGGGCCGGGCCGCGAAACTCGCGGCGAAGCGGAAGCCCTTCGATATGGACGAACTCATCAGGATGGAGCCAGATCGCGGCGTGACCAACGTCCGGAAGCTCCATCTCAAGCACTGGAGGCAATGGTTCGGCATCGAACACAGATGCATCGTGCCCGTGACGACTTTCGCAGAACCCGATCCCACCAGTCAGGAGCCGGGAGGGAAAGTTCCGAATGCCTGGTTCGGAAGGGATGAAAGCAAGGAGCTGATGTTCTTCGCCGGGATCCATGTGCCGCAGTGGACCAGCGTCCGAAAAGTCAAGGACGGGCTTACGACGGACGACCTTTACGGCTTCCTGACCACGAACCCGAACGAAATCGTAAAGCCCGTGCACTTCAAGGCGATGCCCGTCCTGCTGATGACGAAGGAGGAGACGGATATCTGGATGAATGCGCCGTGGGAAGAGGCGCAGCATCTCGCGCGCCCGGCGCCGGACGATGCAATCATGATCACGTCACGCGAGCCATACGGATCCAGCATTGTCTCGCAGGAAGGGGAACCCGTTCAGGCGAGCCTTCTCTGACGCCAAACGCTCTGCGCGAAAGGGCGTCGCAGCGGCATACGAGACTGCTGGCTTCGGGCATTGCACCTCCAGATTTCATCGAACTCGCGGCCGAGCTGGTATGTTCTCGCCACCGAGGACCACACTGTGCATCCCGATCTTCAGCGCTGGGTGTCGAAACGAATGAACGCCACGTTGACCGAAGTGGAGAGCATCCATGTCCGAATGCTGTCCTAGCATTCGTCATCGACGTGATCCGGAAGGCAGCTGCTTCGGTCAAGGCGCGTTGAGGTGCATGCTCGCCGGAGGCCGCCGCAAGACGGCCCCCGACCCCAGCGCTAGCTGGGAGGGCCTGAGGCCTACTACGCGACAGCTCGTTCGGTCGCGGTCGGATAGTCCAAATAGCCCACTGCTCCCCCGCTGTAGTAGGTATCGGAATTGCTGGGGGTGAGCTTGATGTCTTTGGAGAAGCGCTCGACCAGGTCGGGGTTGGAGATGAACGGCGCTGCAAAGGCAACAGCATCGGCGAAGCCATCACGGATAACAGCATTACCAGTCTCGAAGGTGTAGCCGCCATTGGCAATCAGATTGCCGGAATAAAGCGGCCGGAAATGCTTGGCGACGCCTTGGCCGAGAACTTCGACAGGGGAACCTGTCAGATCGCTTATGGGGTTCATCAGTTGCAGATAAGCGAGATGGCGCTTCGACAATTCACCGATCAGGTATTCGAAGGTCGCCAGCGTTTCGGCTCCAGCGATGAAATTGCCGAACCCGGTCAAAGCGGGGCTGAGCTTGATGCCCACGCGTCCTGGCGCCCAGGTGTCTACGAGGGCATCGACAATCTCAAGGGGGAACCGTCCGCGATTTTCAGCTGTACCGCCGTAGTCGTCCGTTCTCTGATTGAGCGCTTCATAAAGGAAGGTCGGGATCAGATAGGTGCTGATGCCATGCAGCTCGACGCCATCGAAGCCAGCAGACTGTGCCAGCCGGGCAGCTTTGGCATAGTCCTCGACAGTTCGGGCGATATCGCTCAGATCCATCGCCCGGGGCGTCACGGTGTCCTGGAAGCCGGATGGCGTATACGCCTTCAATCCCGGGTTCACGGCCGATGGGGCCAAAGGCAGAGCGCCATCGAGCAGGTCCGGATGTGATGACGATCCGATGTGACCGAGTTGGACGAAGATACGTCCTCCAGCCTGGTGGACGGCGTCCGTGACTAGGCGCCAACCATCCGCCTGTTCCTGAGTGTAGAGGCCCGGCACGTTTATGAAGCCGACGCCTTCGCGGCTCGGCCAAGTCCCCTCCGTGAGGATCAGCCCGGCAGATGCGCGCTGTGCGTAATATCGCGCCTGAAGCTCGTTGGGAACGAAGCCGGGATTGTCCGTACGGGCGCGGGTCATTGATGCCATGATGATGCGGTTGGGTAGATCGACGTCGCCCAGGCGGATTGGATCCAGCAAGGGCTGGCTTGGATTGCTCATGTCTGTTCACCTATGTTGGCAGCGCTGTCCGCGGGTTTGCGCGCTGAATTGGGAATGACGATGCCCGTCGACACCATCGCCGAATTCAAGTAAGACCAAGCCTACCTGCAATCCAGTACTGACTATTTCGTAAGTGTCCGAATTTGGAGATCACAATGAGCGAGACGAATTTCCATTGCGGTCTGGAAGCGGCTCTTGAAATCCTTGGTGGCAAATGGAAGCCCCTTATCCTTTTTCATTTGGCCAGCGGGGCCAAACGCACCGGTCAACTCCGCAGGCTCGTGACGAATGTAAGCGAGAAGATGTTGATCCAGCATCTGAAGGAGTTGGTTGACGATGGCGTCATTCGTCGTATCGACTTCCAGACAGTCCCGCCTCATGTCGAGTACGAGCTGACCGACTTCGGCCATAGCTTGGCCGAAGTCCTCGCCCCGTTGTGCGAATGGGGGACACGTCACTCTTCCGAAGTTGCCATGATCGTCCGAAATCGAAACCGGGCATCAGAGGCGGCATAGCGCCCATAGACAGACACCCATAGTAGCAAGCCGAGCCCTCACCCCGGTAAGAACCGATATGCCGACCCTTTCCGCTCGACATATCCGACTCCCGGATAGGTCCAATGGTATCCTAGCATCCGAAGCTTCTCGTTCTCCGCCTTGTCCAACAAGGCCGCCCTATTCGAGATCGCGACCTCCGGTTCGGTATCAAAGCCGAAATGCCAGCGCGGGTTCTCAAAGGAGATGATATCGTTGGGGATTACGTCTCCGGCAATTAGTAGGTTTCCGTCTCCTGCTAGTTCCAGGGAGATGTGTCCTGGCGTGTGCCCGCGTGTGCTGACCACGTTCATTCCGGAGAGGATCTCATCCCCAGGCTTCACCATCGTCAGCCGATCCTTGACGGCGAGGAGATCGCGCTGAGCGCCGCGCGCGAAGGCGTGAAGTGGCTTCGGCATCTTCGCCTCATATTCGGGATCCGCCCAGAACGACCACTCGGCTTCGTTGACGTAGTAGTGGGCGTTGGGAAAGAGCAGAGACCTGTCGGCCGTCGTCGTTCCGCCGGAGTGATCGGGATGGGCGTGGGTGAAAACCACCTTCGTGATCGAAGCAGGATCCACGCCAACCGATGCGAGATTGGCGGCAAGCCTTCCGTCGCTCGGCTGGAAATTACCGCCCGCCCCGGTATCGATCAGGATGAGGT
The DNA here is from genome assembly GCF_051811225.1 of Rhizobium sp. 768_B6_N1_8. Lineage (NCBI taxonomy): Bacteria > Pseudomonadati > Pseudomonadota > Alphaproteobacteria > Hyphomicrobiales > Rhizobiaceae > Rhizobium > Rhizobium sp. 768_B6_N1_8. The sequence goes on along the minus strand of NZ_JBPWPV010000002.1, from coordinate 397,622 downwards.
CGTTTCCGTGCCGGATGAGCGGGATGTTCGTCTGAAGCGCAGCGCTGTCGACGCCTCCACCGAGGCGGCCAAGGATGCGACCGATTTCGTCAGGATGGCCATCCGGCATCAATATGTCGGACGTCAGCGTGATGTATCCGTCACTCAGCACCGTGATGTCAAAGCGACCATGCTTCAACTGGTGAAAGCCATCTGCCAGGACGCCCGGCGGAAGCTTGCCCATCTCTGATGCCATGACAGTCTCCTTAGAAGTGCGTCGCCCTGGATCTTGCCGCCTTGGCTGTCGAAATGCGAGTGTGTTCCTGTGAAATCTTGTGAGCCCGATCGTCGTGATCGAGACTGTGCTGTGGTCACTTCGCTGTCCCGAGCGTAAAGGAAAATACACTTCCTGCTGGTTCGTTCGGGGTGACCCACAGACGACCTCCATGCGCCTCGACGATCGAACGGCAGATGGAAAGTCCAATACCAAGACCGCCCGACTTGGTGGTGAAGAACGCGTCGAAGACCTGATCGGACATCGACGGTTCAATCCCCGGTCCCGTGTCGGCCACACTGACGATGATCTTGTCATCGGAACACCTCGTTCCCATGGTTATCCTCCCTGCCTCGCAATTGGCTGAAGTTATTGCCTCAACCGCGTTCAGGATCAGGTTCAACACGACCTGCTGCAACTGGATCCGGTCGCCGACCGTGGATTCGCCGTTGGCCTGGAGGTTCGTCTCCAGCGCGATCCCGTGCCGCTGAAGTTCGGCGCGGGTGAGAGCAAGCACGTCCTCCACCATGCCATTGACATCGACTTTCGCCATGGCGAGCGGCGATTTCTTCGCCAGCGCCCTGATGCTCGTGATGATATCGCCTGCTCGATGCCCATCCCGAATGATCCGTTCCGCAGCCCCCCGAGCTTCGCCGATATCGAGTTGGTCATCGCTCAGCCATCGCAGGCACGTCGCGGCGTTTGTGACGATTGCCATGAGCGGCTGGTTAACCTCGTGGGCTATGGATGCCGTCAGCTCACCTAGGGCCGTCAGGCGCCCCGCGCGCGCCATCAACTCCTGAGCTTCTTCGATGCGCTTTAGATCCTCGATGTCGGTATGGGTGCCGTACCATTTTATGATCGCTCCGGTCTCGTCACGCACGGGCGTGCCCTGCACAAGGAAGGTGCGTGCGACTCCATCATGACGCATAATCCTCGCATCGATCTGTCCTGCCGTTCCGGTCGCGACCAGCTCGGCCCACTTGCGAACTACCTTTTCTCTGTCGTCGGGATGGTACGTGTCCACCCAACCACCTTCGCGGGCCGCCTCAGGTGAGACCCCTGTGTAGTCGTGCCATTGCTTGTTGAATACCGGGAAAAGTCCGTCGGGTTGCGTGTTCCAGGCCTGTGCCGGGATCATGTCGTACGAAACGCGAAGTTCTTCCGCCACGCGTCGAGCCTGCTCTTGGGCTTCTCGGGCGTCCCGGTACAACGCGGCGTTCTCCAGAGAAATTGCTGCCTGAGATGCCAGGAGCCGTAGGATTGTCACCTGTTCCCGGGTGAACAGATGTGAGGATAAGCTGTTCTCGAGATACAGAATCCCAACGAGCTGCTTCTGCTTGACCAGCGGGAGGCAAAGGATTGATGTCGCGCCGACCCGGCGAATGTAATCGTCACCTGAAAACAGATCCGCATCCTGCGCGTCATCGAGGATGATCACCTCCTGGGTGTGGGACACGTAGCTTACGATGGTTTCCGGGAAATCGACTATACCCTGCGGATAAAGGGATACTGAAACGCCGCTGCGATCGGTGATCGCCTCCGAAATGACCCGCATTCCCTCCTCTAGCGAGAGGAGGAGCAGTCCTCGGACAGCGCCCGAATGTTCCACCACGGTAATCATCAGACGTTCGATGAGGCGGTCGAGGACAATCTCTCCGGACACCGCTTGAGACATCTCAACGATGGCTGCGAGGTCCAGATGCTGGATCTGGTTGACGCTCGACGGCTGGGTTCGTTGGAAGTCGGCTACCCGCCTTGAGCGATCGATCTGCCGGACCTTGTCAGCCGCGCCCCATTTCGCAAAGCAAGCCCGGGCGTTTATCAGGAAGGCATCCGAGCTGGTCGTTAACCCATGTGAGGCGCAGAACTTCGATGCCAGCTCATTTGCGATGGCCTCATTCTGCGTGAAGTCATACCGCTGTGCGGACTGAACCGCTTCTTCATAAAGGCGTAGCGCATCGAGACTGTCGCTTTCCAGCCGGAGAACCTCCGCAGCAATCAACGCCCGGCGGTTGTCGAAGTTCTCGGGACAGCTTTTAGCCCAGATCTCGGTCTGCAGCTGGTGCTGCCTAATCGCATCAAGATGTACGGATCTCTCGCTTTCCGTCGCGCCATCACACTGAGCGGCATGCGCCAGAGCGCCGTAGAAGTGATATTCGGCAACGTCGATAAACGACCGTGCTGCGCGAAGGTTGGCGCGGGCCTCGGTCTCGGCCTCAATCGCTCCGGAGTAGTCACCCGCCAAGTAGCGCGCCTGAATCTTCTGTATCCAGTACCATGCAAGCGGCAGAGCGAGCTGGTCGCCTGCATCCTGCAGGTGATGCTGGAACGCCGTTTCTTCGGGCAGGCTGAGGTCGCCCGCCCCCTCGAACTCATCCAACCCACGAAGGGACCGAATAAGGAGCAGTTGGCCGATTGCAGAGTCGGCGGCGAGACCAAAACCAGCCTTCCTCGCTGAAGCCAGAAACCGTTCAGCCTCGTGTTGAACCGAGGCGAGATCTCTTCCGGAAACGAGGAGATGCGAAACCAGGAGCTGCGCGGTCGTGACGATGAACACAAGGTCGCCCGCCAACTGCCCCACCTTGATAGCGGCGCGGCTGTAGTCCTCGGATACGCTGATACGGCGCGCCCAAGGCACCACGAATGCAGCATAGCAGGTATACGCGCGTGTCTTGAAGCGGTCCAGGCCGTGCCTATCAACGAGTTCGAGCCCGAGGTCTCCGAAACGGCCTCCAGACTCATAGTCGCCAAACCTAAGGCCGAGGGGAATCATTATGGATACATATGCATAGCATGACGCGTCGCAGTTTCCGTAGGTCAGGCTAAGGTTGACCATCTGGACATAAATCAGATCCTCGAGGTTCTGATCGGTCAGGAGAGCTGGAAGGATCATGTATGCAAGAACATCCATGGTCGCGAGCCAGTCCGGGTCGGACATGCGGGACAGATCCACGAGCTCTTCTATTCGCCGCCCTGCGAGAAGTCCTCGCATCGTTTCGACTTCCCTGCGAAGATACTCCTCCATGGGATGCGCCGACCAGTCGATGCCCATGCTGCGAAGGAAAGCTAATCCGGCATCGACGGCCTTTGTTTGCTCCCCCCGGGCGACGTAAAGGGAAGAGAGGAGACGCACGACTGCGGCCTCGTCAACACGCGACGTTGCATGCTTGTAGAGTTCGACCAGCCGGGCTTCCGCTGCGTCGTGATCGCCTGTAACGAACTCGCACTCGGCGCGATGAAGCTCCAGGGCGAACTTCAATGGATACCGCGTTTGCCATTCCGCGTTTTGCAGCAGGCTAGAGCCTGTCCGGAAATATCTAAGTGCCGAAGGATAGGCAGCGGACGTCTTCGCACGTATTCCAGCCTCCAGAAGAAGGCCAGCGACCTGCTCCTGCTCATCCTCCGAGGTGATGAGTGCCAGGCCCCTGTCGATCTGGTCGATGACTTCGAATATCCGGTCGCGAAGATGCGTCGGAGCCATCATCGACATCAGGGATCGGCCGATTCGGAGATGGATCATCGGTCGCTCGTCTTTTGGGACCAGACGATAGACGGCTTCCTGCACCCGATCGTGAGCGAATACGAAGCCGTCTTCCACACGCAAAACAAGCCGTGCCTGGATGGCTTCCCACAAAACCGCGAGTATCTGCTGCTTCGATTTTCCCGTTACGATACAAAGCGTCTGCAAGGACGCACCGTTGCCCAGACAGGCCATCAGCTTGACTGTCTCGAGGGTAAGGCGAGGAAGTCTTTGAAGCTTCGACGCCACCAGCTCGGCCACGTTGTCGGTGATACCCTTGCTGCTGATCCTTTCCTCATCCCAGACCCACCGCGAGAGCGCGCTGTCGAACGTTACTAGCCGCTCCTCCTCCATCGCGGTCAGGAACTGCAGCACGAAGAAGGGATTTCCCTCGGTCTTGTCGAATACGAGTGCTGCCAGCGGCGCAACCGAAGAGGCGGGCGCGCCCAGGGCATCAGCAATGAGGTTCTGGAGATCCGTCAAGGTGAGCGGGGCGAGCGTTATCTCGTGCACGTTGATCGAGGCGCCGCGCATCGCATTTCGTGTCTTGGCAAAGGGATGCTCCTCGGAGACCTCGTCGTTCCGGTAGGCGCAGATGAGCAAAAGATGCCGGACGTCCGGCTCAACGGTGATCTGTTCGAGCATTTCGATGGTGGCCACATCGAGCCATTGCACGTCATCGACGAATAGGACCAGTGGTCGCTCAGGCCTGGCGAACACCGCAAGGAAACGCCGGAAGATCAGATGGAACCGTGCCTTCGCTTCCTGCGGAGCGAGATCGGGTGCATCGGGCTGCTCCCCGATGACCAGGGCGAGTTCCGGAATGAGGTTGATCATCAGTTGGCCGTTCGGCCCAAGCGCTTCCAGGAGGGCTTGACGCCACCGGGCGAGATCTGCGTCGCCCGAACTGAGCATCTGGCGGACTATATCGCTGAATGCCTGCGCAATCGTGGCATACGGGATACCGCGAGTATATTGGTCGAACTTCCCTGAAGCGAAAAGGCCTCCCGTCTGTGAAAGCTTTCTTCGCAATTCATGAACGATGGACGATTTTCCAACGCCAGCAGGACCGGAGACAAGGATCGTCTCCACCTTCCCCGACAGCCGCACCCGGTCGTAGGCCGCTTCAATCAGCTCTAGCTGATCGGATCGCCCGTATAGACCGCTGGGAACTCGAAGTCGATCGTTGGCATTGCCGGATGCAACTTCAAAATCCACAATTCGCCCATCCTGGATCCAGCTATGCAAGCAGCGCCTCAGGTCCGCCTCCAGACCCGCGGCGGTCTGATAGCGCTCGTCAGGCTTCTTTGCGAGAAGCTTCAGTACGACTGCCTCGAGAACGGGTTGGACCTCGTCGTTTCGCTGGCGGGGTGGAATGGGCTGTCGTGCAACGTGCGAATGGATCCACTCCATGGCGTCAATCGCAACGAACGGAAGCTCACCCGTCATCGCCTGGTAGAGAACGATGCCAAGCGAGTAGAGGTCACTGCGCTCGTCCACCAACCGCTTTATTCGCCCGGTCTGTTCGGGCGAGATATAAGGCAGCCCCGACGCATCGAGATCGCTGCCGCCCTCTGCCTGATCGCTAGGAACAGCGGTGCCAGCTCTCCCTAACCCCGTCAGCCAGACTTTGCCGGATCCATCGACGAGCAAATGATCCGGCCTGATATCCTTGTGGACGAGCCCTACGGCGTGAAGCTCCCGGAGTGTCGCGGCAGCGTTGGTTGCGACAACCATGAACCGCTCGGCCTCGATGGGCTTTCCGAGCATAGTTCCGAAGGGCACGCCACCGGGGTCGGACAAGACCAGGACAGGTCGCCCTTCATTACGCTCGAGTGCGAGCGGCTTGGTTGCCCAAGCCTCATCTAGTTTTCCCGCGAGAGAGAGCTCGCGTTCAAGCTTCTGGACTGTTTTTATCGGGGGACTGGGGGAGGTCGGCGTAACCATCAGAACGGAAGATTGTCTCTCCGTTGACCAGCCGCGATAGAGGGCGAAGATTTCGTCCTGGCAAAGTAGCTGCGGCTGGTATCGAGACATTTTCATCACGATGCTCCGGGCGGCCCGACTGTCGGTGGAATGCCAGTGCCAACGAGCACCTGCGGATCAGGCGCCTGCCGCTTGTCAGCCACTCTCGATGCTAGACCATTTCGCGCGTAGCGACGCAAACATTTCTCCCTGTTGCGCAGATCATCGTCTGCGAGCAACTCGCAACCGTTGATGATAGCGGCAAGGTACTCCGTGCGTGTGGGCCGGGCTAAAAAGTTGAAGGGAGATGTTGTGAGTTTGCGTGAGATCGAAAACTTCAGCCTTTGGCAGGTAGCCGGGAGCGGCGAACGCCAGCTCCCGGCTCCTAAGATTAGGCCTTGATGAACGCCAGGATATCCGGGTTCAGAACCTCGGGATAAACCGACAGCATCCCGTGCGGATACCCATCGTACAGTTTCAGTGTGCCGTGCTTCAGCAGCTTTACCGAAAGCTCGGCCGCGTCCTTGTAGGGAACGATCTGGTCGTCGGTTCCGTGAATGACGTAGACCGGGACATCGATCTTCTTCAGATCGTCAGTGAAGTCCGTTTCCGAAAATGCCTTGATGCACTCGTAGTGCGCGTTCGCCGCACCCATCATGCCTTGCCGCCACCAGTTGTTGATGAGCCCCTGCGAAATCTTAGCATCCGGACGGTTGAAGCCATAGAACGGCCCAGTGGGGACATCGATATAAAACTGCGCCCGGTTGGCGGCGAGCGCCTGACGCAGACCGTCGAACACGTCGAGCGGCAGGCCTCCCGGATTCTTGTCGGACTTCAACATGACGGGTGGAACCGCTCCGGCTATGACCGCCCTCGCCACGCGTCCCGGCTTCGCACGGGCCACGTAGTGCACGACTTCGCCGCCACCTGTCGAATGGCCGATATGGATGGCATTCTTCAGGTCGAGGGCTTCGACGACCTCGGCAACATCAGCCGCGTAGGTGTCCATCTCATGGCCCGTCCGGCTCTGCGACGAGCGGCCGTGACCACGGCGGTCATGGGCGATGACCCGGAATCCTTCACCGAGGAAGAAGAGCATCTGGTTGTCCCAGTCGTCGCCGCTGAGCGGCCATCCGTGGTGGAACACGATCGGTTGGGCGTCCTTCGGACCCCAGTCCTTGTAGAAGATCTCCGTTCCGTCCTTTACTTTCACTGTTCCCATGAACTTGTCCTCCGTTCTGGATTCTTTCAGCTTGGTGGCGGCAGAAGCAGGCGACCCGACTGCGAGGGCAACGGCGGCGGCCGATCCGACAAGCAACGCGTCCCGCCTGGTGAGGGAAATAGCTGGCTCCGAAGTCATCTGAGCGATCCTCCTGTTGCGACGAGTGGATCATCGCCGCTCCTCATCGAACGACGCGATTGTTACGTCGAGGCTGACACTGGTCTTTCGAAAGAGTCTGTTTGGGATGATCGGCCGTTCATGATCGACCTGAGACCGCCGCGTCGTCCGGAGTTCTGGTTGGGCAATTGCCGCACGCAGCTTCGGCGACCAGCCGCTGGACCTCGTCGAAGCGAGCTGCGGCTTCCGCCTTCACACCCAGCGACTCGAATTCCTCTGCCACGGGTCGAAAAGCGATCGCAGATCTGTTGCCGGGCAGCTCTCGTACGAGCATCTTCAATGGCAGATCGAGCGCGGTCAGCGGGGAACCCAGCATGACAGGCGTTCCGCCTCTGGGATTTCCGTAGATAATCACCCGCGTCTGGGGCATCGAGAGACCGTTGTCCGTTGCGGCCCTCGCGTGATCTATTTCGGTAAAAACGGTCATTCCCGCTTTCGCTATCGCGTTCAGAACGGTTTCAAGTGTCTCTTCGAATGCATGGGTCGTTCGGTGCTCGATGGGCTTCGATGGCATTGTTGCTCCTTAATCCTCGCTCGTTTCGTGACTTCTGGATAACCGCCCCTCCTTGGCCTTGTAGAAGTACTGGCTGGCGACGAGCCAGCCTTTGAGCGGACGCAGGGGCGGAATGCACGTCAAGATCAGAAACGGACCGGTGATAAAGATCTGCGTCCAGATCGACGCGTGGTGCGCCACCTCGAGCCAGACAGACAGCAACACCGTTGGAATGCATGCAAAGCAGATCACGAAGAAAGCCGGGCCGTCGGCAGGATCCGCGAACGAGTAATCTAGTCCGCAGACCTCGCATTCCCTGCGCAAGGTGAGGAAGCCGTTGAACAAGTGGCCACGCCCACACCTGGGGCACAGACCGCGAATCCCTATCTTCAGCGGCGATAGGGGCGGATAAGGGTTGTCCATCTGTGCCTTCCCCGCTGAACCGCGTTGGCCTCTATTAAGTCATCCGTGTCATTCGATGTCGAGAACCATCCGCGGGATGTCCGCACGCGATCGTACTTTGACGAAACTTTCGGACAACTTGCCGATCTCTCGCGTCCTGATACTCTGTGTCCGGGTTCCATCTGGGCGGAACGGACGATGGATGCGACGGAAGGCATGCGATTGCTGCAAGCGCTATCCGCCGATGCGGACCGCAGCCGTATCGCTGATGCGCTCGCGACTGTGTGCCTGAAGTTCGAAGATATCGAACGGGCAGAGGTGATCTTCTCAGGAGACGGCCCCGATGCTGAAACTCCCGACCCGATCATGTCAGTTTTAGAAACGGGAATGACTGCGGCAATCGCAAGCAACGATGAAGACGGGCATGACTCTGGTGCTATGTGTGGGCTTCTGGTGCCCTTGGTGGCCGATAAGGAAGTTCTCGGCGTCTTGAAGCTTGAGAGCGCTACCTCGGCTGCATTCGATTCGGAAAGAACGAATATATTCGAATTCCTAGCTTCTACCGCGGCCTTGCGTGTCGATCGGGCAAGACTCTTGAGAGATCTCGATCGCGCTCGCGAAGACGCCCGCCTCGCCGAACGCGAACTCCGACTTTCATGGGATATGCTTCCCGCACATGCATGGCATTGCAGGCCTGATGGGACCCTAGAGGCTGTGAACCGGGAATGGTCCGGGTACTTCGGACTGACCGAAGAGGAGTCTTCCGGGTTCGGATACACGCGGGTATTCCATCCTGACGACCTACCGAAGGTGATGGATGTCTGGATGCGCTCCCTATCCGAAGAAACGCCCGGAGAGGTCGAAACCCGGATGATGCGGGCCGATGGCGAGGCTCGGTCTTTCCTAATTCGCACGGTTCCCATTCGCGACGAGAATGGGAAGGTCATCCGTTGGTATGGGATCAACACCGATGTTGAAGACCTAAAAGAGGCGCAACGTGAGATCACCCGGACGGCAGCAGCACTCGCGGAAGGACAGAAGATGAGCCGCACGGGCACCTGGTCCTGGCGACCCGATACCGATACGTTCGCATGGTCTGATGAATGCGCGCGAATCTTCGGGCTTGCGGACGCGACTCATCCGCCAACGTTCGCTGCCATGCTGGAACGTGTGCATCCGGAGGACAGGGCCTCCATTGAGCCATTGCGGGCCGCCCGAGCGAGTGCCGCGCGCGACACATATGCCGAGAGACGCATAGTCCTCCCGGGTGGCACTACCACCTTTGTGGAAAGTCGAACCCGAGCCGTGCTGGACACATCAGGCAAGGTCACGGAATACGTAGGGACCGTGCGCGATTTAACAGAATACAAGGTCGCCGAAGATCGGATTCAAGAAAGCGAGCGGCGCTATGCAGCGACACTCTCAAGTATTGGCGACGCCGTGATATCGACAGACGACCAAGGACACCTAACATTCCTCAACCCGGTGGCCGAAAAACTCACGGGCTGGACGCTGCAGGAAGCCGCCAACAGACCGGTTGAAGACGTATTCAAGTTGATAGACGAGACCAACCAACTCATCATCGACCCGGTATCCGTAGTCCTCGGTCTTGAGGTCGATCTTGCAATAGGCAACCAGTACGGGCTTCGGGCGAAAGCCGGATCAGTGCTCACAATCGAAGTCTCGGGCGCCCCGATCATTGACGCCCATGGAGACATGAAGGGCGCAGTGCTCGTCTTCAGAGACGTGACCCATAGAAACGAAACCGCCGAAGCATTGCGACGTTCAAAGGAGGATCTGACGCGAATGGGCCGCCTCACGGCGATCGGCGAACTGGCGGTATCGGTGGCGCACGAAATGAATCAGCCCCTCATGGCTATCGTAACGAACGCCGCGGCGTCCATGAGTTGGCTGAAGGGAAGTTCCCCGAACATCGACGAGGCAATGCAGGCGATGGACTGGGTTCTCAGGGATGGCCATCGGGCGGGTGAGGTGCTGAGCGGCATCCTTGCATTGGCAAGAAATTCGCGGCCGAAAGTTGAGCCCCTGAGCATCCGCAGCGTGATCGAGGAAGTGCTTCTCTTGACGAAGAGCGAGCTCCGCCAAAAAAGCGTCGTTGTGGAAACCGACTACGAAAACGAAGCAGATGCGGTGAACGGCGATCGCATCCAGCTTCAGCAGGTCCTGATCAATTTGGTCATGAACGGCGCGGACGCAATGGCGACGCTGGAAGATCGGCGGCGCTTGCTCCACGTCTTCACTAGGCGGCAGAGCGACGGCCTAGTCGAGGTCAGCGTTTCGGACAACGGCGTAGGGCTCGATCCTGACACCGCCGAACGCGCGTTCGAAGCCTTCTTCACGACGAAGGCGACTGGGATCGGGATGGGTTTGTCCATCTGTCGTTCGATCATCGAGGCACATGGAGGTCACATCTGGGTGGCGACGGAAAAGGGCAAGGGTAGCACCTTCAGCTTTACACTGCGGCCTCCGTCATCCTCGACAGCGCAATCCGATGCTCTTGAAGGATAGCTGGGCGTGGGTCCAAGCTCGTGTAAGCGATATGGATGCGGCCATTCAATTCGCATCCGGCGACGCACTGCTGCTGCTCGAACCCCAGGCTAGCGAATGGTCCGCAGACCGCCTCCGAGTGGAGACTGCCGTAGTCAGTTCGAAGATCGAGCCCGCCAAGTCAGAACGATCTCAGCCCCATGCACCGAGGCGAACAATCCTGCGGCTTCCGTAACAGTCGCGCCTTTCATCGCTGCGTCCAGGATCTCAAGGTCGCCACGAGATTTTCTGGCGTCTTAGCGGACACGAGCACGTTCAGACGAGATCACGTGGGATGCGACCAATCCTCAGAATCCGAAGTGGCTGAGTCTCGGTGACCGTCGGGCCTTCTTCCGAGCGGCCACTTAAAGGCGCGCTCTTCGGGCTTGATAGGGTGCTCGTTGATGCTGGCATGCCGAAATTTCATGAGGCCATCGGCGTCGAATTCCCAGTTCTCGTTGCAGTAAGCTCGGAAGCAGCTGTCGCTGTCGTCATTGAACTCACATGCGAAGCTCGGCGATCCGGTTCCCGGAAAATGCCCACAGTTCTTTGATCAAGCGGTATTCTAGTTCCCTCGCCCATTTGCGTGCAGGGAGAGCTTCGATCGCCGGGCGCCCAACGACGAACTTTGCGCGGTTCCGCCAATGGCTGTCGATGCAATGGGCCAAGGCGACCGTAGATGGGTCACGCGTGTTCCAGCGGTCCTCGGCCAGCCGCACCTTCTCGATCGCGAACTGCAACGTAAACGGAGGCAGGGGCGGACGGACATTTCTGGATCCTTTCGAACTTATCGGGTGTCCGTGGGCGGAGCGGCCTTCAAGAGAGCGATCTCGGCTTCCAGCTCCATTATCCGCGCGTCTCTTGTTTCGATCGCCTTCAGAACTTCGTCGGCCTCGAACCGGAGCGGAATGTGCTGCGGGCAGTTTGCATCCCAAGTCTCCACGTTGAACAGCATCACCTGCTCCGGCCTTGCCTGATATCCCTTTGGCATCAACTGCTCGAGCAGCTCCGCGTCGCCCTCGACCACACTGGCGGTGCCCCAGATCTTCACCCTCGATCGGCTACCGTAATCGATGAGAAAGAGCTGCGCCTTGTCATTGTCTACGAGGTTGCCCTGCGTGATGTATTGGCGGTTTCCGACATAGTCGACAAACCCGAGGGTCTTCTCGTTGATGACACGGAGGAAGCCCGGCGGACCGCCGCGATGCTGGATGTAAGGCTGGCAGTCCTTGTTCGCAGTAGCCATGAAGATGCTAATCTGCTTTTCGATGAAGTCCTTGAGTTCAGGCGTGATGGCTGTCGCCCAGCCGCCACGTTCCTCGATCCGAGCATAGGATCGGCGCGAGCCTTTTCGCTCCTGGATCTCCTTCACCGAGCGCGAAAAGGCAACATCGCTAGAGAAGTGCTTTCCGGTGTCCACGGCCGCCTGCCCTCCTTGTAGGATCGGCGGCCGGCGCCGCCGCGAGGAGTTTCCACTCAGACGCCTTCGTAGGCAAGTCGGGTGAACAGCGCCGGCGAGATCGCCCAGTTGCCGAAGACGGGGTCCCATTTCGCCGTGGGCTTCGCGGCGATCGTTTCTTCGGCGGTGCGTCCATCCTTCTTCAACTTGGCGACATTCTCCCGGATGCCGACGAGCATGTCCCGCCAGGCGATCAGGTCCTTCTTGTTGCCAATCTCGCCGTGGCCCGGAATGACGATCGTCTGGTCGTCCACCATCTTGACGTTCGCCTCCGCAGCCTGGATCTGCCCGTCGATGCTGCCGCCTGTCGAGTAGTCGATAAAGGGATATACGCCGTTCCAGAAGGTATCGGCCACATGGACGACGTTCGCCTCCTGGAAAAAGACAGAGATGTCGCTGTCGGTATGGGCCGGGCCATAATACTTCAGCTTGATCGTCTGACCGTTCTGCTTGAGCGTCTCCTCGTCGCCCTTCATCAGCATCGTGGGAAGCGCGCCCTTCGGCGACGCCGGGAAGTCGAAGTCCCAGTCCACGACACGCGTGGCGACGGCCAGATGCTTCAGCGAGTTCGGGTGGGCCATGATCATGGCGCCTTCCGAATTGAGCCATTCGTTGCCGTCGGTATGGTCGAAGTGCCAGTGCGAATTGATCAGGTGCTTGATCGGCTGCGGACCGAGATCAGCGAGGGCCTTCTCGATCTTCGGGCGCGTAGCCGTAATCCCGGCGTCGACAAGCAACTTGCCATCTTCGCCGACCAGAACACCCATGTTGCCGCCAGAACCCGAGAATGCGCTGATGCCACTCCGGAGGTTCGTCGTCGTGATGTCAGCAGCGGCCGCAGCCTCGCGGATCTGGACGACGAGGCTCTTGGCCGCGGCGAAGACTTCAGACGGAGTCAGCCATCCCCCCGTGGCAGCGAAGGTTGCGCCGCCGAGGCAGCAAAGGCAGAATCCACGTCGTGACAAATTGTAATCGTGCTTGTTCATTCTCCGCTCCATCTGTTTGGACAGTCACGCAAAAGGGCGCCACCACGCAGGGAGGCGTGCGTGGTGGCTAGGCCTCGATCTAATCCCGGCTGAGTTTTCGATCGAGGAAATCGTGAATGAGCGGTGCCATCTCCGGCAGCTTGTCCTCCAGGGCAAAGTGCCCCGTGTCGAGGAGATGCATCTCGGCATGCGGCAGGTCGCGAAGGTATGGCGATGCCCCGTCCGCAGGGAAGATCTTGTCGTTCTTGCCCCAGACGATCAGCGTCGGCGGCTTCCTTTCACGGAAGAATTTCTGGAATTCCGGATAGAGCGGGACGTTGGTGCCGTAGTCGTGGAAGAGGTCGAGCTGGATGTCGTTGTTGCCGGGACGATCGAGCAGCGGCTGATCATGGCCCCAGTTGTCGGGGTCGATGTGCGCGAGGTCGCTCATGCCGTCCGTATACTGGAATTTGGTGGTTTCCGGCTTGAAGAGAACCATCAGAGCTTGGCGGTTCTCGGGCGTATCGTTTTTCCAGTACGCCTTGATCGGGTCCCAGAACTCCTTCAGGCCCTCCTCGTACGCGTTGCCGTTCTGCACGATCAGGGCCGACACCCGGTCCGGATGCTTCAGCGCGAGGCGGTATCCGACCGGAGCGCCGTAATCCATGACGTACATGGCGTACTGTTTGATATCGAGCTTGCCGAGGAGACTATCGACGATGTCGGCGTAGTGCTGGAATGTGTATTCGAACTTGGTGTGATCGGGTGCGTCGCTCTGCCCGAAGCCGGGATAGTCCGGCGCGATCACGTGATACTTGTCCGCAAGGATCGGGACGAGGTTGCGGAACATGTGGGACGACGTCGGGAAGCCGTGCAGCAGGAGCACGACCGGAGCATCGGCAGGTCCTGCCTCGCGGTAGAAGACCTTTGTGCCGTCGATATCGACGGTATGATAGGTCACCTGCGGGACCACCAGCTTGTGTGTGACGGCAGCCTTCTTGGCGGCAAAGGATGCGGTCGGTACGGCCGTTGACGCAGATAGCGCGAATGCAAGTGCCAATACGGTCCGGCTCAAGATCATTCTGTTCATTTCAGCCTCCAGGGTGATGGTGAAATCAAATCGATCCAGGCCCTCGCAGAGCTCCAGTCGTTGTTAACTTGCTACGCTTGATGACCTTGGAGGACGAGCAAGTTGTCGTAAGGCGTGGTGAGTTCGCGTGAGACTTTATGAGGATGAAACTCGCCGACCCCCTCGATTTCCTAGACCTTGGTCTAGTTCCTCACGACCTTGTCCGAGGCCGAATGGACCTAAGGCGAATTGTTGCAGCTTAGAACCAGAGCTAGGCTTTCTCCGCAATCAGCAGTGCAGTGAACAATTGGAGCAGGCGGGGGGACAGCCATGCAAGTCCAGTTCAACGATACGCTCGAGCAGGCGGCACACGCACACACACCCAGGTATTCCGGCGAGGCATCCCGTGACGATCTGCACGGTTCCATTCGCTTCGGCCGCTTCTGCGCCCTACCGCATTCGCGTCAGCTTCTGATGGACGGGCGGCCGCAGGAGATCGGCGGACGCGCCTTCGATCTTCTTATGGTTCTACTCAAGTCGAATGGCGGCATCGTGAGCAAGGACGAGATCCTAAACGAGGTCTGGCCATCCATGGTGGTCGAGGAATGCAACCTCCGCTTCCAAATCAAATCGCTGAGACGTGCCTTGGGCAGTCACGGCGACATGATCAAGACCATCGTCAGACGAGGCTACATGCTGATCAGGGACGACATCCCCCGCGGCAGCATTCGGCCCGACGCGGTTCCCTTGCCAGCGGTACACGAAGTCGACACGCGAGCGATCACCAGACCAGAAGCGCCCTACATTGTCCTGATCGAGGATGACGAAAGCGTCCGCCGCGCGATTTCGACCCTTCTTCGGTCGGTCGGCCTCACCGTCGCCGCGTTTGATTCCGTCAAAGCCTATCAGGAAAGTGGACGCTCCCCCCAACCAGACTGCCTGATCCTCGACGTCTGCCTTCCCGGTCGGAGCGGCCTGGACTTCCAGGCGGACCTTCTGCAGACGGGAATTCGCTACCCCATCATCTTTATCAGTGGAAATGCAGACGTTCAGATGTCGGTCCGCGCGATGAAGGCTGGCGCGATCGAGTTCCTGACGAAGCCAGTGCGGCATCAGGATCTGCTCAGCGCGGTGGATATGGCTGTAAACGCTCTATAGTTTGACGCGATACTCGACATGCCGCTCGACGCATGTTTGCTCAAGCTCGCCATAAACCCGTATTGATGGACATCTTGTCTAGCGAAGCCACATCTTAATGGGCTTGATGGGTGTCCAGAGTTCCAGCTTGGTCTGCACTTCGGTTCCTTTGAGGCCGGTGCAAATATCGGAATGTTGTGTCCGTCGGCCCGCTCAAGGCCTAGATAAGGTGCGGTCTTCTGCCAGTACTGCTCCGTCAGCGTAAAACGCACGTTTCCATTCCGACGTTGGACCTTCATAGCTCAGCACGTGGCACAGCTGCTGCGGAACATTGAAAGAATCCATCGGCTGAAGAACCCTGGTGATTGCCGTCTGGATGATAAATCCCGACAGGCGACTTCGCGGGCGCGAGCGCAGACATCAACGGCAGTCCAAGCCATCTATCGAACCCCAGCTTCATGCTGCCTGCAACACCGCTGCCGCACCACTTCTCACAGCGCATCGCGACATCTCACAACATAGGTCTAGCACCGCGTAGTAGGTTTCTCTCAACGGAACACTGCTCTGCCGAATGCTGAGCGCCAAGCGGGACAAACCTTCAATGAAAAAGTGGCTGTCGAGTTCAGTAATGGTCGCGGCTCTCGTGGTGAGCCATTACGCAATGGCGGCGTCGAAGGCCACGATCGTGCTCGTCCACGGAGCTTTCGCGGAATCAGCGAGCTGGGACGGCGTCGCCGCCAAGCTGGTGAAGGATGGGTTTCCAGTCATCGCGGTGGCCAATCCGCTGCGGGGATTGAAATACGACTCCGACTACGTCTCGGCGGTCCTGAAGTCCATCGACGGGCCTGTCGTCCTGGTTGGTCATTCATATGGCGGCTCAGTGATCACGGACGTCGCGGTCGAAGGAACGAACGTCAAGTCTCTCGTCTTCGTGGCAGGCCTCGCGCCGGACACTGGTGAGAGTGCGGGCGGTCTTGGCAAGAAGTTCCCCACCGGGACACTCGGCGACGCTCTTGCTCCCCCCGTCCTCCAACCGGATGGCAAGCATGATCTCTACATCTTGCAGAGCAAGTTCTGGAAGCAGTTCGCCGCGGACGTCCCGGAGCAGCAGGCGGCGCTGATGGGTGCTGAACAGCGCCCGGTCACGGCCGAGGCTCTCAACGATCCTTCCGGAGATCCGTCCTGGAAGAAGCTGCCCTCGCGTTTCATCTACGGAACAGCCGACAAGAACATCCCGAGTGAGCTTCACGAGTTTATGGCTAAGCGGGCGGGAGCGAAGGAGACGGTCGGCGTGAAGGGCGCGTCACACGTAGTGATGATCTCCCATCCCGATCTGGTGTCCGCGATGATCGAGCGGGCCGCGGCCGCCAAATAGCAGCACGACCATCACATCAATTCGCGCCCTTTCGAGAGGAGCAGCCGATGCAGACCGATATCGCCATCAAGGTGAGCTTGGGCCGGATACGTGACGTTTTCGAAACCATCGACGACTGCCTGCATGTCGAGCACTTCAGCGTGACAGACCCGAACATCTCGCTAGCGAAGCTGACGCGTGAGAACGGCAATCGCGCGATTACGACCTCGCTGGGTTCCGGTGTCGGTACGTTCGTCGTCGCGGCCCGAGACTCCGAGCTTCGTCTCGAGCAGAAGGGCCACGTCCTGTTTCAAGGAGTGATGATCGAAGATAGCGTGACCTTCGTCGAAGGTCCGGATCCAATCGCCGTCGAACTCCAGTCCGACGCCTGCCTGTACGTACTCACCTTTCTGCGAAAGCCTTATCAAGGCCCATGTCCCGTCGTCGGCGGAAGGTTCAACATTCGCGATATCCGCCTGGCGGAGCTGATTGGCGAGATTTCAGAAAGCTCGCCGGCGCGGCGATGTGAACTCACGCGGGACTTCTCTCGGCTGGCGTTCGAACACTACCAGTCACTGCCGCGGGTTCATCCCCTCTCGGCATGGCGACTGAACCGGGTGAGACGCTACGCGGAGTCGCGCCTTGATCGGCGAATATCTCTGGAGGAACTGGCCGACGTCGCAGGATTTTCGCGCGCGCATTTCGCGGCTACGTTCAAGGCAGCCACCTCGATGAGCGCACATGAATTCCTCTTACGGATGCGAATTCAGGCCGCCGCCAGATTGCTCGCTTGCACCAATCTGTCCCTCGTGGAGATCGCACTTCAGACGGGGTTTCAGAACCAGCCCCATTTCACAACGGTCTTCCGCAAGATCACCTCGGTCACGCCGGGAAAATGGCGGGCATCGCGCCGGGCAGCTAGTCTGGCGAGCGTGACGGACGCATTGGTCGGCGCCAGCACGGTCATCGAACATCAGGCTCAACCCGACGGATTCCTGCCGCACGATCTTCATTGAAGTCGGCTCGTAGCAGCGAAATGCAGCATCTGACACCATGGAAGGAAGTGAATCATGTCGCGAATACCTATCCCTGCAACTCTCGAAGTCGCTCCGGAAGCTTCCAAACCCACGCTCGAGGCGATCAAGAAGCAGATCGGGGCCTTGCCTAACGTGTTCCGGATGATGTCGAACAGTCCCGCCGTCCTGGAAGCCTACGCCGCCCTCAATGGCGCGCTCGGCAAGGGGAAGCTCGATAAGAAGATCCGCGAACGGATCGCGCTGGCCATCGCCCAGATCAACGGCTGCGAATACTGCCTCGCAGCGCACACATACACGGGGACCCATGTGGCGAAGTTGAGCCTGGAGGAGATCCTCGCGGCTCGCCGCGGCGGGTCATCAGAAGCGAAGGCCGACGCTGCTGTGAAGTTTGCCGTCAGGGTCGCCGAAGCCCGAGGCGCTGTCTCCACCGAGGAAGTCGAGGCAGTAAAGGCGGCGGGATTCGACGACGGCGAGCTGTTGGAAATCGTGGCTCACGTCGCCGCGAGCACCTTCACGAACTACATGAACGAGGTCTTCAAGACCGATGTGGATTTCCCGAAGGTCGACCGTCAGGCCGCCTGAGATCCTCTGCCCCGTCAAGTGAAACCGCCTGACGGGGCTTACGCTTGCAAACATTTGCCTCACCAAGAAAACAGACCCTCGCGGCGGGGAAAGCGCGAGGGTCTGTTCTTCGGGCATCGCGGCCTGAGAGGGTACAGGCGGCGCGGGGGCATGGCGGGTCCGCGTGCGATCGCCCTTGGACGTCGAATCCTTTCTACCTACTTCCTTTCGTGGATCACGAAACTGACCGTCTGGGCCGTGATCACGTGATGGTTCGGATCGGCAAGCTCAACGATGACCTTGTGTTCTCCAGCCGAAAGTCCGACGATGATTATTGTCTCGCCGCTGGCATCGACGAAGTGCCATGGAAGATCGTCTACAGTGATGTGGACATGCCCAATCCGTGGAGAAACCTGTAGCGCGCCTTTACCGAAGACCGGGACGATGCGTACGTTCTCCGCCCGGTACTGGATAAATACGAGACCTCGCGACAGAGGCTCCGGGAGCGGTGGATCGACGATGAGGATCGGCTCAGGTTCGTTCTCTATGCCGATAAGCGGCGATGGACCACGGATCTCGCGGGCGCTCGGCCTCAGGGGATACCCATCCGTCATGACGGCTCTCCAAGCTCATTGCCTCGATGGTGGCGTTTGGACAGATGAGCCGTCCTCCACACCGCCCATTGTCCGTCTGGAAGCCGATAAAGTCGAACGAGATGGCGTGAGATGCGGTGTGATGTGGTTGGAAAAGCCGTCCGCCGAAGCAGTCTACGGAGTTTCAGCCAACGCAGTCCTGATGGCGTCGAGAAGATCCGCGGGATTGACGGGCTTCAGGAAGATTTTGATAGCGCCCGAATTGCGGGCCCGATCGCCGACGGCGACATCCGAATGCGCGGTGATAAGGATTGAGGGTATGGTGATCGCCATCCCGGAAAGCTTGTCCAATAAATCCAATCCTGAAATGCCGCCAAGCTGTATGTCCGTCACCAGACAGGACGCGCTCTGAAGATCCGAAGAAGCGAGGAAATCTTCCGCCGAAGCAAACGCTGCAACCCGCATTCCCGAAGCACGCAGCAGTCCTCGGAGAGCGTCGCGAACTGGTTCGTCGTCCTCGACGCAAACCACGAGAGAGGACTGTGGAGCTTCAACCATTGACCGATCCTTTTTTGTAATCCTATGATCGCGTCAGCATGCTCACAATGCGACTTATGTCTGGAAAAAATGCCAGGAACCTAGCCTTTGGTCGAGATCTCTCGCCGCTCGTCTAGGTCGAGTAGATCAAAGTGACGTACGAGTTCCGGTAGCGTCTGGACATGCATCTTCTGCATGACGTTTCCTCGGTGCAACTTGACCGTCGCTTCCGTGATGCCCAGCGCCGCGGAGATCTGCTTGTTGCGTTGGCCTTCCACGACAAGGATCAAAACCTCCTGCTCACGCTTGGACAGCTTTTCGAAGTCTGCCCGAACATTCGCCGCTGCTTCCTCCTTCATCGTGGAGCGACTGTCTCGCTTCAGCGCCGAATGAACAGCATCCAGGAGATCCTGTTCGCGGACTGGTTTCGTCAGGAATTCCACGGCGCCAGCCTTCATCGCCCTAACCGCGATCGGCACGTCGGCATGGCCGCTCATGAAGATCACTGGACGGTGGAACCCACCAGCCCTCACCTCCTCGTAGAACTCAATTCCGCTTTGACCCGGGAGGCGGACGTCAAGGATCATGCAGCCGACATTTGCCAACTGCCCCTTGGACGAGAACTCTGTCGCTGACGAAAATGCGGCAACGTTGAATCTCATCGAACGCAACAGGCCCAAAAGCGATTCCCGGACGCCCGCATCGTCTTCAATCACGACGACCAGCGCCGAGGCGTCTTCACGTTGCTTCTGGTTCATGATCCCCCCTTGCATACGGTATCGTGAATTCGAAGACCGTTCCCCCTGACGCCAACGGCTGTGCCGAAAGCGTCCCGCTATGCGCCTCGATTATCGACCGACAGATCGCCAGCCCCATGCCGGTCCCCTCCGGCTTGGTGGAGAAGAATGCTTCGAAAATATGCTCTGACGCAATGGGGTCGAGACCATGGCCGTTGTCCTCCACCCGAACCGCCAGATGGGAACCGAGGTCCACGCTCATCACGTTGATCGTCCTCCCATGCGCGGTTTCCGTCATCGCCTCTGCCGCGTTGAGTATGAGGTTTAGGAGCACCTGCTGAAGCTGAACCTTGTCTCCTCGGATCGCGCCGACGGTCGGCGACAACGAGACGGATGCGTTGATCTGACGGCTGCGAAGTTCGCTTCGCATCATCGTCAGGACGTCGCCAACGACTTCGTTGATATCGACCATCGCGATCGAGGGACGCGAGTTGCGGGCCATGTTGCGAACGTTCAAAAGGAGGTCTCCCGCCCGTTTTCCTTCCCTGACGATCCGTTCCGCTGCGACCTTCGCTTCCTCCAGGTCGGGTTCCGGACGGCTGAGCCAGCTCAGACAGGTTGCCGCGTTCGTGACGATGGCCATGAGCGGCTGGTTCATTTCGTGGGCGATGCTCACGGTTACGGCGCCCATTGCCGTCAGGCGGTTCATTCTGACGACGTCGGCCTGGGCCTTCCTGAGCGCCTCCTCACCGTTCACGCGATCCGTCAGATCGATGATCGCCCCGAACACCTCGGGCTCCTGCTCGGGGTCCGGCTCGACGCGGGTCATACAGTGGACATGCTTGATCGAACCGTCCGGTGTCAGCAGCCGGAATTCGGCCTCCCATGGGTCACGGTCACGTATAACCTTTTCTAAGTTTTTTTCGATGCGCTCGCGGTCGTCCGGATGGACCCTCGTCATCACCGCTTCGTGAGTCAAAGGCAGGGCCGGATCGAGACAGAATATGTTGTAGGTCTCTGCCGACCACATGGCCTCGCCTTTCAAAGGCTTGATATGGAAGCTTCCGACGTGACTGAGCATCTGTGCTTCGGCAAGCGATGCCTGCGCCCGCTGGGCCTCAGCCAGGGTGGTGCGTATGCGCTCCTCGGCCCGCTTCGATTCCGTGATGTCGATAATCGTTCCGATGTATTCGCTACGGTTGCCGTTCTCGTCGGCGATCAGACGCCCGCGACCATGGACGAAGCGCACTTCGCCGTCTGGCATGACGATCCTGTGGGACACGTTCAGGTCATGGCCCGAAAGCATGTCTTCGTAGGCACCGTCAAACAGCGGGAGGTCATCGGGGTGCACCTTGGACCTCAAGTCCCCGGCGTTTATGGTCTCCTGCTCAAGTCCGACGATACGCGCGCATTCAAGCGAACATGAGAAAGTGTCAGTCGAGGCATCCCACGACCATGTGCCCGACTGGACCATCCTTTGCCCCTCTGCAAGAGCGGCGCGGCTCTTCGCCAGTTCGAACTGGGTTCGCTTCAAGTCGTCGATGTCGGCGTTCACTCCGTACCATTTTCGGATGGTGCCATCGTCGTTGAAATGTGGGACCGCTCTGAGCATGAAATACCTGGCCACTCCGTCGTGCCGCAATATGCGCGCCTCGATGCCACCCGGCTTCCCGGTAACGAGAAGCTCGGTCCACGCCTTGATTACCTTTTCGACATCGTCCGGGTGGAAGGAGGCAAGGAAGCCCAGTCCAAGCGCATCCTCGCGGCTAATTCCCGTGTACTCGTGCCATTGGCTGCTCGCTTCCTGAAGTTCCCCGCCAGGGCCGCCCACCCAGGTCAAAGCCGGGATCATGTCGAGATTCCGCCTCAACTCGCACTCGACTTGAACAGCGTCCTCGCGAGCCGATCCAAATTCTTCCCGTAGGTCGTCCGGACCGTGCGACGTTGAGAAAGCCGATGAAAGCCATTCAAGCTGCTCGATGAGATCGGCGGATGGCAAATCCTCATGGATTACGTACAGAGCTCCCTCCGACCGATGTCGGAGATCAACCGGGATGCAGACTATCCAGCCGCCCTTCGCGCCGTGGACAACGGCGGTGGTGGATTTCGTTGCAATAACTTGACGAATGACCCCTTGGTCGAGGTCCGATAGGGCCTCTCGGGTGTTGGAGGCCTGACTAACGGCGGTTTTACCGTCAATCCAGCGGGCCACGGCGATCACAGCAAACTCGGCTCGCTCGACCTGCACCAGATAAACTGCGGCTCCGGTTGCGGAGCGCAATGCAGCCGCCAAGAACTGACGAACATCGCGGCCCAGCGCGGGGTCACCGTCCGCCGACTCCGAAACTGGTTGCTCCGAGAGATCGTTCATGATGCGAATGCTCCGCGCTCAAGTAGCGAGATGCTATGCCTGCGGAGCAGGGAAAGCCAGACCCGGAGCTGCGGTCAAGCGTTTGGGATTATACGGCGAGATGCGTCCGCACGTCCGTAGCCGACCACATACTCCGCGACTTGTCCGAAAACGATGCCAAGCCCGCCCCAAACGATCAATTGCAGTGCTGCGGCGTTCACTCGGAATTCTAGGAGCAAGCCCCTTGGAAGGGCACGCGGGACCTCGGAGACACCGGGCATCGTGGCGATCCATACCGACGCGAGCGCGACAAACGTCGCGGCACCCGCACCCACGGCGAGCGGGAACGTTGCTCGATGCGCGAGGCGGTACGCGATCCACGCCGCCAGTATCATGGATAAAGCCGACGCCATCACCAGAACAAAGTAGGATTCCGTCCTGATGCCAATGGTTTCAGCAGTTCCTACACCGGGCGGGCTTGCCGGATATTTGAGCTGCGGAACCAGCACGAGCGCGATGTATCCGGCGGCCGCGAGCGTGCACACCATTGAGCGCGGACGCATTCTCAGCCGACCATGAAGAGACGAAACGCCAATGGCGAGGAAACCTCCCAGCGCAATGCAGTAGCTCGCGATGCCCACGAATAGGCCCGCGTTGCGCTGCACGCTGCGACCGACGCTCTCCGCGTCGGCGTCTGCATGCTGGTGGTGGGAAGTCTCCTCAAGGGCAATCGCGCGCTCGATTGACGGCTCGGAATACACACGGGCGAAAGAGAAGGCGATAAGGGCTACGATCAGGCCGGAGAGCATTCCCGTGATCAAAAGTCGCTGGATCATGACAGTCACCTCAGTGGCAAGGAAAGCCGAGGAGATGTCGGCCGTCGTGAACGAACTCATGCACTCTGTCGCCTTGGATCAGCGAAGTAGCACCCTGCTCCGCGCCTACGAAATAGAGGGCCATCAGGAGAAGCAGCCCCATGAAGAACGTCCAAGGAAGCAGCTCCCCCACAGAGATGGGCGTCGGGCTGGGTACGGGATGGACGACGATGTGGGTCATCTTGGGGTTCCTCTTTCGATCAAGACCAATGCGGCAGTCATCATGACCGCGTCCCAAGTGCGCGTTTATCGAAAGCGTACGATTTCGCACGACAGCGCCTGTGTTCCCGTCCCTGCGCGATCGCACAATTTCGAAAGATGAAATGCCGTCAACGGCCCTAGTGTTCGCAGACATCATGGAGGATCGGATGAAGTCCGCTCGAACACCAGTCAGCAAGATTTCAGGCGTCGTGCCAGCATGGGGACAGGTTGCCGTCTTCACGGTTGGCCAGCACGTCAGGGTATCGACCCGCGCGCCCGTCGGACATTACCGGGTGCCGACGTACCTTCGCGGCAAGACCGCAGTCGTCGAAGCAGTGATGGAACCGATGGCCGTCAACAACGAGGAGGAAGGCTTCGGCCGCAATGCAGGCACCGTCCGGCACTACTACCGCATCGCAGTGCCCATGACCGAAATCTGGAGCGCCTATGCGGGATCGCCAAGCGACAACTTACGCATAGAGGTCTTCGAAACCTGGCTCGAAGGAATAGGTGAATGACCGAACACGAACACCACGATCACGGGCATGATCATGACCACGCTCCTATCATTGCGGGCGAAGCGCCAGGCTACTACGACATAATGGAGACGGCATTCCGGGAACTCATGATCGAACGGGGCTATTTCAGAGCCGACGAGATCAGAAGGCAGATCGAAGTTCTCGATTCGAGGAACCCTGCTCTAGGTGCAAAGGTGGTGGCGAAAGCGTGGACGGATCCGGAGTTCAGAGCACGTTTACTGGCGAACGGCCGGACAGCCTGTGAGGAGTTGGGCATCAGCTTCTACGACGAAACCCAACTGATCGTGCTGGAGAACACTTCGAAGGTCCACAACCTCATCGTCTGCACGCTGTGTTCCTGCTATCCGCGCCCCGTCCTCGGACTGCCGCCGGACTGGTACAAGTTGAAGCCATACCGGGCGCGCGCCGTGTACGAGCCCCGAAAGGTGCTGGAAGAATTCGGCACCTACATTCCCGACGACGTCGAGATCCGGGTGAGCGACTCCACCGCGATCCAGCGATATCTCGTGCTGCCCATGCGCCCGTCAGGAACCGTGGATTTTAGCGAGGAACAGCTTGCTGACCTCGTCACCCGCGATGCGATGATCGGTGTCATTCAGATCAAGTCGCCAACTCAGGGAGTTCCGGCATGAGTGGCAGCGAACAACTGGTGAAGCGTCTGCCTAACGATATCGGCGGTCTGGAAGCTCCGAAGATCGACAAGGTCGAGCACGAACTCCTCCCATGGGAGAAGCGCTGCCACGCACTTGCGGACGTCCTCGACTTCCACAAGATCATCAACACCGAGGAGAAGCGGCGTGGCGTCGAGTCTCTCGGCTCGGAGTTGGTTGGAAAGTTGACCTACTACGAGCGCTGGATCGCCGCGTTTGCGAACATCGGGTTCCAGAAGCAGTTGATCACGCCGGAAGAGTTGGCTGCAAGGATGGCGGAGGTGGAAGCGCGATGGAGAGCAGACACCTGAGAGCTGTCCGGAGATCGTCGTGTTTCTTCGAGGACGACAGCACGGTATCCGTCCTCCGGCGATCGGCAGCAGAGGGAATCGGAACATTCCTTCTGATGGTCGCGGTCGTTGGATCCGGACTTCAGAAGGAAAGCTCCGTCATGTCGTCTTCCATCGCGATATCGGGGAGTCTGATAGCTCTGATATTAGCGTTCGGTGCGGTCTCGGGCGGCCACTTCAATCCGACGATTACGCTCGTCCAATGGAGGAGGAACCAACGGCGTCTCGACTGCACTGTCGGGTATGTCACCGCGCAGATCCTTGGAGGCGTTGCGGGCGCCTTGGCTTCGGGGCTGCTGTTCGGCGTGACACCCGGCAGCGCTACGTTCGATCCACCGAGCCTGTCCTCTTTGGCAAGCGAAGGGATCGCGAGCTTCGGCCTGATGACGATCGTCTTCTGCTCCACGAAGAGCACAAGCAAATTCATCGGACCGTTTGCGGTTGGACTGTGGCTGATGGCCGCGATTGTTTCCACGCCTACAGGATCCATCGCCAATCCCGCAGTAGCGATCGGCCTGCTTGCGGCTCCGGGCAACATTTCAGTGTTTGCTGTAGTCACCTTCATTGTGATTCAGGTCGCAAGCGGAAGCTTGGCTGCCCAGATGGTGTCGTTGTTCTACCCGAACCCGCGGCGACTGTGAGTCAGTCATTTCCGGCACTCGGGTTCAACGGCTTGGTCGCAATAGCTCTCTCAAGGAAGAAGACCTCAATGCCCAAGAGATACGCTTTTCGATCCCTTGTTTCCGGCTGCATCGTTTGCTGCGTGGGTGTGGCTGCCGCCGGCGACGCCGCGGAGAACGTGTCTCCAATCTACGGTGTCAGTCTCCCTGATGAATACCGCGATTGGAAGATGATAACGGTGGCCCATGAAGCCGGGAAGAACAATGACATCCGTGGCATCCTGGGAAATGACATTGCTGTGAAGGCGTTTCGCGAAGGCACGCGGCCCTTTCCTGACGGATCCGTGATCGCTCGCCTGGCGTACGTCTACAAATCGTCGCCCGAGAACGACGCGGTGTTCCCTGCGCCGCAATCGTTCGTTGCCGGAGATCCCACCAACGTCCAGATAAGCGTAAAGGACTCGAAGAGGTTCGCCGATAGCGGCGGCTGGGGTTACGCGCAGTTCGAGAATGGCATCGCTAATCAAAATGAAGGACTATTGAAGTCCTGTTTTGCATGCCACACTAAGCTTGATCGTTCGAAGGACTTCGTGTTCAGCCACTACTCTCCGTGACCGATGGCCAAGTTTTACTTTCACATCCGAACGCAGGAAAGCTTCGATCCGACTACGAAGGTTTCGACATCTGGACGGAAGACGGGACCGCCGAGGCGCTGATGACGAAGGAGGAGACGGATATCTGGATGAATGCGCCGTGGGAAGAGGCGCAGCATCTCGCGCGCCCGGCACCGGACGATGCAATCATGATCACGTCACACGAGCCATACGGATCCACCATCATCTCGAAAGAGGGTGAACCCGTCCAGGCCAGTCTTCTATGACTGCAGGACTGCTGTGGGTCGAAACGACAACCGACGAAGAAGCGCGAGCGCTCGATCGCCAGATGTGGGATTTCGCCACGCGCCAAGAACCAGGCGGCACGACGATAATGCAAGCTCCAGGGCCAGCTCCCGAGAACGGTGAGTTCTGGGCTGATGCCCTTGACCGCATCACGGACGATCCCGACCAGCGCTATGCCATGGCGCGCCGTCATCTGCCGCTGCCTGCAGCGTGGCGAGAGATGGCCGTCGCCATTCGCATGAAGATCCGGAAGGCGAGGAAAGAGAAGACGGGGTACGAAGATCTTCTACAGGAACTGCACCACCTTGCAGCGATGTCGAGCTATGCCGGGTATGGGCTTCGATCTCAGCGACGTTATTAACGGCAAGCGCCCTGCTTTAGAGCGGCTTGCCGAATTCGCCCAAGTTTCTCCGGAGAAGCTCTATCAGAATGCATTGATCAGCAAGAGCAAGTCACGCGCTATCATCCGCGGCGAACCAGTTCGCAGCCCAATCGTGCTGCGATATCGGACGCGGCTATGTCCCAAATGCATCCAGAATGACCGCCTGACCTCGACGGGCCCCCTCAACGCCGCCGCGTATATCCGCGTGCACTGGCAGTTTAGTTTCATCCGCGCCTGCCCTATTCACAACGTCCCAATTATCTCCTTGCCGGACCAGACTAACAGCAAGGTTTTTGATATTGCCTACCAACTCACCGAGTCCGCACTAATTATTCGGGAGGCGACCGCTTCTGAAGAGACCAGGCAATTTTCAGAGTTTGAGCAGTTTGCGCTCGATCGCCTAAATGGCCAGAAGGGACACGGCGAACTTCTCGACAAACTGCCACTGGCAGCGGCAGGGGACATATCAGAACTCTTCGGCATATTCACAACGTTCGGCAAGTTCGCCAACCTCGAAGCATATGACGAAACCCAATGGCATCTTGCCGCGCAGAGTGGATTTAACTTCCTGAAGCGCAACTTCGAAGGTGTCCGGGATTTTGGCAAAATAGTCGTCGGGGATCTCGACACCAGCCACCCGCTGCGGGGCGGCAACAATATCTTCGGCACGGTCAACCAGGCGATCGGAAAATCCCGGCCATACCCTGAATATGATATTGTGCGGGATGAACTTGTGCGCATGGCAGAGGAGACGTTGCCCCTTTCCCCGGGTGTCAAGATCTTCGGACGGGCGGTCGAAGCCAAACACGTGCCCTTTGAGGCGGCAGTGGTTCAAGTCCCTCAGACGCGCACCCACTTAAGAGCGATACTTCGACATATCGAAAATGCTGACGACGGGCAGTCAATTTTTCACGCCTCATCGGTCGAAGCTGCCGCAGCAATGTTTAGAGACCTTGTCCCGGCTGGTAAAGCTGCCCAGGTGCTTGGCATTGTGACAGGTGAAGTCTTCCGGCAGTTGGCCAAGGCAGGCATCGTGAAGCATGACGAGGTTTTCGCAGAGGTGACGTCAAGCACACTGAAGCGATACTCCATTGCAAGTCTCCATGAGTTAGTAGAGGCCGCTCAAAAGGTCGCGCCTGTCGCAGAACCCAACGGTCTCTCTCCTCTCACCACAGCGGTGTCGCAAGCTACCATCAAATACTTCCGCATCGTTGAGCTCTTGTTGGCGCAGGAGCTGACCACTGTCTTCTACGATCGAAGTGCCGTGGGGCTGGCGCAAATTCTCGTAGATCCGAACGAGATCCGCGCCTTGAGCGCCGTCGATGAACGCTGGGTAACCTCAGACGAGGTGGCGGCCGAGCTGGGAGTGGGCGTGCCGATCTTTCACACTTTTGTACGCAGCGGCCTAATCCAAGGGCATCGACTTGGAGTGTCGAGATACCGATCGAGGACGCTGTTCTTCGATCGTCAAGAGGTCCGGGCATTCCATGAGAAATATGTGTCTTCGGCTAAGCTAGGCGAAAACTACAATCTATCGAGCGCAGCCGTCTCGCGGCGTATGTTTAAGCTTCAGGTGCCGGTCGTAAGAGCTGACAACTTCGTGCTCTATCTTCGAACGGAAGCTGAGGCACTTATGCGCGAGAACGCGGGTGTACCCACCGACCAGCTCAGAAGACCCTAACGAACCGACTATTTACGCCGGACCGAACCTCCGTCCGCTAGCCTCGATCAGATCCGAAAATCGTTTCGCGCAACGCAATGATGCGGCCTCACGTTGGCAATGTCATCCATCGTGTCGTATGTGTCATAAAGCGTGTCGTATTGGTGCTTGCAAAGGCCTAGTTTTGCCGTCGATCGGTGTCAAACTCCGTGTCGCGAGTCATGATGCTATCACGCGTCACGCGACCTGACACAATGTCACCGAACATGACATTTTCCGGGCCTGCCCGGTAACAGCTCGCACTCACCGGCTTTTGCTGAAGAGTTCGTCCCGCTTCCCGCCAACAGGCCCCATCGTGTAGCCCTGCTCGGGTCTATCGGCGGCGAAGTTTCGGTGAGCGCCGCGAATGCAACGATTTCAAGAGGATACCTCGACACTTAATTCGAGACGCGGCAAAAACGGCGCTTCTCACGGGTAACTGCCAAACGACATGAGCCCCATTTTGCGAACGAGCATGAAGTGGCGCGAACGTTTCAGTGTGCGACGCCCGGTTTCTCGTGTGCCTTCACGATGGCGTCCGCTTCCTTGCCATATAGCTCCTCGAAGTGATCGAAGGTCTTGGAAAAATAACCAATGCCCTGCGTCGCCGAGCGCAGTGCCCGCGCCAGATCGTCAAGCGCGCCGCCTGGAATAAGTGCCCGGAAGATGTCCCATCCCTTAGCGGTTTCATCCCGGTCGAAACCGAGAACCTGACCCTTGAGAGCGGAGACGATCTGGACGAGGCTGCCGGAATAGATCGACGGAATGTGAATTTCGCTGCGGAAGACCGGTTGCATTAAAACGGCCGCCCCTTCGGAAAGCGCCTGTCGCACTCCCATTTTCGACGCAGTCCGGAAGGCGTGTTCCGAACTGTCGACGGCATGGTGCTGACCATCGTACAGCGTTACGCCGATATCGATGACCTGGAAGCCGAGCGGCCCTTTCTCCATCGCTTCGCGCGCACCCGCTTCGACGGCAGGGATGTAGTTGCGCGGAACGACGCCACCCTTGACCGTTTCGCTAAAAGTGAAGCCCCGGCCGCGCTCATTGGGGCGAATACTCAGCTTCACATCCGCGAACTGTCCGGCACCGCCGGTCTGTTTGCGGTGACGGTAATGAACCTCAGATGGTTTCGCAATTGTCTCGCGGTAGATCGGGCTGGGCGTTCGATCGGTTACGCCGATGTGAAAGACATCGGACAGCGTCCGGCAGAGATCACGCAGATGCACCGGCCCTTGGGCGCGGACGAGTTGAGCGCCGGTGCCTTCCTCCTGCAAGACTTTGAGACCGCGATCCGTCTCGGAAAGTTTTGCCAGCGTTTCGGAAAGCTTATTCTCATCGCGATCGCTGACCGGAACTAGGATCCTTTCAAGCATCGGCGTGGGTGGCTCCGTCCATTCAGGTGGGGCAACCACCGCGTTTGATGTCAAGAGCGAAGGGACGTGCAAGTGATCGGACTTGACCGTCGCAAACACATCCCCCGGCGCAGGCAGAACCGCCGAATTGGACCGCCCGTTTGCGAGATCCTGTACTGCGCCGAGGCTGGAGCCGCCCAGTGATGCGCCCTGCCGCAATCCCTCGCCAAGCGCGCGCACGAGCACTGTCTTACCGACATTCTGGCGATGGTAGGCATGGAAGCTCACGGCGGTCAGCTTGTTTTCATCGACATTGCCTGCACGAGCGAGACGCTGCCGAAGAACCCCTACCGGCGGCGCCTCGTGGCGCAGCGCCTTCATCAGCCTCATCACGCCGTTGCCGTGACTTGCGGCACCGATCAGGACCGGGATAATCCTGTTTTCCCTGAGAACCCGCGATGAGATGGCATAGAGCGCGTCGCTGGGCGGCTCGCGATCTTCGATCAGTTCCTCGAGAAGCCAGTCATCGAATTCGGACAGGTGTTCCAGGAGCTCGCTGCGCGCTTCGTGCTCGCGCTCGGCGGCGCTTTCGGGGATTGCGATCAGCGCCGAAGTCTGGCCTTCCCGGTAGCGCCACGCCCGTTCCGAAATCAGATCGCAACTGCCTATGATCCTGTCCCCCTCGCGGATCGGGATCTGGCGAAGCAAAAGCGTGTGGTTGGCGTAGTCTTGAAGCGCGGCGATCACGTCCCTCAGCCGCCCTCTCGGTTCGTCCATTCGGTTGATGAAGAGGATGCAAGGCGTCCCCGAGGCTTCGACTATCCGCAGATAGGGCGCGGCGAGTACAACTTCCTCGGGTGCCGATGAAACGCACAGGATGCAGGCGTCGCTGGCAAGAAGCGCGTGCTGTGCATGCGCCAACGCTTCGTTGGGTCCTGGCGCATCCAGCGCACACCACGCTTCGTTTCCAAAGGTGAATTCTGTGAGGTTCAATCCATAAGGGGAGCTGGATTTTCTCGGCGCCCCCTCCAGGGAGCCGAGCTTTTCCACGACTGTTGATTTTCCGGTCTGCGAGGGTCCAAGCACGGTAAAGCAGCGCATCGGCATTCCTCCAACTGCCATAAACACAATTTTCAGCCATCACAGGATGCCCTGAACCGCTGCAAGGCGCCAGAGGTGTTCAGTTTCACAACACTTTGACCTGGACTTGCATTTGAGGCTGATCCATTCTGTGGCTGATGTCCCATCGACCGCCAGTGTCTGAGCCGTTCCATGTTCAGCCTCCCTGCCAAAGGTGAATAACTGGTCCGCCTTTTGCCCTGCCGTCGTGGCGGTCTCTCCTCGATCAAGAACTCACAATCCGAGCGCCTTCTTGATTGCGTCGATGAGTACGGATCCCGCGAAGGGCTTCCGCAAATATGCGATACATCCAGCCTGCTCCGCCTCGGTCTGCAGGCGCATGTCTTCCAGGGCGGTGATGAAGATGATCGGCAGCTTCGCTCCAGCCCCTTTCAGCCTGCGCTGCAGTTCGATGCCGGACATGCCTCCGAGGTCGATGTCCAGCACGAGACAGTCGATCGGCGTCTTCGGATCGCGGACGTGAAAAGCTTCCGCCGAAGCATATTCGACAGCCGCAAATCCGTAGGCATTGAGGAGCCGCCCGACGCTTCGACGTAGACTCGCATCATCGTCGACGACAGCGACAGTGCGGCGCAGCTTTCCCACCTCATGCCCCCATGCGTGACAGTGCGCGAGATACGCAATTGTCTGTCATTGTAGGCGTGTCGGCGGTTGCTTGATATTGCCCTAAGGGGAAGATTGTCCGATCACCCCGGGGTCGCAGTACGACCGATGTCAGCGGCGATCGATACGACCTCCGCCAGCGAGCGTGCTCCGAGCTTCTCCATGACCTGATGGCGATGCACCTTCACCGTTCGCTCCGATATGCCAAGGGCATACGCAATCTGCTTGTTGAGATGGCCACGGATGAGCAGCCCAAAGACTTCGGCTTCACGCGCGCTCAAGCTCGCAATCAAGGCTCTCAGTTTCCGCAGACGGTCGTGCTCGGCCCGTCGCCTCTCATATTGCGCTAGCGCTCGCTCGATCGCCTCCATCAGCACCGCCGCCGAGCTGGTCTTTTCCAAGAAGTCCTGTGCGCCTGCTTTCATCGCGTCGACGCCTGCCTTTATGTCACCTTCGCCCGTCAGGAATACGACCGGGATAAGAGGTGCAAGCGCGGAGAGTCGATGTTGAACTTGCGGTCCGGATAAGCCGGGCATCTGCAAGTCAAGGAGAACGCAGCCGGGCTCGCAAGTTGGGAGGCGGTCAAGAAACTGATCTCCGGACTCATAGGCTTCAACCTTGAGACCAAAGGCGGAGAGCAGGCGTGCAGTCGCCGTTCGATAGGATTCGTCGTCATCGACGATATGGACGACCGGTTTCATCAGCCTCGTTCCACTCGTCGAGAAAGAGGCAGGACCACGCGGAAGATGGCCCCGCCTTCAGGCCGGTTGTTAGCAGAGATTGTGCCGCCATAGGTCTCGACAATGGCGCGCGCTATGGAAAGACCCAGCCCCGTGCCCGCCTGCTTGGTCGTGTAGAACGGCTCGAAGATGCTGGACAACCTGTCTTCGGGAATGCCGTTGCCTGTGTCCGCGACACAAAGCTCCGCCTTCTCGTTCGCCACTCCTGTCGCAAAGGTGAGCATTCTTTTGGCTGGAGCGTCCGACATGGCGTCCATCGCATTGGTAGCCAGATTGAGAACGACCTGCTGCACATGGACCTTGTCCGCCCGCACCGGCAGCTCCGTCGTCGGTCGATTTGTATTGAGCGTGATCCCCCTGCGTTCGGCCTCGCCATGAATGATATGGATTGCACTCGAAGCCACGTCGTTCAGGTCGAACTCCTGCCAATCGATCTCGCTTCTCTTCTTGAGCAATCCTCTCATCCGGCCAATGATGTCGCCCGCACGCTGATCGTCCTCCTGGATGTCGAGAAGTATCTGCTGGATCAACTCCAGATCGGGGCTGCCACTTCGCAGCAGCACCGACGCAGCCTCGGCATTGTTTCGGATGGCCGCCAGAGGCTGGTTCAGTTCGTGGGCGACCGACGAGGACAAGGCGCCGGCCGTTGCGGACTGGTTGAGATGGACAGCTTCGAGCAGGTGAAGGCGTGACCTGCTCTCCGCATCGTGGCGACGGCGTCGCTCGAGCAGCAGCGCGGCGATGATGCCCGCCTGCATCAAAACGACGGCAAACGCCCCCGTCGCCACCAGCCAGTGCTCCTCCCAAAGACTTGGCTCCTTATGCATCTGGACGGTGCCCGCAGGCAGGTTCCCCTCCGAAAGCCTCCAACGCCGGAGCTGCCGGGCATCGACAACGTATGTCTGCGGCGCTTGAATATCCGAGACCACCCGCCCGGCCATGAGATCGAGGACAAGATTTCCGACGGTGACGCCCAAAGTGTCGAATGTGACGGTATTGCCGCCGACGACGCCGTAGCCGATGTAGGTCTGATAGGGGGCATAGACTGGAGCGCTGGCCGTTGTTGCTATTTGCCTGATCGCCTCACGCGGGATGAAATTCCGCCCTGCCCGATCTTTAAACACCGTCAGCGCCAGGATGATGCTGTCGGGGGGGACATGGGCTGCACGATCGATGAATTCATCGATCGTCAAATCTTCGAGGTATGTCGTTTCGTACGACTTGGAGAACTTGTCGAGATCGGCGCGCGCCGTCGCCAGCCATCCTCGGTCGAACTCCGACGATCCGCCGATGATGTAGAGATGACGGGCACTGGGCTGCAGGCTGCGGGCCATTTCAGCCGTCTTCAGAATGTCGAATGTCGTGAACGCCCCGATCACGTCATCGGGTAGATCGATGTTCTCCGCAGTGGAGTTGCCGAAGCCTGCCGCCACTATCTTCGCATCGGGAGCGATCCTTGCGCGGTTGGTCGATATGAAGCTGGCAGACTCCTTGCCGAGCGCGACGACCACATCCGGGCGGTAATTGGCGTACTTCTCCGCAAGGTATCGCGCCATGCGCGCGACGTGATCAGATTCCGGGAACCTCGACAGATCAAGGAACTCCGAAAACAGGTCGATCCTGCTGTCTGTGGCTTGCAGCAAGCGGCTTCGCAACGCCTCTCCGGCAACAGTCGTCGCCACGAGCCTCTCGTCGTATGGGTAGAGAATGAGAACCCGTGGAACCCGATCAACGATTGCCTGCGACGTCTCCGACGCGATGGCGCAGCAGTTCGAAGCGATCAACAAAACCCACGCCAGCAAGACACCAGCGCACCGCAATCGACCTGCCCCCTGGCCCAAGGCCATTGGTCGTCCCCCCAAAGCTGCGCGACGATAACACCTTTTTGGTGTGGCGTCATCCGCTGCAAGCACCACTGTTGATTGCCGCTGGAGTTCTTCGATTCCCCAAAGGGCAATATCGGCGGAGGAACGCATTCGGTAGACTTGGAAAGCGCTGGGTAGAGTGCAACCCGCCGGGCGCGGGCTCTCACCTTAGGGGGTACGACCAATGTTTACTGTCCGCCACCTCGTCAACTTGGCACGGAGCGCGATCTCGATTGTCATCGCAGCGCTTTTCCTCGCGGCTTCGGCACAGGCCCAGAGCGACCCCCTGCCATCGTGGAACGATACCGCGCCCAAGGCAGCTATCGTCGCCTTTGTCGAGAAGGTAACCAAACCGGGTTCACCCGACTTCGTCCCCGAACCCGAACGGATCGCAGTGTTCGATAATGACGGCACACTGTGGGTCGAGCATCCCATGTACACGCAGCTTGCCTTCGCCCTGGACCGCGTGAAAACGCTCGCTCCGCAGCATCCGGAATGGAAAAATGTACAGCCGTTCAAGGCGGTACTCGAAGGCGATATGAAAACGCTTGCCGCATCGGGCGAAAAAGGTCTCCTGCAACTCATCATGGTCACCCACGCGGGAATGACGAACGACGATTTCCAGAAAGTCGTCACCGACTGGCTTTCGGCGGCACGCGACCCGAAGTTCAAGCGGCCCTACACCGAACTCGTGTACCAGCCGATGGTCGAGCTGCTTTCCTATCTGCGCGCCAATGGCTTCAAGACATTCATCGTGTCCGGTGGTGGCGTGGAGTTCATGCGGCCATGGACGGAGGAGGTATACGGCGTCCCGCCGGAGCAGGTCATCGGTTCCTCGATCAAGACGCAGTTCAAGATGCAGGACGACATGCCGACTTTGCGGCGCCTGCCAGAGGTCAATTTCATCGATGACAAGGCCGGCAAGCCGGTTGGGATCAACGAGCAGATCGGCCGCCGGCCGATTGCCGCCTTCGGCAATTCCGACGGCGATCTCGAAATGCTGCAATGGACGACGATGGCGGGAGCGCCTGCGCGTCTCGGCATGCTCGTTCATCACACTGATGCGGAGCGCGAATATGCCTACGACCGCAATACCGAATTCGGCCGCCTCGACAAGGCGCTCGACGCGGCGGCGATCACCGGCTGGACCGTCATCGACATGAAGGCGGACTGGAAGCAGATGTTCAAGGACTAAGGATGATGCGCCTCAAAGACTTGTGACAGCAGATTCCAAATGGGTTCATCAGGCGACGGGCATGCCGCCCGTCGCCGCTGGGAGGATATCACCATGAAAATCGATCGTTTCGCTACGCTGATCTTTGCAGGAAGTTTTGCGCTGACCTCCGCGGTCTTTGCGCAGGACACCCCGAAGAAGCCGCACGTACCGCTGGAAAAGTCTATTGGGATAGTCACGCCAACCGGCCCGGTGCCGTCGCTGGCGGTCATCAATTCGGCCGGAGCCAAAATCGAAAACGGCAAGCTCGTTCTGACCGGTGTCTCCGCAAACTCGATCGTCTTTGCTGACCGACCGGTGCGAGCCGCCGGTCATGTGGCAACCGAACAGTTCATCATGCAATGGGATGAGGGGAAGGACAATTTCGCAGTCGATCCACCGAATGCGACTGTGTCGGTGCTGGGCGGCGATGGATCGGACGTCAGCGACGCCGTCGTGACGCTGAAGACCCCGAAACTCGATGGCACGACGCTGACCTTCGACATCACCATTCTGGAGGGCACCCTAAGCGGTGTGTCTGGGCCGGCCGCGCTGTTCATCGATCACTTCGGGGGTGGAGGAGGATTTGGCGGCGGGGGCTTCGGTGGCTTCCATGGCGGCGGCAGCTTCGGGGGCGGCGGATTCCACGGCGGAGACTTCGCGGGAAGTAATTTCCGCGGCGACTTCCGTGGAGACGACGTGCATATCGGCGACACCAACATCAACCGTGTCGGAGGCACCTATTGGCACGCACCCGTCTACCACGGCGCCTGGTATCGCGGTGCTCCGGTCGCAGCCGGCGTGGTCGCCGGTGCCGCTATCGGGGCCGCTGCAGCCCGCCCCTACTATCCCTACTACAACGACCAGCAATGCGGCTACTATCCGTACCCGCCTTGCTATTGATCTTCAACAGGGAAACGCCACTTTGGCCGCGTTTCCCTCTCCTCCCAGCGGGAGACAGGCCTGATGCCGGCGGGCCACACCCTTAGGTTTTCCCTTCTCGCCAGCAACCCCCAATAGGTGTTTCATGTTGCGGGAATCCATTTCCCGCCACACAGTCCTCACTCGAAGCAGTGCTGCGTTCAAACGAGATCGGGGGATTCTCATGAAGACCATTCACTTGCATGCGATAGTCTTGCTGGCCGGTGTCTCTGCCGCATCGATCGGCAATGCCGCGGATCTCACACCGCTCACGCCCGAAGCGAAAACGGTCGAGACCCAGAGCGGCTGGGAATTCACGGTCGCTCCATACTTCTGGGCTGCCGGGATTTCAGGGGACGTACGGCAATTCGGGCTTCCCGAGGTCGACATCGATGCCGATTTCGGTGACATTCTCGACAATCTCGACTTCGCCTTCATGGCGACAGGCGAAGCACGATATGATCGCTTCAGCATCGTCGGTGACGTGATCTACACCAAACTGGGTGCGGATGCGCATACCCCCCGCGGCATCTTCGCCGACAGCGTCGACGTGACATCGAAGACCTTCGCAGGACTTCTCGGCGTGGGTTACGCGGTGCTCGAAGATCAGAATGGCCACCTTGACGTGGTCGGCGGCGTGAAAGTCTGGTCGGTCGAGACAGACATCTCCTTCAATGGCGGACTTCTGGCCGGCGTGGAGCGGGAAGACAGTGCCACGTGGGTGGATGCCGTTGTCGGCCTGCGCGGGAACTACTTCTTCACCCCGGAAATCTATCTCACGGGATGGGGTCTGGTGGGCGGTGGCGGCGCCGACGTCGACTGGGACGTGGGCCTCGGCCTCGGCTACAAATTCAACGACACCATCTCGGCAGTGGCCGGATACCGCGCACTGGGCGTCAACTACGAAAACGATGGTTTTGTCTTCGACGTCGTCCAACAGGGGCCGATCGTCGGGGTGTCCTTCCATTTCTGATGAGGCGAGAGCGCCTTGAGCAATTCGGCGATCATCGCAACTGACGGTCGTCGTGCTCAGCTTGCGACAGCCTGATGTCCTGCAGAAGCCGGAAGAGCAACGCCCCCAGGAAACAAAGAGCCGCCCATGAACAGCGCGGCGGCTCCCGGTTCGTGGCGGTATCTCATGAAGGCGACACCGAAGCCAAACAGCAGCAGAACCGTCACGCCAATTCCGGCCAGAACAGACAGGTGCAACGCACTGTTCAAGAGAAGTTCTCGTTTCGTCAGCTCCCCGAGCCAGGCTTGGGCGACATCGTTTTCATCAATCTCGCGGAGGCTCCTAATCCGTTGCGTGCCGATGGCATAGAGGCGATCGGGGGAGCCAAGGACCTGACAGGTGAAGCGCGGAGCGGACGCCCTGAAGGGTGTCCGCTCCGACATCGTTACGCTACCGCCCGCGTCAATCGTGACCTGTCTTCATCTCCCGGACCTGCTGCATGACCTGCTCCAGATTGTAGCTTGCAGGGCTCTGAAGCGGCGGGAAGTCGATGTAGGTCTCGAGATGCTTCAGCCACAACTGCTGCCCGATGGGCAGGATGTTCCAGTCATAGACATAGGCGGTGGACGGCGAAGCGATGGCACCGCCCATACCGAAGAGTGTCTTGATCTGCTGCCCGACCGAGGTCTCGAACGGGTCGCGCTTGATATTGACGACCTGTGTCCAGGCGTACGGCATCACCCCGCCAATAAAGCCAGCCGGATCGTCGGAGACCATGGCGAAATACATCTTCCAGTTCTTGTAGCGCACAGCCGACGGCTCCTTGCCAGAATAGTACAAGAAACTGTCGCGCGCGGATGGAGACTTGCCTTCCAGGTAGTCACGCTGGTCGATACCGTCGAGCGTGGTCTTGACGATCCCGGGATACGTACCCGCCTCGATCTCTTTCTTAAGACCATCGCCCTTCGGGCCGCCTGCGATGTTCACAAACGTCGGCAGCCAGTCGAGCGCCGAGAACATGTCGTTCTTGACCGTACCGGGCTCGATGTGCCCCGGCCAGCGAACCACAAGCGGCGCCCGCATGCCGCCTTCCCAAGTGCTGAGCTTTCCGCCTTTGAACGGGGTAGTGCCGCCGTCCGGGAATGTGATCGTCTCGGCGCCGTTGTCGGTGGTGAAGACGATGATCGTGTTGTCGAGTTCTCCTATCTCCTCGAGCTTCTTCAAAACGTAGCCGATGTTGTCGTCCATCTGCTTCATGCCGGCTTCGTTGACGCCCCAGTCCTTGCCGCCGACTTCGCCGACCATGTTCAGATATTTGTCGGGCAACACTGTCGTGATATGCATGCGGGCCGGGTTGTACCAGACGAAGAAGGGCTTGTTGGTCTTCTTCGGGTCATTCCTGTCTAGGAAGTCGATGACCTTGGCCGAGATCTCCTCGTCAATGGTTTTTGAGCGCTCCAGCGTCAGCGGCCCCTCGTCCTTACAGGATTGATTTGCCGGGGATCCGTCGGAGGATGCGCATGCGAGCATTGGGCGCGGCGGGGTGAGACAGGTCGTGGTCTTGGCGTCCACCGCCGCCGGGTCTTCCGCTATCCCGGGAATCGGCGTGTTCCTGCATGGTGGTGCAATCCCCTGCTCGGTTGGGGTCTTGTTGATGTCGGGGAAGCTCACCCCCTGCATGGCGTCGAGGTGATAGAGGTAGCCCCAAAATTCCTGGAACCCGTGTGCCGTCGGCAGGGATTCGGTGGTATCTCCGAGATGGTTCTTGCCGAACTCACCTGTCGAGTAGCCGAGATCATTTAGGAACTTGGCGAGGTGAGGCGTGCCGGCCCGCAGGTAGGACGGGCTTCCGGGAATCTCCGGCAGAACCATGCCGACGCGCACCGGCTGCATGCCGGTGATGAACGCGGTCCGCCCAGCCGTGCAGCTCTGCTCGGCATAGTAGGTCATGAACTTCGCCCCTTCCCGGCCGATACGGTCGATATTGGGCGTTTCACCGACCGCGAGACCTTGGTGATAGATGCTCGGCTGCATCCAGCCGATGTCATCACCCATGATGAACAGGATGTTGGGCTTTCTGGTCTCCTGCGCGTGCATCGTAGCGGTACTCGATAGCAGGCTGCCGGCGACCGCCATTGCTGCTGTGAAGAACTTTGTAGTCCGTCTCATTTCTAATGCCTCCCTCACGGGGCCGCATTGGCGGCCAAGGTTAGTTGAAAGACAAGTCAGAGCAAAAGAGGGCTTGTCGGCGACGTCCAAGTTTACTGACCAGCAAATTGGACCAGATCTTTTCGGTAAAGACGCGGCTCCCCGGCCCGCACGGTGACCCTCGACTTGCGGAAGAGGGATTTCCACTCTTCCATCCATTTTCTACATTGTATTGGCGGGAGCAG
Source organism: Rhizobium sp. 768_B6_N1_8 (assembly GCF_051811225.1). NCBI lineage: Bacteria > Pseudomonadati > Pseudomonadota > Alphaproteobacteria > Hyphomicrobiales > Rhizobiaceae > Rhizobium > Rhizobium sp. 768_B6_N1_8. The sequence continues at coordinate 357,844 of NZ_JBPWPV010000002.1, read as the reverse complement.
ATATTGCCCTTTGGGGAATCCGTCGGGGCTAAGAGTTGCCAGTTATGGGAGCCGTCCGCGCCGCATTTCCCGCGCCCCGCGTCGAGACCTCCCTAAAGGACAATAGGCAGCAACCGCGACCGCGTGTCATAAGATGCTCGCAGGCGGAGGTTCTAGCGATGGGCAGGACCATGAGTGCAGTGGACGCACACGAAACGGAATTTGAAGGCTTCGCCTGGGTGCCTGCCCGAACGTTCGCCATGGGATCGAACAGGCACTATCCTGAAGAAGCCCCCGCCCATCCGGTGAAGGTTGACGGCTTCTGGATCGACGTGACGCCCGTGACCAACCGTCAGTTCGCCACGTTCGTCAAAGCCACTGGCCATGTCACCGTCGCAGAAAAGACTCCAAAGGCTTCCGACTATCCCGGCGCGATCCCCAAGATGCTGCGCGCCGGATCGCTCGTATTCACTCAGCCGAAAACCGTCGTCGGCGCCGACATCAGACAGTGGTGGGCGTTCAAGTTCGGCGCCGACTGGCGGCATCCTTATGGCGGCCGCAGCGATATCCGCGGGAAGCTCGACCATCCGGTCGTCCATGTTGCCTATAGCGACGCCCTAGCGTATGCCCACTGGGCCGGGAAGGACCTGCCGACCGAGGCCGAATGGGAGCTGGCCGCTCGGGGAGGTCTCGAGGACGCCGAATTCGCATGGGGCGACGAATTGATCCCTGACGGAAAGCTCATGGCCAACATCTGGCAGGGCGCGTTTCCCACAGTGAGCACAAAGCCCACAGGAGCGGATAGAACATCACCTGTCGGATCGTTCCCGGCGAACGGCTACGGCATCCACGACATGATCGGCAACGTCTGGGAATGGACGTCGGATTTCTGGTCGCCTCGCCATTCGGAGCCTGCGGCGAAATCATGCTGCATTCCGCGGAATCCCCGAGGCGGCGATCGAGAGGCGAGCTTCGATCCCCGCGAGCCGGAAATACGAATTCCAAGGCGGGTGCTGAAAGGCGGATCGCATCTTTGCGCGCCGAACTACTGCCGGCGCTACCGTCCCGCCGCCCGCCATGCGGAACCAGAGGACACGTCCACCAGCCACGTTGGCTTCAGATGCGTCAAGCGAATCCTGAAGGACTAAGGCGAGGCATTCTGGCCAGTCGTTCGATGGTTCCTCGATCACGTCATCCGATTGATCCTCCGGGGTATCCGGGTCGCGGTCGTACGCGGCTCTTAGCGCGTCGAGTGCATTCTGGATGGCGTCAAAGACGTCCGGCGCCTTTGCGCCCTTCACCACGAATGTGTCGACGAAATCTTCCAGCCTCATGCTCAAATCGTCACGCCAATCCTTGCTCATTGCCGTTCCTCCGGCTGAAGATGAATGCCCCTGCAAAGAAGGCCCCACGTCGGGCAATGGGCGGAATACGGTTTCGGACCATACGGGCGAGATCAGTGGGAGGCAATCCGGCGGATCGTAGAACAGCTCTCGCGGACTTCCTGATGCCCGCAGTTGCGATTGCGCGTTTGACTCGGTGGAATTCGCCGTGAGGATTTCAGTGCAAAACATAAATTGAGGCCCCACGCATCGTTTCTTGGCGGGCTTGCCTCAAAAGGTGCAAGATTTGAACGAACAAACGCCGCCGTGGAGCATTTTATGTTCTATAGGGGCGATTTGCGACTAAGGAGAATGTTATGAAGAGAATTGTTAGCAGTCTGTTGATTGCGACGGCCCTTATAGGCTCGGCTATTCAGCCTGCTGCGGCGCGCGATCATCATCACCACGACAATACCGGTCGTGCCATTGCCGGCGGCCTTGCCGCAGGTGTCGTTGGCGGCCTGATTGGTGGCGCGATAGTCAATAGTGGTCCTCGCTATGTCGACGGCCCTCGCTATTACGATGCAGGCCCGCCGCCGCCGAGATGCTGGTACGAGGACCGTGACGTTCGTAACCGTTACGACGGCGGATATCACACCGAAACCGTCCGGGTCTGCGACTAGCGGCTTCGAGACAACCAATACCGTACAGCCCAATACCGTACAGCATTGAAGCAGCGTTGACCTGATCCTTGGTCATCGCCGCTGCCTTTCGCCCCCCCCGGCCGGGATTGCAGTTGCAATCTCGGCCATGCTCCCCAGAATTGACGAAAGCTGTCCGCAACATCAGTTGTGACCCATCCGCCGAGGCGGAAAAATCCTCCATCTGTCATGCGTCTGCAAAGAACCGCCGCTAGTTGTCGGCCCGGGCAATTGCACGGCTGTGCGACATGATTGCACCTGTGCAACGGGCAGAGAAATGGACCGGGACAGATTCCTGAAACGGCAAAACATGGCCAGCCTCTCCGGCGCGGACCAATGTCAACTTACTGCCATCGCTCCTCTATACATGTGCTGGCGGAGACTGCCAGATCGCATCACCCGTCCTTCTGCGGCTCGTCCAGCATCAGTTTTCAATGCTGATACGGGCGGTTTTGGGAGGCGGATGTTTTGTCGCGCGCGGGGCATTGACGGAAAACGATGAGGGATGGTCCTGTGAATGACGGCAAGACGCCGAAGAAGGAACGAATGCGCTTCGTGAGTGCCGAACAGGTGGCGCAGCTTGCCGGCGTTTCCCGCTCGGCCGTATCACGCACCTTTACGCCGGGAGCTAGCGTTGCGCCCGCGACGCGCGAGAAGGTGCTGCGTGCGGCCCAGGAGCTCGGCTACCACGTCAACGATCTTGCGCGCGGCGTGCTGGCCAATCAGAGCCGCCTCGTCGGCATCATCGCCACGAAACCCGAAATCGGCTTCCGCGCCCATCTTGCCGCCGCCCTTGCCAAATTCCTGATCCAGCGCGGCAGCATACCGATCCTCATCAACACTGGCCAGACCGAGGACGAACTGCTGGCCGCCCAGAAGATGCTGATCGGCCACCGCGCCGAGGCAATCATCATCCTGTCGGGCTCGCCGCCTGCCAGCTTCTTCGAGCTTGCCCAGCGTAATGGCCAGCCGCTCGTCGTCATCGGCCGTTCCGAACCGGATGCAGACCATGTGCGCGCCGGCAATTCGGAAGCCTCCCGCAAGGCGGCGACGGTGTTCTTCGAGGCCGGACGGCGCCGGCTGGCGGTTGCCGGTTCCAACACCGGTACGCCGAGCATTATCGAGCGCGAGAGCGCCTTTCTGTCGACGGCGGAAGGGCTCGGCGCCGAGGTCTTCATCGGCCGTGGCGCGGATTCCGACTATGAGAGCGGCATCGCCGCGGGGCGGGCGCTGTTTTCGAATTCTGTACGCCCCGACGCCGTCTATTGCGCCAACGACCAGATCGCCTTCGGCCTGATGGATTATGTGCGGCAGGAGGTGAAGCTGCGGATTCCGGAGGATGTTGCCATCATCGGTTTCGACGACGTTCCCGAAGCGTCCTGGCTCAGTTATCAGCTGACCACCTTCCGCCAGGACCCGCTCGTCATGGCGATGCGCGCCGTCGAACTGATGGAGCGACGCCTTGGAAATCCGGACTTGCCGCCGGGCTATGAACGCGTCATTCCAGAGTTCGTCATCCGCCAGAGCTTCAGACCCTGATTCCCTTCCGAAAGATTCCCATGCACTGCGAATTTCCTGATGATGCCCGCTTCGTACTTGCCAAGGACGTGATCCTCGATGCGGCGGGAAAGGCGCTCTCCTACTTCTCCGATCTTTCATCACTGGAAACCGGCCATAAACTGAACGGCCAGGATGTGGTGAGCCAGGCCGACAAGGCCGTGGAGGCGATGATCCGCGACCGCATCACCGCCGCATTTCCCGATGATGGCGTGCTCGGGGAGGAGGAAGGACTGGCGGAAGGCCCCTCGGGCTACCTCTGGGTCGTCGACCCCATCGACGGTACGAGCTGCTTCGTGCACGGCATCGATCAGTGGTGCATCTCGATCGCCGTCATGAAAGGCGACGAGACGGTGCTTGGCCTCATCTGCCAGCCGACATCGGGCGATCTTTTCGTGGCGAGGAAAGGCGAAGGTGCCTTTCTGAACGGCAAGGCAATCAGCGTCGACAAGGCCACCAGCATCGGCACCGGGCTTCTCGGTGTGGGCGCCAATTTCCGCATTCCGCTGAAGCAGGTGTCGATCTTCATCCACCTGCTGCTGGTGGCGGGCGGCATGTTCATCCGCAACGGCTCCGGTGCGCTCATGCTGGCGCAGGTCGCCTGCGGCCGGCTCGCTGGCTATTATGAACCGCATATCAACGCCTGGGACTGCACGGCCGGGCTCTTGATGATCCGCGAAGCCGGCGGCTGGACCGAAGCCTTCCCCGGCAAGGGCACACTTTTGACCGGCGGCCCGGTCATCGCCGCAGCGCCCAGGGTAAGAGACGATCTCCTGACGCTTGTCAGCCGCTCTCTGCAGGATGAATTGGCCTAAACCTACTAGGTTGTTCGCCCAGCCTCGCTGGTCGCGGATGAACTTGATGCGATCTTCTCCGTCAGATCGACGAAATTGCGGATGAGGGCAAGCCGCGCATCGGCGCGGTGGGCGACGTATAATGGCAGGGGCGGTAGTTGGCCGGGCAATAGCGGCCGATAGACCACAGACTCCCGATGAAGCACGCGCATGGACGCCGGCACCACCGTCAGGCCACGGCCGCCGGCCACCAGATTGATGGCGGCGATGATTCGAGAAACCTCATCGACGATCCGCGGTGCAACGCCGGCAGTCTGGAAGGTTTCCATCAGCCGTTCGAATATTCCAGGCCCGTCCGTGCGCCGGTAGACGACCATATCGACACCGTGGAGCATATCGAGCGTCAGCGGTTCATCTTCCGCCTCTGCATAGGCGTGGCTGCGCGGGACTGCGACAAGCATATCCTCTTCGGACAGAGCCCGTGCCGTCAGCTCGGGAAAGCGCCTCGCGTCGATGTGCAGCAACGCGACATCGACGCGCTGTTGCTGAAGGGCCAGAATGAGCTCATAGGTCTCGCTCTCCTCGACCACGATCTCGGCAAGCGGGAAGGCCCGGCGAAACTGCTGGAGGAACTGTGGCGCAAGCACGTGCAGAGAGGCCGAGCTTGTAAAGCCGACCGATAGCCGGCCGCTTTCGCCCTGGCTGAAGCGTCGTACATTGTCGATCGCCAATTGCGACCTTCTCAGAATATCGCGTGCCTCTTCAAGGAACAGCTCGCCCGAACTGTTGAGTGCGACCCTGCGCGGAGACCGGTCGAACAATTGGACGCCAAGCTCATATTCGAGATCACGGATCTGCTGGCCGAGGGGCGGTTGCTGGATATGCAGGCGCTCGGCAGCGCGATTGAGGCTCCCCTCCTCGGCGACGGCCACGAAATATCTGAGATGTCTGAGCTCCACTGGATATCCTGGGACTTTTAGAGTTTATGTGTTGAACAATATAAATATTTTACATGCTGATGTCACGCCTCTAGGCTCTTCCCAACTTGACCGAGACACGGAGGAGACGACATGGCCAAGAGCAAACCGAAGATCGCAATCATTGGCGCCGGCATGGGCGGACTTGCCGCTGCGGCGACACTGCGCAAGGTCGGTATCGACGTCCAGGTTTACGAGCAGGCGCCGAAATTCGCGCGCGTCGGCGCCGGCATCCAGATGCTGCCCAATTCGTCGCATGTGCTACGCGGCATCGGCGTGCTGGATCGCCTCAAGAAGATTGCCTTCGAACCCTATTCCCATCTCAACCGCGTCTGGGACACCGGCGAGATCAAGCGCGAGCTGCCGATGCCGGAGAGCCTCTACGGTGCGCCGTTCCTCTGCATGCATCGTGCCGATCTGCATGAAGCGCTTTACTCGGTGCTTCCGCCTGAGATCGTCCATCTCGGCAAGAAGCTCGTCGGCCTCGATCAGAAGAACGGCGGCGTCAGCCTTTCCTTCGCCGATGGCACCAAGGTTGAAGCCGATGCGGTCATTGCCGCTGATGGCGTTCACTCGCTGGTGCGCGAGATCATCGTCGGCCCGGATGCGCCGCTGCACAAGGGACGTATCGCCTATCGCGCAGTCTTCGATGCCAGCCTGATGAATGGGGGCAAGATTGCGCCTTCAAGAACGAAATGGTGGGGCGTCGACCGGCACATCGTGATCTATTACACAGCCGCAGATCGCAGCTCGCTGTATTTCGTTACCAGCGTTCCGGAGTCGGCCGACTGGATGACGGCCGAATCCTGGTCGGCAAAGGGTGACGTCAAGGAGTTGAGAGCTGCCTATGATGGCTTCCATCCGGAAGTGCAGATGGTACTCAACGCCTGCCCGGATTGCCACAAATGGGCAATTCTCGAACGCGAACCGCTGCCGCGCTGGAGCGATGGCCGCGTTGCACTTCTCGGAGACGCCTGCCATCCAATGACGCCCTATATGGCGCAGGGTGCGGCAACCTCGATCGAAGACGCCGCCGTGCTGGCGCGTTGCCTTGAGGCCGTCGACAATGACGACATCGAAAGTGCCTTCCGCCGTTACGAGGCCAACCGCAAGCCGCGTACGTCTCGCATTCAGGCCATCTCCAGCGCCAACACATGGATGTCGGGCGGAAACGAGGATACGACATGGCTCTACGGCTATGACGCCTGGAACGTGCCGCTTGTCGGCGAAAACGAACTGGCTATGGCCGGCTGATCGGAACAGCGCAATGTTGCAGCAAGAAACCAGCACGATGGACGGTCACTACGAGTTCGTGACCGTCTCGGATGAGGCAACTATCGCCTTTCGGCGATACGGCACGCCGGGAAAGCCACGCCTGCTGCTGATCCATTCGCTCGCCCTTGACGGCAGCATCTGGACGGATGTCGTCTCCGGACTGAAGGCGCAGGCCGAGATAATCTGCATCGACTGCCGCGGGCATGGCTGGAGCAGCCGCGCGCCCCTTTCCCAAGCAATCGAACGCTACGCCAATGACATCGCCGAGGTGCTTGACAAGGTCGGCTGGGACAAGGTGGTCGTTGCGGGCTGCTCCATGGGCGGCTGCATCGCGCAGGCTTTTGCCGCCCGCCACCCGAAACGGGTGGCGGCAATGACCCTTATCGATACCACGGCCTGGTATGGAGAAAAGGCACCGCAGGAATGGCGGGCACGGGCTCAGAAAGCGCGGGCCGAAGGCCTCGCCTCGATGGCCGCCTTCCAGGCAACCCGCTGGTTCGGCGACCGTTTCAGGGCGGAAAATCCGCGCAAGATCCAGGAGATGATGGAGATCTTTGTCCGCAACGATCTCGATGCCTATGAAGCGACCTGCATCATGCTCGGCGATGCCGATCTTCGCAGCGCGCTTGCCGGTTTTCATTTCCCGGTCTCCGTCATTGTCGGCGAAGAAGACTATGCGACCCCAGTCGAGAGTGCGCGCCAGCTTGCAAAGGCAATCCCCGGAGCGTCCCTGACGATCCTGCCGGGCGCCCGGCACCTGACGCCAATTGAATGCAGCGATGTCATCGCAGATGCGATCGCCAAGATGATTGAAGCTGCCGCCCATTAGGGCAAAGCTGGCGGCAGGGGGCGCCGCCGGCGTGTTGAACCGTGCTGATCTGGGAGGATGATATGCGCGATAACAATAGCATACTGGTTGCCGGCCGGGTTGCAGGCGAGGTCTCGCACGACGACCCGCAGCAGACGCGGTTGGCTGGCCGCGCCGCGGTTTTGACTGCACGCTTCGAAGCGATCCCCTTTACGCCCTGGCACCGCCGGGCGCGTATCATCATGGGCAGCGCTACATTCCTCGACGCCTTCGATGCTCTTTCGCTGGCATTTGTTCTGCCGATCCTGATCAAACTCTGGGCACTGACGCCGGCGCAGATCGGCTGGATGATTGCGGCAAGCTACATCGGCCAACTCGTCGGCGCCCTCCTCTTCAGCCGCCTTGCGGAGACGCTCGGCCGCGTTCACATGGCCGCGTCGGCGACCGCGCTGATGTCGGTCATGAGCCTCGCCTGCATATTGGTCGGCGATTTCCAGATGCTGTTCATTTGCCGTCTGATTCAGGGTATCGGGGTCGGCGGCGAAATGCCAGTCGCGGCCACCTATATCAGCGAGCTTTTGCGCGCCAAGGGTCGCGGGCGCAACTTCATGCTCTACGAGTTGATCTTTCCGATCGGCCTGATGGTGACCGGCCAGGTCGGCACATTGATCGTGCCGGTCTTCGGCTGGAAATCACTGTTCCTGCTTGGCGGGATTCCGGGTCTGCTGATTGCCTATATGCTCTATCGGCTGCCGGAATCGCCGCGCTGGCTGATCGGCCAGGGCAGGTTGGACGAAGCCGAAAAAGTGATCCGCCAGGCCGAGGAAAGTGCGCGGCGCAAGGATCCCGGCTATTCCTTCGACGATCGCGCCTATAACGAAGCGACGCTGGCGCTCGGCGGTCAAAGCCAGGCCGCTGCGCCCCGGACACGCAGCCGTTGGCGGGAACTGTTGTCACCGACCTTCCGTATGCGCACCATCGTCGCCTGGATCCTCTGGGCAAGCTCGTTCTTTGTCGCCAACAGCCTGAACAACTGGATGCCGACGCTCTATCACACCGTCTATTCACTGGAACTCGGCAGTGCGCTGCGGGCAGCCTCGATGACTAATGTCGCACAGGTCGTCATACTGCTCGCCTGCGCCTTCTGCATCGACCGTATCGGGCGACGCACCTGGGCCGTCGTCTCCTTCCTCGTCGGTGCCGTTCTCTTGGCCGCACTCGCCGCCGGTGGTGCGAGCAGCCTCTGGTCACTCATTCTGCTGGCTACACTTGCCTATGGCGTCGTCGGCTCCGTCAACGCCGTACTCTACCTCTACACGCCGGAAATTTACCCGACGCGCATGCGCGCGGTCGGAACGGGCCTTGCGACATCATGGCTGCGTATCGCCTCAGCCGTCGGTCCGACGACGGTCGGCTACATGGTCGGCGCACAGGGCATCAAGTCGGTCTTCATCATGTTCGGGATCGTCGCCGTTATCGGCGCGCTTGCGGCAACGCAGATGATCGAGACCGGTGGACGCAGGCTCGAGGAGATTTCCTCCTAATTCATGCCCCGTCCGGCTGCATTCGCGGAAAGAAGCCCCGGTATCTTTGATGCCGGGGCTTCGACATTTCTAAGGCCTCAGGCGCCGTGCGGCACGGCATCATGCTCCTTGCGCGCGATCACCGTAGCGACGACAAAGACGAGCAGGGCGCCGACCGCAAGGCAGACAGCCAGAAAGAACATCGGCGCAATCGTACTGCCGGTTTCGTCCTTGATCCAAGGCACGACGTTCTGAGCGACGAAGCCGCCGAGATTGCCGACAGAATTGATGGCTGCCAGGCCCGCCGCAGCACCCGCGCCCTTAAGGAAGCGGGACGGCAGGCTCCAGAAGACCGGCTGTGGTGCGAAGATGCCGGCCGCGGCAATGCAGAGGAAGATAAACTGCAGCGTGTTGTTCGGAACAAGCGCCGAGAGCAGCAGGCAGGCCGCACCGATGAAGGCGGGGATGACGATATAAGGCGTCTTCGCCTTCGCCTTGTCGGCGGCAGTCGGCACCGCCCAGAGCGCAATCGCCACGAGTATCCACGGAATGATGTTGAGCAAACCGTTCACAGTGTTGCTGACGCCGAAGGCTTTCACGATGGTCGGCAGCCAGTAGCTGAGACCATAGGCGGCAAGCGGGAAGGCGATGTAGCAGAGAGCCATCAACAGGACACGAGGGTCGATGAGTGCCCTGAAGCCGTTCTCGGCATTGTGATCCATGCCGGAATTTTCCGACGCTAGGCGGTCTGCCAGCCAGCCCTTCTCCTCATTGCTGAGGAACCTCGCGTTTTCAGGGCGGTCATAGAGGTAGAAGAAGGTAATGACACCAGCAATGACGGCCGGAATGCCTGTCGCCAGAAAGACCCATTGCCAGCCGGCATGGCCGAGGAAGCCGTCGAGATCGAGCAACATGCCTCCAACAGGCGCGCCGACGGCATTGGCAAGTGCGCTGAAGATCATGAAGAGACCCACCATGCGGCCGCGATAATCCGAGGGGAACCAGAGCGTCAAAAGATAGAGGACGCCCGGAAAGAAGCCCGCCTCGCAGACGCCGAGCAGGAAACGCAGGATGTAAAACATTGTCGCATTCTGCGTATAGGAGAGCAGGATGGTAACGATGCCCCAGGATACGAGAATACGGGCGAACCAGACGCGTGCGCCGAACCGGTCGAGGAATAGGTTGCTCGGTACTTCAAAAAGGAAATAGCCGATAAAGAAGAGCGAGGCGCCAAGGCCATAGGCATATTCGCTCATGCCGAGAGCGCCGACCATTTCCAGCTTGGCGAAGCTGACATTCTGACGATCGATATAGGCAATGAGGTAAAGGATTCCGAGGAATGGCATGAGCCGCCAGGTAATCTTCGAGATCAACTGCTGTTCGTTGACCATTGCAAATTCTCCAAATGATTGTTGCTTTTCTCGCCAATAGATAGCCACCTCCGGACGATTATCAATCACACCGAACGGATGGGGACGGCTCCTGCATTGACAAGCGATATGTCGACAGCCATGCCTACAAACGTGGAAGCCATCCTTTCTGCCCGTGTCTCCAGAGAGATCATCATGTCCATGCCCTCCCCCCGCAATTTCCTGACTTCGCTATTTTCAGCCGCCGTGCGCGCCGCCGATCCGCTGACAGGTATTACCGCGCATTTGCCGGAGAGACCTGATGGTAGGACAGTCGTAATCGGCGCCGGCAAGGGGGCCGCGCAGATGGCACGCGCGCTGGAAAGCGTGTGGGATGGACCGCTCGAAGGCGTGGTGGTCACCCGCTATGGCTACGGTTGCGAGACCGATCATATAGAGATCATCGAAGCTGCTCATCCGGTTCCCGATGCCGCCGGCCTTTCCGCCTCCAGACGACTGATGGAAACCGTCGCCGGCCTGGGTGAAAACGATCTCGTCATCGCACTGATCTGCGGCGGCGGCTCGGCGCTCCTGCCTTCCCCACCCGAAGGGCTGACGCTGCAGGACGAGATCCTCTTGAACGAGTTGCTTCTGGCTTCCGGCGCACCGATCTCGGCCATGAACGTCGTGCGCAAACACCTCTCGACCATTAAGGGCGGGCGGCTGGCTGCTGCGACCAAGGCCCGCGTCGTCAGCCTGATTGTCTCGGACATTCCCGGCGACAATCCCGCCCATGTTGCCTCAGGCCCGACCGTTCCCGACGGTTCGACCCGGCACGATGCGCTTCAGATCATCCAGCAGTACAGCCTCAAGCTGCCGCAGGCGGCTATCGATCATCTGAACTCCCCAAAGGCCGATGCGCCACGGCCGGACGATCCGGCCTTTGCCGGCCATGAGCACTACATCATCGCATCGGCCGGCGTATCGCTGGAGGCAGCCGCCGAACTTGCACGTTCGCAGGGAATCACGCCAGCGATCCTGTCGGATTCCGTCGAAGGGGAATCGCGCGACGTGGCGCTGGTACATGCGGCGATCGCTCGCGAGGTCGCCGGCCGCGACCGGCCTTTCACGAAGCCGGCCGTCATTCTCTCCGGCGGGGAGACGACGGTGACACTGCGTGGCAAGGGTGGCAAAGGCGGCCGCAACGGTGAATTCGCGCTGGCGCTCGCATTGGCAATCGACGGGCACTACGCCATCCATGTGCTTGCCGCCGACACCGACGGCATCGACGGCTCGGAAAACAATGCCGGCGCATTTTCCGACGGCAGTACCGTCAAGCGGCTGCGCGCCGCCGGCTTTGACCCGCGCCGGGTGCTCGACGGCAATGACAGCTATTCCGGTTTCAAGGCGATCGGTGACCTCTTCGAAACCGGCCCGACCGGCACCAACGTGAATGATTTCAGGGCAATCCTGATCGTCTGACCACTCTTCGATGAAAGAGCCGTGCGACTTACCGATTTATCGATGCGTCCTCGGATAGAGATTTCGCGCCGGCGGCGTCCAGTTGGCGAGTGTCGCGGGATCGGGCTTCCATATCTCGACCTTCAACGGATAGCATGCGGCCATATCGCTGGAATGGCTTGCGGCGCAATCGCCACCCGGGCAGGCCGACAAGGCGCCGAGAAGATCGATCTCGGCGAAGAACTCGATGAAATCTCCGGGCCTGACGGGGCTGGCCTTCATGAAATACTGGTGCGTGTCCCTGGTGAAACCGGTGCACATGAAGACGTTGAGCACGTCATGCACATGCATCTCGGCCTGCTCGAGCGGCATGCCGCTGTCGGCAGCGAGCGCCCGCGTCAGGTTCGAATGGCAGCAATGGTGGTAGTCGCTACCCTTCAGCAATCGGTTCGTATAAGGATCGCAGCGTGTGCCGATGACATCATGAATGCCGGCACCGTCATCATCCCAACCATACCAGCCGAGGCTGTCATAGGTGATCGTCGCCATAGGGCGCAGATACGGCAATGTGCTCCAGAGACGATCGCCGACACCGACATGGGTTGCGTGCAGAGCCCGTGTCTTGCCGCTGAAAAACCGTTCGGTGAGATCGGCAGCGTTCCACAGATTGAGGTCACCGACCTGCGGACCGTCGATGCTGACGATGCGAAAGAAATGCCCCTGCGGAACGTGGAAGCTGCTTGCCTCGCGCGGTGGCACGATCACCTCGCTGACCTTCGTCAGCGTTTCGCGGGCGGCCTCGAGCAGACCGAGATCCGCAGACGGCAGCGTTTCGACGGGATAGACGACCACGGGCGGTGCTGACCGCCGCTCGGCTGCGTCAGAAGGAATTGGCACTATCGACTGCTTCGACATCCGGTTAGTTCCGCTCTGCTGGCGATCTTCCGGTGCTGCGCCCGGTGACACACAATAAGTCGCCGAGCACTCTTAGCGAGGTTGCGCCATTGGGCAACCGAGATGTTTCTTGCCCTATGGGCAAGTTTTGCTTAGTCATCCTGACATGAGAAACCTTCCCCTCGCATCACTGCGGGCATTCGAAGCCGCCGCACGCCACGAAAGCTTCGTCCGGGCGGCTGCCGAACTGAACCTGAAACCGGCCGGCATCAGCCAGCACGTGAGGGCGATGGAGAATTGGCTCCGCATCCCCTTGTTTCTGCGGCATAGCCGGGGCGTGACACTGACAGCCGCGGGCAGGGAATTCGGGGCAGCCGTCACGCATGCGTTGGCGCATATCGAAGTCGCCGCCGGGCAGTTGAGGCTGGAAGCAAACAGCCGCCCGGTCAGCGTTGCGTGCATTCCCTCGATGGCAGTGCGATGGCTCATTCCGCAGCTGCCGAGACTGAGAATTGCTTATCCCGATATCAGGATCAACATCGTCTATGCGCTCGATGCCAGGACGCCCGAAGCGGCAGGTGCCGATCTCCTGGTCTGCCACGGCGTGCGACCAGGCCCCAGCGCCATCAAGCTCCTGGATGCAGCAACCAGACCAACCTGTTCTGCGGAATTCCTCGCCCGGCATGGCCCCTTTCACAAGCCAGCTGACCTGCTTGCTTGTGAAATCCTGCACGACGAGACGATCGATGCCTGGGCGCGCTGGTTGTCAGGCGCCGGCATCAATTCCGCGCCGAAGGCCGGACCTGTTTTTGCCGACTTCAATCTCATGATCGGCTCGTTGATCAGCGGCCAGGGTATCGGACTTTGCCCAACCGCGCTGATCGCAGAGGAGATCGCGGCGGGTTCGCTCGTCTCCCTCTTCGAGAGGGCTTCCGATATGGACAAGGCCTACTGGCTCATCGAGGCAAAGGGCCTCTCGCGCGAGGCAAGAACGTTTCGCGATTGGCTGCTTGCAGCAAGGCAGGACGAGAGCTGACGGACCGATCAGGCTTTGGCCCGCTTCGGAACAGACAGATCCTGAAGTGTCATGCGCCAGATGTTGCGACCATCGGCCTTGGCGCGATAGAGCGCCCGGTCCGCCTCCTGCATGAGCGCTTCGTGGTCCACTCCGTCAGCTGCAGCAATGCCGACGCTGATGCCGAGGCGGATGGCAAGACCATTGATGGTAAAAGGCTGCTCGAAGGCGCCGATGCAGCGCTCGGCGAGATCGATGGCTTCGCCTCTTTCTCCCGTCATCAGGATTGCGAATTCATCGCCCCCGAGCCGCGCGACCAAATGACCTCGCGCATGCATCTGCAGCCGTTTGGCAACATTTTTCAACACTTCATCCCCGGCAGCATGGCCAAACGTGTCATTGACGGGCTTGAACCCATCCAGATCCAGACAGCAGATGATGACCTTTTCCCGGTCCTCCGATGCAAGGGCTTTTTCGAGCGCCTTGTAGAATTGCATCCTGTTTGGCAGGCCTGTGAGAATGTCGTGATGCGCCAAACGATTGGCTTCAGTCTCGGCAAGAATTCTGTCGCTGACATCGGCCACCGTGAGCAGCAGCCGATGCTCGGCCCCTTCGTGGAGCTGACGAACATAGATCAGCACGTGGCGCTCTGACCCGTCCCGCGTCGTCTGTCGCCAGATCGTCCGTGCATCACAGTCACCGTCGAGATGGAGGAGGACCCTCTCGAATGCCTGGAGTTCGCCGTCGACATGCATGTCGCAGGCTCGCTTCGACAGTAGCGTCGCAGGTTGGAAACCATAGAAATCAACAGCTGCCTGGTTGGCCTGCAGAATGGCGAGGCTATCGCCATCGCACAAAAGCATGGGCATGGGGTTGGCGTTGAACAATTGGCGAAGCCAGTCTTCCCGCTGCTTGAGGCCGGTAATATCGATGCGCATGCCGATCGCGCCGCCGTCGGGCGTGCGCCGGTCGTCGTGGCGCAGCCACCGGCCATCCCGCAACTGCTGCTCTTCTTGCGAAACCGGCTGACGAAATTTCTGCATGCGGGCCGTGAACCACGCCTCCTTGTCCTCGACGAGCTCGCGCATCCCGTCGCCGGCGAGACTGGTCCTCAATATATCCTCAAAGGCGACACCGGGCCTGAGATGCTCGGCTATATCAGCGTAAAGCTCGGCATATTTCTGGTTCCAGAGAACATAGCGGTCGTTGGCGTCGAACACGCAGACCGCCTCCGGCAGCATCTCGATGACATAGCGCAGGCGCAGATTGGCCTCGCGCGCCGCATAACCAGCAGGACGCTTGTCATCCACCGGCTCGAGGAAAGCAGCCGTGACCGTCTCCGTGCCAGTAGGCCAGCTCACGACCTGTACGCGGCATAGCCGACAATGACCAGAATGATCGCTGATGAAGGCAGTGGAGACGCCCGAGAGCAACGGCCATTCCGGCATGAGTTCGGTAATACCCGCGCCGCGAGGCCGGTCTTCAAGATGGAGGAGATGCCCGGCTTCGGCATTGGCAAAGATGACATGACCGGTGGTGTCGAGCACGATCACCGCCATCGGACATGCCTGCAGGAATGCAAGGATCTCGGCACCAAGCATCATTAGTCCAACCGTAAAGTCGCTTCAGCAGATCTTTCGGATGTGACTTTAACAGCGGAACGTAAAGGAATGTAACCACGCCTCACAGTGCGAGCATTTCATACACACTCCGAAGCAAGACAAGGTTTCTCGAAAGTTAACAGAAGATCCTGATGTAATGTTCCACGACGAAATGGCTTGGGTTTTGCATTGGCTTCACTGCTCTGACCCCGACCACATCACGACGCAAGGCCGCGTCTTCTCGCCTGAGCTGGAAATCGCCACGCGCTCAACAGGCAACACGCGCGTCTGTCACGCCTGCACAATTGGTAGGATTTTTCATGAACCGGTGAACGAAAGAAATAAATAGTCTATAGATTTTATAGGGAATTCGACACCCTTCCCGTCATCGCTTCCTGACATTGCAACCTCAAACGGAAAACATCAACGATGACATTGGCAAAAATATTGGGAACGGCTGTGCTTGGCCTCGTCTCCCTCGGCATGTTCAGCAACGTGGCAGTGGCCGAGGCGAGTGCGCCGCTGCTCGACAAGGTGCCATCGGGAACGGTCCTGACGATCGGTGATCCGGTGACGCAGAAGGCCCTTGAGGTTTCCGGCCTCATCAAGGAACTCACCTTCGAGGTCAAATGGGCCAATCTCAGCGGCGGCCCGCAGACCTCCGAAGCCTTCCGCGCGCACGCTCTCGATGTCGGCTCTGTGGCCGAAATCCCGTCGATCTTCGCAACTTGGAACAACCTGCCCGTCCGCAACATCGCCTATCGCGAACGAAAAGACCCGATTGCCAATCCAATCTACCGTTTCGGCATCGCGCCTGGCGTCGACGTCAAGTCGCTCGCAGATTTCCGCGGCAAGCGTATCGCCTTCAGCCCCGGCCAGGCCCAGGGCACGCTCGTGCTTCGCGCGCTCCATGCCGCAGGCCTGACGAAGAAAGACGCCACGCTGGTCGAGTTGCCGAGCACCGGCGATGTCTATCCGAAGGCACTCGCCAGCAAGCAGGTCGATATCGCGCCGCTCGGCGGCGTCAATATCCGCCGCTACATCAGCCAGTATGGCTCCGATGGCGCAAGCCTCGTCGAGCACGGCCTGCGTGATGACCCCTCCCATCTCTATGCACCACAATGGGTGCTGGACGATCCCGCAAAAGCAGCCGCCCTTGGCGAATATGTCCGCCTCTGGGCGCGCGCAACCGAATGGGTCGATCAGAATCCTGAGATCTGGATCAAGGAATATTACATCGGCCAGCAGGGCCTGAGCCGCGAGGATGCCGAATTTCTTATCAAGCTCGCAGGTACCCAGGTCATCCCCGATAGCTGGGCGGACGTGAAGAAGCGCCATCAGGAAACCATCAACCTGTTGGCCAGCGAGCTTGGCTACAAGCCCTTCGACGTCGAACAGATCTTCGACAACCGCTTCGAAAAAATCGCTGCAGGCGCTCTGCCAAGAAGCCAGTGATCGCGCGTGCCGTTCCGTAGCGAAAAGAGGAGATCGCAAGCATGGCAACCACTTGGGATGCAGATAACGTCAAGACATCACGGATATCGTCGCGCGGAAGCGCTGGTGTCACCGCCTCGACAAAACCCGCGGCCTCCCGCGCCCGCCGCAGGCTCGGCCCCGGACGCGAGATACCCTTCGGACTGCAGATCGGTCCGGCACTGCTGGTGCTGGCCTGGGTTGCCGGATCGGCATTGGGGTGGATTGATCCGCGCATTCTCTCGGCGCCCTGGACGGTCGTCGAGGCCTTCGGACGGCTGATCGCCGAGGGCCGCCTGCAGGACAACTTCGTGACGTCTGCGACGCGCGCGCTGCTCGGTCTCAGCATCGGCCTTGTCATCGGCACGGCCCTCGCGGTCATCGCCGGTCTGTCCCGCATCGGCGAGGCGCTGATCGACGGCCCGATCCAGATCAAGCGCGCCATCCCGACGCTGGCGCTGATCCCGCTTTTTATCCTGTGGTTCGGGATTGGTGAAGGCATGAAGGTCACGACCATCGTGCTTGCCGTCATCATCCCCATCTACATCCACACCCACAATGCACTGCGTAGCATCGACAGCCGTTACGTCGAGCTCGCCGAGACGCTGCGCATGAGCCAGAAGGACTTTATCTTCCAGGTCGTACTGCCCGGCGCCCTGCCCGGTTTCCTTCTCGGTCTGCGCTTTGCCGTCACGCTCTGCTGGGTGTCGCTCGTGGTGGTCGAACAGATCAACTCCACCAGCGGCCTCGGCTACATGATCGATCTTGCCCGCACCTATGGCCAGACCGACGTCATTCTCGTCGGCCTCGTGGTCTATGTGCTTCTCGGCCTCGTCTCGGACGGTCTCGTCCGACTGCTCGAACGGAGGGTCCTGTCATGGCGCCGCACTCTGGCCAATTAAAGCCTGCCGTCCACGTCGCAAATCTCGTGCGGCGTTTTGCTGCAAAGACGATCCTCGACGGCGTGGATCTCGATATCGGCGAGGGCGAGTTCGTGGCCCTGCTCGGGAAAAGCGGATCAGGCAAGAGCACTTTCCTCAAAGCCCTTGCCGGCCTCGACCACGAGGTCGAGGGAACGGGTACGTTCGAGACGCCGGAAAAACTCTCGGTGGTCTTTCAGGATGCCCGCCTGCTGCCCTGGCGCACGGTCATCCAGAACGTCACGCTCGGCCTGCCGGGTGAAACCGGGCAGGAAGCCGGACGCAAGGCGCTCGCCGAAGTCGGTCTCGAAGGACGGGAGACTGCCTGGCCGAACCAGCTTTCCGGCGGTGAGCAGCAGAGGGTGGCGCTCGCCCGCTCACTGGTGCGCGAGCCGGCCCTGCTGCTGGCAGACGAGCCCTTCGGCGCGCTCGATGCGCTGACCCGGCTGAAGATGCATGACCTCTTGCGGGAGCTTTGTGCAAAACACCGCCCCGCCGTTCTCCTCGTCACCCATGATGTCGATGAGGCGATCTCGCTCGCCGACCGGATCCTGGTGCTCGACGAGGGCCGTTTCGTGGAGGATCTGCGCATCGACCTGCCGGCGCCGCGCGATCACGGCGATCCGCGCTTCGCACAGATCCGAACCCGTCTTCTGAGCAGGCTCGGGGTTGATGCCCCCGGCCGCCGCGCCGCCTGAAACCAACGGAGATCGTCATCATGGCTAGTCAGAAAAGACAGATACGGCTTGGCGCATTCATCATGGCAACGGGCCATCATATTGCCGCCTGGCGCCACCCGGACGCGCAAGCCGATGCCGGCTTGAATATCGATCACTATCGCGAACTGGCTCAGACCGCCGAACGCGGCAAGTTCGACCTGGTTTTCGTTGCCGACAGCCCCGCCGGCTGGGAGCGCGCCAAGGATCCGGAAGCATTGCGCCGCACGGCCCAGGGCGCTCATTTCGAGCCAGTGACCCTATGGGCGGCGCTTTCGCAGGTGACGAGCAATATCGGCTTTGTCGCGACTGCCTCCACCACCTACGAGGACCCCTATCTGCTCGCCCGTAAATTCGCCTCGCTCGACTATATTTCCAAGGGGCGTGCGGCCTGGAATGTCGTCACCACAGGCGCCGATGTCTCCAAGAATTTCTCTATCCCGGGCCACCCGGCCCATGCCGACCGTTACGCACGGGCCGAGGAATTCGTCGACCTGGTGAAGGGCTTATGGGATTCCTACGAGGATGATGCCTTCATCCGCGACAAGGAAAGCGGCGTCTACCTCGATCCGGACAAGGTGCATCAGCTCAATCACAAGGGCCAGTTCTTCAGTGTCAGCGGGCCGTTGAATGTCGGACGCCCGGTTCAGGGTTACCCCGTCATCGTCCAGGCCGGCGCATCCGAGCCCGGACGCGAGCTCGCAGCGCGCACCGCCGAGATGATCTTTACCGCCAACCAGACGCTGGAAGACGCTCAGGAATTTTACTCCGACGTCAAAGGACGTCTTGCCCGCTACGGCCGCAGCCCGGACGAGCTACTGATCAGCCCCGGCATTTTCCCGGTGCTCGGCGGCACGGAGGCTGAGGCGAAAGCAAATTACGACTACATCCAGTCGCTCGTTCACCCCTCGGTCGCCTGGAACATCCTGTCGCGGCACTACAAGGGCGTCGATCTCTCCGGTTATTCGCTCGACGATCCTGCCCCGCCGCTTCCTGACAACACCGAGCTCAACAAGAGCCGCCTGAAGCTGGTCACCGATCTGGTCTCCCGCAACAATATGACGCTGCGCGAATTCTATCTGGCGGTCGCGACTGCCCGCGGCCACCGCACGGTGGTCGGCACGCCGGAACAGGTGGCGGACGCGATGCAGGAATGGTTCGACAAGGGTGCCGCCGACGCCTTCAACATCATGCCGCCTGTCCTGCCGACAGGTTTGACGGATTTTGTCGATCAGGTGGTGCCGATCCTGCGCAAGCGCGGTCTTTTCCGGGAAGAGTACGAGGGCACGACACTGCGCGAGAACCTCGGCCTTCGCCGCCCGCCGAATGGCTTGGCACTCAAGGCGCAGCAGGGCGAAGCCGCCCGGGCCGCCGGGTAATACATCACCGCAGAGACACGGGGCAGCCGGGCTCGCAGGGAAACCCGGCTATCCTATCCAATCATAGAGAACCGCAGGCGCATCGCATGAGCAGCAATCCGGAATTCCTCTGGTACATCCCCAATGCCGTCAAACCCGGCCACCGCGGCGATTCGGCAGCAGAAAACCACAATAGCCTGGAAACGCTGACGAGCCATGCCAAGGCACTTGAAGAGCATGGCTGGAAGGGCGCGCTCATCGGCACCGGCTGGGGCCGGCCGGACACCTTTACTCTGGCAACTGCACTTGCCGCACGGACAACAACCTTCGAGCCGCTGATCGCGATCCGCCCCGGCTACTGGCGACCGGCGAATTTCGCCTCGGCAGCCGCCTCGCTCGATCATCTCACCGGTGGACGTGTGCGCGTCAACATCGTCTCCGGCAAAGACAATCTGGCCGCCTATGGTGACAGCGAAGGCGATCAGGCGCATCGCTATGGCCGCACCAAGGAATTCATGCGGCTGGTGCGAAAACTATGGACCGAGGAAAACGTCACCTTTGCCGGCGAGCATTTCGGGGTCAGCGAATCCACCGTCGTTCCACGCATCGAGGCTCGCGGCGAGCGCCGCCATCCGAAACTCTATTTCGGTGGTGCATCGGAAGCGGCCGAGCGCGTCTCGGCCACCGAAGCTGACGTCCAGCTCTTTTGGGGTGAACCGCTCGATGGCATACGGGAGCGGATTGACCGTTTGAAGCAATTGAGTTGCGATCTCGACCGCGACCTGCCGCCGCTTCAATTCGGCCTGAGGATTACGACGCTGGTCCGCGACACGACAGAAGAAGCTTGGGCCGATGCCGAGGCGAAGGTCGCCGAAATGGCAGAAAATAGCGGTGCCGGCTGGCACGACCACCAGCGGGCCGTCGCCGTCGGCCAGCAGCGCCTGCTCGACCTTCATCAGCGCGGTGAAGTGCTCGACGACAATCTTTACACCACGCCCGGCAAATTCGGCGGCGGCGGCGCGGGCACGACCTGGCTGGTCGGCTCCCCCGCAGATGTCGCCCGTTCGCTGCGCAAATACCAGGAGCTCGGCATCACCCATTTCGTTCTGTCCGACACGCCCTATCTTTCGGAGATCAAACGGCAGGGCGCACAGCTGCTGCCCTTGCTGAAGGCGGCATGAGGGCGTCTGAAAAGCATATCCCCATCGCCGGTAATCGGTCCGCATGAGACGCAACAAAAAAACAGGCCCGGTGGGCCTGTTTCTGTTTCGACCGGGCGCCTCAATGCGCGCCTGCGCCTCCACCAGCCTGCGGCTTTTTGGTGAAAAGCAAGGCAATTGCTGCCAGCGCCAGCACCACGCCGATGACCGCAAACGTATCGCTGAAGCCCATGATCAGCGCCTGGCGCTTGACGATCTGGCCGAGCGCGACGATCGCCTTCTGCGATGCGACGGCCGGATCGGTAACACCGTGCTGGGTGAAATAAGCTGTGAGCTGGGTCAGGCGGTCGCGCACCTCGTCACGGGTCAACGTGATCGACTGACCTATGATGTTGGAGTGGAACTGCTCGCGCTTCGTCAGGATGGTGCCGAGCGAAGCCGTGCCGACCGCACCACCGAGATTGCGCAGCATGTTGGTGAGGCCCGAGGCAGCAGCGGCATCTGCGGGCGCGATGCCGGCCGTGGTGATCGCGGTGATCGGGGTCAGCACCAGGGCCTGGCCGATGGCGCGCACGATATTCGGGATCCAGAACTGGTCGCCGCCATTGTTGGCCGAGAGCGTGATGTTCATGAAGCAGCTGATTGCGAAGATCGAGATGCCGAGGAAGCCAATATAGCGGGCATCGAAGCGCTTCATCAGAACCGGCACCAGCGGGATCAGCAAGAGCTGTGGCAGGCCGGTCCAGGCAAGGACATTACCGATCTGCTCGGCATTATAGCGCTGCACCTGGCCGAGATATTGCGGCAGGATATAGACCGTGCCGAAGAGCGCCACACCGACCAGCACGTTGACCAGCACGCCGATGCCGAAATTGCGCTGTGTCAGCAGGCGCAGCTTTACTAGCGGCTTCTTGACGGTGAGCTCGATCCAGATGAAGGCGGCCAGGAAAACGAAGGCCACGATGCCGAGCTTGACGATGAAGGGCGAGGAGAACCAGTCGTCCTTGTTGCCCTCTTCCAGTACGGTCTGCAGCGCCGAAAGGCCGATTGCCATAGTGAAGATGCCGGCCCAATCGCCCTCCTTCAGAAGATGAAGCTGCATCGGCTGCTTTTCAAGCGTCAGAGCGAGAGCCGCCGCCATGATGAGGCTCGGGATAGTGTTGATGAAGAAGATCGTCTGCCAGCCGTAATTCTCCGTCAGGTAGCCGCCAATCGTCGGGCCGATGGCCGGGGCGAAGGTGACCGACAAGGCAAAGACGGCAAGGCCAAGCGGTTGCTGGCTCTTCGGCAGCTTGGTCAGCACCATGGTGAAGGCCATGGGGATCAGCACGCCGCCGGCAAAGCCCTGCAGGCCGCGCAGCAGGATCATCGTGCCGAGATCATGGGCGAAGGCACAGGCCATCGAAAAGATCGGGAAGAGGATGGAATTGACGAGGATATAGCGGCGGAACGAGAAGACATTGCTGAAATAGGCCGTCAGCGGAATGACGACGATCTCGCCGATCAGATAGGAGGTGGAGATCCAGGCGCCGTTGTCGACGCCTGTGCCAATGCCTCCCTCGATATCGAGGAGGGAGGCATTGGTGATCTGGATATTGAGGATCGCCATGAAGGCGCCGATCATGCCGGCGAGAACGGCAATCCATTCCTTGGTGCTGGCGCGCGGTTGCGGGATAGCACCTGATGTTGTTGCGATACTGGACATGACACGATCTCCTGCCCCTTCGCTTAGTTGCTGGTAGCATCGACCTTAGTGTCGATGCTCGGCTGGACGGACATGCCGGGTCGCAGATCGCCCTTTTCGGCGGCATCGCCATCAAGCACGATCTTCACCGGAATGCGCTGAACAACCTTGGTGAAGTTACCGGTGGCATTGTCGGGCGGCAGCAGCGCAAATTCCTGGCCGCTTGCCGGCGCCAGGCTGTCGACATGGCCGCGATAGGTGCGGCCTGGGAACATGTCGACCTCGATAGCAACAGGCTGGCCGGCATGGACATCGGTCAGCTGTGTCTCCTTGTAATTGGCAACGATATAGGCAGCTGTCGTCGGCACAACTGCCATCAGTTGGGTGCCGGCCTGAACATACTGGCCGACGCGCAGCGTACGGTTGCCGACCGTACCGTCAACGGGCGCAACGATCGTCGCATAGGAGAGGTTGAGCTCAGCCTGATGCATGACAGCCTGGTCATGGGCAAGTGTCGCCCTGGCCTGGGCAAGCTCGGCATTCAGTAGCTCGACCTGCTTCGTTGAGGCGTCGAGGGCAGCGCTGTCGCGTACGATCGTAGCCTGGGCGGCGGCGATTGCCGAAGCCGCCTGCTGGGCGGTCTGAACTGGTGCATAACCGTTGGTGGCCAGGTTCGTATAGCGCTTGTTGTTCTGTTCCGCGAAGGTCTCGTTGGCCCGGTCAACGTCGAGCGTGGCGTGAGCGGCGGCGATGGTCGACTGTTGGATGTCGAGCGAAGCCTGCTTGGCGTTGACGGTTGCTTCGGCAGCGGCAACATCGGCCTTGGCCTGATCGAGCGCAGTGCGGAAATCTCGATTGTCGATGCGGGCGAGCGGCTGGCCGGCCTTCACCGCCTGATTGTCGGCAACAAGGACCTCCATAAGATAGCCTGAAACCTTCGGGGAAACCGTGGTGCTGTCGGCCTTGACATAGGCATCGTCGGTCGAGACCTCGAAGCGGCCGACCGTCCAGTAATTATGGCCGTAATAGGCACCGGCGGCGATAATGGCGATGGCGGCAACGCCGATCAGCAGCGAGCGGCCGCCGCGCTTGCGGACCGGTGCCTCTGCAGCGGGCGCGGCAGCAGGCTCGGTGACACGCGGCGTCTTGCCGGCGTCAAGCGTTGCAGGTGTGGCTTCACCGGTGGTTTCGGTGGCCGGCATATCGGCCGGAGCGGCGTTGTTGTTCAGGGCATGCAGCTTCTTGACGGACATCGTCTCTCTCCTTGTGGAAGGTCGCTGTCGTCTTGGCCGCGGCCTTGAAATTCGGCTCAAGCCTCATTTAGGAAACTTGATGTTTTCCAAAATATGAGTTAAAAAAGAGAAGTCAACAAGAATTTGGAAAATCGCGATGGTCGAAAATCACAATATCGAGAAAAAGCCGCGCGGCAGGCCGCAGGTACGGTGTGACGAGGATACGCGCGGCGTGCTCATCGAAGCCGCCAACAGGCAGTTCCACGAGAATGGCTATGCTGCGGTCAGCATCGCTGCGATCGCGCAGGAAGCCGGCGTTTCAACCAAGACGCTCTATCGCCTGTTTCCGACGAAGGCAGATCTGTTTTCCGAAATGGTCTCGGATCGCACCGGACGCTTCCTCTTGGCGCTCGACCCCGGCACACTGGCGACGGCCGAGCTTCGCCAGGGACTGGAGCGCATGCTGATGGCCTATGGCATGCTGACGCTTTCGCAGGATACGATCACGATTACCCGCCTCGTCATCGGCGAATCCGACCGCTTTCCCGAACTCGCCACCTCGTTTTACGAGAAGGCGATCGTGCGCACCAACACGTCGATGGAAAACTGGCTGCGCCGCCAGGTGGAACACGGGCTGATCAAGCTCGAAGACCCGCACGCCGCCTGCGGCATGCTGCGCGGCATGATGATCATGGAACCCCAACGCGCCGCCATGCTGCGCCAACTGCCGGCGCCCAACATCGAAGAGATCGCCGCGAGGGCGAGAATGTGTGCGGATATCTTCTTGAAGGGATGCGCTGCTTAGGGACATAGGACATGCGGGATTGAAGGCGGGCTCTCCCTGGGGTGGACGGCAGTTTTCCTACTCTTGAAGATCGCCTCCGGTGTTTCCACTTGACGATACGACAGATCCTGTCGACAAACCCGGTCTCGAGCTCGAATGGTCCGGCTCGAAAAATCAGGAAGAAACGCGCATGCGCACCCCGAGACGCCCCGCTAACCCGCATGAAGCGGCCGAGGCCCTGTTCAAACCTGTCAAGAAGCCGGCGACATCGGCCGTCGAGCGGCCCACTCTGCCGAATGTGAAGGAACTTGTGACCTTGAAGCTCGACAGCGAGGTTCTCGCCTACTTCCAGGCCGACGGCTCAGGTTGGCAGGAGCGTATCAACGACGCGTTGCGGGCAGCCATGGCGAACAAGGACTGACCCGCATCTGGGCGAAGGCGCGTCGAGTGCCTTTATCCTGGAGCACCGCCGCGAGAATCGCGACGGTACCGAAAGCGAATTTCCGCGGCATGTCAGGCCGCGAGAACCCCTGCCTTTTTCGCCGTCCAGGTGGCGATCAAGTCCATCAACCCGGGCGACAGGCAATCGTAAGGCTCAAGCCCAACTTCCTTGAGACGCGAGCGTACGGCGCCCATCTTCCCGGGGTCGTATCCGCTTTCGATAATGGACGACACGAAGGCGGCAAAGCCGGGTGCTGCCCAGCCTCTTTCCTGGAACCGTTCGGGATGGACGAAGGAGAGCCCCTGAAAGGCATGATCGCGCTCGACAGGCCCGTACATGTGAACCCCGCAATCCTTGCAGGCATGGCGCTGTATCAGCGCGGACGTGTCGACGACCGCGAGCTTGTTTCCGTTCTCCAGAACCTCGACGTTCGCCGTTGGCGCGACGGCAACTACGGAAAAGACCGCACCCTGCGGCTTCCAGCATTTCGTGCAGCCGCAAGCATGGTTGTGGGCAATATCGCCCTTGACGCGGACTTTCACCGGATTGCTTGCGCAATTGCATACTAGCGTGCCGCCGACAAATGACGCATCGGTCGCCCGGTATCCTGAATCCACGATTGGGTGGATCGCTACATTGTTCATGCGTTGTCTCCTTCCCTTCCTGGGCCGAGGCGGGATGCCGCGGCCAAGCCCTGTGTCATCGCGCAAACCCTCGACTGCCAGCGCGAGACTTCCTCCTGGGGTGAGTATATCACCACACGGTTGATATCGTCCGCCCCTCTTCTGCTCATGCCACGGGATCAGGTACGATATCCGAGCCCGACTTTAGGGATGCTCAGTCAGCGGTCGGCTCGACGACCGCCAGGAGAAAGGTCGCGAGCCATTCGATGACCTCGGATCGTCGGGCATACCCGATACGCCCTTTGCGCTCTCAACCCGCTATCCCAATGCAGCCGCCTCTCAATCCTTGATTCACAAAATTGCAGCACTGATACCTTATGGGACCGCGCAGATCCGTCTGGATTGCTCCCCGCCAGCTCCTTTGCCCATGCCAACCTTTGCCCGGCATATCGCGATCCTCCTGACTCTCGACGAATGGTCGCCCCGCTCTAGCTCTTTAGCGTTTCTCGTAATTTATGTTGATCCGGATAATGGTAACGAAAAGACATCCCCTGCCGACTATCGGCGCCGCGCTGCTTGCGCTTCTCCTCATCGCCTTTCCAGCCGCCACCGGCCAACATCGGTCCGCCGAAGTGCGCGCAGCAGAAATTGGACAGCAGGTCAACCAGCTATCCGATCGCGATCCGAATGCCGGCCGTACGCTTGCATGGTCGGCAAGTCAGGACTTCCGCAAGGAGGGAGAGCGCGTTTTGGCGGGGCGTTTCGGTCTCCAGGCCTTGAAGCTCGATGCAGAGGTGAATGCCTGGCAGCGCTTGGCACGAGACGGGCTCACGGCTCGTGACGAGCTGTCGAAAGAGCTGGACGGTGATGGAATCGCCCTGTTCTACAACCTGCTCCTGCACGCGCAGGGCATGGTTGGCGATCGTGAGGGCCAGCAGAAATCGGTCAAGGCCTATATCGAAAAAACCGTCGCCATGTCGGGAGAGGACAGCAAATCCGAGATCATGGCCCGCATCATCGGCGCCTATAGCTTTCTGGAAACCGGGGACACGCAGGAAGGTTTCATCCGTTTGCAGTCAGCCCTGCGCCATGCCGCCGCCGGCAAAAATTACGGCCTCACGCTTTCGGAATACACGACGGCTGCACAGTCCTTTGCAGATAGCGGGCAAATGGCGGCAGCCGAAGCCTTTTATACGGAAGGCCTCGGCACGAATGCAGCGAAAATCGAAAGCCGCGAACTCGCCACGCTGTGGTTCGAATATTCACGATTTCTGCAGAGGTCCGGCGGCGACATCGATGCGACACTCCGGACGGCCCAAACAGCCCGCGAGATGCTGCAACGGCAATACGGCGAAACATCCGAGGAAGCGATCTCAGGCGGCGACAATCTGGCTTCGTTCCTCGTCAACAATGGCGCCGTCGCATCCGGCCTCAACATCCAGGAGGAAATCTATCAGACAGCCCTTTCGTCACTCGGAAATGACGTGCCGCTGACCTGGCGGACCGCCAACAATTATGCCGAGGCATTGCGCATGGTCGACCATCCTGAGGTCGCCCGTGGTATTGATGAAGCCCTCCTCAAACTGCGTATCGCCCATTACGGACACGCCAGCATCCAGGCGCTGGTCAGCGCCTCCAATCTCGGTCTTGATCTGCTCGCCCTCGGCGACAGGGATGGAGCGCTAAAGGCCTTCGAAGAGCAGCGCAAGATCGGTTTGGAAATCGCCGATCCGCACTCGGAGCACGCCGCACAGGGCGAAAGGTGGAAGGAATACACGCAGGCCTATTTCCTTCGCTACGCGCGGATGGACAACAAGTCGCTGGAGGATATGGCAGCGATAAAGGACTGGCGCAGCGCACCCGACCTGATGCGGATCAAAACAGCGCAGCTTGCGGCCGAGCAGTTCGAGATGCGGGACGACACCAAGCGTGCCCTTGCCCTCCGCCAGGAAGCCTATGAGATATCAAAAGGAGCCTTTGGCGAGCTCCATCCCCTGACCTTCGATGCATTGCTGGAGGTCGCGACAACCCACATGCGCCGGAAGGATGCCGAGACGCTCCAAAGCTTCCAGCAGCTCGACGAGAGGATGTTCGACTGGATGCTGCGCGAGGTCGGATCATCAGGCAACCGCTATGTCGCGGAGACAACGCGTCGCCTCGCCGATGATATGCTGCGCACATTCGGCGAATTCGCGCTATCCAGTCCGGAAGCCGCAACGCTCTATGCCGATTCAGTGGCGCGCTGGAAAACCATGGAGAGCGGCGAGCGCACCCGCCTGCGCATGGCAGCAGAGACAACCACCAATCCCGATGTGCATAAGCTCGCCGAAACCGTTGTGCGGCTTTTGGGTCAACAGCAGGAGCTGCTTTCTTCGGGCGATGTAGACACCGAAGTCCGGCAGATCCTGACCGAACTTAAAGCGACCCGCGACCGATTGCCGAAATCACTCGGCCAAAACATCGCCACGCAATCCGTGGAAGACGTTCTCGGTACAAACGCAGCGATGATCGACTTCTTCGTCAGTTCACGGCGCGCACGTAACGGTGATGCCGACAGCGCAGATTCAAGGCTTCAGGCGATCGTGCGTCGCAAGGGTGAGGCACCCGCCATCTTCGATCTCGGCGCCCTCGGCGCGATCGTTCGACAGGCAGCAGCGGAAGAGAATCCGGACAGGCGCTTCGGTAAGCTCTACCAGTCGCTTTTCGGCCCACTGAAGGGTGTGCTCGAAGACAAGACGCAGCTCTACGTCGTTCCCGACGGAGCACTCTACAGCATCCCATTCGCCATGATGAAGACGGATGACGGTAGACATCTCGACGAGGCATTCGAGGTGCACATGCTGACGCGTGAGGATGCGATCTTCTTTACACCCAAGCGCGACCGGCCGGCCCCGGGCGAAAAGGCGCTCGTCGTGGGCGATTTGAAATACTGGCACCAGCGCCCCCTGCCCTTTACGCGCCGTGAGATCCATGACGTGGGAAATGATCTGAAAGCTGCCGGCCTCGATGTAGTTTCGTTGAGTGGAACCACCGGTATGGAAGTACCGATCCGCAAGGCTTCAGCCGACGCTTCCATCATCCATCTTGCGACCCATGGTTTCTTTGACGCTGATACCGATGAGGAAACCACTGACGCCCTATGGCGCAGCGGCCTCATCGTTGCCGGCAAAGTCGCAGCGCAAGAGCCGGATGCCAATGACAATGACGGCATTCTTTATGCACGAGAACTGATGAACTGGGATCTCTCCTCAACCGATCTCGTCGTGTTGTCGGCCTGCCAGACGGCACTTGGCGATCCAAGCCGCATAGGCAATGTTCGCGGTCTGCCGACGGCGCTTGCCATTGCAGGGGCCAGGCGCTCACTGCTCACTCTGTGGTCGGTCGATGACGAAGGCACCGCCAATTTCATGGCGCGCTACTATCAGATATTGACGGCAGACAAGCTCGATTATGCCGCAGCACTCCGAAGGACCCGCATCGAGGCCATAAGCGGCAAAATCGACAAGGCCAGCGATCCGTCGCTATGGGCAGCGTTTGTTCTCTTCGAGGGATGATCAGCCTCAGCTCACGCAGGTATCGCAGTGGCTCAATCAAACAACCAGCAAGACCGCGGATCATTACGCCGAAGCTGGTTTTGTGTTAAGACTTCGCGCGGTCAGGATGGGCAGCCTGGAAGGCTGGCAGTTTGGCGCATTTGCCATCGATATCAACGATGCGCTTGAAATCGGTCATGTCCACTCCCCAGCGGCGGGCATTGTAGACCTGCGGAACAAGACAGAGGTCCGCCATCGTCGGTGTATCCCCAAAGCTGAACCCTTTGTCGGCTGGGTCGATCATCGCTTCCAGTTTACGAAGTCCGTCCGTGATGAAATGCTTCATCCATTCCTCGCGGGCGTCGGTCTTGTCCGCTACGGTCATGAGGTGCGCCACGACATGCGTGTTGCATATCGGATGGATGTCCATGGCGACCGCGTATGCGAAGGCGCGCACTTTCTGGCGATCGGCAATATCCGCTGGCAGCAATCCGCATTCCGGCCGAACCTCGGCCAGATACTCGATGATCGCCAGCGACTGGGTCAGAGCTTTCCCGTCGATCACCAATGTCGGCACGAACCCCTGCGGGTTGAGCGCCAGATATTCCGGCTTCTTATGCGCTCCCTCCAACAGGTTGATGGACACTGTTTTGTAGTCGATCGCCAAGAGATTGAGCGCAATGCGGACGCGATAGCTCGCCGATGACCTCCAGTAATCGTAGAGAACGACCTCGTTCATTGCAGCCCAGCTCCCCTGTATCTTTCGACCGTCTGCTCGATCGCCCCGAAGATCGAATGGCCGGCACGATCCTTCATCTCGATGCGGACCTGATCCCCGAACTTCATGAACGGAGTCTTCGGCGATCCGGTCTCGATCGTCTCAATCATCCTGATCTCGGCGATGCATGAGTAGCCGTCTCCTCCGTCTTCGATGGGCTTGCCCGCTCCGCCATCCAGCTTATTGGAAACCGTTCCCGAGCCGATGATCGTTCCGGCCACCAGATTGCGGGTTTTGGCGGCATGGGCGATGAGCTGGCCAAAATCAAACGCCATATCGATGCCGGCATTCGCCTTGCCGAATGCCTTGCCGTTCAAGCTCACAAGCAGCGGCAGACACACCTTGCCGCCGTCCCACGACGCTCCGAGCTCGTCCGGCGTCACCGCGATCGGAGAAAATGCCGATGCCGGCTTGGACTGGAAGAAGCCAAATCCCTTTGCCAACTCGTCCGGTATGAGACCGCGCAGCGACACATCATTGACGAGCATCACCAGACGGATGGCATCGCGCGCTGCTTCAGGACCGGAACCCATAGCAACGTCGCCGGCGATGACGGCAACCTCACCCTCCATATCGATCCCATAAGTCTCGTCAGCCACCACGATCGGATCTCGCGGCGCGAGGAAACCGTCCGAACCACCTTGATACATCAGCGGATCGGTCCAGAAACTCGCCGGCATCTCGGCGCCCCGCGCCTTGCGTACCAATTCAACATGGTTGAGATAGGCCGAACCGTCAGCCCATTGGTAGGCCCGCGGCAGGGGCGATGCGGCGTCGTGTTCATGAAACCGGATCGTCGGCTGGGCACCGGTCTCGATACCTTCGGCAATCTGCGCGAGTCTTGGAGCCACGTGCTCCCAGTCATCGAGAGCCGCCTGCAACGTGCGGGCAATGTGACCGACTTCGGAACAGCGGGTAAGGTCGCGGGAGACGACAACGAGCCGGCCATCTCTCGTGGAGTCTTTCAACGTCGCAAGCTTCATATCCCATTCCTGTGCCAGAGGATGCCTGACCGATCCTCACTTGAGGCCATCACTTGATACCGGGGGTTCCGTCGAACTTGCGTTCCAGGCCGTCCCAGCATTCCAGATAATCATCCTGCAGCGTTTCAAGCTCGGCTGCGTATTTCGTCAATTGCTGCGGGTACCGGGTCTCGAACATGAAGGCCATGGTGTGATCCAGCTTCACCGGCTTGAGCTCGGCATTGGATGCCTTTTCGAAGGCGAGGGCGTCCGGCCCGTGGGCAAGCATCATGTTGTGCAGGCTCATGCCGCCGGGGACGAAGCCCTCCTCCTTGGCGTCATACTGGCCATGGATCAGGCCCATGAACTCGCTCATGATGTTGCGATGGTACCAAGGCGGACGGAACGTGTGCTCTGCCACCAGCCAGCGCGGCGGAAAGATCACGAAATCGACATTCGCCGTGCCTGCATCTTCGGTGGGCGCGGTCAGCACCGAAAAAATCGACGGATCGGGATGATCGAAGCGGATCGCACCAACAGGAGAAAATGTCCGCAAATCGTATTTGAAGGGGGCGTAGTTGCCGTGCCACGCTACCACATCGAGCGGTGAGTGGCCGATATCGGTAACATAGAATTTTCCGCACCACTTCACATGGACGCGACAAGGCTTTTCCTTGTCCTCGAAAGCGGCGACCGGTGTCTTGAAGTCGCGCGGGTTCGCCAGGCAGTTCGCCCCGATGGGACCACGGTCCGGGAGCGTGAATTTCGCGCCGTAATTCTCGCATATATATCCGCGCCAGACCCCCTGCTCGCCATTACGGAGAACCTTGAACATCATGCCGCGTGGGATGAGGCATATTTCCAGGGGCTCCACGTCCATGATGCCCATTTCGGTGAACACTCTGACGGCGCCGAGCTGCGGCACGATCAGCAGTTCACCATCGGCGTTGAAGAAGTAATCATCCACCATGTCCTCATTGAAGACGTAAGCATGTGCTGACATGCCCACCTGGGTCGTGACATCGCCTGCCGTCGTCATTGTCCGCACCCCCTGAAGAAAGGTCAGCTTCTCGGTGGGCGTGGGGATGGGATTCCAGCGAAGCTGCCCCAGGGGAAGCGAATGTTCGTCCAGGCAAGGCGCGGTTTTCCAGAGCGGATAGGACGCGTTCGAGAAGCGGCTTGTGTGACGCACGCTCGGGCGAATGCGATAAAGCCAGGACCTTTCATTCGTCCCGCGCGGCGCGGTAAACGGCGAGCCGGAAAGCTGCTCCGCATAAAGACCGTAGTTGCATTTCTGGGGGCTGTTCTGGCCCTGCGGCAGGGCGCCGGGAAGCGACTCTGTTTCGAAGTCGTTACCGAACCCCGGCATATATTTCAGCTTGTTTGTCGTCGAGGCTTCACCCTCGGAAGCCTGGATTGATGACTGGTCCATTGCTCAACTCCTCCCCGGAAACTCTCGGCGTCGCGCGTCCTTTCAGACGCGCGAGGTGGCCCCGAGAGTTTACTCCGCCGCAGTACCGATGACACCACGCTTGATCTGATCGGCCTCGATCGATTCGAAGAGAGCGCGGAAATTGCCTTCGCCGAAGCCCTCGTCGCCCTTGCGTTGGATGAATTCGAAGAAGATGGGTCCAATCACGGTCTTGGAGAAGATCTGGAGCAGGATTTTCGTCATGCCGCCATTCACCACGCCTTCGCCATCGATGAGGATGCCGTGCTTCTGCATGCGCTCGACAGGTTCGCTATGGCCGTTCACGCGTTCGTAGGACATGTCGTAATAGGTTTCTGGCGGTCCCGGCATGAAGCGCAGGCCATTGCCGGCAAGCCTGTCCGTGGCCTCGTAGATATCTTCCGTTCCAACGGCGATGTGCTGAATGCCCTCACCCCTGTATTTCTTCAGATATTCCTCGATCTGGCTCGTGTCGTCCTTCGATTCATTCAGCGGGATGCGGATCTTGCCGCAGGGCGACGTGATGGCGCGGCTCACCAGACCAGTGATGCGCCCATCGATATCGAAGAAGTGGATCTGCTTGAAATTGAACAGGTTGCGGTAAAAGTCCCACCACTTGTCCATGTTGCCACGGAAGACGTTGTGCGTCAGATGGTCGAGATAATAGAAACCGATCCCCTGGGGATGCGGGTTAGGCTCGCCGAGCCAATCAAACTCGGCATCGTAGGCCGATCCCTTTGCACCATAGGTCTCGACGAAATAGAGCAGCGAGCCGCCAATGCCGACGATCGCCGGGACGTCGAGCGCCTTGTCATCCCCTTCATAGGGAACGGCGCCTTTCGACACCGCGTGATCAAAGGCGTGCATGGCGTCGACGACGCGCCATGCCATCGAGGGAGCGCAGGGACCATGCTCTGCAACGAAACGAGCGGCATGGCTGCCGGGTTCGGCGTTCAGGACGTAGTTGATGTCGCCCTGCCGCCAGACGGTGATGTCTTTCGTCTTGTGTTTGGCGACTGGGATGTAGCCCATGCGCGTGAAGAGCTCGCGCAGCTTCTCGGGCTCAGGATGGGCGAATTCAACGAATTCGAATCCGTCGGTGCCGGCCGGGTTGTCGGCGGTAATTTCCGAGGGCGGTGCATCATGCGGAAAAGGGCCCATTTTTTCCTCCTGGGAACTGGACTTCGATATGCAAAGTGTGGCCCAAAACGCATGCAAAGTTCTTGCATTCTTCATGCCAGAGGAAGAGATTATGCACGGTTCGTGAGGATTTTGGAGATTCCGCGCAATGGATGAACAGCTCGACAAATTGGATTTGCGCCTGCTCCAGGAGCTTCAAAAAGACGGCCGTTTGACGAACAATGAGCTGGGGGAGCGGATCGCGCTTTCACCCTCGCAATGCTCGCGCCGGCGGACGAGACTGGAAACTGAGGGATATATTCGCAGCTACCGGGCCAATCTGGATCAACAGAAGCTAGGCCTGGATATGCTGGTGGTCATTTCCGTGACGCTTGCCACCCATAACAGAGACAATGCCCGCAGATTTTCGCAGTTGATCAATGGACTGCCGGAAGTTCTCGAAGCCTATGCGCTGACAGGTGAAATGGACTATCACTTGAAGGTCGCGACCCGCGGGCTCGCGGACCTCTCCAAATTCGTCAACGACGTCCTGTTACCCCACGAGTCGGTGCAGCACGTAAAAACCTCGATCGTGCTCGACACGCTGAAGACATTCGAAGGCTTTCCGATACACATGCCGGGTCATCGGCATGGCGACAGCACGCGGTGATCTGGCACCAAGCGTCAGAGCGGCAGTTCGGTCGAGAATTTCAGCTCCCGCAGCACAAAGCTCGATACGACTGTGCGCACATGCGGATTGCGCATGAGGTAGCGGGTCATGAAGGCTTCGTAGCTTTCCACGTCCCTCGCCCTTATCTTCAGCATGTAGTCGAAAGCGCCTGACAAGGCATAGCACTCCATGATCTCCGGCCGCTCCAGAACCACCGAAGCGAAAGAGGCGACCGCCTCTTCGTGGTGATCCTCCAGCGTCACATGCGCGATCACGCAGAGCTTGAGATCGAGTTTTCCGGGATCGAGTAGTGTCACACGCTTACGGATGACACCGTCGGCTTCCAGTTCCTGGATCTTCCGCCAGGCCGAACTTTGCGACATGCCGACCTTTTCCGCCAGGTCTGCCAGAGAAAGACTGCCGTCGGCTTGGATAAGTTGCAGAAGCTTGCGGCGAAAATTCCCAGGTTCTTTCATTTTCTGTACCACATTTGGGAATATTTGCCATCACTATGGCAATTGGCAGCACGAAAGAAAAGAAAATCCTCAGAATCCGGGGGATAATGGCAGAAACGCTATCCCGGGAGGATCAGAATATGACCAAGGAAAGCAGCTACACCGCCAAACTGCCTGGCCCGCACGGTTTATATGCCTATACCCCTGAGGAAGATGCGATTTGGGGCGAACTCTACCGGCGTCAGATGAAGCTGCTCGCCGGTACGGCCTGCCGCGAATATCTGGATGGCGTGAAAATGCTAGGGCTGAAGCCCGACAAGGTGCCTCAGCTTCTCGATGTGAACAGACGCCTGAACGAGACCACCGGCTTCG
This sequence comes from Rhizobium sp. 768_B6_N1_8, assembly GCF_051811225.1. NCBI lineage: Bacteria > Pseudomonadati > Pseudomonadota > Alphaproteobacteria > Hyphomicrobiales > Rhizobiaceae > Rhizobium > Rhizobium sp. 768_B6_N1_8. The sequence continues at coordinate 322,857 of NZ_JBPWPV010000002.1, read as the reverse complement.
GCGTGGAAGGCGTGCCGGCGCTCATTCCGCCCTCTCGCTTTTATGAACTTCTGTCACAAGGCAAATTCCCGCTCGCAACCTTCCTGCGCCGTCGCGAGCATATCGACTATATTGAGGAACCGGACCTGTTCCACGAGGTTTTCGGCCACTGCCCGATGCTCACCAACCAGAGCTATGCCAATTTCGTACGGCATTTCGGCGAAATAGCTGTTCGCGTTGGCAAAGGCTATTCTTGGCATCTGTTCCGCATCTTCTGGTTCACCGTCGAGTTCGGCCTGATCAATACGCCGCAGGGCCGCCGCTGCTTCGGCGCAGGGATCGTCTCATCGCCAAGCGAAGCGAAGGCGGCGATGGAAGGCAAGGCATGCGAATTTCGGCCGTTCGATCTGCTGAGCGTGCTCAGGACGCCCTACCGGATCGATATCCTCCAGCCGATCTACTACGTCATCGACAGCTTTGCCGATCTCGAAGCAATCGTGGGGCAGGATATCGAAGGCACGATCCTGAAGGCGAAATCGCTGGGTGATTTCGCCCCAACTTTCGAGGCCAAAGCTTCGTGAATCGTTGACACTATCGCGGCCGGTCCCGACTCGACCTTGTATCCGATGGCGACGCGCGGGTTCCTGGCGATCGCACAAGACAGCGCGATGATGTCAGCAAGGCTTCACAAACGCCCAATCGCTCAGGTCGGGGACGTCCGCACCGGTCCGGTGGACTCGCGCAGGATGAGTTCAACCGGCCACAATTCGTGAATCTCCGTCGGCGAACGCCCGGCCAAAAGCTGCAGGACGAGATCGGCGCATCGCGTACCAGCCGCACGCATCGACGACCGGGTTGCCGACAGCGAGGGGACCATGTTGTCGGCTGTCAGATACGGAAAGACGTCATCGTGGGCAATGACCGAGACATCGCTGCCGATCTGGAGCCCCAGCGAACGTGCGGCGCGGTAAATGCCGAGCGCCGTCATCATCGACCCCGCGACAAACGCGGTCGGCCGCTTCGGCTGCTCGAGAAATGACCGCGCAAAGCGGAAACCGAGCTCGTCGGTGAAATTGCCGTTGGCGATCAGTTGCGGATCGACCTCGATCCCGTGGCTCTGCAAGGCGCTGCGGTAACCGATGTCGCGATGCAGCGCGTAAGTTGCGCCCTCGCGGCCATTGATCATCGCAATCCTCGTATGACCGAGATCGATCAAATGCGAGGTCGCGCGGCGTACAGCCCCTTCATTGTCGATATCGAGCCAGGGGTGCGGCACGTCGATGTCTGAACGGCCATGAACGAGGAACGGCATTCCCAGCTCATGCAGCAGCGCGATACGCTGGTCATTGGGTCGAGGCGAATGCACGATGATCGCATCCACCCGCTGACTTTCCGCCAGCCGTCTGTAGAGTTGCATCTCGGCATCATATTCGGGATTGGCCATCGGAATGACCAGGATATCGGTGTCTTCCGTGATAAGACGCTCCGCCATACCGGCCATGAATTCCGCGAAATGAAACTCGCCGGCACGCCCCATGACGACGCCAATGGCACCAACCCGCCCGGTCTTCAGTCTGACCGCATTGACGTTCGGCCGGTAGCCCAGCCGCACCGCCTCTTGGACGACGCGGGCGCGCGTCACCTCGCTTACCTCGGGATAGCCACTGAGCGCACGGCTGACGGTCGTTGGAGACAATCCAAGTTGTTTTGCGAACTCTTTGAGTTTCATTGACCGAAATAACTTTCATCGCCTGCGCTGCCGGGCATCTATACCATCGGCCTCGCAAATTCCACATTCTATGCCGTCGATTATATTTTCTCAAATCGATTTCAATTTCATCTGCCGCCAGATGAACACTAGCGCGAATTAGGAAATCACGGCATTTGGGTTTTCAGTTGATTTTAAACGATATTCCGCATTTATGAACAAGTATAGGTCGCAATCAAGAACCTCCCTTGACACGGTATCGACCTTCTGACAGTTTTTCACAACCAAATCGATTTCAATTTGGTCTTTGGGAGGAGAAAATGAAGTTTCGTTTCACTGCGGCCGCCCTCGCGGCTGCGCTTATTGGCGTGTCAGTTCCGTCCTTTGCCGCCGAGATCAGCATTTCAGCGAGCTCTACCGGCAAGAACCTCGATCTGTTCCGCAAGCAGCTCGATGCCTTCGAGAAGGCGACCGGCAATACGGTCAAGATCGTCACCATGCCGCCCTCATCCACTGAACAGTTTTCGCAATATCGGCTCTGGCTCGCAGCCGGCAACACGGATGTCGATGTCTACCAGACGGATGTTATCTGGGCCCCGCAGCTGGCAGACCAGTTCGTCGATCTCAAGGATGCCACCAAGGACGTCGTCGGCGACTTTTTCCCGGCGATCGTTGCCTCCCAGACCGTGAACGGCCGTCTGGTCGCAATGCCGCTTTATACGGATGCGCCGGCCCTCTTCTACCGCAAGGATCTGCTTGAGAAATACGGCAAGCAGCCGCCGAAGACCTGGGACGAGATGGAGGCAACCGCCAAGGAAATCCAGGAAAAGGAACGCGCCGCCGGCCAGAAGGATCTCTGGGGTTACGTCTTCCAGGGCAATGCCTATGAAGGCCTGACCTGCGATGCACTGGAATGGGTCAAGTCCTCGGGCGGCGGCCAGATCATCGAGACCGACGGCACGATTTCGATTAACAACGAGAAGGCCGCGGCAGCACTCAATCGCGCCAAGGGCTGGATCGGGACGATTTCACCGAGCGGTGTGCTCGCCTATCAGGAGGAAGAATCCCGCGGTGTCTGGCAGACCGGCAACGCCGTCTTCATGCGTAACTGGCCCTATGCCTATGCGCTGGGCAACGGCGCCGACAGTCCGGTCAAGGGCAAGTTCGACGTGACGACACTTCCCGTTGCCGCAGAAGGCGACAAGCCCTCCTCGACGCTCGGCGGCTGGAATCTCGCCGTCTCGAAATATTCGAAGAACCCGGATGCGGCGATCGAACTCGTCAAGTTCCTGACGTCGAAGGAAAGCCAGAAGCAGCGTGCCATCGAGCTTTCCAACCTGCCGACCTTGTCGGCGCTTTATGACGACAAGGACATTGCTGCTGCGCAGCCGTTCATGCCGAATTGGAAGCCGATCTTCGAAAACGCTGTGCCGCGTCCGTCGGCTGTTGCCAAGGTCAAGTATAACGAGGTTTCCGCCAAGTTCTGGACCGCCGTGCACAATACGCTCTCCGGCAGTGGGACAGCCGAAGAAAATCTAGAGCTTCTCGAAGCCGATCTGACGACGCTGCAAGGCAGCGGCTGGTAACAGATCGAGGCGGCAGCGTCGGATATCTCGCCGCTGCCGCTTCCGATACGCCGTCGTCGATTGTCTCATGAAGCGGATATTCCATGAGTGAAGTTGCAGTCTCCCAAAATCTGAGCACGGGCGCGCGCACGAAGGCAATCTCTTCGGATCTGCGCTCGGAACGTGTCCGATCCGCCTGGATCTTCCTGGCTCCGACCCTGCTGATCCTGGCCATCGTTGCCGGCTGGCCGCTGTTCCGCACCATATACTTCAGCTTCACCAACGCGTCGCTGACGAACCTCGGCGATGCTCAGTTCGTCGGCTTCGACAATTACCTCTCCTGGGTTACCCTGAAGAGCGGCCGCACGATCTATAGGGGACTGCTGGCCGATCCCGCCTGGTGGGGCGCGGTCTGGAACACGGCAAAATTTACGCTGTTGTCGGTGACGATCGAAACCGCGCTCGGCCTCATCGTCGCCCTTGTGTTGAACGCGCAATTCGTTGGCCGCGGCGTCGTGCGCGCCGCTATCCTCATTCCCTGGGCGATCCCGACCATCGTCTCCGCGAAAATGTGGGCCTGGATGCTCAACGATCAGTTCGGCATCCTCAACGACATGTTTCTCAGCCTCGGGCTCATCAGCCAGAAGATCGCGTGGACCGCTGATCCCCAGACAGCGATGATCGCCGTTCTGATCGTCGACGTCTGGAAGACAACGCCCTTCATGGCGCTGCTGATCCTCGCCGCCCTGCAAATGGTTCCGGCCGATATTTACGAGGCCGCAAAGATCGACGGCATCAACCCCATCAAAGTGTTCTGGCGTCTGACCCTGCCGCTGATCCGCCCGGCAATCATGGTCGCCGTGATCTTCCGCATGCTCGACGCCATGCGCATCTTCGACCTGATCTACGTGCTGACACCGAACAACGCCCAGACCAAGACAATGTCGGTGATGGCGCGCGAAAACCTCTTCGATTTCGACAAGTTCGCCTATGGCGCAACCGCCTCCACTGTTCTCTTTCTTATCATCGCCTCCGTTACCGTGCTCTACATCTGGCTCGGCCGCGTCAATCTCGGTGGAGGCGAACGCTGATGCTGCTCACAGCCACGAAGAATACGCTGTTTTATCTGCTGGTCGCGGTCATCGTCATCATCGCGGTCTTCCCGTTCTACTACGCGATCCTAACAAGCTTCAAAGTCGGCACCGCGCTCTTCGAGGTCACCTACTGGCCGACCTCGATCTCGCTGGAAAACTATACCGGCGTGTTGACGACCGGCAGCTTCATCCGCAGCCTCGGCAATTCGCTGCTCATTGCCTGCCTCGTGGTCGCCGCCTCTTTGCTGCTCGCCGTGACCGCATCCTACGCGCTTGCCCGCGTGCATTTCCGGGGTCGGGCCCTCTTGATGCTGACCATTCTGTCCGTCTCGATGTTCCCGCAGATCGCTGTGCTCGCAGGGCTATTCGAACTCATCCGCTGGATCGGCATCTTCAACACGCCCTTCGCGCTGATCTTCTCCTATATGATCTTCACTCTGCCTTTCACGGTGTGGGTGCTGACGACTTTCATGCGGGATCTGCCGATCGAGATCGAGGAAGCGGCCATCGTCGATGGCGCCTCCCCCTGGGTCATCATCACGCAGGTGTTCATGCCGCTGATGTGGCCGGCCCTGGTCACCACCGGTCTGCTTGCCTTCATCACGGCCTGGAATGAATTTCTGTTCGCGCTGACTTTCACCTCGTCGGATGCGCAACGGACGGTGCCGGTAGCGATCGCTCTCCTTTCGGGCGGCAGTCAGTTCGAAATCCCCTGGGGCAATATCATGGCGGCATCGGTCATCGTTACCGTGCCCGTCGTCATCCTTGTTCTTATTTTTCAACGCCGGATCATTTCCGGGCTGACGGCCGGCGGCGTCAAAGGCTGAGGAAAGCGCGACATGGCACAAATTAGATTAGACAATATCCGCAAGAGCTTCGGGGCATTCGAAGTCATCAAGGGCGTTAGCATGGACATCCGGAAGGGGGAGTTCATGGTCTTCGTCGGCCCGTCCGGTTGCGGCAAGTCCACCTTGCTTAGATTGATCTCAGGACTGGAGGACATAACGTCAGGCACGCTTTCCTTCGATGGTCAGCCGGTCAATCGTCTTTCCCCGTCGAAGCGCGGCATCGCGATGGTCTTCCAGTCCTATGCGCTCTATCCGCATATGACGGTCTACGAAAACATGGCCTTCGGCATGAAGCTCTCCGGCCGAACCAGAGAAGAATGCAAGGCGCGCGTCGAACAGGCAGCCGGCATGCTGCAGCTCTCACCCTATCTGGAGCGCCTGCCGCGCCAGCTTTCAGGCGGCCAACGCCAGCGCGTAGCCATTGGCCGCGCCATCGTTCGTGACCCGAAGGTCTTCCTGTTCGACGAACCATTGTCGAACCTTGATGCCGCTTTGCGCGTTGCCACAAGACTGGAGATCGCCAAGCTTCACCGCGGCATGCATGACACCACGATGATCTATGTCACCCACGATCAGGTCGAGGCCATGACGCTTGCCGATCGCATATGCGTTCTTCGTGATGGCGTCGTCGAACAGATCGGAACTCCGATCGAGCTCTACGAGACCCCGAACTCAATCTTCGTCGCCGGCTTCATCGGCTCGCCGAAAATGAACTTCCTCTCCGGACCGTTCGCGGCTCCCTATAATGCCCATACGATTGGGGTGCGAGCCGAACATATCGAGTTTAGAGATCAGGATCCTGTCTGGACGGGCACTGTCATCCACTCAGAAATCCTCGGCTCGGACAGTTTCGTCTATCTCGACATCGGCTCCGCCGAGCCGCTGACCGTGCGAGAGACCGGCGTATCGAGCCACCAGCCCGGCCAGCAACTGGGCGTGTCGCCGGTCAAGGATCGCATTCACCGTTTCGACCAATCCGGACGCGCACTCGAAAAGGTCCCTTTCAAGGGCGCAGCCTGACCACCAATCAAACAAACAGGATCCGACCGCTTCCCATCGGTTCCGGTCCGCTACTTGCTGTGAAGGAGCAAAAACTTGTCTATTCGCACCATCGTCTGGGGTGAGAACATCCACGAAAATACCAACGCCATTGTCCGGGAGATCTATCCTGATGGCATGCACACCACGATCGCCAAGGCGCTGAACACCGATCCGGCGATTTCGGCAACGACCGCCACGCTGCAGGAGCCGGAACACGGCCTGACGGAGGCCCGCCTTGCCGAGACCGATGTGTTGACTTGGTGGGGTCACAAGGACCATGGCGCAGTCTCTGACGTCGTCGTCGAGCGTGTCGCCAAGCGGGTCTGGGAGGGCATGGGCCTTCTCGTGCTGCATTCCGGCCATTTCTCCAAGATCTTCAAGCGGCTGATGGGCACGCCCTGTGCGCTGAAATGGCGCGAGGCGGGCGAGCGCGAGCGTCTGTGGACGATCAATCAGCGCCATCCGATCGCTGCTGGTCTCGGCGAGCATTTCGAGCTGGAAAACGAAGAAATGTACGGCGAGCAGTTCTCGGTGCCGGAGCCGTTGGAAACGGTGTTCATCTCCTGGTTCCAGGGCGGAGAAGTCTTCCGGTCTGGCCTCACCTGGCGCCGCGGCGCCGGCAACATCTTCTATTTCCGTCCCGGCCACGAAACCTACCCGACCTATCACGATGCGAACGTGCAGAAGGTGCTGATCAACGGCGTGAAGTGGGCCTATAACCCGCAGGGCGACCTGAAGAGCATCACCGATGCCCCAAATGTGCCGGTAGAGAAGGCACTGGAGCCGATCGTCGAGCGTGGTCCGAGACTGCATCAAGCCGGCGAAGCCGGTTACCGCTGAGGAGAAGAGCAATGCGTCTACTTGTTCTTGGCACGGGCATGATGGCCAAAAACCAGGTTGCCAACTTCCTCGCCATCGATGGTGTCGAGGTGGTCGGCGCCGTCGACACCGATCGGACCCGGCTTGATGAGTTCGCCGATCATTTCAATATCGGAAAGCGCTTCAGCACGCTCGAGGAAGCGATCGCCTGGGGCGAATTCGATGCCGCCACCAACGTCACGCCTGACCGGATACATCATGCGACGAGCTTGGCGCTGATCGCCGCCGGCAAACACGTCTTCTGCGAAAAGCCGCTGGCAGAAAACTACGCCCATGCGCTTGAGATGACGGACGCGGCTGAGGCCGCCGGCGTCATCAACATGGTCAACCTCACCTATCGCAACGTCGCACCGCTGCAACGGGCGCGCGAGATGGTGTTGGCAGGCGAACTTGGCACCATCCGCCATGTGGAGGCCTCCTATCTGCAGAGCTGGCTGGTGTCCCGCGCCTGGGGCGACTGGCGCACGGAATCGCGCTGGCTGTGGCGCTTGTCCACCGGCCATGGATCGAACGGCGTGCTCGGCGATGTCGGCATTCATATTCTCGATTTCGCCGCTTATGGCGCCGCGACCGATATCGACCATGTCTTTGCGCGTCTCAAGACCTTCAACAAGGCGCCGGGCGGACAGATCGGTGAATATATGCTCGACGCCAATGACAGCTTCACCATGTCTGTCGATTTCGCCAATGGCGCTCTCGGCGTCATCCATGCGACACGCTGGGCGACCGGTCATCTCAACGAACTGAAGCTGCGCATCTATGGCGAAAAAGGCAGCCTCGAAGTCATCCATCGTCCTGACGGCTCAGATCTTCGGGGCTGCTTCGGTGACGATATTGAAAGCGCCACCTGGCGTGACATCGAGGTGCCGTCAGTGCTGACCAACTACCAGCGCTTTGCCGAAGCGGTCAGAACCGGAAAGCAGGACGATCCCACCTTCCGCCATGCCGCCAACCTGCAGAAGGTCATCGACCTCGCGATCGTATCGGAGAAAGAACGTCGGGAGTTCAATCTGCTGGCTTCCGAGAGCCTGGAAGGCACGGCCGGCCAGGAACGCAAGACGGACGATCAGGGACCGGCGCTAGCACTCGTCGTCTGAAGGCATGGTGAAACATCGAAGGCCCGCGTGATCGGGCCTTCGTCGAGCTAATAGCTCACGCTGCTTATCCGTGCCAGAGCGCGAGTGCCTCGTTGCAGACTACACAAACGGCACCCACGCGATCTTGGCTCGCCGTGGCTCTTTTACGCCAGGCCAAGACACGCTTACTAGGCGGCCTTAACAGGCGCTCTCACGCCCCGATAAGCAATGAGATCCTCGATTGTGATCAGATGGAGGCCGTGCCGTTCGGCAAACTGCTCAAGCTCGGGCAGGCGTGCCATCGTGCCATCATCATTGGCCACCTCGCAGATGACACCTGACGGCGACAGGCCGGCAAGCCTTGCGAGGTCGACAGCCGCCTCGGTATGACCTGGACGAGAAAGCACGCCGTTCGGATGCGCACGCAACGGGAAGATATGGCCGGGCCGCGCAAAATCCTCGGGGCGGGACGTCTCGGCAATGAGTGCGCGAACCGTCGCGGCGCGGTCAGCCGCCGAAATTCCGGTCGTCGTTTCAGGAATATAGTCAACCGACACGGTGAAAGCCGTCTTCAAAAGTTCGGTATTGTTGGGGACCATCTGCGGGATCTGCAGCTCGTCCAGCCGCTCGCCTTCCATTGCCACACAGATGAGGCCGCGAGCATAATTCATCATGAAGGCGATCGCCTGCGGGGTGATTGCCTCGGATGCGATGACGAGGTCGCCCTCGTTTTCACGATCACGATCGTCGACGACGACCACGATCTCGCCACGCGCAATCGCGACGATCGCATCTTCGATTTTGGAAATTGCCATCTTCTCTGCCTTTCAAGGGTTAGCCGCAGTGTGCGGCGTACATGGCCTGTCAAAAGCCACCATTTTCCCTTGGGCGAACAAGCATATGAAACACCGCGTGCCGAGCGGTGTCCTCTGCGTTGCTCTCTTCCATCCGGACTATGACCGTCGGCTCCGGCATCTCACCGGATCTGCTGACCCTTCGCTTCCACGAAGGCGCTCGCGGGCTCCGAGTTGCCTCGATACCGCCGGTGGGGAATTGCACCCCGCCCTGAGAACATTACTTAGATAGATGATGAAGGCCTTGTTCTGCAAGAGGTTGGGTGCAGATCTCGCCGCGGGAACTGCCTCGCAGAGGTGAAAGCACCGTTTCCTATTGTCGAACAGAGCTAGGACATGATGAGGCCGCCATCGACATTGATGGTCTGGCCGGTAATGTAGGCTGCATCGTCGCTGGCAAGGAAGGTGACGAGGCCGGCGACGTCTTCGCCGGAACCGGCGCGCTTCATCGGAATGCCTTCGACCCATTCCTTCATCAGTTCGCCGGGGCCGTAATTGCCGAGCAGCTTGCCCCATGCCTGGTCGTTATAGGCCCACATGTCGGTCTCGATGATGCCCGGGCAGAAGGCGTTGACGGTGATGCCGTCGGTGGCGACTTCCTTGGCAAGGCTCTGGGTGATGCCGACGACGCCCATCTTCGAGGCGGCATAATGCGGCGTGTAGATGAAGCCGTCGCGCGCCTGGCCGGAGGCCGTGTTGATGAGACGGCCGCCGCGGCCGTGCTTGCGCATGCGGGCGATCGCTTCCTGGGCGCAGAGGAACACGCCTTTGGTGTTGACGGCCATGACCTTGTCCCACTCGCCCTCGGTCATATCCTCGATGCGGGCGATGGTGATGACGCCGGCATTCTGGATGGAGACGTCGACAGCGCCGAATGCCTGCTCGGCTGCGTCATAAAGGGCCTTGACGCTTGACTTGTCAGTGACGTCGCCAACGAAGGAAATAACCTTGCCGCCATCTGACTTGATCTGTTCTGCCACGCCATGCACGCTGTCTTCATTGGCCGAAACGACGAGATTGGCGCCTTCGCGCGCAAAGCGTTTGGCGATCGCTGCACCGATACCGCGGCTTGCGCCGGTAATGACGACGGTCTTGTTTTCAAAACGTTGCATTCTCTTTTCCTTTCAACGGCGCCGGCGTGAGCGCACCGATCTGCACTGGCGACACTTGTCTCCGCACTCAGAGTTCAAACGGCTGCCGAAATAATTCCTGCGAATTCCGAGGCCTTCAGCGAAGCGCCGCCGACCAGCGCTCCGTCCACATTGCGAAGCCCGAATATCGCCTCTGCATTGGATGCCTTGACCGAGCCGCCATAGAGGATCTTGACCGAATGGCCATCGCTGCCCAGCCGCTCTTCGAGCATCTGCCGGATCGCCGCATGGACCTCCTCAATCTGTTCGTGGGTCGGCACCAGTCCGGTTCCGATTGCCCAGACGGGTTCATAGGCGATGACAAGATTTCGGCTGGTAGCACCCTCGGGGACGGATCCCCGCAGTTGTTCGCCGACGACTTCGATTGCCCGGCCTTCGTCGCGCTCATGGCGTGTCTCACCGACGCAGACGATCGAAATCAAGCCTGCCCGATGCGCGGCAAGCGCCTTCCCCAGCACAATCTCATCGTCCTCGCCGTTCAGGACACGGCGTTCGGAATGTCCGAGGATGACATAGCGCGCACCGAGATCGGCAAGCATTTCGGCAGAAATTTCGCCCGTGTGGGCACCCGACGACTGCGCGTGGCAATCCTGCGCGCCGATGGCGAGATCAGTATCCTTGACCCGCGCCACGGCGCGGTCGATCAGCGTGAAGGGCGGGCAGACGACGATATCGCACGTCGCACTGCCCGTTAGCCCCTTCAGCGCCTCGATCTCAGCTTGGGAGGAGACGAGACCGTTCATTTTCCAATTGCCTGCGATCAGCTTACGCATGTCATCACCAGCAGCAGAAGCCGCCGTCAACGAGCAGATCGACACCCGTCACGAAACTTGCAGCATTCGAGAGCAGGAAGACCGCAGGACCGACCATCTCATCGACACTGGCCATACGCTGCATCGGCGTCTGTTCTTCGAAGAGCTTGGTCTGATGTACCATCTCCGGCCGGGTGTTCATCGGCGTTGCGGTATAGCCCGGCGAAATCGTGTTGACGCGGATGCCGCGCCCGACCCACTCCATGGCGAACGACTTCGACATATGGATCACGCCCGCCTTCGAGGCATTGTAATGGGCCTGGCTCAAACCGCGATTGACGATAACGCCCGACATGGAGGCGATGTTGACGATCGACCCGCGGCCGTTCTTCAACATGGCGCGTGCCTCGGCCTGGCAGGACAGGAAGATGCCCTTCAGGTTGATGTCCATCAGCGTCTGGTACTGATCCTCTTCCATCTCCTCGGCGGGATTAGCGTTGGCGATACCGGCGGCATTGACAGCAAGCGAGAGCGCACCGAGATCGGCTTCGGTGCGGGCGACGGCTTCGGCAAGCGACGATTTACTGGTGACGTCGGCAGCAATCTCGATCGAGCGGCGACCGGCAGCCCTGATATGGCTGGCAGTCGTGGCAAGACCGTCATCAGTGCGGCGATCGAGAAGCGCCACGTCGGCGCCGCACTGGGCAAGACCGATGGCGATCCTTTGCCCGATGCCGCTGCCGGCGCCCGTCACGATGGCAACCTGGCCGCTGAGATCAAATAGTTTAGGTGCGTTCAGAGAGATGTCGGACACCGCTCTTCCTTTCTGTCTTTGCCTAGATTGTCGCCAGTTCCATGACCGAGACGTCGTTCGCCTCGTCACGCTTCAAAATGCCTGCCTGTTTGCCCTGCGCCAGCACGAGAATGCGGTTAGATACGCCGAGAACCTCCTCGAGATCGGAGCTTACGACGATGACCGCGACGCCCTGTTTGGCGAGGTTGACGATGATATCGTAGATGCCGGCGCGGGCTCCGACATCGATACCGCGTGTGGGCTCGTCCAGCACCACGACCTTCGGATCGCGCATCAGCCATTTGGCGATGACGACCTTCTGCTGGTTGCCACCCGAGAGGTCGGAGGCAAACTGCTCCGCACGCCCCTTGACGCCGAATTTCGCCACCGCCTTTTCGGCGAAAACGCGTTTCACGCTCGAAGTGAGCCAGCGCCCGCCAAGCTTGTCGAGATTGGCGTAGATGATGTTCTCGCTGATCTTGTGTGCAACGACGAGCCCTTGATCCTTGCGATCTTCCGGAACCATCACGATGCCCTTGGCGATCGCATCCGCAGGGCTGCGCAGCTTCAGCGCCTCGCCTTCCAGCCGGACCGAGCCGGCGCTGATTGGATCGGCACCGGAAATCGCGCGCACGAGCTCGGTGCGGCCGGCACCGACGAGGCCGGCAATGCCGAGGATCTCGCCCGCGTGAACGTCGAAACTTACATCCCGGAAGGAATCATCCGGCGACGTCAGGCCGGACACTTCGAGCACGGGCCTGCTGGTCGGCTCGGGAAGGGTCGGAAACATGCGATCGAGCGAGCGGCCGACCATGCTTTCGACGATCGTGCGTACCGGCGTCGAACTGTCGGCAAATTCATGGACGCGCTCTCCGTCGCGAAGCACGACGATGCGATCGGTGATCTTTTTGATCTCTTCCATGCGGTGGGAGATGTAGATGATGCCTACGCCCTCGGCGCGGAGCTTGCGCACCTGCTCGAACAGGGCTTCCGTCTCCGCCCCGCCAAGGGCTGCGGTCGGCTCGTCGAGGATCAGGAGTTTTGCATTGAGCGCCAGCGCCTTGGCAATCTCGATCAGCTGCTGGTTGGCGGTCGAAAGACCGGCAACCTTTCGGGTCGCGGGAATGTGCAGGTTCAGCCGTGCGAGCTGTTCCTGGGCGCGGCGGACCATCTGGGTACGGTCGACCACGCCGTTCTTCATCGGCCAACGACCGATGAAGACATTTTCAGCGATTGAAAGATGCGGCAGAAGCTGCAGTTCCTGATGGATCAGCACGACGCCCTTGTCGATCGCCTCGCGTGGAGCGGCCGGGGCATAAGGCTGCCCCAGCCATGTCATCGTGCCCTCGGACGGTGTGCGTGATCCGGCAATGATGCCTGACAGCGTCGACTTGCCGGCGCCGTTTTCGCCGAGAAGTGCCACCACCTCGCCGGGATAGACGTCCAGGTCCACATTTTTCAGAACCTGGAGCGGTCCGTAGCGCTTGGATATGCCCCTCAGGGAAAGAACCGGCTCGGTCACAGCACACCTCCTCGAGATTTTGACTGATTACGGATGGTTGGCGATGAAGCCTGCCACGTTTTCCTTGGTCGTCAGCGTGGCGTCCATCAGCTGAACCGGTGGCACCTTTTCCTTGGCAGCGAGCTTGACCGCGTTCTCCACCGCATCGCGGCCCATCTTCTGCGTCTGCTGTGTCGCGGTCACGTCGAACACACCCTTGCTGAGGGCCTCGAGCGCAGCGGTGTCGCCATCAAAACCACCGACCACGATCTTTTGCGATGGATTAGCGACCTTGATCGCCTGGGCCGCACCGAGCGCCAGTCCATCTGCCTGGGCAAAGACGATCGAGACATCAGAATTCGACTGGAGCATATTCTGCATGATCTGGAAGCCCTCGTCCTGGCTCCACATGTTGGAATATTGCTCGGCGACGACGCTCACGTCCGGATAGGCCTTCAGGGATTCCTGGCACCCCTTGGTGCGGTCCAGTTCAGGCGTGGTGCCCTTCTGGCCATGGATGATGACCATCTTGCCCTTGCCGCCGGCTTCCTTGAGGATGTAGTCGCAAACCGCCTTGGCGGAGGCGACGGAATCGGTCGCCAGGAAGGTATCGCCCGGAGCGCCTTCAGCATTCCGGTCGACGTTGACGACCGGAATGCCGGCCTGCTTTGCGAGCTTGACCGGCACACTGGCTGCAGCAGCGCCTGCCGGGATGTAGATCAGTGCGTCGATATTCTGGGTCAGCAGGTCCTGGATCTGGTTGACCTGGGTCGGGCCATCGCCCTTGGCGTCGACGGTGAGGACCTCGATGCCACGCTTCTTGGCTTCAGCTTCGACGGACTGCTTGATCTGGTTGAAGAAGTTTGCCTGCAAATTGGCGACGGCAAGGCCGAGCTTCTTGACTTCGGCCGCCTGAACGGATCCGAGGCTGAGGCCAAGCAGGGCGGCAGACGCGAGCAGAGTGCGCGCAAATTTCATGTCAGTTCCTCCGTTGTTAGTGAACCCTCGGGTATCCTCCCCCTCGGGCAATAGCTCCGCTCCAAACCTCTCGGAGAGGAATTTCTTCACGCCCGCATCGTCTGCGGGCGGAATGATCAGGCAGCCCGCCGCTTCCGGATCGTTTCTGCGCCGACAGCGAGAACGATGACGACGCCGATGATGACCTGCTGCAGGAAGGGCGAGACGTTGAGAAGGTTGAGGCCATTACGCAGCACGCCGATGATCAGGACGCCGATCAGCGTGCCGCCAATACCGCCTGCGCCTCCCGACAGAGAGGTTCCGCCGATGACGACGGCCGCGATCGTGTCCAGCTCGTAGCCAAAACCGCTGGACGGCTGAACCGAGTCCAGACGGGCAGCAAGAACGATACCGGCAAGACCTGCAAGGACGGCACTCGCCATGTAAACAAGAATAGTCACGAGTTGGACGTTGATGCCGGCAAGACGAGCAACTTCGGGATTGCCGCCGACCGCATAGAGCATGCGGCCTTCTGCGCGGAAGTGAAGGAAAACCCAAGCAGCGGCGACGACAGCCAGCATCAGGAAGACGGTTGCAGTCAGAATGCCGAAATGGCGGTCAATGGCCAGCATCATGAACCAGTCGGGGAAGCCGACGATCTGCTGGCCGTCGGTGATCATGTTCGCCACGCCGCGCGCAGCCGACATCATCGCCAGTGTCGCGATGAAGGCAGGCACCCTGAACCAGGTGACCATGATGCCGACGATCAGGCCGCTGATCATCGAGGCAATGAGCGCCACCACGATGCCGATGCCGAGCGGCAGGCCGGCGACATTCGCCGTCCAGCCCATCACCATCATCGCGAGAGCCAGGACCGAACCGACTGAAAGGTCGATGCCGCCGATCAGGATCACGAAGGTCATGCCCACTGCCATGATCCCGAGCACGGTGATCTGGTCGAGAATGTTCAGACCATTGCGGACGGAGAGAAATGCATCAGTGCTGAAGGTCAGGAACAGGCAGAGCAAAAGCAGCCCGATGAGCGGGCCGGTTGCCCCCGTGAGCTTGCTTACCCACGTGCCGGACGGACGGCTCTGTTCATTCACGTCGATCGCCACCATCGTTCCTCCCTGGGATTAAGGCCGGCGGCCAATATTTCTTCAAGCAAGAATATTTATTCATACCTGCTGGAAAATTCATTAACAACTTGCTTAGATGCTGTCAACCAGCTTTCCGGCCGATGAGCGAAGCACAATGACCAATAAGGGGCTTGACTAAGGCCGCTTGTATGCAAAAATATAACTACATGAATATTTATGCACAAGAGGAAACGATGGAGCCTTCCGAACTTGAACGTGTTGCTCGCCAGATACGTCTGCGCGACCTCCAGGCCGTATACGAGGCAGGCGCCGGCCATATTGGTGGCGAGATGTCGGTGATCGATCTCCTCACCGCGCTTTACTTCCGTGTGCTGCATATCTGGCCCGACCAGCCCAAACATCCCGATCGCGACAGGTTCGTGCTGTCGAAGGGCCATACGGCCTGCGCGCTCTATGTGACGCTCGCCAAGCGGGGCTTCATTCCGGAAGAGGAAATCGCGACGTTCCTGAAGCCGCATTCCCGGCTGAACGGCCATCCGAACTGCAACAAGGTGCCGGGTGTCGAAACCAATACGGGGCCTCTGGGACACGGGCTGCCTGTCGCTGTCGGCATGGCGAAGGCGGCGAAACTCTCGGGCGCGAAATACCACACCTATGTCATCACAGGTGACGGCGAGATGCAGGAAGGCTCCAACTGGGAAGCCATCATGGCAGCATACCAGTTCCGCCTGGACAACCTGACGCTGGTCATCGACCACAATAGGTTCCAACAGGGCGCCTCCCTATCGGACACCAACGATCTCGCGCCGCTTCGCCCCAAGCTCGAGGCCTTCGGCTGGGAGGTCAGCGAAATCAATGGCAATGACATGCACGCGATCGTGCCCGCTCTCGAGCATCGCAGTGACCGCCCGCATTGCATCGTCGCGCACACCAATAAGGGCCACGGCATCTCGTTCATGCAGGATCGCGTCGACTGGCACCACAAGGTTCCGAGCAAGGAACAGTATGAAACCGCATTGGCAGAACTGTCGGAGGCACTCTAATGAACGCGCCCGTAAACCCACCGAAGCTCTATGATTGCCGCGATGCCTTTGCCGCGACGCTCGAACGGCTGGCTGCCGAGAATGAAACCATCGTTGCCGTCTGCAACGACTCGGTCGGCTCCTCCAAGCTCGGCGGCTTCAAGTCGAAATTCCCTGATCGCCTCGTCAATGTCGGCATTGCCGAACAGAACATGGTCGGCGTCGGCGCCGGTCTCGCCAATGGCGGACGCCTGCCCTATGTCTGCGGCGCTTCGCCGTTTCTGACCGGCCGGTCGCTCGAGCAGATCAAGGCCGACATCTCCTACTCGAACGCCAATGTCAAACTCGTCGGCATTTCCTCCGGCATGGCTTATGGCGAACTCGGCCCGACCCATCATTCGATCGAAGACTTCGCCTGGACGCGCGTGCTGCCGAACCTGCCCGTCATTGCCCCCTGCGACCGGATCGAGACCGCCGCCGCCGTCGAATGGGCCGCAAGCTACAATGGTCCCTGCTTCCTGCGCCTGTCGCGCGTCGGCGTTCCGGATCTGCTGCCCGAAGGCCATAAGTTCGAAGTCGGCAAGGCGAACCTGCTGCGTGAGGGCTCCGATGTCACGCTGATTGCCAACGGCACGCTGACCCATCGCATGGTGAAAGCCGCCGAAATCCTGGCCGCGCGCGGCGTCAAGGCACGCGTGCTCAACATGGCGACCGTTCGTCCGATCGACGAGACCGCCATCATCGCCGCAGCCAACGAGACCGGTGCGATCGTAACGGCGGAAGAACATTCGGTCTTCGGCGGCCTCGGTTCAGCCGTCGCCGAAGTGGTCGTCGACAACGCGCCCGTGCCGATGAAGCGTCTTGGCGTTCCCGGCATCTATGCGCCGACCGGTTCGGCGGAATTCCTCCTCGACGAATTCGGCATGGCACCGGCGGCGATCGCCGATGCGGCAGAGGCGCTGATCAAGCGCAAATAATCTGATAGCAGGTCTATTGAGCCGGGGCGTGCATCCGCCCCGGCCATTGTCTGAGGAGAAGACGATGCGGGCTATTCTGGCAATCGACCAGGGCACCACCAATTCGAAGGCAGTTCTGGTTTCCGAAACAGGAGAGGTGCTCGCTAGAGGCTCGGCCGCCGTCGGCATTTCCTATCCGCAACCGGGCTGGGTCGAGCAGGATCCTCGCCGGATCTTTGCCTCCGTTTGCGAAGCGATCGAGACCTGCCTGACGAAAGTGTCCGACGTCACTGTCGAGGCGGTGGCAGTGTCCAACCAGCGCGAATCTGTCACGGTGTGGGATGCTGAGACCGGCGAAGCGCTCGGTCCCGTGCTCAGCTGGCAATGCCGCCGTACCGCGCCTGACTGCGAGCGCCTCATCGCCGAAGGTCATCTCAACCGCGTACAGGCACTTACCGGTCTGCCCCTCGACCCGATGTTTCCCGGATCGAAATTCCGCTGGCTGCTCGATCGCGTTCCGGCCGGACGCCGCGTGCATCTCGGCACGATCGACAGCTGGCTAATCCATTGCCTGACGGGTGGACGCCGCCACGTCTGCGATGCCTCCAATGCCGCCCGCAGCCAGCTGTTCGACCTCAATGGCCAGGTCTGGAGCGAAGAGCTCGGCCAAATCTTCGGCGTTGATATTACCCTGCTCCCTGAAGTGCTCGACAGCTCTGCCGATTTCGGCACGACACAGGGGCTTCCCGGCATTGCCGATGGCACGCCGATCCGCTCCGCCATCGGCGACAGCCATGCAGCGCTCTTCGGTCACGGCGCCTTCAAGCCCGGCGACGGCAAGGTGACGTTTGGAACCGGCTCCTCAGTCATGACGACATTGCCGCGCTTCATCGCGCCGCAAAACGGCATCACCACGACGGTCGCCTGGCGGATCGCTGGCGTGCCGACCTTCGCCTTCGAAGGCAACATCCTCGTTTCGGCCGCAAGCCTTCCCTGGATGGCCGGCATTCTGGGCCTTCCCGATGTGGCCGCCCTCGTCGACCTTGCGGCGACGGCCGAGCCGGGCGGACCGGGATTCGTGCCCGCCTTCGTCGGCCTTGGCGCCCCCTATTGGAGCTCCGACGCCCGCGCTCTCTTCGCTCAGATCAACTTTTCCACGACCCGCGCCCAGATGGCCCGCTCGGTGACGGATTCGATCGGCTGCCAGGTGCATGACGTGATCGCCGCCATGCGCGCCCAGAGCGGCGGTCAACTCGGCGCCCTATACGTCGATGGCGGCCCGAGCCAGAACCGCTTCCTGATGCAGTGCGTATCCAATCTCATCGAACATGCCGTCATACAATGCCAAGCGCCGGAGGCTTCAGCCCTCGGTGCAGCCTATTTGGCCGGGCTTTCGCTCGGCCTGTGGAAGGATCTCGATGTGATCGAGGCACTGCCCCGAAGCACCGAAGTGATCCGCCCAGAAGAGATCGACCGCATCGGCCTTCTCAATACATGGAATGATGCGCTGGCCCGCTCGACGTCGCGACCGACACCGGTTAAATGTGAATAAAAATTCAAGCCGGTATCGCCCATGTCCCGCCTCAACGAACTCCGCCTGATTTCCAGGGTTGCCCAGATGTACCACATCGAAGGGCGGCGGCAGGCGGAGATCGCACAGCATCTGCGGCTTTCCCAGGCGACTGTCTCGCGAATGCTGAAGAGGGCCGAGGCCGAGGATATCGTTCGCACCAGCGTCATCCCGCCGGTCGGCACCTATAGCGAGCTCGAGGGGGCGCTGCGACAAAAGTTCGACCTTCCCGAAGCAATTGTCGTCGAGTGCAGCGAGGACCGGGACGGGGCAATCATGGCCCGGATCGGGGAAGCCGCAGCCCATCTTCTGGAGATCACACTTTCACCTGGCGAGATCGTCGGGGTGTCGAGCTGGAGCCAGACCATCTTCAAGATGGTCGAAAACATCCATCCGCAGAAAAGCGCCCAGGTAAAATACGTCGTCCAGACCCTCGGCGGCATGGGCGACCCCTCGGTGCAGACACATGCAACGCAGCTCACCACGCGGCTTGCTCGCCTCACCGGGGCCGAACCCAAATTGCTTCCCGTACAGGGCGTGACAACGTCGAGGGAAGCCAGGCTCCTGATGCAGTCAGATCCCTTCGTCCGTGAGACCATGGATCTCTTCGGCAGCATCACGCTCGCCATCGTCGGCATCGGCGCGGTTGAGCCGTCCGAATTGCTTGCCCGTTCCGGCAACATCTTTTCGTCGCGGGAACTCGCCGATCTCGCCGAGGCCGGCGCCGTCGGTGACATTTCACTGCGTTTCTTCGACAAGGACGGCAAACCGGTGAAAACGCCGCTGGATGACCGGGTCATAGGCCTTCCACTCGAGGACCTTGCGCGGGTGGATCGGGTCATCGCGCTGGCTGGCGGCGCGAAGAAGACGGCAGCGATCTCAGGCGCCCTTCGCGTTGGCGTCATCGACATGCTGGTAACGGATAAGTTTACCGCTCAACGATTGATCGACGTATAGGAACTCGCCAGCGAACCAACTGGTCCCGAGAACGGCGCGGAAAATATTGACGTCATGACGTTTCGCCGTGAGGGGTTGCGGTTTGTTCGGGAGTGGTAGCTGTTGGTACAATGGTGACCAATCCGCACCTCTATCGCTCGTTTCAGGCGATCGGGAGTTTATCGCATGCCGCAGAGGCCGGCGTCCTTCATCACCCCGACGATGCGGCTGATATTGCTGGCCGCCATCTGGATCTCCAGACAACGCTCCGCGGATGGCTTGACATGGCGTCGAGCACGGTGCCGGTGGCACTTCTAGAAGCGACGGTTAACAAATTCTTAGATTATTCGACGCAAATCTCGTCACCAGTTGCCCCAGGAGAAACAGGCCTGAAAACGCGCCGCGTTTTCGGAGGTGCTTCTTCGATTTCCGCCGCCTGTTCTGGATTAGCGCAATGACTATCATCTCGCGAATTTTAAAGATCAAAAGCCGTTCCCACATCCGCGTCGAACGTCAGAGGATCGGCATTCACGACAAGATCCCGGGCACGAGAAAGAAGCGGAGCGGCCAGGCAAGGCGGCGCCTGGGAATCTTGATCGCCGGCTTCGTATTCGGCTTCCTACTGATCGGAGGTCGCCTCCTCCAGTATGGGCTGGCTGAGCCGTTTGCCGCCAGCTCGCTTGGCAATCCCAACAGCGTCGCCTCCCGGCCCGACATCATCGATCGCAACGGCCAGCTCCTTGCTACCGACCTGAACATGGTCTCCCTCTATGCAGACCCCCGTCGCATCATCGACGCCGACGAAGTGGTGGAGAAACTCGCAGCCGTCATCCCGAGCCTCGATTGGAGGGAGACCCACAAGAAACTCAAGATGGACAGCGGCTTCCAGTGGTTGCGGCGCCAACTCACGCCGAGGCAGCAAGCTGACATCCTGGCCCTTGGCCTTCCCGGCATAGGCTTCAGACCGGAAAAACGTCGCTTCTATCCCGGCGCGCGCGCTGCGTCGCATATTCTCGGCCACGTCAATGTCGACAATCAAGGACTGGCCGGCATGGAGCGGTATCTCGACCAGCAGGGCCTGGCCGATCTGAGGGCTGTGGGACTGACATCTGGGGTTCCACTTGAGCCCGTCAGGCTGTCGATCGACATCCGCGTCCAGAACATCGCCCGAGAGGTCGCCGCCAAGGCGATGAACGCCTATCAGGCAGACGCCGCCGGCGCACTCGTTCTCGATGTCGAGACGGGCGAGGTCCTGGCCATGGCCTCGGTGCCGGACTACGACCCTAACGAGCCGTCGCGCACATTGGCGGACGGCAGACCGGACAAGGACTACGAGAAAGGCTGGTTCAATCGGATCAGCAATGCGACATTCGAAATGGGCTCGACCTTCAAGAGCTTCACCCTGGCAATGGGCCTCGACGCGGAAAAGATCACACTAAACTCCGTCGTCGATGCATCCCGTCCGATCCGCATGGGCGGCTTCACGATCAAGGACTTCAAAGGCAAGCACAGGCCCCTGTCGATCCCGGAAGTCTTTCAGTATTCGTCGAACATCGGCACTGCCGCCGTCGCGGATATGGTCGGCATTGAAGGGCATCAACAGTTCCTGACCAAGCTCGGCCTTCTCTCCAAGATGGAGACGGAGATGCCGGGTGTCGCAACGCCGACACAGCCACGCACCTGGAAGAAGATCAACTCCGTCACGATCTCCTTCGGCCACGGCGTCGCGACGACCCCGCTGCAAACGGCGTCTGCGGCTGCATCTCTTATCAATGGCGGCAACCTCATTTCGCCGACCTTCCTACCACGGTCGCCGGAACAGGCCGCAGCATTGTCGCGAAACGTCATCAAGCAAAGCACGAGCGCGGATATGCGCTACCTCTTCACCTGGAACGGGCTGAAGGGCTCCGGCCGCGGCGCCCAGGTCGAGGGCTTCAACGTCGGCGGCAAGACCGGCACCGCCGACAAGGTCGTCAATGGACGCTATGCCAGCGACCTGAATTTCAACGCCTTCGTCGCGGCCTTTCCGATGGATAAGCCGAAATACATGATTCTCTCGATCATCGATGCCCCGAAAACCGGCGAGCACGGCGGGCGAACTGCAGCGTCAACCGCTGCTCCGATGGTGAAGGAAATCATTGGTCGAGCAGCCCCGCTGCTCGGCGTCCAGCCTCGCTTCGGTTCGAATGATGTTCCCTATTCACTGATCAGTTACTGAGCTATCCGCCAGGATCTGCGAGGTGCGCCGCACGTCGCTGCGACAGCGATCCGCCTCGGTCTATGCGCCCGAAGCCTAGGAATGATTTCTGGCCGGTCGGCATCATGCCGAGGCGCCGCAGCGCCCATGGTCCGTCGCCGCAACATAGAAAGTGTCAGATGAAAGTCGCTTCGAACAGCTCACGCGCATATTCGTTGTGCGTTTTTCCATCCTGCAGATCCCGTTTCGAGAGCTCGTCGACGAACCGGCCATCCTTCATGATCAGCACGCGATCGCACATATGTGCGATTACCGCCAGATCGTGACTGACAAGCACGTAGGTCAGCCCCATCTCGTCGCGTTGGTCCGCCAGCAGATTCAGGATTTCCGCCTGTATCGAGACATCGAGCGCCGAAGTCGGCTCGTCGAGAAGCAGGATCGGCGGGGAGAGGATCAGTGCCCGCGCGATTGCGACACGCTGGCGCTGGCCGCCGGAAAGTTCGTGAGGGAACCGGTTTGCAAATGCGGCCGGCAGACCGACCTGGCGCAGAGAACGCTCGACGCTTTGCCAGATTTCTTGTTTGCCCATCGCCCGCAAAGGCTCCGCGAGTGCCGTGCCGATCCGGTGGCGCGGATGTAGCGAGCCGTAAGGATCCTGGAACACCATTTGAGCGCATTTAAGGTCGTCGAGGCTTCTCGACTTGCCGACGGTGCGACCGGCGAGCGTGATTTCGCCCGACCAGCCTTTTTCCATGCCTGACAGGCATCGCAAGACAGTGGACTTGCCACAGCCGGATTCGCCGACGATGCCCAGCGTTTCCCCACGAGCGACGCTGAAGCTGATGTCCTTGACGACATGATTTTGCTGTTTGCCGGACGAGAATGTGACGTTGAGGTCGCGGACTTCGATCATCATGCTCTCTCCAGGTCGATCTTCGAGCGGTCGAGGACCGCAAGCCGCCGGACGGGATGTCGCGGATCCGGCATCGCGGCGATCAACCCCTTCGTATAGGGGTGGCTGGCATCTTCCAGCCGTGTCAGCGTCTCGACGATGCGCCCCGCATACATGACGATGATCCGCTCACAGAAGGCGGAAACCATCCGGATATCGTGACTGATCAGCAGCAGGCCGGAATCGTTCTCCCGGACGAGTTCGTCCAGCAGCGTCAGCACGTCCTTGCGCACGCTGACATCGAGCGCCGAGGTCGGTTCGTCGGCGATGACGAGCTTCGGCTTGGCAAGCAACATCATCGCAATCATGACACGCTGCCCCATGCCACCGGATATCTGATGCGGATACTGCGCCATCACGCGCTCTGCGTCCCTGATGCGAACGCGCTCGAGCATTGCTTTGGCGGCAGCGCTCGCCGCTGCACCACGCAGGTTGAGATGCAGGCGAGCCGCTTCGGCGATCTGCTTGCCGACAGTCAGCACAGGATTGAGCGAATAGCGGGGGTCCTGCATGATAAGCGCAATATCCTTACCGCGTATCTTTCCCATCTGCCTCTCGGACAGAGACAGAAGCGGACTGCCGTCAAGTTCGAGACGCCCTGCCGAGACGGTAGCGCCTGCCGACAGAAGGCGCATGATTGCGCGACCGGTCGTCGATTTCCCGGAGCCGGACTCGCCGACGATGCCGACGCGCTCGCGCCCGACTTCGAAGCTGACATGGGAAACGGCAGGCACGGCGTTCCTGCCGAAGCTGACATTGAGGTCTTCGACGGAGAGGACTGGCTTCATATCAGGACCTTGCATGACGGGGATCCAGAATGTCGCGAAGCGCGTCTCCTGCGACGTTGAAGGCGAGGCTGGTGACGAGAATGGCAACACCCGGCATAACCGCAACCCACCAATAGTCGAGCATGAACTTGCGCCCGCTCGATATCATCGCGCCCCATTCGGGCGCCGGCGGCTGCGCGCCCAATCCGAGGAAGCCGAGCGAGGCAGCCGTCAGAATGATGCCTGCCATGTTCAGGGTCAGGCGTACGATCACCGACGGAATGCACATGGGAGCGATATAGACGAACAGGATGCGCAGGGGCGAGGCGCCATAAAGGCGGGCCGCGGCAACATAGTCGGCATTCCTGACGACCAGCGCTTCGGCGCGCGCCAGGCGCGCAATGGGCGGCCATGCCGTGAGCGAAATGGCGATGATTGCCGTCGTCAGCCCTGCTCCGAGTGCGGCGGCGAATGCCAGCGCCAGGATCAGCGAGGGAAAAGACAGGACGATATCCGTCGCCCGCATCAAGAGCGCGTCCGTTCGACCTCCGAAGAAGCCGGCGACAACACCGATCAGCAGACCGATCGGGCCAACGATAAGGGAGATCGAAAGGACAGTCTGGACGGTGATCCGCGTCCCGTAGATCAGGCGGCTCAGAATATCCCGGCCGAACTCGTCGGTGCCCGCCCAATGTGTGGCACTCGGCGGCTGCAGCGCGTCGGACAGGACCTGGATGTTGGGATCATAGGGCGCGAGCAAAGGCGCAAGGATCGCGACGACGCAGAGCACCGCCAGAATGACGAAGCCGGCCATGCCGAGCGGTTCCTGCCCCAGTCTTGAGACGATCCGCATCGTTGAGCCCGAGATCCGTGCCGGCAGGCTCGGTGGGCGCACAGTGAGGTCGGTTTGGATTGCATCGCTCATTGCGCAGCCTCCCGCGTCCGCGGATCGAATATCGCATAGGCGATGTCCGCCAGGAAATTGAGGAACATGAAGATGAAGCCGATGATGATGGTGGCGGCAACGACGGCATTCATGTCGCCGATCATCAGTGCGTTCGTCATATATTGACCGATACCCGGCCAGGAAAAGACGATCTCCGTCACCACGGCGCCTTCTAGGAGTCCGCCATAGGAAATAGCCAGGATGGTGATCAACTGGACGGCGATATTCGGCAGGACGTGACCGATGACGGTGCGGGCCGGGCCGACACCCTTTGCACGCGCGGCAATCACGTAATCCTGGCTCAATTGCTCAAGAGTGAAGCTGCGGGTCATACGGGTGATATAGGCCATGGCGGCATAGGCCAGGATGACAGCCGGCAGGATGATGTGACCAGCCGCGTTCCAGAAGATCTCCGTTTCTCCCTGCAGCAGGCTGTCGACGAGAAGTAGCCCCGTCTGCGGCGTCACCATGCCCTCGTAGAAGACATCGACACGGCCGGGGCCTCCAACCCAGTTCAGTCCGGCATAGAAGATGACCAGGCCGACGATCCCGAACCAGAAAACCGGGATCGAATGACCGACAAGCGCCACGATCCGGGCGATCGTGTCGATAAACGTGTCTCGAAAGAGCGCCGCCGTCAGCCCAAGCGGAACGCCGACGAAGGTCGAGATCAGGATCGCCAGGGTGGCGAGTTCGAAGGTTGCGGGAAATGCCTGGGCAAGATCCGAAGAGACCGGATTGCCAGTCAGCACCGCCGTTCCGAAATCGCCATGCGCCAGGCCATTCAGGTAGATCAGGAACTGCTGGTAGATCGGCAGGTCCAGACCAAGCTTCTGGCGCATGGCGGCATAGGCGGCTGGATCTGCCAGCTCGCCGACGATCGCTCCGACCGGATCGGCGGGAAGAATACGGCCGATCACGAAAGTGACGCACAGCAGGATGAACAGGCTGACGGCCAGGTGTGCTACCCGGCGCGCCAGTTCCTTGACGGAGAGTTCCTTCATGATCGGCGACCTTGCTTAATCGGTCTCGGCTTTCGTGACGCCCTCAAGGCGCGTCGTCTGGTTCGGATGGCCGACATAGCCATGGACGTCACCATTCAGCACGATGGGCTCGAAGCGCTCGAACATCGGCAGGACGGCCGGCTTCTGATCCACGAACATCTCCTGCATCTCGACGTAGAGTTCGCCGCGTTTCTTCGGGTCTGCCTCGAGCGAGGCTTTTGCCGTCAGAGCCGTCAGTTCGGGAATGTCCCATGCCGAGCGCCAGACGAAGTTACCTGCATTGTTTGCCTCGAGAGAATTGTCGGGATTGGAGGCGAACTGCTCCATCGCCCCGAGCACATTCGGCATGTAGGCGCCTGTCTGCGGAATGAGGAGATCGAAATTCCGGGCACGGTGGGCTGCGATGATGTCGGATCCGTTGCCCTGCTGGATGTCGACCTTGATGCCGATCTGAGCGAGCGAAGCCTGGATTGCGGTGGCAAGATCGATGCGGGGCGTCTGTGCGATGGTTTTCAGACTGACCGAAAAGCCATCCTTGAAACCGGCTTCGGCAAGAAGCGCCTTCGCCTTGGCGACATCGAGGTGCCAGTCGGGGCTTGGGATTGCATATTCGAAGTTTTCGGGAACAGGCACTGTACGCGCACGCCCGTAGGGACCCATGATGGTCTTCTCGATCCCCTTGTAGTCGATACCGTAGGCGATCGCTTCGCGCACCTTCGGGTTGGATAGGTATTTGTTACCGGCATTCATCGACAGCACGTAGAAGCCGCCTGTGGGCACACGCTGGATCTCGAAACCTTTCTTGTTGTCGAAGGTGGCGAGATCCGACGCGGTCATTGCGCTTGCTATGTCGATATCGCCGCGCTCCAGCATCAGGCGCTCCACCTGGCTTTCGGGAACATGGCGGACGATGACGCGGCGCATCTTCGGAGCACCCCCAACATAATTCTTGTTGGCGTCGAGAATGACAAGTTCATTGGGCGCCCAGCGGTTCAACGTAAACGGTCCGGAGCCGGCCGAATGGGTTCTCAGCCAAGCGTTGCCATAGTCGTCGTTGGCGACATGCTTCTGGACTTCAACGCTGTCGACGACGCTCGCAATGACCATGGCCAGACGGTAAAGCAGAAGCTCCGATGTCACCTCGCCCGAAAGATCGATGCGCACCGTCTTGTCGTCGACGGCTTTGACCAGTTGATCGACATTGTCCTTCGTATAACCGACACGCTTGAGGTTGGCGGCTGCGGCCTGATCGAGCTTCAGCAAACGGCCGAGCGAATAGACGACGTCCTTGGACGTCACCGGATTTCCGGAGGCGAAGGTCGCATCGCGCAGTTTGAACGTGATCCCCTTGTCATCGACCTGCCAGCTTTCAGCAAGCTGCGGCACGATCTTACCGTCAGGCGTCGAGGCAACCAAGCGGTCGTAGAGATTCGACATGATTTCGTTGGCCTTGGCCTCCGTCGCCTGCTGCGGGTCCAGCGAAAGAACCTGGGCAAGCGAGGTGCCGATGACCAGCTGATCGGCAGGCGTGGCCGCCCGAAGTGCCGGCGCCGCCAAGGTCAGCGCGCAGAATGCGACGCCAACAAACAGGCTTCTAGAAAAATGCTTCATTGCAACTCCTCCCTGAGTTACTATACAAGACATAATATGTCGTCCGTATGTCGTATTATGACTTTTCAAAGAAGTTTGCAAGTGCCATGCGGACGAGGACGAGAAAATGGGGAACAACGAAATGGTGGCGGGCACGCGTGGCAGACAGCGTTTGGCGCAGCAGGTCATCGACCAGCTGCGCATGCAGATCGAAACGGGAAAGCTTCGCGAGGGAGATCAGCTTCCAACCGAACCGCAGCTTGAGGCGGCCTTCGGCGTCAGCCGTACGGTCGTGCGGGAGGCGATCGCCGACCTGCGCGCGGCCGGATTCGTCCGTCCCGTTCAAGGCAAGGGTGTCTTCGTCTCCGATCCCAATGCACATGGCAGGCTGATCCTGACGCCGGTCGAAGTCAAGAGCATTCCGGAAACGCTGGAATTGCTGGAGTTTCGCATGGCTGTCGAAGGAGAAGCTGCCGCTATTGCGGCCTATCGCCGAACAGCCGAACAGGAGGCGGCAATTCGGCTTGCCAACCGGAAAATGGCCCAACTCATCGAGAGCGGTGAGCCCACAGTCGAGGCCGATTATGAATTCCATACCGCCATAGCCAATGCTTCTAACAACAGATTCTACATCGATGCCCTGCGTCATTTCGGACCGCGCGCGATCCCGCGCGGCCAATTCCCGACCTTGCCGGAGGCCAATGACCGCGCCTATCTCGAAAAAGTCCATGCAGAGCATGGTGAGATCCTGGCGGCTATCGCCGAGCAGGATCCCGACCGCGCGAGACAGGCCATGCGCGCGCATATGATGGCGAGCCAGCGACGATACCGGATGCTTGCAGAGCAGCAATGAGGCTCGACAACCACAGAAATTCATATTATGTCATATGACATGATTTGAATGATCGGGAGGTTAATCGTGTATTTGGGAACCCAGGTCGCTGCGCGGGACGACGATGATTTTCGCGTTTTTGCTCAGCTAGGCGTAAAGCATATTTCCGCTGACCCGCCCGGTGCGCCGTCGAGCTGGACGCTGGAGGATCTCGAGCGTCATCGTGATCATGTAGAGAGCTTCGGCCTCGTTCTGGACATGATCCAGCTTCCCCTCCCCTCCAAGCCGATCGAAAAGGCGTCCTATCCCGATATCCTGCTCGGAGGTCCGGAACGCGACCAGCAGATCGATGCCGTCTGCCGGATGATCGAGAATTGCGCAAAGGCCGGGATCCCCGCCACGAAATACAATCTCAATCTCATCGGCATTCCCAGGACGGAGCTCGAAAAAGGCCGTGGCGGTTCTCTGAACGAAGCCTTTCGCTGGGAAAGGGCCGATCAGCAGGCCGCGCCCGGTCTTGCCGGCGTCCTCTCAGAAGATGAGAACTGGGAGCGCATCGACTACTTCCTCGAGCGCGTGGTTCCCGTTGCCGAAAGCAACAGGCTGCGCCTTGCCTGCCATCCGCACGATCCCTATACGCCACCGGGCTATCGCGGCGTCACCAGGGTCCTTGGCACTGTGGATGGACTGAAGAAATTCGTGCAGATGCACGAAAGCCCCTATCATGGCCTGAATTTCTGCCAGGGCTCGATCGGCGAGATGCTCGACAATCCGCGCGAGGAGATCGACGACACCATCCGCTGGTTCGGCACGCGCGGAAAGATCTTCAATCTGCACTTCCGCAACATCAGTGGCGGCAAACTCTCCTTCATGGAAACGTTTCCCGATGAAGGCGACATGGACATGGTGCGGTCGCTGAAGGTCTACCGCGAGGTCGGCTACAAATATATGGTCATGCCAGACCATGTGCCGCGCATCAGCGGCCGCGACGCGACGGGCGTCGCCTTCAGCTTCTGCTACGGTTACATAGCCGCGGTGCTCGAGGCGATGGAAGCCGGTCATATGTGAGCGAGGCGCTCACCTTCAATCAGCAACTATTCAAGGAATTCAACATGGATCCCAACGCCATCAAGAAAGCCGTGGGCGACGGCCTCCTCTCCTTCCCGGTGACGCATTTCGACAGCGAGAACAAGTTCAATGAAGCCGCCTACCGCGACCATGTGAACTGGCTGGCCGGTTTTGATGCAAGCGCACTTTTTGCCGCTGGCGGCACGGGCGAATTCTTCTCCCTCAATCCGGCCGAAATCCCCGCCGTCATTCGCGCCGCCAAGGCTGCCGCAGGCAAAACGCCGATCATCTCCGGCACTGGCTATGGCACGTCACTTGCCGTCGATATTGCGCGCGCTGCCGAAAAGGCCGGTGCCGATGGTCTGCTCCTTCTTCCGCCCTATCTGATGTTTGCCGAGCAGGCCGGGCTTGTCGCCCATGTGAAGGCTGTCTGCCAGTCGGTCGGGATCGGCGTGATCGTCTATAACCGGGACAATGCGATCCTGTCGGCCGACAGCATCGCTCAGCTTTGCGATGAGTGCCCCAATCTCGTTGGCTTCAAGGACGGTGTCGGCGACGTCGATCGGGTCATCGAGATCACGACCAAGATTGGCGACCGGCTTGTCTATGTCGGCGGCATGCCGACCCACGAAGTCTACGCTCAGGCCTATTTCGCCGCCGGCGTTACCACATACTCCTCGGCCGTCTTCAACTTTGTGCCGGCTGTTTCGCAACGGTTCTACAAGGCGCTCAGGGCAGGCGACCAGAAGACCGTCGACCAGATCTTGAAGGATTTCTTCTTCCCCTTCGTTGCGCTACGCAATCGCAAGAAGGGCTATGCAGTCTCCATCATCAAGGCCGGGCTGAAAGTCATCGGCCGCGATCCGGGCGCCGTGCGCGCTCCGCTCACGGATCTGACAGCCGAGGAGCTTTCCGTGCTGCAGTCGATTGTCGAGGCCAACGGCCAGGCGAAGCTGGCCGCGGAGTAAGACCGCGCCATCGGCGCTGAGATTCATCGTCGCGTTGCGGCGACGATCGGCTTGACCGCCGCTCTCATGCTCTCCGGCGTCGTGCCGGTGACGATAACGCCAAGCAGAGGGGCCGCGATACCCGCGTCCCTCAGCTTCGGCATATCATCCGGCACAAACTTCTTCTGGCTTGGCGCGATGACCGGAATACCCGCCTTGCTCGCGATGGTCCGGTAGCGATCAAGATCGGTCCCGTCGAGCGGCTTTCCATAGTCTGCAAAGGAAGCGACCGAGGCTTCCATCATCGCACCGGGAATGTCGAGAATCTTCGTCAGGTCCTCGTCGGTACTCGCCTCGCCAAGCGCAGGAATGGGCCGTAGCTTCGATTGCAGCAGATGCGGCTGCATGTCGCTGACATAGATGTTGAATCCCTCGAAACCTAGATCGGCGAGCGCGTCCATCTCTTGCGGGCTCGGAACCCTTTCCTGCCCGGCCATGACAAGAAGCGGCACGCCGAGCGTTGCAAGATCCTCGAAAAACGGTCGCTCTTCGGCAAAGCTGCCGAAGGTGGTGCCTGTGGCGCGATGATAGGCGTTGAGATGGACCTTGATCGCAAAGGCACCCGCGTCGATAGCAGCCCTGGCGAGGTCGAGATCGTGACGCGCGAGCGAGACGATGATCGGGAATTCGCCCTCGCGCAGCGCTTTTGTTAGCCTGGTTTCCGGATAGGAAGGCATGGGAACGGCCTCAGTTCAGACGCTGGCCACCATCGGCGGCGAAGAGGTGGATACTGGAGAGCTCCGGCCGGACGCGGATCCTCACGCCCGGAGACATCGATACGCGCTCACGAAAGACGCCGGCAACCTGCGTCTCGCCGAGCTTCATCGTCACCTGGGTTTCCGAACCCATCGGCTCGACCAGGACAATCTCGGCCGGCACGCCAGCGTCGTCGAGCGAGAAATGTTCGGGCCGGATGCCGTAAACAGCCTCGCGGTCGCTCAATTCAGGTGCAGTCTGTGGCAGTGGCAAGACAATGCCGGGTGCTGCAAAGCCCTTGTCGGTGATTGTGCCGTTCAGGAAATTCATGGATGGCGATCCGATGAAACCGGCCACGAACTGGTTGGCCGGGCGGTCGTAGAGGTCAAGCGGCGCGCCAATCTGTTCCACTCTGCCAGCGTTCAGCACGACGATCTTGTCGGCCATGGTCATGGCTTCCACCTGGTCATGGGTGACATAGATGGTCGTGGTCTTGAGCCTCTGGTGCAGGCTCTTGATCTCGCCTCGCATGACGACGCGCAGTTTGGCGTCAAGGTTCGACAAAGGTTCGTCGAACAGAAAGACCTGCGGATTGCGAACGATCGCTCGGCCCATGGCGACGCGTTGGCGCTGGCCGCCGGAGAGCTGGCGCGGATAGCGATCGAGAAGCTGAGACAGGCCGAGAATATCGGCCGCCCATTTCACCCGCTTCGCGATCTCCGACTTGCTGGTACCGCGATGCTCCAGTGAGAAGCCCATATTGGTCGCGACCGTCATATGCGGATAGAGCGCGTAGTTCTGGAAGACCATGGCGATGTCGCGATCCTTTGGGTCTAGATCGTTGACCACCCGCCCGCCGATCCTGATATCTCCGCCGGTAATCGTCTCAAGCCCGGCGATCATCCTGAGCAATGTGGACTTGCCGCAGCCCGAAGGCCCGACCAGCACGACGAATTCGCCGTCGCGGATGCCAAGGTCGGCGCCATGAATGATGTCGAGTGCACCATAACTCTTGCGGACATGGGAAAGGGTAACGTCAGCCATGAGGAAAATCCGGTTCTTCAGCCCTTGAGGCCGGTATGCGCGAGCCCTTCGACGAATTGCTTCTGCGCGATGATGAAGACGACGAGAACAGGCAACGCTGTGAGTGTTGCCGCGGCGAGCTGGATATTCCACATCGGCCCGCCATAGGCGTCGGTATATTGGGTGAGAGCCTGGGGCAAAGTGAACTTCTCCGCGCTCGACAGGAACACGATCGGTTCGAGATAGAGATTCCAGGAATGCAGGAAGGTGAAGATCGCAACGGAGGCCAGTGCCGGCCTGGCAAGTGGCAGCGCGATCTTGCGGAAGATCTTGAAACGTCCGAGGCCATCGACGCGCGCTGCCTCTTCCAACTCGACCGGCAACGTCACGAAAAACTGCCGCATGACGAAGGTGGCGAAAACACTCGGCGCACCGAAGATCGGCACGAGGATCAGCGGCCAATGGGTGTTGACCATGCCCGCCTTCAAAAACATCTGGAAGAGCGGCACGATCGTGACTTCCGACGGGATCAAAAGGCCGAGCAGCACGACCATGAAGATCGTGTTGGCGAAGGGAAACCTGATGCGTGCGAAAGCGTAGCCGGCCATCGACGAAACGATCATCGTGCCGATCGTCACCAGGGCGGCGATATAGGCCGAATTCCAGTATTGCTTGACGAAAGGCTGCAGCCCGAAGACCTTGCCATAGGTCGTCCAGTCATAGCTCTGCGGGAAAAGTTGCGGTGGAAAGGCGAAGATATCGCTGATCGGCTTCACCGAAGACGTCACCATCCACCAGGTCGGGAAGACGAAGGGGATGAGCAGCACGCACATCAGCCCGTAGAGAATAACCCTCATCCGCGGCGAGATCTCAGCTTTCATAGAATACGATCCTCTTGCGCAATTGCCACTGGGCGAATGTCAGAATGGCCACGATCAGGAAGAGCAGGATCGAAAGCGTCGAACCGTAGCCGAAGAAGTGAAACTGGAAGGCTTGCTGGTAGAGGTAATAGACGAGCACCGTCGTCGAGAGACCTGGACCACCCTGCGTCAGCACAGCGATCTGCGCGAAGACCTGCAGAGATCCGACGATGGTGATAATCGAAGTCAGAAGGATAGTCGGGCTGATCAGCGGCAGGGTAATGCGGCGAAACTGCTTGAAGCGCGGGGCGCCATCGATGCGGGCCGCCTCATAGAGCTCGTTCGGCACGCCCTGAAGGGCTGCAAGAAACAGGATCATATTGAGGCCGACATTCTTGAACACCTGCACGACGATGACCGAGATCATCGCGGAGGTTTCGCCCCGCAGCCAATTCGGACCCTCGATGCCAAACAGCAGCAGCATGCCGTTGATGCCGCCGTTCTTCTGCAACAGAAACCCCCAGACGATCGTCCAGGCCACCAGCGACACGACAACAGGCGAAAAGAACAACGTCCGGAAGATCGTGATGCCCGCGAGCTTCTGGTTCAACAGCACCGCCAGCAGCAAGGCCAGCGACAGGTTGAGAACCACAAGCCCGGCGGAGAAGATGGCAGTCGAACCGAGCACCTGCAGCAGGTTCGGATCCTCAATCAGCATCTGGTAGTTCTGCGTACCCGTATACGTGAAGGTATTGGCAAGCACGTTCCATTCGTGCAGCGAATACCAGAAGACCAGACCGAGCGGGATCAGCACGAAGACGATGATGCCGATCAACTGCGGGGCAATGAACAGAAAGCCGGCAAGGCTGTCGCGCCGCGCAACCGTCCAGAACGGCGACGAGGAGCGGCCTTCCGGTATTGCGTTATCCTGCGTGACAGCCATCTCTTATCTCCTCAGCGCTTGAGCAGCGGGCCGATCTGGCCGCAGATCGTCTGGAGCGTGCCGGCGACATCCGCATCCGGACGCCAGACGGCATCGAGGCCGGAGCGAACTGTCTGCTGGATCTGGGCAAAGCCGGTATGGCCGGGAATGACCTTGCCGGTCGCGATGCCCGCGATGACGACCTTGTCGATCTGTTCCTGGCTGAGCAGCGGATTGGTCTTCTTCAGCACCTCGGCGTTGAGTAGCGACTTGCGGGCCGAGGGGAAGAACTGGCTGAGCTTGGCCGAGTTTTCCGCGTTCGTCATATAGGCGATGAATTCAGCGGCTGTCTTGGCGTTCTTGCCCGACTGCATGACGCCGATGCCGGCCTGGCCGATCAGCGCGTAATCTCCTGCCGGTCCCTTCGGCAGCGGCACGAGATCCCAGGAGAAGGGCTTATCCTTCGGCAGCAGCGAGGCGCGGCTGATCTGAGTGATGGTCATCGCCGCATTGCCGGCGAAGAAATCGACATTTTCACCGGGACCGGGGATCGCCTTCTTCTTGAAGATCGCGTCATGGACGAAGGTGAGCGCATCGACCATCGGCTTCTCGGTCATTGTGCAGGTCTTGCCATCGGCGCTCCAGGGAGCCGCACCAAAGCCGTTCCAGATCGAAGCAAGGTTCTGCCAGATCTGGTAGTTGAAATCGCGCACGATCAGGCCACCCTTGCCCTTCTCGCCAACGGCCGAAGCGGTAGCAATGGCATTGTCCCAGGTCCATTCGCCAGCCGCGATCAACTCGGCAGGTGTCTTTGCCCCTGCCGCCTTGATCAGGTCGTTGTTGACGAACACCGCAAAGGGTGAAGTGGAGAAAGGATAGGCATAGAGCGTGCCGTCCTTTTGCCAGCGCTCCGTGGCAGTCGCGCTCACCTCGTCGAGATTGTAGCCTGGCGTCGCCTTCAGCGTATCGGTGAGCGGATAGAGCGCGCCGGAATTGACGAAGTCATAGGCAGCTGTCTCGAAGATCCAGGCCATATCAGGCGCATTGCCGCCGGCAATCTGGGTGGTCAGCGCCGTCGTATAGGTGTCGAACGGCAGCGACTCGAAGGTCACGGTGACGTTGGGGTGGTCCTTCTTGAAGCCGGCAGCGATCTCATTGAACAGCTTCAGATGCGCTTCTGCCGCACTCCAGATGGTCATGCGCAGCTTGATCGCGTCCTCAGCCTTGGCGATGCCGCTCCAGGCGAGCGGCACGGCAACGGCAAGCGCCGCAATTGCCGTTTTCAGTGTCCTGTTCTTGTTCATTCCCGTTCCTCCTCCAAAGATGGGTTGCTGAGATGGCTGCTTAGTAGGCCCCGATGACCGGCCAGCGGATTTCGATGCCCTCCCGGACGAGTTCCTGCTGGAAGTCGTGGAGATGCGCGTCGTTTTCCTGGACCTGGTGAGGCTTCAGCCCCTTGTCGAGGCAGTGGGCCGCAAGCATGCCGGCCGCTTCGCCGATATTCCATTCGACCGGGTGCAGGCGGTAGCAGCCATTGGTGATATGGGTGGTGCCGATATTCTTGCCGGCGGCAATGAGGTTCGTCATGCGCTGCGGCAGCAGCGCGCCGAGCGGAATCTCGAAGGGGCAGGACGGCACGTCGATATAATTGTCGCCACCGGTCGAGGGATGAAGGTCGATGCGGTACATGCCGATGCCGATGCTGTCGCGATAGCTCATCGCGCCCTTGTCGCCGCGCACCGCATAGGAGAGATCCTGCTCGGTAATGCGGGTGACTGGCTTGATGCGGCGGCCTTCACGGATATAGGGCGCCATGGCGAGGCCGTGCTCGGTGCCGGTGATGTCGCCGCGAAGCCTCAAGCCCCGGTAACCCTGGCCGCCATCGATGCGTGGCGCCTCGGTCTGCAGCCAGTAAAAGACCGAATAGGAAAGATCGGCGGCCGCCTTCAGATGTCGGGCCTTGTCCTCCTCGGACACGTCGATAATCGTTCCGTCCATGTAGTCGATCATCGGCCAGTTTACGAAGCAAATGTCCGA
Organism: Rhizobium sp. 768_B6_N1_8; assembly: GCF_051811225.1. NCBI lineage: Bacteria > Pseudomonadati > Pseudomonadota > Alphaproteobacteria > Hyphomicrobiales > Rhizobiaceae > Rhizobium > Rhizobium sp. 768_B6_N1_8. The sequence goes on along the minus strand of NZ_JBPWPV010000002.1, from coordinate 287,174 downwards.
CTGGTAGAAGCCGGGCTCAAAATTGCGCCGTGCCGCAATGCGGCGGAAGAGCCAGAGATTCTCGTCACCGCCACCCTTGCGCTGATCGGCATCGACGAGCAGCGGGTTGTCGTCGACATTGGGCGTGAAACTGCGCGTGGTGGATTCCAGCGTGCGCGGGTGGGGCGCGGTGAAGCCGAGCAGTGGGCCGCCCCAGAATTGCGGCTGGTATTTGCGCCAGTAGTCGTAATTGTCAGGCTTGTCGATCGTCTGATCGCCATCGACGCAATCGACTGCAAAGCAGATCGAGACTGCCTGAACATTGTCGGGCTGCGCTTCGGACGGCGCGCTCGGTTCGCCGGTATCGGACTGTGCCTCGAAGCCTTTCACATAATCCGTGCCGGTCATCGGCAGCAGATCGCCGAGCTCGGTGGCGTCAAGGATGTAATCGGCCGAGATGACGACCTCACGGTCCGTATAGCGATGGCGGACGGTGACGGAGCGCACGGTGTCGCCTTCGACATCAGCGGCGACGGGACGATAGGGCTGCAACACCCTAAGACGGCCGGCGCCTCGATACGGCATCAGCATCGCTTCCATGACCGCCAGGCTGACGCGCGGCTCGGCGCAGATGCGGCTCACCCAGCCGCCGCCGGGATTGAGATCGCCCCAGGTGCGGGCGCCCTCGGTCAGCGGATAGTTGTCGCGATAATATTGCCGCACGCCGTTGCGCAGCCTGCGATAGGAGCGCGTGATGCCGAACTGCTCGACCCAGCTATGTTCGTCGGATGGCACACCTTGGCTGGTCGACTGGCCACCGATCCATTCGAATTCCTCGGTCATGATGACGCTCTTGCCTGCCCGGCAGGCACCGAGCGCCGCCGCCACGCCGCCGAGGCCACCGCCCACCACCAGAATATCCGCTCGCATCTCTTTTGCTGCCATGTCTGTCACGTTCTCAGGTCCGTTTCTTTGCTGGTCCGAGGGTTTGGCCCTCGACGGGTTCGCAGGTCAGAAGAATTTGTTCGACGGGCGCGGCATCCTCGATGCGGCGCACGAGCATTGCGGTCGCCTGCCGCCCCATCTCCTCGCGAGGAATGTTGAAGGAGGTGAACTGCACATGGCTGCGCTCGGCCCGTACGTGGCTTCCAAGCACCACGGCCGAAAAGTCGTTCGGAATGGACAGGCCGCGCTCGCGCGCCGCCGCTTCAACACGCACCGCGTCGGCCAGTTCGACGAAGAAGACCGCGCTCGCGCCGCTTCTGACAATCGCATCGAGCGTATCGACGGCGCTCCGGCCGACCTCGTCCACATGCAAAACCAGGTCGGCACTTCCGGTGATCGCGCCTGAAAATCCGCGCCAGCGGTCAACGATGGATTCAGCCGATCCGCTTGGGCCGATGAAGGCCAGCCGATCATGACCGAGTGCGCGCGCCTTTTCGACCAGCGCCCGCGTGCCATTCGCGTAATCACCGCCGACGTAGGGAACGGGTCCGCCGGCGTCCTCACGTCGGCCGATCGCCACGAAGGGATAATCGCCGGTAACCAGCTGCTTGAGTTCGGCCCGATCGAATTCGCGGCCAAGGACGAGGCAGCCATCGGCGATCCGCAGCCGGTTGCCGTCGGCGAAAATCTTCCGCTCCCGGCCGACGCCGGCGCCGGTCAGAAGCAAGAGGTCATAATTCTGCGCCTGCGCTTCCTCCTCGATGCCGAGCAGGAACGGCGCAAAGAAATCCGCCTGCTCGCTCGGAAAAGCCGGCTCGTAGGTGAAGACGCCGAGAATGCGGTTGAGACCCTTGGCCATCCGCCGGGCGATCGGATCGGCCACATACCCCGTCGTGCGGATGACCTGCTGGACGCGCTCGCGGGTTTCCTGGGGAATACGCGCCAAGGCCGTCGGTGCACCATTCAGCACAAGCGAGACGGTCGCCTGACTGACGCCGGCCAGTTTGGCAATATCGTGCTGAGTCAAGCGCTTAGTGCCTGCCACGTCGCATCCTCCGGATCTCCTCTTGACTGCTAATGCGTATTAGCAGCTAATACGTATAAACGGGATTTTCCGAGTTGCTGTCAAGCGCGAAAATGTGTGACGATCGATGACATTTGCAGAGCATTTGAAATCACTGGGGATTTCCGGAATCCGCGTCTTCGGCGACAGCATCACCGCCGGGTTCAACGCCAGCCAGCCGCATCTGGCCTGGCCGGCGCTCTTCCCAGCTGAGCTCGACGCCTTACCGCTTTACAATCACGCAATCCCGGGGACGGTGCTGCAGGCCTCACTGCTTGCCGATGGCAAAGCGCGAGCAGACAACGGCGTCAGCCGATTTGCCGGGGCGCTGCTCGATGCCCCGCATCGCGACGCGATCCTCATCCTCTACGGCTATAACGACGCCCGCTATACGGCCGCGCCGGACAGCATGAACGCGAAGAGCTTCCGTCGTGATTATGCGAATATGCTGGAGAAACTGATCGAGGCAGGCCATGCGGAAAGGCTTGCGATCGGCAGCCCGCCCCATATTCCCGATCGAGGTTTTTCGGTAGGAAGCACTGGCTTCACCGGACAGACACGTCAGGGCTTTGAAGTCTATGTCCAAACCGTGCGAGAACTGGCGCAAAATTTTCGCATCTTCTACGCGCCTGTCTATGAACGAATGAAAGCATATGGCGATGGCGCACTGGCCTCGCCTGATTTCACACACCCCAACGATGCCGGTCATCGCGTCATCTGCGAGGCATTTAGAGATGCCGTTGTTCATGAGAAACCGGTCTAGGCCTCTCAATAGATCGGGGCGACTTTGGGTCGGGCGCGACACCGCGGAGACCGGCGAGAAGATTTCGTCCGCAGGAGAGATTCTAACGGCGAAAAGGACTTGATAGACCCGGCCCTACCACGACCGCAGCCATCGCCTGAAGCTGAGGTTGATAGTGATGACGACGCTGATGCGCTCGCAGCGGCCGGCGGATAGCCGGCCGCTTGCGTGACGCTCTCAACGCGCGCTGTATTTTGCGTCGAGCTCATCGATCGCGGAGACATTGCCGGCCGAACGGCCGTTCTGGTCGAATGTCTGAGCGAGAAATGCGTCGGCGATCGACTTTGCGAGCTCAGGTCCAATGACGCGCGCGCCCATCGTGATGATCTGCGCGTTGTTCGAAAGAGCAGCACGCTCGGCCGAATAGGTGTCGTGCGTCAGAGCAGCACGGATGCCAGGCACTTTATTGGCCGAGATGCAGACGCCGATGCCGGTGCCACAAACCAGGATTGCCTTGTCATAGGTGCCATCGATCACGCCCGAGGCAACGCGATCCGAAAGGTTAGCATAGAACGGGTCGAGCCCGTCCTTGATGCGCGACACCTCATGGACGTCGAACCGATCCTTGAGGTGTTCGGCGAGCACCTTGGCGAGACCTTCGCCGGCGCTGTCTCCAGCAATTGCAAGCTTCATTGTCTTTCTCCTTGGAGTTTGGCGGCGCATTTCGAAAGGATGTCGAGATAACCTTCGACGTTCCAAGCGGAACGGCCGATGAAGAGCCCGTCGATATGCGGGCTCGAAATCAGTTCCTCGCAGTTCTGTGGATTGACCGACCCGCCGTAGAGGCAGGGGATTTTCCGCCCGAGCGCTCCTTCCGCGACCGTGATGATCTCGGCCTGGCGTGCATCGGCATAATCCGCCGTTGCCGGAATGCCTTTTTCGCCGATCGCCCATACGGGCTCATAGGCAAGGAGGATTTCCGCCGATTTCTGCTCGTCGGAAAGCTTCGAAAGCGCCCCATGCACCTGGACCGCAAGGATTTCCGCGGCTTTTCCGCTCTCCCGGTCGGCAAGGGTTTCGCCGATGCAGATAAGCGGGATCAGGCCATAACGAACCGCCGCCTCCGTCTTCAGCCCGACCGTCTCATCCGTCTCCCCGAAGAACTCGCGCCGCTCGGAATGCCCAAGCTCGACGATATCGATATCGCAATCCTTCAGCATCAAGGGGGAGATTTCACCTGTCCAGGCGCCCTGATCCGCCCAATGCATGTTCTGCGCACCGACCTTGACGGAGGTCTTTGCAAGCATGCGCTTGACCTCCCGCACGGCTGTAAACGGCGGGATCACGAAGCGCTGGATGACAGGTTCGCGCGCAGCGTCAGCCACCGCGAGGCCGCGGGCGAAATGCTCGGCCTCCGCGAGCGTCTTGTTCATCTTCCAGCTGGTGCCGATCCAGAAGCGCGGTTTCTCCGTCATGCCTGATCCTGTGCTGGAGCGATGGTGAGCTTGATGCCCGCCCGATCGAATTCGTTGAGAACAGCGGCCGTCGGCGCGCTATCGGTGATAATAGTGTCGAAATCAGCAAGGTCCGCCATGACATGCAACGCCGTGTGGCCGATGCGCTGGTGGTTGACCAGGAGGCAGCTTCTGGCCGAAGACGAGATCATCGCTCGCTTGGCGCGAACGACATTGTCGTCCATGTGATAGGCGAGCCTGCCGCTGACCGCCGGCGTCGAAATGAAAGCGATATCCGCCCTCAGGCGTGACAGCGCTTCTTCTGTCACGACGCCGAGATAGGCGTTGAATTTCGCGGAATAGATGCCTCCGAGCGCAATCAGGGTTATGCCGTTTTCACCCTTCAACCGCTCCATGATCGCTGCGTTGTTGGTAATCACCGTCAGCGGCCGCTTACGCAGCAGCATCTCGCCGAGTACCGCGGCCATCGAGCCGTCATTGACCATGACCGTCATGCCAGGTTCGACCAGGGCCAGCGCTTCCTGCGCCATCGCAACCTTGGCTTCGCCGCCCTGACGTTCACGAATGCGAAAATCGCTCTCGAATTGCGTTCCGGCATCGATCGTCGCGCCACCGCGCACCTTACGCAGCACACCTGCCTGTTCGAGGTCGTCGAGATCGCGGTGAATGGTCATCTTGGAGACGGAAAACCGTTCGGCAAGGTCGTCCACTTCGACGGTCTTGCCCTCAACGAGCAGATTGACGATCAGCTGCTGGCGCTCTTCCCGTTTCATACGTCTCAATCCCAGTTCAATAACAATGTAACATCTAAAATGTTAATTTCAACACTACACAGTGTGATTATGCGCTGAGACATGTGGCAGAAATCATCAATCCAAGAGCGCACGCGCGGTCCGTTCATCAGTAATGAGCCCGTGAAGACGGCGGCTGCGCAGGATGGCCCGTATCGCGGCCACCTTGGCCTGCCCGCCCGCCAGGGCCACGAGGCGCTCCTTTGTCGTCGTCGGAAAGGAGGCCGAAAGCGTGCGACCGGTCAGAGCCGTATCGAGGATCTGGCCATCCGCATTGAAAAAGTGGCCGAGGATTTCGCCGACGCCACCGGCGGCGGCGATGTCCTCGATCTCACCCGGCTCGACCAGGCCGGAGAGCACCAGCTGGGCCTCGGCGTCCACTGTCCCCAAGCCGACGAGCTTCAGGTCGGCGTCATTGGCGAGATCGAACACTTCCTTGACGCCGCGTTGCGCCCTGAGCACCTCCCGATCCTCGGCAGTGTTGGCGAAGAAGGGAACCGGCATGACATAGGCATGTGTGCCCGTCTTTTCCGCGATACGGTGCATGACGTCATAGGGATTGGCGCCGTAGTTTCGCGTGAGGCCGCCAAGCAGGGAAACGAAGCGCATATACTTGGCATTCGTCCGCGGCATATATTGAACGGCAGCCGAGAGCGTACGGCCGTGGCCAAGGCCAATGACCGAGTGGTTACCGTGTTCGATCTCGCGCTTCAGATAGCCAGCTCCCGCATGACCGAGCGCGCGCAGCGGCAGGCCCTCTTCGCCAAGATCGGGCGCGACCTCGCAATATTGCAATCCGAAGCGCTCCGCGAGCCGCGTCTCCAGTTCGACGCATTCAACGATATCGCCGTCGATCGTGACCTTGACGACGCCATCGGCAACAGCCCGCGCAATCAGTCGATGCGCCTTGACCGAGGGAATGCCAAGGCGCCGGGCAACGTCAGACTGCGTCAGTCCGCCGGCGTAATGAAGCCAGGCGGCCCGCACGGCAAGCGTATCATCGGCATCCGTCATCGCCGCATCCTTCCCATTCTTCGACGGCTATGCCGCCTGATAACGACCAGCCTTTGTAAATCGCCGGATCATATCTTCAAGTCTGCGGCGCCGGTGTCGATATGCGGCGCCCAGAAGGCGACGCTTTCGGCAATCTGCGCGATAACCTCGCGATCGTTCGGCTCACGTTCCTTGAAGGAAAGTTCGAGGCAGATCTCATTCTCATCGGCGCCGCCTGCCGCGAAAGCTTCCAACAGCGGAGCGGGTTGAATTCGGCCCTTGGCATTGAATTCCGCTGTGAACGGCCGGTGGCCGCCCTTGTCCATCAGGCTCTGCTTGATGTGGATGATCGGCGACTGCTTCGGTACGGCCCGCGCCCAGGCATAGGGGTCGTAGTCGTCGGGATTGGCGGACGTGACGTCGCCATGGTCGATATCCGCCATCATCCACATCGGCACCGCCATATCGGCGGCAGTCAGTCGTGCCTGCAACGCAAGGCAGGATTCGATCGTGTCGCCGAATTCGCGGCCGATGCTCATTGGCTCCCAGAAGACATAGGAAAGACCAGCGGCCCTGGCATGCTCTGCGACTTCGCACCAGCAGTCGATAGCGATCTTGATCAATTCCTCGCGCCGGCTTGCATCGTCGAAGTCCTTGTAGGTGAAGATCGCAAATTGCGTGCCGACGGAATGCCCGCCGAGATCAGCGGTAATGTCGGCGAAGGTCTTGAACCAATCCACGTAATAGCGGCGGACCTCGGCATCCGGGTGCCCGAAATGGTTCAGCCGTCCATAAGGTCCAGTCATGCCCGAGGTAACGCGAACGCCGGTGCGCTCCAACGCTGCTTTCATCTGGCGGGTCAGACGGCGGATGACCGGGGCCTGCCAGCTCGGATTGATGAATTCATGCGTCAGCTGGAGGTCGCGGATGCGCAGGTCCCGAGCCACCGTCTCGATCAGGTCGTCCGGGTCGGCAAAACGGTTCACCAGCGGATTGGTGTTCAGCGAAAGCGAAAGCGGCATCAAGGCCTCCTCAGGCGGCGGCAAGATGGGATGAAGCAAACCAGTCGGCAAAGGCTGCCCGCTCTGCCTCGCTCAGATGCAGGTAGTGCTTGGTGCGGCGATAGAGGATGTCCTCGGCCGTCTCCGCCCATTCGGTGGCGGCGAGATAACAGGCTTCCGCCTCGTAAAGCTGCCCGCCGAAATAACGCCCGAGGCCTTGCAGGTCCGTTGCCGCGGCCACCAGGTTCTTCGTGCGCGTGCCATAGAGACGGCCATAGTGATGGACGAGTTTTCGCGGCATCCACGGATAGGTGTCACGCAGGCTGTTGGCGAAGGTCTCGTAGTCGGCATTGGGCATCTCTCCACCCGGCAGCGGCGCCTTTTCCGTCCAATCGCCGCCCATGTTCGGGAAAACGTGTTTGAGGCGCTGCATGCCACGTTCGGCAAGCTCTCTGAATGTCGTAATCTTGCCGCCGAAGACATTGAGAAGCGGCGCTCCCCCGGTCTCGTCAAGATCGAACACGTAGTCGCGAGTCACCGCCGAAGGATTGCCTTTGCCGTCGTCAAACAGCGGGCGCACGCCGGAGAAGCTGTGCAGCACATCCTGACGGCGCAGCTTCTCCTTGAAATATCGGTTCACCGCCTTCAGCAGATAGTCGATTTCCGCCTCGTCGGCCGCCACATCCTCAGCCCGGCCTTCATAGGCGATGTCCGTCGTGCCGATCAGCGCCTTGTCGCCCTCATAAGGGTTGATGAAGATGACGCGTTTGTCGTGGTTTTGAACCAGGTAAGCATTGGAGCCAGCCCAGAATTTCGGCACGATGATGTGGCTGCCCTTGACGAGACGCACATTGCGGCTGGAATTGGAGCCGGCGACGCGGTTGATGATGTCGGTGACCCACGGGCCGGCGCAATTGACGAGACATTTGGCACGGAAGGTCCGCGTCTCGCCGCTCGTGCTGCTTTTTGTCGTGATCGTCCATTGGCCGTTTTCCCGGCGCGCCGACACCGCCGGCGAGCGGGTAAGCACCAGGGCACCCTTCTCAGCCGCGCTCACCGCATTCAAGGTGACGAGGCGGGCATCATCCACCCAGCAATCCGAATATTCGAAACCGCGGGTATATTGATCGAGTATGGGCGTACCTTCGGGATCACGCAGCAGATTGAGCGTGCGGGTGCCAGGCAACTTCTTGCGACCTCCGAGATGATCGTAAAGGAAGAGGCCGAGCCGGACGAGCCAGGCGGGGCGATCCTCGGGACTGTGCGGCAGCACGAAACGCATCGGCCAGATGATATGCGGGGCCGCGTTGAGCAGCACCTCGCGTTCGATCAGCGCCTCCCGCACTAGGCGGAATTCGTAATATTCCAGATAGCGAAGGCCGCCATGCACGAGCTTGCCCGAGCGGGAGGAGGTGCCCTGAGCCAGGTCGTCCTTTTCGCATAAGGCGACTTTCAAGCCGCGCCCGGCGGCGTCGCGCGCAATTCCCGCGCCGTTGATACCGCCGCCGATGACGAAAAGATCCAGGATTTGGGGTTCGGTCATGTCATGCTCCCTCGGATGCCTTTTGCATCAGCGATTCATTTTGCGGGCGGCATCGCCGCGGCTCGGGCCAGTGTTTCCCAGGCGGCGGGCATGGCCCTTCGGATATCGGCATAAGCGGAATAAAGCAGATCGAAGCGGGCGGCTTCCTCGCCGATCGGCTCCTCGGCTTCGCCGAGCAGCGGCGTGACCCAGTCGGCGATGCAGTCGTCCATTGTCTTGTAGGCGCCGATCGCCACAGCAGCCATCATGGCGGCGCCAGCCGCTCCGGTCTCTTCACGGCGGGACAGGCGGATCGGCGCCTTGAGTGACGCGGTCAGGGAGCGTCGCAGCGCGCTAGAACGCACGGCGCCGCCGGTGACGCGCAGCTCTTCCGGCATATCACCCATGGCGGCGTAACAATCGCGCGTCGCCAGCGCCAGACCTTCGACAACCGCGCGAACGAGGTCTGGAAACCCGTGGCGAACCGAAAGACCAGAAAAGCCTGCCCGGGCCCGCGCATTGACGAAGGGGCCACGTTCTCCGGCCTCGGAAATATAGGGATGATAGACGACCGATCCGGGCTGGCTTTCGAAAAACCAGCGGTCGATCCTGGCGACGAGCTCGGCGTGGGTGACAGGCTTTCCGGCCTCCGCCATCAGATAAGCGGCCATCTCCAGCAGCCAGTCGATATTGATCGTCGCACCCATATTGGTCTGCACCTGGGTAACGGTGCCCGGGATCGGCAGGGCGATGACGTATCCAGTGCCCTCGCGGTTGAGATGAACGTCGGCCACCGGCTTTGCGCGCAGATGCACGCCAGTCGAACCGATCGTCGAACAGGCTGCGTTGCGCCCACCGCTGCGAACACCGGCGCCGAGCGCCGTCATCACCATGTCCACATAACCGAGGCTGACCGGCGTACCGGCCAGCAGGCCGCAGGCCCGCGCCGCTTCCGCCGTCAGCGGATGGCTGATTTCTGTTCCATCGACAATATCGGGCAGAAGCGCGCGGCGATGCGTCAACCCGAGCGCGTCGATGGCAACAGGCGAATATCGCCGCGTCCTGAAATCACCGAAGGTGAAGCTTGCCTCCGAAGGGTCGGTCGCCCGCACACCGGTAAAATTGAGGTAGAGCCAGTCCTTGCAGTGCAGCGCCGTTTCCGCCCGGTCCAGAAGCTCCGGCGCCACCCGATCCATATGAGCGAGCTGCGCGCCCTGCTGGCAGGTATTCAGTCCCGTGCCCGTCTGCTCGAAACGCGCCCTGTCTGTTTCCTGGCCGGCAAGTGACACCACGGTCGGCGCGGCACGCGCGTCGAGCCAGAGCCAGGCATCGGCGACAGGCAGATTGCCGGAACCCACCAACCATGTTCCGTCCCCCTGCCCCGTCACCGCGATCGCCGCGGTGCGCGATGCAAGATCCTCGACCTTCCCGCCAAGGCCGCGAAGCGCACCGACACAATCCTCCCAGGTCTGCGCGAGCGATTGCGTGGCCGAACCATCGCTGCCGCTTGAATATTTGTTGCGAACGGATGCGGCCGCGATCTGACGGCCGAAAAGGTCGAAGGCGACCGCCTTGATGACCGATGTTCCCGCATCGATACCGATGATGACCTGTTGGCTGACGTCCATCGCGGATTATCCGGCAATCACGTCGAGCGTCACGAGGGGCAAAACGCGCGTCGATTTCATGTCTCATATCCTCCCGGTCGGCACCGCCAGCAAAGGGCGCAAGCGACCACATTTCGAATTCACGGGCAAGTCAGCTGGCGCGCAGATCGCGCTCCGAGAGCTTGAGACCCGATCCTTTTCAAAACCTCCCATAAGCCTCATAAAAATATAACACAAAGATATCATTCTTCCAGTAAGATTTTTCTCGCAATGAAATTTTTTTCAGATAAAATATAACCAACCAACGCGACGAGCATTGGTGACAGCCTCAGCGATTTGCGGCGGCAGCTGCATGCCATGAGAGCTTACTAAAAATTAATTTTTCCTTTTAAATCAATTATATAGTTCCGTGCATTTCGGCGAATGAACACCTTCCCAGCCGGTGCGCACGCATAAGATCAGGTGCCTTCTCGTCGCGGCAAGCACATTTTGAATGTTATGTTGTCAGCGCCAATTCACAAAACGCCTGTTGACAGACGGACAATTTGATAACATGATTTTTGGCATAAACACCATTTACCTATCACGCAGGCATCGCTGCTGAGAGGAATTGCGGTCCAGGCGGTTGGAGGAGACAAGCGCCGGTCCGACATGGAGGAGGTTCAGATGTGCATTTTTCCCGCTCATCATCACGCCGCTAGGCTCGGCAGGTTTCCGCACCTCGATGCGGTTTTCGAAGCGCCCCGTCTTCGATGAAGCAGCCGCGAGGCTTTCGCCAGGTTCATCCTCCCGACGTAATCCGACCAGCCGCAAAGGTCGTCAGCAATGAATACTCAGCCCGCTCATGCAGCATCCGCGCCAGGCAAAGGCAACTTGAAGATCATCGTTAGTGCCATTGCGGCAATCGTGGTCATCGGCGCAATCGCGCTCGACACCAAGGTCGTCAAGATCGGCTCGGAGAGCGATGTGCGGCAGCAGGCCTTTTCTCCGGAAACCTTCGGCGCCGAGCAGTTTCCGAAGATCCAGGCGGACGTCGAAAAGAGGGCCGTGGCTGCGTCAGAGCTGGCGACGGCGATCGTGGCGGACAAGAAGGCTGCCGGCGAGAAATACGGCGTTGCCACGAGCACCGGTCCGGTCATCCCAGTGACCTTGAACGGCACCTTCGGCGCGCGCAAATCCAATACCAACGAAATGAAGATCGACGGCTTGCCTCCCGAGACGGTGGTCCGTGTCCAGACCGGCCCTGCGGTCAATGGCACGGACCTCCGCGATGCCACAGGCACGATCGAATTCGGTCAGTTCACCAATCAGATTCAGTATCAGGATGCCGGCTCGGCCATCAATAACGAGATGAAGAAAGCCGTATTCGCCGGCCTTGATCCGGACCAGCTCGATGGCAAAACGGCAACCGTCGTCGGCGTCTTCAAACTCATCAACCCGAAAAACTGGCTCGTAACCCCGGTCAAGGTCGACGTCAAATGAGCGAGCCGATTTCCACACCCGAAGTCCTTGGCGAGGTCGTCTTGGCTGCCCGCAATATTGCCAAATCCTATGGCAGCGTGCATGCCCTCAAGGGCGTCAATTTCGATATCCATCGCGGCCAGATCACCACGTTGTTCGGTGAGAATGGGGCGGGCAAATCGACGCTGATGAAGATCCTTTCCGGCGTCGTCCAGCCGACGTCGGGCGAAATCATTCTTGACGGTGCGCCGATCAGCTTCAGCTCTTCGACCCATGCCCGCGAATGCGGCATCTCGATCATTCACCAGGAGCTCAGCCTCGCGCCTAATCTCAGCGTGCGGGACAACATCTTCATGGGCCGCGAGATCATCAAGGGCGGCGTGGTCGATTTCGCGGAAGAAGAGCGCCAGACGCGCATTTTGATGGAAGAACTGGAAGAGGAGATCGATCCACTGACCAAGGTGGAAGATCTGCGTCTCGGCCAGCAACAGATCGTCGAAATAGCCAGAGCGCTTTCCGTCAATTCTCGTATCCTGATCATGGATGAGCCGACCTCGGCGCTCAGCGCAGCTGAAGTCGAAGTGCTTTTCAAGGTCATCCACGATCTGACGAATCGCGGCGTGTCGATCGTCTACATCTCACATCACCTTGAGGAAGCCCTGCAGATCACCAATCACGCCGTCGTCTTGCGTGATGGCACCATGACGGCCTACGCGCAACGCAAGGACATCGATCTCGAATGGATCGTCCGCAACATGGTGGGTGACAATTTCGATCTCGGCAATCCGCCCGAAGGCTATGAATTCGGCAAGGCTGCGCTGTCGATCGATAATCTGACGGTTCCAGGCCCCTCCGGATCGGCCTTCAATTCCGTCGACCGTCTCTCGCTGGACGTGCGTGCCGGGGAGGTCGTCTGCATCTACGGCCTGATGGGCGCCGGACGCACCGAGCTTCTGGAATGCGTGGCCGGACGGTTGCGTGCAAGCAGCGGCGCCATTCGGCTTGAGGGCCAGGATGTCGCGCATTTGAGCATCGCCGGACGCATCGCAAGCGGCCTCGTGCTGGTACCAGAGGATCGCCAGCGCGATGGCCTCGTCCAGACAATGACGGTCGGTTCCAACCTGTCGCTTGCCAGCATCGGCGCCTTTACCAAGGGACTGTTCACATCCGGCCGTCGCGAGCGCGAGCTTGTTGATGCCTCCATTCGCAAAGTCCGCGTCAAGACCGATGGAGGAGAGGCCGCCATCGGCTCGCTGTCGGGCGGCAACCAGCAGAAGGTGGTTATCGGCAAGATGCTGGCGACCGACCCGAAGGTCATTCTTCTCGACGAGCCGAGCCGCGGCATCGACATCGGCGCCAAGGCGGAAGTCTTCAAGCTGCTGGCCGAACGTGCCCGGCAGGGTCTCGCTGTCATCTACTCGACTTCCGAGGTCAACGAATGCCTGAGCATCGCGCACCGCATCATCGTCATGCATCGCGGCCGGATCTCGGCTGAATTCGGCGCTGACGTCACCAAGGAAAAGATCATGGCCGCCTCAGGCGAAGCTGTGGTCGCGCACTAGCCCGGAATTATGGAGCACTGATTATGTCAGTCACGAACATCACCGAAAAGAAGTCAGTGTCGCATGGGCAGAAGCGCAACACCAACCTCGTGCGCCTTATCCTGGAAGGCCGCGCCTTCTTCGCGTTGATCGTCATCATCGCCGTCTTCTCGTTCCTGTCACCCTATTACTTCAGCCTCAGTAACTTCCTGACCATGGCCTCGCATGTTGCCATCTTCGGCATCCTGGCGATCGGCATGCTGCTGGTGATCCTGAATGGTGGCATCGATCTTTCGGTCGGCTCGACGCTCGGGCTTGCCGGCTGCATTGCCGGCTTCCTCATGCAGGGCGTGACGCTGAGTTCGTTTGGCGTCATTCTTTATCCGCCGGTCTGGGCCGTGGTAGTCATTACCTGCGCCCTCGGCGCTGTCGTCGGCGCGGTCAATGGCGTGCTGGTCGCCTACTTGAAGGTTCCGGCCTTCGTCGCCTCGCTTGGCGTACTCTACGTCGCCCGTGGTATCGCGCTGCTGATGACCAATGGCCTCACCTACAACAATCTCGGCGGCCGTCCGGAGCTTGGCAATACCGGCTTCGACTGGCTCGGCTTCAACCGTCTCGCGGGCATTCCGATCGGCGTCATCGTGCTCGCCGTGCTCGCGATCATCTGCGGCATCGTCCTTAGCCGCACGGCCTTTGGTCGCTGGCTTTATGCCTCCGGCGGCAACGAGCGTGCGGCCGATCTCTCGGGCGTGCCGGTCAAGCGCGTCAAGATTATCGTCTATGTCCTCTCGGGCGTCTGCGCGGCAATTGCTGGCCTGGTCCTGTCGTCGCAGCTGACCTCCGCCGGCCCAACGGCCGGCACGACCTACGAATTGACGGCAATCGCGGCAGTCGTCATCGGCGGTGCGGCGCTGACGGGCGGGCGCGGCACGGTGCGCGGCACGATGCTCGGCGCCTTTGTGATCGGCTTCCTGTCGGATGGCCTCGTCATCATCGGCGTCTCGGCCTACTGGCAGACCGTCTTCACTGGCGCAGTCATCGTCCTCGCTGTCCTCATGAACAGCATCCAATACGGGCGCCGGGCAAAATCGTCCTGACGTCCGCAACAGAACTTATCCGCGAAGGCAAATGGAATTCCAGAAGGCCGATCGCGGAAAGCACCGCCGGTTTCCGGCAGCACCTGAACTCACAAATGGGAGAGAGACTATGTTTAAGAAAGGCATGCGCATTCTTCTGGCAGCCGCGGCTGTCGCCCCGATCCTCGTCAGCTCCGCCTGGGCGGCAGGCCAGATGACGATCATCGTCAATGATCCGTCCAACCCCTACTGGCTGACGGAGGGCAACGTTGCCAAGGCGACAGCCGAAAAGCTCGGTTACACCGCCTCGGTCAGTGCGCATAAGGGCGACACCAACACCGAAAGCAACATGATCGATACCGCCATCACCAACAAGTCGGTCGCGATCATTCTTGACCCGGCAAATGCCGATGGTTCCATCGGCGCGGTCAAGAAGGCAGTTGCCGCAGGTATCCCGGTCATCCTCGTCAATGCCGAGATCAACCAGGAAGGCCTCGCCAAGGCGCAGCTCGTTTCGAACAACGCCCAGGGTGCCGCAATCGGTGCGCAGCAGTGGGTCGAAGCGGTCGGTGACAAGGGCAAGTATGCCGAGCTCCTCGGTGCCCCGTCGGACAACAATGCCGCCACGCGCTCGAACGGCTATGAGACCGTTCTGACCCAGTACCCCGATCTCCAGAAGGTCGCCAAGGAAGTTGCCAACTGGGACCGCACCCAGGGTCACAACAAGATGCAGTCCATGCTGCAGGCCAATCCCGACATTATCGGCGTAATCTCCGGCAATGACGAAATGGCGCTCGGCGCCATCGCGGCACTGAAGGAAGCCGGCAAGCTCGCCAACATCAAGGTCGGCGGCTTCGACGGTTCGCCGGATGCGGTCGCCGCGATCAAGGCGGGCGAACTGCAATATACCGTCCTGCAGCCCGTCGCCGTCTTCTCCGAGGAAGCCGTCAAGCAGGCTGATAACGTCATCAAGACGGGCAGCACCGGCGCCAAGAGCGAAAAGCAGCTGTTCGATTGCCTCCTGATCACCAAGGACAATATCGACAAGTACACCGGCCCGTTCGTTCTGTCACAGTAATGAGAAAGAGGGCGCTCGACCGGGCGCCCTCCTTGACCTTTTCGACCGCATCAAGCCGCTTTCGCCTTCTTTGCCTTGGCATGGCAATCACTATACGAAGCTGGGATATGGAATTCAGCGACAAGGGTGACCCGTGACACAGAAGACCAATCAGGGCGATGAGCTGTTGGATCAGCTGACCAGCGACAGCCGTCAGACACGCCAGGTCGCGCGCCGGCGTATGATCGCGGAGGCCGTCATGAGCGAGGGTTCGATGCGGATCGAGGATCTGACCGATCGTTTTGGCATCAGCCTGATGACGGCGCATCGCGATGTGGATGAGCTCGTGAGCCGCGGGATCTTCCGGAAGACACGCGGCATCGTCACGGCGGCTGCCACCAACCTTATCGAATCCAGCGATGTCTATCGCTCGAGCCGGCAGTCGGCGGAAAAGAAAGTGATCGCCGAGGCTGCCATGCAGTTCGTCGAACCGGGACAGGCTATCTTTTTCGACGATTCCACGACTGTCCTGCAGATGGCATCGCATCTCTCCTCGAAGGTGCCGATCACCGCCATCACCAATTCGCTGACGCTGATGAACGCGTTGACCGGCATGCACGACGTCACCCTGCTCGCGCTCGGCGGCCAGTATTACAACTGGTGCAATGCCTTCATGGGACGCATGACGATCAACGAGATCAGGGGCTTGCGGGCGGATATCGCATTTATTTCCATGTCGGCCATTAACGACGGCATCGTGCTGCATCAATCGCCCGAGACCGTCGATACCAAGCGCGCCATGTTCGACTGTTCTGTCAAACGCATCCTGCTTGCCGACCACACCAAATTCGAACGGCGCGCGCTTCACAGCTTCGCGGCGCTCGATGAATTCGACGTCGTCATCGTCGACGACAAGACCCTCCCCGTTCACATCGACCGGATGCGCTCCAGGGATATCAATGTCGTGATTGCCAGGACGGGCAACGGGCGCATGTGACCGGACCGCCCGGTCGCGATAGAAAGGTGAATGTGCATGCCGAGCCTTCTCGGGATTGATAGCGGCCTGACCGTCACGAAAGCCGTCATTTTCGATATCGACGGCACGCCGATCGCCGTCGCCCGGCGGCGCGTTAGCCAGCTCATCCCGCGGCCGCGTTTCGTGGAACGGGACATGCGCGAGTTGTGGACCGCGACGGCTGAGGCGATCCGCGAGGCGGTCATCCTCAGCGGCCGTCCGGCAAGCGATATCCAGGCCGTGGCGGCAACGGCGCATGGCGATGGCATTTATGTACTGGATCAGGCGCAGGAGCCGCTTGGCAACGGCATCGTATCCTTGGACAGCCGGGCGGGTGATATCGTCGATCAATGGACTGCCAACAAGGTCGCCGACGAGGCGATCGCGCTCACAGGTCAGGTGCCGCATGTCTCCGCCCCGTCGGCGCTGCTGGCCTGGATTCGGGATCATGAGCCGGAACGGTTTAAGCGTATCGGCCACATCATGAGCTGCAAGGACTGGCTGCGATTTTGCCTGACCGGCACCGTCGGCACCGATCGCACCGAAGCAAGCACCTCCTTCACCGATGTCAGGACACAAGACTATAGTGAGGACGCACTGCGCCTGTTCGGCTTGCAGGCGCTTGCCAGAGCACTGCCGCCGGCCTCGCGCTCGGACGAGATCGTTGGACGAATAACGGCCGATGCAGCACGGTTGACGGGCCTCCTTGAGGGCACGCCCGTGGCTGCCGGATTGCATGACGTGACCGCTTCGGCGCTCGGCGCGGGTGGTTATGCCGACGGCATCGTCGCCGTCATTGCCGGAACCTATTCGATCAATGAGACGCTGTCTTTCGAACCGCGCGTCGATCGACGCTGGTTCTGCCGCAATGGTATTGCGCCAGGCGTCTGGAACAGCATGTCGATTTCGCCTGCATCTAGCGCGAACTACGAATGGTTCATCGAAAAACTATGTGGTCGAGAATGGACGGACTGCGAAACCAAGGGCATGTCCATTCACGCTTTGCTGGCATCGGAGATTGAGGCGGCTTTTGACCGGCCGTCATCGGTGCTTTTCCACCCCTATCTCTTCGGCTCTCCTTACGGCGCATCGGCAAGCGCAAGCTTCTTCGGGCTCGGCGGCTGGCATGACCGCGGCGACATGCTGAGGGCCGTCATGGAAGGCATCGCGTTCAACCATCGCATCCATGTCGATGCCCTGCGTGACGGCTTTGCCGTCAAGGAAGCGCGCCTTGCCGGCGGCGTGTCACGCAATCCCGCAGTCGCGCAGCTGTTTGCCGATGTGCTTGCAATGCCGGTGACGGTAACCGGCACCGACGAGGCAGCGGCTTGGGGGGCTGCCATTTGCGCTGGCGCAGGCGCCGGTCTTTACCCGGACCCACAAAGCGCTCCGACAAAGGACAAGCAGGGCAAGACCTGCAAGCCGGACGCTGCCCGCAGCGCCGACTACGAAAAGCGCTACCGACTCTTCCTCGAAATTGCAGAAACAATGACACCGCTTTGGCCGAAGATCGCCGGCCTTGCGCAGGACAGCGCGGCAGAGGCCGCAGTTTAGGACAACAGCACCATGACCCCTGACACGCTTGGGCGCAGCCCGGATATCCGCGAGCACGATGTCGACGTCGTGATCCTTGGAGCAGGCATCAATGGCGCTGGACTGTTTCGCGACCTCGCGGCTCAGAGCGTCAGCTGCATGATCGTCGACAAATCGGACTTTGGTTCCGGGACAAGTGCTGCACCGTCTCGCCTCATTCATGGTGGATTGAAATATCTGGAAACCGGAGAATTCGGCCTGGTTGCCCAGTCTACTCTGGAGCGTAATCTGCTCTTGAAAAACGCACCGCATTGCGTCGAAGCGCTGCCGACATTCATTCCGATCTTTTCCTGGACACGCGGCATCTGGGCGGCACTGCAGACATTGTTCGGCTCAAAGACTGCGCCCCGCAGTCGCGGCGCCGTTCTCATCAAGATCGGTCTTTCCCTTTACGACTTCTTCGGTTCACGCGACCGCGTGATGCCGCGCCACCGGCTGATCCTGAAAAAGAAGGCCAGGCGGGAAATGCCGCATGTGACTCCGGCGATTGTCGCCGGGGGCATCTACTACGACGCAAAAATCAGCCGGCCGGAACGCCTCGTCTATGAACTCGTCAAGGATGGGCTGGAGGCGAACCCGCATTGCACCGCGGCAAATTTCGTCACACTGACCGCCTGCGCGGAAGGCCGTCTGAACTTCCGACGGGAGGATGGCGGCGAATTCTCGGTGCGTCCGAGGTTCGTCGTGAACGCGGCAGGCCCGTGGATCGATCATGTCAACGAAGCGCTCGGCGCGCCCTCGCACCTGATCGGCGGCACGAAGGGTTCGCATATCCTGATCGATCATCCCGAACTGGTGCGCAGCCTCAACGGCCACATGATCTATTTCGAAGCCGATGACGGCCGCATCTGCCTGGTCTACGGCTATCTCGGGCTTGCGCTCGTCGGCTCGACGGATATCCCGAGCCGGGATCCCGACACAGTACGCTGCGAGGAACCCGAAATCGATTACTTCCTGCAGAGCCTCAGATCACTGCTGCCGACATTGCGCTTCGATCGCGACCAGATCGTCTACACCTATAGCGGCATCCGGCCGCTTCCCGCCTCCGATGGAACAGCGCCCGGCCTGATCAGCCGCGACCATTCAGCGCCGGTCATCGAAGCGGATGGCAAGCGGCCTTTTGCCATCATGTCGCTGGTCGGCGGCAAATGGACGACGTTTCGTGGTTTTGCCGAGGAGGTTGCCGATAGTGTTCTTTCCCGGCTGGAGCGTTCGCGCAAGCAGTCGACCCGCTACCTTGCGATCGGCGGCGGAAAGGCATTTCCGGCAGACGCGCAGGCAAGACGGGTCTTCGTTGACAGGATCGCGAAGACTGCAGGCCTTACGGCCGCGCGCGCAGAACAGCTTCTGAACCGCTACGGAACGACGGCCGAGGCGGTGGCAACTTTCCCCTCCGATCATTCCGACGAACGGCGCCTGTCGGGAGCCGCACATTACAGCTTTCGGGAAATAGACTGGATCGCGCGCAATGAGCTTGTGATCCATCTCGCCGATATCGTTTTACGGCGTACGACGATCGCGATCGAGGGCCAACTGACCTACGAAGGTTTAGTCGATATTGCAGGCATCGCCGCGAAAGCGCTCGGCTGGGATGTTCCGCGTGTCGAACATGAGATCAACGATGTCGTCTCCCTGCTCAAGGCGTTTCACGGCCAGACGCTGGCAGCCGGCACGCCAGACATCGAACCGGAAAAAAGCGCCCGCCCCGTCAGCCGATGAGATCTAAAGCATGTCGCGCAAAACTGTGCAGCGGTTTGCGATAGCGACATGCGCGGCACGCTTTAGGAAAAGACCGGATCGAGCGCACCGGACGCATAGCGCTTTGCCATCGCCGAAACAGGAAGGGGCGTAATCCGCTCCGCCATGCCGGCGGTGCCGAACTGCTCGAAGCGCTCCTTGCAAAGCTTGGTGAGCGCGGCCATTGCTGGCTTCAGATATTTGCGGGGATCGAATTCGCTCGGATCTTCCTGCAATATCCGGCGGATCTGCCCGGTCATGGCCATCCGGCCGTCGGTGTCGATATTGACCTTGCGAACGCCATTCTTGATGCCGCGCTGAATTTCCTCGATGGGCACGCCCCATGTGGGTTCCATCCGGCCGCCATATTTGTTGATGATCTCCTGCAGCTCGATTGGAACTGACGACGAGCCGTGCATGACGAGATGCGTGTTTGGGAGCTTACGGTGGATCTCTTCGATGACATTCATCGCCAGCACCGAACCATCTGGCTTGCGCGTGAATTTGTAAGCGCCGTGCGAGGTGCCCATGGCGATCGCCAGTGCATCGACCCGTGTTTCGCGCACAAATTTCGCCGCCTCGTCCGGGTTCGTCAGCAGCTGATCGTGAGACAGTTTGCCTTCGGCGCCGTGCCCGTCTTCGGCCTCTCCCATGCCCGTCTCCAGAGAGCCAAGTACACCGAGCTCGCCTTCAACGGAAATGCCGCCGAGATGCGCCATCTCGGTCACTCTTTTGGTCACGCCGACATTGTAGTCCCAGTCGGCGGGTGTCTTCGCATCCGCTTTCAGCGAACCATCCATCATCACGGAGGTAAAGCCCGCCTGGATAGCCGTCATGCAGCTCGCCGGATCGTTGCCGTGGTCGAGATGCACGCAAACCGGGATATGCGGGTAGATTTCGACGACCGCGTCCATCATGTGCTTGAGCATGATGTCATGAGCATAGGCGCGCGCGCCGCGCGATGCCTGCATGATGACGGGCGCGCGGGCCGCATCCGCGGCTTCCATGATGGCGAGCGCCTGTTCCATGTTATTGATATTGAAGGCGGGAACGCCGTACCCCTCCTCCGCCGCGTGATCCAGCAACTGCCTGAGCGTGATGCGCGCCATTGAACACTTTCCCCTCACACGTGAGACACGTCGAAATCGTTGGCTTCGGTGCCAGAAAGGATCGCATAATCACAAACTTGGAACAAGTATAAATCACAATATCACAAATTTGGTGATGCTTTTCTTGTCACTTGAACGTTCAGCCGTGATGGGCGGAAAATCGGTCTTACGAGTTGGCGTCCTTGGAGGCGTCAATCCATCCAGTCGCTGTAACCTGTATCAAGCGCGCCTCGGGCAAGCGACAGAACCGGTTCGTAGTCGGCATCCGTAAGCATCGCGATATCGACGAGACCGAGAATATCGCGCGCACCGGAAAGCGATGATGCGGTGATCGCTGCGAGAAGTGCCTCGCGCATCAATGCCACATCCGCATCCGAAACCTTTCCTCCGGTAATGAAGGGCAGACCCGGCGTTGCAGGTGTCTCTGCAAGGATGCGGATGCCTTCCGCACGATCTGGCGCAAAGCGCAGGAGGTTGGCAAAGGTGATGCAGTCGATTGCTGCGCAATCCGCCTGCCTGCTCGACACCGCATCGATGCTGCCGCCATGGCTGCCCGTCTCGATTGTGCTACCGAAGAAGCGGCCATTGCGGGCAAGCGGGGCGACCGCCGCCCGAAGCAGATTTGCCCCGGAATTGCTGTCAGGACTATTGATGGCGGCTGTCGCGCCGCGCAAGTCTGGCAGCGAAGCGAAGGTGGAAGCGCGGCGCACGACAATGAAGCTGCGCATCACGGGACCGTTGCAGCCAGGATGGGCGTAGACAGGCGTGGCAACGACGCGCACCTTGCCACGCAATCGCTTTACATAGGGATAGCCGCAGGTCTGAGAAAAGAGCAGGTCCTCACGTAGCCAGGCCTCGTCATAAGGGATCGTGGTGTCGAGGCTCTCTGGCAGATCCGAAAGCCCGGCCTGCGCAAGATAGTGCCGAAGGAACGACCAGAGTTCGACGGTGGCCTCCGCAAGCGGTTGCGGCGTGACATACATTGCAAGACTGGCAAGATGCATGCTCTTCACTCGCCGTACTGTTCGTCGAACAGGCGCGAGGCAAGGACAGCCACGTCTTCGCCGAGCGAACGATCCTCCGTCATGACCGGCGCGAGGCCTCGAACAAAGGCATGAGTCCTTTTCGTCTCCGCGCCGCAGCGGTGTCCGGGACGCTGGTCGACAGCCTGGGCAGCCGCCAGCATTTCGCAGGCGGTGATCAGGCGCCACAACTCCAGCATCTCGTCGAGCTTGCGCACGGCAAGGGACGATTGCGTTGCATGATCCTCGACACCTTCCGACACGGCAAGGAAGTCGAGCATGACAGGATTGGCCTTGTGCCTGATATCGGCCATCAGCGCCGCTACTGTCTTCTGCATCGGCACGAAACCTGCCGATGGACCGCCGAGGGGGGAGAGATAGCGCGGCAGGCCGTTGCGACCCGAGCCCGTCAGCTGGATGAAACGTGCGGCGGATGCCGCAGCTGCCTGAGCGACCGCGAGCCCCAATGTCTCGAAGGCAAGAGAAAGCGCTGGCGTCTGGAAGTTACCTGATGACAGTACCTGTTGCTCTTCCAGGAGAACAACGGGATTGTCGGCCGCGGCATTCAGCTCGATCTCGACGGCTTCGATCGCCTTCGACAGCGCATCGGCAAGCGCCCCATGGATGGGCGCAAGACAGCGCAGGCTGAGCGGATCCTGGATAGCCGCGCTTGCGTCGAAAAGTGTCGAGCCCTCAAGCATCTGCAGCAGCCGGCTGGCTTCCTCTGCCTGGCCCACTGCTGGCCGGGCGCGTTGAATGGCCGGCGACAGGATGAGCGGATTGCCGGCAAGGCCTTCGAAGCTCAAGGCAGCCGCCCGGCGCTGGGCATCGAGCAGTCGTTTGGCGTCGTGTAATACGAGGGCGCCCCGACCGGCGGAGACGGCCGATGCATTGAGAAGCGAAATCCCGTCCTTTGGCTGCAGGCTCGCCGGTGCAAGGCCTGCAAGCTCAAGAGCTTCATTCGCCGGATAGACGATGCCGCGATATTCAGCTTTTCCTTCGCCGACCAGGGCGCGGGCCATGGCAGACAGCAGCACGAGGTCACCCGCACCGATTGAGCCGATTGACGGCATCACCGGATGAACGCCGGCATTCAGCATGGCAAGCAGCGCCTCGAAGACAGGCAGCGAAATGCCGGATCCGCCAACGGCCAGCATAGAGAGCCTGGCGGCGATGACCGCGCGCGTCGCGTCGCGGGGCAGCGCGTCACCGACCGCCATGCCACGGCCGCGGATCAGTTGCAGTTGAAAGGCCTCGAAATCGCCAGTCACCGCTGTCTTCAGATTGGCGCCGAGCCCGGTGTTCATGCCATAGATCTGCTGGCCAGCCGCTGCGGCACCTTCCAGGATGCGTCGCGCAGAAATCAGCCGCTCACGGACCGCATTGGAAGCCTCGACGGTGGCATCGCCACGGGCGATCGCTACGATGTCGGCGATGGTGATGCCGAAGCCGGTCAGCAGGATTTCCGTCATGCGAAGCGCAGCCTCTGGCCGATACCAGCCGAGCGCGCCTTGGAAAGCAGCGCGTGGCCAAGCGCGATGTCGCTGAGTGACAGGCCGCGGTGCCAGAGCAGGATGGTCTCGTCCTCGCTCTCGCGGCCGGGCTTCAGGCCGGCGACGACCTGTCCGAGTTCGGCATGCAGCGTCTCCTCGGAAAGCCTGCCGGTCTCGACATGGGCGCGCAGCGAGCCGAATTTGCCGGTCTTGCACTGACCCCAATCGTCGACGACGAGTTTGGCCATGATGTCGGTCAACGACAGTTCGACGGCACTCATCGTGCCGTAGGGCACGACGAAGGCGCCCTTCTTGATCCACTCCGTCTTCAGAAGCGGCTCGGGTTGCGATAGGCGTGATGCCTCGACAACGATATCGGCCCCCTCCACGCAATCGCGCCAGTTGTCGACCACGGTGATCTTCTTGCCGAGGTCGGCCTCCAGCTTGGCGCCAAAGGCGTCGCGGCTTTCCGGCCGGCGCGAATGCACGCGGATCTCGTCGAAATCAAAGAGATGATCGAGCAGGCGGACGTTCCAATACGCGGTGCCGCGCGCGCCGATATGGCCGAGCACCTTCGAGCCCTTGCGGGCGAGATGCCGAGCGCCGAGCGCGGTGACGGCGCCGGTGCGCATGTCGGTGATAACGGTTGCATCAAGGATCGCCTTCGGCACGCCGGTGCGCGGATCGAAGAGGTTGAGCACGCCGAATTCGGAGGGATAGCCGAGCTTGTAGTTGTCGACATAGTCGCCGACGACCTTCACACCGGCCAGGCCAAGCGGCGCCACATAACCGCGCAACACGTTGAAATGGCCGTGAAAGCTCGCATCCGGCTCGAGATGGACGCGCGGCTCGATCACCGTCTGACCCCTGCCCTGGGCGGCTAGCGAGGTTTCGATCGCCGCAAGGATTTCATCGTTGGTCAGGTCGAGCGCCTCGATGTCGAAGGCATTCAGATAGTCGATATAGATCGGGTCCATTGTCATCTCGTTTTATCGTATGGCGGGTGTGCCAAGACCAAGGTTCTGGCGAAGCGTACGGCCCTCATAATCTTGCCGGAAGAGGCCGCGGCGACGCAGTTCCGGCACGACATGGGTGACGAAATCCTCGAGCCCCGATGGAAAGAGCGGCGCCATGACGTTAAAGCCGTCGGCAGCAGCTTCGCTGAAGCGTTCTTCCATCGCATCGGCGATCTGCGCCGGCGTGCCGGCAACCTGCCAGTGGCCGCGTGCGCCGGCGAAATGCCGGGCAAGTTCGCGGATCGACAGGTTCTCGCGCCTGCCGAGATCGATGATCAGCTGCTGACGGCTCTGGATGAGGTTGGTCTGCGGCATGTCCGGCAGCGGCCCGTCGACCGGATAGGCCGAAAGGTCCTGAATGCTGAGATAGCTTGCAAGCAGGGCCACCCCGACGGCGTCGGGGATGAGTTCCTGCAGCGCCCGGTATTTCGCCTTCACCTCGGCTTCGGTGGCGCCGACGATCGGCGATATGCCGGGCATGATCTTGATGTCGTCGGGCTTGCGCCCGTATTTGGCAAGGCGCGACTTCACATCGGCATAGTAGGCCTGGGCTTCGGCAAGCGTCTGGGAGGCAGCAAAGACGACGTCTGCCGTGCGGGCGGCGAGCTCCTTGCCGACGTCGGAGGCACCGGCCTGCACCATGATTGGCCGGCCCTGGGCTGAGCGCGGGCTTTCGAGCAGACCCTCGACTGTAAAATGCTTGCCGCGATGATGCACCGGATGGAGCCTGGTGCGATCGGCAAATTGAGCCCCGCCTTCAGGCAGATGGGCCCCCTCCTCCACGCCGTCCCAGAGGGCGAGTGCTGCATCGGCAAATTCCTCGGCCCGTTCGTAGCGCTCGGAATGCGGGCGAAGGCCGCTGCTTGCGAAATTCTCGGCCTCAAGCTCGCTTGCCGACGTGACGAGGTTCCATCCTGCCCTTCCGCCACTCAACTGATCGAGCGAGGCGAAGGTGCGGGCAAGGCCGTAGGGTTCGTTATAGGTTGTCGAGGCGGTTGCCACGAGGCCGATATGCGTGGTGCTGACGGCAAGGGCAGCAAGCAGGCTCAACGGCTCGAAAGCCGTCGAACGCGCCGCCTGGCTCGCCATCTCAGGATTGCGCTCGCGGATGGCGGCGGCATCCTCGACGAAGAGCATGTCAAATTTGCCGCGCTCGGCGATACGGGCAAGCTCGATGAAATGGTCGATATCGACGCCGGCCGGGGCATGGGCGTCAGGATGACGCCAGGCCGCAATGTGATGGCCCCCCGCCATCAGGAACGCACCCAGTCTCATCTTGCGATCATCGCTCATGACGCATGCTCCAATGGTGCGGCTGGATGAGCCGGATGGGCAAGACCAAGACGATTGCGCAACGTCACGCCAGCCGCCGCCTTGATCAGCCCGAGGCGGCGCAATTCCGGAACCACCTCCGTGAAGAACAGATGTCCGATCGCAATCGTCGGCGGCAAGATCGTGAAACCGTCGATCTGACCAAGCCCGAGCCATTGCTGCAGGGATCCGGCAATATCGGCCGGCGTGCCGACCAGACGTGCGGCAGACAGCGGCTGGCTCGCCCGATCCGCCTCGCCAAATCGGAGCGCATTGCTTGCCGCCTGCGCCGCATCGGGAGCTTCCGCGACGATCGGCACGACATTAGCCAGTATCCGAACATCCTGTCGTCGACGGCCGGCCGCTTCGAGCCTGCGGACGAAGTCGGCGGCGGTTTCGTTGGCACTTTCCGGCGTCGGGTCCTGAAGAAGAACGATTTCAGCGTGGCGCGCAGCCAATGCTTTGCTTTCTCCGCTCAGAAGCTGGGCGATAACCGGCTTGCCCTGCGGCGAGCGATTGACGTTGAGCGGCCCACGCACCGTGAAATGTTCGCCCCTGTGGTTGAGCACGTGCATTTTGTCCGGTTCAAAGAAACGTCCCTCAGCCTTGTCGTAGATGAAAGCGTCGTCTTCCCAACTGTCCCAGAGCGCGTTGACGAGACCGAGATATTCCTGGTCGCGTTCGAATTCGCCGGATGCGGGAAGAGCGACCCAACCCGTTCGGCCGCCACTGATCTGATCCAGCGATGCAAAGCGCCGGGCGAGATTGTAGGGCTCGTGCTGACTGGTTGCAGCAGCCGCCAGGAAGCCGATCCGGCGCGCCTTCGTCGCAAGAGCTGCGACCAATGTCGTCGGCTCGAAGGGCGCAGCAATGGGCGAGAGATCATCGAGCGGCCGAGCGCCGAGCCGGTCGGAAAGCAGGACGAAATCGAAACCCGCCTCTTCCGCCTTTGCAACCTGAGACAGCAGCGCATCGAAACCGAGATGTTCAGGTGCCGCGGCCTCACGCCAGGCGGCGGGGTGATGGCCGAAAGGTGTGAGGGAAAAACCGAGATACATCAGAAACTCCTGCACTCAGATCGAGAAAATCGCGTCGCGTGTCAGCTGCCCGGTAACAATGCCACCGCCATCGACGACGGCAAGCACATCGCTATTGGCGGCGACCATCAGCGACAGCGCGTCGCGCAGATTGACGCTTGCAGTGACACTGGCAGAAGGTGAGGAGGGAGCACCGGGCCGCATCGCATCGGCAACCGAAAACAGGCTGAGCCGCTTGATCGCACGATCGATGCCTACGAAATTCGCGACGAAATCGTCGGCGGGATGGGAGAGGATCGCATCCGGCGCATCATATTGCACGATCCGGCCGGCACGCATGATGGCAATGCGGTCTCCGAGGCGGATCGCCTCGTCGAGATCGTGAGTGACCAGCACCACGGTTTTGCGCACCCGTTTGAGGATCTGCCTGAACTCGTCCTGGAGGCGCGTTCTGGCGATCGGGTCGATCGCGCCGAAGGGTTCGTCCATCAGCAGCACCGAGGGATCGGCAGCAAGAGCGCGCGCCACGCCGATACGCTGGCGCTGGCCGCCGGAAAGCTGGCGCGGATAGCGCTTCAACATTTCCTTCGGATCGAGACCGACGAGATCAAGCAATTCCTCGGTGCGCTTTGCGATCCGCGGCTGGTCCCAGCCGAGCAGGTTCGGGACGGCAGCGATGTTCTCGGCGATCGTCATGTGCGGAAAGAGGCCGACATTCTGGATGACGTAACCGATATGGCGGCGAAGCTTGACCGGATCGGCTTTTGTCACGTCCTCGCCATTGACGAAGATGCGCCCCTCAGTCGGCTCTATCAGCCGGTTGATCATGCGCATCGTCGTCGTCTTGCCGCAGCCCGACGGGCCAATCAGCGCGACCGTCGAGCCCTCTGGCACATCAAGCGTCAGATTATCCACCGAAGGCGCGGCACTTTCGCCATAGCGCTTTGTGACGTTCTCCATGCGGATCATGCGGCGGTTCTTTCTGCAAACAGATGCTTCTCGGCGCGGCCGAGGATGAATTCGGTGGCAAGCGCCAGGATCGCGATTGGCACGGCGCCGACGATGAGCCGCGACATATCCATCATGCCGATGCCCGTGGCGATGAAATCGCCGAGCCCGCCGCCGCCGATGAAGGGCGCAAGCGTCGCTCCGGCCAGTACCTGGACGGCCGCCGTGCGGGCGCCGGCAAACATGGCGGGGGCTGCCAGCGGAATGCGGATCTTGCGTAGAACCTGGCTTCTGCTCATGCCCATGCCGATCGCCGCCTCCACCGCATCGGCATCGACATCGCGCAACCCGACATAGGCATTGAGCAAGATCGGCGGCAGGGCAAGCACCGTCAGTGCCACGATCGACGGCAGGATGCCGATGCCGAGAAGCGGCAGCATGATTGCCAGGATCGCAAGGCTCGGAATGGTCCTGAGGCCATTGACGATGTTGATGACACCGAAGGCGAAGCGGCCGTGATTGACGATCAGGATCGCCAATGGCAGCGCAATGACGAGTGCGATCGCCAGTGACACGCCGGACATCAGGAGATGGCGGCCGAGGGCCCGGAAGAATTCGTCCTGGTGATCGACGATCCAAAAGAAGGCAGTGCTCAGCATCGCCGCGCCCTCACTGCCAGCGCACCAGGGCCTGCTCGGCCCGGGTGAGAATGAAATCGAAGATGATGGCCAGCAGTGCCGTCAGAATGCCGCCGACCAGGATCTTCTCGGCATATTCCTGATCGATGCCGATCAGGATGATCGTGCCGAGCCCTCCGCCATCGATAAAGGCAGCGACCGTCGCAATACCGATGACGGTGACGAGCGCGATGCGGGCGCCGGAGACGATCAGCGGCAGGGCGAGCGGCAGTTCGATGCGGAAGAGCCGCTGCCACGGGCCGTAGCCCATGCCGTCGGCAGCGTCGAGCACATCGGCCGGAACGCCGCGGATACCGGTAACGACGTTGCGCAGCAGGATCAGCAGGCAATAGGAGGAAAGCCCGATCAACGCCGGCTTCATACCGAGGCCGACGAAGGGGATCAGCAGCGCAAAGAGCGCCAGACTCGGAATGACGAAGATGATGTTCGTCACCGTCAGCGCGAAGGCATAGAGCCTCGGCCGGCGGGCGCAGACGATGCCGAGCACGAGCGCGATCGCAAGGCCGATGAGCACGGACGAAATCGACAGCACCAGATGCTGCCAGACGGCAAGCGCGATTTCCGGAATATGCTTGGGTGCCCAGTTCAAACGCGAGAAATCCTGTCTGCACGATCACGACAAAGCGGCGAAGCTGCAAGCTTCGCCGCATTTTTTCTTCAGGGAAAGCGAAACTTGCGCGTCGCTCTCGATCAGATGCCCTTGGCCTTCAGGAATTCCGCGGCGACGTCTGCCGGCTCTTCCTTATCGCGATCGACCTTGGCGTTCAGCTCGCGCATGGTCTCGTTGTTGAGGAGCGGGCTGATCTTGTTCAGAACCTCAGTGATTTTCGGGTTCTTGGCGAGTGCATCCTGGCGCACGACCGGCACGAGGTAATAGGGCGGGAAGAGATGCTTGTCGTCGTCGAGCACGACCAGCTTGTTGTCGGAGATCTGCCAGTCGGTCGCAAAGCCGTAGGAAACGTCGAGATCCTTGCTCGTCAGCGCACTATAGCGGATGCCGAGTTTGGCGAAGATCTTGAATTCCTTAAACTCGATACCGTAGGTCTGCTTCAGCCCCGGCAAGCCATCCTTGCGCTCGCCAAAACCGCCCTCAGCGCCAAAGGTCAAGTTCTTGGAGACCGGACCGAGGTCGCTCAGCGTCTTCAGCTTGTACTTCTCGGCGGTTTCCGGAAGCGTGATGATCGCATAGCCGTTGTTGATCTGCGTCGGCTGCAGAAGCGTCAGCTTGAGGTTCTTCTCGTAATAATCCTTGACGTCGGAATAGATCTTGTCGGCAGAGCCCGACAGGTCACCCTTGACGACGGCGGCAAGCGCCGTGCCGGTATATTCCGGGTAGAGATCGATATCGCCGTTCGTCAGCGCCGTATGGGCAACAAGCGTGGCACCGAGGTTGAGGTGGCGCTCGACTTCGACGCCGGCCTTTTCAAGCGCCTGCGCGTAGATCTCGGCGACGACGAACTGTTCGGTGAAATTCTTGCTGCCGATCTTTACGGCATCGGCCTGTGCCGGTGCGCCCACGAAGGCGGCGAGGATCGCGCCGGCAAAGAGGCCGGCGAAGGATTTCGAAAGCATTGCGTTCCCTCATTTGACATTCGAGTTGTTCAGGAGAGGTGATAGCGGTTTCGCGTGATCCGAGCGCGGAATGGAATACCAATTTTCTACCAATTTAGATGAAAATTGATCTCCAAAAGAACGCCCGACCATCGCATTCCAGGATGCGCGTGGCAAAACCGGAATAGACAACAAGACAGCCCGATCATCGAAGGGTCGGAGAAAGCAGTGCCGGTCAAGATCAGCCTTCCTATGATATCAAAAACAAATCGTAGAAAAGCGGCGCGATGCCGTCTACAAGTCAATGGACTGAAATGCGAAAGAGACAGAAGGTAGGCCATGAACGTCAAGACACCGAACGCGATTGATACCTATGTCGGCATGCGTATGCGCAGGCGCAGACAGCTTCTCGGCATGAGCCAGGAGCGGCTTGCCGAACAGATCGGCGTTACCTTCCAGCAAGTGCAGAAATATGAAAAGGGCATCAACCGCATCGGCGCAAGCCGCCTGCAGAAGATCGCCGAAGTGCTACGCACCTCGCCAGCCTTCTTTTTCGAGCAGGACGATTCGGAAGCGCCGAGCCTTGCCGGCCTCAATTTGTCTGCCCCTGCCGATCCGGTCACAGAATTTCTGCGGTCGAAGGAAGGTCTCCTCCTTAACAGGGCCTTCGTGAAGATCGAGGACCGGCGCATTCGCGAGACGATCATCTCGCTCGTCAAGGCGATGGCGCAGGCCGACAGCAGCGACATTCCGCTGAATGCGCTGAGAATGGACGAGCCGGAATCTCGCACAGAGTAAACGCGGACGATACCGTCCTATGTCCCTCAGGCTCGAGTCATTCGGTACATTGCGGCTGCTGAACGCGGCGGGAGAGCCTGTATCCTTCCCCGAAAAGGGTTTGTTGACGCTTTGCTATCTGCTCGACAGACCTGACAGCGAATGTTCGCGCGGCGCACTTGCCCGCTTCCTGTGGGACAGCGCTGGCAATCCCGATATCATGGCGAATCTGCGCAAGATGATCTCGCGTGTCCAGGCGCGGCAGGCAGAACTCGGCGTGGAGCTGCTGGTCTTTACTGCGACGGGTGTACGGATCAGGCGGGAGGCCTTCGTCGCTGACTGCTCTGAACTTGAGACCCTGTCCTCGGCCGATCCGCTCGATGTGCTGCGAAGGCTCGTATCCCTGTTGCAACCGGATTTCCTCGCCGAACTCGCAGATCAAAGCGTCAGCATACGAGAATGGGTATCCAGCGAGCGCAACCGGCATATGGCAATCCTCGTCGACGCGCTGAAGCGAGCGCTGCCGGAAGCGCACTCGCGGGCCGATATCGGCCTCATCAAGGAGGCTGCGCTCAGGATCTTCCGCGATGCCCCCGATGACGAAAACATCCGCCATATCCTGCTGCAAGCCTATGAGGCCGAAGGGCATCTGGAAAACGCCAGGCAGCTTTTCGAGAGCCGCAGCCGCGATCTCCAGCACTCGCTGGATATCGGCCTCGATCTGCAGGCCCTGAAGGAAGTGCGCAAGATTTTCGATGCCAGCAGGACGCCAGCCTTGGCCGCCGCGCCGGCGATGGAAAGCGGTATCATTCTGAAAGCTGCGCCTTTGCCCCGCCTCGCCCTGTTGCCGCCGGTCGAACCCGGTGAGACCAGTCTTGCGCCGATACTTTCAGAGGCGCTGATCGAGGACGTGACCATCGGCCTTTGCGCCCTGAATAGCGTCTCGGTCGTCGCACCCCATACCGCCGCACAGATCGCACGCCATGCCGACCGGTCGGGCACGATCCTGCGCCATTCGATCTCCTACGTCCTCGACACGCGGTTGACAGCGGGTGGCGCATCGCCGTCGCTGTTCGTCCAGCTCGTCTATACCACCAATGACGAGGTCATTTGGGCCGAGCGCTTCAGCCTCGAAAGATATGACCTGATCACCGATCGGCGGGAAATCGCGCGGCGCATCGCCAAGGAGCTTTCGGGCCGGATCCGCCAGAACGAGACCGTGCGCGGAGCTTTCGAAAACAATCCGGCCGCCTATCACAGCTATCTCCGAGGCTTCCGGGACATGAAGCGGCTTTCCCTGCCGGACATCCGGCGCGCCCGGAAGGCGTTCCGCGACGCCGTCCAACACAGCGCGCATTTCTCACCGGCGCTCGCCGGCCTTGCGCACACCTTCCTGATGGAATGGCTGCTGACGGCTCGCGGCGATGGAGAGCTGATCCGCCTTTCGGAAGACTATGCAAACCGGGCGATCGTCGCCGATCCGTCGCTGGCCTCCGGCTTCCGCCAGCTCGGCGTCGCCAAACTCTATCTGAACGAACTCGATGAAAGCGTGGTGGCGCTGAAGATTGCGGAAGAACTGAGCCCGCATTACGCCGACGGCATCGCAAGCTTTGCCGATACACTGGTGCATGCCTCGCGCCCGGCCGATGGGCTCGCCAAGATCGAGCGGGCGATCGCGCTCAATCCGCTGAGCCCCGCCGATTATCTCTGGACCGAGGCCGGCGCGAACTTTGCCCTCTTCCGCTATAGGGAAGCGCTGGATGCGATCAGCAGAATGGATAATCGCACGCCGGCCGACCGGCTTGCAGCCGCCTGCTGGGCGATGCTCGGCGACGTGAAAAAGGCCCGCCTCTACATGCGCAGGGCACGCGAAACCAATCCCGATTTCGACCTCGATAGATGGCTGACGCTCGTGCCCTTCAAAGAGGCGTGGCAGAAGGAACAGTATCGCGAGGCTCTACGAAAGGCAGGCTTCTAGCTCTGTCGGCCTGGCTCAACTGAGTTGCCGCCTCCCGATACGCCATCCAAACTGGTGTCACGCCCGTGTCACGCGCTTTCCTCGACCGCATCCGCTAGAACTCCTTCCAACACGTCTGGGGAGCTCAGTGAGAATGGCAACGGAAGACATCATCGAACTCGGCACCGTCGAGAAGGATCAGCGACTGCGCGACATCGCCTCGCTCGCGCGGCTCGTTTCCTACGCCCGTCAGAACGCCCGGGAACTCAATGCCGAGTTCTCCGTCTATTGCCTCGATCTCGCGCTTGGCGCGCTGTTGCAGGATCTCACCGAGAGCGGCATAAACCTGCCCGTCGAGGGAGCGATCGAAGATGTACCGGCAGGCCTGGTGCACTGAAGACCGATAGCTTCAGCCGGCCTGCGACAGCGGATTGGGCGCGGCAAAATGGCAGGCTGAGAACTGGTTCGGCGAGACTTCGCGCAGCACCGGCCGATCGACCTTGCAGATGTCTTTTGCGATCGGACAGCGCGTATGGAAGCTGCAGCCCGGCGGGACGCGGGAGGGGCTTGGAACGTCGCCCTGCAGTACGATACGGTTTGCCTTGCGATCGGGATCGGGCTCGGGTGCTGCCGACAGCAGCGCCTGCGTATAGGGATGCTGCGGCATGGAATAGACGGACTTTTTCGGTCCGATCTCGACGATCCTGCCGAGATACATCACCGCCACACGGTCTGCGATATGCCGGACGACAGCAAGATCGTGGGCAATGAAGAGATAGGAAAACTTCCGCTCCGCCTGCAGATCCTGCAGCAGATTGACGATCTGTGCCTGCACGGAGACATCGAGCGCGGAAACCGGCTCGTCAGCGACGATGAATTGCGGATTGACCGATATGGCTCGGGCAATGCCGATGCGCTGGCGCTGGCCGCCGGAGAACTGGCGCGGATAGCGGTCCATGAAGCTCGGCGACAGACCCACCTGCGTCAGCAGTTCCGCCACGCGGTCGCGCCGTTCGCGTGACGATTTCACCAGTCCGAAGACTTCGAGAGGCTCGGAAATGATCTGGGCGATCGAACGGCGCGGGCTGAGCGAGCCGTAGGGGTCCTGAAAGACCATCTGCATCTTGGCGCGCATCATGCGCATTTCGGCCGCGCTGAGAGCGGTGATATCGCGTCCTCCGAAGAGCACTTCACCATCAGTCGGCTGGATCAGCCGCAGCAGAAGGCGCCCGAGCGTGGACTTGCCACAGCCGGATTCACCGACGAGCGCCAATGTCTCGCCCGGCTTGACGGAAAAGGATGCGCCGTCCACGGCGCGAACGCCCCCCGAGGAACTCGCAAAGGACAGGCCGCCTGCATCGGAAAAGGTCTTGCCGAGGTTGCGGACTGTCAACAAGTCGTCGACGCTGCTCATCTCTGTCATGCTGTTGCTCCGGCGGCCACCCAGCAGGCCGCCTTATGACGTTCTGAAACGGTGAACATGGGCGGCATTTCGGCCGCGCACCTGTCGGTCCGGTCGCTGCAACGGGTGTAGAAGGGACAGCCCTGCTTGACCGTGCCGGCGGTCGGTACGGAACCCGGGATCTGATATAGGCGCGAGCGCTCGTCATCGAGCCTTGGGATCGATTGCAGCAGGCCGCGCGTATAGGGATGGCTCGGGTTACTGAAGATCGAGCGGACATCCGCATCCTCGACCACGTGGCCGGCATACATGACGATGACACGATCGCAGACCTCGGCGATGACACCGAGATCGTGCGAGATCAGCAGCACGGCCGTGTTCAGCGTCTTGCGCACCTTCGCCATCAGGTCGAGCACCTGCGCCTGGATGGTCACATCAAGTGCCGTCGTCGGCTCATCGGCGATCAAAAGTTTCGGATTGCAGGCAACTGCCATCGCGATCATCACCCGCTGGCGCATACCGCCCGAAAACTGGTGCGGATAGGCATCGAGACGCCCTTCCGGATTGGGGATGCCGACAAGCTTCAGGAGTTCGATGATGCGGGCGCGGCGCTCTCCGCGGCTCATCTTCTCATGCAGCTTGATCGCCTCGCCGATCTGGTCGCCGATCGTCATGACCGGGTTCAGCGAGCTCATCGGCTCCTGAAAGATCATCGCAATGTCGCGGCCGCGGATCTCGGGCAGCTTCGTCTTCGGCAGATCAAGAAGGTTGACGCCTTCAAGCTCGATGCGCCCTTGCGCGATGCGGCCAGGCGGATTGGGGATCAGCCGCATAATCGCCATCGACGTGATCGACTTGCCCGAACCTGATTCGCCGACGATGCCGACCGAACCGCCGGCCTCGATCTCGAACGAGACGCCGTTCACAACGCGGATCGGAGAATCCTTCGGGCCGAATTCGACGGTGAGGCCTTCAACCTTGAGCAATGGTGTCTGTAGTTTAGACGTCATTGGTTCGTCTCCGGGTCCAGCATGTCGCGCACGGCATCGCCGATCAGGTTGAAGGAGAGCACTACGCAGGTGATGGCAAAGCCGGCGGCAATAATCGGCCAGGGCGAGCCGAAGAGATTGTTGAGACCATCGCGGATGATGTTGCCCCAGCTCGGATTGGGAGCACGAGTGCCGATGCCGAGGAAGCTCAGCGACGCTTCGAGACGGATGGCGGAGGCGACCCAGAGCGTCATTAGCACGACGATAGGCGCCGCGATATTCGGGATGATATGGCGGAAGATGATGACGGGCGTACGCACGCCCACGGCGATCGCTGCTTCCACATAGGGCTCCTGCTTGACGGACAGTGTCGAGGCGCGGGCCACACGGGCAAAACCCGGAATGAAGGCAACGGTGATGACGGCAATGATATTCCAGAAGGCGCCGCCGAGCACGGCTGCGATGATGATTGCGAGCAGCAGTTCCGGGAAAGCGAGCAGCAAGTCGATGAAGCGGCTGATGACGCGATCGATCAGCCCGCCGAAATAGCCGGCGGTCACGCCAAGCGCGGTGCCGACTAGCGCCGCAAGCGCAGGCGAAATCAGGCCGAACAGCAGCGAGTTGCGCGACCCGTGGATCATGCGCGAGAGAACGTCGCGCCCGAACTGGTCGGTGCCGAGCCAATGGGCGGCCGATGGCGCCTTGTTGATCGAGAGGATGCTTTGGGCCAGCGGATCATAGGGCGCAAGCAGCGGTGCGAAGACCGCAATCACGAAGAAGACGAGCGCGATTGCCAACGCGAAAAGCGTCGAGGGCCGCCGGAGCAGCGTTCGGGACAGAAGCGACAGCAGGCCGGGCGCAGGCGCCAGCGAAGGCTGCTCAAAGGCCTGCAAGGGGGATCCCGGCGTTTGCGTGATGATGCTCATTATTTCACCCGGATTCTTGGATCGATGACGATGTAGAGAAGATCCATCACCAGATTGATGAGAAGGACGAGGAGCGCAAAGACAACGACGCCACCCTGGATGATGCCGTAGTCACGCTCGTTGATCGCTTGGATGAGCAGACGTCCGAGGCCCGGCCTGTTGAAGACCAGCTCGACGGCGACCGACCCTGACAGCGTGGCAAGCAGGCTGAGCCCCATGCCGGTCGAAAGCGGCAGCAACGCATTGCGCAGACCGTGGCGATAGATGACACGCGGTTCACGGGCACCCTTGGCGCGGGCGGTGCGGACATAATCCTTACCGAGCGTTTCCAGAAGTGCGGTCCGCGACAGCCGGCCGATGAAGGCGGCTTTGACGAGTGCAAGCGTCAGCGCCGGTAGCACGATGTGGTACATGCGATCCGCGAAACCATCGCCGCCGCCATTGATCGGGAACCAGCCGAGGTTCAGCGCAAATCCGATCAGGAGCAGCGCGCCGAGATAAAAGTCCGGAATGGCATAGCCAAGGAGCGAAAAGAGACGCATGCCGGAATCCGGCAGCCGGTCGCGATGGGTCGCAGCTAGCACGCCGAAAGGCACACCGGCACCGACGCCGATGATCATCGCCGCGACCGTCAGCTCGATCGTGTAAGGCAGATTGGCGACGATCAGGCGCAGCACCGGCTCGCCATTCATGTACGACTGGCCGAAATCGAGGCTGAGCACGCCGATCAGGAAGTTGATGTACTGTTGCCACAGCGGCACATCGAGCCCCATCTTGTGGCGGAAGGCGGCGAGCTGCTCCGGGAGAGCCATGTCTCCCAGAGCCGCAATCGCCGGATCACCCGGCAGGATCCGCATCGCGATAAACACGAGCGTGAGCACCAGCCAGATTGTCGGAATGGCATCCGCCAGCCGGAGGAGAAAATATCTAGCCATGTTCATTCACTCGCATTCATCGCGACCTGGAGATCAGGCCTTCTTGGTCGCGTGGTGGAAGCGCCAGCGCGCATAGCCGCTCTGCACCTTGTAGCCGAGGTCGAGGCGTGCATTGCGGGCAACCGTGAAGGAGAGCGTCGACATACCGATCAACGGCAGGTCGCGCAGGACCTGAAGTTCGATCTGCTTGCAGTAATCGACATAGGCCTTGTAGTCGGTCGCCTGCAGTGCCTTAGCGAGCAGGTCGTCGATACCAGGCATGACCACGCCGTAATGGCTGTAGTTGATACCACCCGATCCATCCGGCTTGACTTCCGCCTTGGTCGACAGCTGCTGGATGTAGAGCTGCGTCGGGATCGGCGGATAGCTGGACGAATGCAGGGCCAGCGTATTCTTGTCGTGCTGATTGTCAGCATGATAGGCGGTGTGATCGCCGATATGCAGGTTCATGCGCATGCCGACGGAACGCAGCTGCTCCTGCACGATCAGCATGATGGAGGCATAGTCCTCGCGCTGGCTGACATTGCTGTCGAAGTCGAAACCATCGGGGAAACCGGCTTCGGCAAGCAGCGCCTTGGCCTTGTCCGGATCGTAATTGTACTGAAGCTCCGGCGGCAGGTCTTCGGTCTTGAAGCCGCCGGGGAAGAAGTCGGGCTGCAGGCCGGCCGTAAAGCCGCCCATCGGCTTCAGCGCATTGCCGACCGCATGGCGGTCGACGGCGTACATGATCGCCTGGCGCACCTTGATGTTGTCGAACGGCTTGCGCTTCAGGTTGATATGCAGCGTGTTGAACGAACCCGGCGACGTCATGTCGAACTGCAGCGTCGGGTCGCGCTGCAGCATGGAATCGACCCAGCCCGGCGCGCGGACGGCCTCGATCATGTCGACGTCGCCAGAGAGCAGCGCGAGCGTGCGGGCCGTCGTATCGGCGATATAGACGGATTCGACCTTGGCGATTTTCGCCTTTTCACCCCAATAGGTTTCATGGCGCTTCAGCGCTGTGCCCCACTGATTGTCGAAGCGGGTAAGTTCGTAGGGGCCGGTGCCGACGGCATCGGTCTTGAACTTGTCCGCGCCGATCTGGTCATAGGCCTTCTTGGAGACAATCGAAGTGTTGTTGAGGAAGATTGTCGTGCCGAGCAGGTTCACGTCTGAATTCTTCAGCGTGATGACGACCTCATAAGGGCCGTTCGCGACGACATCGGCGACATTCGACAGGATCGGCTTGTTCGTGCCGTCGGCCATGGCGCGCTTGAACGAGAAGACGACGTCTTCCGCCGTCATTTCACCAAAACCCTTGTGGAACTGCACGCCCTGACGGAGCTTGAAGGTCCAGGTCTTGGCATCTGACGAAGCGGACCACTCGGTGGCGAGCGTTGGCCGATACTGGTCCGGCGTCGTGGCGAAGGTGCCGTCATCGGGGCGCACGAGCTGTTCGTACATCTGCTCGGTCGCCCAGTTGTCGCCGCCCTGCGTCGTATAGTTCGGATCGCTGCTGCGGGGACCGCTGGCGGCAATGCCGATGCGGATGGTGTCGGGATCGCTTGCTGCACGCGCAATGGCGGATCCAAGCATGCTCATCGCAGCCGTGGCCGCGGTCAGTTCCAGAAACTGGCGTCTTCTCAGGTTCATGTCATTTCCTCCCACTTGTCAGAATATTCAGCTTCGCCGCTTGTCGAGCTCGGCATCTTCAACGATCAGGCCGAGGCCCGGACCGGACGGAACCTTGAACTTGCCGTCTTCCGGGATCGGCGGATTGGCAAAGCCGACATGCATGCGTGTCGACGGATCGGAGAATTCGGCGGGCTTGGTATTGTGCATCAGCGTCGCAAGCACATGCAGGTTCGCCACATGGGCGATGGTCGGCTGGGTCTGATGCGGAACGAGCTCGACGCCATGCGCAAAGCAGATCGCGGCACACTGCATGAGGCCGGTAATGCCGCCCATCTTGATGATATCGGGCTGCACCATGCGCACGCCTGCATTGATCATGTCGACGACAGCCTGGGTGGTATAGGACTGTTCGGCAGCCGAAACCGTGATGTCGAGACGCTGGGCAACCTCGCCCATGGCGCGCACGTTATAGTGCTGGACCGGTTCCTCGAACCAGACATAGCCGAGCTCTTCGAGCGCGCGGCCGACCCGGATGGCGCCGCCGACGGAATATTGGTTGTTGGCATCGAAGGCGAGCGGGAAATCGTCGCCCACCAGCTTGCGCACGGCCTTTGCCTTGGCGATGTCACCTGGAATATCATAGTCCTGACGCGTGCGGTCGCCGTCCCAGCGGATCTTTATGGCAGCCGGCTTTTCGGCCTTCCAGCGCTGCTCGACCACGCGAACGGTTTCATCGACAGTGCGGCCGGCATTGTTGCCAACCGAGGAATAGAAGGGCAGTTCCGTACGCCAGGCGCCGCCGAGCAGCTTGTAGACTGGCTGGTTGAAGTGCTTGCCCTTGATGTCCCAGAGGGCAATATCGAGGGCGGCAAGCGCGCCGGTGACGGCGCCTTCCGGGCCGAGCTTTACATATTTATGCAGCAGCCGATCGTAGAGGACCGACTGGTCGAGCGCATCCGCACCGACGAGCGAGGCTGCGAAATCTCTGACGACGCCGAGCGAGTGCTCGCCGCCCATCATCGGCGAGGCTTCGCCGTGGCCGACGATGCCATCTTCGGTCGTCACGCGCACGAGAGCCGTGCGGCGACCCGGCGGCTCATTGGGCTCCCATTTCACCTGAAAAGCTTCGACGGACTTGATGATCGTACCCACTGGCATTCCCTCGGAGAACGGACGTTTTCAGCGCCGGTGTTGTTGTTGAGGAAAGCATCTTCCAATTTGCATCCGTATGCAACACGGCGATTGAATTGAAATTGGAACAGGTTTTATGCCGAAATCTGCAAAAATGTTCACTGCTGGATATCGAGCATACAAAATCGGAGATTTCCTTATTTCATTGGCTCTTAGATGCTGCGACGCACTCGGGCGCCTGGATTCAAGAGTTGGAAGAACTGTCAATGGACGACTTGGCGACTGCATATAAGCAGCAATTGAAATTGTTGCATCCGAATGCAAAAAGTGTAGGAAAGGTAGTGGCAACCGGGGAAATGGATCATGCGCAAACAGGGATCGGCGTCCTTGCAGGGAGAACCGTCCGGCGGAGCGTTCAGCCGAAAGCCGATTACCGCCCGCGAACTTGCGCGCATGCTTGGCGTCAGCCAATCGGCTGTATCGCGTGCCTTCACACCAGGCGCAAGCATCGCAGCCGAGCTGCGCGAACGCATCCTGAAATATGCGGCAGAAGTCGACTATCAGCCGAATGCGATCGCCAGCATGCTCTCGAAGAGCCGCACGAACATTATCGGCATCGTCGTCTCCGACATGCAGAACCCCTTCTATCCGGGCCTGATCGAAAAACTCTCGCGCTCGCTGCAACGCATCGGCCTGCAGAGCCTTCTCTTCAACATCACCAAGGGATCAAACCTCGAAGAGCAGCTTTCGGCACTGCGGCGATACAACGTGGACGCTGTCATCGTCATTTCTGCGACGATCTTGTCAGGCTCGACGCTGAGCTGGGCGACGGAAGGCCGGCCAGCCATCCTGATCAACCGCGTCATCGAAGACACGAATCTGAGCTGTGTGGCCTGTAACAATGTCGAGGGTGCCCGCGCCATCGCCGATCATTTCCATCGGCAGGGCGCCCGCAGGGTCGCCTATGTCGCCGGTCTCAGTCACACGACCACCAACCGCGAACGCCAGAACGGTTTCGTCACACGGATTGCGGAGCTTGGCATGACGCTAAGCGTCCAGGTCGAAGGCCGGGAATACAGCTACTATGCCGGCCGCAAGGCCGCGCTTGAAATCGCCGCTAAGAAAAGCACCGATGCGATCTTCTTTGCCAACGACATTCTGGCGATCGGCGGCATCGATGCCCTCAGGGAGGAGGCAGGCTGCCGCGTGCCCGACGATATCCTCGTTGCGGGCTTCGACGACATCCCGATGGCCGGCTGGCCACACTACAACCTCACCACTTTTCGCCAGCCAGTCGATGAGATCGTGCGCGTCGTCGTTGAAATGATCGAGGGAGATACATCGGCATTGCTGCGGGTAGCCACGACCATCCGCCTTTCGGGAGAACTCATCGAACGGCGCTCGACCGGCGCGGAATCTAACGCAGAGTAGCCTCCACTATCGGCAGGCCGCGGGCGGCTCAAATGTGAAGAGCATTCCCCAGGGCTTTCAGCGCCGCTTCCATCACCGCCTCGCTGCGCGTCGGATGAGCATGGATCGTGCCGGCGATATCTTCCAGTCGCGCGCCCATTTCGATGGCAAGCGCGAAGGCCGCCGAGAGCTCGGAGACCCCAGCCCCCACCGCCTGCGCGCCAAGGACCAGATTGGTGTCGGCCCGCGCCACCACCCGCACGAATCCTTCCTCCGAAAGCATGGTCATCGCCCGTCCATTGGCGCTGAAGGGAAACTGGCCGGTCCTGATATCATAACCCTGGGCGCGTGCTTCTGACGGGGACAGACCGGCGCTGACGATTTCCGGATCGGTAAAGCAGATCGCCGGAATGCAGCGCTTATCCCAGGCGCGTTTCTTTCCGGCAACGATCTCCGCAACCATTTCCCCCTGCGCCATGGCCCGATGCGCCAGCATAGGCTCGCCGGTAACATCACCGATGGCATAAATGCCGCGCATGGACGTGCGGCAGCGGTCGTCGATCCTGAGAAAAGGACCGGCGCGGTCGAGATCAAGCTCTTCGAGGCCTGAGCCCGCCGTTCTCGGACGGCGGCCTACAGTCACCAGAATACGGTCTGCTACAAGCGCCTGCTGCCGGCCGTCAGGCGTTTCGACGACAAGTCCATCGCCGGCATCGGAAAGGCCGATCGCCTTCGCGCCGGTCAAGACGCGGATGCCGCGCTCGGTCATCTTGCGCATGACAGGCCGAACGAGATCGGCATCATATTGCGGCAGCACCTGCTGCGTTGCCTCGACCACCGTCACCTGCGATCCCATCTTCGCGAATGCTGTCCCGAGTTCCAGCCCGATATAGCCGCCGCCGACCACGACGAGATTTTTCGGCAATTCGCCCAACGACAACGCCTCGGTCGAAGAAATAACGCGGCCACCAAAAGGCAGGTTCGGGAGTTCAACCGGATCGGAGCCGGTGGCGATGACGACGGTCTCGGCACGAATGATCTGCTGGCCGGTTTCCGTCTCTACCTCGACCGTCTTGCCATCGCGGAAATGAGCGCGGCCGTGGACGATCTTCACGCGCGCCTTCTGCAACAGGCCGGAGACGCCGCTCGTCAGCCGGCCGACGATACCGTCCTTCCAGGTGATTGTTTTTGCCAGATCGATCGAGGCGCCCTCGACGCGGATGCCCATCGGATTCTTGCCCGTAAGCATTTTCTGCGTGGCGTCGAATTCCTCTGCGGCATGAATCAGCGCCTTGGAGGGAATGCAGCCGACCGTCAGGCAGGTACCGCCCGGCTTACCGGCCTCGACGATGACAGTGTCGATGCCGAGCTGGCCGGCACGGATGGCGCAGACATAACCGCCGGGACCTGCACCGATGACGAGGAGCTTGCAGACAATCTCTTTCATTGCTCAGCCTTCGATGAAAATGAGCGCTGGCGTTTCGAGCAGCGTGCGGATGCGCTGCACGAAGGTTGCCGCGTCCCAGCCGTCGATGATGCGGTGATCGAAGCTGGAGGAGAGGTTCATCATCTTGCGCGGCACGAATTGCGCACCGTCCCAGACCGGCCGTATCGCGATCTTGTTGACGCCGATGATCGCCACTTCCGGGTGATTGATGACGGGCGTGGAAACGATGCCGCCGAGAGCCCCGAGCGAACTGATGGTGATGGTCGAGCCTGACAGTTCGTCACGTGTTGCGGTACCAGAACGCGCCGCTTCCGCCAGCCGGCTCATTTCGACTGCGCAATCGAAGATGCCGCGCGCTTCGGCATGCCGCACCACGGGCACGGTGAGCCCCGCCGGCGTCTGCGTGGCAATGCCGATATGCACGGCGCTATGGCGCGTGATGATGCCGGCATCATCATCGAAGGTGGCGTTGACATCGGGCTGATCGGAAATCGCCTTGACGAGCGCCCGCATCAGGAAGGGCAACACCGTCAGCTTGGGATGCTCGGCCTTGCGGTCGGCATTCATTGTGGCGCGCAGTTCCTCGAGCGCCGTCATATCCACTTCCTCCACATAGGTGATGTGGGGAATGCGTGAGGTCGAAAGCACCATCTTTTCGGCAATGCGGCGCCGAAGACCGGTGAGCTTGATCTCCTCGGTCGTCGTCTTCTTTGCCAGGCCGGTACGCGCCGGAGCGGGCGCCAAACCCTGGTTTAGGAACTGATCGATATCTTCGCGCAGGATACGGCCGGCCGGCCCTGTGCCCTGCACCTGCCTTAGATCTACACCGCTCTCGCGGGCAAACAGCCGTACCGATGGCGCAGCGAGTGGCTTTTCGGTCGGCGGAGCTGCCGGCGCCGGTGCCTTCGGAACGGGTTTCGGAGCTTCTGCTTTCACGGGCTCGGCGGGCCGCGGCTGAGGAACCGTTTCGGGTTCCGCCTCTCCGGCTCCGCTTGTCGTCTCGATGCGCACCAGCGGCGCCTTGACGGCAATTCGATCGCCGATCTCACCGGCAAGCCAGGTCACCGTGCCGCTGACGGGCGAGGGAATTTCGACGGTGGCCTTGTCGGTCATGACGGCGGCGATCACCATGTCCTCGCGCACGGGATCGCCGGTCTTCACATGCCATTCGACAAGTTCTGCCTCGGCGACACCTTCGCCGACATCGGGCATCTTGATGATGAATTCGCCCATGGTTCAGGCCTCCATCACTTCGGCAAGCGCGCGTCCGACGCGGCCGGGTCCGGGGAAATAGTCCCACTCCTGCGCGTGCGGATAGGGCGTATCCCAGCCTGCGACGCGCACGACCGGGGCTTCCAGATTGTAGAAGCAATGTTCCTGCACCAGCGAAACGACCTCCGCACCGAAACCCGATGTCAGGGTTGCTTCATGCACGACGACGCAGCGCCCGGTCTTGGCGACGGATTTGACGATGGTATCGAGGTCGAGCGGCAAAAGGCTCCGGAGATCGATCACCTCGGCATCGATGCCGGCATCCTCGGCGGCGGCAAGCGCCACATGTACCATCGTGCCGTAGGCAACGACCGTCACAGCAGAGCCCTTGCGCCGTACCTCAGCCTTGCCGATCGGGATCGTAAAATGTCCCTCCGGTACCTCGCCAAGATCATGCTTCGACCATGGCGTCACCGGCCGCTCGTGATGGCCATCGAAAGGTCCGTTATAGAGCCGCTTCGGCTCCAGGAACATGACAGGATCGGGATCTTCGATCGCGGCAATCAGCAGGCCCTTGGCGTCATAGGGATTGGACGGCACCACCACTTTCAGGCCGCAGACATGGGTGAAGAGCGCTTCCGGGCTCTGGCTGTGGGTCTGGCCGCCAAAAATGCCGCCGCCGGTCGGCATGCGCACGACGATCGGGCAGGTGAAATCGCCGTTTGAGCGATAGCGGATACGCGCCGCTTCCTGCGTCAGCTGGTCGTAAGCCGGATACATATAATCGGCGAACTGGATTTCGACACAGGGCTTCAGCCCATAGGCCGCCATGCCGATCGCCGTGCCGACGATGCCGGATTCGCTGATCGGCGTGTCGAAGCAGCGCGTCTTGCCGTATTTCGCCTGCAGGCCCTGCGTGCAGCGGAAGACGCCGCCGAAGTAACCGACATCCTCGCCGAAAACCACGACATTGTCATCAC
Source organism: Rhizobium sp. 768_B6_N1_8 (assembly GCF_051811225.1). NCBI lineage: Bacteria > Pseudomonadati > Pseudomonadota > Alphaproteobacteria > Hyphomicrobiales > Rhizobiaceae > Rhizobium > Rhizobium sp. 768_B6_N1_8. Next base: position 242,611 of record NZ_JBPWPV010000002.1, on the reverse strand, counting down.
GCGCCATTGAGACGTCCATGGCGCTGCGTACGGCCTCGATCATCGTCATCCGGGCCATGTCAGTACCCCGCCTTCTGCCGCTGGCGGCGGATATGCGGCGGCATCTCGGCATAGACGCCTTCGAAGATATCGCGCACCGAGGGCTTGCCGCCGTCATGCAGAGTGCCGTGCCCCTCGGCCTGACGTTGAGCCTCAATCACCTCATCCAGGATCTCCGCTTCGGCCTGAATATGGCGCTCCTCTGACCAGACGCCCCTGACGATCAGGTGTTTCTTCAGCCGCAGGACGGGATCGCCGAGCGGCCAGGCTTCCGATTCCGTCTTCGGGCGATAGGCGCTCGGATCGTCGGAGGTCGAATGGGCGCCGACGCGATAGGTGACATATTCGATCAGCGTCGGGCCAAGATTGCGCCGGGCGCGCTCAGCCGCCCAGCGAGCAACGGCATGGACGGCGAGATAATCGTTGCCATCGACCCGTAGCGCCGGAATGCCGAAGCCGAGGCCACGGGCGGCAAATGTGCCGGAGCCGCCGCGGGCAATGCCCTGGAAGGTGGAGATCGCCCACTGATTGTTGACGATGTTGAGGATAACAGGCGCCTTGTAGGTGGAAGCGAAGACCAGGGCCGAATGGAAATCCGATTCCGCCGTCGAGCCGTCACCGATCCAGGCCGCGGCAATGCGGCTGTCATTCTTGATCGCCGAGGCCATGGCCCAGCCGACCGCCTGTACATATTGGGTGGCGAGATTGCCCGAGATCGTGAAGAAGCCGTGCTCCTTGGAGGAATACATGATGGGAAGCTGGCGCCCGCGCAGCGGATCGCTCTCGTTCGAGTAGATCTGGTTCATCATCTCGACCATCGGGTAGTCGTCGGCGATCAAGAGGCCAGCCTGGCGATAGGTCGGGAAATTCATGTCTCCCTTTTGCAACGCCTTGCGGAAGGCGCAGCTGACCGCCTCTTCACCGAGATGCTGCATGTAGAAGGAGGTCTTGCCCTGCCGCTGCGCCATCAGCATGCGGGCATCGAAAGCGCGCAGCTTCATCATGTTTCGAAGCCCGGTCAGCAATTCCTCGTCCGTCAAAGACCCTGCCCAGGGACCGACCGCCTCGCCGTCGCGGTTCAGCACACGGATGATCGAATAGGCAAGCTCACGGATGTCTTCGGACGCGACATCGACCTCCGGCCGCGGCACCGACCCGGCCTTGGCGATCTTGACATTGGAAAAATCGGGATGGCCGCCCGGGCGGACGGCGGGTTCGGGGACATGCAGGCTCAAACGAGCAGATTCCACCATGTGGTCTTTTTCCTCCCTCTATCGGCCCCGCTCCTCTCCTCCAGAAGCCGGACCTTATCGTTATAGGTTGCGGGCGATCACCATGCGCTGCACGTCGCTTGTTCCCTCATAGATCTGGCAGATGCGCACATCGCGATAGATCCGCTCAACCGGATAGTCGGCTGTGTAACCATAGCCACCATGGATCTGGATCGCATCTGAGCAGACACGCTCGGCCATCTCAGAGGCAAAGAGCTTGGCCATCGAAGCCTCCGACAGGCATGGCTGTCCCGCCTCCCTTAGCGAGGCCGCATGGAAGACGAGCTGGCGCGCCGCCTCGATCCGCGTCGCCATGTCGGCGAGCCGGAAGGCCACGGCTTGGTGTTCGACGATCGGCTTGCCGAAAGCAGTCCGCTCACGAGCATAATTGCGCGCCGCCTCGAAAGACGCCTGCGCCATGCCGACGGCCTGCGCCGCAATTCCGATCCGCCCACCCTCCAGATTGGCAAGCGCGATACGATAGCCCTCACCCTCCTCGCCGAGCCTGAGCTCGGCCGGAACGCGCATGCCGGTGAAGGCGATCTGGCAGGTGTCGGAGGAATGCAGGCCGAGCTTTTCCTCGACGCGGATAACCTCATAACCCGGCGTATCGGTCGGCACGATGAAGGCGGTGATACCCTTTTTGCCGGCATCCGGATCAGTGACGGCAAAGACAATGATGACCTGTCCGTTTTTGCCCGAGGTGATGAACTGCTTGGCGCCGTCGAGCACATAATGATGGCCGTTGCGCCGCGCCCGCGTTTTCAGATTCGAGGCATCCGAGCCCGCCTGCGGCTCCGTCAGCGCGAAACCGCCGATCCACTCGCCGCTGGCAAGCTTCGGCAGGAAACGTTGCCGCTGCTCTTCATTGCCGAATTTCAGGATCGGCACGCAGCCTACCGAACTGTGCACACTCATGATGGTCGAGCAGGGTCCGTCGCCGGCGGCGATCTCTTCCAGTGCCGCAGCATAGGCGATGACGCCAGTATCCGATCCGCCATAGGTCTCCGGCACGAGCATGCCAAGCAGACCGAGTTCGCCCATCTCCCTCAACTCTTCGCGTGGGAAAAGAGATTCCCGGTCGCGTTTGGCCGCGCCCGGCGCCAGCCGCTCGCGGGCGAAGTCGCGGGCAAGATCGCGGATCTGCTGCTGAAGTTCGGAAAGGATCATTGGCCCTCCTCCTTCCCTAGTGCCGCTCGATGGCGACGGCGGTTGCCTCACCGCCGCCGATGCAAAGTGCGGCCATGCCGCGCTTCAGGTCGTAACGCTCCAGCGCCGACAGAAGCGTCACCAGAATACGGGCTCCGGACGCACCTATCGGATGGCCAAGCGCGCAAGCGCCGCCATGTACATTGACCTTCTCATGCGGCAGGTCGAGGTCGCGCATCGCCGCCATAGCAACGACGGCAAAGGCCTCGTTGATTTCGAAGAGATCAACCTCGGAGAGCGGCAGGCCGGTGCGATCCGAAAGCTTTTTCAAAGCGCCGATCGGCGCGGTGGCGAAGAGATTGGGGGCCTGCGAATGTGTGGCATGGCCGAGGATGGTGGCAAGCGGCCTCAGGTCGCGGCGATCCGCCTCCGAGCGCCGCATCAGAACGAGCGCCGCCGCACCATCGGAAATCGAACTAGAATTGGCGGCCGTCACCGTGCCGCCGTCACGAAAGGCCGGCTTCAGGGTCGGGATCTTGTCAGGCCGCGCCTTACCCGGCTGTTCGTCACGGCTTGCCACGTGCTCGGCCTTGCCGGACTTCACCGTTACGGGCACGATTTCGCTGTCAAAATAGCCTTCGGCAATCGCCTTCTGCGCCCGCGTCAGCGACGTGACCGCATAGGCGTCCTGCGCCTCGCGTGTAAACTGATAGGCTTCGGCGCAATCCTCCGCGAAGCTGCCCATCAAGCGCCCCTTGTCATATGCATCCTCCAACCCGTCGAGGAACATATGATCCACGACCCGCCCATGGCCGAGCCTGTAACCGGCACGGGCACGATCAAGGAGATAGGGCGCATTGGTCATGCTTTCCATGCCGCCCGCGACCGCCACGGAAGCGCTTCCCACCGCAATCAGATCATGCGCAATCATGACCGCCTTCATGCCGGAGCCGCACATCTTGTTGACGGTGCTTGCCCCTGTCGCAAAGGGCAGCCCGGCATGGATCGCCGCCTGGCGGGCTGGCGCCTGGCCCTGTCCGGCCGGCAGTACGCAACCGAAAACGACCTCCTCGATTGCATCCGCCTCGACGCCACTGCGTTGCAGGGCCGCGCGGATTGCGGTTGCGCCGAGCTCAGGGGCCGCAGCATCCTTGAGTTCACCCTGAAAACTGCCGATCGGCGTGCGGGCCGCGCCGACGATGACGATAGGATCCTGCAGGGTCATGTTTCCTCCTTCGGGCCAGGCGCTTAGCGCGCGCCCATACGCAATGCGCCGTCGAGGCGGATGACCTCACCGTTCAGCATGCTGTTTTCCAGGATATGACGCACCAGCGCGGCAAATTCCGCCGGATGCCCAAGACGCGGTGGGAAAGGCACGCTCTTGCCAAGTGCTTCCCGCACCTCCGCCGGCATGCCGGCCATCATCGGCGTTTCGAAAATGCCGGGCGCGATCGACACGGTGCGGATGCCGTGACGCGCAAGCTCGCGGGCGATCGGCAGCGTCATCGCGGCGACACCGCCCTTGGAGGCGGCGTAGGCTGCCTGACCGACCTGTCCGTCGAAGGCGGCGGCCGAGGCCGTATTGACGATCACGCCCCGTTCGCCCTCCGCATCCGGTTGCACAGCCTCGATAGCGGCGGCGGCAAGCCGGATCATGTTGAAGGTACCGATGAGATTGATGCCGATCGTACGGGCAAAGCTCTCCAGCCGGTGCGGTCCCTCGCGGCCGACAACTTTCTCGGCCGGCGCTACGCCGGCGCAGTTGATAAGCCCGCGAAGCGGGCCGAAAGCATCCACGGCCGCGGCAATCACCGCCGCACCGTCCTCTTCATCGGTCACGTCGGCCTTGATGAAGCGCGCATCCTGTCCCAGTTCGCGAGCGATCGCCTCGCCTGCATCGAGATTGAGATCGGCAATCGTCACGCGCCCGCCGGCTTCGACGAGCATGCGTGCCGTTGCCGCCCCGAGCCCTGAGCCGCCACCGGTAACAATGAAACTTGCGCCGCGGATTTGCACGGATCGCTCCTCCCTGCTCGGCGGACATCTCCTCCAGAGTCCGCCTGAACAGAGATTCTATTCCCTCGCCCTATTGCAAGCGATGACAGAATTGCCCCATTATTTCGGCCAGTTTTGCCATATGGTTTGCCGGAGTGAAGCAGCGATGGCCGAAATCGAGCGACGCATGATCGCACCGGGCTTCGTCGAGGAAGCTCTCGACAGCCTGCGCCGCCTTGGGAAGCCGACGGCGTCTCTTCTGACCAAGCTCGGCCTGCCGCAGCGGGTCGATCAACCGGTTTCAGCTGAGGCCTATGGTGCATTGTGGCTAGCGATCGCCGCCGAACTCGACGACGAATTCTTCGGCATGGGCGCCCGACCGATGCGTAGCGGCAGCTTCACCCTGCTCTGTCATTGCGTGCTGCACGCGCCCACGCTCGGCCATGCCCTGCGGCGGGCCTTGCGTTTCCTCGACGTGGTGCTGGACGATCCGCGTGGTACGCTCGTTATCCGCGACGGGCTGGCTCAGATTGAGCTTCGCGACGCAGGCGAGCCGCGCTCGGCCTTCGCCTATCGTACCTACTGGATCATCCTGCATGGCATCATCTGCTGGCTTGTCGGCCGGCGTATCCCGATCCGCCTTGTCGATTTCCGATGCGAAGAGCCAAACCAGGGTGCCGACTATCGGCTCTTTTTCGGTGCGCCGGTACGTTTCTCGCAACCGATCAGCCGGCTCGGTTTCGACAGCACTTTGCTCGATCTGCCGATTTCGCGCAGCGAACAGGCAATGAAGCAATTTCTGCGAGGCGCGCCCGCCAATATCCTCGTGCGCTATCGCTATGATGCCGGCATTGCTGCTGCCGTGCGCCGTCGTCTCTCGCAAACCTCTCCCGCCGCCTGGTCGAGCTTCCAGACGCTCGCTGCCGAGATGCACCTGCCATCCTCGACGCTCCGCCATCGCCTGCATGACGAGGGCCAGAGCTATGCCGGCATCAAGGACGATATCCGCCGAGACCTTGCCATCGACGCGCTATTGAACACGTCGAAGACCATCGGCGAAATCGCCGTGCAGCTCGGCTATTCCGAACCCAGCGCCTTCTTTCGCGCCTTCCGGAAATGGATGGGCAAGAGCCCCGACGCCTTCCGCCGCGAGGAGGCGAAATCGGCGCCGTGGGAATAGGCTTCGTTCGAGGGAGCTTTGAAGCGGCAGCAACCCGCGCTACATATTATAGCGGGAGGAATGCCATGTTTGATTTTTCGCTGGGCGAAACCGCGGACGCGATCCGCGAGGCGACGGCGCGATTTGCCGCCGATACGATTACTCCGCTCGCTACGGAGATCGATGAAAGCAACACATTTCCACGCCAGCTCTGGCCGCAGATGGGTGCGCTCGGCCTGCACGGTATCACCGTGGAAGAAGAATTCGGCGGTGCCGGTCTCGGCTATCTCGAACATGTCGTTGCTATGGAGGAAGTCTCGCGTGCCTCGGCCTCCGTCGGCTTGAGCTACGGCGCCCATTCCAATCTCTGCGTCAACCAGATCCGCCGCTGGGCCACACCGGAGCAGAAGCAACGCTATTTGCCAAAGCTGATTTCCGGCGAACATGTCGGCTCGCTTGCCATGTCCGAAGCCAGCTCCGGCTCGGATGTCGTTTCAATGCGGCTCAAGGCGGAAAGCAAGGGTGATCGCTACCTCCTTAACGGGACGAAGTACTGGATCACCAATGCGCCGCATGCCGATGTGCTCGTCGTCTACGCAAAGACCGATCCGGCCGCCGGACCGAAAGGTATTTCAGCTTTCATCATCGAGAAAGGGATGCCCGGTTTCAGCGTTTCAAAAAAGCTTTCCAAGCTCGGCATGCGCGGCAGCGATACGGCGGAATTGGTCTTTCAGGATTGCGAGGTGCCGGCAGAAGCACTGATGGGCCGGGAAGGCGACGGCGTGAAGATCCTGATGTCCGGCCTCGATTATGAGCGTGCAGTGCTCGCCGCCGGTCCGCTTGGCATCATGCAGGCCTGCCTCGACGTGGTGCTGCCCTATGTGCGGGAGCGCAAGCAGTTCGGCAAGGCGATCGGCGACTTCCAGCTGATGCAGGGCAAGATCGCCGATATGTATGTCGCGCTGAATTCATCGCGCGCCTACGTCTATTCCGTCGCCCGCGCCTGCGATGCCGGCCGCACGACCCGCACAGATGCGGCGGCCGCGATCCTCTTTGCCAGCGAGAATGCCGTGAAAGTGTCGCTGGAGGCGATCCAGGCGCTCGGCGGCGCCGGATATACCAAGGAGTGGCCGGTCGAACGTTTCCTGCGCGATGCCAAGCTTTACGATATCGGCGCCGGAACCAACGAGATCCGCCGCTATCTGATCGGCCGGGAGCTCATCGCATCATGACGGTGATTTCCTCTGACATTGATCGCGGCAGCGAGACCTTCAAGACCAACACAATCAACAATAAAGGACTGACCGACGAGCTCTACGACCGCTCAGCAAAGACCCGTGAAGGCGGCTCACAGGCAGCGCGCGAGCGCCACACCGGCAAGGGCAAGCTCCTGCCGCGCGATCGCATCCAGTTGCTGCTCGATGTCGGCAGCGCCTTCCTGGAGATCGGTACGCTGGCAGCGAACGGCATGTATAATGACGAGGCGCCGGGTGCCGGCATCATTACCGGCATAGGCCGCGTTTCCGGCCGCGAGGTGATGATCGCCGCCAATGATGCGACAGTGAAGGGTGGTGCTTATTTCCCTGTCACGGTGAAGAAACATCTGCGGGCGCAGGAGATCGCCGTGCAGAACCGGCTGCCCTGCATCTACCTTGTCGACAGCGGCGGCGCCAATCTCCCGCATCAGGCCGAGGTTTTTCCCGACCGCGATCATTTCGGGGCGATCTTCTACAATCAGGCACAGATGTCGGCCGAAGGCATTCCGCAGATCGCCTGCGTCATGGGAAGCTGCACGGCGGGCGGCGCCTATGTGCCTGCGATGTCCGACGAGACGGTCATCGTGCGCAATCAGGGCACGATCTTCCTTGCCGGCCCGCCTCTGGTGAAGGCCGCGACCGGCGAGATCATTTCGGCCGAAGAGCTCGGCGGCGCCGAAACCCATGGTCGCCGCTCCGGCGTCGTCGATCACGTCGCCGAAAATGACGAGCATGCGCTGCTTCTCGTGCGCGATATCGTCGCCAGCCTCAATAGCGTGAAATCAGTCGACATCGACATTCGGGCACCGCGTCCGCCAAAACTCGATCCGGAAGATCTGGGCGGTATCATCCCGGAGGATGTGCGCTCGCCTTATGACGTTCGTGAGGTTATCGGACGCATCGTCGATGGTTCCGAACTGCATGAATTCAAGCCGCTCTATGGCGCGACACTGGTCTGCGGTTTTGCCCGTATCTGGGGCATGCCGGTCGCCATCATCGCCAATAACGGCGTGCTGTTTTCCGAAAGCGCGCTGAAGGGCGCGCATTTCATCGAGCTTGCCTGCCAGCGCCGCGTGCCACTGCTGTTTCTGCAGAACATATCGGGCTTCATGGTCGGCGGCCGTTATGAGGCAGGCGGCATCGCCAAGGACGGGGCAAAACTCGTCACCGCGGTTGCGACTGCCACCGTACCCAAGGTCACCGTCATCATCGGCGGCAGTTTCGGCGCCGGTAATTACGGCATGTGCGGCCGCGCCTATCGCCCACGTTTTCTCTTCACGTGGCCGAATAGCCGTATCAGCGTGATGGGCGGCGAGCAGGCCGCCTCCGTGCTTGCCACCATCCGCCGTGATGCGATGGAGGCGCGCGGAGAAAGCTGGCCGGTCGAAGATGAAGAAGCTTTCAAGGCGCCGATCCGCGCCGGTTACGAGGCCGAGGGCAATCCCTACTACGCCACCGCACGCCTCTGGGACGACGGCATCATCGATCCGCGCCAGACGCGCGATGTGCTGGGCCTTGCCTTTTCCGCCTGTCTGAACGCGCCGATCCCCAAAGGGCCGCGCTTCGGCGTCTTCCGGATGTGAGGTGGCGCGATGATGGAAAGCTTGCTCATAGCCAACAGGGGTGAAATCGCTCGTCGGATTATCCGCACGGCGAAAGCCCTCGGCATCCGCACCATTGCTGTTTATTCAGAGGCCGATGCCGGCCTGCCCTTCGTGGCAGAGGCAGACGAGGCTCTTGCCATCGGCCCAGCGCCTGCTCGCGAGAGTTATCTTTCACAGAAGCGTATTCTGGAGGCCGCCCGCAGGACGAGTGCGGCCGCAATCCATCCCGGTTACGGCTTCCTGTCGGAAAATGCCGAGTTTGCCGAAGCCGTCGAGAATGCCGGCCTCATCTGGGTTGGTGCGCCACCTGCCGCGATCCGTGCCATGGGGCTGAAGGATGCTGCCAAGCAGCTGATGCAGGCCGCCGGCGTGCCGGTCACACCTGGCTATATGGGAGCGGATCAGAGCGGAGAAAGGCTTGCTGCCGAGGCCGATGCGACGGGCTATCCCGTGCTTATCAAAGCTGTCGCGGGCGGCGGCGGCAAGGGTATGCGCCGCGTCGATCAGCGGCAAGACTTTGCCGAACTGCTCGCCTCCTGCCGTCGCGAGGCGGCCTCGTCCTTCGGCGACGACCGCGTGCTGATCGAGCGCTATATCGCCAATCCGCGCCATATCGAGGTGCAGGTCTTCGCCGACCGCTTCGGCAATTGCGTCCACCTCTTCGAACGCGACTGCTCGCTGCAGCGCCGGCACCAGAAGGTGATCGAGGAGGCCCCCGCTCCCGGCCTCGACGCCGCCACCCGCGCCTCAATCTGTGAGGCGGCGGTCAGGGCTGCGAAGGCGGTGAACTATATCGGGGCAGGCACCATCGAATTCATTGCCGATGCCTCGGAGGGCCTGCGCCTGGACCGTATCTGGTTCATGGAGATGAACACGAGGCTGCAGGTGGAGCATCCCGTCACCGAAACCATCACCGGTGAGGATCTGGTACTCTGGCAATTGAAGGTCGCCGCCGGCGAGCGGCTGCCGAAGGAGCAAGACGATATCCTCATGAACGGCTGGGCTTTCGAGGCTCGCCTTTACGCCGAAAACCCTGCTGCCGGCTACCTGCCCTCGATCGGCCGCCTGGATCATCTGCGCTTGCCCCAAAATGTCCGGGTCGACAGCGGCGTCGAGGAAGGCAACGAGATCACCGCCTTCTACGATCCGATGATCGCCAAGATCATCGCTCACGGCCCAAATCGTGACGCAGCCCTCGCCAAGCTCACCAGAGCCTGCGAAAGCATCGAAGTCTGGCCGGTGAAATCCAATGCCGGCCTGCTCACCCGCATTGCCGCCGACGCGGATTTCTGCGCGGCAAAGATCGATACGGGCTTTCTCGACCGTCACGGTGAGGCCCTGCTGCCGAAGGAGCCCGACGAGACGACTATCGACAGGGCGGCGACGGCCTTGGCAGCAAAGGAAGGGACCGATCCCTGGTCGGCCCTCGCCGGCCTGCGCATATCAGGAGCAAGCGATAGCCGCACGCGCGTCCGCATCGGCGACCACCTCTATTGGGGGCATGTGCGCCCAGGCCTCGACACCAATGCCGTCAGGTCCGGCGATACCGTGGTCCTCTTCGATGGCGGCAATGCCTGGCCGATCGGCCTTCCCGTCGCCAGTGAAGTCGAAGCGCATCAGGGCGCCGGCGATGGCGCAATCCTTTCGCCAATGCCGGGCCTCGTCATTTCCGTCGATGTCGCGGAGGGCGATCACGTTGTCAAAGGCGACAGGCTGCTGACGGTTGAGGCGATGAAGATGGAACATACGCTGCGCGCACCCTTTGACGGCCTGGTCGGCAAGCTGCCAGTCTCCGTGGGCGCCCGGGTCTCGGAAAACCAGCTCGTCGTCAACGTTATGAAGGAAGAGCACTGATGGCCGGCCGCTACTTCGACGAATGGACGGTCGGCGACCGGGTTGCCCACGAGATCCGCCGCACGGTCACGGAAACCGACAACCTGCTCTTCACGACGCTCTCCCATAATCCGCAACCACTGCATCTCGACGCCGATTATGCGGCGGGTACGGAATTCGGCCGCATCGTGGTCAACGGCACCTTCACCTTCGCGCTCACCGTCGGCCTCTCAGTCGGTGACACGACACTCGGCACGCTGGTCGCCAATCTCGGCTACGACAAGGTGACGATGCCGAAGCCGGTTTTCATTGGTGATACGCTTCGTGTGGAAACCGAAGTGACGGAGCTCAGGCGCTCCAACTCGCGACCCGATGCCGGGATCGTCACGTTCAAGCATATCACGCTGAATCAGCGAAACGAGATCGTCTGCCAGTGCCTGCGCACGGCCATGCTGCAGGTGAAGCCGTCATGAGGCTGCGCTCGCTGCTGTTCGTGCCCGGCGATAGGCCGGAGCGTTTTGACAAGGCCCTCGCCTGCGGCGTCGATGCCGTCATCCTCGATCTGGAAGATTCGGTTTCCGCGCGGAACAAGCCGTTGGCGCGAGACGCCGTACACGACTTCGTCGCACGCCGCGCAACTGATGCGACGCTTGTTATTCGCATCAATCCCCTCACTACGTCAGCCTGTGAAGACGATCTCGTTGCGCTCGGCGATATCAATCCCTTCGCGATCATGTTGCCGAAGTCCGAAGGCGCAGCTTCGGTACGCCAGCTCGCAGGCCGCCTGTCATCCGCTGTCCCTATCCTGCCGATCGCGACGGAGACACCGGCCGCCATCTTCGAGATCGGCAGCTACAGAGATGTCGCCTCTCATCTCTTCGGGCTGACCTGGGGCGCAGAAGATCTTCCTGCCACGATCGGCGCTGCGACCGCCCGCGAGGCAGACGGACGTTATACCGCGCCCTATGAGCTGGCCCGATCCCTGGTGCTGTTTGGCGCGCACGCCGCAGCGGTTCCTGCCATCGAGACCGTCTATCCCGACTTCCGCGATCTCGACGGTCTCGCGGCCTATGCTGCTCGCGCCCGACGCGATGGTTTCTCGGGGATGATGGCGATCCATCCGAGCCAGGTCGAACCGATCAACCACGCCTTTACACCGGATGCGGCGGAGATCGCCTGGGCAGAAAAAGTCGTGGCTGCCTTCGCCATCTCGCCGGACACCGGCGTCATCCAGATCGATGGGCGCATGCTCGATCTGCCGCATCTGAAACTCGCAAAACGCATTCTGGAGGCCGGAAAACTAGCGCATGAAGGATGATTGGCTTCTGGCGCAGTCAGGCGACAGCGAGAAACTGGCAGACGCAGGGACCTGGATACGCGGTTCACCGATACCGGAAGCGCCCAATAAATAGGCAAAATGGTCAAAATGTCGTAAAACGAATATCATATGTCGTTTCTTTGCGGCTCAACGCACAGCTGTGCAAAGCTATTTCCGAGGTCGAATTCTCCTGGCAGCAGGTTGTTTCTGGTCGAGCATTCGAGAGATTTTTGAAATCGGCCTAATAATAATGGCTATTAATAGAATTGAATAGCCACGGCAGCTTTCGCCATTCGAGCTATATTTCATATATAAATAGAATATAGGCGATCCCATCAGTGGGCACCGGGAACTTAAGGCATCGATGTTCGATGAAAAGTTCACAAAATTTGCACATGAATATTTTGTGACAGAAACTTTCTACTCTATTCATGTCATAGAAACTTCATTGGTTACCGCAAATTGAACCAGTTAATAGGGCGTGCGCTCAAGAGGGGGCGCGTCCTATTTTTCGAGGGTTCTCATGCAAGCCAAGCTTCTCGGCGCCGTAGGCGCCCTTCTCGCTACAGCCTTCCTTGCTGCTGGTCCTGCCGCCGCCGCCGAAAAGACCAAGATTGATTTCTGGTTCGGTAACTCGGGCGACATCGCAAAGCGCGTTCAGGAACAGTGCGACCGTTTCAACCAGTCCCAGGGCGACTACGAAGTCGTCTGCACCAGCCAGGGCTCCTACGACGCCTCGCTGCAGAATACGATCGCTGCATTCCGCGCCGGCAAGCAGCCGACCATCGCTCAGGTTTCGGATGCCGGCACACTCGACATCATGCTTTCGGGCGCCTACTACCCGGCCAACAAGCTCATGAGCGACATGGGCTACAATGTTGACTGGAAGGACTATTTCTCCGGTATCGCCGGCTACTACGCAACGTCGAAAGGCGAGATGTACTCCTTCCCCTTCAACTCCTCGACGGCTCTGCTCTATTGGAACAAGGACGCCTTCGCCAAGATCGGCAAGGACCATGCTCCGGCAACCTGGAAGGAAGCAGGCGAAGACTTCAAGGCTCTCAAGGACGCAGGCTATGCTTGCCCGCTCGGCTTCGACATCTCCAACAACGAAGTCTGGCAGTACATTGAGCAGTTCGAAGCCGTCAATGGCGAAGCGATCGCTACGAAGAAGAACGGCTTTGAAGGCCTCGACGCCGAGCTGGTGTTCAACAAGAACCCGATGCTCGTCAGCTACGTCAAGGACCTGAAGTCCTGGTACGACAATAAGCTCGCCGTCATCAAGAACAAGGCTGTCGGCCAGACCTTCGTTGAAGCCTTCGCTGCTGGCGATTGCCAGGTCATCCTGACCTCGGTTGGCGACCACGGCAACGTCGGCCGTACCGCCAAGCAGGGCATGAACTGGGGCGTTTCGATGCTCCCGACCTATGGCGATGCGACCCGTCACAGCTCCTACGTCGGCGGCGCTTCGCTCTGGGTTCTGAAGGGTCATTCGGACGCCGAATACAAGGCTGCTGCTGCCTTCTTCAACTTCATCGCAAAGCCGGAAGAAGCCCTCACCTGGTCAACCGTTACCGGCTACATCCCGGTTCGTAACTCCGGCTTCGAATACCTGAAGAAGCAGGGCTTCTACGACAAGGCTCCCTATGCCGGTCGCGAACTCGCCATTCAGAGCCTGACCGCTTCCCCGGCTGGCGACACCTCTGCAAAGGGCATCCGTCTCGGTGGCCTGCTCCAGGTCCGCACCGAAATCGCTAACGGCCTGCAGGCAATCTTCGTCAACAATGCCGATGTCCAGGCTTCGCTCGACACTGCTGCCGATCGCGGCAACCAGCTCCTGCGTCGCTTCCAGCAGACCTACAAGGGCGTTCAGCTCCCCTAATCGACTGATATGAGACGCACCCGGACCGCTTTGGCGTGCCGGGTGCGTCTTTGCACATTCCCCTACCGGCCGCGGGAGCGACATCGCCGCCCGCGCCAGAACCAAACCAGGACGAAAACGACCACTCATGGAAAAGCGCGTCACTTTCTCCTCGACGACGATCGGCCTTCTCTTCGCATTTCCGATGCTGCTGCTGATCTTCGTCTTCTTCTACTGGCCGAGCGCGCAGGCGCTGTATTGGGCGTTCACGCTCGAGCAGCCATGGGGCGGCGGTAACGCCTGGGTCGGTTTCGACAATTTCAAACTGCTGCTGAGCGACCCGATCTATTGGGACTCCGTCACGCGCAGCATGATCTTCGGTTTCAGTTCGACTGTTATCGCCATGGGGCTGGCACTCATCCTGGCGCTCCTGACGGATCGTGAACTGCGCGGCCATAAAATCTACCGGTCGGTCTTCATCTGGCCCTATGCGATTGCCGCTCCCGCTCTCGGCCTTGCCTTCCGATTCATTCTGGCGCCGGAGGCTGGTCTTCTGTCGGTCATCAACCAGGTCTGGCCCGGCCTCTGGAACCCGGCGCTCGACGGTAAGGATGCCATGATCGCCGTCGTTGTCGCCTTTTCCTGGAAATATATCGGCTACAACTTTATCTTCTTCCTTTCGGCGTTGCAGGGCATTCCACGCTCGCTGATCGAGGCGGCCGCCATGGACGGTTCAGGGCCGCTGCGCCGCATGCGGGATATCCAGCTGCCGCTGCTTACACCGACGCTGTTCTTCCTGCTCGTCATTAACATCACTGAAAGCTTCCAGGATTCCTTCGGTATCGTCGACGTCATGACCCAGGGCGGTCCGGCGCGCGCCACGGATCTCATGGTCTACAAGATCTATTTCGACGGCTTCAGGGGCCTCGATTATTCCGGCGCTGCAGCGCAATCCATGATCCTGATGGGGCTCGTCATCCTGCTCACCATTTTCCAGTTCCGCTTCATCGAGCGGCGCGTGCACTACAAGTGAGGTCGCAAACATGATCGAACGCACGCCAATATTCAATTTCGTCTGCTACACCCTACTCGCACTCGGTCTGGTGATCGCACTCCTGCCTTTCCTGATCGTCATCGTCGCATCGACGCTTGATCTCGAGACAGTCAACCGCGTGCCGCTGCCGCTGGTCCCGAGCAGCCATTTCTGGGAGAACGTGCAGACTGCCTGGGTTCGCGCCGATCTCGGCAACAAGCTGTTTCACAGCGTCATCTTCGCTGCCACGGTCGGCGCCGGCAAGGTCATCCTCTCGGCCATGGCCGCCTTCTCGATCGTCTATTTCCGCTTCCGCGGCCGCTATCTGATCTTCTGGATCATCTTCATCACGCTGATGCTGCCGCTGGAAGTGCGCATCGTGCCGACCTATTCGATCGCCGCCAACGCGCTTCAGCCCTTCCAGGCGATCCTTGATGTCACCGGCATCAGCTGGCTTGTCGCCCAGGTCACCGGCATCCAGATCAAGCTTGAATGGGGTCTTCTGAACTCCTATCCGGGTCTCGTGCTGCCGATGGTCGCCACCGCGACCGGTACCTTCCTCTACCGCCAATTCTACCTGACGGTTCCCGATGAGCTTGCCGAAGCATCGAAGATGGATGGCTCAGGTGCGGTTCGATTCTTCTGGGACGTGCTGTTGCCCCTGTCGCGCCCGAACATGATTGCACTGTTCACTATCATGTTCGTCTGGGCCTGGAACCAGTATCTCTGGCCGCTGCTGATCACGACCGATCCGAAGTTCGGCATCGCCGTCACGCAGCTCAAGACACTCATCCCCTCCGAATTCGGCCTGCCTGACTGGAACGTCGCAATGGCCGGAACATTGATCATCATGTCGCCACCACTGATCCTCGTCATCCTGATGCAGCGTTGGTTCGTGCGCGGCCTTATCTCCACCGAGAAGTGAAAGGAACAGACCCTTGGCACCGATCTCCATCCGTGGCGTGAAAAAGAGCTATGGCAAGAACGCCGTCGTTCATGGCGTCGATCTCGAAATCCAGTCGGGCGAATTCATCGTTATCCTCGGCCCGTCCGGCTGCGGCAAGTCCACGCTGTTGCGCATGGTCGCCGGCCTTGAAGAAATCACCGGGGGCGAAATTGCGATAGACGGCCGCGTGGTCAACCAGCTCGAGCCGCGTGAACGCGGCTGCGCCATGGTCTTCCAGAACTACGCACTCTATCCGCATATGAGCGTTGCCGAGAATATCGGCTATGCGCTCAAGGTCGCCGGCGTGCCGAAGGCCGAACGCGATCGTCGCATCGCCGACGTCGCCAAAGCACTCAGCCTCGAGCCCTTCCTTGAGCGCCGCCCGGCCGCCCTTTCGGGTGGCCAGCGCCAGCGCGTCGCCATGGGCCGTGCGATGATCCGCGAACCGAAGGTTTTCCTCTTCGACGAGCCGCTGTCGAACCTCGACGCCAAGCTGCGTATCGCCATGCGTGCGGAAATCCGCCGCCTGCACCGCCGCCTCGGCGCCACTTCGATCTTCGTCACGCATGACCAGAACGAAGCCATGACGCTTGCCGACCGCATCATCGTCATGAATTCCGGATATGTCGAACAGGTCGGCACGCCGGAAGAGGTCTATCACTATCCCGCAAGCCGCTTCGTTGCGGGCTTCGTCGGCACGCCGGCGATGAACCTGCTGGAAGGCCGCGTCAACGAAAACGGCGTCTTCATCTATGACGAAGGCCGTACGGTCGCTCTTCCGGCCGAGCGTGGCAAGCAGCTTGCCGGCCAGCGCGTCGTTCTCGGTGTACGCGCCGAAGCCGCCCGCCTCGTCTCTCCGGATGCGCCGGGTGCGCTCGTCGCCACTGCCGACTTCATCGAAGAGCTCGGCGCGAGCCGCGTCGTGCACGCCGATTTCGATGGCCTGCCTTTCGCTGTGGCCATGACCGGTTCCGTCTCGCTGAAGACCGGCGACCGTATCGGCATCGCCATCGACCAGGATTCGATCCACCTCTATTCGGCCGACACCGGCGCAGGTCTCGTCGCCCCGGCTGGCACCGGCGCAAAGACCGTCGACGCCTGAGCCTGGCAGCGATGAACAGCTTTTCCGATCTCGCCGCCGGCGACCGCAACCTCGTTGCGGTCGCCGTGGAGACGCTTGTCGCACCGTCAACCGCCTTCTTCGCCGAGGCACGGGCTGCACAGCTGACGCAGGCCGAACATGACCGGCTGGCGGCAACGCAGCCGGCCCTCTCGACGATCGAAGTGGTCCATATCGAGAGCGGCACTCATGCAGGTAACGACCTCGTCGTCGCCGCATGGAATGCCGAACGGCTAAAGTATCCTGCGCCCTCCATCGAACTCGTTCGCCAGAGCGGCGCCGATATCCTGCTGCTGACCGAGGCAGATCTCGGCACAGCACGCGCCGGCAACCGCCATACCGTTGCCGATCTCGCCCGCGATCTCGGCATGTCTTATGTCTTCGGCGTGGAATTCATCGAGCTCGGCCTCGGGGATTCCCGCGAGCGCGAATGGCACAAGGGCGAAACGAATTCGGTTGGTTTCCACGGCAATGCGCTGCTCTCCCGCCTGCCACTCCAGGACGCCGCACTCATCCGCCTCGATGATGGCGGCACATGGTGGACGGATGCCAAGGGTGGTCAAGGCCGCATCGGCGGACGCATGGCAATTGCAGCAAGGGTCGAAACCGCCGTCGGTCCAATCCTCGCCGTCAGCGTGCATCTGGAAAGCAAGACCGATGCAGAGGATCGCGCCAGGCAGACAAGCCGGCTGATCGCGGTGGTAGAAAAGCTCGCCGGCGATCTGCCTGTCGTGATAGGCGGCGACTTCAATACCAATGTCCTTCCCGCCGGAACGCACCAACCGGAAGCGCACGAGCCGCTGTTCGGCCTGCTTGCCGAGGCAGGCTATCACTGGGAAACGGCCAATGACTTCGCTCTCTCGCAGCGCACGCGCCCGGACGGAACGCCTCAGCCACCCTTTGCACGCCTCGACTGGCTATTTGCCCGCGGCCTTGCGGTAAGCGACGCCGCGACCGTTCCGGCTGTCGATGGCGACGGCGTAGCAATCTCCGATCACGAACTGGTCAAGGCGCGTTTTTTCGCGTCCTGACCGGCAACCCTTCGTCATGGCATGTCGTCACGCAAGCGCGCGCGGGGTCGGGTCGCATTCATGCTCGCTCCTTGCTCCCGGACGATAAGCAGCGTCCGCGAGCGGTCATTCATCAGAAACCTTTCATGATGTGTTGCATTCGCGCACTAGCGGGGCTGCTTTAGATATTGCTAACATTCTGCGATTGGCGGGGGCCGGTTGCAAGCGTCAACGAGGGGGCGCTTGCTCAAATGGGATGGCTGCGCGTTGCGTATCTGCGGCCATCCCATACTCGCTTGAATCGAGCGCCTCATCGGCAAGCCAAACAGCAACAAATACGTCTCGTAACAGGCCGTTCCGGCTTCGGCGCCGACAGAGCCCCCATGTCTTCCGCCGGCGAGATGAGAATCTCCTGGAACAATCCACATGACCGGAGAATCCTGTGACGGGCTGTTGACCTTTCGGATTGGCTCGCCCGCGCTCAAGCATGATCCGACATAAGAAAGTCGCGTCAGTACAATTTCCTTTTAGCAAACAACGGAACAGTCGGATCTCGCCATCGTTATGTTCGCAGCAAATGGAGGACGACATGTCTAACGTGTCACGAACAGGAACGGACGAGATCAACAACGCGACAAATCCGAACACGTTCGGGCGATCGGTCGAGAGCAGGGCGCAAATGGAAGACGCTGCGGCGGAAAGTTCAACGCACCCTACCGGAGAGCCTCTCGGCATCTATCGGCTTGAACCGATCGCAACAGCAGATGATCCGAGATGGGTGAATTCGCCGGGCCATGGCGTGGTGGTAGTCGCAGCGAGAACGGCAGGTGACGCACGGATCATTGCGGCCGGGCGCGAACTTGACTTCATGGAGATTGATGCGGCACCTGCCGACGATGTCACCACGACAAATGCCAGTTCATTTCGTGACGACAAGCTTTACACGGTTGTCGAGATTGATCGGAATCGAACCGATGTTATGCGAGGTGTGCTTGAGGGTGAGATTGCGGTGGATACGATCCGGCCCGTGCAGCCCGATTGAACGAAGCGATCCAAGGATTTAGCGATTCTGGTTTTCTGCCGCAGCCGGCTTCCGTCGGGACGGTCACCGCTCAATAAATCCCTGGATCAATCCGCTATTTCACCCAGCGTGTCGGCAACATAGGCGCCGCGCATACCCATCACCCTCGGTTTTCCCGTCGTCGTATCTTTTGCGGTCTGGTGTTCAAGTTCGGCATTCAGTTCTGCCCCGACGATCAGGATCGCGACCGAAAGCCAAATCCAGACAAGGAAGCCGATCAACGCGCCGAGCGTTCCGTAAGTCGCGTTGTAGTTCGCGAACCGGTCGAGGTAGACAGACAAGCCGAGCGACATGAGAAACCAGACAAATGTCGTCACCAGAGCACCCCATGTCATCCACCTCAGACGAGCCGGCTCACGGCTGGGACCGAACCGATAGATGGCCATGACGGCGGCAACGACCACGGCCAGGAATAGCGGCCATCTGAGAACGAGCGCCATCTGCTCCTGGAAGCGATCAAGCCAGAGGAAAGACAGCACCACGGGCATCACGGCTACCAGTCCGATGAGAATGATCGCGGTGATGATGGCGCAGACCGTGAAACAGAGCGCGATCAGGTTCAGGCGGACCAGGCTGCGTTTCTCCCCCTCTCCATAGGCCACGTTCATGGCATCGAAGAGCGCAAGCGTGCCGCTATGTGTGCTCCACAAAGCGATAGCCAGTCCGATGAAAAAAGCTATGCCGAGCGCACTGTCGCGTCGCTCCACGAGAGAACGGATCTGTTCCGAAACGAGCTCGAAGGCGCCTGGCGGCAGCACCGCTGCCAGTTCGTCCAGATGTTCCGACATGGTGAGAGGATTTGCGAAAAGACCGTAAAGGGAAACCAATGCCGCAAGTGCCGGGAACATCGCAAGCAGAAGGTAGAAAGTCACCCCGGCGGCGATCAGCATCACCCTGTCCTCTAACACCTCATGCACGACACGCCAGAATACGTCTTTTAACCCTTTCCTTGGAATGGATTCCGGGACCGAGGCCTGCCGCCCATGACTGTCGCCGCCTGTTGACACATCAGCCCGCGTGGCCGCCTCCGGACTGATGTCGAAACGGCGCATCGCAAGCAGGATGCCGGCAAATGTAGCGAGCGACAGGATCGCTGTTGATCTCAGGCTGACTTGAAAATTCATGCGCATCGCCTCTCTGCCTCCGTTCGGCATAACGATGAACGCGCGATCACGCCTAAAGGTGCAACTCCGCAATTGATATTGTGGACTGATAGGCAACTGATCGTCATGCAGGTCGCGCGTCTATGGAACTTCGGTCATCGCCCGTTGTTTCCATCTGATTGGAGGACGCCTGATGACATCAATGTCAAAAGAAGAGCTATCCAGGCACTTGAAGAAGCTGGATTTCTGCATGTTTTCGACACGCGGAGCCTCGAAACGGATGAACACTCGCCCGATGAGCAACAATGGCGACGTCGAATATGACGGTGATTCCTGGTTTTTCTCCTATGCGGACACCCGCAAAATATTGGAGATTAGGAAAGACAGCGCAGTGCTGCTGACCTTTACGGCGCCCCCGCACCTGCTCGGCAAGCCGGGGATCTTCATCGCAATCGATGGTGACGCCTCTCTCATCGAGGACATTTCACAATTCGAGAACCATTGGGCCAAGGGGCTGGAACGATGGTTTCCCGAGGGCGTACACACGCCTGGGCTTATCCTGATCAAGGTTGCAGCGCTTTCGGCTCAATACTGGGACGGCGAAGAGAACGGAAAAGTCGACCTCTAATATCTTCAAGCTATGATCTGCACTGATGCGCGCATAAAAGCCAACGCTGCGTAAGCATGCCCAAGAGGTGATCGACACAAGAAATCACCCTTGCGCGGCCAGGTGGAAAAGCTGGCCGCGAAAATATTTCAGCTATCTTCGAGCAACGCCAATTCATGGCAAGACCGCCTACAGACGCGCGATTGCTTCTCCAAGTTCCTTTCGAAGCTTTTCAAGCCGAGTGCGCACCTCGTCGCGTTGCGCCCGTAGCTCTTTGATGGACCGCTCTTGTTCCGTCAGGTCGTGAAGGAACTGCTGCTTGAGCGGCGTATCACCGACAGAGGCGAGCATTGCGGATATACGCGAAGACTCCGATGTTGCGTCCTCAATCGCCTGCATAACCGTCGACAGGTCCCTTTCCGCTTCCGTCTGAGCCGTCCTCGCCGTCACAAGGCGCCGAAGCTTCTCGGCAATTTCCGGGGACGGCCCTTCGTCGAGCCATTGCAGGATCACCGTGTCATCGATATCGGCAATCGCCTGCGTCTCGCTCTCGGTCATGCGCCAGTCGATGGTCGTCGAAACCTTCTTGCCGGCGGGCACGATGACAGTCGCCCGTGCACCTTGCGGCGTTTCTTCCACATTCTCTGATGGAACGAGCTCCCACTCTGCCATGCCTAGGTCTTCCGCGATGAACGTCCTGTCGGCATCCGCGCCCCAGGCGGTGAAGGTCTTTCGCATGCGACGTTCGAGCGTCGCGTCGAGATAGCCGTCCTTAACGACAACCGTTCGGAAGGAGCTAGACGTGGTGGTTGCCATTTCCTGCTCGATCTTCTGATCAGCTGCAAATGTCGCCGTTTCCACTCCGCCGGGCTTCATGTTACCTATGCGTGCATCGCCGACATAGCGCCCTTTTTCGTCATAGACCGCCGCGATCGCCGGCGGCAACGAGCTACCCGTGTCGTTCGTCAGCACCAGCGCGGCATCCGGATGTTGGGCTCCTTCACGATAGAGAGCAACGAACTTCGCCTCGATCTCACGATCGAGGATCGGCACGGAAATCGTCTCGCCGTTCTTCAGGTCGTATGCGCCAGGAAGATCGAAGTTTGCGACCACGTCACCTTCGTTGGCAGTGGCCGTGACAGTGGCGGCCGGAGCGGCCATAACGGGTGCAGGAGCCTCGGCGGCCGGCCTATTCAGCAACGCACCCTCAACCATACTCCGTTTGGCGCCTGCTCCGTCCAGAAATGCGGTCGAAACCTCCGGACGTGATGGCCATGTTCTTGCGTACAGTCTCTGGCGAAGCGTCACTGGCTTACCTGATGTCAGGGATATCGAAACCCCGTGCCAGTCTTCGCCGGACGCGTTCTCCAGCACGGCCCATGCTTGCAATCGCGCTTTGCCCTTGGCGTCGACAATGATCCTGTAGGAGGGCTTCCAGAGCGGGGCTGCGACGACATAGGAGATGTCTACTGCCGCGGACGCCTTGCCATCGAGCGCAATGGTGACCGTTCGCGTCCCCTGCACTCTGTCGCTCGACAGCAGTTCCGCTGCCCGGGCAATCATCTCGGCATCTTTGGCGTCGTCGAGTTTGTAAGCCATGGCGCCACCGATCTCGGCAACGTCAAACGCGCCGCTGTCAAGCATCACGATCAGCCGAGCGCGCTGCTTCTCCGTCGGAGGTTCTACCCCGACGATGCGTCCCTTCACCCCGTTCGCAGAGACAGGCGCGCCTCTCAGAGCCCTCAGCACACCGGCGGCCGAATCCAGATCTTGCGGCTTGATCGGCAGCACCTTGAATGTTTCGTCGACCATGCTCGGGCCGGTGGTCGAAAGCCCCTTCACGGGCGCCGGCCCCGATACGACGAGAGTCTTCAGGAAGTCATCCATCTGGTCTGTCGGCACCTCAACGACGGCGTTGCCGTCGTCCCCGACATTAAGACTGCGCACATATTCGGCCACACCACCGGAGGACAGCCGGATCGACTTAATCGTTCCGCTTTGCGCCGATGCGGTTGTGGACAGCAATACTGCGGTAAACGCCGCACAGACAGCGGATGCGTATTTCATGTGGCCCCCTCGATATTTAATCCCGCCGCAGAATGAGCGTAAAAAAGGGGCGGCATTTCGACAGGAAATTGCTTTTGCGTGCGCCGTCGTCTACCCGTTCGGCGAGGCGACCAAATCTCTGCAGGAGATGTCCATCTTCGATGCGATATCGGGCAAAGATGTCGTGAAAATGAGAAGGCGAACGCCTATATACGTCGCTCGAGTCTGTTTGAAAGGAAATCCGTCATGACTATCAATGGAAGCCTGCTCGTCGCGGGATCGGAAAAGCGCGGCACGCGTGGCGAGCTCTACGGCGTCGAGGCAGCCACAGGGACGGCACTGCCCGTCTCTTTCGGTGGCGCCTCCGGCGAAGACGTCGAAGAGGCAACCAGGCTTGCATGGGAAGCGTTCGCCTCCTACCGGGAAACCGATCTGGAAACGCGCGCTGCCTTTCTTGAAACGATTGCCAGTGAGATCGAGTCTATCGGCGACGAGCTGATCGTGCGGGCGATGGCGGAAACCGGACTTCCGCGCGGACGTCTCGAGGGCGAGCGCGCACGCACGATGGGACAGCTTCGGCTGTTTGCGAAGGAGGTTCGCGAAGGCCGGTTCCAGGAACTTCGTTTCGACGGCGCGGACCCCTCCCGCAAGCCGGTTCCGAAGCCTGATCTGCGTCTTCGCAATGTTCCGCTCGGCCCCGTCGCCGTTTTCGGCGCATCGAACTTTCCGCTCGCCTTCTCGGTCGCCGGCGGCGACACGGCATCTGCGCTGGCAGCAGGATGCCCCGTCGTCGTCAAGGCCCACTCCGCTCATCCAGGCACATCGGAACTGGTCGGCCGCGCCGTTCAGCGCGCCGTCGCCAAGGCCGGCCTGCATGCCGGCACCTTCGCGCTTCTCTTCGATACCGGCTTCGAGGTCGGGCAGAAGCTTGTCGCCGATGCCAGAATCCGGGCCGTCGGCTTCACCGGTTCGCGCCGCGGCGGTACTGCGCTGATGAAGATTTCGTCCGAGCGCAAGCAGCCGATCCCGGTCTATGCGGAAATGAGCAGCATCAATCCGGTCATCTTCTTCCCCAATGCCCTGAAAAGCCGCGCAACGGAGATTGCAACGGCCTTCGTGGGCTCGCTGGTCCTGGGTGCCGGACAGTTCTGCACCAATCCCGGCCTCATTCTCGCCGTCGATAGCGAAGGTCTGGACACTTTCATTGCGAAGACACGGGAGCTTCTGCCTGATGTCGGCGCACAGACGATGCTCACGGGCTCCATCGCCAAGGCATTCTGCGATGGCGTCGCCCGGCTGGAAAAGCATCCCGAAGTCCGCCTCGTTGCCAATGGCAAGCCGGGCAGTGAATTCGAAGGCACGGCCGCTCTCTTCGAGACGACAGCTTCGGCATTCCTTGCGCATCACGAGCTTCAGGATGAGGTCTTCGGTGCAGCCGGCCTCATCGTTCGCTGCCGCGATCTTGCAGAACTCGAGCGCGTCCTCGATGGCCTCGAAGGCCAGCTGACCGTTGCCCTGCACATTGCGAGCGAAGACGAGCCGGACGCAAAGCGCCTTGTTCCCAAGCTGGAAATGCTGGCCGGAAGACTGCTCGTGAACGGCTTCGGAACCGGCGTCGAAGTATCGCCTGCCATGGTGCATGGCGGCCCCTATCCGGCAACTGCCGACGGCAGATCGACCTCCGTCGGGACGCTCGCTATCTACAGGTTCCTGCGGCCCGTTTCGTACCAGGATTTCACCAGTAACCTGCTTCCGGCTTCTCTGCGTTGATATATCGGAGCTTGCCAGACTTCAGACGGCGGCGTCTCTAAGGGGACCGCCGAAGAGATTGGCAAGCTCCCGCACCGGCTGCAAACAGACACCAGCTTGACTGATAGCAGCTGGCGCGGCGGCGTCAGGTGCGGATCCTCGTTCGCAAGAGCGTCATTTTGCCAGTGACATCGGCGCCATTCTCTGCAAGAAAGAGTGCCGTTGAGAGACAGGGGCGCCCGTTCGCAAGAACTGGCTGAGAAGCACCCTTCGAACCTGAACCGGATAATGCCGGCGGAGGGAGTCGCTCGGGTCGAAGCCTGCTTCATCGCACGATCGTTCCCGCGCCTGCCCCGCCTGAAAGGGGTACTATGGAGAACAAGACACCCGGAGCACTGTTGACGGCGATGCGCGCGAAACCGCCGCTCGTGCAGTGCATCACCAACTACGTGGCCATGAACATCGCCGCCAATGTGGTGCTTGCGGCCGGGGCATCGCCCGCCATGGTTCATGCCGCCGAGGAAGCGGGAGAATTCGCCGCGATCGCGGGGGCTTTGACCGTCAATATCGGCACGCTCTCCACCCAATGGATCGACGGCATGCATGCCGCGGCAACGGCCGCCAATGCGGGCGGCAAGCCCTGGGTCCTCGATCCGGTCGCTCATTACGCAACATCCTTCCGGCGCAAGGCTGCTGCTGATCTCCTGGCGCTTCGCCCGACGATCATCCGCGGCAATGCTTCCGAAATCATCGCACTTGCCGGCGGCGAGAGCCGTGGTCAGGGCGTCGACAGCCGTGACCCGGTTGAACAGGCCGAGGCATCCGCGCGGCTGCTTGCCGAACGGCATGGCGCGGTCGTCGCGGTCACCGGCGTCGTGGATTTCGTGACTGACGGCGCGCAGGCCTTGCGCGTCGAAGGCGGCACGCCGCTGATGCCGCAGGTGACCGCGCTCGGCTGCTCGCTGACCTGCCTGACAGGCGCCTTCGCCGCCACCATTGCCGCAGACCCTTTCGCAGCCGCTGTTGCTGCACTTGCTACTTTCGCTGTTGCCGGCGAGGAGGCCGCGAAAAATGCGGATGGTCCCGGCTCTTTCTCCTGGCGCTTCCTCGATCAGCTTGCCGCGCTCGACGGCGCGACACTCGATGCAAAGGTCAGGATCAGCGCCGCATGAAACGCTTCGATCTTTCCCTCTACCTCGTTCTCGACCCCGATCTCTGCGCCGGAATCGGCATGGTCGAGACTGCGCGGCTTGCCGTCGCCGGTGGTGCAACGATGGTGCAGCTGCGCGACAAGCATGGCGGAACGGCAAGGATGATTGAGACCGGGCTGGCGCTCAAAGATATCCTAAAGGGTACCGGCGCTTTGCTTGTTATCAACGATGACGTCGAGGCCGCCGTTGCGATCGGCGCCGACGGTCTGCATATCGGCCAGGGCGATGCGGGACCCGCCGCCGCCCGTGCGATGATCGGCCCGGGCATGATCCTCGGTCTGTCGGTCGAGACCGAAGCGCTGGCAGCAGCCATCGACCCCGCTATTGTCGACTATGCCGGCATCGGACCGGTCTTTGCCACTCCAACCAAGACCGATCATAAGCAGCCGATCGGTTTCGATGGGCTGGCGAAGCTGGTGAAAGCCGCGCCCGTTCCAACGGTTGCGATTGGCGGACTAAAGAGCGAGCATGTCGCTTCCGTCTTCGCGGCAGGTGCCGATGGGCTTGCTGTCGTCTCAGCAATCTGCGGTACGCCGGATCCGCGAGCAGCGACGATCCGCATCGCCGAGGAAATCCAAAAGGTTCGCCGATGATCCGCAACGTCTTGTCCATCGCCGGCTCCGATCCCTCTGGCGGCGCCGGCATTCAGGCCGATCTCAAAGCTTTCTCGGCGCGCGGCGTCTATGGCATGGCGGCGCTGACAGCATTGACGGCGCAGAATACCCAAGGGGTGACCGGCGTGCATCTCGTGCCGCCGCACTTCGTCGCCCAGCAGATCAAGGCGGTCTTTGCCGATGTGCGCGTCGACGCGGTCAAGATCGGCATGATCGCCAATGCCGGCATTGCCGAAGCTGTTGCCGAGGCGCTGGCACCTCATCGCGACATCCCTATCGTCGTCGATCCGGTCATGATCGCCAAGGGTGGAGCAGCGCTCCTCGACCCGCAGGCCGTCGATGCGCTGACGCGGCACCTGCTGCCGCTCGCCACGCTGTTGACCCCCAATCTGCCGGAGGCGGCCGCCCTGCTGCACGAAGAGGTTGCTGAAAGCCGCGAGCAGATGGCGTCACAGGCTGAGCGCCTACGTGCGTTCGGCCCCACCGCGGTGCTGGTCAAGGGCGGCCATCTGGATAGCGACCAAAGCCCCGACGTGCTGTCGACCGCCTCTGGCCTTCACTGGTTCGAGGCGAAACGCGTACCGACCAAAAACACACATGGCACAGGCTGCACCCTTTCCAGCGCGCTTGCCGCCGAGCTCGCAAAGGGCGCGTTGCCACAAGTGGCCGTCGCGACCGCGAAAACCTATCTTGCGCAAGCGGTCGCTGCGGCAGGCGAATTGGCGGTCGGTTCCGGCCACGGACCTGTCCATCATTTCCATGCCCTGTGGAAAGACGCCGGGATCTGAGCCGGATCACAATTTAAGGATTGCCCAACGGCCCGGTCAAACCGGGCCGTTTTGTTTTACCTACCCTCAGTTGAACCAGGCCTGCCTCGTAAAAAGCCTGTTGACATGGCCGCCCATATATCCAAAGCTATGTCATTAAAAGGGGATACATTCCGTAATAGCGGAATAACTGGAGGAATTCGGGTGTCAGACCTGCTTGTGAGCTTATATTCCACGAAGCTCGCGGAACTGAAAGAAAAAGCCGGCTCCGTCGGCATCACAATCCGTCCGGCTCTGCCGCCGGAACTTCACGTCGTGGCCGGCTGGGTGCGCGAGCACTTCAGCGAAAACTGGGCAAGTGAAGTCACCGTCGCCTTCTCCCGCCAGCCCATTGCCTGTCTGATCGCCGTCGAAAACGGCAAGCTCGCTGGCTTTGCCTGCTATGACACGACAGCACGTGGCTTTTTCGGCCCGACCGGCGTCGATCCCGCGGCGCGTGGCAAAGGCATCGGCCTCGCCCTCTTTTCCGCCTGCCTGCAAAACCTGAAGACGCTTGGCCACGCCTATGCCTTCATCGGCGATGCCGGCCCCGTCGATTTCTACGTCAAGACCGCCGGCGCGGTCGAAATTCCCGCCCCCGACAAGGGCATCTACGAAGGCATGCTGCGAAGCCAGCCGAAATGACCATCTGATACCGGAGTTTTGAAATAGTGTCCTCGACCCCGCTCGCTCTCTTCGTCGGCCTTCCCAATCCCACACTTTCGGACGACGAATTCGCCCTCTTCCGCGAGACCAATCCGCTCGGCCTCTTCGTCGGTCGCCGCAACCTGCGCAATCCGGAACAGGCAAAGATCCTGATCGATCGTTTCCGCGAGGCCGTCGGCCGCGACGATGCTCCCGTCTTCACCGACCAGGAAGGCGGTCGTGTGCAGCATATGGATGCCGGCCCCTGGCCGCTCTTCCGCAGCTTCGGCCAGTTCGCCGAGCTTGCCCGCCACGATCTCGACCTCGGCAAGAAGGCGCTGCGCCTTTCCACCCAGGCCATGGGCGCAATGATGAGCGAACTTGGTCTTTCGAGCGGCTGCTCGCCTGTTCTCGATCTCGTTTTCGAGACGACGAGCGCTGTGATCGGCGCCCGCTCCTTTGGCCCGGATCCGGATTTCATCGCCGCACTGGGCCGCGAAGTGGTCGATGGGCTTCTCGAAACCGGCAACATGCCGGTCATGAAGCATATTCCGGGCCACGGTCGCGCCACGCTCGATTCCCACAAGGAACGCCCGGTCGTCGACGCCTCGCGCGAGGCGCTCACTGCCACCGACTTCAAGCCCTTCGTGGCGCTGAAGGACACACCCTGGGCGATGGTCGCCCATGTCGTCTACTCCGCCTATGATGCAGAGCTTCCGGCCTCCATCTCGCCGATCATGCGTGACGTGATCCGCAACGACATGGGCTATGACGGCGTGCTGATCTCCGATTGCATCTTCATGGAGTCGCTGCAGGGCACCCTGCCGGAACGCGTCGCCCAGGTGCTCGAGGCCGGTTTCGACATCGCCCTTCACAGCCACGGCGACGTCAAGGAAAGCGAAGCCGCCGCCAGGGCCGCACGCCCGCTGACCGACGCCGCACAGAAGCGTATTGCCGCCGGCAAGGCCCGCCTCGGCACTCTCAAGATCGACTATCGCGCTGCCCAGGCGGAAGTCGAAGCCATGTTTGCAAGCGCGCTGGTCTCCTGACCGGCGCGACGATTTTTCACCGCATAAGAAAAGGGGAATTTGACATGAAGAAATATATCCTAGCGGCCGCGGCCCTGACCGTGATGTCAGGCTCGGCCATGGCCCAGACCATCCTGACGGCCAACATCGAGCCCGCCACGACCTGGGTGCGCAACTTCAACCCGTTCAACCAGACCTCGTCGCGCCAATCGACACTCGACTTCGTCTATGAGCCGTTGGTCATCTTCAACCGCTTCGACAGCAACAAGCCGGTCTATCGCCTGGCCGAAAGCTTCAAGCTCTCCGACGACCTGAAGAGCATCGACTTCAAGCTGCGCCCGAACCTCAAGTGGTCGGACGGCAAGCCGCTGACCTCTGCCGACGTCAAGTTCACCTATGACTATCTGAAGAAATTCCCGGCGCTCGACTTCGTCAGCATCTGGACCTTCATCACCGACGTGCAGGCGGTAGACGCCCAGACGGTACGCTTCACGCTTGCCAACCCGAGCTCGCTCGCTGCCGAGCAGCTGTCGCAGCTGCCAATCGTGCCCGAGCATGTCTGGAAGGACGTTGCCGATCCGGTCACCTATGCCAACGAAAGCCCTGTCGGCAGCGGCCCGTTGACGGAAGTGCCGCGCTTCACCGGCCAGACCTACGACCAGTGCCGCAACCCGAACTACTGGGATGCCGAGCACCTGAAGGTCGATTGCATGCGCTTCCCGCAGCTCGCCGACAACAACCAGATCCTGACGGCGACCGCCGACGGTACGCTCGACTGGGGCGTTTCCTTCATTCCCGATATCGATAATGTCTATGTCTCCAAGGATCCGGCTCATTATCACTACTGGTATTCGCCGAGCAGCATGGTTGCCTTCCTGTTCAATCTCGAGACTTCGAACGAGGCCAACAAGAAGGCCTTCAACGACGTGAAGTTCCGCCAGGCGGTCTCTATGGCGCTTGACCGCAAGACGATGATCGATGTCGCCGGCTACGGCTATCCAACGCTGAACGAAGACCCGGGCCTGATGGGCGAGCTCTACAAGAGCTGGGCGGACCCGTCCGTCAAGGCCGACTTCGGCAAGTTCGGTGCCTATGACGCCGATGCCGCCAAGGCGCTGCTTGATGCAGCAGGCTATGTCGACAAGGACGGCGACGGTCTGCGCGACAATCCTGACGGCTCGAAGATCTCCTTCTCGATCATTGTTCCGAATGCCTGGACGGACTGGATCGACACTGTCAACATCGCCATCGAAGGCATGCAGGCCGTCGGCATCGACGCCAAGATCGAGACGCCGGAAGAAGCCGTCTGGACCTCCGACCTCATCGACGGCAAGTTCGATGCGGCGATCAACAGCCTGCCGGCCTCGGCCTCGCCCTACTACCCCTACAAGCGCGCCTTCAGCGCCTCGGACAAGGGCAAGACCCGCTTCACCGCGCAGCGCTGGTTCAGCCCGGAAGTGGAAGATCTGGTGACCCAGTTCACCCACACGGCCAACCTCGACAAGCAGAAGGAAGCGATGAACAAGGCACAGCGCATCGTTGCCGAAAACATGCCTGTCATCCCGGTCTTCAACAATCCGAACTGGTATCAGTACAACACCAAGCGCTTCACCGGCTGGTCGACCAAGGAAAATCCCTTCGTCAATCCGTCCATCTCGCGTACCAACCCGGCACGTCTTTTGAACCTGCTGGCGCTTGAGCCGGTCAAGTAAGCCACTAGAAACGGCAGGAGCGGCGCGGCAAGCGCCGCTCCTGTTTTGACGGAGTCCCCATGGCCTTTCTGCTTCGCCGCCTCGCCTTTTACCTGGCGGCCTTCATCGCGGCAGCGACGATCAATTTCTTCCTGCCCAGGCTGATGCCGGGCGATCCCGTGCGCATCATGTTTTCGAGTGCGGGTGCCGAACTGCCGCCGGAAAGCCTGCAGGCGCTGAAGCTCACCTTCGGCTTCGTCGACGGGCCGCTCTGGCAGCAGTACCTGACCTATCTCGGCAGTATCTTTACCGGCGATCTCGGCCGTTCGATCAAATATTTCCCGCTGCCGGTCACGTCTGTGCTCGGCCACGCATTGGTGTGGACCGTCGGTCTGATGGGCACGGCGACGATCATCAGCTTCGCAATCGGCACCTTCCTCGGCATCGTCGCAGCCTGGCGTCGCGGCAGCAAATTCGACGTCATCGTCTCGATCGGCGCGATCTTCGCGACATCGGTACCGGCCGTCGTGACCTCGCTGATCGTGCTGTTTTTCTTCGGTTTCACGCTCGGCTGGTTCCCGAACGGCTATGCGGCCGATCCCTCGCTCGATCCGGCCTTCAGCTTCCAATATATCGGCAGTGTGGCCTATCACGGCATCCTTCCGATGATCACGCTCTGCACCGTGCTGGTCGGCGGCTTCACCGTCACCATGCGCAACAACATGATCAATCTGCTCGGCGAAGACTATATCGTCATGGCCCGCGCCAAGGGCCTGTCCGACCGGCATGTGATGCTCTGGTATGCGGCCCGCAACGCGCTGCTGCCGACCGTTTCCAGCCTTGCTATCGCCATCGGCACCATTCTCGGCGGCTCGCTAGTCACCGAGGTCGTCTATAACTATCCCGGCCTCGGCAACATCCTCTATCAGGCGATCCTTGCCCGCGACTATCCCGTCATCCAGGGCCAGCTTCTCATCATGACCGCGACCATGCTGATCGCCAATTTCATCGT
Source organism: Rhizobium sp. 768_B6_N1_8 (assembly GCF_051811225.1). NCBI lineage: Bacteria > Pseudomonadati > Pseudomonadota > Alphaproteobacteria > Hyphomicrobiales > Rhizobiaceae > Rhizobium > Rhizobium sp. 768_B6_N1_8. The sequence goes on along the minus strand of NZ_JBPWPV010000002.1, from coordinate 211,424 downwards.
CGATGTCAGCTATGTGCTGCTCGATCCGCGACTGAAGGGGGCGTGAGATGAAGAGCCTGCTCCGCAATCGCAAGGCGTTGATTGGCCTCGCCATCATCGCCTTCATCATCATCGTCGCGATCGCAGCCCCGCTGCTGACGCATTACGATCCCGCCGCCCGTACCGGCCGTCCGCACCAGCCTCCATCAGCCGAGCACATTCTCGGCACGACGCGCATCGGCCAGGATGTCTTTGCCCGCATGATTTATGGTGCGCGCACCTCGCTTGCCGTCGGCTTCGGCGCCGGTCTGTTGATCACCGCCGTCGGTACCGCGCTCGGCATCATCTCCGGCTATCGCGGCGGCAAGACGGACGAGGTCATCAGCTTCTTTACAAACATGGTGCTCGTCGTACCGAACCTGCCGCTGCTGCTCGTTCTTGCAGCCTTTATCGGCCAGGCGAGCCCGATCGTCATTGCGCTGATCCTTGGCGGCACATCCTGGGCCTGGGGTGCGCGTGTCACCCGCGCCGAAACGCTCTCCGTCAAGCAGAAGGACTATGTCAAATCGGCGGAGATGATGGGCGAGCCGCAATGGCGCATCATGACATTCGAGATCTTCCCCAATGTGATTTCCATCGTCGGCATCAATTTCATCGGCAGCGTCATCTTCGCGATCATTACCGAAGCGACGCTGGAATTCCTCGGCCTTGGCGATCCGCGCGTCGTTTCCTGGGGCACCATGCTCTATAATGCGCAGAAGGCCTCTGCGCTTTCGGTCGGGGCTTGGTGGGATATTCTCACGCCCTGCTTTGCGCTCGCCTTCCTCGGCATCGGCATGTCGCTGCTGAATTTCGCCGTCGATGAGATCGCCAATCCGCGCCTGCGCACCGGCAATCATCTGAAGCGCTGGTCCCTGCTCGTCCGCTCCGGGGAGGGCCGCCTGTGACGCAACCCTTGCTTTCCGTGAAGAACCTCACGATCGACTATATCGGCGAGGAGAAGGACTTTCGCGCCGTCGACAATGTGAGCTTTGACGTCGCCCCCGGCGAAGTCTTCGGTCTGGCCGGCGAATCCGGCTGCGGCAAGAGCACGATCGCCTTTGCCATCAGCCGCCTGCACAAGCCCCCGGCGCTGATCCGCAAGGAAAGCCAGATCCTGCTTGCCGGCCGCGACGTGCTGGACCTCGACCCGAAGGCGCTTGCCGCCTTCCGTTGGCGCGAAGTCGCCATGGTCTTCCAGAGCGCCATGAACTCGCTGAACCCGGTTCTGCGCATCGAGGACCAGTTCTATGACGTGCTGCGTACTCACAAGGGCATGACGAAGGCGCAGGCGCGTGAGCGCACCGCCGAGATGCTGCGGCTCGTCGACATCGCTCCGGACCGCATGCGCAACTATCCGCACCAGTTTTCAGGCGGCATGCGCCAGCGCATCGTTATCGCCATCTGCATGGCGCTCGATCCACAGCTTGTCGTCATGGACGAACCGACGACGGCGCTCGATGTGGTGGTGCAGCGCGAAATCCTGCAGCGCATCAACGAACTCAGGAAGCAGTTCGGCTTCTCGGTGCTCTTCATCACCCACGATCTCGGACTGATGGTGCAGTTCTGCGACCGCATCGGCATCATGCTCCAGGGCAAGCTCGTCGAGCAGAACGGTGCCGAGGCGATCTACAAGGTGCCGCAGCACGAATACACCCGCAAACTCTGGGCCTCCTTCCCCTCGCTTCACGGAGGCGTGCTGCTATGAGCGATGCCATCCTCGCCCTCGACAGGGTCACCAAGACCTTCGGCCAAGGCTATTCCGCCGTTCATGCCGCACGCGCCATCTCCTTTTCGCTGCATGCCGGCCGCGCGCTGGCGCTGGTCGGCGAATCCGGCAGCGGCAAGACCACCTGCGCCCGCATGGCGATGCGCGAATATCTGCCAACGACCGGGCAGATTCTCTATAAGGGCCGCCCGGTCGAAGGTGCCAAGTCAGACGAGATCGCCCGTTACCGCCGCTCCGTGCAGATGATCTTCCAGGATCCCTTCGCCTCGCTGAACCCGGCCCATACGATCGCCCATCACCTGCAGCGGCCGCTGAAACTGCACCGGCCGGATATCCGCGGCAGTCAGATCAACGCGACGGTGCGTGAACTGCTTGAGCGCGTGAAGCTCGATCCCGATATTGTCGCGCCGAAATATCCGCACGAACTTTCGGGCGGCCAACGCCAGCGCGTCAATATCGCCCGTGCGCTCGCAGCCCAGCCGGACGTGATCGTCGCCGACGAGCCGACTTCGATGCTCGATGTCTCCGTGCGCCTCGGCGTTCTCAATCTCCTGAACGAGATGAAGAAGGAGATGAATCTCGGCCTGCTCTACATCACCCACGATATCGCCACCGCCCGTTATGTGGCGGAGGATATTGCCGTCATGTATTCCGGCCAGATCGTCGAATGGGGCAATACGGCCAAGGTGATCGACAATCCGCTGCATCCTTACACCCGGCTGTTACTCTCGGCCGTGCCGGATCCGGACGTGCGCTTCGACGATCCCCGCACGCGCCTGCAGCCGCAGGAGGTCGAGGATATCCGCCGCCGTTCCACCGCGCCGCAGGACCAGGTGGTGGAACACGAGCCGGACCATTTCGTGCGCATGGTCTGAGCAGGGCTTGCTGGCTTCAACCGTAGCCCTATGCTAGGGGACGGTCCCTTTCAGCGAGACGAAACCGCCATGCTTCCCTGGATCCAGCTCGATTCCGCGACCATTCCCGGCGAAGGCGGGCAATTGCGGCTGAAGCAGCGCGGATCGGAATTTTCCATCATGCTCGGCACAAACGAGCTCATGAACAGCCGCCTCAGCGGCTCGGAAGAAGCGCTCGCCACGCTGTCATTCGAGCGGATCAAATCGCATCCGAAGCCGAAAATCCTGATCGGTGGCCTCGGCATGGGCTTTACGCTGCGGGCAGCACTGGCAGTTGTGCCCGAGGATGCCGGTGTCGTCGTCGCTGAATTGGTGCCGGCGGTCGTCGCCTGGGCGCGAGGTCCAATGGCGGAGGTCTTCAAGGGTTGCCTCGACGATCCGCGTGTCTCGATCCATCAGGGCGATGTCGGCGAAGCGATCCGTGCCGGAAAGGCCGGCTATGACGCTATCCTGCTCGACGTCGACAACGGCCCTGACGGGCTGACCCGCAAATCCAACGACCGGCTGTATGATTTTGCCGGGTTGAAATCCTCCCGCGAGGCGCTCCGCCCCGGCGGCGTGCTCGCCGTCTGGTCCTCAGGGCCTGATCCATCCTTCACCCGCCGGCTGAAGGATCGCGGCTTTGCGGTCGATGCGATCAATACGCGCGCCAACGGCAAGCGCGGCGGTGCACGGCATGTCATCTGGCTGGCGGTGAAGCCCACCCGCTGATCCGGCGTCTCCGCAACGCATGTCATCTCGCATGACCGCCGGGCAATAAAATGCGCCTTTCTCTCACAAGGCGACGGAAGCGCACTCAAGAGAGCTTGAGATTGGTGCGATAATAATCGTATCCCATAGGTCATGGATCGCGACGACGAGGAGGTCTCGCGGCCGCTCATCGGCTGGAGGCATGACGTGCCAGCCCTCGATTGGATACGAGTATGCGCCTTTCAGACTGCCATAATTTCCATGACTTCCGCCGTCTCGCCAAGCAACGCCTTCCGGGGCCGATCTTCAACTATATCGATGGCGCGGCGGACGATGAGGTGACCTACAGGCGCAATACATCTGCTTTCGAGAGCTGCGATCTTCTGCCGAGCGTGCTGCGCGGCGTCAGCGAGGTCGACATATCGGTTACCGTCATGGGCCAGAAACTTGCCATGCCGGTCTATTGCTCGCCGACGGCCCTGCAGCGGCTCTTTCATCACGAGGGTGAACGGGCGGTCGCCCATGCCGCCGGCAAATTCGGCACGATGTTCGGCGTGTCGTCGCTCGGCACGATCAGCTTAGAAGAGGCGCGTAAGATCAGCAGCGGACCGCAGGTCTATCAGTTCTATTTCCACAGGGATCGCGGCCTCAACAGAGAAATGATGGCGAGAGCCAAGCAGGCCGGCGTGCAGGTGATGATGCTGACCGTCGACAGCATCACCGGTGGCAACCGTGAGCGCGACAAGCGCACCGGCTTTGCCATCCCCTTCAAGCTCAATCTGTCAGGCATGGCGCAGTTTGCCGTCAAACCGGCATGGGCCATCAATTATTTCACGCATGAGAAATTCCGCCTGCCGCAGCTCGACAGCCATGTCGACATGGGCAGCGGCACGATGTCGATCAGCCGCTATTTCACCGAAATGCTCGATCCCGCCATGAACTGGGACGACGTCGCCGACATGGTGAAAATCTGGGGCGGACATTTCTGCCTGAAGGGCATCATGACGGTCGAGGATGCCAAGCGCGCGATCGATATCGGCTGCACTGGCATCGTACTTTCCAATCACGGTGGGCGTCAGCTCGATGGTTCGCGCAGCGGCTTCGACCAGCTCGCGGAAATCGTCGAGGCCGTCGGAGACCGGATCGATGTGATGGTCGATGGCGGCATCCAGCGCGGCACCCATGTGCTGAAGGCACTGTCGCTTGGCGCCAAGGCCGTCGGCGTCGGGCGCTACTATCTGTTCCCGCTTGCGGCAGCTGGCCAGGCAGGCGTCGAACGGGCGCTCCTGCAGATGCGAACCGAAATCGAGCGCGGCATGAAGCTGATGGGTTGCGCCTCGGTCAGCGAGCTTTCGGCCGGCAATCTGCGTTTCCGCGGCTCCTGAGACCGAGAACATGGCCGCGCCCCAGGTGGCGTGACCTTATCAGGCGTTGACGATCTCCCGATGCGCAAATGCGCCGGCATCCTGCTGACGCTGGCGAATGATCGTCGACGCCTCACGAGGATCAGGCGGCAGCACGGCATTCTTCAAGGCGATCGAATATTCGTGCTGCGGATTGTCGAGCACGGTGCGTGCATCGCCGCTTTCGACCACCACGCCCTTGCGCATGATGATGACACGGTCGGCGATATAGTAGGCGGTCGCCAGATCATGGGTGATATAGATGATCGACACCTTCAGCGTATCACGCAATTCGCGGAAGAGGTTGACGATCGACATTCGCAGCGATGCATCCACCATCGAGACCGGCTCGTCGGCGACGATGAGCTTCGGTTCGGGAATGAGCGCGCGTGCCACCGCAATACGCTGGAGCTGGCCGCCCGACAATTCATGCGAATACCGTCCACGAACCTCCGCAATGGAGAGGCCGACACGCTGCAGCGCCGTATCGGCCAGCGCCTCCCTGTCGGCGCGGCTCTTCGCACCCTTGAAGCGATGAGCGGTGGCATACAGATATTCGTCGATGCGTGTCAGCGGATTGAAGGCTTCGAACGGATTCTGGAAAACCGGCTGGACCCTGGTCATGAAGGCTTCACGGGCGTTTCGGCTGCGAATATCACCGATATCCGCACCGTCGAAGCGGATGGTGCCGCGATCAGCCTTCTCATTGCCAAGGATCATCTTGGCAAGGGTGGATTTGCCGGAGCCGGATTCGCCGACAACCGTGAAGATCTCGGGCCTGTCAGCCTCGAGCGCGAAGCTGACCTCGTTGACTGCCGTCATCTTCGCACGCGAGAAGAAGCCGCCGATCGGAAAGAGCTTGGTGACGTTTTCAAGTTGGAGAAGGTGTTCGCCGCTCATTGGATTTTGTACTCCCCAGCCCTGAAACATGCGACACGCCCGCCGGTCGCGCTTGGCTGCATGACGGGCACCTCCTTCGAGCATCTGTCGATTGCAATCGGACAGCGCGGGTGGAAGCGGCATCCCGAAGGCGGGTTCGAGAGCGCCGGCGGTTTGCCTGGTAGGCTTTTTCTGGTTTTCGTATCGCCGATCCGCGGCAGACTGCCGATCAGGTGAACCGTATAGGGATGTTGCGGATTGTCGAAAATCGCCTGCGTCGGCCCCTCTTCGGCCAGCCGCCCGGCATACATGATCGCGAGGCGATCGGTGATTGCGGCATGGACGGACATATCGTGGGTTACGAAGATGACCGAGGCTTGCATGCGCGTCTGCACCTCCTTGATCAATGCCAGAACATCCTGCTGCACCAGAACGTCGAGCGCTGTCGTCGGCTCATCGGCGATGATGAATTCCGGTTCGCAGACGGTCGCGAGCGCAATGGTCAGTCGCTGGCGCATGCCGCCTGAGAGTTGATGCGGAAAGGCTTCGAGCACATGCGGATCGAGATGCAGGCGGGCGAGATGCGCCTCGATCCGCTCACGAAAGGTAGCCGGATCAAGGTTCATGTGCCGGAAGGCGAAATCGTTGAAAGCGTGCTTCACGCGCCGGACCGGGTTCAGCACGTTCATCGAGCCTTGCATGATATAGGACAGGTGGCGCCAGCGCGCAGACCGCATTTTCTGCGGTTCGCCGTAGACGTCGATCAGCTTTCCATCGAAGTTGAAATTGACGGTGCCGCCGACGACCCGCATCGGCGGACGGATGGCCCCGGCAAGCGTCTTGATCAACGAGGTCTTGCCGCTCGAGGATTCTCCGGCGATGCCGTAGATCTCGTTCTTGCGTACCGTCAGGCTGATGTCATCGACGGCGCGAATCTCGCGCCGGACGCCGAAATAGTCGTTGACGTAGTAGCATTTCAGCCCGTCGATCGTCAGCGCGTCCCGGGAGTTTTCGACGACGGTCAAGGGCGCTTTCCTCAATAGGTTCTGCATCGTCTCAGGCTCCCATCCGGGCCAACCGCGAGCGGGGATCGATATATTCGTTGACCGACATCGCGAGCATGAAGAGGCCGAGGAAGAGGATCACCACGAAGAGCATCGGGAAGGCTACCCACCACCAGATGCCGGCGACCATGGCGGAATGGGCATTGGCCCAATAGATCATGCCGCCGATCGTCGGTCGGTTGATGTCGGAGAAGCCAAGCACGGACAGCGTCACTTCCAGGCCGATCGCCCAGATGAGATTGTTCATCGTCGTGAAGAAGACGATCGGCATCACATAAGGAAGATGCTCGCGGATGAGGATCTGCGACGTGCGCATGCCCGCGAAGACCGCATGTCGGGTGAACTCGCGGTGGCGGAGCGAGAGCGCCACTGAGCGGATCAGCCGGCTGTCATGTGTCCAGCCGAGCAGGGCTGCAACGATCGCCAGCATCGACCATGTCATCTGGTCGCGCAGCACGAAGACCAGGAGAAGCAGGATCGGAATGTTGGGCAATGCGCCCAGTGTATCGTTGATGCCCATGATGATCTGGTCGGTGCGTCCGCCGATATAGCCGGAGACCAGGCCGACGACCAGCGCAATGAGGCGGCTGATGACGGCAACGATGATGCCGAAGAGGAGCGTGTTGCGAAGCGATGCTGCAATCTGCCAGAACACCTCCTGGCCGCGCGATGTCGTGCCGAACCAGAATTCTGCAGACGGCGGCATATCGGGGGCGACGACATAGATGGCATTCTCGTCATAGGGTGAGAAGAAGGAGGCCACGATCAGGCCGAGAATGATCAGGATCAGGATCGTCCCGAACAGGAATTCCTTGTTATAACGGAGCAGGTCTCTGAGGATCTTGAACATCGCAATTATCCCAGTTTCACGCGCGGATCGATCAGCGGATAGATGATGTCGATCACGAAGACGGCGGAGGCGACGGCAATGATGGCAATCGTCGTCACGCCGAGCACCAGGCTGTAGTCACCGGAATAGATCCCTGAAATCAACAACTTGCCGATGCCGGGGTAGTTGAAGACGAATTCGACGATGACGGCGCCACCGAAGACATTGCCGAGGCTGAGCGCGAGCCCCGTGACCTGCGGCAGCATGGCATTGCGGGCCACATAGTGCGAAAAGATGCTGCGTGAACGTACGCCCCCGAGTTCGGCATAGACCACGTGGTCGTCGGTGACGATGTTGGAGACGAGCGAGCGCATGGAGATGAACCAGCCGCCGATGCCGACGAGCACCAGCGTCAGCGCCGGCAGGATGCCGTGTTCGATGACCGAGCTGATGAAGGCCCAATTGAAAGCAGGCGCGAGGTTGACCTGCGCGCCGTCACTGATCGGCAGGATCGGCCAGATGAAACCGAAGAGGATGACGAGGCTGAGGCCGATAATGTAGGTCGGGATCGGCTGCAGCGCCATGATGACGATGCCGGCGAGCTTGAGAAGCCGGCTGTTGCGGAAATAGCCGGCAAGCGCGCCGAGCAGATTGCCGATGATCCAGGCAATGATGGTTGCAAGCGTCAGCAGGCCGACGGTCCAGGGCAAAGCGCGGCCGATGACCGTCATGACGGGTGTCGGGAAGGACGACAGCGAGGGACCGAAATCGCCGGTCAGCACGCGCCCCCAGAAGGTGAAATACTGATCGAGAAGCGGGCCGCCGGTTCCATAGAGCTCCCGCAGCGACTGTCGCAGAATTTCGACTGCCTGCGGGTCGGTCGAGCCGAAGCTCGTCAGCAGCGACACCGTTTGCTCCACCGGATCGACCGGCGAGAAATGCGCGATCAGGAACGCAAGCGTGATGCCGGTGACGACGACAAAAAGGAACTGCAGGAAACGTTTGCCCGCATAGATCAGAAAGCCATTCATGGCATCCACCCTCCAATAGCAGAAGGGGCGGCCGGCTGCCCGGCCACTCCCCGTATCGACGCGGTCAGTTCTTGGGAGCGGCCGGATTGGCCTTCAGGCCGACCACCATGTAGCGGATGTTCGACCAGTTCGGACCCGAGGCGGAATAGGGGTTTTCAGCACTCGGATAGTTGGTCCAGTAGGTCGTGTCGAACGGCGCAAACTTGTTGTAAGCCATCAGCGGGATCATCGGCATCTCTTCGACGGCGAGCTTCAGGAAGTCCTGGCCGACCTTGGTGACATCAGGCGAATCGAAAGCGATGGACCGGTTTTTCGCGATCAGCTGATCGAGGCGCGGATCCTGCCAGCGCTGCAGGTTGCGCGGCGGCTGAATCTGGCCGAGTGGCTTGATGAACTCCGAATGGTAGCTGTCCAGGAAGAAGGACAGGTCCGGATGACCGCCCCAGGTTTCGATGCTCCAGTAGATCGCCGCTTCGAAATCGCCGGTGCTGAGACGCTGACCGTTGGTCGGTCCGGCAACGTCGACCTTGGTGGCAATGCCGTTCTGGCTCCATTGCTGGGCGATGACCGTGCCGGCACGTGCCAGCGTCGGAATGGCATCGCCTTCAACTTGCAGGCGGATCACAAACGGCGTGCCGTCAGGTTTCAGCCATTGATTGCCGCTCTTCTTGAAACCGGCCTTCTGTAGGAGCTCGGTTGCGGCCTGGACGTCCTGCTTCCACCAGCCGAAGCCGAAGGTGCGCTGCAGCTGTTTCGGATCGGTCGGGATCTGGTCGCCCCACTGACCGCGGACCATCGTGGCGATCTGGGCCGAGATATTGGGGTCATAGGGCTTGATCTTGCGGCTGCCGGTATCGAGCTCGAAATTGGTGAGCCAGTCCTGCATCGGCGCGTAATAATCGTCCGGTGCTGAGCCGGTCGGCGGCGTGGCAAGGGCTGCAAGATTGGCAGCACCGCGATAGGAACCGAGTGCCACGGCGCGGATATCGATCATCAATGCCAGCGCCCAGCGGACATCCTTGTTGTCGAAAGGCGGCTTCTTGGTGTTGAGCAGTACCGACGGCAGGGTCGGATCGGGATGGGCGAAGGGGAAGCCTTTCAGCCATGAGGCGACGCTCTTGCTGTCACGCATCATGGCAAACATCCCCTCGGGCGCCATGTCGTTGATGACATCGAGATTGTGATTGCGCTGTTCGATGACACGGGCCTCCGGGTTACCGGCAGCACGGTAGACGACATATTTGACCTGCGGCGGCTCCTTGGCGGCCATGCCAATCGAAGTGCGCTGCCAGTCGTCACGCAGTTTCCAGATGGTCCAGTTGCCGCCCTTGTCGTAGCTCTGCAATACATAGGCACCGAGCGATACCGGCGGATTGTTTTTGAATGCCAGGGGATCGCCGGCCTTTTCGAAGACATGCTTCGGCATGATCCAGGCAGCGTTCCAGCGCACGGTAAACAGCGTGTGGAAACGCGAATTGGGTTTCTTCAGATGGAAGACGACCGTCTGCGGATCGGGATTCTCCACGCTGGCGACATTGACAGTGAAGGGCGCGCTCCAGGACATGCCGGGATGGTCGATCTGCGTCCGGACCGTATAGGCCACGTCATCACTGGTGAATTCGACGCCGTCACTCCAATAGATGCCCTTGCGCAGCTTTACCGTCATTTGGGTGAAATCGGCATTGTAGGCAGGCGGCTCGGTTGCCAGCGCGTTCTGCCAGGCATCCGGACCGCCCTCCGGATTGATGAACCAGAACGTGTCGGTCGTCAGCTGCTGCAGGCCGTTGACATTGGCTGCGCCGCCACCGCCGGGCGCCCAGACGTTGAACCAATCCGCATTCTGCTGCGGCGTGCCCTGGATGATCAACGTTTCATTGCGCGGGATGCCGGCAATGAAATCCTGCGCGTAAGCAGGCAGAGCGGCGAGAGACAATAAGGCAATGACTGCAAATCTAGGGAACTTCATCGGACGCTCCTCCTCCTTGACCCGCAGGCGCGGGCGCTTCCCGTAATCCGTTATCGATCGCGTTCCGGCAAAAGCGTCTGCATAGGGACCTGATGGCCCGCATGACTCCTCCAGACGCTGAGCTTCGCCTCTGCATTTATCGACAATTTTTCACCAAACGGCAACAGGTAATTTTTAGAATGCCAAAAACTATCGGAAATTCGGGCATTTTCCAATCGCCATGCAAGTGTGATTTTTTATATTATTGACAAAATGGTCATTTCGCATAGCTTTTGGCAGCGAGCGCGGCGCCCTCCCAAGACGGCCGCACTTCATCACCATATTGGTCGGTTGGCCTTCGGGAGGAGGCTGAGGCATGACCGTTCAAGAGGAAAAGACGATGACGAGTTCCTATGACGTGACCATCAACGTTCACGCCGGCCGGCCGACCGGGCCATACAGACCACTGTGGAACTGGTTCGGTTATGACGAGCCGAACTACACTTACTCCCCGCACGGCAAGAAGCTCCTGAAAGAGCTGACCGAACTCAGCCCCGTCGCTCCGCGCATTCGCGCACATAATCTCTTGACGAGCGGCGACGGCAAGCCGGCCCTGAAATGGGGCTCGACCAATGCCTATAGTGAGGATGCAAACGGCAATCCCGTCTACGACTGGACGATCATCGACCAGATCTTCGATGCCTATGTCGAGGCTGGCAACATCCCGCTGATCCAGATCGGCTTCACACCGGAAGCGCTTTCCGATTTCGATGGCCCCTACAAGCATCATTGGGAGCCGGCAGACCGGTATGCGACTATCACCACCGGCTGGACAGCGCCGCCGAAGGACCTGAAGAAATGGGGAGACCTGATCGAAGCCTGGGCGCGGCACCTCGCCGATCGCTACGGCGAAGACGTGGTCTCGTCCTGGCCCTGGGAAGTGTGGAACGAGCCCGACGGCCACTACTGGACCGGCACGATCCCGGAATTCTGCGCCATGTATGATGCGAGCGCGCGTGCCGTGAAGCGGGCCTTGCCTAAGGCCCGTGTCGGAGGCCCGCACACCTGCGGCGCATTCGCCAATGAAAAAGCGCAGACCTTTCTGCGCGCCTTCCTGCGCCATGTCGTCGAGAACAAACCACCGCTCGACTTCATCGCCTTCCATGCCAAGGGAAATCCGGTCATCTTCGACGGGCATGTACGCATGGGCCTGCACAAGCAGCTACGCGACATCGAGACCAATCTTGCCATCATCAACGAATTCCCCGAGCTTCGGCACCTGCCCGTCGTCATCGGCGAATCCGACCCGGAAGGCTGCGCTGCCTGCTCGGCGCGCGTCCATCCGCAGAACGGCTATCGCAACGGCCCGCTCTACGGCGTCTATGTCGTCGAAAGCATGATCCGCACCTATGAACTGTCGCGCCGCGCCAATATCGAGATCGAAGGGGCCGTCACCTGGGCCTTCCTCTTCGACGACCAGCCCTATTTCGACGGCTTCCGGGATCTCGCCACCAACGGCGTCGACAAGGCCGTGCTGAACGGCTTCCGCATGCTCGGCAAGCTCGGCGGCCAGTGGCTCGAATCGGAGAGCGACTATCGCCGCGATATCGAAGACATCATGAGCCACGGCGTTCGCGACAAGCCCGACGTCAATGTCGTGGCGACCCGCGACGACAGGGGCGTCTCCGTTCTCGTCTGGCACTATCATGACGATGACGAGGCAGGCCCCGCTGCAGAGGTGAGCCTTTCCATCGATGGCTGGGGCAGCCGGCCGGCCGCACTCAAGCACTTCCGCATGGACGAGCAGCATTCCAACTCCTTCCGCATCTGGAAGGAAATGGGCAAGCCGCAGCATATCGAGGGCGCCGATTACGCCACGCTCGAAGCCTCCGGCAAGCTGGCTGAGATCGACGACAAGGCATCGGTTTCCGTCACGGACGGCAAGATCGATCTCCGCTTCTCCCTGCCGCGTCAGGGCGTTTCTCTCCTTCGCCTGGACTGGTGAGACGGCAGGAAAGAGGGGGCGCAACCCTCCAAGTTGCGCTCCCTGACCCTCTGAAGAATAGCTCTAGTGTTCGCTCACATAGGCGAGGTAGCGCCTCTTGCTCGGCTGCAGATGGTCGACGCAGAGTTGCGCCAGGACCCAATTGTCCCTGCCCTTCAGCATCTCGATCATCAGCCGGTGATGTTCGTGCGAGGTCTGCAGCGATTCCTTGCTCGACATGGAATTGGCGCGCACCGGCAGGCTGAGACGCATGTAGAGCTCGATCGACTGGACGAGATGGGAATTGCCGCAGGCGCTGAAAAGCGTCAGATGGAACTTGTCGTTTGTCTCGTGCACGCCGCGAAGGTAGCCGGATTCGACGTGCCGGCCATGCTCTTCGTGCAGGGCCGTCAGTTCGGCGATCAGCTCGTCGGGCGCCGGCAACGGAATCCAGAGTGCCGCCTGCCTCTGCAGAAGCTCGCGCACGTCATAGATCTCCTGCACCTGTCTTGATGTCAGCGAGCGGACAGTTGCGCCCTTATTGCGTTCGCGCACGACGATACCCATCGTCTCCAGCTGGACGATCGCCTGGCGCGCGAAGTGTCGCGTCACATGGAAGCGCGCAAGAAGCGTATCCTCCGTCAGACGAGTACCAGGCGCCAGCCGTCCGAAGATGATGTCTTCTTCGAGCGCGCGCGCAATGCTCAGATCGTCGTGTTCGGTCTCGTCTTCACGGCTTTCGTTGAGCGTCTGCATCAATAGGTCCTCCGGGGGCAGGCCATCTTATCGCGGTTTGTCTTCAGCGTCGAACCGGCTCAGCCGATAGATGTCTTCGACCAGCGCCAGCGTCTTCAGATTATCGTCAGGCACGGTCTCCATCACTGCTCGGCCCTCCAGACCGTCAAGGAAATGCGCGATCGTCGCATCATAGGCGCCCTGGTAGACGGCATCCGCATCGAATTCCTCCTCGCGCTCGGCATGGCCCGTTGCCGAAAGACGGCTTCCATACAATTCCAGCATCGCCTGCGTGCCAAAAATCCGTAGATGATCGCGCGGCGTCGGCGGCGCGCCATGCACCGCCAGATTGGCGTTTACAGTGACGATCACCCCGTCGTCCAGACGGCGCAGAATGACGAAGGCAACATCTTCGGCGACAATGTCGTCATTGCTGCGCTCAAGCCGTGCGGCAACCACCTCCATCTCGCCGAACAGGTAGCGCAGCGTATCCAGATGATGGATCATCACCTCCATGACCAGCAGACGCTGCTGCCTGCGGAAAAACGGCTGGCGGATGAGCGCTGGCCTGTTGCCGTCAGCATCGGCGATCATGCCGCTTGAGAAGAATTCGAACTGGACCTGCCTGATATTGCCGGCAATCCCCTCCTCCAGCCAAGCCTTTAGCCGCCGGTAATAGGCGCGAAACCGCCAGTTCTCGTGCACCATCAAGCGGATCGACGGCGGCAGACCGGCAACGAGAGCGACTGCCTGGTCGTAATCGGGCGCGAGCGGCTTCTGGCAGAGAATATCGACGCCCTTGGCCGCCGCCAACTGCACGAGTTCCACATGCATCTCGCGCGGGGCGCAGATATCGACGGCGTCGAGCACTTCTTCGGTCAGCATGACCTGCGCGCTCTCATAAGTACGGGGGATGCCGAAACTCTTGCTCCTGGCCGTGCGGGCCACCACCGAGGGGTCGGCAATCCCAACGACCTCCGCACGGGCCGACTGCTTCATCCATGCCGGCAGGTGGTACTCGCTGACCCAGCCGGCGCCAATGAGCCCTACCCGCTTTCGCCTGATCTCGGCCATGCCTCGCTCCATCTCATTTTATCGATAATTTAGAGGCTATCCCGCCGAATGCCAATGCGCAACGCGAGATTAAAATTGAAATTATCGCGAATTATCTTGATGTTTCTCGGTCAAATTTGATGACCGCGGCGATGAGTATGCGTATCGACGCATCTTCTTTATTGACAATCATGCATATCCCACTAGGCTGGAACTCAATTTAAGGGACGAGGGAGGAACAATGTCGAGTGGTCTTCGTCGCAAGCTGACGAGTTACGGCGATCAGGGTTTCTCCCTTTTCCTCAGAAAGGCCTTCATCAAGGCCATGGGCTATTCGGACGATGCTCTCGATCGCCCGATCGTGGGGATTGCCAATACCTACAGCGATTTCAACCCCTGCCATGGAAACGTGCCGCAACTCATCGAAGCTGCCAAGCGCGGTGTCATGCTGGCCGGCGCAATGCCGATGGTCTTCCCGACCATTTCCATCCACGAGAGCTTCGCCTCGCCGACCTCGATGTATCTTCGCAACCTGATGGCGATGGAAACCGAGGAGATGATCCGCGCCCAGCCGATGGATGCCGTGATCCTGATTGGCGGCTGCGACAAGACCCTGCCGGCGCAGATCATGGCCGCTGCCAGCAGCGATATCCCGGCAATCTTCCTGCCGACCGGGCCGATGGCCGTTGGCCACCATAAGGGTGAGAGGCTCGGCGCCTGTACCGATTGCCGCCGTTTCTGGGGGCGTTTCCGTGCCGGGGAAATCGACGAGGCGGAAATTACCGACGTCAACAACAAGCTCGCTAGCTCGATCGGCACCTGCACGGTGATGGGAACGGCAAGCACCATGGCCAACCTGACCGAAGTGATGGGCCTCTGCCTGCCGCGGGCAGGATCGGCGCCCGCCGCCGAATCCGAGCGCGTGCGGCTTGCCGAAGCGACCGGCCGCGTTGCCGCCGGACTGGCAGCCAACCCGGATGCGCCGACGGTGCGCGATATTCTGACGCCTTCGGCCATCCGCAACGGCCTTGTCGCCTTGCAAGCTATGGGCGGGTCGACCAATGCCGTCGTTCACCTTGCCGCCATCACGGGGCGCCTTGGCATTCGTCTCGACATGGCCGAGCTCGACAGGCTCGGCAAGATCATCCCACTTCTCGTCGACCTACAGCCGTCCGGCCAGCATTATATGGAGCAGTTCCACGAGGCCGGCGGTGTGCAGACGCTCTTGAAGGCGGTGCGCCACGAGATCGACGGCAGCCAGCGGACGATCTATGGCAAGACGATCGGCGAGGTAATCGATGCGGCTCCCAACGAGCCCGGCCAGACGATCATCCGCACGGTCGATAAACCGTTGAAGCCCATCGGCACGATTGCCGTGCTCCACGGCAACCTTGCGCCCCGTGGCGCGGTCATCAAGCAATCGGCGGCATCGAAGGATCTGCTGCAGCATGAGGGCCGAGCAGTGGTCTTCGATTCCGTCGAGGACATGACCCTGCGGATCGATAGCGACGACCTCGAAGTCAGCGCCGACGATATTCTCGTGCTGCGCAATGCCGGCCCGAAAGGCGCGCCGGGCATGCCGGAAGCCGGCTATCTGCCGATCCCGCGCAAGCTCGCGCGCCAAGGCGTCAAGGACATGGTGCGCATCTCCGATGCCCGTATGAGCGGCACCGCCTTCGGCACGATCGTGCTGCATATTGCCCCGGAGGCTGCGGCCGGCGGGCCGCTGGCGATCGTGAGAACCGGCGACTGCATCCGCCTCGACGTCAAGGAGAGACGCATAGACCTCGCCATTGACCAAGCGGAATTCGACCGACGCATGGCAGAGCTTGGAGAAATATCGGCTGCCGAACCGGCGCGCGGCTATGCCAAGCTTTATCACACGCGCGTGCTGCAGGCCGATGAAGGCGCCGATTTCGATTTCCTCCAGCATGAGGATCTGGAACAGAAATGAGCCTGGTGGACAGTCAAGCGCCACTTTGCCTGCCGCGCCTGCCGCTGACCCGTGCTCCAGCAACGCCGCTGCCGCAGGGCACGATCGATACACATTTCCACGTCTTCCGGTCGGACGCGCCGCTGAATACGCCGCGTAGCTACACGCCAGATATCGCAACGACTGCCGACTGGATCGCCTTTGCCGACCGGCTGGGCATCAGCAGGGGCATCGCCGTGCAGCCGAGCGTCTATGGCCTCGACAACCAGGTTCTGGTCGAGGCATTGGCCGCCTTTCCGGACCGGTTGCGGGGCATCGTCGTCATCGATCCCGAGACAGGCCCTACGGAGATTGCCCGGCTCGACCGGCTTGGGGTACGCGGCGTGCGTATCAACACGCGCAACAAGGGCGGCCTACCGCTTACTGCGGCCGAAACGCTCGCGGTTAGCATCCGCGATTTCGGCTGGTCGCTGCAGCTTCAGATCAGCCCGGACCAGATCGATAACCTTGCCGGGCGGCTGCCGCATCTGGGCGTCCGCTTCGTCATCGATCATCTAGGCTTCATACCGCTCGCCGACGGCGCATGGCGCCAACATCTTCCTGCTCTCCAGAGGCTCGCCGATAATCCCGGCGGCTACGTCAAGCTCACGGCTCCCTACAGGCTGACGCGCGAGCGGGGCTATGCAGGTTTTGCCGAGGTGGTGGGCGCATTTGCCACCAGCCATCCGGAAAAGCTGCTTTGGGGCAGCGACTGGCCCCATACCGAGCTCTGGAGCGACATGCCCGATGACGCCGACCTGATCGACGGGATGCAGGACGCAATCGGCAACCCCGAACTTGCCCGCAAAATCTTCATCGAGAATGCCGAAACGCTATTCTTTGGGCGTTGAGGGCAACGCGCCTTGACGATCGCCAGTGGCATCTATGTCATTGTTGTCGCTCGCTTTGCCAGTCGATTGCGAGTCGGCGGATACCATCATCCCGGTTCGGAGGAAATGTGAACAAGACCTACGACTTCATCATCGCCGGCGGCGGATCCGCGGCCTCGGTCGCCGCCATGCGGCTGGTGCGGGATTTTGGATTTTCCGTCCTCATCATCGAGCGCGGACCGCGCGAGACCGCAAGGCTGATGTCCTTTCCAGCCGGCTACATGAAATATCTCGCGCGCAACGATTTCCTCGAAATGCATCATACCGTGCCGCAAGCGCAGCTCGGCGGCCGCGGCCCTATCGTACCGGTTGCACGAGCGCTCGGCGGTGGCAGTGCGGTCAATGCCATGGTCTATATGCGCGGCCAAAAGGAAGATTACGACAGCTGGGCCGCCTATCTCGGCAACGGAACCGAATGGTCCTACGCGGACATGCTGCCGCATTTCAAAGGCATTGAAGCCAATAGCCGCTTCAACAATGAATTCCACGGCATTTCCGGCAATCTGCGTGTTTCCGAACCGCGCCATATCTCCGATACGACCGAGGATTTCATCCTCGCCGCACAGGGGCTCGGCCACCCCTATAATCCTGATTTCAACGGTGCCAGACAGAACGGCGTCGGCATCATGCAGCACACCTTTGCCAAATGGGGTCGCCGCACGGAACGCTCGGATGCCAAGAAGGCTTTCCTCGACCCGCTCTTGGGACACAGCCGTCTCGACATCATCACCGAAGCGCGCGTCGACCGCCTCATCATCAGGAATGGCCGCGCGGTCGGCGTCGCCTATACGCGGGGTGGCGAGACGCGCGAAGCCATGGCTGAACGGGAGGTGCTGGTTGCCTCCGGAACCTATAATAGCGCCAAGCTGCTGATGCTGTCAGGCATCGGCCCTGCCGATCATCTGCGCGAACACGGCATCGCCGTCATCGCCGATCTGCCCGGCGTCGGCGCCAATCTGCAGGATCATCACGAAGTTCCCGTCATCGCCACCACGAAGGGCAAGTCCGGCTACTTCGGCGAAGACAAAGGCTGGCCGATGATCCGTAACGGGCTGCAATATCTGCTCTTCGATTCCGGGCCGGTGACGACCACAGGTATCGAGTCCTGCCTCTTCTACGATCCGGACGGCGGTGATCGACCGACGATCCAGCTCTATTGCGCGCCGATCGTCTATCTCGATCGTGACGTCTCCTCAGCTAAACCGACCTGGGGCGTGACCTTTACCTCCTGCCTGCTGCGGCCGAAGGCGCGCGGCAGCGTGAAGCTACGCTCGGCCGACCCTGCCGACCAGCCGCTCGTCGACTGCAATTTCTTCGGCGATCCCGATGATCTGCGCCTGACGCTCGCATCCCTGAAGACGGCGCGGCGGCTTCTGGAAACGGAACCCTTCCGTTCCAAGATCGCGATGGAAATCCTGCCGGGGAAAACGCTGCAAGACGAGGAAGCGCTGACGAAATTCGCCGGCCAGACGGTGAAGACGAACTACCATCCTTCCGGCAGCCTGCGCATGGGGCCGGACAACGATCCGATGGCAGTCGTCGATGGCTCGCTGAAGGTTCGCGGGCTCGACGGGTTGCGGGTGATCGATTGCTCGATCATTCCCTTCATTCCATCGGGCAACACCAACGCGCCAGCCATGGCAATCGCCTCCAAGGCGGCTGAGATGATCGGTAACGATTAACGGCAGAACTTCAGCCATTGAACGCCGCTTATTTTGACGCTATATAACGTCAGTATAAACGGCATGGAGATGGATCATGGGCCTCGCACAATATGCAGATGACGGGCTGTTTGCACCGCGCAAGATCGCTGATGCCTTCCGCACGACGAGCGAGGAGATTGCCCGCACCGCCGGTCTCGGCAAGGATGCGATCCAGCGCAAGGACCGCCTCCGCTCCGACAAGACGCAGAAGCGCCTGCGCGAAATGATTGAAGTCGTCAACAAGGTCGAACCCCGCTTCGGTTCGGCGCTGATGGCCTATGCCTGGTATCGTTCCGAGCCCTTATCGGGCTTTTCAGGCCAGACTGCCATGCAGCTGGTTCGCGACGGACGGGCGGAGGACGTTCTGGATTATATCGATGCGATCGATGCCGGCGTCCACGCCTGATCCCCGATAATGCGCTACGAAGGAAAGCTCTATCGGGCGCTGAACCCGATCTATGCACGCCAGCCGCTTTCTGGTCGGGGCGCCGAACTCTATGGCGGACGATTCAATCCAAAGGGAATGCCGGCACTTTATACGTCGCTATCCGTGCTGACGGCGCTCAGGGAAGCCAATCAGGTCGGCAGCCTGCAGCCAACCACCCTTGTCTCCTACGAGGCCGATATCGAGCGCGTCTTTGACACAAGGGACGAGGTCGCTCTTCAGGCGCTCGGCATCGATGCCGAAACGATTGCCGCAGCAAGCTGGCGCGACGAGATGAAGGAAAAAGGGGAAGCAAGGACACAGAACTTCGCATATCGGCTCGTGTCCGATGGCTATCATGGCCTCTTGGTCAGAAGTTTAGCTCCCGCGGCCAGACGCGACGATCTCAATCTCGTGCTTTGGCGATGGAGTGACACGCTCCCCTGCCGTCTAGCCCTAATCGACGACGAAGGCAGGTTATCCTGAACCATCAGGATCAGCGCCGGCGTATCGGTCAGCGCTGATCCTATTCGTGTGCCTCAGGCCGCGCGCACCTTGCTCGGCCGTGCCCATTCCGGCAGCCAGTCGCCATGGGTGGCGAGCAACTCATCCACCAGCGACCAGATCTGATCGAGGTCGAGCTCGGCAGCCGTATGCGGATCCATCATCGCAGCATGATAGATATGTTCCGGATTTTCCGTCATCAGTGCCTGAACCGTCAGTTCCTGGACATTGATATTGGTGCGGATCAGCGCGGTCAGCTGCGGCGGCAGGTCGCCGATATAGGTTGGCTGGATGCCGGAGGCATCGACCAGGCAGGGCACTTCGGCAGCGCAATTGGCCGGCAGCGAGGTGATGCAGCCATTATTGCGGACGTTGCCGTAGATGACCGAGGGTTCGCCGGTCCAGACCGAATTGATGATCGAGGAGGCATATTCCTTCGATTCATTGACCTCGATCTTGTCGGCCGAGCGATAAGTTTCAGCCTGGCCCTTCCAGCGAGCGATCTGCTCGATGCAGCGCTTCGGATATTCATCGAGCGGAATGCCGAATTTCTCGATGAGGTCCTCGCGACCTTCCTTGATGAAGTAAGGTGTATATTCGGCGAAATGCTCCGAGCTTTCGGTGACGAAATAGCCGAGACGCGTCAGCATCTCGTAACGCACCTTGTTGGGGCAGCGCGGGTTCCAGCCGGGCTTCGGCGCACGTCCCTCGCGATAGGCGCGTACGAGATCCGGATAGAGGTTCTTGTAGGAACCATCCGGCTGGCGATGCTCGAACTTCAGGTAGAAGGCCATGTGGTTGATGCCGGCCGAGCGGTAGCGGATTTCGTCATAGGGGATGTCGAGATCATGGGCGAGCTCCATTGCCGTGCCCTGCACGGAATGGCAAAGGCCAACCTGCTTGATGTCAGGATATTTCTCGGCGATCGCCCAGGTGTTGATCGCCATCGGGTTTACATATTGCAGCATGATGGCGTTGGGGCAGACCGCACGAATATCTTCGCAGATCTTCCAGAGATGCGGCACGGTTCTCAGTCCACGCATGATGCCGCCGACGCCGAGCGTGTCGGCAATCGTCTGGCGCAAGCCGTATTTCTTCGGCACCTCGAAGTCCGTCACCGTGCAGGGTTCGTAACCGCCAATCTGGAAGGCGACGACCACGAAATCGGCGCCCGACAGAGCCTTGCGCTGATCGCCGTAGGTCTCGGCCTTCGCCTTCACACCAAGTGTCGAAATCAGCTTGTTGACGACGATGGCGCTTTCTTCCAACCGCTGCGGGTTGATGTCCATGAGCGCGATCGTAGCCCCCGACAGCGCCGGACGCTGCAGGATGTCGCCGACGATGTTCTTCATGAAAACGGTGGAGCCAGCTCCGATGAACGCTATTCTGGGATTTGCCATATGAACCTCCGGCATTCTGAAATCAGGCTACCTCGAAAGCGGCTTTGACGAGCCGTTCGGTGTAGGGTGTCTTGGGATTGGAAAGGACTTCGTTGACGGGTCCCTCTTCCATGATCTTGCCGTGCTGCATGACGATGACACGGTGGCAGAGGGCACGCACGACCTTCAGGTCATGCGAAATGAAAAGGTAGCTCAGACCGCGCTCATCCTGCAGCTTGCGCAGGAGCTCTATGATCTGCGCCTGGACGGAGAGGTCGAGCGCCGAGGTCGGCTCGTCGAGCAGGATGAATTCCGGCTCCAGTGCGATCGCCCGCGCAATAGCGATGCGCTGACGCTGCCCACCGGAAAATTCATGCGGGAAACGCGAGAGGATGTTGCCCGGCATGCCGGCGGAGACCAGAGCTTCGCGAACCCTGTCCAGACGTTCGCCCTTGGTGGCGCCGAGCTTGTTGACGACCAGCCCTTCCTCGATGATCTGACCGATCGTCATGCGCGGATTGAGCGACGAGAACGGGTCCTGAAAGACGACCTGCATGCGCGAGCGCAAGGGCCGCATTTCCGCCCGTGACTTGCCGTGGATCGGCTGGCGGTCGAAATAGATCTCGCCATTGTCCGTGTCACTGAGCCTGAGAATAGCCTGACCGAAGGTCGTCTTGCCCGAACCGGATTCACCGACGAGGCCCAGCGTCTCGTGTCGCCGCAGCGTCAGATTGAGACTGTCGACGGCGACCAGTTCGCGCAGCTCCGGTCTGAAGAAGCCGCCATGGCGCAGCATGAAGGAGACGCGCACGCCGCGGGCGTCGAGAATGATATCCGATCCCTCCGGCAGCGGGTTGGCCTGGCCGCGCGGCTCTGATCCCAAAAGATGCTTCGTATAGGGATGTTGGGGATTGGCGAAGAGCTGCTCGGTTATATTGTGCTCGCGCATCTCGCCATGCTGCATCACATAGACATAGTCGGAGAACTTGCGCACGACCGTCAGGTCGTGGGTAATCAGGATCACTGCCATCCGCAATTCCGTCTGCAGATTGCGGATGAGATTGAGGATCTGCGCCTGGACGGTCACGTCGAGCGCCGTCGTCGGCTCGTCGGCGATCAGCACATCGGGATCATTGGCGAGCGCCATGGCGATCATCACGCGCTGGCGCTGACCGCCAGAGAGCTGATGCGGATATTGCCGCAGGCGCGCTTCGGGATCGGGGATCTGCACCTGCTTCAAAAGCTCCAGCGCCTTAGCGTCGGCCTGCCTGCGGCTCATCTTGCGGTGGACGCGGATCGCTTCGACGATCTGGCTGCCGATCGTGTAGATCGGGTTCAGCGAACTCATTGGCTCCTGGAAGATCATCGAGATCCGGTCGCCGCGCAGCCTGCGGCGGGCCTTCTCCGAAAATTTCAGGATATTGGCGCCATCATACTCGACGCTCGAGCGCGGCGAGATGACCGCACGCTTGGACAGCAGCCCCATGACGGTACGTGCCGTCACCGACTTGCCAGAGCCAGACTCCCCGACGATGGCAATCGTTTCGCCGCGGTATAGCTGGAAGGAAATGTCCTTCACGGCTTCGACGGTGCCATGCTCGACCTTGAAATTCACGCCGATATTGCGCGCGTCGATGATCGGGCTCTCCTTGCGGCCATCATGATCGTGACGGACGGGCGGGGCGAAGGAACTAACGAGAGCAAGGGCCATCTTCATCACCTCAATAGGGATCGACCGCATCACGCAGACCGTCGCCCAGCGCATTGAAGGCAAAGACGGTGATCAGCACGAAAGCGACAGGAGCGAGAATCCAGGGATAGGTTCCGATGACCGAATAATTGGCCGTATCTTGCAGCATCAAACCCCAGGAAATCAGCGGCGGCTTTACGGCGAAGCCGAGGAAGCCGAGGAAGGATTCGAGCAGCACGACGCTTGGAATATGGATGGTGACGGCGACGATCACGTGGCTCATCACATTCGGGAAAATATGCTGGAAGATGATGCGCCGGTCGGTCGCGCCGACCGCCATTGCCGCCCGCACATATTCGATACGCGCCAGCGCCAGCGTCTTGCCGCGCACCTCGCGCGACATCTGCGCCCAGCCGAGCGCCGACATGACGAAGATCACGAAGGCGAGGAAGACGTTGGTCGGCGCGGTGATCGGGATCAGCGATGTCAGCGCCAGGTAAAGCGGCAGTTGCGGGAAAGCGAGTACCAGCTCGACGAAACGCTGCACCCAGACATCGAAGGCGCCGCCGTAATAGCCCGAGACCATGCCGACCGTCGTGCCGACGACAGTGACGATGAAGACTACTGTCAGGGCGATCATCAGCGAGATGCGCGAGCCGATGATGGCGCGCGACAGCACGTCACGACCGAACTTGTCGGTGCCGAGGAAATGCACCGGCTGGCCATCCACCGTGCCGAAGAAATGGCGATTGGCCGGGATGAGACCGAGCAGATTGTAGTCCGAACCCTTGACGAAGAAGCCGAGCAGACGCGGATTGTCGTAATCCACGCCGACGACCGGCTGGAAGGTAACCGGATCGAGCTCTTCGGAATCCGCCAGCGCATAGACGCGTGGCCAGACGAGACTGCCTTCCTTGTCATGGATGCTGATGAGCTGCGGCGGCGCAAAGCCGACATCGGTCGCCTTCGGGTCCATCGGCGCAAAGAAATCGGCAAAGACAGCCATGATGATTAAGAGGCCAACGAGGATCAGGCCGATCATGCCGGTCCAGGAGCGCCGCAGCCGGCGCCAGACCAGCGCCATATAGCTCTCATTGCCATGGTGGGTATTCTTGACCGCTTCTTCATGCGGTGGCGGCGGGGAAGAGTCGAAGGCAAACATATCAGGCTCCTCCATATTGACGGACCCGCGGATCGAGCATGGCAAGCAGCATGTCGGCGATGATGTTGCCGACGATCAGCGTGGCCGACAGCACCAGCATGAAAGTCGCTGTGACATAGACGTCGCCGATCGCCATCGAGCCGACGATTGCCGGCCCGACAGTCGGCAAGGCGAAGATGATCGCGGTTTCGATCTCGCCGGTCAGCATGTAGGGAAGCACGACGCCCTGATACATGACGAGCGGATGCAACGCGTTTGGAACGGCGTGACGCATGACGACGGCGCCGCCCGAAAGCCCCTTGGCGCGCGCTGTCTCAACATATTGAGCATTCAGCGTATCGAGCAGATTGCCGCGCATGACGCGCATGTTGTAGGCGAGCCCGCCGAAAGTGGCGATCGCGACGACCGGCCAGACATGGCTGACGAGATCCATGAATTTGCCCCAGGACCAAGGCGCCCCGCCATATTGCGGCGAGAAGAAGCTGCCGATTTCCGTGACGTTGAACTGGAAGACCAGCAGATAGACGATGATCAGCGCCATCAGGAAGCGCGGCACCGTCATGCCGAGAAAGGCAACGCCCGACAGCAGGCTGTCGATCCAGCTATATTGGCGGGTCGCCGCCCAGATGCCGAAGGTGATGCCGAGGATGGACGCAAAAATGTGGCAGACCAGCGCTAAGGCCAGCGTGCGGGGCAGGCGCTCGCCGACCACGTCAGCAACCGGCTTGTTGTAGAACATGCTGTAGCCGAAATCGCCTTTGGTCACGATTCCCGTGATCCAGTTGACGTACTGGACGACCATCGGCTTATCGAGGCCATGTTCGATGCGGTAGGCCTGAGCCTGGGCATCCGCCTGGGCGAAGGAAGCTCCGCCCTGATTGATCAACTGCGAACGGATGTAGTCAGCGTAGTCTCCGGGCGGCGCCTGGATAATGGCAAAGGTCACCACGCTGAGGATGAAGAGGACGGGGATCGCCGAGGCGATACGCATGAGCAGGAATCGTAGCATCAGACGGTTCGCTTCTCCTTGCCGCCAGTCGCTCGTCTCAGCGCGGCCGGCTTGTTGATTCTGACCGGCCGCGCGCAGCACGCGCGACCGGAAGCCCTTGTCGTTCGGGAGGGAGCTCCTCGAACATCTCCATTTTTCTTCGAGCCATGGAGATGCTCGATCTCTTTGTTTTTACGCAATCCCAGGGGCAAAACCGCTGCGCACTTTTGCTGGGAATTGCTCTTAGTTTATTGGACCCTTGTCTCCAGGCTTGCCGGGAAGCTGTTGAGGGAAGAGTTCGTACTTGCCCTGCTTGTCGGCGGCCACCCACAGACGCTCGCGGATGACGGAATCCTCGGCCCAGTTGAACATCATGATCGGCGTACCCTCGGGAATATTCGAGAAACGCTTGTTGATGATCAGCGCACCCGGATATTCCGTCAGTCCGACGGTATCCACGTGTTCGGTGGCCGTCTTCTGGTACTGCTTCATGAGTGCCACGCGTTCGTCATTGTCCTGGCTCGTGCGGAACTTGTTGACGATGTCGGCGAGCTCCTTTTCATAAGGCAGGAGGTCGAGCTGATTATCCTTGCCGGCACGGTGGTGCCAGCTGGTGCGTGGGCCGACAGCGGCAAGCTGTTCGGTGTTCTGCACGACGGAGGCGAGCTCGGTCGTGTTGCGCTGGATCAGCCAGTCGAACTGGCCGGCATAATGCGCGCTATCGCGCTTGGGACCAGCAAGAGCATTGATGATGATCTTAATCCCGAGCTTCTCCATCTGGCCGACGACGCCTTCGGCAAGGCTCTTGTCGGTGGTATAGTCATTGTTGACGAGAAGCACGATCTCGACGTTCTTGCCATCAGCTGTTCCGGCCGGGAAGTTCACGAAGCCATCGCCATCCGTATCCTTCAGGCCGACCTTGGCGAGCAGCGACTTGGCGCCCTTTAGATCGAAGGGATAGTAGACGGTCGAGTTGCGATCATAGAAGCTCGTGCCGGAGGAAAGGCCGCCTGCATAGATCGCCGTGAACGGTCCCTTGACGAGGGAGTCGCCGATCGCCTTGCGGTCAATCGCCATGGTCACGGCCTTGCGGAAGTCCTCGTTGCGGTCGAGTTCGCGGATCGCCTGACTGCGGGCATCAGGATCACCCCAGCCATTGGCCGAAAGGTTCATGCGAAGATTATAGCCGATGAGGCGCGGGCCGAAGGCGAGACGCGCCGGAGCGGTCTTTTCGGCGGCACGCTTCAACGAGGCCACGAAGTTTTCCGGCTGCTCGAGGTTCGAGAAGTCGGCAGAACCGGCAACGGCCTGCACGTCACGGTCGGCCCAGGTCGAGAGCTTGTAGTGCAACTCGTTGAGATAAGGCAGCTGATTGCCCTTCTCGTCGACCTTCCAGTAGTAGGGGTTGCGGCGCATGACGATAATGTCATCCGGCCGATATTCGACCGGCACCCAGGCGCCCATGACCGGCATGTTCATATATTCCGGCGGGAAGGCGTTCTTGAACTGATCGTAGGTGTTCTTCGAATATTTCGGGTGCTGGGGCTTCAGAATATGCGACGGACCCGGGCAGAAGTTCGGATAGGCCATCGTATAGAGGTACTGCTTCGGGAAGGCTTCCTTGAAGGTCCATTCGACTGTGTAGTCGTCGATCTTCGTGAGCGTCGTTCCCTCACCGAAGGCTTCCGGCGATGCACCGCCGCCGAGTGGCGAAACGTTCGGGTCGATGACTTCGTCTTCCCAATAGAACATGAGGTCATCGGCATTGAAGGGCGCGCCGTCGGACCACTTGGCGCCTTCGATCAGATGCATGGTCAGCTTGTGACCGTCCTGCGACCACTCCCAGCCCTTGGCGAGGTTCGGCAACGGCTCGGTATCCTTGGCTTCCACCTGGAAGAGCGGCGCCGTGCGTGTCAGGCATTCGGAAAGGCCGATATCGATGCCGCCCCAGCCCTGCGTCTGGCCGGCGCCATAGTTCCAGCCTTCCGGCCGGCCGCCGATGACATGGCGCATCACGTCGCCATAGCCGCCGATACCGTCAGGCATGTTTTCGGTCTTGAAGACCAGCGGCTCCTTGGGCAGGCGATCCTTGACCGCTGGCAGCTTGCCGCTGTCGACGAAATTCTTCGTGACCCAGTCCGGCTCGTGATATTCCGGCAGCGCCTTGAACTCCAGGATGGAGTCGCGGGACACATATTTGATCTTGCCTTCCGCCGGGAAAGCCGGCGGTGCCGGCGGCACTGTCGGCTCGGACGCATAGGCATTCAGGGCCGCGACTGAAACGCCAAGCGCCAGTCCTGCCAGGATGCCGATCTTACGGAAATTCGTCATCGTCTCTCCCTCTTGTTCCGGAGCGCTTGTACGCGTCTCCGCTTCTCCTCAAACGACGATGAAGGAAGCTTGTGTGCGGGCGACCTTCCTCCCGAAGAGCCGCCGCAGCCTCCCTCATCCTGATTTTAGACGGCTTGCTTCAGCGCCGCCTTTTCAACGCGAAGCTCCTCGATTGAGCGGACATTGCGGCGCGCGGCCCCTTCCCACTCTCTCGTCTTGACTTTGGAATTGGCGAGCCGCTCCTTGGCGGCTGGCACGGCATGCGCATATTGCGGCAGCCAGCGGGCCTGGGCAACGACCATCTCGTCGACCATCTGCCAGACCTCTTCCGGCGTCGAGACGGCACCGACCAGCGGATCGTGCAGCACGGCGAGCTTCAGGAGATCGATATCGCCGGAAATCGCTGCATGCACCGACATGCGTTGGACATTGATCGACGAGATGCAGGTCGCAGCACAGGCTTCCGGAATGGTGATGCCGGAGACCATGTTGATGCCGAAGCGATCGACGAAGCCGGGCGACTCGATGATGGCATCGGATGGCAGGTTGGTGATAACGCCTGTATTCTTGACGTTGAAGTGACCGCGATAGACCCGACCGGTTTCCAGCGCCTCGAGAATGTGGCTTGCGTGCTCGTTGGAGCGCTTGTCCGGATCGATCGGCTTTTCGGCCGAAGCGAGGAATTGCGGGAATTCCGTCTCAAACCAGTTGCGGGTCTCGGTCGAGTGGCGCAGGTAGCCGCCAGTCTCGCCGTGGATCCAGTCGGACATGTCGATCCAGCGGGTAATTTCCTCCGGCCGCTTGCGGTACCAGGGCAGGTATTCGGAGAGATGGCCGTTGCTCTCGGTCGAATAGACGCCGAAGCGCTTCAGCACGTCGATGCGCAGCTTCTCCTGTTGCGAATAGACGGGATGCGCCTCGAAGGCGGCGATCAGCTCGTCCTTGCCGATCCTGCGGCCGTTGAGACGCAGATCGACGAACCAGGTCTGATGGTTGATGCCCGAGCAGATATAGTCGAGTTCGCTCTGTGACTTGGCGCCGAGCACTTCGGCAATCTGTTCGGCGCCATGCTGGACCCCGTGGCAGAGACCGACCGTATCGACCTTGCCATATTCGATAGCCGCCCAGGTATTCATCGCCATCGGGTTGGCATAGTTCAGGAACTTCGCACCCGGTGCAGCGACCTCACGGATATCCTTGCAGAAGTCGAGAATGACGGGGATGTTGCGCTGGCCATAGAGAATGCCGCCGGCGCAGATCGTATCGCCGACACACTGGTCGATGCCATATTTCAGGGGAATTCTGATATCATCGGCATAGGCTTCTAGGCCGCCGACACGTACGCAGCTGATGACATAACGCGCGCCTTCCAGCGCCTTGCGACGATCTGTCGTCGCCGTCACCTTCGTCGGCAGCTTGTTTGCCTCGACGATCTTGTCGAGAATTGCCTTGATCATCTGCAGGTTATGTTCGCTGAGGTCGGTCAGCGCGAATTCAATGTCCTTGAATTCCGGCACACAGAGAATGTCCGTGAACAGCTTTTTGGTGAAGCCGACGCTGCCTGCTCCGATAATAGCGATTTTGAAACTCATATCCTTCACCTCGATCCGATCAAATGCTAGGTAGAAAGACAGCTAAGGAGGGCCAGGCGGCGTGCTTGCGCATACCGTCTGAAAATACCGGAAAATGGTGCCTGTATTCCTCCCGGCCGTTCTTTCGACCGCGATCTCTTCCTCTTGTGGAAAAGGATTATGCGCATATTCGCAGGAGCGGCCAGAGAAGGATTATGCTTTCGAGGGTAATTTTGTGCTGCAGGATTTGATCGCCAACGGCCAGTCGATGAGAACCGTTTCGCTGCCGCGCGGACGCCAGCGCCTGCATGCGATGCCGACAAGCGCCGGTTACGAGGTGCGTGAAAACGAGACCTATGATTGGGATGGCAGAAAGCGCGGCCTGACGCCCTTCACGGTGCTGCAGCATACGATCAGCGGCACCGGCCGCCTACGCTACCAGAATCGCAACTACAAGCTCCAGAGCGGAGACACGATGATGGTGCTCGTGCCGCACAATCATCGCTACTGGCTGGAAAAGGGAGAGCGCTGGGAATATTTCTGGATCTCAATGAATGGCGAAGAAACGCTGCGCATCCACAAGATGGTGCTGGCCCTGGCGGGCCCGGTCCTGAAGCTACAGCAATCGACCATCGATCATCTGGCGGACTGCAGCCTGCGCCTCGTCAAAGGTGCAAACACGCCAGGTTCAGCCTCGGCGGTCGCCTATGAAGCCGCCATGGCGCTCTATGATGACATCTTCGGCGCCTCGGCCTCCATGGCCGAACAAAGCGCCATGCAACCGGTGACCGACCATATCAACGCCAATCTGGAAAAACCGCTGCCGGTCAGCGAGCTTGCAGCGATCGTTGGCCTCAGCCGCGCTCACTTCTCGCGCAGCTTTGCCGAAAGCGAAGGCGTGCCGCCCGCCGAATATGTCCTGCAGCAGCGCCTGCAGCGCGCCGCAAAATTATTGACCAAGGCGGATTTCCTGCCGGTCAAGGAAGTCTCGATCATGTGCGGCTTCGAGGATGCAAACTATTTCGCCAAGGTCTTCCGGCGCGTCTACGGCATCACGCCGACCGAATTTCGCACGACCGGCATGTATGCGAGCATCAGCCGCGGCCGGTAAGAGATCGGTTGAAGGTAGAATGTATCCGGCGACAGACCCGGTGGTCACCATGACCGGCCAAGTACGAGATCGCACCGATCTGACCATCCCAAGATTTCACAACGCCGCAGCTTGTTCTCAAGACACTGACCGTCTTGCCGCCCGGCAGCAACTCGCTAAGCTGTTGCTCTGCGCTTACGGGAGGTGGGCTTTGGCAGCTGGAGGTTACTCATGCACGAGCAGGTCGTGAGCGTTGCAAGTTACGGCGCCGAGCCGGGTTTGCGTTTTGCCGTGCTTCTTGACGGCAACGGCGGCTGTCGCACCCTTGATATGGAAGCAGTGCGTCGGTGGACGCCGGATGACGGCGTCGTCTGGTTGCATTTCGAGCGGGATCATCCGGCCGCTGCCGAATGGGTCACGACGAGAGGCGGCTTCGATCCGCTGGTCGCCGACGCCTTGCTGCAGGAGGAGTCACGCCCGCGCGTCGAAAATATCGATGACGGACTCATGATTATTCTTCGCGGCGTCTGTGCTGCGCCGCCGGAAGAAGCGAAAGCCGGGCCCGCCGAAATCGATCTCGTTCCCCTTCATATATGGGCCGACGAACGCAGGCTGGTGACCCTGCGCGACAGCGGCCACTATATAACTGCCTTACGCGATATTCGCCTTGCTCTGGACAAAGGCAAAGGCCCAAAACAGACGGGCGAACTTCTTGCTCTCGTCAGCGAAAAGCTGGTCCGCGACCTCGAGCCGGTGCTCGACACAATGGACGAAGAGGTCGACGAGCTGGATGAATTGATCTTTCACGGCGAAGCGAGCGAAGTACGCGAGCGGCTGAAACAGCTTCGCCGCCGCTCCGTTCAGCTTCGCCGCTACCTTGCCCCTCAGCGCGACGCCTTGAACCGTATCGAACATGACGACGCGCCGTGGCTGAAGGAGCGTGATAAGCTGCGTTTCCGCGAGGTCATCGACAAGCTGATGCGCTTCATCGAATATCTCGACGCCATCCGTGACCGTACCGGCATTCTTCATGACGACCTGTCCACGGTCATCAGCGAGCGGATTGCCCGCAATTCCAATCGTCTCGCCGCACTCGCTGCCCTGCTGCTACCGCCGAGCGTCGTGGCCGGTCTTTTCGGCATGAATGTCGGCGGCATCCCCGGTGTCAACGACACCTGGGCTTTCATCATCATCGTTGCCTTCGTCGCGATCATATCGGTTGCGACGCTGATGATCCTCAAGCGGATCAACTGGCTTTGAGTGGCTGGAGGCAAAGATCCAACGTCCGCCCTTCCGGACGGCTTCAACACAAGGCGATCATCGTATGAGCGTAATGGATCGCTCAAATCCCCGCGTACCACTCGTAGCCCCGGTCTTCCCAGAAACCGCCATGACCGCCCCACAGACCCGCAAAGCTGTCGACGATCTCAATGCGCATGATGTACTTGGCCTGCTTGTAGCCGAGTTGCCGTTCGACTCGCAGACGCAGGGGCGCGCCATGTCCGACGGACAGATCCTTCCCGTTCATTTCATAGGCAAGGATGGTCTGAGGATGGAACGCGTCGATGAGGTCGATGCTCTCATAGTAGCGGCCACTTCCATCGAGTGTCTTCTCCAACTCGTCGGCGCAGTGAAAGACAACAAATCGCGCGTTGGGCCTCAGTCCTGCCGAGCTTAAGACAGCCCCAAGCGGTACGCCCGTCCACTTCCCGATCGCGCTCCACCCCTCGACACAGTCGTGACGGGTGATCTGAGTGCGGGCCGGAAGCCTCTTGAGGTCAATGAGAGAGAATTCCTGGGGCCGATCGACGAGGCCGTCGATCTTCAATCGCCAGTTTGCGAATTTGCCTTCGACGAGTTCGGCATAGTCCTCACCATCCGGCGCGCTCGTGCCGTTTACCCTGAAAGACGGAGAAATGTCCGTCTCGGCAAACTCGCGGGCCAGAGCATCCCGCCCCTGCAGCAGTCTTTGCGCCTTCATCGTCAGATTTTCGGCCGAGCGGATAATGCTGCCCACAGCCGTATTCTGTTCCGGTATGTCGCAGCCGGCGAGCGTGAGTGCGGAGGCGCCGAGCGTGCTGCCGATCAGAAAACGCCTGCGGGTGAGGAAGCTACGCGTCATGAATGTGGACCTTTCTCTCTGATGGCATAGCGACCCGTGATCATCGAGCGCATGTTGTTCCAGGTTCCCGACAGCACGACCATCACCACATGCACGAGCACGAAGAGTACGAGAAGCGTTGCGGTCATGAAGTGGATCGTGCGCGCCGACTGACGCCCACCGAAAACGTCCACCAGGGCCGGCACGACGGCATCAAAGCCAGGGGACATTGTCAGGCCGGTCAGCAACATCGTCGGCAGCAGGACGACGATCACGGCGAGGTAGGTGAGCTTTTGGAGTGCGTTATAGTGCTTTGCTTGTTCCCCTTGTGGGAAGCGCAGACGCGCGTGGTCGAGGATTTCGTGCCACAGATGACGCGGGGAAAGGTCCCTGCGCGCCGGGGCCAGGTTACGTCGAAAATGGCCGGTCAGGACACCGAAGCCGAGGTAAAAAATGCCGTTGACGAGAAATAGCCAGGCAAAGAAGAAGTGCCAGCGGCGGCCGGTTGCGAGATCCTGAAACGACGGGATCGTCGCCCAGGCCGGAAACGCCCGCGGCGTCGGATCTCCCTCAAAGGTCGAGACGCCCAGGACACCGGTCGTCGGCACCTCGACACCTGCGATCCGGACGAAACCGCGCATATCGTCGCCCTGTCCGCTCGAGCCGATCGTCAGCACAGATGGATCCCCGTCTGCGCCATAGTGCCCCCAGTAAAGTTCGGGATGAGCGTTGAAAATCTGCAATCCGCTCAAGAGCAGGACGCTCAGGCAGATCACGTTCAGCCAGTGCGTCAGCCGCGTGACCAGGGAATGACGATGGATCATCTGGGTCCGGGGATATTGCATATTGTCGTTGTCGGGACTGTCGCTCACGGATGCGGCCTCCGGTCCGGCTGGATTGTTGCTTGTTGCAATGAGGAGCTGGATGCCGCCGGTCGGCCAATGGGCGGAAGCTGACCGGCGGCGACGTGGCTCACATGGGGGGCACCACGCCATTCTTGCCAACGATAACGCGATGCGCGACGGTCGCGCTTGAAGCCTTCTCAGCCGGGATGAACACGACCGCTCCTGCGACCAGATCGTCCTTGGTTGCCGGGGCGATGGTCACGACCGGAGTACCGTCCGGAATGGAAATCTTCTTTTCCTTGCCATGGTAGGACACGGTAACGGTGCGCCCGTCGACGTCCTTGACCGAATCGGCGACGGTGGCATTGGTCATGCTGCTGTTCGGCTTGAGGTCCCAGCCGAAGCTTCCCTCGCCGGCTCCCTTGAGCGCAGGTGGAAAGATCAGAACTTCGAGAGCGCCGTCTCCGCCCTGATCCTTCGGCAGGGAGGCGATACCCACATAGTCTCCGGGCTTAATATCGGAGACCTTCGCGTTAGCGACACTGGCGACCTGCCAGTCGTCGGCAAGAGCGACGTCAACGGTTTCTCCCTCGCGCGTCTTCACCTTCAAGGTGGAATCGGCGAGGTTGACAACACTGCCCCGGATGTTGAGCACGGCCTTTTTTTCTTCGGCATGAGCGGAGGCCGGCGAAACAAGCGTTACTGGAAGGCCAGCCAAGCCGGCGACCATGATGACTGGAAGAAGTCTGCGCAACATTTGAGGTTCCTTACCTACTAGTTGGGAGTTTCGACGACGCTGTTTTACCACGCATTTTTCCCGTCGACGCGCGCCGCCCCGTCGCCGGGAATTAGATCACCGCGGCCGCAGCCGCTGAAGACTTGGCTCGAGAATCAGATCAAAGACAGCAGGCGTTCCATAGGCTCGGGCCGACAGCATTGCGCCATGGACGGTGGCCATGAAAGCCTCTGCTTCTACGCGCGCCGGGCAAGAGATCACCAGGGCTCCTTGCTGATCACCACGCTCGATGACCGATGTCAGCCATCCGGAGAGATGTTGGAAATAGGCACGCACTTCGACCGCGACCTCCAAAGGAAGGGCCGGCAGCTCGCTTGCAAGAAGCGCGCAGACACAAAAGGGACGGCTTGCATCCTCGATGCATTGGGCCCAAAAACCGGCATAGGTCTTCAGCAGCTCGAGCGGATCGCTAAACTTGTTTTCGACCTCGGCCAAGCCAGTCTCGGCGTTTACGCGGTAGCGGGTAACAAGAGCACGCACCAGATCGACCTTGTTTGGAAAATGATGATGGATGCTGGCCTTACGGATGCCAACAACGGCAGCGATGTCGGCATAGCTGAACCCGTTATAGCCGCCTGATACGATCAGCTTTTCCGCACTGTTCAGGATCTCGTCATAGGTATTCGAAAGACTACTCATACACGCTTGCCTACCTTCTAGTAGGAAGATTGTCAATCCCACATTCCATTCTAATTGTTGGGACCAGGTGTGATGGTCGCCGTGAAAACGAATAGAAACAGCGGCAAAAGAACCTCAACGGTCATACTTCCTTCCCAGCGGCAGAGAGCCGCTATAGTCGCATCGATACGGCAACAAGTATGGTTGGCCGGGTGATTTCCCGTATCCTTGGCTATCTGCTTGAGGAGGAGGCGCCCGATGAGAAAGGCCCCATGTTGTCGCCGGAGGCAACAGTTCAACGATCAACTTCGCAGATCTATCGGGCACTCCCTCAAGGGCTTGCCCGACATATCTTTCCCGGGGTTCAAAGAACCTCGATGACAGTCAGGATCATTCGATGGCTGCAGCGCTACTGCCGCTTGGCTGCGAGAGGCTGACACCCGGCTGGACGAGAATCTTCCCGCCCTCCGTCGTCGTGGCTATGATTCCGTCGCTGTAGATTTTGACGGAAGCAATCGTCCCTTTGACCGTACCGTCTGCGCTTTCGATGTAGCTGCCGATGTAACTGCCGGCCTGGGCGAGACTGGAGCCTGTCAGCAGGGCATCCAGCTTCTGATTCGTCTGGATCGTCTGTTCGACCTGCGAGAAGCTGGCGAGCTGCGCCAGTTGTTGACTAGCATCCACGGGGTCGGTCGGATCCTGGTTCTTCAGTTGCGCGATGAGAAGTTGCAGGAAGTCGTCATAGTTCACCATCGCCTTCTGCTGCGCGGTAGCTGGGCTACCCGCAGTGGAGGAGCCGAGGCCTGTGAGAGAATTTGTCGTCATAGTCGATCTCGGTTGTTTGGGTTAAGTTGGAAGGCGCCTTGCAAAGTTTGGCACCCTTACCTACTAGTCGGTAGATAATGAAGCACGTCTTCCGCATGACGCGCCAGAATTAATGAAGTGCACATTGCCTACCTTCTAGTAGGTTTTCTGTCAATACCGATTACCTGGCCGAACCCTCCGCGTTCCTGCCATTGTCGGATGGCGGACAGCCACGTGTGGAAGAGCCCAGGTTTCCTGGCGAATTCACTTATCCACGGTGATCGGCAACCGCATTTCGGGGCGTGAGTTCAGGACTTCCGACAAGTCCCGTTGTCGGAAGTGATCCGTACAAACGCGTTGTACGCGCTCCAGATCGGCGCTTGACATCGGCCAGATCGGCTCAGTGCCTGGTGACGCTCCCGGATGCCTTGGTCGGCTTCGACGGTGGGGTTGTCGTCGGAACGCTCTGGGCACCGCCTTTAGCCTTCGTTGCGCCTTTCGGCTTCGCAGGAGCGTCAGTCGTCGCGGCCTTTCTGGAGCGAGGCTTCTTGGCAGACTGACCGTCCGTCTCGGCGCTCGCGGCGATTTCCTGAAAGGCCTGCAACCAATGCTTCAGGTCCTCGCCTTGTGGCCGACCTTCCCGTTCCCAGATCTCGTAAGCACGTTGTCTGATGCGACCCTCGTTCGATGCCATCTGTCTCTCCTGTGAAGCTGTTGCCAGGAACAATCAGATGGCGCGACGCGCCCGGAGGGCAATGGCTGCGCGCGCATTTCCCGCCACCATCGAGCGGAACTGTTGCCAGCACGTCTTTCGAACACCAGTTCCCATTGTGGCGTTCGTACGGAATGCTTACGAAAAAGAACGGCTATCGCCGGCCAAGAGCCCAGTTTGGGGGGCGCCGCACACCGAGGCGACCATCGAAGCCTGCGCCGAGCGGCCAGGCCCGATCATCATGACGACGCTAGCGATGGTGGCGGGTATGCTGCCGGCGGCTCTCGGCCACCGGATCGGCGTCGAGTTCAGGGCGCCGATGGCGGTCGCGGCCATCAGCGGACTGATGGTTTCAACGGTGCTGATGCGGCCCTCATATGATTGCGAGTTGGCGACAAGGCCTACGCTGCATCGAGCGCCAGGGTGAGATCAGCAATGAGGTCATCTGGATGTTCGATACCGATCGACAGCCTGATCGTTGCATCGAGGACACCGATACGCTGGCGCACCTCGGCCGGCACGCCGGAATGCGTCATGGTTGCCGGATGCGATGCCAGGGATTCCGTTCCGCCAAGGCTGACGGCAAGCTTGAAGATTTTCAACGCGTTCAGAAACCGGAACGAGGCTGGCTGGCCGCCTTGGATATCGAAGGAGAATGTCGAACCAGCGCCGCTGCACTGGGCCGCGAATGTCCTGCCGACAGCGGAATCGGGATCGCTGTATGGAAGGTAATGGATCGTCTCGACCTTGGGATGCTGCTTCAGGAAATCCGCCACCGCCTTCGCATTGCTGTTGGCCCGCTCCATGCGGATCTGCAGCGTTTCGAGCGAACGCCCGAGCATCCAGCATGAATGCGGATCGAGCTGCGTGCCGATTGCGCCGCGAAGCGCCTTCACCTGCTTGATGAGCGCCCGGCTGCCGAGCGCTGCCCCGGCGATCAGATCCGAATGTCCGCCGACATATTTGGTCAGCGAATAGAGGGAAATGTCTGCGCCATGCTCGATCGGGCGCTGGAAGACCGGGCCGAGCAGCGTGTTATCGCAGGCGACGACAGGTGTATGGCCCTGCTTCTGACCGATCACATCGGCAATCCGCCGGATCATCGCGACGTCGACAAGGCTATTGGTCGGGTTTGCGGGCGTCTCGACGAGGACGACCGAGACGCGGCCCTTGGCCATTGCCTCCTCGGCGGATGCCTTTACCGAGACTTCGCTGACGCCATCGGCAAAACCCACGGCAGAAACGCCAAAATTGAGGAAGGTTTTCGCAAGCAATGTTTCCGTCCCGCCATAAAGCGGCTGTGAGTGGAGGATGGCATCTCCCGGACGGACGAAGGCAAGCAGGACCGTGGCGATGGCGGACATGCCCGATGAAAACACCGCCCCGCTCTCGGCCCGCTCGTAGACCGCCAGACGATCTTCGATGATCTCGCTGTTTGGATGATTGAAGCGCGAATAGACGAGGCCGGCCCCCTTGCCTTCCGGCGGCTCTTTCCGACCAGAGACGTAATCGAAGAAATCGCGACCGTCTTCGGCGGAGTTGAAAACGAACGTGGACGTCAGGAAGACGGGCGGCTTGACCGCGCCTTCGGAGAGTTCCGGATCATAGCCATAGTTCAGCATCTGGGTTTCCGGATGCAGGGGATGATTGCCGATATGGGTTCTTGGAGGATGCGGTGCAGTCATGGAACGTCTCCCTCAATTAGCGGCTTCCCGGCATCAATGTGCCTTCGCCTTGTTATTATCTGGAGCGCTGCTGCGACAGAGAAACACCCATTGGCAGATGGCCAGGTAAATTTGCTGAATTGAACGGCCTGGCGCGCGAGGCGGGGAGGTTCGGATGCGTCAGCATTTTGCTATTCACCTTCCTATCTCTTCAACGTGACACCAGACCGCGAGAAGCGGAGTGGTGGTGCAACGCATGGCAAATGACTGTCCCGCTTCAGCAGCAAAGACGCCACCTATTCCGGTCGAAAACCAGCTCTCTCCGGCTATTGAAAGTTCGCAGGGAGAAAGCAGCAGGAAAGCCCGTGAAAACCGCTGCACGTGATCCGGAAAACGGCTATAGGGCTCCATGTAAGTGAGGCCGACCCGGATATCCGCCCGGTCTTCCAGGCCGCCTGGGCCAACAATCACGCTGTGTGCATGGGCCCTCTCAAAATTCAGGCTGGCAAATGGTCCACTTCTGCCTCTGATCCATACGAGCGCATCAGCGAGGCGCCAAACGCTCTGCGCGACCTCGGCGTAAATGTCTCGAGCGGCGATTGCGTTTTGAAGCGCGGCCTCAAGGCCGGAGGGGATTCCGGTATCGTGGGGCCGCTTGTCGCGCAGCGTTCCCGTGCGTTCAAGCTTTTGAAAGACTTTACCCGCGACAAAGCTCGCCATCGTCGAAGCAGATGGATGCAGCATCGCGCGGGCCAGAAAATTCAGGAAATTGTCGAGCTCCACCGGGCGTTCGGCGGCGCCTCGTTCGCGCAGCCTGTGTTTCACCGGCTCTTTCTCATCAGTGATGAGTAGATCTGCGTCTCGTTTGATTGTCCTGCCCATGACGTTCTCCGTGCAGAACCTTCCCTACAGTGCCCCGCCTAGATCCGGCAAGGACTCTGATCAATCTGCCGAGCGCCTGTTAATCTCATCCGATAGTTTCGTCTTGAAGACTTCCTCTCAAAACTTCGCACCAAGTCTGCATGAGGGCTCGACGATGTCTAGAATTGGCAGAATCGCGCTGGAACGGGATCGGGCAGCAGGCCTCACCACGGTATCGGCGTTCCGTCATAGGCCCAATGTCTGCCGCTGTGTTCCCGGTTTGCTGCCGTTATTAAGGACCGAAAACCAGCTGCAACGCTATCAGTATCGGGGAGGCCCTGATCGTCGGCGTTCGAAACGCTAAACTTTCCAGGTTCGAGGAGCAGGCAGATGCAGCCCCAGGATCTCCATTCGACCGACAGGTTGCGCCACATCTGGTTCAGAGCGGATTGGGATGCGCGATAGGCGAAGCGGCGCGGCTCCTGGAACCTGCTGATCGAGGCAGCATGGCTCGACACCGCCGTAAGGATCTTGAGCTCGCCTTTCCTAAGGTTTGGTTCCAGCAAGCTCGCGAGATGAAGCGGCGCGAACGTGTTTGCGACCATGATCGGCCGCCAGTGCGCCAAGGTGATCGCTTCGGGCGGCAGGCGGTCTTCGTCGGATATGCCTTCATTCAGAATGACGACGTCGATGGCGCGACCGTCAAGGCAGTCGACCAGGTTTCGCGCCGAGCCTTCCTCCAGAGCGTTGTAGCGCAAATCGATGATGAGCTCTCCGAATTTGTCAGACAGGCGCGTGTCGAGGGGATCGCTGCAGGCGGCCATCACCTCCCAGCCGATCGTCGCGTATTGGATCGCAAGCTGCAGACCGAGCCCTTCATTCGCTCCGGTAATCAATACAGTTGGCATCGCGTCGCTATCCTCCTTCTCACCAGGGCACATCGGTACCGTCATAGCCGATGATGCGGCCGGAATCGGCAATCGTCAGCCCCGAGACGACCTTCTTCATGCCGGCCACACTCGTTTCCACGGCGATGCCGTTGAAGTTCGTCATCCGGGTCGCGACAAGACCCGGCCGCAACAAGGTGCAGATAATCCCGTCGTCCTTCCATTCCCTCGCCAATGCCGACCAAACTGCGTTCAGGCCGGTTTTGGAAGCGCGGTAGGTATATTGCGTTCCCCAGTCATTGGCGCCGATCGAGCTCATCAGGCTCGACATGGCGGTGGCGATCCTGAGCTTTCCCGCAAGCAGATTCGGTTTCAGCGCCGCAGCAAGCGCAAGCGGTGCGAAGGTGTTCGTCTCGACCACCTTCAAAAAGTCCTCCTGCGTCACCTCTGCCGGTTTGGCTTCGAGATTGACCGCAATACCAGCATTGGCGATCAACGCATCGATCGGAACGCCATCGAGATCGACATAAAGAGCCTCGATCGAGCTCCTCTGCGTGCCATCCAGGGTAAACACTTCTGCGCCCGATATGCTGGCAAGTTCGGACGCGGTGGACGGATCTCTGGCGGTTCCGAGGACCGTCCAGCCGTCTGCCGCAAACTGCCGGGCAAGCTCGAGGCCGATGCCTCGATTTGCGCCTGAGATAAGGATCGTTGACATTCGATTTCACTTCATGCGATTGGAATATCAACGGTATACCAAAACAAGAATGGCGCAACTCCCTCCGACAATTTTTTCGTTGAGACGGCGTGCAGCATCAGCGACACGCGTTCACAGAAGACGTCACAGGCCTGCCACTCGCTAAAAACGGATCATCCAATGTCCCTGATCAGTACCAGCAGCAAGGGCGTTTACGTCATCGCTGTAACCCCATTTGCCGAAGACGGAGCGATCGACACTGCGAGCGTCGACAGCGTCACCGACTTCTATCTCGAGGCAGGCGCCGACGGGTTGACCATTCTCGGCATGATGGGTGAGGCGCCGAAGCTGACCTATACGGAAGCCCTGGCCGTGACGAGACAAACACTCGCACGCGCCGCAGGCAAGCCCGTCGTCGTCGGCGTATCGGCGCCGGGGCTTGCGGCAATCAGCGAATTGACCAAGGCTGTGATGGATCTCAGGGCGGCGGGCGTCATGGTGGCGCCGCCCGGCAATCTGAAAACCAACGAGCAGATCATAAGCTATTATCAGCAGATCGTGGACGCGCTCGGCAGCGACGTTCCCGTCGTGCTGCAGGACTTTCCACTATCCACTGGCGTGTCGATCAGCAACGATAGCCTTGGCCGCATTATCGAAACCTGCCCGAGCATCGTCATGATCAAACATGAAGACTGGCCGGGGCTTGCAAAGATCACTGCGCTCCGCGAAGCCGAAGTCAATGGCCGCCGCCGCGTCTCGATTCTCTGCGGTAATGGCGGCATCTTCCTGCCTGAGGAAATTGCGCGGGGTGCGGATGGTGCGATGACCGGCTTCGGATACCCTGAAATGATGGTCGAGGTCTGTGCACTTGCTGCTGCGGGAGACATTGACCGGGCACAGGACATATTCGATGCTTACCTGCCGCTCGTTCGCTACGAGCAGCAGCCGGGCATCGGGCTCGGCGCCCGCAAACACGTCCTTGCGCGACGCGGCGCAATCCGCAGTTCGGCGCAGCGCCGCCCCGGCACACCGCTTTCCAGGACTGCGATCGAGGAGATCGAGCGGTTGATCCTGCGGCAGGAGCGACGTCTGGCCGCGCTTGGTCGATAGGCTGGTGTCAGCCTCTCCGCCGCCCGAGGATGAAGTCGATGATGGCATCGCGCACATTGTCGAGATGATCGCCCATCAGCCGGCGCGACAGTTGGGGATCATCGCCGGCAACCGCATCGATCAAGGCCATATGCTCGCTGCCGCCCGGCTGCAGGCGATGGGGCATGCGCGCCGTATTGAAGATATGGGTGCGGCGGCGCAGGTCTCGGATCGCCGCGGCAACCATCGGATTTCCGGCAGCTTCGGCGATCGTTCCGTGCACGAGATCATCGACGGACCAGTGGTCGGCCGGCGTGATCTTAGGAAGCTGCAGCAGCCCGCGGATCGCGACGCGCACCTTCTCCGCTTCATCAGCCGCCAGTTGCCCAGTGGCGCGCGCGGCTGCCTCAACTTCGAGAATCCGGCGCATATCAAGCAGGTTCATGTAGGTTTCGATGCTCACATCCGCAACGACGAGCATCCGGCCCTGCCGGCGCATGGCAAGCGATTCCGTTTCCAGCCGGCCGAGCGCCTCGCGCACGGGCGTACGCGAAATCGACAGCATCTCGGCGAGCTTGCGTTCCTGCAGGACGGCACCGGCCTGGAGGCGCCCGGACAGCATCAGATCCAGGATCTGCGCATAGGCAAATTCGCTGAGGCTGGGCTCGCCTTCTGCTGAAAGCGGGAAGACACGCCCCGCCGCTGCCGTATCGGAAAATGTCATTCGAACCCCGTTAGTTGGTGGACCGGCGATATACCAACCTTGCCTGTGAAGCAATCGATTTTGCTTGCACAGTCACCGCGCGTGGAAGCCAACGAACCATATTGACGACTGCGTGCCATTGGTATTCCATTGGAACACCTAGATCACTAAAGGAGATATTAATGTCGATTCAACCGTGGAGGGCAACATGCATCCAAATGGACAGCAAGATCGCCAGCAATGCGAAAACGCGGGAAGAAGCATGGCAGATCATCGAGGAGAACCTTGATGAGACGGTCCGGCTGATCGAAACAGCATGCAAAAGCGAACTGCCGCCCAGGCTCGTTGTTCTGCCGGAATTCGTCTTTCAAGGCCCGCCGCGCGCAACGCCCGTCAGCGAATGGATCGATCGCGCCTGCACCACCATTCCGGGACCGATCACCGAGCGCCTTGCGGCCATCGCACGCCAGCACGACATTTACATTGCCGGCAATCACTTCGAGGTCGATCCGCGCTGGCCCGACCGCTATTTCAATTCCTCCTTCCTGCTCGATGCCAAAGGCGAGATCATCCTGCGCTACCGGCGCATCAACACG
The DNA here is from genome assembly GCF_051811225.1 of Rhizobium sp. 768_B6_N1_8. Lineage (NCBI taxonomy): Bacteria > Pseudomonadati > Pseudomonadota > Alphaproteobacteria > Hyphomicrobiales > Rhizobiaceae > Rhizobium > Rhizobium sp. 768_B6_N1_8. The sequence goes on along the minus strand of NZ_JBPWPV010000002.1, from coordinate 169,073 downwards.
GCAAGCTGGACCTCGCCGCATGATATTCTCAGCCAGTATCGCGAGGCCTATGGCGAAGACGGGATCTTTCCTGTCGCCGATACCGAACTTGGCCGGCTTGCCATCTTCCCCTGCGGCGAGGTCAGCGTGCCGGAACTCTCACGCGTCTTCATGATGCGGGGTGCGGAAGTCCTGCTGCATCCTTCCAATGAACCAGCCAATGCGCGGGCCGACGCCGCCAAGATCTGCCGTGCCGCGGAAAATATGTGTTACCTCATCAGCACCAATGTTTCGGGGCAGATCGGCTTTTCGGACCAGGAGCGCGGCGGGCATTCGCAAATCGTCGACTTCAACGGAAACTATTTGGCCTTTGAGGGATCCGACGCCGAAAGCCTCGCGGCGAGTGCCGTTATCGATATCGGCGCGCTGCAATCAGCCCGCCGGGATACGAATATGGGCAATGCCCTCCTGCGAACGCGCTGGGAAATGTATCGCGATTATTTCTCGGCTGCTGAATTCTATCCGGTCGATGCGCTCGCCAAGAAGGCTTTCGAAACCTATTCCGAGCTCTCGCCCGTCCACGAAAAGGCGATTTCCAACCTGACGGCCGCACGGATCATTCGCAATATCGACGCCTGAGCGTCGCCGCCATCACGACGGGGACGGCCAGATTTCTGGCTGCACCGGTATAAAGTCCATGGAGGGCTCATGAGGAGCGCGCTGAGGCGCCAACCTCGCTGCCCCTACTTCAGAACCCGACACGAACAATTGCGGGTCGCAAACTCGGCCACTTTGCGGCCCTTCAAACGTTGCTTTGCATATAAAATAATCACAAAGTAATGGTGCTTAATATTGCAACATTGACACATTGACACGCGATATTCCCTTGGCATACCATCTGAATGCCAACATAAGAAATGGGGATCGAGATGAGGAAAAAAATGAAGCATCTGGTGATGCCGCTCGTCGGATTGACGATGCTCTGTGCGCCCGTTGCGAGCAACGCTCTCGCACAGGATCATGAGAAGATTAATCTCCGGCTGGCCTGGGTCGCCGGCGGCGTGGATGCGCCGATTTTCGTTGCAGCCGCCAAGGGATACTTCGCCGAAAAGGGCCTCGACGTGAACATCGTCGACGGCAATGGCAGCACCGGCACCATTCAGGCCGTCGGAAGCGGTGATTTCGAAATCGGCATTGCCGGCCTCGGCGCGCTGGCGCAGGCGCAGCAGGCAGCCGGCGCCGACACAATCGTTGCCGTGGCCGGTCTGCTCCAAAAGGACCCGACATCGGTCATCAGCCTCAAGGGCTCCGGCATCAACAGCCCGAAGGATATCGAGGGCAAGCGGCTCGGTACCGATGCGGGTAATTTCGAGGACGGCATGATCAAAGCCTTCGCCGAAGCCAATGGCGTCGATATGAACAAGGTCAAGGTCATCATGATCAATGGCGGCGGCGACCGGGTCGCGCTTTTGAAGGGCGATGTCGACTTCATCAACGGCTGGGCCAATCCGGATGGCGACAAGGTCGCCGAACGGGCCGCCATCGAGCCGCCCATGCTGTTTGCCGATTACGGTGTGAACATTTTGGGTTCGAGCGTCATCGTTCGAAAAGACTATCTGACGAAACACGGGGACGCCGTTCGCGGTTTCCTGGCCGCTCTGCAGAAGGGCAAGGCCGAAGCTGCGGCCAATCCCGACGAAGCGCTGAAGATCTTGATGGAAGCCCGCCCTGACTCCAACGAAGAAGGGATCAAGGGCGAGATTAAGAACATGCCGAAATACGAGCATACGGCCGCTTCCGAGGGCAAGCCCTATGGCTGGGTCGCCGAGCAGGACATTACTCTGACGATCTCGCTTCTTGAGAAATACAGCGGCATGGCCCCCGGCCTGACCCCCGCCAAGATTTATGACGGATCCTACCTGCCGGCCAATTGATGCGCTCCCGGGTGGCGCGCGCGCCACCTTCATCTCATCGAAATGCCCGCAGGGGCGCGGACTTCCCCATGGATCTCGGACTGAACAACAAACACGCGTTGGTACTTGGCGCCAGCAAGGGGTTGGGCCTTGCTGTCGCCAAGGCGCTTCTTGCCGAAGGCGCGAGCGTCACGCTCAGCGGCCGCTCGCCCAATCGTCTCGAAGCCGCGCGACAGAGCCTGCCCGAGGATCAGCAGGCCAGGTGCTATCTCGCAGTAGCGGATCTTTCCGATCCCGATGCTGCCAGCAAAATCAGCGAAGCCGCACGAAACAAGGGTAGGGTTGATATCCTCGTCAACAATACCGGCGGCCCGCCACCTGGCATTCCCTCGGGAGTCGATGTCGATATCGTTTCTGCGCAGTTCGACGCCATGGTTCGTCCCGTCCTGTCGCTGACACTCGATCTCGTACAGGCAATGCGGGCGCAGAAATGGGGCCGGATCATCACCATTGCTTCCAGCGGCGTCGTCCAGCCCATCCCGCATCTGCCGATTTCCAACGCGCTTCGTTCGACGCTCGTCGGCTTCATGAAGACCCTCGCCGGTGAAGTGGCGAAAGACGGCGTGACCGTCAACATGCTGCTACCGGGGCGGATCGCAACCTCAAGAACGCGATCGCTCGACGCGGCCCAGGCCGAACGCAGCGGACGACCGGTCGAGGATATCAGCGCAGAATCAGCCGCAACCATTCCGGCCGAACGCTACGGCACCGTGGAAGAATTCGGCGCCGTCGCAGCATTTCTCGCCGGGGTACCGGCAAGCTACGTCACCGGCAGCATGCTGCGTGTCGATGGCGGCGCCATTCGCTCGATCTGAATGGGCGGCTCGCCCGTACGGAATTTCTCGGCCCCGGGGGCCTCACAGGAGATGGGTCAGACCCAGATGCAGAGATGAACGCCATTCCATCACAACACAGCATTCCCAAGGTGACGTCGAAGCACATCGCCATTTCCGGCGTCTCGAAAACCTTCCAGACCCGCAAGGGTACGGTGCATGCGCTTCAAGACATCAATCTGTCGATTGGTAAGGGCGAGTTCGTCTCGGTGCTCGGACCGAGTGGCTGCGGCAAGAGCACGCTGATGATGCTGCTTGCCGGCCTGACATCGGTATCGCTCGGCCGCATCATGGTCGGCGACAAGCATATCGACGGACCCAACGCAGAAGCAGGCGTCGTCTTCCAGCAAGACGTGCTGCTTGAATGGCGCACCGCCCTGCAGAATGTTCTGCTACAGGCGGAAGTCCGCAAATCCGATATCGCCCAGGCGAAAGATAGGGCGCGTCAGCTGCTCAAGATGGTTTCGCTCGAAGACTTCGAGGACGCCTATCCGAAGGAACTATCCGGCGGCATGCGCCAGCGCGTATCGATCTGTCGGGCGCTCTTGCACCGGCCGCCGCTCCTGTTGATGGACGAACCTTTCGGTGCGCTCGACGCCATGACCCGCGACCAGTTGCAGATCGATCTCCTGCGTCTCTGCGCCGATAACGAGATGACGGTCTTCTTCATCACCCACTCGATCCAGGAAGCGATTTTCCTCAGCGATCGGGTGGTCGTCATGTCGCCGCGTCCGGGCCGCATCGAGCGGATCATCGATATCGACCTGCCGCGCCCGCGGCGACTTGCCATGCGCGAGGATCCGAAATTTTCCGCCTATACGCGGGAGCTGACGGCGATCTTCAAGGGACTTGGCGTTTTTCGCGAGGAGTATTGATCATGGCACCGATTGCCGACACTCACATCGAATACCGCCAGAACCTGGTTTCACGCGCCCTCGGCGCAGTTCCTCCGGCACTCTGGGCCCTTGCCGGCCTCCTCATCATCTGGGAGCTCTGCGTCCGTATTGCTCAGATTCCCGCTTTCATTCTTCCTCCACCCTCGGACATATTCGAGGAAATCGTCAAAAACGCACATCGCCTGGCGCCGAACGCGCTGGTTACAATGAGCGAAGTGCTGCTCGGCTTCCTGTGTTCCGTCGCCGTCGGCGTGCCACTGGCGGTCATGATCGTCTATTCACGCTTTATGGAAAAGGCGATCTATCCGCTGATCGTCGCCAGCCAGACGATTCCGAAGGTTGCCATCGCGCCCTTGATGCTGACCTGGTTCGGCTACGGAATGGCCCCGAAGATCGTCATCGTGGTCCTCTTGTCCTTCTTCCCGATCGTCATCAATTCGGTCATGGGACTGAAGTCTGCCTCGCGGGAGATGATCTACCTGTCACGCTCCATGGGTGCGAGCGGCTGGCAGACCTTCTGGAAGTTCCGCCTGCCGCAGGCACTTCCCAGCATCTTTGCAGGTCTGAAGCTTGCAACGGCGCTGTCAGTCATCGGCGCCATCGTCGCCGAATTCATCGGTGCGGATAAGGGTCTCGGCTACCTGATCCTGATTGCCGGCGCGAATTTCGACATTGCTCGCCAATTCGCCTCCGTCGTGGTGATCTCGCTCATCGGCGTCGTGTTCTTTGCCGTGCTGGAACGGATCGAGCGGATCGCCATCCCCTGGAAGGCGAGCACGGCCGTTGCGGACAGGGGATAGGGCTGCAAGCTAGGTGTAATGAGCGCGCCGCCCAAAGGGCGTTTTCTTTTCGGCTGCACTGATCGCGGATCGCCAGTGACCGACAAAGCACCCAAACGACGAAGCCCGGCTCTCTGGCCGGGATTCGTCGTCAATGCTTGTCGGATTATGGAATCAGAGATCGAGAACAAGCCGGTCGCTCCTAGCGCCCGAGCAGCAGATCATGATGAGCTTGTTGGAAGCCTGTTCGCGCGCTGAGAGAACATTGTCCTTGTGATCCGGCACACCCTCGACAACACGAGTTTCGCAGGTACCGCAGACGCCCTCCCGACAGGAATAGGCGACGCGAATGCCGGCGTCCTGCAGGACGTCCATGATCGTCCTGCCCGCCGGGACGAGAAATTCCTTGCCAGAACGCTTCAGAACCACCGTGAAGGAGGTGGTCGACTGCTCGACCGTGGCCGAGAAATGCTCGACATGAACCGTTTCGTCCCGACGTGCTGCCGCCGCATTCTTGAAGGCGTCGATCATCGGGGCCGGGCCGCAGCAGTAAAGATGCGCATCGTCAGGAGAGGATGCGACGAGGTCCGCAATCGGCAGGACTGCACCCTTCTCGTCGTCGAAATGGAACAGGACGCGGCCGGGCTCGATTGCCTCCAGGTGCTCGAGTTCTCTGACGAAGGCAGCGCTTCGGCGGCTGCGGCCGGCATAGATGAGCTTCCAGGTCTTCGAAAGCGCTTCCATGCGACGGATCATCGCGACGACAGGTGTAATGCCGATACCACCTGCGAAGAAGACGGTCTGATCCGCGTCTTCTTCCAGAGCGAATTTATTGCGTGGCGGCTGAACCGTGACGATATCGCCGACCCTGGCGGTCTCGCAGAGATAGGCCGAGCCACCACGGCTCGACGCGTCCCGGTTGACGGCGATCACATAGCTTTTCGGCCTCTGGCCGTCGCTCGTCAGCGAGTAGCTGCGGGAGAGATCGCCGGGCAAGGCAAGATCGATATGGGCGCCCGGCGCAAAGGAAGGCAGCAACCCGCCATCGGGCGAGACGAGTTCGAAGGAGCGGATCGTTTCCGCTTCATAACGGATCGCCAGGATGCGCAGGGAAAGAACCGCGGGTTCAGCCATATCGCTCCTTTGCTCCTGAACGGGCTCGCTCGTCGGGATGGATGGGACCGGCGCGTTTGCCGCACCGCTCACATGGGGGTAGCTGCCGTCCATCATTCGGCGGCCGACAGCTTCGGTCGATAACCCTTGATCGCAGCCATCTTTTCCTCATAGCCCTCGAGCCAATCGGTACCGTGGGGCACGACGATGTCGCCGCCGCGGGCATCACGCGCCAGTTCCGGCTGGCGGACGATATCTGGAAGCTTGCCGCTTTCGGCATATTCCTTGGCTGCGTCGAGCATGACGCGGCGCGTCAGGATGACCATGCGGTCTGAAGCGGCGAGATGCTCCATATCGCGATCGACGACATATCCCATGGACTCCTGGATGGCCTGGTCCTGCAGCGGCACACCGACGATGCCGGTATAGCTGTCGCCATTACGCTGCCACTCGCGGTCGATCCCGTAATCGTTGGAGCGATCCTTGACCGGGCGCCAGCGACCTTTCCAGTCGGTGGTGTTGGGATGGTATTCAAGCGGCCGGGCAAGGCCGCCGACCGGCGTCCCATCCTTGTATTTCAGGTTCTTCTTCCGGCCATCCTTGCGACCAAGATCGATGTTGAAGATCATGGTCGAGGTGTCGTCGATCGGAACCCAGGCGTTGGCGGTAATATTGCCTTCGATCTCGCCACCCGGATAGGTGACCCAGAAGGGGAAGACATAGCTCGCGAAACGGTGGTGTTCGGTTCCCTCATAGGCGTTTCGCTGCGCCGAATACATGGTCCCGAACGGCATGACCGAGACGTTGATCTTCGGCGCCTTCTCGGTGACGGTGAAGACTTCCGGATCGCTGAGATCGAGCTTCTCGCCATCGATACCGCCGACATGCAGGAAGCCCAGATGCGATGTGTCGATATCGCCTTCGAGCGCCTGCATGTAATTGCAGTCACGGTGGGTCAGCGCGATGTTGCGGTCGTCGCCCTCGGCCATGATGGCTTCGAGCTCCGGCAGTTCCGGCGGGTTGGCCTGCTCCTCGCCCATATAGGCAAAGACGAGACCGCCGGATTCCTTGACGCGATAGGCAATCGCCGGCGTACCGGCCGGATATTTCGACTTGTCCTCGAGGTTCGGCTGGTCGAGACATTTGCCGGTGACGTCGAATTTCCAGCCGTGATAGGCGCAGCGAATGCCGCCCATTTCATTGCGCCCGAAAAACAGCGATGCACAGCGGTGCGGGCAGCGATGGTCGAACACGCCAACCCTGCCCTCGCTGTCGCGGAAGGCGACGAGCTTTTCGCCGAGGATCATCAGGCGTATCGGATCGCCGTCCGCCTTCAGCTCCGACGACATGCAGACCGGTATCCAGAACTGGCGGAAGAAATTGCCCATCAACGTGCCCTTGCCGACGCGGCAGAGCTGTTCGTTTTCCTCGGCAGTGATCATGCTTGTCTCCTTGATGTCATCGGCTGGAAAGAGGTTCGAGAACGCGCACGCGTTCCAGGTTGGCCCGCGAGATGTCGACGGCCGCTTTCGTCTCCGCAGCATTCATCATGGGCACATCGCGAAAGTGGTCAGGCGGATAGAAGGTCGCCTGCTGGTAGTAGGGCCGGTACATCTCGAAACGGGCGCGCAGCAGCGGATTGTGAGTTCCGGTATCGGTGCGGCGATCGAGGCGGAGCCTCTCGATGTCGATGATGCCGGAAACGCCGACACCTTCCGCAGCACTTTCCTCAAAGGCGATGGTGTCGCCGAAATGATCAAGAATATGCGAGCGGCCGCCGAGGATGGAGTTGTCGGGAGAAAAGCCGATCGGTCCTGCGACATTGGCGCTGATCAGATAACACATGTTCTCTGCCGCGCGCGCGACCTTGGCCGCCTCTTGGCCCGTCGTGAACTTGGAGTTGGTCGGATGCAGGATCACTTCAGCGCCCTGCATCATGTAACAGCGGGCCACCTCAGGAACATTGATTTCGCCGCAGGGGATCAGCGCCAGCCGCCCCAGTTCGGTATCGGCAATCGGGAACACCTGGTCCTGGGGTGTCGCACGTAGATAGTCGGACATGAAATCATGAACCGAGGGAAAGGCCGCCGTATTGACGCGGCGGTAATTGACGACGATCTCGCCGTCGCGTCCGATCAGAAAGGACGAATTGAAGTAACGGCCGGGCCACTCGGGCGGCGCTTCGAACATGTTGCCGGCGATATAAATTTCTTCGCGCCTGGCAAGCGCCTGCAGCGGGGCGGTCAAAGGACCGGGGATCGTCGAGCAGGCTCTCTGGATCCAGGGGGTCACGGTCATGGAAAGCGGTGGCCCCTGCAGGGCAAACTCCGGAAACACGACGAGATCCGGCTTCTCGTTCGACGCGCAAGCCGTCTCGATCAGGCCGATCAACCGGTCGAGATTGCGCCTAATGACGGCACGCGCCGCCTCGTCGTCGGATGCCTGTGTTGCCCGTTCACTTCGCATTTGGATACTGGTTGCGCGCCAGGGTTTGACAGCCACTATCGATCTCCATTTGTTGGCAGACACGTTGCACGCCATTGGTATACCAAACTTTTAGCGCGGCTTTTACCGTTTGCCAAGCCCTGTTTCACAACGGATTTTCGCGAAAAGACGCAGGTTGGTTGGATCCTTCGCAGAAAACAGGGGTTTGGAATACCAAGATTATTCCTATCGTCTTCCAGTGGAGCACAAGCTGGGTTAGTGGATAGAAGATTTTGATCGGGGGTGAGCATGACCGAATCTGACCATGACCAGTTTGCCGAAGCGCTTTCGTCAGAACGCGCGAACCTGACCGGGCAGGTCTACGAGCAGCTGATCGACATTTTGATCCGCGGTGAGCTGCGGCCGGGCGATGTCATCGTCGAACGGCGCATGGCCGATCGATTGAACGCCTCGCGCACGCCGATCCGGGAAGCTCTTGGCCGACTTGAAGCGGAAGGTCTTGTCTACAAGCAGCCGGGCCGTGGCGTCACCGTCAGCCCGTTTTCGACGGAAGCTTTCGTCGAGCTGCTGCATGTGCGCCAGCTCCTGGAATCGGAGGCTGCTCGACTTGCCGCAGGCCGCATCCCCCCGGCGCGCATCGAGGAAATCCGCGCAGCACTCCAGGAACTTGGCAACAAACCGGCCCCCTCGCTCAGCGAGATCTGGGAAATCGACGACATGCTGCACGGCGAAATCGCCGATGCGGCAGGCAACGCGCTTTTGGCCGGCATGATCCGCGACCTGCGCCGGCGCACCCATGTCTTCAACGCCTATCGCAATCCGTCGAAGTACAAGTTCGGCGTTGAGGAAAATGCGGCACTTCTCGATGCCATATCGAGCGGAGACCAGGAAATGGCCCGCAAGGCAATGGCCCACCACATCGAAAGCGTCAAACTTGCCATCATCGACCGGTTGGCAGGCAGCGCCCGCTAGCCTGACAATCGCCCCAGAATATGTGGTGCCTGGTATCGTGTCATCCTCGACGCGGTATATAGCGGCCGTAGCCCGGCGTTTCGGTTACGGCGGCGCCGTCGAAGGCCTTGCGCCCGCGAACGAAGGTCGCCGAAGGTCTGACCGAGAATATCATGCCCTGATAGGCGCTCCAGCCAGGACCGTCCGGATTTGCGTTGGCGTCGTAGACATAATTCTCTGGCGCGAGCACGGCGATGTCGGCATCAAAACCCGGAGCGATGCGCCCCTTTTTTGAAAGCCCGAAGAACCGCGCCGGGCGATCGGCAAGATAGCTGGCGGTCAGCAGCGCAGCTTCGACATCGCCCTTGCGCTTTGCCGCCGCAGTAAAGAAGGCCGGCAACATCACTTCCAGTCCCGGCATGCCCGCTGCCACGTCGAAGATCGAATCATTGGTCTTTCGCTCCAGCGGCCAGGCGCTGTGATCGGAAGAGACGAAGCTGCAGAGCCCCTCCTCCAACACGCACCAGAGCGCCTCGATCTGCCATGGGCGGATCGGCGGGTTGACCTTTAGCAGCCCTTTCAGGCGCGGCATGTCGATATCGGCGTCGAAGAGGAGATAGTGCACGCACATTTCGGCGGTCGCTTGAACACCTCTGTCGCGATAGGCGCGCACCATCTCGAACCCCTCAGGTACGGAGATGTGAACGATATGGGCGTGGGCGCTCGTCGAGGCAGCGAGTTCGAGAAAGGTGCCTGTGGCAGCAAGCTCGGCCACCGGCGGACGGCTCTGGCTGTGAAATTCGGCACTGATCTTACCCGCCTCCTTCAGGGTTTTCGTCGCATGCGCCACGATTTCCTGATCCTCATTATGCAGGCCGAGCGGAAGGCTCGTGCCCTCCAGCGCATGCAGCAAGGTTAGCGTCGCGGCATTGTCGATGCGGGGAAAGCGATCCGGGTGCGCCTCGAAGGACGAAATCTTGAAGGCGCAGACCCCGAGATCGACAAGCCCTCTGATATCGGCAAGGTCAGGTGTCGGCGGGACCGTGCCATACAGGGCGACGTCGCAGACGGCATGCTGGTGGATGGCGCTGACCTTTTCCTGGAGCACTGACGCTGTCGTGACCGGGGTTGGATGGTCGTATGGCATATCGACGATCGTGGTGACGCCGCCGATCACGGCAGCTTTCGTCGTCGGCGCCATGCCGGGAAAGCCGATCTGGCTTCCTGCATGGGTCTGACCGTCGACCGCTCCCGGCAAAAGCCAGGCCGCGCCAAAATCCTGCGTTTCAGGCGCCGCTGGCGCCTTGCCGGTCCCGACCGCCGCGATCATCCCGTCGGCAACGGCAACCCAGCCGTTCTCGATGAGACCCGACGCCGCTACCACCCGACCTTTTAAAACCAGTTCCGTCATTTCGCCGACTCCTCTGCTCTTCCGCCGCGTTTTATTTTTTGGCGTGCAATTGGCATTCCTTTGGTGTACCAACTCGGAAACACCTTTAAAAGACCCCTTCAAAATTTCAGGAAGAGCGAGACTGAAAATGATCTATGACCTGACGATCTTGTCGCTGTTGCCCAATACGCTCGGTGCCGTCATGCCCATATTGCCCGAGGCCTACGCAAGCTTCTCTGCGACCGGCAGGCCGCTCGGGGCCTTTGCCTGCGAGTTCGGCACACTGAATCGCTTCGCCTTCCTGACGGCCTATGAGGGGGTGGAGGCGATTGCGGAAGAGCGCGCCAGACTGATGACGGCAGAAGATCCCTATAAGATCGGCGCGCATCTCGCGGGTGTGACGAGCACGGCCTTCAAGCCGCTGTCCTTTGCAAAGCCGATTTCGCCGGGGACCTACGGTCCGTTTTATGAGTTCCGCACCTACACGCTCGCCCCCAACGGCCTAGCTGAGACGGAAGCTGCCTGGGCCAAGATCATCGATCGCCGCTATGAAATGTCGCCGCTCCTAACCAACATGGCATCCATCGAGGAAGGACCGCAAAAGATGGTACATATCTGGCCGTACCAGACGATCGAAGCCCGCATGGCGGCGAGAGCGCAGGCGAGTAAGGAAGGCATCTGGCCGCCGCCAGGCGGCTCCGGCAGACTGACCAACCTGCAGTCGGAACTGTTTGTCGCAACCTCTTTCTCGGATCTGAAATAGGCATGGGCATCGCAGGTCGTCTCCGCGAACTCGGCATCGAACTTCCCCCTCCACCTGCTCCGATTGCCCGCTTCCTTCCGTCCGTGGAAGCGGGCGGGCTTCTGTTCTTGTCCGGACTTGCTCCCCTCGATGAGAATGGGAAACCCTACACAGGCGTCGTCGGCCGCGATTATAGCGCCGATCAGGCCCAGCACTTTGCAAGGCTGGTCGGCATCAACCTCCTATCGGTTGCGCATGCCAGTCTCGGTAGTCTCGATCGGGTCGCACGGGTTGCGAAAGTCTTTGGCATGGTCAATGCAGTACCCGATTTCACGTGCCACCCCTTCGTGATCGACGGATGCTCCAATCTCTTCTTCGAGGTCTTCGGTGAGCGCGGCATGCATGCCCGCACCGCCATGGGAGCTGGTTCGTTGCCGGGCGGCATTCCGGTCGAAATCGAAGCGGTGATCGAGGTCCTGCCGTCTTCGCCTTTTTATGCTTGAGCAACAGGCAGCTGGAGCAATTTGCCTCGAAGGCCCTCGCAAGCGAAGTCTATCCGCAAATGAACTTCAGGCACCTTTCTTCCGCATTTATCCAGCGAGAAAAACGCTTTGGCTCTCCTCGTTCGAAAGCGGACCAGGGAGAGCTTTTCCCAGGCCTTGCGGTTTTCCAGGCCGAGCCTTTTACTCTCATGCTTTATTCGGGCATTACCAATCGAATGATTGCGATACAGAAAACCTAAATTTCGGCAAAATGTTACTAGCGTCGCAGCGCTGATCACGAAAATTATTGTATTACTTTCGGTTGCATTTTGACGCAAACCTCGCAATGATCATCCGTGACCGGAGGTTCCAGCCATGAAGGCCAAGTCGCCCACATCGATCGATGCCTATGTCGGCAGCAGAGTGCGGGCGCGCCGCAAGCTGCTCAGGCTATCGCAGGTCGGACTTGCCGAACGGATCGGCGTCACCTTCCAGCAGATCCAGAAGTATGAAAAAGGCATAAACCGCATTGGCGCGAGCCGGCTGCAAACGATCGCCGAGACATTGGGCGTACCCGTTCAGTTCTTCTTCGAAAATGACACCGAGCCGACCACCTATAACCTTGTCAGCAACGGCAGGGATGATCTGAATGCGTTTTTGGCGTCGAAGGACGCCCAAGCCCTCAATCGCGCCTTCATGGCGATCGAGAGCCCGGCTATCCGCCAGAAGCTCGTCGCCCTTGCCAAGAGCCTGGCCAGGAACACCCACCCTGATATCGATGTCATTCATCCAGAAACCGGCGCCTGAGGGCTTTCGTGATCCATCTCCAGACTTTTGGCGAATTGCGACTGACAGACGGCCTGGGTGCGCCGATCCGCTATCCGGTCAAGGCTCTGGTGATGCTCGCCTATCTGTATTGCTCGCCGGATCAGCAGCGCAGCCGACAGGAGCTCGCGCGGTTCTTGTGGAACGAGACCGGAGATCATCTTGCCGATCTCAATTTGCGGAAGTTGATTTCACGCATTCGCGACACGACGACAGGACCCGACGAACAGATACTGAATTTCGGGCCACCTTTCGTCAGCCTGAACAAGAACGTCCTGTCGGTTGATCTCGACATATTGCGCAAGGAAGAGCAGCCGGTGGCGCAATTGGCGGCCGTCAGCGATCTCGTGCAACGTGGCTTCATTGCCGGTCTCAGCGCATCGACCAAGGCAATCGATGGATGGATCGAGCGCGAACGGCAGCTGCACCTGCTCACCTTAAGGGATATTTTCGTCAGGGCTGCAGATCATATTCGTGATGACGAGGAACGTCGCCTTCTGCGCCGCTCGGGACTTCAACTTCTTGAAGTCTTTCCCGGTGACGAGCAGATCCGATCGATCCTTCGTGGCACGGCAGAGGATCATTCGCAACGCCGCCCGCAGGCGGCGAGAGCCGTGGCAATGGCACGCAGTCTCACCGCCGAGCAGCAAGACGCCGGCATGCCGCAAATCATAACCGCGACATCCGCGCCGCGGCTTGTACTGCTGCCCCCCGGTGCGGCGGCCCTGACACGGGAGTCGGCAATTGCCGACGCCCTTATCGAGGACGTCACGATCGAGCTCTGCGCCCTGCGCAACATATCCGTCGTCGCACCCCATACAGCCGAGCAGATCCGCCGCGACTCCGACAAGGCTACCATCGTTCAACGGCATTCGATTTCCTACCTCCTGGACACACGGCTTTCCGGAGAGGGGCTTTATGCACAACTCATCTATTTTCCAACCGACGAGATCTTGTGGGCAGCCCGATTTGACATGGCGGTCGAAACGCTGCCGACACAGAGGCGCTTGATCGCCCAGAAACTTGCCGACGCCGTCTCAGGACAATTGAAGCGAAACGAAAGCATTCGCCTTCGTAACGAGGCGGATCCGCAGGCCTACCATTCCTATCTCCTTGGCGCCGGTCTGCTTACCAAGCTTAGCCTGCCGGATATCCGGCGTGCACGGAAATCCTTCAAGCGCGCACTGCATTTTTCTCGAGACTATGCCCCTGCTTTCACAGGCCTGTCGCGGACATTTACCAGCGAGTGGCTATTGACCACGCAAGGCGATCCTGCCCTGCTGCAGCTTGCGGAAGATCAGGCACTTCGGGCGATAGAGAGGGATTCAGAATCGGCAGCCGGGCATCGGGAACTTGGCGTAACGAAACTTTACCAGGGTGCTGTTGATGACAGCGTTGCGGCACTCGACCTCGCCGAAAGCCTCAGCCCGCATTATGCCGATGTGATCTATAGCCATGCGGACACGCTGGTCCATGCATCGCGGCCGCAAGATGCGCTGGAGAAAATCAAGAAAGCGATCTCGCTCAATCCGATCGCACCCGACGCCTATCTCTGGTGCGCAGCTGGGGCGAGCTACTTCCTTGAACAGTACGAAGAGGCGCTCGCCTATGTCGACCGGATGAAAGACAAGGCACCGGCCTATCGCATCGCGGCCGCCAGTTGCGCGATGATCGGCGATCGAAAACGGGCACAGTTTTATCGGCAACGCGCCGAGCTCCTCAATCCTGCTTTCGAGGTCGAGAAATGGCTCGCCTTGGTGCCCTTCAAGGAGCAGTGGCAAAAAGAGCTTTACCGAGACGGTCTTTTCAAGGCCGGTTTTTCAAAAACCTGAAGGAGAATATTATGGCAAAAGTTGTTGTACTGGGTGTATCGGGCGACAAGGGGCTCTGGCTCGTGGATATCGACGCGGGCACCGTAACACCGGTCCAGGTGCCTGCCAGCGGCGATCTGGCGGCAGCCGTCAAGCAGCGCGACGCCGGCGGCGTATTCATCAAGAATGTCGATTTCGCAATTGCCGTCTCCTCGGCTGATACGGTCTTCTCCGGCCACGTGGATGGCTGAAGGCTCGCGACGCTGACCGGTCATTCCGATCTTTATTCCGACCGAACAATGGCGCCGCGGGACACATTGTCCCGTGTCGCTCCTTATTTAGAGGCAATGGGCATCACGCGCCTGTCACGACAGACTGATCTTGATTGTGTCGGTCTTCCGGTCTGGTGCGCCTATACACCGAACTCCCGCTCCATTGTCATCGCCCAAGGCAAGGGACTTGAGGATATCGACGCCAAAGTCTCGGCGGCGATGGAGGCCCTGGAACGCGCGGTGGCGGGCGAACCCGTCACCATAACTACGGTTTCGTCGGCACGAGACCTGCGACGCCGGGGCGATTGCGTCGAACCGCTCGATTGCCTGATCGCAAGCGGCGAGCAGGTCGTGGGCGAAGACGAGGAATTGGTCTGGAGCCTGGCAAGCGAGTTGCTTCACGACCAGCCGATCCATGTTCCGCAGGATGCCGCCCTCCTCGACCGAACGCGGCAGAACCGGTTCTGGATGTCGTCGGATGGTCTTGCCTCGGGCAACACCTTGGAAGAAGCAATATTCCATGGCATTCTGGAGCGCATCGAACGCGATGCCCATGTGCTTTGGCAGATTTTGAGCGATGACAAGCGCTGCGCATGCTGCGTCGATCCCAGGAGTTTTGCCGACGCAGCGCTCTCAGGCCTGATCGACAGGATCGAGGCCGCCGGGCTCATCTTGAAACTCTTCGAGATCACGAGCGATATCGGTATCCCCTGCTATACCGCACTCGTCGCCCCATCAGCGATCGACGGCAAAGTGCCGCTCCGGTTCGTCGAGGTCACCAGCGGCAGCGGCGCACATCCCTGGGCCGTGCGGGCGGCAATCCGCGCCGTAACGGAAGCGCTTCAGTCTAGACTGACTTATATCAGCGGCGCCCGCGACGATGTCTGGCCCGAATTGTTCACAACGCCGCTTCCGGCACAAACCCGCACCACCTTTCTTGCCGTCCCTGCTTCTGTATCTGCGGCCACCATCACAAGACCGGCTCGAAACATATCCGTCCTGCTGCATGACCTGCTGACGCGACTTCGCGCCGGCGGAATCGGCTCGGTGATTGCCCTTCCTCTGACACCTGCAAACCTGCCATTTTCGGTGGTGAAGATATTCATACCCGATCTTGAGAACCCCGAGGGCAACAGGCTCCATCGTTTCGGCCAACGTGCCCTTGCAAGGGCGATGCGCTGGTGAAGGTCGTCTTCATCGGCCCGAGCTTGCCTAACGCAGCAAGCCACGCCGCGACGGATATCGTTCTGAGGCCGCCCGCTGTTCAGGGAGATGTGTTAAGGGCGGTGGAAGATGGCGCAAACGTCATCGGTTTGGTCGACGGCGGCTTTGAAAATACCGCACCGGTTTGGCATAAGGAAATTCTCTTCGCTCTCTCCCTCAATGTCACGGTTCTGGGCGCGGCCAGCATGGGTGCCTTGCGCGCCGCCGAATGCCAAGCATTTGGAATGATCGGCGTTGGCCGGATTTTCAACGACTATGTCAGCGGAACCATCGTCGATGACGCCGATGTCGCGCTTTTGCACGAACCGATGGAGCTGGGCGGCAGACCGCTGACCGTGCCGATGGTCAATGTGAGAAGCACTTTGGACGAGATGGAAAGGCTGCAGCTCTTTGATAAAGCCTTTCGCCTGGCTCTCGAACAAACCGCGGCAAATCTCTTCTTCAAGAAGAGAAGCTGGGCTCTCATCGTTCGCACATGCGCGGCAATACCGGCATCGCAAAAGCCGCATTGGCTGAACATGGTGAAGACCCACGCAATCGATCAGAAGCGGCTCGATGCCCTGGCTCTCCTCGAAGTTGTTCGCGATGCGGATGATCAGCGCGTGCCGATAAATCGCCATTGGGAATTCAGGAAAACCACGCTTTGGTCCGAACAACTAGCCCGCTCAAAAGCCAGGATCCAATTGCACCTATAAAGTGTTTCACGCGTTTTTCACGCACTTTAGTACCGAACTGTCCCTATGGTCATTTATGCAATCTGGAGAATTGATATGACGGTCATAGGGTCGGGAAAACTTCAGCACGCAGCGGCGGCAGACATGGATGATCTTGACGAGCTCATGGCTTTGGCTCGGATGATCACTTATGCAAAGGCGGTGGCGGAAGATTTGAAGATCGAACTGGGCGCTCAGTCTCTCGATCTGGCATTGACGGCGGTTACGCGGGAGCTGCGCAGGGCGACGGATGCCGATCTTCCCGGTTTGGAGCCGTTGCTCGCGGACATGAATATCGAGCTGCACTGATCGGCCCTGTGGCCAATGCCTCAGTCGTTGTTTCACTAAAGGTCGTTGAATGTCCTCTCATCCAAGATTCGTAGGCGCGGAAACAATGTTCGCAGAAACGAACTGAGACTCGGCAGGTGATTTCGCGCCTGTCGATGCGGTCAGCCGAAAGCTGCACCCAAACAATTCAGAGAGAGCCGATCGCGAGAATAAAGTCAGGTTGTCAATTTCGAGTTCACCGCGATACTTTCACGGCGAATGAACCGGCTCGGAATGACGACGCGCAGTTCTCGCCTTTCATCCGACTTTTCCATCCTGGCAATCAGGAATTCTGTCGCGGTCTCCCCGAGAGCCTCCATGGGTTGCTCGATCGTTGAGAGCGGGGGCGCACAATATTCGCAGACCGGAGATCCGTCGAACGAGACGATCGACAGGTCCTCAGGTACGCGCCATCCCATCTTCTGAACCTTGCTCATGAAGGAGATTGCCATGTCGTCGCTCGTCGCCACGACAGCGGTCGGCTTTTCATCGAGCTTTGCAAAGTCTTCGGCAGCCTGCAGACCCGTTTCAAAGCCAAATTGGAAGGTGAATTGGCCACCGGCGCGCGTGACATGCTGTTCGGAAAGCCCCGCTTCCTGCAAGGCTTCGACGAGACCGGCATAGCGTTCGATGTCGTGATAGTTGCCCGTCGGGCCGGCGATGTAGAAGAAATGGCGGTGCCCGAGCGCCAGGAGCTCCCGACCAGCCTCTTTCACAGCCTGTCTGTCATTGGTGATGATGCTCGGAACAGAAGTATCGCTCATGTCGAGCAGAAGCGAAACGATCGGCAGTCCCGCCTCGGCAAGCGATCTGTTGGCGACTACCGGCAGCTGCGATGACAGGATCAGCGCGCCCCTCACCGTCCCTCCGAAGGCAAGATCAAGGATATGCCGCTCGGAACTTTCGTCACGATCGAGGTTGGCGATCATCAGATTATAGCCGTTGCGGATAACAGTGCGATTCACGGCCTCCAGAACCTGGGGAATGATCTGGGATGCGCCATAATGCAGCGAGCCCGGCAGGATGATCATAATGACGTTCGACTTGCCGACACGCAGGTTGCGGGCAGCGGCATTGGGCGTATAGCCGAGTTGTTCTGCTGCGGCTGCAATCCTTGCTCTGGTCTTTTCGTTGACCCGCCCCGGATTGGCCAAAGCGCGGCTGACTGTGGAAGTTGCGACGCCCGCCAGACGTGCGACATCGGCCATCAGGGCGGATGATCCCTCTGTGGATAGGCTATCTTCGGTTTTCTTCATCATTCCATCCACTTAGCCCAGTGCAACCAAACCCTGTTCGGCTCACGAATCCCGTTATAGCAAACGATTGCCAAAAACTCGAAGAAAAGCGTTGCATATTTTATCGGCTTGACTAATATCCAGGCATGGCAATCGATTGCCAATTGCCAAAACATTGAATTTACTGGATAAAATTCGACGCGCGAGACACTCTTCGCGACGGATGAGCTATGCCTGGATGAAGGGGCTGAATAATGGCTGAGAGTGACAATCTGCGTTTTGGTGTGGACCTGGTCACCTTCTTTCACCCGGGCTTCTGGGGCGTCGACAGCTATGACGCAATCATCGAACACGCGAAGTCTCAGCCGCGGCAGTTCTGGGACGAGATCCTCGATAGCATCCAGGCCTCGGGCGTGACCGGTGTCGAGCTGACCTTCTCTCCGTTCAACTGGCAGGATGCGATCAAGACCTACGGGTCTGTGGAGACCTTCGGCGCCGAGCTTTCTGCCCGCGGGCTCCAGCTCGCATCCGGCTTCTTCGCGGAGCTGGAGGCATCGGGCGACTTTACCGAGGCCGCCGCGCAGGCAGCCATCATCGCCAAGGCCGAACAATATGCCGATTTCATCAAGGCCTGCGGCGGCGATATCATGGTCATTGGCGCACCGATGCGTCAGACGCCAGGTGAAGAGCCCGTGCGTTTCCGCGATTTCGAACAGGCCAAGATCATCGCCGATTTCCTGAATCGGCTCGGAGCCACCCTTTACAAGAAGGGTGTCAAGCTCGCCGTGCATACGGAAGCGCATTCGATCTTTGCCGCTGCCCGCGACGTCGATCTTCTGATGCTGCTGACGGATCCGGCTTATGTGCACATGTGCCCGGACACGGCGCATATCATTCTCGAGGGTTCCGACCCGATCCAGCTCGTCGATCGCCATCACGAGCGCATGATCATCGCCCACTGGAAGGATGCGGTCGGCAAAATGCCGGCAGACACGCCGATCGGCACCGACATCCACGAGCGCCACCGTCCCTTTTTCTGCGGCTTCGGCCTTGGCCGCGTCGACTGGCCGGCCTGGATCCGCCTCTTGCGGGATCGCCAGTTCAATGGCTGGGCAATTCTCGAACTCGACGCCGCAGCTGATCCCGTTGGCGACATTGCCAACGGTCTGACCCTCGTGCGGCAGGCGCTGCTGCCGATCTATCGCTAACCGTAGCTTGCAACCAAACGGCCCCGCAAAGAGGGCCTATTCAAGAGGTGGAACAATGAAGGAAATGACGCTCCTGCTCGCCGGTACCATGCTGCTTGGTGCTGCCGGCCTTGCGAATGCAGACGACAGGCTGAAGGCCGAGGTCTTTACCTCCTGGACATCAGGCGGCGAGGGCCGCGCCGTCGAGGCCATCAAGAAGGAATTCGAAAAGCGCGGCGGTGTGTGGGAGAGCTCCACGATTGCCGGCTTCGAAAATGCCAATGCCGCATTCCAGAACCGCCTCGTCGCCGGTGATCCTCCGACCGCAAAACAGGTCGTCGTCGGCAAGGATCCGGCCGAATTCATCGAGCAGGGCCTGATGAACCCGATGGATGAAGTGGCGGCTGCCGGCAAGTGGAAGGATGCGCTTCCGAAGGCACTCTATGACTACATCACCTATGACGGCAAAGTTTATCTGACGCCGACCGGTATCCACGGTGAAAGTTGGATGTTCTATTCCAAGGACGCCTTCAGCAAGGCCGGGATCACCGAAGAGCCCAAGGACTGGAACACCTTCTTCGCCGACATGGACAAGCTGAAGGCCGCAGGCCTGACACCGATCGGCTGGGGCGGCCAAGGCTGGCAGGAGGTGAAGGTCTTCAACATGGTGCTCCTGTCCCAGGTGGGCATGGACGGCTTCATGAAGATCTATGCCGAAAAGGATCAGGCAGCCCTGACCTCCGACGGCGTCAAGAAAGCTCTCGAAATCTTCGGCAAAATGCGGGCCTATGTCGATGAAGGCTCTGCCGGCCGCAACTGGAACGACGCCACCGCCATGGTTATCACTGGCAGGGCCGGCGTGCAGTTCATGGGTGATTGGGCCAAGGGCGAATTCACGGCTGCCGGCAAAGTCGCCGACAAGGATTTCGGCTGCGCCATCTCTCCCGCTTCCCCAGGCCTGATCTATATCTCCGACGCTTTCGCTTATCTGAAGACGAACGACGCCAACCAGGACGCAGCGCAGAAGCTGCTTGCCGAGGTCGTCATGGACCCCGCAGTTCAAGTCGAATTCTCGCTGAACAAGGGCTCGATCCCCGCACGCATCGATGTCGACAAGTCCAAGTTCGACGCCTGCACCCAGAAGGGCATGGCCTTCATGGCCGAGGGCAAGATCGTTCCCGAACACGCCATCACCACGACGCCGGAGCAGGTGGGCGCTCTGACAGACTTCATCGGCGAATTCTGGGCCAATCCGTCCGCTGATGTCGATGCATCGGCTGCGCAGTTCGCCGCGATCTTCGAGTAAGATCGGACAAGCCTGTCGCCTGCACCGCATCACTGGTGCAGGCGACTTTCGAAGCCCCTTGCAAAGATGCACTGATGAAACGGAAGCATAACCGCTCGAAGGCGGCGCTCATCGCTCTCATCCCGACCTGGGCTGCGGTGGTCGTCGTCTACCTCGGCACCATGGTCTGGTCGGTGACCCTGTCCTTCACCAATTCGCGGCTGTTCCCGTCATGGAACTTCGTCGGGTTCGAGCAATATTCCAAACTGTTTCAGACTGCCAAATGGCTGATCTCCTTCCAGAACCTCATCATCTTCGGCGTGCTTTACGTCTTTGGCTGCCTGTTTATCGGCTTCCTGCTTGCCGCCGCCCTCGATCGCAAGGTACGCTTCGAAAGCGCCTTCCGGACGATCTTCCTCTACCCCTATGCCATGTCCTTCGTCGTCACCGGCCTAATCTGGCAATGGATGATGAACCCGACGCTCGGCGTTCAGGCAAGCGTGCGTGCGCTTGGCTGGCAGGGTTTTTCCTTCGACTGGATCATCAACCGCGATCTTGCGATCTATGCAGTGGTGATCGCGGCCCTCTGGCAGGGCGCGGGCCTCGTCATGATCCTTGTGCTGGCCGGCATGCGCGGCATCGATGGCGAGCAGTGGCGCGCTGCCCGCATCGACGGCATTCCCGTCTGGCGCACCTATGTTTCGATCATCCTGCCGCAACTGACGCCGGCCTTTGCGGCGGCCGGCACGCTGCTCTCCATGGGCGTGATCAAGACCTATGATATCGTTGTGGCGCTCACCAATGGCGGACCGGGATCGGCAACAGAGGTGCCGGCGAAGTTCATCATGGACAATCTGTTCCAGCGTCAGAATCTCGGCCTTGCGACAGCAGCGGCGACCGTCCTGCTTTTAACCGTGCTGATCATCGTCGCACCCTTCCGCTATGCCCAACATATCCGCGCCCGGCGCCAGGCAGGTACGCTATGATCCATCCCCGCGGCCCTAGGCCGACGCAGATCACCGCAGCCCGCATCGGCCTATACGCCTTCCTCATCTCCGCCGCGCTGTTCTTCGCCGTGCCGCTTTACGTGATGATCGTCACGTCGCTGAAGACCATGGACGAGATCCGGCTGGGGCAGATTTTTGCCCTGCCGCTGCACCTGGATTTTACCGCCTGGAAGACGGCCTGGGCCGGCGCCTGTGCCGGGAGCGAATGCACCGGCGTGCGCATGGGCTTCCTGAATTCGGTGAAGATCACCGTGCCGGCCGTTGTCATCTCCGTCCTGATCGGCGCAATCAACGGTTATGCACTTTCCTTCTGGCGCCCGAAGGCAGGACGCCTGATGTTCGGCCTGCTGATGGCCGGCGCTCTGGTGCCCTACCAGATCTTTCTCTATCCGCTGGTGCGCGCCATGGCGGTGATGGGCTTCTACAACAGCCTCGGCGGCATTATTCTCGTGCATGTGCTGTTTGGCCTGCCGCTGGTGACGCTGCTTTTCCGCAACTACTTCGTCACCATTCCAGAAGAACTCTTCAAGGCAGCGCGCGTCGATGGCGCCGGCTTCTGGCGGATTTTCATCGAGATCATGCTGCCGATGGCGCTTCCGATGATCGTGGTCGCCTCGATGTTCCAGTTCACGGGCATCTGGAACGACTTCCTGCTCGGCGTCGTCTTTGCCGGACGCGACAATCTGCCGATGACAGTACAGCTCAACAACATCGTCAATACGACGATGGGCGAGCGCAACTACAACGTCAACATGGCGGCCACCATCCTCACCGCCATCATTCCGCTCGCCATCTATTTCCTGTCCGGACGCTGGTTCGTCCGCGGGATCGCGGCCGGCGCCGTCAAGGGGTAAGGCTGAATGCACTCTGCTGTTTCCATCAAGGACCTGAAGATCAGCTACGGCGACCATACGGTGATCGAGCAAATGTCGCTCGATATCGCACCGAAGGAATTCCTCGTCCTGCTCGGCCCGTCCGGCTGTGGCAAGTCGACCTTGCTGAACGCGATCGCCGGTCTTTCCGACATCACCGATGGGGAAATCTGGATTTCGGGGGAAAACGTTACCTGGGAAGAACCGAAGGACCGTGGCATCGGCATGGTGTTTCAGTCCTATGCGCTCTATCCCCGCATGTCGGTTCGCAAGAACCTCTCCTTCGGCCTCAGGGTCGCGGGCCTGCCGAAGCCGGAAATCGACAGCCGGGTCGAGCGAGCGGCATCGCTCCTGCATCTTGAAAAGCTGCTCGACCGCCGCCCGGCCGAGCTTTCCGGCGGCCAGCGCCAGCGCGTTGCGATCGGCCGCGCGCTGGTGCGCGAAGTCGACGTCTTCTTGTTCGACGAGCCGCTGTCGAACCTCGATGCCAAACTGCGCAACGAGCTGCGCGTCGAGATCAAGAAGCTGCACCAGCAGCTCGGCAACACGATGATCTACGTCACCCACGACCAGGTAGAGGCGCTCACACTTGCCGATCGCATCGCCATCATGCGCGATGGCGTAATCCAGCAATTGGGCACACCTGCGGAGATCTATCACCGGCCTGCCAATCTCTTCGTCGCCGGCTTCATCGGCGCGCCCTCGATGAATTTCATTCAAGGCAGCATCGAACAGGACGGCGAAAAGGTGCTGTTCAAGGCGGGCGATCTCACCCTCGACATGTCTGGTTACGCTTTTGCCGCAAGGCCGCAAGCCTGCCCGGTAACGCTTGGCGTGCGTCCGGAACATCTGAGTATCCGACCGGAAGCCGGGGACACCGCGCTTCATGCAGCCGTCTCAGTCCTGGAGCCGATGGGTTCCGATACGGTTGTCTGGCTCACCTGGAAAGACACGACCCTGTCGCTGCGGGTGATGGGCGATCTCTCGCTCCAACCGGGCGATGTCATCGGCATCGGTCTCGATCTCTCCAAGGCATCGCTTTTTGCGAGCGACGGCAATCGCCTCTGAGCCGTGCTCTCCCGGCAGCAGAGAGATCGCGCTGCCCGTCCCATTCCATTGATGAAGTCAGGTTTTGAACGACGTGTCTGAGAAAGTGTATGATGCGCTGGTGATCGGCTCCGGCGCGGCCGGCTCCTTTGCTGCCATGGAATTGACGGCCAATGGTCTATCCGTCCTGCTTCTCGAAGCCGGCCCTGAGATCAGCAAGAAAGATTTCGATCCCACCCGCAAGAAACCGCCCGCAAGCGCCATCAATATCTGGGAGCGCGCACGGGCGACCATCAAGGGCCAGCCGGTGCAGGCGCGTGCCGCCTTCTTCACCGAGCGCTTCAGCCGCTTCTTCGTCAATGACCGGAATAACCCCTATACCACGCCGCGCGGCGAACCCTTCCTGTGGATCCGCGGCCGGCAGTCGGGTGGGCGACTGCACAGTTTCGGGCGCGTGCTGCTGCGCTGGAGCGACGACGATTTCAAGATTGAAAGCCGCAGCGGCCGCGGCGTCGACTGGCCCGTCTCCTATGACGAACTAGCCCCCTTCTATGCCGAAGCCGAAAGCCAGCTTGGCCTCTACGGCAATCAGGATCATGTCTCGACCTTGCCGGACGGCGTCTATTCCCGCCCCGCCAAGCTGACACCGGCCGAAGAGCTCTTCAAGAAGACTGTCGAAAGCCAGGCGCCCGAACGGCATGTCTTATCCTGGCGTTATATCGCGCCGGACGCCGAGCGCGTGCCGCGCCCGCTGCGCGAAGCGCTCGCCAGCGGCAAGTTGACCATCCGCCACGATGCGATCGTGCGCCGCATTACCACGGATGCGAAGACCGGTCGGGCGACGGGCGCAGAATACGTTGATCGCAATTCCGGCAGCGTCCATGCGGTCAAGGCCGAAAACGTCGTCCTCTGCGCCTCGCCGATCGAAAGCGTTCGCCTGCTCCTGAATTCGGCATCGGCAAGGCACCCGAACGGGCTTGGCAATAGTTCGGGCACGCTCGGTCGCTATTTCATGGACCAGCTGCCTTGTCTGGCCTTTGGAACCTTTGCGCCTGCCCGTGGCTGGTCGCATGACGATTCGGCCCCGCAGGACCCGTTCTACAATCCGTCGGGCGGGATCTTCGTCCCGCGCTTCGACAATGTGGAAGGAAAGGCGCCGCGCGGCGACTTCGCCTATCAGGGCAGCGTCGGCCGCGCGCCGGTCGGCGATAACGAGCCATCGAGCCTTGCCTTCTTCGGCTTCGGCCTGATGCTGCCGCACGCCGACAATCGCATCACTCTCGATGCCAGCCGCAAGGATGCCTGGGGCATTCCGGTACCGCACATCCGCTGCGTCATGCATGAGCCCGAGCAGGAACTGATCCGCAAGCAGGAAATGACCCTGATCGACATGGTGAAGAGTGCCGGCGGCGAGCTCGACTTCATCGGATCCCCGCTTGGCCTGAGAGAAATGGGCCGCGGCGCCTTCCCGGATGCCGATCCTTTAAGCCGTTTCCTGTTCCGCAAGTGGTTCCGAAAGACCATGTGCATGGGTGCGGCAATCCATGAAAGCGGCGGGGCGCGCATGGGCACTTCGCCGGAAAACTCCGTCCTCAACGGATGGAACCAGAGCTGGGACGTGCCCAATCTTCTTGTGACCGACGCGAGCGCCTTTGCCGGCGGCGGAACGGCGGGTACGACCTTGACCGTCATGGCCCTGACCCTTCGCGCCTGCCGGAAGCTCGCGGCGCAGTACCGCGGATCTGCCGGCGTCTCCAAACGCGGTGAAGTGTTGGGATAGCTGGAGAAGCACCGAAGGCTAGGCCGGGCTGGCGGCCAGCGCAATCGAGTCGGCCACGTCGTTTAGCCGATCAGACAGTATGGCTGTCGCCACGCGAAGATGTGCGCTTGGAAGGATGGAAAATTTAGCACCGGGATGAACCGCAATACCTCGCGCCGCCAGCGTGACCATCGCGAAAGGTTCGGATGCGACCGGCACCCAGGCACACAGGCCGCTCCCATGTTGCACTTCGATCCCACGTCCCCCCAGGGCGTCGACCAGATCGGCCCGACGCTGGAAATAGATATCGCGAGAGTGTTGCAGCGAGGTTTGCGTCACGGGATCCCGCAGAAGCCAGGCGGTGGCCGCCTGAAGGATGCGGCTTGTCCAGCCGGCGCTGAAGCTACGGTAGGACTGGATCTGTTCGACGATCGCCCGCGAGCTTGAAAGCACAGCAAGCCTGAGATCCGGACCATGCGTCTTCGAATAGGAGAGAATGTGAATGGTCCGGTCGGCAAACCGGCCACCGAGCGAATGACGCGGAGCCGTGGAAATGTCGGCAATGCCGTCATCTTCGACGATCAAGGTGTCCGTGCCGTCGAGAATGTCTCCAAGTCGTTGCAACCGCTCGCTGCTGACGTGCTGGCCGGTCACCGAATGAAGCCGCGGCTGGAAAATGAAGGCGACCGGCCGCAGCTTCATTGCGGCCTCGAGAGACGAAGGCAGCGGCCCTTCCCGATCGCACTGGACCGGAATGATCTGCACGCCGCGGTCCTCCAGAATATCAAGAAGCCGCATGGCGGTCGGATCTTCGATTGCAACGGACGCACCGGGCATGACGAGCGCCTGGATAAGCGTGTAGACCGCATTATAGCCTCCGTTCGTCGCCAGCAATGCCTCCGGTTCGTATGGCCAAGTCTTTCGGACAGCCTCTTCGAGTTCCGGAAGAATGCGGCTTCGCTCGTAGCTGTTGAGATTTTCGGCCGACGCTCCGTAGGCCATGGCTTCGGTAAGCTTTGGCAAAAGCCGGACATCCGGCACGGCCGATGTCAGGTCGAGGACGTCGGCTCCATAACGGCCGGAACTGCCGAGCCGTTCGGGTTTCGCCACGAAACGATCGCCGCTCACCCAGGTGCCGTTCCGTCCCCTGCCGGTAATGATTTTCTGGCGTCTCAGCTCGCTCCAGGCCTCGGAGATCGTCGCCGGACTGATCCCGAGCGCAAAGGCGAGATCGCGGATCGGTGGCAGCTTCGTTCCGACGGGGAGCGCCCCGGCGCGGATCAAGGCACTGGTTTCAATCGCAATTCCTCGAATTGTCCGATCGGTCAATTTTTGGGCAAACCATGCCGCGTCGACAATATCGCTCATTTAATCGCCACTTTTAATGTTCAATAACGTAATAACATTTGATCAGATAATTTTGAACATTTAATTGTTCCGAAAACAAGGTCTTTGCGAGTGAATGCCGATGCCCCTTAGCCTCCGACTTGCCCTCCGTGACTGGGACTACATGACGCCCCTGGTTCTCGGCGATGTCTCCTCTCCCAAGCTTGACCTCAAGGTCGACCGCGTCGGCACATTGCTCTCGCATCTCGGAAAAAGCGACCACTACGATGTCGCGGAAATGTCCTTCAGCCGCTATACGCAGCTGCGCATTGATGGTGACGAGAGCGTCGTCGGCATTCCGAACTTCATCATGCGCGGCTTCCGTCACCGCTGCATCATCACCCGCAAGGACGGCCCCATCACCGAACTCGGCCAACTGGCCGGAAAGCGTATCGGCGTCACCGGATGGCGCGACTCCGGAAACACCTGGACCAGAGCAGCACTGCGCCGCGAGGGCGTCGGCGTCGAGGATGCCATGTGGTATGCGGGCCGCCTGACGGAAGCGCATCCGGTCGTCGATCGCCTAGACGGGTTCGGCCGGCCCGGCCGCATCGAAGCGGCTCCTGGCGAGCGCCCCATGGTCGACCTGCTCAAGGAAAGCTTCCTTGATGCGATCTTCACGCCTTTCATGCCTGACGGCTACTTCGGCGGAGGATCGCCGTTCCGGCAAGTCGTTTCCGATTTCAGAGGTGCCGAACGTCGATATTTCGATGATGTGGGCTATGTTCCCGGCATGCATCTGATCGGCATCAAAGCGGACATCGTCGCGCAGAACCCGTGGGTGATCGAAGAGCTCAGCAAGCTGATCGATGAATCGCAGCGGATGTGGCTGAGCAAACGCCGCAAATACGCCGACACCTCGCCCTTCATGATGGACGAACTCTTGAAGTCGGCAGCCGAGCTTCCGCTCGGCTGGGAGGCCAGCGGCTTTGCGGTCAACCGCAAGATGATCGCCGACTTCGCCAGCGAGCTTCACGTCCAGGGCATCCTGCCGCAGCTGATGACGCCGGAAGACCTCTTCTCCTTCGATGTGGACGGTAGCCGCATCGGGTGAACGCAACACGAAACCATAAATTCGAACCAAACAGGGGAAATGAACAATGTCGATCAGGAAAATTGCATGCCTTGCTCTGACGAGCGTGGTGATCTCGGGAACGGCCTTCGCTGAAGATGCGGCCCTGCCCAAGCTTTCCGTCAACGACGCGCTTCATGCGCAGTTGCCCGAAGCGATCCGCACGTCTGGCAAGATGATCTCCGTCAACAATGGCTCGTTTCCTCCCTATGAAATCGTCACGGGCACCGAGATGAGCGGCGCCAGCGCCGATCTGACCGACGCGCTCGGCCAGGTTCTCGGCGTCGAGATCGAGCATGAGACCGTGGGCGGTCTGCCGGCGCTGCTGGCTGGCGTCAATTCGGGCCGCTATCAGTTTGCCTTCGGTCCCGTCGGCGATTTCAAGAGCCGCGAGGAATCCAACGACTTCGTCGATTGGGTGCAGGAATTTGTGGTCTTCTCGGTGCAGAAGGGCAATCCGAAGGGCATCACCTCGCTCGATACCGCCTGCGGTAACCGCATCGCCGTCATGGCCGGCGGTTCGGCCGAAAAGGTCATCCAGGTGCAGGCCGAAAAGTGCAAGACCGATGGCAAGGGCGCGATCGAGGTGCAGTCCTTCACCGACCAGCCGAGCTCGATCCTTGCCGTCCGTTCCAAGCGGTCGGATGCCTTCTTCTCCTCCCAGGCGCCGCTCACCTATTTCGTGTCGCAGGCCAACGGTCAGCTGGAACTGACTGGTGTGGGACAGAAGAACGGTTTTGAGAATCTCTATCAGGGCGCGGTTGTCGCGAAGGGCTCGCCGCTCGGCCCAGTCCTGCGCGATGCGGTCAAAGTGCTGATGGACAACGGCACCTATGCCGCGATCATGAAGAAGTGGGGCCTTGAGAACAATATGATCAAGGAGCCCGGCATCAACCTCGGTGGGACGCTTCCGAAATGAGCACACAAACGCAAACACTCGCATCGCCCTCCGGCGATGCGAGAAGCCGGGATGTGGCTCATGCCCACAAGCCCTTCCCCAAAGGCCGCGTTGCGGCCTGGGCCATCACGCTTGCGATCGCCGCCTATTGGGCCTGGTCGGTCGCGCATAACGAGAATTTCGGCTGGCCGGTCGTCACTCAATATTTCTTCGACCCGACCGTCATCAGCGGCCTTTACGTCTCGCTCGGCCTGACGGTCGTCGCGATGATCATCGGCATCGCGCTCGGCCTCGTGCTGGCCGTCGCGAGAATGTCCAGCGATCGGCTGGCAAGCTCGCTCGCCTCGCTGTTCATCTGGTTCTTCCGCGGAACGCCGCTCCTGGTACAACTGATCTTCTGGTACAATCTTTCGACGCTGTTTCCGACGCTGTCGATCGGCATTCCCTTTGGCCCGACCTTCATGAGCTGGGATACGAACTCGGTGATCAGCCCGATGACGGCCGCGATCGCCGGTCTCGCGCTCAATGAGTCCGCCTACATGGCCGAAATCATTCGCGGCGGGTTGCTTTCGGTAGACAAGGGTCAGTTCGAGACGGCGGAAGCCTTCGGCATGACGCGCATCCGCGCGCTTCGCCGCATCATCATTCCGCAGGCCATGCGCTCGATCGTTCCGCCGACCGGGAATCAGCTGATCAGCATGATCAAGGCGACTTCGCTCGTCAGCGTCATCGCCATGGCCGATCTGCTCTATTCGGTGCAGTCGATCTACAACCGCACCTTCGAGATCGTGCCGATGCTGCTGGTTGCCGTTCTCTGGTACCTGCTCATCACGTCGCTCCTGAACATCGGCCAGGCCTATATCGAGCGCTATTACAGCCGCGGCGATCGCCGCACGGGCGCCGCCAAACCTGCAAAGGAAACGGCTGTCATGGCACAGGCAACGGAGGCAGGCGCATGAACGCGATCTCCACTATCGAGCCTCTCGTCAAGGCACGCAATGTCCACAAGTCCTTCGCGGATCTGGAAGTGCTGAAGGGTATCGATCTCGACGTCGCGCCCGGCGAGGTCGTCGTCGTCCTTGGCCCCTCCGGCTCCGGCAAATCGACGTTCCTGCGCTGTATCAACCACCTCGAATCCATCAACCAGGGTTCAATCGAGGTGGATGGTGAACAGATCGGCTACCGCCTGCATAAGGACCGGCTGCTGCAGCTGTCGAACCACGCGATCGCCTTGCAGCGCCGCAAGATCGGCATGGTGTTCCAGCAGTTCAATCTCTACCCGCATATGACGGCGCTGCAGAACATCATCGAGGCACCGGTCGGCATCCACGGTGAGAGCCGCAAGGTTGCGACCGAAAATGCGCTGAGGCTCCTGGAACGGGTCGGGCTTTCGGCCAAGGCCGACAGCTATCCGCGCCAGCTTTCCGGCGGCCAGCAGCAGCGCGTGGCGATTGCCCGCGCGCTCGCCATCAAGCCGAAGCTGATGCTCTTCGACGAGCCGACTTCGGCACTCGACCCCGAGCTGGTCGGCGAGGTTCTCGCCACCATGCGGGATCTTGCAAACCAGGGTCTGACGATGATCGTCGTCACTCACGAGATCGGTTTCGCGCGGGAAGCGGCCGACCGCGTCGTCTTCATGGATGACGGCAAGGTCGTGGAACAAGGCAAGCCGGAGGACGTGATCGGCAACCCGCAGCACCCCCGCACCAGAAGTTTCCTGTCGCGCTTTATCTAGCGCGGCGGCTCCTCCATGCTCTTGCCCTGCGGGCTGGCTTTACCGTGAGCCGGCCGGCGATACCGCGCCCATGAAACTGGAATTGCCATGTCCCTCGACAATGATTTTGCCCGCCTCTCCGATTTCGAACCGATGGAAGCGGAGCTGACGGCTGTCCGCCGGCATCTGCACGCTCATCCAGAGCTCTCCTTCGAGGAGGCCGAGACCGCGCGTTTTGTTGCCGAAAAGCTTGAATCCTGGGGGTATGACGTCACCCGCAACGTCGGCGGCCATGGCGTGGTTGCGCGCATGACGGTCGGCGCCGGAAAGAAGAGCATCGCCATCCGCGCCGACATGGACGCTCTGCCGATCACCGAGGAGAGCGGCCGCCCCTATGCCAGCACGGTTGCCGGCAAGATGCATGCCTGCGGACATGACGGCCACACGACGATACTTCTCGGTGCGGCCGAATATCTGGCACGCACGCGCCGCTTCAACGGGACAGTCAATCTCATTTTCCAGCCGGCCGAGGAGGCAGGTCCGCTGAGTGGTGCGCCCGCAATGATCGCTGACGGGCTGTTCGAACGCTTTCCCTTCGACGTTATCTTTGGTCTGCACAATCATCCGGGCGCACCCGAAGGCACCTGGCTGATGCGGTCGGGCCCGCTGATGGCGGCTGCCGACAGCGCTGAGATCATCATCAAGGGCAAGGGTGGCCACGCCTCGCGGCCGCATCTGACCGTCGATCCGGTGGTCGTTGCCTGCAACCTCGTCGTCAGCCTGCAATCGGTCGTTTCCCGCAGCATCGATCCGACACAAACCGCGGTCGTCACGGTCGGGGCGATCCATGCCGGCGAGGCCGCAAACGTCATCCCCGAAAGTGCAAAACTGCTGCTCAGCATTCGCTCCTTCGACCCGAAGGTGCGCGAGACGCTGGAGGTCAGGATCCGCAGGCTCGCCGAAACGATCGCCGACGGTTACGGCGCAGCCGCCGAAATCGAATACACTCGCGGTCACCCCGTGGTCGTCAATTCGGAAGCGGAAACGGAATTCGCCCGCATGGTCGCAGAAGAACTCGTCGGTGCTGACAAGGTAGCTCTCTGCAACCTCATCCCCGGCAGTGAGGACTTCTCGCACTTCCTCGAGCACAAGCCCGGAAGCTTCCTGCGGCTCGGCAACGGTGTGGAATCCGCGATCCTGCACAGTGCCAAATACGACTTTGCCGACAAATCCCTGACGGTGGGTGCCGCGATGTGGGCACGCTTGACCGAACGCTATCTCGACGACTGAGGCATCTCGGCACAGGCCGTGAACTCTCGCGTCCATGCGTTCGTGGCGCAAACGTTGCAACCTGGCGCGCTACCAGGCCGGGAACGGATCTTCGAGAGCTGACCATTCGCGCGGGTCCGCACTGGCGAGGCAGTCGTCCAATGCGGTCCGCACACCTGTCTCGTCCATGCCAACCCCGATGAACACCAGTTCCTGCCGGCGGTCGCCCCAGGCGCTGTCCCATCGGCTCTGCAGGTGCTGATGAAACTGCTGATGGCTCGGCCAGTCTTGTCGCGGAACGGCCGCCCACCAGAGCCCCATGGGTTCGCAACGCCGCTGCACCCCTGCAGCCGACATAAGGCCTACGTGACGCGGGCGCGTGGCAAGCCAGAAATGGCCCTTGGCGCGAAGCACCCCTGGCCAGGGCTCGTCCAGGAATGCCCGAAACCGCTTGGGGTCGAAGGGGCGCCTCGTGCGGTAGACAAAGCTCGATACCCCATATTCCTCCGTTTCCGGAACATGCTCGCCCGGGCTGTACAATTCCTTGTGCCACAAGGGATGTGCGGCGGCTTTTTCTTCATCGAAGAGGCCGGTATTGAGAACGGTTGCCAGAGAAACTCTGCCGAGATCCGTCTCTACCTGACGCGCATCCGGGTTGAGAGACGCAACAATCTTGCGGACCTCCGCGCGGACCTCTTCAGTCGCGTCCGAGATCTTGTTGATCACGACGACATCGGCAAACTCGATCTGGTCGACCAGCAGGTCGATGAGGGTGCGCCGGTCCTCACCGTCCCGCTGCAAGCCGCGGTCGGCAAGCAGATCGGCGCTACTGTAGTCGACTAACAGGTTTGCAGCGTCGACCACCGTGACCATCGTGTCTAGTCTGGCAAAATCGGAAAGCGAAACGCCGTTTTCATCGCAGAAGGAAAAGGTTGCCGCGATGGGGCGCGGCTCGGCAATGCCGGTGCCTTCGATCAACAGATAGTCGTATCGCCCCTCTTCGGCCAGTCGCCGCACTTCCGTGAGCAGATCGTTGCGCAGGGTGCAGCATATGCAGCCATTGCTGAGCTCGACCAATGTCTCCGTCGTATGCGACAGGTTGCAGCTACCGTCTCGAATGAGGCTTGCGTCTATGTTCACTTCACTCATGTCGTTGACGATGACGGCAACCCGCAAGCCTTCACGATTGTTCAGGACGTGACTGAGAAGCGTCGTCTTACCAGCGCCGAGAAAACCGGCGAGCACGGTTACCGGGAGCCGCTCGATGCTGTTCATCGGCATGCCTTGAATGTGAGCACTCGGAGCGGTCGGTATTTGCGTCGTATGAGCCTCCTTCGAATCCCGTTCGTAGCCGCCTTTCCGATGCGTCATGTGGCAAGCTGTGGACGAAAGACCACATCGGCATAGTAATTCGCTGAATCGTATGTGCTGGTCGGGAAGAGCCCCGCGGTTGCGGATCCGCCATAGGCATAGACGCCGTTGCCGCCGGCCAAAGCACTTGACTGAGCCGTCAGCGGACCGTTTGTCACCGCATTGGTGAAGAAACCGTCCGTCGCCACATAGGCACCTGTGGTGTGATAGGAGGCGACATAGTTGGTGTTGGCGGCAATTGTGACAGGTGTTGTAAAGTTCACGGTCTGCCAACCGCTCGCCGTGGTGTTGGTGAAGGTGGCGGTCGCGAGTTTGGTGCCTGTCGTGGTCCACAGGTCGACGACATTCTGTCCGTTGTCATTGGCGCTGCGGTAGAACTTGATGCCGGTAATGTCGCCGGCAACGTTCGACTGGAACTTGACGCCGAGTTCAATCTGCTGACCATCGTTGAGGTTCGTCTGGGTCGGCGTGCTGGAGGCGGAAAACAGGCTGTAGCTCGTTGGCGCCGTCGATACGGCGACATTGAAGGTCTCGTTGGCCGACAGACCTCCGAGGTCTGTCGCCGTCACCTTGACGCCGTAAGTGCCTGATGTCGTCGGCGTGCCAGAGAATGTCCGTGTCGTGGCGTTGAAGGCCAGCCAGGCGGGCAGCGCCGTGCCATCGGCAGCAGTTGCCGTATAGGTCAGCGTCTCGGTGCTGTCGACATCAGTGAAGGTGGTGGTCGGCAGCACGAAGGAGAAGGCAGAGCCGACGGTGGCGTTCTGAGTGGTCGTCTGGACGGCGAGCACCGGTGCGTCGTTGGCGCCATGGATGGTGATGGTCAGGTTTGCCGTGGCGGTGGCGCCGGCAGCGTCGCGCATCGTGTAGCTGAACACATCGCTCAGCGTGTTGGTCGACTGGCGCAGCGCCTGGACGGCGGCATTGGTCTCGTTGACGGCATAGCTATAGACGCCCGATGCGCTGAGCACGAGACTGCCATAGGTGCCGTTCAGTGCCGAACCGAGCGTGCCTGATGTCGCGCCGAAGACGACGGCCGTGACCGTCTTGGTGTCACCGGCATCCGGATCGGTGTCGTTGGTCAGCACATTGCCGCTCGCAACCACACCACCCGAACCATTGGCAATGCCACCCTTCTCGGTCGCGTCACCTGCGTCAGCAACCGCCGTCGGCGTCGTGTTGCCAGGCGTCGACACGGCAATGTTGAAGCTCTCGTTGGCCGCAAGGCCGCCGAGGTCTGTCGCCGTCACCTTGACGCCGTAAGTGCCTGATGTCGTCGGCGTGCCAGAGAATGTCCGTGTCGTGGCGTTGAAGGCCAGCCAGGCG
Organism: Rhizobium sp. 768_B6_N1_8; assembly: GCF_051811225.1. NCBI lineage: Bacteria > Pseudomonadati > Pseudomonadota > Alphaproteobacteria > Hyphomicrobiales > Rhizobiaceae > Rhizobium > Rhizobium sp. 768_B6_N1_8. The sequence continues at coordinate 134,893 of NZ_JBPWPV010000002.1, read as the reverse complement.
GGCAGCGCCGTGCCATCGGCAGCAGTTGCCGTATAGGTCAGCGTCTCGGTGCTGTCGACATCAGTGAAGGTGGTGGTCGGCAGCACGAAGGAGAAGGCAGAGCCGACGGTGGCGTTCTGAGTGGTCGTCTGGACGGCGAGCACCGGTGCGTCGTTGGCGCCATGGATGGTGATGGTCAGGTTTGCCGTGGCGGTGGCGCCGGCAGCGTCGCGCATCGTGTAGCTGAACACATCGCTCAGCGTGTTGGTCGACTGGCGCAGCGCCTGGACGGCGGCATTGGTCTCGTTGACGGCATAGCTATAGACGCCCGATGCGCTGAGCACGAGACTGCCATAGGTGCCGTTCAGTGCCGAACCGAGCGTGCCTGATGTCGCGCCGAAGACGACGGCCGTGACCGTCTTGGTGTCACCGGCATCCGGATCGGTGTCGTTGGTCAGCACATTGCCGCTCGCAACCACACCACCCGAACCATTGGCAATGCCACCCTTCTCGGTCGCGTCACCTGCGTCAGCAACCGCCGTCGGCGTCGTGTTCGACGTCGATGCCGGGCGGAAGACCACATCGGCGTAGTAATTGGCAGCATTGTAGGTGGCATTCGGGAAAATGCCTGTGGTGGCGGATCCGCCATAGCGGTAGACGCCGTTGCCACCGGCCACCGCACTCGACTGGGCAGTCAACGGGCCGCTGGTGACGGCGGCCGTATAGAAATTGTTAGTCGCCACATAGGCACCTGTGGTGTGATAGGAGGCGACATAGTTGGTGTTGGCGGCAATTGTGACAGGTGTTGTAAAGTTCACGGTCTGCCAACCGCTCGCCGTGGTGTTGGTGAAGGTGGCGGTCGCGAGTTTGGTGCCTGTCGTGGTCCACAGGTCGACGACATTCTGTCCGTTGTCATTGGCGCTGCGGTAGAACTTGATGCCGGTAATGTCGCCGGCAACGTTCGACTGGAACTTGACGCCGAGCTCAATCTGCTGACCATCGTTGAGGTTCGTCTGGGTCGGCGTGCTGGAGGCGGAAAACAGGCTGTAGCTCGTTGGCGCCGTCGATACGGCGACATTGAAGGTCTCGTTGGCCGACAGACCTCCGAGGTCTGTCGCCGTCACCTTGACGCCGTAAGTGCCTGATGTCGTCGGCGTGCCAGAGAATGTCCGTGTCGTGGCGTTGAAGGCCAGCCAGGCGGGCAGCGCCGTGCCATCGGCAGCAGTTGCCGTATAGGTCAGCGTCTCGGTGCTGTCGACATCAGTGAAGGTGGTGGTCGGCAGCACGAAGGAGAAGGCAGAGCCGACGGTGGCGTTCTGAGTGGTCGTCTGGACGGCGAGCACCGGTGCGTCGTTGGCGCCATGGATGGTGATGGTCAGGTTTGCCGTGGCGGTGGCGCCGGCAGCGTCGCGCATCGTGTAGCTGAACACATCGCTCAGCGTGTTGGTCGACTGGCGCAGCGCCTGGACGGCGGCATTGGTCTCGTTGACGGCATAGCTATAGACGCCCGATGCGCTGAGCACGAGACTGCCATAGGTGCCGTTCAGTGCCGAACCGAGCGTGCCTGATGTCGCGCCGAAGACGACGGCCGTGACCGTCTTGGTGTCACCGGCATCCGGATCGGTGTCGTTGGTCAGCACATTGCCGCTCGCAACCACACCACCCGAACCATTGGCAATGCCACCCTTCTCGGTCGCGTCACCTGCGTCAGCAACCGCCGTCGGCGTCGTGTTGCCAGGCGTCGACACGGCAATGTTGAAGCTCTCGTTGGCCGCAAGGCCGCCGAGGTCTGTCGCCGTCACCTTGACGCCGTAAGTGCCTGATGTCGTCGGCGTGCCAGAGAATGTCCGTGTCGTGGCGTTGAAGGCCAGCCAGGCGGGCAGCGCCGTGCCATCGGCAGCAGTTGCCGTATAGGTCAGCGTCTCGGTGCTGTCGACATCAGTGAAGGTGGTGGTCGGCAGCACGAAGGAGAAGGCAGAGCCGACGGTGGCGTTCTGAGTGGTCGTCTGGACGGCGAGCACCGGTGCGTCGTTGGCGCCATGGATGGTGATGGTCAGGTTTGCCGTGGCGGTGGCGCCGGCAGCGTCGCGCATCGTGTAGCTGAACACATCGCTCAGCGTGTTGGTCGACTGGCGCAGCGCCTGGACGGCGGCATTGGTCTCGTTGACGGCATAGCTATAGACGCCCGATGCGCTGAGCACGAGACTGCCATAGGTGCCGTTCAGTGCCGAACCGAGCGTGCCTGATGTCGCGCCGAAGACGACGGCCGTGACCGTCTTGGTGTCACCGGCATCCGGATCGGTGTCGTTGGTCAGCACATTGCCGCTCGCAACCACACCACCCGAACCATTGGCAATGCCACCCTTCTCGGTCGCGTCACCTGCGTCAGCAACCGCCGTCGGCGTCGTGTTCGAACTCGGCGTGGTGAACATCACATCGACCCAATAGTTCGTCGACTCGAAGGTGCTCGTGGGATACAGGCTGGCGCTCCCATAGGTATATACGCCGTTGCCACTGGCTGGAGCCGTCAGGGGGCCGCTCGTCACATTGGAGACGAAGTAGCTGGCGGTTGTCGAATAGTGGCCGGTGTTCGTATGGTAGGACGCCGTGTAGGTCTGTCCGGCCGTCAGGGTCACCGGGCTGGTGAAATAGGCAGTCTGCCAGCCGCTGGCAGTCTCGTTCGTGAAGGTGAGGGTCGCAATCCGCGTACCCGTGCTCGACCAGAGTGAGCCGGTATGCGTGCCGGTGTCCTGGCTGCCCTTATAGAAACGAATGCCGGTAACGGTCCCTGCCACGGAGGTCTGGAATTTGACCCCGAGCTCGACGGCTGACGTATCGTCGGTGTTGACGACAGCAGGCGTCGCCGCGCCGAAGAGAGAGTAAAAGCTCGCGCCGGTCACGGTGACGGTGCGTCCTGCCGAGGGCGCTTCAAGATTGATGCTGTCGTCGACGGCCCGTGAGCGGATCGTGTAATTGCCCGCGATCTGCGGCGACCAGGTATAGGTCCAGTTCTCATCGCCTGTCGCCGGATGCCAGCTCGCCCCATTGTCGGTCGAGACCTCGACGCCGGCAATGACCCCGCCGCCCGTGTCTGTGGCGGTACCTGTAATCGTGACTGTGGAGCCAACAGTCGCCGTTGACGGCGCCGTGATGATGGAAGTCGGTGCAACATGATCCGTGGAGCCGGTCGTGGCGACGAGCCCGGATTGCAGCGTCCCAGGCTGAATGCCCATGTCGGCCAGCAAATTGACCATTGCCTGCTGCACGCGGGGATCGGTCGGGGTCGCCTCATTATCGTGATTGTTGCTTAAGCCCCATGTCCAGTAGACAGTACCGGCGCCAAACACCAATGCACCGCTCGGTGCACGATAAAGCGTCAGATTGTGGGTCGCGGTCGCGTTGCCGGTCGTGTTTCCGTAATCGAGCAAATAGGTGCTGACCGGAAGCGTCGTCGAAGACAGCTTGACGAGACCAGCCGGATCGAAGCCGTTATCGGTCGCTTCGTCCCACTCGTAGCCCAGATAGTTCTTGGTTAACGTTGCCGTCTGGCCGGGCTGGAGATTGGAAACGCTCGTATTGCGCCAGAAACGCAGGTTGGCATCGTCATATCCAACCGTGATCGCGCTGAGATTGCTGCCGACATCATCGACCTTGAACAGCTGCCCGGTCAGCGAGTTTTCCGGGTTTCCGCCGCCGATAGCCGGTGGGCTGAGACGCGGATCGCGGAACGTGCCCGTCCATTCGTTGGAAGGGTCGATGCTGGCGCCGGGCGACCATGTCTCCTTGTAGGAAATAAGGGTCCGATAAGGCGTGCCGTCGGCGCTATAGGCGTTGCCCCAACGGGTACGCCAATAGACCTCGTTACCGCTCCAGAACATCAGGTTGACACCTGCATCGCGTGCAGCTTCGACATTGGTCCTCTGCTGTCCAGACCAATATTCGTCATGTCCGGCATCAACATAGGTCTTGTGATTGAGCAGCAGGCTGCCATAGCGGTCGACGTCGACACCCGACAGGTACGAAACATCATAGCCGTTCTGCTCCAGCCAGTAGATGCCTGCATATTCGGCGCCGAACAGATAGTCTTGCGGACCGGCATAAGTGCCAACCCCACCACGGGTCGCAATCGGCCTGTTGTAACTGACAGCATAGGCGCGACCAGCGCCCTGCCCCGTCGCCGGACCGTTGCCACCGTAGAAGTTTGCGCCACCCCAGCCATTGTAGGCTTGCCAGGTCTCGTCAGCGGTCTGGAAAACGATATCGCTGTGGCTGTCATCGTCGCGCACGATGAACGGAATCTGATTTTCGCCGAAGGTGCCATCCTGTCTCACGAGCTTGGCGATATAAACGCCTGAGACAGCATCATCAGGTACGGTCCACGAAGCCGAAACTGCCCAGTTGCCGGCATCCACGGTGCCGGTCGTGGCATTGCGCAACGGATTTGGTTGATTCTGCACGCCGGTGTGCTGAATGGTCGTGACCTTGCGCGCGCCCATGCCGCCATAATAGCCGAGGCGGTAGATATCGATCCGGTAATTGTTGGAATCCGTATCAATCTTGAAGCTGACCGTCTTGCCGTTGTCGACACTGATGTCGGTCGCAAATCCCTCGATATTGGAGCTGCCGGCCCCATCGATGCCCCACTCGCTCTCCGGATTGCCCGGCAGCAGGTTTTCCGCCACGACCTTGTTAGCGGGCGCCGCTGCCGCTGCGGCCGCCAGATTTTGCGTCGTTAACGACCGCTGCGTGATCGGCGGTGTGGTGACCGAACCGGAAAGGATGCCGACGCCCTTGGTGCCGGTTGCCGTTCCCATTTCTCCGCCGCCGGGCAACGATCCGTTCAAGTTCGTCGAGCCCGTCAACTTTGCGGTTCCGCGCCAGCTCGAGAGCGGGGATAAGTCACGATCAAGAAGCGGGTCGCTGACTGAGGCACCGATGGCCCGCTTGATCGTCGCCGTATAGTCCGGCCCTTCGGTCAGCCTGGTCCCCGGCAATTGACCATCCTGTTGAAGCATGGCGCCGCCATGGGCCCAATCGAGAATCCGCGTAGGGGACGTAAAATAGCCACATCCGCAGACACCAAAGGGCATGCCAAACGCCAATGAATTCGATCCACCGTGGTGTGCAGCCGCCTCTGCTGACGGGCTCGATTCGAGAATGACCACCTTGCCGGAGTGAGTGCGCGCACCCGCTGCAGCAGCAGAACCTTGCCCTGATGCCGTCGGTGCGGGGCTCTGCGGCAGATAGGGAGCCAGGGGATCGCCGCCCATGGTGCTAATGCCAGCATAGGTGTGATAAAGGGACGACGCAGACCCGAATGCAGCGCCGTTCGCGTTCCGCTCGAAAGGTGCAAAAACCGGATTATGGGCCGACAGTACCGACGCGGCAGAATTTCCGCCTCCAACACCCGTTTCGCGCGCCGCTGCGAAAGCCTCGGCCAAGGATGGGGACACTTGGTCGATATCGCCCCGACCGTCTGCTTCGCCGACCGTTTCCGTTCTCGGTTCGTTATCATGTCCGCTGAGCGCAAAGCTGTTGTCGGGGCTGCCGACAAGAGCACCCCCTTTGCTTCCACCCGCTATCTGCGCAGATGTCGCAAGTTGAGCACTATCCTCGGGCCGGTCGGCGCCCTTGCGCGGCCTTGCCTTTCCACTGGCGGCCAGCCACCGGGGAACCCACGAATCCATCATGAGTGAGCGCGAAGCCCACCGGCGAGCGTTGCGATACATGGTGTGCCCTCTCGCGAAATTACCAGGATCAAATCTATGAGGATCGTTCGATACGCGGACCTCCAATTATAATCGAAAAGTGGACGAGTATGTCCTACCCCTTTCGACCTACAGGCTGCATCCTTTAGGCAAACGGGCTTTTGCGTGGACGCGCGACTTGCCTTTCGCGAGACAACAAGCGGTACGGTCGTCGGATCTGCTTCGCATCACGGACGGCTACTGGCGCACCACGCCAAGCTCGCCGCCTTGCACACGCAGAAACTGACAATCCAGTCGCTGTCGATTGCCAACTCCTCTTGGCAGAGCATTCTGTCGCTCTTCCGCGGCAAACGGGATCGCGAAAAATTACCTGCCAGGTAACCGACCGGGCCGATACAAATCGAACCGCGCTTCGATGGATCGCGGCCTTTAATGACGGCGACCTCGCAAGCTCTCAGAGGCAATGAACGGGCACGAGACGCTGTCCCGGGGCCTGTTCGAGCGCTCTGCGCCCGACCCCTTCTTCCGAGACGCGTTCCAAAATCGATGCACGGCCTCAAAATTGAGCACGTCAGCACATCCGGGGTCTTTCCCATCCGAAAGAGCTATCGTTTGGCGCAATCTTCGCCCGTTCGGAGTATTGATGCTGCGCCGTAACGATATAGGCTCTGCGCCGCCGTGACAGCACGTCGAATCGAAAGATATCGGCTGCAAGGGAGGGAGCCCTAGCGCGGTCAAAATCTGGAAAAAGCGAGAAACTGACATGAGACAATCCATGGAGAGGGTCATGGAGCGGCGATTGAGTGCCATCCTCGCTGCCGATGTGGTTGGCTACAGCCGGCTCATGGGCATGGACGAGACGGGCACGCTGCAGGCTTTGAACCGCCATCGCTGCGAACTGGTCGACATCCGCATATCCGATTACAAGGGCCGTATCGTCAAACTGACGGGCGACGGCATCCTGGCCGAGTTTCAGAGCGTCGTGAATGCGGTCGCCTGCGCCGCAGAAATCCAGCGCAGCATGGCCGTGCGCAACGAAAACGTGCCGAAGGAAGAGCGCGTCGAATTCCGCATCGGCATCAATCTCGGCGATGTCGTCGTCGAAAATGACGATATTTTCGGCGACGGTGTCAACCTTGCCGCGCGCCTGGAAGGCATTGCTCCGGTCGGCGGCATTGCCGTGTCGGCAATCGTGCGGGATCAGGTCGGTTCACGCCTCAATCTCGGCTTCGATTTTTTAGGTGAACACGTGTTCAAAAATATTCGACAGCCGGTTCAGGTTTACACAGTTTCCTTCGAGAAGCCGAGTTCTGCCCGCCTCGTCGCGCAGAACCGCAACACCTGTTTCATCGCCGTCCTGCCCTTCACCAATATGAGCGGCGATGCCGATCAGGATTACTTCTCCGACGGCATCACCGAGGATATCATCACCGATCTTTCCAAGGTTTCCAGCCTGCATGTGGTGCCGCGCAACACCGTCTTCACCTATAAGGGCACATCGGTGAAGGTGAAGCAGGTCGCCCAGGAGCTCGGCGTGCGTTATATGCTGGAAGGCAGTGTGCGCATTGTCGGTACGCGGGTACGCATCTCCGGCCAGCTGATCGATACGACGAACGGCGACCATCTCTGGGCCGAACGCTATGATCGCGACCTCACCGATATATTCGCCATCCAGGACGAGATCACCAACGCGATCGTCGGCCAGCTGAAGGTGCGGCTGCTGCCGGAGGAACGCAAGGCGATCGCCGCCGAGCCGACGGCCAATGTCGAGGCCTATACCTATTACCTGAGAGGAAGGCAGCTCTCCCATACCTGGACCAAGTCCTATCTGCAGCTTGCCCGGCGCATGTTCTACAAGGCCGTCGAACTCGATCCGGACTATGGCCGCGCCTATGCCGGCATCGCCGATTGCGATGCTGCGATCCGCGACTGGGCGCCCGACGACGTGCCCCTGGAGCGCATCCTCGCAATGAGCGCCAAAGCCCTGGAACTCGATCCCGACCTCGCCGAGGCCCATGCCTCCCGCGGCCTGGCGCTGCATCAAAACGGCGAGGACGACGAGGCCACGGCATCCTTCGAACGCGCGCTGGCGCTCGATCCCAACCTCTATGAAGCAAATTTCCACTATGCCCGCATCTTCTTCATGCGCGGGAATTTCGCCGAGGCGGTGCATTACTTTAGCCGTGCCGCCGAAATCCGCCCCGACGACTATGTTTCGCCGATCCACCTGATGTCCTCGTATCATTCTCTCGGACGGACGGTGGACAAGGAAAGCTGGGCGCGCATGGGCATTGAAAGAGCCGAGCGGGCGCTCAATCAGAACCCGGAAAATTCCGGGCCTGCCCATCGCGGCGCGCTTGCCCTTGCCCATCTCGGTGATGCGGCGCGGGCCTGCGATTGGGCCGCACGGGCAAGCGCCATCGATCCCGATGATATCGTCGCCCAATATAATCTTGCCTGCGTCCACTCCGTACTCGGCCATGTGGAACGGGCGATCGATATCCTGGAGGGCTTGCTGCCCCGAAGCTCCGTCTACCACATCAAATGGTTCACACATGATTCTGACCTGGACAACCTGCGCCGGCATCCGCGCTTCATGAAACTTGTCGCAGAAGCGATGAAAGAGCGGGAACAGGTGGAAGCATAGGTCGCGGCAGAAGAAGGGCGCCAAACGCGGAGCGACCCTATGCTCTCGGCTGATAGGCAGCGTCCTGGGATATCAGGCAAACGGGCTTCTTCTCTGCCGGCACCTACACCAAGGTCCAGTTTGGTGTCTCCGCCGCTCTGATAATTCTCCGGGTTGAGAAGCGTAGAGCGAGGCCTAGCTTCCTTTTACCATCCACCTGAAACCCAAAGCCCGGGAGCCTTTCAATGAAGTCCAAAGTAGCTGATGTCCTGACGGAGGTGCTGCATTCGGCCGGAGTCAAGCGGATATATGGCGTAGTCGGAGACAGCCTGAACGGGCTCACGGAAGCGCTTCGAAAAAGAGGCGACATCGAGTGGGTCCATACCCGTCATGAAGAAACGGCAGCCTTCGCGGCGGGGGCCGAAGCCCACCTCAGTGGCGAACTGGCCGTGTGCGCCGGAAGCTGCGGCCCGGGCAACCTCCACCTCATCAACGGCCTGTTCGACTGCCATCGCTCGCGGGTCCCCGTCCTGGCCATTGCCGCGCAGATACCTTCGGCTGAAATCGGCAGAGGCTATTTCCAGGAAACGCATCCCGACCAGCTTTTCCGGGAATGCAGCCACTATTGCGAACTTGTCAGCCATCCGGAGCAATTGCCAGCAGTCATCGAAACGGCCATTCGCACGGCTATCGGAAAGCGCGGCGTTGCCGTCGTGGTCATTTCCGGCGACGTGGCATTGAGCGATTTCACCGCGAAGATTTCGACACCGGCCGCACTCACGCTGTCCCAGCCGAACGTCGTGCCGGCGAACGATCAGATCGATCGATTGTCGGAGCTGCTCAACAACAGTTCGAAAGTCACCCTTCTGTGCGGACGCGGTTGCGAAGGGGCGCATGACGAATTGATCGCCTTTGCGGATCGGCTCAAGGCGCCCATTGTCCACGCGCTCGGCGGCAAGGAACATGTCGAGTGGGACAATCCCTTCGATGTCGGCATGACCGGTCTGATCGGCTTCTCTTCGGGTTACAAGGCCATGCTGGAGTGTGACACGCTTCTTATGCTCGGCACCGATTTCCCATATCGGCAGTTCTACCCAACCGACGCCAAGATCGCGCAGGTGGACATTCGCCCGGAAAATCTTGGCCGCAGGGCCTCGCTGGATCTCGCAATCGTCGGCGACGTCAAATCGACACTGGCGGCAATGCTGCCGAAGCTGACGGAGCGAACGGACCGGGATCATCTGGATGCCTGCCTTGCCGCCTATAAGAAGGCGCGGGAAGGCCTCGACGACCTCGCCACCGGCAGAGAGGGCAGCAAGATTCATCCGCAATATGTTGCACGCCTTCTGAGCGAACATGCCTCCGACGACGCCGTTTTCACCTTCGATGTCGGGACCCCCACGATCTGGGCTGCACGCTACCTGAAAATGAACGGAAAGCGTCGCCTGATCGGATCCCTGGTTCACGGGTCGATGGCCAACGCCCTTCCCCAGGCAATAGGCGCACAGGCAACATATAAGGAACGCCAGATCATCAGCATGTCCGGCGATGGTGGCTTTGCCATGTTGATGGGTGACTTCCTGACGCTCGTTCAGCAGAATCTGCCGGTCAAGGTCGTCGTCTTCAACAATTCCGTTCTCGGATTCGTGGCGATGGAAATGAAGGCTTCCGGCTTCCTTGAGACCGGCACCGAACTCAAGAATCCGGATTTTGCGGCGGTTGCCCGCGCAGCCGGAGTCCATGGCGTTCGCGTGGAGGATCCCGCCGAACTCGACGGTGCCATCAGGGAAATCCTGGCGCATCCCGGCCCGGCACTGCTCGACGTCGTTACCAATACGCAGGAATTGTCGATGCCGCCCAGGATCGAAGCAGCGCAAGTGAAGGGTTTCGGTCTCTGGGCCATTCGCGCGGTGATGAACGGCCGGGGAGACGAACTCGTGGACCTGACTGTCTCGAATTTCCTGTCTCGGTGAGTCGGACGCTACAGTGGATGGAAACCCTGCCGACGGCTTCGACCCCGGCCGGCAGGTTGTAGAAGCCGATGAAGCTTGATTCAATTCAGATAGGCATCGCGCCAATCACTGCCAGAACCGATCGTCATGCCAGCCTCGTTGAACAGATGAACGAAAGGCTCTCGTATGACGATCGGGATCCGTTCGCCCGAGACTGCCCGGCTGATGCCACGCAGTGCCACGGTGAAGCCATTCCCGGTCGCCGTCCCGGCATGGATGATCGTTTCCGAACCGAGGACTTCGGTGTCGCCGACCACGATCTGCAGGCTGCCCTCTCCGATTTCGCAATGTTCGGGCCTTATGCCGAATGTGACCGGGGCGCCATCGGGCAAATCGACTTGGCGACCGGGCAAGGGAATGTGGGTGCCGTCCTCAAGCGAAACGCCCATCATGTCACCACTGCGCGCGATCCGGCCCGCGAGAAGGTTCATGGGCGGTGCGCCAAGAAAGCGTGCGACGAAAAGGTTAGCCGGGCGCGCATAAAGCTCGATCGGCGGGCCGACCTGTTCGATGCGGCCTTCGTTGAGCACGACGATCTGGTCGGCCATGGTCATTGCCTCGACCTGATCATGCGTGACGTAGACCATCGTCGACTTCAGCCGCCGATGCAGGCTGATCAGTTCCCCGCGCATCTTTACACGCAGTTCGGCATCGAGATTGGAGAGCGGCTCATCGAAGAGAAAGGCCTTCGGCTCCTTGACGATGGCGCGGCCGATCGCAACACGCTGGCTCTGGCCGCCGGACAGCTGGCTCGGGCGACGGCTCATCAGGTGCTCGATCTGCAGAATATTAGCCGCCTTGGCGACGCGGGCGGCGATCTCCTGCCTGGCAAGTTTCTGGTTCTCCAGGCCGAATTTGAGGTTCTGCTCGACATTCATGTGCGGATAAAGCGCATAGGACTGGAAGACCATCGCCATGCCGCGCGCGGATGGCAGAAGATGGTCGCAGCGCTGGCCATCGATGCGGATTTCCCCTGAGGTTACTTCCTCCAGCCCTGCCATCATGCGCAAGAGGGTCGACTTGCCACAGCCGGACGGCCCGACAAAGACGGTGAACGAACCGTCGGCGATGGCGAGATCAATACCGTGTATGACTTCGAGACTTTGAAAGGCCTTGCGGACTGCCTTGAGTTCAATGCCGGCCATTATGCCACCGTCTTAAGTTCGATCGACTGGCCCGCTTCGATGGGCGTCTTCCCGGCAAGGCGATGCTTGAACTCGTCCACGGCGATTTCAGCGACCCTGAGGCTGCCTCCCAGCACGGCGAGAGTGAGACCATCGCCCTTGCGGGTCAATGTGCCGAATGCGCTGCCGGCTGACCAAAATAGACGATAGTCGCCTTGCACTTTCGGTGCGAAGGCAAGCGTGCCGGAGACGAAATCGGCGCTGAGCCCCGAGAAGGCATTGACCAGCTGCCAGGCCGACATCGAGCGCGCGTAATAGGAGCCGCATTCGATATCGTTCCAGGGGTTGCGGCGCGAACCGTCATGGCGGTTGCGGGCGCCGCAGACAATATCCATACCCTCCTCGATGAGGCCATGCATGATGAGGTGCGAGGCGGCCATATATTCGATGCCGGTCCAGACCTCTTCGGCATAGGGCGCAGCCACCATCGGCTGGCGAATGCCCTCGGGATAGGTTGCAATCAAAAGCCCTGCCTCGTCTTCATAGGCATAGTTGCGGCAGGGATTGAAGTGATCCTCCAGCGTCGGGCGAAAATTGTTTCTGTGCACCGATTTCAGCGCGATCCTGACCTTGTCGGCATCGAGGAACCCGCCGATCCCGGCGACCTCCGCATGCCATTGGCCGAGGATCTGATCGGAGATGCAGCCCTCGCCCATCTGGTATTTGAGCTCTTGGAATTCCTCCGACCAGTAGGTTTCCATGAAACCATCGACGAGAACGCCGGCGGCGCGGCCGACATCGAAGGGTATCAGCACGTCCTTGTCGGAGAGATCGATCTTCTGGATGAACCAACGGCCGTTGAAGAGTTCGGAATTGATATAGGCCGCACCGGCTTTGCCCATGCACGCCGTCTTTTCCGAGAGCTCGGTATCGCCGAGGACCGCCGCCATTTCGGAAACGCCGAGAAGGGCCGCCACATACATGGAGGCGAGCCACGAGTTCGGCCCGAACAGTTCCATATCGAGGGTCTGGTGCTGGCGGCCTGAGAGAATGCCGGTCTGATCGGGATCCCAACGGTCAGGATTTTCGGGCGACCAGGCATATTCGATGGCTCGTTTGACATTCGGCCAGTAGCGGCGCAGCCACTCGGTATCGCCGCAAAGCTTCCAGTCTCGATAGGTCTTGATGATCGCGCCGAAATGCCCGTCGGCGCAGGGGCCGATAATATCGAAACCTGAGCCGAGCGGCAGCTTCTGGCGGAAAGTCAGCCCGCCGGTCGGCAACTGGTTGTAGCTGAATTCGGTCTCGCGCAGCGTCCGCTCGATGGCAGGGAAAAGATGCGAGACCGCCTGCTGGTAATTCCAGACATGGGTGCAGGTGCCCTCGCAGGAACCATCCTGGGTATGTTGGCCTTCCCAGGCCCAGAGTTCGCCATTCTCCAGCCGGATGCAGGTCGCGGTGCGCAGCAGCGCCAGCGTCGCGCTCGCCGCGTCCTTGACTTCTGCCGGAAGCGTCGTTTCGAAAAGTCCGTTGCGGAAGGCCGCGGTTTGCAAGTGCAATGCGTCCCAGCGCGTCAGGGCTTCAGTAGCGCTTGCGGTCGAATCCGCCCATTGCGTCGCATAATAGTTCGTCCAGCCCGGCGTTGGCCGATCGGGAATGGCCCCATCAGGCTTGTCGCGATAGGCCCAGTAGACATCGCCTTGCGGGAAATTCCACGTGATGACGAAGCGCAGCTTCTTACGTCCTCCGGGTGCCAGGACGAAGCGGGCGCCGAGCGTGCCGTGTTCCGGCTGCAGGCTCATGTGCCGGGAGCTGCGCGGTTCATCGTAGTGTCGCTTCGGCAGACGACCGGGCCTTGCAAACTCCTTCCAGTAGACCGAGAGATCGTCGAACCACTGGCCCCGATAGTGATGGTCGGTATGGTCGACGTCATCAGCGTCCGTTGCGATCGTCAGATCGCCGCGTTGCGTCGCCGGCAGCGTCGTGTCAGACGAGGTCAGATGCAGGCTGCTGATCCCGCCTTCCCGTCTGAACGTGTGGATGCCGCTGTTCGAGCCGTAATTGCCGAGCGTGCCGGCAAGCGTATAGGTCAGTTCGTCCGCGGTATCGTTGACAACATCGAATTCGAACATCGCAACCGGCATCGAGGAATCGCGGTCGTTGTGGGGAATGAAAGGGCTCAGCGCCGTCAGCCTGACGCCGCCGGGGAAACGCTGATCCTTGAAGACGAGATCGGCGATCGGGAAACGCCCGTAAAAATCGACCTCTTGGAAATGCGGCACGCCGACCAGCGTCTGGCGGTTGGCGCCATGGCCGAAGCCGTCAAACATCTTGCGCAGGCCCGGCGCGCCGGAAGGGTTCAGATCATAGGGGCCGTTGAGCACACGGGCATCGACCAGTTCCCCACCCTTCTCGGCCTTGATGGCGAAATGCGAGTAGCCGTTATAGCCCTGCAGCGCCGGCCGGTTGCGGATCGACCAATCGATCAGCCGGCCGCTGCCGGAGATCGACAGGCCGCCGGAGCCGATGCCGCCGAGAGGAAAAGCAATATGGCGCGTGCGTGCGCCTTTATAGGCAAAGCGAGGTTCGATGGAAGCGAGATCATCCCACATGAAATCAATGTCCCTGATGTTAGTTCTTGATGCCGCTCATCGTGATGCCTTCGATCACGAATTTCTGGGCGAGGAGAAAGAGGAGAACGACGGGCAGGATCGACATGCTCATCGCCGCCATCACCACCGAGAGATTGCCGGAGGCCATGTAGCCGCGCAGCACGTCCATCGCGACCGGAAGCGTCAGCGATTCATTCGAGCTCAAAAGCACCTTAGCCTGGAAATAATAGTTCCAGGTCTGGGTGAAAGTGATGATGCCGAGGGCCGAGAGTGCCGGGCGAAGCTGCGGTAGCGAGATCCGCCAGAAGATCTTGAAATAGCCGGCGCCATCCATCAGCGCCGCTTCCTCCAGCGCCTTCGGCTGGCTGAGCATGAATTGCCGCACCAGGAAGATGCCGAAACTGGAGGTGAGATACATAAGCGCCAGCCCGATCGGCTTGTCGAGCAGGCCGAGCCGCGCATAGCCGAGATAGATCGGCAGGATCGTCACCTGGGCTGGAAACATCAGTCCGATAAGCAGGATGAAGAACAATGTATCGCGTCCGCGGAAGTTCAGCCTGGCGAAGGCGAAAGCCGCGAACGTGCAGGTCACCATCTGGCCGACGGTGACGATGACGGCGATCATGACCGAGTTGAAATAGATCTCCAGGAACGGCACGCGCGAGGCCAGCACCTGCCGATAGTTGGTGAGGTCGAAATTCGGCGGCAGGAAGCTCGGCGGCAGCTTGTAGGCATCCGAGACCGGCCGGAACGACATCGAGAACAACCATAGGAATGGCAGCAGCATGCCGATCGCCATCACCACCATGGTGGCGATGATCGCCCAGTCGATCCAGCGCCGGGCCGCGCGTGTCTGCATCATACTGTTCATTGCTGCACCCACTTGCGCGAGAGGACCTGCTGGATGGCGGTGATGATGAGGATGATCACGGTCATGACGACCGAAATCGAGGCGGCATAGCCGATCTGGAAGCTGCCGAAGCCCTCCTCGACGATCTGGATCGACAGCGAGCGCGTGGCGTCACCCGGACCGCCCTGCGTCAGGATGACGATCGATTCAAACACCTGCAGCGCGCCGATCGAGGCGTAGACGATGCAGAAGAAGACGACTGGCGAGATATAGGGCAGCGTGATGCGGAAGAACTGGCGCCAGGCAGGCGTCCCGTCCATCACCGCCGCCTCCAGGATATTCTTCGGCACGCCCTGGAGGGCTGCGATGAAGATGATCATGAAGAAGCCGGTATTCTTCCAGACGTCCATGATGATGATCGAGGTCATCGCCTGGCCGGCATCGGTGAGCCAGCGTACACCCGGCAGACCGATCAGCCGCAGGTAATAATTGATGACACCGAGATCATCGCCATAAAAATAGGTCCAGACGATCGAGACGAAGGCGGCAGCGATGATGACCGGCAGAAAGAAGGCGAGCCGGAAGAAATAGAGCAGCCAGCCCGGCATGGCGCGGTTCAGCGCCAGCGCCAGTACAAGCCCGATCGAAACGTTGAAGGTGACAGCAAAGAGCGCGAAGCGCAGCGTGTTCCAGAGGATCTGAAGCGAGCGCTGATCTGTGAAGAAGCGGACGAAGTTGTCGAAACCGACCCATTGCGAACCGAGCATTGGATCGTAATAGGCAAAGGCGAGGATCGTTGTGACGATGACAGGCGCGATGACGAAGGTCAGGTAAAGCACCGTTGCCGGCAGCACGAAGAGATAGCCGGTCGCTGCCTGCGCGCGGCGTAGCTGTGGAGGCTGGTGTCTTTCGAAAGTGGCGGTCATGGCATCTGCTCGAATGGCGGACATGGTTTGTCATCCGCCGCGCCCGGAATGGCAGATGCCTGCATGGCAACATGCCACCCGGCCGCGACGGCGGGAGGGCGATCGTGAGAACCCTAGATCGATCAGCCGCCCATGCGCTTCTTCAGCCGCTCGAAGGAGGCGTTGAGCTCGGCATCTGCCTGCTTCACGCCATCGGCGATCGAGACCTCGCCGGCCATCATTGCCGTGTAGTAGCGGATGAAGATCTTCTCGACCTCCTGGAAATTGGCAGGAGACGGCACAGCCTTGGTGTTCGGCAGCGTCTGGTAATAGAGCGCGGCACTCGGCGGGAAGCTCAGGAAACCCGGGGTCTCGGCCGCCGACTTGCGGCCGGGAACGCCGCCGCCCTTTTCGCCCTCCTCCTTCTGCGTCTCCTCGCTTGTCAGCTCAAGGATCAGCGCCTTGGCAAGATCGGGCTCTTTGCTCGTCTTGGCGACAGCGTAACCGCCGAAGCCGATCACGGTCGTGTCGGTTACCTTGCTCGGCGGAATGGCGACATCCATGTTGAGCTTGTTGTTCTTGGCGCTCTGGACGATCCAGTGGCCGCGACTGATCATCGCCACCTGGCCGGCCATGAACTGGTTGTCCATCATATCCTTGCCAGGGATCGGCGAGACGCCGTCGACATGGATGAGGTCGTGGAGGAACTGCAGGCTTTCGGCGACCTTGGGGTCGAGCATGTTGGATGCCGTCCACTCGTCGTTGATAGCGCCGGTGCCATTCGAGAAGAACCATGGCTGGACGAAGAAGTTCTGGTTCGGCACCTCATAACCGAACTGGGTGACATTGCCCGACGCATCCTTGACCGTCAGCTTCTTGGCGACGTCGCGGAATTCGTCCCAGGTCCATTTGCCGTCCTTCGGATAGGCAATCCCGGCCTTGTCGAACAGATCCCTGTTGTAGTTGATCATGATGTTGTTCCAGCCGATCGGGATATAGTTGATATCCCCCTTGTAGCTCGACTGCTTGAAGAGGCTCGGCGCGAAGTCGGAAAAGCCCGGATTGGCGGCCACGAAATCGTTGAGCGGCAGAAAGAGAGAGCGCGACGAGAAGCTCTGGAAGGTCTCGATCGCCGTGCCATAGACATCGGCCTGCTGGCCGGAATTGAACTGGCTGAAGACCTTGGTGACATAGTCGCCCCAGCCGGTCGAAATCGGATCGACGGAAAGCTCGACCTTGACGTTGGGATATTTCTTGTTGAAACGCGCAATCGCGTTGGTCATGGCCGATAGTTCGGCGTCACCGCCGAAGCCCTGCATCTTCAGGGTCGCCGTGACATCCGATTGCGCAAAGGTGCGGCCGACACTTGCGCCGACGGCAAGAGCGGCAGACGAAATCAGCAGCGAACGCCGCGAGAACTCATGCATGTGATCCTCCCTATGCGCCTCCTCCGGCGCGTTCCCATCTATCCGGCCTCCACCGGTCGAAACGTTTCGTATGCTGTTACTGAAATATCGCGGATCCAGCTCTTCCTCGGTCCCGCGTGGCGTCATTTGCTTAGTCGAAACGTTTCGTATAAGAGCATCAGAAGGCCCTCGTGGCAAGAGGGTTCGACAAAAAGCGCTGGGGAGGATGCATGGCCACCATCAAAGACGTGGCAAAACGGGCGGGTGTCGCCATATCGACTGCATCGGCCGCGCTCAACCGCTCAGCTCCCGTCAGCGACGAGGTGATTGCCAAGGTCGAGGCTGCCGTCCGCGACATCGGATATATCCCGCATGCCGGCGCGCGCAGCCTGCGCATGGGCCAGTCGCGGCTGATCGGCCTGATATTGCCCGATATCACCAACCCACATTTCGCCAAGGTCGCCAAGGTCGTCGAATCCGCCTGCCTCAATGCTGGTTACATGGCGGCGGTCTATTCGACGAGCGAGGATCATGATCGCGAGCAGCAGATCCTGACCATGATGCGCATGCAGCGCGTCGAAGGGCTCATCATCATTCCGACACGCTCGGATGCCGAACATGGCGCTCGCATGGTCGACAAGATCCATGTGCCGACGATCCTGCTCGACAGCTTCATCGAGGGCTTGCCCTATGACGTGATCAAGCTAGACAATATCGCCGCCGGCCGCATCGCCACGGAGCATCTGATCGGCCTTGGTCACAGACGGATTGCAGTGACCGTCGGGCGCAACAACATCATCACCGGTGAAGATCGTCTTGCCGGCTATATGCAAGCCCATGCCGCCCATGACCTGCCGGTTGATCCAGGTCTGCTGCTTCAGGGGCGTTTCGACCAGGCGCTCGCGCATGACAGCACAATCAGGCGCATGCGCGAGCCGGATCCGCCGACCGCGATTTTTGCACTGTCGAACATGATGACGCTCGGCGTCCTGAATGCGCTGCGCGAATTGGGTATTAGAGTGCCTGATGACGTCTCGGTCATCGGGATAGACGATTTCGATTTTGCAAACATCATGAACCCACCGCCGACAGTCGTTGCGGCCCCGGTGCTCGAGATGGCCCAAAAGGCGATCTCCACGCTTCTCAGCGAGATCTCCGACAAAACGCCGCCAAGTGCCGCGCGGACGATCTTTTCCCCAAAGCTGATCCTTCGCGAATCCTGCGCGGCACCCGCAGCCGAGCGGGCAGAGAGCATGACCTGAGAAGCAGCAGTCGATTGAGATCTGCGCGGCGTCGCATACCATTGTGTTCGCTTCATAAAAGCATCATGCGCATTTGCAATGAGAAGCACTGAACTGCTCGCCATCCTCAGTCATCACACGGATTGTCTTCATGAAATTGTCTTCGACCGCCGCGCGTCTGTCACCAACAGCCTCGCCCCGCCTTCTCGTACTCGCCGAAACAGCCCTCAAGGCAGGAGAGACGGCGCGCAATGCGCTCAGACGACGCACGGCCGCCGAGATGGTCCACAAGGCGCCGCGCGATTACCAGACGGAAATCGATGTCGCGGTTGAACGGATCATCGTCGAGGAGATGATGGGCGCATTCCCCGCCTATGCGATCCAGGGCGAGGAAGAGGTCGGCAACCGGCAGGCCGGCGCGGATGCACCGGTCATCTATATCGACCCGATCGACGGCACGACCAATTTTGCCTGGGGCATCCCGCATTTCGGCATGACGATCTCGATCGCCGAGGCCGGCCGTGTCGTTGCGGGCGTCGTCTATGACGCCATGCAGGACGAGCTCTTCAGTGCGGAGGCCGGCAGCGGCGCCTGGCTGAACGGCGAACAGATCCATTGCGCCGCGGTTGCCGATATCCAGAACGTGCTCGTCGGTGCCGGCCTGCCGATCCCCGGCCAGGTCAAGGCGGTCCCGGAAGAGCTTTATTTCGATGCCGTCAAGCGCCTTATGGCCAATACCGCCGGCGTGCGTCGTCTCGGTTCGGCAGCGCTTTCGATCGCCTATGTCGCCTGCGGCCGGCTGGACGGCTTTTTCGAGGACGGCCTGTCGGTCCATGACTTTGGCGCCTCGGCACTGATGGTCGAGGAAGCGGGCGGTATCGTCACGAGGTTTTCAGGCGCCGCCGTCACCGGCAAAGGCGACATCCTGGCGGCAAGCAAGGCACTCTATCCCTGGCTGCAGGAAGGTTTTCAGCCGAAGGCCTGAGACACGTCAGGCCGTAAAGAGCGGCTGCACGGTTGCAGCCGTTGCTGCCACTGCCGATTGGTGGATCAGCGCATTGTCGCGGAAGGCGAAGAAGCCGGAGCAGCTGGTAGTGACGGCCATCCCGGCTCTGATCATATCGGTCGGCGCAAACATTGCCTTCAGCCGGATACCATCGGCAAGATCGATATCGACAATCTTGTGCGTGCCGAAATCGCTGACCCGGTGGACGGTCGCGTCTGCCGGCCGGCTGACAGGGCGCACCGTCAGGGCTTCCGGACGCATCGCCAGCGTCACCGGACCATCCGCAACGGGGATCGAAAAGCCGAAAAGCGGATGCGTGCAGACCCCGTTGCGGATCTCGCTCTCAACGAAATTCATCGAGCCTATGAAGCCCGCGACGAAAGCCGTCTGTGGCTCGCGATAGATTGTGCTCGGCGGAGCCACCTGTTCTGTGCGGCCATCGCGCATGACGACGATGCGGTCGGCAAGTGCCAGGGCCTCGTCCTGACCGTGAGTGACGAACAATGTCGTGATGCCGAGCCGCTGCTGGATGTCGCGGACCTCCTCCCGCAGCCGCTCGCGCAGATGCTGGTCGAGGCTGGCGAACGGCTCGTCCAGCAGCAGGATCTTCGGCTCGAGGACGAGCGAGCGGGCAAGTGCGACGCGCTGCTGCTGGCCGCCGGAAAGCTGCGTCACTGCGCGCCGTCCGTAGTCGGCAAGACCGACGAGGGCGAGAGCGTCCTCGACGCGCTGGCGGATCTCGGCCTTTGGGAGGCGCCGCAGCTTCAGGCCGAAGGCGATATTGTTGAAGACATCCATATGCGTCCAGAGCGCATGGCTCTGGAAGACCATGCCGGTCGGGCGCCGCTCCGGCGGCAGGTTCGTCACATCCCTGGCGTCGATGCGAATGCTGCCTTCGCTCGGCCGCTCGAAGCCGCCGATCATGCGAAGCAGCGTCGATTTGCCGGAACCCGAGGGGCCGAGCAGGCAGACGAGTTCGCCGTCACCGACCTCGAGCGAGAAGTCGCGGACGGCAAAGGTGTGGCCGAAGCTCTTCGCAACGCCTTTGATCGCCAGATGTGCCATTCTTGAAACCCTTTCTGCCGGCGTTCAGGCGCCGAAGCCCCGCGCGAAGGCGCCGGTCCCGACGACGCGCCGCGCAAATATCAATGCCGCAAAGGACGGCACCCACAGCATGACGGAGAGGACCGCGCCATATTGCACGACGATCTGGTTGTTGATGAAGCTGATCATCAGCACCGGCATGGTACGGATCTCCGGCGCACCGATCAGCCAGGCGCCCTCCGTCTCGTAGAAAGTGCCGACGAAGGTCAGAAGCACTGCCGCTGAGATCGTCGGCGCAGCCTGCGGCAAGGTGATCGACCAGAAGACGCGAAGCGGCGTAGCACCGGCGTCGCGTGCTGCCTCCTCCATGCGCCGGTCGACATTCTGGAAGGCGGCAACCGGGATCCAGATCATCAGCATCAGCGTGCCGACGAGCTGGATCAACACCACGCCCCAGAAGGTGCTGATCAGCCCCATCTGCAGGAAGATGCCGGCTATCGCCACCAGCAGGCCGAATTTCGGAAAGGCATGTGAAGCGAGGAACGACAGGAACAGGATATTGCGGCCAGGAAAACGCATTCTTGCGAAAGCATAGGCGGCCGGAAGGCAGATGATTGCCGAAAGCAGCGTCACCGTCGCCGTCAGCCGCAGGCTGAGAAACAGCGCATCCCAGACATCCTTGCGCGCCAGCGTCTGCGACCAGAAACGCAGGCCGAACTGCTGGGGAATGACGGAAGGATAGCGCCAGACCTCGGTGAAGGCCCAGGTGGCGACAACCAGCAGCGGCAGTGCGATGAACAGCGTGAGCAGGAGCGAAAGAGCAAAGCCTGTCCAATCGAATTTCAAGGCGGTCGACTGGCGCATCATCGGCCCTCGCGATTGCGGGCGATCGACCAGACGTAGAAGATGCCGAAGAGAAGACAGAAGCCGAAGGTGATGACCGCCTGCGTGAGCGCACTCGGCGGATCGTTCATGTCGGCAAAGGTGCGCTGCATGAAAGGCCCCATCATCTCCGGCGAGGCGGGACCGAGCACATAGGGCAGTGTGAAGGCTGAGAATATGCCGAGAACGGCAAAGGAAGCGGTGACCAGCAGGGAATTGCCCATGCGCGGCAGAATGATCGAGACAAAGACCCTGATAGGCGTCGCGCCGACGTCGCGGGCCGCCTCGATGGAGCTATTGGAAACGGACGTGAGCCCCGCCGTCAGCATCAGCACGGTCAAGGGCAGATTGTCCCAGACGAGGCCGATGACCGGTCCCCAGGGCGTCAGATAGGGGCTCGGCAGCTTGGGAAGGCCGACGGCATTGAGCAGGATGTCGACCGTGCCATTCGGTCCGATCGTGCGGATCAGCGCATAGGAAAGGATGATCGAGGGCACGAACATGGGAAAGATCGCGAGGCCCTGCACATAGGCGGCAAGGCGACCGTCGGAAAAGCGCAGGTAAAGGGCAATCGGAAGGCCGATCACAAGCAAAAGCAGGCCGCAGATGAAAGTCGTCCACAGCGTCAGCCAGAGGTTGGCCAGACTGTAACCATCAGTGAAGAAGAATTGGTAGGAGGCAAGCGAAAACTCGGTCGTCCCGTCCGGCTGACGGACGAAGATGGTGGTCGTAATCGCCGAGAAGATCGGAAAGATGATCAGCCAGCCGACCAGAAAGACCGGCATGCCGACGAGGAGGAGCCCGTAAAGGCTCCCCCTGCCTGGAGACTGAGCGCGGCGCGCGACCGCAGGCTGCGCGGCATCCGCCGCCATCAGGTGCGGCTCATTCCGGGAGCGACGTTGCGGTACCAGCCGTCATTGATCGCCTTTTCCCAATCGCCGCCCGGGAAGGTCGGGATGGTCGCCGGGATGACGTCGGCATATTTCTTGCGCAGGTCTTCAGAAATGTGATCCCAGGAAACGCCCGGGAAGCCGCCGATCTCGGTGATGATGGCTTCCTGCATCTCGCTCGTCAGCATGAAGGCTGCGAGCTTGAGGGCGGCGTCCTTGTTGGCGCCGTTCGTGAAGATCGTCATGGCGGAAAAACCGCCGCAGAGCGCGAGGTCGGAGAGCTGCACGAGGCCGGTCGTCTCGGGCAGAACGCCCTGGGAGATCGCCTGCAGGACCTGGTCGGACCAGACCGGAGCGATGGTGACGACGCCCTGGGCGAGCAGCTGGATCGACTGCGTGTTGCCGGCGGTATAGGCGCCCTTCTGGTAGAGCGACGGCGCGAGATCGTTGAGGATCTGCCAGGCCGGCGTCAGCGTCTGGCTGGCATAGTCGGCAGTAAAATTGTCGATCTTGAACTTCTTCGGATCGCGGCCGTTGGCTTCATGGATGGCACGGCGGACGAAATTGCCGCCCGAACCGCCCTTGTCCGGACGATTGTAGATGAACTGGCCGGGATTGGCCTTGATCCAGGCCGTCAGCTGTTCCCAGGTCTTCGGCGCATCCTTCTGGTCGAGCTTGGTCTTGTCATAGGCAAGCAGAACCTGCGAGCCGCGATAGGGCAGCGCGTAGGGCGTATCGAAAGCGAGCGGGTTGACGCGGTCGAAGCCCTGGACATTCTCAGCGGAGAACTTCACCCAGAGACCGGCATCAATACCACCGGCCGGAAGGCGCGGATCAAACTGTTCGAAGAGATCGGCCTGCGGATCGGTCTTGGTCTTAAGTGCTGCAAGAGTACGGTCGGCAATGGCGCGCAAGCCATTATTGTCGCCGGCATCGGTGACCTTCAGCGTGACGTCCGGATGAGCTTTTTCGAAAGCCGGACGGATGATGTTGTTCCAGAGGTCGATGATATTGGAATCCGAGCCGCTGTAGAGGTCGATCGTGCCTGCGGCGGCCGAGGCGAAGCGCGGAAGAACCAGAAGGCCCGCAGCCGCCGACGATGTGATCAGAAATTCGCGTCTATTCATATCCTGTCTCCCTTCGCTATCGAGGCTGCGCCCAGATGAGTTCTGAGACTTGCTAGCCCTGGCGCGTAACATCGGAATGACAGAAGCGAAGAGAAATGCACACGTGTGCCTGGCCGCCTCCCGATTTTCGTTGGGCATTCCCCGACGATGGCATCTTCGACGAAGGGGCGGCAAAATTCCAGGCGCCTCCGGGCCGATCCGGATCATCAACCCGATCGACAGGACATCAATTTTGTTTGCGGCGGCGACGTCTTGTCGGGTTGGGGTGGCCCTCGAGCGAGGACCACCTATTTCGACGTCGTCAGCGTACTGACTTGAAAGCCGCTCTCACTTCCTCGGCGAAGAGCTGGGGCTGCTCCCAGGCGGCAAAATGCCCGCCTTTTTCGACCTGATGATAGTATGTCAGCGAGGGATAGGCCTGCTTGGCCCAGCTTTCCGGTGCACGATAGATCTCCTTCGGAAATACCGTGATGCCAACCGGGATTTTGATGTCCTTCGTCTTCTGCGCCTCGGCGCTGAAGTTGTTGTTGTTGTTCTCCCAATAGAACCGCGATGACGATGCGCCGGAATTCGTCAGCCAGTAGAGCGTGATGTCATCAAGCATTTCGTCCTTGGAAAAAACGCGCTCGGGAACGCCGCCACTGTCGCTCCATTGGGCAAATTTCTCGTAGATCCAGGACGCCAGGCCAGACGGCGAGTCGGCAAGCGAATAGCCGATCGTCTGCGGCCGGGTCACCATTATCGCGCCATAGGCAGCATTTCGTCCGAAGAAGGTGCTCAAGGAATTATACGCTTCTCGCTCGGGCGACGACAGGCTCGCGGGGGCCGGGTCTCCGCTGTTGATGGCCTTCATGAGGTCGCCCGGAACCGTCGCGGGCATATTGAGATGGATTGCCAGCAAGCCCTTCGGCGCCTGGCGCGCCAACGCGTCGGAGATCACCGAACCATGATCGCCACCTTGAGAAACATAGTGGTCATAGCCGAGCCGCTTCATCAGGACGTCCCAAGCGCGGGCGACCCGCTCCGGTCCCCAGCCCTGATCGACCGGATGCCCGGAAAATCCGTAGCCCGGTATCGAGGGGATGACCACGTCGAACGCATCTTCCGGCCGGCCACCATATGCCGTCGGGTCCGTGAGAGGACCTATGGTCTTGATGAACTCAAATACCGATCCGGGCCAGCCATGTGTCAGAATGATAGGAAGAGCGTTGGGATGGCGCGAACGAACATGGATGAACTGGATGTCGACACCGTCGATCGTGGTGACAAATTCCGGCAATGCATTGAGCTGCGCCTCGGCCTTGCGCCAGTCGTACTGAGTTCCCCAATAGCGAACCAGTTCCTGGACCTGTGACAGCTGGATACCCTGAGAGGCGTCGTCGACCGTCTCCTTGTCTGGCCATCGGGTGTCAGTGATGCGTCTGCGCAGGTCGTCGAGTTGCGACTGCGGAACGTGGATCTGGAACGGACGGATGCTGTCGTCTGAACTCGTAGCTTTCGTGGCGGCACCCGAAGCAAGATCGGCGGCATGGGCCGGCAATGCATAGGCTGCCGGAATGAGCAACAGAGAACCAAACGCCATGGCGATTACTCGATCGGCGATGCCACGCCGCGTTGAAACATTGTCGGTCTTCGTCATGAAACACTCTCCTTCGATTGCGGCCGCATTCGCAGCGCCTGTTAACGAAGAGCGGTTTCAAGGATTGACGTGTCCCGCATATTTCGAAAATCGGCTGAAGTGTATCAGCGTGTACCGGCGACGCAGATTGCCGGCAGTTCTCCCCAGGCGTATCCTTCGAACGATCCGCGGTCGGCTGCATTGGCAGGGGCACCCATGACGCCCCTGCGAACAGCGAAAGCACGACTATTTGCTGTCCCGAGGATGATGGCCGCAAACGCGGGTTGGAGATCCCCTTGGAAGATCGAACAATTCAAAAGACATTGGAGCGCCATTGGGAGGCTTCGGACGCAAACGATTTCGACGTCGAACACGAGATCTATCACGAAGATGCCTTTTTGGATTATCCGCAATCAGGGGAGCGGATCCGCGGCAGGCACAACATTCAAGAAAGCCGGTTCGTCCAGCCAAACAAGAAGCAGTTTACAGTCCGACGAATTATCGGCAGCGGAGATCTGTGGGTCACCGAATTCACACTCACCTATGACGGCACGCCCTCTCATGCCGTCAGCATCATGGAATTTCGTGACGGGCTGGTGGCCCGTGAAACGCAATATTTCGCCGATAGTTTCGAGCCATCACCTTCTCGGGCACATCTTACAGAGCAGATGACGAAATAGACTTTTCCTTGATGGGGCAAATTCCCGCTTAATTCACGACGCAAGCATTTGCGCGTCATCGAGAGCCGGGAAAGTGGCCATGTTCCCCGCATAGCTGGGAAGTGCGGAAAGCGCGATCACGATCTGTGGCGCGCGCTTCCCTAGCGTTAAAGCAAGCTTGTCATTTCAACGGAACCAATCAGGGATAAGCCGTCGATCCATCCGGCTTGCGGGTGATTTTCCGCTCCCAATGAATGTAGTCTTCCGTCTGCAATGCCTTTTCATCGATTTCCAAACCCCAACCCGGACGGTCGGGCCGCAATTCCATATGGCCATCGACCGGCATATACGGATCGGCCGCCCATGGCGCGTGGACATGGGGCTTGAACTCAAGGACCTTGAAGTTCGGCTGTGCGGCGCAGAAGTGGATATTGACCGCGGTCGCGAGCGGCCCCATCGGGTTATGCGGCGCGACGGTTACATAGTGAGCCTCAGCGATTGTTGCGATCCTGCGCATTTCCGTTACGCCGCCAACAACGCATATGTCGGGCTGGATTATGTCAGCGCCACGGGCCGACAACAGGGAGAGGAATTCGAAGCGATTGTAGAGAGATTCTCCCGTCGCCAACGGGACGGAGACTTTCGACTTCAGCTCGGCCCATGCCGGAATGTGCTCCGGCCGGATCGGCTCCTCGTAGAAAAGCGGATCATTTGGGGCAATCGCCGCAGCGAGCTGCACCGCCTGATAGGGCTCGAAGATCTTCGCATGAGCGTCAAATGCGAATTCGAAATGCGATGGCGTAATCTCGCGTATCTTGGCGAACCAGTCACCGGTTTCCTTTACAAGCTCGCCCCAGCGACCGGCATGCAGGTCGCGGCGGAAGGGGCTGAGCTTGAAAGCCGTGTAGCCGTATTTTTCGTTCAGCTCGAGGGTCTGGTCCTGCGCCGTCTGCGGGTCCGGCGCGGTATAGACACCGCAATAGACGCGCACCCGATCCCGAACGTTGCCGCCAAGCAGCATGTAAACCGGCAGGCCGGCGGCCTTGCCGGCGATGTCCCAGAGCGCGTGATCGATCGCCGAAATCGCTGCAAGCCCCAGCGCGCCCGGCGGAAAACGGCACTGCTGATTGAGTTTCAGCACAAGGAATTCCACTCGGCGGGGGTCCTCCCCTTCGATCTGATGGAAGAGGTAGTCGAAGAGCGGCGGCAGCGCCCAGTCGGGGCCGTGATTGTAACACTCGCCCCAACCGGAAATGCCTTCGCTCGTCTCGATTTTCAGGAGCAGCCGCGGCCGGTCGTCGACGCGCTGCATGTAGGTCTTGAAGCCGGTGATATGCATGCGATTCTTCCTCAGGCGGCGCGGTTCTTGCCGCTTACATTGTCGACGATTGCGCGCAGTTCCGCGCGCTCCGCGTCCGTCAGACTTTCAACGCCGGGAAGGCGAACAGGGCCGACATCGGTTCCGAGCATGCCGAGCGCCTCCTTGACGACCGTGACATTGGCGCCGTTCAGATATTTGGTGCGCAGCGCTTCGAAACCGGCGATGTCATCGATAAGAGCACGGGCAGCCGCGTAGTCGCCGGCTTCCAGCGCCTGATGGATGGCATGCGAGCGCTCGGGGAAAACATTGACGAGGCCCGAGGTAAAGCCGCGAGCACCCATGGCATAGAAGGCAGGCGCCCAGCCCTCGGCAAGCCCGCAGACCCAGATCGCCGGCGCATCCTTCGTCGAGCGGATGACCTCGGCAAGCAGCATCAGATTTCCGGATGCAAACTTGATGCCGGCGATATTGGGATGCAGAGCAAGCTTGCGGAAATCGGCGGCCGAGAACGTGTCGCTGCGGACATAAGCAATGACAGGGACAGTGGACGCTTCGGCAAGTTCGAGGAAATATTTCGCCTGGTAGCTCGGCCCGGCAAAGGGATCCATCGGATGGTGACCCATGATCGCGTCAGTGCCTTCGGCAATCGCGTGACGGGCGAGCGCCTTGGCTTCCGCCAGCGAACGCCCGACGGCGGCACTGATAAGAGCCTTGCCATCCGCAGCCTTGATCGTGGCGGCATGGACCGCTTTTACCTCGTCCATCGTCAGGGTGAAGAATTCGCCCGTATTGCCGGCCGCCATCAGATTGTGGACCCGGGCGCTGGCGAGGCGCGCGATCAATGCGGAAAGCTTGGCGAGATCGATGCTGCCATCAGCCTTGTAGGGGGTCACCGGAACGCCGGAAATGCCCGTCAGGGCCTTGCGAATCTTGTCCATTCCCACGGTCACGTCAAATGTCCTCTTTCTTCCTGAATACGATGTTGAGATAGGTTTCGCCGGAGCGGACGACGTGATCGCGCATTACCCGCTCGGCCTTGTCGCTGTCGTTCGAGACGATGGCGGCAGCGATGGCGGTATGCTCGGCGAGAGCCTTGTCGCGCTCCTTGTTGTCGGAATGAATGACGCGGCGAATGCTCGCGTCATAGAATTGCTGGCGCTCGATCATGCGCGAGAGATACTGGCAGCGCGAGGCGATGTGGATCTGCTCGTGAAAGGTCTCGTTCAGGGCAATGAGATCGTCTGCACCGCCATCGGCCGTGGCCGCCTTCATCAATGCGACCGTATCGCTGAGCTTCCTAGCTTCTTCGTTGGTGATCCGCTTGGCGGCGAGATGCGCGATCATCGATTCCAGAGCAGCGCGAGCCAGGATCATTTCCTCCGCCCATCCGGCGTTGAACCGGATCAGCACCCCACGGCGCGGCAGGGTTTCAACCAGTCCTTCGGTCTCGAGCTGCCGGAGCGCCTCCTTGATCGGAGTGGTGGAAACACCAAGCTGCTCGGCGAGCTGGCGCTCGTTGACGCGCTCGTCGGCGCGAAAGCGACCGGACAGGATCGCCGCCCGCAGCGTCTTATGAACATGATCACGAAGGGTCGTCAGGAATCGCGGATCGATCTTTTCGATGCGGTCGTCGCCCGCCCCACCCTCCATCTTATTTTCCATAAGCCGAAAATTCTCCCGTTGACGACAAAATCGTTTTGTGAGATCTGATATACCAGATTTCAGATCGATGTCGATATCAAAATTCGCTCTGATGTGTTTGCAGAGATGCTTGGGAGGAAGAAAATGAAGATCCAAAGACGCGGGCTATTGATCTCGTCGGCGCTTGTTGCCGTGAGCCTGATGATGCCACTGGCTGCGGCCGCAGCCACGCCGAAGGACCAGCTGGTCATCGCGACGAACATGTCGTCGATGCGCGGCCTCGATCCAAACGAAATCAATCAATTGGAAGCGGCTGAAATTGTCGCGAACCTTTATGAGCGGCTGATCGTGTTGCCGGCCGACGATATTACCAAGCCGGCTCCGGGCGTCGCCGAAAGCTGGAGCGTCTCGCCGGACGGCAAGACCTTCACATTCAAGATCCGCTCCGGCATCAAGTTCCATTCCGGCAATCCGCTGACGGCAAAGGACGTCGAGTGGTCGCTGCGGCGTCTCGTCAAGTTGGGGCTCGCGCCATCCGTCGACCTTCGCCAATGGGGCTTTACGGACAAGAATGTCGACGATCTGATCAAGGCGAGCGACGACACCACCGTAGTCCTCCAGACGCCCAGCCTCTGGAACCCCAACCTGATCCTCTATTCGCTGGCGAGCTTCTCGACCTCGATCCTGGACAGCAAGTTCCTGGCCGAGCATGAAAAGGACGGCGATATGGGGCGCGAGTTCCTGCAGGCCAACGACGCCGGCTCGGGGCCTTATGCACTGCGCACCTGGCGCGTCAATGACCTGCTGATCGCCGATGCCAACAAGGATTACTGGCAGGGCGCCCCCAAGATGCGGCGTGTCGTTCTCCGCCATATGCCGGAATCCTCCGGCCAGCGCCTGCAGCTTGAGGCGGGTGACGTCGATGTCGCGACCCGTCTGTCCTCCACGGATCTTGCGGCCGTCGAGTCCGGCGGCAAGGCCGACATCCAGAAGACGCCGGGTTTCGGTTTCTATTACCTCGCCCTGAACCAGAAGGACGAGGTTCTTTCCAATCCCAAGGTCCGCGAAGCCTTCCGATATCTGATCGACTATGACGGCCTCGCCAACACCGTCATGAAATATTACGGCATCAAGCAGCAGACCATCATTCCGGCCGGCCTGCCGGGTGCAAGCGAGGTCAATCCCTACAAGCTCGACATCGAAAAGGCCAAGCAGCTGCTCGCCGAAGCCGGCTATCCGAATGGTTTCTCGAAGGTCTATTACGCAACGCCGGTCACCCCGGAATATGAGGTTGCGCAGTCCCTGCAGGCGAATGCCGCCAAGGCCGGCATCAAACTCGATCTTCAGGGCGGCGATCATATCGGCAAGTTCCGCACGCGCGAATTCGAGATCTTTTCGGCGCGATCGGGTGATCGCCTGCCGGATCCTCACGCGGTTCTCCAGTCCTATGCAACCAATGCCAATAATTCCGACGACGCCAAGCTGACGGGCCTGAATGCCTGGCGCACCGCCTGGGATGTGCCGAAGGATATTCAGGATATGGTGACTGCGGCCGCCCACGAGACGGATCAGCAGAAGCGGGTCGATCTCTATGCGAAGATCAACAAGGCCTATCTCGAATCGTCTCCGCCGCTGATCACCTCCTTCCTGCGCACCGACGCGAAGGCGGTTCGCAAGGAAGTCAAAGGCTATATCGGCCATTCGACATGGCTGACGCGCTGGGACACCGTTTCCAAGGGCGAGTGACCTCCTCCAAGGGAGAATGACGTGAGCATTTCACAAACATCCGAGGCCGCATCGGGCGGCGGAGCAGCCGTGCTCGACGCAGTGCGAAAGGTGGCGACATCCTTCAGCGTTATCCTGACGACGCTGCTCGGCCTGCTGATCATCACCTTCGTCGTCGGCCGCATGGTCCCGGCTGATCCGGTCATTGCCGTGATCGGGGACCAGGCCGACCAGGCGACCTATGAGCGGGTCTACAAGGAGATGGGGCTGGACCAGCCGCTCTATGTCCAGTTCGCGACCTATCTCGGCAATGTCGCTCACCTGAACTTCGGCCAGTCACATGTGACCAAGAACCCCGTGGCAAGTGATCTTGCCCGGGTTTTCCCGGCGACACTGGAGCTTGCGACGCTCGCAACGATCATCGGCGCCGGCCTCGGCATTCCGCTCGGTATCATCTCCGCTGTTCGCAAGGGAACATGGGTCGATCATCTCGCGCGTGTCGTCGGGCTGCTCGGGCATTCAACGCCGATTTTCTGGCTCGGCACCATCGTCATCCTGGTCTTTTACGCCAAGTTCGGGCTCATCCCCGGCAGCGGCCGACTGGACGTCTATAATGAAGGGCTGGTCGAAGGACCGACCAACTCCATTCTCGTCGATGCAATCATTGCCGGCGAATGGGAGGTTTTCCGCGATGCCTTGCTGCATGTCACAGCCCCTGCCCTGATCCTCGGTTATGCGGCCATGGCCTATCTCAGCCGCATGAGCCGCAGCTTCATGCTGGAACAGCTTCGGCAGGAATATGTGCTGACGGCGAAAGCCAAGGGCCTCGGCCAGCGCGCCATCGTCTGGCGACACGCCTTCCGCAATATCCGGGTGCAGCTTCTGACCATCGTGGCACTCGCCTATTGCGGTCTGCTTGACGGCACGGTTCTCATCGAGACGGTCTTTGCCTGGCCCGGCCTCGGGCAATATCTGACCTCGGCTCTCTTCTTCGCGGACATGAACGCGATCCTCGGCAGCGTGCTCCTGATCGGCATCATTTCGATCGTCATCAACCTGCTGTCCGATATCGCCTACCGCTTCCTCGATCCGCGTACCCGGTGACATCATGGCGACACGCTATTTCAACGATCTCCACAATTGGCTGATCAACGAGGAATTTTCCTCGACCCGGCAGGCACGCTTCCACAAGGCCTATGTCCTGTGGCTGAGCCTGCTTGCAAATCCGCTGGCTTTTGCGGGTTTTTTGGTTGTGCTTGCGCTGGTGCTGGTCGCCGCCTTCGCGCCGATGCTCGCCAACTACGACCCCATTGCCCAGGATCTGACGATGGCGCTGAAGCCGCCATCTGCCGCGAACTGGTTCGGAACCGATGAGTTCGGCCGCGACGTCTATTCGCGTCTCGTCTATGGCGCACGCACAACGCTCTATATCAGCATCCTGGTGACGGTCATCGTGGCGCCGATCGGCTTTGTGATCGGTGCCACTGCCGGCTATCTCGGCGGCTGGGTCGATGTCGTGTTGATGCGCATCACCGATATCTTCCTGTCTTTCCCGAGCCTCGTTCTCGCACTCGCCTTTTCTGCGGCGCTCGGACCTGGGATTGAGAATGCCGTCATCGCCATTGCGCTGACCGTCTGGCCGCCGATTGCCCGCCTGGCGCGCGCCGAAACATTGACGTTCCGCGCCGCCGACTTCGTGGTCGCCGCCGAGCTGCAGGGCGCCGGCATGGGCCGCATCCTGCTCCATCACATCGTGCCGCTCTGTGCTCCCTCGATCATCATCCGACTGACGCTCAACATGTCGAGCGTCATCCTGACGGCGGCCGGCCTCGGTTTCCTCGGTCTCGGCGCCCAGCCGCCGATGCCCGAATGGGGTGCAATGGCAGCGTCGGGCCGGCAATATCTGCTCGACGCCTGGTGGCTGACGACTGTTCCGGGCATCGCAATCCTCGTGGTCAGCCTTGCCTTCAATCTGCTGGGCGACGGCCTGCGCGACATCATGGATCCCCGAAATGCCTGATCAATCCCAGCCGATCCTTTCGGTCAAAAACATGTCGGTCCAGTTCCCGACCCTGTCGGGCGTCGTCACGGCCGTGAAGAACGTCTCCTTCACCGTCGGGCGTGAGAAAGTCGGCATCATCGGCGAATCCGGCTCCGGAAAGAGCACGACCGGACGCGCCATTATGCGGCTGCAGCCGGCGACCGCCAAAGTGGTTGCCGACGAAATGCGCTTCGAGAATGTCGATCTCGTGCGAGCAAGCGAGGCCGATATGCGCTCGATCCGAGGGCGGCGCATTTCGATGATCCTGCAGGACCCGAAATATTCGCTCAACCCGGTCATGACGGTCGGCGAGCAGATCGCCGAAACCGTCATCCTGCATGAACGCGTCAGCCGCCGCGAGGCGCGCAAACGCACACTCGCCATGCTGGAACGGGTCAACATTCGCGATCCGGAGCGCGTCTTCAACCTTTATCCGCATGAAGTCTCGGGCGGCATGGGACAGCGCATCATGATCTCGATGATGCTGATTTCCTCCCCATCGCTGATCATCGCCGACGAGCCGACCTCGGCTCTCGACGTAACCGTGCGCCAGCAGGTCCTGTCGATCCTCGACGACCTGATCACCGAGCGCAACATCGGGCTGATCTTCATTTCGCACGATCTCAACCTGGTGAAGAGCTTCTGCGATCGAGTGATCATCATGTATGCCGGGCGTATCGTCGAAGAGCTTGAAGCCGCAAAGCTCGAAGAGGCAACCCATCCTTACACACGGGGTCTCTTGCAGGCGTTGCCGAGCCTCGACCACCCTCGAGACCGCCTTGAGGTCCTAAGGCGAGACCCGAGCTGGGCGGAGGCATGAGCATGATGATGTCAGTCAAAAATCTTGCCGTTTCCTTCGGCAGCGGCCACTCCGCCAAACAGGTGGTCAAGGATGTTTCCTTCGACGTTGCTCCGGGCGAGACGTTCGGCCTCGTCGGGGAAAGCGGATGCGGCAAATCCACTGTTCTCGGCGCGTTGGCCGGCAGGATCAAAGCATGGGATGGCTCGATTGCGATCGACGGAGAGGCAATCACCGCCAATCGCTCAAAATCGCAGCTCGCCAAGCAGCAGATGGTCTTCCAGGACCCATTCGGCTCGCTTCACCCGCGTCACACGATCGGCCGCACGCTCCTCGAACCCCTTGAAATCCATGGCGTCGACCGGCACAGGGAGCGCGTAGAACAGGTGTTGCGTGACGTCGGCCTGCCCCCATCCTTCTATCATCGTTTTCCGCATCAGCTCTCGGGCGGTCAGCGCCAGCGTGTCGCAATCGCACGTGCCCTGATACTGAAGCCGCGTGTGCTTCTCCTCGACGAGCCGACATCCGCACTCGACGTGTCCATCCAGGCCGAGATCCTCAATCTGCTGAAGGACCTGCGCGAAAGGGAAAAACTGACCTACATTCTCGTCAGCCACGATATGGCTGTGATTGCTCATCTATGCAATCGCGTCGCCGTCATGCAGGGCGGGATGTTCGTGGAGATCGCTTCAAGAGAGGCTTTGCTCAGCGGAAATGTCGAACATTCCTATACACGCACGCTTCTCGACGGCAGCAGGGGCTACCAACCCACGCGCCGCGCCGGCTAGAGCCGGAATTCGCGTCACATGAGGGCGTGGCCAAGGGCAGCCGCAGGAGCTTCGGCTGCACCCATGAGCAGTTAGAGACCGCAAGCCGTCCGCGATTGCCGATCACTCATCGACGACGGAAACCCAGTGCCCCTTGCGCGGCTTTCACAACGGCGTCCGTGGTGATGTCGAACTTCTTGTAGACGTCGTCGATCTTGCCCGACGCGCCGAAGCTGTGCATGCCGACGAACCGGCCGTCGAGCCCGAGATATCGGTCCCAGCTATCCTGGACGGCAGCTTCCACCGCGACACGCGCAGTTCCGTCTCCGAGAACCTCACGCTTATAGTCCGGTGCCTGTGCCTCAAACAGCAGGCGGCACGGCATGGAGACGACCGCGGTTGGAATGCCTTCCGCCTGGAGCTTCGCCCTTGCCTCAACGGCGAGGTGCAATTCCGATCCGGTCGACATGATCGTCAGCTCGCGAGCGCCACCCTCAGCCTCAAGCAGAACGTATCCGCCCCTTGCCGACAGGTTGAGAGAGCCAGGCTCCTTTCTCAGAAGCGGCATGGGCTGGCGGGACAGTGCGATCAAGGCTGCTTGCCGCGGAGCATCAAGGATTGCCTGCCAGCATTCGGCCGTCTCGATCGGGTCGCCCGGACGGAACACGGCAAGACCTGGAATGGCGCGCAGGGCCGTCAGATGTTCGACAGGCTGGTGGGTTGGACCATCCTCGCCGAGACCGATCGAATCATGGGTCATCACGAAGATCGAACGCACCGCCATCATCGCCGCCAGCCGGATTGACGGCCGGGCGTAATCGGAAAAGGTCAGGAAGGTGCCGCCATAAGGGATCAACCCGCCATGAAGGGCAATGCCGTTGATGGCAGCCGCCATCCCATGTTCGCGCACGCCGTAATGGACATAGGATCCATTATACTGACCGGGCGCAATCTCGATCATGGATTTGGCCTTCGTGTTGTTCGACGGTGTCAGGTCCGCCGATCCGCCGATGAGCTCGGGGATGGTCTCAGCAAGGTGGTTGAGAACAATCCCGCTCGCCTGCCTTGTTGCCAGGTCCTTTTCAGCGGACAGAAGCTCATGCTTTGCCGCCTCTATTGCTCCGGTCCAGTCCGAGGGCAGCTCACCTTTCATGCGGCGTTCAAATTCCCCCCGGATATCCGCCTTCGCCGTCTGGACCCGAACCGCCCAGGCCATCCGGGTGTTGCGTCCCTTGGCGCCGATCTTTCTCCAGTCATCCAAAAGGTCGGACGGGATCTCGAAGGGTGGTGCGTTCCAGTCGAGAAGTTTGCGGGCGCCAGCGATCTCCTCTTCACCTGGAGCATCACTGTGGGCTTTCTGCGTGCCGGCGCGGGTCGGAAAGCCGAAGCCGATGATGGTTTTGCAGGCAATCAGCGACGGGCGATCGGTGATCCGTTGGGCTTCGACGATCGCGTTTCGGATGGCGTCAGTATCGTGTCCATCGATCTCCTGCACATGCCAGTTCGATGCGCGGAACCGCGCCGGCTGATCGTCGGATTCCGCCAGACTTGTGGCTCCGTCGATCGATATCGAATTGTTGTCCCAGAACGCGATCAGCTTGCCGAGCTTCAAGTGGCCCGCAAGCGATATGGCCTCCTGGCTGATGCCTTCCATCAGGCATCCGTCGCCGAGGAAGACATAGGTGTAGTGGTTTGAAAGATCGTCACCAAACCTGGCGTTCATGATGCGCTCGGCAAGTGCGAAACCAACCGAATTGGCAATGCCTTGTCCGAGCGGACCCGTGGTCGTCTCGATGCCCGTGGCATGGCGATATTCGGGATGACCGGCCGTCTTACTGTCGACCTGACGAAAGTTTTCGATCTGGTCGATCGTCATATCCCGGTAGCCGGTCAGATAGAGCAGGCTGTAGAGCAGCATCGAGCCGTGCCCGTTGGAGATCAGGAAACGGTCCCGATCGAACCAGTAGGGGTCTTCGGCATCGAATTTCAGGAAGTCGGAAAAGAGCACGACAGCAATGTCGGCCATGCCCATCGGCATGCCAGGGTGTCCGCTCTTGGCCTTCTCGACGGCGTCCATCGAGAGGAAGCGAATGCAATTGGCCATGTCGCGCAGGTGCTGATCGCGGGGCGCAGGTACGGACTTCACGGATTCCGTCATGATCGTTTCCTCGAGAGCTGGTGAAAGACCAGCCGGAAGATAGGGCCCGGCGCGAGCCGGGCCACTGCGACATGTTGAAACTTTTCCCGGGAGCGATCGACAATGGATTCGGAACGCGTAGCGACACCTTTCCAGATACTGACGCGATTAGCTTCGCTGCAGCCTCCAGGTCCGAATTTCAAACGGCATGATGTCGGCAGGCCCTGCACGCTCGATCGGCTCTTCGAGGATGTTCAGAGGTCCCGAAGCCTGCCAGCCCGAGGGCAAGGCGAGCGAAAGACGGCCGCGCCGGCCCGCCGGTTCGTAAAGCCGCAGGATAAGGCCTTCTCCCTCCTCCGCCGGCTTCAGTCCCGAAAAGGCGACTGGTATGCCTTCGACGCCGAGAGGCGACAGCGTGCCTGCCGAGAGGCCACTGGCCTCGGTGGTGACGAGCGGCTGATTGAGATCGATCGCTTCCTGGAGGACATCGCCTTCATGCCAGGCGCCCTCATGCGGCATCAGCGCGTAGGTGAAGTTCTGCTCGCCTTCATCGGCGAGTGGATCGGGATAGATCGGCGAGCGCACGAGGCTCATCCCGATGACATTGCCGCGCGCACTGTGCCCGTATTTGGCATTGTTAAGCAGAGCGACGCCGAAACCCGGTTCGCTGAGATCGACAAAACGATGTGCGGCAGCTTCAAACATTGCCTGCTCCCAGGACGTGTTCGTATGCGTTTGCCGCTCGACGATACCGAAGGCGCATTCGAAGGTGGCTGTGCGTGAACGCACGGCGACCGGGTTCAGCGTTCTGAGCAGAGTACGCCGGTCATGCCAGTCGATGGTCGTCTCGATATCGAGCCTGCGGGCATTGGCCGTCAGCACGTAAAGCTGGGTGACCGTCGAGTTTCGGTATCGGTAAACGACGCGGATCGCGGCACGATGTGGCCCCTGTTCGGCAAGTGTGATGCTCTCGGGCCTGTCGAGGCGGACAGCCTTTTCGGCATAGTCGGCATCGACGTCCCAGGCGTCCCAATTGCGAGGTTTGTCGGCCGGATAGACCCAGAGCTGATTTGCAGCTCCTTCGATCGCCTCCCTGGCCGTTGCCTTGTGAACGAGGCTTGAAACGGCGCCATCCTTGCCGATGACAACAGACAGATGCTCGTTTTCGAGGCTGCGCGTATCGGCTTTCAGCACGCCGGCGGGCTTGAGGGTCTTGCGATCAAAGACCGCAACGGAAAGAGGCGCGACGATTTCGGCAGATGACAGGACCGTCCCATCGGGAAGCCTGGCGGTCAGCGGCCGCGGCGCAAGCGACGGGTTGACGGCAATCAACGCATCCGTCACCCCACCTGCCGGAAGATGAGCTGATAGCGTCTTCAGAGACTTGGCCTTCTCCGCCTCGGCATTGTCGATGACGCCGTCGAGCTCCCGCTCGGCGTCGATATAGACTTCGCGGATGCTTGAGCCCGGCAGGATGTCGTGGAATTCGTTCTTCAGGACGACGCGCCAATCCGCTTCCAGGCTTTGTGGTTTGCCGGCACCCAAGAGATGCGCGAGCGAAGCGATCGTCTCGGCCGTAATCAGCGACCGCTCGGCCTGCCGGTGCTTGCGCTTGACGCCGCTTTGCGACGTCAGCGTCGCGCGGTGCAGTTCGAGGTAGATTTCCCCGTCCCAGACGGGAAGCTCTTTTTGCGCCGCAGTGCGGTGGGCCTCTTCGTAAAAGCCCTTCACCGTGCCCCAACGTGCCCTGGGGATTGCCGGGAAGTCGCGCAGTTGCACTTCGCGTTCGACCATTTCGGGTGTCACGCCACCACCGCCATCACCGTAGCCGACAGCGAGCAGCGATGTGTCATGCTGCGTCTTGCCGCGGAAATTCTTCCAGGTCGGCACGAAGCAATCCGGCTGCACGAAACCGTTGTAGCCATGCATCGGGTTGTCGAAAGTATGGGTCAGAACCTTGCTTCCATCGAGCCCCTTCCACCAGAACAAGTCGGATGGGATATGATTGGTCTCGCTCCAGTTCACCTTGATCGTGAAGAAACTGTCGATCCCCCCAAGCTGGAGGACCTGCGGCAAGGCCCCGGAAAAGCCGAAGCAGTCCGGCAGCCAGCAGACCGTGTGGCGCAGGCCGAAGTGTTTCTCGAAATAGCGCTGTCCGTACAGTACCTGCCGCGCAAGGCTCTCACCCGTTGGCATGTTGGTGTCGGGTTCGACCCACATGCCGCCGACAGTTTCCCACTTGCCCTCGGCGACCTTCTTCTTGATCCGTTCGAGAAGGTCGGGATCATCCTCTTCCATCTGCGCATAATAATGGGCGGTCGATTGATTGAACCGGAAGTCGTCCGACCGTTCCATCAGCGAGAGCGCGGTGTTGAAGGTGCGACGCATCTTCCGACGCGTCTCGTCGTAGGGCCAAAGCCATGCGAGGTCGATATGGGCATGGCCGGTCAGCAGCAGTTCACCGTTCGGCGGAAAACGCTTCTGAAGCTCTTTCAATCGCGCGATCAGCTGATCATAGGCGGCACCGGCCGAAGCGCTCTGCGCTTCATTAAGGCCGGCCGGGTTTGCCTCAAGCTCCGGCAGTTCCCAGATCTTCTGCTGCATCACCGCACCGGCTGTGCGTGAAATATAGGCTGACGTGTCCGAAGGCCAGTCGAGGCTGCGCAGCGACTGTTCGGCCGCCTCGATCAGGTGCGGCACGACCTCATGGCTTTCGAGCACGTCGGCAGCCTCGCCGATCTGCCGCAACAGGAGGTGCAACCTGTGGACCGGTTCGTCCAGCCAGATCAGCCGCGCCTTGTTGAGCTTCGGTGCCCGGTTCGGCTCACCGAAGGGAAAGCGGGCAACGCTGTCAGTGGTAATCGAGAATTCCCTGGCTTTGATCGGAAACTCCTGATGATAGGGGTCGAGCCCGAATGTCTCTGCCTGGCCGCCGGAATAGTGCAGCGTGATCAGGCTCTCGCCGCCGAGATCGAGCTGCAGGCGAACCTTTTCGATTGGCCAGTCGCGCGGCACTGTGGCCGATGCCGCGAAATGCACCGTCCCCTTGCGGTGCGGCCAGTCCTGATCATGGGCGATCGGCTCGCCGTCGAAGGTCCAGCCGTCGATCACGATGCTTTGCCTGTCGCGCCAGTGAGCGAGCTCGGCTGTGCGAACCTTCAGGCGATCGAGGCGTTGGGCAATGGTGAGAGACATGGCGGGTCCTATGGAAAATAAGCAAGTGACGGGTGGGGAGAAAACCTGGTCGCGCAAATAGGCCGCAGCCACCGCGTCCCGTCTCCTCCAACCGAGGCGCGTGGCATCCCTTAGATTAAGTAACTTTGTTTTGCAGTCAAGCGCACAAGAAATAGGTTGCGAGAGTTTTACCTGTGATACACAAGCATCGAGGTGCTTAGGGAAGACGGTTATGCGGTATCTTCGATCCGGGCCGCGGCGACGTCAGACAGAGGAAACGGCCGTAACGCGGGGTAAAACAATCGGTCTGCGATCGGGAGAAATCGCCGACAGAAATATCCGCGTCATTCTGGAGGCTATCCGCCGGCACGGTCCATTGACCCGCATGGAACTCGGCCAGCATTCCGGGCTTACCGGGCCGGGCATCACCAATATTCTACGCCGCCTCAGCGAGGGAGGGTTGGTGACGTCGCACCGCCGCAACGGCGCCGGCAACAGCGCGACCGCCACCGAATTTGCCTTGCGCCCTGATGGGGCATTCTCGATCGGCATCAGGCTTCGCCAGAGCCGAGGCGAAGCCGTCCTTATCGACCTCAGCGGCCAGGTCCACGATCGGGACTACTTTCCACTCGACGCGGCAGCGCGCGTCCCGTCAATTCTTTCAGCCACCCAGAAGATGATCGGCCGGCATGCCGGCATGCCGATCATCGGCCTGGGGATCGGGTCAAACGACTGGACCGCGCAGGAAAGCGATGAGCTCGACGCAGCCTCCACGCTTCCCGTCAGTCACGTGGAGAACGAGTGCACCGCAAGCCTGCTTGCCGAACGTACCATCGGCGCGCCTGCCCCCGAAGGCGGACTGGCGATGATCATCATCGACGAAGATGTCCAGGCCGGCTTCCTCGTTCGCGGCATTCCTTATTCGGGCGTCCACGGACGCGCAGGCAGCATCGGTGAGATGCTCACCGGCCCAGACAATGTCCGGCTGAACACGGTGGTCGGTTTCGGCGCGCTGCGCGCACTGGTCAGCGACGACGAGTTCAAGCGCCTCATTTCGGGCGAAGAGCCGTCCTCCCCTCAGTTGACACAGTGGATCCGCGATGCGGCAAGCCACCTGCTCGACCCGATCATCGCCATGGCCGGCTTTATCGCGCCTGGTGTCATCATGATCGGCGGCGACCTGCCGCGAAGCGTCATCGAAGCACTGATCCACCAGCTCTCCGTCGAGCGCCGCGACACATCCAAGCGACCCTTCCTGACACCGTGGATTTCGCCGATGAAGCCGGCAAGCTTCAGCGGCGGCGGCGTGGCGCTGGGGGCGGCACTGCTGCCCTTCCTCAACACCCTGCTGCCACCGGTTTCCGCCTGACGTCCTAGTATCGAATCAGGCAAGCGCCTCGTCCGTGTGGCTGACATCCGAGGCAAGCGCCTTGTCGAGCACTTTCTGGATATTCGCCGCCCTGCGGAACGAGGGTTCCTGCGTTCTGCCTGCCCTGACGGCCTGCACGAAGCGCTGATAATTCGTTTCCACCGGATCGAAGGGGATGTCGCGCCATGTTGCGGTGTGAACATCTTCGCCGAGGCAGGCGCGAAGCGTCGACTTTCCGGTGTCGTAGATCATCTCGATCGAACCGGTCTCGCCATAGACCCTGAGACGCAGCTGATCCATCTGGCCGGCCGCGGTTCGCGTTGCCTGGATTGTGCCGATCGCACCCGTCGTGAAGTCGACATTCATTGTGAAGCTGTCATTCGCATCGAGATCATATTCGCCGATCTTGTCGCCCGGCGCCTTGTTGAAAGTCTTCAACCGCGCGAAGACATGGGCGACATCGAGCCCCGAACCATAGGACGCAAAATCGACGATATGGATACCGATATCGCCGAGCGCGCCGTTCGACCCATGTTTCTTGCTGAGGCGCCAGAGCCATTTGCTCTCGCTCTTCCAGTCGCCCCAATGACGCCCCACAAGCCAGCTCTGCAGATGCGATGCCTCGACATGCCTGATCTCGCCGATTTCACCGGCAAGCACCATCTGCCGGCCCTTCTGCAGGGCGGGCGAATTGCGATAGGTGAAGTTGACCATGCCGACCTTGCCGGCTTTCTCGATGGCATCCGTCATTTCCATCGCCTTGATAGCATCGGTCGCAAGCGGCTTTTCGCAGAAGACATGTTTGCCCGCAGCAATCGCCTGAAGCGTCGTCGGATGGTGGATGCGGTCGGGCGTAACATTGGCAACGGCATCGAACTCGCCCCAGGCAAGGGCTTCCTCGAGTGTGCTGAAGTGATTGGGGATGCCATGTTCAGAACAAAAGGCCGCCAGTCGCTCGGGTACGACATCGACCCCGCCCACGACGCTCACGCCTTCGATCGCCTTGAAATTTGCGGCATGCTGATTGGCCATTCCGCCAGTGCCGAGAATGAGTAAGCGCATCTGATCCTCCATAGATGTCAGGTTCGGCCACCTTCACGTAGCCGAGGCAAAACCTCACCGTGCCATCGCGAATACCGAAATGGCTCGATTTTTGTGATCGGGAAATGCGGCTGCGGTCCGCTAACTTGTGTTGAATGTCGCCGGCATCTCAATCCTCCCAAGCTGCGGCTTGACATCAAATCAAAGTAACTTAATCTAATTAATGCAGCATGGAAATGAGGAGAGGTCAACTGACCACCAGGCTGTATCCGTTTAAAATGGGGAGGAGACCCATCATGAAGAGAGCGTTCATCAGCGCATTAGCGCTGAGCACAATGTTATTTTCAGTGCCTACCGCATTTGCCCAGGAGCTTGCGACAAAGGACAGGATAGGCGCTGCCGATGCGCCAAAAACCCTTGTCGTCCGGCTCACGAACGACAGCCCCAACAACGCCGACCCGGCAATTGCCGAAGGCTATCAGAAACTCTTCGTCGATTTCATCAAGAAGCATCCCGACTGGAAACTGCAGATGCAGTTCATGTCGGCCGACATCGGTACCGAACAGGCCAAGATGCTGGAACAGGCTAAGGCCGGTAACGCTCCGGATTGCGCCGCGGTCGACTCCTTCGTGCTCTCGCAGTTCATGGTCAACCATGTGCTCGCCGACTTCACGCCTTACTTCTCGAAAGAAGAGGTCGCCGACCTGTTCCCCTTCATTCGCAGTGGCATTACCGACAAGGATCAGACGATCCGTGCATGGTGGTGGGATACGGACCTTCGCGTGCTCTACCGCAACAAGTCCATCGTTGCCGATGCGCCGCAGACCTGGGATGACCTGAAGAAGGCCGGGCTTTCCTCCGTCGAGCAGGGCATGGAAGGTATCCTCTTCAACGCCGGCCGTTACGAAGGGTCCACTTTCGACTGGCTGGCCAACTATTGGGCGCTCGGCGGTAAGCTCGTCGACGATTCCGGCAAGCCGATCTTCGGTGAGGGCGAAAACAAGGAGAAATTCTTAAAAGCCCTGACCTACTACAAGGACCTTGTTGATTCCGGTGCAGCACCCAAACGCGTGACCACCATCGGCAACTATGACGACCTCAACGCCGCCGCGGCAGCCGGAACCACGGCACTCTTCATCGGCGGCAACTGGCAATATGCCCAGCTGAAGGTCACGCTCGACGAGGACGAGTTCAAGAACTGGACCTTCTCGCCGATCCCCGGCCCGACCGCCGACCAGCGCTCCACAGGCACCGGCGGATGGACGATCGCCTCGTTCAGCAAAGACAAGGACAAGGTGGAGATGTGCGCCAACCTTGCCCGCGAGGTCTATATGGGACCGGCCAACGCCCTGCAGCAGCAGCTGCCGACGCGCAAGTCGCTCTTCGACAAGTACGATGTCTTCGCGACCGAAGCCAACAAGACCTTTGCGGGGGCTCTCGTTAATGGTCAGGCCCGCCCGGGCGCCCCGATCTATCCGGAAATCTCCAACCAGATCCAGATCATGATGGGTGACGTTCTCTCAGGCACCAAGAAGCCGGAAGAGGCTCTGGACGCCGCGTTCAACGCGACGATGGAGGCCTACAAGCGTCTCTAACGATTGAGATCGCGGCGGCGCCCACGACGGGCGTCGCCGGTCATGTCAAACCCGGACAGAGAAGCCCAATGAGCCCCATTGCCATCGAGGCTGCCAGCCCGCCTCACAGCAGATCGTTCATGCGCCGTTTTGCCGGGGCCCCGCTGCCCTGGATCATGCCCGTGATCATCGTCATCGGCATCTTCTATCTCTACCCTGTGATCGACGTGTTCCGTCTGTCGTTCACCAATGCGACGCTGATCGGCGACAATCCGGTCTATACGCTCGGCACGATATCGAATGCGCTGAGCTCGCCGCAGCTGCCCGACATCATGTGGGCGACCCTTATCTTCGTCGGCGGCAGCGTCATCGGACAGCAGATATTTGGTCTCGCCGTCGCCGTCGTCGTCATCAGAGGCGAGAAACGCGGCCTGTACGGCACGACCGTCCTGCGCACCACGGCGCTTATCGCCTGGGTGGTGCCCGGGATTGCCGGCGGCATCATCTGGCAGATGCTGTTTTCCGAAGCCCCCTACGGTGCGCTGAACAGCATCCTGCGGCTCATGCACCTGCCGACGGTCGCCTGGCTTTCCGACCCCGCGATTGCGCCGTGGTCGGCGCTGATCTCGAACATCTGGCGCGGCACGGCCTTCTCGATGGTGGTCATGTATGCAGCCCTCAAATCGATTGACCCCTCGCTCTATGAGGCGGCAGATGTCGACGGCGCAACGGGCCCGCAACAGTTCCTCTTCATCACCCTCCCCCAGCTGCGCGCAGCCATGCTCGTCAACATGATCCTCATCACGATCATGACG
Source organism: Rhizobium sp. 768_B6_N1_8 (assembly GCF_051811225.1). Taxonomy (NCBI): domain Bacteria; kingdom Pseudomonadati; phylum Pseudomonadota; class Alphaproteobacteria; order Hyphomicrobiales; family Rhizobiaceae; genus Rhizobium; species Rhizobium sp. 768_B6_N1_8. The sequence continues at coordinate 90,800 of NZ_JBPWPV010000002.1, read as the reverse complement.
CTCAACACTTTTGACGCGATCATCACGTTGACGGGCGGCGGACCGGGGCGCGCGACCGAAGTGATCTCGCTCTATGTGTTCAACATCGTCTTCCGCAATTACGACCTTTCCGGCGGAAGTGTGCTCTCCGTGCTGATGCTGATCATCAGCCTCGGACTTGCCTTCGTTTACGCATCGTTCCTGCCGAAGGAGGAAGAGCAATGAGCAGGCGCACCGGCACGCGCTTCGGCGATTTCCTAAGCTATCTCTTCATGCTGGCGATGTTCATCTTCTTCGCCGGCCCCCTCAGCTATCTCTTATCGATGGCCTTGCGCGACAGGCGCGAAATCTATCGTGGTGTGGCGCGCTACATCCCGCACAATCCGACCATCGATAATTTCGTCACCGTCCTCAACAACAGCTACTTCCCGATCTACCTCTGGAACGGCTTGAAGCTCGCCGCCTTCAGCGGTTTCGGTGTTCTGGTCGTCGCCCTTCCCGCAGCCTACGCATTCTCCCGCTTCCAGTTCAGGGGCAAGGGCCTGTCGATGATGGGGCTTTTGTTGTTCCAGATGATCTCGCCGCTAGTCATCATGGTGCCGCTCTACCGCTACATGAACCGTCTCGGCCTGCTCGATACGCATTTTGCGGTGACAATGGTCTATATTGCCCTCGGTGTGCCGCTTGCAACATGGCTGCTGAAGAGCACGATAGACGGCATTCCGCGCAGTCTCGACGAGGCTGCGATGATCGACGGATGCAATCGGTTCTCGGTCTTCTGGCGGATCGTCCTGCCGCTATCGGCGCCGGGTATTGCTTCCGTCTTCATCATCACTGTGATTGCCGGCTGGTCGCAATTCCTCGTGCCTTTTCTTCTGCTCACGCAAAACAATCTGATGCCGATCGGCGTCGGGATCTTTAACTTCCGTGGCATGCAGACCGACTCGTCCATCCAGCTGCTTGCGGCCGCCTGCCTGATCTCCGTCGTACCGGCGATCGTGGCGTTCCTGTCGCTTCAGCGGCTGATCCTTGGCGCCATGACCAGTGGTGCGGTGAAGGGGTAGGGTCGGTTTGCGTGTCCGTGGCTGATAGAGGATCCCAACCCATGAACCAGACGACCGGCGCCAGACTGTCTCCCGACCTGACGGGGGCCAATGTCGAGGATGCGGGCGAGCACAACAGAGCCGTCGTGCTGCGCTGCATCCATCGGCAGGCGCCGATTTCGCGCGCCGAGATTGCCCGGCAGACAGGTTTCACGAAGCCGGCGATCGCCCGAATCGTCGATCGGCTGCTCGACGAAGGCCTGATCATCGAAGCTCGCCGGCGACATGGGCTGAGGGGTCAGCCGGCAATCGAGCTCGAGATCAACCCCGATGCGTTCTTTGCAATCGGCATCAACATCGATCGCGATCACCTGACGATTGTGGCTGTGGATGCCGTCGGCAACGTACGCGCCCGCGTCCACCACGAAAAGCGCTACGTGCGGCCCGCCGAATTCATGCAGCTGACGGCCGATGCGATATCGCATTTCCAGCGAAGCCGCCTGATCGACGACGCGCACCTGGCCGGCATTGGGCTTGCGATGCCCGACTGGCTCGGAGAGATCCCTTTCCTCGGCATGCCCGACGATTATTCGGAATGGATGGAATTCGACGTGCGCGCAGCAATCGAAAACCTGACCCAGCATCCGGTCTTCATCGAAAATGAGACCAATGCCGCAGCACTTGCGGAGCTTGACTACGGCCTCGGGGCGGAAAGCCGCAGTTTCTTTTATATCGCCATCAATGCCTGTCTCGGCGGAGGGCTCGTTCTCGACGGCAACGGCCACCGCGGCGCCATGGCGCTGAGCGGCGAAATCGGATGGCTGCCGATTGCCGACGACCGGGACAAGACCGCTCCGAAGGTCGACCTTCTCGGTGAGATGGTGACGATGTTTTTTCTCTACAAGTTTCTTGGCGAACATGGCGTCCATGCAAGCGTGCCTCAGGACCTTCTCACACTCGATGCACGTGGCAAGGCTCTGGTGTCGAAGTGGCTGAAGGAAATGAGCGCTCACCTTGCCGTTGCGGTCAAGCATATCGGCATGATCGTCGATCCCGATGCCATCATCATCGGCGGCCGATTGCCGATCCGCATGATCGACGAGTTGCTCCGCTACGTTCACGAACATCTGACGGCCGGAGACACCACTCTGCCTTCGCTGCATCGTGCCTCGATCGGCGAGGACGCTTCGGCGCTCGGTGCTGCGGCGATGCCGATGGCGGCGGCGCTGATGCTGGCATCCGCGGACGCCGTTCAACGCACCCGTTCGCCCCTCAAATTCATGGATCGCCTGAACAACTGAAACAGCCGGCAAGGCCGCTGGGAGGATATTGATGAGGATTGGTTTTTATACGTCGACATTCAACGACCGGCCGCTAGAAGAAGTGGTGAATTTCGCTGCTTCGGCCGGTTTCGACGCAATCGAAATCGATGTCGGCGGCCATATCAAGACGCCGGACAAGGTGCAGGCTGCGGTGGCACTTGCCCGCGACCAAAACCTCTTCGTCTCCTCGGTCACCTATTTCGGCAATCAGCTCGATGCCGACGGCGGCAAACGCGGCGAACTTCGCGCCCGCACGGAGGAATTTGCCGAGGCGATCGGCGAAGCGGGCGTGCCGATCTTCGTGATCTTTCCCGGACGTAACGACAATGCCGACGACGAAGCCAATTACGATGATTTTGCCGATTTCGCCAACCGGCTGATTGACAAGACGACGTCAAGCGGCCTGGTCTTCGCGATCGAAAACTGGCCGGGGCCCAAGGATAATTTCGTCGGAACCACGCCGAAGGGGTGGCAGGAACTCTTCAGGCGCATACCCGACCGGCGCTTCGGTCTCGAATTCGATCCTTCGCACCTCATCCGCATCGGCGTCGATCCCTATGCCGCAATGGACGCGGTCAAGGACCGCATCGCCATTCTCCACGCCAAGGACACCGCAATCGATGCGGCCACACAACAAGCGGTCGGCTATCACGGCAAGGGCTGGTGGCAATACAAGCTGCCGGGCCACGGCCTTCTCGACTGGCCGCGCTTCCTGCGTCAGGCACGGACCAACGGCTTCAACGGCACCCTTTCGATCGAGCACGAGGACGCCGCCTATGGATGGCCGGGCAAGGATCTCGAGGCGCGAAAAGAAGGTGAACGCCTTGGGCTCGCCTACCTCAGAAACGTCTTGAACAAGCTTTGAGCGCGACCGGGGAGGACGAAAATGGCTCATGTTAGAGTGAACAATGCGCGCAAGGACTATGGCGCGTTCAAAGCCATCAAAGGTGTTTCAGTCGATATCCGCGACGGCGAGTTCGTCGTCCTCGTCGGCCCTTCCGGCTGCGGCAAATCCACCCTTCTCAGAATGATCGCCGGTCTGGAAGACATCAGCTCGGGCGAGATCCAGATCGGCAAGCATATCGTCAACGAGCTGGCACCGAAGGATCGCGACATCGCCATGGTGTTCCAGAACTATGCGCTTTACCCGCATATGACGGTCGCCAAGAATATGGGCTTCTCGCTGCGGCTGAAGCGCATGCCGAAGACGGAGATCGATCAGCGTGTCGGCAATGCCGCCAAGATCCTCGGCCTGGAGGCGCTCCTGGAGCGCTATCCGAAGCAGCTGTCGGGCGGCCAGCGGCAGCGTGTTGCCATGGGCCGCGCAATCGTTCGCGATCCCGCCGTCTTCCTCTTCGACGAACCCCTGTCAAACCTCGATGCCAAGCTCCGTGTCCAGATGCGATCCGAGATCAAGGAGCTGCATCAGCGGCTGAAGACCACGACGATCTATGTCACACACGACCAGATCGAGGCGATGACGATGGCAGACAAGATCGTCGTGATGAAGGACGGCGTGATCGAGCAGTCGGGCTCGCCGCTCGAACTCTACGATCGCCCGAGCAATCTCTTCGTTGCCGGGTTCATCGGCTCCCCAGCGATGAACTTCATCAAGGGAAGCATGACGAATGAAGGCTTCCGGACCGAAGACGGGCTTATCCTGCCGAGCGAACGGCGCCCGTCCGGTGCCGTCACCTACGGCATTCGCCCCGAGCACATCACACTCGACCCCAACGGCATCGAGGTGACAACCGCCGTTGTCGAGCCGACGGGGTCCGAGACATTGGTGGTTGCCCGTCTCGGCACGCAGACGATCAGCTGCGTCTTCCGGGAGCGGATCAGGGCAGCCCCCGGCGATGTGCTGCGGATCGCTCCGCTCCATGATAGCGTCCACCTGTTTGACGAAGGCGAGCAGCGCATCACTGCCGGCGAGCCGGTGCTGAACTGATGGCGTGTGACGGGGCATCGGTAACACGCCGCTATCCCATACGCCTTCACGAAGTCATCGAGAATCAATGAGCGTGGCAAGCCGGGCTTCGATCAGCCCTGCTTGCCTCGCCAATTCGGCCCGGAAAACCTCGACCAGTTGCGATTGCGGCCGATGGATCGGGCGCACGATGTTGACGGAAAACGGGATAGAGAATGACACCCGGCGAAGATGTAGGCCGTGGCCGGCATAGTCCAGGGCCGTCAGGGGATTGACGATCGCCAGGCCGATTCCCTCCCGTACCATGGAGCAGACGGATGCCGCGCTGTGGGTCTCGATGACCATGCACCGCATGATGCCGGCGTTTCGAAAAATCTGATCGATCTGCCGCCGGTAGCTATCCATCGCCGACAGGCTGACAAAGGATTGCCCCTCGAAATCACCCGGTGAGAGAACGGTCTTTTCAAGAAGCGGGTGAGCGTCCGGCAGCACGCAAATCTCGTCGAGTGTCAGGAGTGGGGTTACCTCCGTGCCCTGGGGGGCATGATCGACCTCCGTCAGTCCCAGGTCATAGCGTTGCGCCGACAACCATTCCTCCAGCAGAGGCGACTCCTGCGGAACGATACTGATGCCCACGTTCGGGAACCGCTCGATGAAATACCGGCAGGTCTGCGGCAGGAGCGATTGAGAAAAGACTGGCAGGCATACGATGGAGAGTTGCCCTTGCTCGAATTGGCGCAGCGACGCCGCCGTGCTGATGATCCGGTCCAGCCCGAAATAGGCGCGCTGCACTTCCTCGAACAATAGCAGAGCGTGCGCAGTCGGGCGGAGGCGGCCGCGCACACGCTCAAAAAGCTTCATCTGGATGAGATGCTCGAACCTTGCCAGCTCCCGGCTGATCGTCGGCTGGGAGGTGCCGAGCATAGCGGCCGCATTCGTGACGCTGCCTGTCGTCATCACCGCCCTGAAGACCTCGATATGCCGTAGGGTAACAGCCATGCCCACCTCATATCAGAATTGAATATAGTTTGGAAAAATTGATATTTTTCATATGCCCGGTTTCGTGGTCAACCCGTATGTGAAAACCGCATTGCCCAACTTGAAACGATCTTTCGGTTCGGAGGGCTGCCATCTACGGACAATCAGCGCCATGCCCATCATCTCTGCCAATGACCTCACCCCTCTCGCCCACCAGCATGGGACGCCCTTATGGGTCTACGACGCGACGACGATCCGCGATCGGATAAGGCAGCTCGGCGCCTTCGACGTGATCCGCTATGCGCAGAAGGCGTGCTCCAACATCCACATCCTCTCCCTCATGCGTGAGGAAGGTGTGCTTGTGGACTCCGTGTCTCTCGGCGAAATCGATCGCGCGCAGCGGGCCGGATTTTCCACCAGCCCGACCCTCTCAGGTGCTGCGGGCATCGTCTACACCGCCGATATTTTCGATCGCCCGACTTTGCGCCGCGTCGTCAAGGACAAGGTCGAGGTGAATATCGGCTCCATCGACATGCTGCACCAGCTCGGGGAGCTGTCGCTCGGTCACCGCGTCTGGCTTCGCGCCAATCCGGGTTTCGGGCACGGCCATAGCAACAAGACAAATACGGGTGGCGAAAACAGCAAGCATGGTATCTGGCATGCGGAGCTTAACAAGGCTGTCGAATTGGTTCGCCGCTATCGCCTGCATCTCGTCGGGCTTCACCTGCATATCGGCTCCGGCGTCGACTACGGCCATCTCGAGCGGGTCTGTCATGCGATGACCGCTCTCCTGAGCGATCTGGATCACGATGTCGAGGCGATTTCTGCCGGGGGTGGCCTGTCAGTTCCCTATCGCGACGGGGACAGGGCGATCGATACCGCGCATTATTTCAGCTTGTGGGACAGCGTGCGCGGGCAAGCAGAAAGCAGGCTCGGCCATGCCGTGCGCCTGGAGATCGAGCCGGGGCGCTTCCTCGTGGCAGAAGCCGGTTCGCTGTTGGCCGAGGTCCGCGCAACCAAGCAGGTTGGCAGAAATCACTTCACCCTCGTTGACGCCGGTTTCAACGACTTGATGCGCCCTGCCCTCTATGGCAGCTACCACGAGATCTCGGTGCTCACGCACGATGGTCGAAGCCTCAGCCCATCTAAGCTACGCCCTACTGTCGTAGCGGGCCCGCTCTGCGAATCGGGCGACGTATTCACGCAAGGGGCCGATGGCGTAGTCGAGACGCGTGCGCTCCCTCCTGCCGAGGTCGGCGACTTGCTCGTTTTCCACGGAACGGGTGCCTATGGCGCGTCGATGTCGTCGAACTACAACAGCCGGCTTCACGCTGCCGAATATCTCATGGACGGGGAGAACTCCCGGCTTATCCGCCGGCGCCAGACTATCGATGAGCTTTGCGAGCTGGAATTGATCGCGGCTCATTCTACGGATGCGGCGTGAGCCCTGAAAAATCCAGGCAGGATTACAAAAAAGCGCAAACGCCCTTCCGCACGGGTACTCGAAGCCTATCGTCAGAGGTCGAGCAGCAAATCGCCAACGCGTTGATCGCGCCCCCGCTTGCTGACTTCGGGCGGCTTGGGGCTTGTTGCCTCTTTGCGCTTCCGGGAACCCGGCTTTCTGCCTTTCGCAGGGAGCTCCTCGCCTGATAACTCAAGGAGTTTTGCGGCAGGCCCGGCAGGTCCTGATGTCGTCGTGGCAGCCTGCCCGTCTATCTTGTCGGTTTCGTTCTTAGCGGCAGCGGTGGAAGTGTCCGAGAGCTCGATGTCGGATCGTATCTTGGCGTTCGGCTTTACAATTTTGATTGCTGGGGCAGCGTCCTGCTCTATCTTCGGCGCGAAACGTATCATGAATGCTCACCTTCCCGTTGGTTCGCTCTTTGTTCTCATCGACGAGCGCACTTGTCAAGCTCGCTCACATCCGAACGGCCAGACGCTCTCCCTTCCAGGAGCTCCTTGACGAGAGCAGTCATTGTTACGGTTCGTGCCCAGACCAGCCGCCTCTCAAGCCACCGCACCTCCTCAGGCGAAAGCCTGATGGCGATGGCGACATTCGTCTGCTGCGTGATGGTGCCGTCAGCGATCTGGCACAGCCGCCCCTGTTCCGTATCAAACCTGATGCAGGACCGTTTCTTGATGTCGGTCAATGTATGATCCATGCAGGAGGCTAAAATCGCACGATCATCTGGCGGATGAGGGTAGATCCGATATGTACCGAACGATAGTCTGCGCAATAGGCAATGGCCCTCGCGAAACAGCCGAACGCATCCTGAACAAGGCAGCCGGCCTCCTCGACGAGGATGGCTCGATCTTCGTCATCCACGCCGTCGAAACCATGCCGCACTACATGACGGCGAGCCTGCCGGAAGACTTCGAGACCGCCGCCATAAAGGATGCCGAGGAGAAGCTGACCTTGCTTTGCCGACAGATGAAGATCCCTGCCCTGGTCGAGGTCCATACCGGTAGCGCGGCAAGGGTGCTTTTGGCCGCCGCGCGGGAGAAAGAGGCGGACCTCATCATCCTTTCAACCCATGTCGCAGATATTACCGACTATATTTTCGGGGCCGTGGTCGACCGCGTGGTGCGTCACGCCAAATGCTCGGTCCTCGTCGATCGCAAGCAAAGTCCGGGCATAAGCTGAGCCGCGCGGCGGCTGCGGTGGCGCGCTGATAGCATTGTGATCTCGGCAACGGCGCGTCGTGTTTTCCGCCTTCGCCTCGACCTTCTCCCTGCACATGACGCGAAGGTACCAGCATGATGGCCAGCCTTCGCACGACGTCACGCCAATTCAGGCCGAATGACAGGACGCTGCCCTCCTCCCCTCCCCGACACCGGACCGGCAACCTATATCAAGGCGGATTCCAGTCCGCAGTATTCGCTGCCCTTACACGGAGACATGTATGAGCCAAGATCCATACGAGCTTCTGGGCGTGAAACGGGATGCCACCCAGAAGGAAATTCAGGGGGCATTCCGCAAGCTTGCCAAGAAGCTCCACCCCGACCTGAACCCCGGCGACAAGAAGGCCGAGGCGAAGTTCAAGGAGATTTCTGCTGCCTATGAAATCCTGAGCGACGAAGAGAAGCGCGGTCGCTTCGATCGTGGCGAGATCGACGTCACGGGAGCCGAACAGGCGCCTCGCAGCTACTATCGAGACTATGCCTCCTCGAGCGACCCTGGCAGCGCCTATCACAACGGCGCCGGCTTTGCCGATTTTGGCGACGCCGACGATCTGTTCGCAAGCTTCTTCTCGCGCCGCGCTGGCGGCAGCAGCAGCGGCGGCCAGTTCCGCGCAAAGGGCCAGGACCGGCGCTTCTCGATGGAGGTGGATTTCCTCGATGCCGTGAACGGCACGCAGAGCCAGGTGAGGCTGTCGGACGGGCCGGCACTCGACGTCAAGATCCCGCCCGGCACGCGCGACGGCCAGACGCTGCGCCTGCGCGGCAAGGGAGAACCGGGCTTCGGCGGCGGGCCGGCCGGCGATGCGCTGATCGACGTCCATGTGCGCCCGCACCGTTTCTTCACCCGCGACGGCGACGACATCCGCCTCGATCTGCCCGTCACGTTGGGAGAAGCGGTACTCGGCGGAAAGGTGCGCGTGCCGACGCCCTCGGGGCCGGTCAACCTGACGCTGCCGGCAAATTCCAGCAGCGGCAAGGTGCTGCGCCTCAAGGGCAAGGGTGTTGCCAAGCGCGGCGGCGACGCCGGTGACGTCTATGTGACGCTGAAGATCATGCTGCCCGAACAGCCCGACGAGCAACTGACCGCCTTCGCCAAGGACTGGGCGGCAGCCAGCACACAGGATCCGAGAAAGAACATGGAGGCCTGACCATGGACGATCGCGAATTCCGTCTCTACCTCAAAATCGACGTGACCGAGCTCGATCTGTGGGTCGAGCAAGGCTGGCTGGCCCCCGATATTTCCAAGGGCCGGCGCCGGTTCCGGGATGCTGATCTTGCCCGCGCTCGCCTGATCCTCGACCTCACACGCCAAATGGGCGTCAACGAGGCCGGCGTCGACGTCGTCATGGAGCTCGTCGACCAGCTCCACGGCATGCGCGGCGCGATGCGCAAGCTTGTCGTCGCCATCAACCGGCAGGAGGCCGAGATCCAGCAACGCCTGCTCGACGCGCTCGACGATAGCGGCCGCTGATAGCTTCGTTGCGGATTTTGACGACGATCAAGGTCAGGCTTTGCACGGTCGGCAACCACGGCGCTGTAACCAAGCACGAAACCGATATCGCGGCAATGGCAGCGGTCGCGCTGTAATTCGTCGCGCGCCGCTTGCATGGAGCTGAAAACGAGAATTGTGATGCAAAAGAACACAAAGACCGTCGTCGGCAGGATCGGTCCTTTTGCGGGCTGAGGCAAGCCGCATAGGCCGCCGGGAAACTTGAGAGGCCTAGGTTGCGAACGCCGGCGACCCTTTCGCCGAGTGGCGCCTCTCGCTCCTGCCAGCCACGCTCAATGCCGACCAGGATGCCAATCACGACACGCGGCGCGGCTCATTGCGCCAGATCAACATCTCCCGTGAAGGGAAATTTCCATAGGGGCGAAGAAGCACGGGCGCGGGTCGTCTTTGACAACCGTCAATGCCGATTTGCCGCGATTTCAGGATCATGGCATCATGAAGATGAGGAACAGTTCATGAAAGCTATGATCCTGGAGGCAATCGGGATGCCCCTGCGTCCGGTCGACCGGCCGGATCCCGTGGCCGCAAAAGGACAGTTGATGCTGAGGGTCGAGGCCTGCGCGGTGTGCAGGACCGACCTTCATGTCTGCGACGGCGATCTTCCGAACCCGAAGCTGCCGCTCGTTCCCGGCCATGAGATCGTCGGCATCGTCGAGGCTGTCGGGGAAGGAATAGCGCCGTCGCGCGTGGGGCAAAGGGTCGGCGTGCCCTGGCTCGGCCATACATGCGGCTGCTGCTCGTTTTGCAGGAGCGGCGAGGAAAATCTTTGCGATGAACCGCAATTTACCGGCTATACCCGCGACGGAGGCTTTGCCACCCATGTCGTTGCGGATGCCGATTATGCCTTTGTGCTCGACAGCCAGGCCGATCCCGTCGCCCTTGCCCCGCTCCTCTGTGCCGGCCTGATCGGCTGGCGTTCGCTGAAGAAGGCCGGCGAAGGCAAGAGGATCGGGCTCTACGGGTTCGGCGCGGCCGCGCATATCATCGCGCAGATCTGTCACTGGCAGGGTCGCGATGTCTATGCGTTCTCGCGCTCCGGCGACGAGGCGGCACAGCGCTTCGCACTCGGTCTCGGCGCCGTCTGGGCTGGAGGCTCGGACGAGCGCCCGCCCGTCGCGCTCGATGCGGCGATCATCTTTGCGCCGGTTGGCGAACTCGTGCCGGCGGCGTTGAAGGTGGTGCGAAAGGGAGGCCGGGTCGTCTGTGGTGGTATCCACATGAGTGATCTGCCCGCAATGCCCTATGCGCTGATCTGGGGCGAGCGAAGCGTGGTTTCGGTCGCCAATCTGACGCGGAAAGACGCCGAGGAATTCTTCCCCGTCGCCCGCCAGGCGGATGTGCGCACCCACACGACAACCTATCGGCTTGGAGATGCCAATGCGGCGCTTAACGATCTGCGTGCCGGCCGCCTGAGCGGAGCGGCTGTCCTGACACCTTGAAGGGCACCGCTATCGCGGAGCGGCAATCGCGGCATCATCCGAATTCGCTCGATGCTTCCTCACCTGAAACCGGCGGAGAACTGCACCGAAGAGATGTCGGGTCGCGCCTTTGACGAGTTTGGCCGTTGCCTTGAGCGGGATCGAACCCCGGATCAATCAACCGAAACCACCAAACGGATGCAGGATTTTGCATGTCCACATATACGAGAAGGCTTGGTGCTTACCCGCCAAGCCTTCTCGGCTCCTTTCGAAGGCGGACGGTAGATATTACGGCGACAATTCCTCCAGGACGCGCCCCTTGGTTTCGACCGCGAAAAGGGCCGTTACCAGGGCGCCGACCAGCAGGATTGCTGCGAAGGCGCCGAATACATAATGGATGCCCATCGATGACATGACCCATCCTACCGCGATAGGACCGGCAGAGGACCCGAGACGCAGCCAGGCGCTGCCTGTGCCCGTGCCAATGGCACGAAGACGGGTCGGATAGATCTCCGCCGAATAGAGGTAGAGCGAGAACGTTACGGTCTGGACGATGGCGTAGGCGAGGCCGGCGAGGATGAGAACCTGTGTCGCCGACGTCGCACCCAGCCAGGCGAGGATGACAAGCGGGATCGGTGCGATCAAAAGGGCGCCTGTATACCAGCGCTTACGGCCGACCTTGTCGATGAGCAGTGCGCAGATAACGGCCGCAATCACGCCACCGACCGAGGTGACAAACCCGTAAAAAATACTGGTTTCAAGCGGCAGGTTGAACGTCTGGCGATAGAGGGTCGGAAGCCAGGTGATCGTGCCATTGGCGACCATATAGGCGCAGAACCACATGGCCCAGATCGACAGCGTGCGCTTCAGGTAAATGCCCTGGAAAAGTTCGCGCCAGTCGGATCTGCGGCGGGCAGGAGCGGCCACGACTTTCGGCTCCGGCAGTTCCTTGCCGCCGGCACGGGCGCTGTTCTCCAACTTGGTGACAATACGGTCGGCTTCCTCATAGCGGCCGTTGGCGACCAGCCAGCGGGGTGATTCATGGAGGAACCAGCGCAGGGGGATCATGAGGATCGCAGGGATCAGGCCGACGACAAACATCGCCTTCCAGCCGTAGACTGGGACCATGAAGTAGCCAATCAGGCCCGCGCCGACGAGGCCGAGAAGGAACATGACCTCATACAGCAAGAAGAAGCGGCCGCGCCCCTTCGAGCCGATCAGTTCGTTGATATAGGCACTGGCGACCGGAACTTCGCCGCCGGTTCCGATGCCTTGGACGAAGCGGAATGCCATCATCATGCCGGCGCCGGCTGCAAAGAGGCATGCGATGTCCATGCTGACGAATAGCAGGATCGTAAATAGCAGCACTTTCAGGCGGCCGATCCGCTCAGCGAGCCAGCCAAAGCAGACCGCGCCGATCAATTGTCCGAGGTAACCCATCGACAGGATCATTCCCGTCTGTCCTGGCGTCAAACCCCATTCGCGGACAAGAACCGGCATCGCATAGGCGATGGCGATCACGGTGTAGCCGTCAAAGAATGTCGCGGCGCCGACGATGTTTCGGGCCCAGAACACCTCCCGGGTCACTGGCAACCGTTCAAGGCGGGCGCTGATTTCTGCTTGTGGATCGACAACCGGTGACGGCGCGGTTATGCGCTGTTCCATATTCATGTTTTCCTCCCTGTGCCCGGCCCTCTCCCGGCCTGGCTTCGAACCTACACGTTGGATGGCTCACTTCAGGATCCTTTGGGTGCGGCTGCGGATCCGGAAGCTCTCTCGTCGGCGAAGTATGCACGGCGTAACAGACCGTGCGACTGCGGCGGCGCGTCACTCCCGATGCGACCGCAATTTTCCTCCCCGAAGAAGACGCCCCCGTTCGAACGACGGGGGCGTTCTCAATCATTCCGCTGCGATCAACTGCTCGACCCGACCGATGCCCGCAGCCTCGAAGGCGGCGAAGATTTCGGCCTCTGCCTTTTCGCCCAGATTCTTCAGCGGCTCGCGGATGGTGGCATGGTCAAGCACACCACGATGGACGAGGCCGAGCTTCAGGGCCACGGTTCCTTCCATATGGGAGCCACGGTGATAGACGGCACGGGTGACCGGAAGGAGACGTTCGAAGATCTCGCGGGCTTGCGGATAGTTTTGCGCCTTTCCTGCCTTGATCAGGTCGATCAGCAGCTCCGGTGCAATATTGCCGTAGCCAACAAGCAGGCCGTCAACGTCGAACATGGTCGGCAGCAGCCATTCGTCATGGCAGCTCAGGATCTGCAGGTTCGGGTTGGCCTTCTTGAGTTCCGGAATCTCGACGTACCAGCGCTTCATGTTGCGGACGCCGTTCTTTGTGGCAACGACCCCGTCCTGGGTCGCGATCGCAAGCTGCGTGTCGATATCATAGGAAGCCTTTGTGGCATCCGGATACTGGAACAGGATGCACTGCAGGCCTGATTCCTGCCAAATCGCCTTGTAGCGATCCTGCGGCGCGCCTTTTTGAAAGCCGAAACGCAGCCAGCCGTGGTTCGGGTAGACGAGCGCGCCGGTCGCACCGGCAGCCTTGCACTTCTTGGCTTCTTCCGCCGCAACCCTGGTGCCCTCACCGGTGATACCTGCAATGATGGGAAGTTGACCATTGACGGCTTCAACATAGGTGCGGATGAGCTTCAGGCGCTCTTCCTCGGTCAGGAACGTACCTTCGCCGGCATGGCCAAGAATGACGAGGCTCTTCACGCCGTCCATGCCGGCAAGCCACTTGGCGATACGGGCATTGGCCGCGTAATCGACCTCTCCGTCGCGGGTGAATGCGGTGACGGGTGCCGGGCTCAGGCCTCTCAAATCCATAGCTTGCATCGGGGTATCTCCTCCTAGATAGCCGCTGTTCGCCTGTGCGATCAGCGATGGGATCGTTAATGGGAACGTTCCCACTATCGTTTCCGATTTTGCTGGAGTCAACATTTTTTTTAATGCATGCTTAGGGCCTCAATCGCGAGAGCGCTGCAGATGGGGAAAAAGTGAAATGGATTCAAAGGCCGAAGAAGGCAACCGCCAGACACGCGTCACCATCCTGGATGTTGCGTCGGCCGCAGGCGTTTCCAAATCCACGGTATCACGCATCCTCGACGAGCGGCTTCCCCGGTCCGACAACGAAACGTCGCGCCGCGTTCGCAAGATCGCGCAAGACATGGGTTATGTCCGAGATGTCTCAGCTGCGAGCCTGAGACGCGGCAACACGATGACAGTCGGCGTGATTGTTCCCCGGCTAACCGATACGGTCATGGCGATGCTCTACGAGGCCCTGGCGAAGGCGTGCAGCAAAAGCGGTCGCTTTGCCATTGTCGCGACGACCGATGACAAGCCCAAAGCCGATCGACTTGCCGCCGAGTCACTTCTAAAGCGTGGCGTTGACGGATTGATCCTCTCGACCGCGCGCGAAGACGATGACTTCCCTGATGAGCTGGTGGCCCGGGGCGTGCCGCTTGTCCTGGCTCTGCGGACCGACGGACGGAGCCTTTCTTCGATTGGCGACGACCGGCTGGGTGGTTATCTGGCGACGCGCCACCTCCTGGACCTTGGTCACCGTCGTATCGGCGTGATCGCCGGTCCTTCATACGCCTCCAGCGCGCTCGGACGCGTTGAAGGCTACAGGCAGGCACTGGAAGAGGCAGGGGTATTGCTCCGTCCGGACTGCATTGTTCCGTCGACCTTTGGAATCGACACGGGAGCAGATGCGGCCGAGCAGCTCATGCGCTTGGAAGATCGTCCTACGGCGATTTTTGCCGTGAACGACAATACCGCGATCGGCGCTCTTTCCGGTCTTTCGCGCCTTGGGATTTCCGTACCCAACGATGTTTCGGTCGTCGGATATAACGATATCCCGATCGTCCGCCATCTTGCGACCCCGCTGACGACACTGCGCGTCCCCTTTGAGCAGATCGCGTCCAACGCTTTAGATCTGCTCACAAGTGGCGCTGTTTCGGCAGAGGACCGGATCCGCGTTTCGGCGCCCACCCTCATACCGCGAAAGTCGTCCGCAAAGCCCCCCGCCTCCATTGCAACGCGATGAAGTCGCTGATCGGCCGGCAGTTCCAGTACTACATTTGGGGACCGCTCCTAACGAGCTCATTCCTCGTTTTCTCAAGCAGGCCGGCCGCTGGGGGAATGGGAGCCAGCATCTGCCATTGCCAAAGGTGACTGCATTACTCTTGTTTTTCCTCGGGCAAGTGGGTTATACCGCCCGCGCCCTTAGAATCCCCGTGTTGGGGGCTCGAAGAACAGGAAGTTTTCATGAAAGTTCTCAAGTCCCTTACGGTTCCCGGACTGCTCACCGTACTCGGCCTGATCGCGACGCCGGCATTGTCCGCGCCGACCACGTATCCGCTGACGATCGACAATTGCGGCGCGAAGGTCACCATCGCCAGGGCTCCGGAGCGAGCCATCGGACTTGGCCAGAACAGCGCGGAGATCATGCTGCTTCTCGGTCTGGAAGACAAAATGGCCGGCACCGCATTCTGGCCGAGCAAGGTTCTGCCGCAGCTCGCCGAAGCCAATGAGAAGGTCAAGCTTCTGTCTGTCGAGTTTCCGACCTTCGAGTCGATTCTGGCGCAGAACCCGGATTTCGTGGCAGCGGCCTTGCCAAGCCTGATCGGACCGACGAGCAAGGTCGCCAAGCGCGAGGACTTCGACAAGGTCGGCATACCAAGCTACATTTCGCCCAGTACCTGCCTCAGCACCGAAAAGGTCAAGAACGAGTACGGCAGCCGCGACCAGCTCTGGAACATGGATCTGCTGTACAAGGAGATCGACGAGCTTTCGCAGATTTTTGACGTCGCCGATCGTGGTCAGGCGCTGATCGCCGACTTCAAGAAGCGTGAAGCGGCATTGCGTACCAGCGTGTCCAAGGATGGCAAGCAGCTTTCCTACGTCTTTTGGTTCTCCAGCCAGTCTCCTTCCGCAGACGCCTATCTCGGGGGCAAGAACGCCGCATCCGGCTTCATCGCCGATCTCCTCGGCGGCAAGAATGCCGTCACCGCAGAAGCCGAATGGCCGACACTCGGGTGGGAAAGCATCATAGCCGCCAATCCGGATGTCATCGTCGTGGCCAATCTCGACCGCAACCGCTGGGAACTCGACAAGCCGGAGGCCAAGATCAAGTTCCTGAACAGCGATCCGGCCGTCAGCCAGATGCCAGCGGTGAAAAACAAGGCAATCGTCGTCATGGACGGCCAGGCCATGAACCCGACGATCCGCACCATCTACGGCGCCGAACAGGTGGCCGAACAACTGAAAGCGCTCGGCCTGATCAAGTGACCGCCTCGAACCGCTCCTTCCAGCAGGCTGCCCCCTTCGGTGTCCTCCTGTTGGCCTCCCTTGTGGCGGTCGGCCTGGTCGTCGGCATCAGTGTCGGGATCGGCGACCTGCCGATCCCGCTTACCACGACTTTTTCCGCCGTCACGAACAGGCTGGGATGGACGGCGGTGGAACTCAACCGCATCCACGAGACCGTGATCTGGGATTATCGCCTCAGCCGCGCGCTCGTGGCCGCTTTCTGCGGCGCGGGACTGGCTCTGTCGGGTGCGATCATGCAATCGCTGCTTCGCAACCCGCTGGCCGAGCCCTATGTGCTCGGTATCTCCGCCGGCGCGTCCACCGGCGCAGTCGCCATCGTCATTCTCGGCGTTGGTGCAGGTGCGGTTTCGCTGTCGGCCGGGGCTTTTGCCGGCGCATTTGCGGCATTTTTTTTCGTGGCGCTGCTGTCCAACGGTACGCGTGGCTGCGCTGACCGGACAATTCTCGCAGGTGTTGCCGCTTCGCAGCTCTTCAACGCCGCCACATCCTATGTGGTCACGACTTCCGGCAATGCGCAGCAGGCTCGCGACGTCATGTTCTGGCTGCTCGGCAGCTTCGGCGGCGTGCGCTGGCCGGAGTTCATGCTGGTTTCCGGCATCGTCGGCTTCGGGCTTCTCGTCTGCCTGCTCTATGCCAGGGTTCTGGATGCTTTTGCCTTCGGTGACGAAGCAGCCGCATCTCTCGGTGTCAACGTCGGCAGGGTCCGCATCGTGCTGTTTGCGCTTACCGCAATGATGACGGCCACGATCGTCAGCATGGTCGGCTCGATCGGCTTCGTCGGTCTGGTTGTGCCGCATGCGGCGCGCTTCGTCGTCGGTCCGCTTCATATCCGGCTTCTCCCAGCCTGCGCCATTGTCGGCGCAATCTTCATGGTGCTTGCCGACATTGCCTCGCGCGCGCTCATCCCGCAGCAGGTCCTGCCGATCGGGGTCGTCACGGCGCTGGTTGGCGTTCCCTTCTTCTCCGTCATTCTCTACCGGTTCCAGCGCGCATCATGAGCATCAAAGCCGAAAACCTCGTCTGGAAAATTGGCAGGAAGACCATAATTGATGGCGTCTCCTTCGAAGCGCCACCGGGAAAGATGCTCGGCCTTCTTGGCCCGAACGGCTCTGGAAAAACGTCGCTGCTGCGGCTTCTCGCCGGCCTGAAGCGCCCCAATTCCGGGCGCATCTCGCTCGATTTGAGGGACATAGGGACGATCGGACGCCGCACGATCGCGCAGCGCGTCGCCTTCGTCGAACAGAATTCGACAACAAACGCCGATCTGAGGGTCGTGGATGTCGTCAAGCTCGGACGCTTTCCGCACCGCTCGATGTTTTCCGGCTGGACGCTCGCCGACGATCAGGCGGTTGAGGAAGCGTTGAAGCGGGCCGGCATGACAGGCAAGCGACATGATCGCTGGCAGAGCCTGTCCGGTGGGGAGAAGCAACGCGCCCATATCGCAAGAGCTCTGGCGCAGTCGCCAAAAGAACTGATCCTCGACGAACCGACCAACCATCTCGATATCCAGCACCAGATCAGCCTCATGCGGCTCGTTTCCGGTCTGCCGGTCACCAGCATCATTGCCCTGCACGACCTCAACCATGCGGCCATGTTTTGTGACGACCTGATCGTCATGCAAAGCGGGAAGATCGTTGCGTCCGGCACACCGGCCGAAGTCTTGACCGAAGAGGTCCTCAGGGATGTTTTCTCGGTGGATGCGCGCGTCGAAGCCTCGCCCTATCACGCCCGGCCGCACATCCACTATCTCCGTTGACGACGCCGCGTGGCTGAGGCACGGAGCTGCCGGCTTGCAGACCGATCGCCTCGTTTCACATATCCCCTTCGATTTCAGCTCGCGCAGAGCTTCTTCAGCGCCTTTTCCACACCCTTGCGAAGGGCGGCCGAAATCTCGGGTTCGAACGTCGTGACAACGTCACCAAACTCTCCCTCTGCCTCGACGATATCGATCGAACTTGCGTTCGTTATGCAGGTGGCGAGATTTGCCTGCAGGTGAATTCGGGCCTTTGCTGAAAAGCCGCCCTTGAGAGGGGCATCGTCCGACGTCTTGCATGCGAGCGTGCCGAGTGCGTTTGCTTCGGCCAAATCCCCGTTCACTCTGATCTCGATCGTGTCGATTTTGACGAAGTCGAGCTCGTCGATACCCAGTTCGACCTTGACGCCCAAAACCTCCTGCCTGACCTTCAAAGGCTTGCAGGGCTGAGCGGCCTCGATCGCCCGTTCGAGAACATTGGCGGCGGATGCCGGCGAGCTCAAAGATGATGCGGCAACAATGATCACGCTGAGCGCCATGCATCTCAGATGGCGCCGACCGTTCCGGCATGTCATGACCTGGCGCTTCAGGTCGCCGGCCGGGCTAGATCCAGTCTTCGAACGAATTTCAAAATGGTCGACACGCATACTTTTCCTCAAGTCGAAGTGTGTCTGCGACATCAGAATACAATGTCTCTGTGCAAAGGAAAGAATGTTGCATCAGGTCGTCCCCTGCGACGTCTTCCTGGATCGATCGAGCACTTGTCAACGGAGGCAAGTCGCCATTCGGCGAGATCGTCAGGATCTGACGCTCCCTGCAGGCAAAGTGCAGGCGGGCAGAGCAATGCCGCGGGATTCCGGCACTGTCTCCGCCCGTCCTCGACCAGCGAGGTTGGTCGATCTCCTCGGCGCCTCTTCCAAACCTTCGCAGAGTTGCTGGATGGCCGTCCGTCAATGCGTCATTGCGGGCTTTGGCTTCCTTTCCGTCCACTGCGGCGGAGCGCCGTACTTCGAAGCGAGCACGCCAAGCACTCCGGGTGCGCGGCCGAACGCATCGCAGGCAGCATATTTCGGCTTTCCGCCGAGCCAGGACCGGGCGCGCTGCCTCGACGGAAGCGAAAGGTTCAGTCCCTTCGGTTCCTTTCCGGCGATCAGCACCCGTGAGAAGTCGTCGGCAAATTTCGTTGCGAGACCATAGGCGTCCCCGACTTCGGAAACGCGGGGATTGTCCTGAATGGAGTTTGCGCCACGCGCCCATAGCATTGCGGCATTTTGCATTCCCGTGGCGTCGGTAGCTTCGGCTTCGATCGCCAGACCGCCAAGGCCGAAGGGGAGGCGCGGTACGCTCACAGGCAGGGCAAAGCCCGAACCGACGCTGACGACGGTCGCGACCCCGGCAACTGCCTTGTTGGTCGGAACGATGTCGGCGACGACCGAGCGAACGGTCAGATCCGCCGGCTGGCCGGCCGGGACCATCTGGTATTTGTCACTCAGTGCCACGCACAGTGCCCGGTCGAGAGCATTGGAAACCAGGGAACGGTCGGCCTCCGACTTGATTTTGGACGCAGCACTGAAAGAGAAGACCGTCGGGACGATGGCGACGGTCTTTACCCGTGCCAGCTGCTGCCCGTCGACATAGAGCCGTTTCTTGGCGAGCGTTCCCTTCGACGGACCGAGGTTCCTGTAGGAGGCAAGCGTTCCCGCTTCCTTGAGCGGTACGGCAGCACATCCGGAAACGGTTGCCGTTATCAGCAAGGCAATAAATCCCAGGAGCGATGCCCTAGATGGCTGGTTGAAAAGTGGCTGGTTGAAAAATCGACGACGTGAATGCGAATTGCTGGGCATGTATCTCGTTGGCCTCCAGTCATGACGATGACCGGACATTCGGTGCGAACAATTGCCACACAATTACATGGCCCACCACTTGCAGCATCTTAGGGCTGAATCGATAGTTTTGTTCCCGACGGACCGCTTTCGATGCCGACTTTTCCACCATGGTTTTTGGCGATCTGCTTGACGATGCTGAGCCCCAGACCCGCGCCCCGGCTCTTGGGAACCACGCGGCAAAATGGTTCGAAAACAAGGTGCTCATATTCCGGGAGCGATGCCCGGGCCTTCGTCGGCGACGATCACTTTGCCGCCCGACAAGACCACGACCTCGATCATTCCTTTGCTGTTGAGAACGGCATCGTTTCAACGGTGATGGACAGCGACGATTTCATCGACTTGATTACTACCGAAGCACAGGTCGGTCACTGACCCGAATGAAAGATGGAAGTATGGGACCTTGGTCCGATTACAGACCGCGCTCCTTCCGCTAATCTCTGTCCTGCTGGCGCCTTCAGAGTCGGCACGAAAAGGGTGTCTTTCCCTGACCGGGAGGCACCTTTTTCAATTCGCTGTCGAGAAATCCGACAGGGCGCCGCCGATCGTAGGGATGGCGGGAACTGACCTACGCCCCCACACTCAGCCCTGACGAGGTAGCAAAAGGTGAGGCCGGTCAACACGACGGATCTTGCCTCCTGCAAATGGCGAAATCTGTGACAATCTACGAATCTCGTTTCGCGGGTTGCCGGCGCGGTATTTCTGGGCACCCACGTATAACGTTTCGGAGACGCTGTTTTATTTTAGTTTGCACTTATATACATTTTTGCTGAAATGCGCCCAGGGACACGCGGCAGGCGTGGAGATTTTAATCATGAACGATGGGAACTCCCTGATAGAAGCTGTGATCGATGGCTTTGTTGCCGTCGTGCTCTTCTTCGGTTTGGCAACCCTGATTGCGCTGACTGCAGCAGTTGTGTCTGCAATCGGTCATGTTGCAGGGTTCTCCCACGAACTGAGTGTGACAGGCTCGCTCTTGGCGGCATCGAGCATTCTTTTACTGTCGACTATTTTGGCAGTTGTCGTTTCGATCGCTATTCAACATTTCAGCTTCGACTGAGTGCCGGAATCTCCAGCTGGTAGTTTCCCATCGTGGTGAGGTGGGTGCGCTCAGCCGTCTCATGCCCGTCCGTGCGCTCCATACGACTCCATCTGTTCCTTTCGCATTGGCGGCAGCATTACACGCAGAAAAGCAAACCCAGTCATGTTTCTGCAATTGTCGAAGCCCAAATGGAAAGCCATGCAACTTGGAAACGGGCAGGGCATGACCTCATCCGACCTCAACTTTTGGAACAGGGCTATGGCTTCAAAACGGACAGCAAGACCAGCTGCGGCGCTCCTGGTTATCGGATCCATTCAACTTGCCGTCGTGATCCTCGATGCGGCATGCGGCAAGCCCGGCATCGGGCAATGGCTGATCATCCTCATCCTCAGAAGGGACGGAAGGATCGTCGATATGTGGACAAGCAAGGTGCGGATGACCGAGATGAAACTGGGTCCCGGGCCATTTGACCCCGCAAGACGGGTCGGCGTGCAGCCATGACGACGCGCAAGACCATGCTTCACATGCTCGCAAATCTGTTTTTCGCGACGATCCTGTTCGGTGCGCTTCTCGGCGGTCCAATCGTGATGCTCATTTTGATTTCGGAACGGCTTGCGCTCTGACGATGCCCCAAACGATATGGGATTCTCCGGTGCGCAGCGCCTGCGCCAACCTACGCTGCCACAGACATGCCGCATGATCCCGCCGGGTGACCGTTATGTGGAGATACACTGCCCGGTGCGCTTAACAGATCAAAATAGATCTCGTGATGACATTGCCGAACCCGTTGGAGAATATCGCGTCAATATCACCACCGGCGGAAGGGAATGGCCAAATTCCGCGCACTCAATTTTATCCCTTGATCACGACCTGCCATCAGGGGATTTATTCACGCAAAGGAACACGTAATGCGCATAGTTCGCTTGCCAAGCGACCGGTCCCCTTGCCGATTTTTCATGCCATTGCTCTTCCTTGCAATTTTTGCCGGCGCACCGGCGCGGGCCGAAGAACCTCTTTCCAGCGTCATCGCCGAC
This sequence comes from Rhizobium sp. 768_B6_N1_8, assembly GCF_051811225.1. Lineage (NCBI taxonomy): Bacteria > Pseudomonadati > Pseudomonadota > Alphaproteobacteria > Hyphomicrobiales > Rhizobiaceae > Rhizobium > Rhizobium sp. 768_B6_N1_8. The sequence continues at coordinate 68,889 of NZ_JBPWPV010000002.1, read as the reverse complement.
GGCAAGCCGTGGGAGATGGTCGTCGTCAAACGAAAAGCCTCGAACATCCTCGTGTTTCGTCCGGACGGCGGCGGAACGATCAGCGACAGCCTGGTGAGCATAAACCCGACTTGGAGGGCCATTCCGGACGGGATTTGCATAAAGCCGCGGCCGGGAGACGCTGAAAAATGCCTTCAACTGACCCGGACGAAAGCCGGCATCGAAGCGTCGCAGAACGGCAAGACTGTTTGGGTGCTCAAGCGATGAAGCACTCACGCAATCAGGATTTCGGTGTTGATCGCGAGAGGGAGCATATCGCTATTGGCGCTCCGTTCCCTGAACCTGAATCTATTCTGTTATAGGAAGGGCCGCTCCGTCTCGGGGCCATCGCGGCGGTGATCCAGCAGGCATCGGCCGCGTCAATCTGTGAGGAACGCCTTCTCAGAGGTGTTCGAGCCGATTGCTCACGCGACGATCTCAGGAGATTGCTACTGACATCGGCTCCTATAATCGAAGCGGCACCGTTTGTGCGCTCGTCTTGGACCGCATAAAAGCCCCGAAGATCCAGGTGATTGTTGATCTCGGGAGCATCTATCCGGTAAGTGAAGCGATCAAATACGGATTCGGCTACTTGCCATCGGCAGGAGACCCGAGAAAAAGGTAGAAATGCGCTACTTCATTACAGGAACGGCAGGCTTCATCGGCTTTCAGCTGGCCCGCCGGCTGTTGCAGGATGGGCATGAGGTAACAGGCTTCGACGGACTGACGCCCTATTACAATGTCAGGCTGAAGGAGATGCGTCACGCGGCACTGACGCAATATCCTGCCTTCCGTCCAGTCGTTGCCATGCTCGAAGACAAGGCAGCGCTGGAGGCCGCCGTTTCAGCTACAAATCCGGATGTTCTCATTCATCTAGCCGCACAGGCGGGCGTGCGCTACAGCATCGAAAATCCGCAAGCCTATCTGCGTTCTAACATCGAGGGCTCCTGGAACATTCTGGAGCTGGCCAGTCGCATCGAGCTGCGCCATCTCATGCTTGCCTCGACCTCCTCGATCTACGGCGCCAATACGACCGTCCCCTTCCGCGAGACCGACCGCGCCGACGAGCCACTGAGCTTCTATGCCGCCAGCAAGAAGTCGATGGAGTTGATGGCGCACAGCTATTCGCATCTCTACAAGATTCCGACCACGGCCTTCCGCTTCTTCACCGTCTACGGCCCGTGGGGCCGGCCCGACATGGCGCTCTTCAAGTTCGTCAAGAACATGATCGAGGACAAGCCGATCGAGATATACGGCAAGGGCAATATGAGCCGCGATTTCACCTATATTGACGATCTGGTCGAAGCGGTGGTCAGGTTGTCAGACGTCATTCCGTCAGAAACCAACCGCGTCACTGATACAGGAATTGAAACCCTTTCGCATCAGGCCCCCTTCCGCATCGTCAATATCGGCGGCGGGCAACCGGTCAGCCTCATGGACTTCATCGAGAAGGTCGAGAATGTAATGGGGCACGGAGCAAAGCACGTCATGCTTCCCATGCAGAAGGGCGACGTGCCCCGTACGTTTGCGAGCCCCGACCTTCTTCTGGCCCTGACGGGCTACCAGCCGAACACGCCTTTAGAAATAGGCGCCAAGGCTTTCGTCGAGTGGTATCTCGAAGCCAGGCAGGGGCTCGGCACGATCGATATGTAAACTGCTGACGGCTATCGCGATGTGTCGATACGCTTGAGGCAATAGGAGAAGTGGGCATCCGGCTCGAGCGTCAGAAATTCGAAGCGCCAACCGTATTCCACGCAGAACTTGTTGACCGCCTCGACAACCCCATAGACGACGGGTTTGACCGTATTACCCGTGCAGAAATCATGGCCGGCGATTCTGCCATCCGGCTTCACTTTGCGATCCGCCAACAGGAGCTCCTGCCATGTCAGCGCGAAGGAGTGATCGGTGTCGATATAGACCCAATCGAACGTGCTCTCCTCGAACTGGGACAGCATGTCGAGCGACGTACCCTGGCGAATGACAACGCTACCCTCGGCGATCTCCGGTCCAAATTTGCTATTGATGATTTGAAGACCTTCTGAGTATCGGTCCATATTCCAGGGATCGATGAGGTAGAGCCGCTGCGGCTGATTGCGTGCAACGATCTCCTCGCTAAACGCGCCCTCTGCAACCCCCAACTCAGCCACGATCCCGCCTTTCGGCAGCTTGTCGAGAAGCTTGCCACGATCGGGAAGCAACTTTGCTTCTTCTGTGTGGGCGTAATCCAGAAATGTCCGGGGGGTGCTCTGCCGAAGGGCCGCTCGCTGCTCTCGCGTCGTCATTTTCGCTCCGAATTTTTTCAACCGCACCTCTACAGAGAATGCCCGCCATGGGGAAGAGCGGCGCCCACAAGCAAATTGCACAGAAACTCAAAAAGAGGCTTGCGGTTCTTTCTCAATATCGTTAGAGACGCTGCACCGAACGATGACACAGAGCATCGAGGGCGATTAGCTCAGTTGGTAGAGCGCCTCGTTTACACCGAGGATGTCGGGAGTTCGAGTCTCTCATCGCCCACCATCCCAATATTTCCCTTTGATTATGCATCGCTTTTTTCCTCGTTTGTCTCATCTGAACTTTGAGGCTGCGAAAGTGAGACACGTTCCGTCTCCATGGGCCGTTCTCGACGGTCGAATGCGTTCGCCGTCATCCGCCTTTTGTTTGCTTATTCGACGTAGATTTGCGCCGTCTTGAGGCCGGTCCAGCCGAAGATCGCCAGCAGCTCGGAAGCCGAGGCGCCGCTTTCCGAAGGCCGTGCGACGAGTATTGCGGCAAGCCGGCCTCGTTGCACCATTCCCGCACCTTATGCTCAAGCCCTCAATCACGAACGGCTTGACCCGCAAGACATCAACGAGTTTAGCTCTACGCCCAAGAAACCGGCAGCGGCGGTCAAAAGAATCGGGCAGTATTGCCGAAGACCGTGCAGTCAACTATGAAGCCACCGATCTCCTGCGCGGATCTCAATTGACTAGAGTCTGGACACGGTCATATACCGACGCTCCAATTCCGGCCAATACGGGCGCAGGCGAAGTATTTATCCATTTTCCAGCATACAGTTGGCGACCGATATGCAAGATAGAACCATTGCCGTCTTAGTTCCCTGTCACAATGAGTCGCTAACAATTACGGCCGTGGTTAAGGGCTTTCAGTCCGCCTTACCTGACGCGACCGTCTATGTTTTTGACAACAACTCATCCGACGAAACTGTTCTGCGCGCGCGGGCCGCGGGCGCAATCGTCAATACCGTCCGCGAACAAGGCAAGGGAAACGTCATTCGCCGCATGTTTGCAGATATTGAGGCAGACATTTACGTTCTTGTTGATGGCGACGACACTTATGACGCATCTGTTGCACCTGTGTTGGTGAACGAGCTTACGTCAAAGGGCCTTGATATGGTGGTTGGATGCAGACGGTCCGATCATAACGCGGCGTATCGGCCAGGCCATCGCTTTGGAAATAAACTCTTAACGTCCTGTGTCGCCACCCTTTTTGGGCGTCAGTTGACTGACATGCTGTCGGGCTACCGCGTATTTTCACGGCGCTTCGTGAAATCGTTTCCTGCGCACGCTGCCGGATTTGAAACAGAGACTGAACTCACAATTCATGCGCTAGAATTGCGGATGCCTGTTGCCGAAATAGATACAGTGTACCGAGCGCGACCGGCTGGTTCGACCAGTAAGTTAAATACTTATCGGGATGGTTTGCGAATATTACTGACCATAGGTCGGCTATATAAAGCGGAGAAACCGCTGCCCTTTTTCGCGTCTGGCTTCATAGTTTGCATTTTCGTCGCGCTCGTTTTAGCCGTGCCCTTGCTGGTGACGTATCTCGAAACTGGGCTTGTACCCAGGTTGCCGACCGCCCTTCTTTGCGCGTCAATAACGTTATTCGGAATGCTGTTGCTGACATGTGGGCTCGTTTTGGACATTGTCACGCGTGGCCGCACCGAAACGAGACGATTGGCTTATTTGTCGATACCAGGCTCGTGGAGGATCCATTCGAATGACTGAGCCGCTTTTCCTCCGCTTTGGCCTTGTTGGTATTATCGGATTTACGGCGTCCGGTTCGATGCGGCTTGGCGATTAATTTTGCTTTGGAAAATGGTGGGTGTTCAGACCTACCCATGGTTGGGGAACCTTGTGATTACACAAAATCAAGAAGAGCCGAGGCGAAGCTTTATCCTTTCCGGGTTGAACAAACGCGAAGCCACGCGATACGCGGTCATCATAGTGCCGTTTATGTTCGGATTATATGCTGTTTACTTGGGCGCTGATGCGAACTGGGACCTATACAACTATCATCGATATGGTCCATTTGCGCTCCTGAATGGTAAGTTCGGAATGGATCTGGGAGCGGGCGGCTTCCAAGGGTATTTCAATCCTTTTTTGGATTTTTTGCCCTATTGGCTGAACGAGTATCTTCCTTCGCGCTTGTCAGCCTTTCTACAAGGTACCATGCACGGGCTGGCTTTTGTGCTCGTTCTTGGGATAGCGCGCCAGGTATTGACGGCGCTCGCACCGGAGGATCAGCATAGGCTGCCTATTTTACTCGCGCTTGCCGGATGCCTCACCGCAAACTTCCGTTCCGAAGTTGGCAACGGCATGGGAGACAATACTACCGCACTCTTGGTTTTGAGTGCCGTATATTTGATCGTTTCGCAATGGAGAGTGCTCGACCACTTCGGCCCGAGAGCCATATGCTTACTTTTTCTCTCAGGGATATTAGTAGGGCTGGCTGTTGGCCTGAAGCTCACTAACGCTACTTCTGCTCTGGCGATCTGCCTTTCTCTGCTTGTGTGCAGCCCGGGCGGGAATACGAAGAGGATTTGCACCAGCTTTCTATTTGGGGTCGCCGTACTCGCCGGCTTCTCGGCATCGGGTGGGATCTGGATGTTCCTGATGTGGAAGGAGTTTGGAAATCCGCTCTTTCCACAGTTCGGCAATCTCTTCCCTAACCCTTTGGCCCAGCCGATAAATGTTGCCGACGTGCGCTGGCTGCCACGTGGAATTATAGAGTACGCAACGTGGCCATTTATTCTTTCAATAAATTCGCGCCGCGTGGGCGAATTGCACGTTTATCAGATAATTTGGTCTGTCGTTTATGTTTTTCTTATCGCTTGGATCTGCCAGTCGCTGTGGCGAAGACTTGCGAGACGTCCTGGAAGGCCAATGGACGCCCGCTCAAGGTTCATAGTAGTCTTCGTCTCATCTGCTTTCTTTATCTGGATGATTGTTTTCAGCATTTACAGATATACTGTTGCTTTCGAGGTTTTGTCGCCGCTTGCCACATTCATTCTTCTTTTCCAACTGTATCCTTATTTGCGCGCCCGTCGGATCTGCGCCTGGGTTCTCACATTTGCTACAGCAATTGTGGTAATTGGCGGTCGCACATGGGGCCATGAAGGCTGGGCGTATCCCCTATACCACACGAACCTTACTGCCCTAGAACAACCCGAAAGGGCGACGGTCCTCCTTGTATCCAAAACCAATCCTTTGGGTTGGTTGTCGACGTTGTTTCCGCCGCAAACTGCCTTTCTTGGCATCAAGGGCAGCTTTCCTGAAACGGAGGTTTATGCGGATCGCGTGCGCGACACGGCGCGAAACCGTGGAGGCCCCATCTATGTGTTTACGAATGGCGAGGACAACCGGCACGCCTTGGAGATGCAATACTATAACGATATGGCAAGTAGACTAGGTTTGACGCGGACACCAAGCGGCTGCGACTTTTTACGGTCCGTTGTGGATCGCATGCATTTTCGCGCGACTGTCGATCCGATCGAGAATAGCGATCAGCTTTGCCGAATTGGGGACCGTCCGTCGGACGTCATTGATGTCGATCTCTCAAATCGCAATTACATACGGTTTGCCTCGGAAGCGGTGGCGGCGTACGGATTTGAGATAGAGGCGAATTCATGCAAGCCGTTTACCGCAGGTATCGGAAGCGGAAAGAAGGCCTTCCAGTACTGCCGCGCTAAATTGCCCTAAACCCATCAAACGAAATTCCGTAGAACACACCTCAGACCCAGGATGCACTAGGTGGTTGATCCCAGACTTTGATAGTGAAATCCTATCCATTGAACGGAGGGAGGCGCTAGGGGCCGTCCTGCGGACCCTTATGGGCGTGTGCATGTCCTGATCAAGCGTGACGGCTGGCCCGTTGACCCGAAGCGAATCTATCGCCTTTACAAGGAGATGGACCTGCAACTCCGCAACGAGGTTCCCAAGCGTCGGGTCAAGGCGAAGCTGCGGGCCGACCGCACGGAGCCAACGCACTCCAACCATGTCTGGGCCATGGATTTCGTTCATGACCAGTTGGCTACCGGCCGCAAGATCAGGGTTCTGACGGTCGTCGATACCTTCTCCCGCTTCTCGCCGGCGGTCGATGCACGCTTCAATTACAAGGGTGAGGATGTGGTTCAGACGCTCGAGCGGGTGTGCCGCCAGGTCGGGTATCCAACGTCGATCCGCGTCGATAGTGGCAGTGAATTCATCTCGCGAGATCTTGATCTCTGGGCCTATCACAAGGGCGTCGTGCTCGACTTCTCGCGACCAGGTAAGCCGACCGACAACAGCTACATCGAGAGTTTTAATGGCAAGTTCCGCGCCGAATGCCTGAACGCTCACTGGTTCATGAGCCTTGACGACGCGCGCTTGAAGATGGAGGATTGGCGTAGAGACTTTAACGAATTCCGGCCACACAGCGCGATCGGCAACAAGGTGCCGATCGCGCTGATGAGCGGTTCATTGGCACCCCCGCCGAGCTGAGCCTTAACCCCGGAAAATTCCCGCTCCCGCTGGCCCAAAATCGGGTAGCACTTCATCAGGTCACCGCACCGATCTTCTTCTGATGGATATTGGCGACTGTCATTCGTTCAATCACCTCACTTACTGGTTGACAAGAACAGCTTTTGTCACTCAATTTGGGCGAGAATAGCCATTCCTCTTTCGGATTGTTTGATGACAAGCGATTTAGAGTGTCCGTTTTGCGGTGGCGCTATAAACAATCTATCATGCTCGGAATGTGGTCATAAGTTTCCTCAGATTCTGGGTTCACCTTTCATTGGGGCATATCAGTCTGAAGACATACTAGGTTTAATTGAGATCGCAGCAAATGTTCCAAACAGAAAATCTGTTGGGCTGGCTCCCGAAACGGTGGAAGAGATTGAAGGGCTTTGCTACGGCTACTACACATCGACCGACAAGGTTGCATTCCTGGCAAGTGTCCAAGATAGGCACGGACCCTATTTCCTCAACCGATATGCGGAATGGGAGGAAGTTCACGAGTTGACGGCCGATATCGATTTGAACGGCAAGGCCGTCCTCGATGTTGGCGCCGGTGTTGGGTATGATAGTCATCGTTTGGCTAGCAAGGGAGCGAATGTTACCGCCATTGAATTCAGTCCGATCTTACAAGAAGTAGGGGCGGCAAACTTTCCGAAAATTCGATGGGTTGGCGGGATGGCGCACGCACTGCCATTCGCCGATGAGTCCTTCGACATGGTCTTCTTCAATGCAGCGCTGCACCACATGCGCAATTTGCCGACTGTAATATTTGAAGCATTACGCGTTCTGCGCCCCGGAGGGACGCTAATCACCACCTGTGATTCATTTCGGCCCGACAATACGTCGATTTCACAGGAGTTGCAGATATTCGACGCGGACGAGGCCGTCCTGCTTGGCGTCAACGAACAGGTGCCACGTTTTAGGGATTTTACAGATACACTAATCCTGCACTCGGACTGCGTGAGGGTCGATCTCTATACCCACACACTGTATGGCGGGATAGATGGCAATGGGCCTAATGCCACTCAGCTTCTGAAATGGGGTCTACAGGACGCGGATCGACTGAGGCAGCGCTCTGGCTCGTTAGCGATGCGAGTGAAAAAACTGAAAACCGTGCCAGGCAGCAGAGGCAAAATCAAGGGATATGCCCTGCAGCCAGATCATTTTGCTAGCTTGCTCACAGATCAGGCATTAGCGATATCCAGCCTAGCAGACTTCATCCCCAAAGAGTATGTGAATAGAAAACTATCGGCGCCACACACTAAATTTGATCTCTTGAATGGCTGGCGAATGCCGCGGGAGAAGGAGGTGCATCGCCGGGCTTTCAAACGTGCGCGCTGGTTCTTTCGCCGACTGCTCTCGAAGTCTGTTACCTTTGATGTGCGGTCTGTCCACCCAGCATCGTTCATTGTTGTCTTAAATGGCAAGCCGGCCAGCAGGTTTGAAGCGAACGCCGATTGGCGTCGTGTATCTGTGAATATCGGCGAAGTGCCTGCGCGCAAGACGTTCGCGTTGGAAATCCAGCGCGAAACGCCTGCAAGTACCTTCGAAGAAGGGCACTTCGAGGTTAGTCGACTATCGATGTCCAATCCGCTTGATCGCTTCATCGTTTAAAGATGTTCGGAAAGCAAGAGAGCATAAGGAAGGTAGAGGCTTTTTCGAGAAGCTGCTGCCGCCAAGCCGGATGAACAGGGCGCAACTGTCACGAATCGCCAAAGTAAAGGCGTTGCCCGTATTCTTAAGGTATGTTGGTGAGAGGCACTGCGGGCTACACCAATCACATCTATAGCAAGCGCGAGACCACATGGCGCCAGTGGATGTCAACACTCCAAACTACCGCCCGCGCACCTTCGCCGAGTTTCGACTGTTTCTCAGTAACATCCCGACCGAGTTTAACACGTCCAAAGACGATGAAGAGCGTCTTCGCGAAGTGACCGGAATAAATTGACGGAAACACGGAGGATAGCGGAAGTGAACCAATTCGACGTGCACTTCCCCCAAGTCTCCTATCCTCGGGCCGCATTACGTCAGGCAAGCTGAAGACGAAACGTAGGCGCGGAAGCGGACCGTTCGAAGGCGGCTATTCGAACTCTGCATTGGATTGGTTTTCCCCTCGCGTCTCCGATCGGAGGCTTTCGGTCTGTCGCTGGCGAAGGCGGAAAGGTTCGGAAAGCCGATTCTCAGCTGCGAGATACGAACCAGCGAAGCAGGTCATCTCAATTGTGTCACCGGAATCGTCGTTGCGCCGGATGACACCCGGCAACTGACGAAGGCAATGAACGATTTGGCGAACGATACCGAACTTACGCAGCGCTATGGAGCTGCAGCATTCCATCGCTATATAGAAAATTTCACGGCAGCGCGCATGGTTGCCAAATATGTCGATCTTTACAGGACCCTAAGCTGACGCTGACCAAGGATGCGGTTAACGCTTTCCGAGGATCGGATCTAACCCATCAGGGCCTTGTACCAGACGGCATACGGCTGCATCAGCCACCACTTGATCGGCACGCTGCCGTGATGCTTCCGGACTGTGCGGATCGCCTCGCTGTAATGCCGACGGCGCAGGGTGTTGGTCTTAGTCGTTTCATGCTCCCGGTTGACAGCGACATCTTGCTGCACAAAATAAAGCGCGCCGCGTGCCTTGAAAAGACGCCACCAGAGGTCGTAATCCATGACCATATGCAGGTCCGGATCGGCACCGCCGACAGCTTCCCAGGCCGAGCGGCGGATGAGCGTCGCGGGCTGAGAGATGATGCAGCGCAGCGCCAGCCTGCGCTCGCTAAACGGTTCCACCCACACCGGATAACGTCGTCCGCTCTTCTCGACAACGTTCAACGCGAGGCCATAGGCCATCGGCGCATTTTGAGCCTCGTCCGAAAGCGCGCGGCAAAGGTGCGCCAGCCCGCCTTTTAGATACCAATCGTCGCTGTTCAGCCAAGCCACGTATGGTGCGCTGCCGCACGCAATGCCCTCATTAATGGCAGCCGCCTGCCCATTGTCGCGATGGCTTCTCCAACCGGCCAGCCGATGTTCCCATCGACGGATGATGTCAAGCGAACCGTCCGTGGACCCTCCATCCATGACGAAGACCTCGACCGGCACATCCTGCTCAAAGATGGACTGTAGTGCCTGATCGAGGTATCGGCCCTGATTGAAGGACGGAACAGCGATCGTCACCAAGGGTGCGCTCATAGCTTACCCCCCACTCGCCCTTGAAAAGCCGCGTAGGCCTTGACTATGCCATCTACTAGAGACGTGCTTGCCTGCCAACCGAGGTTCTTCATGCGATCAACATTTAGGAGTTTGCGCGGCGTGCCATCTGGCTTCGTCTGATCGAAAACAATATCTCCGGAAAAGCCCACGACCTGCATAACCGTCTCCGCCAGTTCGCGAATAGTCACGTCGGTACCGGTGCCGATATTGTAAAGTCCCTCGGTAATGCCGCTTTCCATAAGGAACACGCTGGCATCCGCCATGTCATCGACATAGAGGAACTCGCGCATGGGCTTGCCCGAACCCCAGACGACCAGTTCGCGATCGCCTCGAACCTTAGCCTCGTGCGCCTTGCGGATCAGCGCAGGCAGCACATGGCTATTGTTCAGATCGTAATTGTCGTTTGGACCATAGAGGTTAGTCGGCATGGCGGAGACATATTGCGTCCCATACTGGCGGTTGTAATTCTCGCACAGCTTGATACCGGCAATCTTGGCAATTGCATAGGGCTCATTGGTCTGTTCCAGCAAACCTGTCAGCAGGTAGTCCTCGCGGATCGGCTGAGGGCAATCTCGCGGATAGATGCAGCTGGAGCCGAGAAACAACATGCGGCGCACGCCGGCCTGCCAAGCCGCGTGGGTCATGTTGGCTTCGATCAGAAGGTTCGCATAGAGAAAATCGGCACGGAAAGTATTGTTGGCATGGATGCCCCCGACCTTGGCGGCAGCCATGAAAATGAAATCGGGCTTCTCCTCTGCGAGAAATGCGGTGACCGCTTGCTGGTTGGTCAAGTCGAGTTCCGAGTGGGTGCGGGTGACGATATTGCCGTAGCCGTTGCCCTGCAACCGCCGTACGATCGCCGATCCGACCATGCCGCGATGCCCGGCAACATAGATCTTCGCCAGCTTGTCCATCGGCTCACTCGTGATAGTCATAGGCTGAGAAGCCGTGGCGCTTGACCAGTTCGTCGCGCTCAGCCGACTTAAGGTCTTCACGCATCATTTCCCGCACAAGTTCCTGGAAGGTGATTTTGGGCGTCCATCCGAGTTTTTCCTTCGCCTTCGTGGCGTCGCCGAGAAGGGTTTCGACTTCGGTGGGGCGAAAATAGCGCGGATCGACGGCGACAATGCATTTGCCAGCGGGATCATAACCCTTCTCGTCGACGCCTTCGCCCTTCCAGGTGATCTCGATGCCCACCTCGCGCGCGGCGGCATCGACGAATTCGCGGACGCTGTACTGGATGCCGGTCGCGATTACAAAGTCCTCGGCTTTCTCCTGCTGCAGCATCAGCCACTGCATCTCTACATAGTCCTTGGCATGGCCCCAATCGCGCTTGGCATCCATGTTTCCGAGGAACAGGCAATCCTGCAAGCCGAGCTTGATGCGGGCGATCGCGCGCGTGATCTTGCGCGTTACAAAGGTCTCGCCGCGCACCGGGCTCTCGTGGTTGAACAGGATGCCGTTGCACGCATACATGCCGTAGGCTTCGCGGTAATTGACGGTAATCCAGTAGGCGTAAAGCTTGGCAACGGCATAGGGCGAACGCGGGTAGAACGGCGTGGTTTCGCGCTGCGGGGTTTCCTGCACCAGTCCGTAGAGCTCAGAGGTCGAGGCCTGATAGAAGCGGCAGGTCTTTTCGATACCGACAATACGCATCGCCTCGAGAATGCGAAGGGCGCCCAGAGCGTCGGAATTGGCGGTATATTCCGGCTCCTCAAAGGAGACAGCGACGTGCGACTGGGCCGCAAGATTGTAGATCTCGTCCGGCTGGACCTGTTGGATGATGCGTGTCAGGCTGGAAGAATCCGTCATGTCACCGTAGTGGAGGATGAAGCGGCGGCCGGTTTCGTGTGGATCCTGATACAGATGGTCGATGCGGTCGGTGTTGAAGAGCGACGCGCGCCTTTTCAGGCCGTGAACCTCGTACCCCTTCTCCAGAAGGAGCTCCGCCAGATATGAGCCGTCCTGCCCCGTTACACCTGTGATCAGCGCCTTTTTCATGTCCTATCCATTCTTCCGTAAAGCGACCTGTAAGCATCATCGGCACGCTTGTGTTTCAAGAGATACGCGATATGGCACATGATACGCTGCGTCGTATTCATCCTGCCATCAGCGTGGGAATGACGGAGTTCCGCCATCTCGCGCGCGCCCCGCTGGCGAAACTCCTTTTGGGATTTCTGATCGCCATGAACGCGGAACAATCCGAACAGCCCGGGCACATGATTGAACACCGCCCCTGCTCGCATGAAACGCAGGATCAGATCCCAGTCCATCGCGAAATGGAAATGCTCGTCGAAACCGGCTCCCGCCCTATCCCATAGATTACGCCGCCAGAACATCGTCTCCTGAGGCACATAATCGATAAACCGCAAGACCTCTTCGTCGTGCCCCGGCAATATCCAGCGACCTATTTCGTTTCCCTGCTCATCAACGATGAGACGATTTCCATAAATCACCTCGACCGATGGATTGTCGCGAAAGTAGCGACCAACCAGATGAAGCGTCCCGGGTAGCAGCATATCGTCGGAATTCAGATAGGCCATGATCTCGCCACAGCTACGGGCAAAACCACGGTTCAGCGCATTTGTCTGTCCCTTATCGGCTTCCACAATGATGTCAACACCGCGACCGAGATAATTCTCAAGTATTGCCTGCGAGCCGTCGGAAGATACTGCATCCTGTAGGATATACTGCAAAGCTGGGTAATTTTGCGACAGGACGCTTTCGATCGTCATGCTGACGAAGCGGGCTTGGTTGAAGGACGGCGTTACGAGACTGATCTGCGGGAGATTGCGATCGTCGCCGGACTGCGCGATCGTCGATATACTGAGCGGACGCGGGGGATACTGATGAAACAGACCGAGACGCAGCCCCGCCATGCGCCTCAGCGTTGTACCGAGGCCGAGCGCAGATAGGGTCGCCCTCATACCAGACCACTCTCCTTGCGGAACCACGCGGCATAGCGCGCCAATCCAGCCCGCCAGTCAACGGAGGGTCGCCAGCCCCAAGCCACTGCTCGGGATATGTCGGCCTGATAGTCGCGCGGATCGCCATGCCGCTCGGTGCCACAAAACACCGGGCGGTCGTTTTTGACCATAAGTTCGAAGAGCTCGCCGACGACATCGGCGACGGTGACAGCAACACCAGACCCGCCGTTTGCCACCGGGCAATGCGGGCCGGCGTTATCTGCTGCACAGATCATGAGTTCCGCTGCGTCGGAAACATGCAGCCAGTCGCGTGTTTCGAGTCCCGTGCCAAAAAACTCAGTTTCGTCGGCACAGATGCGGCGACAGGCATCCCAGAGCAGTTGCTTGCGGAAACCCTCACCGTAGATCGAGAACAGGCGCACCACAGCTGCGTTGAGGTTGAAAAGCCGTGCGTGGTCGCGAACCAGTTCCTCGGCCAAACGCTTGTGTGCGCCGTATGGGGAAGCAGGACGAAGGGGCGCATCCTCCCGTATTGGAAACTGCTCGGCGATCCCATAGACCGCGGCGCTCGACGGATAGACCAGAGTCGCTTGCGGGCATTCGCGGCGCACGAATTCTAGCAGGTCGGCCGTAGCTGATACGGTTCTGCGAAAATCCAGATGCGGGTCGCTGATCGAAGCACCCACGGAACCGCTGCCTGCGCAATGAACGATGAGGTCCGGCCGGATTTCCAGAGAGCGCAGCTCTGCAAGAGAGACATCGTTTTCGGCCCAGCGCTCGATGCCCCAGGAGCGCTGTTCCTCGACGCCCCAACTGCCGTGACCGATGCCATGAACGGTCCAACCCTTCTGCGCAAGGGCAATAGCCACATTCCGGCCGATCGAGCCGTAGGCACCCGTTACCAACGCGATATCAGTCACTCTGCGCACTCAACGATCCTTCCGGGAGCCGCCCACCGCGGCCGATATTCCCTCTTGCGCTGCTTGCCGGGAAAGGCGGACGCGACCCTCCCAGTCAAATTCAGGCGGCTTTGCGACTCAACTCGCCTACAGGTTTTCCTTCTATGTGCAAACGCGTCCAGCATTCAAGCAGTACGAGCTTGTAGAGGAAAGGCAGGTTGTAGGCGGATAGGTCCCGGGACTTCTCAGGCGCGATCAGGCCTTGGCGCACCAATGCACCGTTTTCGACGAGCGGCAGGAAGTGGGTCACGATGCCGTGCATCCAATCGCGCACAGGCGGCGTGAAACCCTGCTTCTTGCGAGACAGGACATCGGCCGGCAAAGCGTCGTGCAGGGCTTCGACCAAGAGCCACTTGTGCGGCTTGTGCCAGTCGACGAGGCCGCTGTTACGCATACCCGTCACCCGGTCTACGAGCTCGACATCCAGAAGCGGCAACCGGCCCTCCACCGAATGCGCCATGCTCATGCGATCGAACAGGGCCAGGCAGTTCGACCGCAGCCAGGTGCGGTTCAAAAGGTTCGAGATTGCCAGATGCAGGGGCCGCGAGAGATCGAGCGCGGCCTCCTTCAGCCAGTAGCCCTCCGGCAGATGTTCAAGCGCCTTTTCCGGCATGAGCTTGCGCGACCAGGCGTCGCCGTTGCGCAGATCGGGGTGGACCCCGAAGAAATCCGGCTTTTCGGGCGGCTTATGCCCCATAAGCCGTTTCCACCACGGCAGTTTCACCTTCTTGCCGGCCAGCAGTGTCTCGTTGCGCGACATGGCTTCGCGCACCCATTCGTAGCCCCAGAAGAATTCGTCGCCACCCATGCCGGACATCAGGACTGGATATCCGGCCTCGCGGGAGGCCTTGGCAACGGAGTAGTAGCCGAAGGCGGCTATATCGCCAATCGGCGTATCCATGACGTCGACCAATGCCGGGAAGCCGTCAATCACCTGGTCCGTGTCCAACTCCACTTCCGTGAAGCCGATGCCGAGATCCTTCGCAAGGGTCTCGGCAAAACCACGCTCATCCGTCTCGGGCCGGCCTTTGTAGCCGATCGTGAACGCGTGCAACTGGCCCGGAAAATGCCTCGCCGTCAGCGCTGCGACCAGGCTGGAATCGATGCCACCAGAGAGCGCGACGGCGACGGGAACATCCGCCGTGCCCATCAGACGGCAGGCATTGTCAAGAATTTCCTCGGTAACCGCGACCGGCTTGCCGGCATCTTCGCGGACCTCGGACAGATCCCAGTAGGATTGCGGCGCTGCATCGAGCGCGCCGGGCTTCAGCAGCAGATAGTGGCCAGCTGGCAACAGTTCGAGACCCTGGAGCGGGGTCAGCGGCTCCGGGACGTACTGGAACGTCAGGAACATGTTGAAGGCCTCCGGTGTCAGCTTCAGCGGCTTAGGCATCACGGAGGAAACACTTCGGATTTCGCTGGAGAACCAGATCCGCCCGGCATCGCCGCGATGCAGATAAAGGGGTTTTTCCCCCATCCTGTCGCGGGCCAGGAGCAGTGTCCCGTTACGCTTGTCCCAGAGCGCAAAGGCGAACATGCCGCGCAGCTTGGCGAGGCAATCGACGCCGTATTCCTCGTAGGCATGGATGATCGTCTCGACATCGCTCAGGCAGGAGAACTGGTGCCCGAGCGCGCGCAGTTCCTCGCGCAAGGCATCGTGATTGTAGATCTCGCCATTGCAAATGATGACGATGTCGCGCGTCTCGTTGAAAAGCGGCTGGCGTCCGCCGGCGAGATCGATGATCGACAGGCGACGCATGGCGAGCATCACATTTGTGTCGTTGAACATGCCCTCCGAATCGGGACCGCGATGCTCCAGCAGCGCGTTCATCCGGCCGACGCCGGCTATGTCCGCCTTTGTCAGAGCCAAGTTTGAAATCATACCGCTAATGCCGCACATGCTCGCCTTCCTATTCCTCTATCCCGCTTTCGGCGCACGGCCGGCCGCTTCGTTTACAATGGCGACAAACGCATGCGCGGATGCCACCCTCGCAGCATTGCGCCTATCGGCTGCCGCGCGTTCCGTCTCGACACAGGGCCCGGCCGCCAATCCTGGTAATACCTGCTCGATCCGTTCAGCCATATCGTTCGCATCCGCCACCCTGAACAGATGACACTGCTCGAGATCGTTCAACTGTTCCTTGTGAACCGCGATGTCGGATGCCAGGATGGGTCTACCCAGGGCCTTAGCATCTTCTATCACGGTGCTCCACCCCTCAAACAGGGAGGGTTGAAGCACGAGGCTTGCTGCACGAAAAAGTTCGATCTGATGGTCCCGAGGCACGAGCCCCAGGATCGTCACCTGATCGGCGATTCCCCAATCGGCGAGGCTCTGGACGAGCCTGTCGTAATAGCCGGGATCGCGGCGATCCGATTGCAGGCCGGTGCAGACCATTCTGACGATCACGTTGCGATCCTTCAGGATTTTCAATGCCCTGAAGGCCGTCTCGTGATCCTTGTGCTTCCAGAAATGGTTGGCAACATAGACGAAGCGTTCCGGCAGACCGTAGGATTCAAGTATCTGCTTGCCGTCGCCCACCTCACCGGCGTCGATGCTGCTGCAGAACGACCAGACACGCGGCACGACCGTCGCATCGGGAAAGAACCGGCGGAAATCGGCGAGCGCGGCATGGCTCGACAGGAGCAGGACACCCTTTGTGGCCGCGATCTCGCCGATGCTGCGGGTGCGGGTCGCCAGTTCCTCCGGCGAAAAAAGCTCGGGGAAATGAAATATTTGGAAGTCGGGCACCCAGTAGAGATTGGTGCGCCAGCGCTGCGAGGCATCGAATGCCGGGAAATAGACGGTGTCACGGGCCGCCGGCCAGGATGCGCCGAGGGCGGGCGCCCGGCGAAGGATCGCCCGGTGAAGGCGCCGCGCGTGGGCCATCAATCCGACTGACCAGCGTCCGGCTTTCTGACGCGCCAGCACAGGATAGTTAAGCATTCGCCGAGCGAGCGCGGTTTCGCCCGATGATAGGAATACCAGTCGCGCATCAGGTCGATCTCCGACAGGCATCGAGGACAGCGCAGCAAGGAGATTGTCGATATAAATCGATCCGCCAAGCCACTGCGCGTCTTCCAAAAACTCGATCCGTAGCTTCAACCTCATGCACGGCCTATCCCATCGCCTGCCGGGCGATGTCATGGAAAACCCGGCCGGCATCCAGGATGCGGCCTTCCATCTCGCCCCGCGCCACCAGTTCCGATGCCCGGTCCGGCCCAGGTGCAAGCCCGGCCCAGGCGGCGGCGAGCTTTGCAGCCAGATCGGAGGGCTCGTGAGGATCGAAATAGGTGCAGCGGGCAGGATCCTGCTCACGGTGGACCGGAAGGTCCGACAGGAAGATCGGGCGACCTATGGCGCGCGTATCCTCGACCACCGTGCTCCAGCCCTCGAACAGTGACGGCTGGACGATCGCCGCGGCGCGCCGGAAGATTTCCACCTGCGCAAGACGGTCGATGAGGCCCAGAAGTTTGACCTGATCCCGGAGACCTTTCTCCTCGATAAAGGCGAGAAGCCCGGCAAAATGGCTTTCGTTGCGCCTGTCAGACTGCGCCCCTGTGCAAACAAGTGGGATGGTAAGACCATAATCGCGCTTAAGCATTGTGAGCGCCTTCAGCACTACGATATGGTTCTTGTGCGCCCAGAACTGGTTGGGCAGATAAAGGAATTTTGGCGGCAGTCCGAACTTCCCGACTATCGAATCGTCAGCCGCCCCTGAGGTCTCCAGCAGCGAACAGAAATGCCAGACGCGCGGCGTCGCGGGCTGACCGGGATAGAAGGAGCGAAAATCGACAGCGGCAACCTCGCTGCTGACAACGATCACACCGGGCTTTGCCGCCAATTCCGCGATGGAACGGTCGCGCGCGGCGATCTCGTCTGCCGAAAACAGATGGGGAAGGTAGCGGTGCTGAAAATCCGGGATCCAGCGCATGGTCACCGCGCCTTCCACCTCGCGCCCGAAGCCCGGATAGACAATATCGATCGGCGGCTCGGCAATCTTAAGGCCGATCTTTCGCGCAATCCGCTTCAGCAGGTCTGTCTTGCCACCCAGAGGACCCGCCAGATGATTTTCGGCAAGGAACTTGCCGACCACATCCGGCGCCCCGAGGAGCTCGACATGCGGGCGCTCATTGGCCGGCAGCCGCGAAAGGCAGATGGCGAGGTTTTGTAGATACAGCACGCCGCCCATCCAGGTCGGATCACTGATCAGCTCTATTCCGATGCGAAGTGTGCGCTCTGGTCCGTTCACAATCTGTGTAGCTCCCGCATCGACCGGCGCCAGGCCCGTTTCCTGCCAATTTTCGGTATCGGGTTCCAGGCGAGCCGGCGCAGACGCTCCAGCTGGGCGCGATCGGGGAGGTTAGAAAAGTCGAGCGTCGTCAGCCCGAACCATGCCTCACTCTGCAGCGTGCGGAGAAGACCGCGCTTCCGCAGCGTCGCCACATCCAGGCCGACGGATTGCACGTCCGCTTCCTGCACCGGCCCGGTGGCGGCCACCAGGAACAACGGCAGGCGGATCACGCCTGGAAATATCTCAGGACGGCACAGCACATCGGCACCGTCGGTTCCGATCGCCTTCCAGAACTCCCGAAACATCCGACGCTGGTTGCGGACATACGCGATGGTGCGTCCGGGCAGAGAAGTGAGCCAGAAGATCGGCAAAAAGAGAGGCCTTGCCCCCGTGCGCAAGGTCAGATCGATGACGACGCGCTTGATCAGACGCATGCGGTTGCGATTGCGGTAGGCAGCCGGCGCATGACGGCCGATGAAGCGCCAATGGTCACGCACGTTGCTCATGGACCGGCGCGAGAACAACTCGTTCCAGATGGAGCGAAAAGTGCGGCGCCCCTGCGTCGGCACGATGCCAGTTTCCTCGATATGCGCCATGATGCGGGTTTCATAGGTCACGCCCAGTTTGAAGCCGTGGCTTTTCAACCGGCAGAAGAACTCATAGTCGGCGAGGTAATGCGGCAGCATCTCGGCATCGACATTCCCCGCGGCGCGGATCATGCGCAGCGGGATGATGCTGCCCCGACCCGGAAGCACATCCACGTCGTCACGATAGATCTCGCCGGGATCGGCATGCTGCCTGACCGGGAAAGTATAGTGCTCCCAGTCGACATATTCGCCGCCATCGAGAATCTGCGCATGGTCGCGGCTGTCGACGATCAGCCCGCCGACCGCCGCATCATGCTCGAGCGACGCCTTGACCAGCGTTTCGACGTAGTCGGGAACCAGAATCGTGTCGTTGTTCATCATCAGGACGAAATCGTCCGGTCGACCTCCAAGCGAGAGAACATGGTTTATGCCCAGTGCCATCGACCCCGACCACCAGAGCTCCTTGTCCGTTGTCAACACCGTTACGTCAGGAAATTCTGTGCGAATGGTTGCGACACTTCCATCCGTCGAGCCACCATCCGAAACGATGATATTGATCGGCTTCCACGTCTGGGCCTGGAGGTAAGCGATGCAGGCGCGAGTGAAATGCAGCCTGTTGAATACCGGAATGACCACATGCACGGTCTGACGGCCAGACCCGGCCGCCTCTGTCGCAGCGCCAATCTCCGCCCCGGCATTCATCTTCACGTGCCAAGACCGGAGGAAGAATCAAGAATTTCGCCATTCTTGCCGATAACCAGGAAGTCGATCTGGCCCTCCCAGGGGAAAGAGGTGAAGAACAGGTCGCGGTTGCGCTCGAAAAAGTCCTGGAACGGATTGGTATAAGCGCTTTGAAGCGCTTCGAAGAATTCGTTTCCGAGTTCACGGCGCTCGCTTTCGTTCCATTCTATCAGGCATAGCGTATTTCCAAGCCTAATGCTGTGCCAGCGATGATGGTTCTGCAGCCGGGTGAAATTGAACATCACATCCGAAAGACGCGTGGGCACTTCCAGGTAGCCCCGCTTGCCGACGCGTGACAGTTCGCGCATTGCCCGGCCGGGATTGTCGAGGTGCTCCATCACATGCGAGCAGAATACGAAGTCGTAGGCACCATCCTCGAAGGGCAGCTTCTCGATATCGACCTCGAAAAACGTACGGCCGTCGAGAACCATGGGTTCGACGCGATGCGTCGTTTCCTCGGGGAACTTGTCGGCGAGATGATTGGCGCGCTTAAATGGATAGCCACCCGATCCAACGTCCAGTACCAGATCGGTTTCGGCGATGTCCCACTTCATCACTTCGTTCTGGTACGTCCAGGTGCTACGCACCGGTTCGGCGCGTTTCTCAAGTCCCGGAGCCAGTACCCAGGCCTCTTTCGGTAACTGCGTCAACAGAAGCTCCTGCGCCGAGTGACGCAGTTCCGCATTGTCCTCTATCCCGCTCGACCTCACCAGTTCCTTGACAATCGGAAGCAGCCAGCGCACATCATCAGCGCCGGCGGCCTTGGAGAACCGCGAGCGCGCCTTCATCCAAGCTTCGAACTTCTCGCGCCTGCGGCGCTCGAGACGGTTGACTATGCGTGTCAGCATCACTGTGTCCCAGTTTCATGTGGGCGGGATATGACCGCCATCAGTTCTTTCGTGACAGGCAGCGTCGAGACCCTGGCACCAAGCTCGGCAAGCATGACGGCAAAGCTCTCCTCGCTCCAGAACCAGTTGTGGCCGAGGAACTGGTCCCCCATTCCATCAGGCACGACGATCGCCACCGTGCCGCCCGGACGGCAGATGCGTACGAGTTCGTCAGCAATGAGCTTCGGATACTCAAGATGCTCTAGCACATCAGTGCAAAGAACCACATCGAAGGATGCCGTCTCGTAGGGCAGCGTCTGGTGGATGACGAACTGCTGGAATGCGCCGTCGGGCATGGCCCGAGCCGCACCCTCGACAGCCTTTCCAGAAAAATCCAGGCCGAAAACCGCAAGAGTAGGCCTCCGGTGGCGCACCTCGCGCAGCAGGTCGCCGACACCGCAGCCTATATCGCAGACGCTTCCGCCTTCCGGCAAATATACCTCGATTTGGTCAACGATCTCTATCGTCAGCTTGTCACGCGCGTGGTTGCCTTCTGCCTTGAAAGCGGCGAGATTGGAGTTGTCGCCCCATAGCAGGTCATAACCTTCGGCCGAATTGTCCTCCGTCAGCCAGCCTACCCCGAGGTCAGCGCTACGCGTCTGGTCTGGAAGCAAAACCGCGCGATAGCGGTTTTTCGGGACCAGCAGGAATCGATCGACCGGGCCATAGACATACTTTCCTTTCGGAACATAATCATAGTGGCCTTGCGGGATATGATCCCAACCGTCGGCCGAATAGGGCTGGTTGCCGTGAATCTCGCTTATCACGGGCTCGACAAAAATGTTATCCGCCAATTGCCGAAGCAATGTCGCAACTCTGCGTCGAAAACCTCTCCCGCTCAACTCCTTCTTTCCTTCTCGCACAAATAGGCAAACGCCAATGCATATCTTGGATCGTTTTCCTTCAACCCTTTTGTAAGGAAAGGCAAAGCGAGGCATCGTAATGCGACACGGGCAATAGAACCTAGTTTCGATCCCATCACCTTCTTTTCGTGAAGGAATTCGGCAAAAATCAGCCAGCGTCCGCCGATAGGTTGACGCGATAGAACGCGAAAGGGGGAGAGCAACTTATCGAGCGCCGAGGATGAGAACCTGAAAAAATCGTCCGGAGCGGCATGATAATAGTACATGAACGGTACGATCAAAAGAAACCGACCTCCTGGGGCCAGCACACGATATTGCTCTTCGAATGCAGCCTGAAAGTCGAATAGATGCTCCAGGGCGAACACAGAGACAAGCGCATCGACAGAGTCGTCTGGCAGATCTAGCTTCGTCATGTCCAGAACCATATCGAAGCCAGAAACCAAATTGCTTGTCAGATATGACTGATCCGACGGCAGGAATTTCTTGTAATAGTCGCTGCCCGCACCAAGCTCCAGTATCGTACCAGTTCCTTGAAGAGCGGGCAGAAATTTGATCATCGCCTCGTCCGTCATAGCTCGCGCCGGGGTTCGGCCATCCGCCATGAACTCAGAAAGAAACTTCAATGGAAGCTCCGGAGGAGTGATCTTTCGAACATCCTCCGTCGTCATCGTGAATACGCCGCACTCGTCCACGGTCTTTTTGAAAAAAGTATTCATGCTAGCTGCCCCCATTCACAGTAGCGTCGGAGCTATTGGCGAAGCCTGGAGACCGGGCGTGAGTTCGAACGTGCTGTCCAGATGCATCACCGCATTGTTATCGGCATACAGAAACAAGTCCTTGGGGTGCAAGACCACGAATCTTCCTGCGCCAAACCAGTAGAACAGGTGCGCGCCCACCTCTTTACGCGTAATTCCTATATTGACGACGTAGGCACCTGGCCTAAAATTCGGCGCCGGAACCCTAACTCTCAACACATAATGGCCTGGCATGACCTTTGGTAAGTCAAAACCCTGCTCATAATTGTCCAGCGTAGCGATAAATCTATAATGGACAGCATCTATTGTATAACGGATTAGAAGATTTTCTTGCGGTTCTTTTATCTCGATATCGGCAACGATTTCGATACTTTCCTTAAACCGAAATTCACCACCAAACCTTCGACCATTTTCACCGATCACCTCTACCGACGTGCAAATAACGTCACCGGTGCCGCCTTTGGTATGACCATATTCCGCTTTGTCCTCATCCTCGGAGGCCTTCTTGTCGTGAGCCGAAACCGCGCGATCAAAGCGGCTCGAAGCGATCGAGGCGTTTCGAGAGTTTTGATCGTCATAGGCCCGTATGGCATCTTCCGCAGGACCGTCGACCAAGACTGAGCCGCGGTTCATGAAAAGACCCCTGTCACAAACCGACCAAATTGCCCCTGGCGAATGGGATACCAGAATAATCGCCGTTCCCTGGCGCTTTAGTTGCAGAATATGATCGAAACATTTCTTCTGGAAATTCAAGTCGCCGACTGCCAGCACCTCGTCCATCAGCAGCACGTCGGGACGGCTGAGCGCCGCGATCGCAAAGCCGAGGCGGACATACATGCCACTCGAATAGTTACGCACGGGCAGGTCGATGAAGTGATCCAGTTCGGAAAATGCAATGATCTCATCCATGAGCCCATCGATCTCTCGCGTCGACAGACCAAGCAGCGCGCCGTTGACATAGACGTTCTCGCGTCCGGTTAGCATGGGCGCGAAGCCAGCTCCGGCGGCAATAAGCGCGCCGACACGGCCGCGGATCTGGATACGCCCCTTGTCAGGTGCATAGACGCCGTTCAGGATGCGCAGCAATGTGGTCTTGCCGCAGCCGTTGACACCCATGATGCCGAGCGCTTCGCCGCTGTTCAGCTGGAAACTGACATCGTTGACGGCCCAGAACTCGCCTTCCCGAAGGACATCCGCCGTGCTCGGACGGCCCGCGAGCTTGCGGGCAGAATCGCGAAGTCCATATTTCATGGATTGCCGCAGGGTCAGGCCAAATTTTTTCGAAACCCCCTCCGCGCGGATCGCCCAGTTATAAGCACTCATAGCCGCTCAGTAACCTTGTCTTTGATCAAATAGAAGGCGTGAACGCCGATCCACAGCACGATGACCGAAAACAGCGAGGCTGCAAGATAGCCGAGCCAGGACGGTACGGTCCCGAGCACGACGATGCTGCGCGGCGCGTCAACCAGATAGGTCAGCGGATTCCAGAAAACAACCTGCTGGAGAACGGGATTAGCAAACTCGGCCGTGTAAACGACCGGCGTCACATACATGACAAGGTTGATCAGCGTCACGAACATGCTTGTTACGTCGCGCGCCACGGCACCGACAACTGACAACATCAGACCAATTCCCACTCCGAGTGCCATGATCGGTAAGACCGTCAGGGGATAGAGGACGACCCAGACCGACGGGAACCGCCCGAAGACTAGTAGAAGCAGAATGAGCACCAAGAGATTGACGAGGAGATTATAGCACAGCGAGGCAAGCCCGGTGACGGCAAGGCCGATCTTCGGGATATTTGTGCGCATTACGAGGTCGGTATTGGCAATCAGTCCATTGGCGACAACCGATAGAGCGGAAATGAAGACGCCCCAGATCGTCGTGCCGAGATATACATAGATCGGGTAGGGTATTTCCATATTGCCGGGGTTCAGGATGCCCGTCAGCTGCATAAACACAAAGCTGGCAATGCCGAGCAACGGGACCAACACAATCCAGAGGTACCCAAGAAGCTTCTGACGAAAGCCGGCGACAAAATCTCGCTTGAAAAGGTGCCACAACACATGCCGCGACCATGAGAGCTCACGGGCAGCAAGGACGACGGAACCGACAGGTCCCAGGACGTCGCCGACCGCTTCATAGGTTCGCACGATCTTTGCGGGTTTGCTTACAGGCTCCACAGTCATCGGCGCCCGCTTGCAGCAATCGGCTTGACCGCAAGGAACGAGTAAAGCCGGCCGGGCGTCTGGTCACGCGCATTCAGTGCGGCCACCAAACGCTTCATTAGCATCCGGCCAATGAAATGCCTGCTGCTGAAGATGAGATTGGTTAGCGGCCGACCGATCATGGCGGCGACCGGCCGCGTGCAATGGACGAAGCATTGATCGGGCGTCATCGGGAAGTAATTGATCGGCGAATCCAGCGGAGCGAGCACCTGATCGAGATGCAGTCCGGCATCGGTCATCGCCGACAGGTATTCCTGAAGTAGGAAGGCATTTTCACCGCCATAGAATTTATGGAGCGCATGCGCATCGAGGAAAGCTTGCAGATCTTCGCGGTGGCTCAAAACATGCTCGCGGGTGGCGATCATCACACCGCCCGGCTTGAGGACACGGAAGACTTCGCGACAAGTCTGCGGCAGATCGCGGGCGTGATGGAGTACCTGGCGGGCGTTGACGACATCGAAGGTATTGTCGGCAAAGGGCAGCTTCTCGGAATAGTCGCCCGCAACCTTGATGGTCAGCCCGCTGCTGGCCGAGAGGGAATGAATGGCACCGGCACCGACCAGCATGCTGGGGTCGGGCTCGAGAGCCGTCACGTCCCAGCCGT
Organism: Rhizobium sp. 768_B6_N1_8; assembly: GCF_051811225.1. Lineage (NCBI taxonomy): Bacteria > Pseudomonadati > Pseudomonadota > Alphaproteobacteria > Hyphomicrobiales > Rhizobiaceae > Rhizobium > Rhizobium sp. 768_B6_N1_8. The sequence continues at coordinate 44,033 of NZ_JBPWPV010000002.1, read as the reverse complement.
CGCGCGCCATGGCATAACTGCTGATGCCGCGGCCTGCGCCCAGGTCTAGCGCCTTTCCGCCGGGCGTCGGAAGAAGGGCGGCGATGGCCTTCCACTCCGTGCTTGCCCAAAAGCGCTCGGCCGCATCCTGCAGCGGATCGTCGAAGTAGCAGGCGCGCACAACTGCCTGCTGATCTTTCTGATCGCGCAGCCATTGTACCGACTCTTCCCAGCTCATTTGTTGCATTCGCAGTCCTTAATCTTTCAACTAGTCGAGGCTTGTTTCTGCGAATACGGCAAAAAACAGCCACATGAAAGCTGCACAAGCGCTTTCAACCATTATGGGCGCGTACCTCGATTTCCACCCTACCCAGTCGGACGGAACTGCTATAGGAGGAGCACGCGTATGTCCAGAGTGGCGAGTTAATGAAGATACATCCAGCTATCACGGGAATTTTTTGCGGCGCGCTAGTATTCTCAGCTTTGTTTGTTGGAACCAAATCGCTCCAGAGCAACCCGACATCTTCTCCGCAGGTTGTGTCATCACACGCCCTTGTACGAACAAACATTATCGGCCTTGAACTTCCGCAGATTGCAGGGCTGAGCGCATCGTTCAATGTTCTGCTGGGCGACAGCATTGTTGAAGCGCTTTACACGGGACCGTCGTCAATTCCAATAATTGATGCCGGTATTGGAGGCGGGGGTGTCGATTCGACACTCGTGGTACTTGACGGACTTGGTCCTTACAAAGGAAGGATCGATACAATAGTCCTTGGGATTGGCGTCAACGACGCCTATTCCGGTCTAGTCAACTCCGACAGCGCGGGTAGATCGGACTACCTGCAGAACTGGACAATCCGCTATAAGGAAATCATTGATAGGTCAAAAAAGCTTGCCCGCGCCGTTTATTTGATACCCGTTCTTCCCGTTGAAAATGGAAAGGAATTGGGAAGTAAATATTTCGATGTCGACATGATAAATCAAATGAATCAGAAAATAATCGAGATCAGCGCCACTTCGGGCGTGTCAATCGTGCCTTTGCCGGTAAGTTTGGCTGGAGACGGCCATGGGCTTGCCAACTCGGGCTCCACAACAGATGGGGTTCATCCAACTGCAAAAACCTATGCTGAATTGAGACAAGCAATCATGAATGTACTTAAAAGCGAGGCACTCAAAGACGTCAATTGAGAGCGCACTTAGCTTCTCTCCAGCTCCCTGATCTGTCGGGCAGGATTTCCGGCGACAAGGGTCCAGTCGGGGACATCCTTTGTAACAACCGACCCGGCGGCAACAACTGCGCCCTCACCTATCGTTACACCTTTAAGCACAGTCACATTCATACCAAGCCAAGCCTTGTCGCGAATGACGATAGGACGCTTTTCGACAATATCCCAATTTTTCAGCTGTGCCGCTTGAGTCAGACCGCCGGACGCTAGTCCCGCTCGCCAGTCTGCGACATCTTTTGATCTCTCCCTCCAATCAAGGGAATGGGAGTCATGATCGACGATCGTACAACCCCAAGAGATCAGCACATTGTTCCCAACTTCGATGGCTGTCGCGCAAATGAGCATTGATCCACCAATAAACGTATCATTGCCAATCGCGACATGGCCTTGCGCGTTCTCTAAGACCACCCTGCAACTCAGGACTGAGTTAGATCCGATTTTGACTCGCCCTTCCGTTTTGCCGGATCGTATATCCAACACATAACCGAGGAGTATGGTGCCATCACTCGTTGCATTGGACGGATTGGTACTGGCGTCGCGCGATTGGCTTTCCCGCACAAAATTAATTATTGGTCGTAGTGCTTTAGCGGCGAGATTACGGGCGATACTTCGCATCTATATACAACTCCTGGTGGAACGTCTTTGGTGACAATCGCTTTAGCAGCAATGACACTGCCTCTGCCAATCCGAACACCCCGTAATATCGTAACGCCGAAACTGATCCAAACATCATCCTCGATCACAATTTCCTGCGAAACAATTCCAGGTAGCTGCGAATGCTCTTTCGGGTGGCCGCGTGTAATTATATCTCGAAAGTGATTGTGACGTTCTGCCATATTGGTTGAGTGCGCGGTCCCGTCATGGATATTCACGTCGTGCGCAATCAAAACGCGATTGCCAATCTTGATTGACTCCATAGACCAGATTTCGGTTCTGTGACCCACGTAACACCAATCACCAATGGAAATGCGGCCACCATGGCCGTAAGTTACCAATCTGCCGCGGACAAAGGAATTGGATCCAACGGTTATCGTCTCCGGGCCACCCGAAAAATTATTGACTTCGGCTTCTGGCGTTAACGAAGATCCCTCACCTAATAAGCAGGCTTCAGCGCCATGAGCGCGCCTACGCTCGCGCTCAAGTTCACGCGACAGCCAGCCGAATGCTCTTCGCTTGAGTTTATCACGAAAACGCATTGATGAGTTTCCTATGTGCCCTGCGGGCAAACGTCTTCAGGTACGCAATCACTCCGGCTGCCGGCACATCCAACGACGCCGCCGGGGCCTGTGTTTTTCTGAAAAAATCCTTCAGTTGCGTGAAGTGGCTCTCCTCGAAGGCCGTTTGCGCAGGAAAGAAGAGGCGCTCCGGCAGAGCGGAGCCGGCGTAAAGTGTGGCATCGCCCTGATTGAGGAAATCGTCGACGCCACAGTGCACGCCGGATCCGTCAAAGCCACCATTCCATACCAGGCTTTTCGAAGGATAGACGGCAAGCCCCCGTTTGCGCGACACGGCAAACCACCAGAGTATACCCCAGGAGTCATTACGTCCGGAAATCCGATCTTCTAGCATCGCCGTATAAGCGGAACTGCCGTCGAAGTTGAAGAGGCGCATCCACTCACCATCTCGGCGCGCAGCTTCCAGATCGGGAACATCGAGATTGAAATCCTTCCAAGCTCGCTGCCACGTTGCCCAACCCCACGTCGTTGTTACTGGCAAAAGGAAGGCGTCCTCAACCGGATCTTCCGGCGGACTAATCGTGAAACCGCCCACCTGAACGACGCCAGGCTCGTTTTCATAACGATCAAGCGATTCGATCATAAAGTGCAAAAAATCAGGGCTTACAACTAAATCATCCTCGACAACGACTGCCCGCCCGTAGCGCGAGCACAGTTCACTGACACCGGCTGAAATCGAACGCGCAAGTCCGATGTTCGCCTCTCGCTCAACCACCGTCGCGTTCAGCGTCTGTGCCCAGCGGCGCAAAATTTCACGTGTTTCAGCGACCTTCGCGCGCGCGCTTTCGGTCTTGGCTGCATCGGAGAAAAAATAGAAATCGCAGTCCTGAAGACGTCGTGATCGCGAAAGAGCGAGCAGCGCACGCTCCGTATGCTCCGGTCGGTTATAAGCGAATACTGCTACCGGCGTCCTGTTGTTTTTCGCATACGACTCAATTGAGCTAATACTCAAGATTGGCCTCGACTTATTCGGATATATGGCGTGCCTTAAAGGACCGTTTGACGGTCAAACCCTATGTGTTCGTCGCTACGACCGCCAGACCTAAGCTCAATGCAAGTGAGCCGAATAGTTGAGGCTCCGTGCATTTGCAAGCGAATTGTGCGGCCTTCCCGAGCTATGCAAATACTTATGTAAGTCGGAGATCCAACAAACTTACCGGTAGAGTTCAAATACGCCTATATGCGCTCTGTAGGCTCAACCAACTCACGATATAATTCCAGATAGGCTACAGCCATCTGTTCAGCTCTAAAATGCTCATTGTATCGACGCTTGGCATTCACACCGAACGACAGAGCCAATCGCTCGTCCTCCCAGAGTCTCACCATAGCGCTGGCGAGGGAATCAACGTCGCCTGGCGGGACAACCAAGCCAGTATTCCCATCCAGGTTAACGAAACTCGTTCCCGTACCGATTTCGCAGGATATCATCGGCTTGCCAAACATGGAGGCTTCGACGAGAGACAGTCCGAACGCCTCGGAGCGCAGATGTGACGGAAACACTAGACCGAGGCTGAGATCGAAGATCGCGCGCTTGTCAACATCCGGGAGAGCTCCTAGAAATCGGACGCTGGTGATGTTTCGCCGCACTATCTGTTTTTCCAGATTTCGTCTCAGCGGTCCCTCGCCGACAATTACCACGTCAAGACCTGTCTTGGCCGCGGCTTCAAGCAGGAAATGAACCCCCTTGTAATAGCGCAGGACCCCGACAAAAAGGAAAAACCGCGGAGGCAGCGTCGCCTTCCAATAGGCCCTAACCGCGCCATCGACATCTGGATAGTCCGCCTCAGCCAACCCCAAAGGAATAACAGACGTCTTCGACTTGAATTTTCGAAGAACCTTACTCGTATCCAGATAATTCGGCGAGGTCGCGACAATGCGGTCAACGCTTCCAAGGAAGCTATTCATTAGGGGCCTATAGAGTCGCAGAAGTGACCTCTGCTTCACGATATCGGAGTGGTACGTGACGAGTGTCGGTTTGTGATGATGCGACAGCAGGTGCACTACATCCATAAGTGGCCAGGGAAAATGAAAATGAACGACGTCGGCCGTTGCGCTCAGCTCCTGAAAACGCCGGAAAACGGCTCTCGAAAAACCTGTGGAAGCGAACTCAAAATCAAGCTTGGCCTTATACGCCATGTGGCCATCAAATAGCTTTGTGTTCGCCTGCGGTGTCTGACTCAGCGACAGGACATCACTCTCAACACCGTACTTTTGCGTACCTTTCGCAATCGCATGGATAGTGCGTTCAACGCCGCCGAACGTATCCGGCCAATACGTCTTGAAGAAATGAAGGACTCTCATTCGCGCTTTCGATATCGGCCGGGACGTGCTGGGGAGCCCCGGCATTTTAGGTAGCATAGCTCCTGCTGACGCCCCTCTATCTGATCACAGGCCCTACGCCAACACCTGCAATCAGAGCCTCGACCGGCCCAGCGCATTTTGTACAAGGAAAATATGTCGTGAAATCCACGCGACTGACCCACGGATCAGTTCGGGCGATTTCGTGTGCTCGAACTATGTAGTGACCTTCCCTTCCTCAACATGATCCCGCAGGCGAACGCCACGGCTGAGAAGACGAAGAAAAACGATTCGCCGATAGCCAGCCGGTTGTTGGAGTTCGACAGGATCGTTCCGAGAAAGAACAGCGTCACCATGCTGTAGGCCAGAAGCGTGCTGAGGCTGATCAGCTTCTTACGCTGTGCAAATAGTACCCGCCTGTACATGGCGACCGCCAGAATGGCGAAGACGATCATGCCGAACAACCCATGGCGGACAAGCATTTCGAAATAGCCATTGTGAAGCAGCGTATAGGGAACTTTGGAATAGGTGGTCGATTGCCAGAGCGTAAGCCAGTGGTTGCCCGCACCAAAGGCGGGCGCCTGGGAAAAGACTTCCCAGGAATTCGCCCACAACTGCAGGCGCTCGCTCATGGCATTCGGCGTATCCTCCGAGGCGATTGCGGCGGCAACAGCGTTCCATACACCACCCTGCATGGAAATCGCCGTCTCGATCCGCGCGGTTGCCTCATAGGTCGGGCCGGCAAATCTCCAGATATCATCGCCGCCGACAAAAAGCGCTGCTGCGATGACAGCGACGACCGCAGCTCCTACCAACGCGGCGCGGCGTCTGTTTGCGTAAAGCAGCAGCGAGGCCAGCATGAGCGGCCCGACGAGAACGAGGCTCAGCCAGACGCCTTTCGCCTTGGAGCCATAAATATTGAAAAGGCAGAGTGCGATGACAGATACGGCGACGGCGGCTATCCAGTTGCCGGAACGGCGCGCGAGCTTGCCGGTCTCCCAGGCGTGCAACAGCCAATAGAAGGCGCCGATCATCAGGAAGCCGCAGCCAATCGCGCCATGGATCAGGTTGTGATGGAAGAGCGGCGAAATACGTGCGTTACCTTCCAGGATCAGCCGGTAGTCGGTGGAGATCAGCAGGGCGGCAAGGGCGATTGGGAAATAGATCGCAAAGACCGTTTCGACATGTTTCCGGCTGGAATAAAGCGCGATGCCGACAGCGGGGAAAAACAGCGGAAAGGCGTAGAGCCAGTCGGACGCGCCCTTCTCGCCGTCGACAATCAGGCCGAAGAGGAAGCGCAGCAGCGCGTAGGCTCCCCAGGCAAGGCAGGCATTGGCCAGCCAGTCTCGCTTCAGCAGACTAAAATTCGGCTTGAACCAAACAAAGGTCGTCCCGATCAGCAACAGCGCCGCATAGCGATAGCTATCGCTTTCCAGAATGGGCGCCGAAATCAGCAGCAGCCATAGGATGACAAGGACGGGCTTGAGGCGGGGGGGCGTGGCAATCAGCTCTTCGCTCGCTACCATAAAGAATAGTTGATCCTTCTTGCGCAATCGGCTGATCGAGATTGTCTTACTACGAACCCGATAGGCCCATCGATCCATTTCGAAGCGATCTAGGGTTTCTTCAAGGTCGCCAACATTCGACCTCGTTGGCACGACTCGGGTGTCTCAGCAGCTTGATCCGATAATGAAGGGTCACGCGCGTTCGTCAAGGGAACGATTGACAGGTATTCAAGTCCATCTGCGGGGGAAACAACGTTATTGTCCAGTGAAAATTCAGACCGCATTCGGTTTTTCGATCCTTGGTGTTTATCAAGAAGACCGGCGGTTATAAGACACCCGCCGATAACGGCAATGCAGACGAATGATAGTGTCATCAACGACCATACTTCAACGCTACTTCCGATCCGTAGCCCGAGAGCGACGATAATTAATGCCGCGCCTATGGTGATTACAATGTTCTCAGGTGTGTAGTGGCGTGTAGGCTTTTCACTCATGCAGCGACCTAAAAAAGAAGATATAGAAACGTAACATGCGTTCTCTCTTGAGATGTAGCAAGCGGCCCCGCTTGGTTTTAGGTCAACAAATGATGGATTGGCGGAGGTCCGATCCTTCGTGAACGGTCCGAAGCCCTACTAGCTCCCCAGCAACGGATGTAAAGCACCCCGACCAATCAAAGACCCGCTATAAAGCTGTTCGGAATGGTTGGCTCTCTTGGCATCGGAAGAGGTTTGGAGGCGGAGCTTTCAGTCGCTCCGTTCGTCGGTTGAACAGTGCGACCCGAAAGGGATTTGCAACTACATTCGTTCAGTGCCACCAAGTGGAAAGCCCAAGTTCATTTGCTCGATCTGGAACCCAAGGCCTTTCCGAGACGTCCACGGGCACTAAGCAAACACCATCATCTGCTGTGGCACCACAGCCAGCATCCCGGCCCGGCGGGCTGCCACGTATTTTAGGAGCTGTTCGACCACCCGTGGCATGACCGGTTTTTGCACCACGCCGAGCGCGCCGCGCACGCCGTCTGCAACTACTTCGGGATTAGCAGTCATGAAGACGACGGAAATGCCGTGGTCTTCCGCGAGCTGCCGGCCGATCTCAGGGCCGGTCGCGCCGTCTGAGAGATTGACATCGACGAAGGCGATGTCTGCGAGCGGCGCAAGCCTGAGGGCCCCCTCGCGATCCGATGCGAGACCTGCGACATGCACGCCCATGTTCTCGATCGTCATTTCGAGATCGAGGGCGATCAGCAATTCGTCTTCGACAATTAGCACTCGCTGTTCCATGAGATGTTCCCGTTGCCAGCTACGCATGACATTCGTGGCCATGACAGATCCCCTTTACGCTTTACTTTAGGAGACTCCGCTTCGTTGAAGACAGATCGCTTCGACGAGGCTCGCAGCTTAAACGGGCGATGCGACGATATGTTCCGGCATGAAACGCAGTATTTCTCGATTAAACTTTTGTTAATATTGATAAATTCTTACATTTTTTGCAGTTCGTAAAAGGCGGCGACTCTAGCCGCCTTCTGAAATTCTGATTTTGCAGGATTCTCAGCCCTTGGCCTTCAGCACCAGAACCGGATCCTTGCTGTAGTCAGCCGGGAAGATCTGCTTCAGGTTTTCGATCTTCGGCAGGTCGTTATAGACGATATAGGGGTAGGTCGGGTTCAGCGTCAGGAAATCCTGGTGGTACTGCTCGGCCGGGTAGAAGCCGGTATAGTCGGTGACCTTGGTGACGATCGGCTGTTTGAAGACATGCGCCTTGTCGAGCTGGGCGATATAGGCTTCGGCGACCTTGCGCTGTCGCTGGTCGGAGATGAAAAGTGCCGAGCGGTATTGGGTGCCTTCGTCCGGTCCCTGGAAATTGAGCTGCGTCGGGTTGTGCGCGACAGAGAAGAAGACCTGCAAGAGCTTGCCGTAGCTGACCTGTCTCGGATCAAAGGTCACCTTGACGGATTCGGCATGGCCCGTCGCACCGGAGCTGACCGTTTCGTATTGGGCGGTTGCGGCTTCACCACCAGCATAGCCGGAAATGGCGCTTTTGACCCCCTTCACATGCTGGAAGACGCCCTGGACACCCCAGAAACAGCCGCCGGCGAAGACGGCCGTCTCCGTGCCGGACTTACCCGCCTCGTCGATGGCAGGGGCTGGAATGACGACGGCATCTTCCGCCGCTTTGGTGGCGACGGAACCAAGGCCGAGCGAAAGGGCTGCGGTTGCGAAAAGCGCGGCAAGGACCTTGCCTGACGTGGATATGGGCATGGGGGCTACCTCCGGGAACTATATGGCTAAATCCTCGCCGATCGGCGAAAAAGCCGCAAATCACAAGCTGTTCACTCACACCGATGTGACAATTGGACGAAAGCGAATGTGCGAAACCGGAACAGGCGGCAAGGTGAGTTGACAATTCCCTGGCGAGTGGGGACAGTGCCGGCCGGCTCAGAGCCAGCATCCGGGGGGAACCAATGTCTGTGCGCTCGTTCTTCGCTTTTTCCGTCATCGTCGCATCTATGATTTTTGCAGGCCAGTCGGCTTTTGCCGCCGACGCCAAGCGCGACATCGTCACCGTCAAGGACGCTGATTATTTCGGCTTCGACCTGCGCACCGAGCAGAATCTCTCGCTCGATCAGTGCAAGGCGGCCTGCGTCGGCGACAAGAGCTGCAAGGCTTTCACCTATAATCCCAAGGTGAAGTGGTGCTTCCTGAAGTCCGACTTCAAGACGATGAATGCCGCCCCCGGCGCGATTGCCGGCCGGATCGTCGAAACGACGGCTGCGAGCGTGCCGAAAGAGCCGGATATTGGCGCTGCCCCTCGCCTGCCCTTCCTCTCGGACGATCTTGTCCAGCAGGCCCGCAATTTCCGCAACGATCTGACGCTTGCCGACGACCAGCAGGGCCAGGGCGTCGACAGCCTGACGGCAAGCGCGCGCCTGGATCTCACCGGCGGCAATCTTTCCGATGCGCTGAAGGCTTTCCATGGTGCCCTGTCGATCACGCCTGATGATGGCGACCTCTGGATCGAGACGGCGCGTGCCGCCACCTCGCTCGGTGCGCCTGACAGCGGCGTCTTCGGTCAGGCGGTGATCGACGCGCTGAACGGCTACCAGCTGACGCGCACCACCAATAAGCGCGCCGATGCGCTTGCGGTGCTTGCCAAGGCATTAGAAAAGAATGCCAACTATCGCGATGCGTTGAATAGCTACAAGGCAAGCCTTGCGCTCGTCAGCGCCAAGGATGTGCAAGCGGACTACCTGCAGCTCAAGCAGACGCAGGGCTTCCGCATCACTGAACATACGGTCGATGCCGATAGCGCCACGCCGCGCGCCTGCGTCACCTTCTCCGAGGCGCTGGTCAAGACGGTCGACTATGCGCCCTTCGTGACGCTGAACGGTGCTGCGCCCAAGGCGATGGAAGCCAAAGACAAGCAGATCTGCGTCGAGGGCCTCACCCACGGCGAGACCTACAAGATCGGCTTCCGCACCGGCCTGCCCTCCTCGGTCGACGAGGTTCTGGAAGCCCCCGTCACGATCGACGTCTATATCAAGGACCGCAGCCAGATGGTGCGTTTCACCGGCGACAGCTTCGTGTTGCCGTCGACGGCGCGCCGGGGCATCCCGATCGTCTCCGTCAACATGGCCTCTGCCAATCTGAAGCTCTACCGGATCGGCGATCGCGGCATCGCACCGCTCCTGACCGGCTCGCAGTTCCTGACGCAGCTCGACGGCTACAGCGCCCAGAATATCCAGGACCAGAGCGGCGAGCTCGTCTGGCAGGGATCGATCGAGATCGCCAACGAACTCAACAAGGATGTCGTCACCAGCTTCCCGGTCGACGAGGCGCTGCCCGAGCGCAAGCCCGGCATCTATGTGATGGTCGCAACCCCATCGACCGGCCCCGCGCAGGACTGGGATTCGCAGGCCACACAATGGTTCCTCGTCTCCGATATCGGCATCACCACCTATGCCGGCACTGACGGGCTGAACGTCTTTGCCCGCTCGCTCGCATCTGCCAAGCCGATGGCCGGCGTCGAATTGCAGCTTCTTGCCAAGAACAATGAAGTGCTCGGAACCGCCACGACCGACGCGAACGGCCGGGCCACCTTCACGGCCGGTCTGATGCGCGGCACCGCAGCACTCACGCCGGCGGTCATCAGCGCCAAAAACGGCACGTCCGACTATGTCTTTCTCGACATGACGCGCGCCGGCTTCGATCTTTCCGACCGTGGCGTGACCGGACGCGCCGCGCCGGGCGCCATCGACGTGCTGCCTTGGACCGAACGCGGCATCTACCGCGCCGGCGAAATCGTCCATGCCGCAGCCCTTGCCCGCGATACGGACGGCAAGGCGATCGAAAACCTGCCGCTGACCTTCATCTTCTCACGGCCGGACGGTGTGGAAGACCGACGCATCGTCAGCCAGACGAGCAATCTCGGTGGCTATGTGGTGGACCTGCAAACGCAGGAAAACGCCATGCGCGGCACCTGGACGATGAACGTCTATACCGACCCGAAGGGCTCGGCGATCGCCACCAAGACCTTCCTCGTCGACGATTTCGTGCCTGACCGCACTGACATGGAGATCAAGACCGACTCCAAGGAGATCGGCACGGATACGGCCGCGACGATCAATATTTCCGGCAAATATCTCTATGGCGCGCCAGCGGCGGGCCTGACGATTGAGGGCGACGTCGTTGTCAAGCCGACGCGCGAGAATGCCGCCTATCCCGGCTATCAGTTCGGCCTTGCCGACGAAGAGGCGAGCGAGGATTCGCGCCAGCCGATCGACGGCCTGCCGGCACTCGACGAGAATGGCGAAGCCTCGACGGATCTGACGATCGGCGAACTGCCGGCCACGACCCAGCTCTTGAATGCCACCGTCTATCTGCGCATGCAGGAGCCGGGCGGCCGAGCCATCGAGCGCTCTCTGGAGATCCCGGTCAAGACCGACGCGACCGCAATCGGCATCAAGCCTGAATTCGACGGCGACCTGCCGGAGAACGCGCTCGCGAATTTCACGGTGATCGGCCTCGATACTCAGGGCCAGAAGCAGGAGATGAAGGGCCTGCGCTGGAAGTTTTACAAGCTGCGCCGCGATTACCAGTGGTATCGCGAAGGCACAGCCTGGAAATATGAACCCACCTATACACCCGAAGAGGTCGCCTCAGGCTCGGTGGATTCAACGGCTGAAAATGGCGGCAAGATCCAGGCACCGGTCAACTGGGGCCGTTACCGGCTCGAGGTCGAAAGCCCTGACGCCGACGGTCCGACCTCCAGCGTCGAGTTCGATGCCGGCTGGTTCGTCGCCTCGACTTCGACGGAAACGCCTGACGGCCTGGAAATCGCTCTCGACAAGGACAGCTATCATGTCGGCGAGACAGCCAAGCTAAAGGTCACGTCGCGTTATGGCGGCGAGCTGATGATCATGGCTGGCACGGAAAAGCTGATTGCCGTCGAGAACGCCACCATGGGCGAAACCGGCGGCGAGGTCGATATTCCGGTCACTGCCGACTGGGGTGCCGGCGCCTATGTGACTGCCACCCTCTTCCGGCCGGGCGATTCGCTCGACACCCATATGCCGGCCCGCTCGATCGGCATCAAATGGCTGAAGGTCGATCCCGCTGAGCGTGCGCTACAGGTCAAGATCGATACGCCTGAGAAGATGCTGCCGCGCGGACCGCTTGATATCGGCCTGCAGGTCACAGGCGCCGGCGCGAATGAGGAAGCCTATATTACGGTTGCTGCCGTCGATGTCGGCATCCTGAACCTGACCCGCTACGAGCCGCCGAACCCTGAGGACTGGTATCTCGGCCAGCGCCAGCTCGGCCTCGAAATCCGCGACCTTTACGGACGGCTGATCGATGGTTCGCTGGGCGCGACCGGCAAGCTGCGCACCGGTGGCGATGGCGGCGCGATCGCGCTGCAGGCGAGCCCGCCGACGCAAAAGCTTGTTGCCTTCTTCTCCGGTCCGGTAAAGCTCGATGCCGAAGGCAAGGCGAAAGTCAGCTTCGACATCCCGCAGTTCAACGGGACCGCCCGCGTGATGGCCCTCGCCTGGACGAAAACCGGCATTGGCCATAGCGCCAAGGACGTCATCATCCGCGATCCTGTCGTCGTCACCGCAAGCCTGCCGAAATTCCTGGCGCCTGGGGACAAGGCCAATCTGCGGCTCGACATCGCCAATACCGATGCGCCGACCGGCGACTACAAGCTGACGCTCACCGGCAACAGCGCGCTCAGCATCGACGGACCTGCCGAGCAAACGCTGAAGCTTGAGGCCGGCGCCAAATCCGACCTGACGCTGACGCTTGTCGGCGGCGAGCCGGGCGATGGCAGTGTGGCAATCAACCTGTCGAATGATCAGGGGCTTTCGCTCGATCAGGTGGTCGATGTACCGGTACGGCCCTCCTCGCTGCCGATCACCGAACGGCGCGTCATTGCGCTTGCACCCGGCAAGAGCCTGACCATCGACAAGAACCTACTTGCGGACAGCGTGCTTCCGGGTGCCTCGGTCAGCGTCAACGTCACCCGCTCGGCCGCCTTCGACATTCCCGCACTGCTGATGACACTCGACCGCTATCCGTTCGGCTGCGCCGAACAGACGACGAGCCGCGCGCTGCCGCTGCTCTATCTGGCCGAGGTCGCCAAGCAGGCCGGTATGGATGAGACGGATGACGACATCCACAAGCGCGTGCAGGATGCGATATACCGCGTGCTGTCCTACCAGGCCTATGCGGGAAGCTTCGGTCTGTGGGGACCGGATTCCGGCGACCTCTGGCTCGACTCCTATGTCACGGATTTCCTGACGCGGGCGCGCGAGCAGAAGTACGACGTGCCGGATCGCGCTCTGGTGCAGGCGCTGGAAAACCTGCAGAACTCACTCTCGTATACGACGGATGTGAAAGGCAAGGGTGATGAGATCGCCTACGCCCTCTACGTGCTTGCCCGCAACAAGAAGGCGGCCGTCAGCGACCTGCGTTACTATGCCGACACGATGATCAACGACTTCCCGACGCCGCTTGCCAAGGCCCATATCGCTGCGGCGTTGGCGCTCTATGGCGATGCAACGCGCTCGAAGAACATTTTCGTCGATGCGCTGCAAATGTCGAAACAGTCGATGGTGACCCGCGTGAACTTCTCGCGCACCGATTATGGGTCGGTGCTGCGCGACGGCGCGGCGATCCTGGCGCTTGCCGCCGAAAGCCGTCCGGTCCCGCCCGTCATTCCGGAACTCGCCAAGGCGGTCGCGCGGGAATGGGATCGCAGCAAATATACAAGCACCCAGGAACAGGCCTGGATGCTTCTGGCGGCGCGTGCCCTGCAGAACGGCGACGACGATCTGAAGGTCAACGTCAACGGCGCTGAGCGGACCGGCGCCTATATGGCAAAGATGACCGGCGATGCGCTGATCGACCATCCGCTGACATTGACGAGCGCGACGAGCGACACGGTCTCGGCCGTCGTCACCACGGTCGCCGCCCCCGTCAAGCCGCTGCCGGCCGGCGGCAACGGCTTTACCATCGAGCGGACCTATTACACGCTCGATGGCGAGGAGGCGAATGTCAGCGAGGCGCAGCAGAACGAGCGTTACGTCGTGGTGCTGCATGTGACCGAGCAGAACGACTGGGCCTCGCGCATCGTCATCACCGATCTCCTGCCGGCCGGCTTCGAGATCGACAATCCGAGCCTTGTCGACAGCGCCCAGATGACGAATTTCGACTGGGTTGGCGAAATGTCCGCCGCCCATACGGAATTCCGCTACGACCGCTTCGTCGCCGCCTTCAACCGCGACGAAAGTTCAGCGCGTGACTTCAACGTCGCCTATGTCGTTCGCGCCGTAACACCTGGCGCCTACGATCATCCGGCAGCGACGGTCGAGGACATGTACCGTCCCGATATGTCCGCCCGCACGGCGACCGGCAAGATGGAGGTCGTTGCGGCTCAACAATGAGGCGGTGGCAGAAGTTTGCGATCGGGATAGCGGCCGGCATCATCATCGCCGGCGCAGGTCTTTTCGCGCTCGATGCCGCCGACCGTGCTTATCCGCCGCCGCTGGAGCAAGCAGAGGCCGTCTCGCCCGAAGTGCTTGATGTCGACGGGCAATTGCTGCGCGCCTTTGCGACGCCGGAGGGGCGCTGGCGGCTGAAGACTGACGTTTCCGACGTCGATCCGCAGTTCATCCGCATGCTGGTCGCTTATGAGGATCAGCGTTTCTACGAGCATTCCGGCATCGATATCTGGGCGCTCGGGCGCGCGTCACTGCAATTCGTCAGCAATGGCCGAATCGTGTCTGGCGCCTCGACGCTCTCCATGCAGGTGGCAAGGCTGATCGAGCCGCGCGAAAGCCGGTCGTTTTCGGCGAAACTCCTGCAGATCATGCGCGCAGTGCAGATCGAGCGGCGGCTTTCGAAGGGTGAAATCCTCGATCTCTATCTCACCCATGCGCCCTATGGCGGCAATCTGGAAGGCGTGCGCGCCGCAAGCCTTGCCTATTTCGGCAAGGAGCCGAAGCGGCTGACGGTGGCCGAAGCCGCCCTGCTCGTCGCGCTGCCGCAATTGCCCGAAAAGCGCCGCCCCGACCGGAACCTGAAAGCTGCGGAAGCGGCGCGCAAGCGGGTGCTCGACCGTATCGCCGTGGCCGAGGTGGTCGGCGATGGCGAGGCCGAGCGCGCCGAGGGTGTCGCCATTCCCGCCCGCAGGCTGCAGCTTCCAGCCCTTGCCGCCCATGTCGCGGAAGCCGCCCTGCGCAAGGATCCGAAAGCGATCCAGTATCAGACGACGCTGAAGAAACAGGTCCAGACGGGTCTCGAATCCGTCGCGCGTGCCGCGACGATGAAGCTCGGACCAAAACTGTCGCTCGCCATGGTGATGGCGGACGCCGAGACCGGCGAGATCGTCGGCGAGGTGGGTTCCGCTGATTATTTTGATGCCAGCCGCTCCGGCTGGATCGACATGACGCGTATCAACCGATCGCCCGGCTCTACGCTCAAACCCTTCATCTATGGCCTTGCCTTCGAGCAGGGACTGGTCAGCCAGGAGACGATCATCGAGGACCGGCCGGCCGATTTCTTCGGCTACCGGCCGCGCAATTTCGACATGAGTTACCAGGGCGACGTGACCGTGCGCGAGGCCCTGCAGCTCTCCCTCAACGTGCCGGCCGTCAAGCTGCTCGACGCGGTCGGCCCGTCTCGCCTTATGGTGCGTTTCCGCCGCGCCGAAGTGCGCCCCATTTTGCCGCCAAACGAGACGCCGGGTCTGGCGATTGGCCTTGGCGGCGTCGGCATCACGCTGAAGGATCTCGTGCAGCTCTATACAGCGCTTGCCAATCGCGGCCAGCCGGTCAGGATCGGTGACGGTGTAACGAATGCGCCGGGCAAGATCGATGGCGAGCCCCTGCTGGAGCCGGTCGCGGTCTGGAATGTCGCCGACATACTCTCGGGCGTCATACCGCCGGCCGGCGCGCCCCAACGCGGCATCGCCTACAAGACCGGCACGAGCTACGGCTATCGCGACGCCTGGTCGGTCGGTTATGACGGACGCTATGTGCTCGGTGTGTGGGTCGGACGGCCTGATAACAGTGCCGTACCCGGTTTGACGGGTTATGGCACGGCCGCACCCATCCTCTTTGAGGCGCTTGCGAAGTCCGGCATCGCCACCACGCCGCTGCCACGCCCGCCGGCAGGGGCCGTGCGCATAGCCCAGACCGAGCTGCCGATCAGCCAGAGGCGATTTGCCGTCAATGCCAACGGGCTGCTCGTCGCGTCCGGCCGCGAGCCGTCGCCCCAGATCGTCTATCCGCCGGAGGGCGCCCATGTCGATCTTGGGGCAAAGGCGGGCGATCTTTCGCCGCTGATGCTAAAACTGCAGGGCGGCCGCGCGCCTTTCCGCTGGCTTGCCAACGGCAAGCCGCTGCCCGATCTTTCCCGCCGGCGCACGCAAAGCTGGATGCCTGATGGCGGCGGTTATTCCAAGCTGACGGTAATTGATTCCGTGGGCCGGGCAGCAAGTGTCGGCGTCTTCGTCGACTGACGGGAACAAAAGCGCTTCACAACCGTTGGAAGATGTCTCCTCCAAACGGCAAAAATGACCCCATGACGCTCCCCTCCGCGACCTACCGGGTCCAGTTCCGCAACGGCATGACATTCGATCACGCATGCGGGCTCGTACCCTATCTGAGGTCGCTCGGCATCAGCCACCTCTACGCCTCGCCGGTCTTCACGGCCACCAAGGGATCGACGCATGGTTACGACCTGACCGATGCCAGCGAGATCGATCCGGCACTTGGAGGAAGGGCGGGCTTCGATCGCCTGACGGAAACGCTGTCAGAAGCAGGCATGGGCCTGATCCTGGACATCGTTCCGAACCATATGGCCGCTTCACTGGAGAATGCCTGGTGGCGGAGCGTCCTGGAATTCGGCAGGCATAGCCCGTTTGCAGACTATTTCGACATAGACTGGCGCGAGCGGCTGACCCTGCCCCAGCTCGGCAAGAGCTTCGATGAAAGCGTTGCTGCCGGCGAACTGACGATCACCATCGACGAGGCGCACGGCAATTTGGCGATCGGTTATTTTGAAACCCTCTTTCCGCTGAGCATGGAAAGCTACCCTCTGCTCTCGGCGGAACTGGATGATCCGGTTCTCGCCGGGATGGCGGAACTGACGGCCTCTGTCGACGGCGGTGACCTGCATCGTGGCCTGCGCGATATGATCTTCGAGGCCGGCGATCTCAAAAGCCTGAGTGGAAAGCTTGCAGCGCTTTCGAAAGACCATGCCTTTATGACACGGCTGCACGGGAGACAGCACTGGCAGCTTCAGCGCTGGCAGGAGGCCTCGGAGCATCTGAGCTATCGGCGGTTTTTCGAAGTGACGGGGCTGGTCGGCCTGCGGGTCGAGGATACCAGGGTCTTCGATGAGAGCCACCGGCTGGTTCTCGATCTCGTGCGTCAGGGCCAGGTGCAGGGCCTGCGCATCGACCATATCGACGGGCTGGCGGAACCGAGAGCCTATCTCAACCGACTGCGCGAAGCTGCCGGCGCGGACACCTATATCGTCGTCGAAAAGATTCTCGGCGCAGGTGAGGAATTTCCCGCCGACTGGCCGGTGCAGGGAACGACCGGCTACGAGTTCATTACAGCCTTAAGTGGGCTTTTCGTGGACGGCAATGGTTTGCAGAAGCTCGATGAAGCCTATCGCCGACTGGCGGATGGCAATGGCGATTTTGAAGCCGGGTGGCGGACGGCCAAGCGGCTGATGGTCGAACAGAATTTCGCCGGCGAGACGGCCCGCCTCGCACGCATTGCAGCAGGCCTCTTTCCCGAACTGTCTATGGAGGAAATCACCGGGGCGATCTGCGAGCTTCTGATCGCCTTTTCCGTCTACCGCACCTATGGGACCGATGGCCCGCTCGATACGCGGGACGCGGATCTCCTGAAAAAAGCCGAGATGGTGGCCGCCGGACATCTGGATTATGCGCAGCCACTGCAGAGCATCGCGGCCATACTCGAAGGCACGATCGACAACGAGGCGGCTCGCGAATTCCGCCTCCGCTTCCAGCAACTCTCCGGCCCCGTCATGGCCAAGGCAATGGAGGATACGCTCTTCTATCGCTACAATCGGTTGCTGGCGTTAAACGAGGTCGGCGGCGAGCCGGATCATGTGCCAGGCGGCATCGAAGCGTTTCACCAATTCATGCAAGCGCGCAGGCGCTCCCAGCCCTCAGGTCTTTCGGCAACATCGACGCATGACACAAAGCGCGGCGAGGATGCGCGGGCGCGGCTTTATGCTGTGAGCGAAGGCGCCGGCGTCTTTGCCGACGCCGTCGAACACTGGCGAAGACTGAATGAAAGCCACCGCACCGAGCTTACGGATGGCGCAGCACCCGAGCCCAATCTGGAATGGATGCTCTACCAGGCGCTTGCCGGCGCCTGGCCCGAGGATTTCGACCGCCATCATGCCGATGCGCTACGCGACCGCTTCACCGCTTATGCGGAAAAGGCCATTCGCGAAGCCAAACTGCGCACCGACTGGACGGCGCCGAACAGGGACTATGAAGAGGCGGTGCGCACCTATACGGCCGCGCTCTTCTCAACCGACAACGACGCATTCATCGAGGATTTCGCTCGCGTCCTGCAGCCCTTCATCGAAGCTGGCTACGTCAACAGCCTATCGCAGACGCTGATCAAACTGACGGCGCCGGGCATTCCCGACATCTACCAGGGGGCAGAGGGATTCGATTTCAGTTTCGTCGATCCCGATAACAGGCGCGGGCCGGATTTCGAGACATTGAGCGGCTGGCTTGCCGAAGGGGGTGCGCTCGCGCGGCTGCAGGTCGCGGCATTGAAACAGCGCATCATCCAGATCGGCCTGGGGCTGCGGATGGAGCGCGCCCGGCTTTTCACAAAGGGCGAGTACCTTCCGGTTGACGTCAATGGTGTCAGGAGTGATCACGTCGTCGCCTTTGCCCGTCTGCATCAGGAGAACTTCGCCATTACGGTCGTGCCGCGACTGATGTTCGGCTGGCTCGATCCCGGCGTGCTCTTTGCCGGACCGGAGTTCTGGGAAGATACGGCAATATCAGTGCCCTCGCCCATGCACGGTCTCAAGGCCGATCTCTTGACCGGCAAGATGCTGGAGCCGGGAAACAAGATCTCGCTTGCCACGCTACTTGGAGACCAGCCGGCGGCTCTGATCGTGCCGGCCTGACGGCAATCTCGAAAAAGTCTGCGCGGACGAAGAAAGACGTTGACCTTCCAGTTGCTGGAAGGTTCATAAAGCTGTCCGGATGCCAGAAAGGCATGAAAGGCGCAGTTTTATGGATAACAAGCACGATCATCATCAAGACCACGATCATCATGGGCATGATCACGGCCATCACCATCATGGCGACGGCACGCAATGCGGTTGCGGCCACGACGAAAAGGCTGAAGTGGTGGTGCGCGATGCCGTCTGCGGCATGACGGTCGATCCGAACGCCGGAAAACCTTCCTTCGATTATGAAGGTCACACCTATCACTTCTGCAGCGACGGCTGCCGCCAGAAATTCGAGGCGGCGCCGCAGGATTATCTGACCGCCAAGGACCCGGTCTGCGGCATGACCGTCAACCGCTCGAACGCGAAACACTTCCTGAAGCACAAGGGCGAAAAATTCTATTTCTGCTCCGCGGGCTGCAAGGCGAAGTTCGAGGCCGATCCCGAAACCTATCGCCATGGCAAAAAGCCAACGGCGGCCGTCATGCCGAAGGGCACGCTCTATACCTGCCCGATGCATCCCGAAGTCGTCAGCGACCGCCCCGGCGACTGCCCGAAATGCGGCATGGCGCTGGAACCGATGGGCATTCCGCCTGAAGACGAAGGCCCGAACCCGGAACTCGTGGATTTTATCCGGCGCCTGTGGGTCAGCGCTGTTCTTTCAATTCCGCTCTTGATCCTTACCATGGGCCCGATGCTTGGCCTGTCCTGGCCGCGTGAAGCGCTCGGCGAGCCGCTGGCGAGCTATGTCGAACTGTTGCTGGCGACACCCGTCGTCCTCTGGGCAGCACTTCCCTTCTTCCGCAGGGCATGGGCATCGCTCGTCAACCGCAGCCCCAACATGTGGACGCTGATCGGCCTCGGCGTCGGCACGGCCTATCTCTACAGCGTCGTCGCGACCTTGGCGCCGGACCTCTTCCCGCACAGCTTCCGCGGTCATAGCGGCTCCGTCCCCGTTTATTTCGAGGCGGCTGCCGTCATCGTGGCGCTCGTCTTCGTCGGGCAGGTGCTGGAATTGAAAGCCCGTGAACGCACCGGCTCTGCAATTCGCGCCCTGCTCGATCTTGCGCCAAAGACTGCGCGCCGCATCGATGCCGACGGCAGCGAGCGCGACGTGCCTGTCGATGAGATCCAGACCGGCGACCGGCTGCGCGTGCGCCCCGGCGAACGCGTACCGGTCGATGGCTCCGTCACCGAAGGGCAGTCGACGCTGGATGAATCGATGATCACGGGTGAACCGCTTCCGGTTGAAAAGGCCAAAGGCGACGCACTGACCGGCGGCACGATGAACAAGAACGGCGCATTGATCATGACCGCCGAAAAGGTCGGTGCCGATACCACTCTCTCACGTATCGTCGATATGGTGGCCAAGGCACAGCGTTCGCGCGCGCCGATTCAGGGCGCCGTCGATCGTGTTTCGGCGATCTTCGTCCCGGCCGTCGTTGCCGCTGCCATCGCAGCCTTCCTCGTCTGGTCCTTTGTCGGGCCGGAGCCGCGGCTGGCCAATGGGCTGCTCGCCGCCGTCGCCGTCCTGATCATCGCCTGCCCATGCGCACTCGGCCTCGCAACGCCGATGTCGATCATGATCGCCACCGGACGCGGTGCGCAGGAAGGCGTCCTGATCAAGGATGCGGAAGCGCTGGAGCGTTTTTCCAAGGTCGATACATTGATCGTCGACAAGACCGGCACGCTGACCGAAGGTAAGCCCAAGCTGACGGACGTTGTGGCTTTGGGCAGCATTGATGAAAGACATCTGCTGGCGCTTGCCGCGAGCCTCGAACGTGGCTCTGAACATCCGCTTGCAGAAGCCATCGTCTCAGGGGCCGAAGAACGCGGCCTCACCTTTCACGAGGTCACAGGTTTCGAGGCACAGACCGGTAAGGGCGTAAAAGGCACGGTCGGCAGCGCGTCCGTCGCCCTCGGCAATGCCGCCCTGCTCGCCGATCTCGGCACCGATCCGGCAGCGCTCCTGGACCAGACCGAGGTGCTCCGCGGCGAAGGCAAGACCGTCATGTTCGTCGTCATCGACGGTACTTTGGCCGGCCTCGTCGCAGTCGCCGACCGCATCAAACCAACGACGGCGGCTGCCATCAAGGCGCTGCACGACAGGGGCCTGAAGATCATCATGGCGACCGGCGACAACGAACGCACGGCCCGTGCCGTGGCGAAGAGCCTCGGGATCGACGAGGTCCGCGCCGATGTTCTGCCCGAGGACAAGAAGGCGCTCGTCGATGAATTGAGGGCAAAGGGCGCCGTCATTGCCATGGCTGGTGATGGGGTCAATGATGCACCGGCGCTGGCAGCCGCCGATGTCGGCATCGCCATGGGCACGGGTGCAGATGTTGCGATGGAAAGCGCTGGCATTACATTGGTGAAGGGCGATCTCAACGGGATCGTCCGCGCAAGACGGCTGGCTGAGGCGACGATGCGCAACATCCGCCAGAACCTCGGCTTCGCCTTCGGCTACAATGCTCTCGGCATCCCCGTGGCAGCCGGTGTGCTCTACCCGATCTTCGGCCTGTTGCTCTCGCCGATGATTGCAGCGGCCGCCATGAGCCTCTCCTCTGTCTCCGTCATTGGCAATGCGCTGAGGCTGAGGGTCGAAAAGCTGTAAAGGAACGAAGCGATGAATATCGGCGAAGCCTCGGAACGGTCCGGCCTGCCTTCAAAGACCATCCGCTATTATGAGGATATCGGCCTGATCCGTCCTGACCGGGGTGGAAACGGCTACCGCGACTATGCGGCCTCGGACGTACACAAACTGCGCTTTCTGCAGCGTTCGCGCGGCCTCGGCTTCTCCGTGGAGGAATGCCGTCAGTTGCTGGCGCTCTACGAGGACAAAAGCCGGGCAAGCGCCGACGTCAAGGGGATCGCCGAGGCGAAGCTTTCGGAAATCGATCGGAAAATCCGCGAGCTGACGGAGTTGCGACATACGCTCGAACATCTCGTTCATGCCTGCCACGGCAATGACCGTCCCGACTGCCCGATCCTCAAAGAGCTCTCGGATAGCGCCGCCTAACGAGCCCGGTGCCCCAGATCCAGGGGGCTTTCTCATCCTCGCAATCAGGAAAGCGATTGGTCCTTGATGGCCGCGTCTGAGAGACTTTTGTGTTCCTCGACCTCCTCGTCATGCTCGTCCTCGACGGTGGTGTCATCCAGCCGGTGCTTGATCGCCAGCGTATAGATGACATCGAGGATATTGCGGTCCTTTAGATGCGGGTCGCTGAGCGCCAGCAACGAGGCGCGAACGATCTTCTTGCTTGAGGCTTTCGGACAGCGCTTGCGGACAAAATCATAAAGCGCATCGCCCACAAGTCCATCCATTGCGCCGTCCACGAGAGCCTCGTAGAGCCGCTTCTTCTCTTTCATATTCTGTGTTCCCCTTGCAAATCAGCGGGGCACATACTCTGTCATAGAACTGTCATAAACAACCGGCGAACGCGATCTGTCGACAATTGGTCAGCTGTGCAATCGTGGAAAACGATAATTTTGGCTATATTGATACGCGACCGATTGCCACCCGGGTTTTCTGATGCTGGCATCTGCAGCGTTCCCCCAAAGCTACGCGGCCTCAAAATCGGTCGGTCGCATCCAGACTTCCCGGGCGTGGGCGACAGATACTTATCGAAATTCATAATCGCTTTCGTTTTCTGCCGGATCGAAGCGCCGTCGGCTTTTGCGCACCGGGATCGATTGGGGCGAACAGCGCTGAGACGTCCACCTCCAGGACTCGCGCAAAAGCCTCTAAAGTCGAAACGGTAACGTTCTCCTTCCCTCGCTCCACACGCCCGACGTAAGAGCGATCAATCTCAGACTCCAAAGCAAGGCGTTCCTGCGAAAGCCCCCTGGCTACACGCAGACGTCTGAGATTCCAGCCGATTGTTTCTCGAACATCCATTCCACGAGAAACGCATATCTGGGGCTTGACAATCGACGGACTGATAGTCCCTAATTAAATCGTGATGATTGCTTGAGCGCGTCTTCACGGGAGGGTTTCGGTAATGGAACTACGCCAGCTATCCTACTTCGTTGCGGTGGCCGAGGAGCTGCATTTCGGCAGGGCGGCAGCCAAGGTGCATATCGCCCAGCCGGCCCTGTCGAACCAGGTGATGGCACTGGAGAAGGAACTCGGCGTGCAACTGTTCATGCGCACGACACGGCGGGTGGAACTGACGCGGGCAGGGGCAGCCTTTTACGAACGGTCGGTCAGGATCCTCAGCGAGATAGACCTGTCGACAGAGATCGCCCGGTCGGTGGCTGGCAAGACGGCGAAGAGGATTGCGATCGGCACTGTTTATCCCGCCACCATCGGCGTGCTGCCGTCGTTCCTGTCGCGCATTGCCCGCAAATATCCCGATATCCGCCTGCATATCGAAAGCGGCACCACCGACGACATCATCCGCCATATCGAGGCAGGCCGCATCAATCTCGGCTTCATCAGGCCGGTGGAGAATATCGGCTCGCTTCGCTTCTTCTCGATTGCCCATGAACGTTATCTGCTGGCCGTCGCCAAGGAGAGCCCGCTATCGCTGAAGAGCGAGATCGATATCGAGGATCTGCGCTCTGAGAAGATCATCTCCTTCTCCCGCCAGAACCTCTCCTACAGTGAGCGCTATTTCGCGGAGAAATTCGAGGAGCACGATCTGACCGACAATGTCGCCTACACCTGCGACGACACGTTCTCGCTGGTGTCGCTGGTTTCTGCCGGGCTTGGCATCGGCTTCGTGCCGGAATGGACGCAGGATCTGCCGAACCGCGGGTTTGAACTGAAGAAGGTGCGGGGGATCGATTTCAAGATCGGGCTTGGTGTCGCCTGGAACCGGGAGGATCCGACGGCCTCACGCGACGACATCATCGATATCGCACGATCGCTCGCGCGGCCGGGACGATAAGATATCGTCAATCGCTGTCGCGGTGGTTAGTCGAAGTATCAGTTGAGCTCGGCAAGATTGCCACGAGTGGGCTTTGCGGACTGCATTCATCAATAGGCTATTTCAGGGATAGTCCTTGGCTCTTCGTCTGTCGAATTGCCTCCGCCTGCTTGAGTGCCATGACAGTACGCTCATGCGCAGACAGTTGTTGGACGGTCCGCATCGAGGCCCAGGCGGCTTTGATCTCCAGCTGTTGCGTAGTGCTCAATCCGGCGGTAAGGGTCTTGAACGCTTCACCGTCAGCATCCTTCGTCGCTATTCCGAGAAAAGTACGCTCTCCGAATCGCTTAGAAACGGCGCGTGCAAACCCTTCGAGCTCGGCCTTCACGGCTCCGTCAGCAAGCACATATTCCAGACCAGCGGAGTGATCGTTTCGATTGATTGCATCGCGAACGCGTTCGAGAACAGCTTTCGCATTCGGCGACAGATCTGGGATTTCAACCGACAAGTTCTGCCGTCGAGCGTACTCTGCCATCTCAGCCCTCTGCGCGGTCTGAACGCGTATATTCAGAAAGCGCTCCAGAGAGCGAGATAGGGCGGGAACATTGAGAAGAGCAGTTTCCCGATTGCGCTTGTCGCTCTTACGGGCCAACAAGCCTGTCTTGCCTCTGAGGGCGCCATATAGCTCCGGCGTGTTCGCGATCTTCAATATTGTATTCGCAGCCACCCTTGTATCCTGGACCATCGCGTCGACATTGACCGCCTCGAATGCCGCCTCCGGCTGCGCGTAGACGAGACGAAACCGCAACGAGACGTCCTCCCACTCCTTCTGGAGACCGGGATCGGCGCCGAGCCTGGCCTCTATGGCCTGTGCCATCGACTGAGGGAAGATCGTGATGGCGGATACCATCGGCTTTGCTGTCTTGCCTGCGCTGACAAGGTGAGCCGTCGATGCGGTTCTTGCGACACCGAGCCTTTCGCCGACCCTGGCCAGACGGTTGGCGAGGCTCATGAGCGTCTGCTTCTGCCTGACCATCCATTCCAGCCGATGCGCAACCAGCGATCTTGCGACCCGAACGAGGTGCAGACCGCGGCTTTCGGCAAAACGAAGAGCCTGCCGATAGAATGAGCCGCCCTCGTAGTCGAGCGTCGTTTCCTTGGAATTCCGGCGCGCCAGGATGGCCTCGAGCCCGCCAGCTTTTCCAAACGATCGGCGGCCATAGTAGAGGCTGAGATCCTCGCGATGGCGGGTCATCGCCACATAGGTCAGGTGCCGGTCGAGAGACAACGAGGCCAGAACCTTGACCTGGTCGACGGTGGCGCCCTGGCTCTTGTGGATCGTCGTGGCATAACCGTGATCGACATGCCCGTAGAAGCGCTGCTCCACGACCACCTGCCGGTTGTCATCGCCCGCACCGGTCTGGACGAGGATGCGGCCGGGCGCTGCCTCGATCACCTTGCCCAACATGCCGTTCTTGACGCCGAGCGAAGCCTCGTTCTTCAGGAAGACGATCTGGTCACCGGCTGCAAATTGGCGTTTGCCCTCGGTCGTCGCAAAGACGAAGCCCTGTTCCACGATACCGCGCTCGACAAGCCGTTCGCGTGCCATCTCGTTCAAGGCGCGCACGTCGCGGCGCAGATGCGCCAGGATCAGCGAGGTCTTGGCCGGATCGTAGTCACGATCCCAGTCCGCGATCAGACTGGCGATGGCTTGCGCCTTCAGCTCCGAGCCGATGATCTTGTCGTTGGCCCTATAGGCGTCGATGGCCCGACCGACATTGCCGCGGGCAAGGTCGAGCGAGGCGTCACGCATCCACTGCTCGCGCTGCCTGTAGATCGTGTCGAGTTCGGCATAGCCGATGCGGTCGGTGATTGCCCGGAAGGCGGCACCGGCTTCGATCGGCTGCAGTTGTTCGGGATCGCCGACAAGCACGAGTTTGGCGCCAGCCCGCGTGACAGCTTCGACGAAGAATGCCATCTGCCGCGACGACACCATGCCGGCCTCGTCGAGAACGAAGACCGTCTTGTCATCGAGTGGATCTCGGCCCCGGCTCCAGCGCTGTTCCCAGGACGACAGGGTGCGAGAGACAATACCCGCTTCCTTCTCCAGTCCCTCTGCCGCCTTGCCGGCAAGCGCTGCGCCGATGACACGATAACCTCCCGCCTCCCAGGCCTCGCGGGCCGCCTTCATCATCGTCGTCTTGCCGGCGCCGGCTCGGCCGATCACGGTTGCGATCCGCTCCCCGCCGGCCACATGCTCGATCGCCACCTTCTGCTCGTCAGACAGACCCGAATGACGCGCAAACGTCGCCTCCAGAACTCTGTGTCTGACACCATGCGATGAGCGCTGCGACAGCCAGATCGCCCGGTTCGCCATCTCGGCTTCCAGGCGGATCATCTCGCGGGTCGTGTATTTCGCCGGCGAGCGCAGTCCGGTGGCAAAATCGGTCCGCTCACCTTCCAGCATCAATATCTGACGACTCTGCAGGATTTGCGCCATCAGGCTTCGGAACACCTTGGCATCATCGATGTAGCGATGTAGCACCTTGCCCACATCACGTTCGTCGAAAACGCTTTTCTCCCGCGTGACCAGGTCAAGAACGATATCGGGATTGCGACGGATACGACGAGCATTCTCTATGCGCCGTTCCTCCTGCAATTCCAGTCGATCGAGCACAACGGCTTGACCGGAATTCGAGGCCTTTTGTGCAAGCGCCTTCGTGGCAACACCCAGATGGGCGGTTGGCGCCAGCTCGATCCCCTGCTTTTCGAAGGAGCGCCCATCGACCCTGACGTCGAGACCGGCAAGCGCCAGATGCCGGTTCTGGCAGGCAAACCAGCCGTCGCGGAATGCATTGAACTCATCGATGTCGCCCACCCAGCGCTCGTAGACGATTTTGCCGGCGCCATAGCGGATCGGTTGACCGTCAGGACCGAGCAAGGCGACGATTTTGGGTCCGAATCCATCCTCGGTCAGCGGCCGCAGCGTTATCATCAGATGCACATGCGGATTGCCCGGAGCGTCGTGATAGACCCAGTCGGCAACCATGCCCTTCGTAGTGACATGGGTCGCCACGAAGTCGCGCATTAGGGCGATATTCTGCTCGGACGAGAGCTCGATCGGCAGCCCGATTGTGACCTCCCTGGCAAGCTGTGCATTGGCTCGCTTCGAGGAGGACTCCACCTTGTTCCAGAAGGACTCGGATGCGCTGGAAACGGAACGATCAGCGATCATCGACTGTAGCCACTGCGGCGCGTCCGAAGGAATGGAAAACTCCTCGTGCAACAGCCCCTTCTTGCGCGTGTAGTCGATAGTTCGCGCTTCCCGTTCGAATTCCATTCTGGCGCAATGACAGTAGGCCGCCAGTTGGACCGCGCTACGGCCGGAGCCGCGGGAGACGATTCTGACGGAGAAATGCGATATAGCCACGAGCAAGCCTCTTGCGAACGAAACCTATGGGTTCGTCGAAAGCGGAGACACTCTTACGCCTGAACAAGACGGCGACGGATATCGCTCTTAGCTCCGCTCCGTCGGAACGGTTGCAAGGATGCGCAAAGGTATTGGCTGCGCCAACTCGCATTTCTGCTAGTAGATGGCACCAAACTGTGGGGCTTTCATGCGGTTGAAGTCGAAACCGCATGAAAGACATCCGGAGTCCTCGTCTACGATTTGCCAAGCTCCGGTGTAGTTTAGGTCGTGGAAAGGTTTGATCTTGACGCAAGCGCTCTAGTGGCACTTACGCAGTGACAAATCGACACGATCCCACTCACTCTGCGAGCTGCAGCTTCAAGGCCGTGACACCGACGGCCAGATTGACGCCGACATCGCCTTCGAGCGAAACCGGCTGCAGCGAGACGGTCCTTCTCGTTCCGCCGACCAGTACATTGGCGCCGCCGCCGATACCGACGCTCGCATCAGCCGTGACACCGGCATAGTTACCCTCCAGGCCGGCAGCCGGTTCGCGCGTGGCGTTGAAGACGAGCCAGACCATCCGACCCTTCTCCACGGTGCCGACATCGAGGCCGAAATCGGTGATGGTGCCTACATAGTGCTGGCCAGCATCGCCGGAAGCGCTCGGCGTAAAGGTGCAGTCGACATCCTGCTTGGAGCCGACGATGACACCGATGCCCTTGGAAACGTCGCAATCCAGCTTGCCGACATCGGCCTGGGCGGCGTTTGCAACGACAGGGGCGGCCAGCATGCCGGCTGCGAGGAGGGAAAGAAGGGCGGTTTTCATGATGGATCCTGTTCGAAGTTGAAAGTTGCTATCGGCAGCGCAGTTCATGGGAGCTGACCGCGGGTACTGGCTGACATCATCGACGAGGGCTCGCCGATCGACGAAAAGAATAGGGGTGCGGCCGGATCGGATGAAATCGCGCGCTGGTCTAGGCGGGCCAATACGTAAGTTTAGTTCCGCCCGGTAGGAATTGGGCGTAACTTGCTACCCGTCGCCTGGGGCCTCCTCCTGACAGGCGATAGAAATCTCGGTTAAGGCTTCCCGGTGTCCCTCCCCTCCGCCCGAAGTCACGGATTGCCCGAGGATCCGCAAATGGCCGCCTTTCCGTATCGGAAGGCGGCCTCTTTTTTTCAGCATTGCGCGATTTTCCGTCGCGACCGAAGTAGCATGCGAGCATGACAACAGATGTCCCGGCCTGTCCGGAGATAGCCTAGACGTAGGTATGATTCAGCAATGCGGCTTGCGCGACTAGCTTTTCGAGCGTCCGGGACGAAGCCCGGTTCGATCATCAGAGAGACGAGGTACTGTCATGTATCAGGATTCGATTGATCACTTTGCCCAGTCCGGCGAAGAGAAAGCCGACGAGGTCCGTAGCCACTTTCCCGCCTTCCTGATCGGGGCGGCGATGGCCGGCGCCTATATCGGTTTCGGCGATATCATCATGTTTACCGCCGGCGCTCATGCCGATCCGGCCTGGGCGCATCTCGTTATGGGCGTGGTCTTCTCCTCTGCCCTGACAATCGTCGTCTTTGCCGGCAGCGAGCTTTTCACGGGAACGGCGATGTATATGCCGCTTGCCGTGCTGACGCGGCGCAGCCGCGTTGCCGATATGCTACTTGTCTGGATCGCGGCCTGGATCGGCAACCTGATCGGCGCCGTGGTACTCGCCGGCCTCTTCCATCTGGCCGGCGGCGGTGTGCTTCTGGGCGACGGAAGCCAGGCCTTCTTTTCGATTGTCTCGGCCAAGATGTCGGCGGGATCGCTGGAGCTTCTTGCCCGCGGTATTCTCTGCAACTGGCTTGTTTGCCTCGCCATCTGGATGGCTGGACGCACGGAAAATGCCGCTGCCAAGATCATGTTGATCTTCTGGCCGATTACGATCTTCGTGGCCGCGGGTTACGAACACAGCGTCGCCAACATGTTCACCTTCTCGATGGCGCTGATGGGTGAGCATCCCGCAAACATCACGCTTGCTGCCGCCGTCCATAATCTCGTCTGGGTCACGCTCGGCAACCTCATCGGCGGCGCGGTTTTCATGGCGCTGGGCTACTGGCTACAGGTCCATGGCACCGGCCACGTCTCCTTCGTCCCGGCCCCGGTTCGCGTCCGCGCAAAGGTTTCCGCTGACCACAGCAAGAAGTGAGGCGCGCATGGCCAAGCAGATCACCGTCACCAGCCTTAGCCCATCCGAGCCAGCGCGCTCGCCGCCGCCGGAAGCTCCCGCCGCGCCGGCTGCGCCCTCCCCGGGAGCCGTGGTGTCGTTGAGACGGCTTGCCATTCCCCTTCTCGCCATCACGCTCGTGGGCGCCGGAGTGGCCATCGTGAGCGTCGACTGGAACCGTTGGGTGGCGGGCGCATCGCATCAATCGACGGACGATGCCGTGGTCAGCGCCGATGTCTCGACGCTGAGCGCCCAGATCAGCGGCATCGTCCAGAGCACCCCGGTCACCGATTATCAGGCGGTGACGAAGGGCCAGTTGCTCGCTGAAATCGATCCGCGGGAATATGACGCCGCGGTCGCCGCCTCGAAGGCCAATCTTGCAGCCGCAAACGCATCGCTTGCCAATCTCGCAAACCAGATCGAATTGCAAAAGGCCGTCGTGCAGGTGGCTGAAGCGCAGAACGCATCGGCCCTGGCACAGCAGACACAAACGGAGCAGGAGTTCCACCGCCAGACCAGCCTTGGCGGCGCGACCTCGCAACAGCTGCTGCAGCAGGCGCAGGCCGCCTATCTGCAGGCCCAGGCTTCGGTCAAATCGACGGCAGCCTCGATCGCGCAGCAAAAGGCCCAGTTGAACGTTCTGAACGGACAATCTCCGCTGCTGCAGGCGCAGGTGAATGCGGCTGAGGCATCGCTCGATACCGCCCTGATCCACCAGGGCTATGCCCGCATCTACGCGCCTTTCGATGGCGTCATTGGCCGCAGGCTCGTCCATGAAGGCGATTTTGTCGCGGCCGGCACCAGCCTCGTGTCGGAAGTGCCGCTTCCGAGCGTCTATATCACCGCGAATTTCAAGGAGACACAGCTTTCCCGGATCACGCCGGGCCGCGCTGCGGAGGTTTCCATCGACACCTTCCCCGGCCAGTCGCTGCATGGCAAGGTCGTCGGCCTGTCTCCGGCAAGCGGCTCGATCTTCGCGCTGCTGCCGCCCGACAACGCGACCGGAAACTATACCAAGGTCGTCCAGCGCATCCCGGTCAAGATCGTCTTCGATCCCGGCCAGCCACTAGTTGATCGGCTGAAGCCCGGAATGTCGGCCGTCGTCAGGGTGGATACCAAGCAGGACCCGGACCAATGAGCTCGGCTCCGCGCGCCTTTGGTCCGCTGACCAGCGGCACGACGACCAGCCATCCGTATCTTATCGTCGCAGCCCTGTTGCTCGCTTCCTTCGTTGTTGGCTTCGATACGCGTGTCTTTGCTGTCGGCCTGCCCGATATCCGTGGCGCCTATTCGCTTGGCTTCGACGAAGCCTCATGGCTCAGCACCGTCGCCAACGCACCGCAGATCCTCATTTCATCAGCGGTCGCCTGGATCGCCACCGTTTTCGGTGTGCGCCGCGTAATGATCCCGACGACATTGGTCTATGCCTGCATTTCGCTCATTATTCCCATGGTCCATGACGGCGGCGCACTCTTTGCGCTGCATGCGGCGCGAGCGCTGCTGCTCGGCGTCTTCATCCCGGCCACCATCATGGTTATCTTCCGCAATCTCGACATGAAATACTGGCTGATCGGACTTTCGATCTACGCGCTTCGCGTCCCGCTATCGCAGAATCTCGGCTTTGTGCTCGTCGGCATCTATGATGATTATCTCGGCTGGCAGTGGGCCTATTGGCAGGATGTAATCGTCACGCCGATCATTGCCCTTCTCCTCATCATCGGTGCTCCCAAAGAAGAGATCAATTCGAGCCTGCTCAAGGATGCCGACTGGGGCGGCATGATGCTGCTCGGATGCTCGATGACCATGATTTACGTCGGTCTCGATCAGGGCAACAGGCTGGACTGGTTCAATTCCGGCATCGTCACCTCGCTGCTGGCAGGCGGCACGATTCTCTTCATCGGCTTCCTCATCAACGAGAGTGTCGTCACCAACCCCTGGGCGCATGCGAGCGTGATCCTGTCGCGCAATATCGGCATCGGCTATGCGATCATCATCGCCTTTACCTTTGCGAGTTCCGGCGCCTCGATTTCCATTCCGGGCTTCCTGCAGTCGGTCGTCGGATTGCGGCCGATCGCCATATCCGAACTCTACATTTTCGGCGCGGTCATCCCGGTCTTTCTGTTCATCGCGTTTGCGATCTTCCTGCTGCGCCGGATCGATGCGCGCCTTTGCATCATGATGGGGTTATCGGCGATGGCGCTCGGCTCTCTCTGGGGATCGAACCTCTCCATTACATGGGCGCCCTTTAACTTCCTGCCGGCCGTGCTCCTCCATACGGCGGGGCAATCCTTCGCCTTCTTCGCAACCGTCGTCTACCTGATCGCCAATTCCGACCCGAAACGCTCGACGGCGGTATCCGCCTATATCCAGGTGATCCGGCTCGGCAGCGTCGAACTAGCCCTGAGCCTCTTGAACACCTGGTTCCGGCAACGCGAGCAGTACCATTCCAATATCCTGACGGGGCCGATCTCGGGATCGTCGAGCAATCTTCACGGCGTACTGGCAAAGCTGGAGACGCTGTTCGGGACAAGCCATCGCGGGAGTCTCGAAGCCCTCTCAGCCGTTGCGGCTGATATCCATGCGCAGGCAAGTGTACTCGCCTATGCCGATATCTTCGTCCTGTCCTTCTGTTCTGCAATCGCCGGCCTTGCGCTTGTGGCCTGCATGGGCGCCATGCCCTTCGGACCGCTGCATCCCGATTTCCGCAAGAACCCGCCGGCCGCCGACGCACATCCGGCCTCAGCCGGCTGACCGGCGACGCCCGATATTCCTTCGAATAGGTGCAGTGAGCCGGTGCGAATGCTTTTCGCGCCGGTCCTTCTGCGTGCCGGCGGCTACCCGGAGGCGGGAGCGTATACCTATGGGGAACGGCGACTAGACCTGCGTATAGATGCGCCAGTGCCCGCCCGGACGTAGCCTTCTCGCATTGAATTGATCCGGCAGGACACAGAAGCGCCGGTCGGCCTGCCGATAATCGGCAGCCTGACCCCTGGTTTTGGCACCAGCCCGTCAATTCAGGAGACAGATACGGAGGCCGCCCAATGCCGGCGGCCGTTGCAGCATAATTCAACCTTTAGTCTATGGAGCCGGCAGTGACATCCATCCGTACCGTGATTGAACCCCGTCGTCGCCGCAAACCGGCGATCCTCGCTGCTGCCGCCATTCTCGCCATTGCGGGCGGTTCGGCCGCAGCCTTCTGGTTTGCAGGAACCGAGCCGACCATTGCCGCACCGGAGCCCGGCACGCCGGCAGTGCCGGTCGAGGTCGCGACCCCAGCCGTTACCGACGTGCCTGTCTATCTCGACGGCCTTGGCACGGTGCAGGCGAACTATACGGTCAATATCACGACGCGGGTCGACGGAGAGCTCCAGAGCGTGATGTTTAACGAGGGGCAGGCCGTCAAGAAGGGCGATGTGCTCGCCATCATCGACCCGCGCCCCTTCCAGGCAGCCGACGATCAGGCTGCCGCCAAGATCAAGCAGGACCAGGCCGATCTCGCCAACGCCCAATATCTGCTCGGCAAGGACCAGAAACTGGGCCAGCAGCAGATCGTCACGCAGGAAACCGTCGAGCAGCAGCAAAGCATGGTGGCAAGTGCACAGGCACAACTTGCGCAGGATCAGGCCGCCAAGGAGGCTGCTGACGTGTCGCTCTCTTATACCGAGATCCGCTCACCGATCGACGGCCGCACGGGTATCCGTCGGGTCGATCCCGGCAACGAAGTCCAGACGACCGATACGACACCGATCGTCACCATCACCCAGACACAGCCGATCACGGTTGTCTCAACACTGCGCGAAGACGATCTCGATGCAGTGCGCGACGCGCTGAAGGCCGGCCCGGTCGAGGTGACGGCGATGTCGATGGACCAGTCGCAGCAGCTTGCGTCAGGCACGCTCTCGCTCATCGACAACGAAATCGATCAGGCAAGCGGCACGATCCGCATCAAATCGATTTTTGAGAACAAGGATGATGCGCTCTGGCCCGGTCAATTCGTGACGCTGAGGGTCAAGCAGCAGACGCTCCAGAAGGCCGTGACCATTCCTTCCGCAGCGCTTGAGCGGGGAGAGGACGGCTTCTTCGTCTACGTTATCGATGCCACCGGCACGGCTGCCGTGCGCAAGGTCACCCCCGGGCCGATCGAGAGCGGCCACGCCGTCATCGAAAAGGGCCTTTCCGGCAACGAACAGGTCGTCACGTCGGGCCAGTATCGGCTGGATGTCGGCACTCATGTCAGCATTCAACAGGCGGCCGCTACGCAAGCCGCCAGCAAGGAGTAGGCCATGTCGATCTCCTCCTGGTTCATCGAGCGGCCGATCGCCGCCTCGCTAATGATGGCAGGCCTCTTCGGCATCGGTATCGTCGCCTACCCTCTGCTGCCGGTTGCACCCCTGCCGCAAGTCGATTTTCCGACAATCCAGGTCTCGACACAGCTCCCCGGCGCCGATCCGAAGACGATGGCATCGGCGGTAACGCAGCCGCTGGAACGGCAGTTCGGGCAGATCCCCGGCGTCACCCAGATGACCTCGACGAGTACGCTCGGCTCGAGCGCGATCACTCTGCAATTCGATCTGTCGCGCGACGTCGATAGCGCCGCCCAGGACGTGCAGACCGCAATCAACGCAGCCGGCGGGCAATTGCCGACGGACCTGCCTTCGCCGCCAACCTATCGCAAGGTCAATCCCGCCGATCCGCCGGTCATGGTTCTTGCGCTCACTTCGGATGCCCTGCCGCTGACGCAAGTCGACGATTTTGCCGAAAGCGTGCTCGCGCAGCATGTCAGCCAGATCGACGGCGTTTCGCAGGTTCTGATCTTCGGCCAGCAGAAGCCGGCCGTACGGCTGCAGATCGATCCCGGCAAGATCGCCGAGATGGGACTTTCGCTTGAGGATATCCGCAGCGCCGTGACCGGCATCACCAGCAACTCACCGAAAGGCAGTGTGCAGGGTGGAGAGCACACCTACACGATCTATGACAATGACCAGCTCCTGAAGGCCGCCCCCTGGAACGATTCGATCGTCGCTTATCGCGACGGCGCCCCGGTCCGCATCAGCGATATCGGCCAGGCGATCGACGGACCGGAGAACGATCAGCTGGCGGCCTGGGCTGATGGCAAGAGGGCGATCCTCCTGCCGATCTTCAAGCTCCCGGGCGCCAACATCATCGATACGGTCGGTGCGATCCGCGCTGCCCTGCCGCAGCTGCAAGCGATCGCACCGGCCGCCATCCACCTCTCCATCCTCAGCGACCGGACGACCACGATCCGCGCCTCGGTGGCGGATGTCGAAACGACGCTTGTCATCACCATCGCCCTTGTGGTCATGGTGATCTTCATCTTCCTGCGCAATGTCTGGGTGACGGTGATCCCGAGCGTCACCGTGCCGCTGGCGCTCCTGGCCACATTGGCGCTGATGTATGTCGCTGGCTTCAGCCTCGATAATCTCTCGCTGATGGGCTTGAGTATCGCCGTCGGTTTCGTCGTCGACGATGCGATCGTGATGGTCGAGAACATCCATCGCCATATGGAGATGGACAAAACGCCGAAACAGGCGGCAATCGACGGCGCGCGCGAAATCGGCTTCACCATCATTTCGATCAGTATCTCGCTCGTCGCCGTCTTCATTCCGCTGCTCCTGATGGGCGGCATTGTCGGCCGGCTATTCCGGGAGTTCGCAATCACCGTGACGATGACGATCGTCGTCTCGGCAATCGTCTCGCTGACCATCACACCGATGATGAGCTCACGCTTCCTGAAGCCGGAAAAAGACGCTCGCCACGGCAGGCTGTACAATATGAGCGAGAAGGCGTTCGACGGGCTTCTTGCCGCCTATCGCTACACGCTCGATATTGCGCTGCGCCATCACCGGCTGACCATGACGGTCTTCATCGCTTCGCTCGCGGCAACCGGCTTCCTGTTCGTCAATATTCCCAAGGGCTTCTTCCCAATCCAGGACACCGGCCTGATCACCGGTACACTCGAAGCCGCGCAGGATATTTCCTTTGCCGAAATGTCGCGCCACCAGCTCGAAGCAGGCAATATCGTTGCCAGCGATCCCGGAGTTGCGACCGTCGGCATGGCCGTCGGCAGCGGAGCGGGCCAGACCGTCAATAACGGCCGCATGTTCATCACGCTGAAGCCTGAAGACCAGCGCGATGCCTCGGCAAGCGAAATCATCAACCGGCTTCGTCCGAAACTCGCGCAGATGCAGGGTGCAGAACTCTTCTTGCAGCCAGCGCAGGATATCAATGTCGGCGGACGGGCCTCGGCCACGCAGTTCCAATATACGCTGCAGGACGGTGATGCCGGAGAACTCGACGACTGGGCAGCCAAGCTGCTCGCCACATTCAAGACGCTGCCGGAACTGACCGATGTCGCCACCGACCAGCAGAATAGCGGCGCCACCGTGACGCTTACGATCGACCGTGACCAGGCATCGCGCTTCGGCATTGCGCCGCAAACGATCGACGATACGCTTAACGATGCTTTCGGCCAGCGCCAGGTCACCCAGTATTTCACCGACCTGAACAGCTACCATGTGGTTCTCGAGCTTGCGCCGCAGTTCCAGAAGTCGCCGCTGGCGATCAACGGTCTCTATATCAAATCGCCGCTGACCGGCGAGCAGGTTCCCTTGAGCCAGCTCGTCAAGCAGACGACGGAGCCGACGGCCGTGCTTGCCGTCAACCACCAGAGCCAGTTTCCGGCCGTTACACTCTCCTTCAACCTTGCAAAGGGGACCGCGCTCAGCCAGGCGGTTGCCGCGATCAGCAAGGCTGAGGCCGATCTCGGCAAGCCGGCAACCGTCATCGGCACGTTCCAGGGCAATGCTCAGGCCTATCAGAGCTCGCTCTCAAGCGAACCGCTGCTGGTGCTTGCAGCGATTGCCGTGATCTATCTGATCCTCGGCGTACTCTACGAGAGCTATTTCCACCCGCTGACGATCCTGTCGACGCTCCCCTCCGCGGGCCTCGGTGCTCTCGCCATGCTCTGGGCCTTCGGCTTCGACTTTACAGTGATCGCGCTGATCGGCGTGATCCTGCTGATCGGCATCGTCAAGAAGAACGGCATCATGATCGTCGACTTCGCCATCGCCGCCCAGCGCGAGCAGGGACTGTCGCCGGACGACGCAATCCGTCAGGCCTGTCTCCTGCGCTTCCGCCCGATCATCATGACGACAGCGGCGGCACTTCTTGCCGGCCTGCCGCTGATGCTCGGCCACGGCACCGGCTCGGAACTGCGCCAGCCACTCGGCTACGCCATGGTCGGCGGTCTGCTCATCAGCCAGGTGATGACGCTCTACACCACCCCGGTCGTTTACCTCTACCTGGAAAAGCTGAGCGAATTCGTCAGCCGAAAACGACCCGCCATCGCCATCGCCCGCGCAGACGCCCCGGCGGAATAACCCTCCCAATCGACACGAAAGGATTAAAACAATGGAACCTCTTTCTAGACGTACGGTCCTTGCCCTCGGAGCGATGGGCGGAACGGCACTTGCGGCGGGTGCTGCGCGCGCGGCGAGTTTCGGCAATCCCGACCAGCCGGCCGAGGGCGCGATCAACGCCAATCCAGCCGGCCTTTCCGATCCCGGCCCGAAGAACCCTGCCATCAACGACCAGTTTCCCTCGTTCGGCAGTCCGCCGGCAACCGATGTCGGCGACATGCAGCTCTTCTGGGGCTCGTTCAACAATGCGCCCAAGCGCATCCAGAACGGCGGCTGGGCACGGCAGGTGACGAAGGCCGATTTTGCAATTTCCGAAGCGGTCTCCGGCGTCAACATGCGCCTTGGCCCCGGCGGCATCCGCGAGATGCACTGGCACCGGGCCTCCGAATGGGCGATCATGACCAATGGCCGCTGCCGGGTGACCGTGCTTGATCCGCAGGGCCGCGCCTATGTGCAGGACGTCGAGGCAGGCGATCTCTGGTATTTTCCAGCCGGTTTCCCGCATTCACTGCAGGGCCTTGGGCCCGAGGGCTGCGAATTCGTCCTCGTCTTCGACGAGGGCGACCAGTCCGAATACGGCACGCTGCTCCTGACCGACTGGCTGGCACATACGTCGCCCGAACTGCTTGCCAAGAACTTCGGCGTACCGCAGGACACTTTCAAGAACATCCCATTGCAGGATCTCTGGATCTTCCAGGGCAAGGAGCCGGGTCCGCTTTCGGCCGACCAGGAAGCCGTTGCTTCTGCTGGCCTGCCGCCCTACCCTTTCACCTACCGGCTGACGGCATCGGCACCGCTGAAGCAGAATACGTCGGGCACGATCCAGCTTGCCGACAGCAGCATCTTCAAGGTCTCCAAGACGATCGCTGCGGCGATCGAGACGATCAAGCCGGGTGGCGTGCGTGAAATGCACTGGCATCCGAATGCCGACGAATGGCAGTACTGGATCAAGGGCGAAGGCCGCATGACGGTGTTCGATGCCGGCCCGCGCAGCCAGACCGCCGATTTCCGACCAGGCGATATCGGCTATGTCAAGCGCAGCCAGGGCCACATCATCGAGAATACCGGCAAGACCGATCTGCAATTCGTCGCCGTCTTCAAGGTCGCCGAATATCAGGAAGTCGGGCTCTCCTCGTGGCTCACGCATACACCGGCCGCCCTCGTTGCCCAACATCTCAATGTCAGCGTCCAGGACATTGCGAAATTCCCTTCCGACCAGCCGGGGATCATGCCCGAGGGCTGAGCCCCGGGTATCATGCCCCAGGGCTGACCCCCGGGTATCATGCCCCAGGGCTGACCCCGGGGTATCTGCCCAAGGGTTACTTCCTTGCATTGAGGCTGCGAGATACCACCTCCGCCGTGGCAAAGGGCGGAGGTTTTTGGCGTTTGCCGAAAACCGCACTCCCTTGCCGGCCGATATAAAAAAATCTGCATCGCTTCGGAATAAAATCTGCGAAGCTTTCGTATACTCAATCATGGAACGGAAAGAACGCCCCTTCGATGTCATCGGTCAGCTCGCAGCGCTTCGTCGCTACGCGCGCTCGCTGGTGCGCAATTCGGACGAGGCGGAGGATCTTGTGCATGATGCCCTGGTTCGGGCCTTCGAGAAGCGCAAGAGCTTCCGCAGCGGCGGAAACCTGCGCACCTGGCTGCTTTCCATTCTGCACAATGCGCATATCGACCGCGTGCGGCAGACCCGCTCGCTAACGCGCCGCCATGACGAGGCGGCGGTCGAGGCGGAGCAGTCGCTGCCGGCCGGACAGGAGCATGCGGTGCGCCTGCAGCAAGTGCGCAACGCCTTTTTCAATTTGCCGGAAGAGCAGCGTGAAGCGCTGCATCTCGTGGCGATCGAGGATCTGTCCTATCAGGAAGCAGCCAATGCGCTCGGCATTCCTGTCGGCACGCTGATGTCGCGTATTTCTCGCGCCCGCGCCCAGTTGCGCGAGTTCGAAGAGAAGATGCCGCGCATTGCGCATCTGAAATTAGTTGGAGGGAACGGCAATGAAGGCGATTGATCCAATCATCGATGCCGATCTCGACGCCTATGTAGACGGCGAGCTCGATGTTGCACGGCGTATCCAGGTGGAATCCTATCTGTCGGAGAATCCGGCGATCGCCGCCAAGGTCATGGCCGATCTCAGCATGAAGGGCGAGTTGCGCCTGGCGCTGGCAGGCGAAAGCGCCTTTGGCCGCCCCGAAACGCGCGATGCCGCCCGAAAGCTGGAACGCGGTCTTTCCTATGGTCGCATCCTGCATTCGGTGCAGCGCATCGCTGCTGTCGGTGTTCTGCTTGCCGCCGGCTGGGTGGCGCATAATTCCTTCGGCGCCTTTACGGCAACGGAGGTTTCGGCTTCTGTTCCGGCCCCGCCCTATGTCGAGGATGCGGTGCGCGCCTATCGCACGGCAGCGCTTCGTGAAACCATCCCGTCGCAGACGGCGCCGGCCTATAGCGCCGAGGAAATCCGCGCTGCGACCGCAATCGTGATGCCCGAGCTGCCAAAGGGCTGGAAGGTTGCCGATGTGCAAATCTTCCCGTCGGATTTTGGCCCGAGCGTCGAAATGGCGATCGAGGAGACCGACGGCAAGCGCCTGTCGCTCTTCGCGGTGCGGCCGGGCGCCTTCGAGGTGAAGCCGGTCAGCCATGTTGCCCTTGAAAAGACAGAGGCCGCCTACTGGCAGATCGGCGACGTCGCTTATGCGCTGATCGCCGACAACAGCGGCACCAATCTCGATCAGGCAGCCGAACGGCTTGCCCGCTCGCTCTACTAGTTCAACCGAGGAGATCAGTCATGAACCCGATCAATCCCCGCTATGGTTACGGCTCCGGCGCCCAAACACAGACCCTTTTCGACGAAGGTCTGCGCCAGCACATGCTGCGCGTCTACAACTACATGGCGCTCGGCCTCGTCATAACCGGTATCGTTGCGTTCATCGTCGGCTCGACGCCGGCGCTCTACGTGCCGATTTTCCAGACCCCGCTCAAGTGGGTGGTGATGCTGGCCCCGCTCGCCTTCGTGTTCTTCTTCTCGTTCCGCATCCAGTCGATGTCGTCAAGCACCGCACAGATGACGTTCTGGGCCTTCTGCGCCGTGATGGGCCTGTCGCTCGCCTCCGTCTTCCTGGTCTTCACCAAGACGAGCATCGCGCAGACCTTTTTCATCACAGCTGCCATGTTCGGCGCAATAAGCCTCTATGGCTACACGACGAAGCGTGACCTTTCGAAGATGGGTTCGTTCCTGATGATGGGCCTGTTCGGCATCATCATCGCCGGTATCGTCAACATCTTCCTGGGTTCGTCGGCCCTCCAATTCGCCATCTCGGTGATCGGCATCGTCGTCTTCGTCGGCCTGACCGCCTACGACACGCAGAGCATCAAGGAACAGTATTCGGAAAACTACGATCAGGAATCGAACCAGAAGCTGGCCGTCTTCGGCGCGCTCTCGCTCTACCTGAACTTCGTCAACATCTTCCAGCTTCTGCTCAACTTCACGGGCGAGCGGGAATAAGGACTGCGCTTCTGGGGGCAATGGAAGCGCAGAGCGCCCGGTTCGAAATCTGTGACAGGATGGCGGATCGGGTGCTCACCCTAAAGAAACGGCCGGGCTTGACGCCCGGCCGTTTTCGTTTGTGGCAACGGCCCGTGGGTTTCAGATGATACCCCAGGCCCGGTAGCGGCCGCGACCGGTGATCTCGCGAATGCCGATCTCGTTGATCAGGTTCAGCGCGCCACGTTGCGTGACGCCAAGCTCACGGGCGATCATGGCGGCCGACACCATCGGCCGCGACAGAATGAAATCGGCAAGCTGCGGCAGGCTGCTATTGGAGCGTCGGCCGCGAAAGCGCAGCTCCATCTGCGTGCGCGCCAGCGACAGGCGATCGATCTCCTTGAGACCGGTGATCGCACTCTCCCGCATCGCATCGAGAAAGGCCTGCAGGCGTGTGACCCGGTCACGCGAGCGGCGGCGCTCATGACGGATCTGCTTCAGCCCTGTGTGAAAAGAAAAGAGATGCGAGGCGACCTTGCCTCTGAGACGCAGGCTGCTGGCAATCAGCACGCCACCCAGCCAATGTTGGCGACGCAGCGGCTCGATCCGTTCCCAGGCGTCGAAGAGGATGGCGGCGGCCAGGCTGGGCGGCAGCTCCTCGACGAGCGGGATCAGACCACGCCATTCCCGAAGCCGTTCCTCCTCGTTCCATTCGTCGTCACCGAACAGGCCGAGCGGATCGTCATCGCGCTGCGAGGGCGCGGCCCCCTCCGGCTCTTCCGCAACAGGCTTTCCGGCATGACGGTCGAGAAGTTGTTGCGAGCGGGCGAGCAGCGCATCGAGCGCGGCGATTTCGGCGGCAAGCGGCGCCTCATCGTCCTCATCATCAGGCTCGCTCCCAGGCTCCGCACTTCCCGCGTCTGGCAGCCTCTCCTGCCCTTCCAATGTGCTGGCAGTCAAAACACTAAGACCTGCTGGGCTTAGCGCCCAGCCGGGATCGGCCGTCTCGATGCGCCTGCGGGTACGCAGCACGGAATGGGCAATCGTCAGTTCATGGCTTGGCGCGCGGCTATCCATATGCGCATCGTGCAAAACGAGGTCCTCGATATGCACAAGCTCGCCCGCCACCCACAGGGCGCCTGCCGCATCGAGATAATGGCTGCGCTCGGCAAAGCCCTGCCCTACCGGCGAGCGCGCTACCCGCTCATCAAGCCGTGCCAAGCCATCTTCCGCCCCGGCAATGGCTGGAAGCAGCGTTTGGAGCATTGCGGAGTCGATATCGTATCGCATTGTTAGGCTTGGTGGATTCTCACAAAGGGAAGCGAAACCCGCGTTTCCTTCCGTCAGTTATCTCAT
Organism: Rhizobium sp. 768_B6_N1_8; assembly: GCF_051811225.1. NCBI lineage: Bacteria > Pseudomonadati > Pseudomonadota > Alphaproteobacteria > Hyphomicrobiales > Rhizobiaceae > Rhizobium > Rhizobium sp. 768_B6_N1_8. The sequence goes on along the minus strand of NZ_JBPWPV010000002.1, from coordinate 2,283 downwards.
GGCGCAAAGACACGGACAATGGCGCGATCCCCGCGCCCCGGAAGTTTCCACCGGGTTTTCGGATGGGACCATTTACGAGCGTTGATGAATTGCGCGCACAGGGCAAACGGCTCACCCCGTCCATCCTGCCTCAATCGGCTTTCCCCGCCTTATAGGCGTCATAGAGCTCATCGAGGCGACCAGAGAGATAGGCGCCGAAATCCGGCGCGTCACCGGTCTTCAGGGCGATGGTGAAGGATGTGCCGGAACTCTTGATGCGGCCGGCGATCTTGCCGCCGCTGGCAGGCTTCCAGTCATATTCCGTGCCCTCGGGCTTTGTCCCTTCCTTCTTCGAAAGCTCGGCGATCACCAGCTCGAAGCGGCGGTCACTCTCGACGGCGTTAAAGGTGGAAGAGCCAATCAGCTTGGTCAGACGTGATGCCGCGGCTTCGGTCCAGTCTTGGGCAAGCGCCATCCAGCGTCTGCGGCCGATACCGGGGGCGGCTCCGACAGCCTGGATGATATCGGCGGGAATAGCCCTTGCCACGGAGATGAGTTTTGACAGTTCCGTCTTGTCGGTCGAGAGCGCCTTCATGATAACAGGGCGATCGAACTTCTTCAGTTCAAGATTGAGCGCGAACACGGCGCGCTCGATATAGGACAGATTGCGGCGCGCAGAGTTTTCGATGCCTTGCGCAATGACGAGATCTGTATCGTCGAGCTTGCGGATGACCGCCTGCACCTTGCGGCCGAGCAGCTTGACGGCCTGGAGGCGGCGATGGCCATAGGCGACCTGGTAGCGCCCGTCGTGATGCGGATTGCGCCGCACCAGGATCGGCACTTCCTGGCCGTTCTCGGCGATCGACTGCACGAGTTCGTCTTCGAGATCGAGCGGCTCATCAGCGAGGCGATCGCGGATGAAGGACGAATCGATCAGCTCAGGGTCGAGTTCGACGATATGTTCGCCTGACAGCAGGGCCTCCTCCATCGCCCTGCTCTCTTCCTCCATGCGGCCGAGTGTCAGGGCCATGGTGCGCACCGGACCGGCTGCACCGCGCGCAGCGGTTTCCTCGAAGTTGGCCGCGGCCAACTCCTGCGCCGTGTCGGTGAACAATCCCTTCAGTCGATCTCGTCTGCTCATGTGCGGCCCCATGCTTTATGGATGCTGGTAATAATTTCGCCGTTGGCGGCGTTAACCGATTCCAGTGCCCGGTCATAGGTGGAGCGGCGAACCTGCCCCTTCTCAATTTCATAGAGCGTCTGCTTGGTCAGGCCCGCATCGGCAATTGCCGTCGATTTCAGGATGGTCGCTGTCAGCACATCATCCCCGAAGAGACTGCGCAAGAGTGCCACGATCTGCGACTGCGGCGCGTCAAAAGGCTCATGGCGGGTGACGACATATTTGATGAAATCATGCTGCAGGTCGCCGCCGGCCTTGCGCACCACCGACAAGAGGTCGGACGTCATCAACAGGAATTGCGACATGGAGGCGACATCAACCATCTGCGGATGGATGGTGATGAGAAGCGACGTGGCGGCGCAGACGGCGCCGAGCGTGAGATAGCCGAGCTGTGGCGGGCAGTCGATGACGACGATATCGTAATCCGCCTCAACCTCGGCGATTGCATTGCCGACGCGCCGAAAGAATAGCTCCTCCGGCTTCTGGCGATCATTCAAGGCACGCGGCGTTTCATGCTCGAACTCCATCAGTTCGAGATTGCCCGGGACCATATCGAGACCGTCGAAATAGGTCTTGCGGACAATATCCTTCAACGGGCGCCGTTGCGCATCGTAGCGGATCGCACCATAGAGCGTGTCGCCGTCGCCGAGATCGAATTCCGGCTGAACGCCGAGCAGGGAGGAAAGCGAGGCCTGCGGATCGAGATCGATCGCCAGAACACGATAGCCTTCCAGCGCCAGATGCTGTGCCAGATAAAGCGTCGTCGTCGTCTTGGCCGAACCGCCCTTGAAATTGGTGATCGCAATCGTCTGCAGCTTTTCGCTGTCGCGCCGCCGGGGCAGGTAGGAGAGCGCATCTTTCGGCTTGATCTTCGCCATATGTTGGCGCAACTCGTTGATTTGGCCGAGCGTGTAGGAGCGACGACCATTCTGCGAGACGTCTGGCTGCGGACCCTTACCGTCCAAGGAAAGCTGGCGAAGATAGCCATCGGAGACGCCGATCATCTGCGCCGCCTCACCCGAGGTGAATGTCCGGAGCGTCTTTTGCGAAAGCGGCGGGAAGAGCCTTTCTCGCAGCAGCTTCAGCTGGCGTGAAAGCTGCGTGGCGTGCCGTTCGATGCGAAC